>JABSRZ010000001.1 GCA_013214705.1 Hyphomicrobiales bacterium
TAGTAGGTTAATTAGTGTTAGTAATTACCATACTTAATTATTTTTATTTTAGACTTATCGAGAGATTGCGTTAGAAAATAGTATGTTAATGGATCTGAGCTCAGTTTGGGACGTAACAATGTTTAATCATTCTCTACATGAACGGTTCTGGTCATGTCATCAGCTATCACGTAACCAATATATTGCTACATTAAAGAGGAAATATTATAATACCTCTATATTAGAAACTATGCCTGATTTCCATAAACTTATTGTTAATATTTCAAAATTAGTGAGAAAAAGGTGTATTAAGAAAAGCTATGTACAATACTCACTTATTTCGGACCCATATGAGACTATAATAAATAGCCCCTATATCTGTGTTGACAGATTAGATACTCTTAAAGTATATTACAACTTAAGTGAGATATTAAAATTAAACAATTCCATCGGGATCAATAAACTAGTCGTGAGTTACGATTAGTATATATACTTAAGATTTAAGATGCTCTATAAAATGAGAAAAAGCCCCACCCTAAAGTTATAAAAAGTCTGCTCACATAACCATGGAATATTTATATTTACCTTTTTTTTAAAATACACTTAGTAAACTAAATACCTTTTTAAACCATAATTAATTATCAATACTTATATTATTAAAATACTAAATATTTCACTATTAACTAATAGAAAATTTTTGTACTGTTCTCAGTGTTGATAGTAGAAAAGGGGTAACTACTGTCGGCCCAATTTTTTTCACATGTTGCAATCTCGGGATCTATTTCTGAACCATCAGTATCATAATAAGTTAATTTATATAAATTTTATAATAGTAATTGTTATTAATATATATACAATTACTCATATAAGTAATAATACAATCTTTTGATAATTAGCCTTATTCTAGCTTCTAACTCCCTTGGTCTTCGATCTAAATGTGAAATAATTCCCTATAACAACGTATGAAACAATTTAAAACCTTGAGAACCTTGCAATCCATGAACATAGTGATTAGTTTGCAAGTTTTGAAAAGTTTTAAATTGTTTCTACGTTGTTGTAGGTGGGTTATTTCACACTTGGGTCGAAGGCTAAGGGAGTCAGAAACTAGAATAAGGTTAATAGTGTGTCTATTTTTCCAAAGATGCGAACTTTAGTGATTAAATGTGGCTTATGTTTAGTATTTTCGGCCACATATAACAATCGACCTAGTGGCTCATACATCTTGAGTTATAATGTGAGAGATGTGTCTACTATATAGTTATAATAATACAGCTCACATAATCATGGAGTATTTATATCTGCTATTTNNAAAAAATACAGGTAGATATCACGTAGTAAACTAGGTGCCCCCCTTAAACCNTAATTAATTATCAAAAGATATATTATTAAAATACTAAATATTTTACTATTAACTAATTGANGTTTTCGTTATTGGTAGTACAACAAGGGCTACAATTGTCGGGCCGAATTTTTCCAATATTTCGCGCGTTTGTTCAATTTCTTTCACTTTCTGATAAAAACTTCTATAGATTTTATAATAGTAATTGTTATTAATATATATACAATTACTTACAAAAGTAATAATATGACTTCTGATAATTAATTAACATTTATGATTTCTACGGACCCTAGGAAGATAGAATTTGATACAGATGTAGAAGGAATAGTTAACTATGTGACTACCAAATTTAGTACTGTAAAAATCAATTAAGGTATATCAAACTATTTTTATTTCTTAATGTTCACCTGAGTAATTATATTCTAAATCTATTACTAGATTTA
>JABSRZ010000010.1 GCA_013214705.1 Hyphomicrobiales bacterium
GATATGAAAACCCAAGTTGGTGATTTAGAAAACGACATAACAGAGTTTCTAAGAAAGGTTAGCAATGGGTAATTAAGCGTTCCCCTCCCTTAATTATCAAAATTACATTTTCTTAGAATTTAAAACCTGCTGATAGTATAGATGTCGGCAGGTTTTTTATTGTATATAATGCCAATTTCCCGCACTATTAGTTCATGACAAATCACAATGAAATTATCGCCTTAAGTGGCGGGCGCGAGGGCATAGTTAAAGTTGGCGACATAGTCATGCGCCCGGCAAATGTCTGGACACCAACCATCCACCAATATCTTGAATATTTACACAATCATCAGGTTGGTTTTGTGCCCAAACCCATCAGCCTCCAAGGCGGTGTCGAACAAGTTAGTTATGTCAAAGGCGAGGTCTGCAATTACCCTTTGAATGTCGAGTTTACAGCTGAGTCTACTTTAGTTTCGGCGGCGAAACTTTTACGAAAACTGCATGATGTCTCTGCGAGTTTTCTAACCCAACTTAGCGGCAATGAAATTTGGATGTTGCCAGCCATAGAGCCACAAGAGGTCATCTGCCATGCCGATTATGCACCCTATAATGTCACGGTTAAAAATGCCCAAACCATCGGCATTATAGATTTTGATACCTGCCATCCCGGGTCTCGAATTTGGGACATTGCTTATGCAATATATCGTTGGGCACCGCTAAACCGTGTGGGCGCGGCGGACTCATTTGGCACGCAACAACAGCAATTTGTCCGCGCCAAAATATTTTTGAATGCCTATGGTTTTTCGCGCGCTGCCCGCGCTGAAGTTGTCGCCACATTGGTCATTAGGCTGCAAACTATGGTGGCCTATATCATCCGCCAGGCGGCCAATGGTGATAAAGCCTTTATCGCCAATATAGATGATGGCCATCACATTCATTACCGCAAAGATATTGAATATATCGAGGCCAATGCAAGCCTAATCACAGCGGCAATAAGTTAACCACTTGACAAAAATATCAATCCAACTAAATATAAACCGACCGTTCTGACTGTTTGTGAGCTGATATGAAAAAACACCAAATTATTTTAGATGTGGCGATAGACCTTTTCCTAGCCAATGGTTTTGATGGCACGGGCATCGAACAAATCATCACCGCCGCCAATGCCTCGCGCGGCGGCCTATATCATCATTTTAAAGACAAACAGACCCTGTTTAAGGCGGTATTAGATAAATTGTTTATCCAGCCGATGCAATCTATGTCATTCGATAATTTTGCCAAAATGCCGCTGAAACAGCAGCAAGCCATGTTGGTCGAATTATACCGCACTATGCCCCAAACTATGGATGCCATGACCCACCATGGTGTGGGCAAATATTTCGCACTTTATTTCGATAGCCTGTCTCGTGTCCCAGAATTTGGCGCATCGGTGCGCAATTATTACACAAAATTGTTGGATATTTTACAAATCAGCATCGCCAAGGAACGCGGCTTAACATTAACCGAAGCCCACCATCAGGCCCGCGCGTTTTTAGCCCGGCTCGAAGGCGAACTATATCTATGTGCGGTTTTGGGCGATACACCAGAATTTAGCAAATTAACCCAAGAAATGGAGCTTTAAAGTGAGCTTATACGCACAAAAAAGTGGTTCGATAAAACAAAAAATCACCATAACCATTATAGAATTATTACTTATTTACATTTCTTATTATTTTATGTTTGGCGGCGGTGAAGCGTTTCTTGCTATATTTTTAGGGTGGGATTTATTGGTGGAAATTCCACAACGCCGCGCCGTGATATTGTTTTTCTCAATCGTCACTTTTTTGCGGATGACATTTACCATGTTCTACTTTATGCAGCGACAGCTGTCTTGGTTGGAATGCTTCACTATACCGTTTGCTTTCGCGTTGTATTATGTCGGGTTTGCCATTTTAATATTGCCCAATGAAGCGGCTTTAAGCACGGCGGATTGGGCGGCAATGGCTATATTTATTTTGGGCAGCTACCTAAATACAGTTTCCGAATATCAACGCCATATATTTAAGCAGCAACCCATAAATAAAGGTAAATTATACACAGAGGGGCTGTTCGCCCATGCCATGCACATCAATTATTTTGGCGATGTGTTGTGGGTTATTGCCTATACGATTATCGCCGGTAGCCTCTATGGCATAGCCATTCCCGTTTTACTTTTCGGTTTTTTCGCGTTTACCAATATCCCCATGTTAGATGAATATCTGCGCGGCCGTTATGGCGATGAATTCAAGGCTTATGCAGCTAAAACCAAAAAACTCATCCCCTATATTTGGTGATTTATTTACTCCTGATAATCGAACGATGCCAACATAGCGCCTATGTCCAGCATAGTTGTGCTTGAATATAGATCAAATGTCGCGGTAGCAAAATTTTCTTCGGCTTGGGCCATGGTTTTAAACCCCGGTACAGGCAATGCATTGGCCGAATATGCCAATATCCAACTCAAGGCACCTTGGGCTAAAGTGCGGCCATCCACACATAATAGGTCGCGCAGCATATCCATTTTTTGAATATACTCTTCACTAGGTTGGCCATCTTTGAAAAACCTCACCCAGTCAAAACCTTGCGCCCGCACGTCGTTGGCGGCAACCCGGTCTTTGGGCCGGTATTTGCCAGTTAGCAAACCCATGGCCAATGGCAATCGGCTAATCGATAATATATTATTTTCTGCCGCCAATTTCATCACCTCGGTTGCGGGGGTGAACAAGTTTAAATCATTCTCAAATGCGACAAAATGCGGCCGTTCCACATAATCTGCCAGCCCCTCAGCACCGTCACTACTCCACCCATAAGCTTCAATCTTGCCTTTTGCCACCAATTCATCCAAACAATCAAACACCGGCTTGGCTTTTTCGGTCGGGTAATTGTTTAAATGCAGCAACACCAAGTCAAGCTTATCGCGCTTCAAACGCCGACGGCTGCCGTCAATAACCTTTTCTATCGCAGCAGGCGATACATCTTCGGCGCTCACCAGCCGTTTCACGTCATCAACCGGGTAGCCAAATTTGGTCACAATCACCGCGTCTTCATGTTTTGAAATTTCATCGCCGACAAATGATTCCGAACGACCTGCGCCATAAGATGCGGCGGTGTCAAACAGCCGTGCGCCCATTTCATAGGCATGGTTAAGCCCGGCTCTGGCATCTGCCTCATTCACATCACCATAAGAGGCCGATGGCCCTTCATTATTAGTTGTGCCGCCAATCGCCCAACAGCCCATGCCAACCCGTGGCACTTGTTTGCCATTCCATAGTTTAATTTTTTGCATCATGATCTCCTGTTAATATTTTATGCCAATAATTATATCCATAACATTTGTGCCGGTGGGGCCGCACTTATATAAACCGCCAACGCGCTGTAAATAGTCTCCAGCGTTGGCTTGTTCAAGCGCCTCATGCGCCGCCTCGGCAAATCTAAAACTTTTCCCGTCCACAATTGCCCCGGCTGCCTCCGTCGGGCCATCCGTACCATCTGTACCGGCCACTATAAATTCGACATTCTCATGGTCATAAATATGTTGCGCAATGGCCAAACCAAGGCTTTGGTTGCGGCCGCCATTTTTTGGGTTTGGCGGCAGTTTAATGGTCGGCTCGCCACCAAAAACATATATGCCTTTAGCGCCATTTATCACCCGTTGGGCAATTTGTGGCGCGAGCGTAAACACATCATCATAAAGGCATTCTTGGTTATAAATCACCTCAAACCCATCGCTTTGGGCTTGGCGTGCAATGGCGTTTCGCGCCAAAGCATTCGAGGCCACCAGATGGAGAGATACCTTGGGCTTGTCGGCCGATAATAGATGTAAATCTTGGTCATAATAGCCAATGCCAGAGCCGATGACCGACAAGTCATCACCTTGCACATCAGAAATATAGAATATGTCCAATTTAGCGCCGTTAAACTGGCTCAGCAACTTGCCATTTTTCAGTTGCGAATATTTAACCCGTAATTTATTCATCTCGCCAATTGGCAGGCCGTTGGCCAGCATGCGCATATTTAGCGTTTGCAAATCAAACAATGTCAGCCCGGCGGCCAAATGCTCAACCAATGCCGATGCACCGCCCGAAACCAAAAATATAAGTTTACAATTTTTGCCCAGACTTTTCATTTTGCTCAACAACGCAAACCCAGCGTTCAGGCTGTTTTCATCTGGCACGGGGTGACCAGCTTCTAACAATGTTATATTGGCAAAGTCATCAAGCTGGTCATCGCCATGGCCATATTTGGTTATAATCAGGGTTTCAAGCTGCGCCATTTTTTGTGCTTTATCAGCCTGTAGGGCTTTCAATGCGCCCAAGGCCATAGAAGCTGCGGCTTTGCCAACCGCAATGATAGCATCCGCTTCATGCAGTTTGGCGGTTGTCATGGCGTTAAAGACCGCGCTTTGCCCGTGAGCAGCCTTGGCCGCAAGTTGCCAATAGTCTGTCAGCTTTTGATTCATAAATTATTACCTAAATTGGGCTGATTTTTGATAGAATTGCTAGGGATTCTAGCGCTTGTTCAACAGCTTGCCACAGCGCCGTAAAAAATTCAAAAAAATGTATAAAGAAATATCCTCTCACTTTTACACGGTTTGGCGAGTAATTCTACCATTTGTCATTTCACCCACACTAATACTAAAGTCTAACCTACTGATATTTATAAATTTTTACTAAATGATCCAATTTCAGAAATTCAAAAATAATTGCCAAAAAAAGGCAAACTTTATGCGACTAAAGTTAATTCACATGAATTTGGTGGTGTTTGCTTGACTCAAAAAACATCCTATGCAGAATGTAAGTCAGCTTAAAACATACTCAATACAGTGTGTTTTTCGTTAGTAAAGAAAAAGCAAACTATCCAGTAATATACTGTATTTAAAAGCTTAATCTCATGAGGGAAAATAATGAAAAAAAATCTATTAGCAATGACAATCTTGGCTGGTGGCATGATGCTGTCGGGTCAAGCGTTCGCTGCCGAAAAAACTTTGGTATACTGCTCAGAAGGCAGCCCAGAGGGTTTTGACGCATCACTATTCACTTCCGGCACTACATTTGACGCTGCGGCGAACACAATGTTTGACGGCTTGGTCAACTTTAAAATTGGCACCACAGAAGTTGTGCCTGGCATAGCCGAAAGCTGGTCAATGTCAGATGATGGCCTTGAACTTACTTTTAATCTTCGTTCTGGCGTTAAATTTCACAGCACCGATTATTTCACTCCAACACGCGACTTGAATGCAGATGACGTTATCTTCTCATTCACTCGTCAAATGGATGAAGACAATGTTTTCTACAAACATAATAATGGTGCATGGTTGTATTTCGGTTATATGGATATGGCTAACCTGATCAAAGACATAAAACGTGTTGATGACATGACAGTTACATTTGTACTAGATCACCCTGAAGCCCCTATCGTTTCTAACATGGCGATGGCATTTGCTGGCATTCAATCTGCTGAATATGCTGCCCAAGTTGAAGCTTCTGGCAACCTAGATGACATGAACCAAAAACCAATTGGTACGGGTCCATTTAAGTTTGTAAATTATCAAAAAGATGCAGTTATCCGTTATGCAGCAAATGCTGATTATTTCGGTGGCAAGCCAAATATTGATAATCTAGTGTTCTCAATCACCACTGACGCTTCAGTCCGTTTCCAAAAAATGAAAGCTGGCGAATGTCATGTTATGCCATACCCTGCTCCTGCAGAATTGGATATGATCAAAGCTACTGACGGCATCACATTATTGCAATCAGAAGGCCTAAACGTTGGCTATCTAGCTTATAATACTGAAAAAGAAAACTTTAAAGACGTTAAAGTGCGTAAAGCTCTTAACCATGCGATCAACAAACAAGCCATCAAAGATGTTGTGTTTAGCGGTTATGCAACCATTGCTGTTAACCCAATTCCACCAACTATGTGGTCTTACAGCACAACCACTAAAGACGATGAATATGATGTAGAAAAAGCCAAGGCATTACTTGCTGAAGCTGGTTTAGCTGATGGTTTCAAAACCAACATCTGGGCTATGCCTGTTCAACGTCCATATAACCCTGACGCCAAGAAAATGGCTGAGCTTATTCAAGCTGACTGGGCTAAAATTGGCGTAGAAGCTGAAATTATCACCTTCGAATGGGGTGAATATCTTAAACGCTCTAAAGCTGGCGAACATGACACTGTATTGTTAGGTTGGACTGGCGATAATGGCGATCCAGATAACTTCCTACGCGTATTACTAGGTAAAGTTTCTGCTGAACAAGGTGGTAACCGTGCACGTTGGGCAGACCCAGCATTTGAAGCCGAACTTCAAGCTGCATTGTTAACTACTGATGCTGCTGAACGTACAGCACATTATCAAAAAGCACAGGAAATCTTTAAAGCTGCAGCGCCATGGGCAACCATTGCACATAGCATCGTATTTATGCCTGTAAGTGATAAAGTAACTGGCTATTTGGTCGATCCACTTGGTGGTCACTGGTTTAGCAACGTAGACATGAACTAGATTTTTCATATCTGAACAATATAGCAAACCAGTTGGGTTCTCCCGACTGGTTTGCTTTTTCATAATACCATTTAAGTCAGGCTTTCTATGCTTCGATTCATTTTGCACCGCTTAGCGATTCTCATCCCTACATTTTTTGGCATCACCCTAGCGGCTTTTACTTTCATTCATTTAATACCTGGCGACCCGATAGAAGTTATGGCCGGCGAACGCGGCGTTAGCCCCGAAAAATATGCCGAATTAATGCATGCCTTTGGCCTCGATCAGCCCCTGTGGAAGCAATATCTCGATTATGTGTGGCAATTATTACATGGCGATTTAGGCGTAAGCTTTGTCACCAAACAGCCCGTGTTAGATGAATTTTTTAAACTATTCCCAGCCACTGTTGAACTATCACTCATCGCGCTTATTTTCGCCATCGTCATTGGCATACCAGCTGGCATAATCGCCGCGGTTAAACGTGGCTCTATATTCGATCATTCTTTAATGACACTGTCTCTAACTGGTTTTTCAATGCCGCTATTTTGGTGGGCATTGCTGCTCATCGTTACCTTTTCAGGCACTTTGGGCTGGACACCGGTTTCAGGCCGCATTTCGGCTCTATATTATTTTGACAATGTCACCGGTTTTCTGCTCATAGATAGCTGGCTTTCAGGCCAACCGGGGGCGTTTAAATCGGCGGTTTCGCATCTCATCTTGCCGACTATAGCCTTGGGCACCATCCCCTTGGCGACCTTTGCCCGCCAAACCCGCAGCGCGATGTTAGAAACTTTAAATGAAGATTTCATCAAAACCGCCCGTGCCAAGGGCTTAAGCCCAGTGCGCGTTACGGTGGTACATGCGTTTAGAAACGCGCTCATACCCATCATTACGGTCATTGGCTTGTCAGTCGGCGTGTTGCTGGGCGGCGCTATTTTAACCGAAACCATATTTTCATGGCCGGGCATCGGCAAATGGATGGTCGATAGTATTTTCAGACGCGATTATGCAGTGGTGCAAGGCGGCCTTATCCTCATCGCCACCATGGTTATCATCGTCAACCTAACGGTCGATGTCCTATACGGGCTTATTGACCCCCGAATTCGCAGAAAGGGACATTGATATGAGCGAACAAACTTCAAATTCCCAAACCGATAAAATCCAATCCGCTTTACGGGCCGTATTGTCAAGCTTTTGGTTTGAATTCAAACAAAATCGTGGCGCTGTTTATGGCCTTGTCTTCATCTCAATTTTGGCATTTGTGGCCATTTTCGCCGATCTGGTAGCACCTTATAGCCCGATCGAGCAATATCGTGATTTCTTAAAATTACCACCGATATGGTCAGAAGGCGGCAATTGGAGCTTTATTTTTGGCACCGATGCCTTGGGGCGCGATCAATTGTCGCGCATCATTCATGGCGCTAGATATTCATTCTACATTGGCTTTATCGTCATATTTTTCTGCCTCACCATTGGCATCTTTTTAGGGCTGGTATCGGCGTTTAACAAAGGCTTTGTCGACACCTTCATCATGCGCGGTATGGACATTATCTTGGCGTTCCCAAGCCTGTTAATGGCCTTGGCCTTGGTGGCCATTCTTGGGCCATCGCTCGAAAACGCGATGATCGCCATCGCCGTGGTCTACATTCCGCATTTTGTGCGCTTAACCCGGGCGCAAGCATTGTCAGAATTGGGCAAAGATTATGTATCATCAAGCAAAACCATGGGTGCATCTTCCATGCGCCTCATGTTCGTCAACGTATTGCCAAACTGCATGCCGCCGCTCATTGTGCAAGCCACGATGAGCTTTTCATCGGCTATTTTGGACGCCGCCGCTTTGGGCTTTTTGGGCATGGGCGCGCAGCCACCAACACCCGAATGGGGCACAATGCTGGCCGATAGCCGCTCATATATTGTGTCCGACCCCTGGCTAATGGGCATTCCCGGCTTGTTCATTCTGCTAACCGTATTGTCAATCAACCTCATTGGCGATGGCTTACGTGATGGTCTGGACCCTAAAATGAAATCTAGCAAATAGAAAGGCCTAAGATTATGACTAAAAAATCAATCTTAAAAATCAATAATCTTAGCGTCAGCTTGCCCGAACGTGCCGAGCGCCCGTTTGCGGTCGAAGATATGAGCTTTGAACTTTTCCCAGGCGAAATTTTATGCATTGTTGGCGAGTCTGGCTCTGGCAAGTCCATGTCATCTAACGCCGTAATGGGTCTGTTGCCCAAGCCATTTGTAAATATCAGCCAAGGTGAAATTTTGTTTGATGGCAAAGATTTGGCGCAAATTAGCGACAAAGAGATGCAAAAAATTCGCGGCAGCCAAATTGGCATGATTTTCCAAGAACCGATGACAGCATTAAACCCAGTGATGAAAGTGGCCAAACAATTAGAAGAAGTGTTTAACAGCCATAAATTCAAATTATCTCGCAAACAGGTCAAAGCCAAAATCATCGAAATGTTAGATGATGTCGGCTTGCCCGACCCCGAAATTATTGGCAGTAGCTATCCGTTTGAGCTTTCCGGCGGCCAACGCCAACGGGTGATGATAGCCATGGCCTTGGCGTTAGAACCCGATATTTTAATCGCTGATGAGCCGACCACGGCGCTAGATGTGACCACCCAAGCGCAAATCTTAAAACTCATTGCCGATTTGCAAACCAAACGCGATATGGGGGTGATTTTCATCACTCATGACTTTGGTGTGGTGGCCGAAATTGCCGATCGGGTGATTGTCATGCAAAATGGCAAAATTGTTGAACAAGGCCAAGCAGAGCAAATTTTAAACACCCCTCAACATCCCTACACGCGGAAGTTAATTTCCACAGTGCCGCATTTGGGGGCGCAAAAAAAGCCGGTGGTTACAACTGATGTTGTGGTTACAGTTAAGGGTCTTAACAAAATTTATGGCGAAGCTAAAACTGGTTTGTTCAGAAAACCCGGCCGGGTTGTCCACGCGTCCAAAGATGTGAGTTTCGAAATCCGCCAAGGCGAAACTCTTGGTCTGGTCGGCGAGTCTGGCTCGGGCAAGTCAACCGTTGGCCGTTGCATGATTCGCTTGCATAGCTCAAATTCTGGCGAAGTGTTGTTTAAAGGCGAGGATATTTTAAAATTATCCAACCGCGAAATGATGCCAATGCGCAAACACATTCAGATGATTTTTCAAGACCCATATGCCTCGCTTAACCCAAGGCGTAAAATTGGCGACATCATCACCGAAGGGCCAACCATTCATGGCGTGCCCAAAGCCAAAAGTTGGAAGCGGGCCGAAGAATTGTTAGAAATTGTCGGCTTAGATAAAATTGCCCTCAAACGCTACCCGCATGAATTTTCTGGCGGCCAACGTCAACGCATCGGCATTGCCCGCGCTTTGGCGATGGACCCTAAATTACTCATTGCCGATGAAGCGGTGTCAGCATTAGACGTGTCAGTGCAGGCGCAGGTTCTAAAATTGCTCGATGAAATTAAAACCGAAATGCATTTGGCGATGTTATTTGTCACCCATGATTTGCGCGTGGCAGCACAGGTCTGCGATAAAATAGCGGTGATGAAATTGGGCGAAATTGTCGAATATGGCAACACATATGATGTGTTCCATAACCCACAACATGCCTATACCAAAAGCTTGTTAGACGCCGTGCCGGGCAAAGATTGGAAAGTCCCCGACCTGTCTAAGCTGGCTTAAAGCCCAGCTATAGCTTTAGATTTAGCTGGATGAGAATACTCATTCGGCCGCTTCTATGTCTGTTTTGGCATCGGGTTTGTTAATGTCGATGCGTTTGGTAAAGTCTACGCGTTTGGCTATGCCGACCCGCTTGGTAAAATGCCGCCACTCGCGGCCATTCCATACCCAGCTGAAAAAATTACCAATATCTTGCATCAAACCAATGGTCGCGGGTACCAATATAAGTACCAATACCGTGGCGGCTAACAGCCCAAATACCATGGTTATGGCCAATGGGATGAGGAATTGAGCCTGCAGGCTTTTCTCAAACATCAGCGGAGTCAACCCGCCCATAGTGGTTAAAGATGTCAGCAACACCGCTCGCAATCTGTCTTTTGCGCCCATCACCGCGGCGTGATACATATCCGCGCCGGCTTCGATATATTCATCAATTCGGGACACCAAAATAATGCTGTCATTGACCAAAATACCGGCCAGCCCCAACAGGCCAAAAATGCTCATCATGGTCAGGTTAAAGCCCATCACATAATGGCCAAATAGCGCGCCGACAAAGCCAAATGGTATAATCATCATCACCACAAATGGCCGTGTGTAGGAGGCAAAAACCCATGCCAGCGTTATATAGATTAGTGATAGCCCAAGTATAGCGCCAATTTGCATGTCCAAAAACGCTTCGGCTTGCTCTAACCCTTGCCCGCCTAATGTGTGTTCAATGCCATATTTTGCCAATATGCCCGGCAGTATATTTTTCTCAATTTCAGCCCGCACTTCGTCGCCAGTCATTAAATCTGGGTTCACTTCGCCAGTCACGGTGATCGATATTTTACCATCGGTTTTGCGTATTAAACTCGCGCCAACCCGCTCCTCAAATGTCACAATTTCGCTCAATTGTACATATTTTCCGGTTGGGCTTTTTAAGCGGAAATTCCGCAAGCTGCTCATGCTGCCTTCTTGCTCGGCCAATTGTACTTTTACGTCGACATCACCCACCAAAGTTGGGAATGAGCGGGCGGTTAAGCCTTGGAAATTATTGCGCAATTGTCCAGATATATTGTCAATCGTAAAGCCCAATGCGCCGCCGCGTGGGGTCAATTCCAAAATCAATTCGCGCTTACCAACCGGGAAGTTATCATCAAGCCCACTCACGCCGGGCAGGCGGCTCATCTGTTCTTGCATGTCGCGTGAGGCGGTTTTTAACACCGCGAGTGATCCGCCGCTTAACCGATAATCAATTTCAGCCCCGCCGCTACCACCACGGTTTTCTTGGATGATTAAATTCTCAACTGTTGGCAATACCGGCGCGGCATCTTGCCATGCATCCAATATGGTCGATGTCCGCACATCGCGGTTTTCGGCTTTGGTCAGCTGCACCCGTATATTGGCCTCGGGGTCTGTGCCGCCAGAAATAGATGTATAGACAGTTTCGACCAGGCTATTTTTTGTGCCACCTAAATTCAACTCTACTTCACGCAAAGTGTCTTCAAGCCTAACCACATCACGCTTCATCGCATCTAAATCTGCGCCCGAGCTAAACTCCACCCGTAGTTGAATTTCTTCACCTTCAGCTTGCGGAAAAAAGTCAAACCCAACGGTGTTAGAGGTGATAAAGCCGACCGCCACAATAAAGGTGGCGAAACTACCAGCCACCGTGGCCCAGCGCCAGCGGAATGAAAACGCCGCCACTGGCACAAACATTTTGTCTCTAAAAAATTCAAATCCATTGTCAAAATAACGTCTGAAGAAATTTCTTTTGTCGCCGCGGCCTTTATATTTTACATGGCGTAAATGCCCCGGCAAAATTAAAAAACACTCAATGAGCGAGGCGATTAATACCGATATCACCACGATAGGAAAGGTAATCATCACCTGTCCCATAAAACCGCCAATCATTGCCAATGGCAAAAAAGCTGCGATGGTGGTTAAAGCCGCGGCAATCACTGGCTTCATCATCCGGGTGGCACCAAGCTGGGCGGCATCCATGGGGCTTAGGCCGTTACGCATCTGGGTTTCGGCCTCTTCGGCCACCACAATGGCATCATCAACTATAATCCCGAGCATCATAATTAACGCAAACATCGATATCATATTTATCGAAGTGCCAAATAAATACATCACCGCCAAGGTTGCCATAATGGCCACCGGCACGCCGGCTGCCACCCAAAATGCGATGCGGGCATTTAAAAATACAAACAATACCAATACCACCAACACCAAACCAGATAAGCCATTGCTGACCAATAGGTTTATGCGCTCGCGCACATATTCACCGGTCACGTTAAACGTGGTAATGTCTAAACTTTTGGGCAAAGTGGCTTTCACTTCGGCCAAATATCCATGCATAATTTCCATGGTTTTGAGCGTATCGGCAGACGGCGCGCGTTTAATCTCTAGCACAATGGCGCGGTTGTTGGCCATCACCCCCACAGTTTGGTCGGGGTTATATTGGGTGTCAATATTGGCAATGTCGCTCAACAATAAACGCTCACCTTTGGTGCCTATATTTAGCTCGATGCCGCCTAAATCACTGGCAGATTGTCCTACGCCAAACATCCGTAGCGATTTTTGGGCAGTGCCTTCCAATGTTCCAGAGGGTCTATCTAATGTGCCAGTGGCAATTTTGCGGGCTATGTCACCTAATGATAAATTGGTTTTTTCTATCGCCAACGGGTCAACATTCACCGCAATTTCTTGGTCTCGCTTGCCCGAAAAGTCAATTTTATCGATACCGGCTTCTAACAGGCCATCGCGTATATCAATGGTATATTTAATCAACGCGCGCTCACCAAATGGCCCCGAAACCGAGATTGAAGCCACAGGTTCAAAAAACTCTATTTTGGTAATAATCGGCGCGTCAGCCTCGGCCGGTAGGTTGCGCACGCTGGCTACAGCCCGCTCAACAGCCGACATGGCCACGGTCATATCCGCGTCAGATTCAAACTGAATGGTAATGCCGCCATTGCCCTCGGTGGCATAGGCGGTTACTTTTTCGACCGCACTTAAAAACCGCACTTCGGCTTCTAATGGTCGCAATATCGAGGCCTCGACATCATCCGGGCTAGCGCCGCTCCAACTGGTCGAAATATTAATGTAATTAATGGTAAAAGTTGGCATAAGCTGGGTGTTGAGCTTCAATAAAGCCGCACCGCCCAATAATATCAACATCGCCATCAGCAAATTTGCCGCCGTGTGGTGGCGCACAAACAGCCTAATAATGCCTTTTTTACTAATTTTATTTCTTAATAACTGTAAATCGGTAGACATATCATTCTCCGGCTTTATTTAAATTTTCCACGGCCTCAGTGTCTTGCCTGGCTTGTTTTTCAGCTGCCATTTCTTCAAGTCTTATAGCGTGTCTTTGTTCTGCCTCGGCGCGGGTTAAAACCAACACATCAGTGCCCGCGGTGCTAAGCTTGGTGTTTAATATCACGTCACCATTTTCAACGGCCAAACCATTTGCATCCATATCCGTTACCACCAGCGCAAATTTGCCGTCATAACCTAGTGTTTTTATCACCACCGGCTTTAAACGGGTTTCAAATATCGGCTCTATTTCATCGTCTGCAACAGGGCTTGTGGTGTCTGGGTTTTCTTGGCCCTCATCGACGGTTTCTTGCGTCACCGCAACCGGTTTCAACAGATAAATTGTGTTGCCATCATAAATCACATGTTCTGGCACTTTTAACACGTTTTTAAACAATCTATCGGGTATCTGCACGGTCATAAATGAGCCAACGCGCAAGGTCGCGACGGTGTCCAAATTGTCGATTTTGGCAAATAATTCTATGCCGCCGCTCGAGGCGGTGATTTGCGCCGCCACTCTGTCTATGGTGGCGGTAAATTTTTCTGTGGTGCTGCCGGCTTGCCAAATCAAATTCACTTCACGGCCAATTAAAGTGCCATCTTGGGCCAATATACGGCCATATAGGCTGTCAGAAATGGTGAACACAATGTCCATTTTATTGCGGTCAATTAAGGTGGCAATTTGGTCATTTGTGCCAGCAATTTGGCCAATTTGTAGGCTGGCATTTTGTACATAGGCATCAAATGGTGCATAGCTTTTTGTATTGTCTAAATCGCGCTGGGCTTTGTCGATAGACCATTGAATGGTTTTCAAACTGGTGTTGAGGCGCTTCATTTGGCTGGTTTGGGCTTGCAAGTTATTTTCCGACAATTCAACCGCTTGTCGGCGCTGGGTCACTACCAATAATTTATCATCTAAAGACTTGCTGGTAATGGTGCCTTGTGCGCGCAGGGTTACGCCGCGCTCATGGTCTTTTTGGGCCGCCACTAGTTGCTCGCGCACGGTTTGCAGGCTAATGGTTTCAGATTTGGAGCGTAGTTTAAGCTCTTCAATATTGGTTAATGTGTCGTCAAACCGACTTTGGGCGTTTAGCAATGCGCCTTCATAGGTAAACGGGTCGATGCTAAACAGCAATTCGCCTTTATTGACCAAAGCGCCAGATTTAAAGTTAGCCGATATTTGCACCACTTCGCCGCTCACATTGCTGCGCAAGCGCAATTCTTTGCCAGCTATGGTTTGGCCATAAATTTCAACACTTGGCCGTATATCGGCAAATTTTGCTTCAAACACTTCAACCGTTGCCGACTTTTCGACGATAATTTCAGGCTCGACTTCTGGCCGGTTGGCATCCAGTGCACCTTTATAATAAAACGCCCCGCCCAATAAGGCTACCGGCATAATGGCCAACATCCCAACCCGAAAGATGCGCCCAATTATCGATGGCGGGCTGACATCGCGCAACTTAATATTGGTTTCAAGGCCGAATATATTTTCCGTTTGGTCGTGTTTCATATCCATATTTAGGTCTTTTCCAACTTGCGACAATTTCCCAAAATATAGGCGCAGTCAGGCTGATTTTCAAGGGATATGAAATTTTTAAAGCTAATAAATTCGACAAATTATGCGATTCTGAATTTATTGCGAAAAATGTTCGGCGGTAAATTCATATTCTTTACCACAAAAATCACATGCCACTTGTATATAGCCTGGCTTTTTTGGGTTTTCTTGGGCCATTTCAACCCGCTCTTGCTGGCTAAACTGGCTTAACATATCTTCAATCCGCTCCACGCTGCATTGACAAAAAGCTTCGAGCGGTTGTGGCATATAGCAGCGCACGCCTTTTTCATGAAATAGCTGAAACAACAGCCCTTGGCTGTCATTTTTATCGCTAATCAATTCATTATCTTTAACGGTTAACATCAAAGCCCGGGCATTTTCCCAATCGGCAATTTGCTGCTCTTTAAGCTCTTCCTCGTCAAGTTCGGCGTTCGAGCCGCCTTGTGCCGCCACCGATTGGATCATTAACCCACCGGCATTCCAAGTTTTATTGTCTTTATCAAATTCGGCCGCCAACCTAATTTCAGTCAACATTTGTTCAGATTTGCCAAAATATTGCCGCGCCGCTTCTTCCAAACTAATATTGTCTAAGGCCACAATGCCTTGATATTCTTTCATGTCGCCACCTTGGTCAATGGTGATGACCATTTGCCCGGTGCCCAACAGCTCCGCATCTGATGTGGTTTCAAGTGCCGCCAAAGCCTTTTTGTTAAACCGTGCCGAGGCTCTAAATTTGCCGGCATTTTCATAATTGCCATCGGTATGATAATCCACCACCAGCATGTTCAGCGGGCCACTGGTCTGAGTCTGGATGATTAACCGGCCCTTAAATTTAATGCTAGAGCCTAATAACGATGTTAAAATGACCATTTTAGCCACCATTTTGGCAATCACTTCTGGGTAATTATGGTCTTTCAATACATCATTAATGCTAGATTTTAGCCGCGCAATTTCACCGCGTACCGCAGCGTTTTCAATGCGAAAGGGAATAACAACATTGTCTAATTCTATTATGTTATCAGTCATCTTTAATCCTAATCAAATAAATATTTCAATATGGCTTTTTGCACATGCAGCCTATTTTCAGCCTCGTCAAACACCACCGATTGCTGCCCATCAATCACTTCAGATACAACTTCTTCATCTCTATGCGCGGGCAGGCAATGCATAAATATGCTGTCAGTTTTTGCCAATTTCATCACCCGCTCATCAACTTGGTAAGGCGCCAGTAAATTGTGGCGGTTGGCGGCATCTTTATCGCCCATCGAAACCCAACAATCGGTAATGATGCAATCGGCATCTTTGGCAGCTTTGGCAGGGTCGCGTTCTAATTTTACATTGCCACCAGCCGCCACGGCTTTTTGTAATATTTCAGCATTCGGGTCTAGCTGTTCAGGCGACGCGATGGTTAGGTTAAAGCCAAATAATGGCGCGGCTTCTATCCAACTTGCGGCCACATTATTGCCATCGCCAAACCAAGCGATATTTTTGCCGTTTAAATCACCTTTATGTTCTTCAAAACACATGATATCGGCCATTATTTGGCACGGGTGGCTCCGGTCTGTTAAGGCGTTGATAACCGGTATTGTGGCATTTTGGGCGAGTTCCAACACCATTTCATGGCTGTTGGCTCTGATCATAATGCCATCCACAAACCGCGATAACACTTTGGCGGTGTCGGCGATGCTTTCGCCGTGGCCCATTTGCATGTCAGCCGCGCTCAATATAATCGCCGATCCGCCCAATTCGATAATGCCGACCTCAAAACTAATGCGGGTTCTGGTGCTTGGCTTTTCAAATATCATGGCTATTTTTTTGCCAGCTAACACGTGGTTAAACGCATCTGGGTTGGCTTTCATCGCCTTGGCATCGGCAATAATGGCTTCTAATTGCGTGTGGGTAAAATCGGCTATATCTATAAAATGTTTAACCATTATATGTCTCCATCTGTGGTTTCAATCTTAAGCAACGTGGCGGAGATGTCCAATTTTTCTATTGCCAAATTAACCTCATCTTCAGTGGCAATAAGCGGCGGTAGTAGGCGCATTACATTGTCACCTGCGGGTATCGCCAGCATTTTTTGGTCATATAAAGCCGCCAATAGATCCATATTGACTATTTTACATTTCAGCCCAATCAACAAGCCTTCGCCTTTTAGGCTTTCAAATATAGTCGGGTGAGCGTCTATCAAGCCCAGTAGTTTTTGCCCCAATATGCCGCTAATTTTTTTCACATTGGCCAAAAAACCTTCGGCCAAAATAATATCCAACACCGCGTTGGCAACGGCCATGGCCAATTGGTTGCCGCCATAGGTCGAACCATGTATGCCCGGTTGCATGCCCGATGCCGCTTGTGCGGTGGCCAAACATGCCCCCATGGGGAAGCCGCCGCCAAGGCCTTTGGCTAGGCTCATAATGTCAGGCTCGACGCCTAAAGCTTCATAGGCAAATAACCGTCCCGTACGGCCAATGCCGGTTTGAATTTCATCAAATATCAGCAAAATGTCGTTTTCATCGCAATATGTGCGCAATTTGACCACAAAACTTGGGTCAAAGCTGCGCAAACCACCTTCGCCTTGTATTGGCTCGAGCATGATGGCGGCGCAATTTTCATCGGCAGCGGCTATTAATGCGTCCCAATCCTGAAACGGCACTTGGGTAAACCCGCCAGCCTTAGGTCCAAAACCTTCTAAATATTTGGCTTGGCCGCCCGCGGCTATGGTGCCAATTGTGCGGCCATGAAAAGCCCCTTCGAAGGTAATGATATTGACTTTATGTTTATTGCCTTGGGCATAATGGTAGCGCCGCGCCACTTTTATCGCGCATTCGTTGCTTTCTGCGCCACTATTGGTAAAAAACACTTTATCGGCAAAGCTAATGTCACAAAGCCGTTTTGACAATGTCTCTTGTTGGGTGGATTTATACCAATTAGAGCTGTGCCACAATTTTTGTGCCTGCTCATTAAGCGCAGCTACCAAATGCGGATGGCTGTGGCCAACGCTTAGCACGGCCACACCAGCTCCAAAATCCAAATATTTTTCTTCAACCCCAGTTTTTGGGTTATTGGCAAATATATAACAACCTTCTCCTCGCTCGAACGAAAAATCAGTCGGCATATAGGTATTCATCAGGTGATTTGTCATGTTTGCGTCCTTTCGGGCGAAGCTATTGGCCATTTTTCAAAAAAGGCATATTGCTTAATACAGCTTAAACTGTCAATCAACAAATGCGCTCATCTACATCTAAATGTTAACCAATTGTTTATTAGCAATTGATTTATGTAGAATAAAATCATACAACATACTTGTTTGTGAAATAAAATCTAGGTTGGGTATTATATGTCAGTGCAAGGTAAAAACATATTACTCGTCATCACTGGCGGCATTGCAGCCTATAAGTCGTTAGAATTAATTCGCCTCATTCGCAAATCCGGCGGCCACGTTACTGCGGTTATGACCAAGGCCTCCAAGCAATTTGTCACCCCCCTATCAGTCGCGGCGTTAACCGAAAATAAAATATATGACGATCTGTTTAACCTAACGGACGAAGCCGAAATGGGCCATATCAGCCTTTCGCGCGAAAATGATTTGATACTGGTTATGCCGGCAACCGCCAATATATTGGCCAAAATGGCGCATGGCATTGCCGATGATTTGGCAACCACATTGTTATTGGCCACCGACAGTAGGGTTATGGTCGCCCCGGCGATGAATGTCCGCATGTGGGAGCATAAAGCCACGCAGCATAATGTAGATATTTTAAAGCAGCGCAAGGTTATATTTGTCGGCCCAGAAGAAGGCGACATGGCTTGCGGTGAATATGGTTATGGCCGACTGGCTGAACCGATGGATATTTTAACCGCTTTAAACCAATTTTTTGCCCCGCAAGACCAAATATTACGCGGCAAACATGTACTCATCACTGCTGGGCCAACTCATGAGCCGATAGATCCGGTGCGGTTTTTAGGCAATATTTCATCGGGCAAGCAAGGCTATGCTTTGGCCACTGCCGCACGCGATGCGGGGGCGAATGTCACCCTCATAACCGGGCCGTCGACCGAACCAGTGCCGCAAAATGTTAAACTACTAAAAGTGCAAACTGCCGAGCAAATGTTGTCCGCCGTACTCAATAATTTACCGGCAGACATCGCCATTTTCGCCGCTGCTGTGGCCGATTGGAAGGTTGCAGACTATTCCGAGCAAAAAATTAAAAAACACGCCGATGATGATGACATAAAAACCATCCAATTTGTCGAAAACCCAGATATTTTGAAAACCATCTCAAAATTGGTTAGCAATCGGCCGCAATTGGTAGTTGGTTTCGCCGCCGAAACGACAGACGTGTTAAAAAATGCTCAGGCCAAAATTAAACGCAAAGAATGCGACATTATGGTGGTCAATGACGTCAGCCCCAAAACCGGCATTATGGGCGGCGACCATAACAGCGTCCGCATCATAAATTTAAATTCAGAAGAAATAATAGACTATAAAACTGCGAGTAAAGACAAAATTGCTCAGCAGTTAATTGCCTATATTGGAGGCTTTAATAAGTGAAAAATGTGAATATTAAATTGCTGGCTTTGCCGCATTTTGAAGGCCTTGAAATTCCAAAATATGAATCCTTCGGCGCGGCCGGTTTAGACATTCGCGCCGCCATAGATGCCGATCAGCCAATCATCTTAAAACCCGGTGAACGCCGCCTCATACCTTCGGGGCTTAAACTAGAAATCCCGTTAGGGTTTGAAGTTCAAGTTAGGCCCCGCTCTGGCTTGGCGTTTAAACATGGCGTCACTTTGGTCAACACCCCCGGCACAATAGACAGCGATTATCGCGGCGAGGTTAGTACATTGCTGATTAATTTAGGCCAACAAGATTTCATCATCAACCGCGGCGAGCGCGTGGCACAATGGGTGGTCGCCCCCGTTGTGCAAACCGACTTTACACTGGTCGATGCGTTAAGCGACACCGCGCGTGGCACTGGCGGCTACGGCTCAACCGGTAAAAATTAGAGGTATATTATGTTACGATTAACCCGAAAAACCCTATTGGCCATCGAAGCGGTGTTAGATGTGGCCTATAACGCCCGCCCCAACCCAGTCCAGTCTAAAGACATCACCAAGCGCCAAGGCATTCCGCAACGTTATCTCGAACAGGTCATGCAGCAATTGGTTCGCGAAGGCATCTTAAAAGGCGTGCGTGGGCCAAAAGGCGGCTATCGTTTGGCGCGCGAGCGGCGGCGCATTAGCGTGGGCGAAATTGTGCGGGTGGTCGATGAGTTGGAGCGCCAAGAAGAGTTAGAAATAGCCGTGCAATCAGACTTAGCCACTTTCGTTGTCGAACCGTTATGGAACGAAATACAAGGCCAATTGCTCGAGCAATTCGATGCCATAAGCATAGAAGAATTATACCAAAAAGCCTTGGCAACCAATGTCGCCACCGGCGAAAAAATGCACACAGATTTTGCCATTTAGATGGCTGGCAACCACACAATATTGAACACAGATAACCAATTAATAACAGATAAAATAAGGAGATGATAATGAGTGATGCAATAGGCCATGGTAAAATATTCAATTCAATTACCGAAACTTTCGGCAATACGCCGTTGGTGCGGTTAAACAATTTGGCCAAGGCCGAAAATGTCGGCGCCGACATATTGCTAAAATTAGAATTTTTTAACCCACTATCTTCGGTTAAAGACCGCATTGGTGTGGCGATGATTGAAGACCTTGAGGCGGCGGGCAAAATCAACGCCAACACTGTGCTTATCGAGCCAACATCAGGCAATACTGGCATCGCTTTGGCATTTACCGCGGCGGCCAAAGGCATAAAATTAATTTTGTGTATGCCCGAGAGTATGTCGATTGAACGGCGCAAAATGCTGGCTTTTTTAGGCGCAACTTTGGAGCTAACACCGGCTGCCGAAGGTATGAAAGGCGCCATTGCCAAAGCCAATGCCTTGGCCGCAGAAATTGATGGCGCGATAGTGCCACAGCAATTTTCCAACCCCTCAAACCCCGAAGTGCACAAACGCACAACCGCGATAGAAATTTGGAACGACACCCAAGGCAACGTCGACGTGGTTATTTCTGGCGTCGGCACAGGCGGCACAATTACCGGTGTTGGTTTGGTGCTAAAACAAAAAAATCCCGATGTTAAGATGATTGCGGTTGAACCAGAAGATAGCGCCATCCTTTCGGGCAACCCTCCCGGCCCACATAAAATTCAAGGCATCGGCGCTGGCTTTATACCTGATAATTTAGATGTCGATCTAATTGACGAAGTCATCACCATTGGCAATGAAACCGCGTTTGAAACCGCGCGTTTAGTGGCCAAAAATGATGGCATACCTGTCGGCATTTCGTCAGGTGCGGCCATCGCTGCGGCCATCGAGGTCGGCAAACGGCCAGACATGGTGGGCAAACAAATAGTGGTCATCATTCCATCAACCGCCGAGCGCTATTTAACCACAGCCTTATTTGACGGTGTATAACCAGCAAAAACCAACATAATTAAAAATTAATTAATGGCCATAGATTACACTTGTTTTCTATGGCCATTTTTGCAATATCAGCGCAGAAATTAATAATGGTCTGACTGATGAGGTATTTATGATTAGATTTTTTACTTATGCCCTGTTTGCGGCATTTGTCGGTATGGCCAGCCCCGTCTTTGCAGCTGGCGAAGTGACCGAGGGCGAACCTAATTCGATAGAAGATTTACTGGGCACATCTATAGCAGATGACACAATAGAAGCCGATGTGGCAACCACTGCCGATGATGAGACTAAAAAAATACTGGAGATTAAAAAAACTGGTTTGCCGATACCGCGTTTTGTGTCGCTTAAACGCAATCTGGTTAATGTCCGCACCGGCCCGGGCGAAACTTTTGGCATAATGTGGACATTCACCCGCAGGAATTTACCAGTAGAGATTATCACCGAGTACGATAATTGGCGCGAAATTCGTGACCATTTTGGCGAGCAAGGCTGGGTATATGGCTCTTTATTATCTAGCGAGCGTTATGCATTGTTAAACCCTTGGGATGACGAAGGGTTTTTCACCATGCACAAAACCCGCGATGAAAACTCAAATATTGTGGCCAAACTAGAAGTGGGCGTTTTGGGGCAAATTAGCGAATGCGATGGCGTTTGGTGCCAGTTGACAGTCGAAACTTATAAAGGCTATATCAAGCAAGAATTTTTATGGGGCATATATCTTGGCGATAATTTAAAATGATCCGCCTGCAACGTAGTTAAGTTAAAATGAACAGCATAAAACCAAAATTTAATCTCAAATCCATGGCGTATTTAGCCTTAGGTTATACCAGCTTTGTGCTGGGTTTTATTGGTATATTTTTGCCCATCTTGCCGACCACACCATTTATGATCGTGGCGCTATGGGCGTTTTCCAAAGGCTCAGTTAAAATGCACCAATGGTTGCTTAACCACCAGCGCTTTGGCAGCAGCTTGCAACAGTGGGAGGCTCATAAAGTCATACCCATTAAAGCCAAAGTCACCGCGGCGGTTTTCATCACTGGTAGCGCTATATATATCGGCTTTTTCTCATCGGTTTCAGGCCTCATTGCCAGCATCGCCCTTACCACTATGTTAGGTGCCATAACCTATGTGCTCACCCGCCGCTCAACCGTTCCAAATGTGGTAGCAGATGATTAAACCAGACCAAACCGATCACATTATCGTCATTGGCGGCGCCAATGCAGACATTACCGGCATCGCCACCGCTGCCTATAGCGAAACCGAGTCTAATATAGGCAAATTAACCGTCGGCGCAGGCGGAGTGGGGCGCAACATTGCCGATAATTTTGCCCGCCTAGCCAGAGACAGTGATATCAAGACCTATTTTTTGTCAGCCTTGGGCACAGATATTTATGGCGACATGATTTTAGCCGCGAGCCAGCAGGCCGGCATAGATA
The DNA here is from genome assembly GCA_013214705.1 of Hyphomicrobiales bacterium. Classification (GTDB taxonomy): domain Bacteria; phylum Pseudomonadota; class Alphaproteobacteria; order Rhizobiales; family OSC116; genus OCS116. The sequence continues at coordinate 22,963 of JABSRZ010000010.1, forward strand.
TGCGCCATTGCCAAATTGTGCCAGACCAAGCGACTGCCACCTATCTATCCATCATCGATGATAAAGGCGAAATGCGCAGCGCTATAAATGACATGTCCATTGTTAAACACATAAATATAGATTATTTAAAACAACATGATAAGCTGTTAAACCAAGCCAAACTAATTATTTTCGATGCCAATTTAAACCAACAAACCATCGATTATATTTGCCAAAATTTCAACCATATCGCCATTTTTGCCGACAGCGTTTCAAATGCAAAAGCCGATAAATTAAACCAAAATTTAAACCACATTCACACGCTCAGCCCCAACAAAAACGAAGCTTTTGCCCTCACCGGCATTAACCCAACCAATGCTAATGAGCTTTGCAAAATGGCCAAAATATTTCATCACCAAGGGCTTAAAAACATCTTCATAACTTTGGGCAGCAACGGCGTTTTTAGCTCTACCAATATCTCAGGCCAGCCCCAAATGCATCAGGCAGATGCGTTGGCCGTGAAACCTAAAAATGCCAATGGCGCGGGCGATGCTTTCTTGGCCGGTTTGGCCTTTGCGTGGCTACAAAAACTAGACCCTGAATCGCAAGTTTACTTCGCCCAAAAATGCGCCTGTCTGGCATTGGAATCTGAATTTACCATCAACCCCACACTTTGTTTACAAAAAGTTTTAGACTATACGGAAACCAAATTATGAAAAATTATTTAGACATCGCCCCAGAAGTGGCACAAGCCCTGGCACAAGGCAAACCCGTCGTGGCGCTCGAATCAACCATTATTTCACATGGCATGCCCTATCCGCAAAATGTCGAAATGGCCGCCAAAACCGAACAAGTGATACGCGACCATGGCGCCATCCCGGCCACCATCGCCATCATGGATGGCCAGTTAAAAGTCGGCTTAAGCCCCGATGACATCGAAAAACTCGCCCAAGCTGGGCTTGACGCCGCCAAAGTGAGCCGCCGCGATATGGCGTTTATCGTCACCTCCAAAGCCATTGGCGCGACCACCGTCGCCTCGACAATGATTATAGCCGCCATGGCCGGCATTAAAATATTTGCCACCGGCGGCATTGGCGGCGTACATCGCGGCGCAGCACAATCTTTCGATATATCTGCCGATTTAGAAGAGCTAGCCAATACCGATGTCGCGGTTATTTGCGCCGGTATAAAATCCATTTTAGATCTGGGTTTAACCCTAGAATATCTCGAAACCAAGGGCGTGCCGGTCATTGGCTATCAAACCGATAGCCTGCCAGCATTCTATGCCCGGGCTAGCCAATTTAATGTCGATTATAATTTACAAACCCCAGCCGACATTGCCCAAGCGCTAACCGCTAAGTGGCAAATGGGCTTGTCTGGCGGCGCGATAATCGCCAACCCAGTGCCGCTAGAGGCGGCTATGCCAGAAGCCGAGATCAATCAATATATCCAGCAAGCGCTGCAAGAAGCCGCGCAGCAAAATGTCAAAGGCAAAGACACCACGCCGTTTTTATTGGCGCGGGTGAGCGAGCTTACCAAAGGCAAAAGCCTAGCCACCAACATTGCCTTGGTGTTGAACAATGCCAAACTCGCTGCGCAAATCGCCATCGCTTATCAGGCCCAATAGTCGTAACAGGCGTAATAGGCGTAATTTAACTCACCAATTGCGTCTGCGCACTTTGCTGGCGTCTAATTTGTCTAGGCTGTTTAGCCCCATTAACATCATGTCGCGTTTTAGCTCAGCTTCAAATTTTTCAAGCACCGCTTCCACGCCTTTTTGGCCGCCCGCCGCCAAACCATATAGATAGGCTCTGCCCATCGAGCAAGCGTTTGCGCCCAAGGCCAAAGCTTTCAGCACATGAGTGCCGCGTTGGATGCCGCCATCGCAGATAATTTCTATTTTACCACCAACAGCGTCGACAATTTCTTCTAACAAATCAAACGGTGCGGGGCTGTGGTCAAGTTGCCTGCCGCCATGATTGCTTATCATAATGGCCGATGCCCCAATGTCGACTGACCGTTTGGCATCTTCGACCGACATAACGCCTTTAATGGCAAATGGCCCACCCCAAGCGTCTATGGCTTGCTTGGCGTCATCCCAGCATAATTTGGTATCAAATTGTGAGTTGATATAATCGATAACCGATATATTTTCTTGGCTGCCTTTTTCGGTGCGGCCAACCAAATTGGCTAGTTCAAAATTCGGGTGGGTTAAATAATTCATCACCCATCTGGGGCGCATGGCGAAATTAGCCAAGCTGGCCAACGTAAATTTGGGTGGCATGGTCATGCCGGTGCGCAAATCGCGCTCTCTATTGCCGGCCACAATCGTGTCTATGGTTAAACATAACGCGGTGAATTTGGCTTTTTTACAACGCTCTATCAATTCATAAGTTAAGCCGCGGTCTTTATGAATGTATATCTGAAACATTTTAGGGCCACTGGTATGCGCGCCGACATCTTCAATGCTGACCGATGATAAGGTGGATAAGCCAAAATATGTGCCATGTTTTTCGGCGGCTTTTGAGCTGGCATATTCGCCTTCATGGTGAAATAAGCGGCTCATGCCGGTTGGCGCTAAAAATAATGGCGAGCTAATTTTATGCCCCAATATGGTGGTAGTTAAGTCAATTTCTGCCACATCTGCCAAACCATTGGGTATCAGGTCATAAGTGTCAAAGGCTTGTGTATTGCGCCTTAGCGTCACCTCATCATCTGCACCACCGTCAATATAATGAAACAAAGGCGAGGGAATTCGGCTTTTGGCCATTTTGCGAAAATCTTTAATATTATGACAATTTTTTAGTTGCATCTTATCCTCATCGTGGTAAATTATTGCAACTGGTCTGACCAGTTAGTGCATTTTAACCACAAGATACCGCAAATGTCAAACCCAGCTTTAACCGCCAAAACATCTAACCGCATCATCAACCATTTTCAGGCGCAGCTGGCCTCTGGCGTTCTTAATGCTGGCGATAAATTGCCGTCCGAGCGCAAATTGGCGGCGCAGTTTAATGTTTCTCGCGCCTCCATACGTGAGGCCATCGGGCTGATGGAACTTAAAGGCATGGTTAAAATTCGCCATGGCGCTAGCACCATTATTGTCGATATTTTCAACCCCAGCCTGCTCGACCCGTTACAGGTTTTGGTTAACAATCATCAAGGTTTGGCAGCCAATGTTATGGCCGTGCGCCATTTGCTAGAGGTCGAGGCGACAAAATTAGCCGCCCTTAACGCCACCGAAAATGATATTATTTCAATCGAAAAGTCGCTTACTAATCTTTTAAATGCCGACCTCCAAAATGCCGACTTGCAGGTAAAAGCCGATATAGAATTTCATCTGGCCATTGCCGACGCGTCACAAAATATTGTATTGGCAAAATTAATGCGCAACATGGGCGAATTGCTCGAGCAAGAAATGGCAAAAACCATAAGCGCCGTTACCGGCCTAGCTAATGACGATGGACAAGCTAAGCTCAATCAGCAGCATATAGCTATATTTACAGCCATCAAAGCGAGCAATTCTGCAGAGGCCGAACAGGCCGCCCGCGCCCATTTGCAATTTGTGCAAAGCCATTTGGCCTAAATATTTCCAGTTCAGTCAAAATCGCCAAATCAATTAATTGAATATATGCATAAAGCTTATTGATTAGACAAGTAGACCACAAACATACATTCTATATAAAATCAACCTGAAGGAATATAATGTTCGCGGCCGCCAAAGAATTCAACAAAACCGTTTGGTTTATCATTCTCGCCACATTCATGTCTCGCTTTACCTTTCTAATGGTCTGGCCATTTTTGGCTTTGATATTGTATAATGATTTTGGCTTAAATGAGTTAGAAATTGGCATTTTTATGACGCTTGCGGTCAGCATTGGTGTTGGCACAGGCTTGTTTATGGGCAATCTGTCCGACCGCATTGGCCGCAGAAAAGTCATTATGGCTGGCCTCTTCCTCACCATCATTGCCATGTTCGGCATTGCCAACGCCTCTGATATCTATATCATTTGGCTGGCCACAACCATTGCCAGCATCGCCCGCGGCATGGTCGAAGACCCGGGCAAAGCCTTAATGACCGACATGATGGGCAGTCGCGAAGCTAAAGATCTTGCCATTCAAATGCGCTATTTTTTCCTCAATGTTGGCGCCGCTTTCGGTCCACTAACCGGGGTTTATATTGGCATCGGTGGGCAGCAATCCGCTTTCAACATAGTCGCCGTCGGCTATATTGCCTATCTAGCCTTGGCAGTCATCATTTTTAGGCTGGAAAAACCGCTCAGCACTAGCCATATGGGCAAAGACCAGTCGCTAGGGGCGTTGTTTAAACTGTTACGTTCAGACCACGCTTTTATGATATTCGTTTTCGCCACCTTTTTAATAAGCCTAGCCTATGCCCAAATTGACATTGGCCTCATTCAATTTTTACGGCTCGAAAGCTTTGAAAATGTCGCCAAATTATACGGCATACTGTTGTTCACCAACGGCATGACCATCATTTTATTTCAATTCCCGATCTTAAAACTCCTAGAAAACGTCGCACCGATGAAAAAAGCCTATCTCGGCGCATTTCTGTTTACCCTCGGATTTTTTGTATTTTCATTCACCTATAGTGGCGCAGAATGGATGCTCATTTTGGCTATGTTCATCATGAGTTTGGGCGAGGTCATCGTGTTTCCAACCATCAATATTGTGGTCGACCGCATGGCACCAACACATTTAAAAGGCAGCTATTTCGGCGCGTCAGGTCTTGGTTATTATGGCTGGGCATTCGCCCCCATTTTGGGCGGCTGGCTGTTGCATAGTTTTGGCGGGCAGGCTATGTGGTTGGTCATGACGCTCATTTCAGCCGCCATAATACCCTTATTTTATATCGCCCAAACCGCCAAACGGCCAAATTTTGCCGCGGTTGAGGACTAAATGTTTAACGCGATAAAACAATTTAACAAAACCGTATGGCTTATCATAATTTCAACCTTTGCCGCAAGGTTCACATTTTTTATGATCTGGCCATTTATGGCGCTGATTTTATACGAAAAATTTGAACTTAACGAGCTAGAGATTGGCGGTTTTTTAGCGGTTGCGGTGTTTATTGGCATTGCTTGTGGGTTTGTTGTCGGCAATATATCCGACCGCGTTGGCCGGCGTAAAATCATCCTTTTGGGTTTGGTGTTTCAGGTTATTTCACTCAGCTTGTTGGGCATGGCGCAAAGTTTAGAGCTGATGCTAGGCGCGACCGTATTACAATCCATCGCTCGCACCATGACAGAAAATCCCGGCAAAGCTTTAATGACCGATATGATGAAAGACCGCGAGGTTAAAGATATGGCGCTGCATATGCGCTATTATATGCTCAATGTCGGCGCGGCGTTAGGCCCCGTTGCAGGCGTGTATATTGGCATAACCGGCCAGCAAACCACGTTTTTTGTCGCCGCTAGTATGTACGCTCTCTATCTGGGGGCAGCTGGCATCGTGTTTAATATAGAAAAGCCGCTAAAACGCACCAAAATGGCTACCGACCAGTCTTTTAAAGCTTTATTTTCATTGTTGCGCCAAGACCACTCATTTTTATTATTTGTATTTGCCAGTTTTTTGGCCTTCATCACCTACGCCCAAATCGACACCGGCCTGTTGCAATATTTGCGCCAACAAGGCATCGAAAACCTCAGAACTTTGTTTGCCCAACTCATTTTCATCAATGGCTTGACCATCATTATATTTCAATTCCCGATGTTAAAATGGCTCAAAAATGTGCAGCCGCTTAACCGCGCCATCATCGGTGTGGTTATGTTTTTCATCGCCCATTTAACCTTTGCGTTCACTCCCGCCACGCAGGTGTGGGGGCTGATGTTGGCCATGTTCATACTTAGTTTTGGCGAAGTTATATTATTCCCCACCATGTCAATTTTGGTCGATAGAATGGCGCCTGAACATTTAAAAGGTAGCTATTTTGGCGCCGCCGCTTTGGGTGGGTTAGGCTTTTCGGCCGCGCCGCTGGTTGGCGGCTATTTATTGTATGAGTATGGCGGGTTTACTTTATGGACTAGTATGGCAGCAATAACCATTTTGGTGGGCATATTGCTGTATATTGCCCAAACCGCCAAACGGCCAGATATTGCCGCTGTTAAGGACTAAATGTTAAACTCAATAAAACAATTTAATTTCACCGTTTGGTTTTTGCTGACCGCCAATTTTTGCATCGGCTTTGTAGCCAGTATGGTATGGCCATTTTTAGCAATTATATTATACCGAAAATACGGCCTTAACGAGTTCGAAACTGGCTTGTTTTTATTTTCTGCGGTTTTGGTGCGGGCGTTTTTTGGCTTTTATGTCGGCAATCTGTCCGACCGTTTTGGCCGTCGCAAAGTTATCATTTCTGGGTTTTTAACCGGAATGTGTGGCATGTATATTATGGCCTCGACCGATAATCTATGGGTCATGCTGCTCGGCGCAACGCTCAATACAACGGCTTGGGGCATGGTGGCAAACCCTGGTAAAGCGCTGATGACCGATATGATGCCCGACCGCGAAGTTAAAGATGTCGCGCTGCAAATGATGTTTTTTAGTATGAATTTGGCCCGCGCCTTTGGGCCAGCTTTTGGGGTGTTTATTGGCTTAACTGGCCAAGCTACAACTTTTTATATTGTTGGGCATATCTATATAGTGGTGATTATTATTGGCCTGATTATTTTCAATATAGAAAAACCCAAAAAACATACAAAATCCAATCGTGATCAATCTTTTAAAGCGCTGTTTTCAATATTGGCACAAGATCATGCGTTTATGTTATTAGTCGTTGCGTTCACACTATGTTTGCTTACCTATTTACAAATGTCGATGAGCCTATTGCAATATATCCGCTTAAGTGGCATTGCTTCGCTCGAAACCACATTTGCCAGCCTGCTGGCGCTAAACGGCCTGACCATTGTTATATTTCAATTTCCTTTAGCGGCATTGTTCAAAAATTTAGCCCCATTTCATCGCACTATAATTGGCATTAGCCTGTTTTTGGTGGCGTTTATTATATTTGCGTTTTTCACTCAAAATGGCGGTTTTGGGCTGTATGCGGCCATGTTTATTCTCAGCATTGGCGAGGCTATTTTATTCCCCACCATCAATATCATCATCGACCGGATGGCGCCAGAGCATTTAAAAGGTAGCTATTTTGGTGCTGCTGGCCTTAATGCCTTTGGCGTGGCCTCCGCCCCGTTATTGGGCGGTTATTTACTGCAAGATTTTGGCGGTCAAACCTTATGGTTGGTTATGGCGGCCGTTAGTTTGTTGGCCGGCTGTTTGTTTTATTTCGCCCAAACCGCCAAGCGGCCGAGTTTTGCGGTTACCGACAATAGCATCTAGACAGCCAGCTAGCTACGGCCTAAATTGGTATAATATTATAACATGCGAGGGATATATGCCAAAAATGGCCAATAATAATGTCGACAGATTTCAGACATTTGTCATGGCGATACTGCTGATCATGTTGCTAGGCTGGTTGTTAGAGGCTGGCAAAGGCATCGCACTGCCAGTTTTAGGTGCAATAATGTGGCTCTACATCATCACCGGTGCGGCTAATGCTTTGGGCCGTTGGCCATTAGTTAAATATCTACCTCTATTTGTGCGTCGTATGCTTATTTTTATCGCCTTTGTTGTCGGACTTACCATGTTTGGTGGCGCGTTGGTTGTAACCGTCGAACGAATTCTGGAAAACATCCCGCTTTATCAATCAAATTTAGAAACCATGATGGTAAAAACATTAGATTATTTCGGCATTGAGAACCCGCAAGAATTGCTCATGTTTCAAAATATAGAGCAAGGCCAAATAAGGTTTCAACAGGTGTTGGCTGCGGTTGTTATCTCGGTAAGTGGCATCGGCGGCACAGTGTCTCTCATTCTAATTTACGCAACATTTCTTATGGCCGAGCGCGGTAGCTTTTCCGCCAAATTAGCTCTTGCCTTACCTTCAAAACACGAAGTTGATCGCACACAAGCCATCTTGCATGATATTAATAATAAAATAGGCGATTATTTAGCCGCCAAAACCCTTATCAATATAATTTTGGCTGTCGTATCATTTGCCATCATTAGAGCTTTTGGCATACCAAATGCTTTATTTTGGGCATTACTCATTGGTTTACTCAACTATATTCCATATGTAGGCTCACTCATTGCAGTGTTGTTTCCCGTCATCCTCACTTTAGCGCATTCAGGTTCAATTGAACGCACGCTTTCAGTTGCCGCTGCGCTCACCCTAGCTCAGTGGCTTGTCGGTAATGTGTTAGAACCACGTATGCTGGGCAAACAAATGAATTTATCACCCTTTGTGGTGATTGTTTCCTTGTCGGTTTGGTACGCTCTATTGGGAGTTGGCGGGGCTATATTGGCCGTTCCCCTAACCTCTATGATTGCCATAATTTTAGCCGCTTACGAGCCAACCAAACCGTATGCTATATTATTGGCGCAAGATATAGAAGCGGTTAAAGCCAATGATTTGCCCAAATTAGACCCCAAGACCAAAGTTTTATTGCCTTAAATCTCATCGCGTTAAACGCATCACGGCGCTTTGTTGCCCCCAATTCTACATCGTGGCAGATTGTTGCCCCAATTCTACATCGTGGCAGATTGTTGCCCCAATTCTACATCGTGGCAGATTGCTGCCCCAATTTTACATCGTGGCAGATTGCTGCCACGGCACAAATTCCGTTCCCCCAAAACCCAGCTCTTCACTTTTACTCAATTCACCCGATGCACATTTAATCAACATTTCAAATATCTCGCGGCCTTTATCTTCAATACTTGTGCCAGCCGATATTATGTCACCACAATTCAAATCCATGTCTTCACTCATCCGCTCAAACATTTCAGTATTGGTGGCAATTTTAAGCGTTGGTGCGGGTTTAAAACCCGACACCGAACCACGCCCGGTGGTAAATATAACCATATTCGCGCCCGCCGCAATCTGCCCGGTTACCGACACCGGGTCATAACCCGGGCTATCCATAAAAACAAAGCCTTTTTTGTCGATTTTTTCGGCAAATTTATACACTTCGGTCAACGGCGCAACCCCGCTTTTGGCGGTGGCTCCTAACGATTTTTCTAAAATTGTGGTCAGGCCGCCGCGTTTGTTACCCGGCGATGGGTTGTTATTCATTTCACCGCCATTGCGCCGGCAATAATCCTCCCACCAGGCAATATGATCGACAATTTTTTGCCCGACTTTGGCATTTACCGCGCGGCGGGTGAGTAAATGTTCAGCGCCATAAATTTCGGTGGTTTCAGACAGGATAGATGTGCCGCCATGGGCAACCAATAAATCAGATGCAAACCCCAATGCCGGGTTGGCGGTAATGCCCGAATAACCGTCCGACCCGCCACATTGCATGCCAACGGTAATTTCGGCAACCGGCGTTGGGGTGCGTTTGGCTTGGTTGGCCAACATCGCAATTTCGCGCAATTGCTCCAGCCCGCGCTCAATGGTGCGGCGCGTTCCGCCCATTTGCTGAATGGTCATATATCTATAATTGCCGTCATGCCTTAGCGTTCGTTCGCCCATCAGGTCAGACACCTGCATCACCTCACAACCCAAGCCTAACAGCAATATACCGGCAAAATTTGGGTGTTGGGCATAGCCCGAAATGGTGCGATATAAAGTGTCATAACTCTCATCATTGCCCGACATGCCGCAGCCGGTGCCATGCACAATCGGCACAATGCCATCGATATTTGGAAATTCTTCGAGCAAGCCAGATTTTTCGGCCGCTTCGGCCAACATTTTGGCCACGCTGGCGGCGCAATTCACCGTGGTTATAATGCCCAAATAATTGCGTGTGCCAACGCCGCCATCGGCACGTTTATAGCCCATAAATGTCCGCTGGTCGGTCGCCAAGGGCAGGGCTTTATAATCTGCCGCGAAGGCATAATCTTGTTTGTGTTCACCCATTTCTAAATTATGGGTGTGTATGTGGTCACCCTGTTTTATGGCTTGTTTGGTTTGGCCAATAATTTGCCCATAGCGTAGAACATTCTCGTCTATTGCTAGGTTTTTGACGGCAATTTTATGCCCCTGCTTAATGGCTTCATTCGGCGTCCATTCAAATCCGTCCAAGGCTTCGTTGGTGGCAATATTTTTCAGCGCAATAATTACGTTATCGTCATCATGCAAACAAATTATATTGGGTATTTTTATGGTCATTGTGTCTCTTTTGGGTTGATAACAATTATATTAACGTTAAAATTACTTCTAAAAATAAGGCGCTATGATGTTAATGTAAAGCGCTTCGACCAAATATAAATTGTAGAGTGATACCGCATGAAGGCCGCAGACAAAGTTTTATTGAATCAGCGCACCATAAGCCCAATCAACGTTTCGCGCATGGGGTTTGGCGGCGCGCCACTTGGCAATATGGATGAAGTGATTGCCGAAACCGATGCCCAAGCCACTTTGCAAGCCGCATTTGATGCTGGCATTCGGTATTTCGACACCGCCCCCCATTATGGCTTAGGCACATCCGAAAGTCGTTTTGGCAAGGCGATTGAACGCTTTGGCCGCAGCAACATTTGCTTATCGACCAAAGTCGGCAAAGTTTTACATGATTGCCAACCAGATGAAGTGACGCCAATGGGGTTCTTGAATGTCCCACAAAAACGCTTGGAATATGATTATACCCATGACGGCATAATGCGCTCCTACCACGCCTCACTTAAACGGTTAAAAGTCGATAAAATCGATATTTTATTGGTGCATGATGTCGATGCCCTTAGCCAAGGCAGCCAACAAAAATCGGATGAAAAAATTAGACAATTGTTTGATCGCGGCGGTTATAAAGCCCTGGTTGAACTTAGAGACGCTGGCGAAATTTCCGCCATTGGCGCAGGTGTGAACACTTGGCAAGCCTGTCAAACATTGTTAGAAATGGCCGATTTTGATACATTTTTATGCGCTGGGCGCTACACTTTGCTCGAGCAAGACGCATTAGATACGTTTTTGCCGATGTGCATTAAACACGATGTGGGCATTATATTGGGCGGGCCATATAATTCGGGCATATTGGCCTCCGGCGCGACCGCGGATGCGGTTTACAATTACGCCCCTGCGCCAAAAAGCATCAAACAAAAAGTCAATAAAATCGCCGCCATTTGTCAAGCTCATAATACCCCACTTATCGCCGCTGCATTACAATTTCCACTGGGTCACGGCGCGGTCAAAACCATAATTCCGGGCGCCAAAAACACCGCGCAGGTGGCGGCCAATATTAACTTACTAGAATCATCAATCCCCACCGGCCTATGGGCCGATTTGAAATCTGCAGGTTTAATGAATGTCGACGCGCCCACACCTAATTTTTAAATTAATACGATTAAAATTATAGGAAATTTATGCTAATAATCACTGTACAATTTACCGTAAAACCTGAAAATCGCAAAAAGATTATCAATATGTCACGCATATTGGTCGAGCAGACCCTGCGCGAAGAAGGTTGCATTGCCTATAGTTTTTTTGAAGATCATTATAACCCCAATAAATTCATGTTTTTTGAACGCTGGAAAAACCGCGAAGCGGTAAATATCCACTTCGAAAAACCTTATGTAAAAACCTATTCTGACGTATATTCGAGCTTAAGAGAAGGCAAAGCCAAGTTAGAAATACATGAAATAAAGCAAACAAATACGGTTTAATACCCGAATTATGTTAATTATTATTGACATCAAGTTAAATATAATTTACATAAAGTTAAATTATTTTAACAAAAATTGTATTAACAAAAATTGAGTCATAATGTATTTTTCCAAAGCCGAGATCATCACTTTCGTCAGTTTACTTAGCATTTTAATATCGGGTCAAATTGCCAGTGTTTTTGTATTCATTGGCTGTGCCATATATCTGTTTAAATTCAACAATAAAATGCGTTACAGATATTTTACCAATGAAACCAGCGATGCCATGTTGTTGGAGGCTGGCTCTCGGTTTGAATGGCAGCCGATCGCCAAATTGCTGACCATATTGTCGCTCTGGGCGCTTATTTGGTATCGGGTTGATATTCGGAAAACCGATACCGAAAGTATATTGATAAATTTTGTTGAGTTTTGGGTATTTTTAGTCATATTTGCCAACATCCTTTTCACCACCAACATTGTTTATAAATTGTTCGACAGCAGCGTGAATAGTGATGCGTTCAGCAAACGCGAAATTATGTTAGCTGGCAGCTTGCTGATCGACATCATTGCCGGAATTTACTATTTTTATCATTGGCTTAGCATCGGCGATCATTCTGTATTGTTAGACAAGAATATGGTTTCTGTGGTCATCTTCATTGCTATTTTTAGCGCCATCGGTGCCGCTGCATTATCGCTGCTAGTCTATGGTAAAGCCGCCCAAACCGCCAAAGATGAGCGCGATTTGCAGATCGAGGTCAAGGCCTATAAAATTGGTTTTTTTGCCCTTACTATTTTGCTGGCGCTCATCATCGGCCAATTGATAATGGATGAAATGGCAGCCAGTCTGTGGGCAGACCGAGCTTTGGCTTTAAACCTAGCCGAAATTGCCAATTATTTGCTGCTGGCCATTATGTTGGCTTGGGGTGTGGTTTCGGCGGCGCAATTATTCTATTATCGCCGTGGGTATTGACTTATTATGGCCAAACAAATTAGCAATAACATTCGAAAGTTGCGCTTTGAACATGATGAAATGACCCAAGCCGCGCTGGCCGAAGCTCTGGGCGTCACCCGCCAAACCGTGGCGGCGATGGAGGGCAACAAATACCCGCCATCGTTGGAATTGGCATTTAAACTTGCCGATTTATTTGACGAAGATATATCCGATGTATTTGAATATAATGAGATAAATTAATTTATTTGGTCAAAAGATGCGCATATTTTTGCGAATTTTGGGTTAAATATTCGGCCACATTTGGGCTTAAATATTGCTCATAAGGCTTAAGCTCCTTAAGCCCGCCGGCAAACCAAGCTTCGCGTATGGGCGTGGCGCTAATGTTAATGCTGCGCCCCACACTTTCATAACCCCATTGCGAAAAACTGTTTAAATAATAGCTGCTATTATCTTTTTCATGCCCCACCAAAGTTATTTGATCAGACGGTTCTGTAACACTGTTAACCTGAGCTGCAAGCTCAGCTTCCCACTTTTTTTCATCCGGGTCATCATTTAGCGGCAAAATGCTTAAATTTTGCTGACTTATATCGTGGTTTTTCAGCTCGGCAAACGCTTGGTTTAGCCATTGTTTTCGAATGTCAAAATCAAACGGGTTTTTGCGCGACGATGGCAAATTAGCTGAGCCGACCAAGATAATTATATGCTCATATGTCTCGCACATATGCGAAATGATCGACAAATGCCCAACATGCAGCGGTTGGAAGCGGCCAATATAAATGCCTACCTTCATAAATCATTCCTAAAACTGGGTATCTTATTATGGTTTCACAAACCGTTCTACATCGGTTGTTGTGCCATCATCAAAGGTCAATTGCACATCTATTGTTTGCACAGTATCTAGCGGGAATGTCAAATAAATAATGTCTTTGGTAATGGCAATTGGGTTGTCTGGGTTGCAAGTTTCTAACTCCCAAATTTGGTCTAAATCGGCTTCATTAATGCCATATTTAACTTCGGCAATGCCGCATTTCCAACCTTCTAAATGGGTAAAATAAATCCATTGCAGGCCATTATAATCGCGGTAAGCAATCCAACTGGCTTTGGTGGAATTAATTATCAATTTTACCGTGTCAAGCGCCATAGGGGCGGCGTTTGCATGCCCAACAGGCATAAATATCATGGTCAGTATAAAAACTATCTTTTTCATATTATCTCTCCCTTTGATTTGATGTGCATCTCATCATAAGCCGATAAATTGATTTTGGGTATTTATTTGCAATCGGGGCTATTCAACTTGAATTATAGACTTTATAACTGCATCAAATCAGAAAGTTATTATGACATACCCAAAAATATATTTAATGCGCCACGGCGAAACCGAGTGGAATTTACAAAAACGCATGCAAGGCCAATTGGATTCGCCCCTAACGCCAAAAGGTCAAGCCCAAGCGGTTAAAATGGGGCATATTTTAAACCGCGAAATAGCCGACCCACATAATTACCATATGTATACCAGTCCGCTTGGCCGCACCATGCATACATCTGAATTGGTGGCGCAAAATTTTGAGTTTAAACCCAATAAATCCGATTTATTGATGGAAATTTATGCCGGCTCTTGGGGCGGTAAATTGCGCGCCGATATAATGCGCCAAAACCCGCATATCGAAATTGGCAAACAACCATTTATGAGCCATGCACCCGATGGCGAAACGCTAGATCAACTATCTGGCCGGGGTAAGCAATGGCTCGATAGCCTCACTGAGCAAAGCATTGTGGTGAGTCATGGGCAAATTGGCTTTGCCATTAGGGCGCTATATACCGGGCTTTCGTTTGCTGAGGTTTTTGCCAAAGGCGATAGCCAAGACGGGGTTTATTTATTACACCAAGGTGAAGAAAGTTTCATTTGCTAATCGGCAAAGCTTTTGCCATATTAAAGCTCAAATTATAGACAGGAGACCGGCATGAATATGATGATTAAACAAGATTCTGCATTGCATAAAGAAATGACCGGATGGCGACAAACCATCCACGCCAACCCCGAAACTGGCTTTGAAGAATTTGCCACCGCCGCTTTTGTAAAAGCTGAGCTTTTAAAAGCAGGCGTTGAAATTGTTGCAGAGCAAATGGCAGTTACCGGCATCGTGGCTGTTGTGCACGGCACCAAAGGTGGCAGCAATAAAGCCATTGCTTTGCGTGCCGATATGGATGCCTTGCCGATGCAAGAAATGACCGGTTTGGACTATGGCTCTAAAAATGACGGCAAAATGCACGCCTGCGGCCATGATGGGCACACCACCATGCTTTTGGGTGCGGCGAAATATTTAAACGAAAACAATGATTTTGCTGGTAGTGTGTATTTTATATTTCAACCCGCCGAAGAAGGCTATGGTGGTGCCAAAAAAATGATTGATGAAGGTCTGTTTGACAAGTTCTCCATCGAAAATGTATATGGCATGCACAATTGGCCAGGCATGGAATTGGGCACATTTGCTGTGCGTGGCGGCCCAGTTATGGCCGCGGCAGATGAGTTTTATATAGACATTAAAGGCCGTGGCGGCCATGGCGCTATGCCACATTCCACCATTGATGCGGTGACCATTGCCACCCAAATGGTGGTGGCTTTTCAATCCATCGTGGCGCGCAATGTCGACCCGATGGACACGGCGGTATTGTCGGTAACCCAAATACATAGCGGCGAAGCCTATAATGTAATACCCGAATTGGCCAAAATATCCGGCACTGTGCGCAGCTTCAAAGCCGAGGTTAAACAATTGGTCAAAGACCGAATGATGGCCATCGCTAGCGGCATTTGCAAAATGCACGATGCCGAACTTACTTTTGAGTATAAAGATGGCTACCCATCGACCTCCAATGATTTTGAACAAGCCGAATTTTGCCAAACCGTGTTGAATGACATGGTCGGGGAAGACAATGTCAACCCCAATATGAACCCCAGCATGGGCGCGGAAGATTTTTCATATATGTTAGAAGAAAAAGCTGGCGCTTATATAATGATGGGCAATGGCGACAGTGCCGGTTTGCATAACCCTTATTACAATTTTAACGACAAGGCTTTGCCCATTGGCGCTAGCTATTGGGTTAATTTGGTCGAAACCGCACTTAACGCAAAATGACCGCGTCTCGGCTAAAATAACGTCATAACTGGCAACATGTTTGGAGTGGATGAATAACCAATGCAGGATGATGAGGGCACTCCCAAAACCATAAAGATATTAAGCATCTCCAAACGGGCTTTTATCTTTGTCGGTCTGTTTAGCTTCATCATCAATATGTTATTGCTGGTCTCGCCCATTTTTATGCTGCAACTTTATGACCGGGTGTTAACCAGTGGCAGCGCCGATACGCTGATTGTGTTGACCGGTTTGGCAGTGTTTTTAATTGCCATATTGGGCAGTTTAGAAATGGTGCGCTCGCGCATTATGGTGCGTTTGGGTGTCGATATTGACAAGCAATTGCATGTGCCAGTGTTCATGTCGGTCATCAACCGTTCATTGCGGGCTGATAAATCGAAATCCACCCAAGCGATTAGAGATTTAGACAGCATCAGGCAGTTTTTTTCCGGCGCTGGGCTGTTTGCGTTTTTCGATGCGCCATGGACGCCATTTTATCTGCTGATTATATTTATAATGCACCCATTATTGGGCAGCATCGCTCTGGTTGCTGCCATCATTATTTTCATCACCGCGCTGATTGCCGAAATTTCATCACGCGCACCGACTTTAGACGCTTCGGAATTTAGCGCCCGCGCCAATAGCTTTGCTGAAACCAGTCTGCGCAATGCTAGCGTGATAAAAGCCATGGGCATGACCAACCAAATTGGCGAAAAATGGCGCTCTAACCATGCCAAAATGATCAGCGCCCAAACCAAAGCCGCCAACCGCATGGCGATATTAATGGGCTGGTCTAAAGCCTTTCGCATTATGGTGCAAATATTGATATTGGCAGCCGGTGGTTGGTTGGCCATTAATCAAGAGATTACCCCCGGCATCATCATCGCCGCGTCTATAATATCTGGCCGGGCGTTAGCACCGGTCGAGCAAGCCATTAGCTCTTGGCGCAGTTTTGTGGCCGCGCGCGCGGCGCGCAAACGGCTTGCCCAAGCGCTCAAGTTGGCCCAAACATCAGATGCCAACATCACCTTGCCGCAGCCAAAAGGTGTGGTCAAAGTAGAGCGCTTGGTCGGCGCGCCAGCCGGGGTGCAAAAACCGATATTAAAGGGCATAAATTTTGAATTAGAGGCTGGCGAAATATTGTCAATTATCGGCAATAGCGCCAGTGGCAAAACCACGTTAATGCAGTTTTTAGCCGGCATTTGGCCACCTTTTTCGGGCAATATATCCATCGACGGGGCGGAGACCTGCAATTTACACACGAATGACCGGGCGAAATTTATTGGTTATTTGCCGCAAGATGTTGAACTATTTGATGGCAATGTGAAAGAAAACATCGCCCGCTTTACCGATTTTACCGATCAAGATGTGGTCAAAGCCGCGCAGGCGGCCAATTGCCACGAGCTTATTTTGGCGCTGCCGCAAGGCTATGAAACGCAAATAGGTGCATCTGGCGGGCATCTATCGGGCGGGCAACGCCAACGCATCGCTTTGGCGCGGGCGGTTTTTGGCAAGCCAGCACTTATTTTGCTAGATGAGCCAAATGCCAGTTTAGACACCAAGGGCGAGGCGGCTTTGGCCTTGGCCATTCAAAATTTAAAGGCCGAAAATATCAGTGTCATTTTGGTATCGCATTCGGTAAACTTGTTAAAACTGAGCGACAAATTATTATTGTTAGAAAATGGAGAAATGCGTAAATTTGGCCCGACTGAAGCGGTGATTGCCGACATGCATCAAGCCGCCCAAACCCGTTTGCAAGGCGGTGATGCATGAATTTGCCGCCAGCCACACAAAATCAAAAAAAAGCTAAGCAATTTGGTCAGTCTGCCGCCGCAGGGTTTAGCTTAAATCGGCTCATTATGGTCGGGCTGTTTATCAGTCTATTTGGCTTTGGCGGGTTTGTGTATTGGGGCGTTACCGCCAATTTGGCCAAAGGCGTTTCGGCACAGGGCATAATTGTGGTCGAAGGCAGCCGCAAAACCGTGCAACATCTTGAAGGTGGGATTGTTAAAAATATCTACATCAAAGATGGTGACCATGTGCAGCAAGGCGATGTGTTAATTAGGCTTGATGATATCCAGATAAAATCGCGTGCTGACCTGATAAAAATTCGTTTGACCACGGCCATTGCCACTTTAGACCGGCTGTTTGCTGAGCAGAAACATGCCAATAGCCTGCAGTTTGGCCAAGCTCTATTGGCACAAAGTGTGGATGCGAATGTCGTCCAAATTATGCAGGTGCAGCAAACGTTATTTGACGCTCGCAAATTACAATTGGATGGAAGAGGCCTTATTTTGGCGCAAAAAATAGAACAGTTAAACGAAATTAAACTAGGCCTATTGGCGCAAAAAAATGCCGGCCTGTCGCAACTAATATTGATAGATGAAGAACTTGTACGTTCAGAAGGTTTGGCCAAACAACAATTGGTTTCATTGTCTGACATTGGCGCGAAAAAGAGTGAAAAAGCTCAGTTAGAGGGCGAGATTGGCCGCTTAACTGCCGAAATATCTGGCGCAAATGTAACCCAGGGCGAAGCCAAGTTAGAAATTTTGCAATTGCAAAAAACCTTCGACCAAGAAGTGGCGCAAAATATACTCGAAAATAGAGAAATCACTTTTGACTTGCAAAGCCAACTGGTGAATATAGAAGATGTTTTAAAACGCCTTAGCATCGTCGCGCCGCAAAATGGCACGATAATTTCGCTCAATGTGTTTACCATTGGCGGCGTGGTTGCGCCCGCTAGCCCGATATTGGACATTGTGCCGAGCCAAGAAAATCTCATCATCGAAACCAAAATAAGTGCCTTGGATATTGACAATATATACATCGACCAAAAAGTGCGGGTGCGGCTTTCGGCGTTTAAAATGCGCTCAACCCCGTTATTGCAAGGCAATGTGATGAGCAAATCGCCAGACATCATCATCGACCCGCAGACCAAGGAGTCTTATTATTTGATCCGCATTTCTCTATCTGATGCCGAGCTAAATAAAATTGATGAACAAATATTACCCGGCATGCCGACCGAAATTTTGATAGAAACTGGCAGCCGCACGCCGTTAGAATATATGCTTGAACCACTTGAAAAAGTGATAGAACGCGCCTTAAAAGAAGACTAAGTATCTGTAGTATAGTCGGTTCCTAATTTTCATCCCCAAATAGTTAACTTTTTGTTGACTCTTGCCAAGCAAACTGGTTGAGTGTAATTAATTACATCTAGTGTAATTTGTTACATAACGTAGATTCAATTTGTTACCTAATTATCAGGTTTGCCCTTTGACAGAGACAATTGAAAAAATCGCGCTTAACCAAAATAAAACCAGCGCCGTTAGCTTAATGGACCCAAATCATGATTTGGCGGCTAGGGCTGCATGGCTGTCTTACATTGGTGGTTTAAACCAAACCCAAATTGCTGACCGTTTGGGCGTTTCCAAAGTGAAAGTACATCGGCTTATTAACTTGGCGCTAAAATTGGGCATGGTGAAAGCCCATGTCGAAAATGTGCCGTTGGCCTGCCTAGAATTAGAAAATATACTGATCGAAGAATTTGACATTAAATTCTGCACCGTGGTGCCAGATTTAATTGAAGATTGCGACAATACTGAACGCGATTATACCGCCATTGGCGCCGCTGGCGCGCGGTTTTTGCAAACCTGTTTAGAAAATAAATCGCTAAAGTCAATTGGCATTGGTAAGGGCCGCACGCTGACATCGGCGGTGAAGCAATTGGCCAAAATACAGCGTTCCGATGTGGAAACATTTTCGATCGCTGGTAGCTTATACCGTTCATTTGCCGCCAACCCCTATGATGTGGTTATTGAATTATCGCGCCATATTGGCGGGCGTGGTTATTTTATGCCAGTGCCATATATTGCCACAAATTTGGCTGAAAAAGCTCAATTCCAATCGCAAGCCTTTGTGCAAGACCTATTGGCGAAAGCCCAAAATTCTGACTTGTTTATTGTCGGCATTGGGGCGCTGAATAAAGGCTCGCATGTGGTCGATACCGGCATGATAAGCGAGGCCGAACGGCTTGAAGTTTGCGCCCAAGGCGCGGTGTCAGATTTGCTCGGCAGTTTTATTGACATTAATGGCCATCTGGTTAATGCTCCGGTTAATGAATTAAAATTAGGCCTGCATTATAAAGATTTGAAAAACAAGCGGGTTCTAGCCATGGCTGGGGGTAGCGATAAGGCCGAAGCGATACTGGCGGCATTGCGCACAAATGTAATTACAGACTTGATAACTGACGAAGCGGCGGCAAAAGCAATTGCCTTTATACTTAAAAAGAGAATAAAGGGGTAGACGCTAAGAATTTCTGCATATTATGCAGATATGATTCTGTTTTTTAAAACAGATGAGATAGGGTAAGGGTAAGCTCGCAACGAATTAGTGAGCTAAATTTAATAATATAACCATAATGGTTGTAGCAAGGGAGAACAAAATGAAAAATGCTTTAAGACTAGTGATGGCGAGTGCCATTACGATGACTGCTTCATATGCATTGGCCGAAATTAAGCCGGGCATGATTTATGATATGGGCGGCAAGTTTGACAAATCATTTAACGAAAGTGCTTATAACGGCGTGCAAGCTTTTACCGCCTCAACTGGTATTGTTGTTAAAGAATTTGAAATTCAAGCTGAAGCTCAACGTGAACAAATTTTGCGTAAATTTGCTAAAGATGGATACAGCCCAATTGCTGTGACAGGCTTTACTTTCGGCACAGCCATTGGTGTTGTTGCTGCGGAATATCCTGACACTCAATTTACAATTATTGATGCAGTTGTAGACCTACCAAATGTGCAATCTGTTGTATTTACAGAGCATGAAGGTTCATACCTTGTTGGTTATTTGGCTGCTCAAAAATCTGAAACCAAAAAAGTTGGCTTTATTGGTGGCATGGTTTTCCCAGTGATTCAAAAGTTTGAATGTGGTTACTATCAAGGTGCTATAGCTGGCGGCGCAACTGACGTATTCTCTAACATGGTGGGTACATCACATGCAGACGCTTGGGGCAACCCAACCAAAGCTGCTGAGCTTACTAAATCTCAGTTCTCACTTGGTGCTGACGTGGTGTTTGCTGCTGCTGGTGGTTCTGGCCTAGGTACATTGCAAGCGGCTAAAGACGCTGGCAAATTGGCTATTGGTGTTGATTCAAACCAAAACCACATCCAACCTGGTTCAGTGTTAACCTCAATGGTTAAACGTGTTGACAATGCTGTTTCAGACGCTTTCACAACTTCTAAAGATGGCACATGGAAATCTGGCCTTAAAGTTATGGGCATCACCGAAGGCGGAATTAGCTGGGCTCTTGATGACAATAACAGCGCTTTAATTTCAGACGACCTAAAAGCCGCTATGGACGCATTGCAAGCCAGAATTGTTGCTGGTGAAATTAAAGTTCATAACACTGATACAGACGGCCCATGCCCAACTTAATTGTTGGACAATGTAATTAATGGGCATCGCACCGGTTAAATTTGTGACCAAAGCGAAGCCTGTATAAAAAATTGAATTGGTGGGGTGCGCCCCACCAATTTAACCCAATAGCTTGTGTTGATGGATTAGGGAGTTGTCAATGGCCGATCAGACTGACTTAGCAATTGAACTAAAAAATATCTCAAAAAGTTTTGGCGCGGTTCAAGCCAATAAAAACATTCATCTACAGGTTAAAAAAGGCACAATTCACGGCATTGTTGGTGAAAATGGCGCCGGTAAGTCGACATTAATGTCTATACTTTATGGGTTTTATAAAGCCGATGAAGGTGAGATATTTGTCAACGGCAAACTAACCCAAATACACAATTCGAAAGAAGCCATTGCTGCCGGCATTGGTATGGTTCATCAGCATTTTATGTTGGTTGAGAATTTTAGCTTGTTAGAAAATGTAATCTTAGGCGCAGAAGGCGGGCAAATGCTAGCCAAGGGCGAAGCCCATGCGCGCGAAGAATTGCAAAGATTGCAAAAGGATTATGGCCTAACCGTCGACCCCGACGCGCTTGTCGAAGATGTATCGGTGGGCCAACAACAACGGGTTGAAATATTAAAAGCTCTGTATCGTGGCGCGGAAATTCTTATTTTGGATGAACCGACAGGCGTATTAACGCCGAGCGAAGTTGAGCAATTGTTTAAAATTTTGCATCAGCTAAAAAACCAAGGCACAACCATTATTTTAATCACCCATAAATTGCGTGAAATCATGCAAATTACCGACAATGTATCGGTTATGCGTCAGGGCGAAATTGTGGCCGACCGGGAGACAAAAAACACTTCGCCGCAGGAGCTTGCCGAACTTATGGTTGGCCGTAGCGTTTTGCTAAAAGTCGATAAACAACCCGCCCAGCCGAAAGAGAATTTGCTTGAAATTAAAGGCCTAGAATATATCGATGATGACGGTGTGAAACGCATAAAAAATATCGATTTACATGTCCGCTCTGGCGAAATTTTAGGCATTGCCGGCGTGTCTGGCAATGGCCAATCTTTATTGCTCGAAATTATTGCGGGCATCACCAAAGCGACCAAAGGCGAAATGTATATTAAGGGCAAAAAAGTTGATATTTTGGGCGGCGTGGACGCGGCTGACATACGCGCGTTAGGCGTGGCGCATGTACCTGAAGACCGGCATGAAATGGGCTTGGTATTAGATTTTGAAGAGTGGGAAAATTCCATTCTTGGCCATCAAAATGAGCCTCATCATTCTATCGGCCAGATTTTTAAACAGGGCGTGATACGCGAAGATGCGCGTAAAATGATGGATGAATTTGACATAAGACCGCGTAATGAGCGGCTAAAATCGTCTAAATTTTCGGGTGGTAACCAGCAGAAAATTGTCATCGCCCGTGAGATTAATTCAAACCCAGATATTTTATTGGTTGGCCAGCCCACCCGCGGCGTTGACATTGGCGCGATTGAATATATTCACAAACAAATTATCGCCATGCGCGACGCCGGCGCTGCCGTGTTGCTGGTATCGGTTGAATTGGATGAAATATTATCGCTAAGTGACCGCACAATTGTGATGTTTGACGGTTTTATATCAGGCGAACGGGTAACCTCCGAAACCAATGATGCAGATTTAGGCTTGCTAATGGCCGGCATTGATGACCAGCAGACCAAGCAGCCGCAAACAGAAGGGGCAAATTAATGTCAGACAGAGCGACCCTGCCAAGATGGATAGACATCGGCCTATTGCCCGCCATCAACCTAGTTTTTGCCATTGGCATTAGTGCCGCTGTGGTGCTCATCATCGGCGAAAACCCGATGGAAGTGGCGCGCATTATGATAAATGGTGCATTGGGTTATCAAGAAGGCATTGGCTATACTTTTTATTATGCCACCAACTTCATATTTACCGGCTTGGCCGTGGCGGTGGCTTTTCATGCTGGCTTGTTTAACATTGGCGGCGAAGGCCAAGCCTATTTAGGCGGCTTAGGCGCAGCGCTAGTCTGTCTTAACTTCCCCAATTTGCATTGGGCCATCATCATACCCATGGCGATAATTGCCTGTGCGTTTTTTGGCGCTTTATGGGCGTTCATACCAGCTTATTTAAGAGCCAAGCGCGGCAGCCATGAGGTGATTACCACCATTATGTTTAACTTAATTGCCGCCAGCTTAATGAGTTGGTTGCTGATCAATGTATTGAGCCCAGCTGGCACAAACCAGCCGTTGACCGACCGCTTCACGCCCAATACGAACATTCCAAAAATGCATGATTTCCTAGGTGGGTTGGGCATTGAATTTGATTCATCACCGCTAAACATAACCTTCTTTTTGGCGCTAATTTGTGCGTTTTTAGTCTGGGTTCTCATTTGGCGCACCCGTTTTGGTTATGCGGTTCGCACGCAAGGGCATAGCCCTTCTGCAGCCACATATGCTGGCATAAGCTCTTCAAAAGTCATCATCATCATCATGATAATATCTGGCGCTTTGGCGGGCATGATGGCGGTTAACGAGTCCGTTGCGGTGGCCGAACGGTTGGTGATCGAATTTGCCGGTGGCTTTGGCTTTGTGGGCATAGCCGTGGCGCTTATGGGGCGTAACCACCCCGTTGGCATTGTGTTGGCAGGTATTTTGTTTGGCATACTTTACCAAGGCGGTGCTGATCTGGCATTTGAAATTTCGACAATATCAAAAGAAATGATTGTGCTCATCCAAGGCCTGATCATATTGTTTATGGGGGCGCTTGAATATATGTTTAGACCTGTGCTGATTAATGTTTATCGCGCTCTGTCGAGCTCCGATGAAACTGTAACCATTGCGGAGGCGAAATAATGTTTGAGTTATTTATCGTTGTTTTAGATTCAACTGTTCGGCTTTCAATACCGTTATTATTTGTTTGTTTGGCTGGCCTATATTCTGAACGTGCCGGCGTGGTTGATATTGGCCTCGAAGGCAAATTATTGGTGTCGGCGTTTTTCTCGGCTGTCGTAGCTGCCGAAAGTGGCAGCGTGTGGATTGGCCTTGCGGGTGGCATCGTTTCGGCCATCATGCTGTCTCTGGTACATGGCATCGCGGTGATAACCTTTAGAGGCAACCAAATTATATCGGGCGTGGCGCTTAATTTTATTGCCGCCGGTTTAACGCCCTTATTGGGGCATTATTGGTATAAACGCGGTGGCTCTACCCCCGCTTTGCAAGATGCCGAACGTTTTTTGCCGATAGATTTGCCACTAGCCCAAACCCTAAAAGATGTACCAGTTATTGGCTACATATATGAAGAGCTATTTTCGGGACATAATTTCTTGGTTTATTTAGGTTTTGCCGCCGTTGGCTTCACCTATTGGCTCATCTATAAAACCCGTTTTGGCCTGCGCCTGCGTGCGGTTGGTGAAAACCCAACAGCGGTGGATACTGCCGGCATTAGCGTTATCCTATTGCGCTATAAAGCCATCATAATTTGTGGCGCTTTATGTGGTTTTGGCGGGGCATATTTATCGATTGCCCAAAATGCTGGCTTTGTGGTCAACATGTCATCTGGCCGTGGTTTCATTGCCTTGGCAGCACTTATATTTGCCAAATGGAAGCCACTTAATGCGTTATTTGCTTGTTTGTTATTCGGCTTTTTGGAAGCTGTGGCGATACCATTGCAAACTTATGACCTGCCGCTTATTGGCAAAATGCCAGTGCAGCTTATCCAAGCCACGCCATATATTTTAACGGTTATCTTACTGGCTGGGTTTATTGGCAAAGCCATACCGCCAAAAGCCAGCGGACAACCTTATGTGAAGGAGCGTTAATATGAGCAATACACCCGACCATGCATTGGTAGTTGCGGCAAAAACCGCTATGGAAAACGCCTATGCGCCTTATAGCAAATACCAAGTGGGGGCGGCAATTCGCGCCGAAAATGGCCAGATTTACGCTGGCTGTAATGTCGAAAACGCCGCTTACCCCGAAGGCACTTGCGCCGAAGCGGGCGCAATTGCTGCGATGATTGCCGCTGGTGCAAAACAGATTAAAGACATTGTCATCATTGCTGTTGGTGACGTGGAAGCCGCCCCCTGCGGTGGTTGCAGGCAAAAAATTAACGAATTTGCCGAACCTGACCTCACGATTTTTGTGGTCAGCACAGCAGGTGACACGACCAGATATTCACTTGGTGAAATTCTGCCTCATTCGTTCAAACTTGAAGCCTAGATTGCTAGATTTAAAATTGAGACGGAAATATTGATGACAGAACACATAGCGCAAGCTAAACAAATAATAAGCGCCAAAATTGGTGATTTTTCGCCAGATATTGGTATGATTTTAGGCTCGGGATTGGCCAGTTTGGTCGATGAAGTCACCGACGTGACCAAAATAGCTTATGCAGATTTGCCCGGTTTTCCCAGCCATGGGGCTGGCGCGGTTACAGGCCATGGCACCAATTTAATTATTGGCATGCTGGGCGGCCAAAAAGTCGCCATATTAGAAGGCCGCAAACATTATTATGAAGATGGCAACCCAAGTGCCATGCGCCTGCCCCTAGAGGTGCTAAAAGCCATTGGTGTGAGCAAAATGGTGGTGACCAATAGCGCTGGCAGCATGGATGAAAAAATCAAACCCGCCAACATTATGCTGATTAATGACCATATAAATTACTCGGGTTTAAATCCACTTATTGGCCAAACTGGCGATAGCCGCTTTGTCGATATGAGCGACGCCTACGACCCTAAATTGCGCAAAATTATGCAGCAAGTGGCCAAAGAAAATGACATTCCGCTGAGCCAAGGGGTTTATGTTTGGTATAGTGGCCCGAGTTTTGAAACCCCCGCCGAAATACGCGCCTTGCGCATTTTGGGCGGTGATGCGGTGGGCATGTCGACGGTGCCGGAAGTTATATTATGCCGTTATTTGGGGTTAGATGTGGTTGGCCTTTCGTGCTTAACCAACATGGCTGCGGGTATGAGTGATACCAAATTAAGCCACAACCAAACCAAACAAGTGGCAGCCATTGGCGCCAAAAAAATTATAACTCTCTTAACAGGCTTTTTGCAAAAGCTGTAGCGAATGAGTGAAAAAATGAGCAATATTAAACGTAATGAAATTATGGCTTTCGAGCCAGACTGGTTGACCGCTATTGGCGTGAATAAAAGCGCCACCGAAGCCAGATGTGCCACCTATGGCACCCGCCGTGCGGTGAAAAAAGACCAGCAAAAAGCTTGGCTGCTGCACGCCATAACCAATATAGATTTAACCACGTTGAGTGGCGATGACACCGACCAACGGGTGAAGCGCCTATGCGCCAAAGCCAGACGGCCGGTGCGGTCTGAAATTTTGGCCGCCCTTGGTGTGCCAAAGCTAAAACTCACCACCGGCGCAGTATGTGTGTATCACAATTTTGTCGAAACCGCAGTAAAGGCGCTCGAGGGTACTAATATACCAGTGGCGGCAGTGTCGACTGGTTTTCCGCATGGCCTATCGCCGTTAGAAACCCGCCTGCGTGAAATAGAATTATCGGTGGCAGCCGGCGCTAAAGAAATAGACATTGTGATAGAGCGTCACTTGGTTTTGGGCGGCAATTGGCAAGCTTTATATGACCAAATTGTCAGCTACCGCCAAACCTGCGGCGATGCGCATTTAAAGACCATTTTGGCCACCGGCGAGCTGGGCACATTAACCAATGTCGCCAAAGCGTCTATGGTGTGTATGATGGCCGGGGCAGATTTTATCAAAACCTCGACCGGCAAAGAGAGCGTTAACGCCACCCTGCCGATCAGCCTGACCATGGTGCGGATGATACGCGAATATCATGAGCGAACCGGGTTTAAAATTGGCTATAAACCCGCGGGTGGGATATCTGACGCCAAAACCAGCTTGGTATATTTAAGCCTGATGCGCGAAGAATTGGGCAAAGAGTGGATGCAACCTGAATTATTTAGATTTGGCGCATCGAGCTTACTTAACGATATTGAACGACAATTAGAACATGGTGTAACAGGCCGCTATAGCGCCTCTTACCGCCAGCCAATGGCATAGTGAGGGATATAGGATATGACACTCATGGAAAAAATTACCAAATTAGATTATGGCCACGCGATGGAATCTGACAAAGAAGCTTTGGCATGGATTGCCAAATTTGGCGGCAAGTTAAACCATTATATTGATGGCAAATGGACAGCCCCCCGCGCTGGCAAATATATCGACAGCCACAACCCAGCGACGGCACAAAAACTAGCCGAATTTGCCCGCGGTGACGCAGCCGACATTGACGCTGCTACCCATGCTGCCGAAAAAGCCAAGGCCAAATGGGCGGCTTTAACTGGCCATCAACGGGCTAAATATTTATACACATTGGCACGGCTGATCCAAAAACATAGCCGTTTATTTGCCACCTTGGAAACTTTGGACAATGGCAAGCCAATCCGTGAAAGCCGCGATAGCGACATACCTTTGGCCGCGCGGCATTTCTACCATCATGCTGGTTGGGCGCAATTGGGCGATAAGAATTTTGCCAATTATGAGCCATATGGCGTGGTTGGGCAAATTATACCGTGGAATTTCCCGATGTTAATGCTGGCTTGGAAAATAGCTCCAGCCTTGGCCGCGGGTAATGTTGTGGTGTTAAAACCTGCCGAATATACCTCACTCACCGCCTTGTTATTTGCCGAAATATGCATGGAAGCTGGCCTGCCAAACGGCGTGGTTAACATTGTAACCGGCTTGGGTGTGGAAGCGGGCGAAGCGCTCATTCAGCATAAATTGGTTAAGAAAATTGCCTTTACTGGCTCGACCAATATCGGCCGCCATATACGCAATGTCACCGCCACCACTGACAAAGGATTGTCGTTAGAATTGGGCGGCAAATCGCCCTTCATTGTTTATGATGATGCCGATATTGATGCCGCCATTGAAGGCGTGGTCAACGCTATATTCTTTAACCAAGGCGAGGTTTGTTGCGCAGGATCGCGTTTGTTATTGCAAGAACCAATTGCCGAAAAATTCCTAACCAAATTGCGCACTAGGTTAGATAAATTTGTACTTGGCAACCCGATGGATAAAAACATCGACATGGGCGCAATAGTCGACCCCGTGCAGCATAAACGCATCAATGCCCTGCTTAAACTGGGCGTCGAAGAAGGCGGCACTATGTGGCAATCTAGCTGCCAAATACCCGATGTTGGCAGTTATATACCGCCTACTATTTTCACCGACGTATCCCCGGCCGATAAAATTGTCCAAGATGAAATTTTTGGCCCGGTTTTGGTTGTGCTAACCTTCCGCACCAATGCAGAAGCCGAGGCTTTGGCTAACAACACAAAATATGGCTTGTCGGCATCGGTTTGGAGCGAAAATGTCAACCAATGTTTAGACATTGCGCCCAAAATTAAAGCCGGTGTGGTGTGGGTTAACAGCACCAACCAATTTGATGCCGCCGTTGGGTTTGGCGGCTACCGCGAAAGTGGCTATGGCCGAGAGGGCGGCATGGAAGGCATGTATGAATATCTAAAACCCAAATACAAAGCCAAGCTTAAACCTTTAGCTGTGGTTGCGGCCGCGAAACCTAAAAGCTTTGCTCAAAACAAAAACATCGACCGCACGCCAAAATTATACATTGGTGGCAAACAGGCGCGGCCAGACAATGGCCACAGCCTACCGGTGGTAAATGCCGCTGGCGAAGTGATTGCCGAAGTGCCACATGGCAACCGCAAAGACATTAGAAACGCGGTGCAAGCCGCCACCAAAGCATCCGGATGGGCGAGCAAAACTGCACATTTACGAGCGCAGATTCTGTATTATATTGCCGAAAATTTAGACATTCGCCAGGCTGAATTTGCCAATCGTATCGCAGCAGTAACGAATTGCGCAGCCGCCCAAGCCAAAGCCGAAGTTGAGCAAAGCATTTCGCGGTTATTCACCTATGCTGCATGGGCAGATAAATATGACGGCAAAGTGCATAACCCGCCCATGCGCGCGGTGGCCATCGCGATGAATGAAGCCATTGGCGTTGTCGGCATTGCGTGCCCCGATGAGCAGCCGCTATTGAGCTTTATATCTTTGGTCGCACCGGCCATTGCCATGGGCAATACTGTAGTGGCAATCGCCTCAGAAACCGCGCCTTTACTGGCGACAGATTTTTACCAAATATTAGAAACATCTGACTTGCCTGGCGGTGTGCTTAACATCATAACTGGCCCCAAAGATGAGCTGGCCAAAACTTTGGCCGAACATGATGGTGTTGATGCGATGTGGTATTTTGGTTCTGCCGAAGGTTGCACAATGGTCAAAAAAGCCAGCATTCATAACCTTAAACAGGTATGGACAAATGACGGTATGGCTTACCCGTGGGCAGATGCCAGCATTGCAGAGGGCGAGACATTTTTGCAAAAAGCCACACAAGTCAAAAATATATGGGTGCCTTATGGGGTGTAAGGCTATCGCCTTATTTGGCGTGTAAAGCTATCGCTTTAATTGGGGTTTAGCCAATTGGTTTGAAGACGGAGAGAAAAAAATGAAATATCTACCACAAGAAATTATTCGCAAAAAACGCGATGGCGGCAAATTATCCAATGATGAAATTGGCGATTTTATCGCTGGCATTAAAACCGGCACCACCACCGATGTGCAGGTGGCGGCTTTCACCATGTCGGTATTTTTTAACGACTTAAGCACCGATGAACGAGTGGCGTTAACTCTGGCCTTGCGTGACAGTGGCGATGTGATGGAATGGGGCGACGTGAACCTAGATGGCCCGGTGCTCGACAAACATTCGACCGGCGGCATTGGCGACAATGTCAGCCTGATGTTAGCGCCGATATTGGCGGTTTGCGGTGCTTATGTGCCGATGATTTCTGGCCGTGGCCTTGGCCATACTGGCGGCACGTTAGACAAATTAGACAGCATACCGGGCTATGACACCGTGCCAGACCCGGCAGATTTTAGACGCACTGTTAAAGACATTGGCTGCGCGGTCATTGGCCAAACCCCCAACATGGTGCCAGCCGATAAAAAAATGTACGGCATCCGCGATGTGACCGCTTCGGTCGAAGCTGACGCGCTGATCACGCCATCAATATTGTCTAAAAAATTAGCCTCTGGCCTCAATGGTTTGATATTGGATGTCAAAACCGGCAGTGGCGCGTTTATGGACACGATTGAAAAATCTGAAAGCTTGGCCAATAGCCTGCTCGAAGTGGCGCGCCAAGCCGGCCTGCCAACATCGGCGATTATCACCGATATGAACCAACCTTTGGCATCGGCGGTTGGCAATGCGGTCGAAGTGAAAAACGCGGTCGATTTTTTAACCGGCAAGCATATCGACCAACGCCTATATGACGTGACTATGGCCTTATGTGCCGAAATGCTAATTTTGGGCAGTATGGAAACCAGCCAACAAGCTGCCGAAGCTAGGGTGGCTGAAGCTTTATCATCTGGCAAAGCGGCCGAATGTTTTGGCCGCATGTGCGCCGCGCTTAAAGGCCCGGCAGACTTTATCGAGAATATGGATAAATATTTGGAATTCGCCCCGGTGGTGATGGACATCAAAGCCCCCAAAGCTGGCATTGTGGCCGATATTAACACAAGAAACATCGGCTTGGCGGCGATAAAACTTGGCGCTGGCCGCACCGACCCATCGGCAGATATCGACTATGGCGTAGGCTTTGAAGCTTGCTTGGCCATCGGCGCAAAAGTGGATGCCGGCCAACCGATTGCCCGGGTGATCGCGCGTAGTGAAGACGCTGCCAACATGGCCGCAGAGCTGATGCAACAAGCCTATATAATTGGCGATGACTATGTGGAAAACAAATTAATTTACAAAATTTTGAACGACAAGCCTATTTAGGCAAACCATTTTAGCCTATTTAGGCCAACCATAAAGGAGGCAGCATGGCGCGGGTATTTTTATTGATATTAGATAGTTTTGGTGTTGGTGGCGCGGCAGATGCCGATAAATTTGGCGATGTCGGCTCGGATACATTTTTACACATTGCCCAAAGCTGTGCTTTAGGCAAGGCCAACAAAGAGGGCATGCGGGCAGGTGGGTTGCACTTGCCAAACTTAGCCGCGCTTGGATTGGGCTTGGCGGGGCAGGCATCATCTGGCACATTAGCGCCTAATTTTAGCGCCACACCCAAAATTATTGGCAAATGGGGTTTTGCGATTGAGCAATCTAACGGCAAAGACACCCCCACTGGCCATTGGGAAATTGGCGGCTTTAAGGTCGACATCGATTGGGGTTATTTTCCGCAAACTATACCGTGTTTTCCGGATGATTTGATTGCCGAATTTTGCAAACGTGCCAAGTTACCCGGGGTATTGGCCAATCAACACGCCTCTGGCATACCGGTGATTAAACAATTTGGCGAAGAAAGCCTAAAAACTGGCAAACCGATTGTTTACACATCGGTCGATAGCGTGTTCCAAATTGCCGCGCATGAGGAACATTTCGGCCTCGATAGATTATACGAGGTTTGCCAAATAGCCTTTGAGCTAACCGCGCCGTTAAACATTGGCCGGGTGATAGCTAGGCCATTTATTGGCAATGATGCCAACGACTTTAGCCGCACCGGCAACCGGCACGATTACGCCATAAAGCCCACACATGACACCATTTTAGACCGCGCCAAAAATGCTGGCAGACAAGTGATTGCGGTGGGCAAAATATCTGACATTTATGCCGGGCGCGGCGTGACCACAAGCTTGCGCGCGCATTTAAACGACAATATTTTTAACGCCACCTTGGAGGCCGAAAAACTGGCCAAAGATGGTGACTTTGTGATGAGCAATTTTGTCGATTTCGACATGCTGTTCGGCCACCCGCGCGACGTGCCGGGCTATGCCAATGCGTTAGAAGAATTTGACAAAAGACTGCCCGAACTTTACCAAAAACTGCAGGATGATGACATTATCATCTTAACCGCCGACCATGGCAATGACCCAACATGGGAAGGCAGCAACCACACCCGCGAACATGTGCCAGTGCTGGTTTACGGCAAAAACCTAACCCCCGGCACAATCGGCGCAAGGCAAAGCTTCTGCGACATAGCCGAAACCGTCGCCGAAGCGTTAAACCTGCCACATACGGGCGGTATTGGGGTCAGCTTTTTATGTTAAGATGATCTAAATGAAGTTGCTGCTAAAATATATCTTTGAAACAGTCAGCTTTATCTTTAGATAAAAATTCTAGTTCCATATCGCCAGCCATTTGCCGAGCGTTATAGTATTGGCCTTCCATTCCTTTTAACGATTTTATAACTTTGAGTTTGGCTGAACCTTCATGGTCTTTACTTCTATGTTTAAACTCTGCCTTTGGCGTGTTTAAATAAGTGTAACTTAACCAAATTTCTCCAGTATTTTCGATAGTCTCTAAGCTGGCAGAGTTGCTGTAACTACTGGATTCTTTTGTGTGTAATGCCACATTAAGAGAATTAAAACCTTGATTAATCACGAGGACAAAAGGAATAGGGTCTGGTGATTTCCCAGTTTTCGGATCCACCCAGATCGTTTTTAAGTAACCTTTCCATGTTCCTTCAAGTACTGGTGTTTTAACAATTAGAGGATATAAAAGTTTGAACTTCCACAACCATTTTTTAAAAACAATCCAACTGATATAGTCAATGCCAACAACTAACGTGAGGCAACCTAGAACTCCCCACAAATCATTGAAGCCGATACCTTTAAACTGCATAATTAGCACTAACCAAAAAAAGGAGTATATCAGGATGGCATAGATGTATTGTTTTTCAAATTTTGTGTTCATTTGGCCAAATATCCTTTTGCTTCTCTAATAAAACTGTTCAATTGTATTTGATTCCACGGCTGGGTTTCTGAAAATAGAAGCTTTAAACCACTAACTTCCGTCCAAGTTGACGGGTTAGCAAAGACATTTGTATCCTCCTGAATGTAGTCCATAATATTATGAACTAAAGTTACGATATCTTGTACGGCATAAGTATCATTTGGCACGTTGAATGCAGCACACTCAAGTAGAAAACCTGGAATTATCAAAGCCGATTCATAACCCTCGTCTTGCATCAAATTCTTGAGGTTTTTTAAAATTCTAACAACCTTTTTATACCTTTTTGAGGTTTGTGTATTCTTTGTCACACCATTAGCGTAGTGTTGATCTGGAAAGTTGACAATAAAGTTTTCGTCCCCAGTTTTCATTTTATAACCGCTGATAATTTGACCGTTGTCTTGGTAAGCAAAATAATTGAAAAAAACAGCAACATCCGCCTCCACCCTGTAGGAATTTGCTTTAATATCAAAAGCTTTATTACCTTGAGTTACACTTGATAAAGGGAAGTGGTTACTAAGCGCTTGTTCGACATCTCTCTTGAAATCAATGAACCCGTAGCTTGCGGTCGTCAAATTTAGGCTTTTTAAATCGAAGGTGCCCAAACTTTCACGATATGCAGAGTCACGACAGGCAACGCAAATATCAACATCACTATTTTGGCGAACATTGACTCTGTTTTTATATGAGCCTTGTAAGAAAACTATATAATCAACATTTGCAAGCGCGTTATGTTTCGCAAGTGCATTTCTGATGCCAGTGATTGCGTTTTCGCAACGGGTTGCCTCTGTATCTGCGGGGCCACGAGACCAGTGGTTGAATGTGTCTGTCCAATTTTTAGGCATGTAAAACCTCACCATTCCTATTAGTTGAAACAAATATATATGCAATTCACAACAAATATCAATGTTTATTAACAATTTGACAATATAAATCGTGAAAAATAGCAGATGATCTATATGATATCAAGTATGTCTCGTCCATCAACAACAAGGTCGGCGAAGGTTTTGGGGTTATCTTGCTGCATATATATTTTTTCGGCTTTTAGCCAGTTTTGCCATAATTGTTTTACTTCTTCTATGCTGTTGCCTTGGTTTTTGTCGCGGGCTAGGCCGCGGATTAGGCAGATGTCTGTGGGGGTATCGACAAATATGGCTAGGCTTAAAAATGGGCGCAGTTCCTGGCGTAGTGCGCCTACGCCTTCGATGATCATAATAGGGGTGATAGGTTGGTTTATGACTGGTTGTGGGGTGTGATTTGCCCACCATTTTGAGCGGGGATAGTTTAGCAGTTTCGTACCCGAAACAATGGGCGCAAACACCGCTTCAATTATTTTATCGCTCCATGCAAATGGCACGTCATGGCTGGCAAAATCGTCGGTGTGGATAATCTCGGCATTCAGTTGCTTGGCCAATATTGTTGCCAAACTGGTTTTGCCACTGCCGCCATGGCCATCGATGCCGATGAATTTTACCCCACCGGTTTTGGCGGGTTTATCGGCGAGCAAAGCGGTTATATTCATATTGCGTCTGACAAAAGAATTTTAACGCCCGCAAAGCCAAATGCCGCTGCAAACACAGTTTCGAACCAGCGTTTTAGCGATATATAAACCTTTACCACCTTGCCGATCGAAAATATCAAGGCATATATATGCAGCAACAACACGCCTTGTAACGCTACACAGATAACCACTATCGCCAAATCGCTAAAGGCGGCATCGGCTGGCACACCAATAGAATATAGCGCGGTAAAAAACAATATCGCCTTGGGGTTGGTTATATGCAGCGCCAAGCCTTTTAAGAATGTAACGTTATAGGCTGTGGGTTTTGATATTTTGGGTTGGTCTTTTTTGTTGGCTGTTAGGGCAGATCGCAAGTTTTTGTAGGCTAAATATAACAGATACGCCGAAGCAAAATATCGAAAAACATCTACAAATAAGGGGTTGGCGGCCAAAATAACCCCAAGCCCAAGTGCTGCAGATACATTCCAAATAATCGAGCCTGTGCTAATGCCAGACGCCATTACCAAGCCCTGTTTACGGCCTTGCCCCATAGATGTGGCGATAATGGCTAATGTTGCTGGGCCCGGGCTAATCAGGGTGATGAATGAAAAGCCCAAAATGAGCAATAGGTTAAGTTCGCTATGCATATACTGGCCTTATCTTTGAACGAAACTTAACCTAATGCGTTGTTAGTCGGTTGTCCATTTAAACAATATGAGCGTTAGGCCGAAGCATATAATTGTCCAAATGCTCATATTTATCAGGCTGTAACTAATGTCGCTTAAACTTGCGCCTTTATAGACAATGGCCCGCATGGCATCGGCAAATGGCCCGAGCGGAAACAGGTCGGCCAAGCTTTTGACAATCTGCGGAAATCCGCCCTGCGGTATGTATAAATCGGACGCGAAAGTGGCGGGGTAGAATAGCAGATTGGCAATGCCGGTGACCATGCCGACCGCCATAATACGTGCCGAAATAAGCAAAGCTAGCGACAGAAATGTGAGTGTGCCGAGGCTTATCAGCAAAAATAATTTGCCAATTAACGCCAGATCAAACACCGCGTCCATGCCATAGACCCAATCGGCTACAAATAGGAATATGAAGCTAAAACCCAGCAATATCAAATATCGGGTGCTGGTGAAGGCGGCAATAAACTTCCACTTTTGAAGTGGATATAGATGATAGGCTTTAAACGCGCCTTTGGCTCGTTGCTCGACCAAAAATGTGCAAAACCCAAACAGGCTGGTGGAGATTAAAATCATCCCCATCACCCCGGGTATAAGATATTGGCCGTATTTTAAACCTTGCAATATGGGGGCCTCGCTGGGCGCAACAATGTTAAGCACATAATCCCATTTTTCATAGCCAATCTCGCCCATCGCGTTGACTAACATCAGCGCATATATACGGCTATAAGTGTTTAGCGGCGCATCTTTTTGAACCTGAATGTCTATTTTTTCGGCAGCATTTTGGGGTATGGTGATGACCACCCCATTGCTGAATTTGGCATTCTCAACGGTTAGTTTTTGGATGTCAAACACCACGCCGCGCGAGGAGCCCAAAATGGTTTTAAGGTCCTTGGTGAATCTTTCGGCACGTGCGCCTTCGCCAGATATTTTAACATAAGTTTTGGACGGGCCATCATTGCCACCAAAGGCCAACATTAGCAAAAATAGCAATAAAACCGGAAACAAAAAGGTGAAAAACAGCGCAAAACTGTTGCGGAAATACGACTTTAAATCGATTAACGCCAATTGAATGAATAATGACATATTAGCTCGCATATGAGGTTGAAATTTTAAGAATATCGGCGCTATTGGTGTGCGCAAATGAGTAAGACTTTAAGTTATGGCGTTTTACCAGCGCTAGAAAATCGCCCTCCATATTGCCATTGCCAAAAATATCTACATGGCCATTTTGGCGAAAATGCTGTTTGACATCCGCAATATGCTTAATCTGGGTTTCGATAGCCGCTGCATCATCATTCTCTCCTATAAATATTTGCGCATGGTGGCTGCCAATGATGTTTTCGATAAAATCTTTGCGGGTTTCTAGGTAGGTATTTGTGCCGCCGTAAATGGTCATTATTTCATCGCAAATGTCTAGCTCATACGGGTGATGAGTGACCAGCATTATTGAGCAGCCTTCGTTGGTAACTATATATTTTAGCAGGCTAATGAGGGTTTCAGCCATGGTTTTATCGAGCGCAGCGCTTGGCTCATCTAAGGTTATAAATGATGGCAGATGCGCCAAAGCCATGAATAAATTTACCCGCTGCTTTTGACCGCCAGATAATTTGTCTAAGCGTTTGCTGCTAATTTCCGCTAGGGCTAAATCGTCATAAACCCGTGTGGATTGCTGGTTATAAAGCGCCTTGTGCAAAGCCACCATTTCGCTGACCTTAATGGTTTCTGAAAACGCAAAAACCTGCAATTGACTGCCCAAATTTTGCCGATTTTTCGCCTCTGAGAAAAAGTCTTTTTGGGTTTTACCGTCTATCCAAATCTTGGCAATTTGCGGTTTTTTAAGGTCTAATACAGCTTCGACAAAGGTGGTTTTGCCGCTGCCATTCGGCCCAATTATGCCGGTAATTTTGCCCTTGGCTATGTTAATATCGGCAAAAGAAAATTGCGTGCCATCTTCAAAGACTAGTTTTAAATCATCGACCTGTACTATATATTTTTGGTTCATATATGCTCCTTATAAAGTCTGGCTATAATGGGTTGGCTGTGCCTTGCCCACAAGCTCATATGCGCCAAATATGCCAATTTATTCGTGAACCAGTCACATAATGGTGACCGGATGTGATTTGCAAATTGGCGATGCGTGAAATAGGCTGATGCCACGCTAACAAAGGTGACATTATGAAATATTTACTTGCAACTATGTTAATATCCACCTCGGTTTTATCATCGGTTTTGACCGGCAACGCGGCCGAACAAATCGACGCTGCGGCCAATTTAGAATATGCAAAAAATAGTTATTGGCCGGGTGAATGGCCAGACACTGATTTTAGTATATCGAGCATGAATTTACGCGACATTATGTCTGGCGGGGTGCCCAAAGACGGCATCAGAGCCATTGACAACCCAACCTTTAAACCCGTTGCCGACGAGGTCAGCATTGCCGCTACCGAACCGGTGATTACGGTGATGTTAAACGGCAAAGCCCGCGCTTACCCGCTGCGTTATTTAACCGCCCATGAAATTGTAAATGATGTATTTCAAGGCATGCCCATTGCGGTGACATTTTGCCCATTATGTAATTCTAGCGTGGTATTTGATGCCCGCATAAAAGGCCAAGCCGTAGAGTTTGGCACCACGGGTAAATTGCACAATTCGGACCTGGTTATGTATGACCGGCTAACCGAAACTTGGTGGCAGCAATATAATGGCACCGGCATAGTCGGCGAATTAACTGGCCAGAAACTGGCCGTCATCCCGTCGCGGTTAGAAAGTTTAGAACTATTTGTACAGCGGTTTGAGGATGGTGAAATTATGCGTGCCCCGACTGCCCGTACCTATGGCTATAACCCTTATGTCAATTATGACAGCAGCTTTAGGCCATTTTTATACCGTGGCGATTATGAAGGCAAAATACCGGCCTTAGCCCGGGTGGTTGTGGTCGGCGATGTTGGTTATTCGCTCGAATATCTAGCTGAAGTTAAACTGCTGGAGACAGATAATATGCGCATTAGCTGGCAGTCCGGCCAAAATTCGGCATTAGACCATCAAGTGATTGCCAGAGGCAAAGATGTCGGCAACATTGTGGTGCAAAAACTTAAGGATGGTGAGTGGAGCGACACAGCTTATATGGTCAGTTTCGCCTTTGCTTACAAAGCCTTTAACCCGGGCAAAACCATCATTACCGAATGAGATGGGAAGTTATCTTAATCGTGAGACCAATCATCTGGGGCGTCATTTTTATTCGGCGATAGACCAACAATATCGCCCTTTAAACTGCCGCCTAAACCCATAATGGTGCGGTTGGCATAGGAAAAATAGGCGCTGACTTGGTTTATTTCGACTATTTCGCCATCATCCCAACCGGCCGCGCGCATATCAACAATATCTTGCTCGGCAATATTGCCTAGGTCGATGGTTAATTTGCTGGCATAGCTGAGGGCGGCCATTTGTTTGGCATCAAACGCATGGTCGAGCGTATTGGCCATAATGGCGTTGCGAATGGCATCACTTTTGCTCTGGTTATCAACCAACCGCTCCATGCCTTTATAATGATGTTCAAAGCAATATTCGCACTGGTTTAAATAAGACACATATGTGCCAATGGCCTCTAAAAACCATTTGTCTATTTTATTGCCGCTATGATGCAATATATATTTATAAATATACATATGGCCTTCGAGCGTGTGCGGCCGTAAGCTATGTATTTTCATGATATTGTCGACA
Organism: Hyphomicrobiales bacterium; assembly: GCA_013214705.1. GTDB lineage: Bacteria > Pseudomonadota > Alphaproteobacteria > Rhizobiales > OSC116 > OCS116. The sequence goes on from JABSRZ010000010.1 coordinate 61,800, forward strand.
TTGCCATCTGGCCGCAAAATGCGTTTATAAAGTTGTGCCAATTTACCGGTTGCGTCTTTAACATTAATGGTTTTCACCCAGGCCATAATAAATACCTAACTATTTTGACTTACTATTTTTTTTCTTAATATGCCTGATGTCGGCGCAAATAGAAATGCCAAAATAAATATAAAAGTCTGAATTAAAATAATTGTGGCGCCGGTATCGGCATCCAGATAAAAACTCACAAATACACCCGCAACGCTAGAGCCAACCGCCACGACAGATGAAATGAGCAACATGTGGCTAAACCGATTGGTCAACAAATAGGCAATCGCCCCCGGCGCAATGAGCATAGCGATGACCAATATGACCCCCACGGCTTTGAGCGAGGCAACAATGGTGAGTGACAACGCCACCAGCAACGCATAATGAATGAGCTTAACCGGCAAACCAATGGCGCGGGCATAAGCTTGGTCGAAACAATAGAGTAATAAATCGTGCCGGCGTACCACAATAAGCCCCAGCGTGGCAGCGCATATTATGCCGGTTTCCCATAGATCGGCGGCCTGTACGCCCAAAATATTACCGAATAATATATGGTCTAAATGTATCTCGGGCTGCACTTTAAGGTAAATGACCAAGCCCAAAGCAAACATACCAGAAAATATTATGCCCATAATGGCATCTTCTTTTAGCCGGCTATTGTCTTTAACATATCCGGTGGCCACAGCACAAAACAAGCCTCCGATAAACGCGCCTATCGACAATGGAATGGCCAAAATATAAGCAATAACAATGCCCGGCAACACCGCGTGAGATACTGCATCGCCCATTAACGACCAGCCTTTTAACACCAAAAAGCAAGAAAACACCGCACAAACAAGCCCGACCAAAATGGCCATCAGCAACGCCCGTTGCATAAACGCATATTGCATTGGCTCGGTAAGATATTCGAATAATTCAGCCATTATACCGCCCCTTCGCGAGTTTTGCGTAACAATTCACTGGCTTGCTTAATTTTACGTTTTGCCGCCACAAGCCCATATTTGGGGGCAAAAATAAACGCGATGATGAACACTATGGTCTGCAACAAAATAATGATGCCGCCAGTTGCGCCATCTAAAAAGAAGCTGATATAAGCGCCAAAGAAACAGGTAATGCTGCCAATCAATGTGCTAACAATCATCAGTTGCCCAAACCTGTCGCACAATAAATAAGCGGTTGCGCCGGGCGTAACGATGAGGCCGATAACCAATAATGCGCCGACGGTTTGCAGCGCCGCTATGGTGCAGGCGCTTAACAGGGTGAAGAATAATATGGTTAAAAACTTGGTATTTATGCCAATGGTTTTGGCATGGCTCTCATCGAAAAAAGTCACCATAAGGTCTTTCCAAGTGAATATTAAAATGAAAAAACTAATGCCGGCAATGAGCACCATTTGGAAAATGTCTTCATCACTTACGCCCAGAATGTTGCCCAAAACTATATTTTTGACATTCACCGATGTTGGGCTGAGAGACACCATAAACAGGCCCAGTGCAAAAAACGAAGTGAAAATTAGCCCGATAATAGCATCTTCTCTTAATTTGGTTTTGGCCTTGATAAAACCCATCGAAGCGGATGCCAACAGGCCAGAGAAAAACGCCCCAAACACATAGGGTGCGCCAATCATATAGGCCGCAGCCACCCCCGGCACAATAGAATGCGACAAAGCATCGCCAATGAGCGACCAGCCTTTTAACATTAGATATGATGACAACATAGCGCAAACCGCGCCAATGAATGTGGCGGCAAATATGGCTTTATTCATATAATCATATTGAAATGGTAATAATAATTCGTCCATCATTTTGCCTCAGCTTTTGATGTGGTGATTTTGGCGTCCGCATCAGGTTTGTTGGCAGTTGATGATTTTTTAGCAGCTGCAGATTTTTGAGTTTTGTTGCCATAAAGCACCAACGGCCGTTCATCATCGGTAATCACCCGCACGCTACGCGTATCATCATCATCATGTAATTCATCGCCGCCCAAAGTGAAGTGGCGCAAAACCCCGCCAAAGGTTTTTTCTAAATTTTCTGGGGTGAATACATCGGCGGTTTTGCCGGCATCTAATATGGTGCGGTTGAGCATGACGGTGTGGTCGCAAAAATCAGGTATTGAGCCCAAATTATGGGTGGCGACCAGCATGAGACGGCCTTCATCGCGCATTTGTTTTAGCAATTTCATAATCGCCAATTCTGTTTGCACATCGACCCCAGTAAAAGGTTCATCAAGCAGGATAATTTGGCCTTCTTGGGCGATAGAACGCGCCAAAAACACCCGCTTTTTTTGCCCGCCAGACAATTCGCCAATTTGGCGCCGGCTATATTCGGTCATGCCAACTTTTTCGAGCGCGTCGCGCACGGCCAACTTGTCTTTCTTCTTGGGTATGCGCATGAAATTCATATGCCCAAAACGCCCCATCATCACCACATCTTCGACCAAAACCGGAAAATTCCAATCGACATCTTCTGCCTGCGGCACATAGGAAACTATATTTTGTTTCAGCGCGGTTAAAACCGGCATACCTGACAAGGTGACGCTGCCTTTAACCGGCTTAACAAACCCCATAATGGATTTAAATAAAGTTGATTTGCCACTGCCATTGACCCCGACCAAAGCGCAAATGGTGCCAGCACTTAAGCTAAACGAAGCGTCATAAATAGCCGTGTGGCCATTATTATAGGTGACGGTGATGTCGTTAACCTCTAGCGAGGGATTGTAGATAAACTTAGCCATTATTGGGTGCCTTCTAAGCCAGTTACAATGGTTTGCACCGTAACGTTTAGCAGATCTAGATAAGTTGGAACAGCGCCACCGGCGCGGCTTAAACTATCGACATATAATATGCCGCCATATTGTGCGCCAACTTCTTTGGCTACCTGTCTGGCGGGCTTGTCTGATATGGTGCTTTCACTAAAAATCACTCCAATATCATGCTTGCGCATTTGGTCAATCACATGCCGAACTTGTTGAGGCGTGCCTTGTTGGTCGGCATTAATTGGCCATAAAAATAATTGTTTTAGGTCGTAATCGCGGGTTAAATAGCTAAACGCACCTTCGCTGCTAACCAGCCATTTTTGCGCGTCGTTCAAGGCATCAAATTGGGCTTTAAATGGTGCATGCAGTTTTTGCAGTTTTTGGCTATAGGCTAGGGCATTTTGGTTGTAAATAGCGGCATTTTCTGGGTCGAACTTTGCCAAAGCTTTGCGGATATTCTCGACATAGATTAGCCCCATGTTAGGCGACATCCACGCATGTGGGTTAGGTTTGCCGCTATATGGCCCATCCAATATAGACATCGGCTCGATGCCATCGGTGACGATGATGGACGGCACATCCGAAACATTTTCGAAAAATTTCTCGAACCATAATTCTAAATTCATCCCGTTCCATAACACCAGATCGGCTTTTTGGGCTTTGACAATGTCGCGCGGGGTGGGTTGGTAATTGTGAATCTCTGCACCGGCTTTGGTGATGGAGACCACGTCCGCAGCGTCGCCCGCAACATTTTGGGCGATGTCTTGAATGACGGTGAAGGTGGTGACCACCTTAAATTTGGCCATGGCGGTTTGCACGCCAAAACCAAGGGTTAAAGCGATAATAGGCAGGCTGATAAAATGTTTAATAGGGTTCATATTTGGCTCTAGTTAATAATGGTTCTTAAAATCAATATCACTTGAATGGATTAAAAAGTCAAAGGAGATTCGGCACTTACCACCAGTTTTTTTAAAGTTTCTAAGAAGTATTAGCAATTAGATACCATCGACGGCATCTATTTGTAATGATTGGAGCCAGCGGCTAAGGCGTTTAAAATTCACCCCCAAATCACCATTACCCATTTGACTTTGGCTATAAATGGCCAAGGTTGAGCGGTTGTTTTTAAGTGGTATTATTTTAAGCCTAATCGAGTCTGGGAACCGCATTAAGGGTGTATATTGCACAAACCGATATTCTAATTTTTTATCGTCTTGTGCCACTTGTATGGTTAGTGGTTCAGCCAAAATTAGCTTTAATATGTTTGATTTTAACTCGACCGCAGACAAGCTGAAAACCGGGGTTCGCTTGTATTTTTTGGCATTTGTGCAATAATCTTGCGGGCAAAATAGCGCGTGGTTGGGTTTTTTAGTCGGGGTAAAGGTTGTAAAATCCACCGCGCCTAGATCGGCCTGTCCATAAAATAATAGCCAAGTTTTTTCGCGTCCATAGGCAAAAAATATGAGGACCATTAGCAATAATGCGCCAATAAAATAAATAATAAATTCCACTAAAAATCTCCGTTTTTTCATAAATCATTATAGGAATATTGCCGCGAGGCTCAATATATTTATGCTATTTTTGTGGGGTTAGGTGACTTGATTAACGGTTTAGTTAGGCTTAAAATATGGCCCAGATTGGATGTAGAGAAAATTTCGCGGCGACAATGATGAAAATATATTGAGTTGAATATCCGCCTCTATGTGATGTTGAAACGTTTTAACTTGCTGTATAATGTATTGCGGCTAATGCGCAGTTCGCGTGCGGCTTTGGATATATTATGACCGCAGTTTTTAAGCATATTTTGCAGCACGATTTTTTCGCCTGCATCAAAACTCATCAGCAAATTATTTTGCCCGCTTTCGGCATTGCTTTTCGTGTCGCCATCGCTGTCTTTGTGCCAAAACTCGGGCGGCAAATCTTTCAACAAAATTTTATCATCATCGCAAATTAACGATGAGACTTTCAATATCTGGTATAATTGGCGAATGTTGCCTTGCCACCGATGATGGTTAAATACCTGCCACACTGCATCGCTAATGCTGATCTGCTGATCGGGGAATTCACGTTTCAAAATGGCCTTCACCACAGCCACAAAATCATCTCTTTCGCATAGATTTGGCAATGTGATAGCCAGACCGTTCAACCGGTAATATAAATCACTTCTGAATTTTCCGGCTTCAACCATTTGAGTCAAATCTTGGTCTGAGGACGCGATAAGGCGAATGTCTATGGTTTTATATTCAGAGCCGCCAACCGGGCAAACTTGTTTTTCTTCCAGCGCTCGCAATAACCGGGTTTGGAGCACCATCGGTAGAGCATCAATTTCATTCAAAAATAAATAACCGCCATTTGCCGCCACTAATTTGCCGTTATAATCAATGGTTTTTGCGCCAATAAACCCAGCGACCGCGCGGCCAAACAACTCGGTTTCAACCTGCTGCGGCGCTATAGTTGCGCAATTTATAGCCACAAATGGCATGGCCGCGCGTTGGCTATGGTTATGAATGGCTCTGGCCATCCACTCTTTACCGGTGCCAATTTCACCTTGTAGCAAAATCGGCACATCGTGGGAGATAATTTTTTTAATCTTTTCAATATAGCCAGATATAACTGTGTCGCCTAAATTAATGTCATCAAAACTGATGTTGGTTTTGACTAAACTGAGAGGCGTGGACGGCAGTGGGTTAGGTTGTTCCGCAGCTTGTGAGACGCCTTGTAACCGCGCAAAGCTGGTTTTGGCTTTGGCAAAATAGCGGCCACCACGATGGTCACTTAATTCGAAGTGTCGGTGGTTTGCAAACAACATATGATCGACCAACGGGGTGATTTCGCTGTCAAACAAATCGGTGAACAGCCTTTTGTTCAGCGAAAGTTTAGACAGACCAAATTGTTCCATAGCGTTTTTATTGGCGGCTATTAACACCCCGTAAAAATCAAATACCAATATTATTTTGCCTAACCATCCGGGTTTTCGGCCGTTGGTACAAAGCTCGACAATAATATCTTGATGGAAATTATGGCTGAATAACTCATTTTCGATATGTTCGACACTCATTTTTATCAGCGCCAATGTATGTCCGATATTGTGTTCATGATCGGCAGTAATGGTAAGCACGCCCAATATATCGCCGAACGGATCGTGTATCGGCACGGCTGAGCAGCTAAAGCCTGAGTTTGAATTTAGATAATGTTCACTACCTCGAATTGAGACCGAGCGGTTCTCGGCAATTGCCGTGCCGATGCCATTTGTGCCTTTGTCAGCTTCGCCCCATTTGGCTCCAAGGGTGATCAAAACTTGTTCGGCCCGCGCCACAAAGCCTTCATCACCCATTTGTTCCAATATCACGCCATTTTTATCGGCCAGCAATATCATATTTCCAGCGCCTTTAATGAGCTGGTATAAGCGGTTAATTTCGGGGCTGGACAAATCTATAATCGCACGGTTGGCATCTAATATGTCGGTTAACTGGTCGGTTTCGAAGAAACTGTCGTCAATAAAATCTTCAACATATATGCCATTGTCGAACGAACGTTGCCACGATTGAAATATAGACGGGCTTACCGGTATATTTGAAGTGGTGGCAATGACACCGGGTTTGGCGAAAGCATTGGCCTTAAAAATGGATTTTTTAAATTCCATAATTTTGCTTTGCGGCGCCATTAATTCCTCCCCAGGTTTAATATTATGCAAATTTATCACTTTTTATTCATGAAAAGTCAACCAAAATGGCAATAAACGACTGATTTTATTAATGCTAATAAATTTGGTTAACTATACTTAAGTCTTGGCTAGCTGGCTCTGATCTGGATCAAAATTAAATATCTATTTATATAATTGTAATGCTCTATCATTAGGTATTTCACTAGGGGATTATTATGATTAAGTTGCTTTTAAAGGCTAGTTTGGCCGGTCTATTTTTGGTTTTTGGCCTAGCGAATGGCCACGCGGCCGATGAACCGCAAGTGAATTGTGCTGACCCAACTAACCAGTATGAAATGAATTATTGCGCAAAATTAGCCTATGAATATGCAGATGAAGATTTGAATTTTGATTACAGCAACGCCAGAACAGCGATGATCGAAATTGATACATATTTGCAGCCAGAACTTTTTGGCGCAAAACAAGCTTTATTGGATGCCCAGCGCGCGTGGATTAAATATCGTGATCTTGCCTGTTCTGCCGAAGGTTTTTTGGTGCGTGGCGGCTCTATGGAAGGTTTGATTGTGGGCAATTGTCTTGAGCGTTTAACCCGCCAGCGTAGTGAAGACTTGCGCCGCATATTTGAAATGAACTGAGCCCCTAAACCACAACCAACATGTGATAAAAGCCCAATAAAAGCCCTTGGCAGGGCTTTTATTTTTGCTATTTACTTAAGCTTTATTTAGCAAAAGTCATTCGCTCCAAGCTAAGCGCACATCGGCTTTTAATGAGCGTGCATACAACGCCTCCGAAGCGCGGATATTGGGCGTATGTTCGCTAAGCGCGGCTAGGTTGATGCCAGTTTGAGCACCCGGAGACACCGTACCGATATAATATTGTAAGGCGTTAGAATGGCTCTGGTTTTGCAGGATAATTGCACCGGTAGCGCCGGTCACCTGTTGCCAGCTCGTGCCTTGGGTTATGTCTTGTTCGCCGGTCATAATTAATTCCTTTCTATGGTTACATATAAAGGACATCTTAATTAACATTTGCCGCACGGGGATTAATTTAGAATTTTAAACCACATCATGGCTTCAAACCACATCGTCATTTTCAGCGCCACGTTTTTTGCCGGTAACCATCGCCCTGGCTAAATTTTCTTTGTGCTTCCAGCCGACATATAACACCGCCACAAGGTGAATTAACACCAAAATAAGCGTGAGGTTAGCGGCGGTTTCGTGCACAGATTCAACCCAGCCGGCCTTGGCATATTGGGCCAAGGTTAACATCCAACCGGTAAATGCGGTGGCGGCAATTGTAGCTAACAAAGCCAAAATCATCGCTGCACCGGCAGGATTATGGCCTAAATAGCGTTTTTCTTTGCCAGCTAACATGGCCAACATAAATGTCATAACCGTGGCAGGGCCTTTGACAAATTGTGAAAACTTTGCATAACGAGGGCCAATTAAACCCCAGACCAAACGAAAGGCTATAAGTGCCGCCGCCGCATAGCCAGCCCAGTGGTGAAGGGCATCAAAACTTTCGGCGGTAAACCAAGCAATGGCAAAACTCGCCACCAAACCCCAGTGAAAGATTCTAACCAACGGATCCCATATTTTAACCATTTTAAAGCCCTCTTTTTGTTACAAACTATAGGACCAACTGCATAGGATCAAGTATTTGTTATTTCGGTTAAGTTAAATTTGTTAACTGACAGTAAACGAAGTTTTTCTACAAATAACTTTGGGGGGATGAATAAAGAGAGCTGCATATGACCCAAAACCTTCGATTGGTTAATTATTTCATTAGTAAATTTTATCGCAATAGAACCCTTGAATTAGAGCATATCGCTGCGTATGATTTTGAATTTATTCTGCATTCTGATGAGCCGATAAACTTTGAATCTTATGCACAACGAACCAACCTTTTGGCCAGATGCTGTAAACTGCAATTGTCTGATCCGGTTTCTGATGATGACATTTTATTCGTCTCTAAATTTGAGATGGAAGTGCCAAGGGCTGGCAATGACAGCCTATTTGCAACCGGCACAAATAATTTTACTGTGGCCAATGGCCTGTTGACCAAAGTGACTGTGGATTACCACCAAACCCAAGCAGAGTTTGCCCAAATTAAAGCCGCATTGTTAGAAAATGACAAAATTTTAACCGCCTCGGTTGATGAAGATGATAACGATTTAAAATTTGTCTAAATGCTGCTTCGTAGCCACCTAAAATATTAAGCGTTAAGGTTAAGAATAAGTTGCGCTACCCTTTAAGTCTAATTCGGCTACCGTGCTGTTATGACCTATAAAATTACAAATTATTTAAGACAACTAGCAAAATATGATTTTGGCCTTGTCATTATTAGTTTATGTGCTTTGGCGTTTTTTATTCACGCCGTGCCAACCACCATTGACTGGCTAATAGCCACCATTGGCAGTTTGGCTTTTTATGCCATTTTACTGCCATTCTGTTTGGCATTGGGTTGGGCATATAATAAAATCAGCGCTTAACGACTTATGTTACAACCCATAATTTAGCCAGACATTTTATACCATTGCCCAGCCAAATCACGCGCCAAATCATGCACCAAACCACGCGGTTAATTATGCTGTGATGAGACGAGTGGGGCGCAATGCGGCTTAAGGTGTGTAATTTATGGTGCCTTGTTTGGTCAGCAACATATCCGACAAAGCATGATTTGTATTGGTCATCCGGTGGTTGAGCAATTTTTGGGTCATAGCTAGCAGGGTTTCGGCATATTCTGGGTTTGCCGCCAAATTTGTCATTTCATCTGGGTCATTTGCCACATCAAATAATAACGCTGGCAGGCGGCCATTAAAATGCACAAGTTTATAATCTTGAGTGCGGATGAAGCATAGATTGGTTTCGCGCAGACCAATGCCAAAGGTTTGCTCGGTATATTCGGCCGTTCTGGGGTCGCCATAATCTAACTCGGCAAAAACATGCTGACGCCAGCCTTTGGGGGTTTCACCACTTAAAAATGGCATCAGCGAATGGCCATCCATAGCCACCGGAGCGGTTTGGCCAACCCAGTCTAGAATGGTCGGGGTGACATCAATGGATTCAGTAAACATTTCGACTGATTTGCCGTGCATTTGTGGTTGATACGGGTCACGGATGATAAGCGGCACATGGTAGGCGGCATCATAAGCACATTGTTTGCCCCACATATGGTGGTCACCCAGCATTTCACCATGATCGGCCTTAATGACGATCAGCGTTTCGTCAAATTCGCCAGATTGTTTGAGTTGGTTTATGATTCGGCCAATATGGTGATCCAATTCGGTAATCAGACCAAAATAAACTGAACGGGCAATGTGAATGGCCTCATCATCTTGTTCTTTGTCAAAACCCGCCATCGGGCCTTTGATGATTGGGTGGCTTTTATAAGCTTGCAAATAATATTTATGAAACGGGTGGACATCGGCTTCATCTGCCACATTTTCGAGCCGTTTAGGCGGGGGAAAATCGGCATCTTGATACATTTGATTGTAAGGCGCGGGCGCCACCAGTGGCGGGTGCGGCCGAATATAGGTAATGTGGGCAAACCAATCTTCATCCCTGCGCACCGACAATTCGTTTAACGCATAATCGGTCAAAAATGCGGTGTCGCTATCTTCGGCGCGGTAAAATGCGGGGTCGTTTAACTTAGCAGCCTGTCCATCCGGTGTCGCCGGAGTGAAAAAATCAGCATAAGCTGGCAATTTATAGCCTCGTGATTTGAGCGCCGCCCGCCATGGAAAGCTAGATTCAAACCGCATTTCGAGCTTTTCATTAAAGCCGGGCAACACTTGTTCATAATGGCGAATGTCAGGGTCGTTTGGGTGATGCTCGCGCGGGTCGAGGCTGGTGTCGGTATAGCCAAACAACATCGGGTCATAACCGGCTTTGCGCATTTCGCGCGCCAAATTGGGTGTATTATGTGCCAAAGGTGTGCCATTGCGGATGGAGCGGTGGTTCATCGCATATTGGCCGGTTAGTATGCTGGCACGGGCAGGGCCACATGGGTTAACCACCGAATAATGGCGTTTAAAGCAGGTTGCATCGGCCATCAACGCTGTCAAATTTGGCATGTCGATATGCTCAGCCAACGCGCCAAACACACAATCTGCGCGCAATTGATCCATAATGATGAATAGAATTTTTTTGGGTTTTTGCATTTAAGTCTCCTACCATTAAGCTTTAATGATATTAGCTGAACTTATGGAATGTGTATGCAATTTTTGCCTATTTATCCATCAATTCTTGCCAGAAATGACAGGCCACGCCATGTCCATCTTGCACCACCAACTCCGGCTCATCGACCCGGCATTTATCTTGCGCATGCGGGCAGCGGGTGTTGAATTTACAACCCGGTGGTGGGTTGGTAGGCGAGGGAATTTCGCCTTCCAATTTTTGGGCTTTGCCGCGGTCATCGGGGTCGAGCGATGGAATGGCACTGAGCAAAGCTCGGGTATAGGGATGGCGAGGTTTGGCAAACAGCGCGCCGGTGGGGGCGCTTTCGACCAAGCGGCCTAAATACATAACAGCAACATGGTCGCACACATGCGCCACCACGCTTAAATCGTGGCTGACGAACAAAAATGCCAAGCCCATTTCGCGTTGAATGTCTTTTAGCAGGTTAAGCACATCGGCTTGAATAGACACATCTAACGCGGCCACACTTTCATCGGCCACTATAAATTTGGGGTTAGACACCAAAGCCCGGGCGATGGAAATACGCTGGCGTTGACCACCAGAAAACGCATGTGGGAAGCGGCGTAAATGTTCTAAACTTAACCGGCATTTGGCGGCGATTTCGCGCACCCGGGCATCGGTTTCGGCACGGGTTTTGGTGAGACCCATAACTTCTAGCGGCTCGGCAATAATGTCCCGCACGGTCATACGGGGGCTGAGGGCTGCATAAGGGTCTTGAAAAATCAGTTGCGCGCGTTTGCGATAGTCTTTGAGATCAGCGCCTTTCAGCGTTTCGATGTTATAACTAACCTCACCGTCATTATATTCAATGCTGCCATGGGTGATGGGCGCGGCTTGCAACAAAGCCCGGCCAAGTGTGGTTTTGCCACTGCCACTTTCGCCAACCAAACCAAAAAAGCTGCCTGCGGCTATTTCTATATCTATGCCATCGACCGCGCGCACCACTGGTGGAGGGCCAAATATCTTATTGCTACGCAACGGGTAATGAACCGATAGGCCTTTTGTCTTGATCAACGGCGTTTTGGTTGAAGCGGTATTGTTTGCGGTTTTTTTGTCGCTCATGATGTAACCTCCTCATTCAGCAAATGGCAGGCGGCTTCATGGTCTTTTTTAAGTGTGGTAAATTCTGGCACGGTGGCTTGGCAGGCGGTCACCAGGTTTTTGGGGCATCTGGTGTGGAATACACAACCCGGCGGGCGCTCTAGTGGCGAAGGAATGTCGCCAGCAATGGCCTTTAACGGCACGTCCAAATTATCGAGTTGCGGCAAAGCGTCAATTAGCCCTTGGGTATAAGGATGGCTTGGGTTGCGTAATACATCCCGCACGCTGCCTTTTTCGATCAGTTTGCCTAAATACATAACCGCCACATTATCGGCCGTTTGGGCAATAACCCCAAGGTCATGGGTGATGAATAAAATGCCCATGCCAAATTCTTTGACCAAATCTTTCATCAGATCAATCACCTGCAATTGAATGGTCACATCTAAGGCGGTTGTCGGTTCATCGGCAATCAGTAATTTGGGTTTGGTGGATAATGCCATGGCAATCATCGCCCGTTGGCGCATGCCGCCCGAAAGTTCAAAAGCATATTGTTTAAAGCGTTTGTCAGCATCAGATATACCCACTCTGTCGAGCATTTCGATGGAATATTTTTTGGCTTTTGCGGCGTTATAATCGGTATGGATCAGCAATTGCTCAACCATTTGGTCACCAATTGTAATGGCCGGGGCAAAACTAGCCATTGGTTCTTGAAAAATCATCGATATAGCGCCACCACGCGCCACCTTCATGTCTTTGGCAGATTTAATCTGCATAATGTCGATCGGCTCTTGCCCATCTAAATGCAGGTTAATTTTTGTGTCTTCACTATAAATCGCGTTACTGGGGTTAAGCCGCATTAGCGATTTGGCGGTGACAGATTTGCCGCTGCCGCTTTCGCCTACCAAGCCCAATATTTCGCCGGGCGCGATGGAAAACGACACATCATCGACCGCAGTGATCAACCCCTCATCGGTTTTAAATTGTAGGGTTAAATTTTCGACCTCTATTAATTTAGCCATTAATTATGCCCCCCATAAGGGTCAGCGGCATCTCGCAACCCATCGCCCACAAATACAAAGGCCAAAACCAAAGCGATGAAGAAAAATACTGGTATAAAATACCATTGATAATTGAGCAATACATCGGCTGAAGTCACATTTTGCAGCATAACCCCCAATGAGTTAACTGGGTCTTTTAATCCAAGGCCAATAAAGCTTAGCGCGGTTTCGGACAACACCATATAAGGGAATGAAATGACCAGATCGACAATGATATAAGAGGTGAAACTTGGCAATAAATGCTTGCGAATGATGTGGCCAGCAGATGCCCCGCTAAGCTGAGCTGCCAAGATATATTCTTGGTTGCGTTCGGTTAACAAATGGGTACGCACCCGCCGCGCTAAGGTTGGCCAACCAATCAGCCCCAGCACCATCGATATGAACAGGAATCGGGCTTCGGCGCTCCATTCGTCGGGTATGAAAGCTGCCAACGCCATAAATAGTGGAATGGACGGAATGGTTTTGACGGTGTCGGTAATCATTTGCAATACGCTGTCGAGCAGGCCGCCATAATAGCCAGCAACCCCGCCAATGGCTAAGGCCATAACAAAGGCAATAAACACCCCGATAGTGCCAACCGCCAACGATGTATTGATGGCGGTTAAGGTACGCGAATAAATGTCTTTACCGGTGCTATCAGTGCCAAAAATATGGATATAATCTTTATCGACACCAAATAAATGAGTGTCAAAAGTGAAGCCCGGAATGGTGAAATCGAGCGCTTTGCCGGGTAGGTTTATTTCGAATTTAAGATAAGTATATTTAACCCCGGTGGTGAAAAACTGCACATATCGCCGCGCCTCTAAATCGGTGCTGATGGTGGTGACCCACCTAAAATTGGTTTTGATCGAGCGGGTACGTTCGAAGCTATAGATGAACGGGCGCAAAGAGCAGCCATTATCATCGCAAAAGCTAGGAATTTGCGGCGCACCATTTAAATATTCTTTATCGCGGCCAGAAATGGTCGGGTCATAAGGCGTTAGAAACGGCGCAAACACCCCTGAAAATATCAGTAAAATTAACACCCAAGCGCCAATTAATGCCGATTTATTTTTTTTGAACCGTTGCCAAATAAGTTGGCCTTGCGAAGCGGTGAAATAAGCCTCTTTAAGTTTTTGCTCTTCAGCCGAGAGTTGGTTGGTCATGACGGACATTTTATCACCCCACTATGCCGCGTCTAACGCGCGGATCGGTTAGAGCCAAAATAATATCGGTCACAAAATTAATGGCGACAATGGCTGCGGTCAACATGAAAATAATGGCTCCTGCCAATTGTTGGTCATTCGATCTGGCCAATGCGTCAATGAGCAATGAACCAGCTTCAGTTAGCGTTAGAATGAGGGCAACGATGGGCAATTCGTTAAAAATACGATTGAGGTCAAAACCCAATGAATTGACGATGGGGCTTAACGCATGCCGAGCTGGGTAACGCATGAGCAATTTAGCCCCAGACACGCCCCGAGCTTCGGCGGCAGTTACATATAATTTACCGATTTCATCCGACATTAAAGCCCGCACAGTTTGAATGGCAAATGCCGTTGCTGACCAGCCCAAAATAAATATTGGCAACCACGCATGACCCAAGAAATCTAAAACTTTATCGTATGACCAAGGCGCATCGCGGAATTGTTTGGAAAACAGCCCGGTTAAACTATCGCCAAAATAAACGGTCGAAAATAACATAATCATCAGCGCTAAAAGAAAGTTTGGCAAAGCCAGACCCAAATAACTCACTAAGCGTAGGCTATTGTTTAAAAACGCGTTTTTTGAAGTGGCGGCCAATATGCCAACCGGAATGGCAATGGCATAGGCCAATAGAAGTGCTGAAAGACATAGGCCTAGGCTTAACCAAAACTTTTGGCCTAATAATTGGCTAATGTTCAAGCGTAATATGCAGCTATCGCCATATTCGCCTTGGAAGGCATTAAATATCCATTTGCCCCAACGTTCTAAATAAGGTCGGTCGAGACCAAGCCTTACACGTTCGACCTGAATGTCGGCCATGGTAATGACCGTGCCTTGGCTGCTTTTAAAGGCCACATAGCGCTCGGCACAATCGCCTGGCACTAGTTCCATAAGCGAAAATACGATGAATGAGACCAGCACAAGCGTGAATATGGCTAGAAAGGCGCGAATGGCAACAAATTTTGAAAATTGAAGCATGAGTGAATGCTCGTTTCGAATGGTTATAAAGAATCCGTGGGCGAGTGAACGCCCACGGCAATATTGTACTGATTAAACCAATTTATTCAGTTAGGTACCATTGTGGACCACGATATGGGTAAGCCCGCAAGAATGCACCTGATTGAATTTTGAACTTAGGGAAGTTCTTCAGGTTATTGCTATGATAGACCGGTAACACAGCTTTAACTGTACCAATAAATAGCAAGTTATCAACCATGTTTTGAACCAATTTAGCACCTAGACGGTTAGACTCGTCTGTACCAACAACCGCAGATTGGAATGCATTAATGTCATCTATCATGTCATATGCATATTGCGGAGGTTTCACTCCAGAGCTACCATTTGTGTCTATATATTCAGCCCATAACATCGCTGTTCTGTGGTTGAAATATGTATCATATGGTGGCAAGAATAATTCTGCATTGCCAGAGATAATCGCCAATGGTGAACCTTTAGAATACATGGTCACATCGAGTTGGTTAGCAGATTGTGCAGAACGATATTCATCGGTCGTCACTTCTTTAACCGTATTGTCAATGCCAACATCTTTCCAATTTTGGCCAACAAGTTCAACCAATTTAATGGAAATACCCTGTGTAGCCACTTGCAGGTTAAGTATCAGCTTATCGCCATTTGGCAAATCGCGCATACCGTCGCCATCTAAATCGACCACACCAGCTTCATCTAACAATTTATTTGCCAAAGCTACATCATATTGTGCGTGCGCTTGTTCCATTTCTTTGGTAATAAATGAAGGTGAAGGCGAGAAGCCGGTATATTGTTGCGGCGAGCCCAAACCAAGATAAGCCACTTCGTTGATCTGATCACGATCAATGGCGACAGACATAGCTTGACGGAATTTCAAGTTGTTGAACACTTTGCGTTTTTCTTCATCAGCAGATGTGACGTTGAAGGCAAATGTACCCATTGAAATTTCTGGTTCTAGCTCAACTGTAAAGTTACCCTTTGCTTGACCCTCAAGTAGCATTGGCGCGTAATCGAGGTTCAACGCTTGGGTTTTATAGTCAACTTCTGAGTTAACTAATTTAAGCAAACGCACTTCGCTTTCGCTAACAAATAACTCATCTTGCTCATTGATATATGGCAATTGGTTACCGGCTGTATCGACTTGGAAGAAATAAGGGTTAGCCACATAATGGCGACCTTCGGTGGTTTCTGAAATCACTTTGAATGATTCTAGCGTTGGCGCAGCGCCTGCTGGCATACCAGCCACTTTATCTGGGAAAGCCAGCATTGGTGTTGGTGTGTCCATCCAATCTGAACCGCCATAATAAGCCGCGATAACCGCATAACCATTATCAAAGCCAATGGCTTGGGCATTGGCATCTGCATTGGCATCTACGCTTGGGTGAAAACGACCAAGGAAATGCTTAGGTTGGAAACCTTGGGCATAACTTTGGGCAAAATGCGCCAACAGGCCAGGTTTTGGTGAAGGCAAATTAAACTGCACTGTTTGGGCATCAATAACCACAACTTCCATCGGCTCGCCGCCAACCAAAACATAGTCTTTGGTTTTTTCGCGCACATTGGTGTCGATAGCAATGTTGTCATACCAGAATTTTACGTCATCGGCAGTGAAGTCTGCACCATCTGACCATTTATGGCCTTTGCGCAAAACAAAAGTTAATTGGGTGAAGTCGTCATTCCATTCCCAACTTTTTGCCACATTAGGTACAATGGTTTCAAGGTCATCTGAATAACGCACAAGGTTTACATGGCGTACAGACATCAGGTCTGTTGTGCCAGATTCTGTGGCGTTAGATAGCATGTCCAATGTTCCGCCATAAGTGCCGATGGCATCATATGGTGCCACAACTAGTGGTTCAGCTGGTAGTCGATCGGCCAAAGATGGCAATGGGCCATTGCCTTGAATGCGGCTATTAAAATCGGCAGCGGCAGGGTTACCGGCAAATTCTAAATTACAATTGGCCAATGCTTCAAATTCGGCAAGTTCATATTGCTGCGGAAATGCACCCGCGGCAACGCCTTGGCTGTCACTCACTGTCACCGCTGGGCAAGCTGCAAATGCAGAACCCGTAAGCGCCATAATGGCAACGCCTGACAAAAATAGTCTTTTCATTATTCTCTTCCTCTTTATGTTGTAGTCATTTGTTAAAATTTTAGCTGCGTTGATGGTTTCTTAAGTCCATTTTCCTGCCGCTATATTTTAGTCTATTTTACGTTTGTTATCTAAGTTTTGGCTTCCTTGACCTTAATTTAGTAAAGCATTCTTACATGATGCTTTTGTGACAAAGGTTTGGCCAGAAATGACAGCTAAAAACTCCAAATCCTCCAATTTATGGTTTCCACAAATTTCCAATAATACAAGTTTATCCACAAACTCTACCAAAAATCAAGTGAATATTAAATATTATTTAATCTGGCCTTGGTTCAGATCTAAACTTGATATTCACTTGAATAAAACCGGCTATTAGTGTAGCACTTCTAGGGTATTAGGCGCTATTTAAGCATTAGGATGAATACTGAAACATGTGGTCTGCAACCCGTCATCAAAAGATATTAGCCATCTTAAATAAACAGCAACAAATCACCACTGATGGGCTGGCCGAGGAATTTAATGTCTCGCGCGAAACCATACGCCGTGACCTGCTATTGCTAGAATCTGAAGGCAGTATAGACCGGATTCATGGCGGGGCTATTCTTTCAAAAACCATTAATGAGCAGCCGTTTCTGAAACGGGTGAATAGCCACCAGAAGGAAAAACGCAGCATTGCCAAATTAGCAATGCAGTTGATACAGCCCAACCAAAGTATTTTTTTGGATGCCGGAACCACCACCACAATTTTTGCCGCAGAGCTTAGAAAACTGCCAGAATTGTTAATAGTGACCAATTCTATTGACGTAGCGACAACGCTGCAAAGCGCTGGTAGCAAGTCTAAACTCATATTGCTCGGTGGGCAGTTAATAAGCGATGTACCGGGCACTTTTGGCGAACTTACAATGGCCGAAATTGGCCGTTTTAACGTAGACATGGCGTTTTTAAGCCCGGTGTCTGTGAATGCCAAGCAAGGCGCGGCTTATTTTGAGCTGCATGAGGCTGAATTGGCGCGGGCTATGGCTAATAATGCCAAAAAACTAGTGATAATGGCCGATCATGGCAAATTAGGCGAAGTGAGCCGTGTTAAGTGTAAAGATTGCACCGAAATTGATTTGCTTATCACCGGAGCGGCAGCCGAAGAGCCTATTATACGCGACCTTCAAGCCGCCGGATTAAAATCCGTTCAACTAGCTAAATAGACAAATAACTGATGGCTAAATGGATAAATCACTAATTTTACCCTAAAATAAAACCGTTAATTTTGTGGATTTTTGACCGCTTTATGGGGCTGCTGAGCTTTTGCCATTTACTAATTTCATGTTCTATGAGAGACTGAAATTGTGGATAACTTTGCAAAATTGGATATTTGTGGATTTATTTTTACGCAATAATGTGGATATGTTTGCATTATTGTATATTTGTGGAATTATGTTTTGTAACAAATAGCGCAATGTTAATTTGGGAGATGTTTGGTGAAACAAAATAAAATGTTAGACATAACCGACAATGAATCGGTTGCCCAATTCACTCAATTTGCACTTGAATTGGCAGATATTGGCCGCAAAAACGCCATGAAATATTTTCGTAAAACTTTAAAAATTGACAATAAGCCCGACCGCTCACCCGTGACCATTGCCGACCGTGAGGTTGAAATGAAAATGCGTAGCCTGATTGGTGAAAATTATCCTGACCATGGAATATTTGGCGAAGAACATGGCCAAGAAAATGTTGACCACCCGCAATTATGGGTATTAGACCCGATTGATGGCACAAAAAGTTTTGTCACCGGCATGCCAACATTTGGCAGTTTAATTTCATTTTTGGTGGCTGGCCAACCCACCATTGGTGTGCTTGAAATGCCAGCGTTAAACGAACGCTGGCTCGGAGTGGTTGGCAAACCGACATTATTTAACCAAGACCCTTGCCAGACCAGCAGTTGTAAAACTCTTGAACAGGCCAAAATATATGCAACTTCAATAGATATGTTCAGCGATGCGGAGCGGCAAATTTATTATCAAGTTAGCTCGTTAGCCGCTATAAGGCGGTTTGGTGGCGACTGTTATTCATACGGCCTATTGGCCTCTGGACATATAGATGTGGTGATGGAATCGACTTTGGAGCCATATGATTATCTGGCGCTGGTGCCGGTGGTGCAAGGCGCGGGTGGGGTGATAACCGACTGGAGCGGCAAACCACTTGATTTGCATTCAGCCGGCAATGTCTTGGCCTCGGCCACGCCAGAGTTGCACCAACAGGTTTTAGACCTGATCGCGAAAAATGGCGGTTAATATGCATTCATCCCTGCCAAGCCCAACTGTGGCGCTAATTAACCCAGACAACGTTCCGCGTGTGGTTTTAATTTGCGAGCATGCGTCTAACTATATTCCGCCCGAATATAACAATCTGGGGTTAGATGATGCAGCGCTTAACAGCCACATTGCGTGGGACCCGGGCGCGCTAGCTGTGGCGCAATATATGGCCAAAACATTGGCAGCGCCATTGCTGGTACAAAATATATCTCGCTTGGTTTATGATTGCAACCGCCCGCCAGATGAACCGACAGCAATGCGCGACAGCAGCGAAATTTATGAAATTCCCGGCAATTTAAATTTGACCGTTGAGCAGAAACAAACCCGGGTTGAAAAATATTACCAAACCTTTAACCAAGCGGTGTCGCTAATTGTGGATGGACAAATAGCCCAGGGCAACCCGCCCATCATCGTGACCATTCATTCTTTCACCCCTACATATAATGGCCAACAACGCGCAGTCGAAATTGGCATATTGCACGATGATGATGCTCGTTTTGCCGACCGAATGTTAAACACAATAGCCGATGATACGCGCTTTAACACCCAAAGAAACCAGCCTTATGGGCCAGAAGATGGCGTTACCCATACCATTGTGTTGCATGGCCAGTCTAAAGGCCTGTTAAATGTAATGATTGAAATTCGCAGCGACTTAATTGACACTAAAAATGACCAACAAGAGATGGCTACATATCTAGCGCAAATTATTAAGAAATGTGTCGCAAACCAAAAAATAAATGGAGCAAAAAATGGCTAATAATCTAAATTTTGATGAGTTGAAAGCCAAAGTTAGCAATGGCGAAATTGACACTATATTGGTTTGTTTGGTCGATATGCAAGGCCGATTGCTGGGCAAGCGCTTTCATGCTCAATATTTCATCGATAGTGAAGCGGGTGACACTCATGCGTGCAACTATCTATTGGCCACTGATTATGACATGGCACCGGTCAAAGGTTATAAAGCCACAAGTTGGGACGCGGGTTATGGCGATTATACCATGCGGCCAGATTTAGATACATTATGTCTTATGCCTTGGCTAGAAGGCACAGCCATGGTGTTGTGCGATGTGATAAATCATACCACTCATAAAGAAGTGGCGCATTCGCCGCGTGCGATTTTAAAACGCCAAGTGGCAAAGCTAGCTAAAATGGGCTTAAAGCCGATGATGGCATCAGAATTAGAGTTTTTTCTGTTTAACAATAGTTTTGAGGCGGCACAAAAAGGCGGATATAGCGATCTAGATCTGGTCAGTGCTTATAATGAAGATTACCATATATTCCAAACCACAAAAGAAGAAGATGTAATGCGCGCTATCCGCAATGGCTTATATGGCGCGGGCATAACTGTCGAATGTTCAAAAGGTGAAGCCTCCGCCGGGCAAGAAGAAATAAACGTTAAATATGATGAAGCGCTCATTTCGGCCGACAATCATGTGGTGATAAAAAACGCCTGCAAAGAGATTGCTTGGGCCAAAGGCAAAGCCCTCACATTTATGGCCAAATGGAACAATGCCTCGGCCGGTTCATCCTCGCATGTGCATCAATCACTGTGGAGCTTAGATGGCAAACAAGCCTTATTTGCCGATAAAAACGACCCTAATGGCATGAGCGAATTAATGCAGCATTATGTGGCCGGTTTACTTAAATATGCCAAAGACACAACTTTATTTTTAGCGCCAAACATCAACTCCTATAAACGCTTTCAGGAAGGCACATTTGCCCCGACCAAAACCGTATGGAGTTTGGACAACAGAACCGCGGGCTACAGGTTATGCGGCGCAGGCAGCAAAGCCGTGCGCATTGAATGCCGAGTTGGCGGCTCCGACCTTAACCCTTATTTGGCGTTTGCTGCATTGTTGGCAGCGGGCATAAAAGGCATTGAAGACAAGTTAACTTTAGCCCCAGCATTTGTTGGTGATGCTTATGCGGCCGATGCAGGTACGGAAGATATACCCAATACTTTGCGCGCTGCTGCCCAAGAGCTAGACAAATCGACAATGTTGCGCGCGGCCTTTGGCGATGACGTGATTGACCATTATGTGCATGGCGCGAAATGGGAGCTACAATTATTTGACCAACAAGTGACGGATTGGGAAGTGACCCGTGGCTTTGAGAATGCATAATTCTCGTGGCTTAGAAAATACATAAATTGAGGAAATAAAATGTCAAAACTAACCTGTATTTCGCCCATTGATGGCAGCATATATGCCCAGCGTGACATTCAGTCAGTGGCTGAGGTGACAAAAAAAGTGGCAGCTGCGCGTGTGGCGCAAAAACAATGGGCAGCAACGCCTTTAGCTGAACGGATAAGAATTACCGAAGCCGCCATTGCCGCGCTCGAAGCGATGAATGATGGCATTGTCATAGATTTAGCTCATTTGATGGGCAGGCCGGTACGCTATGGTGGCGAAATTGGTGGGGTGAAAGAGCGGGCGTTGCACATGACTTCGATTGCCGAAGCCGCGTTAGCGCCGGTGGTGATTGAAGAGAATGAGAATTTTAGCCGCTATATTGCCAAACAAGCTGTCGGCATAGTGTTGGTCATCGCGCCGTGGAATTACCCATTTTTAACTGCCGTTAACTGCATTGTGCCGGCCTTGGTGGCTGGCAACGCGGTGGTGCTTAAACATTCGACCCAAACCTTAACCGCCGGCGAGCGGTTTGCCCAAGCGTTTGAACAAGCTGGACTGCCTACAGGTCTGTTCACCAATATTTTTGTGTCACATGACATATCGTCTAAACTTTTGGAAAACCGCACATTTGATTTTGTCAATTTTACCGGCTCGGTCGGTGGTGGCCAACAAATCGAACGCGCAGCGGCGGGCACATTTGTCGGCGTTGGCTTAGAACTTGGTGGCAAAGACCCGGGCTATGTGCGCGCAGATGCCAATTTAGATGATGCGGTCGAAACCCTAATTGACGGCGCGATGTTTAACAGCGGCCAATGTTGTTGTGGTATCGAGCGGATATATGTGCATGAAAGCCTGTTTGATGAATTTGTCGCCAAAGCCAAAACCATTGTCGAAGGCTATATATTGGGCAACCCGTTAGAGGCCGCAACCACCATGGGGCCAATGGCTCATAAACGTTTTGCAGATGAGGTGCGTGGGCAAATTAGTGAAGCTCTAGACGCGGGTGCAACATCGGTTATAGACCGTAGTAAATTTACCCGCGATACCGGTCAAGATGCCTATTTAGCGCCGGAAATTCTGATTAATGTTGACCATACTATGCGGGTGATGAAAGACGAAAGTTTTGGCCCTGTGATTGGCATCATGAAAGTATCTTCAGATGCTGAAGCCATAAAACTGATGAATGACAGTGACTTTGGTTTATCGGCCTCTATTTGGACAAAAGATAGCGAAGCTGCTGCAACCATTGGCCGCCAAATTGACACCGGCACTATATATATGAATAGATGTGATTATTTAGACCCAGCCCTATGTTGGACCGGCTGCAAAGACACCGGGCGCGGCATATCACTTTCGGCTTTTGGTTATGACAGCGTCACACGAGTAAAATCTTACCATTTAAAGAAAAATTAGAGGCATAAATTATGGATTATTTTGGCAATTGGAGCTATCCCACCCAGATAAAATTTGGCAATGGCCGCATTAATGAGCTTGCAAAAACCTGCCTAGAAAATGGCATTAAGCGGCCATTATTGGTGACCGATAAAGGCCTTGCTAGCCTGCCCATCACCCAAAATGCTTTGGATACTTTGGCCGCTGGCGGCGTGAAAGCGGCTTTGTTTAGCGATGTTGACCCCAACCCAAATGAAAAAAATCTTAACGATGGTGTGGCGGCTTTTAAGGCTGGCGACCATGATGGGGTTATCGCCTTTGGTGGTGGCTCCGGGCTAGATTTGGGTAAATTGGTGGCGTTAATGGCTGGCCAAACCCTTAAAGCGCCGCTTAATAGCGTTTGGGATTTAGAAGATGTTGGTGACTGGTACACCCGCGCCAATGCCGATGCCATATATCCGGTTATTGCCGTGCCAACCACGGCTGGCACTGGCTCTGAAGTTGGCCGCGCTGGCGTTTTGACCGACAGCAAAACCGAAACCAAGAAAATTATATTTCACCCCAAACTGATGCCAGTGACGGTGATATGTGACCCCGAATTAACCGTCGGCATGCCGCCAATGATTACCGCCGGTACGGGTATGGACGCGTTTGCACATTGTTTGGAAGCTTTTTGCAGCCCGCATTACCACCCGATGAGCCAAGGCATTGCGCTTGAAGGCATGCGCTTGGTCAAAGACAATTTATTAAACGTTTATACCAATAGCACCGACCTTGTTGGCCGCGCCGAAATGATGTCGGCCGCCGCTATGGGCGCGACGGCGTTTCAAAAAGGTTTGGGCGCAATACATGCCTTATCTCACCCGATTGGCGCGGTGTATCACACCCATCATGGCACCACAAATGCGGTGGTTATGCAGCCAGTGCTGAATTATAACCGGCCAAAAATTGAAACCCGGATTGAACAAGCGGCTGCCTATTTGGGCATATCCGGTGGGTTTGATGGCTTTTACAATTTTGTTGGTGCGTTAAATGACGCGCTGAAAATACCTAAAAATCTGGCCGAGTTGGGTGTGGATATAAATGACATAGACCGTTTGGCGGCTATGGCATTGTTAGACCCTAGCACGGGCGGCAACCCAGTAGAGATGACTTTAGAAAACACCAAACAACTGCTAAAGAGTTGTTTTAATTAGTATCATTTTCATAAAGCCGGTCCAGAATTTCATCAGGTAGATCAAACCCAGTGAGTTGTTTAAAATATATTGGCAAATATTGCTGTCGCTGGGTTTCGGTTTCGATGACCTTCATCGAGTAATAACCGATTTGATGAAAATACAATATACGCGCGCGGATGAAAGCCTCAGCCGGGCTATAGTCCAAACCTAAAAACGCAATTCTTAGCGCTTCAATGCGGCGGTTGTCGACTTGCTCCACCGCCTCCGCAGCGTCTTTATAGTGCCGCCCCCAATCGCGCATGGCAGAATCTAATTTTGGTGAATAGGAACGCTCACGCAGCAAGCGGGTGAAAAACCTAAAAAACGGTTCAAGCGGGGTGGCGTTTTGTCCGTTTAACGCATTTAACAGCGGGTCATTTTTTTCATCTGACCAGTCTGCTAACAGCAAATCCAATATATGTTGGCGGTTTTGAAAAAACCAATAATAGCCGCCGCGCGATACTTTCAAATTTTTGGACAATCGATCTATTTTTACATTTTCCACCCCGCCGTGGATCAGCAGATTTCTGGCCTCTGCCAGCCACTGCGCGCGTGATGTTTTGGTATTGCCCCTTGTCTTGTTTGGGGTTGTCTTGTTTGGGGTTGTCTTGTTTGGGTTTTTTATATTGGCTTTTTTCTGGCTATTTATTTTGGCTGGGTTTGGTTTCATAGTTTTATATAACATAAATATACAGGACTGTATATTTAACTTGACCGATTATTTTTGCCTATCTACACTGCGGTATAATTTCAGCTCGACCGAGGGATGTTTATGCAGAAATATTCGGTATTGTCATTGGCGCGCAACGCGCTAACCCACCATGATGGATGGGAGAAAGCCTGGCGCAACCCAGACTTGAAACCTAGCTATGACGCGGTGGTCATCGGCGGCGGCGGCCATGGTTTGGCCACGGCTTATTATTTGGCCAAACAACATGGCTATAAAAACATCGCCTTAATAGAGGCCGGTTGGCTGGGCGGCGGCAACACTGGCCGCAATACCACCATTGTGCGCTCTAACTATTTATACCCCCAAAGTGCTGATTTTTATGATTTTTCGCTAAAATTATTTGAAAACCTGTCACAAGAGTTAAACTTTAACGTCATGTTGCGCCAAGCCGGCTTGTTGACATTATTGCATTCGCGCCACGACCTAGAAGTGATGCGCCGCAACCTTAACGCCATGCATATGAATGGCATAGATGCCGAATGGCTAAGCCCCCAACAAGTTGCCAAAATGGCGCCGGGCATTAATATGAGCAAAACCGCCCGTTACCCAATTGCTGGCGGCATATTGCAAAAACGCGGTGGTGTCGCACGTCATGATGGCGTGGCGTGGGGCTTTGCGCGGGCAGCCGATGCGTTGGGCGTTGACATTGTGCAAATGTGCAGCGTCACCGGGTTTGACATTAAAAAGGGCGAAGTGGTCGGCGTGCAGACCTCAAAAGGTCAGATAAAAACCAACAAAGTTGCCATCGCAGTTGCCGGTCACTCGAGCGTATTGGCCGAAATGGCTGGGTTTAGATTGCCGGTCAGCAGCATGGCGCTACAGGCCTGTGTGTCCGAGCCGCTAAAACCGCTATTTGACGCCGCCATCATGTCGGGCACAATTGGCGCTTATATCAGCCAATCTGACAAAGGTGAGATGGTTATGGGCGGCGCGTTAGATGCTTATCCGTCTTACGCACAACGCGGCAACATCAATAATATAGAACATGCCATTGCCGGGGTGCTGGAGATGTTTCCCAATCTTAGCCGGGTGAAGCTGATGCGCCAATGGGCTGGCATTGTTGACATTGTGCATGATTCAACCCCCATTATTGGCCACACGCCCATTAAAGGCATGTATATAAATTGCGGCTTTGGCACTGGCGGGTTTAAGGCCACACCGGCTGGTGGTTGGACATTGGCTCACACCCTAGCTACGGACCAGCCACATAAATTAATTCAAGATTTCACGCTAAAACGGTTTGAAACCGGCGCATTTATCGATGAAATGGGCGCAGCAGGCATTTCGCATTAAACCACAATAGCCAATCGAGGTTGGAGCTTAAAATGATGAATATAAATTGCCCCTATTGTGGGTTAAGAAGTGAAGCAGAATATAAGTTTGGCGGCCCAGCTCATCTGGCTAGGCCGGGCCCCGCTAACGAAGTTTCCGATGAGCAATGGGCGAATTACTTATTTATGCTCGATAATAAAAAAGGCGTTTCGGCCGAGCGCTGGTGTCATAGCCACGGCTGTGGGCAGTGGTTTAACATGGTGCGCAACACCATAACCCACGAGATTCTGCAAACCTACAAAATAACCGAAAGCCTAGACAAAAAATTTGGAGGGCAGGATGGCGCGAAAAATTAAACATGTGTTTAACCGCCGGCTAGATATTGCAAGTCAGGTGAATTTAGAAAAGCCGATAGACTTCTATTTTGACGGCAAAAAATATAGCGGTTTTGAGGGCGATAGTTTGGCATCGGCACTAATTGCCAATGGGGTCAATATTGTCGGTCGGAGCTTTAAATATCACCGCCCGCGCGGCATTATGTCGGCCGGCGCAGAAGAAGCCAACGCCATCGTGCAACTGGGCAAAGAGCCACATGTGCAACCCAATATGTTGGCCACAAATGTCGAATTATACCATGGTTTGGTGGCCAAATCGGTCAACGCATGGCCAAATGCGGCGTTTGATATTTTTGCAATTTTAAACCTAGCAAAACCGTTTTTTGTCGCCGGGTTTTATTATAAAGTTTTCAAATGGCCAAGCTGGAAGTTTTGGAGCCCATTGGTGCGGCGTTTGGCTGGCCTAGGCACTGTTCCCAAACAACCCGACCCCGATGATTATGATTACCACCATGCCCATACCGACATTTTAATAGTCGGCGCAGGCATTGCTGGGTTAATGGCGGCGTTAGCCCATGGCAAAGCGGGCAAAAAAGTGCTGGTGGTAGAGCAACAAAACCAATTGGGCGGCGCATTATTATTTGAAAAAATCAAAATAGACGGCATCTCAGCTCTGGCAAAAATAGCCGAAATCGAAGCCGAATTAACCGCCATGGATAATGTAACCATTGTCAAAAGAGCCACCGCCATCGGCTATTATGATGATAATTTTATCACCATTTCCGAACGTTTGCGTCACCACATAGCACCGCAGCTTAACAGTTCCAAACCACGCGAAAGATTCTGGCATTTGCGCGCCAAACAGGTGATCATCGCCACCGGCGCGATAGAACGACCGCTGGTTTTTGCCAATAATGACCGGCCAAATATAATGTTGGCCAACGCCGTGCGCCATTATGCCAACCGGTTTGGCGTGGTTGCGGCCAAGCGTATATTTTTAGCCACAAATAATGATGATGCCTATAGAAGCGCGCTAGATTTGCACGCTTTGGGATTGCATATTGTCGGCATTGCCGATGTGCGGACAAACCCGCAGGGCGATTTGGTCGCGGCCGTGCGCAAATTGGGCATCACCATTTATGCTGGCCATGCCATCGTCGATACCAGCGGCGCGCGGGCGGTTAACTCGGTCAGCATTGCGGCCATAAATGTGGCCGATAACCACCTAGATGAGCGTCAGCGCCGGTTTAACTGCAACCTTGTTGCCACCTCTGGTGGTTGGTCGCCTGTGGTGCATTTGCATTCACAATCGGGCGGTAAATTACGTTTCGATGATGGCATCCAAGCCTTTGTGCCACACAAATATGTGCAAAATAACCTGTGCATCGGCGCAGCCAATGGGGTGTTTGAACTGGGCGATATTTTTGCCGAAGCCCAACAAAATTATGGCATTATGCCACCAAAAATAAACCCAGTTTTAACCGAACCTATTTTGGCATTATGGGATTTGCCACCTAATATTAAAAAAATACGCACTTCAAAACGCTGGGTGGATTTATTGCACGATGTTACAGCAACCGATGTGATTTTGGCGGCGCGCGAAAACTATGTTTCGGTCGAACATTTTAAACGTTATACCACCACCGGCATGGCGCTTGATCAAGGCAAAACCAGTAATGTGAATGCCTTGGCCATATTAGGCCGGGCGACCGGCCGAGACATTCCTGAAGTTGGCACAACCAAATTTCGCCCGCCTTATTCGCCAGTAACATTAGGCGCTATGGCAGGGCGCGATAACGGCATTTTATTTAGCCCCTTACGCGATTTGCCGATGCATAATTGGCATGCCGATAATGGCGCAGAGTTTGAAGATTATGGCGGTTGGAATCGCCCGGCTTATTATGCTAAATCCAAAGAAACCGAGCGCCAAGCAGTTGACCGCGAAATCAATGCCGTGCGCCAGCATGTTGGCATTTTGGATTATTCACCCTTGGGTAAAATAATGGTTCAAGGCCCTGATGCCGCCGGGTTTTTAGATTATTTCTATTGCAATAATGTCAGCAATTTAAAACCCATGCGCGCCCGCTATGGCCTGATGCTAAACGAAGATGGCAATGTGATTGATGACGGTGTATTTGTGCGCTTGGCAGCAGACAAATATATGGTCACCACCACCAGCGGCGGCGCGGTGCGTTTTGCCGCCACGCTAGAAGAATGGCGGCAATGCGAATGGCCAGACATGAATGTGGTGATTACCAACATCACCACCGGCTGGGCTTGTATTAGCCTGCAAGGCCCCAAGGCGCGGAAATTGCTGCAAAAAATTGACCTGAGCGTGGATTTGGCCGCGGCTGAATTTGGCCATATGGAAATGCGCATCGGCTCAATAAACGGAGTAGAGATCAAAATTATGCGCACCAGTTTCACCGGTGAATTGGGCTTTGAAATTTATATGCCACGCTCATATGCCAATGCGATTTGGCAAATGTTGGTCAAAGCCGGGCAGGAGTTTGGTTTGGAGCCATTTGGGCTGGAGGCGCTGATGGCCATGCGCACCGAAAAAGGCTTTATTCACATTGGTGTAGATACCGACTCGACCACCATACCGGGTGATGTTGGCTTTGGCGTACCTGCAGCAAAAAAGAAAGTCAATTATATTGGCAAAAGATCGCTATTACGGCCAGAATCTGTGCGTAAGGACCGCGAAATTTTGGTCGGCTTAAAAGTGGTTGGGGCAGCGAGTTTAACCCCGGGTGGTATTATTTTGGCCAGCGGCTATGACAATGCCCCCGCGCCGATGGATGGGCGGGTGACATCTTCTTATAACAGCCCCACAATGGGCCACGCGGTGGCGCTGGGCATGCTAAAAGATGGCCATAACCGCATGGGCGAAATTGTAAAAATTTACGATCTAGCCGGCATGAGCCAAGCCGAGGTGGTGAAACCATGTTTCTTTGACCCACAAGGGGAGAGATTAAATGTCTGAATTAAAACGCGAAATGCCGCTCATCGACGAGCTTATTGACCATGCCGATTTGCTGATAAAACCAGCCCATAGCGGGGTTATTTTGCTGCAACAAGCCGATAGCGTTGGCAAAATGCCGTTTGATTTGCCAGGATTTGGCACGGTCAAAGTCAGCGAAACCACCAGCATATTATCGGCCATTCCTAAACAATGGTTGGTATTTTGCGGTCTAAATGAGGCGCAAAAACTCGCAAATGATTATGCCAACCAAGTGGCTGATGAAAATATAATCATCACCGATATGAGCGACCAATATATAATTTTAAAAATCGCCAAAAAACACGCCAGA
Organism: Hyphomicrobiales bacterium; assembly: GCA_013214705.1. Taxonomy (GTDB): domain Bacteria; phylum Pseudomonadota; class Alphaproteobacteria; order Rhizobiales; family OSC116; genus OCS116. The sequence goes on from JABSRZ010000010.1 coordinate 91,505, forward strand.
GCTTTGTTGGCCAAGGGCTGTGAGTTAGATTTATCGGCAGATGTTTTTGCTCTGAATGTATGCGCCCGCACTTTATTGGCACATATAAATGTGGTCATCTGGCGCACAGAAGATGAGGATTTTAACCTGCTTGTAGATGTCAGTTATGCGGCTCACCTATGGCTCTGGCTTACGGGCGCTTCTGGCGAATATGCAGTTTAAGAAACGTGAAAAAATCTGCTTCAATGCCTAGCTAACCGTCTGATCATCTGCTGGTGAACAAGCGGTTTTCATTTCCTCGGCAAATAGCCGCATGCGTCTGTTGAGCCGTCTTTTTTCAGAATATACTAGATAAATGCCAAATTCTGGCGAACTTAAATCGGTTAAAAGTGGAACCAGTTGGCCGGCTTCGATTGAAGTTTGACATATAAATTCTGGCAATTTCGATATACCAATGCCTTTTTTTGCCGCTTCCAGTAAAAATGCACCACTGTTGGAATTCAACGAGGGTTGAAACTCGATGGTTTGGGTTTTGCCTTTGGCATTTTTGAACGACCAGCTTGAGCGTCTGGTAGCCCCATAATCTAGCAAATCATGTTGTTTTAGCTCGCTAAGTTGGTTGGGTGTGCCCCGGCGTGCCAGATATGCTGGCGATGCAAACATCTGATGACCGACCGAGCCGATCCGGTTGCCAATCAAGTTGGGTTCCAGATCAACCGCGATGCGGATGGCGAAATCGTAATTGTCGCGTAATAAGTCTATTTTTCGGTCATCAAAATCGACCATTAATTGAATTTCGGGATGGCGGATTTTAAACGCCATTAATGCCGGGTTCAGAAAAGATTGGCCAAATTCTCGCGGTACAGACACCACCAATGGCCCAGCAAGCTGTTGTGCTGCCTCGGTAAAATCATTTTCCACCTCATCTACATCATTAACCACATCGACAGCGCGCTGGTAAAGCTCGTGGCCGGTCGAGGTGATTTGCCAATGGCCCGGTTTGCGATATATCAAACGTGCGGCATATCTTTGCTCCAACAACGCCAAGCGCCGGCTAACTGCCGATTTGGCAATATGCAGCTGTTCGGCTGCGCCCGAAATGCTGCGGCTGTCGACAATTTGCACAAAAAGTCTTAGGTCTTCAATCTGTCCCATTAATCATTCCCGTAAAAGCATTCCCTCGATGTTCTCTAAATTAGAACAACATATTCAATTTTATAGGTCTTTACATTCAAATTAGAACATGTGATCCTGCTCGTCAAGATCTTGTAGACAATCGCGGCACTTATGCAGGCCGCAATGTAACAAACGAAAGGTTTGAACATGGGACTTTTACAAAATGGTGAATGGGTTGACCAATGGTATGACACCAAAAAACACGATGGGCGATTTGTGCGCAAAGCCTCACAATTTCGCAATTGGATAACCGCCGATGGCGCGGCTGGTGAAAGCGGCGTAGCTGGCTTTAAGGCCGAAGCGGGTCGCTACCATCTTTATGTATCCCACGCCTGCCCATGGGCCAACCGCACTATGATTTTCAGGGCGGTTAAAGGTTTAGAAGACATGATTTCCATTTCGGTTGTGCATTGGTACATGGCCGACAAAGGCTGGACATTTGAAGCTGGCGATGGGGTGATTGCCGACACCATCAACCAATCGGAATTATTGCACCAAGTCTACACCGCTGCCGACCCCAACTATTCGGGCCGCGTGACCGTACCTATATTGTGGGACAAAAAAACCCAAACCATTGTGTCTAACGAGTCTGCTGAAATCATTAGAATGTTCAACTCAGCCTTTGATGACATTGGTGCCACCCCCGCAGATTATTACCCAAAAGCTCTGCGTGCAGAAATTGATGGCCTAAATGACCGCATTTATAGCAGCCTAAATAATGGGGTATATAAATCTGGGTTTGCCACCACCCAAGCCGCCTATGAAGAAGCGGTGATGCCATTATTTGACACGTTAGATTTTCTCGAACAACGGCTAACTGACCAACGTTATTTAACCGGCGCGGCAATTACCGAAGCCGACTGGCGACTTTTCACCACTTTGGTGCGGTTTGACCCGGTTTATGTGGGGCATTTTAAATGCAACATCCGCCGTATTGCCGACTATCCAAATCTTTCAGGCTATCTGCGCGATTTATATCAACAACCCGGCGTGGCACAAACGGTGCATATGGACCATATCAAAAACCATTATTATGCCAGCCACGAAACCGTCAACCCCTCGCGCATTGTGCCAGTTGGCCCAGATATCGATTATACCGCCCCGCATAACCGCGCCCAATTAAGCTAAAAGGAATCTATATAATGGCCGACACTGAAGCCGACAATGACACAGCAATTATCGCCGCAAAAAAGCCCAAAAAAGTCGCACTCGAAGCGGGTAAAAACTATTATTGGTGTCGTTGTGGCCGGTCGGCCAACCAACCTTTTTGCGATGGCTCACACGCCAGTACCAACATAAAACCGCTAAAATTCACCGCCGAAACAACTAAAGATGCGTTTCTGTGCCAATGTAAAGCCAGCGCCAACGCACCATTTTGCGATGGCACACACGCCAAACTTGGCGAGCTTGGCGCGGGTGACCCCTCACCAAAACCCAAACCAAAAAACTCAGTGCCCAAAGCCGCACCCACACCCGAAGAACCCACAGTGGCACGCATACATGACCTAGCCCGCAATGGCTTATCTGGCAGTCATGGCGAAATGGTGGCCATGGGTGTGCCGCGTAAGGATTTGCCGCATTGGGATGACATTCAAATTCTACCAGCGCAAATGGCGCGTAAACCATTGTTAGACAATCATCCGGTTGCCACCTCAACCATCATTGGCCCGCGGGCGAAAAAACCGTTGCAACTCGACATCCCACTATTTGTATCGGACATGAGCTATGGCGCGTTGTCTGAGGAAGCCAAAATCGCGCTTGCCCGCGGGGCGCAATTGGCCGGAACTGGCATCTGCTCTGGCGAAGGGGGCATGCTGACCGAGGAACAAGCCGAAAATTCGCGCTATTTCTATGAGCTTGCATCGGCAAAATTTGGCTGGAAACCGGAATTGGTCGAACGGGTGCAAGCGTTTCATTTTAAAGGCGGGCAGGGCGCAAAAACCGGCACCGGCGGCCATTTACCGGCCGATAAAGTGCGCGGTAAAATTGCCAAAGTGCGCGGCTTAGAAGCTGGCAAAGACGCAATATCACCGGCAACATTTTTAGATTTAAAAACCCCGGCTGATTTTAAAAAATTAGCCGATGAAGTGCGGGAACGCACTGGTGGCATCCCCATTGGGTTTAAATTATCTGCCAATCATATCGAGGATGACATCGATTTTGCCCTAGCCGCTAGCGCTGATTACATCATTTTAGATGGCCGCGGCGGTGGCACAGGCGCGGCGCCATTAATTTTTCGCGATCATATCTCCGTGCCAACCATTCCGGCATTGGCACGCGCCCGCAAACATCTAGATGCCAAAACCGGCCGTGATGTGACATTAATCATCACCGGTGGGTTGCGGGTTGCCGAAGATTTTGTCAAAGCCATTGCGTTAGGCGCCGATGCGGTCGCTGTGTCAAATTCGGCCATGCAGGCGGTCGGTTGCATCGCCGCGCGCATGTGCAATACCAACAATTGCCCAGTGGGCATTGCCACCCAAGACCCCAAGTTACGGGCGCTGCTAAATGTGCAAACCGGGGCAGAACAACTCGCCCGTTATTTTGGCGCTTCTGTGCAGCTAATGCAGGTTTTGGCACGCGCTTGTGGCCATGATGACATTGCAAAATTATCACTGCGTGATATCACCACTTGGAAACGCGAAATGGCCGACTTATCCGGTGTTCGTTTCGCCGGCGTAATGGGGTAAAATAATATGTTTGACCAAGGCCTGTTAAGGCAAGAGCCCTTGCCCGATGAAATGCGGATTTTGCTGGACAAATACCCGCGTGAAGCGTGGGCGGCTCACCCGAATTTTAAGCAGGCGACGCAAAATTGGCTGGGCGCGCATCGGATGTTTCGCAGCTTAAGCAAAACCGTACGCCGTGATGCCGAAAAATATTTAGACAAGCGCATAGATCCGCAAGATTATGCAGAACGGCTGCTACACCGTGGCAACGCGCTGATCGGCAATTTACATGGCCACCATGGATGGGAAGATTATGCTTATTTCCCTGAACTTTCGGCCGCCGACCCGCGGTTTGACGCGGGGTTGAAAATTTTAGAAAACGATCATAAAGTGCTTGATGAGGTGTTGCATGATTTGACCGATGCCGCCATCCGCACGCTGGATTTTATTCAATCAGATGACCAAGCGGCACATGAAGAAGTGGCCAGAGTATATGAGAGCGCACAGATTGTTGAGAAATTACTAGCCAGACATTTGGTCGACGAGGAAGAACTGGCGGTGCCGATCATCATCCATCATAAATTGCGCGGCTAAACGCAAAATAAGTGCGTTTAGTTAGACGAAAGGAAACCATTAATGCCCAGCGATAAACAAAAAGCGGTCGACACATCTATTGAAGAAGCCCAAAAAAACGCCTCCAAACGCCGTGCCAAGGGCGAATTTGTCCGGGGTGTTAGTGGTTTTCGCAGCGTTTTGGGGCAAGATGCAGATTTTCCGGCCGAGGCCAACCGCTATCATTTAATTGTGGCCTTAAACTGCCCATGGTGTCACCGGGTGTCGTTGGCGCGTAACATTTTAGGCTTAGAAACTAGCATCAGTATGGATGTGGTTTTTCCAAACCGCACAAATGATGACGACCCTGCCGGCCCAAACCTGTGGGAGTTTAACCCGCAGCGATTGGCCACGCTAACCGGCGCAACATTGCCAGAATGCACCCAAGACACCGCCACTGGCCAGAATTTTCGGCTGGTGAAGCAAATATATGCCGCCGAAGGCTCCAACGAAGGCAGTGTGCCCATATTATATGACAAAAAAACCCAGCGCATCGTCACCAACGAGAGTGCCGAGATTATTCGCATGTTAAACCAACAAGCCGGGGTATTGGGCAGTGTTTTGTCAGCCGATCAGCGGCCAAACCTTTACCCAGAAGATGAAGTTAACCAGACCTTGCGCGACGATATAGATAAGTTAAATGCCCAAATTTATACCGACATTAATAATGGCGCTTATAAAGCTGGTTTCTCTTCCAACCAAAATATATATGCCACCGCGTTTGAAAATTATTTCGCCACCCTTGCCGATTTAGAGGCAGCTCTAGCGGTTGACAACCGCCCGTTTTTGACCGGCGATGGTTTTACCGAGGCCGATTTGCGCTTATTCCCCACCCTTTACCGGCACGACCCAGTATATTATCTGCGGATGAAATTAAACGGCGCAAAAATTCTTGATTACCCACATCTTTGGCGCTGGCTGTGCCGCGTCTACGCCTTGCCGGGTGTTGCCGCCAGCAATTCGCTAACCCATTGCCGACAAGGTTATTTTGGCCGCTCGTGGAACAATGTGATACCGCTTGGCCCCACCCAGCCGATGACCTACCCCGACGCTTATGAACATCCGAATTTAGCTAGATGAAGTATAATAGCGGCTTATAAATTTAACGATATGGCGACCAAAATCAACATTGTGCCAAAAATAACATTCAGTAATTTTTGTGATTTTTGGCTATGTAATAATTTGGCAATGCCGTTGCCGCCTATGGTCCAAATGCAAACGGCAAAAAAATTATTTAGGGTAAACACCACGGCTGCAAATATAATAAATTGCAGTTTATTTTGGTCTTCGGCCGGGGTGAATTGGCTAAATAGCAAAGTCATAATTAAATAACCTTTTGGGTTTGACAGTAAAATCAACATTCCATCCAAAAAAGTAATTTTTATCGGCTCCAAATTTAATTTTGAAACACCCGAAAAAATAAACCGACCACCTAGATAGACAATGTATAGGCTGCCAATAATGGCGATGAAATTCAGTATTTTGGGCTGTTTGGCCACCAATTCTGAAAACCCAAAACCAATGACCAAAGTGACCATAAAGGTTGCAATATGATAGCCAAAATTGGCAGTTAAAGTCGATCTAAACCCGCCAGATGCTCCGGCAGCCGCAAAAGACAAATTCCCCGGCCCAGGGCTGTAGGCAAGCGGGAATAAAAAACTAACAATGGCAAAAAATTGAATGGACGTCATGCTGTAGCTACCTAAAGTAATTTAGGTAAGACTAATATAGTTTAAATCAAAAGACACCCGATATTGGTTATTGATGACCTAAATATTGATGCACCCAAAAGGCGTTAGCTTCATAGCGAGCCGCAATTAGCCCAGCTCTCTTTTGATTGTGGTTTTTAGCGTAGCTTGGCCATTGCTAGTTAACAAACCACCATGGCCGCCGATAATACGTTCAAATGGGATGTCTGCTAGGCGATTGAAATCTGCCAGCAAGCTTGAATCAGGTTTTGTTTGTATCTTCTTCCAAGCAGGGCCAATTTGTGCAGGCTTCTGGAAACCGAGCAATCGGGTGATAATTTTTGCCCCGAATGACATCAAATCACTTGGCACCCAATGCTGGACGCTGTCGCAGGTGATCAGCAATCCGCCTTCGTTTTCTATTATAATAGCCGTCTCTGGTTTGATAGTATCTTTAAATTCAAATAGTTGGGCGTTTGGGAACGGCAATTCCACCCCCTCAACTAACCGATGAGAATCATCGATTTTTTGATCGCTTGCAGGCGAAGCTACAGCCCAGTAGGTAGCTTTATAACGATCTAAATAATAAGCGTCATCCATGTCGTGGCCGCCTATTTTCATAATATGGGTAACCTTGCCCAAAGCGTCTAGAGTCTTCTCTTCACTGCGGTTCAACCGAACGCAATTGATAAGAGTAAGGTCTCCTTGATGCTCAATAACCACCATATTGCGAGGCAAGCGCACCAATGGCTTGAAGTTAACAGAGCCAGTTACATACCAAACATGACTGATAATTTGTTGAAGCTGTCCATGTGGTTCAACTCCAGGGAAAATATTCACTGCATTTTGGGTCAAAATTATATACCTTCTTATATTTAACAATCAGATGATATTCAGTTTATCTCTCCTGAAGGTTTACTCAAGAAGTTTTATTTATTTACTTTTTCGGCAAGAAATATCATCTTCATCGAATAAATGCATTTTTTCTGGTGCGGCGTTTAGGCGAATTTTTTGCCCACGTTTAAACTCATGAATGCCCGCAACTTTAATGATAATATGCTCACCCACTGCTCCATCGGGATTGTTAAAATAAATCAACGTCACCTCGCCAAGCGCTTCTATATAATTAATCTCACCCTCAAAAACAAACTCATCCTCGGTAGTGATGTACATATCTTCGGGGCGCACACCTAGTTTAAAACGTTTGTCTAATGCCGATTTATCGGTTGCAATGGGGGCTTCGGCAGTGGCTGAATTGGCCATTGCCACATGGGTCACATCGCCAGTTTTTGTGACTTTGGCATTTAATATATTCATGGCCGGTGAGCCAATAAATGTCGCCACAAACCGGTTGGCCGGGTGGGTATATAATGTCAGCGGTGTGCCAACCTGTTCGATAGATTTATCATTAAGCACCACAATTCTGGTGGCCAGCGTCATCGCTTCCACTTGGTCATGGGTCACGTAAATCATTGTACTATTGGGCATATTATCTTTAAGCTGCGATATTTCAATGCGCGTTGCCACCCGCAAGGCCGCATCTAAATTAGACAATGGTTCATCGAACAAAAATATTTTTGGGTCACGCACAATGGCGCGGCCTATGGCCACCCGCTGGCGTTGGCCGCCGCTTAAGGCTTTTGGCAATCTATCCAAATAATCGGTCAATTGTAATATTTTAGCGGCATTTTCGACGGTTTGCTTTATTTCGGCTTTGGATTTTTTGGCAATTTTAAGCGCAAATGCCATATTGTCCCAAACCGTCATATGCGGGTATAAAGCGTAAGATTGAAACACCATAGCGATGCCGCGTTTGGCCGGCGGCACGTCATTCATTAACTCGTCATCTATTTCTAGTGTGCCGGAGCTTATTTTTTCTAAACCAGCAATCATCCGCAACAATGTGGATTTGCCACAACCAGACGGCCCTACAAAAACAATCAGTTCGCCGGTTTCAATATCCAAATTAATATTTTTTAAAACTTCTACATCACCATATTTTTTGGCAACATTTCGTAATTTAAGGTTGGCCATACTCATTATCCTCTTTCGCGTTCATGCTACTTTTTCGTGGCGTAAAATGCCTGCCAAGCTGGCAAAGTAAGGTGGTTTCCGGTTAATTCATGTTCAAATTCCAAACCTTCAAGTGGGTCTATATTCAGCCCATTCAAACCAATTGTTTGCGCTTGGTCACTTAAATTGAACGCACAATAAATGGTTTGGTTTGCGGCCTGTCGTTCAAAAGTTACCACATTATCAATAACCTCTAAATTGCCAAAATCACCTTTTGACAATAGAGGGTTGTTTTTTCGAAATTCGATCATTTTACGATAACCATTTAACATGGATTGAGCTTGTTTTTCTTGGATCTGGACGGCTTTGTTCAGATGGGCAGCGGTAATCGGCAACCATGGCTTGCCGTCGGTAAACCCGGCATTGGGCTTGTCTTTTTCCCAAACCATGGGGGTGCGGCAGCCATCTCGGCCTTTAAATTTAGGCCAAAATTGTTTGCCATATGGGTCTTGCAAATCATGATAGCCAATTTCGGCTTCTTCTAGTCCCAATTCTTCGCCTTGGTATAAACACACGCTACCGCGTAATGACATAAGCAGGCTGTTGAGCAATTTTTGCGCCTTTGGTGATAAGTTCCATCGGCTCATATGGCGCTCAACATCATGGTTGGAAAACGCCCAACATGACCAGCTATCAGGTGACAATTGGCTAAATTGTTGGAGCACATCACCCACACGAGCAGCATCTAAGGTTGCGCCCGACAAAAAATCGAACGAATAGCACATATGAATCAGCTCATCGCCAGCGGTATAATCATTCATAATCTGCATGCCATATTGGGCATCGCCAACTTCGCCAACCGCGGCTATGTCCGGATATTCATTCATCACCGCCCTAAATTTTTTTAGAAAATCTATGTTTTCTGGCCGGTTTTTATCGTATAAATGGTCGAAATGATTATAGGGGTTTACACTTGGGGCGATGGTATCATTTCTAGCTTCTAGGGGCAGGATTGGGTTGTCTCGCAACAATTGGTCGTGGAAATAAAAATTGATGGTATCCAGTCTAAAACCATCAACACCTCGGTCTAACCAAAACCGTTCCACATCTAACAATGCAGTTTGAACGTCTGAATTATGTAAATTCAAATCGGGTTGTGAGCTTAAAAAATTATGCAGATAATATTGTTGGCGAGTTTCATCCCACTGCCATGCGCTGCCGCCAAAAATAGACAACCAATTGTTTGGCACAATTCGGTTTGATTTGGCATCTAATTTTGCATCTGCCCACACATACCAATCGGCTTTAGCATTTATTTTATCTTGTCGGCTTTGCACAAACCATTCATGTTGCTCACTCGAGTGAGATATGACCAAGTCAATCATCACTCTTAGCCCCAACCCATGGGCTTTCTCCATCAATTCATCAAAATCAGCTAGGCTGCCAAACATCGGGTCGATGTCGCAATAATCTGACACATCATAGCCAAAATCGTCCATCGGCGAGGTGAAGAAAGGCGATATCCACACCGCATCCACACCCAACGATGCCACATATTCGAGCCGTTTGGTGATGCCGTTTAAATCACCAATGCCATCGCCATTTGAATCTTGAAATGAGCGTGGATAAATTTGATAAATAACCGCACCGCGCCACCAATCTTTATCGACACTGATTTTAGCCGCCATATCATTTGTTTTTTGGGTATTTGGCATCTGTCAGCCTCCTTTAACCGAGCCAGAAAGTAGACCTCTAACCAAATATCGTTGTAATGAGAAAAACACCACCAACGGCACGGCGATGGAGACAAATGCCGAGGCGGTCAAAATTTCCCAATTGCCACCACGAGAGCCTAGCATTTCGCGTAACCGGCCGGTCATCACGAGCTGTTCTTCATTATTGCCCAAAAATACCGTGGCAATCAGCAAATCATTCCACACCCATAAAAATTGAAAAATGGCAAAACTTGCAAGGGCAGGGAAGGATAGCGGCAAAACAATTTTCAAAAATATCTCATAATCATTAGCCCCGTCTACTTTGGCGCTTTCGATAATCTCTCGCGGCAAACCGGCAATATAATTGCGCAATAGATAAACCGCCAGCGGCAGCCCAAACCCGGTATGCGCCAGCCATATGCCTATATAATCTTTGCCAATGCCAATATCGGTATAAAGCCTTAACAACGGAATGAGCGACATTTGCAGCGGCACAACCAATAGACCAACAATGGTTACCAATAATATCGACCTTCCGGGAAACTCCATCCACGCCAAGGCATAGGCCGCAAAAGCGGCGATTAATATCGGTATAATGGTGGCCGGAATGGTCACAGTCATGGTGTTTAAAAACGAGCGGCCTAAGCCTTCGGCAAACAGCACTTCATTATAATTATTGGTGGTGAATTTTGGCGCCTCTATCGAGGTGATGAATATTCGCTTACCCCGGCTGCCGGTAAATTCTACCGGCGAGGTTAGTCGGTAATCGCCATTTCGGCCAACACTCAGCGTCAGGCCTTTATTCATTTGTGCCACTGTGTTTGGTTCAAAGGCAGTGGGTTGTTGTGAGCGCCAGCCAAAGGCGGTAACTTCGCCCAAATCATCGCCTTGCTCAGTACCAAAAACATTGCCAGTGATGACATATATTCCCGCTTCTAAAACCTGAGTGTCGGGCGCGGAGGAACGTTCTATAAGGTTACGCTCGACACTCGCTAGGCTTGTCCACCATCCGCTGGTGGCCAATTGGTCTTTGTCTCTGATCGACGATATTAACAACCCAAATGTCGGGATTGTCCACAGCAGCACAAGTAATAATGCTGAAATATTTACCACCCAAGTTAGGGCAGGGCTTTTGCCGGCAATTCCATCCATGTTAAATCTCTTTTCTTGCGTTGCGTATGTTCCAAACCATCACCGGAAGAACCAGCACCATAATGACCAAAGCGATGGCCGCACTCCGGCCAAAATCATGGCCTCTAAACATCCAATCAAACATATAATTAGCCAACACTTGGCTGCCCCATTGGCCGTTGGTCATGGCCAACACAATGTCAAACACTTTGAGTACCAATATGGTAATTGTGGTCCAAACCACGGCAATGGTGCCGTATATTTGCGGTATTTTAATTTTAAAAAATATTTGCAACGGGTTGGCGCCATCAAGCACCGAGGCTTCTATGGTTTCTTCGGATATGCCGCGCAGAGCCGCCGATAATATAACCATGGCAAAACCGGTTTGAATCCAAACCAATATAATCATTAAAAATACGCTGTTCCAAACGGGTATGGTGATCCACGCTTGAGGCGCACCGCCAAAATAAACCACCACCGCATTTAACAGGCCAATTTGTTCAGAGCCTTCACCGCGATAGTCGTAAATAAACTTCCAAATAATCGACGCGCCAATGAATGATATGGCCATCGGCATAAAAATTAAACTTTTGGCAATATTGCCCCATCTAATGCGGTCAGTCAGCGCCGCGGCAACCAGCCCAAATATAGTCGATGCGGCCGGCACGATAATGAGCCACATCATATTGTTCCAAAAACTCTCTAAAAATTTCTCGTCTGTGGCCATCCAGATATAATTTTTAAACCCAACAAATTCATTGCCGGCTGGGCCTCTGAAAGATAGATAGAGGCTATTGATAACTGGGTAGACCAAATATATGCTTAAGATCACAATGGCTGGGCCTAAAAATAGCCAAGGCCGAATGGCCGATGATTTGCGGATGTTATTGGCAGCTTTTTTGCCCGATGCCGGGTAAATGAGGTCTAAAATTATATTGCTGCCCCAGAAATATAGAATGCATCCCAACACGCCAACGACCATGGTGAAAAGCGCAACCAATACCTGTTCCATTATAATCCCTCAACACATAAATATGGTTAAAATAAAAACGGAGCATTGACTATGCAATGCTCCGAAATTGAGTTTATTATTTCAACGAGTCCCAAGTCGCTTGAATGGCATTGCCAACTTCTGTGGCGTCTTTACCACCAGAATAATCGACCATGCCTGTCCAAAACGCACCAGCGCCAATCGCGCCCGGCATTAAGTCAGAACCATCAAAACGGAAGGTCGTCGCGCCCAATAGAATTTCGCCCATTCCTTTAAGTGTATCATCACCATAGGCATCTACATTTACGCCTTTATGTGGCGTTAGGAAACCTTTTTGAGCCATCCAGATTTCATGCGCAATTGGTGATTTTAGGAAATCAACAAAGGCATGAGCGCCTTTTGAGTCTTTAGTGATGGCAAATAATGTACCGCCGCCAAGAACTGGCTTGCCAAGGTCTTTGCTGGCATAGGCAGGGAAGTAGAAGAAGTTTGCATCTTGCCCAACTTCAACACCATCGGGGAAGAAAGCCGGGATGAACGAAGCCTGACGATGCATGTAACATTTTGGTGGTGAGGCAAACAAGCCTTTAGGGCTATCGCGGAAGTCAGTGGTGGCCACAGCGCCTGCGCCGCCATCTACCCACGCGTCATTACGGGCAAATGAGCCATAATCTTCAATCGCAGCAATCACTTTAGGATCGTTAAATTTAAGATCATTTGTAACCCATGCGTCATAATCGGCGGGTGTTTGTGTGCGTAGCATGAAATCTTCCACCCAATCGGTGGCTACCCAACCAGTTGCTCCGCCTGAACCTAGGCCAATACACCAAGGTGTACCACCATCAGCCACAATTTGTGCGCTTAAGGCTTTTAGATCTTCCATGGTTGTTGGTATTTCATAACCAGCGTCTTCAAAGTTTTCAGGCGAGTACCAGACCAATGATTTCACATCAATCTTATAGAAAAAGCCAAACAACTCATCTTTGCCGTCTTTGCCAGCATAAGTGCCCAGATCGACCCAAGATTGGCCAGCGGCATAATTTTCGCGTACCCAATCGGCAGTGCCAGCAGCTAGCGGTGTAAGGTGGCCTTTGGCCGCCAAGTCAGCAGCTAAACCGGGTTGTGGGAAAATAGACACGTTGGGCGCAGCGCCCGCTTCGGTGTCAATGACAATTTGTGTTTCAAAACTATCAGAGCCAGAATATTTTACATCTGCGCCGGTAGCTTCTTCAAAATACGCGATGACGCTTTCGACCAATTCTTTGTCCGGCCCAAGCCATGGACCAAATACGGTTATGGTTTCGCCGCTTAAATCGGTCGATTTTAGCGCTTCATAACTATCCCAATGAAAACGTGCGTCTTCACCCGGGGCAAATTTTAAGTGTCCATCGGCTTGTGCCATATTTGCACTTAACGCCAATGCGGCAATGCCAAGATATAGTGGTAGTTTCATTTTAATATCCTCCCAGAAATTATTTAAGTGTGTGCCAAAGCATTGGCAATTGAAAACCCAAATATCACATCCATGCGCCCGTGTTTTTTCAAAGCGCTTTGAATAAACGTAAACTGATATAAAAAAACCATTAAGTCAACTAAAATATTGTTTCTTTGACTATGTGCAGGGCTTTGCTATATTGATAATTAGCAATTATACAAAAGCGCTTTGGCTAAAAATAAGAGTTTTGGTTATGAATCTTAAAAAATTATCCCAGATGTTAAACCTATCTCAAACCACGGTTAGCCGTGCGCTTAATGGCTTTCCCGAGGTAAAAGAAAAAACCCGCATTAGAGTTTTAGCCGCCGCCGCGCAACATAATTACCGCCCCAGTCGGCTAGCCAAAAGCTTGGCCACAGGCCGCGCAATGTCCATTGGCCACGTTTTGCCAACCTCTAAACAAGAAATGGTAAACCCCATTTTTACCGATTTTATTGCTGGCGCTGGCGAGGTTTATGCCAAGTCTGGCTATCATATGTCATTAACCGTGGTAACAGATGATAATGAAGAAGCGGCTTATCGAGAAATGGCCTCCAAACGTTCGGTCGATGGGGTTATAGTGCATGGCCCGCGCGTGCCAGATAGCCGCATAGAATTGCTGCAAGATATTGGCCTGCCATTTGTGGTGCATGGCCGCGCACAAGACACTAAGAACGATTATTCTTGGTTTGATGTTAATAACCGAAGCGCTTTTAAAAACGCCACAAAATTTCTAATCGATTTTGGGCATAAACATATTGCTTTGTTAAACGGCCGCGAAATTATGGATTTTGCCAGCCGCCGCCGTCAAGGCTATGAAGACGCATTAACCAGTGCTGGGTTAGTCATTGACCCCAATATCATGCGAAATGATGACATGACCGAGCCCTATGGTTATACATCGACCATGCAGATGATGAACACCCCCACACCGCCAACCGCATTTTTGGTGTCTTCGATCATTCCGGCTTTGGGGGTGCGGCGCGCGTTGTTAGACTTGGGCATTCAGCCGGGCAAACAAGTGTCTATCATCACCCATGATGATGTATTGTCTTTTTTAAAAATGGGCGGCGATGTGCCTTTATTCACCGCCACAAAATCATCGGTTCGCGAAGCAGGCAAAGCCTGCGCTGAAATGTTACTGACCCAGATAAACAACCCAGAGCATAAAATTTGTCATGAATTATGGGAAGCCGAATTGGTCATTGGCACCTCAACCGGCCCCGCACCTACAAGCGATTAGCCGTCTAGGGCACTTCATCAACCCATGGCCTAGCGCTTAAAATAAATACCTATGTGAAAGCTATTCTAAATTGCAATAATCGTCGTCAGCTTGTATAATCATATCAATTATTTAAGTGGCGTATAAAATATGCATCGGTTGAATTAAGCTAGATATTTAAATATAGGTGATCTAGATCACTTAAAGCGCGATTGCGCTGGCAATCGAAATAACTCTGAAGTCTATCTTCCTAAGTTCATGGCTATGAATATGGAATATAGACCGGGGTCGAAGGCGGAAACGCTTCGGTCTCCCGTATTTGGAAAGGAGTGGAAAATGAAGCATACGCTAATTGAGCGTGCAAAAGTGGTGGGCAAAACTAAATTTGGCAGCCAGATAAATCTGCGACCAAATAAGTCAATTTTACCAGCTGCACTCACACCCGCAAATGCCTTTGCCAACAAAGCTGATAACCAGCTAATATTAACCGACAAATTCGGCCGAAATTTCCCTTATCTAAGATTGTCGATTACCGACATATGTAATTTTAGTTGCGATTATTGCCTGCCCAACGGCTACCTTGCGCCTAACCATAACGGCATGGCCAAACCAAAATTTTTAAGCTTGAATGAGATTGATAATTTGGTGACAGCATTTGCGCAATTGGGCACGCATAAAATTCGCCTCACGGGCGGCGAACCAACGTTAAGACGCGATTTCACTGACATTGTTAAAACCATCTCAAGCCATCAGGCCATAACCAAATTGGCTTTCACCACCAATGGTTATAAACTTAAGCAAAATATCCACAAATGGCGAGCCGCTGGCATAAACGCCATTAATGTGAGCATCGATAGCTTAAATGCCGAGCGCTTTTATAAACTTACCGGGCATGATAGGTTAAACGATATTTTGGCCGGTATTGATACCGCGTTTGACGCTGGGTTTGAACAGGTAAAAGTAAATGCTGTATTGTTAAAAGATGTAAATGACATTGAGCTGGATTTATTTTTAGCATGGGTAAAAAACACCCCGATAAACGTCAGATTCATCGAATTGATGCAAACTGGCGATAACCAAAACTATTTTGATAAATTCCACGTATCTGCGGCCGATTTGCGCGATAAATTGCTAAACCAAGGCTGGCAAATTAAACCCACCAGCGCCGATGCCGGGCCAGCTCAACTATTGGTGCACGCAGATTATGTGGGTTCAATCGGCATTATTGCGCCTTATTCGAAAGACTTTTGCACCAATTGCAACCGCCTGCGCATCACCTCCAAAGGTGATTTACGCCTATGCTTATTTGGCGAACAAGGCCTATCAATCCGTCATTTATTACAACATGCCGACCAACTCGATGAGCTAAAACAACTTATTTTGGGTCAATTGGCGTTTAAAAAATCTTCACATTTCTTGGCCATGGGCGACACTGGCGCCACGGCTAACTTATCTACAATTGGTGGTTAAAATATGAGCAAATCCCTGAACAGTTTTTTTGATGCTAGCAAATATCACATGGCCGACATCAGCCACAAAGCCCCAACTTTTCGGCAAGCCATCACCATGGGGCGTATTTATGTGCGAGAAATTGGCTTTGAAAACATAAAAAATGAAACTTTGCCCAAAGGCGATGTGTTAAAATTAGCCGAAATAGCTGGCGTGCAAGGCGCAAAAAATTGTTGGCAACAAATACCTATGTGCCACCCTCTATTGCTCGATCATGTGGCCATATATTTAGAGCTTGAACCATCGACTTTAAGCGTTGCCGCCTATGCAATTGTTTCGACCACCGCCAAAACGGGGGTGGAAATGGAAGCTTTAGCCGCGGTCAATGCCGCCTTGCTCACACTTTATGATTTGACCAAACCGGTAGAGCCTGCACTAGAAATTGGCGATGTTCGGTTGCTGGTTAAAAAAGGTGGCAAAAAAGGCCTTTGGGTGCATCCAGATGGCATCCCAGAAAAGCTGCAAAGCCTATTGCCGACTATATCTGAGCGGCCGATGGAAGCCATAACCGCCGCCGTGGTGACGATGAGTGACCGCGCCAGCAAAGGCGAATATGCCGATCGCTCTGGGGTGATATTATCTGAAAAGTTGGAATTTTATGGCGCAAAAATAAATGATTATAAAATTTTACCCGATGACCCAGAGCCATTAACCCGCCATATTTTGGCGCTAATTGGCCAAGTCGATGTGATTTTTACCACCGGCGGAACCGGCCTTGCACCGCGCGACATCACCATCGACACCATAGCCAAAATTGCCGATTATGATGTGCCGGGCATTGGCGAATTATTACGCAGTTCGGCAGCCGCCCATGTGCCAACCACTTGGATTTCGCGCTCCAACGCCTATGTGATTAAAGACACGTTAATTGTCTGTTTGCCCGGCAGCACCGGCGGGGTAAAAGATGGCATCGAAACTCTAAAGAATCTATTGCCGCATGCCATTGGCCATGTGCAAAATAAAAACATGCACGGGTAGGTGATAAATGATTTCATATGAACAAGCTCTAAATTTAATTACCAGCCAAATTAGCTCAAAACCGCAAAGCCTTAACTTACCCATTGCCAAAGCCCTTGGCCATGTCGCCGATCAAGCGGTTAATTGCGCCTGTTATATATCGCCATTTGACAATAGCGCGATGGACGGGTTTGCATTTCGATATGCCGAACTGCAACAGGGCAGGCGACAATTTGCAGTTGTTGGCTCTAGTTTCGCCGGCGATACGATTGACCAATCCACCGAAGGCGCTTGGGAAATAATGACCGGTGCGGGCATACCAAACGGTTTTGATACGGTCATCAAAATTGAAGATATTGCTATTTTGGTCACAAATGAGGCAGGTCGACCCACAAAAATCAAGTTAAACATCAACCCAAAAGACATAATATTTGAAAATAATGTCCGCAAAAAGGGTCAAGACTTCAAACCAGATGATCTGGTAGTGGAGGCCGACGAGGTCATAACGCCATCCCATATATCTGCCTTAGCGTCGGTTGGCATCGCCAACATTAGGGTGCGAAAAAAACCAAATATAGCGGTCATCAGCACCGGTAAAGAAATTATAGATGATGCCAATATGGCGCTTTTATCGGGTCAAATTCGCAATTCAAATGGCCCCAGCCTGATGGCCAGTTTTGCCGGCATGAATTTAGCTGTCAGCTACGCGGGCACGATTAGAGATGAAGTTGAAGATTTTGAAACTTGTATCAAAGGCTTGCTGAACGATAACGACATTATTATTTCGACCGGCGCCGTTTCCATGGGGCGGCATGATTTTATTCCTGAAAGTTTGCAACGCCTAGGTGCAGAAATTATTTTTCACAAATGTAAAATAAGGCCGGGGAAACCGATATTATTTGCCAAATTCCCACCGACTGACCTCAACCCAGATGGGGTCTTTTATTTTGGCTTGCCCGGCAACCCAGTTTCGGCACATGTCGGCCTGCGGTTTTTCATCATGCCATTGATCAATCGATTGTTAGGGCTTAAAGCCGAACATCCAGTTAGAGCCTTTTTGACCGCAGACATCGATAAAAAACATGACTTTAAAATGTTTTACAAAGCCTTTGCGACACTAGAAAATGGCCACTTGTCTGTCACTATTTTGCAAGGCCAAGAAAGTTTTCGAATCAAGCCATTGCTTAAGGCCAATTGTTGGGCTGTGCTGGGCGAGCACCAACATAAATGCGCAACCGGTGGCTTAATAGACATCTACCCGATGATGGCAAACCAATGGAGTTTTTGAGGAAATTATGAACATCACCATTCAAACTTTTGGCGCATTTCGCCAATTTGGACGCAATATTGACCTTGAGTTAAACGCGGGCGCTTGTGTGTCTGACATTCGCCAACCACTCAACGCGGCGCTTAATCAATATGTAGCAAAATTTGACATTGCCGGGTTAATTGAAAGCTCTCGCTTTGCCACAGATGTCGAAATATTATCAGAAGACGCAATTCTTGCTGCAGGTTCGACCATTACCATCCTGCCGCCAGTATCGGGAGGTTGAAATGGGTAAAATATTTGTCGATGTGTGGGATGTCAGCCAACAGCCATTAGACAGCATGGCCGGGCTAAAATACGTGACCGAAATGCCCAACGGCGCGGAAACTTTATTCATTGGCACGGTGCGCAACCATAATTTAGGCAAAAAAGTGCTGGGCATTAGCTATGATGTTTTTATACCATTGGCCAAACAAAATTTTCTAGAAATTTGCCAAGAAGCCCAAGCCAAATGGGGTGATGATTTAGACCTATATCTGGTGCACGCGCAGGGCAAGTTAGACATTGGCGGCGTTAGCATTGTCATCGCGGTGGGTTCGCCACACCGCGACGAAGCGTTTAAAGCCTGCCGCTATTTGATCGAAGAAGTTAAACACCGCGCACCAGTGTGGAAGCTAGAACATTATGCAGATGGCGATAGCGAATGGTCTAAAGGCTGCGAATTATGCAGCAATACCCACGCCATTCACGCACATGATATTGCTGACAAAACGCACTAATCGTTAAAACTGGCTATAATCAACCGGTTGGTTTTTATCAATAATTCCATCCACCGCATCCATCGGATATTTAAGCCCAGTCGCGCAATTGTATAATATTGCAGTGTCATCTTGGCTGATTAAGCCTTGCGCCAACGCCTGCTTGTACGCCACAGCCGTAGCAGCGCCTTCGGGGCATAACAATAGGCCATCTAATTTGGCAATGTCATCTCTGGTGGTGATGATGTCTTCATCCGTCACCGTCATGCAAAACCCGCCAGACTCGCGCACGGCTCGGATGATTAAAAAATCACCAACCGCAATCGGCACTCTAATGCCAGCGGCCATTGTGTGGGCATTCTCCCACAGTGGAGCATGCTCATCGCCGGCCTTCCAGGCTTTATAAATCGGCGCACAACCTTCGGCCTGTACTGCCACCATTTTTGGCATTTTACTGCCAATCCAGCCCATTTCTAATAATTCGGCAAAGGCCTTCCACATGCCAATTAGGCCGGTGCCGCCCCCGGTTGGGTAAAAAATAACGTCTGGCAAAGTCCAATTTAATTGCTCGGCCAGTTCAAGCCCCATGGTTTTTTTGCCTTCAATGCGGTAGGGCTCTTTTAGCGTCGAAATGTCAAACCAACCGACAGATTCTTTGCCTTCCAGCACAATTTTACCGCAATCATTAATCAACCCATTGACCAAATATGTATCGCCGCCTTGTTGCTTAATTTCGCGAATGTTAATGTCTGGCGTATCAGATGGGCAGAAAATGGTGGTTTTTTGGCCTGCGCGGCTGGCATAGGCGGCCAAAGCCGCACCCGCATTGCCATTGGTTGGCATCGCTAGATGTGGCTGGCCAAATTCCTTGGCCATTGAAACCGCAAGGCAGAGACCACGCGCTTTAAACGAACCAGTTGGCAATCGACCTTCGTCTTTGACGATGATTTTATCG
Organism: Hyphomicrobiales bacterium; assembly: GCA_013214705.1. GTDB lineage: Bacteria > Pseudomonadota > Alphaproteobacteria > Rhizobiales > OSC116 > OCS116. The sequence continues at coordinate 111,621 of JABSRZ010000010.1, forward strand.
GGCAGACCACCCAGTGATGCGGCCGATTTGCGCAAAGGAATTAGCGGGGTGATGACCTCACCAAGGCTAATGCGGTTTTCTGGCTTGGTAACCGGCAGCATGCCTGCATAGCGCCAAAACCCGGGGTCTGCCGAGTTTTTAATGCTGTCTTTGCTAATGTGTTTGGCCATTTCGGCCAAGTCATAACGCACCAAAAGCGGGCGACCAACTTCTGACAATTCATGAATCTTGCCTTTTTCATAATGTTTGCCGGTCATCGAACATTCCAAATGAGTCACAAAGGTTTTTGTCATATCTACATCCTTAAAAATTGTTTCAATAGTAAATCTAGTCACTGTAATTATTCAAAACAAGTGAGCTGAACTTGCCTTAGGGCTTTGACGGGTCAAATTCTGCAATCGAAGTTGACGAATAGTCATTTTCATCATCTTGGCCGTCATCGCTGACCACATAGCTGCCGTTTAGCCATTTTCCTAAGTCCAAATCGGCACATCTTTTTGAACAAAATGGCTTAAAGCGTTCCACAGAAATATGTTTGCACATTACACATTTTCTGCCAACAAAGCCATCGCCGTGCAAATTCACAATTTTATTTTCGCTCATGTCATATCCGCTAGTTTTTGGTTTAAATTTTTACCCGCACGTTTTATTTTCAATTCTAGCAAGCCAAAACGCGTATAGCTCCCCATTTCTATATTATATTTTTTTGCCAAATTGGCCAGATATTCGGTAAATTTAAGTTTTTGGGTTTTGCGCTCGAATTTTAAAAAATCGATGACCACCAAACCGCCAATTTGCCGCAATGCCAATTGTTCAAATATTTTATCTGCCGCTGCATGGTTTATATCTTCGACCATTTTTAAGTGATTGTCGCCTTTGTAAAGCCCGCTATTCACATCTATCACCGTCATCGCGGTATTCTGTTCGATGACAATATTGCCACCATTTTGCAAGCCAATGGTTGCACTCTGCAAGCTCTGGATTGCATCGGCAAAGCCATAAAGCTCAAATAAATTTAACCCAGAATTTTTGTTAAACTCTACCGGTTCAAGGTCTATTTCGGCATTGTCGGCTTGGGCTTGGTTTTTCAGTGCGGCGGCAAAACCAAAATCATCACAAGTTATTTTGCTACCATCTAATTGAGTTAAGTGGATGCAATATTGGGCTAGATTTGGCGCAGCTCGAAACAGCCCCGCAGTATTTTTTAAGGGCGCGTTGTTGGTGGCAGGTTTGGCTTTACCCGCAAAGCGCACCCGGGGTTTTTTGTCACCAAAAGCTTCGCTGATAATTTCGGCTAATATATATTGGCCTTCGGTATAATTTTGCTTAGGTTTTAGCCGCATCACCGCATTAAATTTGCCCAAATCCAAAAAACACAAGTTGGTTTTAGGGTCGATTTGTAAAATCCGCGCCTTATATACACTGCCTATGGCGGCAGGCGGGGCGGCAAAATCTAAATTCTCAATGTCATCACTTAGTGGCCAAATGTCAAAAAATACCAAGGCTTCATCTTCAAATTTGGCGATTTGCGCATAGTTAGCGCGTTGGCCATTTTTCTGCAACATAATGTAGGTTTGGGTTTGTATGGCCATGCAGATACGCTTTAAATTAGGTTTGCCCTATGCGCCTAGGCCAATGGGCAACTGGGTCTATGCCCGCGCCACGCAATAATGATGTGGTTTCAAATAATGGCAAGCCAACCACATTGCTATATTGGCCAATAATGTTGACCACAAATGCACCTGCAAAACCTTGTATGGCGTAAGAGCCGGCTTTGTCGCGCCATTCGCCAGTGGCTAAATAAGTTTCAATTTCTTGTTTAGATAAACGTTTAAACCGCACTCTGGTTTCGGCGGTTTTTTGCCGGTGTTTCTGGCTGTGGCCATCGACAATCGAAACCGAGGTGAAAACCCGATGCGAGCGGCCAGACAGCATGATTAAATGATTGCGCGCTTGCTCAATATTCTCGGGTTTGTTTAAAATGCGCCGCCCGACGCCGACAACCGTATCACTAGCCAAAATGCTATAGGTGAATTGTTTGTCATTGACATCTATTGCTAAATCGCGCGGTAGGATATCAAGGCACGCCAAGGCTTTTTCTTTGGCCAAGCGTTTGCTTAATTTGCGTGGTATTTCTAGCTTTTTAGGGCTTTCATCTAAGTCAACTGGCCGTATTAAATAAGGGGTGATGCCAATTTGCGCAAGCAACTCCACCCGGCGCGGCGAACCGCTGGCCAATATCAGTTTAGATATCGCTTTATCATCATTCATCGCACTGCTCATAAAACCCCTAACAGATCAGCTGCTTAAATTATCTGTGGCGGTAAGTGATGCGGCCTTTGGTGAGGTCATAAGGTGTCATTTCAACCATAACTTTATCGCCAGCTAAAACCCGAATGCGGTTTTTGCGCAATTTACCAGCAGTGTGGCCAATAATTTCGTGGCCATTTTCTAGCTCTATTTTAAAAGTCGCGTTGGGTAGCAATTCTATAATGGTGCCATCAAACTCTAATAATTCTTCTTTAGCCATTTTATTCCTTTTCAAATATCTGGCCATTCTGTGCCAAAAATATTTATATTTTTTTAGATTAATCGGTGTCGATTAAAAAACAATTAGGTTTCATCTATCGCGAAACGCCGTAAAAGTATAGCAAAAACATGTATTTTTTACACATTTGCTTATTCAGATGCGAATTTGGTTTTTAACATTTCCAACAATTGGTCGCGTAATTTGCGATAATGGATCAATTGATCGGCGCGGTTTTCGGCCTGATTGACCGGGTCATAAACCGGCCAATATTGGCATTCAGTGGCCACCGTACGGCAAATATTTTCGGCCAAATGTTTGGCGCTTTGAGAAAAACACACCACCGCGTCAAATGAGGCGATATAAGCCGGCTCTATAGATAAAGAGATATGTTGTGATATATCAATGTTAATTTCATTCATCACACTGACGGCGTAGCCATCTATATCCTTAGGGCTAATGCCAGCGCTGTCGATGGATATTTTATGGCCAAAATATTTTTTCATAATGCCCGCGGCCATTGGCGAGCGCACAGCATTTTGCGAACATAAAAACAATATGGAATTTGGCAAGGGCGTGTTGGCGCTATCGATGCTTTCAATGCCCGCTTCTATAATGTCGTCAGTATTATCGGAAATAGGATTTGAGCTTTCAATATCAGCCATATTCACCCTTTCCGATACAATGCGCAAATCAGCGTATATAGCCGCCTTGCGGTTTCAAAATCGACTTTTATTTTGCCTTTTAGCCGCTCGCTGAGCAAAGTGCTACCTTCATTATGCAGGCCGCGCCGCCCCATATCGATGGCTTCAATTTGTTGCGGGTTGGCGCTTTTCATGGCTTCATGATGGCGCTCGCAGATTAAAAAATAGTCTTTCATAATCAACCGAAATGGCGACAATGATAAAATATGCAGCATAATGGCGTCATCAGACCGGGTTCTGATGTCAAAAATCAACTTGCCGCGTTGCACATCTAACATCAAACGAAACGGCCCAATTGGCTCGATATCACCCATAGTGCGCAATGGCAAAAAACTATTCTCTGCCAATAAATCGGTCATGGCGGCCTTGCGCTCAAATGTCACCTCTGGCGATATTTGGGTGATATTTTTTTCGTTTAACACAATGTCACATAGGCAGTGAGTGTTGGTTATGTTTTGTGCTATGTCTGTCATACTAATGTGTCTATCATACTAATGTGTCGGTCATATCTTTTAATTCTGTTGGTTGGCGTTTAGCCGTAATTCTATCGAGCGGGCGTGGCCAAATAGGCCTTCCGCATGGCCTAAGATAGCACCAGCAGAGCCGATCTTGTCAAGCCCCTCTGCGCTACATTTTAAGATAGATGTGCGTTTCATAAAATCTAATACATTTAGACCCGAGCTAAATTTTGCGCTTTTTGCGGTGGGCAAAACATGGTTAGGGCCACCTACATAATCGCCGACCGCTTCGGGTGTATAGCGGCCTAAAAACACCGCACCGCAATGGTCGACCATATCAAATATAGCTTCCGGCTCTTCAAGCGCCAGTTCCAAATGTTCGGGCGCAATAATATTGGCCAGCTTGGCAGCATGTTCCCAATCTTCGGCCACAATAATTCCGCCATTATTTTGCCAGCTAGCGCGGGCAATTTCATGCCTTGGGTTTAACGCCAATTCATCATCTATAGCGCTTAGCACTTGCTTGCCGAATTTTTCACTGGTCACAATTAAAATAGATTGCGCCGATATGTCATGTTCAGCTTGCGCCAATAGGTCGGCTGCTATCCAATTGGGGTGGTTTTCATCATCTGCCAATACCAAAATTTCTGATGGTCCGGCAATCATATCTATGCCAACAACGCCAAAAACTTGGCGTTTTGCAGCCGCCACATAGGCATTGCCCGGGCCAACAATTTTAGCCACTGGCTCTATGGTTTTTGTGCCATAGGCAAATGCTGCCACCGCTTGCGCGCCACCAAGGCCGTAGACTTCATCCACACCGGCTATTTTTGCCGCTGCCAAAACCAACGGGTTTAGCACGCCATTAGGGGTCGGCACGGTCATCACAATGCGATTGACCCCGGCCTCTTTGGCGGGGGCTGCATTCATCAATACACTGCTAGGGTAGCTGGCCAAACCGCCCGGCACATATAAACAAACGCTATCAACAGCATTCCACCTATGGCCAAGAGTTATGCCTGCATCATCTTCATATAGGTCATCTTGGGGCATCTGGCGGGCATGATAATCGGTTATGCGCTGATGCGCCAATTTTAAGGCATCAATAACTTTGGGGTCACATTCGGCCATGGCAGCGTCTATCCGCTGTTGGCTAATTAAGAATTGATCTGGTGTGATGTCTAAACCGTCAAATTTAGCGCAATATTCCACCAATGCGTCATCACCACGGGTTTTAACTTGGCGCAATATATCAGCCACAATGTCACCGACATCTTGGCTATTTTCTTTTTTTTCGGCGATAAGCCCAGCAAACTTGGTTTCAAACTCAAGGTCAGTCCATTGTAAAAATAAGGGCATAACCGCCTCCCGATAAAAATAGCGTTGCGGCTAGTTTTAACTCGACTTGTTAAATAATTAAACTACTCTTTTGGCTATCCAATGTTTATACATAAGGCAAAGCCAATTGCAAAAGTTTGAAAATAGTAATGTGTCAGAAAAATTTGCAGCCTTATCACCAAGTGCGAAGGCTCATTTAACCGATATTAGACAAATGATATTTGATGTGGCTGGCCAAAACCCTAACATTGGCAAAATAGAAGAAACTCTGAAATGGGGGCAGATTAGTTATTTGACCTCAAAGCCAAAAAGTGGCACGACCATTCGTTTAGCTGAGGTTGCCGATGGGCAAACGGTGGCCATTTACGTACATTGTCAGACCAGCCTAGTTTCAACGTTCCGAGAGTTATTTGCCGATAAACACCAATTTGAGGGCAATAGAGCCATTGTTTTTGCCACAAAATCTGCACTGCCAACGGCAGACATCAAATTTTTTATCAATGCCGCGCTGACCTACCACCTAAATAAAGGCTGAGACATTGTCTCAACCTAAAGCCTCAACTTAAAACTTCGGTGGCTCAATTTCGGTGGCTAAACTTCCGAGGCTAAATATTATGTGATGGCTTGACTTCGCTCATCCATTGCTCGCCTAGATCGGCCAATCTCACTTCCAAGCAATTTACATCTAGCTTAATGGTGGCGTTGTCGGCAAAATTTAACACAATGGTACCAGCCGGGCTTTCGCTGGCATCAAATTTCACATTAAGTAAGCTTAATATTTGGTCTGGCCGCGCGCGGTTGATATTTTGCACTTGCATATTATCGATATGCGAAAATACCAAACCCGCATGGCTGCGTTTAACCCGGTTTTTGCCGACATTTTCTTCGTGGTGGCAACGGTTTATGGCTAGGTTTAATTGTTTAGTACTGGCCGAAAAATCTATATCTTTGACATATACCAAGGCGTCTTGAATGTGCGATGAAATAACTTCTAAATCTTCTTCATCCATACCGATTAATTTTAAACCATTCATCATAATAGCCTTCCACAATGTTGCGCTACATGTTGCGCTATAATGTTGCGCTATTATTCAGATAAGCGTTCTACATCCGCTCCACAACCCCTAAATTTATTTTCCAGATGTTCAAACCCACGGTCAAGATGATAAACCCGGTTTATCATAGTGTCGCCTTGTGCCACCAAACCCGCAATAATCAACGAGGCCGAGGCACGCAAGTCGGTCGCCATAACCGGTGCGCCATGCAATGTTTTGACACCAGTTATTTTTGCGGTGTCGCCATTTAGGCTAATATTACAGCCCAAACGTGCCAATTCTTGCACATGCATAAAGCGGTTTTCAAATATAGTTTCGCGCACAAAACACGAGCCATCTGCAATGGTCATCAAGGCCATAAATTGCGCCTGTAAATCGGTCGGGAAGCCGGGGTAAACTTGCGTGGTCACATCAACAGCTTTAATCGGCTTGGACAAATCACGTTTGACATTAATGCCGTTCTCAACTTCGGTAATCTCCGCGCCAGCCTCGCGCAATTTGTCTAAAAATACCGGCAGTAATTTGGCCGATGTATTGGTCAGCGTCACGTCACCGCCAGCCATCGCCACCGCAATGGCATAAGTGCCGGTTTCGATGCGGTCAGGCAGCACATCATGGGTGGTGCCGTGTAATTTTTCGACACCCTGAATTGTCAAAGTGGATGTCCCAATGCCGCTAATTCTGGCGCCCATTTTATTGAGGCAGTTGGCCAAATCGCCAATTTCAGGCTCGCGCGCGGCGTTTTCGATAACACTTTCGCCAGCCGCCAGTACCGCCGCCATAAGCACATTATGGGTGGCACCAACAGAGGCAAAACTAAAGCTCACCTTGCCGCCCGGCAACCGCCCATTGGGCGCTTTGGCAATCACATAGCCATCTTCTAAACTCACCTCAGCCCCTAGGGCTTTAAAGCCTTCTAAATGCAAATCTACCGGCCTTGTGCCAATGGCGCAACCGCCGGGCAGAGACACTTTGGCGTAACCGCAGCGGCCTAACAACGGGCCTAATACCCAAAAACTCGCCCGCATTTTAGACACCAATTCATAAGGTGCGGTGGTATCGACAATTTCGCGTGCAGTGATGTGCACGGTTTGGCCGCCAATATCTGAATTGCCACTGCGTTTGCCATCAAAGCTTTGGTCAACCCCATGGTTGGCGATAATCCGAAACAGCATGCTCACATCGGCCAAACGCGGCACATTGCGTAAAGTGAGGGTTTCATCGGTCAATAGGCTGGCAATGATAAGCGGCAAGGCGGCATTTTTAGCACCACTGATCGGAATTTCGCCATGCAATTGTTTGCCGCCAGTAATTTTTATACGATCCATTTGTTTTCCTAAGCTTCACTGTTGTGATTTATTATTAATCATAACAAAATGATAAAGCGTTAATTAAGCGGTAAATTATAGCCAAAATATGCCCAAATATTGCCCATTTAAAGGCCATTTAAAAGCTTTTTTGCGGATATATCCATCTGATTGTTTATTTATGGTTATCATGGAAACTTTGAAACGCCAATGTCGCCATCACGTGGCAGAGGGGCTTGGTCGTCATCTATCTGGCCACGCTGCTTCACTTGGCTTTTGCGGCGGCGCAAATTATCGCGCAATGATTTTTGCAACCGTGCCTCGCGCTCATCACGCTCTTGTTGCTTATTTTGTTTTACGTCTTGCTTTTTGGCCATGCATTAGGTTTAAAATATCTTATATAGCTTTGCAAGCCCGATATGCTGGCCAGTGCCATCGCCAAGCCAATTGATAACATACCAAATATGTGTAGGCACGTAGCTGTGCAGATATAGAAAAATCGCTTGCGCTTTAGCTTAACTCACTTTAATACGGCCTAAGGCACATTTTGGCCGCAGTGGCTCAGTGGTAGAGCACACCCTTGGTAAGGGTGAGGTCGAGAGTTCGATTCTCTCCTGCGGCACCATTATATCTTGTAACTCATTGAAATATATATGTTTTTAATGATTTTGATTTTCTCAGCCCACCTTTAAACACAGTTTCTTTGAATATTTCTTGCTTTGTGTGCTCAAAACACCCCCTTGCACGAAATGTTGCTTTCGATTGGTGCGGTGGATGTCCTATCTGACCTCCCAGCTTGTTGTTCACTTTGATATTTGCTTTGCTTTCATCTACACTGCTTGAATGTGTTATATTGCACCAAACCACTAGCTTGTGAAACTAGATTAATTTGCCTCATAATATTTGATAATTTACAAAAAATGCCGAAGAAAATAGTTGAATATTACAGTAAATCTGTTTATCATACAAAGATGATATGGAGAAAATATGATTAAGCGAAATCCGTTAAGCCAAACATCCTCATTAGCCGGAGTTATCGAGCACCGCGGCATTCTTGGGGCGGCGCTGAGTAACCTAGGCACTCGTATTGTTGGTGGCGAATGGTCTATCGGCGATGCGATTAGCAAAGAAGCTGATTTGTGCGAAGAACTTGGCGTTAGCCGTTCAGTTGTAAGAGAAACGTTTCGTATTTTGGGCGCCAAGGGGCTGATTAGAAGCCGCACATCTGACGGGACGCGGGTGCAACCGCGCGCACGTTGGCGGCTTTTAGACCCGGATGTAATGGATTGGCGTATTAAAGCCGGCGACACAAATAGCCTGCTCGAAGATTTATTGAAAGTAAGATTGGTTCTAGAACCCGGTGTGGCTTACACCGCAACCAATGCCGCAAATGATGAAGACCGCGCCGAAGTAAAACAGGCTTGGGATGCCAAAGTCGCAACATTTGAGGATGTAACCACGCCGGCGTCTGAGCTTAGGCAAAAATTCATCGAAACTGATCTAGATTTTCACCGGGCATTGATCGGGGCGGTTAGATCTGAATTGTTAGACCAGTTATTCTCGATTATAGAAGCGGCTTTGGAATTGCTGCTAGACCTGCAGATGAGAGCCGCTGGCTACACGACAGAAATGATTGGCATGGATAAAAGCCATGAGCTGCATGAGCAAGTGTTTATTAAGTTTATGGCTAAGGATGCCGCTGGCGCGGAAATTGCGATGCGTGAATTAATCAAACGCGCAATTGAGGACGCACATCAGGGGTTTGAGTTACTTTTGAGTAAGCAAAAAGGATAATCAATGACAATTGAAAATATTGAACCCGCGCAGATTTCTGCAATTGCGGGGCGGTTAGCTGCGCACGATTTTAAAGGCTGGTTCTATGGTGACTCGGTCGGTTTCGAAGGGCTACTTGCCGCCGCAGATATTCTAAACGAAGACAAATGGGTCGATTTTTCGACCGGGTTCTTTCGTGCGTGGGCAACCAGAATGGAACCGTTTCAGCCCGATGACAATACCGCACCGGGCCACATCATGTGCGAAATTATTGAACGCACTAATGATGAAGTGCTTAAATCGGCAGTGTTGAAATTGGCAAAGCATTTGCGCGGCCGCCGCAAAATAAATAACGTCTCGATAACCTTTGAAGATACCTTACGTTCATTAATGTTGCCATATGGAGATGTAAAACTTTCGACCGAAGAACAGGTGCAAATGGAAAATCCTGGCCCGGGCATATATCTGGATTGTATGCATTTTGATGCTCCGTTTTACGCGCATTTATCGCGCATTGAGCCCAATGCAGGTTGGGCGCAATTGGCGGTCACCGAGATATTGGGTTATAAAAATTTATTGCTCGATGCCAAGACCGGCTTGTACAAGCATTTTTGGTTGGAACAAGTAGACCAAGCCTATTCTAAGGGGTGGGGGCGTGGCCAAGGTTGGGCGTTGCTTGGATTGCTTGACGTTCTGCACTATGTTGATGAAGCTAATGGGTTAGACATCGTGCGCCAAGAGGCGATAGACCTAGCGAATGTTATGTTGAAATATCAATTAAATGACGGCAATTGGAACTCATTGGTGCATGAACCACGCTCTGGGCCAGAATCATCAACCGCTGCGTTTATGGCGACTGCATTTTATCGCGGTATGGCGCAAGGCGTGCTGCCCGAACAAGAATTTTTGCAACCGGCAGAACGGGCGTTTGGCGCTATGCAAGCAAATCTTGACGATTTGGGCAATTTGACCGGCGTTACAGCCGCAGTGTATTCGGCGCTGGTCGAAGAACATTATTGGTATGTGCCGACAAATTACATTGTCCCCTGGGGGCAAGGCCCGGTTTTGACGGCGATTGCCGCCCGCCTAGCTTTTAATAAATAGCCTATTTGAATGGCTTTTAAAAACTAACCTACTTCCGTTGCCAAACGGCTGATTTCCCGCATTTGCCTGTATTATTCATACATGGGGTTTGTATTATTCATACATGCGGATGCTAACACCGCCATCAATCACTATGTTTTCGCCAATCATAAAACGTGCCTCTTCCGAGGCCAAAAGCGCGGCAATTGCCGCCACTTCACTTGGTCGGCACAAGCGGCCTACTGGTTGTTTGGCTTCAGTTTCTGCACGGGCTTTTGCCGCGTCTCCGGTGCGTACAAAGTCATCCTCTGCTATTTGGGTATCGGTATAACCGGGGGAAATTGCATTAACAGCAATGCCGCGATCCGCATATTCTAGACCCAAAGAACGGGTTAAGCCCAACAGGGCGTGCTTGGCAACGGGGTAAGGGAAAGTCGCTTTAATGACCGTAAAAGCGTGGTTTGAGATGATGTTGATAATGGCGCCATTATTTTGCTCAATCATGCCTGGTAGCACGGTCTTGCAGCAGGTCCAAACCCCTTCCAAATCCACGGACATGCATTTCGCCCAATCATCGACGGTGCAATCGAGCGGCTCATTAAACACGGCGATGCCAGCATTGTTAACCAGAATGTCGACCGTCCCAAACTCTTCCACCGTCTGTTGGTGCATGTTCTGAACGCTGGCCGGGTCGGTTACGTCTGTCTCTACAAACAGTGTGCGATTTCCGGTTTCCTGAGCAATCGACGCGGCCGCTGCCTTGCCGGTCTTAGGAGATAGTTCCGCAATCACTACATTTGCGCCTTCTTGCGAAAAACGCCGAGCTATCGCTTCGCCAATTCCGCGCCCTGCGCCGGTAACTATTGCCGTCTTGCCTTGTAATCGTTGCATTTCTAGGACCTCCAAAGTATTGTTTGACTTTATAAGATAAACAGATAATGCTATAATAGCAATTAAAATCAACATGAGAATAGCGTGAAATAATTAAAACGAAACCAGAAAATTATTGCAGTGATAAGCAACGGGGTTATTCAACAAATTTTTTCAACAGGAGCTGTAATATGACCTCGACAAGTCATCAAACCCGCATAGCGGATATGGAAATCCTCCCGATCAATGCCTATTATACGCATCGGGAACGCTCGGCGATTGTATCGCGACCCGGCATCACCGAAACGCTGATAAAAATCACCTTGGAAAATGGCCTGATCGGTTGGGGTGAATCCACACGCTGCGCCGATTCCGGCGGTATTTTATCGGCGCTTAAAGCCATGCGCCCGTTTGTCATTGGGCGCGACGTATTTAATGATGAGGCGATTCACAGAGACATATGGGTTGCCGGTGGTTGGCATTTGCAGCCGATGACAGCAAATTTATCTTACGCCGGCATCGACATGGCACTTTGGGATCTAAAGGGTAAAATTGCCGGGCGGCCAATACATGACCTACTTGGCGGCCCTTTGCGCGACGAGGTCGACTATTATTATTACTTGCCGCTGACCAATGAAGCTGAACTGCGCACACTTTGCCGCGACGGTGTTGAGCGCGGTTTCAATGTTTTCTACATCAAAGTTGGCCTGAACGAAGCCGAGGAAGAGACCTTTTTGCAGCTGATCCGCGAGGAGATTGGGCCTAACCGCCAGATCAGGATTGACGCCAATCAGGCTTGGTCGATACCCGACGCTGTGCGTATAATCAACAGATGGCAAGAACTCATTGGAATTGACCTGATTGAAGCGCCAGTTAAGATCGATGATTTGACACAAATGTTGGATGTCAGAGCCCGAACCGGCGCCTCTATTTCAATTAATGAGGGGTTGTGGCATGAACCGGATATGCACCGAATTATTAATCAGCGCCCGGGCGATTATCTTTGTTTTTCAAGCTATTGGGTGGGGTCTGCACGGCGATTTATGTCGATGGCGTGGCTCTCTCATCACAAAGGTTGGAAAATCATCAAACACACCCATGGTGAATTAGGCCTTGCCGCCTTTATGGGCCAGCACCTTTTGCTTGCAGCTCCCAATACAGATGTAGGCCATCAGCACACGGCAGCTTGGATGAAGACTGACATAATTACCGAAAAACTCCCGCCGGCAACAACGCCGCGTTGGGGACGCATAACCAAGCCCGGGCTTGGTGTGGAAATTGATGAAGCCGCAGTGGCTGCAGCACATGCCGATTTCAAGGCCAACGGGCCGATTTCAATTCACGACCAAGAGAGTTGACTAACCCTTAAAATCTTTAAACCATTGGAGGATAAAGAGTGCCAACACTCGATTGACCCACAGGCGTTGCACAACTGAAATGGGTCGTCGAATATCTAGTCAAGTTGAAGGGTGAAGCAGGTGCAGGAGATAATTCTGCCATCAATAAATTTGGGTCTGCTTGCGAGAAACGCCGGGTTATAGCTTCGCCGATTCCTTGCCCGGAACTTGTAATAATCGCGTAATCCATTGTAATTGTTACATTTTTGGAATCATCAAAGTTTTGTTTGACTTTATAAGATAAACAGATAATAGTATAAAAGCAATTTTAATCAACAAAGGGAGAATACAATGAAACGACTAAAACTTAACCAAAAAATTATTGGGGTGGCACTTGCTTCGCTTGTGGCCACAACTATGGTTTCCAGCGCTGCGATGGCTGCTGAAAAAGAAATTGTCGCAATCTACAAAAGTGGAACTCAGCAATATTTCATCGATCAGGGCGAAGGTTTTACTGCCGCTGCTGAAGCGTTGGGCTATTCTGCAAAAATCATTAATGTAGAAATGGATGCTAACTTGGCCATTACCGCTGTTTCAGATGCCATTGCATCAGGCGCAAAAGGCATTGCAATCACCGCTCCAGATCAATCACTAGGTGCTGCGTTATCCGTTGCAACTGCTGAAGCTGGTGTGCTTATGGTGGCAACAGATGATCCATTGACTGATAGCGACGGCAATGCCGTTCCATTTGTTGGCTTTGATGGCGTGGCTATGGGTACTGAAGTTGGTAAGAGTGCCGCTAGTTTGCTAAAAGCTTCTGGTTGGCTAGATAGTGCAAGCTATGGCGTGCTGAGTGTTGAAGTTCAAACATTGTCAGTTTGTAATGACAGAACTGATGCTGCAAAAGTACAAGTTTTGGCAACTGGCGCAAGTGCAGATAGCATTGTTTCTGTGTCATATGACGGCACAACAGACGCTTCTCTAGCGGCTTCAGGCCCAGTTATAACCGCCAACCCAGGTGTCGATAAATGGGTTGTGTTTGCTTGTAATGACGAAGGTGTTCTTGGCGCGACAAACGCGTTACGTAATGCTGGTTTTGCCGCAGATGATGTGATCGCAGTTGGTCTTGGCGCTTATGAAGCTTGCCTACCTTGGAAAGCCGGAATTCCATCTGGTTTCAAATCTGCACTATATCTTAGCGGTAAAGATGTAGGTAAAGCCGCTGCAGAAGCGTTGATTGAAAGCATCGAAAATGGTACAGATTTACCACCATACTCGGTAGCTGATACAACCATCGTAGATCCTTCGAACTACGCTGATATCATGCCTTGTGGCTAAACATTAAGGGGTGCGCTCTCGTTGAGCGCACCCCATTTCATGAGAGAATAAAATGACATTAAAGACAACCCCAATTTTGGCTGTAAGTGGCGTCGGTAAATCCTTTCCTGGAGTTAAAGCATTAAGCAACGTTTCAATGGACGTTCATCCGGGAGAAGTTGTCGCATTTGTCGGAGAAAACGGTGCAGGCAAATCCACATTTCTAAAAATTCTTTGTGCCGAATATAGCCTTGACGAAGGAAATATCGACCTCGATGGTGTTAAATTAAACCATTGCACACCCCTTGATGCACGTGACGCGGGCTTGCGCCTGGTTCGTCAAGAACCCGAAATTATTGGTGACATTTCAGTGGCTGAAAACGTATTCATTGGTGAATATCCTCGGCTTAGTTTTGGCCGGGTCGATTTTCCGGGCATGCGCGCAACTGTTTTAGAATTGCTTGAGCGCTACGGCTTTGCCGGCATGATCGATATTAATGCACTGGGTAGGACACTATCACCCGCACAAATGCACATTGTCGAAATTCTTCGTGCCTTAAAAGACGGGGTAAAATTAGTCGCTTTTGATGAGCCAACTTCCTCGCTAACCAGCCGCGAAGTGGATAGACTATTTGGGTTAATTCGAATTTTAAAATCCGAAGGGTTGGGCGTCATTTATGTTTCGCATCGCTTGCACGAGGTTATGGAAATTGCCGACCGCGTTGTGGTGCTAAAGGATGGCGTACTGACCGGCGATTTGATGATTGAAGATACCTCCGAACCGGAAATTATTAAATTAATGGTCGGCCGGGAATTGGCGCACGGTTTTAATCGTGAAGAAACAACAACCACTGAAGTGGTTTTGGAAGTTAACAATTTGCACAGCCAGTGGCACAACGACATCAGCTTTAAAATTCACGCTGGCGAAATTGTCGGCTTTGGCGGGTTGGTTGGCGCAGGGCGTACTGAATTGGCAAAAGTCCTGTTTGGAGAATACGCGAAAGAAAGCGGTGTTATCAAAATAAGCGGAGAGGTGAAAAACATTCGAAACCCTTCAGATGCCATCGCCGCAAATATTGGGTTGATTCCTGAGGACCGAAAAGGTGAGGGGCTAATTCTTGTCCGATCGCTGATTGAAAACGCTTCAATGGCGGTTTTTTCGAAGCTCTCACGCTTTGGCATATTACGCAATCGCGATATGGTTACCACAGTGTCACCTTATATCAAGCAGCTGGAGATTAAGACCCCGAGCCTAGATCAGGTGGTTGGGAAATTGTCTGGTGGCAACCAACAAAAAGTAGTTTTAGCCCGCTGGCTGGCCGCAAAACCAAAATTGTTGATACTTGATGAACCCACACGCGCAGTCGATGTTGGTGCAAAGGCAGAAATTTACCGCTTGATCGATGACCTTGCTAAAAAGGGTATGGCCATCATGTTGATATCTTCAGAAATGCCTGAATTATTATCAATGTCCGATCGCATCATTGTTATGTGCGACGGAAAAATTTCAAAGCCGATTGAAAAGATAGACGCCACCGAAGAGGCAATCGTTAACTATGCACTTGGCACGGCGACTAATTAAAATTTAGAATAATGGAGACAGATATGAGCTTAACAAAAAATTCAAATAATTCACTTTCCGCGGGGAAGTTTTTTAAAAACGTGGGCCGCGTTACCAATTATATAGGGGCAGAAAACTTGTCACTAATTATCGCATTGATAGTGATGGTTGTGCTCATCAATTCTCAGACAGAATATTTCTTTTCGGGACGTAATATATTTAACATCGGCCAAAACATGGCGGTTGTAGGGGTGATAGCGGTCGGCATGACATTTGTAATTGTTTCTGCTGGGTTGGATATTTCGGTTGGCTCCATTGCTGGTTGTGCTTCGGTTATCTGTGCGCTGGTGGTTACGCAACTGGGCTCTGTTCCCGGTGGTGTGGTTTTGGGTATCACCATTGGCGTGGCATTAGGTATGGTCAACGCGACCATCATTAGTATTTTACGGGTTAACCCGGTTGTGGCGACCTTAGCCACATTCTCGGCATTCCGTGGGGTTGCATTTTTAATTGCACCCGGTGGCAGATCAATTGGCGTGCTTGACCCATCATTAGGCTATTTGGGTTCAGGCCGCTTATTGCAATTTGGTGATTTCCCGGGTATTCCGGTGGCTTTTATGATTTTGGTAATTGTTGCTGTCGGCGCGCATTTCGTGATGACTTCAACGGTTTTTGGGCGCTCGATTTATTCGATGGGTGGCAACCCGGTGGCTGCACGTCTTGCTGGCATAAATCTAACTAAAATGCGCTATGCAATTTATGCCATTGCCGGTTCACTTGCTGGTTTGGCCGGTGTAATTGTTACCGCGCGTACAAGTTCTGGGCAGCCAGCATCTGGTACACAAGGTTTGGAACTTGAAGCCATAACGGCGGTGTTCCTTGGTGGTGCATTGCTTGCGGGCGGTAAAGGCACCATTGTGGGAACTATGCTTGCCGTATTGCTTTTGGCAACCTTGTCCAACGGCATGAATTTACTGGGCATACCGACATTTTATCAGCTAGTGGCCAAGGGCTTGCTTTTGGTAGTTGCGGTGGCTATTGGCCAATGGCGGATGGCACGTTCAGAACGCATACAGGCCAAAGTTGCAGCGGCCGGTGGTGATGACTAATGGCATCAGGATCTGTCCAACTGCAAAATGAGATGATTGCGATTACACTCGAACCAGATTTTGGCGCCCGTGTAACCTCTCTTGTCGACCTGCAAACCGGGCGTAACTGGTTGGTTGCCGGTGAGCTAAATGGCAGCCAAAAAGATGACGCCGTGTTTGGCGGGCAGCAAGCTTGTGGATGGGATGAATGCTTTCCAACGGTTGCGCCTTGTGCTTCAGAGCAGTGGAACCGAAATTTACGCGATCATGGCGACATGTGGGGCAGGCCATGGGCAACAAATGTAAAGGAGCAGGCTGTTCATTGCGAGTATGCCGGATCTGGGTTTGAGTTTGACCGAATAATTAACCTAGTTGGAAATAGCTTGGTGGTTGATTATCAGGTCAAAAATATTTCTTCGGCAAGAATTCCATATTTGTGGAGTCAACATTGTCTTTTGGCTGCCGAACCGGGCGAAAACATTGTGTTGGATGGCATTGAGAATTTAACCGGGCGAGATGGCGCACCAGATTTGCAGCCAATTCGGTCGGTTGATGCAAATTATGCCTCTAAATCTTACAGCCGGGTAAAACAGCGGGCGAGTGTGGGTATTGACGGAGCTAACGAGAATATCAGAATATCTTGGTTAGCTACTGACCTGCCGTTTTTTGGCTTATGGCTAGACTTTGGCGGTTGGCCGGCAGATGGGCCTGTTCACCAAATAGCGTTCGAGCCGACAACCGCTCCGGCGGATGACCTAAACGAAGCCATTGAAAAATCGAACGAAGTTTGGCTTGCACCTAGCGAGACCCGTAGCTGGCAGGTAATTTTCGAGTTAAACGCAAATACAAATAAAGGAGGCTGAAATGTCTAATGAAGATGATATTCTATTCAAAGTGGAAAACGGAATTGCCTTTATAACGCTCAACCGACCAGCAAAAATGAATGCTATTACCGCAGCCATGGGCGGTCAAATTGCAGCATACGCCAAGCAAATTGACGCTGACGACAATATTAAAGTTTTAGTGATTGATGGCGCGGGCGACCGTGCCTTTTCATCTGGCAGCGATGTGAATGCGCTCGACGACCTAGGAACGGCTTGGGATGGGCGCAACCGGGCAGATTATGACCGTGATTATATCGCCCCGCTGCTAGGGCTTAGAAAACCAGCAATTGCCGCCATAGATGGCTATTGTCTGGGTGGCGGGCTGGAAGTGGCGATTTGTTGCGATATTCGTATTGCGACCCGTCGCTCCTCGTTTGGCGCGCCCGAAGTTCAGCGTGGATGGCATGCCGGCAGTGGCAATACATCTATATTGCCGCGCTTAATTGGCTACGGAAATGCCGCGTATTGGATATTAACTGGCGACCTTTACCCCGCCGAAGAGGCCCATCGTGTTGGTTTTGTGCAAGTGTTGAGCGAACCTGAAGACCTAATGCAGGAAGTTTTGAGAATAGCCACACGTTTGGCAAACAACCCGCCAATTGCTGTGCAATCGGCTAAAAATATAATTAAGCAAAGCCAAGGTACATCGATTGCCCAAGGCCTATCGTGGGAAAATGATGGCTATACGCTTTGCATGATGACGCAAGACGCACGTGAAGGCATGGCGGCTTTCGCTGAAAAACGCACACCCAAATTTACAGGGAAATAAATTTAATGAATAACCAAACGCCAAAAACTACCATTGACGACACAAACCGTGCTCCCCTCGAAGGGTTGCGTGTATTGGACTTGACCATTGCTATGGCCGGGCCGCTTTGCACGCAACGCCTTGGTGAGATGGGCGCCGATGTGACCAAAATTGAAGCGCCAGGAGGTGGGGATTTTTCGCGTCATGCGCCCATGGCTGGCGTCACAAAATTTGGCGACTCGACTTGTTATGTAACCTTAAACCAGAACAAAAAATCGCTGGTGCTCAACCTTAAATCGGCAGCGGGCAAAGCCACATTATACAAATTGGTCGAGCAAGCCGATGTTTTGATTCAAAATTTTAGGCCAAGCGTGGCTGGTAAATTAGGCATAGATTATGCAACTTTGTCGGCCATTAACCCAGCTCTCGTTTATGGTTCAATTAATGGTTATGGAGACGAAGGCCCGCTAAAAGACCGGCCGGGCCAAGATCTTTTGTTGCAAAGCTTTACCGGATTAACATTAAACGGCGGCCGCGCAGATGGATTGCCGCAAGCCAGCCCACTTTATATGGTTGATGTCACGGCTTCTCACATGGTTTGTGAAGGTGTGTTGGCAGCCCTTGTTGCCAGAGGCATTACTGGTAGGGGCCAAGAAGTAAAAGTTACCATGTTGGGCGCAATTATGGAAATGCAATGCCAAGAAATAGGCACCTACCTTGCCTCAGAATCTCCTCCTGTCAGGGGCACATCGCCGCAAGTTTCAATCTATCAAGAACCACCCTATGGCATTTACCAGTGCTTAGACGGTTTTTTTGCCATCGCCCAAGCCGATTTGGATACACTTGCCGATGCATTAAATTTACCGAAATTATCTGCCATGAAATCTGCGCGGCCAGACCATAGCGATGGCCGTTTAGTCGCAACATGGCGCGATGATATATATGACATTGTAGCCAAACACCTAAAAGGCAATACCGCTAAACATTGGGATGATTTGCTCGCGCCGTTAGGCGTATGGTGCATGATTGTCAACGATTACAAAGCCTTTCTAAATCACCCGCAAACCCAAAATATGCTGGTAAAAATGCATCATCCAGTGGGTGGTGGCTATACCGCAGTTGGTCCAGCCATCAAATTTTCAGGATATCCATCACCTTCATTGTCACCAGCGCCGGCTTACGGCAAAGACAGTGAGACGGTGTTGGCATCATTTGGCTTTAGTGAGGCTGAATATTCTGAGTTAATACAATCTGGTGCTGTGCACAGTGCGAAAGTCGAAAAATGAAAATTACTGCGTTGAAAACATATTTGGTGCCGCCACGTTGGTTATTCCTAAAAATTGAAACCGATGAAGGTTTGGTTGGCTGGGGTGAACCCGTTTTAGAAGGCCATGCCGAAACACTTGCGGCAAAAATATCCGAAATGGAAGATTTTTTAATCGGTGCAAATCCGCTAAATATCGAAGACATTTGGCAAAGCCTATACCGCAATGGCTGTTATCGTGGTGGCCCGGTATTAATGAGCGCCATTTCAGGTGTTGATATGGCCCTATGGGATATCAAAGGACGGCATCATAATGCACCTATCCACGCTTTGATGGGCGGGGCAGTGCGTCAAAAAATTCGCAGTTATTGTTGGATTGGTGGCGACCGGCCGACAGGCTTAATTGATGGCGCTAAAAACTTAATCGCTCAGGGTTATAACGCGGCTAAATTTAATATTTGTAGCGAATTGAAGATTGTCGACAGCTATAAGAAAATAGACACCATCGTGCAACAAATGTCGGATTTGCGCAGCGCCGTCGGCAAAGATTTTGATTTGGCGTTTGATTTTCATGGGCGGGTGCATGCACCGATGGCAAAAGTCTTATTGCATGAGCTTGAACATCTGCGGCCGTTATTTGTCGAAGATGCGGTCGTTTCCACCCAAATAGACACGATGGCAGATTTAGCACGCTCAACCTCTATCCCGCTGGCCATTGGCGAGCGTTTGCATTCACGCTATGATTTTAAACAGGTGTTTGAAAAGCGGGCTGCGAGCATTGTTAACCCAGACGTCGCCCATGTTGGCGGCATTTCAGAGATGGTGCGCATTGGTCATTGGGCCGAGGCATATGATATTGCGCTTGCGCCGCATTGCCCTTTAGGGCCGATCGCATTGGCCGCCAGTTTGCAAATTGATGCCCTGTGCCATAACGCGTTCATTCAAGAGCAAAGCCTTGGCATTCATTATAATGAGGGCAACGACTTAAACGATTACACCTTGCCAGATCAAGGTTTTAATTTGGTGGGCGGATGTTTAAGCATTCCGACTGGGCCGGGGCTTGGTATTGAAATTAATGAGGCGTTCGTAATTGAGCAATCCAAAATTGGCCATCGTTGGCGCGCGCCAGTTTGGCGGCACGATGATGGTGCCATTGCGGAGTGGTAATATGACCCAAAACACAAGTCCAAATGTCATTGCGATTGATTGGGGCACCAGCTCTTTTAGAGCCTATCTGGTGGCACATAATGGTAAAGTTATGGATCAAAAACAATCGGATAACGGGATATTGAACGTGGCAAATCGGGACTTTGATGCCGTTTTGCACAATGCCTGCGAAGATTGGTTAGCAAAATGGCCAAATTTGAACATTGTTATGTGCGGTATGATCGGCAGCAAACAAGGTTGGAAAGAGGCGACTTATCTATCTGGTGATACTGGCGCGATTGATCTGGCAAATGCTGTAACCGAATTAGAATGGCGCGGGCGAAACCTGCGCATTGTGCCGGGGGTTCAGGCAAAATCTTTTGGTGGCGGCCCAGATGTTATGCGCGGCGAAGAAACCATATTGGTCGGGGCATTGTCATTAAATGCACCCAAAAATGGCCTCTATTGTTTGCCTGGCACACATTCCAAATGGGTGTTAATCGAAAACGGAAAAATTGGCGCATTTTCTACTTTTATGACTGGCGAACTTTTTTCCATCCTTAAAAAACATTCAATTTTATCGGCACTAATTAGTGAAGCGCCGAAGGTTAGCAAGGCTGAACAAGACATTGCGTTTTTACAAGGCATAGACATGGCAACCGAAAAGGTTGAGCTTCTGCACGAGTTATTTTCGCTTCGCGCGGGTGTTTTGACTGGCGATACACATCAAACTGCAATTGTAGATGTTCTTTCAGGTCTGTTGATTGGGTCAGAATTAATTTCGATGAAATCCATGTTGGACAGAGCCAAGCAAAACATTATTCTGGTCTCATCTGGCGAAATAGCTGCGCGTTATCACGCAGCTCTAACCCATTTAAGCTACGAGCCGATTTTAATCGACGCAGAGAAAGCCTGCATTTCAGGCCTTTTGGCAGTGTCGCTTGAACTACCAGAAACTGCGCTGACCCATTAAAAAAAGGCAAGAAAATGGAAAATATAGCACGCATATCATCGTTATTGAGTGAGTTAAATCTAGATTGGGCGGTGCTAAGTGGCGTCGATTCGGTTTGTTTTGCCACCGGCCATCAGGTGCCGATTGAAATTGGTGCCAACCCGTTTTCGGGTGGGCCGACATTGGCAATTGTTGGGCGTGACGGCAGCTGCGGTGTGGTTTGCTCTAATACAGATGGTGTGCAAATTGCCGGGGTTAACTACGAACTTTATGCCGGCTTTGCCAACGCCGTAACCAACCAAATAGGCAATTATCATAGCGCCACTGAGCGCATGATAAAATCGCTAGGTGTGAGCGGCAAAATTGGCATTGAGCGCAACAGCTTTCCGTTCTTATTGGCGGATATTTTGCGCCCTGACTCAGTAAATTTAGATGTGCCATTGGCGCGATTAAAGGCCATTAAAACTTCGACAGAGCTTGTCAAATTGCGGTTAGCAGCGCAAGTTGCCGCGACCGGGCAGGAAGAAGCGCGGAGAGTCTCTAAAGCAGGCGTTGCCGAATTAGCGGCGTTTGGGTTTATCCGCGCATCTATGGAACGAATGGCTGGCAACCGCTGCGCGTTAACTGGAGAATATGTCACCGGAATTGAGCGCACAAGCACGCTTGGCTCTCCACCTGTCGAAAGAATTATGGTTGAGGGTGATCCAGTGCTTTGTGATTTAGCACCGCGCGTAGACGGCTATTGGGGCGATAGTTGCAGTGCATTTGTGATTGGCGGACAACCGACTGCTGCCTATAGAAAATTATTTAATGCAGCCAAGGAAACTTTGGAATTGGCCATTGCAGAATTGCGCCCGGGTTTAAGGGTTTGCGATTTTGATGCCAAATTACGCGCCAATATGTTGGGCCATGGTTATACCTATCCGCACCACTCTGGCCATGGGATTGGCACATCTGTGCATGAATATCCACGCCTAGTTGCCGATGAAACCGCCCTGTTTGAAAAAAATATGGTGATTATGGTTGAACCGGGCAGTTACATTCCAAATATTGGCGGTGCCCGCTGTGAATACATGCTGCGGGTCACATCAACCGGGTCAGAAATAATGGCCAAATTCGAATTGAGCTGCGGCTAATGGAAAAAATGAAAAAACATCGTGAAATAGTTGGCATCTTAAGGGGAGTAACCCCGCCAGAAGTTGAAAATATAGCCGCGGGGCTCATGGCTGTTGGCATAACCAAAATTGAAGTGCCTTTAAATTCTCCAAATGCTTTTGAAAGCATAGACATACTTGTTAAATATTGCGGCACAGAGGCCTTGGTGGGCGCTGGAACTGTGTTGAATGTAGGTCAGGTGGTTCAGCTTGCACAGATAGGCGCAGGGGTAATTATTTCGCCCAACACCAACCACGATGTAATTAAAAAGACAAAACAACTCGGCATGTTGTCTTATCCTGGGGTGATGACCGCGACCGAATGTTTTGCCGCCATCGAGGCAGGCGCAGATGCGTTAAAAATCTTTCCGGCAAATATTATAGGCGCGGCTGGAATTTCAGCACTTAAAGCCGTATTGCCTAAAGATTTACCCGTTTTGGCTGTTGGCGGTGTCGAACTAGGGGCATTAAGCGGATGGGCAAAGGCCGGTGTTTCCGGGTTCGGTTTGGGGTCTTTGCTCTATAAACCCGGTCGATCAGCCGTGGATGTAGAAGCCGTCGCCAAGCTTTTGGTAGCGGAATTCGACAAAATTAACTGGAGCTCAAAATGATGATGAATTTAGCGGGTGTGCATAGTGTATTATATGCATTGTTTGACCGGCATGGTCATTTAGATAGAGACGCAATGCGCGCCCAAGTCAAACTAATGCTCGCTCAGGGAATTGATGGCATAACGGTTTTGGGTTTGGCAACCGAAGGGCCGAAACTAAACCCCGATGAACAATGCGATGTTATACGCTGGGCTGCTGAAGATGTAGCAGGAATTGTGCCTTATTCCGCCACTATTTCGGGCAATTCGGTAACTGCGCAGCGCAAGATGATTCAATATTGTTTAGATCACAATGTCGATTGGCTCATATTACAGCCACCTTCAACAGGCAGTTATGCTGGCGATGTTTATTTGGACTATTTCTTAGAGGTTGCCGATGGGTTTGACGCGGTATTTTCGATTCAAAACGCGCCGCAATATTTGGGCAGGGGTTTGACATCGCAGGATATAGGCAAGCTCACCAGTCAAAATCCAAATTTTTCGGTTATAAAAGCAGAAAGTTCGGCGGTGGATTTCGCCCACTTAATTGCCAATTGTGGCAATAAATTACAAGTTCTAAACGGCAGAGGCGGGTTGGAATTAACTGACTGTTTACGAGCCGGCGCGCAAGGCTTTATATTGGCACCCGATGCGATTGATTTTACCAAAAAAGCCTATGACCACTGGGTCGCCGGCGAATTTGAAAAAGCTGAAAAAGTATATGCCCATGCGCTACCAGCAATCGTATTTATGATGCAATCGTTAGAACATCTGATCTGCTACGGTAAACGCATTTTTGGACTAAGAGCCGGCATCGAGATTTATGACCGGTCGCCATCTCTTCTACCCACCGAATTTGGTTTGCGTTCGGCTCAATATTGGGCAGACTATTTAGGAAAATATGAATGAATGTTTTAAACATAAATTTTTTAAACCATACAAAATATACTGGTAGGGCATGCATTGTCCCGAGCTAGTTTGATCTTAACCCGATATTCAATTGTCGCAGTGGTTACTTGCTTTCAACGCCTTGGCTTTAGGCAGTAATAAATCGTGTATAGCAGCATAATCAGCCTACCCTTCAGCCCACCTTTTGGGCTGAGATTGTATGTTCTGAAATGTTCAACAATGTTGAGAAGGAATTATTATTTCGTTTGATTTCAAATGGTTATGTTCAAGTATGAGAAACTATATTCTAGTACATTTATTCTCTCCTGCGGAAGCAGAAAAACCGATTAAGTCATTGAAATATATAGGTTTTTTATAATTTCAATAATTCCAGCCCACCTTTTTTGAGCTATAATTACACCAATTTTCCGACTTTTATCAGCCAAATCAATTTGACACAGTACTGTCAACTTAACAAATCCGGCTAATTTTCAATCGTATATACCAGGCGATTGTTTGGTTGTTAATCTAATGCGCAATCAGCATAGGGTGTAAGCAAAGATCGATCAGCAATCGTCATACCAAAGCCGGGGCTGTCGCTAATCTTCAGTCGTCCATCCTTGGGGACGATCTCACCATCAAACAGCTTGCCAAAACATGGCAAAACCGAAAGCCCATCAGGTGATGCTGCGACATATTCACAATGTGGTTGAGCTGCCTGCGCAGCAATGAAGTGATATGAATACGGCCCACTGCCATGCGGCAATACAGGAATGTCATACGCACCAGCATGAGCGGTAATACGTAAAAGTTCGGTTAGACCACCCACCCACATAACATCAGGCTGAAGCACGTCAATGGTTCGTTCTTCAATAAGCCGGCGGAAGCCGTAACGGGTATATTCATGCTCTCCGGTGGTCCACATCAATGTTGGATGTGCTTGTTTGAGTAAGCGGAAACCTTCAATGTCATCTGGGTGCAAGACCTCTTCCCACCAATAGATATCTAGGTGCTTGCACGCCTCTGCCAAACGGATGGCATACGGGACGGTTAACGACATATAGCAATCGACCATTAACGGATAACCAGACCCCACAAGATCGCGCATTTTTGTAAGATAGGCAACGTTGGCTCGCAGGCCTTGTTCACCTTCGGCTGGGCTGTGTGGCAACGGAACTTTAGCCCCCCAAAAACCCATATCTTTAACCGCATCGGGCGCAGGGCCGGTGCAGTAAAAAGATATTTCATCGTGGCAGACACCGCCAATTAAATTATATACCGGCTCTTGGCGTAGCTTGCCAAGTGCGTCCCACATGGCTAAATCCACCACTGACAAGGTGGCGATAGTCATGCCCTTGCGGCCATAGAACATTGAAGCGCGGAACATTTGGTCCCAAGCTTTGTTAATGTTACGCACATCAGCGCCCATTAAAAAACGTTTGAAATGGTTTTCGATTAACCAAATGGCAGGTAGCCCGCCGAAACCGGTGGCCACACCAACAACACCGCCTGCGGTTTCGATCTCAACCACAATAGAGCCAAGAACACCAAGGCCCCAACTTGTCCGAGAGGCACGATATTCTTCGTAACCAGACATCGGGTTAGAGATTAATGTGTCGATTAGCCAATGGCCTTGCTTCTGCCGGCCATAGTCGCCACCATCGCCTTGTGAGCTAACTATATAGGTGCGCACATCGGTGATTTCATACTTGTTTTTCAAAATCTTAACTCCTCAAATTTCACTAATTTTTTAATAAGTTGCGCGGCCGCCGCTAAGGTCGAATACAGAAGCAGTGGTAAAACTGTTTTCGGCGGTAACCAGCCAACAAATCATCGCGGCTGCTTCCTCAACTTCTAAAAAACGCCCGCGCGGAATTTTCGACAACATATAATCGATATGTTCTTGTTTCATCTGATCGAATATGCGGGTGCGGGCGGCCGCAGGTGTTACGCAATTTACCGCTATGTCCATGCCTGCTAGCTCCTTACCAAGCGATTTGGTTAAACCAATTACCGCCGCTTTAGATGCCGAATAAGCAGAAGCGTTGGGGTTGCCTTCTTTGCCAGCAACCGATGCTACGTTGACAATGCGGCCATAGCCGGCCTTAACAAACCCTGGCACTACGGCGCGGTTGGTAAAAAATGTGCCATCTACATTGATTTTTTGCACCAATCGCCAAGCCTCGGTGTCATAGTCTGCAACCGTTGCATTAGGCCCTGCAATACCAGCCGAATTGACTAGAATAGAAATTGAGCCAGCCCATTTTTCAGTGGCCTTTAAACCAGCTGCAACCGACGCTTCGTCTGAAATGTCAACAATAAAGCCTTTTACAGATGGCCCCATTGCCGCTTCGGCTTTGGCGATGGCGTCAGGTTCGATGTCCCAAATAGCCACGCGTGCACCAGACGCCGCGAGCCGGGTGGCAACCGCGCCGCCAATCCCCTGTGCGCCGCCGGTAACCACCGCGCATTGTTTGTTGAAATTGTGTGTTGTCTCGGTCTTTCTTTGCATGATTGTTTTCCTTCAATAGTCGTTATGGGTAAATGTCTGTAGATAATATTGTCAAAATGGGCGAGCTAGATAGGCAACGGCCCAAGCTGGGTGGCATATCGGCTGATACAATCAAGGCCGAAGGCCGTTGGTTTTAGCCAAGGGTCTCGCGAACCGCCAATTTCAATTCCGAGGCGATGAGCCAGTAAGGTTTTGCCATAGGTCAGGAACTGGGGGATGCCCTGCATTATGAAAGTAAGAACCGGTAACAAGTCTGCATAAAGCTCATCTGCATGTTCAAGCTCACCTGCTATGAACGCGTTATAAATCGCGGTTGTTCGGTCGATTGTTTCGATACCGGGGATTAGTCCTTGTACTCCGGCGCGCAAATTATCAGTAAATTCCAACCCACAGCGGCCATTAAACACCATTGTTGTGCCTTTAAGTGCGGATGCAGAAGGCTCAAGCGCCAATGCCGAGCATTCCAACTTGGCGATCGAAAAATTCGGGTGTTTTTGCGCCAACGCAATTAGATTGCTGTCATTAAGCCCATAACCAAGAAACTGCGGCGCATTTTGAACGCCCACTGGGCAATCAAGCGCATTTATAATTTTAGAGAAAAATTTAAGCAATTCTGTTTCGCTGATCGGTTCAGTCGGAGGTTGTAGGAGCAGTGCCGTCGCGCCCAAATCAAGTGCCCGCTTGGCAGCTGTCAATTGAGCATCGGGCGTTTCGCCGCGTATTGTTACAATTAACGGAGCGCGGCCGTTCAAGCGTTTTGACACCGTGGTTATCACCGCCGTGCATTCATCTTCATCCAATTTGTTGGCTTCTGTGCCCAGCCCCAAAACGGCGATGCCTGCCGACTTGGCTGCAATAGCCGCATCAACTTGTTGCGAAAAAGGGTCGAGCCTTAGTTTGCCATACAAGTCGAAAAAACTGTAAAGCATCGGGTAAATTCCGGGGTTTAACTCTATCATCATCGAATTAATCTACTATCTTTGGTAAACGGGTTACTTTTGGCGTGTTACTGCAAATTCACAAACATGCCACCATCGACAAGCAGGCTTGCGCCGGTGACATAGCTAGCCATGTCTGAGGCCAAAAACACTGCCACTTGGCCAATGTCATCTGGCGTGCCATATCGCCCAAGCGGAATGCGCTTCTCGAAATATGCGGCGGTTTCGGTGCCGTCCAAAACCTCGCGGTTCATGTCAGTCAAGATCGCCCCGGGCATAATGGAGTTACAGCGGATGCCGTGCTTGCCAAGCGAAATTGAGACCGATTGCATCATCGAGTGAACTGCTGCCTTGGTTGGTGTGTAATGAGTTTGCATCTCGCCACCGACCAATGCACTAATAGAAGACGTCGCGATGATTGCGCCACCATGGCCTTGTTTTACCATCTGGCGCGCAACCGCCTGAGACACCATGAAGCTACCTTCGTAATTTACCGCCGAAACTTTGCGCATGACCTCAATCGGAATGTCCAAAAATGAATGAAAAGGGCAAATCCCGGCATTTGATGACAGGATATCAACTTTGCCAAAAGCTTCGACCGCTGCATCAACCAGTTTTTGACCCGTTTCGGGATCTGCTACATTACCTTCGACAGCAATTGCACGCCTGCCCATAGCTTTAATATCGGCAAGTACGACTTCAATGCCGTCTGTCTGACCAAGCTCGGCATCATTCTCACCAAGATAATTAATCACCACATCAGCACCAGCTTGTGCCATTGCGCGGGAAATGCCCGCGCCAATGCCGCGTGAGCCGCCAGTTACAATTACGCATTTATCTTTAAGAAGCATCACGTTTTTCCTTTTGTGGAAGCGTTAAAGCAATTTTTGTGGATTTGCGAATGGAGTTAAGATGGCCGACAGTCGCTGCGACTGCACGTTCAATATCTCGCATACGCAAGGCTTCATAAATCTCGGCATGTTCGGTGGCTGATTTTGCGAGTACATTTTCTAATTCTGAAGCTATGCGTCTATGTTCAACACCAGTATTATACAGACCTTCAGCAATACGTTTTAGAAACGGGTTGCCTGCGGCTTCCCAGATTAACGAATGAAACTCCAAATCCATAACCCGAAAGGCAACCGGATCATTCTTTAGTCGCTCACCCATCGGCAAGTAACTTTGTAGACGAGCTAACTCTTCGGTGGTTATTCTATCGACAGATAAGCGGATCATTTCCTTTTCAACAACAATTCGCGCTTCTGACAGAGTTTCTATGGTCTGGTCATCGATTTTAATTACAAATTGCAACGATTTAGTCAGTCTTGAGGGTGAAAGGTCGGTAACATAAGTCCCGCCACCTTGATGGCTTTCTAAAACACCCATAATAGACAGGCCGCGCAGTGCTTCCCGAACGACCGGCCGAGACATTCTAAACGTTTCGACTAATTTTCCTTCCGTGGGTAATTTGTCGCCAGCTTTTAAGTTTCCGCTCTGAATTAGCTCAAGTAGCTGGTCGGCAATGTGCTGCGATGACCCTTTTCTTGCAAAACTTTCATCGGAAGAAAGTAGTTCAAGTATGTTTTTTTCAGTCATTTTGATCCCCTTATTTTGAATTCAGTACAAACCCGAATTTCCAATGTCTCGAGTTGTTTATTTACCTGACTATTCCACGAAGTTGTAAACTTGTCAAACAAATTTATAAACTTAGGTACAATTCCACTAACAAGAATGCCACCGTCTATATGAAGACGATGGCAATGTTTTTTGTTCTATTTTTTATCTGATGCAAAACAATTAGATTGTAGCATTTTAAGTTTATTCGCCGGTTCGTACGCGTATTTGGTCAAATGCGACCGCGCCAATTAATACGATGCCACGGGTAATTTCTTGCCAAAAACTAGAAACATCAAGCAACGTTAAGCCATTATTTAAAGTTCCCAAAATTAGCACGGCAAGTATGGTTCCCCAAACAGAACCACGCCCGCCACGCAGGCTTGTGCCGCCTAAGATTATTGCTGCGATAACAGTAAGTAGATGCGACCCAGCCGCATTTGGTGCGGCTGCCCCGAGCATCGCTGCCAATATAATACCGGCAATTGCGCCAACAATGGCGGATACGACATAAAGCACAACTTGCACACGGTTAACATTGATACCCATAATGCGGCTGGCTTCTGGGTTGCCACCAGTGGCATAAATTTCACGGCCAAAACGGGTTTTTGTCATTACCCACCAGATAAAAGCACACACGCCAAGCATAATTAACAACGGCACAGGAACGCCCCATACACGCCCAGAGCCAAGCCAGTTAAAGCCGGGAATTATCAACGGTTTACTTATTCCGCCGGTTAAAACCAGAGCTGCCCCGCCAAATATGCTCATTGTGCCAAGGGTTACAATTAACGGGTCTAGGCGTAATCTAGTGGTCAAAAGACCATTAAAACCGCCCATTAAAGAGGCTAGAGCCAGCGCAATTAAGCAAGCGACCCAAATGTTAATGCCAAAACCAAACAGCAACGAAACCACAACGCCCGACACACCGGCAATTGCCGCGACAGATAAATCTAGCCCGCCTGCCACTATTAATGGTGTGCCGGCAACAGCCATCAAACCAATAACCGACATGTTAGATCCGATAGACATCAAGTTGCGGGCTTGTAAAAAATATGGCGATAGGACGCTAAATACAATGAATATTAAAATATAAAACACTGCCAGCACCGCAACCCCTGCCCATTCTTGGCTAAGTAATTCACGAAACTGTTTGCCAAACACCTTTGGTTCTTTATCCAACACATCTTCATTCATTCTATTTTCTCCCAGTTAGTCATAAACGTTAATTTGTATTAAGACTTGACTAGCACGAATAATTGGTCTAGTCAATAAGTGGTCAGGCCACTTGGCAAATTAATTATTCTGACATAAATAATAATAAGCGCTGCAAAAGCCAATGAAGGGGAATGTCATTTCTGGAACTATAAAAATAAAGCCCATTGCCAAAACCGGCGTGACGGAAGTTCTGGTTGATCAATTGCTTGGTTTCGTGACAGCAGGTCAATTATTGCCGGGTGATAAGTTGCCTTCTGAGCGCGAACTTGCATCACGTTTTGCAGTTAGCCGCCCGACAGTCAGAGAAGCTCTACGCGCATTATCTGTATTGGGTGTTATAGAAATTCGTCATGGTGGTGGCGCTTTTGTAAGCGCGCTTAAAGCCGATGACTTGTTAGGGCCACTAAATTTCTTTCTTAACCTGTCTGATGTGTCTGTTGAGATGCTTTATGATGCAAGGCGGCTTATCGAGGGCGAAATTTGCGCCTTGGCCGCAAGTCGTGTGACTGAGGAAGATCTGTCCGCGTTGAAGGAACTGATCACGAAGCAAGAGGCTGCTGTTAAAGATACTGACCTTTATCTTGATCTTGACTCGGAGTTTCATGAACTTCTAGGTGAAATTTCAGATAACCCATTTTTCTCACGATCAGCCAAAAGCCTTAATGTATTGGGGATCGAATTTCGAAAAAAAGCAGTCAATGTAAAATCTATGCCAATTAAATCAATCACTTTTCACAAAAAAATATTAGCTGCGTTGAAAGCTAAAAACCCTGAGGCAGCACGTTCTGCAATGGTCGGACATATGAATCAAGTTTTTGCGACCACAAATGCAGGGATTGAAGGAAACAGTAATGAGTAAACCTATAATTGTTGTCACCGATTACACATTTCCCGACCTTGAAAAAGAGCAGGCCGCTGCGCACGCGGCGGGTTATGAGTTTAAGGCCTATCAGTGCAAAAATGCTGATCAAGTGTGTGAAGCATTAGTGGGCGCTAGCATTGCAATTGTGCAATTTGCTGAAGTAAATGCCAAGGCAATTGCCGGCATGGCACCAAATGCTGCACTAATTAGGTATGGCATTGGCTATGAAAATATAGATGTCAACGCCGCAAATGAGCGGGGTTTTCCTGTTGGTTATGTGCCAGATTATTGTCTTGACGAGGTTGCCGAGCACACAAGTGCAGCGTTGCTAATGCTGCTGCGAAAATTACCTACTCTCGATAAATCTGTACGAGATGGCCAATGGAATGCGGTTAAATATGCCAAACCATTAAAACCATTTAATGAGACTTTGGTGGGTTTTTACGGGTTTGGCCAAATTGGCCGGTCAGTTCATAAAAAACTTAAATCTTTTGGGTTTAAATTTGCAGTATCTGATCCTAGCCTATCTTTGGACGAAGCCAAAACTCTGGGAGTTACAAAATTATCGGCTGAAGATTTGTTTAAACAAGTCGATGCCATAACCCTCCATGCACCTGTTACCAAAGAAACTGAAAATTTTGTAAATAAAGCGCGTTTAAACTCAATGAAAAACCATGCAATCCTCGTTAACTCCTCACGCGGTGCACTTATTGATGAAGACGCCATAGCCAATGCTTTAAACACCGGGCAAATTGCCGGTGCAGCATTGGATGTGTTTCATGAAGAACCGCTATTACCTGATTCACCGCTTCGAGACGCACAAAATCTAATGCTTTCGCCGCACGGAGCTTGGTATTCCGAGCGTGCTATCGGGCAATTGCAATCGCTTGTAGCGGATGATGTATCAAACCATATAGAAGGGCGCAAATTGCGCAAACCTGTACCCGGGTCAACGGGGAGCAAATAGCCGATATCAAAGAATCATGCACGAATTTATGAGTGTTTGAGAGTAAGACGTAGAAAATAGTTCAAAATCTGTCAAAAAGGGAGAAAACCATGACAATTAGAGCCGCTCTAACAATTGGAGCCTTAATGGTTTCTAGTGCAGCATTTGCACTAGGACCAGAAGACCTTAAAGGTCAAGAAATAACTGCTGCTCAATATGCAGAGCTAGTTGCTGCTGCGACGGCTGTTAACCCACCAAATAATGGCGAAAACTATGTTATTGGATTCGCCAATCTTGCGCGTAATGCACCTTTCTTTACACTTGTTGAAGACGGAATTGTCGCCAACGGTGAAGCCGCTGGTGCAAAGGTACTGGTAACTGACAATAATTTTGACGGTGCTACAGCGCTGGCAAATGCAGAAAGTTATTTACGCCGTGATGTTGACTATGTAATTGAATTCCAAACGGATGCAAATTTCGGCCCAACCATCATGCAAAAAATGAATGCTGAAGGCATTAATGTAACAGCTATTGATATTCCAATGCCTGGTGCTACATTTATGGGCGCTAACAACTCTCGTTCTGGCTTTATGGGCGGTAACTATATCGGCCAAGCAGCACAAGCAAAATGGGGTGATGTTGTTGGTACTGACGGTTATTTGGTTGTTGGTAACTTACCACAATCTGGTGCCATTCCGGCCATGCGTACAGATGGACAAATTGCGGGTTTCTTAGCTGAATTCCCAGATTTTTCTGAAGATCGTGTGATCACAATTGATACAAAAGGCACACTTGAAGAAGGCTTTAGGGTCATGAGTGATCTTATCGGCCGTATTCCAGAAGGCGCACCTATTATTGGCCTGGCGATTAATGACCAATCAATACTTGGTATGTTGCGTGCTGTACAACAAGCAGACCGTTCAGATGATGCTATCTTTGTAGGTATGGGTGCTGATGAAAGCGCAACCATGGTTACTGAAGCTGGTTTCCTTGCCTCTGTTGGTTATTTCCCTGAAAACTATGGTAACTATCTGATCCCTATTGCTCTTATGGAACTTGCCGGTGTTGACGTGCCAGCTGCTGTTCTTGTTGACCATGTTATGGTAACAAGCGGTACAGCTTGTAACTTCTACCCAGAAAGTGCATGTACCGAAGGTGAAGAAATTGAGTACACATTTAGACAAGCTCAATTCCTCGATCATCTAGCTGATCAAGCGAAAAATCCGCTACTTGCAGATTATCAAGATTTACTACCTAAAAACTAAACTTGATGCCGAAATAGTCTGCCCCCTTGTTTGGGGGGCAGACGACCATTCTTAAATATTGGGTGAATGCTGTGTTATTAAAAATGTCCAACATCTCAAAATCATTTGGTTCAAACCTTGTACTTGATGAAGTGAATTTTGAATTAAATGAATCTGAAATCGTGGCTTTATTGGGCGCAAACGGCGCTGGTAAATCGACCTTGATGAAAATCATGACTGGTATTTACGCAAAAGATGAAGGTCAGATTGAGTTGAAAGATAAGATAGTCAACATTAATAGCCCGTCCGAAGCTATGGGGCATAAAATTAGATTAGTGCCACAAGAATTACAGATACTTCCAGATTTAAGCGTTGCGGAAAACATCTTTTTGGGTTTATTCCCCGCGCATGGCAATATGCCATTGTCGCGCCTTAATCGTAAAGAAATGCATAGCCGTTCTAAAGAAATATTAAATGAACTTGGCATAAATAACATTGATGTAACTGCCAAAATAACTAATTATTCGGTTTCTGAACAGAGGCTTATAGAGATTGCGCGAGCCTTAGTGGGCGATGCAAAAATATTGGTAATGGATGAGCCGACTGCGTCCTTATCAGAACCTGAATGCAAGAGATTATTTGAAATTATGCGCCGGTTAAAATCGCGCGGTGTGTCGATTATTTTTATATCACATTTTTTAGATGAAGTGTTTCAAATTTGCGACCGGATTGAAGTGCTACGCGATGGTGTAAATGCCGGTTCATTCGCAACCACAGAAACCGATACACATGAAGTTTTATCGGCCATGTTGGGCAAAGAATTAAGTGATTTATTTCCAGATCATGCGAAAAACCCTACTGGTGAAGCCTTTAAAGTTGATAAATTATCGCTCATTCCACGGATTAATGAAATTAGTTTTGAAGTTAAAAAAGGCGAAATTTACGGCATATTTGGCCTCATTGGCTCAGGCATAGAAGAGCTTGGCAAAGCCTTGTTTACCAGCCATAAAAACCGCTCAGGCAGCCTGTCATTAATGGGTGAGCCATTTACCCCATCAAATGTGTCGAAGGCTATCAAGCAAGGCGTTGGATTTGTGTCTGGCGAACGTAAATCTGAAGGCATTATTCCTGATCAAAACCTGCGCGATAGCTTCACTTTGCCGTTTTTGGGTAGGCATACCAAAGGGCTGACCATGTCCGTCGCCTCGCAAGATAGTTTTGCCCAAAAATGGATAAAGGCGCTGGGTGTCATCACTTCTGGCACAAGCCAAAAAATAAGCGGCCTATCAGGTGGCAATCAGCAAAAAATCTGCATTGGCCGCTGGCTGGTGGGTGGTCTCAAAGTGCTGATATTAGAAGAACCAACGCGCGGGGTGGACCTAGGCGCGCGTAAAGATATTTATCGCCATCTGCGCGATCTTTCAGATGAAGGGTTGGCCATCGTGGTGATTTCAACAGATGCCGAAGAAATTGGCGGCCTTGCTGACCGTTCAACCGTGTTGATAGATGGCTTTAACGCCAAAAATTTCGATGAACCCGTTGATGCCAAAACCATAATGCATGCCGCAACCCGTGAAAAGGTGGCATAATATTCACATAACATAACTTTAGGTAAGGAATCAAAATGAAACTTAGTGCAACTGCATGGTCATTTCCACATTTGACTTTAAAAGAAGTTGGCGGCGTTTTAAATGCACTGGGCATTGACGCTATTGATGTCGGGTTATTTTATGCATCCGCATTAGATAAGGCACGCATTCTAACCGAGCCCGAAGCCTATGGCACAGAAATAAAATCTTCATTACCCATTGATATTGCCAATTACTACCATCTTTTTGGTAATGACTTGATGGAACGCAATCTAGCGCTTGGCCCAAATGCAGAAAATGTAGCCGATCTTACGGCCAGTGCTAAATTTGCCAAGGCTTGTGGTGCAAAATCACTGTTTATATTGCCGGGTATGATTAACCCAGGTCAAGGCCGCAAACAGGCACTTGCAGCCAGTGCTGAAGCTCTCAAACCTTTGGTTGAAGCGGGTCAAAAAGAAGGTATAACTGTCACAATAGAACCGCATATTCACGGATTTCTTGAATCTGTGGATTTGGTGCAAGAGTTGCTTAGCAAAGTGCCAGGCTTAAAAATAACATTAGATTTGGCCCACTTTATATCACTTGGTTATAGGCAAGATGAATTAGAAGCGCTTACACCGCACGCCGCGCATGTTCACCTTCGTCAATCGAGCCAAGGCAAATTGCAGACCAAACTTGAAGAAGGCTCGATAAATCATCCGGCGTTTTTCGCCGATCTTCGCGACGCTGGCTATGATGGTTATTTGGCCATCGAATATGTGCACCAAGCCTATATGAATACAGTGTTTGATGATGTCCTATCTGAAACTGTCAAAATGCGAGATTGCTTTAATGCATGGCGCGGATAAAAAAAAAGAGAAATAATATGGCCGAAAAAATTGTATTCATCACTGGCGCATCAAAAGGCATAGGCTTTGAAACCGCGCGGCTTTTACTTAAAGCTGGTTGGAAAGTTGCCCTTGCGGCTCGGGGTGAAAAAACCCTGACCGCTGCGGTTGAATCTTTAAATAGCGAAAACGCAATGGGCGTTACTTGCGATGTTGGCGATTACGCATCGGTTAAAAATGCCGTAAACCAGATTAAACAAAGGTTTGGTACAATTAATGCGCTGGTGAATAATGCCGGTCTTATCGATCCTATTGGCAAATTACACGATCTTGACCCAACTGAATGGATGCAGCTGCAACAGGTTAACATTGGCGGCGTGATGAACGCGAGCCATGCGGTTTTGCCTGACATGCTGGCCAATAAAAGCGGAATTATTATCAACCTTTCATCGGGTGCGGCAAAAAATCCAGTCGATGGATGGAGCGCCTATTGCACATCTAAAGCTGCGGTGAATATGTTCACGCGGTGCTTGGATGCAGAATATGCCAACATGGGCATCCGCGTACATGATTTCATACCCGGCATAGTCGGTACAGACATGTTAAACGGCGCACAGACTAAGTTTGATAACGTCGTTGCGCGCTTGGATGAAGACATGAAGCTTGCCCCCGACATTCCGGCACAATGCATTGCGTGGCTAGTTGACGAGGGCGAAGGTCGCACCTCGGGTGTCGAGCAAACCATTCGTGACCCAGAATTACGGGCGATGGTCGGTCTGAAGGAGCGTGAAGCATGGTAAAGCAACCGGAAAAACGCAATGTAGATTTAACTGGACGTAAGATATTAGTGGTTGGCGCAGCGCAAGGGATTGGCCGCGCAACCGCAATTTGGCTAGCTGGCTTGGGCGCTCGCGTCATTCCTGCGGACATACAAGATTGTGATGACACAGCACTGGCTTGCGGCGGCGTTTCGTCTGTTAAACTAGACTTAAGTGATCGAGAAAATATTGAAGCAGTCATTAATGACTTGGCGGATAATGACGGGCCATTATATGGCGTGGTGAACTGCGCTGGGATATTGCTACGTCGCCCTTTGGATGACACAACACCAGATGAATTAGAACTGCAAACCGCAATCAATCAATCTGGCGCGTTCTACCTAGCGCGCGCGGCGATGAAAAAAATGCAAACCCAAGGTGAGGGCAGGATTGTTCTCTACACCAGCCAAGGGGCATTTACTGGTGGGTTTAATGGCTCAATTCCCTACGCGATGAACAAGGCGGCAGTCACTGCATTGGTTAAATCCTTAGCCCGCATTGGCGCGCCGCAAGGCATTACAGTTAACGCTGTTGCGCCCGGAGCGGTGGATACAGCCATGCTGCGTGATGGCATGACCCAACAAGATTTAGATAATTTTCAGGCGATGATTCCGATGCGTAGATTTGCAGACCCAGAGGAACTTGCCGGACCAACTGCATTTCTACTTAGTGAATGGGCGGGCTACATTACCGGCACTACATTACATGTCAACGGTGGACAATTGATGCTCTGATGTCGTAATTTTGATGCTGTAATATAAAGGGAGAATATTGTGAAAAAAGCAAAAATCGCACTTATTGGTGCTGGCTGGTGGGGCGTGGAAATATATGTGCCTGCTATGCAGGATAATTCAGACATTGAACTGGTGGCAATAAATCGCCGCAATCAAGATGCGCTTAATAAAGTTTTAGAAAAACATAAAGGGCCACGCGGTTATACAGATTACCGCGAGATGCTCGAAAAAGAAGATTTGGATGCCGTGGTCATCACCTCGCCGCACACTGTGCATTTTGAACAAGCCAAAGCTGCGCTCGAAGCAGGCTGCCATGTGTTGATAGACAAACCAATGGCCACGAGCGCCGATGATGCGCGCGCATTGGTCAAACTAGCTGCCGAAAAGGGTAAGGAAATTTTAATCCCCTACGGCTGGAATTATAAAGAATTTGTAACCACCGCATCTAAGCTCATCGCAGATGGCCGTATTGGTGAAGTTAAACACGCGACCTGCAACATGGCAACAGGCACTTATGACCTATTTGGCGGAGATGGCCTCGTTGAAGCCGAAACCCATATGTTTCAGCCCAATAAATCTACATGGGCAGACCCGGATAATGCTGGCGGTTACGGCTGGGGTCAACTTAGCCATATACTAGGGCTTATGTTTAGGTTGATTGACTTGCCGCCCAAAGAAATCTACGCTTTGGATACGAAATCTGACGCTAATGTCGATCTGGCAGATGCGGCAATTCTCACTTTCGTCAATGGCGCTAGAGCCACGATTTCGGGCAGTGCGCTTTTGCCTAAACATTGCTCTTACCAAATGGATTTGCGTATTTTTGGCACTGAAGGCATGCTGTCAATTGACATGGAACGCACTCGTATGGAATTGCGCCGTTTTGACAAAGACGATGTGGTGCTAGACCTAGCGGCCGATGCAGGCCAATATGCAGCTGTCGAGCCGATTAACCGTTTAGCCGAAGTGTGCCTTGGTAAAGCCAAAACAATTGAGGCTAACGGAACAGTTGGTATGAGGGCTATTGAAGTGTTAGATGCGATGTATCGCTCTATAAAATCCGGAAAACCAGAGGCGGTTTAATTATGACTTGGAAGACAAAACGAGAAGACATCATCAAAGGCGGATTTTCAACACCGCTTGATGCCCCGATGATCCCCAGTTTCCCGTTTAAATTTCGTGATTGCAAAATATTAACGCTGGTTTACCAAACTGATATTGCGGCAATGCGCGCTATATTGCCCGAGCCGCTGGTGCCAACTGGCGATAAAGTGATGATTCATATTTATCAGATGAATGATACATCTTGGGTTGGGCCGTATAATGAAGTGAATGTTATGTTTGGGGTTGAATTGCCGGGCAAGGCCGTTGGCAGTTATTCACCATATTTATATCTATCGTCCGATGTTGGGGTAACTCATGGGCGTGAAATTCATGGCCAGCCAAAAAAATACGGCAAGCCAAAAATCGAGTTTCGCGATGATTTGATTGTCGGCACAATGCAACGCAATGGCATCGATGTCATTACCGGCACTATGCCCTATAAGCAACAACAAGCCGACATTAGCGAACTGTCTGACATATTTCCATTTGCCACCAATATTAACTTAAAAGCCATCGATCATATTGATGGAACGCCGGCTATTAGGCAGCTAACATCTAGAAGTTTAGCAGATGTAAATGTAACTGAATGCTGGCGCGGGCCATGCACAACCCATTTGCTGCCAAATGCCCAAGCGCCTGTTCATAGATTGCCAGTTTTAAAAATGCTTGATGGGTTCTTTTGGGCAGCAGACTTTACCTTGGTTCCCGGCGAAATATTGCACGATTACCTTGAAGAAACATAAAATAAAGTAATAGGATTAGATAAATGAAGCTTTTACGATATGGCGAAAAAGGGTTAGAAAAACCTGCCATTTTAGATGACGACGGCAACATAAGAGATTTATCAAATGAAATTGATGACCTTGCAGGTGATGTACTCATTAACCTTGAGCGTCTGGCAAAAATTGACGTTTCAAAGCTGCCGATAGTTAGTGGCAACCCACGCATTGGCCCTTGTGTTGGTGGGACTGGCAAATTTATGTGCATCGGGCTTAATTATGCCGATCATGCCGCCGAAAGCGGATTGGAAGTGCCATCAGAGCCGGTGTTATTTATGAAAGCGACCTCGGCAATTTGTGGTGCAAATGACCCTATTATCATCCCTCGTGGTTCGGTTAAAACCGATTGGGAGGTCGAGCTAGGCGTGGTGATTGGCAAACCGGCAAAATATGTAGATGAAAAAGATGCCCTGTCACATGTTGCCGGCTATTGCGTAATCAATGACGTCTCAGAACGGGCCTATCAAATAGAACGCGAAGGCCAATGGTGCAAAGGCAAATCATGCGATAATTTTGGCCAAACTGGACCATATCTGGTCACCGCAGATGAAATTGCAGACCCACAAAATCTTAAAATGTGGCTAGAGGTGAATGGTGA
The DNA here is from genome assembly GCA_013214705.1 of Hyphomicrobiales bacterium. Classification (GTDB taxonomy): domain Bacteria; phylum Pseudomonadota; class Alphaproteobacteria; order Rhizobiales; family OSC116; genus OCS116. Next base: position 151,447 of record JABSRZ010000010.1, read on the forward strand.
GCGTGTCCAAAATGGCTCAACCAAAACCATGGTCTATGGCGTGGCGCATCTGGTCAGCTATTTAAGCCAATTCATGACATTACACCCCGGTGATATCATTTCGACAGGTACGCCGCCGGGTGTTGGTTTGGGTTTTAAACCGCCACGTTATCTTAGACCTGGCGATGTTGTAAAACTCGGCATAGACGGTTTAGGCGAACAACAGCAAACGTGTGAAAATGATGAGTGATGAAAACAAAATCATTAACGTAGAAGCTTTTCCTGTTTCATACCAAGAACCAACAGATCATAACCGGTTTCGTTCCGTTTGTTTGGTTAAAATCACTGCAATAGACGGGCAAGTGGGTTGGGGCGAATGTTGCACATATTTTCCCGAAGCCTCGCTGGCAGCGGCAAAAATTATCGACGCTTTTGCCGAAATAGTCATCGCTCAAAACGCTTTTCATATTGACAAAATTTGGCTGCAATTGAATAAACATAGCTGGTGGTATGGCCCGGGAATTGCCTCTTTGGCGATATCCGGCATTGACATCGCGCTGTGGGATTTAAAAGGCAAAATACTAAATACCAGCGTGCTTGATCTGCTCGGTGGGCCGGTACATGCTAAATTACCCGCCATTGCCAGCCTGCATGGCACTAAAAAACACATCGAAGAAATGGCCGAAGAAATTTCAGCCCACACCGCCACCGGCCTGCATGGCGCTAAGGTTGGGTTTGGTAAATTTGGCGATGCTAACCTCGGGTTTGACCATGCACGAGATGTAGAATTTGTTGAACAAGTAATGGATGCTATGGGTGCTGATAAATCGCTAATGATTGACCTTGGGGTTAATAATTTTTGGGATATACCCACCGCTATAACCCGCGCAAAAGCATTTGAAGACATGGGTGTGGCGTGGCTCGAAGAACCGTTAGGCAATGATGACCCAGAAGGCTATAAAGCCCTTCGCGATCAAACCGGAATTCGCATTGCCTATGGTGAACGCGAATGGAATGCCCGCGGCATAAAACGAATTGTGGACACCGGAACGGTAGATGTGGTTGGTCTTGACCCAGGGCGAATTGAAGGCATTACAGGCTTTCAAAAAGCTGCCGAAATATGCGGCTTGTCTCGCCGTCAAGCCAACGCACATAATTTCTCGACCGCGATTGTTGGGGCGGCTAGCCAAGCGCTTAGCTTTGCCAACCCGGCTTGTTATTTGCTCGAACTGCAACCGGTTTATGGCCCTGCTCAAAAGGATTTGGTCGATAAACCAATTTGGCATGAAAACGGTTATGTAAATATGCCAACAGGCCCGGGGTTGGGCATAGAGATAAATGAAGACATGGTTAAATCTGCAATCATTAAATAAAGAGGGAATGGTTATGAAAAATTATGCTTGGGTGCTAGAAGTTCGCACCGGATATGAAGACGAATATAAAAAGCGTCACGATGAAATCTGGCCAGAAATGGTCGAAGAAATTACTGCCTCAGGAATTCGAAACTATAGTATTTTTCGCCACGGCCTTACACTTATTGGCTATTTCGAAACCGATGATTTGAAAAAAACCATTGCCTATTTAGCTCAAAGTGATGCCAACAGACGCTGGGGTGAATATATGGGCCCACTGATGAAGATAGAAGTCGATGAAAGCATTGGCTTCCCATATTTGTTGCCATTACAATGGCATATGGACTAAATTTTATGACCGAAGCCTTGATACACAATGCCTTGATACACAATGAAACTCTTGGCCGCCTGATACGATCTGGTGGCTGGGCGGAGTTAGCCGAGGGCACACCTTGTTTGATCCGCCGTGCTGTTGAAGCGGAGGATAACAAAACAATCAGCGGCTTGGCAGAGTTTTTCTGCCAAGAGATGCAGGTTGTATATAATATCTACGACCAATGGTTTGGCGATACACGTCAATGCCTGTTAGACAAAGGCATGTCGCTACAAAAATTAGACAGCGAACACCAGCTTATTCGAGAAAAACTTAAGCCCTATCACGCGTCTGCCCTAAAGCCGCGGCAAACAGTGTGGGACGATGTCGGCGCACATCTCAAGCGGTTGGTGAACACAGAACTCACCATAAAACAGCGTTTAGAGGCGCTAGATCTTACGGTCGAAACATGGCGCGACCTGCATGATTGCGAGGTCGATCAAATTTCCGGACTATTCAATCTAGTCATGGAAAATCATGGTGAACTCGCTCTCAAGGATATGTATGAGAACTGGGTAATTGGCGACTGGTTTGCCAAGCGATACCAGCGCTTTGACGTGTCTAAAATATCATGGGAAACCGCGAGTTGGCTGCTTATTTATTTGGGTTTCGAAGGTCATCATGGTCACATTAGTGGCAGCGAGCGCGATGGCACGATTGATTATGAAGAAGATGACGAGAAAGTCACTATTAGCTTTGCGCCCTGTGGTTCTGGCGGCAGAGTTATGCAGGGCGAGGCGCGCGATGGCATGCCCGCTTTGTCTGAAGCGCCGTTTAATTGGCCAGAATTATCTGGCGCACATGATTTCACTTGGAACGAAACCGGCATCTGCGCTTATTGCGCTCATTGCTGCATCCTGCACGAAAAGCTGCCGGTGGCATCATTTGGCTATCCGGTGAGAATTACCACCCCCCCTAAAGCCCCATTGACCGCCGAGAGTCGTTGTAGTTGGACTGTTTATAAAGACCTCAGAAATATTCCAGAGGAGGCATACACCCGTGTTGGCGGTGTTAAACCGCCAGCAGACGCCCCACTTGGGTCTGCCGGCCGTGCCAAACGCGAGGCTATGATAAGCGAGGCTGCCAAAAATGCCTGAGGCTTTTTCATATCAGCTGGCTAAACCTCGGGTGACGGTAATTGGTGGTATGATGGCTTATTTCGAGTCCATTATGGAGCCTGGGTTTCGAGATGATCGGTTGCGGCATGTTGCCGAAATAACAGCGCCGCTTAAAACCGCGTTTGATCTTACCGAGCTTGGTCTTTGGGCGGATGAGACTGATTTTGACAGGCTGACTAAACAAATTGCGCAGACACCTTGCGATGTCGTATTACTAGTGCCGACAATGGCCACTCCACCCAAAGAGATAGTTGCGCTAGCGGTTCAATGTGACGCGCCGGTGGTCATCGCCTGTGGGCATGGTCTGTCGGATATCACCGAAGCTTTTAACATGCGTGAATTATGCCGACATTCATCAAATGTGGGCGCAACCATGATCGGATCAATGATGCGTAGGCTGCCAAAGCCGCTGCAACCCATTCTAGTCACTGGTTTTCTAGATGATCCAGAATTCCATATGCGATTGTCTCTGGCGGTTAAAACCGCCGCATTGGCCAATCGATTTAAGGGTTTGCGCATTGGTCGGTTAGGCATGCCGATGAACGGCTATGACCACATCGGCTTAAGTGCTGAACAAGCAACCGCATCGGGGTTTGAACTTGTCGATATTTCATTGAAAGACTGGACTACTCGGGTTTCTGCAGTTACTGACAGTGAAATCAAAACATTCCAGCATGATATCTTGCCTCTGCATATTCCACCGCAAACAAAGTATGCACTCAGCGCTGATCTTGACCGCGCAACGCGCTTGGCGCTGGCATTGGATAGGGTGGCCGTGGAATATCAACTAGACTGCGGCAGCCTCACTTGCCGTGGGCCGTTTGGGGTTGAACTCGCAAACGGGGCGATAGGCTGCCTTGCCACATCACTAATGACCGCATCCGGTCGGCCATTTAGCGCTACTGGCGATTTGGTAACCTCTATAGCCATGCTGACGGGCAAAGTGTTAGGCGGCGCCACACTCTATTGCGAGCTGGATGCAATCGACAGAAATCGAGATGCCTTTCTTATTTCTAACACCGGCGAGGGCGACTTTGATTGGTGTCCAAAAGGTGGAAAAGCCGACATTTATGACGCGTCTGCTCATTCTGGTCGAGACGTTTCGGGCGTGGTGCTTAACCATGATATATCTGCTGGAGCGGCGACTATGATCGGTGTGACATTAGATAGAAATGTGTCCGAACGATTGAGCTTTATTGCGCTGCAAGGCGAAACATTAGAGCCACCAAACACAGCATTGAAGGTTACCCATGGTTGGTTTCAATCTAGTATGCGCCCAGCACCGCGCGCTTTTGAAGCATGGGCAAATGCTGGAGCCACCCATCATGGCGCGCTTAGCCGTGGCAATTTGGTCGAAGCGTTGAATTGGCTAGCCATGCTCCGCGATTTTCCAGTTACCCAAATTACTGAATAGATACTTATCAAACAGAAAAAATTTGGACTATATCAATAAAACCATTTTTGTGATTGTAGAGGCTATCGGAGCGTTTATTCTGATTTGCAATGCTTGTATTCCGATCTCAATTTATTGCCAGATAACATTGCTAGCTTGTTGTCTTCTTAGATTAATGTTAGTGGCCATCTAAAGTTTAATCTGTTGTGCGCTTTTTGAACTGCAATAAAATATTCTTGTTTTACTTAAATTGACCCACCTCACAGCCCACCTTTTGGGCTGAGATTGTATGTTCTGAAATGTTCCGCCATGTGAAAAAGAAATTTTTATTTCGTTTGGTTTCAAATGGTTATGTTCAGGTATGAGCAACGATGTTTAGCCAGACTTATTCTTTCCTGCGGCACCGCAAATTATTGTAACTCATTGAAATATATGCGTTTTTAACAATATAGATATTTCAGCCCACCTTTTTTTAACGTATATTTGTAGCGCGGCGGTTTGGTTGATACCAGTGCCTCGAACTTGCTCTTCCTCTTCGCCCGCATTCATCCATTGGTAACAAAGCCCCAATGGAGATGCTTCAGAGCTTAAATCTGATGAAGCTGATTTAAGCTAAACGCTGAATTTTAACAATTCAATTAGTCCCTCAGAGGGGCAACTAAATTTAAAACAGACTCTAAATCAATTTGGATCGGTTTACAGGGGCAAGGTCATATTCAAGGCGGAAATATGAAATGTTTGTAGACTTAATTGTTGAAATCTGCAAAATAGCCATTAGATGATTGCTGGCATAAAGAGCAACTCTGACACTCCGCCACAATATATCTTGGCATTAACAATGTTGATTGATCACAAAAATAAATGAACAAAAACATACCTTCTCCAAAAAAATCCGCTAAAGGAAAATACAGTTCTCCTGCAGTTGATAAAGCCGTCGACGTAATTGAATTTTTGGCTTCCAAGCGTGAAAGTGTATCCATCACCACGATCTCCGAAGCAGTTGGCCGCTCTGTAGGCGAAATATATAGGGTTATTCTGGCTCTGGAGCGTCGCCGCTGGGTTTATAAAGACCCTTCGACAGACCGCTTTCTTCTATCTCTGCGGATTTTTGAACTGGCACACAAATTTCCCCCTATTGAAAGATTGATCAATCTTTCCCAATCCGAACTGGATTTGCTGGCCGACAAAACCCTTCAATCTTGTCATCTTGCTGTGGCAGAAGGAATGAAAATAGCCATTATCGCGGGTAAAGAAAGTCCACTGCCAATGCATTATAGTGTGAAAGTGGGGTCAATGTTTGATATTTTCGAAACCAGCTCCGGTGCTGTTATAATGGCTAATCTTTCTGTTTCCCAACAACAAAGATATCTTGATAAATGCCCTAGCAATAGGCGCGCCGAATTGACCGAACGGCTCAACAAAATTGTTGATCTAGGTTATGAGCAGCTTGAAAGCATAACCGTAAAGGGGATGGTTAATATCTCTGTTCCCATAAGGTCCATTGACGGTAAAATTATTGCAGCGTTTACCGTTCCATACCTCAACCAATCCAGCGCTTCTGCTAGTCCAGATTCTGTGCTTGAGTTATTGTTGGCTTCGAGCCGCCGGCTTAGCACCCGCCTGGGATAATATGTTTAGCCACGAATTCTGATTTCACAACTCAAATAACAATACGATTCTGAATGCACTTTATCAGTTTTTTGGCAAAGCAGGCTTTGTGCCGCGCTATCAAATCTCTGTGGATTCCATGCCTCAAGGCAATTTGTGTATAAAACAAATAATCGAATATTATCAATATTTTAGGCCAAAAGATATGTTTTGTCGGAGTGTATTATTTTGCCCTAATGCAAAACGTATTTCATATTTGAAAAATAAAGATAAGCTTAAGATAAGATAAGGGAGTGAATTTATGATATATGGAGTGGCTTGGTCGCACCGAAGATGCTGGGGTCCGCTAGATGCTACGGCGGCATCATATTCCGCTAAAACGGGCGAACAGGTTCATTGGAACCGTAGGTCATTATTCAGTTTTGGCGAAGACAATCTGAATGGATTTGTCGACACAAACGATCTTATAATATTTGACCACCCGTTTACTGGCGATATCGCACAGCAAGGAATTTTGTTGGACTTAAAACAGTTTTTAAGTGCAGACGAAATCCAAATGTTAGAACAAAATAAAGTAGGCGCTTCCTACGAATCATACAAATTTGACAATGGCATTTGGGGCCTGCCGATCGATGCAGCGGCAACAACCGCAGCATGGAGACCCGATTTAATGGCTGCGGCGAGCTTAGAAATCCCCCAAACACTGGAGGACGTGAAAAGGTTAGCCATAGAGGCTCGAACACTGAATAAATGGGTTGGCTGGGCAGCAAAACCTACCGATTTATTTTGCACTTACCTATCCATGTTAGCCAGCTTAGGCGCTCCGGCGGGGCAAAATGATGAAGCATTTGTATCGCGTGAAATGAACAACTTTGTAATTGATCAAATGCGCAGCTTAATACCGTTGGTACATCCAAAATCAGCCGAATGGAACCCCATACAAATTCTCAATCACATGGCGCATAACGACGACATCTTATATGTTCCCTACACATTTAACTATGTAAACTATTCTACCGACGATGAGGGTAGCATCCGCTTTGGTTCCTCTCCCCAGATGCAAAAGGATTTACCGGCACGAGGGCTTTTGGGTGGCGCGGGTATTGGGGTGAGTGCAAAAAGCCAAAACCCACGGGCCGCATTTGAGTATGCCATGAGCTTAGTAAACCCCGATTTTCAGGCATCGGAATATGTCATCCATGGCGGGCAACCCGGAATGCGCTCCGCATGGACATCAACAGAATGCGACAAGATTACCAACGACTTTTTTTCCAACTGTCTGCAAGCCATGGACGATGCCTACCTACGACCGACCTTACCCGGTTTTGTGAATTTCTTTCATGAAGGAACTTTGAGACTTTCAGAAGTTGTAAATGATGGAGCCAGTTCAACTGAATTTTGGTCTTGGCTCATCCGATATTACGAAATTTTGCAGCGCGGAGCTGAAGAGCAAGCGTACGCAATTCAGAAGCCGTAAAATCGGCTTCACAACTAAACCGGAAATTGTTTCCGACCAACCACAAAGAGGGAATAAAAATGACTTTTAAGAACTTGATAAGAGGAACAATCTCAGGGATTGCCTTAAGTGCATGCCTTGCAGCTAGCACGGCTTTTGCTGCAGAGATGCCTAAGAAAGTGGGCTATATTACCAATTACGCAACCCACGAATGGTATCAGAATGTGATAAAAGGCATGGAGGACCGCGCAGCCCAATTGGGTTTCGAAATCGAAGTGATTGATGCCAATCTGGATATGGCTAAACAAGTTTCTGCCGCTGAAGATTTTATGGCTCGTAACATCGACGTGCTAATCATCACTCCGGTTAATGAAGAAGGCGTTGTTCCAATTCTTCGCCGTGCCAAAGCCAATGGCGTTCCGGTAGTGCTCGAAGGTAACCCTGCCAAAGGTATGGATGTTTTAGTGGCAATATGTGATTATGACACCGGCTACCATGCTGGCGTTGCCTCAGGTGAATATCTAGCGGCTAAGGGAGGCGATTCTGCACGGGTCATGAATGTTGGTTTGCCACTTTTGTCGGCAACAATATTGCGTAGTAACGGTTTTATGGATGGCATCCGTACAATCATTCCAGGTGCAGAATTAACACATGATCTTGATGGTGCTGGTAGTGCTGACCGTTCACAAGAAGTGGCCTCTGCTGCACTCGCGGTTGATGCCAATATTAATGTGATTTACGGCATTAACGATAGTTCCGCATTGGGTGGATTACAAGCATGGCGGGCCGCTGGCTTATCTGAAGATGAACTTCTGGTAGTCGGCACAGGTGGTGAAGGTCTTGCATTCATGAATGAAATGGCCAAAAATGGACCTCTACAACTTGAAGCAGCGATGTTCCCTGAAAAAGTTGGCTTTACCGCTATCGATGCAGCTGTATCTATGTTTAATGGTGAAGATTTACCTGAACATATCGTGAGCCCAACAACAACTTTTGACACCGCTAGCCTGTCCGACTATTATGTTTTGACAAGCGACACCACTCGTCAAATCCAATGGGATGCTGTCAACGCGTTAGTTGCCCCAGCAAGTTGCATGAAATACGCTTCTGATCTTTGATAATACCAAGCGCCTCCGAATAATTTCGGTGGCGCACAATCCATTTTTTTAGCGAGTTACTATCATGCCAGCTACAGAATCTATCAAACAAATAACCAATCCGATTAAAAAAATACTGACCTCGGAGGTCGGTTTTCTGGTTTTGTCGCTTTTGGCTTTAATCATCGGTATAAGCTCCTTCTCAGAACAATTTTTGTCCGCACCAAATGCGGTGGCTATTTTGCACCAATCTTCACTGGTTTTGATTGTCGCAATTGGCATGACAGTGTTACTAATATCAGGTGAAGTCGACATTTCGGTCGGCGCAAACCTTGCTTTTTCATCTTGTGTTGTGATGGCGGTAATTAATCAAACAGACTCTATTGCATTGGGGGCGTTGGCCGGCATCGCTTTTGGAACATCTGTCGGCTTTATCAACGCATTTGTAACCACTGTCTTAAAAGTTAATTCTCTCATCGGCACAATTGCTATGATGATGATGTTAAAAGGCGGCGTATTCTTATTCACCCGTGAAGCCATACAAAATCATCACCAACTTCCGCTATTCCCCAAAATAGCCACAGGTTTTGTATTAGGCATACCAGTTCCCGCATTAATCGCCAGCATCGTGGCCATAATTGGCTGGGTCATCATGACTAGAACCAAAGCTGGGCGATTATTCCTAGCCACTGGCGCCAACCAGAAAGCCACACGATTGTCCGGATATTCGCCAGAGCGGGTAAAATTTGCGGCTTTTCTGCTAACCGGCGCTTTAACCGGCTTAGCCGCCGTTATTTTGGCATCATTGATTAACGCTGGCCAGCCAACCGCAGGCGGTGGGTTTGAATTGATCGTCATCGCCGCCGTGTTGCTCGGGGGAACCAGCCTTATGGGCGGCCGCGGCACAATACTCGGCACAATATTTGGGGTTTTGATTCTAAAAATTGTCGACAATGGAATTATTTTACTGCGGTTAAATCAGGACTACCAGATCATCTTTCCGGGAATTGTGTTGATACTTGCGCTTTACATGGATCAAAAAAGACGAGGAACAACCAATGACTGAGTTAAACATCGCCGACCCAACAAACACTTCAGTGCCAGTCCTCAGCGTCTCAGGTCTGACCAAAAAATTCCCCGGTGTCTTAGCGTTAGACGACGTTTCAATCGAGGTTAGAAGTGGCGAAGTGCTAGCCATAATTGGCGAAAACGGAGCTGGCAAATCGACATTAATCAAAATGCTGGCTGGTGTTTACAAACCAGATGGTGGCACAATTGCAATAAATGGCGAGGTGCAAAATTACGCCTCCCCAGCTGATGCGCTAAAGGCGGGAACTAAAGTGGTGTTCCAAGAAATCGCCCTGATTCCGGAATTTACAGTCGCAGAAAATATTTTTCTAGAAAGTCATTTAATAACACGCATAGGCACCATAGATTGGCCAGAAATTCGGCGTCGGGCACGAGATATTTTTGAGCGAGCCGGTTTTGCACTCGACCCAGATGCAAAAGTTGGTGACCTGTCTATCAGCCAACAACAACTAGTTGAGATATCGCGTGCTTTGGCACATGATGCAAAATTGGTAATCATGGACGAGCCGACATCATCGCTCACCCCGTTAGAAGTGCGTCATTTATTTGAAGTCATCGAACGGCTAAAATCGCTAGGCATTGCGATTATATATGTAAGTCACAAATTAGAAGAAATTTTTGAAATTTCTGACCGCTGCACCATACTTCGTGATGGAAAATGGATATCCACCCAACCGACAAGTTCCCACACCAATGACAGCCTGATAAAAGATATGGTCGGCCGCAGTATTGATGACCTTTTTCCTCGGTCTGAACGCAAATTTGGTGACACAGTTGTGCAGGTCGACGGCCTTTATACCCACAATCGGTTAGATAATATTTCGTTTAATGTGCGCGCCGGCGAAGTGTTGGGTTTTTTTGGCCTCATGGGCGCGGGCCGAACAGAATTGGCAAAAGCAATCGTTGGTTACGACCCAATTTCAGCTGGCAGCATTAAAATAAACGGCAATCTACTTTCTCCGCATTCGACCATAAAAAGCAAGTCTTTGGGCTTGGGTCTGCTTTCTGAAGATCGCAAGGAAGAAGGGTTAATGATGGACGCCAATGTCACCCGAAATATGACACTTTCGGCGCTACAGAAATTCACTCGGGGAGGTTTTGTAAATGCCGCTGCCGAAACAAAAACCGCCCAAAGTTTTGTCGATCGCTTCCGCATTAAATTGGCCAAGCTTGGTCAGCCAATCCGCACACTTTCCGGCGGAAATCAGCAAAAAGTTCTGCTTTCGCGCTGGCTGATGTATGGCCTTGAAGTGATCGTTTTAGACGAACCAACCAGAGGCATAGATGTCGGCGCCAAAACCGAGATTTTTGCGCTTATTGACGAGCTTGCGTCACAAGGGTTGGCTGTCATTTTAATGACCTCAGAAATGCCTGAACTGCTTGGGTTGAGCGACCGAATTTGTGTTTTGGCAGAAGGCAAAATAACCGCAACATTTGAGACTTCGAACGTTACACAAGAGGAGATTTTAGATGCCGCAATCCAATAATATAAAATCAAAATTTTCACTATTCAGCACTTCACGTGGCAACAGTGAACTTGCCCTAATCGTATCGCTGCTGGTGGTTATTACAATATTCTCATTTATGTCAGAGTATTTTCTGACAGTCCGTAATTTAACAAATGTACTAGGTCAAGCTTCGATAATCATGGCGTTAGCAATGGGGGTTGCTATTGTATTAATCTCCGGGGAAGTTGATATCTCTGTTGGGTCTGTGGTCGCCGCGGTCGCCATACCGTTGGTGGAGATAATGAACGCCACCGACTCGTTAATGTTAGGAATTGCCGGCGCGCTCGCATTAGGTTTAATGATCGGCGCGATTAACGGTTACTTGTCTGCTTACTTACGCATTAACTCCCTCATCGTCACCCTTGGCACGCTGTTTATCATTCGTGGGTTCGTCTACCTATATACCGGCAAACGTCCAATCGCCGACACTGGTTATCTGGAAAACTTTTTCCAACTAGGGAGTGGACGATTTTTGGATATATTGCCGAACCCAGCACTTGTCGCAGGCATCATCGTAATATTTTTTATTTTTATAATGCGACATACCCGTTTTGGACGCCGAATATATGCAGTGGGCAGCAATGCTGAAGTGGCTAGCCTAGCTGGCTACAACGTCCGACGGTTGCGGTTTTATTGTTTTATAATTTGCTCGCTCTTGGCATCGGTAGGTGGGATACTACTATCCTCCCGGCTCGGTTCAGCCATTCATACAGCCGGAATGGGCTATGAATTCCAAGCGATTGCTGCGGTGGTTTTGGGTGGGGTAAGCCTAGCTGGCGGTATTGGAAGTTTATTTGGTGTTATGCTCGGCGTGCTTATTCTGGCTTTCGTTTCAAATGGTCTTGGCATGATCAATTTGCCGACAGAGTGGCAACTGGTTATCACCGGACTTGTAATTATAGCCGCTGTCGCACTTGATGCATTTAAAAAGAAATCACGATAGAGGAGAAAAACCATGAAAAGACTAGAGGGTAAAGTGGCGATAATTACCGGAGCTGCAGATGGCATCGGCTGTGCAATCGCAACCGCTATGGCCAATGAAGGCGCCTTTGTAATGGTGGCTGACATTCAGGATGATCTTGGTGCCAAAACAGTAGAAAAAATATGTAAATCGGGCGGCAAGGCGAGTTACTTGCATTGTGATGTATCTTCAAACCAAGATGTTTCTGATTTGGTCGAAACAACTGTAGCAAACCACGGCAAGATCGATATTCTGGTTAACAACGCCGCCATCGCTATCGGCGGCATGCCGATATTTGAAATGACGACAGATCAATGGGACAAATTAATCTCAGTCAATCTATCATCGGTATTTTATGGTTGCAAAGCAGTATTACCACACATGATAGCCGCGCGCAGCGGCGTCATTATTAACATGGCATCTGCCCAAGCACATGCGCCTTTGGACGGTTGGGCAGCCTATGCTGGTGCAAAAGGTGCAATTTTGTCGATGACCCGCCAGATGGCAGTTGAATTTGGCCCACACAATATTCGTGTCAATTCTATTTCACCCGGGACAATAAATACGCCTATGGTGGAACAGGTTGTTGCTGAGGCTGGTTCGCATTTAACAGAAACTTGGGTAAAAATGCATCCCATCGGTAGAATTGGACAACCCGAAGAAGTTGCTGAAGCTGCTGTATACTTAGCTTCAGACTTGGCAGGATTTACCACAGGCTTAGATTTAAGGGTTGATGGCGCTCTTACATGTGCACCTCGATATGTTCCCGAGATGTTCGCTCCAGATCAAAACTAATTATTATACTGAAAGAAAAAAATGGAAAAAGCACTAAAAGATATTCGAGTCCTCGATTTTAGCCACTTGCTACAAGGGCCATTCGCCACTCAACTATTGGGGGACATGGGTGCCGACATCATCAAGATTGAACGTGCCGGAAAAGGCGACATGTTCCGTGGTATGACATTTTTTAATGAATGGGTCGGCGGGTCGGAGAGCCCTAGCTTTCTGGCGTGGAACCGCAACAAGCGTTCCATCGCGCTCAACCTGAAATCGCCACGTGTACATGAGATACTGATGGATATGGCCAAAACTGCAGACGTGGTCGTGCAGAATTTTCGCCCCGGTGTGATGGACAGGCTTGGCTATGGCTATGAAGATTTTCGCGCTGTCAATGACCGCATCATTTATTGTTCCGGTTCAGGCTATGGCGAAAGCGGCCCTTATGTCACCCGCCCCGGGCAAGATATGCTGTTGCAAGGCTTAACTGGTGTCGCTTCGGCAACCGGACCGGCAAACTCACAACCGCACCCATTGGGTGCCGGCTTGCCAGATCAAATTGGCGCTATGAACATGGTTTATGGTATTCTTTCCGCGCTGCTCTGGCGCGAGAGGTCTGGCAAGGGTCAGAAAGTCGAAGTCAATCTACTCGCCGGCCTGATGGCTCATCTAAATCAGGAATATGTTTCAGTTCTCAATTTAGATCGCGATTTCGAAAGGCCAAATTCGGGCATAGGGCATCCCGGTGCCGAAGCTCCTTTTGGAATTTATGCGACCAAGGATGGCCGCCATATTTCCATCGCCATGAGCTCGTTCCACCATTTGGTAACGACTTTGGGTGCAGAGCATTTGCTAAACTATGATAGTCCTGACCAGCTTTTCAGCAAACGTGATGAGATTTGGGAAAAGGTAAATGAAGTGACGCAAACATTCGACTGTGACCCACTTTTAGACTTACTGCTTGATGCCGATGTCTGGACTGCGGAGGTTAAGGATTTCCGTGGTGCGACAGAGGACCCGCAAGTTAAACATCTCGGGCTGATTCAGAGCTATACCCATCCTCTCGCAGGTGAGGTTCAGACAGTTGGACCAGCTGTAAAAATGAGCGAAACGCCGGCCGAAATTACCCTGCCTGCTCCAATGATTGGCGAACATGGCAGAGAGATTTTGTTAGAACACGGCATTGATGCCGATGAAATCGATACGCTTCTCAGCTTAGGCGATATGACCATACAAACAGCTTAGGAGCGTATCCACATGACCGAAAAATCACCGACCAACTCTCGATCTTTGTCGTGGCGTCATGGGGTTGTCAGCGTCAATGCTCTTGGCGGCATGCTTGGTTCTACATCCTTTATCCTGCCGAACGGGCGACAAGTTAGCCCGTTCCACATCGCGCCATGGTTTGATGATGCCGCCGTTCAGGCAGATGGCGGCATGTTGGCAGGCTTGCGCGGCGAATGGCCGTGTGTGCCATTCGGCTACCCTTTCCCGTCCGACGAATATCCAGCTCATTGGCCTGGTGAGATTGAAGCCTCTGCTGAAGTTGAACACCCACACGGTTTTTCCGCCAATACAGATTGGAAGTTTGGGCCAGAGCAGCCCGATCAGATTACTCTGTCGATAGATTATCCAGAAGATCATGCCATCCGCCGACTGCACAGAATTATTAAACCAGACCCCAATAGCGCCGCCCTCGATATCGAGCTGATTATAGAATCAAGACATGTGTCTTGCGAACCTATCGCCCTGCATGGGTGTTTCGCACTACCGCTAACAGTTGGCCAGGCTAAAATTGAAACCAGCGGGTTTGAATATGGTCGCACACATCCCGCAACGGTTGAACCGGAAGCGCCAATTTTCGCGAGTAACGAAATGTTTAACAGCCTTGAAGCGGTGCCAACAAGAACTGGTAAAATTCAAGATGCCTCAAAGCTGCCGCTCGAAGCCAATGGCGAAGACCTGTTACAATTAGATGGGTTAACCGGGCCGGTATCTCTCAGAAATGATGAAGCTGGTTTCCGCATTGCCTTTGATTGGGATCAGAATATCCTACCCAGTCTGCTAATTTGGTACTCCAACCGAGGTCGCAGTGCGCCGCCGTGGAATAACCAGCATTTATGCATCGGGTTAGAACCTATATGTTCGCCATTTGGTATGTCGCCCGATATGGCCCGCGCTAAAAACCCAATCAATGCGCAAGGCATTCCGACCTGCGTACCGTTGTCGCCTGATACACCGCTGACAATCCGTTACCGATTTGAAATCAGCCAAGTGGAGGCCGTTCAATGAGCTTAGTCAAGCCAAATACCCCCGTTTTTACCACACTTTCTGGCTTGGTCGATCGTGTTCAATCTGGCGACAGCCTGTCCATCGGCGGCCATCATTTCGCGCGGGTGCCCATGGCGCTTATTCGTGAACTAAGCGGGCGCGAGTTGACCGACATTCGCTATCTGAGTTGGGCTGGTGGTCTGGCACTAGAGTTTCTGCTTGAAGCGGGCATGGTCTCTAGCATTGACATTTGTTTTTCTAGCCTCGACATTTTTGGGCTTGCGCCGCGGTTTAGAAAAGCCGTTGAGAGCGGCAAAATTAAAATGAACGATTGGCCAGCTCTGGCCTTGATCTCGGCGTTTCGCGCCCGAGAGCAGAATTTGCCATTTTTACCCATGCAGATCCCAGAAGGTTCATCAATTATGGAGCGCTGCCCAGCAATGCGCCCCTACACAGACCCAATATCAGGCCGAAATATCGCGCTGGTAGAAGCGCGTGAGATCGATGTGTTCTTGCTGCATGCGGCGCGCGCCGACACTTCGGGCAATGTCGAAATTTATGGCGCACATGCGTTGGATAAAACCCAAGCAGGCGCGGCGCGTAAGGTTTTGGTGACAGTGGAAGAAATTGTGCCAGTGGGCGCTCTAGGCCGTGATGGACGCAGCGTGATAATTCCACGCAATAAGATCACCGCGATAGCAAAAGTGCCCGATGGTGCCTACCCATGTTCCTGCCTGCCATATTATACCAACGATTGGCGCGCATTGCGCACTCTGGCTGAGGCCGGCACGTCAGAACTTAGACATACGGCAAATCGAATAGCTCAATCCGCACCACAAATTTTACGTCTAGCGGCAAAAGTTCCTCTCGCAAAAATAACTGCTGACAAGTTTCAAACAGACACCATCGCGGCCGATGCGCCAGCGAGCATCGACGAAATCATGGCAGTGCGGATTTCTCGAACTTTGGATAATGACAGCTATGCCAGTGCTGGCGCGGTCTCTCCTTTGGCCAATGTCGCTTACAGGTTGGCCAAATTAACACATGCACCAAAAATGATAATCACCACATTAAGTGGCGGTCATCTGGACATCGCGGCGGGGCCCATGTCACTCACTCTGGTAGAGGTTATGGACGCAGCATCAGCCGTGCAGATAACCGGAGGCGAAGACACTTATTGGACTGCCTATCAAGGTGGATTTGTCACCCATGAAATTGTTGGCACGGCTCAGATCGACGCAAAAGGCCTAACCAATACGCTCGAGATTATAAAACCCTCTGGTGATATGCTGCGCCTGCCCGGCCAAGGTGGCATGTCCGATGTGGCCAACATGCATCGTGATTTTGTGGTCTATGTCCCCCGACATAGCGCTCGGGCATTGGTCGAGGCCGTCGATGTGGTCAGTGCCGGTCGCGGCGTCTTGACAGATCAAGCCCGTATAGACGCAGGCTACCGAACGGGCGATGTGATGCTGTTCACCAACTTATGCGTATTTAGGTTTGACCATGCAGTAAACCAACTAGTCGTTATCGAAATTATGCCCGACGTGACCCGCAGTCAGATCGAAGCTGAGACAGGTTTTAAAGTGCTGTTTGATGCTGGTTGCAGCGAGGTTTCCATGCCGACTGCCGAAGAGCTGTTCGTTCTGCGCTATCACGTCGACCCACTTGGGCTAAGACGCTTAGAGTTTGTTGGTGCCAGAGATCGTTCAGCTTTGATCGATGACGTTTTAGAGCGTGACGCCGCCGCCACAGCACGTATAGTTGGCGCAGATGTCGCCACTACACCCACTCCCAACCCAATGAGCAAGGATGAATCATGAAACCACTTCTTTCCAGCGATGCTCTGTCAGTCTTTTACGATGGTATTTTTGCGTCACCTCGCCTCGCGCACCCAGAAGGGGTGGCGGTTCATCCTGACGGGTCGGTTTGGGCCGGTACCGAAACGGGCAATTTGATCAGAATTGCAGCTGATGGCAAGTCGGCGGAAGGCATCGTAACCTCTGATGGGTTTCTGCTTGGAATCGCTTTTGACGCTGCTGGCAATTGTTATGCTTGTGATATGAAACACGCCGCGATCTACAAATATGATGTACAAGCTGGTACATTCACCAACTTTGCATCCGCCGGAATTACTGTGCCAAATTACCCAGTAATAGACGACAAAAACAACTATTTATATGTCTCGGACTCCTACAATTTCGATGAACAAGGAGGCGGCGTATTTAGGTATGATTTGTCGACCGGCGAAGGCGGGCTGTGGACTCAAACTCCAATGAATTTCGCCAATGGCATGGCAATGGCAGCGGACGGAAAAGGACTATATGTGGTTGAAAGTAGCAAGGCACAGGTTAGTTTCGTGCCTATCAAAGAGGATGGCACAGCAGGAGTTCATGAGGTTGTCGTCGAAGGGTTAGATGTGATCCCAGACGGTGTGCTTGTTATGGACAATGGTGACCTTCTCATCTCCAATTACGAACCCTCCAGAATTTATCGCCACTCCAAATCAAAAGGTCTTGAACTACTCGTAGAAGACAAATTAGCTACCATTCTTGCCCATCCTACAAATATTGCCTTGAAGGATGGTAACTTGGTGACGTCGAATCTTGGTCGTTGGCATATTTCTCATGTTGATCTTAGCGATCTAATATGACCGTTTTGGAACCACAAGATCCGTTGGGGTTTGTCCTAAAGTGCCTAACCCAAAGTTTGGTGGTGGCCAGTTAAAAGTTGGCTCATTCACCCGTTCAGAGCGCATGGCTAAATGGAATGAATGTTTGCGCATTCAAGATGTTTTGGGCAGTTCGGCATTTGTCGGCGGTGCGCCACTGCCAAAACCTGGTGGGGCAAGAAAACTTATGGAGAGACATTGTGAAATTATTAAGACTTGGCGCTAAAGGTGCTGAAATACCTTGTATATTGGGTGAAGACAACATCGCGCGGGATGTATCTGGCATCGTGGCGGATTTTACCCCCGAAACCATTACCGGCCTTGTAGATCGGCTGTCTGGCGTGACTTTGAGCGATTTGCCGGCGGTTGCCATGGAGGGCGTGCGTGTTGCCGCGCCAATGGCACAGCCGCGCAATATATATTGCATTGGCCTGAATTATTCCGATCATGCGGCCGAGGCGGGTATGGCCATTCCGGATGAGCCGATCCTGTTCAACTTGTTTTGGTGGTCCAGAACTGAGCACATTGTATATAACGACAGCCAGTATAGAAAAAGACGAAACCGACCGGCTTGCTGGTAGCCTATTTTCCATCGAAACTGACACTCACGGACTACCCGAAAATCGATTCCTAACGAAAGTATAGTTAATTATGGCAAACCTAACCCAACGTCTTGAAAAATGTTATTCGGGCGCGATTTACGATGTAATGCGGGCGCGTGGATTGGAAAATTGCGTTCTTCCGCATGACATTATGGGGCTTGATCTAGACACCAAATGCTGTGGCCCAATATTTACGCTTCGCGGCGTTGCTTTTGATACCAACCGCGTCAACGAAG
>JABSRZ010000011.1 GCA_013214705.1 Hyphomicrobiales bacterium
TATAGAGATGGCAATGAAGTGATTGCCAAAGTTGCCGGCATTCAAGAATTATTTGCCAGTACTTGCGATTTACGCGAGGCCGCGCCTTATCTTTATGCCACCAGCGGCGACGCATGGTTGGCCAATGAACAGCTAAACGAAGAAGTATTCGGGCCTTTGGGCATCATCATTAAAGTGATTAATGAAGCGCAGATGGTTGAGATTGCCACAAAATTAAAAGGCCAGCTAACCTGCACTTTGCATTTAGCCGATGGCGATGAAAAATTAGCCCAAACCTTAATGCCAATATTAGAGCGCAAAGCTGGCCGTATTTTGGCCAATGGCTTCCCAACAGGAGTAGAAGTTTCCGACACGATGGTGCATGGCGGGCCATTCCCAGCCTCGACCAATTTTGGTGCAACATCGGTCGGCACTATGGCCATCCGCCGCTTCCTCCGCCCGGTTTGTTATCAAAATATTCCAACAAGTCTATTGCCGGCTGATTTGGTATAGCGCGCATTTGGTTGATGGGGCGGGTGGTTAAATCGGGATACTGGTTGACATTAAATATACCGACGGCGTCAATGCGATGCCAAAATTTTGTTGGCAAAGCGACAGGGCGACAATGGACGAGGCGTTTCAAATTGTGGAATGATGTTAATATTTTGTGACCGAAAAAAACCATCTTGCCGGGTGCGTCTAATTTGACATTGGTATAGGGCAATCAGCGGATATTGCGAAATATCGGTTGCGGTAACTGATTTTTGTGCGGCAAGAGGGTGGTTTTTTATAAACACCACCTCAAATGCAAATTCAAATAGTGGATGTTCTATCAAATGAGAGGACGGCCTACCGACTGCATTTTACATGTCAAGATGATCGACAATTTCGACAGCGCAAGCCATCTCTGGATATTTGAGTTTTGCCTGCCGAGGGCAGGGCTTATCCACGAAACGGCAACCGGAGCGGTTGATGAAATTCTCAAATTGGTGTTGGATTTGGCTTTTATATCCTGAGCTATGCATTTAATGCCTTCGAAATTGTGCAAAATTGGCAGGCTTTCTCGCAAGAGGTGATGGCAGTGGAGGAGGAAGAATCAGAGGACTATCGGTTATTCGCCTTGATGAGGCCAGCAAGTTAGTGGATATTCCTGTGAGTGATGATGCCTCTAATAAAAATATGCTAGCTGTCCCGTTTGATTAGATAGCGCATTCGGTATGACTCAATAATGTGGGAAATATCGAAAATCGAATAATGCCTATTTGCTTTGGCTAAATATGAAAACGGAAGGGGCGCGAGTATTCATTGTTTTGGTTTTATGCAAAGAAACCATTTGATTTGACTGATTGGTTTGGAAAGTATGGCGAACTGAGCTATAGGGAATTTGAAGAGCTGATCAAACGCTTTTAAGGAAAGAATTATGGTGGCTGGAGATTCAGCTGGTGTAACGAGCCATATTGAAAGATTGAATAATATGCATTGTTTGCAATACGGATTTTTGTGCTGAGGCCTGCTCGGTTTCGTTCGACCATATAGACGATTAAGTTCGAAAAGCGAAGCCTAAGCTTCGCTTTTCTTTCTATTCTAGAAGCCGATATCCATTAAGCGACGGCGTTGGTGTCGTCAGTTTTGACAAGTTTTGGTTTTGCCATGTTTGATTCTACGTAAGTCTTAAATTCTCGTTGAGCGCCTTTAATGGTCTTGCGAAATTGCGGAGCGAGAATAAATGTTTGTAAAAACCAGCCTATCGGACCGAATTTGGTTTCGATGTCGATTTTTGTTGTGCCGCGTGTGAGGTTTGGGCCCAGCTCTTCCAGGCTCCAGCCGCCACTCGCTTCTTTGATGAAGAACGGTAGTCCTTCAAGCGAGAGGGTGAAGCTTTTGCCTTCCTCCCATTCTAAGACGTTTTCGACAAGGGTGCCAAAACCGGGTACATCGCAGGTGCGGCCAGCGCCAATACCTCGTTCAATTTTCGTGTGAAAATGAGATTCTTTCACCGCTTTGGTCCAGTTCTGAATGTCAGCAAGATTGCTGATTTTGCTCCAGACTTGGTCGATCGGTGCGTTAATTTCTACTGTTCGTTCTATGCGCATGGTCTTCTCCTTTTTAAATTAAGTTAAGTGATATTTGTCCGTGGCTTCATGCCGTCTAGAATCAATCCGAGTGATGCCCGTACCCAGTAGGCACGGTATTCCTGATCCAACGTCGTGACGTTAAATAGCTGCTTATTGGTGTGTGCGTATCGCGCCTGATTGATCAGCCTGTCTAGTAAAGTTCCCGTCACGATGCTTGGATCTGTGTCCTCAGACACGAATCCTAGATCCTTGGCTTTTTGAACAAAATTCGTCAATGTATGGTTAATCTCGACCAGTTCGAGAACGGCGCTCGAATATTTATCTGGCGTAAGTTGTTCAAACTCCCGAAGCGCTATTAGCAATGTTTCACGGTTCTCGAGATAGGCTTGCAGAAGCTGCATGAGAAACATCTCTAAGCGAACCTCGAATTCCTCTTGAGACCTTAATTCACCAGACAAAGCCATTTTTACCTGTTCGTTCTGTAACGCCGCAAATTGATGTAAGATTTCTTGGTAGAGCTGTTCTTTGGAACCAAAGTGATAAGTGATCGCGTTAGAACTGGCACCAGCACGGGCACAAATTCCGCGCACGGAAGCGCCTCTAAAGCCATGTTCCCAGAATTCTGAAACGGCGGCGTCCAAGACGGACTGGCGGGTTGATGTTGTTTTAGTTTGTGACATGTGTGATAACATACATTACAATTGTAATAAATGTCAAGACGATTGTGATAATATTTAGTAATTGGGTATCAACACATGGCTTTGTAGGGCGTGAGATGTAGGCCTACCGATAAATATACAGTTGATATTGGAGATATTGGAGAGGGTTTAATATTCGGACTCATCGAACAATTCGACGGTGATATTGGCCTCGGCCAGCATAATGCCGGCGACTTCAAACCCGCGTTTAAAGCTGACGTCATTTTTGGGTGGTGATATGGTTTTTAGAGTCTTGATGCCGGATTGGATGATGCCGCGGGCGCAATCTGAACACGGGAAGACGCTGCAATAAAATGTCATATTTTCTACTATAGTGCCAGTTCGGGCGGCGTTATATAACGCGTTTCTTTCGGCATGTTCAACCCAATGAAATTTTTCTCTATCTGTTCGGTCAAAACGGGCTTCATCGAATTTCACCCCACGCGGAAAGCCATTATATCCGGTGGCAATAATTTGGTTTGCTTGGCCAACAATGACCGCACCGACTTGACGATGCGGGTCTTCACTCCACGTTGAGATTAATTTACAGACATCAAAAATTCGGCGATCCCATTTGTTCATTATTAATATGATGTCTGTCATTGATTTATCACCCTGCAAAAGTATAGGCGGTTTTAACGATGGTAAAAAATTCTACCGCATATTGGCCTTGTTCGCGTGCGCCATAAGATGAACCTTTACGCCCGCCAAACGGTACATGATAATCCACCCCGGCGGTTGGTAAATTGACCATCACCATGCCAGCTTCGGATTGTCGTTTGAACTTGGTGGCATATTTTAGACTTTGGGTGCAAATTCCGGCGGCCAAGCCAAAACCAGTGTCATTGGCCACTTTCAGCGCTTCATCATAATCTTCGACTTTAATAACCGAGGCGCAAGGGCCAAAAATTTCTTCTTGATTGATGCGCATGTCATTGGTTGTGCCAATGAATAATGCTGGTCTTTGATAATAGCCTTGCTGGTCTAAATTTATCTGTTCGCCGCCAAATACTTCATCGGCTTCTTGCTTGGCAAGTTCGATATAAGCTAGGTTGGATTTTAATTGTTGCTCATTAACCACTGGGCCGATATTTACCGTCGAATCTAATGGGTTGCCGATGGTTAGTTTTGTCATTTCCTGTTTCATTTTGGCTACAAAAGCATCATGTATGCCTTTTTGCACAATGAAGCGTGACGGCGCGGTACAGCGTTGGCCAGTGGAATAAAACGCGCCATTTATGCAGGCGGCTACCGCTAAATCTAGGTCGGCATCATCCAAAATAACCATGGGGTTTTTGCCACCCATTTCGAGCTGGAATTTTTTGTGGGTTTCGGTACATTTTAACGCCACATGTTTGCCGGTTTCTACCGAGCCAGTGAAGGTTATAGCCGCAATGTCGGGGTGGTTTAACATAGCTTCGCCAACCACAGACCCGCGCCCCATGACCAAATTAAATACGCCATCTGGTGCGCCGCACTCGACTAATAATTCGGCAATGATATGGGCGCAAGCGGGTGTTAAATCGGCTGGTTTGATGATGACGCAATTGCCAAAGGCCAATGCCGGCGCTATTTTCCACGCGGGGATGGCGATGGGGAAGTTCCACGGGGTGATGATGCCGACAATACCAAGTGGTTCGCGGGTAACATCGATGTTGATGTTGGGGCGAATGGAGGCAATGTTATCGCCGGTCATGCGCAGCGCTTCGCCGGCAAAGAATTTAAACACTTGTGAGGCGCGCATAGTTTCACCCACGGCTTCGGCCAGTGATTTGCCTTCTTCACGCGCTAAAATGGTGCCGATTTCTTGGCTTCTAGCTGCCATTAAATTGCCGACTTTATCAAGCAAGTCATGCCGCACTTGTGGTGACGCCGTTGCCCAAGCGTTAAATGCATTTTTGGCAGAGGCCACTGCTGCATTTACATCTTGTTCCGAGCCGACTGCGTATTCGCCAATGATATCAGTTAAATCTGCCGGGTTTTTGTTGCTTTTGCTTTTGGTGAATTCAGCCCATTGGCCGGCAATTAAGTTACGTTTTACTTCTGACATTGTGTACCCTTTATGAATTAATTATAAATAACCTAGCTTTGAAGCTATGGTTTTGACTTGTTGAATTTGTGCTTGAGTTAAATTGGTCAAAGGGGCAATAACCGACTGCCAATTGTCGCTCTTTTCTCTTATCCCAATTAAGTATTTGACCACTTGGATGAGTGGTAATGAGGCGATTTCGGTTCTCAATTCAGCTATTTTGGCGCTTAATTCAGATTTATTTGCCGCCCCTTGCCATATTTTTGCGGCCAGAGGTGCCGTCACATTTACCGAGCCGGATATACAGCCAGCAAAGCCATTGGCTTTGGCGTCTGCCACCGAAACCTCGTTGCTTGGAAACACTTTAAAATTGGCTACATTTTTAACAATTTCACTGCAATAAGCGATGTCACCAGATGAGTCTTTTATGCCGGCGATGCGATGCGGCATTTTTTGCGCGAGTTGTTTAATAACCTCGACTGAAAATTTAACCCCTGACAAAGCCGGGAAATTATACAGGTAGATTTTTATATCGGCATAGCCTAAGGCCTTATCTAAGGTAGAGAAATAGTCGAGAATGCCTTGGTCAGAAACCGGGTTGTAATAAAATGGCGGCAATATTAGCGCGACTGGGTAGCCCAAATCATTGGCAAATAGAGTTAACTCGGTGGTTGTGGCCAAATCTGACAAACCAGTGCCAACCATAAGTTTAGACACATCTAGCTTTTCGGCTGCGACTTTCATAATGGCTTTGCGGTTGGCAACATTTTGCGAATTGGCCTCACCAGTTGTGCCCAAAACGTTTAAAGCATCACAGCCATTGTTTAGCGCCCATTGGCAATGGTTGATAAATTCATCCAATAATGGTTGATTGTCGGTATCAATAGGTGTGGGCACAGCGGCAATAATGCCGGCTAATTTTTTATCTATTTCGGTCAAAATATATTCCTTCAAAGTCTTGATTATTTTTTAATTTCAAAATTTTCCACCAAGGGGTGATCTTGGTCGGTGGTGAATTCTTTGGTCCAACCATCTGGCATGCCCCAACCGGTAACTTTTTCTTCAAAAAACTCTTTGTTTGCGGCGACGTATGGGGCTTCATCTTCGGTAACTTCTGAAATTTTACGAATGGCATCTACCGGGCAAACAGACTCGCAAAGGCCACAATTTATGCATTCGCTAGGGTTGATGTAAAACATCCGCCCGCCTTCATAGATACAGTTTACCGGGCAAACCAAAGTGCAGCCACCATCTTTTATATCTATGCAATCTGAAATGATTACAAAGGACATATCGTTTTCCTCACTCGCTTATTCGCTCATTCGCCACGCCATTGTGGAGCGCGTTTTTCGATGAATGCCTTGACGCCTTCTTCAGAATCTTTAGATTGCAAAGCTTTAATAAGTTCAGGTGTGCGTAAGCCTTGAGCTTCTTTGGCGGTTAAATGGCTAGTGTTGTCTATGGTGTGTTTTAAGGCTCGCACAGATAATGGTGCGCAGAGTTTAATGTCATCCACCCATTTTTGCACGCACGCATCCAGATCTTCTGGGGCGACAATTTCATTGACTAAACCATATTGATAGGCCTTATCGGCAGACATTCTGCGGCCCGTTAACAAGTAACCCGCTGCAATCTTTGCAGGTATTTGGCGTTGCAATAACACCATACCGCCAGCAAGCGCTAACCTGCCCAATCTGGATTCTGGCAAGCCAAAAAACGAGGTATTGGTGGCTATAACAATGTCGCAACCTAGCACCATCTCAAACCCGCCACCTAAGGCAAAGCCGTTCACCCGTGCTATCAAGGGAATTTTCAGACTGTCGCGAAGGGCTATGCCACCAAAGCCGTTTGGGTTTGATTCAGCCCAATATTCTAAACCTGTTTTGTCGCCAGCTGCCTTTACATCAGAACCAGCGCAGAATGCGCGTTCGCCGCCGCCTGTTAACACAACGCAGCGCAAACTATCATCGGCTTCAATTTTTTGCCAAATTTTTTCGAGCGCTTCATCAGTTGCGCCATCAACTGCATTCATGCGTTTTGGGCGGTCGATGGTGACATAAGCCACTGCATCTTTAATTTCAAATTTAACACTCATTATATTCACTCACTTTTATATTAGTCTAAAGACATGCCCAACTCGTTCAAAATCTCATCATTATGCTGGCCTAATGTCGGCGGTGCATGACGCAATGTAAATGGCGCATCTGACATATGAACTGGTGACGCGATGACTTGGATGTCACCATGAAGTGGATGTTTGATGGTGGCAATCATCTCATTGACCGCCGTTTGCTCATTTTCTAAAGCTTCACCCAAAGACCTAACCGGTGCGCAAAGCAGGTCTTGTTTTTCTAATTTTGCTATGGCTTGTTTGGTGGTCATCTTACCGAAATAACTTCTAAATTCGCCGTGCAAATATTCTTTTACCTTGGTTTGGTCTTCAAGCAGCGGATATTTTATCGATAAATCTTCTGGATGCTCCATAGCGAGGCAAATATCTTGCAACGGATTTTGTTTGAACGCACCAACAATGACGATTGCGCCATCTGTTGTATCAAACACACCGCTCAACGGCAGAGCCGCCCAGTTTAAAGTGGCATTTGTGGCCATTAAATTTGCGGCTTCCTGCATTTGCATAGCTAACATCGAGTCATATAAAGACACATCAACTCGCTGGCCAACGCCAGATTTAAAGCGCGCGATAATGGCGGCCATAACGCCTTGTACCAGATGCATACCGGCTGCATAATCGCAAAGTGCTGTGGGGTATATGGAACGTGGAATGCTGGCATCTGCCCGCTGCTCCATAACGCCGCTCATCGCTTGTGCTAAAACATCCTGCCCACCTTTATGAGCATTGGGGCCAGTGGGGCCAAAACCGGTGCCTGAAGCAAATATTATACGTGGGTTGATGGCTTTTAAGGTTTCGTAAGAAAACCCCATGCGGCTCATGACGCCCGGCCTAAAATTACTCACCACCACATCGGCGGTTTTGGCCAATTCGTATATAACTTTTTTGGCTGCATCGGTTCTGGTGTCTAAAGTCATGGATCGTTTGTTGCGGTTTAGGCTAAAGAATACCGGGTTGTTACGCGATAGCTCGCTATTGCCGCCAAAAACATTGCGTGATAATTCGCCCACTTTTGGCCGTTCAATTTTAATGACATCGGCACCGAAATCTGCCAACATCTGGGTTGCACATGGGCCTAACATGACTTGTGAAAAATCGATTATTTTAATGCCATCTAGTGGCAGGCTATTGTTAGACATGTCTATTCTTTCTTTTATTTGTCTGTGCTAGCAGGTTATGAAGCATTTTCTGATGGTTTATCACCCGGGTCTGCATTTTGTGCGCGCATTTGCTTCTGAATGTCTTTGGCGGCCACATCTCTAAAGGCGGTATTCTGGTTTAGTGCCAACGCCGCTGCCACACCCGCTGCTTGGCCTTGAACCATGCATGGTGGTATTTCACGCGATATTTTTTGAGCTTCGGACTCGGCAGAATAATGCCGACCCGCGACGATTAAATTATCAACGCCTTTGGGCAATAATGCGCGGTATGGGGTGTAATAATCGCGCCCACGGCATACGGTATCTTCGAAATGGCGGCGGCTGGTGACATCTTTTTTGGTCACTACATATTCACCGACCAATTGACGGGTTTGACGAACGCCAACTTGCTCGGCGGCGCCCAACATATGACATTTTTCGAACCCTGGCATATTGGCTTTGACAAATTCATATAGCGCCCACATTCTAGCGCGGCCATCAAATTCGGCAGCGGTATTGTCTTCGACAGAAATGCCGTCATAACCAGTCATATGCGGGCAATTGCACCAAACGATGCCTGGAATGGGGGTTTTTAACCACCATAAATCCCACGCGCCACCAATGATACGCCGCGCTTGGCGATCTATTTTACGGTATTCATCCGGACATTCATATTGGAACTTCTCGACGGTGTCGGTATCGACATTGCTTAACCTAAATACCGTTGTAACAATATATTGGCCTATGGAATGTTCTGCACCGGCCGCAATGGCTAGGTCTAAATCGCCAGATGCGTCAATGAAGGAGTCGCCCAAAATGGCTTCGCGGCCAGTTTTGGTTTGGACGATTATGCCTTTAACTTTGCCGTCTTCGACAATCGTGTCTGAAAACCAACTGTGCAAGCGCAAGTTAACCTTGGCTTCTTTGACCAATTTTAGCGACACACGTTTCCATGCATCTGGGTCAAATGCCACCGCATAAGTGATGGGCATAGGTTCGAGTTTCGAATGAAAATCATGGCAGCCCCAACGTGACCATTTGCGCCACATTTCTTGGCTTTGAATGCGGTCCTCGCTGGGTGGATATACTGCGCCATTTTCCATTTTCATGGTTTCGACAAATTCATCAACAATGCCGGTGACGGTTATTTCGCTGCCGTTGGTCATATCATCTAAAACCAGAACCATGCCGCCAGATGCCATGCCGCCAAGATGGTGATAGCGCTCGATAAGGGTAACGGAGCAACCGTTACGAGCTGCGGAAACCGCTGCGGTTACACCCGCCGCACCGCCACCAACCACGACCACATCACTTTTGGCCACAACTGGCACATTTTGCTTTTCTAAAGTCAGTGACATATTTTTAAATGTAGACATAATTCTCTCCGTTACTGCCAAGTTAAACTGGGCATTTCAATATTTCTAACTTAGTTGGTTTACATTTTTTAAACCGAATGCTCAGGTTTCCATTTAATGATAAGCCGTTCGGCAACACTTACAGAAATAAACAATATGACCGCTAACCCAGATGACACAATGACTGTGGCGTATAACAGTGGCGATCTAAAATTAAACGTGGCTTCGATAATTAACGACCCTAAGCCAATATCTGCGCCAACCCATTCGCCAACAATCGCACCGATAACACAGGTTGTAGAGGCGATTTTTAAGGCCGAAAACAAGAAGGGTAGGGATGATTGCAAACGAATTTTCCAAAAGAATTCGGGTTTTGTTGCTGACAATATACGACCAAGCTCTATCATCTGCCCGCTGACAGATTCTAAACCACGCACCATATTCACCAATGTGGGGAAAAAGCATATTAGCGCAGCAATGATAACCTTGGTTTCAATGCCGTTGCCAAATATCAACACTAAAACTGGCGCAACCGCCAAAATAGGGATGGTGTTGACAAATACCGCGATGGGGAAGAAGGCTTTTTCGACCATTTTATTGTGAACAAACGCGATGGCCAAGGTGATGGCAATAAAGTTACCAACCACAAAACCGGCTAGGCTCTCGAACAAAGTTGGTAGAAAATTGCGCCACAACGTGTCTCGTTCCTCGACCAAAGTGGCAAAAACTGAACTTGGTGCGGGGGCAATATATTCAGGAACCCCAAATATTTGAATTCCTAATTCCCAGATGACAAAAATCATTGAAGTGGTGAATAATGGCAACCAGTTTTTTTTGAAAAATTTTATAAACATTAGCAGGTCTCCAAAACTTCTCTCAGATATCGAGAAATTTTATTAAACTCTTGAGTTTCACGTATTGGCAATTCGCGCGGATAAGGTAAATCTATGTCAATAAGCTCGCGTACGCGCCCGGGATTAGCTTCTAGCATTAAAACTTTTTGACCTAAGAAAATGGCTTCTGGAATAGAATGAGTGACAAATAATATGGTGGTTTTTGTTTCTTGCCAAATTTTGAGGATTTGCTCGTTCAGCCGGTCTCGAGTGATCTCGTCCAACGCGCCAAATGGTTCATCCATCAGCAATAGGCGTGGTTTGCATATTAACGCTCTGGCGATGGCAACTCGTTGTTTCATGCCGCCAGATAATTCGTGTGGCAAGGCGTTTTCTCGGCCTTTTAAACCGACTAATTCTAATAGTTCCTCGGCTGATTTTTCGCTTTTGGCTTTTGGCCTTTTATGGGCGTGTTTCGCGCCAATTTCTAACGGCAAGCGTACGTTTTCGATGGCTGTGCGCCACGGTAGCAGCGTTGAATCTTGAAATACAAATGCGAATTCTCGCGCCAGACGTGCTGCGGCAACGTGCTGGCCAAATACATTAACTTCACCATCTGCAATCGGCACTAAATCTGAAACCAGACGCAATAAGGTGGATTTTCCACACCCGGAAGGCCCTAGTATGGTGATAAATGCGCCAGCTTCAACTTCAAGATCGATATTTTCTAGAGCGGTTAAATCACCAAAACGCACCTGAGCGTTTTTTAAACTAACAGCAGGGGCAGAAGCCCCTCCTGTTTTATTCATATCATGTGTGACATTAGTCATATTATTATCCAATTTTTGGACGGTCATTTGCGGTGGCTTCTAAAATTGACAAAGTCATAACATCATCAACGGTCGGCGTGCTTTTCTTGAACTGACCCAACTCGGAATAGGTATTGATTTGAGTTTCCCAATTTTCTCTGGACATTGTGCCCCAGCCATTTTGCTTGGTTTCATTGTTAAATACATAACTTAAAATCAGCGGAACAGCTTCTTTTTCAGAGGCAAGATCCATATTAGGATAACGTTCTACCAACAGCTCTGCGGCTTTATCTGGGTTTGCATGAACCCATGCCCAACCTTTTGATGTTGCGCGAACAAAGGCTTCAAATTGAGCTCCGTTATTTGCCAAATTATCATCAGTTGTGTAATATGGGTTAGCATAAAGTTGCACACCCGCGTCCCAAAGGCGCATGTCATTACGTTGATCGCCTAATATTTTTAGGGCGTTAATGTTAGACTGCCAACCGGTAACTGCATCCACTTGACCTGTCATCAATGGTGCCATGTCGCCACCCATAACAATAATTTCAACATCGGCTTCGTTAATTTGATGTTTAGCTAGCAAAGCGCGCAATAAGATTTTGGCTGTGCCTTGGGTGCCGATTTTTTTGCCAATCATATCTTCTGGGGTGTTGATAGGGTTGCTTTTCAATGAGAAATAGGTGAATGGATGTTGTTGGTAACCAGTGGCGAAACATTTAATTGGAATGCCCGCTGCCCGTGCCAACATAAGTGAGGGGCTTGATGAAAGTTGGCCAACATTTGCGCGGCTAGAAGCTACAGATGCGACACCATCAACATTTGGGCCACCAGGGGTGATGTTTAATGTTAAGCCTTCGGCTTTATAATATCCTAGCGAGTCGGCTGCGACTTCGCCCAGTTGGCCGTTTGAAGCCAACCAACCAAGTTGCATATTGATTTCAAATTCGCCAGCGGCTGCGGCTTCGGTAATACCAATCATGGTGCCACTAACGGCAACGCCCGCAACACCCATGCCCTTAAGCACCTGGCGGCGGTTTGTTGAAATATCTAGTGATTTCTTCATTCTAATCTCCCTTTTTAATGATGCCCAATGAAATATCCGGCGGCTACTCAATTTAACTATCTTGATGTTATACGCAGATAAGTGTGTATAATAAGAACTATATTTCGCCAATGGCGATGCCTTTTGGGCATCACCTAAAACCTATATTGGAAATCATATGCACAATCCATTATTGCAATATTTAGACGAAGTGGCAAATCAAGGTTCGATTCGAAAAGCTGCAAAAATATTGAATATTTCGTCATCTGCGGTCAATAGGCAGATATTAAAGCTGGAGTTAGAATTTGGCAGTAAATTATTTAACCGCACACCGCATGGCGTGGAATTAACCGAGGCAGGTCGACTGGTGGTAGAGCATTGCCGCAACACTATATACGATTTTAACAATGTCCGCGCGGCGATTGATGACATTAAAAATTTAAGGTCGGGGCATATTGCAATTTCAACATTAGACTCGCTCACTTTTGATTTTTTGCCACATGTTCTAGGCCAGTTTGCCAAGGAATACCCATCGGTTTCTTACACCGTAAAAATTGTTGGTATAGATGAAGCCATGGAAGACGTGGCCAGCGGGGAAGCCGATATAGGCATTGGTTTTTCGCGTAACCCCCACCCAGATATCAGAATAGTTGCAGAAAAGCCTTCGCCGTTTGGCGTCATTGTGCCGACAAAGCATCCGTTGGCCAACAGACCCTTTATCCGTATGTCCGATTGTGAACCTTTTCCACTGGTTCGTACCATTGACGCCCGCGGCCATACCTCCATAATCGATCAAGAATTATCCAGTGAATTGTCATCTATCTCCACAATATTTTATACCAATTCTGTGTTAATGGCCAAACGGGCAATTAATGAGAAAATCGGCATTGGTCTTTATACAAAAATTGGCTTTATGAAAGACATTCGTGAGAAAAAACTGGTTTTTGTTCCTTTGGCCGAAAGCGAACTTAAAAATTATAAAATATGCGCTTTTATTTCGGCTAAAAAACATCCGGATACACCTACTAGATTATTTTTGAATTTATTAGAGCGCAACTTACGCGAAGTTGACTTCACTTAAGTTTGCCAAATGCAACTCATGCAGCAAGTTCAATCGCTGCTGTTAGATTGGGTTAAACGGCTGGCTTGAAGTTCGCCCGCTGCTTCTAACAACGGATAAGCTGAAGATGATAAATAGCTGTTGATGCGTTTAAGGTCACGTAAGATATCTAAATGAAATGCACTGGTTTCTAGCGATTTGATGTCGCCATCTTTTAATCTGGTTAAGTGCTGTAGCCGGTTTTCATATTCGGTTTGTCTGAACAATTCTTTACGCTTGATGAGTTCGCGGGCGCTGGCAATGTCTTGCTCCATAAACACTTTGACCGTCAATTGCAAAGTCACCTGAATATACTCATACATATTGGTAATTTCTAGCATTCCGGCAGCCGAGAAGCGTTTGTTCTGTTTGATTTTTTGACCAATTGTTTGCAAAGTATTTTTGTTTAACTCATTGCCTATATGAGTAAGGCTGGTGGTGAAGCTGATAATTTCCACCACGCGATTGCTCTGTTTGGTGTCGAGCTGTTGCTGGGTTAACTCGACCAAATAATCTTTTATAGCGCGAGATAAGTTAATGATGTCTTTGTCTATGGCTTTGGCGTCGCGACGTTTGATACCATCAAATTGTTTCAGTGCCTCAAATGACAAGTTCAACATTTTCTCGACTCGGTCGATTAAATGTAGGGTTTCGCGCGCTGCAAGGTTAAGCGCTATTTCTGGCATCTCTAGCGCGGTGGGTTTTAAATAATTGGGTTCAATATCTTTGGTTTTCTGGCCAGTGTCTTTTACCATCAATTGCAATAGTTTTGCCACCGGAGCGGTTAAACCGATAAACCCAATAAACAGTGCTAAGTTGAACATGATATGCACAAATACGGTGAATTCGACCAATGAACCTAGATTTATATATGCCATCATATCTGTCAAAGCTGGGCTGATGATGCTTTGCCCAGCCAGGCCTAATATTGCTGCTGTCACCCGAAATAGAAAATTGCCTAACACTATTTGTTTGGAGGTTGCCGCTTCTTTTAAATTCATGATCAATGCTGGCAATGCGCCACCAACATTTACCCCCAATACAAGTGGATAAATCAGATCATTATTAATGATTCCGGCAGTTGAAAAACCAGCGATTAACAAAATAACCGCAAGGCTAGAGTGGGTGAAATAGGTTAGGATGGCAGCGATGATGACGGCCAATACCGGTTCTGATTGTAAGGTTTGCAAGATAACCAGCAATAGATCGCTTGATTGCAGTTGTTGGGCGACAATTGACAATTGGGTGAGCGATAATAATATGAATCCCAGACCCAAAAATATCCGGCCAATCTGTTTGCCGTTGCCAAATTTTTTGTCATACATGTTGTGTAAAACATAGCCAATTAACAATAATAATGGCCATAACGCTTTGATATTAAGCGATAATAATTGAGCAATGATAGCCGCGCCAAAATCGGCACCCAGCATGATGGCAAGCCCGGTGGTTAAAGGTAATAATTGTGCCGAAGCAAAAGAGGTTGTTAACATGGCGACGGCGGTGGAGCTTTGTAAAACCAGCGCGGCAAAAAAGCCGGTAAAAGCCGCGACAAAACGGTTGGACAGATTTTTTGTTAAACCTTGGCGAAGCTGTGCACCATAGGCGCGCATGAAACCGGTGCGCACCATGCGGGCGCCCCACAGCAGCAATGCAGCGCTACCGGGCAGATATATTAAAGTTTCAATTGCGGATAATTGCATTTGATTATAGTCCCTCTAATGTGGGTGATATGTCGCCAAGACGATGGCCATATATATTGTGGCTAAATATAAACCCTAGAAAGGCGATAAGATATTTAGCTGAAACAAATTTCAATAGAAGTTTTATCATTTATATCAAAAGGATCAAGTCGAATATTTTTTAAAGTGATTCGGCGCGCCGGCATACAGCGGTGGCGTTTTTTGTAAACCGTCTTGCCAGCGAATTTTACCGTCACCAATCCCCAATATATTTTTGAAACATGAAAGCAGATGTTGATGGTTTTTGAGGTTTCATTATCTAGTCTGACCATGTTTGGGGTGGTCATTTTGATGTCAGAGCTATGCTCGATAGGTATAAATTCAGCCGAATTCACTGTGTTTTGAGCTAATTTATCAGCCAAGAAGCTGCCGAGTTTTAGGCCTTCCAAATAACATTGGTCGCCCATGTCAGCTGGGTGAACGGCGTTGCCAATGACGGTGACGTCACTATCAGAGGTCTGCCAATTTTCATCTATAAACGGAATGTCGGTTTGTGGGTTTAATAGCAAATGGCTAGCCACAGCCAAGCTGTTTTCGCCAACAAATTTACCACTGAATATGATGCCATCGCAGTTTAAAACCTGTTTCACGCCGGAATCCGACATAATGGAAACGGCTTTTAGCGTGTTGATGCTTTCTATATTGGTAATTTGACTATTGTAATAGATCGGAACGCGCAGAATTTTGGCCAATAACACTGCCGGGCGATAGGCGGTTATGCGGTGGTTTCGCTCTATCATGGCGACGGGTTTAATTTTGGCGCGCCACAATGTCCAAATTGCCGAGAAGCTAACCAATTCTGTGCCCACCACCACGGCTTGGTTAAAAGGCCGAGCGCCAAAACTGTATATAAATTGTTGCAATGCGGCGGTTGATACGATGCCACGGGGCCGCATGCCAGAAACCAGCCGAGCGTGGCGCGTGCTTTCTCTTGCGCCGGTGGCCAGAATAATGTGTTTGGCCTTAACTGTTTGCAAACCTTGTGCGGTTGCAACCTCGAAAGTCGAATCCTGTTTGATGGCGATCACGCTAATATTGGTTCTGATGGTCACATTTTTGCATCGTGCTAATATTTTTTTAATGAAAGCTGGGCCGGTCATCGGGCGTTTAAAAGCCACCAAACCAAAAGTTAAATGTTTGGTGTGGCGGGGTATGCCGCCTATATGCTCTTCGCGTTCAAATATAGTGATGTTTTTTACGCCGCGCTCTGCCAAAGCGGTGGCCGCGCCAATGCCGGCGGGGCCAGAGCCAATGATGGCAACATCACAATTAAAATCAGAATCAAAATCAGTCATTTTTGCCTCCATCGCTATCTTGTGGCGGTGAAATTGCACCTTTTGTCAATTCGGACACTTTGGCACTGCAATAAAAACCGTTGCAACGCCCCATCATAACCCGAGTTCTGCGCCTGATGCCGCCAACAGATTTTGCCGCAATTTCGGATTTTAAAGCTGATTCTAATTGCCCCCGCGTAACATGTTCGCAATGACAAATTATTTCTGTGCCATCTCCAATTTCAAAAGCTCTGGGTTTATGGGCTGCCAAATTGGGCATTTGTGGCCAATATATATCTTTTAAATTGTTGAACGGCACAATGTCGGCAAAATTTTCTAGACATAGTTTTTCGACATATTTGGCAATGCCAAGCGCCGATGTTAGCCCGGTGGAGCGTATGCCGTTAACGCCGACCCAGTTTTTGCTTGGGTTGGCCTCGATTTGATAATCTTTAAATTGAGTTGCGGGGCGCAAGCCAGCATAGGTTGCGGTTATGCCGTGATGTTCTAAATCGGGCAACATTTTAACGCCGCAGGCAAACAGGTTTTGCAGAATATTTGCATCTACCGATGTGTCATATCTGTCTTGTTGTTCTTCGGCGGTGGGGCCTAACAATAAATTGCCAAAAATAGTTTTTGTGATCACCACGCCTTTGGTGGTGGCGGTTGGGACGGGTAAAATTATCGAGTTTACCAAGCCATATGCGCTTTTATCGAAAACAATGAATTGGCCTTTTCTGGGTTTTATTGCAAATTTAGGTGTCTCGCAAATGCTTTGGACGATGTCGCCATTATTGCCGCTGCAATTAATGACAAGTTTGGCTTTGTATTTATCAATAGTGGTTTCTAAACACCATAATTTACCATCAAATTCGCCATCTGTGACCTCGCAATTAAACTGGTATTGCGCCCCAGCCTTGGCGGCTTGGGTTACATAAGCCAGCGGGGCGCTCCACGGGTCGATGACATATTCTTGCGATATTTCAACCGCGCCGAGCGCGTTGTTGGATAAATTTGGCTCGCGTTTTATGAGGTCTGGCAAATCAATTTGTTTGACGTCGTCACTGCCGTTTTCGTGAGCTTTACTGACTATAGAGGGCAATTGACTGAGTTGTTGCTCATTCCAAGCGACTAATAAGGCGCCGGTTTTTAGCAAGGGTAAATTCAGCTTATGGCGAATTTCTATATATTCTTTATAACCCGCGCGCATGCATTCTAGTTCAAGTGAATTGGCAACAGCGTCAAAGCCAGTATGTAATATGGCCGAGTTGGCTTTGCTAGCTCCAGATAAAATATCGGCTCCGCGCTCGAGCAGAAGCACTTTTAAACCGTTGAGGGTTAACTGACGCACAATAGCACAGCCGACAACGCCTGCACCAATGACAATTACATCCCATTGTTGTGCAGTTTGGATATGTTGTTTTGTTTTGTTGACGGTTGACTGAGTCAATTTCAAATCCATTTTAAAGTTATGCCAACAAACTAACTTTAAGAAATCAGATTTGCAAGGCGCTTGCTAATAAATCACATATTTTGTGGTTTTTATCCACATTATAGAAATTAATTCTTTACATTATTCGATATAACCCTCTATTGTCACGAAAGTGTAATAATTTCGTACTAATTATGTGATTGTTGAAGCATTTTATTATGATTTGCGACAATATTCCTTTAAATATCATGACATTGAGTTATGATTAAAATCTGGGAGGATAAAATGGGAAGACGAATAAATAGGATTACGCTGGCGGCTCTATTGCTACCGGCTGTAACCGTTGCAAACGCTGCGGGTATCGGGGCGACAGTTGCCAACCCGATGGACTTAAAACCAGCATATGCCAACCAATTAGAATTAAAGAATTTCGAATCCCAAGCGGGCGAAAGTCTTAGTTTTACTGGCAACCCATTATTCGCTGATCAGGTGAGTTCTGGTAGTTTACCAAAGGTTGGCGATCGTTTGCCTAGTGAACCTTTGGTGGTGATGCCAATTTCGCAAACAGGCGAATATGGCGGCATATTAAAAGGCACTGCTTTAGCACTTGAGTCAGGCACATCAGAAATATTGTCTTGGCGTCAAGTAAACCTTGTGCGGTTAAACCCAGCAGACAACAGCATTGTACCTAATGTTGCCAAGTCTTGGGAATGGAATGCAGATAAAACTGAAATTACATTCACTTTGCGCGAAGGCCATAAATGGTCTGATGGAGATGCATTTGATGCCGATGACGTGGTATTTTTTGTTAATGACATCATGCGCAATGAAGAGCTTACCCAATCTGTTTGGGGTAACTGGGCGCATGGCGGCGAAACTGTAAAAATCAAAAAAATTGATAACCTAACATTCACTTTCATTTTTGCCAAACCAAACCCTGTTTTCTTGCATTATCTAGCCACTTCGGGTTCTTACTTTACCCCGTGGGCGGCTTCACATGTGCTGAAGCAATATCACATCGACTATAACGAAAATGCCGATGAGGTTGCCAAAGCTGCTGGTTTCGAAAGCTGGAAAGAGAATTTCAAAACTTATTATCATAAGTGGAAAGATGCTGTAACTGCCACTGAAAAAGGCCTTACAGTTCCGACTCTTGAAAGCCACATTTTAGCCAAAGCTACTGATGGCCAAACTCGTGCATTTGTTGCCAACCCGTATTATTTTAAAGTTGATACATCTGGTAACCAATTGCCATATATTGACCGTCATAATGAGCGTTTCTTAGAAAAGCAAATTTGGACGCTTGAAGTGATCAATGGCAATATTGATCAAAAATCACAAAATGTCGACTTAGCTGATTTTCCTTTGATTAAAGAAAATGAAGCCAAGGGCGATTATAGCGTGCATTTAGATGATGGCCAAATTGGACCCGTATTGGTGTTCAACTATACCATTGCAGACAAAAGCAAAGCTTTTGCTTATGGCAATGCAAATTTCCGCAAAGCTATGTCTGTAGCCATTAACCGTGATGATCTTATTGAGCAACTATATCTAGGTCTAGCCAATACTGACCAAGCTATGCCAGCAAATATTGGCTTTGCGACTGCGGAAGACCGTGCCTATATGACGGAATTCGACCCTGCAGCAGCCAATAAAATGCTTGATGATATGGGCATGACAGCACGTAATGCTGATGGTTATAGAATGGCACCAGATGGAAGTGATTTCAAAATATTCTGGGAATATTCACTACAATTCACTCGTTCACCTGAATTCCCACTATTGATTGCTGAATATTGGCGTGCTGTTGGCATTGATGTATTGCTAAAAGAAGTGACTACCGAGTTGGTGCGTCAGAAATCTGACTTGAATGAGTTGGAAATTGGCATGGAATGGGATCTACCATTTGAATGGACATTGATTGCCGAACCTAAAGTATATTCTGCTCCATGGGCAATTGGCGGACCGATAACTGGCGCAACTTGGGTCAAATATTGGGCGACTAATGGTGCAGAAGGTGAAAAACCTCCTGTATGGGTTGAAGAGCTCCGCACCGCCTCACTAGCATTTGCAAGCGCAAAACAAGGTAGTGATGAATATATGGCTCTAGGCGCTGAAATGGTTAAGCTTAACCTTGAGAATATGGTGCTTATTGGTACAGCTGGTGCCGTTCCACAAATTAACATTGTGTCAAATAAATTGGCAAATGTTCCGACATGGAACTTGAATGCATACAGAGCTGGTTTTGCCTATTCGCAACAAACCGATCAATGGAGCTTTAAATAGGCTTTATTAAGACAAAGTGTGAGAAGCAGTGAAAACCTGCTTCTTGCAACCCATACTTTAATAATCTTTGTTAATTCTGTTTATTTGTGAATAATGTTTTAAGATTTATACTCGCCTAATTGACAAGGAATATCGTGCCCCTTCTTCAAAAAATATTAGTCAGATTAGGCTCTTCGGTCTTGATGCTGGTTGCGGTTTCTATCGTGGCCTTTATCATTATTAGCCTACCGCCGGGCGATTTTGCTGACAGTTATGCAGCTAATAAAATATCCAGTGGTGAAACCGTCACCTTGGCAGAAATTGAAGCCATTCGCCGCCAGTTTGGTTTAGACAAACCACTTTATCTGCAATATTTCAAATGGATTGGTGGCATGGTATATGGCGATTTTGGTTATTCCTGGGGCTATAGTCGGCCGGTGACCGAAGTGATTGGTGAGCGTTTGCCAATGACTATATTAATTGCCACTGGCACTTTGTTATTCACTTATATTACCGCAATTCCTTTAGGTATTTATTCGGCTTTGCGCCAATATTCGGTGGCAGATTATACTTTTACCATATTGGGCTATATTGGCCTTGCCACCCCCAATTTTCTGTTGGCATTATTGTTGATGTTTGGTGCCACCACTTGGTTTGGTGTGAGCGTTGGCGGGCTGTTTTCGCTTGAATATCAAGATGCAGCTTGGTCTATGGGCAGGGTTTGGGATTTATTGAGCCATATTTGGGTGCCAATTATTGTGTTAGGCACGGCCGGCACGGCGTTTCAGCTGCGCATTATGCGCGCCACATTACTTGAAGAGCTTAACAAAATGTATGTGACGGCGGCGCGAGCCACTGGCCTGTCTGAATTTAGGATGATATTAAAATACCCAGTTCGCTTGGCACTTAACCCCATCGTATCAACATTGGGATGGGAGCTGACCACGGTAATTTCTGGTGCGCCGATTATTGGCTTGGTTTTGTCATTGCCTGACACCGGCCCGATGTTCATTAATGCATTGCGAAGCCAAGATATGTTTTTGGCCGGTGCGATGATGCTTATCTATTGTATTTTGGTGATGATAGGTTCGTTTATTTCGGACATTTTATTAATGATTGTTGACCCACGAGTGAGAATGGGAGCCTCGACATGAGCCAGACCAGCCCTACACCAAACCAACCGAATATGGTTGCAGCCAATAAAGTAAAGTCCATCAGGCGGCTAGATCTTGCGACCTCGCGGCAGTTAATGTGGTATAAATTCAAGCGGCATAAATTGGCGATGATCGGCACTGGCATTATATTTGTATTTTTATTATTGTCGATATTTCCTGAATTCATTTCGACCACCAAACCGCAATTGCGCGACCCAGCTTATAGCAGTGGCCCGCCAACCGGGATACATATATTTGATGAAGAATGGCAGATACATTGGCCGTTTATTTATGGTCATAAAATGAAGCGCCACCCCGTCACTTTGCGCAAATTGGTGGTTTTAGATACCGATACCAGAGTGCCAATAGAGTTTTTTGTGCGCGGTGAAGCTTATAAATTTTTAGGATTTATCCCGGCTGATTTGCATTTATTTGGCACGTTAGGCACGCAAATTCATTTGTTTGGCACTGATAAATTGGGCCGAGATATTTTTAGCCGCACCATTTATGCCACCCGGGTCTCGATGTCGATTGGCATAATTGGTGTTATGGCGGCGTTTTTTATTGGTTTGGCCATTGGTGGTTTGGCTGGTTTAAAAGGTGGTTGGGTTGACAATGTCATTATGCGGCTGATCGAATTTATTCGCTCGATACCCAGTTTGCCGCTATGGCTCGGTTTGGCGGCTTCGTTGCCGCGTGAATGGTCGGCAACCACTGTATATGTGGTGGTGACATTAATATTGGCAGCTTTAGGCTGGACCACATTGGCGCGCCGGGTGCGGAGCAAATTGCTGACGCTGCAAAATGAAGATTTTATCCAAGCTGCGCGGTTGGCGGGTTGCTCTAACTATCGACTGGTAACCAAACATATGTTGCCCTCATTTATGAGCTATCTGATTGTCGACTTGACGGTGGCATTTCCGTATATTTTATTGGCCGAAACCAGTTTAAGCTTTTTAGGGCTCGGCATGCGTGAACCTATGGTTAGCTGGGGTGTGTTATTATTTTCGGCGCAAAATGTTACTGCTTTGGCACATACGCCATGGTTGCTCATTCCCGGTGGGTTTATTTTGGTCATCGTGATCGCATTTAACTTCTTTGGCGATGGCATGCGTGATGCTGCCGACCCGTATACTAAATAGGTGCAATAATGAGTGATGATTATTTATTGAAAGTTGAAGACCTGACCATATCGCTAGATGTTGATAAGGCCAGTATACCCATTGTAGAAGGGGTTAATTTTGCCATTAAACCCGGCCGGGTATTTGCTCTAGTGGGCGAAAGCGGCAGCGGCAAAACCATTGTCTCACTGTCTATTTTACGGTTGTTAGGCAAGGGTGTTAGAATTACCGGTGGCAAAATATTGTTTAAAGATAACAATGGTAAAACCGTTGATATCTTAAAGCTAAACCCAAAAGGCAAAGACATTCAGGCCATCCGTGCGGCGCAAATTGGCATGATTTTTCAAGAGCCGATGAGCAGCTTCTCGCCAGTTCATACCATTGGCAACCAGATTGAAGAAGTGGTCAATTTGCACTTAGATCTGGATAAAAAGCAAGCCCGGCAAAAATGCATCGAAATGCTAGGCAAAGTGGGAATTGTGAACCCAGAGCGGGCTTTTGACCAATATCCGTTTGAGTTTTCGGGTGGGATGCGCCAACGGGCGATGATAGCCCGCGCGATGATTTGCAACCCCAAATTATTGATTGCGGATGAGCCTACCACAGCGCTCGATGTGACCATTCAGGCGCAGATTTTGAAATTGATGAAAAATTTGCAGAACGAGCTAAACATGGCCAACTTGTTTATCTCGCACAATATTGGGGTGATAGCGCAAATTGCCGATGATGTGGCGATTATGTATATGGGCAAAATTGTTGAGCAGGGGCCAGTGCGTGATATTTTACGCAAACCCCAACACCCTTATACCAAGGGCTTGTTGCGGGCGATCCCGCACCTTGCAGATATTGGCCGTAGCCGTAGGTTAGAGCCGATTGCAGGTAGTGTTCCCAACCTGTTCGAACGGCCAAATGGCTGCCCATTTGCCGCCAGATGTAGTCAATTTATAGAAAATATTTGTGACCGTGGTTTTCCGGAAAAAACCAAACTTAGCCCCGACCATTCGGTTTTCTGTTATGCGGTTGCGCAGGATGTCAATGGATCTCAAATGCAGGAAGTCGTGGCATGAGCAACCTAATTGAAGTCGAAAATTTAACCGTTGAATTTAGCGGCCCTAGCAAGGGTTTGTTTGGCAAAAAAGGCACGCCGATTACCGCAGTCGATGACGTTTCGCTATATATAAAAAAAGGTGAAGCGCTGGGGTTGGTGGGCGAAAGTGGCAGTGGCAAAACCACATTTGGCCGCGCATTGTTGCGCCTGCAAGAGCCAA
Organism: Hyphomicrobiales bacterium; assembly: GCA_013214705.1. Classification (GTDB taxonomy): domain Bacteria; phylum Pseudomonadota; class Alphaproteobacteria; order Rhizobiales; family OSC116; genus OCS116. The sequence goes on from JABSRZ010000011.1 coordinate 23,446, forward strand.
CATCTGGCCAAGTGAAAATGCATGGGCAGAGCGGCAGTAAAGTGATTACTGATTTAGATGCAAAGTCATTGCGCAAAGCGTGGCAAGAAATGCAGATGGTGTTTCAAGACCCGCAATCGTCGCTTAACCCGCGCATGACGGTTATGGACAGCATTGCCGAATCGTTAATCGTCAACGGGTTGGCAAAAAATATGGAAGCCGCAAAACCGCGGGTTTTAGAAGTGGCACAAAGTTGCGGCCTGTCTGTCGATCAATTGAGCCGCTACCCGCATGCGTTTAGTGGCGGGCAACGCCAACGTATATCGATAGCTCGGGCATTGGTTATGCAGCCTGAATTTATCATTTGTGATGAGCCGGTTTCAGCCCTTGACGTATCTATCCAAGCGCAGATTTTAAACCTGTTAATTGACCAACAGCAAGAGCTGGATCTCACCCTTTTATTTATATCGCATGACTTAATTGTTGTCGCCTATATTTGTGACCGCATTGCGGTTATGTATCTTGGTAACATTATTGAAATTGCGCCAACAAAAGATTTGTTTAAATTGCCATTACACCCTTATACAGAGGCTTTAATGTCTGCAATTCCGTCTGATGACCCGGACCAACAATTGATGCAAGCTGGCATAAGCGGTGAGGCCATAGGCAATGACGCCACCCGCCAAGGCTGCTTGTTTGCGCCACGTTGCCAATATGCAGACAAAGACAAATGTCAAAATGTTAAGCCGCCATTGACGGAAGTCAATAACAATAGGTTGGTTGCATGTCATTATGCCGATAAGCTAACGCTTAATGGATTTGAAACTATTTAAGAGACAAAGTTATGAATATTTTGCATATCACTGACATTCATTTTGGGCCATATCATTGGCAAGTTGATGATGGCCTGATTATCGACCGCATAAACAATTTTGCGCCAGATATAATATTGAACACTGGCGATCTAACTTCGGATTCTTTATCGGAAGAATTTCGGCAAGCGCGGGATTTTTTGGCTAAGCTTGAGTGTAAAAACATCGTTTCTATTATGGGAAATCATGATAAATATTCGAAACGATCGCACGAAATGTTTCGCGAATATATTTATGATGGCGATTTTGTGAAACCAAAAGATGTGACAAAATTGAGCAAGAAAAAGGTTTTCATCAACTCTAAAACCGCAATTTTGCAAGATTATTTTACCGAAATAAATTATCTGCGTGAATTTGAAATTAAAGGTAAGAAAATATTGGTAATTTGCGTTGAAACCAGCCAATACCAAGATGATGATGGCCGGGTTGAGCCGCAAATATTAGATGCGTTGAGCGATGAAATTGCTAAGCGGCAGTTTGACCAAGCTTTATTGTTAACCCATCATTCGGTGTTATCGACTGATGAATGCCCGCTGATAAACTCGCAACGGGTGGTTGATTTTATTCATAAAAACCAAATACAAGCCAGTTTTTGTGGCCATACCCATGAGTTGGAAATGGTAGAGGTTAAAGATCTGGTGCGTGGCACTAAGTTTAGGCAATTTATGTGCGGTTCACTTTCATCGCTAAATATACCGCGTGAAAGCAATATGTTCTGCACTTATGAAAATTTTGGTAGCCAAAATGAAATTATTACAGTGACCCGAATTCTACCAACCGACAGCGGTGTGGAGTTCAACCAAACAATTATTGGTGGTTAAATATATTTGTGTATAGTGAGTTGTAATTTTGTTCAATAATGAGAGATAATATGAAATCTTCGCAGCGTCTTCAGGCCATACAATCCGTATTAGCTTTGCGGGGCAGGGTGTCAGTTATCGAACTGGCCGAGCAGTATGATGTGGCGCAAGAAACCATTAGACGTGATTTGTTGAAGTTAGAAAAAAGCGGCATCATCCAAAAAATACATGGCGGGGCTATTAGTGTTCAATATAAAACCGAGCAAACCCTTGCTGCACGGTTTACACAGGACATTCCGCAAAAACACGCTTTGGCCGAAATTGCAGCCAATCTTATACCGCCGGGTAGCACATTATTCATCGATTTTGGTACAACCACTAATATTTTTGCCGAACATATTAAACATTTATCTGACATCACGGTGTTTACAAATTCGCACTTAATTGCCTCGACATTGTCTGAAAACTCAAATTGTGAAGTCTATGTTTTGGGCGGGCGATACGACGACAAAATAAAAGCCAATATGGGCACGATGATTGTTGAAAATATTAACCGATATATGGCAGATTTTGCAGTTATTGGTGTGGGCGCTGTGGATGTTACCAACGGATTTTCGGACCAAAATATAGATGAGGCAACGGTGGCACGCAATATGATTAGACGCAGTCGCGAAACCATAATTCTGGTCGACCCTAGTAAGTTTAACCGCAATGGCGTTGCGCATGTTGCTGACTTTAGCCAGATCGATTATTTTGTGTCGTCTGAAATGCCAGATGCTGAACTGTGCGCAATGCTTGAACAAAATGGGGTTAAACTTAAGGTTTGATTGTGAAAATATTAGCAATAGATCAGGGTACAACATCTACAAAAGCAATGTTGCTAGACCAAAATGGGGTTGGCCGCATTATTTTGACCAAAACTCACCAACAATATTACCCAAAAACCAATTGGGTTGAGCATGACCCGATTGAATTGTTGGATCACATCACTGAATGTATTTTTTTGGACAAGTCTATTGATGCCATTGGCATTTGTAACCAAGGCGAGAGTTGTTTGGCTTGGAATAAACTTACTGGTGAACCGATAACGCCGATTTTGGTTTGGCAGGATAGTCGAACAGAAAAAATTATTGAAAACATGAAGCAAAACGGCGCTGAGAAGGCTGTTTTGGAGCTGGCCGGATTGCCCTTGGTGTCCTACTTTTCGGCGGCAAAATTTAGCTGGATATTGGAAAATATACCAGTGGCTGCGGGTTTGTTGGCACAAGGTAATTTATGTTTGGGCACGACAGATGCATTTTTCTTGCATCGATTAACCGGCCAATTTGTCACTGACATAACCACCGCATCTAGAACCTCTTTAATGAATTTGCGGACGGGTAAATGGGACCAGATATTATGTGATTTATTTGCTGTACCGATGCAGGCATTGCCGGAAATACGGCCATCAGCGGGCAGTTTTGGGTCGGTAAATATTGACAATAGAACGGTGCCGATTGTGGTCAATATTGTCGATCAGCAGGCCGCACTTTACGGACATGGATGTGAGCAAAATGGCGATACCAAAATTACTTTTGGCACCGGTGCGTTTGTTTTAGCGATAGCAGGCGCTGAACCTGTGCAGATATTTAGCCAAAAAATTGTGTCGACAATCGCGTGGCAAAAACATCAACAAGCGCCGGTTTTTGCACTAGAAGGCGGGGTGTATAGCGCCGGGGCGGCGGTGAATTGGGGACGTTCGATTGGGCTGTTTTCAGATTATCAGCAGATAAATAGCTTCGATGCGCGTTCGGCTATTGAAAATGGGCTGGCATTCATTCCGGCGTTTAATGGCTTGGCCAGCCCGTATTGGGATGATGACGCGGCGGCATTGTTTATTGGCATGGGTCTGAGCACAAATGGCCAAGATATGATGCAAGCCATTTTAGAAGGCGTGGCGTTTAGAGCCAAACAGGTGATTGTTGCCATGGCCAAAAATATGGACATTTGTGCGGATATAAGCGTTGATGGTGGCTTATCGAAAAACCCATATTTTTGCCAATTTTTAGCCAATATTTTAAACAAAACTATAATAGTTTATGAATCGACCGAATTGACCGCGTTTGGGGTTTTGAAATTAACCTCAGAACAATTGCAGGTTGATATTTGCCAACCCAAAATAGCTGATAAATATTTACCCAATGCCGAGATTGATTATGACCAATTATTTGATCAAGCGATTGAAATGTCTAGACATTGGAATAAGCAGTAGGTGTTTTCGGCAAGTCAGATAAGAGCAAGTTAGACAGAACCGATGCAGATATATTTCAGTTCTAGATAATCATCGACACCATATTTAGAACCTTCGCGGCCATGGCCAGATTGTTTAATCCCACCAAAGGGGGCGACTTCGGTTGAAATTAGCCCGGTATTTATGCCGACCATGCCATATTCTAAAGCTTCGGCGACGCGCCAAATTTTGGAATTATCTTTGGCATAAAAATAGGCCGCGAGCCCAAATATTGTGTCATTGGCCTGCGCAATCACATCATCAACATCGTCAAATTTAAACAATGGCGCGACCGGGCCAAAAGTTTCATTGTTGGCAACAAGCATGTTTTTGGTAACGTGCTTTAAAACTGTCGGTTCAAAAAATGTACCACCCTTGGCATGAACATGGCCGCCGGTGATTATTGTTGCACCTTTGGCGACGGCATCGGCAATGTGGCTTTGGACTTTTATGACGGCTTTTTGATCGATGAGCGGGCCGGCGGTTACGCCAGCTTCAAAACCGTCGCCGATTTTGATTTTTTGCACGGCTGCAACCAATTTTTCGGCAAATGCGTCATAAACATCTGCTTGAATATATAGGCGGTTGGCGCACACACAGGTTTGGCCATTATTTCTATATTTAGAAATCATTGCGCCTTCAACGGCGGCATCCAAATCGGCATCATCAAACACAATGAATGGGGCATTGCCGCCCAATTCCATGGAGGTTTTCATCACTTGATCGGCAGATTGTTTCATCAGAATTCTGCCAACTTCGGTTGATCCGGTAAAGGTTAGCTTGCGAACTTTTATATTGTCGCAGAATTCTTTGCCTATTTCGGCACTGGATGTAGACAGAATGACGCTAAACAAGCCTTTCGGCAGGCCAGCAGTTTCGGCGAGTTTGGCCAATGCTAAGGCAGATAAGGGCGTTTCGGCGGCAGGTTTTGCCACAAATGCACAGCCAACCGCCAAAGCCGGTGCGAGTTTTCGGGCAATCATCGCGTTGGGGAAATTCCACGGGGTTATGGACGCGACCACGCCAACCGGTTGTTTTAAAACCATGATGCGTTTATCTGGCTGATGCCCGGGTATCACATCGCCATAGATACGTTTGGCTTCTTCGCTAAACCATTCGATAAAACTAGCGCCATAGAGAATTTCACCTTTGGCTTCGGCCAATGGTTTGCCCATTTCGGCGGTTAAAATTATGGCAAGGTCATCAGCGTTTGTTATAATTAAGTTATAGTAGGATCGCAATAGATTGCTACGGTGTTTAGCGGTTTGTGCTGCCCACTCTTTTTGCGCCAGAAAAGCTGCATCTATGGCTAGTTTGGTTTCCTCAACGCCCATATTTGGCAGGGTGGCAATGACCTCTCCGGTCGAGGGGTTTTTGACCTCAAAGGTTTGGCGGCTTATGGCCTTGGCATGCCAAGTGCCGCCAATATAACCCGCCTCAACCAATAATGCTGGGTTTTTAAGCATCTCTAAAATATTTGACTTCATTATTTATCCAATCTGGTTATGACATCGCGGATTGCCATTTGAATGGGCATAGCTGTTAAAAATAACATGGCGCATTTATATTTGCTTGCCTAATCTTTTCTAATGGCAATCATTTGTTGACGATTATTATCACTCAATCAAAAATTAACCTTTGGATCGAAATTGAGCTAAAAAAAGGCCGTTTTGCCCTCAAGTTTTAGTTATACTAAAATTTGTATTGACTATTGTAAAAATTATTGGCAATATTTTAGTAATACTAAAACAAAAGTTAATATTTAATTTATAGGGGGCGTAAATGATTAGCAAAGCAAAACGAATTAGTTTGGCCGCTGCGGAAGGCGCTGCACTTGGAGAAAAGCTGAGAGTGCGCCGCCGGGCGCTGGGCATGACTTTAAAACAAGTGGCGGATCAAGCGGGTTTAACCGTTGGCTTTATATCTCAGATTGAACGTAATATCACCGCGCCATCTTTATCGTCATTGGTGTCTGTCGCGCAAGTTTTAGAGATGAATGTCAGCGACTTTTTATCGCAACCCAAGGGTGATGGATCAATCACTCGTCATGATGAGCGGCCCGAATATTCGGTAGGCAACAGCACCATGACTTATGAGAGGTTGTCCTCGAATTTTTCGGGCAATGTTTTACGTAGTTTAATTATAAAAGAGCCACCGGGGCATAAAGCTGAACCCATTAGCCATGATGGCGAAGAAATGATTTTTATGCTGAGCGGGGAAATTACGGTTGAGCTTAACGGCGTTCAAACCATTCTTGAAACCGGCGATTCACTTCATTTTCCATCCACTCAAGTTCACTCCACCTGGAACCACACTGACGCAACGTCTACTTTTTTGTGGGCGGGCACAATGGATGTTTTTGGTGATGGCGGCTTTGATCCCGACCCGATACATCGGAAATTAGCCTTGGTAGAAGATACAGATCTGAACAATGAAGAAGCAAACTAAAAGGAGATGAAAATGAATAAATTGTCCAAACTAATTATTGCGGGGTTGATGACCGCATCAAGCCTGACTATGGGGGCGCTAAGTGTAAATGCAGAAACCGTGTTGCGACTAGATGAAGTTGCCGTAGGCGAGCTAGACCCGGCAAAAGCTTCGGATTATGCCGATTCCATTTTGATGTTCAACATGTATGACACTTTGATTTTGCCAAAACAAGGTGGGCCTGGACATGTAGCTCATTTGGCCAGTAGCTGGGAAACCGATGGGGCGTCTTACACATTTACTTTGCGCGATGATGTGAAATTCCAAAGCGGAAACGCGTTTACGGCTGAAGATGTGGTATTTTCATTTGAAAGAACAAAAGCTCTGGGAGCCGGACTTTCTTACTTATTTGGTGATATAGAATCTGTCGTAGCGATAGATGCCAACACGGTTAAATTCACCTTGGCAAGAGCCTATGCGCCGTTTGTGGCTTCATTGGTAAGGTTGCCAATATTAGACAAAAAATTAGTCATGGCCAATTTAGGTGATGGTGAAGGCGAAATGAAAGATTGGGGTCAAGCATTCCTTTCTGGCAATAGTGCGGGCACTGGCGCCTATTCAGTTGTTTCACACAACCCGCAAGAAGAAACGGTTATGGCCAAAAGCAGCAGTTATTTTGCCGCTATGAACGCAGCCGCACCTGATACAGTTAGGCTACGTTATGGCCTAGAAGCCGCCACAGTGCGCACGTTGATTGCGCAAGGCCAACATGATATTTCATCGCAATGGTTACCGCCTGAAGTGATGAAAGCTTTGGTAAATGACGGTGCGCAATTGTTTAAAGAAGCTGGTACTGGTGCGTTTTACTTTAAAATGAACACCACAAAAGCGCCGTTAGATGATGTGAATTGTCGCTTGGCTCTGGCCAATGCATTTGATTATGAAACTGCGGTTAAAATGATTGCAGTGACTGATGATGTTGCGCAAGGTAGTGCCGCCACGGGTGCCATTCCGGTGGGTATGTTTGGTGCAAACCCTGCCTCCAATACATCTAGCCAGAATATGGAAGCGGCTAAACAATATTTAGCTGATTGTAAATATGATGCAGCAGAGATGGATATCGAAATATCTTGGATTGCTGAAGTTCCGCTTGAAGAACGCTTTGCTTTGTTAATGCAATCTAATTTCACTCAATTGGGCATTGCATCTCACATTAAGAAACTGCCATGGGCATTATTTGCAGAGCAAGTGTCTAAAGCCGAAAACACCCCGCATATTTCACAATTATTTGTGAATGCTGTGACCGGTGACCCCGATACATTATTGTATGGCATGTATCATTCTTCAGTGCCAGGCACTTGGCAGTCGCCAGAGCATTTGAACGATGCTGAAGTTGATAAATGGCTTGAAGCGGGTAGAGCTGGTACCAATGACGCTGAACGTGAAGCGGCTTATAGCGCGCTTAATAAACGCTTGTTAGCCATTGCACCAACTATATATGGCTTTGATAGGCAATCTGTATTTGTGGCCAGCTCACGGGTGAGCGCACCAGCACTTACAGACCCAAGCAAAGCCTTCGGTCTAGATGGAATGGGTTTCTCATTCCGCCTCATGGAAATGTCGGAGTAATATTCCCTGACGACCCGAGCTTTATACCAGCTCGGGTATTTTTTTAGAAAGTGGCGAATATGCCCACCTCTTTCATTATTTTATTTAAACGACTTTTTACTTCTTTCATTGTGCTTATTGGCGTGTCAATGCTCATTTTTACCATTGCACGTATCATACCGGGTGACCCCGCGCGCATTGCTTTAGGGCCAAATGCTACGTTAGAAGCAGTGGCCAATTTACGGGCAAACTTGCATTTAGATGAATCAATCATTGTGCAATATGGTTATTTTATTTGGAATTTGTTACATGGGGATTTGGGCATTTCGCTTTATACCAACCGCCCGGTGCTGTTAGATATTGGGCAGTTTTTGCCCGCCACATTAGAGTTGGTATTTGTCGCCGGGTTTATTATGGTGGCGATTGGTTTGCCGCTGGGCGCGATAGCCGCCCGTTACCGTGGCAAATTTATAGATCATGTTATTAGAATTTTATCACTATTAGGTGTGTCCGCACCCTCATTTGTGTGGGCGGTGATCTTGATGCTGATGTTTGCGTTTTACTTGCCGATATTTCCCATTGCGGGGCGCATAACCGATAGTTATACCATTCAAGCGGTCACCGGTTTTTTGTTGCTAGACACGCTTATTGCTGGCGAATATAGAGCTTTCGGCGATGCGTTTTGGCATTTGATATTGCCAGCCTTTGCTTTGGCATTATCGGGCATTGGGCAAGCCGCACGCTTAACCCGCGCCAATATGATTGAAACCTATGACAAGCCATATATTGAAATGGCGCAATCTTATGGGTTTTCAGAAAAAAGAATAGCTTCCAAATTTGCTTTCAAACCTTCGCTCATACCATCTATGACCATTATTGGGTTAGACTTTGCGGCGATGTTGGGCAATGCGTTTTTGGTCGAAGCGGTGTTTGCGTGGCCGGGGCTATCGCGTTACGGTGTGGCGGTAATTTTGCGCAAAGACCTTAACGCCATTGTTGGCACTGTGTTGGTGATCTCGGCAACATTTTTAATTGTGAATATAATTGTCGATTTGCTGATTGCTTTTATCAATCCTCGCATTCGTTTTTCTACGAGGCGCTCATGAAACGCATTATTTTTATTCTACTCTCAAACCCGCTTTCGCTGTTAGGCCTGTTTTTGGTGACTTTGGTTATTATATTGGCAATATTCGCCGATTTCATCGCCCCATTTCCCGAACATCGTGGGGCAGTGGTGGATTTTGTAAACTTTAACAAAGCCCCAGAATGGCCGTATATTATGGGCACTGATCTGGTGGGGCGGGATATATTTAGCCGTATTATATACGCCTATCGAATTTCTTTATTGTTGGGCGTATTCGTGTTGTCAATCGCCGTGCCAATAGGGGTGACGATGGGCCTGATAGCTGGTTATATGGGCGGTAAAACCGAATATATTCTGATGCGCATTACCGACGTATTTTTATCCATACCGCCGCTGGTGCTGGCCATGTCCATTATGGGCTTATTAGAACCGACATTGATAAATGGCATGTTGGCGGTAACCGTAATGTGGTGGCCTTGGTATACACGGCTGGTTTATAACATTGCCCGCAGTGAAAAAGAAGAAGGCTATGTATTGGCCGCCGAAATCATTGGGGCTTCGAAAACTCATATTATTTTTCGCGAGATATTGCCCAATTGTTTGCCGGCCATTGTTACCAAAATGACCCTAGATTTTGGCTTTGTTATACTGATCGCCTCGTCTTTGTCGTTTTTGGGTTTAGGCGTACAACCGCCAACACCCGATTTAGGCTCTATGGTGGCCGGTGGTGCCACTTATTTGCCAGATAGTTGGTGGTTAACTGTATTCCCCGGGTTGGCGATATTGGTGGCGGTGTTTGGCTTTAACCTCGTAGGCGATGCCTTGCGCGATGTTTTGGGGGCGGATTGATGAACCAACCGACTTTAAACATAGAAAATCTACAACTGGGGTTTAAATCGCATGTTGGTATGTCGAAAGTTTTGCACGGCATATCGCTCAATATCCGTAAAGGTGAACGCGTGGCTTTGGTTGGCGAGTCTGGCTCGGGCAAATCGGTAACCGCGCGCATAATTCTTGGCTTGTTGCAAACCTTACCGACCGCTAGAATATCGGGTGTTTTGGAATTTGAAGGCCGCGATTTAACCAAATTGTCGGCCAAGCAACGTCATGCTTTGCGGGGCACAGAAATGTCGATGATATTTCAAGACCCAACATCGGCATTAAACCCGGTTTATACCATTGCTGTGCAGTTTACCGAGGTGCTGCGGCGCAGGCAACCAAAGTTGAAGAAATTATTAGCCTTTGAACAAGCTGCGGCGGCATTGCGACAAGTGGCGATTGATGAGCCTGAACGGGTGTTGAATTCCTATTCATTTCAACTATCTGGTGGCATGAACCAGAGGGTGATGATAGCGATGGCATTGATAAACAACCCAACTTTGTTAATAGCAGATGAGCCGGGAACGGCGCTGGATGTTTCGGTTCAAGCGCAAACTTTGGATTTGATGCATAAATTGGTGCAAGAACACCAGACATCGGTTTTGTTCATATCGCACAATTTGGGTGTGGTGCGTGATTTTGCCGACCGGGTTTATGTGATTTATAAAGGCCGCATTGTTGAGGAGGGCGCGACACAATTGCTGTTTAGCAACCCGCAACACCCTTATACGCAGGCGTTAATGTCTGCGGTGCCACGCATTACCGGGGGCGGCATTCCCAACATTCCGGATGTTTCTGACCGATATTCTGACCCAGCATACATTCACCCAGCTAGTGGAGGTGAATTATGAATAAAGTCATTCTATCGTTGCAAAATATAACCAAAACCTTTGCGCTCGGTGCACACGAAGTGCGGGCAATTGATGATGTGTCATTGGACATACACCGGGGTGAATGCCTCGCGATTGTTGGCGAATCTGGCTCGGGAAAAAGCACCCTTGCCAATATGATTTTGGGCATTTTTGAGCCAACTAGTGGCGAGATTCTGTTCAATAACTCTGTCCTGCCAGCCGTTAGAGATTTGCCGCTGCGCCGCGCCATTCAACTGGTGCAGCAAAACCCGCTTTCCTCACTTAACCCCAGACGCAAGATAGCTGCATCTTTGCGGTTGGCGCTCGACGTGCATTCAATTGGTGATAAAAATGAGCGCCAACAAAAAATTGGTGAATTGTTAGAAGAGGTCGGTTTAACCGCGGAACAACAAAACAGGTTTCCGTCCGCACTTTCGGGTGGGCAACGCCAGCGTGTGGCCATTGCCCGGGCTTTGGCCTGCCAATCGGAATTATTGGTATTGGATGAGCCAACCTCGGCCTTGGATGTATTGGTACAGGCGCGGGTTTTGAACCTATTGAACGAGCTACGGGCAAAGCGGCAGTTGACCTATATATTCATCACTCATGATTTGTCGGTGGTGCGCAACATTGCTGACAGGGTGGCGGTTTTTAGGCACGGAAAATTAGTTGAGTTGAACAAGGTCGAGAAAATTTTCTCATCACCCGATCATGCCTATACACGCGGTCTGATTGCGGCGATTCCGGTGGTTACACAAGATGAAGTTTTGCTGCGTGATTCACTTGGAAATGATGGTTCAACGGGAAATCATAACTTACTAGGAAATAAAGAGGAAACAAGATGACGGATTTGTCTAATTTTGCCACGGCGCTGGCGAAGGCTGAAAACCAGCCGCAGTTTACTTATGAAAGTCTTTACATATTTGCCGACCAGTTAATTGGTGCAAAATTGTTCACCCTCACTGCAATAGATAATAGACGCCAAATGGCAAGGCGCGTGTTTTCTAATTTGCCAGAGGCTTACCCATTGCTTGGCACCAAGCCGATGCCAGATGATATGTGGACACAACAAGTTATTGGGCGTCATGAGACGTTTGTCGCCAATAATATTGACGCCATCGCCAACGTGTTTTTTGACTATGAGTTGATAAAATCGCTTGGCTGCGAGTCGGTGATAAACATTCCGATTGTTGTGGCTGGTAAAGTTTTGGGTACTATCAATTGCCTGCACCAAGCCAACCATTATTCGCCAAACCATGTTGCTTTGTCAGAACAATTAAAACTTTTGGGCGTGGCGGCTTTTCTTTTGAATAATTCTCGTTCATCATTGGGAGATACAAATGAGTGATAAATCTATACGTGTGGCCACTGATGTTGGTGGAACGTTTACCGATCTGGTGTGTTTTGAAACTGATTTAACCAGCGGAGAGTCTGTGATCATCACCGCAAAAACGGACACCACGCCGCCAAATTTTGAGCAAGGCGTGTTGAATGTGCTGGCCAAGGGCAATGTTGACCCTGCCACCATCGATTTTTTAGCGCATGGCACAACTGTGGTGATAAATTCACTTACCGAGCGAAAAGGCGCAAAAGTCGGCTTGATTACCACGCTGGGTTTTCGCGATACATTAGAGATAGCCCGCGGCAATAGACCTGACTTTTTTAATTTACATTATGAAAAGCCTGAACCATTTGTGCCGCGTTATTTGCGTAAAGAATTGCCGGGTCGGATGTCTTATCAGGGTGAGGAAATGACCGCGCTAGATTTGAGCGGTTTAAAAGAAATACTAGATGGGTTTAAGCAAGAAAAAGTTGAAGCCGTGGCCATTTGTTATTTGCATTCATATGCCAACCCAGACCATGAATTGCGCACTTTGGCTGAAGTTGCCAAACTTTGGCCAGAGGTGGCAGTGGTTTCGTCTCATCAAATAACCCGCGAATGGCGGGAATATGAACGCACCAGCACCACTGTACTTTCGGCTTATGTACAACCATCTGCAGAGCGATATTTGCAACGCTTAGATGCCGGGTTAAAAGCCAAAGGCTTTAAGGGCAGCCCTTATATTATGCAATCTAATTGCGGTGTGGATTCGCTTGAATCGGTTTCAAAAATTCCCATCACCATGGTTGAGTCTGGCCCAGCATCTGGTTTTTGGGGCGCGGCCGAGCTAGGCAAACAAATAGGTGAAGCTAATGTTTTGGCGCTTGATATTGGCGGCACGACTGCCAAATGCTCGCTAATTGAAAATGGCCAAATATCTATTATGACTGATTATTGGATCGAGCGTGACCGCACATCGGCTGGTTATCCGATTATGGTGCCAGTGGTGGATTTGGTTGAAATTGGCAATGGCGGTGGCTCTATCGCCTGGGTTGATGATTTTAAAAAATTGCATGTTGGGCCGCAATCGTCTGGCGCAGTGCCGGGCCCGGCGGCTTATGGCAAAGGCGGCCATGAAGCCACTTCGACCGATGCTAATTTATGGCTGGGGCGAATTAATAAAGACTATTTCTGTGGTGGGGCTATTTCTGCAGACATGCAAGCTGCCAAAAAATCTTTGGCCGCCATTGGCGAAAAACTTGGCGTGGATGTAGATGAAGCGGCACGCGGCATCATTCGGATTGCCAACAATAACATGGTCAACGCGCTTAAATTAATTTCGTTAAATAGAGGGTTTGACCCACGCGATTTTACCATGGTGGCGTTTGGTGGCGGTGGGGCGATGCACGCAGTGGCTTTGGCGCAAGAATTAGGGGTTAAAAAAGTTATCATTCCGGCTGGAGCGGCGGTATTTTCGGCTTGGGGTATGATGATGTCAGACCTTCGACGGGACTATTTTGTCACCCATTTGGTGGATTTAATACCTAGCGCGGCAGAAGAAATAGAGCATGTATTCGCGACTTCAGAAAATGAAGCCTATGAGCGTTTTGAAGCCGAAGGGGTTGCGCGGTCTAAAGTTAAGTTCGAGCGTTACGGTAAATTCCGCTATCAAAACCAAGAACACACAACCGAGGTATTGTTGGCGCAAGGAGAGGTAACCAGCGACCGTTTGGCCGAAATAGAAGCTTCATTTCATGACACTTATGAACGCGAATATACTTACCGCTTGGATGCACCGGTTGAAATGGTGGGCATTCATTTGGTCGCCTCGGCAGAGGTTGGCAAATTAAAAATGACTGAAACCGAGGCTGCCGGGACGTCGGTAAAAATTGCTTTAAAATCGCAACGGGAAGTTGATTATGCGCTTGAGGGCAAGCATATGGCGGACATTTATGATGGTGACTTGTTGGAAAGCGGCATGACGTTTTCTGGGCCGGCGATTGTTGAAGATGCGGGCACAACTGTGGTTGTTCATCCGGGCAATCAGGTTAAAATCGACGGTTACGGAAATTTACACATCAGCTTTTAATATTGAGGAGAGGGACTATGACACAATCTAAATATGACCCGATTACGTTAGAAATTATTCAGAATTCGCTGCAAGCCACGGCCGATGAAATGTTTGCCGCCATGCGCAAAACCGCGATGAGTTCGATAATCTATGAAGTGTTGGATATGGGCACAGGCATAATGGATGGCAAAGGCAATCTGGCCTCATCAGGCGCTGGCATACCGGCTTTTATCGGCGTTTTGGACAAAGCCGTGGCGGTGTTAATTAAGAAGTTTGACCAGCCGGGAGACATCGAACCGGGTGACGTATTTGCCACCAATGACCCTTATTATGGCGGGGTGACACATTTGAATGACATCATAGTGGCTATGCCGGTATTTGTCGGTGATAAAATCATCGCGTGGACGGCCAATATTGCTCACAATTCTGATGTTGGTGGCATGGCGCCGGGGTCTTTAAGCGGTGATGCGACTGAGATATTTCAGGAAGGGTTGCGATTGCCTGCTATCAAGATCATTTCAAAAGGCAGGCCTATTCAATCTGTTATGGATATAATTACGGTTAACTCGCGCATGCCGGATGTATTAAAAGGCGACTTGTGGGCGGCCATTTCATCCACCCGCATTGGGGTGAAGCGGCTGTTGGAATTGTCGGCAAAATATGGCGTTGATACGTTTGAATATGCCATGGTTTCATTTATGGATTTTGGCGAAAAAGTCTCTCGCACCGAAATGGCACACCTGCCGAAAGGTGTTTTTGAGTTGTCGGAAGAACAAGATGATGGCCGTATTTTTAATGTAAAAATTACCATTACCGATGATGATTTTACGGTTGACCTGCGCGATAACCCCGACCAGACCAACAGCCCGGTTAATACCAGTCGTGATGGGGTGATGGTGGCTGCGCAAATGATTTTTAAATCGCTTACCGACCCTTATTCGCCATGCAATGAAGGCTCGTTTAGGCCGATAAATCTACTCACCCGCGAGGGCAGCGTATTTCATGCGCAAGAGCCAGCGCCCATTGGGTTTTATTATGAAATTGAACTGCGGGTATATGATTTGATTTGGCGCTGTTTGGCGCAAGTGATGCCAGAGCGTTTGGCGGCCGGGCATTTTGCCTCGGTTTGTGGTACATTTATTGGCGGCATTCACCCAGATACTGGACGCCAATATACAATTATCGAACCGCAAATTGGTGGTTGGGGCGCTAGCATATCGCGCGATGGAAATAATGCCATGTTCTGCGGGTTTCATGGCGAAACTTATAACTGCCCGGCCGAAATTAATGAGGCGCGCAATGGCTTGATTGTTGACCGTATGGAATTGAATATGGAAGCCGGTGGTGAAGGCAAATATACCGGTGGGCGCGGCATTCGGATGGATTATAGACTGCGCGGCGATGATGGATTTTTAACCGCTGGCTATACCCGGTCTAAAATCCCAGCTTGGCCAGCTGATGGGGGCGCTGAGGGCTCATCTAATTATATAGAGGTTATTCGTACCGATGGTTCGGCCGAAACCTATGCATTTGTTTCGGGGTTAACCACCAATAAAGATGACATTATTAGAGTTGTGACCGGAAATGGTGGCGGGTTTGGCGACCCGAAAGATAGAGACCCCGAAGCCATTCGCCAAGACATTCGCAATGGGTTTATAAGCCCAGAACGGGCCAAACAGGTTTATGGATATGTAAAGTGAAAGTTTAAAAACCAAAGGAAATTAAAATGTTAAAACCGTTGAAAGTTATGTATTTTAACCCGGTGGGAACTTCAGGTTATGACCAAATGTTTGCAGATATGGTAAAAGATCATAAGCTTCCGGGAACCGAGGTTCACGTCACATCCCTGCCGGCGGAAAATGGCGCTTTTACACATATTGAATATCGCGCCTATGAATCTATGGTCACCGGTGGGACGATAAGGGCAGCAAGAGCGGCGGCCAAAGAAGGGTTTGATGCGTTTGTCATCGGCTGTTTTTATGACACCGCATTGCATGACGCGCGGGAAATGTCTGGCGAAATGATTGTGACCGCACCATGTGTGGCGGCGGTTGAAATAGCCAGCAGCTTGGCCAATCGGTTTGGGATCATTGTTGGCAGGCGCAAATGGGTCAATCAAATGTCATCTACGGTTAAAGACATTGGGCAATATGAACGGCTTACTGGGTTTTACCATGTGGGTTTAGGGGTGAATGATTTTCAGACAGATCATGCAAAAACCAATGAGTTATTGATAGAGGCGGGGCGCAAAGCGGTTGAGGAAGACTATGCCGAAGCGCTGATACTTGGTTGCACATTGGAAGTTGGTTTTTACAAACAAATTGAACAGCAGCTCGGCGTGCCGGTGATAGACCCTTCGATCGCCGCGCTTAAACGCGCTGAATATGGCGCGATTTTAAAACGCCAATGCGGCTGGATACCTAGCCGCAAATGGTCTTGTGAAGCACCACCTGAAGCAGAATTAGCCCAACTGGGTGTTTTTGATGAGGGCGAAGCCTTTGGCAACCGCATCATTGTTGCGGCTTGAATTAGTATCTATATTGGATTGGAAGTGAGATGAGTTTTGAAATTTCAAATACACGTTTAAAGCAATTGCGCCAAAAAATGCGTGTCGCAAATGTTGGGCTATTGGCGCTGGGGCCAGCCGAACATATGCAATGGCTTTTGGGTTTTCACCCGCATGCCGATGAACGGCCTTGTTTGCTATTGATAACCGCCGACAGTGAAGCTTTTTTAATGCCAAGTCTAAATGCTGAAGGCAGCCGCGACCATACAGACATAAAGTTTTTTAAATGGTCGGATGATGAAGGGCCAGCGCAAGCCTTAACCGCGATGTTGTCGGAATTAAACCTTACCGATGTGGCAAAAATTGCAGTCGATGAAACCATGCGGGCAGATTTTGCGTTGTTATTGCTCGGGCAATTGCCAAATACTGAACATCAATTCACTAGCGATACGCTTGGTATATTAAGAATGAAAAAAGACCAAACTGATTATGTGAGCCTAAAAGAAAATGCACTGATTTGCGATGGCGCCATGCAAGCTGGGTTTGAAGCGATAAAAATTGGTGTGTCTGAAACTGATATCCAAGCCGTGATTAAAGATTATTTTGCTGCACATCACGCGCCGATGCTGTTTGGCATTGTTGGTATTGGCTCAAATGGGGCTTTTCCGCATCATCAAACAGGCGAGCGTTTGGTGCAAGATGGCGATGTGGTGTTGATTGATATTGGCGGTAAGAAAGGTATTTTTCCGTCCGATATGACTCGGATGGCCATTGTTAATGAGGCGCCGGAGGATTACCATAAAATTCATGCGATTGTTGAAGCCGCCGTGTGTGCAGCCTTGAAAGCCGCCAAGCCCGGAGTGCGGGCAGCTGAAGTAGATGCCGCCGCCAGAGAGGTTATTGAGTTGGCGGGCTATGGCGAATATTTTGTTCATCGTACCGGGCATGGCCTCGGCCTCGAATTACATGAACCGCCCTATATAACCGCCACTTCAGAAACCATATTAGAAGCGGGCATGGTGTTTTCCATCGAACCGGGGATATATTTGCCGGGCAAGTTTGGCATCAGGCTAGAGGAAATTGTTATTTTACGCGAAGATGGGCCAGAAATATTATCTGAATTGTCGCGTAAAGTGCGGGTGGTTTGAAAGGCTAAAAAATGTCACAAAGAGTTGATGGTTTTACAATATCTGTCATTCAAGCGTCATTGATTGCCAGTGCCGAAGAAATGTTTGCAGTGATAAAAAAAACCGCAATGAGCCCGATAATATATGAAGTGTTGGATGTCGGAACTGGCATAACTGACGCAAATGGTGAGCTTTTAAGCTCTGGAGCGGGTATACCATCATTCATTGGCGTGTTGGACAAAGCGGTTAAACGCATTTTACAAATTTACGGCAAACCGCAGATTAATGATGGCGATTTATTTGTAACCAATGACCCATATTTTGGCGGCGTGACGCATCTAAATGATGTGGTGATTGCCATGCCGGTGTTTGAATCTGGTAAATTAATTGCGTGGACGGCATCGATTGCGCATTGGAACGACATTGGCGGCATGGTCGCGGGCTCGATGTCGGTTGATGCCATAGAGATTTTTCAGGAAGGATTGCGCTTACCTGCGGTTCGTCTATTTGATGCCGGGCAAAAAATAGACTCGGTATTTGACATTATTATGGCCAATTCTAGGTTGCCGACATTTGTCAAAGGCGACCTGTGGGCGCAGATTGCGGCCAGCCGACGCGCTGGCAATAGGCTGCAAATATTGGTCGACACTTATGGCCATGACGCTTATCTGCAAGCCATTGAGGCTTTATTTGCCGAAGGCGAAGCGCGCGGCTTGGCAGGCTTGGCAGAGTTGCCTAGCGGCAGCTTTGAAGTTGAAGAAGAACAAGATGATGGCGCTTTGTGGCGGGCAATCATCACCATATCTGATGATAAATTTGTGGTTGATCTAACTGGCAACCCGGCGCAAACAAATGGCCCGTTTAATACCAGTCGTGATGGCGCTATCATCGCCTCTCAGATGATTTTTAAGGCCTTGACCGACCCAACCTTATTTGCAAATTCTGGCTCATTTCGGGCTTTAGAAGTTATCACCGTAGCCGGCACGGTTTTTCATGCTACGCCGCCTGCGGCACATGGGTTTTATTTTGAAACCCGCATCAGATTATATGACATGTTGTGGCGTTGCTTGTCGCAACAGTTTCCAGAGCGCTTGCCCGCTGGGCATTTTGCCTCTATTTGTGCGACGGTTATTGCTGGCAACCACCCCGATACTGGGCGGCGTTATACCATGGTCGAGCCGCAAATGGGCGGCTGGGGTGCGACCAACCAACGTGATGGGTTGGATGCCATGTATGCCACCGGCCACGGCGATACATTTAACTGCCCGGTTGAAATATGTGAAGCCCGCTATGGTATAGATGTTGGTTATAAAAGACTGAATGATTTAGTGCCAAACGATGATTTGTATAAAGGCGGGCGCGGGGTTGAGTTGAGTTATTTACCTCGCGGTGCGGCCATTTTATCGGCTGGTTATAGCCGCAATCGCATACCGGTTTGGGGCGCAAATAATGGCAGCAATGGTGGCACCAATGGGCTTGAGGTGATTAAGCCAGATGGCAGCACAAAACCCTATGCATATGCCAGCGGCATTGCCATTGAACCGGGTGACCAAATTAGAATTTTTACCGCCAATGGCGGCGGATGGGGCAAAGCTCCCAGAGCTTGAATAAAAAGTTTATTTAAATCTGCCTTGATGTGGCTTTTAGACCTGAACTTAACCTAACGTTGGGCGGCGATAAAGGCTAGCAATTGGTCTTTGGTGCGGGTGATGTGGCTGGTTAATAGTTTTTGGCCGGCGTCGATGTTTTTATTGAGTGCGTAATCTAGCAGGGTGCGATGTTCTTGTTTTGCAGTTTCACGTTGGCGCATGACGCTCAAATGCATGCGCACATAGCGGTCAGATTGCAAACTGACCTTGCGTAGCAATGCATTGGTTAACTTTCGGTTTGCTGCGGCGTAAAGTGCTGCATGATATTCATAGTTTAGCCGTCCCCAATTGGCCACGTCATCAGCATCGTAAGAGGTTTCCATTTCATCGAGTAATTTGCCACAGCGGGCGAAATCTTCCTCTGTCATATTGGGGATAGAAATGCGAAATAAATCCACCTCGATTAGAATACGCAGATCAAAAATCTCACCAATTTCGCGCAGTGAATGCTTGGTCACTGACGTGCCGCGGTTGTTGGAAAGTTGTACCAAGCCTTCATCATGCAAGCGTTTAAGCGCCTCTCGGATGGGCATACGCGATACGCCATATTCTGTGGCCAGCGCTTCTTGGCGAATGGTTTCGCCTTCGGCCATGTCGCCGCTTAAAATACGTTCACGTAGAGCGTCTGCAATTACATCTGGTAGACTTTGCCGCGAAATTATGCGTTTGCTGGCCATCTGCGAGCTTTCTTTGGTCATTGTATATTGGATACAGTTAGCATTTTTATTTGGTTTTTCCAAGCTTTAGATGCTTGGAGTGGATTGAAAAATGGCTTAGACTGGCATTGAAATTCGATTTTTTTAGTAGCTAATTATTTAACCCGAATGGGACTAAGCCTTTATGAGCAGATTTGTCAAAATAGAACTGGCTGAAATAACCAATTTGAGTGTTAAAATATTAAGCCAAGCCGGATATGGCGATGCCCACGCTCATGTGATTGCCAAAATGTTATATACCTGCCAAATAGATGATTGCCATTCGCATGGTTTGTTCCGGCTATTTATGTGTTGCCAGACCATGCAAGCTGGCAAGATAGATGGTCAGGTTTTGCCAATTATCAACAACAGCGATAATGCCATTGTGCATGCCGATGCGCGGGGTGGCATGTCACCTTTGGCAGTCGACAGCGCTATACCCAAACTGATCGAAAAAACCCGCAAACACGGCATTGCGGCACTTGCGGTCAATAGATGCTTTCACTTTTCGGCGCTTTGGCCAGAGGTCGAGCGATTAGCTGGCGCTGGCTTAGCCGCCATGGCGATGGTGCCCAGCCATGCTTGGGTTGCGCCGGTTGGTGGCAGCCGCGGGAGTTTAGGCACAAACCCATTGGCGTTTAGTTGGCCACGGCAAGGTAAAGAGCCGTTTACCTTCGATTTTGCGACTAGCGGTTTTGCCCGCGGTGAGATTGAACTTTACAAGCGCGCAGGCAAACTTTTGCCCGCAGGCGTTGCCATCGACAAAAACGGAAACCCCACGACAGATCCAAGCGCGGCATTGGATGGCGCAATGTTGACTTTTGGCGGCCATAAAGGCTCGGCGCTGTCAATTATGATTGAATTGCTGGCTGGGCCTTTGATTGACGATTTGACCAGTTTAGAAAGTATGGAATTTGCTGCAGGTCGGGGAGGCGCGCCTTATCATGGGCAAATCATCATCGCGTTTGACCCTAATTTATTTAGTGGTGGGCGCGTGGTGGACAATGGCGCGCGCGCCGAACGCTTGTTTGCCGACATTATAGATCAGGGTGCGCGCTTGCCATCGCAACGGCGCTATGCCGCCCGCGCCCGTAACCTTGCGCGAGGTTATGTTGAGATACCGCAACCATTGCATTTAGATTTATTGGCGTTGCTGTAAATGCTGTGCTAGTGGATCGGTCGCAAGTGTCGCTAAGCGCCCCATGTATCGCTAAGCCTGTAACCTTGTGGCCAAGGATCTGATGGGTCTAGCATATGTTGATGAATGCCCGTTACCCAGGCGCGGCCGCTAATTTGCGGCACAATAGCCGGGTGTGAGCCTATTTGTGTGGCCTCGATAATTTTGCCGGTAAAGCTTGAGCCAATGATGGAGATGGCTTCAAATTCTTGCCCGACCTGCATTTGGCCTTTTGCTGCCATCAGCGCCATTCGGGCTGAAATTGCTGTTCCAGTGGGCGAACGATCGACTTTGCCGGGTTGGATGGCCACTGCAGATTTGCCACGAAAACCTTTTTCGGTTTTGATAACGGGCCCGCAAAACGCGCAGAAAGAAATGTGATTCCAATCGGGGTTGTCTGGATGGCTGAAGCCCAATTGTTCATTGGCGGCGTTGGTAATTTTAACCCCCAAACGGGCGATGTCTTTGGCTTCTGCTTCGATGATTTCAAAGCCTAGTGCGGCCGCGTCAACCACCACAAAGCTGTCGCCGCCATAGGCCGTATCGACGGTAATTGTACCCAAGCCCGGCACATCAAGTGGAACTGCAATCTTATCCGCAAAACTGGGGACATTTTGCACAAAAATCCGCTCGGCTTTGCCATTGCGACATTCGGCATGCACCCGCACCAGCCCCCCCGGCGCTTCGAGTACCATGCGGGTTATCGGTTCTTGCATCGGGATGATGCCGCTATCTAGCAAAACTGTGGCCACGCATATCGAGTTTGAACCTGACATGGGCGGCGTGTCTTCTGGCTCCATGATGATAAAGGCCGCGTCTGCCGCTGGGTTTATGGGCGGCACTAACAGGTTTACATGCCGAAAAACCCCGCCGCGTGGCTCATTTAGCATAAAATTTCGCAAAGTTTGGTCTTGGGCTAAAAAGCTGCGCTGATCCCAAAGGGTATCGCCCGGTGGTGGCGCAACGCCGCCGACGATGACATCGCCAACCTCGCCCTCGGCATGGGCGGATATCACATGTATGGTTTTTAGGCTTCGCATGATGTTCCTTTAAGAATAAGTGGCTACGGGATCGCCCAAAGCGTCAAATATTGGGGTGATGCCAAGCCCCGGACCGTCTGAGGCGGTCATCCGGCCATTCACTCTTTTAGGCGCGCCTTCGGCAATGGTTACTGTGCCATAGCTATTAAAATCGGTGGCAGAAAAAGTGAATTCAGCTGGGGTTGAACGAGCCAGATGGGCGATGGTTGCGGTGACAATGTCACCACCCCACGTGTCTTCGATGGTCATCGGGATGCCGTGCTGAATGCACAGATCGCGCATTAATTTGGCTTTGGTCAGGCCACCAACTTTGGAAATTTTTAAATTAATCACGTCCATCGCGTCTTCGGCAATCGCCCGCACCAAGGTGTTTGGGGTATCAATCACTTCATCTAATATAAATGGCAGCGTGGTGCGGCGGCGGATTGAAACGCATTCTTCATAGGTCAGGCAAGGTTGTTCGACATATACATCTAATGATGAAATAGCGCTGACCACGCGCGCGGCTTGGTGGCGTGTCCAACCGGTATTGGCATCTGCCACCAGTAAATCGGTGGGTTTTAGCACTTCGCGGGTGGCGTGAATGCGTTCGATGTCTTCATCAGCATTGCCGCCGACTTTGAGCTGAAATTTTGTATAGCCCTCGGCGGCATAAGTTTCGATTTTTTTGGCCATAATGTCTGGAGCTTGTTGGCTGATGGCGCGGTATAAGACCACATCGTCCTGCGCTGCGCCGCCCAACAAAGTATAGACTGGTAGGTTGGTGGCTTTGCCCAGCAAATCCCAACAGGCGATGTCAATGGGCGCTTTTGCGTAAGGGTGTCCACGCAAAGCGGCATCCATGATGCGGTTAACCTCGCCAATATTTAACGGGTCTAAACCAATTAAATGTGGCGAAAGTTCGGCCAGCCCGGCGCGCACACCTAGAGCAAAAGATGGCAGATAAGCCGAGCCAAGCGGGCAACATTCAGCATAACCAGCGATGCTGTCATCGGTGATAATTTCGACAATGGTGCTGTCGAAAACCTCAACAAAATTGCCATTTGACCAGCTATAACGGCCCTCTTTTAACGGCAAATTAACTTGGTAAACTTTTATTTTAGTGATTTTCATAAGCCATCCTTGTTAAAAACGGGTTGCTAAAAACGGTTTTAGCGATATTTTTGGTTTGGTTTCATTGATAAGCGTGGTGACAAGTTCGGCTGTACCGGCCGCTTGTGTCAAGCCCAAATGGCCATGGCCAAACGCATAAATAACATTGTGGGCTTTGGGCGAGCGGCTGATTACCGGCAGGCTATCTGGCATCGACGGACGAAAGCCCATCCATTGCTTGCCGCCTTGGGTTTTTAGTGCGGGTAGGAAGCTTGCGGCCTTGTTTAATAAAATTTCAGCGCGTTGGTAATTTGGGGCTAGTTTTAAGCCGCCTAATTCGACCGCACCACCAACCCGAATGCCGTCACCTATTTTTGTGATCACAAAACCATGTGCGCCAAAAGTGAGGTGAGTTTTCAAGTCAAACGCGCCAGCGGGCAGGGTGGTATTATAGCCGCGCTCGGTTTCTAGCGGTATTTTATCGCCTAATGTTTGTGCTAGATGATGAGACCAAGCCCCGGCGGCAACCACAACTTGTTTGGCTTGTAACTCACCAGCAGAGGTCATTAGGCATATCTTACCAGACTTTTGCACCAGACTTTCTACCTGCCTGATATCAATAATGCCGCCGCGTTTCACAAATTCCTTGGCGATGTGGTTTGCCCAAATAGATGGGTCAGAACAATTTAGCCAATTGGGTGTGAACGCCGCATGGGTGAAACGCGGGCTTAAGCCGGGTTGGATATCCGCAATGGCTTGGGGTGATTTTAAAAGTTTAAACTCGATATTGTGTTGTTGGCGTAATTCCCAACCTTCTAAGCTGGCTTTAAACTGTTTTTCGCCTTCATATAGTTGCAATTGCCCCTCTCGCCTGACTAACGATTCGGCATTTAGGAATTTAATCTGGCGCTCTAGTGCGGCTTCAGAAAGCTGCATTAAATCGGCTTGGGCTTTTAGCGATGCGGTATATCGGTCGTGCCGACTTGCGCGCAAAAAGCGCCACATCCACGGGGCTATTTTTAACCAATATGCTGGCGGAATTGATAGTGGCCCTAACGGGTCGAGCAGCCATTTGGGTGCATTGCGAAACGTGCCGGGTGTGGCGAGGGGCTCGATGTCTGAAAAGGCAAAAGCCCCGGCATTGCCAGCTGAAGCCTCGGCCGCCACGCCTGTGCGGTCGACAATGGTGACGGTGCGGCCAGCACGTTGGAGTGCTAAACCTGCGCTAAGGCCTATAATGCCTGCGCCGATGATGATGATGTCATGTTGATTTTTTAAGTCAGTCATAACCGAATGCCATTTGCAAATGGGTCTGTTGGGTTGAAGATTAGTTTTGTTTCGGCCATCACAAATGCCTGCCCAGTAATTTGGGGGATGATGTTGCCGTTTGCGGCCAGTTGGTATGAAAGTCGATATTGGCTGCCGATGATGCTTTCTTGGGTGATTTCTTGACCCGGTTTTAGCAAACCATCAGCCGCCAGACAGGCGAGCCGCGCCGAACTGCCTGTGCCGCAAGGTGAGCGATCATAGCTATCATCTGGGCAAAGCACAAAATTGCGGCTATGAATATTTTTATTGGTCGATTGCGATTGCAATATGATGTGATCGATCAATTCGCCATTGTCGCCGCCAATGTTGGCTTTATGGGTTTGGTCGCGAATCATTATAGTTAAATCGGTCAATTTGCGGATATTGCTGGGTATGAGTTCTATCGGGCTGGGGTCAATTATATAGAACCAATTGCCGCCATAAGCGACATCGCCAGTAAAGTGGCCTATACCTTCGACTTCCATACTCAGGTTGGCGGCAACCCGGCGGCTCTCGACATTGGTTACGGTTACAGTGTTTTTATCTGATAATAGAATATCGACCACGCCGGCGGGCGTTTCTATTTTATGAGCGCCGACATCTATGCGCCCCAAATATGCCAATGACACGGCCAAGCCAATTGTGCCATGCCCGCACATGCCCAATACGGCGTCGGCATCGAAATAAATAACCCCGGTGGTGCAGTCTGCTTCTGTAGGTTCTACCAGCAATGCTGCCACCATAGCCGGCTGACCGCGCGGTTCAAACAACACCGATTGGCAAAATTGTTTGTGCTTGGTCGCCAGAATTTGAGCCCGCTGCGCCAGCGTGCCGGTACCAAGGTCTGGCCCGCCACTTAGGATAACACGGGTTGGCTCTCCGCCTGTATGGCTGTCAATTACATGCATTGCGCAATTATTCCACCTTGTTTAGACCAATCGGCAAACCAATTGCGAAATAGGGTATATTGTTGTTCGCAATAATTGCGTTGGGCATCGCTTAATTCATCAGTTTCATAAAAATGCAGGCGATATTCTTCCTCGCCATTTAACACCAATAAATATTTATAGAATAACACCAAATCTGTGCCTTCATCAAAGCTAGCCAATACGCCAAACGCTTCTTCTAACTCTAATGCGCGTTGGCGGGCTTCGGCATTGCCTTTGGCGGCGCGTTTTGACAGACTGGCCAATAGCAACGCTTCTTTTGGCAATGCCGTGCCAATGCCAGTTATAGACCCGGTGGCGCCACAATTAACAAAACCATGATAAACCTCGGTATCCACACCAACCATAAGCGTAATGTCATCATCATGCGAGGTTATGGTATCGGCGGCGTAGCGCAAATCTGCTTTGCCGCCAAACTCCTTGAAACCAATTAGGTTAGGATGTTCGGCACGTAGTTCAAAGAATAAATCTGCCCGGGTTGCAAAGCCATAATGGGGGCTGTTGTAAATTATCGCCGGCACATCTGGTGCGGCACTAAGAATGGCTTTAAAATGATGTTTTTGAGCTATGGTTGATGTCCCGCGTGATAAAACCCGCGGAATGACCATGAGGCCAACAGCGCCAACTTTTTGGGCATGCGCCGCATGCGCAACCGCCGATTTGCTGTTTATAGCGCCAGTGCCCACCACAACTGGCAAGCCAGCATTTACCAATTGTTCGACACCTTCCATACGTTGTTCATCGGTTAGCAATGGCCAATCGCCCATTGAGCCGCAATAAACCACCGCCGACATGCCGGCATCAATCATTTGTTTTCCTTTTTTAACCAATGCATCAAAGTTGGGCGTTCTATCTGCTTTGCAGGGAGTCATTAGGGCTGGCATGGTGCCGGTAAATATATTTTTTGACATGGTATATCTTTCAATTTTGGTTTTTGCTGCGATGTTGAAGCGGCAATGGTAAAGAGTGTTAAGGCAAACCGGTCTGGTTAAATCTGTATATTAACCTGGTATAGGATATTGGATACAATATCCA
The DNA here is from genome assembly GCA_013214705.1 of Hyphomicrobiales bacterium. Taxonomy (GTDB): domain Bacteria; phylum Pseudomonadota; class Alphaproteobacteria; order Rhizobiales; family OSC116; genus OCS116. Next base: position 50,183 of record JABSRZ010000011.1, read on the forward strand.
TAACTATTTAAATTTGGCGCTAATCTACCGGCTCGACCTTTGACATTTGCTGATATCGCACTAGAGGATGTAAAACTAAGTCAAATTACGGGCTTTTAAGGCGAAATTGACAAAGCATTGGCATGGTTGGGTTTAATTGCATCGAGATGTTTGTAAAAGAGAATTTAGCGGATGGCCGGGCGATGTGTTGGAATATTCCAACCAAATAATTTGAAATATAATGTTTATAATCAATTGGTTATATACTTTTATTAAACTTATTGATTTTGAAATATTTAAGCGTGAATCGAACTTATTTCTGATGAAAATAAGCCTATTGACTCGGTTGGGGCTTTCGAGTAGGGTTCGATTGTGAAATTTAAATCAAACAATGAAATAAATTTCACAAAAGAGGATTTAGGAATAAGCGGGGTCCAATACGGGATTCTAAACAAGAATTAACTGGAGGGAATTATGAATTTTAAGAAAATATTTAAGACAAGTCTGATGGCTACGTCTTTGATCGTGGCATCAACTGTTGCGACTGCCGTACAGGCCGAAGGTGAGCGCATTGCTTTCTTCGTTTCTGATTTATCTAACGTGTTTCATCAATCTCAAGCGGCTGAAGCTGTACGTTATGGTAAAGAAAAATATGGCGTTGAAGTTGTTATTTTTGATGGTCAAGCCGATTCAGCTGTGATGACACAAAATGTGGATCAAATCGTTGCTGGTGCATTTGACGGCGCTACATTGCATATTTGGGATGGTGAAGCTGCCACACCGGGTATTAATGACGCTCTTGCTGATGGCATTGCGGTAACATCTTTCTTTAACCCAATTACTGATACTGGCATTCCTACAGCGCGTAGTGATGAAGCTGGTGTTTCTTTTGAAATGGGTGCCCAAATGGCAACCGCTTGGATAAAAGCTCATCCAAACACACCTATCAAAATGGTTCAGCTTGGTTGGCCTAACCATACGGAAGTAAACTCAGGCCGTACTAACCCGTTTGCTGCTGGTGTTTTATCTGTGGCTCCAAGTGCTAGAAATCTAGGTGCTTTGGATTCAAGTGGTGGTCAAGAAGCTGCTAAACAAATCATCGTTGATTTGTTGACCCAACAACCTGACGTTAACATCATCTATTCAGAAGCTTCAAACCTAACTGTTGGCACAATGGCTGGTCTTTCTCAGCTTGGTCGTGGCAAATTTGATAATGGTAAGCCTTTGACAGAAATCGTAGCCAGTGTTGACTTTGATACTGTTGAATTTGACCTAATCTATGATGCAAATTCAAGCCTTAAAGTTTCTATGGGTCTCCCACCAGTTGAAACTGCACAAGGCCGTATCGATCTAGTGATGGATGTTATAAACGGTAAAATTGCAGCCACATCAAGCCCTGCTGAAGAGTTTTACTATAAAGCTTATACCATCTCTTATTGGTCAATGGATGAAGCTGATGCTTCAACATGGTTAGCTGCTCAGTTCGGCGGATAGAATTAAGTTTACTTGGCGATCGATTATGAATAAGAATTAGGTTGATCGCCAAGTTGTTAAAAAATGCAAAAATAACTGCGCGGATAGTCTATTCCTGCGCCAAATAAAATTACCAATTATTTAAATATTCAAACGTGGAATGGGTATAATTAGCCCAATGTATAATGCATCACGACGGGGAGAATAATTTTGACCAACCAGCAACAATCACCAGTTCTCTCAGTGGAGGGATTAGTCAAAGATTACCCCGGCGTAAGGGCTGTCGATGATGTCAGCTTCTCTATAGAACGTAGCACCGTCCATTGTTTGATAGGCGAAAACGGAGCTGGAAAATCTACCCTAATCAAAATGTTGACCGGCGCTTTACAGCCTACCCATGGCACGATGAAAGTTAATGGCTCTGTCTATCAACCCAACAACACTCATGAAGCCCGCGGGCATGGCATCGCGACATTATTTCAGGAGCTTCACGTTGTTGACGAACTTAGTGTTCTGGAAAACCTAACCCTTGGCATGGAAGTCAGCCGGTTTGGATTTTTTATAAAATCCGACCTTGAAGATCGGGTTATCCAAACCCTTAAGGCTATAGAGCCTTCCATCGACCCGTCTGCACGCGTATCTTCTTTAAGTGTGGCACAAAAGCAAATTATCGAAATAGCTAGAGCGGCTTCATCTGGCGCCAATGTCATTATAATGGACGAACCGACAGCCGCCCTTTCTGAACGGGAAGTCGACCGACTTTTCGGCGTGATAAGGCGCTTACAGGAAACTGGTGTCACTGTGATTTATATTTCACATAAGCTTGACGAAATTCTCAACCTTGGTGATACAGTTACCGTTATGCGTGATGGTAAGCACATCATTACCAAACCGTTATCTGAGGTATCGGGACGCGCCGAACTGATCGAATTGATGATTGGTCGCAGCGCATTTCAAACCCATACGCCACGGACAAAGATTTCCGACGAAATTCTGCTTAAGGCCGAAAACCTGACCAATGACCTGCTTAAAGATGTGTCATTTCATATTCATAAGGGCGAAATTGTGGGTTTTTATGGACTTGTTGGCGCTGGGAAAACCGAGATCGCGCGCGCCTTGTTTGGCGCAGATCAAGTGGCGGGTTCAATCAGTTTTAAAGGCCAAAAAGTCGGCCGTTCGCCCAAACACGCCATAGAGGCAGGCATCGCATTAGTCCCCGAAGAAAGACGGACACAAGGCCTGTTCACCAATTTGACAATCCGCGAGAATATTCCGGTTATGAATTTAAGAAATTTATCGGATTACGGTATATTCCGCTCTGCAGATGAAGTGGCAGCGGCAATCGAATATGTCGATAAGCTAAGCATCGCCACCGATTCCATCGAAAAACATACGGAAAAGCTATCTGGTGGTAATCAGCAAAAAGTGGTGCTGGCAAAATGTTTATTTTCCGATGCCGATTTATTGTTGTTGGACGAACCAACCCGCGGGGTAGATGTGGGCGCTAAAACCGAAATTTACGACATCATCAAAGATTTGGCAGATGAGGGCAATTCAGTCGCGATATTTTCTTCGGAGCTGGAAGAAGTGCTTGGAATTTGTGACCGAATTTTTCTGTTATATTCAGGGTCGCTTGAAGAAGAATTTATCAATAGTCCCGATGTGGACGTGTCACACATCTTAAATGTTGTGACAGGTGGCCACGAAGGAGCCGTTCTATGAGTCTAGTTACAAAATCAGCCAAACCCATTGGCCATAAGCGCAGCTTAAGTGATGAAATGTTCATCACCATGCTGGTGGCTTCTGTTGCGGTTGGCATATTTTTGTTGGCATCGGTATTAGTGCCCAATTTTTTCCAATGGCAAAACCTGATTAATTTGGTGACCAATAACTGGGCGGTTATTTCGCTCGGCATCGGGGTCACATTTCTACTTGTATCGGGGAATTTTGATTTATCGGTTGGCGGCATTGTGGCCTTATCGGGCGTGCTTTCGGTTTGGTTTGTTCAGTCAACTGGCGGAGTCAACGCTCTTTCAACCGGGCTGGGTATGCCCTATTGGCTTGGGGTTATATGCGCGCTTGGTGGTGCACTTGCCATTGGCGGCTTAAATGCGCTGTTTGTGGTTCGGTTTCGCATTCCCTCTATCATTGTGACATTAGGCACGATGATGGTGGCGCGTGGCATCGCTCAGGTCATCACTCAAGGTTCACAACGCAATACAAATCTACCGGATGAATTTGGTTTCCTCGGAAATTTGACAATGTTTGGTACCTCTATCAGGTTCCCCGTCGTGCTGATGGCGTTCATGCTAATCGTTGCGGTTATCATTGAAAGAAAAATGGTATTTGGCCGCATAACCTATTGGATTGGGGCAAACCCCATTGCCGCCACCTTATCGGGTATCGATAAAGCCAAGCATGTGACTTATTTATATCTGTTCAGTTCTGGCATTGCTGGTGTTGTTGGCATTCTGTTGTCTTCTGAATTTAAATCTGGTTATTCAAACCGCGGCATGTTGATGGAATTTGACGCATTGGTGATCGCCCTGTTGGGTGGTGTCGCCATAGCCGGTGGTTTCGGTTCGGTTGTGGGCATGTTTTTTGGTGCGATTATTTTGGCGGTAGTTACGTCGGCAACCACAGGGTTGACTTTGTCGCCTGACTGGCAATTCATCCTCAAAGCGGTAGCTGTTTTCCTAGCAATCATGACTCAAACTTGGGCACTTGCCCGCAGAAATCGGTGATCTTGATGTCAAAATTATCAACCTTTAATCAATCTTCCACCACATTAGGTGGGCTTGTGGCGCAATTTCTTCGCAATTATTATATTTACCTGGTTTTGCTGGTCATCATCGTCATATTAAGTTTGACCAATCTTGACAGATTTGATCTGTTCGCGCGTGGCAATTTTCTATATGACAGAAATATTATTAATATATTGCGGGTGTCCGCGCCATTGCTAACCCTTGCGGGTGCGTTCACACTGCTGATGGTTTCTGGTTATATTGATCTTTCGGTCGGGAGCACGATGGGCTTAAGCGCGGTTATCTACGCGATGTTAGCAATTAACGGCGTGCCTTTTTTAGCGGCTTTTGGGTTAACCATGGTATGTGGTGCTTTGCTAGGGGCTTTTAATGGGCTTCTGGTGGTGAAGTTAAAAATCACTCCGGTTATCGCCACCTTAATCACGCTTAGTTTATTTAAGGGCATCGCCCTGCTGCTGGTGCAGGATGGGGTTTCGGCAATTAAATCTATTGGCGATATAAAAATGCCGACTTGGTTTAATTCTTATGGCAGAGAAGGCGTATTGATGGGCTTGCCCATGGCCTTTTGGGTAGCTGTTGCCGTGACTATAATATTAGTTGTTGCTCAGAACCGAACCCTATTGGGTAAATATGCAGCGGCAACCGGTGGCAACCCGATAGCTGCGAAATTATCTGGAATTCAAACCGGGAGGGTTGTATTTGTACTCTATATCATTGTCGGCGTTACCGCAGCCCTAGCGGGGATTGCCCGCTCTAGTTTCATGTCGCTCGGCGATCCGCTTTCGGGCGATGGTATGGAGCTAAACGCCATTCTCATCGTGCTTATTGGTGGCACTGCTTTTAGTGGTGGTGAAGGCAGGGTGTTTAGATCTTTCATTGGCGCGCTTATTATTATGGTGCTAACTGTGGGCATGCTAACCCTTGTGCCGGCTTATTTTCAAACATTGGTCATTGGCGCTGCATTGCTTGCCGCCGCTGCTTCTAACCATCTTATAAGCAGAAAGGCAGCAGAATAATGTGTGTTAAACATATCAAATTTACAGATTTGCAACTAAAATTCTGTTTTACTGGGCTTACAAACAATAAAAAGTTGGATAGATTATGGCGGTAAAAAATGACATTCTTGACTATGATACAGCCCGCCAGATTTATCGTGTTTTGGTGATGCATTATGTTGAAGGTTTAAAGCAATCGGAAATTGCGGCAAAAATGGATCTTTCGGCGGCTAAAGTTAACCGCTTGATTAGACAAGGCCGCGACAAAGGCATGGTCGATATTAGCATTAAATCGCCGTTCCAACCTTTGCTGGATATCGAAAGCGCGCTAAAGAAAATTGGCAATCTGGATGATGCTATGGTCACACCTACTTTATCAGAAAACCCAGACGTGGTGCTGAAAACAGTAGGCGAAGCTGGTGCTAACTTGCTGTTGGAAAAGCTTAAAGATGGTGACACCATTTGCATTACCGGTGGCAAAGGCGTCAGCGCGTTGGTTGCTGGGCTTAACCCCGAACGCAGCTATGATGTCGAAGTGGTGCCAGCAACCGGTTGTGTGCAAGGTCAGCATTATACCGATGTAAACCATGTAGCGACGCAATTGGCCGAAAAATTAGGTGGCCGGGCGTTTCAAATTCATGCGCCGTTATTTGCCGAAACCAGCCAGCAAAAAGAAATGTTGATTGGTATGAAATCTGTCACTGAGATATTAGACCGCGCGCGTAATGCTGACATTGCCATATTTGGTGTGGGGTCGATTTTATCGGCCGACTCAAGTTATTATGACTTGCATCCGATGCCAAAAGATGATCAGGACGATATTTTAAAAGCTGGTGCCACCGGCGAATTGCTGGCTCATTTGCTCGATAAAAACGGCCGGCTTTGCGACTATTCGCTAAATTCTAAATTGGTGGCGTTAAGCCCCGAAGAACTAGCCCAAATACCCCTAACTATGGGTATTGCTAGTGGTGACAATAAAATTGCGCCGATATGTTCGATGTTGCGCGGCAACCATGTGAAGGCACTGGTGCTAGACGAAGCGACAGCCAAAGGCGTTCTGGATACTATTTGAAAGGTTACAAATTATGACTGATATAATTACACGTGAGATTGGCAAGTCTGGCATTAAAGCCTCTGCTGTTGGCCTGGGTACATGGGCGATGGGTGGCTGGATGTGGGGCGGGACAGATGAAGATTTATCTGTGCGTGCTGTGCAAGCCGCCATTGATGAAGGCATCAGCTTGATTGACACCGCCCCAGCTTATGGCATGGGGAAATCCGAAGAACTTGTCGGACGTGCCATTAAAGGCCGGCGCGACAAAGTGGTTTTAACCACCAAGTGTGGTCTGGTTTGGCACACAGATGGCGGCGAACATTTCTTCGATCAGGCCGGTAAACCGGTACATCGTTATTTGGGCAAAGACTCGATTATTTATGAAGTTGAACAAAGTTTAAAACGCTTAGGAACCGATTATATCGATCATTATATCACCCATTGGCAGGACCCGACGACCCCAGTTTCTGAAACCATGGAAGCCATGGACATGTTAAAACAACAGGGCAAAATTCGTTCTGTGGGCATTAGCAATGTCACTGCAGACGATTTAAAGGCTTATGTTACGGTCGGCGGTGTTGATTCCATACAGGAATGCTACTCGATGCTCGACAGAGGTGCCGAGGCGGAATTGCTGCCGATCTGCAAATCTAACGATATTTCCATGTTGAGTTATTCGTCACTGGCACTGGGTTTATTGTCAGGAAAAATTGGCCCAGACCGCAAGTTTGATGGTGATGATCAGCGCATTGGTAACCCGCGTTTTAGCATGGCGAACCGCGAAAAAATATCGACTTTGTTTGAAGAAATTAAACCGATTGCAGATAATTATGATGCCACCATCGCCCAGTTGGTGATTGCATGGACGATACAGCAACCCGGCATAACATTTGCTTTATGCGGGGCGAGAAACCCAGAACAAGCCGTCGAGAATGCGCGCGCCGGGGCAATTGCCCTCAATGCTGGTCATGTGGCCACTATAAACAGCGCGGTTGATAAATATTTGCAAAATATGGATGCCTAAAGGCGTTCAACATTTATTAGAAAGAAGTTAGATGTCCGTCCCAACTCGTGAAAACGTGCTAGATACATTACGCCAAAATCAGACCCCACAGGTGCTGATTGTGGGTGGTGGCATTAATGGCATCGGCTTATATCGAGAGCTTGCTCTGCAAGGCATTGAAGTGGTTTTGGTAGAGCGAAATGACTTTTGTAGTGGTGCCAGCACCGCCTTGTCACGGATGATTCATGGTGGCCTGCGTTACATGGAAAATGGCGAATTTCAGCTGGTCAAAGAATCTTTGCACGAGCGCAACAATTTACTGAAAAATGCACCGCATTATGTAGCGCCTTTGCCAACAATAGTGCCTATTTTTAGCTATTCTTCGGGCATATGGGGCGCGATTAGGCGGTTTTTACGGCTGTCTGACAAACCCACTAGGCGTGGTGCATTTATCGTCAAAATGGGTTTAACTTTGTATGATTTGTTTACAAAATCTGACCAAGTTATGCCGAAGCATATATTTAGAAATAAGGCCAATACCTTTAAAGGCTGGCCGGCGTTTCACCCGGATGTGAAATGTAGTGCGACCTATTATGATGCGTGGATCACATATCCGGAGCGTCTTGGTCTGGAAATGATAAATGATGTCGGGCAAACGAACCCCAATGCAATTGCGCTTAACTATATGAATGTTGAGGGTGCTGAGGGCAAAACAGTGCAAGTGACCGATGCCCTTACGCAACAAAGCATATCAATCACCCCAGATATTATTGTCAACGCCACTGGCGCATGGGTAGATTTTACCAATGGGGCATTATCGGCTTCGCCTGACAATAAAAAAACCGACATTGTGGGTGGCACTAAAGGTTCGCATCTGGTTATTCGCAATGATGATTTGTTGGCTGCCACTGGCGGTCAGATGGTTTATTACGAAAATCAGGAAGGTCGAATTTGTATTTTGTTTCCTTATTTTGGCAATGTCTTGGTGGGGTCAACTGATCTTAAACTTGATGATCCGGAAGGCAATAAGTGCGAAGATTTTGAGCGCGAATATATTCTGGAATCGCTGAAATTTGTGTTTCCGAAAATTGAAATTGCCGCATCTGAAATATTATACTCGTTTAGTGGCGTTAGGCCGCTGCCACAAAGTGACAGCACGGTGACCGGAAAAATTAGCCGCGACCATTATTGCAAAGTTGTTTCCAAAGCTGAGGGTTTCGAAACCCCAGTTTTATGCATGATCGGTGGTAAATGGACAACTTTTCGGGCGTTTGGCGAGCAAGTTGCCGACCAAATATTGGATATGCTAGAGCTGAAAAGAAACGTTTCGACAAAGGATTTGCCGATAGGTGGCGGACGAGATTTCCCGCGGTCAAAAATCGGTTGTGACGAGTGGGTGAATGGTTTGTCGGTGCGTTCTGGCCTTAAGGCAATGCGGGTAAAAAGCCTAGTAGAACGTTATGGCACGATTGCTGAGCGCATAATAGATTTTATGCAAACCGGCGATGATGCTCCGCTTGCAAGCTTGGCCAGTTATTCAAAGCGCGAGATAGAATATATCATTTTGAATGAACATATTGTGACTTTAAGCGATATATTATGCCGCCGCACATCTATCGCCATTAGTGGCGACGTGTCGCTGACCGTCATAAATGAAATATTAGAAATTTTAGCCAGCTTGAAACAATGGACTAAAGACCAGAAACAGGCCGAACTAGATAACGTTTTGTACCGTTTATCGCATTTTCACAACCTCACAGAAGATGTATTACGCCAACGTGGAATAACTTAGGAGATAATGATGTTAATTAGCAAAAAAACCCGCATGAACCGTTTGTTTGGACAGGGAAAATGCCTAGATGTGGCCATCGATCATGGCGTATGCAATGAGCCTTCTTTTTTGGGCGGCCTAGAAGATATTTCTAAAGTGGTCGATGTGCTGGTGGATGCTGGCCCCGATGCCATTCAGATGAATTATGGCGAATGTGACTTGCTGCAAAATAAGCCCGGTAAAGACAAACCTGCTTTGGTGATGCGCATTGATATGGGCAACCCCTATAATGCCACCCGCCACCGCGTGATGTGGGCTGAATTGCAAAATACCGAAGAACCAATTTTGGCGGCGCTGCAAATGGATGCCGCCTGCGTGGTGGTGAATTTATTTATGCTGCCGGATGAACCAGACTTGTTTCGCCAATGCGTTAAAAACATCGCCCGGGTTAGAAATGATTGTGAAAAATTTGGCATGCCGTTGATGATTGAACCATTGGTGATGTTGCCAAATGAAGTAAGAGGTGGTTATCAGGTCGATGGCAATACCGAAAAAATTGTCACTTTGGCAAGACTAGCGCGGGAAATGGGGGCAGATATTATCAAAGCCGACCCAACTTCAGACCCTAATGATTTTTATAAAGTGATTGAAGCGTCTCGCTGCCCAGTATTGGTGCGTGGTGGTGGCAAAGAAGATTTGAAAACGGTTTTTGATAAATCATATGCGCTTATGTCGCAAGGCGCACAAGGTATGGTTTATGGCCGTAATATTTACCAACATGATAACCCCAAACAAGTAGTCAAAGGCCTCATGGCGATGATTCATAACGACGCGACCGGCGATGAAGCGTGGGATATTTATCAGAATGATAAAGGGTGAGTGAAATGGGGTCATATCTATTAGGCTTGGATGCGGGTAACACGATTTTAAAGGCTGTGTTATTTGACTTGAGCGGCAATGAAATTGCGGTTTATGCAAAAGATGGCAAGTCGAACTATCCACAAGCGGGATATGTCGAACGCGATATGAACGAATTGTGGAGCCAAGCGCAAGAAGCGATAAACGGATGTATTGCCAAAGCTGGCATCAATGCCGCTGACATTATAGCCGTTGGCTGCAGTGGCCATGGCAATGGTTTATATTTGTTAGACCAAGACGGTGAAGCGTTGCTGGGCATTCAGTCGTTAGATAGCCGCGCGATGGGCTTGGTTGAGCGATGGCAAAAAGATGGCACAGCTGATGCGCTTTACCCAATATGTTTGCAAAAACCATGGCCGTCACAAACCCCAACTTTGCTAGCATGGGTTAAGGAAAATGACCCAGAAACCTATGCCAAAATTGGCACTGTATTTTTGGTTAAAGATTTTGTCACCCATAAGCTAACCGGTGTTTTAAGTTCTGATTATTCGGATATGAGCGGCTGTTCATTTTTGAAATTACCCGACCGTAAATATGACCGCGAATTGCTTGAAAAATTTGGCATAGCTGATTGTGAAGACAAATTGCCCAAATTGTATGAACCAAGCGAAATTGTGGGAAAGGTTACCCAACTTGCGGCTGAACAAACTAGTTTAGCTGTTGGCACACCGGTGGTGGCAGGTCTGTTTGACGTGGTTGCCAGTGCTTTGGGCTCAGGCGTGGTGGAATTGGGCGAAGCTTCAATTGTTGCCGGAACTTGGAGCATTAATCAGGTGATTGTCGAAAAACCATTGGTTGATGACACTATTTTCATGACCGCATCTTATGCTGATGACCGCTATATGGAAATAGAGGCCAGTGCCACCTCGGCGGCCAACCTTGAATGGTTTGTAAAGGAATTTATAGAACCGGGTTTAGACCATGATAGTGGTGTATCGCCATTTGATATTTGCAATGATTTGGTGGCAGGGGTTAAACTAGATGCTGCCTTGCCTTTATATCATCCGTTTTTATATGGCTCTAGCACCAATGGTGCAGCCCGCGCTGGTTTTTATGGCATTGGTGGTTGGCATGGCCGGGCAGAAATGTTGCACGCTCTATATGAAGGTGTGGTATTTGGGCATCGCAAACATGTCGAAACCTTGCGCGCTGCTGGCGCGGGTTTTAACAAAGTTATATTATCTGGTGGTGGCTCAAGAAGCCCGGTATGGCCGCAAATGTTTGCCGACATTTTGGATGTGCCGGTGACCATTGCCAAATGTCAAGAAACTGGCGCTTTAGGTGCGGCAATTGCCGCTGGCATTGGGGCAGGGGTATTTGGCAGTTATGAGGCAGGGGTTAAAAAAATGACCCAATTGGACCGCCAATATACGCCCAATGCAGCCACCCAAAAAACCTATGCAGAACGTTACGAAATTTACAACTCTCTTTGTGATGACCTAGGCTCTGCTTGGGACACTTTAAAAGACATATCAAATAACTAAAGTTAAGGTCAAATAACTAAAAGTAAGGAAAAAAATTATGAAATCCATTGGATTTACGCGCTCGCTACCTATTGAAGAAGCTGACAGCTTTATTGAAATTGAAACCCCCACGCCAACCCCAGGGCCGCATGACTTATTGGTGGAAATTAAAGCTATATCTGTGAACCCAGCCGACGCGAAGGTGCGGATGCGCAGTGCGGTTGATAAAGTGTTGGATGAGCCACTGGTAATTGGTTATGACGCTGTGGGCGTGGTTGTGGCTACGGGCAGCGATGTTAGCTTGTTTAAAACAGGTGATGAAGTTTGGTATGCCGGTGATGCCAGCCGACCGGGCACAAATACTGAGATGCATTTGGTTGACGAACGGGTTGTAGGGCCGAAGCCTAAAAGCCTGACCAATGCACAAGCCGCAGCCATGCCGCTAACTAGTTTGACCGCATGGGAAATGTTATTTGACCGACTTGGCATAAAACAAGGTGGTGGCGAGGGCGACACTTTATTGGTCATCGGTGGTGCTGGCGGTGTTGGTTCAATGACCATTCAAATTGCCAAACAACTTACAAAGCTGAAAATTGTCGCCACGGCATCTCGGCCTGAAACTGAAGCTTGGTGCAAAGATCTGGGTGCAGATATAGTGGTAGATCATCGTGATTTGCTTGCCAGCATGAAAGCCAAAGGCCTTAAAGACGTTAAATATATCGTCCAATATGCAGATTTAGCTCAGCATTGGGATGCTATGTGTGAATTGGTCGCGCCTCAGGGTAAAATCGGCACGATTGTCGAAACAGATGAACCTATCAATATATCGCAATTACAAGGTAAATCTGTAGCTTTATGTTGGGAACTAATGTTCACCAGAGTCATGCACCAAACCGAAGATATGGCCGAACAAAACAAAATTCTAACCCGCATAGCTAAGATGGTGGATGAAGGCGTCATTCGCACCACATTACAACAGACATTAAACGGCTTTACAGTGGAAACTATGAAAGAAGCCCATCGGCGGATTGAACAAGCCAATGTCATTGGCAAGCTAGTAATAGAATATTAATTTGTAAGCATCAAACAGGAGAACCATTGTGCCAAACAAACCCAAACTAGATATAGGACCCTATGACTATATCATTGTTGGCGCTGGTTCTGCTGGTTGTGTATTAGCCAACCGGCTAAGCGCTGACCCCAAGATAAAAGTGTTGTTGCTAGAAGCTGGGGGCAAAGACAATTACCATTGGATACACATTCCCATTGGTTATTTATATTGTATGGGCAATCCGCGGACTGACTGGATGATGAAGACAGAGCCAGATGCAGGCTTAAATGGGCGGGCTTTGAATTACCCACGCGGTAAAGTGTTGGGTGGCTGCTCGTCTATAAACGGTATGATTTATATGCGCGGCCAAGCCGGCGATTACGACCAGTGGCGGCAATTGGGCAATAAAGGCTGGGCGTGGGATGATGTATTGCCCTATTATACAAAATCTGAAAATCATTATTTAGGCAAATCGGCTATGCATGGGCAGGGCGGCGAATGGGAAGTGCAAAAGCAGCGCTTGTCTTGGGAAATTTTAGACGCGTTCCGTGACGCTGCTGGCGAATTGGGCATACCAAAGACCGAAGATTTTAATGATGGAAATAATGAAGGCGCTGGTTATTTTGAGGTGAACCAAAAAGATGGCCGCCGGATGAGCACAGCTCGGGCGTTTTTAAAACCAATTAGACATCGCCCTAATTTGCGGGTGTTGACCCATGCGCACACGACCTCGTTAATATTAGAAGGCAAGCGCGTCACAGGGGTTGAGTTTGAACTAAAAGGCCAACCGGCCATTGCCAAAGCGAGCGGTGAAGTTATATTGTCCGCAGGCGCGGTGAATAGCCCCAAAATTTTGGAGCTTTCCGGCATTGGGCGAGGGGATGTTTTGTCAAAATTTGACATCCCGGTGCGGCATGAATTGGATGGTGTTGGTGAAAACCTGCAAGATCATCTGCAAATTCGAACGGTTTTTAAAATTAAAAATGCCGTCACTCTGAACCAAAAAGCCAATAGTCTTATTGGCAAAATGGCGATGGGTTTGGAATATGCATTGTTTAGATCTGGCCCTTTGTCGATGGCGCCTAGCCAGCTGGGGTTATTTGCAAAAAGCAGCCCACATATTGAAACACCGGATTTGGAATATCATATCCAACCGCTTAGTACCGACAAGTTGGGAGATAAACTGCATCCGTTTCCGGCGATTACTGCATCTGTTTGTAATTTACGACCCGAAAGCCGCGGGACTATCCATATAAAATCTAAAGACACAACACAACATCCGGCGATTGTTACCAACTATCTTTCGACCCAAAATGACCGAGATATTGCGGCCAAATCGATACGGTTGACCCGCCAAATAATGCAGGCCAAGGCGGTGGCACAATTTGAACCAGAAGAATTGCTGCCCGGCACACATGTGCAAACTGACGAACAATTAGCCTATGAAGCGGGTAATATTGCGACCACCATTTTCCACCCGGTGGGAACGTGTAAAATGGGCGATGATGCTTTGGCGGTTGTCGATGATCGGCTGCGTGTGCATGGGTTACAAGGTCTGCGGGTGGTGGACGCGTCTATCATGCCGACCATTACCTCTGGCAATACCAACTCGCCGGTTATTATGATTGCCGAAAAAGCCGCCGATATGATTTTGCAAGATCGTAAAATCTGAGCCAAACGCTCAGCTGGTTAAAATGCCATGCAGAATAAGGTCTATATTGGCGCTCAACCAGCGTTTTTTATACGGGCTATCATCCATGACATTTTCGCCGCTGGTTTCTTTGATCCAAGTGGCGTAGAGAATCTGGCTGCCTAGCCTATCTAAAATAAGCCCGGTTAGCATGGCAGTGTCTAGTTTCTCGCGCACGATGCCCAGTTTTTTTGCCGACTCTAGAAACTCTATTAATTTTAGATTATAGGTTTCAAAAGCTTCAAAAATAAATTGTTCACGGATCACCACTTTAAACAAATCTGGTTGATCTACCAGCGCTTCCAAGGTTTCGGCGATGAACATTTCTAGCTTGGCGATGAGGGTCTCGCGGTTTTTAGGCGGGCCACTAATGATGCGTATCGGCACCATCAATACCCGTTCGGAAAACCCCAATAGAAACTCGTCATATAGACCTTGCTTGGAGCCAAAATAGTAATGGATCATGTTGGATGTGGTATTTGCCAATGCGCAAATATCGCGCACGGCGGCGCTTTCGAAGCCATTTTTGGCAAATAACGCACCGCCAGCCAATAGTAATCTCTCCCGGGCTGGCAATTCGGGGTCAGGCGTCATTGCGGCGGGTTGTTTGACTTTTCGCATCATAATTATAGGGTTTCTAAGGGTAAAAAAATCGCTATTTACATTTAACATAACAACTGTTACATATCAACGATAATCTGTTTTATTGGAGAAGATAAATGCCTGATCGTTACGAATTTCCGTTTAAACAAAACTATTTAGATATTGATGGCCAACGCATGCATTATGTGGATGAGGGTAGTGGCCCTGTGGTGTTGCTGATGCATGGTGAACCCACTTGGAGCTATCTATATCGCAAGATGATACCGCCGTTAGTCGCGGCTGGATATCGGTGCATCGTGCCGGATTTGATCGGATTTGGCCTGTCCTCCAAACCAGAGGATGAAAGCTATTACACGTTAAAGCGCCATGTGGCTCAAATATCTGAACTGATTGGTAAGCTGAAATTGCAAGATATGACTGTTGTTGGGCAAGACTGGGGTGGGCCGATTGGTCTAGGTTATGCGATTGAAAATAAAACTAATATTCGGTCGCTGGTGATTCTAAACACTTTGGTTGCGCCCATGCTGTTGCCCGGGCCGTTCAGATTGTTATTCACCCATGGTGGGTTTTCTAGTTTTTTGATCAGGCGGCTTGATTTGATGCGCAAGGCGGCTTTTATGTCGGGTTTTCATAAGAAGATTGATAGCCGGGTTAAGCAGCAATATCTCGCGCCGCACCCCACGCCAGCTTCACGCGCCGGGGTTGCGGCATTTCCAAAACTGGTGCCGGGCAGGCCGAACCATGTGAATTACGACTATATGGTGAATATGAGTGAGACCTTAAAAAAATGGGATTTACCGGTGTTGGTTATGTTTTCGGACAAGGACATCGCGTTTAAAGTGGCAGATGGCCAAAATATCGCCAAAATGGTACCCAATGGCCGGTTTATAAAAATTCGCAATGCCGGACATTTTCTGCAAGAAGATGCGGGAGAAGAATTAGCAGACAACATGATCGAGTTTTTAGGAAGCGAGGTCTGGACTTGATTCACGTATAAAACCAACTCAAACCAAACATAGTTTCGGAAAATAATCAAAAGGAATTTATAATGGAATATACCACAGCGCTTTACTCGATTGGCCTCATCACATTTGTGCTGCTGTTTATCGAAGTCAACTTCACCTATGCCACCCAAGGGTTTTCCTATGGTTGGTCATCCAACCGCGGCAAAGATGCGGTATTTACGCCGTTGGCGCAGCGCATCTCTAGTGCTTATAACAACCAAGTGCAGTCGGCCGCTTACTCGGTGCCAGTATTTGCCGCCGCTGCATTCACTGGGCTTGAAAGCAGCAGTGCCGAAACGGCAACGCTAATTTTTGTCATTGGCCGGGCTATTTATGGCCCGCTTTATTATATAGGCGTTGGGAACTTGCGTTTGGTCGGCTTTGGCATGGCAACCTTGTCTATGCTCTACATCCTGTATGTATTGGGACAATCTTTAATGGCATAAATCAAAAAGGTTTAATGCCAATATTTGTAGGCATCGTTTGAATGGTTATTCTGGCTCTGCTGAGCCAATGTTTTTTATGGCGTGGACGACTAACAATCCGCCCCATGAAAGCATGACGATGCCGACCCATTCATTATCCAGTTCAAATTGAGCGCTTAGTATATAAGCCCATGTCATCACCACCATAAATGTTATCAAGTGGATGAAAAAACTGCGCCATTCACGGGTCATAAACTTACTTTCTGCAATTGTCATGTTATCAGGTTGCTTAATCGCATTAAAATCTTTCTGCAATTCAGAGCTAGAGATTTTAAACCCTGCGGCCAAGGCCTTCAGTGTTTCTAAACTGGGTTTTTCGCCCTTTTCTAAGCGTTGAACGGTGCGGGCGCTCAGGCCAGTGATGTCAGCCAATTGTTCTTGTGACCAACCTTTTTCAAGCCTTCTGTGTTTTAATTCCATTGCTATATTCCCATTCTAAATTTATATGCAGTTCATTATCAATTTCAGATCTGATTGAACACGACAAATAGCAGACAATAACCTGACAAACATCTAACATGTTTAGGCTAAAAACGATAACCGCATCTATCTGGCCATATGGTTTTTAGCTATGTATGAAATTATCGAATAAAATAAAATCGTATAACTAAAAATTGCAAGTGTTTTGGGTGACTAATATCTATAGTCCTATTGGTAGGAATTTGCCGTCAAATTTTATAAAAATTACCGGCGTTCTACAAATATTTAAAATCAATTTTAAAACGAGTTTATCATAATGAAAGCAAGAAAACTGGTGAAATTTATAGTGATATCTGTTCTCATAACTGTGACCATATATTTTGCCATCGCCTTGGGCTTGTTATTGTCTCAAAGCCCGACAGAGTTGGGCAATATGCCAACAATTTCATTTGAGGCGACCACCAGTTCGGCGCTTGATGATGAAGTTGTTTTAACCAATTATACTGCGCGAGATGGCGCTCAAATTGGGTTTAGGCATTTTGGGGCGACCGCAGATGATGCGCCTTTGGTGGTGTTGATTCACGGGTCTGGTTGGCATGGCGGCAGTTACACTAAAATTGCCGAATTTTTGTCTGCCAATGGCGATTTTGAAGTGTTATTGCCCGATTTAAGGGGGCATGGCCCTAACGCCGCTATGCGCGGCGACGTGGCTTATATTGGCCAGTTAGAGGATGACCTCGCCGACCTCATTGAAGCCCATCTAGGCGATGGCCAAAAACTTTATGTGATCGGCCATTCAAGTGGTGGTGGTCTGGCCATCCGGTTTGCGGGTGGGCAATATGGCCAAAAACTCGATAAAGTTGTTCTGATGTCGCCTTTCCTTAAATATAATGCACCAACAATGAGACTAAATGCTGGTGGGTGGTCAATACCGCTTACCCGGCGTATCATCGGCCTGACTATGCTCAACAGTGTTGGCATCACTTTATTTAATGACATGACAGTCATTCAATTTAATTTCCCGCTAGCTGTGTTAAATGGAAACCAAGGTTACACGGCAACGCAAAGTTATAGCTATCGGCTTAATACGTCTTTTGCGCCGCGTGATGATTATCTCGCCGACATCGCCAAATTGCCGGAATTTTTATTGCTGGTTGGGGCCAATGATGATGCCTTCATTGCCGATGAATTCGAACCAATAATGGCGACTGCAACCTCAACAGGACAGTATAAAATATTGCCAAATGTAGACCATTTGGGGTTAATTAATAACCCCGAAGCTAATGTTCTTATGCTAGAATTCTTGCAAGATTAACTCTTGCAAGCTATAGGCGAAAAATTAAATTATGAAAAAACCAGATTTCAAAATTAGTTATAGCCAATTGCCCGACATTATGTTCACTCCCACGCGGCCAGACCCGGCGCCAAAACCAAATTATGCTTGGGTGAATGTTAGATTTGGCCATAAAATAGGCCTAGATGATGAATGGTTGAATTCGCAACAATCGCTAGATTTTTTTTCGGGCAATGCTGACAGTGACGAGTATTCATCACTGGCAATGGCTTATTCGGGCCATCAATTTGGGCATTTTTCGGCTCAATTAGGCGATGGTCGGGCGCTTTTGGTGGGTGAATTCAGTGGCCAAGACGGCATTGGCTATGACATTCATCTGAAAGGCAGTGGCAGCACGGCTTATTCGCGGCGGGGTGATGGCAAGTCGACTTTAAGGGCTGCTTTAAAGGAGGTTTTATTCTCGGAATATTTGGCCTCGATTGGCATCGCGACTACGCGGGCTTTGGCGGTTTTTGAAACCGGGGAAGTGGTCAGGCGCGAGACATCACACAAAGGCGCGGTGTTGGTTCGATTGGCAAAAAGCCTTATACGCGTAGGCACGTTTGAATTTGCTAATCTCAGCGAAGACAAGCTTGTGGTTGGGCAATTGGCAGATTTTATTCTACAACGTGAATTTAGCCATATTTCGGATGCGGGTGCTGTTAAATATCAAAAACTGTTTGAGCAAATATTATCGCGCCAGGCTGAACTGATTGCAAATTGGATGAGCGCAGGGTTTATTCATGGGGTGATGAATACTGATAATATGGCTCTTTCGGGCGAGACCATAGATTTTGGCCCGTGTGCTTTTATGGAAAATTTTAAACCAAGCCAAGTGTTTAGTTCGATTGATAAACAGGGCAGATATGCGTGGAATAGACAGGCTGAAATCGCGGTGTGGAACCTCACAAGATTGGCTGAGGTTTTGTTGCCGTTATTTGATGATGACCAAAAGGCGGCGATTGCATTTGCCGAAGCTGAATTGAATGCATTTATGCCGCGGTTTGGAAAGCATTTTACCGGCTTAATGATGCAAAAAACTGGCCTCACATTAACGGCTGAAAATGCTGAGACAATGATGAACCAAACTTTTGCGGCGTTAACTGCATCTAAACCAGATTATACCTTATTTTTCAGATATTTGAGCGATATTTTGAAAGGCATGCCTGATGATAAATTGTTGGCATTGTGCGAAGATCAAGAACCCATCAAACAATGGCTAGAGACTTGGCAACAACATATTGCCAATGAAAGCTTGACGGCTGAAAATATTGCCGAAAAAATGGAGCAAATAAACCCGTTATATGTACCAAGACTTGGGCTTGTTGAGCATGCGCTTGACGATGCGCAGAACGGTGATTTGACGAGTTTTAACAAATTGCTAACGGCTCTACAATACCCATATGTCGAACGAACTGAGTTTTCTGAATTTGCCATGCCTGAAGGCTTAACTGATGGCAATAGGCAAACATTTTGTGAGACCTAGCCGATAGTGGGAATTTGGTAACCTTGGGCTGTACAAAACACTTTGTACTTCCGTATGGCAAATATCAGCTATTTTGGCCTTGATAAATAACTCAAATGTTGATCATAATTTAGTGGGTTACCATCGGTTCTTTGTCTTGCTGGAGTGGATTTAATATAGGCTCGGTCTGTGCCCTTGTTGGTGGTTAATAACGCTTCGCCATGGCTTAAACCCGGCAAGTTTTTGGCCCGCCATGCAATACTTGTTTTAGAGTGGCAAAAATTATGGCTTCTATAATTCTATACAAACTTGGCGCCATTTGCCACCATAGCACGTCTCGGCTATAAGTGTTGCCCGTGCCGATGGGGTTGCTTTTGACAATTAGCTCGACAGTTGCCCAAAAATCATTATCTCTAATGGGGTCTAGATTTTGTTCGGCTGTGCCTGTACCAATAGGTCGTTGAACAAATAAAGGCGATGTTTTGGAGAGCTTAGCTTCGATCTGGAATTCACGCCTTAGCCGGTCAGCAATAACTTCTTTTTGAACTTTACCAAATAATAAAATCGACGCATGACCATTGGGTTTTAACTCTACTTGAATGAGTGGGTTTTCATCGGCCCTAGACAATAAAGCCGCGTAGAGTGCTTGTTCTGAACCCTTTGCAACGGGTGAAACCACTGACTCTAGGGTTGGGGGGGGTATAAACGGCTGGCTTTAGACTCGATTTACCTAATTTTGCGCCGACCCGGATGCCCTTAAGGCCTTATATAGGCCAGCTTTGACCCATCTGGCTGGCGATTTATTGCAAAAACATGGCCGTCTAATGGTTTATCTGATGACGCCAATATATTATTGGGCAATAAATTGGCGATGTTAGCTGTCAAGTGCTCAATGCCAAGGCCGGCGATGGCGGACCCCACAATAATCGGATAAACACAATTTATGGTGATGGCGTTTAGAAGAGCATGTTGCAATTGGACTTGGGTGAGAGTTCTGCCTTCAATAATTTGTTGTAAAACTTCGAGGTTAGTTTCGGCAATTGTTTCGGTAAGTTTTGCAGCATATTGTGGGTTGTTGAGCTGTTCTTTTGCCACCATAGCCAGCGGGCCACCCTCTGCCGTGGCGCGGTTTATCGACATGGTTTGGGTGTTAAGTTTTTGAAAAATATGTTTTATAATTTCGGCAGATCGAGCGCCTGAACAGTCAATTTTATTTGTAAAAATCAGGGAAGGTATATTATTTGCTTTTAACGATTTCATTGAGTTGAAAATCGTCTAAAAGCGAAGTTTTAGAGCTGCTTGGCGCATAATTGTAACTTTGTTGACCGTAGAATTAAGTAACGCGCCCAGATGTAACTGCTTTTTGACAATAGGTAAAATAATTTATATTGGTTGATTTTGATTTCATCACTCCAGTGGTTGCGGTTTTGAAAGTATTGCTGCCGCCGTGTTGAGGTTTTATTGGGAGTTGTGCGGCGTCTAGAAATTTGAAATCTCACATTATTATGGCAAAATTATGCACTGCGGTATTGATACCAATTTTATATATAGTTGTAATCCATAGTTTAAATTTGAATTATTTCAATGTCATACAATTAGACAATAGCTGGTTTATCTATCTGAATTTACTGAATAATTATTCACTAAGTGAATTTAATATCAGTGAAGATTGGTTTAACATTAAGCCCCGTAAAAATAATAATATATATGATACCAATAGCTAATTTATCAGGTTAATTAGGGGTTTGATATTGCCTCTGGCCAATTTACATGCAGTTATAAGTCACGGTTTTAGATTAAAAGATCGATTTGAGATCGAAATAATCAACAATATGCCATGGGTTTTTGACTTGTAGGCATGGATTAAAAGGGAAAATACAATGAAAAATTTTTTATTTACCACTGTTGCCGCGACGACATTATTGTCGATATCTGCTGTTGCAGCTGCTGAAAAAGTGACCATCACCATCGAAAGTTGGCGTACTGACGATTTGTCGATTTGGCGCGACCAGTTAATTCCTGAATTTAACAAAATCCACCCGGATATTGAAGTTAAATTTAACCCAACAGCACCAACTGAATATAATGCTGCCTTAAACGCTAAACTAGATTCTGGCACCGCTGGCGATATGATTACCTGCCGTCCGTTTGACAATGCATTGGCGCAATATGATGCCGGTCACCTAGCGTCTTTGAATGGCCTTGATGGGCTTGAGAATTTTGGCCCTGTGGCGAAATCGGCTTGGACTACGGATGATGGCAATGATATTTTCTGTGTGCCGATGGCATCGGTGATTCATGGGTTTATCTATAACAAAGACGCCTTTGCAGAAGTTGGCGTTTCAGTGCCTGAAACCCGCGCTGAATTTTTTGCTGTGCTTGACAAAATTAAAGCCGACGGCAATTATATTCCGCTGGCTATGGGTACGAATGACCAGTGGGAAGCCGCCACAATGGGTTATTATAACATTGCGCCAAACTATCATAAAGGTGAAGAAGGCCGTTTAGCGATTATTGCTGGCACTGCCAAACTTACCGATGCGGAATGGACAGCACCATTTGCAGAATTGGCAAAATGGAAAGATTATTTGGGCGATGGTTTTGAAGCACAAACTTATCCAGATAGCCAAAATCTGTTCACTTTAGGACGTGCAGCGATTTACCCTGCTGGTTCGTGGGAAATAGCTGGATTTGATGCCAATGCAGATTTTGCGATGGGTGCTTTTAGGCCACCAGTGGCAAATAAAGGCGATGAATGCTATATTTCTGACCATACAGATATTGCCTTGGGCATGAATGCCAATACAGCAAACCCAGTAGAAACTAAGATTTTCTTAAGCTGGGTTGGTAGTGCAGAATTTGCAGCAATTTATGCAAATGCTTCACCTGGTTTCTTCTCGTTATCTGACCATAATGTGAAACTAGACAACGCTCTGGCTTCTGATTTTGTTAGCTGGCGTGCTGAATGTAACTCCACTATTCGGGCATCAGCTCAAATTTTGACACGTGGCACACCAAATCTTGACACCGAAATTTGGGGCGCTTCAGTTGCGGCCATTAAAGGCCTATCTACCCCTGCTGAACTTGGTGCTAAACTTCAAAAAGGTTTAGACAACTGGTACACACCTGCCAATTAAGAATATACAAATTGAATGGGCGGCAGATTGCCGCTCATTTTTTAACTTGTTCTCAAAGTTACAATGATTAAACTGATTTGGGGATTAAACTGAATTGGGCAGTTTATGAATTAGTGAATGCTTAAAATGGCCGCCAAATTTATGGCTTGGCCGAACTAGGATTAATGCGGTGACTCCCAAAATTAAAACCATTCGATGGCACATACCTCTACTCTTATTGCCGGCCGTAATAATTTACTCGGCGATTATGATTTTCCCGCTATTGGCGACTTTAAACTTGTCTTTTTTTAATGTTGAAGAAGGTAAGCAAGTTTTTGTCGGCATTGCCAATTATATTGTCTTATTTGGCAATGAAATATATTCGGAAAAATTTTGGAATGCTTTGGGTAATAATGCCTATTTCTTTATGATACATATGTTGGTGCAAAACCCGCTGGGCATTATTTTGGCCGCCATGTTAAGCAGTAAAAAATTACGATTTACCGCGTTTTACCGCACGGCGATATTTATTCCGGCCATATTGTCATTTGTGATTGTTGGCTTTGTTTGGAAGTTGATATTGAGCCCGTTATGGGGCATTGCGCCAGATTTACTGGACATGATTGGGCTTAAGAGCTTATTTCTACCGTGGCTGGGCAAAGAAGCTTATGCATTGACCACAATATCGCTTATTTCGGTTTGGCAATATATTGGCATCCCGATGATGCTTATATATGCTGCCTTGCTATCCATACCCGAAGAGGTGGTGGAAGCGGCGGAATGTGACGGCATCACTGGCAGTTCATTATTTTGGAAAATAAAACTACCGCTTATATTGCCGTCTATCGGGATTATATCTATTTTGACATTTGTCGGCAATTTTAACGCCTTTGATTTAATTTATGCCACTCAAGGTGCGCTTGGTGGCCCTGGCTTTACCACCGATATTTTGGGCACATTATTATACCGTACGTTTTTTGGCTTCCAGCTGCAATTGGGTGACCTGTATGCAGGTTCCACCCTAGCCACTGTTATGTTCTTTATCATTTTGGCCGGCGTGTGTGGGTATTTATTTGGTGTGCAAAATCGTTTGCGCCGCTATCAATTTTAGGAGGCTATTGTGCATTTGGATAAGAAATTTAGCCATATTGGCCGCTCGATATTCATTCATACATTTTTGATTTGTTTTACCATTTTGGCACTATTTCCGATGGTGATTGTGATCATCAATAGTTTTAAAACCCGAAAAGGCATATTTAGAGAGCCGTTAAGTTTTCCGACCGCAGAAACATTTAGCATAAAAGGCTATGAGACGGTTATCACCGGGGGTGATTTTCAACTATATTTCACCAATAGTTTTATCGTTACCAGTGTTTCGCTGTTTTTTATTCTGCTGTTTGGCGCCATGGCGTCTTATGCGTTGTCTGAATATCGGTTTAAAGGCAACCTGTTTATGGGCTTGTTTTTGGCGTTTGGCATTATGATTCCCATCAGGCTAGGCACGGTGGCCATTTTGAAACTAATGGTCGCCACCGGGTTGGTGAACACGCTCACGGCGTTAATTTTGGTCTATATCGCCCAAGGCTTGCCTTTGTGTATTTTCATATTAACCGAGTTTATGAAAACAGTTTCGGATGATTTGAAAAATGCCGGGCGGATAGATGGTTTGAGTGAATATAGAATATTGTTTACCTTGGTTATACCGCTCATTCGGCCGGCTATGGCGACAGTGGCGGTGTTTTCGATGATACCGATTTGGAATGATTTGTGGTTTCCGCTCATCTTGGCATCGGGTGAAGAGGTTAAAACCATCACCTTGGGTGCGCAAAATTTCATTGGCCAATATTTGACCAATTGGAACGCGGTGCTGGCCGCATTGTCGCTGGCTATATTGCCAGTGGTAATTTTATATTTAATATTCTCTCGACAATTGATCCGCGGGATAACATCAGGAGCGGTGAAATGAGTGATAAAATGCAGGCAAAAAAACCGATTAGAGTGTTGGTGGTTGGGCTTGGCCAAATGGGCTTGGCGCACGCCACTGCCTATCATGAACAGGCCGAATTTGAAATTGTCGCCTTGGTCAACCGATCGGTGCCAGAATTGCCAGATTGCTTAAGCGATTACCCGTTTAGTCATGACTACGCTGCCGCGTTGGCACACTATAGGCCTGATATGGTGTCGATTAACACTTATGGCGATAGCCATGCGGAATTTGCCAAAATGGCGCTAAATGCTGATGCGCATATATTTATCGAAAAACCATTGGCAACAAATGTTGCAGATGCGCAAGAGGTGGTAGATTTGGCCATTGCTAAAAATAAAAAACTAGTGATAGGCTATATTTTAAATCATCATCCATCGTGGAAATTATTTGTCGAAAAAGCCCAACAATTGGGTGGACCATACGCGATGCGGATGAATTTAAACCAACAATCGAGCGGGCACGCCTGGCAAATTCATAAGAACTTGATGCAGTCTACATCGCCTATTGTCGATTGTGGGGTGCATTATGTCGACATTATGTGCCAAATAGTCGGCGCGATGCCAGTGCGGGTGACCGGTATGGGTGTGCGGCTAAGCAATGAAATAAGCAGCGACATGTATAATTATGGCCATTTGCAAGTGGTGTTTGCGGATGGCAGCGTTGGTTGGTATGAGGCCGGATGGGGGCCGATGATGTCTGAAACTGCCTTTTTTGTTAAAGACGTGATAAGCCCGAATGGCAGTGTATCTATTGTGGCAGATGCTGACAATAGTTCCGCCGATGTGGACGCGCACACCAAAACATCGAATATCCGCATTCATCATGCAAAATTAAATGCCGATGGTGAGTTTGCCAAACAAGATACAAATATAGCGATGGATGACGAACCGGGGCACCAAGAGTTATGCGGTTTAGAGCAGGAATTTGTGCATAAAGCCATCAATCAAGACCTTGATTTAACATCACATATGAAGAATGCCATTCAATCGTTGCAAATATGTTTGGCGGCGGATGAAAGCATTCGCAACAATTCAACAATTTATTTGAAATAAGCGAGATTTGGTTATGGGCACTTTAAAATTAAAAAATATTTCTAAATCATTTGGCAATGTTGAGGTGCTGCGCGATATAAGCCTAGAGGTTGCGGACGGCGAATTTGTTATATTTGTTGGCCCATCTGGCTGCGGCAAATCGACATTGTTGCGCATCATCGCCGGGCTTGAAGACGCTACCAAGGGCGAAGTGATTATTGATGGCCAGATGGTTAACCATTTGGGCGCGGCTGACCGCGGCATATCGATGGTGTTTCAGAGTTATGCGTTATATCCGCATATGACGGTTGAGGCCAATATGGGGCTTGGCCTAAAGCAAGCCAAAACGCCCAAGGCCGAAATCAAAGCCCGGGTGACCAAAGCCGCCAACATGTTGGAGCTAACGCCATTATTGAATAGGCGACCGGCCGAACTTTCGGGCGGGCAGCGCCAACGGGTGGCCATTGGCCGCTCTATTGTGCGGGAACCGAAGATATTTTTATTTGACGAGCCGTTATCTAACCTCGACGCCGCCTTGCGGGTGAACACCCGAATTGAGATTGCCAACTTACATAACAGTTTAAACAGCAGTATGATTTATGTGACCCATGACCAAGTCGAGGCGATGACATTGGCCGACAAAATTGTGGTGCTGCATGATGGAAAAATTGAACAAATTGGCCACCCTATCGAACTTTATAACCACCCATGCAACATGTTTGTGGCTGGCTTTATTGGCTCGCCGAAGATGAATTTTTTTGATGCCGATAAATTGGATGTAAAAAATGCAATTACGGTTGGCGTGCGGCCAGAACATATAAAAATTGATGCCAAACAAGGCGATTATGAGTGTGAGATAACTTATGTTGAGCATTTAGGATCTGACTCTAACTTATATCTGACTCACCCCAAATTGGGCGCGTTTACGGTGCGGGTGTTTGGGCAAGTTGCCTATGCGCGTGGTGAGACATTGCACGCCAGCTTACTGAAAGAATCTATGCATAAATTTGATGAACATGAAAATGTGATCACAGATATTTGATGGAGGCTGACGTCACTTCTCGGCTATAGTTGTAGAAAAGGTGACTTATGAAAGATAAAAACATTTTAAAAGCCGGTATTATTGGCACAATTATTGCCGCCTTGTGCTGTTTCACCCCGGTTTTGGTTATTCTGTTTGGGGTAGTCGGCCTGTCCTCACTTGTTGGATATCTGGATATTGTGCTGTTGCCTTCGCTCGGCTTTTTTGTTTTGCTAACCGGCTATGCCCTGTGGCGCAGACAAGCCCGTAATAAAAGCTCCTAAGCCAAATTTTTTCGGCAGATTGATGGTTGTGGGCGTAGTTGTCTGCAATGATGGAATAGTATATTGATATAAGGTAAAAGTGAAGGCGCGGCTCAGTCAATCAGGGAGAATACAATGAGTAAACTTCTTATTTGGTTTGCTGCATTTATCCTAGTAAACATTTCATTAACAGGTATGTCGCTGGCAGCCACGTTAGGCACAGCAACGATGGCTTGTACCCAGCAAGGGATTGTTGACGCCGGAGGTAATCTTAAAGGCATTGATGGTAAACTTAGCAATAGCACCAAGAAGGCAGCCACAGCATATCTTAAGAATAATGACACTGCTTTACCTGAACTTTCCATCGAAACTGCCGCAGAATGGTGCAAGGAATTAGGTGCCATGGTTGCTGTTGTCGATTTGGATATTCCGGATATTCGTAACAACACAATAGTGCATGTTATATTCTTTCACTACCTTGGTGATATTGTGAAGCTGTTTAGGAACGGCATAATTGATGGCCAGAAATACAATGAATTTCGCTGGTTGCTTGTGGGTGACACACCGCGCATGGTTGCCATTCTAACGTTTGAGAAAATAGTTGAAAGTAAACAGGAGGATAATCCTCTCTATGCAATCTGTCTTAATTTGGCGCCAGAAGCTAAATGGCGAAATGTTGACATTGAGCGCGATGGATTTATCTGCACCGAGTTTAAAGAAGAAGGTATTTATGAATCCAACGATGAAGGATTGCATCTTATCGGCTTCCCGGTGGAAAAAAGGTAAATAACCAACCCAATAAATATAGCAGTGTGCATTATTTGCATGCTGTTTTACCCCGGTATTGGTAATTCTGTTTGGGCTGGTCGGCCTGTCCTCACTTGTTGGATATCTAGATATCCTGTTACTGTCCTCGCTAGGCTTTTTCATTCTACTAACCGCCTACGCCCTCCAGCGCCGACAATTTTGCAACAAAAATTCGTGAGCTAAAATTATTTGTGAGTTTCAGGTTTTGTGGCGGATTGGTGTGGCTGCGTGAGCGTCAGGCGACATGTTTCATGCCCGCCACCCAATAGAGGCTATTCATAATTCTGATGAAAATGTGATTACTGGAACTTGAAAGTTGAGATTAAGAAATTTCGTTGGGTAAAACTTTAAAAACCGTTTGAAACCCCAAGTTAACTGCCTTATACACGTCCTTGGATAGGTGGCCGAGTGGTCGAAGGCGCTCCCCTGCTAAGGGAGTAAACGTTTTATAGCGTTTCGAGGGTTCGAATCCCTTCCTGTCCGCCACTTTTTCCCAGTAACCCATTGATCTGTAAGGGTTATTTGGATTCTTTGGTTTTAAATTCCACTATTTTTTCCAAATGCATTACCAAATGCATTACCTATTACAAACTTTCCGATTTTAAAACTAGCTAAGTCATTGATTTTAGAGCCGACCTTATCCAAGTTTCATTTTAGGAAGTTGGCGAGTCCTCTTGGCAGGTAATTGAGTGACTCTTTTCTATTGAAGACTTGCGTTTTGCGGTCTGACGTTTTCTTGGTTTAGCTCATTGGAAGTAACTTCGTCGATGTTATTATGTTCCAAAAATTCGATTGAGTTTTTAGTCTTCTTCATCGGGGTCAAGGTACGTCCGTAAATTTCTTGAAACTTGGTTTTGACGCACTCATCATCACGTACATGATAAAAAACAGGCCATTGTTCGTAGTTAGATTCGTCCCAATCCTCATTATGAACCAATGCAGACATTTTTTCCGCAACTGCCGGCGCGTCCCCACGAATCGCCATGCTACATATAAGAAAGTTGTCGCTTTTGGATGCCCAATCTTCCTCAGCCAGAAGAATTTCACACTTTTTGTCTTCGCCCAACAACTTATGACAATTAGCCAGATTGATCTTGTTAATTAAATCGCGGGCAACTTCTTTTGCGCCTTTTAAATCGGTCGTGGCAAATATCAAAATCCGGAGGGCAAGCTCGTACTGTCCACGTTCGATTAATTTAAAACCAAAATCACCTATAATGGTATCAGCTTTTATGCTCGAATCAGGAAATAATTTTCTCCAAATAACTTGAGTCAGTTTGATCCCAAATTCTAATATAACATCGATCACATTTGAAAAATATTCTGGCCCGGCTTTTAGTTCATCTCCAATTTGGACTTTGCTCTTCCTTTCAAACTCCAAACCCTTTGTATTTTCAATGTATATATCATTCACAACCCCATTGGCGTGTACGAATAGATTTCGGCGTTCCACAATTTCTAGTAGCTGATCCCACCTGTCATAGTTCTTTGAAATTGGACTTTTACTATCTGTGTGGCGTTCCACCCATTTGATTTGCTCCGCAATGTTCGACCGCATCACCCCATCTATTTCTTTTTCTATCATTTTTTCTTTGAATTTTTCAGTACCACCGGCCCCAAATACATCTTTTATGGAAATACTTTTCTCACTATCCTCGATTATATAAGGTTTCACCTTTAGGATTTCCCTCATCAGTAAGACAATGTGATGTTCAAGGCTACTGACGATGCCGATAGTCAACATTTTTGGTACTTGCTTACTAACGTGAGCACTTGTCTTTTGGGAATCAATTATGTTCTTAAACTCACCAAACTTTTCTAGCGAAACGGTGTAGTCGTCGTTTTTATCGGTTTCAACTTTTTTAATGCAGTTTTTGTTCAAAAAAGTGGCAATACTCTTTTGTTGAATACCCTGTGTAATTAAAGGGGCAAATGTTGCAATCAACGGGAGAATATCGTTATAGCCAAACATGGAATTAGAAAATTCTGCATGAATTTTATGGAACCCATTATCCTTAGGATCTTCTTTTACTTCGGCATTTTCCTCATTATTTTCTTCTGGTTTTTCATCAAAGTTATTGTCCCAGGAAATCTGATGACTTTTGTATTTTTGACCGTCTTTGGTAAGGCGAACGTAAAATTCTTTTTGAATTGTCACTTTTTTTCCTTAACTTCGATTAGCATACAAAACATAATGCATTAATAGTATAGATTTACTAGTGTTTGACGGCATTTTTCTGTTTTTAGTAATTTATTCAACAATCAACTACGCGATCATAAATATTGATAAAAACTTGATTGGTGATAAATTTCCCCTTTATCCAAACTATAGCACGAATATTGAATTGATACTTAAACAACATTTGGCATAGTTGATTGAAAAAGTGGGTGATTTGGGTGGTTACAATGCGATTGGCCATTTGTTCAAATGTTTAAATTGCGGGTATCAAGTTACCGGCCCGGTTGTGTTTGCTAAGAATGATTTTATCCGTAAACGATTGGCCAATGCAGGGTTGGAGGATTAGAATTTTTTTGCATTACCTTTTGCATTACTTTTGCATTACTTTTCAAACTTTCAAATTATGTAAGTCTTTGTTTTATAATATGTTATTATCTATATCGAATTCCTTCCTGTCCGCCATTTCTCTTTTTATATTGTTCACTCGCTTTATATATTTGTTCAGCCGAATTGTGCTGCGCAAAACACACTGTCAAATGTTGATTTTAATGAAAATCACGCGATGGAAATAAACGCCTGGTATATTGCCGTGGGTGGTTTGGCATTGGCTGTGCCATAGATTGTTGGTTGCCAATTTGGTGCTGAGGCGGAAAGTTTGGCAGACGCATATAATCTAGCAAATGCGATAAGTCCTCTATCTCATAAGCGATGATATGCGCCACAATGCCCTCGCGTTGTAACACGCCTTTAACCCGCATAAGCCGCGCAAAAAACACTTGGCTTTTAAATTTTTCGAATATTTTTGGCCAAGTGATGATGTTGGCCGTGCCGGTGTCATCCTCTAGGGTTATAAAACATACGCCCTTGGCTGTGCCCGGCCGTTGGCGCGCCATCACAATGCCGGTTACGGTTATGGGCTTGCTGAGGCTGCGTGTTAGCAATGTGTTGTGTTTTTCGCCGCCGGTAATGCCGCGCAATTGCCCCATTGGGTGGCCTTTAAGTGACAGGCCAAAGGTGGCGTAATCTTCCACAATATGTTGTGCAGGCGTCATGTCGGGCAAATGTTTTAAATCATCCAATGTTTCTACAGCATTGTCATCCTCACCGCGGGCGGCAAAAAGCGGTAGCGGGGCGAGGTTTTTAATGCCTTTTAATTGCCAAATGACATCTCGGCGTTTTAAATTCATCGAGCCAAAAGCATCGGCATTGGCGAGTTTTTCTAACGCTTTGGGTGATATGTTGGCACGCCGCCAAATGTCTTTCGGCTCTATATAACCATTATTTCGGGCGGCCACCAGCCAATTGGCATCGGTTTGTTTTATGCCTTTTATCTGCCGCAAGCCAACCCGTACGGCATAATGCAAACGGCCTTGTTTGGTAATTTTGGTGTAATCTACGGCTTCTAAGCTGTTGTCCCACATCGAGTAATTTACATCGGGTGGCCGCACCTCGACCTTGTGGTCGCGCGCATCGCGGATGAGTTGGGCAGGGGCATAAAAGCCCATAGGTTGCGAATTTAAAATGGCGCAGGCGAAAATATCGGGGTAATGGCATTTAATCCACGCGCTGACATAGACCAGAATGGCGAAACTAGCGGCATGGCTTTCGGGGAAGCCATATTCGCCAAAGCCTTCGATTTGTTTAAAACAGCGTTCGGCAAAGGCTAACTCATAATTACGCTCTATCATGCCTTTGATGAATTTTTGTTTATGGCTCGAAATTGTGCCTGAATGTTTAAAAGTCGCCATTGAGCGGCGCAGGGCATCGGCTTCGGATGGGGTGAAGCCTGCCGCTACCTCGGCCATTTTCATGGCTTGTTCTTGAAATAATGGCACGCCTAAGGTGCGCTCTAAGACTTTTTCTAATTCAGGCGATGGATATTTGACTTTATAATTTGGGTCATCGCGCATTTTGTTGCGCCGTTGAATATACGGGTGCACCATATCGCCTTGTATCGGCCCCGGGCGTACAATGGCCACCTCGACCACCAAGTCATAAAAACAGCGTGGCTGCATACGCGGTAAAAAAGCCATTTGGGCACGGCTTTCGACCTGAAATACACCCACACTATCGCCTTCGCACAACATATCATAAACCGCTTCATCATCTTGTGGTACGCTGGCGAGGCTCAGTTTTTTACCATAATGGCTATGAATAAGGTCGAATGCTTTGCGAATGCAAGTCAACATGCCTAGGCCTAAAACATCAACTTTTAGTATATTCAGCTCGTCAATGTCATGCTTGTCCCATTCGATGACGCTCCTATCTTCCATCCGCGCATTCTCTATCGGCACAATTTCATCTAACCGCCCAGCTGTAATCACAAAGCCGCCGACATGCTGGCCTAAATGGCGCGGAAAACCATTAAGCTCTTGTGCTAGTTCTAAAGTTTGGCGTAAGCGTTTGTCTTTAGGGTTAAAACCGGCTTGAACAATCAACTCATCTGACATTTCTTCGTGCGACCAGCGGAATTTTTGCGAGGTTAGCCGCTCTATCATATCTTCGCTCATGCCCATGGCTTTGCTGACCTCGCGGATGGCGCCTTTGAACCTAAAATGTGTAACCGTGGCGGTGATGCCTGCACGGTCGCGGCCATATTTTCGGTAAATATATTGGATAACCTCTTCGCGCCGTTCATGTTCAAAATCGACATCTATATCTGGTGGTTCATCGCGGTCGAGTGATATAAAGCGCTCGAATAATAATTCGCTATTTTTAGGGTCAACAGCGGTGATGCCCAAAATATAACAAATGGCGCTGTTGGCGGCCGAACCACGGCCTTGGCACAATATATCTTGGCTGCGGGCAAAGCGCACAATGTCATAGACGGTTAAAAAATAAGCCGCAATGTCCTTTTTTTTGATGATGTTTAGCTCATGTTTAATAAGCCGCGTGACTTTTGGTGGTGTGCCAAAGGGATAACGAATTTTTTCATTTTGCATGGTGAGATAGACAAGTTCGTCATAAGCAGAACGGCCATTGGGTGACACTTCTTTAGGATATTCATAAGCCAATTGGTCTAAATTAAACTCAATTTCATCGGCAATTTTTTGGATGTTGCTAAGTGCCAATGGTTGATTTTTAAATATTTTATACATTAGATCAGCCGGTTTTAAATAGCGCTCGGCATTTTTTAGTGCCAATTTGCCAATTTGGGTGATGGTGATTTTTTCGCGCATGCAGGTGAGGATATCGGCTAACGGTTTGCGGGCTTTATTGTGCATAATCACATTATTTGTGGCGACAATGTCTATTTTGAACGAGCGGCAAATATGTGCAATTTTGGCGATATAAGCCGCATCATTGCCGCCATAGCTATGGTTTACCGCCACATAAAAGCTAGTGAAATATTTTTGATATAACCTAATTATTGTGGCAAAATTATCTGGTAAAATTGGCGGCGGTAGATAAATGAATATCTGCCCCTTGGCGTGGTCGACAACATCTTTAATGCTAATGCGGCAATCGCCTTTTTCGGCGCGGCGGCGGCCAAGCGATATAAGCCGCGATAACCGCCCATATGCTGGCTTATTTTTGGGGTAGCAAAGCAGGCTTTGACCATCAATAAGGTCTAACCTCGCGCCAACCAAAAGTTTTATATTTTTGCCGTGTTTTTTGTGATAATTAACCGCAGCGTGCATGCGCACCACACCCGCCAATGTATTGCGGTCGGCAATGGAGACGGCATCATGGCCCAGCTTTATTGCGGTTTCTACAAATTCATCGGCTTGGCTGGCGCCTTCTAAAAAGCTAAAGGCTGATAATATTTGCAATTCGGCATAATAAGACATATCACGACCACCCATGCAAAAAATAGCGTTTTTTTGTGGCGGAAATTTCACCCGTTTCCGCCCGGATAATATGGGCTGTGGCATAGACCCAAAATTGCCGCCCTGATTGGGCAATTAACCACCAATAATCACGCGCGCCATCTTGCCATAACGGGTCATTCCACCACCATTCGGGCAAGATACGTTCTGGCCCAGATTTGCGAATTATGGTTTGGCGTTGGCCTTGATACTCAAAATTTGCAAAGCTAAAGTCAAACAATATATAGGGTTGTTTTAGCATGCGGGTAGGGCGCTTTAAAGGGGTTTTGTGCCAACTTGAAGGGCCAATATTTATGCTTTGTTTCAGCTCGCTAAAAGCCCGTTCTGGAATGTGGTTATTGGCAGGCACATAGCTCATTATTTTATCAAACCCAATTTTGTTGCCAATATGGTCGAATAAATCGGTCAATGGTATGTTTTCGGTTTCATTTTTGTCTAAATAATTGTCGGATTTTGAGATGTAATTTTCGACTAAATTGGCGGTTAGCATTATTTTATCAATGCCATCGGGGGCGTTTAATTTATCTAGCTTAAGCGCGAATAATTTGGAGAGGTTTTGGGCTGATAAATGGGCTTGTGATGTGTTGATTTGTATCTGTTGAGTGGTGTGGTCTGGCCGAAATATGGTGAGGTTTAATTGCCTTGATGCCTTGCCCTTTACTTTGAGCATTATGAGTAGGTTTTCGAGCAATATTTTTAGCGTTGTTTGCAAATAATTCGACAATATAACAGTGTGTTCAAATGCTTGAGATGTTTGATATATGCTATTGAATTTTATAGCTTTAAAGGCTTGTGATTCATGCCCTAAAGCTTGGTTCATATGGGTCAAAAGGGTTTGCCCAAAACGTTTGACCAATGACGCGCTTTTTAGCGGCAAAAGGTCTTTGATTTGCCGCAGGCCAAGCCGTTGTAATTGGCCGATGATTTCATCATCAATGTCTAAATATTCTATGGGTAATTTTATCAACGCGGCATGCTCTTTTGGCTTATCGTCATGCAAAATATATGTGCCAATAACCGCTTGGTTTACAAAGGCGTTGGCACTGCGCATATTACTGGCCATGGCAATTTGGCTGTCATAACCTAGGCCATATAAATCATATTGAATGTGCTGCAACAAAGCCTCATTGCCACCAAATAAATGCGCGCAACCAGTTGTGTCTAGCAACAGTTTAGAATGGCCATAAAGCATAATTTTAGGTGTATATTTAAGGCAAAACTGGGCTATTTTTTTAATGATTTTGGCCTGCAAATTGGGGTTGTTTGGGCAGGTGATAATTTCATCAAAACAAGCCAATGCTTTGGTTAGGCTTTGCTGTTTGTCAATGCCGAGTGATTTCGCCTTGGCATTGGCATCGATGATGATGTCTTTGTTGGCAATGCGTTCGATTACCACATGGGCTTTGTCATCCCAACCATTTCGCTGGTCATGCGCGAGCTTGTTGAGCTGTAAATGCGGGAGCGAGATTGATATAAAATTTTTCATTTTTAATGTCCATAATCCAATTTTCCTTTCCCGAAATAAAGCCTTTCTCGCGGCTCCTTAAAAGTTTGATATTATATTTGTTGGCTTGGCCATCGGCCAAGTCGATTTGCCAGCGTGTCATGGCGCTATTGGCATTTTGCGAAATGCCATTAAGCAGTATAAAGGCTTTGGATTTGCCCTTTTGCGCCGCCATGTTAAGCCGCTTGCTTTGCAGTAGATTTGGCTGTTTTAAGCCATTGGCAATTATATATTGTACAGCGCCAGAGCGTAAGGCCTCTTCGATAACCCAAAGAGCTTGGTGTTGGTTCTGATAGGCTACAAAATTAACTTTATGCAAATTAATGCCTAAATTGACCAAGGCATGTGGGTATAGATAATCGGCCGCCTTTTGTGGTTCAAGCCATATAACCTGATATTTGGCCTGGGCAAGCTGCATAAGTGCAAAATATAAAGCAAACTCACCAAAAAACTCGTGGCTGCCCGTGCATAACAATTCATCTATTTGGTTTTTGGCAGTCACTTTGTGCAATACTCACTCATATTTCGTTGCAATGTTCTTACTTTGTTCTACAATAGAATCTTAAAGTGAGTCAATGATGATTCGAAAGTATTTGGGTTATTGATATTTGAAGTTATGATGATGAAAATGCGCGAGGTGGCTTTAAAATGAAGGTGTTGAGATGAAAAAATATAGCCCAATATTGCTGGCAACTATAGTTTTGGCGCTGTTATATTATTTTAAAGTGGCAATTAAGCTGAGTTTGGCACATGCATGGTGGCACACGAATGCAACATTGATTGCCGCTTCTATTGGCTTGGTTATTGGTTTGCTGCTTATTTGGCTTAAACCACTAAAACCTGAAATGGCAAAATGGCTCGAGCGCGGCTTGGTGCTGACATTTGTAATTGCCACATATATTACCTATGCGGCCGGCCGAGAGTTTATTGACAGCGCGGTGTTTGAAGCGCGGGCGGGGCAGGTTTGGCATATTGGCTATTATGTAACAGTGGCGACATTTATCATTACATTTAGCCATATATATAAAGCGGTTAGAGGGAAATTATCAAAATAAAGCCAGATGATTATTTGGGGTTTAACAATTTAGCCACTTTGGGGGCAAAATAGGTAAGCACGCCAGAAGCGCCAGCACGTTTAAAGGCCATCATGGTTTCTAATATGACTTTATCTTCATCTAACCAGCCATTTTGTATGGCGGCCATTTGCATGGCATATTCGCCCGAAACTTGGTAAGCAAATGTTGGAATTTTAAACTCTTGTTTAACCCGGGTGATGATGTCTAAATAGGGCATACCCGGCTTGACCATAACCATATCCGCACCTTCGGCAATGTCTAGCGCCACCTCACGCAAGGCTTCATCACCATTTGCACAATCCATCTGATAGGTTTTTTTATCGCCTTTTAATTGGCTATTGGCGCCAACGGCCTCACGAAATGGGCCATAAAAAGCCGAGGCATATTTGGCGCTATAGGCCATAATTTGCACGTCTAAAAAGTTAGCTTTGTCTAAACTTTGGCGAATGGCGCCAATGCGGCCATCCATCATATCTGAAGGTGCGATGATGTCGCAACCAGCATCGGCCTGCACCAAGGCTTGTTTTTGCAAAATATCTAAAGTGGCATCGTTTATAATAACCTCGCCATCCATAATGCCATCATGGCCGTGGCTGGTATAGGGGTCTAGTGCAACATCACATATGATGCCAATATCTGGCACGGCTTTTTTGATGGCGCGAACTGCGGTGCAGGTTAGATTATTTGGGTTATATGCCTCGCGGCCATCTGGCGTGCGCAATTCGTTAGGCGTATTGGGAAATAAAGCGATGGCCTTAATGCCGAGGTTGCGTGCCTGCTTAACTTGCTCGACCAATAGATCGACCGAATGGCGGCTGACGCCGGGCATGGCCGAAATAGCTTGGGTTTTATTGGTGCCTTCGATGACGAATAGCGGCCAGATAAGATCGGATATATTTAATTGGTTTTCGCGCACTAATTCGCGAGACCAAGCTGATTTGCGGTTTCTGCGCATGCGCGTGGTGGGGAAATTTCCTGCAAAATTAGTCATTTATAGCCAAAGCCTATTGTTTTGATTCAGTTATTATGCCGGCATAATATAGCAATCTGTAGCAAATAAAAGCTTAGAGCATGTATAAGTTGTGATCAAAAACCCCGGCAAAAGCAGAAATGATTAAATAAGGTTAACGATTTTGAAGCTGAATTGGGATGAATTTGGCAAATAATGGGTGATTAATAGCGGTTTGTACTGAAATGAAACATTTAATAAAATATGACCTAAAAAGATTACATTTGGTTAAGCATTCTCCTTACATTTGCATTAATACCTAGCCTGTAATTTGACAATTACGCAATTAACGCCTGTTGGATTTGGTTTGGTTTTACCGCCGATGATGCAAGCTACAAAGAGAATGGTGCTAAAATGAATAATTTATATGCCCAGCCAAATATGCAAATGCATGAGGATAGCTCTATAGAGCTTGAACCAACTTATCTGGAATGCCTGTCGTTAGTGGAAAGACTACACAGACG
Organism: Hyphomicrobiales bacterium; assembly: GCA_013214705.1. Lineage (GTDB taxonomy): Bacteria > Pseudomonadota > Alphaproteobacteria > Rhizobiales > OSC116 > OCS116. The sequence goes on from JABSRZ010000011.1 coordinate 87,942, forward strand.
TTTGTTAGATGTGATAAAAGATGAGTTTGAACGCTTAGGGTGGCATGAAGTGAATTCAGTGCAAGCGCTTTTGTTGCATAATATAGGCGATAGTGAGCTAACCGCTGGTGAACTGAAATCGCGCGGCTATTATTTGGGCAGCAATGTTTCCTACAATTTAAAGAAATTGGTCGAAAAGAATTTTGTTGAGCATAAGCGCTCGACCGAAGACAAAAGATCGGTGCGCATAAGGCTAACCCCTAAAGGCCAAGAAGTGCGAGAAACCCTTGATGAATTATTTGCCAGACAAATAGCGCAAATTGAACAAGTTGGCGATCTTAGCATGGGAGAAATGTCAATTTTTGTAAATAGTTTACGAAAATTAGAACGTTTCTGGGCGGATCAAATAAGGTTTAGACTATAAAAATCTAGATTTATAGTTAATCAAAGCGGGCTTCATGCCCGCTTTTTTGCATAAATATCACAATTTAACTTTAAAAACGGATTTCTCTTTTATGTGATTTGCAATTTCTATAAGTATTTCGTATCAAAAGATCATGTTTATCGATATTTTAATCGGGTCTTAATGTTATTTGCAGATAAATATTATATGTATTTATTGCCTTTTTGAAATTGCTTTATTTAAAAACCTCACCAAAGATTGCTAGGGGATTATTTTGAAACCTATTCGTTCGTTATATTTTGGCATTGGCCTAGCCGCTGCTACGATTACCCAACCATTTGCTGCGTCTGATAGCATAAATGTATGGGATGATGGCTTTGATACATCGGGGAGTTTTGCAAAACCAAACTCTAGCCCCGTAAATGTATATGACGCTAGCCGAAGCTATGGCAGCAATTTTGGCTCGGTTACCAATAATAGCGTTACGCCATTATTAAGCAACGACACTGTTGCCGCGATGCAAACTGCCATAAACAAATATAGCCGTATTGTGAAAACAGGCGGTTGGCCTAAGGTGAGGGGCAATTTGGCACGCGGTGCAAATAGTGCTGATGTGATTAATTTGCGCCAGAGATTGTTTTTAGAAGGCGATTTGCCGCGCGTAAGTGGTGATGCAAAAGTTTTTGATTTTAATGTTGATCAAGCCGTTAGGCGTTTTCAGGCGCGTCACGGATTGGTTATCAATGGCATCGTTGCTGCTGACACCTTAAACGCGATTAATGTGACTGCGGCTGGGCGATTGCGCCAAATGAAGCTGAATTTGACCCGCATTAAAAAAGCCAAACGCAAAATATACAATAAAGCGATTGTGGTGAATATACCGGCACAGAAGGTGGAAACCGTCGAAAATGGTGCCATTGTATCGCGTCATAACATAGTTATTGGTAAAATTGACCGCCAAACGCCGCTGATTAGCAGCACATTAAGCCAAGTGAATTTTAACCCTTATTGGCATGTGCCGGTATCGATTGTGCGGCGCGACCTGGTGCCAAAGATAATTTCTGACCCTTCTTATATTAAACGCACAGGCATGCGTATTTATACCACTTGGGGCGGCACAGAAATTGACCCCAAAGATATAGATTTTAGGTCGCCTAAAGCGCTTAGATATGCTTATAGACAAGACCCAAGTCGTGGCAATTCGCTAGGCCAAGTGAAACTTAACTTCCCAAGCCCATCTGCCGTATTTATGCATGACACCCCGGGGCAGAGCCTGTTTACACGTAACTTTAGGGCTTATAGTTCAGGCTGCATTCGCATTCAGAACATTCGCCAAGTGGTGGATTGGGTGCTAAAAGACGAAAAAGGTTGGACACCAAGTGCCGCAAGTGCATATTTTGCCAATGGCGAGCGTAAAGACGTGAACCTTCGTAGTAAGGTATCGGTGCGTATGGTATATATAACAAGTTGGGTGACCCCAGCTGGCACAGTGCATTTTAGAAAAGACCTTTATAAAAAGGATGGCATTGGCTCTTTAGCGGCCAACTAAACTTTTCACAAATTATGGAATTAGGCGGCTTTTAAGCCGCCTTTTTTATGCTAAAAATTCACCACATATTAGGGATATTTGTTTAGAAATTATTAGAAAGATTGTTTTATCTCATTTTGGCTATCTGAACCTATGTTATTGTACCGAATTAAAAAATTAATACGCTCTGGCTTTATCGTTACCTTGCTGACGAGCCTATGTTTTTATTTTGGTTTTCATTTATTTGATGGTGAAAAAGGTTTAATATCTATGTGGCGGTTGCAGGATAACCAAATAGAGCTGCATAGCGAATTGGTACGGCTGCAGGGCGTTAAAACCAATATGCAGGCTTTGTTGTCCAAGCTAGATAGTGGCGCAGTTGAGGATGATTTCTTGGATGAATTGGTGCGCCAGAAGCTTGGTTATGTGGCTAAAAATGACCTGATTATTCTGCGTCCAAAAGCCAGTTTTAATTAATTAACTATTATTTGGTTAATAGATTAAATAACTATATAAAACATATATTTGTTGCTGAAAAAATATGCAATTCTTGGGCTATCTTTTTCGCTTATATTCAATTATATTAAATTAAATTTGCGGAAAAATTTGATACCATTCAACATTGGATAAGAATATCGAAAGATATTTGCAGAAAGGAAATTTATGGCTGCGCGCGCTGCACCTAAGAAAAAACCTACAAAAAAGAACCAATCCTCGGGTAAAATTGCTAATTTTTCGGAACAAGAAGAATTAAAATCCTATTATGACATGCTGTTGATACGCCGCTTTGAAGAAAAAGCCGGCCAACTATATGGCATGGGTCAAATTGGTGGTTTTTGCCATTTATATATTGGCCAAGAGGCAGTTGTTACCGGCATAAATATGGCGCTAAAAGAAGGCGACCAAAGCATTACCGCCTATAGAGACCATGCACATATGCTGGCCGTAGGGTTAGACCCCAAGGGTATAATGGCCGAATTAACAGGCCGCGAAGGCGGTTTGTCTAAAGGCAAAGGCGGCTCGATGCATATGTTTAGCCGCGAGAAACACTTTTACGGCGGCCATGGCATTGTGGGGGCACAAGTGCCGATTGGCACTGGCTTGGCTTTTTCGAATAAATATAATGGTTCAGACAATATATGCGTGGCCTATATGGGCGATGGTGCCTCTAACCAAGGCCAAGTTTATGAGAGCTTTAACATGGCCAAATTGTGGAATTTGCCGATTGTTTACGTGATCGAGAATAACCAATACGCCATGGGCACTGCGGTTGCGCGGGCTTCATCGCAAACCGATTTTTCACGCCGTGGAGTCAGCTTTAACATACCCGGCGTAAAAGTGGATGGCATGGATGTACGCGCTGTTTACGCTGCGGCCGATGACGCGGTTAAATATGCCCGCGAAAATGGTCCGATAATTTTGGAAATGTTGACCTATCGATACCGTGGGCATTCTATGAGTGACCCAGCAAAATACCGGACTAAAGATGAAGTGCAGCGTATGCGCGCCGAACATGACCCCATTGAACAAGTTAAAAAACGTATATTGGACGGCCGCTTGGCCAGCGAAGATGACTTGAAAGATATGGATAAGAAAATTCGCGCCATTGTCACTGAATCGGCAGATTATGCAACCAATTGCCCCGAGCCTGACCCCAGTGAATTGTGGACAGACGTGTTGATTGAAACTTAAGCAAAATGTAGGAGAAAAAAATATGGCTATAGAAATTTTAATGCCTGCATTGTCACCAACAATGGAAGAAGGAAAACTTTCTACCTGGTTGGTGAAAGAAGGCGATAATGTTGGATCTGGCGATGTATTGTGCGAGATAGAGACTGACAAAGCAACGATGGAAGTTGAATCAATTGACGAAGGTGTGATTGGTAAAATATTGATCGATGCAGGCACTGAAAATGTGTTGGTCAACACTGTGATTGCGATTTTGCTAGAAGATGGCGAAGATGCCAGCGTGATGGATAATATGAAGCCGAGCGCAGCACCTATTGCCACTGCCGAAGCTGAACCGGTTGCAGAAACTACCTTGGTTGCTGCCCCTGTTGCGGTCATTCCGCAAACTGACGAAATTCCTGAAGGCACAACCTTTAAACAACAAACCATCAGAGAAGCCTTACGCGACGCCATGGCCGAAGAAATGCGCCGTGAAGACAGCGTATTTATAATGGGTGAAGAAGTGGCCGAATATCAAGGCGCTTATAAAGTGACCCAAGGATTGTTGGAAGAATTTGGCGATAAACGGGTGATCGATACACCGATTACCGAGCATGGTTTTGCGGGTTTAGGTGTGGGCGCGGCCTTTGGTGGGTTAAAGCCAGTGGTTGAATTTATGACCTTTAACTTCGCCATGCAGGCAATTGACCATATCATCAACTCGGCTGCTAAGACATTATATATGTCTGGCGGTCAAATGGGTTGTCCTATCGTATTTCGGGGTCCAAACGGGGCGGCGTCTCGCGTCGGGGCGCAACATAGCCAAGATTATACCGCTTGGTACGCCAACATTCCGGGGTTAAAAGTGGTTTCACCCTATAGTGCAGAAGACGCAAAAGGCTTGTTAAAAGCCGCTATACGTGACCCCAACCCGGTGGTATTTTTGGAAAATGAACTGCTTTACGGCGTGACCATGGACGTGCCTGAATTGGACGATTTTGTGTTGCCAATTGGCAAGGCCAAAATTGAACGCGCTGGCACGGATGTGTCCATCGTATCGCACAGTATGGGCATTAAACTGGCGCTTGAAGCGGCAGAAATTTTGGCCGGGCAGGGCATTAGTGCCGAAGTTTTGAACTTGCGTACAATTCGCCCACTTGACACCGAAGCCATTATTGCCAGCGTTAAGAAAACTGGCCGGATGGTAACTGTTGAAGAAGGCTGGGTACGTTGTGGCCTTGGTGCCGAATTAACCGCCGTGGTTATGGATGGTGCATTTGATTACCTAGATGCCCCAGTGGCGCGGGTGACAAGTAAAGATGTGCCTTTGCCATATGCTGCAAACCTAGAAAAACTAGCTTTACCAAGTGTCGACGATGTCGTGAATGCTGCGCGTAAAACTTGTTATGCTGATTAAGGGGAATTGATATGCCAACACCTATTTTGATGCCAGCACTATCTCCGACAATGGAATCTGGTAAATTATCTGCATGGTTAGTGAAAGAGGGCGATACGGTCTCTTCTGGCGATGTGATGTGTGAAATTGAAACTGACAAAGCCACCATGGAAGTAGAATGTGTCGACGAGGGCACAATTGGTAAAATATTGGTAGAAGCCGGCACAGAAGATGTGCTGGTGAATGCCGCTATTGCCATATTGCTTGAAGAAGGCGAGGACGCATCGGCATTGGAAGGTTATACGCCACCGGCCATACCTGGAGCGCCTGTTGCAGCAGCGCCTGTTGCCACCGCACTTGTTGATGATGTTGCGTCGAAACAAGTGGCTGTAGCCGCAGCACCTGCATCCGCACCCGCTGTTTCTGCGCCAAAAGCCGCTAGTAAATCGGCTCATTTCTCATCGCCATTGGCGCGGCGCATTGCCGGGCTTGAAGGCATTGACATTGGCTTGGTAACTGGCACAGGCCCCAATGGCCGGATTATAAAACGCGATGTATTAGATGCGGTTAAAAACGGTGTGGCCAAACCACAAGCAGTCGCTGGCTTTAGCTCAACGGCAGTTGACGCTGTGGCGGTTAAAGCTTTATATGCCGAAGATAGTTATGAAGAGATCGCTGCAGATGGTATGCGCAAAGTCATTGCCAAACGCATGACCGAAACCGCACGCGATGTGCCGCATATATTCTTGACAATCGATTGTGCGATTGACGCTTTGTTATCTGCCCGTAAAGGCTTAAACGCATCTGGCGAAGTGAAAATTTCGGTAAATGATTTTGTGATTAAAGCCGCGGCCATGGCGCTGATAAAAGTGCCAGAAGCCAACGCAAGTTGGACAGGCGACAGCATTTTAATGCATAAACATGCTGACATCAGTATGGCCGTTGCCATTGAAGGTGGGTTAATTACGCCTATAGTGACCAATGCAGACCTTAAAGGTTTGGCCGAACTTTCGCTAAATACCAAAGATTTGGCAACCCGTGCACGCGACAGAAAATTATCGCCCAGTGAGTATCAAGGTGGTACATTCTCTATCTCCAATATGGGCATGATGGGCATTAAGCAATTCACATCCATCATCAACTCGCCGCAAGGCGCTATATTGAGCGTTGGTTCTGGCGAAAAGCGGGTGATTGTGGCTGCTGGTGGCGATTTTGTTGCCAAAACCATGATGACCGTGACACTTGCCTGTGACCATAGAGTGATTGATGGTTCTGTGGGTGCGAGCTTCCTTGCTGCATTTAAAGGCTTTATTGAACAACCTGTTAGTATGTTATTATAGAAAAGGACTTGAGATATGAGCAATCAAACTTATGATGTTGCGATTATTGGTGCAGGCCCTGGCGGCTATGTAACGGCTATACGGGCTGCACAACTTGGTTTAAGCGTGGTGGTTATAGAGCGCGAGCATTATGGCGGCATTTGCCTTAACTGGGGCTGCATTCCTACCAAGGCTTTATTACGTTCATCTGAGCAATATCATATGATGGCGCACAGAGCCGAAGAATTTGGCCTAAAAGTCGAAGGCGCAAGCTTTGATTTGGATAAAATCGTCGCCCGTTCGCGCGGTATTGCCAAACAAATGAACCAAGGCATTCAGTATTTATTTAAAAAGAACAAAGTCAATGTGGTTGATGGCGAGGCTAAAATTAAAGCCAAAGGCGTGGTTGGGGTAACTGCCAACGGCAAAGCACTGCCTGACATTAAAGCCAAAAATATCATCATAGCCACCGGCGCACGGGCGCGAACCTTCCCGGGTATGGAGCCAGATGGCAAATATATATGGACTTATAAGCAAGCGCTGGTGCCTGACACTGTGCCAGAGCGATTGCTGGTTATTGGTTCGGGCGCAATTGGTATAGAATTTGCCAGCTTCTTTAACGCTTTGGGCAGTAAAACCACAGTGGTAGAAGTAATGGACAGGGTGTTGCCGGTTGAAGATAAAGACATTAGTAAATTTGCCTTAAAACAGTTTAAAAAACAAGGTATGGAGATATTAACCAGCACCAAAGTTGATAAATTGACGCCGGGTAAAAAAGACATTACCGCCAGCATTACGCTCAAAAACGGCAAGACCGAACAGCGCACTTTTGACCGTGTGGTTTTGGCGGTTGGCATTGTTGGCAATGTTGAAAATATCGGGCTTGAAACGCTTGGCATTAAGCATGATAGAAGCCACATTGTGGTGGATCAATGGAGTAAGACCAATGTTGATGGCATATATGCCATCGGCGATGTGGCCGGCCCGCCGTGGTTGGCACATAAAGCCAGCCATGAAGGCATTATATGCATTGAAAAAATTGCCGGCGTAAAAGACGTTCACCCGCTAAACCCTGCTAACATACCGGGTTGCACATATTGCCACCCACAAGTTGCATCGGTTGGTTATACCGAAGAAAAAGCCAAACAAGCTGGCTATAAAGTTAAGGTTGGTAACTTCCCATTTGTTGGCAATGGCAAAGCTGTGGCACTTGGTGAGCCAGAAGGGCTGATTAAAACTGTGTTTGATGCCAAAACCGGTGAGCTACTTGGCGCGCATATGATTGGCGCTGAAGTGACTGAGTTGATACAAGGTTATGTGATTGCTCGGGGTTTAGAAACCACCGAAAAAGAACTAATGCACACTGTGTTTGCCCACCCGACGCTGTCAGAAATGATGCATGAATCGGTATTAGATGCTTATGGCAAGATGATTCATATGTAACGAAGCAGAAGATTGAAAAACCCGCTGTAAAATTTTACAGCGGGTTTTTTGTGTGAATGGCCATTTAAACCGTTGTGATTAATGCGGCGTGATGGCGATTTCTACCCGGCGGTTGGCAGCACGGCCACCAGCAGAACTGTTGTCAGCAATTGGTTGAAATTCGCCAAAGCCGCGCACGCGAATTCTTTGGTCGGCAACGCCGCGCGCGGCAACATATTGCGCCACGCTAATGGCTCTGTTTTCAGATAATGTTTGGTTGGTGCTGGCTATGCCAACACTGTCTGTATGGCCATTAATTTCCAAAGTTGTTTTTTCGTATTTTTTGAGGGTTTTTGCAATGGCGTTGAGGGCTGGGTAGAATTTACTCACAACCGAATACTCGCCAGTTTGGAAGCTGATATTTGACGGCAATGTGATGATGATTTGGTTGTTCACTCGTTTTACAAGCACGCCAGAACTATCTAATTCCGCCCGTAATTCTTTTTCCTGATTATCCATATAAAGGCCGATGCCACCGCCAAACAAGCCACCAAGAATAGCGCCAAAGAAGGCATTGCCAACCGCTTCGTTAGAATTTTTGGCTATCAATACACCACCAAGAGCGCCAACACCGGCGCCAATAGCCGCACCAGTTGCTGCATTGTCTAGCTCGTCGGTATTTACCAAGCCCGATGTGCTGGTACAAGCCACTAGGCCAGTACATAATGCTAACACCAATATTTTTTTCATGTTTTTCCCTCTTATTGCTGATTTATGTCATATTTGCCGTTACCTTAACTGAATAATGGTAAATTAAGACTAAATTATGTGCGAAATTGGACTTGTTATCAGATATTAAATAACTCAATGATTTTAAGGCCTTAAATTAAAGTGTCGATAGGCTTTTAACTTTAGATCTTCACATATAAACGAAACTGATTTGCCATATATCTGTTTATATTCGGTGTAAATTTTATCGCAATGAAGCTCGTTATAATGATTGATGATGAATAATTTTCCAGTTTGATAAAATTTTTGTGCAGCGGTTACATTCCACCAGTTTTTTTCATCGCTATAGGATTCATATAATACCCCATCGAAAATTTGAGAATTTTGAACGTGGTTTTTGGCCATACATTTCATGCCTTTTTGGTGAACATAAGCGCACAGATTATGGGCATATTCGATGGATTGGGCAATGGTGGCGCGCAAATTATAGGTTTTTCTATTGTCATCATCATAGAGCCAGTCCATATTATCGAACTCCACCCAGTCAAAACCCCAATTTTCAAGCCTATCTATACGCGCTTGCATTATGCTGACTAGTTGAGGGTTAATTTGGCTGATGAAATACTCGCCCGGCCATTCACCCCATGGTTTTTGGGTTAGATAGGGTGTTAGGGCGGCAAAATCTGGCCGCCATTCCTCCCCCGTGCCAATGCTGATATAAGCGGCAACTTGGTTGTTATTGGCTTTTAAAGCTGCAACTTGCTTGGCTATATTATTTTGCAATGGGTCAAGTAAAATATAGGCATTATGGGCGTTTGCCAAAATATTTTGCAGCGCATCGGCTTGGTAATTTTCTTGGTAGGCTTGGTTGAAAATCGGCGTTGGTGGCTTTATATGTGCGGTTGCATTGGCCGCACTAAGCTCCATAATAAAAAATATAATCAAGCTAGATTTGACGGCAGACACTATATTAGACTCTCTCCAATCTATACACAGGCAATTTTTTACCATTTGATAAAAAAATTATTTCCTGTAATGTTAGTATATTATAATTGTTATAATTTACGATCATAAAAATAATCATTTTTAAGAAGTGCAAAAGCGCCAAAAAATATTATCCAATTTGAGGGAATGCCATGTCTAATACCCGACTGACCGATGGAGTGGTCTCAGCGCGGCTAGAAGCCGAAGAATATAAAGATAATTTTACAGATTTGCACGCGCCTCTGAATACGCACGAAGCGCTTGTGGCGGCAGATAGATGCTATTTTTGCTATGACGCTCCTTGTATGGATGCCTGCCCAACAAGCATCGACATACCGTTATTTATCCGGCAAATATCTACCGGGAATAATTTGGGCAGTGCCAAAACAATTTTTGACCAAAATATAATGGGTGGCATGTGTGCGCGTGTTTGCCCGACAGAAACTTTATGCGAAGAAGTGTGTGTGCGTGAAGTGGCCGAAGGAAAACCGGTTAAAATTGGCCAATTGCAACGTTATGCAACTGATGCGCAAATGAAAACCGGCATTCAGCCCTATATGCGCGCAAAAGCAACAGGCAAAAAAGTGGTGGTGGTTGGCGCTGGGCCAACTGGTTTGGCATGTGCTCATCGGCTGGCTATGTATGGCCATGAGGTGGTTATATACGAAGCGCGGGCTAAAGCTGGCGGGTTGAATGAATTTGGCATTGCCAGTTATAAATCGGTAGATGGGTTTGCGCAAAAAGAAGTCGAATGGCTGCTGTCTATTGGTGGCATAAGTATTGAATGTGATAAGAAAATTGGCGATGGCGTTAAGATTGCCGACTTGCAAGATGAATTTGATGCGGTTTATTTGGGCATTGGTTTGGGCGGCGTTAATGCGCTAGGGCTTGGCGATGAAACCCAAGACAACGCGCTGGATGCGGTTGATTTTATATCTGACCTGCGCCAAGCGGGAGACCTAGCTAATCTGCCGATCGGCCGAAATGTGGTGGTTATTGGTGGCGGCATGACCGCAGTTGATGCAGCCGTGCAAGCCAAATTACTGGGCGCGGAAAGCGTGACCATGGTTTACCGGCGCGGCAAGAAAAATATGAGTGCCTCGGTATATGAACAAGAATTAGCCACCAGCAAGGGTGTGCGTATTATTTACAATGCCGCCCCGGTAAGAATTCAAGGTAATGGCGCAGCTGAGGCGGTTGAATTTGCTTATACTGAAATTGTTGATGGCAAATTGCATCAAACAAATGAGGTATTTGCCTTGCCAGCTGACCAAATATTTACCGCCATTGGGCAGACATTAGATGCCGACATTGCATCGCTGGACATTGAAGGTGGTAAAATAAAAGTTTTAGACTCTGGGCGCACTTCGCTTGCTAATGTATGGGCCGGTGGTGATTGCGCAACCGGTGGTGATGACTTAACCGTTACCGCAGTAGCCGAAGGGCGCGATGCGGCTGAAGACATCCATACGGTTCTAACTTCAAATAAGGAGGCTTAAATGGCCGATCTAAGATCTGAATTTATAGGCATTAAATCTCCAAACCCGTTTTGGTTAGCCTCTGCACCGCCAACAGACAAAGAATATAATGTTAGGCGTGCGTTTGAAGCCGGCTGGGGCGGCGTCGTGTGGAAAACCCTCGGCGAGGCTGGCCCGCCAGTGGTGAATGTCAACGGCCCAAGATATGGCGCTATATGGGGCGCAGACAGACGTTTGCTTGGCTTGAATAATATAGAATTGATTACCGACCGCCCGCTAGAGGTGAATTTGCGCGAAATCAAAGCCGTTAAGCGCGATTACCCCGACCGTGCGGTGATTGTGTCACTTATGGTGCCGTGCGAAGAAGAGGCTTGGAAGGCCATTATGCCACTGGTCGAGGAAACCGGCGCTGATGGTGTGGAGCTTAACTTTGGTTGCCCGCATGGCATGGCAGAGCGTGGTATGGGCAGCGCTGTTGGCCAAGTGCCAGAATATATTGAAATGGTGACCCGTTGGGTTAAGCAATATAGCCGTATGCCTTGTATTGTGAAATTAACTCCCAACATTACCGATGTAAATTTGCCAGCCCAAGCTGCTATGCGTGGTGGTGCGGATGCTGTGAGCTTAATCAACACCATTAACTCTATCGTGTCGGTCGATTTGGATACTTTTGCGCCGCAACCAACCATTGATGGTGTGGGCGCGCATGGTGGTTATTGCGGCCCAGCGGTTAAGCCGATTGCGCTTAATATGGTGGCCGAGATTGCCCGTAATGCTGCCACCGCACATTTGCCTATATCTGGCATTGGCGGGATAACAACATGGCGCGATGCCGCCGAATTTATAGCTCTGGGTGCTGGCAATGTGCAAGTTTGCACCGCTGCGATGACTTATGGTTTTAAAATTGTTGAAGAAATGATCACTGGGCTTTCGGCTTGGATGGACGAACAAGGCCATGAAAGTGTGGCGTCAATTGTAGGGCGGGCTGTGCCTAATACCAAAAATTGGCAGGACCTGAACTTAAATTACATTGCCAAAGCGGTGATTGATCAAGACGCTTGCATTAAATGTGGCCGCTGTTTTGCGGTGTGCGAAGACACATCTCATCAAGCTATATTTGACCAAATAGATGGCGCGCGCGGGTTTGAAGTGAATGATGCCGAATGTGTTGCTTGCAACTTATGCGTCGTGGTTTGCCCGGTCGAAAATTGCATTACGCTGGAACCGTTGGCAGTTGGCGCTATGGACGAACGCACTGGCAAAGTAGTTGAAGCCGAATATGCAAATTGGACAACTCATCCGAATAATCCGATGGCGGTGACTGAACCTGCCGAATAACTTAAATAAATATTGAATTTAGAAGCGAGGTTTGCAATATGTGAACCTCGCTTTTATTTTTGGGGGCTCACATGGATAGCAAACAACGTTTAGGCCATATGGCTATGTTGGCATTCTCGATTATGGTCGCTGGGTCATTTATCTTTGTGGTGAAAATATCCAACTTGGCCGAACCCGCGGCGGTTAACTCTTTAAGGTTTTTAATTGGCGCGGTGCTGATTGGCCTTTACATGTGGATCAGTAAGTCCATTAGCAAAACAGAGTTTAAGAAAATTATGGTCGCGCCATGGCGGTTTGTGATATTGGCCGGGGTCTTTAGCTCATATTTTATTTTCATGTTTGAAGGTTTGAAAACTGCTGCTTCGGTGTCTTCATCGGTAATTTTTACGCTTATACCGGTTATGGCCGCCATATTCGGTTATATATTGTTAAAACAAATTACTACCAAACGCATGGCCCTAGCGTTGTTTATTGGTTTTATTGGCGCAATTTGGGTGATTTTTAAGGCCGATATGGGCAATTTATTGGCGTTTAAAGTGGGTGGCGGCGAACTGACATATTTTTTGGGCTGCATTGCACATGCTATATTTATACCCCTATCACGCAAATTTAACTGGGGCGAAAAACCGTTGGTGACTACATTTGCCATATTGGTGATTGGTAGTGTAATGATGGGTGTATATGGCTATGATGATATTGTGGCCACAGATTGGCTGCATATGCCGTCTGTTTTTTGGCTCGGCTTGTTATATTTGGCTATTGTTAACAGCGCGATTACATTTTTTTTAATTCAATATGCGGCACTTGTTTTGCCTTCGGCAAAAGTTATGGCGTATAATTTTCTAACCCCGGTATGGGTGATATTATTAGAAGTTTTGTTGGGCAATGAGTGGCCGCCTGTGCTGATATTTATCGGCATCGCGATGACAATTACGGCATTGATTCTATTATTAAAAGACGAAAAACCACGAGTTAAACCAGTTACGGCTTAAGCATAGATTTAAACAGGTTTTCTAAATATATCGCGGCGTCTTTGTAGCGTTGAACATTATTTTTGCCCATTAAAGTGCGAATTTGCGCATCGAAATCGGCGTAATGCTGGGTGGTTGCCCAAATCGAAAATAACAGATGATGCGGGTCTATATCTGCGATTTTACCGGCTTCACTCCAGCTTTTAATGAGCGCTGTTTTCTCATCGACCAAGGTCTTTAAGCCGCCAGATATAAGGCTATTTATGCGTGGGACACCTTGTAAGATTTCATTGGCGAACAACCGGCTTTCGCGCGGGAAATCTTCTGACATCTGCAATTTACGTTGCATATAGGCTATAATCTCCGCAACGGGTTCGCCATCTTTATCTATTTGTTCTAGTGGCTCTAACCAAGCTTTAAGAAGCCTTTCGAGCAATTGGGCGTGAATGGCCTCTTTGCTTTGGAAATAATAAAGAATGTTGGGTTTGGACATGCCAGCTTGAGTGGCTATTTGGTCGATGGTTGAGCCGCGAAACCCGTAGGCAGAAAAAATATCCAGCGCTGCAGATAAGATTTGTTCGGTCTTTTTACGTTGAATGCGGGTTTTGGGAACAGTTTTTTTATGAGCTTGATGGGGAGACCTTGCGCGTGCGCCAGCGCCATCCAATATGATTTTTTTAATGTCCCGGGTGGCATTATCCCATTGTTTATCGGATAATTGTTTGTTGCCATTCAAAGTTTCAATCTGATGGGTGAAATCGGCATAATGTTGAGTGGTCGCCCAAATCATATATAGCAAATGTTTTGGCTCTATCGGGTCAAGCAGCCCCTCATCAATCCAGCCTTGAATGTTGGCTTCGCGGGACTTTGTCCATTCGGCTAAATTGGTTTCTAAATAATCTTGAATGATGGGCGCGCCGTGCATCACCTCGTTAGCCCATACTTTGGAGCTATAGGGATATTTGCGCGAAATTTCCATTTTTTTATCTATATAGCCAGAAAGTGCCTCTATCGGGTTGGCTTGATTGTCGAAGGTATCTGCAGCGCCGAGCCAAATTTCAAATATATTTTCGACAATTTTGCCATAAAGTGCAAGTTTTGTCGGGTAATAATAATGCAAGTTGGCTTTCGGGATGCCAGCCAGGTCGGCAATCATTTGGGTGGTGGCACCACGAAAGCCATATTCGGCAAATATGCGTTCAGCAGCGTGCAAAATTGTTTTTTCATTCTCTAGCCTTATATCGGCTTTGCTAGGTTGTTTTGAAATAACAGGTGAAGAAGACATATTGAAAATAGACCAACAAAATCAGAAGTTGAAAGAGCTATAAATTGACTTTAAATGTAGAATGTAATTAGTTTACATGAAGCCATATTATAAAACAATAGACGGGTTGGTTTTTCATGTTGACCAATTGGTCAACAATGATATAGTTAGCTCAATATATATGAAGTGGGAGATTTCATGATGCCGGATAATTCAAATGTTGTGCCAAATGACTTAAGCGCATTTTGGATGCCGTTTACTAATAACAGGCAATTTAAAAAAAATCCTCGTATGTTTGTCGGCGCCAAAGACATGCATTTTACCACATCTGAAGGCAACCAAGTGCTTGATGCCACGGCTGGCCTATGGTGTGTAAATGCTGGCCATTGCCGGCCATTAATTACCGAAGCCATTCAAAAACAAGCCGCTGAGTTAGATTACGCACCGGCATTTCAGCTTGGCCACCCTAAAGCGTTTCAACTGGCGAACCGCATTGTCGAACTAACACCAGATGGCATGGACCATGTGTTTTATACCAATAGTGGTTCGGAATCGGTCGAAACGGCATTAAAAATAGCCTTGGCCTACCAAAAAACCATCGGGCAGGGCAGCCGCACGCGTCTAATTGGCCGCGAACGTGGCTATCATGGGGTCAACTTTGGTGGCATTAGCGTTGGTGGCATTGTGCCAAACCGTAAAATGTTTGGCACTTTACTAGCTGGTGTTGACCATTTGCCACATACCCATTTGCCCGAACAAAATAATTTTGTCAAAGGTGAGCCACAACATGGCGCAAATTTAGCCGATGAGCTAGAACGCATTGTGGCTTTGCATGATGCCTCTACCATCGCAGCGGTAATTGTGGAGCCCGTTGCCGGCTCGACAGGTGTGTTAATTCCGCCAAAAGGTTATTTGCAGCGGTTGCGCAATATATGTACCAAGCATGGTATATTGCTGATATTTGATGAAGTGATTACCGGTTTTGGCCGCATGGGCGCAAACTTTGCGGCCGATTATTATGGCGTTACGCCAGATATTATCACCACTGCAAAAGGCCTGACCAATGGGGTGATACCTATGGGCGCGGTGATTGTGAAAAATGAAATACATGATGCATTTATGACCGGCCCCGAAGAAATGATTGAATTCTTCCACGGTTATACCTATTCGGGCAATCCGATTGCCTCAGCAGCGGCTTTGGCGACATTGGAAACCTACAAACAAGAAAACCTGTTTGAGCGCGCGGCAGAGATGGCGCCATATTGGCAAGATGCTTTGCATTCGCTCAAAGATGCGCCTTATGTTATTGATGTCCGAAATATTGGGCTCATTGGCGCGATTGAGCTTGAGCCGATTGCTGGCAAGCCAACCAAGCGTGCGTTTTCGGCGTTTTACAAAGCGTTTGATAAAGGCCTGTTGATCAGAACCACTGGTGATATTATAGCCATGTCGCCGCCATTGATTGTGAGCAAAGGCCAGATTGATGAAATTGTAGGCAAAATTCGTGACATATTAAATGAGATAGACTGATTGGGAATAGAGATATGGATATTATTCAAAATGGTATTAATGGTGAACTTGTAACCTCTAACTCTGCCACGCAAGTGCCAGTTTTTAACCCGGCCACGGGCGAAGTTTCGGCTCAGTTGCCAATATCAACAGCGGCTGAAGTTGACGCTGCTGTGGCCGCTGCCAAAGCGGCATTGCCTGCATGGGCAAATTTGCCGCCGCTAAAACGTGCGGCTTTCATGTTTAAATTTAAGCAATTGTTAGATGATAACGCCCAAGAAATTGCACGTGCGATATCTAAAGAACATGGCAAAACCCACCCAGATGCATTGGGTGAGCTACAACGCGGCATCGAAATTGTGGATTACGCCTGCGGTATTCCCGGCCTGTTAAAAGGCGAGTTCAGCCGCAATGTTGGCCCGTCGATTGACACCCATTCTGACCGCCAACCGTTGGGCGTAGTGGCAGGCATAACCCCGTTTAACTTCCCAGCTATGGTGCCGATGTGGATGTTTCCGATCGCAGTGATGTGCGGCAATACATTTGTATTAAAACCATCCGAGCGTGACCCATCTGCACCGATGCTGATTTGGGAATTGTTTCAACAAGCTGGTTTCCCAGCCGGTGTATTTAACATCGTGCATGGTGACAAAAGCGCGGTTGACCGATTGCTAGACCATAGCGATGTCAAAGCCATAAGTTTTGTCGGCTCGACCCCCATTGCGGAATATATTTACAGCCGTGGTACGGCTGCTGGCAAACGCGTGCAAGCTTTAGGCGGCGCTAAAAACCATATGATTATTATGCCAGATGCCGATATGGACCAGGTTGCCGATGCGCTGATGGGCGCAGGTTATGGCAGTGCAGGCGAGCGCTGCATGGCGATATCTGTGGCGGTGCCAATTGGCGAAGAAACCGCTGATAGATTGGTTGCCACCTTAAAACCACGGGTTGAGGCGTTAAAAATTGGCCCTGCAACCGATGATGATGCCGAAATGGGCCCCGTGATTACCAAAATGCACCAAGAAAAAGTGCTTGGTTATATTGACCAAGGTGTCAAAGAAGGTGCGGAACTGGTGGTTGATGGCCGCGGCTTTAACTTACAGGGCTATGAAAATGGCTATTATGTGGGCGGCACTTTGTTTGATAAAGTGACGACCGACATGGTCATATATAAAGAAGAAATATTTGGCCCCGTGCTGCAAGTTGCGCGCGCGACCGATTATGAAACCGCCATCGACATGATAAACAAGCATGAATATGGCAATGGTACAGCTATATTTACCCGCGATGGCGACGCTGCGCGGAATTTTGCTGACCGCATAGAAGTGGGCATGGTAGGCATTAATGTGCCGATTCCGGTGCCAGTTGCCTATCATAGTTTTGGTGGCTGGAAGCGTTCATCATTTGGTGACCATGGCATTTATGGCGAAGAAGGCATACATTTTTATACCCGGCTTAAAACCGTGACCACACGTTGGCCAAAAGGCATTAAAAGCGGGGCGGCATTTGCGTTTCCAACTTAATGGATAGCTAAATAATTAAAGCGAGTTTTGGGAGGGATTTATGAATACGGCAGGTGAAAATTTACGCATTAACGGCGACCGTTTGTGGGCGAGTATCCATGAATTGGCCGAAATTGGCCCTGGCATTGCTGGGGGCAATAACCGCCAAACGCTGACTGATGAAGATGGTGAAGGCCGCCATCTGTTTAGAAAATGGTGCGAAGAGGCTGGGTTGACCATGGGCGTTGACCAGATGGGCAACATGTTTATGACCCGCGCCGGTACAGACCCGGATGCCCTGCCAGTTTACGTTGGCAGCCATTTAGACACCCAACCAACCGGCGGCCGCTATGATGGCATATTAGGCGTGCTCGCTGGGTTGGAAATTGCCCGCACGTTAAACGATTTAGACATCCAGACCAAGCACCCGATAGTTGTGACCAATTGGACCAACGAAGAAGGCACGCGTTATGCCCCGGCTATGCTGGCATCTGGCGTGTTTGCTGGCATGCACACCCAAGAGTGGGCTTATGAAATTGAAGATGCCGAGGGCAAAAAGTTTGGCGATGAGCTAAAGCGCATTGGCTGGTGTGGTGACGAAGAAGTCGGCGCCCGCAAAATGCACGCTTTCTTTGAATTGCACATTGAGCAAGGCCCTATTTTAGAAATCGAAGGCAAAGACATTGGTGTGGTGACACATGGTCAAGGCTTAAGCTGGACGCAGTTGACCATAACTGGCAAAGACAGTCACACTGGAAGTACGCCGATGCCGATGCGCAAAAACGCTGGTTTGGGCATGGCAAAAATACTGCAATTGGTAGATGAAATTGCTTGGTCGCACGCGCCAAATGCTGTCGGCGCTGCAGGGCATATCGAGGTGTTTCCCAATAGCCGCAACGTAATACCCGGTAAAGTGGTGTTTACGGTCGATCTGCGTTCGCCAGACCTTGCCACCATTCAAGACATGGAAAAGCGTTTAAAGTCCGGTGCACAACAAATATGTGACGATATGGGCTTGGGCGTAGAGTTTGAAAAAGTCGGTGGTTTCGACCCGGTAACTTTTGATGAAAAATGCGTAACCGCTGTGCGCAATGCCGCCGACCGCTTGGGCTATAGCCATAGGGACATTATATCTGGCGCGGGGCATGACGCCTGTTGGATTAACCGCACAACGCCAACGGCGATGATTATGTGCCCATGTGTCGACGGTTTGTCGCATAATGAGGCTGAGGATATTAGCCAAGAATGGTCGACAGCCGGGGCTGAAGTTTTGTTCCACGCGGTTGTCGAAACTGCGCAGATTGTGAAATAACATTATTTTGTCCAAACATTTGAGGGAGTGAGCGAACATGGCGAATAAAGTGATTAAGGGCGGAACGATTGTTACCGCTGACCGTACATATATAGCCGATGTGTTGATTGAAGATGGCCGCATTGCTGAAATAGGGCAAAACTTAACTGGCGATGAGACCTTAGACGCTACCGGTTGTTACATAATGCCGGGCGGTATAGACCCGCATACCCATTTGGAAATGCCGTTTATGGGCACATATTCCACTGATGATTTTGAAAGTGGCACGCGCGCTGGCCTTGCTGGCGGCACAACTATGGTGGTGGATTTTGCCCTGCCAAACCCGCAACAATCGCTGACCGAAGCGCTAAAAGGCTGGCATAATAAATCCTCCCGTGCCAATTGCGACTATAGCTTTCATATGGCAATCACGTGGTGGGGAGAGCAAGTTTTTGACGACATGGAAACCATCGTTAAACAGCATGGCATCAATACATTCAAACATTTCATGGCCTATAAAGGCGCATTAATGGTCGATGATGATGAGATGTTTTCATCTTTCCAACGTTGTGCGGCGCTGGGGGCTTTGCCATTGGTGCATGCCGAAAATGGCGATGTGGTGGCGCAAATGCAAGCCAAATTGCTCGAAGAAGGCAATAATGGCCCAGAAGCCCATGCTTTTTCGCGACCGCCAGAGGTGGAAGGGGAAGCCACAAACCGCGCCATCATGATTGCTGATATGGCCGGTGTTCCGCTCTATGTGGTGCATACAAGTTGCGAACAAGCCCACGAAGCCATACGCCGCGCCCGTCAAAATGGCATGCGTGTCTATGGCGAGCCGCTTATTCAGCATTTGACGCTTGATGAAAGCGAATATGCCAACCCAGATTGGGACCATGCCGCTAGACGCGTGATGAGCCCGCCATTTAGAAGCAAGGCTCATCAAGATAGTCTGTGGGCTGGTTTGCAATCGGGCAGTTTGCAAGTGGTGGCGACCGACCATTGTGCTTTTACCACTGAGCAAAAGCGCAACGGAATTGATAATTTTACCCTGATACCAAATGGCACGGGGGGGCTTGAAGACCGCATGCCAATGTTATGGACACATGGTGTGGAAACCGGCCGATTGACGATGAATGAATTTGTCGCTGTAACCTCGACCAATATCGCCAAAATACTCAATATGTACCCGCAAAAAGGCGCGATATTGCCCGGTTCTGATGCCGATATTGTGGTCTGGGACCCGAAGTTAAGCAAAACCATTTCGGCCAAATCGCAACAATCTAGCATTGATTATAATGTGTTTGAAGGCAAGCAAGTAACCGGTTTGCCGCGCTTTACCTTAACTCGCGGCCAGTTGGCTGTAACCGAAGGTGCGGTGACCACGCAAGAAGGCCATGGCAAATTTGTAAGCCGTAAGCCTTTTCCAGCTGTAAACAGCGCTTTGAGCAAATGGAAAAATGTAACCGCCCCACGCAAAGTGCAACGTACCGGCATCCCTGCCTCTGGTGTGTAAGCTCGTTTTAAAGGAATATTGAGTGTCTGACAAATTAGCTTCGGCAACTGTAATCTCGGCAAAAAAACTATCATTGGTGTTCCAAACCGCTGACGCGCCTGTGCATGCGCTGTCTGAGGTGGATTTGGAGATTAAAAAGGGCGAATTTGTATCGTTTATTGGCCCTTCTGGCTGTGGTAAGACCACGTTTTTACGCGCCATTGCCGACTTAGAACAACCAACATCGGGCGAGTTGTTGGTCAATGGCGTCACGCCTTCCGAGGCACGCGAAGCTCGGGCTTATGGTTATGTGTTTCAACATGCTTCTTTATTTCCGTGGCGAACCATAGAGAATAACATTGCTTTGCCGTTGGAAATAATGGGGTATTCGAAAGCTGAGCAAAAACAACGTATTGACCGGACTTTGGAAATGGTGGACTTGCAAGATTTTGCCAAAAAATACCCGTGGCAATTGTCTGGTGGTATGCAGCAACGGGCATCGATTGCCAGATCGCTGGCGTTTGATGCTGATTTGCTATTGATGGATGAACCTTTTGGCGCGTTAGATGAAATTGTCCGCGATCATTTGAACCAACAACTATTGGAGCTTTGGGCGCGCACCGAAAAAACCATATGTTTTGTCACCCATTCGATCAGCGAAGCGGTATATTTATCGACCAAAATCGTGGTGATGAGCCCAAGACCGGGGCGGGTTATCGACATTATCCATTCTACTTTGCCTAAACAGCGCTCGCTCGACATCAGAGAAAGCGATGAATTTAGAGACATTGCGCAGCGGGTACGCGAAGGCTTAAGGGCGGGGCAAAGTTATGATGGGTAAAGACGGCAAACTCGTACCTATATTGACGGTATTGGCGGTTATACTTGGCATCTGGTATGTCAGCGTGGTGTGGTTAAATGCGCCGTTCGAATATGATCAAGCCAAACGCAATAACATTGAACTGAGCTTTGGCGAAATGGTGACTAACAGCATGAGCCAAAAGCGGCCGGTATTGCCCGCCGCTCATCAAGTGTTTGAAGAAATTTGGAACACCACGGTGTTAAAGAATATAACTTCAAAAAGATCGTTGATTTATCACGCTTGGATTACCCTATCGGTTACATTATTGGGGTTTTTGATGGGCAGTATTTTGGGCATTTTGCTATCGGTCGGCATTGTTTACAACCGCGCTATGGAAAAATCGGTTATGCCATGGGTGATAACCAGCCAAACCATACCCATTTTGGCGATAGCGCCGATGATTATTGTGGTATTGAATGCCATTGGTTTTTCGGGTCTGTTGCCAAAAGCGTTTATATCGACTTATTTGTCGTTCTTCCCGGTGGTTGTCGGCATGGTCAAAGGCTTGCGCAGCCCAGAGACATCGCATTTAGACCTTATGCGCACCTATTATAGTAGCAATACTCAGTTATTTTGGAAGCTGCGCTGGCCGTCTTCTATGCCTTATTTATTCACCTCACTTAAAGTGGCGGTTGCGGCATCGTTAGTTGGCGCTATTGTGGCTGAATTGCCAACCGGAGCAGTTGCCGGGCTTGGCGCGCGGATGTTGGCTGGCTCTTATTACGGCCAAACCATACAAATTTGGTCGGCGTTATTTGTGGCGGCCATCGTGGCGGCCGGTCTGGTTATTATAGTCGGGATTGTGCATAATATTGTCTTAAAACGCATGGGGCAGTTAGAAGAGCAGAATGCAAGGGGGGCGCAGGCATGAATTTAATTTTTGCAAGTGCATTGCTGTTTTGGCTGGCGGCTTGGGCGTTAAACCAATGGTTGGTAAAACAGACTTTCTCCAACATTATGACCCAACGGTTGGTAGATGTTTTTGTGCCATTATCGTTTGGCATTACGCTTTTGGTATTGTGGGAAGGCGCGGCCAAAGGCTATGATATACCTAAAATATTGCTGCCACCGCCGACGATGATTTGGGAACGAATTACCAATAGCTTGCCAATTTTGTGGGCAGATTTTAAACAAACATTCTTATTTGCAGTGCTAATCGGTTATGCCATTGGTTGTGGCAGTGGTTTTATCGCCGCCATGTTAATTGACCGCTCGCCATTTTTGAAGCGTGGACTGTTGCCTTTGGGCAATTTTGTCGCGGCGCTACCAATTATCGGTGTTGCTCCAATTATGGTGATGTGGTTCGGGTTTGATTGGCATTCCAAAGCCGCTGTGGTGATTATTATGACGTTTTTCCCAATGCTGGTGAATACAGTGCAGGGGCTAGCGGTGTCTGGTCATATGGAGCGAGATTTAATGCGCACCTATGCTGGCAGTTGGGGGCAAACTATGCTGAAATTGCGTTTGCCGAGCGCCATGCCATTTATTTTTAATGCCTTAAAGATTAACTCAACTTTGGCAATGATTGGCGCCATTGTGGCTGAATTTTTTGGCACGCCAACAGTGGGTATGGGGTTTAGAATCTCAACCGAAGTGGGGCGGTTGAATGTGGATATGGTGTGGGCCGAAATTGCCATGGCAGCTTTGGCGGGCTCCACATTTTATGGCATCATTGCGCTGATAGAGAAGCGGGTGACTTTTTGGCACCCATCGCAGCGGGTGTAGGGCAATCGAAGTTTAGGGCAATGCCCTAGAAAGCATGGCTAAGGAGCCAGATTAAGAAGCAGAATATGAAAAAAACTAAACTAAGAGGGAAGAAAATGAATAAAATTAGTACATTATTATTGGCTGGTGCCATGTCGCTGACGGCGATGAGTGCCTTGGCTGCTGAAAAAGTCACTTTACAGCTAAAATGGGTAACACAAGCCCAATTTGCTGGCTATTATGTTGCGCAAGATAAAGGTTTTTATGCCGATGAAGACCTAGATGTCGAAATCAAATCCGGTGGCCCTGACATCGCCCCGACGCAAGTGATTGCTGGCGGTGCTGCTGACGTGGTGCTAGATTGGATGCCGTCTGCATTGGCTGCCCGCGAAAAAGGCGTGCCATTGGTGAATATTGCACAACCGTTTAAATCATCTGGTATGATGTTGACATGTCGTAAAGACAGCGGCATTAAAACCCCGGCTGATTTTGCAGGCAAAACATTGGGCGTATGGTTCTTTGGTAACGAATATCCATTCTTGAGCTGGATGAGCAAATTAGGCTTATCTACAAATGGTGGCGCCGATGGTGTGACTGTGTTGAAACAAGGCTTTAACGTAGATCCTATTTTACAAAAGCAAGCCGCTTGCGTGTCCACTATGACCTATAATGAATATTGGCAGATTATTGATGCTGGTCTATCTGCTGATGATTTGATTACATTTAAATATGAAGATCAAGGCGTTGCAACGCTTGAAGATGGTATGTATGTGCTTGAAGAGAACCTCAATGACCCTGCCTTTGTAGACAAAATGGTACGGTTTGTACGTGCCTCTATGAAGGGCTGGGCATATGCCGAAGCTAACCCAGATGAAGCGGCTGACATTGTGTTAGACAATGATGCATCTGGTGCACAAACTGAAAAACATCAACGTCGTATGATGGGCGAAATTGCCAAACTTACTGCTGGCTCTAACGGTGGTGCATTGTCTGAAGCTGATTATCAACGTACTGTTGATGTGCTGTTATCTGGTGGTGCTGACGTGATTACTAAGCAACCAGAAGGCGCTTGGACAAGTGTGATTACTGACGCTGCAAACATGTAGTTGTAATTTACATAAGACAAAATATGGCTCTTCCTTATTGATTTAAGGGAGAGTTTTTTTGTAGTGACGGTACTTATTTGACACGATGTTGGCTAAAAAATAGGTTGAAACAAAGCTAATTTAGCTCATAATCCTTTTATAACAACAACTTCTTCGAATGTTTACGAGGGCAAATATGACCGCCACCATTAAAAAGATAATTTCGAACCCGCCGTTTAATTTGAACAGCGAGGCGAGTGAGTGGGTGTTTGCAACCTTTGATGGCTTAAATGAAGTCGAAAAATTGGGGCAATTGTTTAATTTAATTTGTTTTGGGCCAGACCCCAAACTGGCTGTGGAATTGCTTGCCCACAAAGTTGGTGGCATCACGCGGATGTTCACCCCAGATTTTGAAGCCGAGCAAAGTGCCATTGCCGAAATACAGGCAAAATCCAAAATACCGGTACTGATATCGGCGGACCTTGAAGGCTCGATAATGAGCCTGCCATTTGGCACACAAGTGCCAAACCCGTTGGCATTGGCGGCGATAAATGACTTAGATAGCACCAAAATTATTTCTGATATTATGGCCAAGGAGGCGTGGGCGGTTGGGGTGAATTGGTCGTTCACACCGGTGTTGGATATTAATAAAGAATTTAAGTCGGCCATTGTGGCGACTCGCGGATATGGCTCTGATTTTGATAAAATTGAATCTCAAGCCATGACACAGTTGAAAAGTTTTCAAGCGGCCGGCATTGCTGCATCGGTAAAACATTGGCCTGGCGAGGGCTATGACGATAGGGACCAGCACTTGGTGACCACAATTAACCCACAAAATATGGCCGAGTGGCATGAAACTTTTGGGCGCTTATACAGCCATGCCATAAAGGCTGGGGTTAAAACTGTGATGTCGGCACATATTGCTTTGCCAAGTTATGTAAGAGAAGTGAACCCAGATGCACATGAGTTAGAACAATGCCGCCCTGCTAGCATTAGCCGGGAGCTTAACTTGCAATTATTACGTGGTGAGCTGGGTTTTAACGGCTTGATCGTTTCGGATGCCACGCCAATGGCGGGCTTAGGCTCTTGGTCGAAGCGCGAGAAATATTTGCCACAAGTCATAGAAAATGGTTGTGACATGATATTATTTAGTGACAACCCAAGTAAAGATTATGAAAATATGGCGGAGGCTCTGCAGGATGGGCGGCTTTCGGCAGATAGATTGGACATGGCAGTATATCGTATACTGGCGCTTAAAGCCTCTCTAGGGCTGCACCTGCCGCAAAAATTGGCCAAGTTACCAGATTTAGAACAGTCGCAAGCCATAGTGCAGGACATAACCGAAAAAGCGCCGACCTTGGTTAAAGATGTGCAAAATATTTTGCCGCTCGACGTGAAAACCCAACGCAAGATATATCTGTTCACCACCGGGTTGGTTTCACCATTGCAAGGCCCGCAAGATATGGAGTTTGTGGAGATGCTAAAAGCCGAAGGGTTTGAGGTTGTAATTCATGATAAAACCAAGCCGGGCTTGCGTTTATGGGAAAATGCAGACCTTGTATTATATGTAATGGGCGAAGAAACATTGTTAACGCGGGA
This sequence comes from Hyphomicrobiales bacterium, assembly GCA_013214705.1. Lineage (GTDB taxonomy): Bacteria > Pseudomonadota > Alphaproteobacteria > Rhizobiales > OSC116 > OCS116. The sequence goes on from JABSRZ010000011.1 coordinate 113,471, forward strand.
ACGAATTTTTATGAATTGGGCAGATTTAACGGGGTTTTTTGGTGCGGCAATGGAGCGCCCTTGGCACGAAAAAGACTGTGCACTCATATCATTTGGTTACCCTTATTATTTGTATGATGCGCCGCGAATGCCTTGTGTAGTGAATTCTTACATGGTCGGAAAGTCTATGCAACAAGCCACTCTGGAATGTTTGATGGGGCGCAAACCGTTTGTAGGCATTTCGCCAATAGACCCGTTTTGTGGGCTTGTTGATGCCAAATATTAAATTTAACGTTGGTTTTTATTCGCACCATTATTGGTGTCAACATGTGGGATGTTAAAATCGGCTTCGGCCAATACAAAGCCCTCAAACATAAAGGCTGGCGACACTGTGCAGCCCACTAGGGTATAATCGCCAGTGGAAATTGTAGACTGCCAATAGTGCGGCGGAACTATGACTTGAGGTCGTTGGGCTTTGATTAGATCTGGCCCTAATATTTGGTCTTGTCGTGGTCCAGTATCGGTTTTTGAAATGGAGATTATGGCTGGTGCGCCAGCATAATAATGCCAAATTTCTGTTGCATCGACATGATGCCAGTGGCTAACTTCGCCAGCTTTGAGTAAAAAATAAATACATGTGCCGGCAGTTCGGCCCGCGCCCGCTGCCACCCAAGTTTGCCGGTAATGGCCGCCTTCTGGATGCGGTTTTAAGTTTAAATGGGCTATAATTTGATCGGCTGTCATCTGTATATTAAATAATATACAACCCAAAAATGCAAGTGAGAATATAGCTGGCCTGAATATTATGTTTTTAGAAACATGACCAGTGCCGAGTCATTATTTTCATAATGATTTGCCTTGCTATATAAATGCCAAAAGCCTTCGGTTTTATATAGTTTAACGGCAGGAAGGTTGTTTTTTTCCACAAATAGGCGGATAATCGGCCGGGTGGCATTTTTTATCGCATGCAATAATAATTTTCGGCCAATTTTTTTGCCCCAAAATCGTTCGAGAACAATTAAATTGTCCAGTCCTGTCCAGGGCCTTAAACGTTTGTCATTCAGAGCGATATATCCGGCAAACTGGTTGTCATGCTTGGCAATCCAAATTGACTGACTGGGGCTGTTGATTGCCTCTTCGAAATCTGCTTCATTCAAATTATAAGGGTCATCTGGAAATGCCGATTTTTGTGCTGCAAGGAGTTCAATTATGTCGGTGGTGCTGGCCTTAATGATATCTAGTGTGTTGGCTTGGTCATCAGAACTCATGGCGCTTCCTCTTTGTAATTAAATGATATTTTAGCCTCATCCCGGTCAATATAACAGGCAAGTCTTAAAATCTTCTCTCTTAGCTTTTCATCTGTGGGTTATTTAATTTTGGCTAGCTGCCCATAATCGACGTTTTTTAACGATTTCATGTCGAGACTGATTTTCGAAATGATCTGTAGATAATTTTCTTTGATAATTAAGATGTTCTCGCATTGCTGCCTCTGCTGCCTCTGGATCTTGATTCATGATGGCTTGATTTATCAACTCATGTTGGTTGGCTAGCACTTGCCAGGTTTTGGCATTTTCTTGGCTTAATTGATGGCTTCTTTTGACGCCTTTTTGCATTAACTCATATAGGCTGCGGGCGACTTGAATGGAAACCACATTGCCAGAGGTTTCGATAATCGCCATATGAAACTCCACATCTGCTTGCGCGGCGTTGGCTAAATCTTCATTTTCTATTGCCGATAACAGCAATTGATGGGTGTGGTTTATTTCTTCGCGCTCAAACTCACTCGAATTTTTGGCGGCTTCAAATGCGCTAGCGCATTCTAAAATGATGCGAAATCTTAAAAAATCGTCGCTGGTTTTTGGCACACTATCAAATAATTTAATCAGTGGGTTGCTAATGGTCGCCCCAACTTTTGAGGCAACCCGTAATTTAGATCCGCGTTTGGCAATAAGCAGGCCTTCGGTTGTCAGGATTTGTAATGCAGCCCTAATTGAGGTTCTGGATATGCCCATTTGAACGCCAAGTTCTCGCTCGGCGGGCAGGGCATCATCAGGTTTTAACACATCCAAAGCTATGAGTTCGCGGATTTGTTTGGCCGCATCTTCTGAAACATTTGCTGATTTGACATGCGTAAATGGCATTAAAAGTTTCCTGTTGAGTGACGTCGGAGTTTCTGGTACTACCATCATACCAGTTGGGTGTGGATTTTCAAGGAAGATGTTAAAATGAATGTGAATAGCTGTTTCAATTATCAAGAGTTTCGCAAATTGGCTAAGAAACGTCTGCCTTCGGCCATTTTTCATTATATTGATGGCGCCGCGGATGATGAACTGACTTATAGACGCAATACTTCGGCTTTTGATGATGTCGACTTGGTGCCAAATGTATTGGCCGGTGTAGAAAATATCGACATGAGCGTGACCGTTATGGGGCAAAAACTAGCTATGCCTATCTATTTAGCGCCAACCGCATTACAACGGCTTTTTCATCATGAAGGCGAGATTGCAGTGGCCAAAGCCGCCGCCAAATATGGCACTATGTTCGGTGTTTCCTCGTTGGCCACCGTCAGCGTCGAAGAAATAGCAAAAGTTGCTGACACCCCAAATATGTTCCAATTTTACTTTCATAAAGATAGAGGCCTAAATGATGCCTTATTGCAACGTGCCAAAGCTGCAAAATTTAATGTACTGGCGCTCACGGTAGACACAATTACAGGCGGCAATAGAGAACGCGACTTGAAAACCGGGTTTACATCGCCACCAAAACTAACTTTGGAGAGCCTGATAAGCTTTGCCACCCATCCGATGTGGGCATGGAATTTTTTGACCAAACCAAAATTTGATATGCCGCATCTTTCGGGTCATATTTCTGAAGGCACCAACCTGTCGGTATCGATTGGTGATTATTTTTCATCAATGCTCGACCAATCGATGAATTGGAATGATGCAGAAAAGCTTTGTGCCGATTGGGACGGAGAATTTGCGTTGAAAGGAATTATGAGCGTTGAAGACGCCAAAAGAGCGGTAGATATTGGCTGTACCGGCATTATGGTGTCAAACCATGGTGGCCGACAATTGGACGGAGCGCGTGCACCATTTGATCAATTGGCTGAAATTTGTGATGCCGTTGGTGATAAAATCGATGTCATTTGTGAAGGGGGAATTCAACGTGGAACCCATGTGTTAAAAGCGCTTTCTGTGGGGGCGAAGGCCTGTTCTGGTGGCCGTATGTATCTATATAGTTTGGCGGCAGGCGGCCAAGCCGGGGTCGAAAAGGCATTGGGAAATTTCAGAGCCGAAATCGAACGCGATATGAAACTGATGGGGGTTTCATCAATAGACCAGCTTTCGCGCAAAAATTTACGTTTCCGCACTTAATTTTGTTGCCAAAATATTCAATGCGAATTTTAAATAGGACAAAAAAGATGAAAAGAATATCTCTAGACATTGCAAACACCATCATCGCCGCAGCGCTAAAAAAAGGTGCAGAACTGGGCTTAAACCCACTGGCCGTATCGGTGTTAGACGCTGGCGGCAACCCGATTGCTTTCCAACGCCAAGACAAAGCTTCAAATTCTCGTTTTCAAATCGCGACCGGCAAAGCGGCAGGCGCGCTGGCATTGGGCATGCCCTCAAGAGAGATTGAACAAATTGCGCTTTCGCGCCCACATTTCATCAGCGCCATTGCTGGCCAAACGCCCTATGGACTTATTCCTGCCGCTGGCGGTTTGATTATAAAAGATGCTGAAGGCGATATAATTGGCGCTATTGGCGTGACAGGTGATACCTCTGATAATGATGAATTATGTTCTATCGCTGGTATTGAGGCGGTTGGTTTAGCCACCTAAGGCTTAACCCATCCGCTAAACAGTTAGCCCGTTGGGATGTCAATTTGGTTTAATTTCACGCTGCCAAATGTCTTTGATTACACTGTAGGCCATCATCACGTCGGCGCGGGTTGTGTCAAATTGGCCGACCTGAAACCTAATAATCTTGCGGTCGCCGAAAAGCCCTTGAGTCACATAAATTCGGCCATCATCATTGATGGCGTCAACTAAGCGTTGCTGGCAATCATCATCGCCGGGGCAGCGGAACGAAAATAAGCTCAAAATCGGCTCCGTGACAATTTCAAACCCGGCAATGCCGCGCAGCTCCTCGCACAATTCACCAGCCCATAAGATATGGTTTCGGATGCGTGTCCGCAAGCCCTCCAAGCCATAAGAGCGGATGAGAAACCAAATTTTCAAAGCCCGAAAACGCCGCCCAAGGGGGATGGTCCATTCTGAATAATTGGTCACGCTTTCGCCGGTTGTTTTTAGATATTCCGGCTCGATTTTTAGCGTGTTGAGCTGTGGTTGTGGGTCTTTAAGGAATTGCACAGAACAGTCAAATTGCGCTCCGAGCCATTTATGTGGGTTAAACACAATGCTGTCAAAGTCATCAACATCTGCCCAAAAATCGCTGCGCAATTCTGGGCAAATCATTGCTGCGCCCGCCCAAGCGGCATCTAGGTGGGTGTATAGATTTTCGGCTTTGGCAACTTCTAGCACGGGGCCAAGTATGTCACACGCGCCAACGCCTGTACCGCCGGTGATGGCGACGATTCCGGCAGGGGTGTGGCCGTTAGCACGGTCTTTGGCAATTGCTGCTTTGAGGGCAGCTACGTCCATACTGTGTCGTGGGCCGTTGGTTGGAATTTTAACTAGGTTGGCTTGTCCTATGCCAGCCACCCAACAGGCGCGGTCTATCGACGAATGGACTTGATCGGAGCAGTAAATGCGCAATTGGCCTTTGGTTGACAACCCGTCCTGATTTCCAGTAAAGCCAGTGGCGCGTTCTCGCATTGTCAGCACTGCTGACAGCGTTGCGGATGATGCACTATCTTGTATGACGCCGGTATAACCATCCGCAAGGCCGAGCGCTTGGCGCAGCCAATCTACCATCACGCCTTCGACCTCTGTCGCGGCGGGTGAGGTTTGCCAAAGCATACATTGTGCCGCAACGGTGCTTACCAACATTTCGGCAAGAATAGACGGTGGAGCAGCGTTGGCGGGAAAATAGGCAAAGAAACGCGGGTGCTGCCAATGGGTCATGCCGGGCATAACGATGCCTTCAAAATCTGCCATGATGGCATCCATCGCCTCTGCCTGTTCGGGCGGTGAGACTGGAAGTTGGGCTTTTATCTCCCCCGGTGCCGTTTGGGCACGCACTGGCCGGTCGCGCAAAGTTTTGCGGTAATCTGCGCTCCAATCTGCAATATACTTGCCCCAGTGGGCGAATTCATCCCATTCCATTATTTTATTTCTCCCAATGTTTTGCCAACAATCGATGGGTAAACTAGGCGAAAGTCTTGCCATTTATTGCGGTTTAATTGTGCAGGCTATACGATTCATCGCGGCACATCAAATAAGAATATTGCCTTTATGCGCCAAATTTTTTATGGCTTGGCAGGTGTTTTAACCGTAAAAACATGTAGATGTGTTGCAATCGATTCATATTGCAATTAATGTTAAATCAAATCTGAACCAAAATAGATTACACTCATCAACCCAAACTATTGTTCGAGATGCTTATGATTCGCAATGTTTCACTTTCCGCTAATACCTCCGGGGCTTTGTTCGGCTTGGCTGCATTTGCAACATTTTCAATCCATGACGTTATTGTTAAACAGCTTGGCGCTAGCTATTCGCCATTCCAGATTGTTTTTTTTAGCGCGCTTCTGAGTTTTCCGCTCATTACGATCATATTGGTGAGCGATCAAAAGCCAGGCACATTGCGACCCGTGCATCCATGGTGGATAGCCTTGCGGAGTGTCAGCGGTTCGGCATCGGCTATCTGCGCATTTTACGCCTTCGGTCAACTTCCGCTATCCCAAGTTTACGGCATTCTTTTTGCTGCGCCGTTGATAATCACCGTGTTAGCTATCCCTATGCTTGGCGAAGTCATTCGCATTCGGCGTGGGTTGGCTGTGCTTGTTGGTTTGGTAGGCGTTCTGGTGGTTTTAAACCCCGACAAAACACCGATGAGTAGCGGACATATAGCCGCCCTGATTGCGGCTTTTACCGGCGCTTTAAATTCCATCATCGTCCGAAAAATCGGCAATGATGAAAGAGGTGTGGTCATGATTTTATACCCGATGTTGACCAATCTTGTGTTGACGGCGATGGTCTTGCCGTTTGTTTACGTGGCCGTGCCCATTGCAGACCTTGGTGGGTTGGCGGTTGTTTCGGCGCTCGTGCTGTTGGCTATGGGGTTATTGATAGCGGCTTATACACGGGGTGACGCCATAATCGTTGCGCCGATGCAGTATTCTCAGATTATTTGGGCCACCTTATTTGGCGTGTTGTGGTTCAATGAATTCCCAGAGTGGCAAACTTATGTAGGCACGGCAATAATTGCACTGTCTGGGATTTACATTCTGAAACGCGAAGCCACGGGTAATGTCTCTAAAAATACGCCTGTGCTGAAGACGCGCACCCGGATTGGCACTGCAACAGGCGTGCGGGTCGGGTCGATCCTGCGCCGTAAACGTAAGAAATAACCATTTGCCGCAGTAAGGTGATCGGAATCTGCTCCAATAGTAAAAACAGACTCTGCATAAATTTGGATCGGTTTAAAGGGGAATAGGTCACACCCTTGGCTTTTGATTAAGTCGATGCTTATGTGGGAACATGGAGCGGCACTAAAGCGGGACATACCGAGTCCACATTGGAGAGCTTAATTTTCAGCGGCCTAACACCCCATCGTTTCGTATTGTCCATTTGATTTTGGGTAAATTTATAAAAGTGAAGCGGGTTAATCATTCGCCTAAAGCATATATTTTCTACAGCCCAATCATATTCAGGCCTTCGATTATTGGCACACTTTCGCCAACATCAGTTGGGAATTCGGCCGAATGGCCTGTTTTAAGATAACCTCTTCTATCGTAAAAGGCGAGTGTGCATAAGGTATTTTAACTTAGTAAAGTCAAAATTTAATTGATAGGTTGCTGGGAAGTTAGCTGCACTGAACGGTGGATTAAATCAATTGTTGGGTGGGAATATTACAGTTCAAAATCTGGAAATATTTTTTTATTCACTTTAATCAAATGGCCAATATCTAAAGCATTGCCATCGGAGGTTATTTCTATTTTGGTTATCAGATTTCCTTTGAATTGCACTTTGGAATGTCCCACATATTCACTTCTATACTTCCTAGCATTATCTATTATACTCATAATATATGTCGTCTCAAATAAAAACTCATTTATTTCATTTATCTCACCATCGAGAAGTCTGTATTCAGGGTAAATTTTGTTCATATAGGCTATCCACTCAATCATAGATAACTCATGCCCAAGAGTGGTTATAACCACAGCATTATCTGCAACAATGTCTTGCACATCGTCCATCGTAATATTATTGATTACCTTAAAAAATCTCTCGACACTTTTTCTATTTTCACTCATTTATTATCACTTTCTTAGCACCACAGCTATCAGCATGTGGCAAGTTTTTGTTCGGTGTCCATGATATATCTGCTGGAATTTCATTTGCAGTGACAAGTCTCGTAAGACGTAATTTTCGTAACACATTCGGCTAATATTGCCAAGTGTTGCATGGCGGCTCAAGGCCTTTTTGGGCCGGTCTGAGACGGCACACAAGAGTGGATTCTGCCTGCAATTCGCTCGCGGGCAGTGGAAATGCTAAATTAAGCGATAACTTCACCGATCAACATCTGTGGTTCTACAGTGGTGAAATTTGGGATGTCAGCCAGGACAGGGCCAGCGACTTTAAGTGCGGCTTGAAGGTTGTCCATGCTGGCAAAAATCATTGTCGCAACAACGTAAAAGCCGGCAGGGACATCAGGGCCACCGGCAAGGCCTTTTGAAACGCTAGTGCTTTGGATGTGTTCATCCATATGTTCGCCAACAAGTGGCAAATGGGTTTGCGTGTAATAGGCGTGATCGAATTTAGTATTTTCAGTTACGGGATACAAAACTTGTAATGAAGTGGTCATGGTATTTCCTTTTTAGTTTGGTTTTATTATATAAAGTCTAAATGATCACCGATAATTGTAGTGACGCCCTCAGTATTTTCGTTTGGCGCGGCGTGAAGTGTGGTCGTATCAGGGTTTCATGCCGCTCCGTGTATTCATTTAAGCAGCGAATTACTCAAAAGCCAAGCGGCTTTTCCACCCTATTGCGGAATGCCGTTTTGTTTGCCATGTATGCCGCTATAGTAGTTGAACTTTGAAAGTTCTAAAAATGTTTCCATAACCGCATTATTATAGCGATTATTTTTTCCTGACATGGATATTTTAAAACCTAATTCACGCAATCGTTTTTGATATGTGAAATTCAATAATTGGCCGCGGCTAATATGGTATATGAGGCTAGTAGGCATGGCTGAGCAGGTGTTCTAAACATGATTAAGTATTCATAATTGCATACCTCGATAACGTTTTCTGTAGCTAGTTAAACATTTATTAAAGGAATATGATCTTCTAAACTTAGGAGATTGAAATGAAAATTGGATATATTTTACAATTAGAAGGCGCTGCGATATTTATGGGGGCGCTGGTTATATACGCCCAGTCAGGAGCGTCTTGGTGGTTATTTGGAGCGTTAATATTGGCACCAGATTTGGCGATGGTCGGCTATGGATTTGGGCCTAAAATCGGAACTTTTTGCTATAATTTATTACATAATTATGTTTTGCCTGCTGTATTTGTGGTTGTGGGACTTTATTTTGCTGAAATCCTATACATTCACATTGTGATAATTTGGATTGCCCATATCGGTATGGACAGAGCCATTCAATATGGATTAAAATACAATACAGGATTTAAAGATACACATATTAATAGGTTGAATTGATGCCTGAAAATAAACATATATACCAAAGGGCTGATTGTTCATAAACTAGAAATCGTTTCGACACCGCGCAACCCTATTAATCCATACAAATCCTTTCTTCGGCCGAATATTGCCTACGAGTGGCGCGGTGAATGGCCTTAATTACTGGTCATCTTCACTCGTTAAAAGCTTTACGATAAAGCCAAACACTTTCCTATGAAAATGCACTAATCTGTTCCATTAAAGCTGACGATTTGCAATTTTGCTGTAAGAAAACGGTCTATTTTGGGTTTTTGGGCGAGGGGTAAAGCGGTGCTTGTTTTCTCTAGCTTGAACCTGATATCAAATATGATATGTTTATAATTATTTCATAGCCAAGGGGAATTTAAATGAACGGTATTTTGATCCAGTATGTATACAATGGAGATGAAGAAAAGTGGCAAGCGGCAATAGATGAATTTATAGAAAATATTCAGTCGGATAAACGATTAAATGGTCACTTTTCGTATGAGGTCGTTTGTCATGAGGGTGGCGAACGGGCTCACATTGGTCACTGGGATTCAGCAGAAACTCTAGAGCATCTGCAATTGCAAGATTTCTTCAAAATATTTTCTAAACATGTGAAAGAATTTGCGGGCGATACGTTGAATCCGAAGCGTTTTTATTCAAAAGCGAAGACCTGATTCACTAAACATTTCAAGCCGCCAATAATTTTTTTCAACAAGTCGAAATTCGATATTCAATCAGACAGAGCCAAAAAATGTATGAAGCGATGGTTTCAAATTTTTGAGAGTTCACTTTATTGAATTCGAAATTTGTATCGGGATTTGCTTTGAGTAACTGGCATGACAAGCGCCATTGGGAAAGCACACAGAAATACATTTGTCTGCTGACTACTCTCAGAACGAAGCCGTAAATAATAAAAAAATAATGTCAAAATTCAGATGTTGACAAGGTAAATGTTTTTTTATATGTTAAAGTGGTTTAGCGCAAAACCTTGGTATCAATTTTTGTATTCTCAAGATGAAGCGCTTTATTTTGAAGCCGCAGGTTTAGCGATAAACCTAATGCATTAATGGTGAGGGTTAAATGGCCAGAACGACAATAAAAGATATTGCAGAGGCTTCAGGCGTGTCACAAATGACTGTGTCAAATGTCATTAATGATCGAAAATCAAAAGCTTCGGCAGCGACAATCGAAAAAATCAACCAAGCCATTAAAAACCTGAATTACCGACCCAATATGTCGGCACGTAGTTTGGCATCTAGCGCCTCCAAGATGGTCGGCGTGGTTATACCTTTTACCGAAAATCAAAACCAATTGCTGTTAGACAACCCATTTTACGCCGAAATGATTTCGGGCATAGAAAGTGCATTGCGCGAACAAGGTTATTACATGATGTTGGCGGGCGTTGGCGAAAGCAATGTAGCCTTAGATGTAATTTCACATTGGAATGTGGATGGGTTAATTGTGCTCGGCATTTATCCTGAAGGCCTATATGACCTGTTGAAAACCATGAAATTACCGACTTTACTGATAGACTCCTACATCGAGGATGATCATTTTTATCATCTGCGTGTTGATGACGACGCGGCGGCATTTGAGGCAACAAATTATTTAATTGCGCAAGGCCATAAAAACATTGCCTTGGTCACCGGCGCTATTCGCGAAGATGGGGTTATAAAACGTCGTTTAGCCGGCTATAACCGGGCGCTAAAACAGGCCAATTTAGTGCAAAACCCAGATTATATATTCGAAGGCAGTGTTGGTTTTGCCTGGGGCCAAAAAGCCGCGGATAAATTGATTGCTCAAAATAAAATTACAGCTGCGTTCTGCACGGCAGATCTTATTGCCGCTGGTTTACTTGCTGGGTTGCATAAAAATGGCAAACAAATACCCCAAGACATAAGTGTAATGGGATTTGATAATATATCTATTTCGCAAATGGTTTACCCGGCGTTGACCACAATGGACCAAGAAATTGTTGGCAAGGGCAGGATAGCCGCTAATTTAATGACCTCGCTACTAACCAAAAAACAAGTTGAACGTGAGGTTGAAACCAAAGTTAAAATCATCATTCGTGATAGCGTGTCAAAATTTAAAATGAGGCGCGATGATGTTTGATAATATAGACAAATCTAAATATTTGGCGCTGCTGGTTTTGCTGTTGCCCAGCCTACTGGGCATGCTGGCATTTGTCATTGCGCCAATAATTGCGTCACTTATTTTGAGTTTTTCGCAATGGGATTTAATTGGTGATGTAAAATGGATTGGCTTTGATAATTATACCACCATAATATTCGACCCAGCGGTGCGAACTGCATTGTTCAATACATTGATGTTTATAGCCGGTTATTTACCAAGCGTTATTGTCATTGCATTGGGGTTGGCATTGGTTTTAAACAGTAAAATCAAAGCCAAAACATTTTTTAGAGCGGTATATTTTGTGCCCGTCGTAACCTCATGGGTGGCGGTTTCATTGGTGTGGAAATGGATGCTTAACCCGGTTTATGGCATTGTCAATTACGGGCTTTCATTTGTTGGTATAGATGGCCCCGGTTGGCTTTATGACCCGAACTGGGCGATGGCAGGGGTAATTTTGACTACAGTGTGGAAAGACATCGGCTTTGTGATGGTCATCTATTTAGCTGGCTTACAAGATATTCCCGAAAACCTTTATGAAGCGGCGGAGTTAGAAGATGCCAATGCGTGGCAAAAGTTTAGGTTTATCACTTGGCCATTGCTGGCACGCACGACATTTTTTGTGACCACAATATCGCTCATTAATTCGTTTCAAGTGTTCGATCAAATTTGGGTGATGACCAAAGGCGGCCCTGCTGGCTCCACCAGCGTGATGATGGAACTTATCTATAAAAATGCGTTTAGCTATTATAAAATGGGCTATGCATCGGCCATATCTTGGGTTTTATTCGTCATTATTTTTGCGGTGACTATAACCCAAAATTATCTGCAAAAACAGCGGAGTGCCTATAATGTTTAAGCAGTTCGAAAATTTTTCGGCCGGGCGAAGCCTAACCTATATTTTATTGCTAATCGGTGCTGCTGCCATGTTGCTGCCTTTTGCTTGGATGATTGCTACATCTTTCAAAGGGGAGGGTGCAGTGTTTGTAACGCCGCCGCAACTTATACCCACAGAGCCAACGCTGGATAATTATTTCAAGGTTTTCAATTCATCGCCAATGGGTCGGTTTATTTTAAACAGCGTCATCGTGTCGAGTTTAAATACCTTTTTGGTGGTTTTATTTGCTGCGTCATCTGGTTATGCCTTTGCGCGGATAAAATTTAAAGGCCGGGAAGTGTTGTTCTATGGCTATTTAGCCACCATGATGGTGCCTCAGCAAGTCACTCTGACGCCTTTGTTTGTCATAATGAATTTTCTCGATTGGAGCAATAGCTACCAAGCGTTGATATTGCCAACTAGCTTTAGCGCGTTTGGGACTTTTTTAATGCGCCAGTTTTTTATGGGCATTCCGCAAGAGATTGAAGACGCTGCTGTGCTCGATGGGGCAGGGCACATCACCATTTTTTATAAAATTGCCATTCATTTGGCAAAACCAGCCATGGCCACATTAGCAATTTTTGCCTTCATGGCCAGCTGGAACAGTTTTTTATGGCCGCTCATCATCACCTCAGATAGTTCGATGATGACTTTGCCACTCGGATTATCATTTTTGCAAGGGCGCTGGACAACAGATTGGAATGTGCTCATGGCAGGAACCGTTATCGGCACTTTGCCGGTATTATTGGTCTATATATTTACCCAGAAATATATAATTAAAGGCCTTTCACACACTGGGTCAAAATGACAAAAGGGAAGAATAATGAAGATTATCAATAAATTATTTGCCACCGTTGCGATTGCGTCGTTAAGCGTTGCGGGTTTTGCAAATGCCGAAAGTGTCACGGTGAAATATCTGACATTCTCGGCCGCGCCTAACTACATAAAAGAGTTGGACGCGACAATTGCGGCTTTTGAAGCCAAAAACCCCGACATTGAAGTCGAGTATGAAACCGCAGGTTGGGAAGCTTATTTTACCAAGTTACAAACCTTGGTGGCATCTGGCAAAGCGCCCGATACTTATGAGCTAAATCATGAAAATTTTGTGACTTACGCTTCAAAAGGTGCGTTGCTAGATATTGGCGGCATGTTAGGCGCTGACAAAAGCATTTATAACGCCACCGCTTTAGATGTGTTCACGCATGACGGCAAGCAACTTGGCTTGGTTGAAAGTTTCTCTAACGTGGTTTTATTCTATAACCAAGAAATGTTTGACGCTGCTGGGGTCGATTATCCTGCCGAAAGTTGGACTTGGAAAGAAGAACTTGAGGCTGCCCAGAAACTAACCAAAGATGGTAATTGGGGCGCATTTGCACCGATTCAATTCTGGGAGTTTTATAAAACAATTGCCCAAAATGGTGGGGCTATTTTGAATGATGATAAAACCGAAGTGGTGATTGATTCTGCACAAAATGTTGAAACTTTAACTTGGATGATTGACAAGATTAACAAATATAAAGTCACTCCATCTAGCGCTCAAATGGCAGGGCAATCATCTGAAGACATGTTCAAAGCTGGCAAAATCGGCATGCTGAGGACTGGTATTTGGATGTTTGGTGCGTTTAACGATGCCCCGTTTAAATGGGACATTGCGTTAGAACCCGGCAATACCAATAAAGCCCATCATTTCTTTGCAAATGGCGTTGTGGTTTCGGATAAAACTGAAAATCCAGAACAAGCGTTTAAATGGATCAAGTTCCTAACATCTAGCCAAGAAGCTGTGGAATTAAGAATTGCTGCTGGTTGGGAATTGCCAGCTGTTTCTGACCCCAAATACGCAAAAGCTTATTTAGATCAACCTATTCCACCAAGCCGCGACGTTGTGTTCAAAGCTTTGGATAGTGCGGTTGTGCCGCCGGTGATAGCCAATTGGAACCAATTGACTGACGCTGTAGGCAAAGAGCTTGAAGCGGCTGTATTGGGCACAAAAACCCCAGAACAAGCACTTAAGGATGCAAAAGTGGCTATCCAAGCCATTATGTGACTTTAGCTAGACCAAAATCGGGAAATCAGAATGTCCTCCATTCTGATTCCCCTCAATGGAGCATATTAATGCGCGATCAATACTATCCCACTGGCAACGATTATGTTGCCTTGCCAACTATCAACAATTTTGGCGAAATTGAAAGCTTTAATGTCGTTTCAATGGCAGACCGGGGGCTTCTAGAAGTCTCCGGTGCGCCGTTTTTGCGAATTGAGTTGGAAATAGATGGCCAGATATTAGAAATGTCCGATCTGAAATGGCAAATGTTAGATGAGTGGATGCCTTGCTTTACGCTCATTCATAATGAAATTAAAATAGATGTGACCTATATAGCACCGCAAAATACCCGTGGCTGGTTTTTGGAAGTGAATATAGATGCCAAACAAACTCACGATATAAGTTTGCGTCTGTTTGGGCAATTTAATCAATTGTTGCATTCAATTAACGAAACCAAAATCTGTAGCGGCGAAATTATCGCCTATAAAAGCCTATGGAATGATGGTTATATGTTCGACTTTCGTAAAGACATAACTAAATTGAGCTTTGGCTTTGTAACTGATGGTGGTTTTGATGAACAAACACTTGGTGAGAGCGATGGAATATTCTGTCTAACAAAAATATTACAGGCTAAACAGCAAAAATTTAAAACCAACAGCCAGCATTATATTTATATGGGTGTTGGGTTGGAAGAAGTTGGGGCGGCGACACAGGCCGTACATATGCAACGCGAAGGCGGTAAATTTTTAAAATCTCAATTAAGCGATTGGTTGCAGAGCAGATTGAAAACCACCGGTGATGCCAAAATCGACCGAATATTAAACCGAAATCTATTTTTCAATTATTTTTATGCCACTGGCCGTAGTTTCGACACCGAAGAGCTCATACTCTGCACCTCACGTAGCCCGCGTTATTATGTCAGTGCTGCTTATTGGGACAGAGATAGCCTAATTTGGAGTTTTCCGGCTCTTCTGACCACCGATGTTGGCATAGCCAAAGAGGCATTAGATTATGTATTTGGCCGGCAAATCAAAAATATTGGCATTCATTCACGTTATATAGATGGCACGGTTTTAGAACCCGGCTTTGAACTAGATGAACTATGTGCGCCCATATTAGCCTTAGAGCAATATTTTAACGCAACACAGGATTGGGATTATTTAGGTTCAACCAAAATCCGCGAAGGCATTGCCCATATTGTGGCGCGGCTTAAACAATGGAGGCATAAAGATATTGACCTTTACGGAACATTTTTAATGCCAACAGATGATATGAAAACTTACGATTATTTGACCTATAATAATGTTCTAGTGTGGAAAATACTTATTATTTTGAACCGGTTTTATAAAAAACTGCAATTGACCGAGCTGGCCGAATGGGCAATTGATAACGCTGAATTGGTAAAAGCGGCCATTAACCGACACTGTATCAAAAGCCTTAACGGCGGGCCACAATATGTTTGGAGCGTCGACCTAAATGGCAATTACGACACTTATGACGAGCCACCGGGCAGCCTAACTTTACTGGCATATTATGGCTTTTGCGATTCAGATGATGAGGTTTTTAAAAATACGTTGGCGTCACTTTATTGCGCCGATTTTCCACATTATTTTGCCAATACAGAGTTTGAGGAATTGGGCTGCACCCATGCAGATTATCCGTGGATTTTATCTATGTGCAATAGCTTGTTAAATGGCCGCCGTGATGAAGCTATAGACATGTTGCAGCGCACAAAAATGGACAATTATATCGCCTGTGAAAGCATTGATGCCACGACTGGAGACTGGGCAACTGGCGCTCATTTTGCAACCTGTGCAGGTTTTTTAGTTCATGCTTTATTACATAGTTATGCGGAGACCAAATAATGAGTTTTTCTGGTTTGGCGCTGATCGGTTGTGAGAAATTAGCCGGCATTTATGGAGTTAATGAAGGCATTATTGATGCCAAAGGCACCGGCGTGCAGCATCTATTTTACAATGGTTTTGGACGAGATTTAATTCACAGTGCCATCACCCTGATTAAGGATGGCGATAAAATTTATTATGGCAATAGGGTTGAATCTTTAAAGCAACATCCTGTACATATGAAACCCGTGTCATCTCATGCCAAAAATGGTTATATTTTCACCGATCAATTTGAATGTGGTGAGTTTAACAAAACTGAAAAAGCCTATGCGTGGGGCGATGCGAATTTGGGTTTTGACATTGAGGTCGAAAATAAAACCGGCCAAGAGCGTGAAATTGAAATTTACGCTTATGTAATTTTACAGCCACAAGCGGGCAGGAAACTAAAAAAGCAAACGGCTGCCATCATCGCTGCGGGTGAAGATTGCAACATTGGCATCCAATTTGCCGATGCAAACAGCCATTCGATGCTAACCGAAGGGCCGACCGGGTTTATTTATCGCCTGACCAGTAGTTTGTTACAAAACGATTTGCGCACAGCAAATGTCGAAGTTGCAGATGATATGTTATGTGGGGTTTTGCTTGGCCGGAAATTCACCCTGCCAGCAAATGGGAGTGTCAATGCCTCTTGGTCAATGACTTTTGCCGATAACCAGCCGCAGTTAGTGGCGCAATTGGCGAGCAATTCAAAGCTAAATTATCAAAATTCAGCAGTTGTATATTGGGAAGCTTATTTGGCAGCTGGCCACCTGCTAAATGTTGATGAACCACATTTTGATAGAGTTAATCAGGTGGCGATTAAATCGGCGGTTATAAATGGGTTTGTGCCGGCAGATTTAACTGGTTTTTATTATGCCGATGGCTTGCCATGTTTTTACCCACGCGATGCGATGATGGTGGCAAAAGGCTTCTTAAAGTCCGGACATTTGGTCGAAGCCAAACAGGTTATTGAATATCTGCGCGCCAAAGATTTAAACCCACTTGGGGAGTTTTATCAAAGGTTTGATGGCAATGGCAAAGTGTCGGAAGGGGCGAATAATAATGTCGCCAAACAACTCGACTCAATAGGCTATTATTTGCGCATGGTGCGGGAATATCAACAAGTGAGTGGCGAAAAATTAGCTACTGATGATGAAATCATTGCCTTGGCAAAAGTAATAATAGATGCGGAACAAAAATTCGGTTTGGTGGGGCCTGAAGGCGGGGTCAATGAGGGCGTATTCGGCGCGGCTTTCATCACATCATCCAACATGTTCATTTATGGCGGTTTATTAGCGGCGATGGAAATGTTAGGCGCTCACCCGTTTGTAGCAGCTATACGGACGGCGAATGAGCAAATATTTACCGGCATAGAAAGAACCTATATTGACGGGCAGGGCTATAAATATGGCTATGTAACTTACCATAATGAACTGATACATAAATATGACACACCGCAATATTTTGGGCTTTTATACGGCTTTCCTGACACCGAAAAAATGCGTTTAACTCACCAATATTTGCTGAAAAATGCTAATTTTTATGAACATGGCATTGGTTATAGTGAGCAGGAATACCATCATGGAGCGTGGACTTTTAACACCGCCGCCTGCGCGCAATATGCCTACAAAATTGGCGATGTGGAAACCTATAAAAACAAATTAAATTGGCTAAAGCTGCACAGAAATGGCTATGGCCTTATGCCCGAAGCATTTTCGGCCGATGAAAAACATATTTGCTATATCAACCCCTTGGTTTGGGCTTGTGCTGAGATAGTCTCTATGCTGCATATTGGAGACAAAGTATGAAAATAAATTCGACAACACCCTTGGGCGAAAATTCAGGTTGGTTTTTTGAGTGTTACAACCTAATTGTGCATAATGATGAAGATATAACCCAAAGGCTGATTCAAAAGGCTCAACAAAAAAAATCTGAAAACGAAATTCTGGGTGTGGCTTTGTCATTGTATTTAATGGCTTTGTCGGCTCGTCAACATGGTGATTCAACACAGTTAAATAATGATTTTACTCACAATCTTTGCGACATTTGCCATACGGCCCTTAATGAATTGATGACGGTTAAAAACCATAGCGAAACTCTTAGCCTTGCCATTTTATATGGCGCATTAAATGCTGTAAATCTCATGTTAAAACGGGCAGAAATTGCTCAAACCATTGGACAAGTTAAAAACTTTGTCTATAAAAACTGCATTTCTGGCGGCAGCTTAACTTCATCTTCCTCGCGTGATCAATTGACCTATGATTTGTTGTTGGCCTGCACCCCATTTGGCTTGTTTGAACCAGAAGATTTGGTTTTGGTTTCGGCAATTGAAAAGCTAACACAGGCTAAAAAACTAGAAAGTACCAGTGATGATGAATTGGCTTTGTTGGCATGGTATTATGCCGAACAAGGCAGTTACCAAACGGCACGTAACCTATTGCATGGGTTGAATATACCAATTGCCAAAATCGCATCGCAACGTTTACAGGCCATGAACCAGTTGGCAACCATGTTTATAAAACACAAGCCAATGGGCAATGGCAACCGTTATGAACCTATGGTTGAAGAGCGTTTTCCGAAATTGGTGACAAGTGAGGATGAAGTGGTCATCCGCGCTCTTTCAGTGCCGTTTTCGGCAGATGAGCCGTTAGAATTACAACTGAAGACACAAGTTATTAAAGGTGAAATGTTAAACGGCCATTGGCAATTCATCATTCCAGCCAATGAAGCTGGTCAGATTGTTGAATATCAACTGCAATTTAAAAACAAGCCAGACGTGAAAACCAAAACTTACAGTTATGAAATATTGCAAAAACATGTTTTTGGTGAAGTTTCAGCAGTTTTCGCTTCGTGTCATCAATTGATTGTCAGCTCGAACCAAATGGCACTGAAGTTTGAGCTTGTTGATGGACAAATGACAATTGCTGTTCAACAATTAGCAGACAATTTACCGCCAAAAATTGACGGTAAAACTCAATATAATTTGGGCGAATTTGTTATTAATTTAAGTAGCAATCCGTTTGCCTTTAGTGTGTCTAAAGCCGATTACATGAATTTTGAATCTGCTGAAAACGGCCTGAAATGGTTCGCCAATCAGCAGGGAGATGTTGAACAAATCATATTGTCATTACAAACGCAGAACACCGGAATTTATGGCCTAGGTGAGCGTTATAATGCACTTGATCAAAGTGGTCAATTTGTCGACCAATATGTCTATAACCAATATAAAGATCAGGGCTTAAAAACCTACATTCCGATGCCGGTTTTTTACACCAAAACAGGTTATGGAATGCATATAGATAGTTATTCTTACACTTGGTTCGATTTTGCAAGTGCGCAATCAGATCTGTTGATGATGGGCATTGAGTCCAATATTTTATCGATACAAGTTTTTGAGGGCAGTCTTAATGATCAAATTGCGCAATTTATGGCGCGCACTGGCGAGGTGAAGCCCGTCCCCACATGGGCGTTGGGGCCTTGGATGTCGTCCAACAATTGGGACAGTGATGCCGAAGTGAGAAAACAGGTGGAACTGACAAAATTTCATAACATTCCCGCCACTGTTTTGGTGATTGAAGCGTGGAGCGATGAGGCGACATTTTACATTTTTAATGACGCAACCTATGACGAAGTGGACGGCAATGAAAGCTTGAAATATTCAGATTTTAAGTTTCCACAATGGGGGCGTTGGCCAGACCCAAAAGGCTTGGTGGAACATTTGCATGATAATGATTTAAAAGTGATTCTGTGGCAAATACCAATTGTGAAACAGGTGACAAGCCTTACTCATTTGCAAAAAACAGCCGATGAGGCGGCGTTAATAGACAATGGATATGGTGTAAAAAATGCCGATGGTAGCCCTTATAGATTGCCAGAAGGCTGGTTTAAAGACAGTTTATTGCTAGATTTTACCAATGATGACGCCAAAAAGTGGTGGTTTGATAAACGCCAATATTTAATCGATGATCTGGCAGTTGATGGGTTTAAAACTGATGGCGGCGAATGTGTGTTTGGCAATGATTTGACGTTTGCAGATGGCAGCGATGGCCTCACTATGCGTAATAAATATCCGGTCGATTATATATCTGCATATTACGAATTTGCTCAACAAAATAACGGCATCACTTTCTCTCGATCTGGGTATACCGGCGCGCAAACATTCCCCGCACATTGGGCGGGAGATGAGCGCTCAACATGGGATGCTTTTAAGCGAAGTATACTTGCTGGCTTGTCATCTGGCATGTCGGGTGTTGTTTTTTGGGGGTGGGATTTAGGCGGGTTTAGCGGCCCTGTTCCGACGGCAGAATTATACATTCGCTCGGTGCAAATGGCGTGCTTTTGCCCAATTATGCAATTTCATGCCGAAAGCAAGGCCGAATATAACCAAGATCGCACACCATGGAACATCGCCGAGCGTTCTGATGATAAACGGGCGTTAGACATTTACCGATATTACGCCAATCTTCGTATGTCTCTAATGCCATATTTGCGCCAAGAGGCGGCATATTGTGTTTCTCAGCGCACACCAATGATGCGGGCTTTGGTATTGGATTACCAACAAGACCCACAAGTTAGCGAGATGTGGGATGAATATATGTTTGGCCGCGACCTTCTGGTTGCGCCGGTCATCAACCAAAATAATGTGGAGCGCCAAGTATATCTGCCGCAAGGCAAATGGTGGCATTTATTTGAAAATAAATATTATGACCCGGGCTGGCAAAATATTAGCGCAAGCTTAGCTGAAATTCCGATATTTGCAAAATATGGCAGCCTCATTCCTCTAACCTTTGATGACGAAATTAAACTTGGCGCTTCTATGCCTTCTGATATCGATAAACCAAATAAATTGGTTTTATTGATTGTAGGCAAGATCGCAAAAACACAGATATTCACCGCAGATAATGGCGTTGAGGTATATGTGGTTATGAATTCGCAAGGCCATGTGAAGGTTAATTATAGTGGTGAGTTGGATAAACAATTTATTCTGACATTTACCGAAACTCCGATTGAAGTCCATGTTAATAATCAGCAAATCAACCCTGTATTTATCGACCTTGCAGGCCGACCGCTTTATGCAATTTATATTTAGGAAAAATAATGCACAACAAAACCCAAGATAATATAGCGAGTGTTTCGCTAAAAAACATTGTCAAAAAATTTGGCGATGTAGAGGTGATAAATGGCATCGATCTTGAAATAAATGATGGTGAATTTGTGGTTTTTGTTGGTCCGTCTGGCTGTGGTAAATCAACTTTATTACGGATGATTTCTGGGTTAGATGATGTAACTTCGGGCAGTATTTTAATTGGAGATAAAGATGTAACCCGCGTGCAGGCCGCCAAGCGCGGCGTGTCGATGGTGTTTCAGTCTTACGCTTTATACCCACATATGACGGTCTACCAGAATATGGAATTTGGCCTGAAGATTGCCAAAACACCCAAGGCCGAAATTCGTAAATTAATTGCCGATGCAGCCGAAAAATTACAAATTACCGAGTTGCTTGGCCGCCGCCCCGGGCAATTGTCTGGCGGGCAAAGGCAACGGGTGGCCATCGGCCGGTCTATTGTTAAGCAACCGCTGATATTTTTATTTGATGAGCCATTGTCTAACCTCGATGCAGAGCTAAGAGTGGGCATGCGGATAGAAATTGCTGACCTACACCGGGAACTTAAAAACACCATGATTTATGTAACCCATGACCAAATAGAGGCCATGACATTAGCCGATAGAATCGTTATCTTGCGCGATGGAAATGTCGAACAAGTTGGTACACCTAAGGAGGTTTATGAAAACCCCATTAATCAATTTGTGGCCGGCTTTATGGGTTCACCCAGTATGAACTTTATATCAGCCACATATAATGGCACTGGCGGATTTGATGTGTATGGAAAAAATCTAACATCTAGCCTAAAACTCTCTAATGTTGCAAAAGATGAGATTATTACCATTGGCATTCGACCAGAACATTTAAGCCTTGATGGTAGCCTAGAATTTTCTCTAATCGTAAAGGTTGAAGCCACCGAATATCTGGGTGGAACATTATTCATTTACGGCGTTACTGAGGGTGGAGAAAAAATTACAATCGAAAATAGACACGATAAAACACCCAAAATTGGCAATAAAATTACTGTCGGTGCAGAAATGAGTTATCTGCGCTTTTTTGACAAAAACAAACGACGTATCCACCGTAAGTAGACATGAGGGTTTGATAATAATGTTGTTATTTGAATGCAATTTAATTAGAAATTATATTAGTCCTTTTTCAGAAGCGATGTTCAATGCATCATTCCGATTTTCTGCTGATAACTTTTTATATATGTTTTTAAGATGAAACTTGACGGTTGATTCACTTATGCCAATTTCGCGGGCAATCTCTTTGTTGCTGCTTGCACCATTCAAACGGTTGAGAACACCGAGTTCCGAGGCCGTCAAGCCAAATTGATTGTTGTTATATTTTGTTTTGCTCGACATTATTACCGGTAATAAATTTTGACAATCACGCGCTATTTGTACAAACCGACCACGCACCCGGCACTCTTTGCAAATCTCATTAATGAAATCACGTTCTGCAATAAGCAGGTAATTCCACGAATGGGCTTTTATATTTTCAAAGGCCAATTTGAAACTATTTATTGCCAGGTTGAAACGACCTGATTTATATGCCTGTTTTGCCTCCAACAGATCTGCGACCGCTTGTACACGTAAAAGATTGGGTTTTGGCAGGGGCTTATCACCGGTGTTTATTTGCCACATTTTTGTGGTTGGTAATAACAAAACCACATGGCGCTCGGAAAGTTCTAGCTGTTGTTTGGTCTGCAAATATTTATTATCGAGTAAAAACTCTTCACGCAGTAATTGCATTGCCGGCAAAAGTTGAGCCATACCGCGTGTGCGCAATATTAATTCAAACCCGCTATGGCTTTCCAAAATATGTTGGTTTCCCTCGAGTATAGCTGTACGAAACTGCAAACTTGCCATCACCAAAAAAGTTTCCGGCCAAAATTCTCCCGACATGATTTCCTTGCTAAGCGGTTCCAAATCTTGGCTGCTTGGGAATATATTGTCGCGCTCCGCGATAACCCAATGTTGAGTGATTTCAATCATCGCATTTTCGCAGACAGGACGCCCGCAAAGATCAAGCTGCTTTCGAGCTTGTTCTAATGCCTCAAGAGCCTCATCTAGCCGGCCAGCATAGACGTGAATATAGGCCATATGCAAATATACAAAAAGTTGCAAATAATGGCTGTCACAATATTCATAGGCTTTTAATGCCATATTTGCCAATTCGAATGCTGCCGCTAAATTGGTAAAACGTAAGAAAAACACAATCATCAGGTTATAAATCGCACCGTGGCAAATGACATCATCTGGATCAAAAACACTTATTGAGTTTACATATTTCCAAAGTTGTTTTTGGCTGAGGTTAACATTATATTTAAATGAGAACAGCAGCTCAAATAACAGCAAACAAGCCTTTTTCTCATCAAGTAATTCTAGCTGATCAATTAATAAAATGTTTTTTGGAATATTTAGAGTGTCGAGCAGATTTTCATAGCGTTTATAGGCCTGCTGTTGGCGACCTTGCTTATAATCGATTAAAACTCTAATCATCTGACTTTCAAAGTCATCATCAGCACCGGTTAAAATATGATCATAAAATTGAACAGGGGAGGCCAGTGCTTGGCGAAACGAAATTTTCAAAACCCTCTCCATCTAATTCTAGTAGGCTTAATATTAATGTTATGAGGGGCAATTAATCAAGCTAAACAGAAATTATGGCAACACTTATTTTTATAAATGGTTGAAAAATTGGACAATGTCATAGATTGAAGGGTTTTATATCAACCTATAACACTATTATATTCAGGCTTAAATGGGCGAGTATTCGACGTCATAGCCAAAATATTTTGGCCCCGATAATTCGATGCCTGCAGGGGTTCTCCAAATTGGGTCACAGGGCAAACCAAGTACATTTACCGGCAGCCCATATTTAACCAGTTCGGTTGTAACCGGCTGCCCCGTAAACGCGTCTAGAAGCGTAATTAGATCAGGCGTTGTGGCCAGTACCTTTTTTCCTTCTTTGGCGATCAAAAATTCGTTTTTAAACTCTAAGCTTACTTCTCGATTGCGAAAATCTCCAATGCCTTCGAGTTTAACAACACCATGCTGCCATCCGCCTTCTATTTTGCGTTCAACATCACGCACACGCCCCTGAAATAGATGTATGCCATTATAGGTTTCCGCCATCAATTGACATGCATCCGCGCCGTGTTCAGACATCATTTTACCAATGTCGTGAGCGAGGCTAAGCGAGCCACGCACCAAAGATGATTTGCATTGTTTTGCACTCATCGGGTACATGCTAGACATAACCGACCCACCCATTTCCATCGCCAATACCCTAACTAGGCGTTCGGTCCAAGAATTGTCGATGGTGTCAAAAGTCGCGCCATTTCCTTTGTCGTCCATCAAGGCAAATGGGGTCGCTTTAATGCCTGCTAAGGTAAAACTCACCATTTGAATTTCGGGGAAAGCACGCCCCATACCATCACCATCAATGATCGGCAAATCCATTTGCGCAGCGGCAATAAACGGGATAACCGAATTAAGACCGCCAGCCTCAATACACATGATGGCTCTGACTTTTTTGCCCACAATTTGTTCCATCATGGCCACGAGTTTTGGAATTTCATTACCGCTAGGGAATTTTTCCAGCATTACCGTTGGTGCACCGACCATGGCAATGGGCAAGACAAAATCATCATCGTCAAGTTCATCAATATCTATCACCCGAACCGGCTTGGTCTTTCTTATTTCTTGCATGGCCATCAGCCGCCCAACATAGGGGTCGCCACCGCCACCAGCACCAAGCACAGCACCACCAGCAGCAATATATTTTAGCGCCTGTTCATCAACCAAATCTATAGATTTTTTAATCATTTATGTGCCTCCAAGTTTAAATCACCGACAACGGTGACGTTAATTGCCAAGTTATTGCCAGGAATATATGAAAGTGGCATGTCGCTTACGGCTAAGGTTTTAAGACTTTCTTCAATCGCCCCGCGAGATATCGCCAATATTTTGGCCTCATTGGTAACTTGTTCAATGGCCTCTTCTCGGCTTAAATTGTCTGCCAGTGAAACCACCCGCCCAACTTCGCCAGAAACCTGTGCAATTGCTGCACCAACCGCATTTGCAAGGCTGTGGTTTTTGGGTCTCACTACCTTTAACCCATCAATTGTATCGCCCATTAAAACTGACCCGCCACCAACAACGATGACCGGTAATTGTTTGTCGCTGGTTCTTGACCGGGCAACAGCATCGCCAACAATTTGGTCCATCAATTTTATCAATTGATCTTGGTTTTCAAACTCTGGCGCTGGCTTATCACCCATAATGGCGCGGCCGGAGGCAACGGCCAAATCACTAGCGGTTATGGTATCGCCACCAAAAACCACCGCCTCTTGCAAAATTCTATGGCCCACTGATTTTGGGCCAATCGACATCGATTTAACATCAATTAATGACCCACCGCCAAGGCCGATGCTTTCAACGGCTGGCATCGAAAAATTGGTGCGGACATCGGCAACGGTTACTGATGTGCCTGCAAGGCGTGGAAAGCCATCAATTATTTCGCCAACATCTGTAGTTGTGCCGCCAATATCGGCAACCAATGCATGGTCAAGCCCGGATAAAAATGCCGCGCCGCGCATTGAATTTGTCGGGCCACAAGCAAAGGTTAGCACTGGTAAGCGCAACACTTCGCTGGCCTCAATTAAAGTGCCATCATTTCGGGTGAAATATAGCGGGCAGTCAAAACCGAGCGCTGCTTTTAGCTGGCCAAATGCTTCAATAACTTCGGCAGCAAGTGGTTTTAATGAGGCATTAATTATCGCTGCATTTTCGCGCTCTAATAGCCCCAGTTTGCCAATGTCTGAACTAATGGAAAGTGAAATATCAGGATGATTTTTTAATATCAAATCACGCGCGGCAGTTTCCATATCGCCGCGAACCGTCGCAAAAACCGAACTAATGGCAATTTGTTCTGCGCCTTGTTTTATCAACTCATCTACAGCATTTAATATTTGTTCGTCGTCCATCGGGGAGATTTCTTTGCCATCCATTTCATATCCGCCATTAACCAGTCGATATGATCCGCTAATTGCCTCAACCAAGTCGGTTGGCCAATCGGAAAAGGGAAGAATAGCCGGCCCCGAAGGTAGACATAAACGAATAAGAGCGGTTTTTGCCAAACGTTTACGTTCCACCAATGCATTGATGAAATGGGTGGTGCCAATCATAATGGCATCAATATCTTTGGCAATTTGATTGGTTTCACTTAGCGCACCAACGATAGCGTTTTTCACACCACTTATAACATCAGGAGTGGTTGGGCTTTTTATCCCGCCTAACAATTTGTCGCCTTGCATGATGACAGCATCAGTATTGGTGCCACCAACATCTACCCCTATTCTTAACATCTTATTCTCCTTTACATATTTTATTAATGTTGGCGCTGGGTCCAAGCGTCTATGCCCACAGCGATCAAAATGACCATGCCTTCGATTATTCTTTGCCAAATTGGATCGACTTGATGCAGGTTAAATCCGTTTGACATGAAGGCCAAAAAGAATGCCGCCGCCACGGTTCGCCATATTGCACCTTGCCCGCCAGAGATGGATGTTCCACCGACAATCACTGCCGTTAACACGGCAAAAACAAAACTAAAATCATCTGACGGTTGGGCAGAAATTGAACGAGATGAATTTATCACCCCCGCAAGTGCTGATGCCGCACCGAGTAGCACAAATGTCATGGCTTGCACAAAGTTAACATTTACACCCGCTAGGCGCGCTGCCTCGCGGTTGCCACCAGTGGCATATACATTGCGGCCAAAACGGGTTTTGCTCAGTAAAATCCAGGCAAAAACCACCACGGCAATGGCGATATAGCTGGCGCTGGTTATGCCAAAATAACGCGTCCTAGCCAATTGCTGATAAATTTCACCATCGGGGCGCATTAATGAACGGTCGGAAATAAGATAGCCAATTCCAAAGAACATAAATGATGTGGCAAGTGTGCCGATAAACGAATTTATCTTGAATTTTGTGACGATAATCCCGTTAAAGCTACCCATAAGCAGCCCGATTGTGATTGCTGCTAATAACGCCAAACCGACACTACCTGTAGCGTTTTCCACATATAACGCGAATAATGGTGACACCACAAAAATCGATGAAACCGACACGTCAAAATTGCCGGCGATGATGGCCATAGTCATAAATGAAGCGGCGATCAAAACGGTTGATTGCTGGTCCAAAATGTTGCGCATATTGCGCTCTGTGGCGAAGCCTTCGGTGGTTAGCGCCAACAGCAAAAACAGCGCGACGGTGATAAAAGCAATGCCGTAATTTCGAAAGAATTTTAAACCTTGATCCATTTTATACTCCACTAAATGCGGCCTGCATAATGGCCGCTTTTGTCATTTGTTGGTCTTTAAATTCGGCGGCTATCTTGCCTTTCGAAATCACCAAAGTCCGGTGGCAAAGCCCCAGAATTTCCTCAATCTCAGATGATATAAGCAATATCGCCTCGCCATTTGCTGCAAGCTGTTGAATGAGATTATAAATACCGCGCTTTGCACCGACATCAACCCCGCGCGTGGGTTCATCGGCAATCAATAATTTTGGCGCACCCAACACAGTGCGGGCAAATAATACTTTTTGCTGATTGCCACCTGAAAGCGTATCAATGTCAAGATTTAGCCCACCATGTTTAACTGATGTAGCCTCGCAACTAACTGATACTGAGCGGAGTTCTGATGGCTTATCAAGACCCCAAAGTTTGGTAAATTTATGCAAATAAGGTAGCGAGGTATTTTCCACAATAGAACGCCCTAAAATCAGTCCTTGTTCACGGCGCGCCTCTGGCACCATCGCCATACCCAGCCTTAATGATTTTGTTATATTTGTACGGCTCACATCTTGGCCACAAAACATAATTTTGCCCCCATCTGGCAATGTGCCACCATAAATTGCATGAGCAATTTCAGAGCGTCCGGCGCCAACTAGACCCGTTAAACCCAATATTTCACCGGGGCGAATTGTAAAACTTATTTTGTCGAATTCCCCATTGCGGGTAAGATTTTCTACTTTTAAAATCGGCGGGGCATTTTTATCAAATTTGCCAAGCTTTGGAAACTGGCTTTGCACATCGGCGCCCGTCATCGCTTCGATCAAGCTATCCCTAGTTTCCAGTTTTGCATCACTTGTTCGTATATGTTCACCATTTCGTAAAATGGTAATTGTGTCAGATATGGCTAAAACTTCTTCTAAAAAATGCGATACATAGACCACAGCTTTGCCACGTTTGGCAAGGCTGCAGACCAATTCGCGCAACTTCTCTGCCTCGTGGCTAGCAAGGCGCGCGGTTGGTTCATCAAATACAATTAGATCGGCATCACGATTAAGCGCGCGCAAAATCTCTACTTTTTGCTGCTCGGCTACGGGTAGACTGCTAACCAATATATCCGGATCTAGATGCATGCTATATTGATCCATCACCTCGATTACCCGTTGGCGGGTTTTTTTTGCATCAACAAACGGGCCAATGGTTATTTCGCGCCCCAATGCGATGTTATCGGCAACGGTACGATTTGGTAATAATGATAATTCTTGGGCAATCCCAACAAGTCCAAGATGAACCCCATGGGCAGGCGAAGTAATTTTTATGGTTTTGCCATTATATATAATTTCGCCGCCATCGGGTTGATGAACGCCAAGCAAAACTTTGCCAAGTGTGGATTTTCCAGCACCATTTTCGCCAATTATTGAATGCACTTCACCTTTGTTAAAAGCTAGGCTTATATTTTTCAATGCCTGTGTGGCGCCAAAGTGTTTACTTACCCCGGATAGGGTAAGTAAACTGTTTTTGTTTTCAACCTCTGGCACTTAGCCACCCCATTGAGCCGTAAAGTTGCCAACATTTTCGCCGGTTATTAAGCCGCCATCTGGCGCATTGACCAGTGGGTCAACACCGCCGGTATGTTTGCCATTTGTCAACGCATCAACCATGGCTTCCATAGCATATGTACCTTCGTCATAAGGCGCACCAAATACACCACCAAACCAAGTGCCATTTGCAATGCCTTCAAGCGCTGGCTCTGAACCACCCAGACCAATTAATTTAACATTGGTAATGCCTTCATCAGCCAAAACAATCGCCGCACCTTGAATAGATTGATCTGCACCAACAATTACATCAAATGTAGAATTAATTTGTAGAATGTCTTGCGTAGCTGTGATGCCACCATCTGGACCGAGATATTTACCTTCACCCTCTGCAATTACAGAAATAGATGGATGTTTGGCAATCACTTCATCAAATCCGCCACGCAGCGCATCATCTAAAGGAATGCCTTTAATGCCATAAATGAACACAACTTCGCATGGGTTAATGCCTTCGCAAGCCATAACTGTCAGTTCGCCGTAACGTTTACCAGAACGGAAAGGCGCGGCCATTACAGAGGCGGCAACGCCGTCAACCTGCGGGTCTGATGTGGTTAAATCTGCACCAACAACTTGGTTTAAGATCACAACTTCGATGCCTTCTTCGATTGCCAATTCAATATCTGGAATAGCGCCCGGACCATTGATTGAAACTAAAATAATACCATCATAGCGGCCAGATGCGATCGCATCTTGGAATTGTGAAGTTTGCTTTGCTGGATCAAATTGCGCATCGAATTCGGTAATTTTAATGTTATTTTCTGTGGCGACTATTTCCATCGCTTTAACAGACGCACTAAGCCATGTATTGGCAGAACTGGCAGAAAGATAGGCCACTTCATAGCCTTCTGCGGCAGTCGCAATGCTGGTGCTTGCCAACAATGCAGCACCACAGGCAAGTGCTTTGATCCCAAATTTGATTTTATTAATGTAAACATTTTTCATTATATTCTCCCTTTTGTGAACTCCGGCTATAGTGAATGCTAAAAGCCATTTTAAAATAAATTTTTAGTATAGGAAACGTACATAATTAGGGTAGGGTGCTAATAAAGCAGTGTTGTTTTGGATAGGGTGGCCTGCAATAGGTTGATATAATACATTAATTTATGGAATGTTCAACCTGCAAAATCAATAATTACCATCAGTATAGGCATAATGGATGATTTATCTTATTATTATTGGGAGTTTACAATGAAAAGAATTGAAAGCTATATAAATTCTATAATGTAGGTAGTCAGCTCCTATGGAACAGATTGGTGTAGTTGCATAAGATAGGGTTTTTGGTTCATTTTTGAAGACCAATGCGACAGACAAATTATCTTCCCTCGTCCGCAGTTTGGACTTCGATCTGATATCCCTCAGGGTCGAGGAATGCAAAAGCGCGTATTCCTAATTCTTTGTTGTCGCGTAGCTCAGTCAGTCCAGAAACGCCTTCTTGGCGCACCCAACGATACCAAGCATCGACATCTTGCACGCGCAGACAAACCTGACATGTCTTGGCCTCGGCCCATTTTTGCATGCCTCTGGAATTATCCACAAGGCCGATATGGGAGTGGCCTTCAATTAAATAAATTTTCGACCAGCCCTGATCAATAGCTAATTTGAAACCTAAGACATTCTCGTAAAAAGCCATTGATGTTGGCAAGTCACGATAATATTGGAATGTCACCGTCAGTTGAAAACCATCGGTTGGTCGTTTTATACCGCTATCCATAATGTGTAGCTCCATTGTTAAAAACCCATAATTCCTAGTCAGCCTAAATTATCTAATTTCGACCCCAGTTGGTGTGTGGTTATTATATGTTTTCAAAAATATCATTATAATCTTTGCAGATCATGGCCACTTTTATTAGACAAGTCCAGAGTTGGATATCATTAATATCCAACTCACAGAACATTTATTAACGTTCTATTTACCCAATTTGGTTTGATGACTTAGCCTTAGCAAGCTGATTTTTGCTTTGGGTTGAGGCGTCTACTGAATCCGTTTGAACAGCGGTGAGAGAATATATTCTACGAGCCTTACATTGCCGGTTATGAAATGCAGATCTACCGACATTCCGGCTATTAGGTTTGAAGTGTCATTGGCTTCAATGCGGATTAAATACAGATTTTCGCCAAGGCGGGTGTTGGTAAGTGCATCGGTCGAAACGTGGGTGACAATGCCATCTATAGGCTTGTCAAATAGTCTATTTGCGGCTTTTGGGTATATTTTAGTGGCTAGATTTATATGGATGCCTTTGATTTTACTATCGGGCAATCTGCTATCGATCACAAGTTTTTCATGTTCAGGAATAATTTGTAAAAGTGCTTCGCCAGGCCTGATTATATATCCCGCATGTAGTGGCAGCATGTTAAATATTATGCCTTGCGCCGATGCATGAAGTTGCAATTTGGCTAACTTATCACGCAATATACCAATTTCGGTTTCGGTGCTTTTGAGGTTTAGATCTACATCCATTAATCGAAGATAGAGCTGCAATTTTAATTCTGAATTGTATTTTTTAAATTCCGCTTTGATTTGTGTCCTTTGATGGCGAGCGCGCTGCTTATCTATTTCTAACAATTGTAAGCTATGTTTTAGATTACTTTGCTGTTGCAATAAGGAATATATAAGAGATTTTTTGGTTAGTTTTTTTGCGGCCAGAATGTTTGCTGAGGCCAATTGCTGGTTTATAATATCTAACTGGAATTTGCTGTTTGAAGTTTGAATGTCAAAGGATTTAATAGAGCCATTTATTCGTTCGATTTGTTTGGCATAGGATATTTTTGACGATAAAAGCGCTGATTGGGCAAGTTTGAAAATCTCATTTTCTTTGACATGACCTTGGCCGTCCAAAAACTCACGGTTTAAAGTTTTAGCTAGTGCCGAATAAAAAATTATCTTTTGGTCTTTTAAGGCCGCCTCAATTCGGTGTTTCGTTAAATATAAAGTGCTGCGTGAAATGTTAAGACGGCCTAGCTGCATGAGTTCAATTTTATTATCCAATTGAATTAACAGGGCCCCTTGGGCTACAAATTCTCCTTCTTTTATATAAACGTTATCGATAGATTTTATTTGGGAATGGCTAACTGTTTTACGCTGAAATTCAGTGACAATGGTTCCGCTGGCATTTATAGATTCATCAACTCGAAATAAAAACATCGTCGCAACCATTATTGATATAATGATGGCCAGAGATATTTTTATGGTTATTGAATTACTATTTTTAACCTCATGATGGGACATTATTGACCTTGTGTTGATTTCTTTATGTTGGGTTTAATTGATTTGAGCGCCGGCTTTAATTGGTAAGCCTTGGTGCAATTTATGACTTGAAGATTCTTTATGATAAATTTTTTGTCTGCAATATTTACAAAATCTATATCATTGGTGGTGAAAATAAAATTGCAGCCAAGCTTGATTTCATTGGCAATTTTTTTTAACACGAAGCCTTTGAAATGAGAGTCGAGTGTATATTCAGGGTTATCTATCAGTTTTAATTTAGCGGGCTGAATGAAAAGTTGCATCCATGCCAACATGCGCAATTCAGATTGGCTAAATTTGTCTGTGCCAGTGTCAATTATTGTCGCATAACCATCTGGCAGCTTGGTTAAAAATTCGTGTATACCAAGCTCCATGGCCAAGCGCATAATGTCTTGGTCTGAGGCCTCGCTAAATAACCTGATATTCTCAAATATTGTGCCATAGATAAGATTTGGCTCACATAATAACAGGCTTATCGGATATTTTAACTCTCGAACACCAACTTGACATTGATTTTGAAATTCAAAAAACAAGTTGCCACGCGTAATTGAGTTTAACCCGCAAAATAACCCTAATAATTGGGTTTTACCGATTCTATTTTTTGCAGAAATTGAAATGGTTGCCGGCAAATTAATGCAAAAATTGGCTTTGTAAAATATTGGTTGATCAGCACCTTTTGGAACATAGGTTAAATCAATTGCCGAAATAGAACTTAACTTTTGTTCCGGGCCGATGATAACAGGATTATTTTCACTAGAGGTTTGCAGCTGTTGAATATTTGCATTTGCAAGCCCGGCTTTAAATATTGGCTCAATTTTACTGAGTGGCAGCAGTAGATAATTAAGTAGGAGTGGCCCGATAATCACACTGCCGGCCGATATGCTGCCGTTTATCACCAATATCCCGCCTAGACCATACATGCTCATGATCGACAGGAGTTTAAACGCGTTGTTAAAACTGTTTTGTTTGGAAGTTCTGGTATTTTCAGCTGATAAATGCGCGACATAAGTTTTTTTTTGCGAGGTGAAGTTTTTCATAAAACTGGTTTTCAATAATAGAAAAGGCTTGAAACTGGCGTAAATGTGGTGGAATCGGTCAAACTTGCGAAATAGCGACCGGGCGCCGTCGGTTATTTTGTGTGATAAATATAATTGATAGAGTTGGGTTAATATTGTGAATATGGCAATGAATAGGGTGAAGATACCAAGTGCAAAATGCAGAGCAAATATGAGCCCAAAAATTATTGGCAACCACAATAATTCCATGGTTTGGATTATGAGTTGTTTATCATTCTTGGTTTGTTGAGGATTGTCGCCCTGATATTTTTGCGCGAGTAGGTGATTGCTTAGCAGCGTGTCTCGATGGTGAATGAGCAATGATTGAAGGACGATTGCGAGACCCGCAACGATTGAAATGCCAGTTAAGTTATTCAACTCGTTGGTCATAAATACATTGTCAATTAAATGCAGCATAAACAGGGGTAGAGCCAAATTTAGAACACTTATTACGCCGCTGATAAGAAAAACGCGTTTAATTATGGTTGAAATTTTTCGGATTTGGTTTTGAGTTAATTTAAACAACTGGGTTAACAGGTTATGTTGTTGCTGAGAACGTTTCATAACAATATCCGTTACGCCACAATAATTGTTAAATCATCGAGTTGAATATCAACAATGTCGTTTAGAGACGCAAATTTAAGGGAATTATCAGTGGTGACATCGCCATCAAGATCGACATATAAATGAGTGTCACCTTCAAATTCTAGTAAACTGAACCAATCGTCAAGGTCTGCACTTTCATCAAGCCCTAAAACAAAATTGATGGTGTCATCAACAAGTGAGAAATCTAAAATTTCGTCAAGATAATCAACTATATCTCTGGAATACCAAACAAATACGTCTGCGCCGCTGCCGCCGGTTAGGGTGTCTGAGCCGGTGAAACCACGCAGTGTATCGTCACCAGCGCCGCCTTCTAATATATTGTTTTTGCTATTACCGCGGAATGTATCGTCAAACGCCGAGCCGATGGCATTTTCAATGTTGACTAATGTATCGGAATCACCGCCGGTTGATCTTTTGCCGTGTAAGTCTATTGTTACGGCTCTGGTCGCGTCTGAGTAATCAATGGTGTCTGACCCACTGCCGCCATTTACCACATCTCGGCCGGTTCCGCTTACAAAGGTATCATCGCCAGAACCGCCGTTTAGGGTGTCTCTGCCACTGCCCCCGTATATGAAGTCGTCGCCGCCATTGCCGTTGATCGCATCGGCGCCAGAATCGCCATATAATGTATCGGAGCCACTGCCACCGTGAATGATATCATGGCCTGAACCGCCATAAATTAGGTCATTGCCGCTACCGCCGCTGAGCGTATCATAGCCGTTCTCGCCATATAGCTCGTCATCGCCGCTATCGCCATTTAACTCGTCTGAGCCAGTGCCACCCCATAAGATGTCGTTATCTGAACCACCGTTAAGGATGTCACTTGCGCTTCCGCCAAAAATTGTATCTGAACCAGAGCCGCCATATATTGTGTCATTTGAGCTGTCGCCGTGCATGATGTCATTGCCGCCGTTGCCATACATTAAATCAGCAGCTGTGCCGCCATACATGGTGTCATCGCCCAAACCACCATGTAAGGTGTCATTTGAGCTGCCGCCATGCATGATGTCATTGCCGCTATTGCCGTACATTAAATCGGAAGATGTGCCGCCATACAGGGTGTCATCGCCCAAACCGCCATATAATATGTCACTTGAGCTGCCACCATACATTATGTCATTACCGCTATTGCCGTACATTAAATCGGCAGCTGCGTCGCCATACATAGTGTCATTGCCAGATCCGCCGTGCAGTTCATCCTCGCCAGTTCCGCCGCTCAAATAGTCATCGCCAGCCTTGCCCCATAACTCATCGGCACCAGACCCACCGTATAAGGTGTCATTTTCATCGGTGGGAATGGGAGGGGTTACATCGCCGTCATCTGCATCTGAATCTTCAGAATCGTCTTGTGAACGATAATGAGCGTTTAGAATGGTTGCGTTTTCTGTGCCAATATCAACAGTGAATACACTGTCATCAAAGTCCATATCGCCGCCATTATATAAATCTTCAAACCCCAAGGTGAGCGTGCCCATATCTGTTTTTAAAACACCAGTCGTGTGTAAAATACCATCGGGATTAAGCGCCACATTGTCGCCATAACCCGCAGTGTGATAAGTATGAACCCTGATCAGGGTAGTCGTGCCGTCATCAGCAACATGAAACAAGCTCGGGTTAGTGCTGTTTAAATTTGCGGGGTTGCCATCTGCATCTCTATATTCGTAATTTCCAATGCCTAAAGAGGCGTAATCATTATAACTATAACCATTTGAGACGATAAAGAACCCAATCTGATCGCCAGCTGAAACACTCAAATATTGGTCTGATTGACCTGCAATTAAATCGCCACCTGAATTTTGTAAGGAGGCGTTTTCCCAAATTATATCAACATCGTAGATGGTGCCATCATCAGCCACTTTATAATAGCCAAAGCTATTGCGATAACCAGCTGTTTCGCCTTCGAATATAACCCGTACAGGATAATCATTTTCAATAGCTATCGTGGTGGGTTGAACATAATTTGCGCCCCCTGAGCCATAGATTACATCATTGCCAGAATGGCCATATAACAGGTCGTCGCCGCTACCACCCCAGATTTCATCATTACCAGATTGGCCGTAGACCGTGTCATCGCCCCCGCCCGCAGAGATAACATCTGACATGGTTGTGCCTTGTATGACATCATCTAACGAAGTGCCTCTTATGGGGTGAATAGGTGCAGTGGACATAATAGCTTCCAAAAGTTAATGCTGTTACTAAATATAAAGCAACAATTATGCCACAATTAAGCCTTTGATATTAAACGGTTAAATTTAAGCAAAACGGTTGTTTTGCAATATGAGTTTATGTTTGCATTTTCAAAATGCTAAAAATTGAAACAAATCAACTCCATCAATTCGCATAACCTGTAAACTTGTGCCAACCTAAATAAGTCGATTACAACAAAGCTCTGCAGACAGACGAGGTAAAGGCTCAGGCGAAGCTTATGAGGGCTGACGTCAAACTTGTGAGTGAGATTGTGTAGGATCTTGGGATGTCTAAGGCAAGTGTTTATAGGGCTCTGAAGGGTTGATTCGATGACACTTATTCACATAGTGACATGGTTGTTATAGTCTTTTTCAAAGTATCATAGCCGTGCTTGCTTTCGAGGTTTATTCGCCCATGGGATTTTTCATTTAGTATTTTATCTAACTCAGTGCGTTCATCGGGTGACCCAACGTGAAATTTGTTGTTTCTGTCTTTGGCATTTTTGTTGATTATAATCAGCAACATCTGTGCGGGGTTCATGTTATTGATACTAATTTCGTGGTTGATATTATCAATTTGACCTAAAAATTTCCTAAAATCGTCTGTTTTCACATTGTTTGATGAAAGGCTTTCCGCGAGGTCTGGCCTAAATGTGAAAATTAATATGCCCAAGAGCTCTATCAAGCGATCCAATTCAATATAACTCGGTTGTGAATTTTTAGTATTTGTCAAAATCTGATATATTTCAATGTTTCTGACTAGGGCTTCTATCTCACGAAGTGATATCTGGTTTGTTTCAACTACTAGTTCCACAAGCCACTCGCCATCACCCCATAGAAGGTTTCTACTTGGTGAATCTTTTCCTTCGACTGTCAAATTCCGAAAGTGCGCCATGGTTGCGTAGGTGGCGCTATGTTGTAAATTTACTTTTTTGGTCAGTGCAAATTTGAATTTGAGGAACTTGTCCAAATAACGGTTGGCGTCTATTGAACTTCCATATCGATGATTTACTGAGGCTTTTAATTGTTCCGTATTTGTGACTAACACGAATTGTAAACCGTCCACCGCAAAGGTATGTTTAATTACTTCTAGCATGTTAATTGCAAAATCAGGTCGGCAGCGATCCAATTCATCTATAAATATAATAATAGGTTTTTGATCTTTAATAACTTGGCTTAATGCTCTCTTCAATGCCTCGAGGTTTTCACCCGCTTTAATATGATCCTTTATAGTAGCCTCTAGGGAAGCATCTATAGCCTTGTCAGTAACGTCCTGAATTACATTATCAAGGTCATTAAGGAAATTAGCAGAGTCTTGTTTTAACAAATGAGATACTAAAGCTTTTCCAGATGTTTTAAGTCCAAATTTTAAACTAGGAATAATCTTTTTGATGAATGTAGCCTGTTTATCTTCTGGAATTCGGTCAGCAACAGCAGATAGAATGGTAAGCAGTGGGTCGTCCGCATGGTCGGCTTTAAATGCGTCTATATAAATAATCTCAGGGTGGTTTTCCTGCTGCTCAAACAAATTTATTAACTTGCAACAAAATTCGGTTTTGCCTAATCCCCAACCACCATCGATTACCATTGGCGAGACATCAGTATCCGAAACTAACAATTTGATAACCTTTTCAGCTATGCTCTTGCGATTGAATTCATCTCTGTCTGCAAAAGTAATATTGTTGTTTAAATTAGACACATAATCTCCCTTGTTGATCGGTTGTAAAATGATTTTCTGACAACTTAAACTATCACCGTATGTGCATTGGTTCAAAGTATAAATCAACTGCCCAGATACACCTTAAGATTCATCTCAATAACCTCTAGCCTCTCGTTAGTAGCTTCACGATCCTTAGAAACACCTAAGCCGCTCTCATGATAATTCGCCATGTGATATATTGCAGCGCCATTGCCTTTATTTGAGAGGTCATAGCAGATTTTATAAGCATGTTGGTAATCACCGAGCTTGTGAGTTTCTTTGGCTTTCTCTATATGTCATTATTTTTCCTTATTCGTTGATACTTGTACAATCAAACAAATTTTTTGAGGAATTTGTTCCTAATTTACAACACTTAGATGGGTATATTGGTATAATCACAAAAGGATATTTGAGCCTATTGGAAATATACCACCTGCTGAAGTAGAGGAACTTACTATGCAGCACTGGACAAAATCCTCAGAGTTGCATAACTTAAACCAAACAACCTCCGGCAAATTTGGGGTGGTTCAAGCTGATTTAATCAACAATTGGTAGGAGAGTGTTTATGAAAAAGAATATGTTTAATAAAGCTCTAACTGGTTTGGTGGCCTCGACTTTAATTGCTGGCGCAGCTTATGCAGCTGAGATTAAAACAGTGGCAATTGCCAACTTTGTAGATGTGCCAACATTGGTAGAAACCAGAAAAGGCATTAGTGAAGGCCTGAAAAAACGAGGAACGCTTCGCAAATGTACTTGGCCGTATTGCGCAGCCAGATTCAATCAGGTTGATGATTTGCTGCCATGGAATTATCCCAAAAAATACAACAGGCATTAAACAAGCGTAAGCATAAACATTGGCTTAACCGCAAGACAGAAACCTGCAGATATTACAAGGCGGTCGAAACCAGACG
The DNA here is from genome assembly GCA_013214705.1 of Hyphomicrobiales bacterium. GTDB lineage: Bacteria > Pseudomonadota > Alphaproteobacteria > Rhizobiales > OSC116 > OCS116. Next base: position 151,939 of record JABSRZ010000011.1, read on the forward strand.
CTTACGCTTCTTTAGCTTTCTCTAGGGACATCACTCACCGTTTAACTGCGATTGATTGTTTGGATAGGTTTTAGGAGCGTTTTTGGATGCGTCCAAAGATGATCTATAAATGCCAAATCAGGGCAGTTCATATGATTCTTTTTGGAGGTGTTTTGAGGTAAAGCCCAAGGCCTAGAAACAAAAAACCCTATGTTTCCATAAGGTTGTAATGGTGCAGGTTAGGGGACGCTAACTCCTGACCTACTGGATTGTAAATTATTGTTTTTGCTCGAAGAAGGATTAAGGTATGGACACCAATATTTGGCATCCGTACATTTTAGTTAGTTACCGTTTTTTTGGTTCCATTTTTCGACATTTACAC
>JABSRZ010000012.1 GCA_013214705.1 Hyphomicrobiales bacterium
CCGCCATAACTTGCCCTTACATTAAGCGTATTGACATTAACGCTGCCCCCCAAATAGATGAAGTCATCGGCATTTTTGAAGAAACTTGCGCCAAAATTATACTTCAACTAAATGGTAAGATTGTTCGCTAGGCTTAATCTACACCCAGCACATAATTTGGCAATGCGGTGATCAAAGATGGGAAGAAGATTAATAACACCAGAACCATCATGAGCGGCACTAAAAATGGCAGAGTGGCTTTGGCCAGTTTCTCAAATGGTATGCCAGACACGCCAGAAACCACAAACAAACCGATGCCCATGGGCGGCGTCATTAAGCCAATCATTAAGTTAAAAATAAACACCACGCCAAAATGGATCGGGTCTATACCCGAAGCGGCAATTGTTGGTGCGAGCGCGGGGACAACCAATATCATAATGGCTAAACCTTCGACAAAGAAACCAGCAACAAATACCACCATATTTATTAAAATTAGCAAGGCCAATGGGTCAGTTGTTAGCGATAATAACCAATTTGCCAAATGCATAGGGGCTTGATGAGCCGCTAACACCCAAGCGAAAACACTTGCCGTGGACACAATTAAACATACCATTGCCGTGGTTTTTATGGTTGATAGAACGATTTCAATAAATTTTGCGATGGTCAAATTGCGATAAACAAGTGTCGATAATATCAAAGCATAAATAGACGCGCCAACAGCGGCTTCTGTCGGTGAAAACACGCCGAACGCTATGCCGCCGATAATGATTGCGGGGGTGATTATTGGGAAGATTGAACGCAAGAAAGAACGCATTATGAGGCCAAATGTAGGCACTGGATCTTTTGGATAATTGCGCTTTTTGGCATAATAGGCAATCAAGAACATTAACGAAGCTGCCGTCATTAAGCCGGGGATAATGCCGCCAATGAACAAGCGGCCAATAGATGCGTCAGCTAAAACGCCGTATAATACCATCGGGATTGAGGGCGGGATTAACGGCCCAATAATTGAAGATGATACGGTTACAGCGCCCGAAAAGTCGTCGTCATAACCGGCTTTTTTCATGGCCTGAATTTCCATATTGCCGAGGCCGCCCGCATCTGCCAAAGCTGAGCCTGACATGCCAGAGAAAATGACTGAAGCGACAACGTTTACATGCGCCAACCCACCTCGATAATGCCCCACTAGAGACCGGGCAAAGGTGAATATACGTTCGGTTATACCGCCAGAATTCATTAAATTACCGGCGAAAATAAAAAACGGAACAGCCAGTAAAGGGAATGAATCTGATATCGATTTTGTCATGCGTTGCGCGATCACAAACATCGGGGTTCCATCCACCCATAATTGCACCATAGCTGCAACACCAAGTGTAAAAGCCACTGTCATTCCGAGAAAAAGTAGCGCTATCCAAACCAAGCCTAAATATATCATTTTAATACCTACATTAATGTTTCGGTTTGGTTTTCGACCAATCCAAACAAAATTATTTTTCGGATTTCCAAAGCTGTTCTTATGGCCATTAAAGTACAAGCCAATGGCACTGCTGAATATTCCCACGAAGAACTAATGCCCATGGCTATTGTTGGTAAATTCATCACTTTATAAGACAATAGAAAGCCAAACCAGATGACAACCAACAGAAAACACAAAACCATTGCATGCATAACTATGGCAATATATTTGCCCCAAGTTTTTGGCAATTTGTTTACCATAACCGTAATGGCGATATGTTCCCGGGTTTTCATGCAATAGGCTGAACCGAAGAAAACGATCCATAAAAAACAAAACCGGGCGAACTCTTCTGTCCACGGCAAGGGGTATACAAAAACATAGCGACTAATGACTTGCAAGAAAAGCGCAAGAAAAGCGCCCATAAAGACAGACACTAAAAATATTTCTTCTAATTTTTCTAATTTTTTTAACAATTTCATTCGAATCAATTCCTATGAAAAATGGTGCAGCCATTCATAAGCTACACCATTCTTGAGATTGTAATTATTCGATTTCAGCTAAAGCAGAATATACACCAGCGCCCCAGGTATCTTCAAATTGCTTATAAACATCTTGCATAGCATCAGCTAAATCGGCTTTGTTTGGCCGGCTAACTTGCATGCCTTTGCCTTCAAGTATTTCGACTAAAGAGGCTTCCAAGTCGATGATGCTTTGGTTGTATATTGCACCTTGTGCAGTCATCACTTCTAAAACCACGGCTCTATCAGCTTCAGAAGCTGCATTCCATGCATCTTCTGATACGATGGGCGCAACAAATTGTACCAAATGTCCAGATAATACTAGATGTTTTTGAACTTCGTAGAATTTAGCAGCGTCAATTGTTGGTAGGGGGTTTTCTTGTCCATCAACAATGCCGGTTTGCATAGCAAGATACAATTCAGAGAATGACATTGGCGTTGGTTGCATACCTAGAGCTTTGGCAAATTCTAAGCTAAGCGCAACTTCTGGAACCCGTATTTTTAGGCCTGCCAAATCGCTAATTTCTGAAACCGCACTCTTATTGCTCGTAATGTGTCTTGTGCCATAGTACCAAATGTCTAATACACGAAGGCCATGATCAGCTCTAAGTTGCTCAAATAATTCTTGGCCTTTTGCGCTGTCAGCTAGGCGTTCTAAATGGTTAAAATCTTTTGAAAGGAATGGAGCTTCAAATACGCCTAGGCTTTTATTCCATTGGCTAAGTATGCCTGCACCGTCAAATGCCATTTGGTGTGTGCCAATGGTCATGCCAGTTAGCACTTCTTTTGCGCCGCCAATTTGCCCAGCTGGGAAAACTTTAATTTCAATGCGGTTGTCAGTTCTTTCAGCAATTTCTTTTGCAGCGGCTTCCAAAGCTAAATTAGATGGATGGCTAGGTGGTAATACATGACCTAACTTCCATTCTACGGCATTGGCGCCGTTAACGCCCATGCTCATTGCCAGCATGGCACCAGCAATTGTTAAGATTTTACTTTTGGTAGATAGTTTCATAAATCCCTCTTGACTTGGTTGGTATTAATTCATATATAAGTACACCATGTATATATGAGGTGTAAAGGGCTGAGTCAAGTTGTATTTTGATGCCAATGTTGATGGCGTAGACCCAAATGAAGCTGCAAATGTTGGCGGTTCCCCAGCCATAGAGCTAGTGTCTATCTAAATGGAAATAGAATTAGAAAGTAAAATAGACGCAAAAACACCGAAGCCGACCTGGTTTAGATCGGCGTGATGATTATCAAAATTTCAATATACAAATGTGAAGTAATAGGTTTTGCGGGGTTTTTTAGTCAATAAATGTTATCTAACCACCTAAGCTTTGTCGATGATCCACTCGTGATCTTTGTCATTATTAAACTGCCATTTGCGGATCGGCCCGGCCATTACATTTAGATAATATAGGTCATAGCCATATAATGTGCCGACTGGGTGATAGCCTTTGGGCACTTGCACCACGTCGCCATCTTCGACCGTCATGGTTTCATCGAGCGATCTATCATCGGTATAAACCCGTTGGAAAGCAAAGCCTTGTGGCGGGTCGATGCGGTGATAATAGGTTTCTTCTAAAAATGATTCATGCGGTAAATTGTCTTGGTCATGTTTATGTGGCGGGTAGCTAGAGCAGTTGCCGTTGGGGGTGATGACCTCGACAACTAGCAAGCTATCGGCAGGTTGATCATCAGGCAATATATTGCAAACATGCCTAACATTCGCGCCTTTGCCACGGGTTTCTTGGCTCATATCTTCGGGTTTTATCAGCCGTACTGGATGGTTGCCAAAGCCCGGCGCGGTGCACACAGCTAGGGTTAAATCGCCAATGGCGGTGACGGTGAATTCACTATCATTTGGCAAATAGACCGCGTGCGGGGCAATAGAGTCAAACACGGTTTTGCGGCTACCAATGTTCAAATATTTTTGGTCGCCGGCCTTAACATCGGCAGAACCTGTCACCATCACCAAACAAACCTCCAAATCGCCAGTTTGTTGGCTTATTGACATGCCCGATTTTAGTTCGAACAGCTCAAACCCAACATATTTTAGCGTTGAATTTTCAGGTTTAACCGATTGACGGCATCCGGTCGCATCTGGGGTTTTTGACTTTACTAATAGGTGGCTCATTTTAAACTCTCATAATTATTTATTTATAATATTCTAATTTGATGGCACGGGTCTGCGCGGTTATTATGAGCGTAATAGCCGCCAACTGGAAATTAGCTCGGCATATTTTTCGGCGATTAAGTCCATGGCTTGAGCGTCGGAAATTTGGCTATTAAACCATTTTTCGGCGGCTTCGGCAAATACGCTTCTGCCAACGGCAAAGCCTTTGCAGATAGGTGCTTTTGCGCCGATCTCGAAATCTTTTAACAATTGTGCAATGGGTGCGTTTAGCCCCAACATAACCACGCCGCGGCAATGAGGGTCAAACCGTTTGATCAGATCGGTGGCTTGTTGCCAGGCTTTGGCGGTTTTAAGTGGACTGATTTTCCACCAATCGGGGTATATACCGGCTTCATAACAGTCTTGCATGGCCGAAATTATATCGTCATCATCGCATGGTTGTGGCGGGATGACTTCGAGCAACATTTCATGATTGGTCGATAGGCAGGCTGCATATAGGTTTTGAATCAATTTTATTTGTTGCTGTTTCATTGCGGTTTCATCATTAGATGAATAGCTCACCAAGCATTTGGCAATGTGGCTTTCGGGCCAATCATGCAAGGTTGCGGCAATGTTATTACCGGCTTCAAACTCTAATGGGCGTGAGCCGGGCAATTCTACTGGGCGGGCGACCCAGTTTTTGCCATTAGTTAGGTTGGCCATAGTGTCAAAGCCGTATTTATCATCGACCAAAACTTCGATGCCGCTATCTGCGCCCAAAACCGTGCCGGCGGCTTGCGCGATTAGCGACTTGAAATAACCGATATCGGCAGTTGTTTTTTGGCTATTTTCTAATAGATGTTCAAATTGCGAGCGATGATCGAACGCGATGGCGCGAATTTCTGGCCATTGTTTTTTGCGGTTGGTGACGCGGTGAATGTGGGCGAGGCGTTTGTCATCACGTAGCCTGAAATGCGGGCTGCCATTTTGCAGAAAGTCTTGCAGCTCTACCCAACTTGGTATGGCCGGCGCGCAGCCGTGGCGCGAAACCACAATGGCGCCAGATGCGTTGCCATATTCGCAACAGGTTTTCCAATCTTCATTGGCCACCCAGCCGCGTAAAAAGCCGCTCATAAAACCATCGCCAGCGCCCAATGTGTTATAAACTTCTATCTCTTTGCCTTTAACCCATATGCCGTCATCCAGATTTTCTGGTATAGCGCCCGGGAAAACCACACAACCCATCGGCCCGCGTTTGACCACAATGGCTGCATCTGGGTTTATGGCGCGTAATTTTTTGACCGCTTGCATGGTGTCGGTCGAGCCGCCGGCAATGTGAATTTCTTCTTCTGTGCCGACTATTAAATCGCAATCGGCAATGATGGTTTGCACATGAGCCGAAATGTCGGCGGATTCGATGAATCTATTTTCGCCATCGCCATGTGAGGTCAAGCCCCAAGCCACGGGGCGGTAATCAATGTCTAAAACCACTTTGGTGCCCGCTTGTTTGGCATATTTTATCGCCAGCCGAGATGCCGCCTCGACACCGGGTTGCGAGAAATGCGTGCCGGTTACCACAATCGACTTAGATGAGGCAATATAGGCTTGATCTATTTCATTTGTGGAGATGGCCATATCTGCACAATTTTCGCGGTAAAATATATGTGGCGAGGTTTGCAGGTCTCTAATGCCCAAAATAACCAAGGCGGTAAGCCGTTCTGGGTCTATGGTTAGGTTCGATATATCAACGCCTTCGCTTTGTAAAGTGTCAGCTATATAGCGCCCCATTTGCTCGTCGCCAACCCGGGTTATCAAGCCAGATTTTAAGCCCAAGCGCGAAGTGCCAACCGCAATATTTGTGGCGCAACCGCCGACATATTTGGCAAAAGACTGCATGTCTTCGAGCCTGCCGCCAACTTGTTCGCCATAAAGATCTACACTAGATCGGCCAATACAAATGACATCTAATTTGCGGTTATTCATGAGATTATCCTGTGTTAAATTCTAGATTTTTCGATGGATTGACCAACCCCGACCACGAGGCTTTGGGCTAAACATAAAGGCGCAACTAAGCTGCGAAACGCTTGTTCGCTGGCTTCTTGAATTTCAAAACTAACTGCGCTATTGGCGGCCAAAGGGCTAACCGGACTGTCGGTAATGGAAATAATTTTAAGGCCTTTGCTTGCCATGCTGGTCACCAATTCGGCGATGATTGGGGTGTAAGGCGCAAAACTAATAGCAATGACCACATCATCAGCGCCAACTTGCGCCATTTGATGGTCTAACATGCCGCCCGCGCCATCGGCTAGATGGCAGCCAACATCTAAGCGCGATAAGGCGTAATACATGTAATTAGCCACTGCATAAGCGCGGCTTTGTGCCAATAGATATACGTTTTTGGAGTTTTTAATCAGCTCGACGGCTTGTTCCAATTTATCCGAAGGCATGTTGAGCTTTAATTGCTCTAATGATTGGATGCCAGAATGGGTAAAATTGTCTAATATACCGGCCACGCCTTGGCGGTTATCCTCGCTGTACAAGGTTTGAATGCGCTCTTTATAGCTCGAGGTATTTTCCATAAAACCAGCGCGGAATACCCGCTGCATATCAGAGAAACCATCGAAACCAAAAGCTTTTGCAAACCGGACAATGGTCGACGGGTTTACCGACGCCCGGGCGGCAACTGTGGTTACAGTTTCGAGCGCTATTACATTCATATCATCGAGGGCAAAGCGGCCTAACTTTTGCAATTGCGGGGTTAATGCGACAAATTCGGCGGTGATGGCATTGACAAGCTCGGGATATGTGGCTGGTGCGGGTTTCATACGTTTCTCAATATTTATTCATTAAGCTAACGGGTTTTGAATTTATGACGCCATATAAACATAATATATTATTATTGGCAAGAATAAAATATTTCATTAAATAGGAAAATAGAAAATTTATTTTATTAGTGGGGGCAAGTGTAGTTGAGCTTGCGGCAGATGATGTGCAGCAGAGGCGCGATATAAAGGCTAAAAATCACTATTTTTGACAATTTGGGCTAAAAAATCAGAGACAATTTTTATGCGTTGCAAATCTCGTTGGCTTTCATGGAAGGCCAGCCAATATTCGCGGGTTAATGAGGTGGGGAATAATTGCACCAAATCATCATCGCCATGTGCCAAATAATCGTGCAAAATGCCAATGCCAGCGCCGGCTTTTACCACTGCGACTTGGCCGGTTGCGGTCGAAACTTCGATAGATGAGCGCCAATTGCGCATCACCTCATTTGAATAATTTAGCAATGGCGAATAAATAAGATCTTCGACATAACCAACCAAGCGGTGCTGGGCAAGTTCTGGCAGTGTTTTTGGCCGGCCAAAGTTTTGAATATATTGTTTAGACGCGTAAAGACTTAAGCCATAATCTGTTAGTTTTTTAACAATTAACCGGCCTTTTTCGGGCCGACCGACCATAATGGCTATATCTGCCTCACGTTGTGAGAGCGAAAAATTGCGCGGCACGGGCACAAGTTGTATTTTTAATTCGGGGTATTGGTCTAACAATGAAGGCAGTTTGGGGGCTAAAAACCCTAGGCCAAACCCATCTGGCGCGCCCACCCGCACGATGCCGCTGGCCTTGGTGTCTTGTTTTTCAAACGCCGTTTCGCTCGACAATAATACTTGCTCAGCGCGTTCTATTTTATGGAAAAACGCCGTGCCGGCCTCGGTTAATTCGCAGCCATAAGTGCGCCTCACCAATAATTTTGTGCCTAATGAGGTTTCTAAGGCCGAAATGCGGCGGCTTAGCGTGGCGTGGTTGATGCCAAGCCCGGTGGCGGCGGCTGAAATTTGACCAGCTCTGGCAACCGCCAAAAATAATTTTGTGTCTTCCCAATTCATAGGTGTGGCTCGATTTGGTTTATTACGTCTATTTTTGCACAACAGATGTTCATATTGCGCTATTTCCGTGCGTATTTTGATAGTATAGGCTGCGGTTAATTTAACAAGGGAATTATTATGACTAAATTATTACATTATGTAGATAACGCGATTTATGCAGGTCAATCGACAGAAACCGCTGCGGTTTTTAACCCCTCTAAAGGTGAAATAAGCGCCGAAGTTGTGCTCGGAAACGCCGCCGATGTCGATGTTGCGGTGGCTTCATCAAAAGCGGCATGGCCGGCATGGTCTAAAATGCCGGTATTGCGCCGGGTGCGGATATTAGACCGGTTTAAATCGATCTTATGGGAACGTATGGACGAATTGGCGACGGTAATATCTAACGAACATGGCAAGACATTTGAAGATGCCAAAGGCGAAGTTACCCGTGGTTTAGAAGTGGTTGAATTTGCCGTTGGCATGCCGCATTTGCTAAAAGGTGAATTTAGCGAAAATGTCGGTTCATCGGTTGATAGCCAGATGATCCGCCAATCTTTGGGAGTTGTGGTCGGCATTACGCCGTTTAACTTCCCGGTTATGGTGCCAATGTGGATGTTCCCAATTGCTTTGGCAACTGGCAATACCTTTATTTTAAAGCCCAGTGGCCGCGTGCCAACCGCTGCGCTTATTATGGCCGAATGGCTGACCGAGGCTGGCCTGCCTAAAGGTGTGTTTAATGTAGTGCAAGGGGATAGAGATGCGGTAAACGCATTGCTCAACCACCCAGATGTGAAAGCTTTTAGCTTTGTCGGCTCGACTCCGGTGGCAAAATATATTCATGAAACTGCCAGTAAAAACGGCAAACGCGTGCAAGCTTTGGGCGGCGCAAAAAACCATATGATTATTATGCCAGATGCTGATTTGGATATGGCGGCCAATGCGCTGATGGGTGCGGCCTTTGGTTCGGCAGGCGAAAGATGCATGGCCATATCTGTGGCAGTGCCGGTGACTGACGCGGTGGCCGATGCGTTGATCGAAAAACTGATACCCAAAATTAAGGCACTAAATATTGGCCCTTCATTAGCCAAAACCAGCGAAATGGGGCCATTGATTACCAAGGAGCATTTGGAAAAAGTTTCAAACTATATTGAAACTGGGGTTAAAGAAGGCGCAAAATTATTGGTTGATGGCCGGGAATTTAAACAGAGCAGCGCCGGATATGAAAATGGTTATTATATTGGTGGCTCACTATTTGACCATACAAAAGCCGATATGGTTTCATATTTAGAAGAAATTTTTGGCCCGGTATTGTCGATTGTGCGCACTCAATCCTATGATGAGGCTGTCGATATAATCCACGGCCACGAATATGCCAATGGCTGCGCCATTTTCACCCGCGATGGTGACACGGCACGGGCTTTTGCGCAGGATATTGAAGTCGGCATGGTCGGGGTCAATGTGCCAATACCAGTGCCGATGGCGTTTCACAGTTTTGGCGGCTGGAAAGCCTCGATGTTTGGCGACCACCATATGCATGGTATGGAAGGTGTGCGGTTTTACACCCGGTTAAAAACCACCACAATCAGGTGGCCAAATGGCCAACGCCAAGATGCCCAATTTGCCATGCCAACGCTGGGCTAATCAGATTATTGCATCTCCTCCTCAATGCAATACAGCACCGCCGCCACGCACAAACGTGGCGGCGGTGCTGTTTCTACAGTTCAAATAAATTTGTCAATGGTGTGGAAATGGGCACATTATCGGGGTTTGTTTGCATAATATCTGCCATATGTGCCCACCAGCGTTGCATTAAATCGGTGTTGGAAAGCTCGTCTAAGCCGTGATTGGTTTTGCGTTTCATAACTGCAAATAATGTGTTGGTTTCATCATCTAGGTGAATTGAATAATCTATGACACCTGCATCACGCAGCGCTTGGCTAAGTTCTGGCCAGATGTCATCGTGCCGGCGTTTATATTCGGCGCTTTGCCCGGGGTTTAGCTGCATTTTAAACGCCACAACTTCTAAGCTCATATCATTGCCTATTTTTGAATTTGCTCAATAGGGTCGGCAGGGCAATGACGGTGATCAGCAATATGCCCAAAATAACTGACATAATGATGCCCGGCACGTTTAACAGCCCTAAGCCAAATGTCACCAAGCCCATAATAAACGCGGCGATAACCACACCTTGAACCGAACCTGAACCGCCCAAAATATTAACCCCGCCGAGCACCACCATGGTGATAACTTCTAGCTCCCACCCGCGCGCGATTGACGGCCGGGTCGAGCCTAAACGCGAGGTTAATAAAATGGCGGCCACCCCAGCCATTAAACCGGTGAGGCAGAATAATACAAATTTTACCCGCGCCACCCGCACGCCAGAAAATTCGGCCGCAACCGCATTGTTACCAATGGTAAACACATGCCGGCCAAAATTAGTTTTGTGCAGCAATATATAAAAGCCAACGGCTAACAATAGGTATAAAACAAATTCAAATGAGATGACCCAATATAAATAGCCTTGGCCAAAATAAGCAAAGCTTTCGGGGTAATTTTTATAACTTTTATCGCCCAAAATAATGAAACTAATGCCGCGGAATAGGCTCATTGTGCCAATGGTCACCACAATGGATGGCAAGCCAAGCTTGGTCACCAACACGCCGTTAAACGCCCCACAAATCAACCCAACACTTAAACCGACAAGCACCAATGTTGTTGTGTCTGCGCCAAATTGCAGTGCCACGCCCATCATAGTTGAGGTGATGGCAATGATGCCCGATACGGAAATATCTATTTCGCCCGACACAATCAGCAGCGCCATGGCCAACGCGATGATGGCTTTTTCGGTAAAGTTAAACGTGGCGTCTGACAGCGCCCAAGGCGATAAAAAATACGGCGAAGCTAAGCTATTGGCCAAAAATATTAGCAATGCGACCACCAGCAACAGGCTTGGCCAAGACATAAGATTATCTTTTAAGCGGCTGGTTAAACGGTCGGGTATGAGGCGCGCATTTGTTGGTTGTTGTCGATCGCTCATGAGCTATCCTCGGAGGTTTTTAAAATTATTCTGCCTTTTTTGTTGGCACTACGACCGTTTAAAATGACCGCCAAAATAATGGCACTGCCCGAAATGGCCATTTGCCAAAATGGAGAAATATTAATGACCGGCAAGGCGCTGTTTATAATGCCCAAAAACAATGCGCCTAATATTGTGCCCACCACCGAGCCAACGCCACCAGCTATCGAAATGCCGCCAATGACACAGGCGGCGATGATGGTAAGCTCGTAACCATTGGCAACTTCCACCGAGCCAATTACATAGCGTGATACCCATAAGAAACCACAAAAACCTGATAAAGCACCGGCGATGCAAAAACTATTAAATTTGGTTCTGCCAACATTTATGCCAGCATAAACTGAGGCGGTGGGGTTGACGCCGATGGCATATAAATTACGGCCTGACGAAGTGCGGGTCATGAATATGAAGAAACCGATGGCGATGACAATGGCAAACCATGACAATAAAGGCAGACCGATGAATAAATGACGGGTCATCTGTACAAACCCGGTCGATAATTCAGCGGCGTTGACCCATTGACCACCGGCGATGAGGAAAATTGTGCCCCTGAAAATGGTTAGCGTGCCTAGCGTCACTACGATGGCGGGTATATTTAGCTTCCATACCAAAATGCCGTTAAAAGCCCCCATTAACAGGCCGCAAAAAGTGGCAATGATCATTAAAACTGGCACCGGGATTTCTGGGTAGGCGGCGTTAATCAAAGCCACAATCATACCCGACAAAGCCAAGTTTGAGGCCATCGACAAATCTATTGAGCGGGTGAGAATAACCACCATTTGGCCTAAAGCTAAAATAATTAACATGCTGGTATTGTTGAAAATATCGGCCAAATTAGCAAAGTTTACAAAATTTGGTGCGCGCAGTGAAACCCCAAATATAATGCCTAAGATAGCGGCTCCTAACCAAAACTCGCGCGATTTTATGAAATTATTCATGCCGCATCCTCGGTGATTCCCGACGCTATTACCAACATTTTTGCTGGGGTTAACTCATCATCATTTTCAACAATTTTGATAATCCGGCCTTCATTCATAACCACAATTCTGTCGCTCATGCCCATAATTTCTGGCAATTCAGATGAGACCATAATGACCGACAGACCTTGCTCGACCAGCTCGGCCATAAATTCATGCACCGCAGCCTTGCTGCCAATATCAATGCCTTTGGTTGGCTCGTCCAAAATAATCACATCTGGGTTGGTTGCCAGCCATTTGGCGATGACAATTTTCTGCTGGTTGCCGCCAGAAAGCGTGCCTGCATGCTGGCTTAACGAGGAGGCTCTCAAGTCTAACCGTGTTGTATATTCACGCGCCAAAGCAAATTCTTCGGCTATTTTTAGAAAATTGCCACGCGAGGTTTTGCGCAAAGACGGCAAAGACACATTTTGAAAAATCGGCATGTCGGTAACCACGCCTTGGGTGCCGCGTTCTTCTGGCACATAAACAATGCCGGCCTGAATGGCATCGGCAGGTGATTTGGGGCTGATAATCTGGCCATCGAGGGTGATTGTGCCCGAAGAGGTTTTGGTGATGCCAAACAAAGCCTGCATAACTTCGCTTCTGCCCGCGCCAACCAGACCATAAAACCCCAATATTTCGCCTTTTTTAAGCTCAAAACTTATGTCGGCAAATTCGGTCGGGTGGTTTAAATTGTCGATTTTTAACAATGTGTCGCCAACTTGGCTCGTGCGAGTGGGATAAATTTGGTTGACCGCACGGCCAACCATCATTTGTATAATCTCAGATTGTGGCGTTTCGGGCAATGAGCCATCGCCAACCATTTCGCCATCGCGATATACAGCAAATCTATCGGCGATGCGGTAAATTTCGTCGAATTTATGAGAGATGAATAAAATCGCCTTGCCTTCGCTTTTTAGCAGTTCGATGAGCGTGAATAGGTCTTCAATTTCTCTGTGAGACAGAGCCGCTGTCGGCTCATCCATTATGACAATTTGGGCATCAATAGACATGGCGCGCGCCACCGCGACCAAATGTTTATTGGCAATGCCAAGTTCGCTTAATTTTGTATTTTCGCCAATATGTTTGGCGCCGATGTCATCTAAAACCTGGCGTGCTTTGGTGCGCATTTCGCGCCAATTTATAGTGCCAAATCTGGTTTTTGGCGCATGGCCAAGGTAAATGTTTTCGGCAACTGATAATTCATCAAACAGCACAGTCTCTTGATGAATTGCGGAAATTCCACATTCAAAGGCATCATGTGCGCTGGATATTTTTACCGGTTCGCCATCGATGATGATGTCGCCGGAATTTGGCAAATGAATGCCGGTAAGAACTTTTACCAATGTCGATTTGCCAGCACCATTTTCGCCAATCAGGGCGGTCACTTCGCCAGCGTATAAATTTAGGCTGACATTGTTTAACGCGATAACGCCCGGAAACGACTTGGTGATGTCTTTTAAAACCAGTTTTGGATCTGACATGATAATTTTTCTATGGCTAGCTTATGTATAGATGTTCAGCGGTAACATATATTACCGCTGAACTTGGAGGAATTTCAAATATTAGTAGATTTTTGAGAATTTCTCGATGTTTGATGCATCAAAAGTGAATGGCGCAGCCATCGCTGTTGAATTTGTATCATCCAAAGTCACTTCGCCAACTTTACCAATTGAAAGTGTAGCGCCAGGTTCTGCTACGCTGCCATTGGCAAGGCCATAGGCTAGATAAACCGCAGAATAACCAAGATCGATAGGGTTCCACAAGGCCACAGCCATAGATGAACCATTGTCGATAAATTGTTTAAACTCTGAAGGTAGAGCCAAACCAGTTACGTTAATCTTGCCGATAAGACCCATATCTGTCACCACTTGAGCCGCTGCCACAACACCCACTGTTGTTGGTGCAATGATGGCTTTAAGGTTAGGATAGCTAGCGATAAGGCCTTTGGCTTCATCAGTCGATTTCACTGAATCATCATCACCATAAACCACAGCCACTAAGTTCAATTTAGGGAACATAGTTGGCAACGCAGCTTTACCAGCTTCAATCCAAGAATTTTGGTTGGCAGCGGTTGAAGATGCGCTCAAAATAGCCACATCACCACCATCTGGTAGGTAATCGGCAGCTAGTTTAAAGATGGTTTCGCCAATTAATGCGGTTTCAGATGGGTTAAGATGAATTTGGCGGCCTTCTTCAGCTACGCCAGAATCCCATGAAATCACTTTAATGCCACGGCTCATAGCTTTTTTCAGTACAGGTACTAAAGCATCTGGGTCGTTAGCAGAAATGGCAATCGCGTCGACTTGTTGAGCGATCAATGAGTTGATAATCTCAATTTGACCTTCGGCAGTGGCGGTGGTTGGACCGGTATAGATAATGGTTACATCACCCAATTCAGCAGCCGCATCTTCGGCACCTTTAGCGGCGGCATCAAAGAAACCGTTGCCTAAAGATTTTACAACCAAAGCAATTTTTGTTTCGGCGAAACTAGGCGCAGCGCCTAACACCAATGCAGACAGTGCCGTGGCAGCTGCAAGTTTTTTAAGAATATTCATTATTCCCCTCCCGGGTTGTTGTTAAAATTAAATTCCCTCGTTTTGCAAGCAAAACTTATTCCACCACTTGTTGATAGTTCTTGAACGCGGGTGAACCGATATTTACGCTCATGAATTATTCCTCTTGTTCGAGGAATTCTTTATTAAGTAACTGTTTTTATTAGATAATCCCACTTGAAGAGCCGCCAGTGCTTGGCCGCTCTTTGGCTTTTTGTGTTCGATAGCCTGAAACGCGATAGGTGCTGACCGGGTCAATCGCCCCGCCCAAATCTAGCCGTGCCATTGCCAAAATTGGTTCTACATCTGTTCGATAGGCTTGTTTTAAAGTTTCAGACGCGCGCAAAGCGTCATTGGTATTTTGCGCGGCTTCTAAATTAGTGCGGTTGACCAATAGAGCCTGTGCGTAGGCGCGCTGAATTTCCATCGCGCTGGTCATCAGGCTTTCAATCGGGTCAGTTACATTATGTGATTGGTCAATCATATTCATCGGGTTAAAGTTGGCAATGTTATTTTCGGCCTCGACCAATTCATTAAACACTAGAAATAATTGATAGGGGTTTATTGAGCCTGAATCCAAATCATCATCGCCATATTTGCTATCATTAAAATGGAAACCACCTAATTTGCCAGCTTGCACCAGCCTAGATACGATCATTTCGATGTTAACCGTTGGCGCATGATGGCCTAAATCGACTAAGCAATGGGCTTTGTCGCCGAGTTCTAGGGCGGTCATTAAATTGGTGCCCCAGTCTTGCATCAAGGTCGAATAAAACGCCGGTTCGTAAATTTTATGTTCGGTGAATAATTTCCAATCATCCGGCAGAGCCGCGTAAATTTTGCGCATTGACTCGATATATCTATCGAAGCTTTTGGCAAAATTCACTTGCCCCGGGAAGTTGCTGCCATCACCGATCCACACGGTCAGGGCTTTTGAACCTAATTTTTCGCCAAATTCAATACAGTCGATATTATGGGCAACGGCTTGCTCACGTGTGGCTTTGTCGACATGGCTAAGTGAGCCAAATTTATAAGAATGCTTCTGGCCTTCTTGGTCTTGAAAAGTGTTAGAATTCATCGCATCAAATGCCAACCCGCGCACATTGCCATATTGTTTAAGCTCAGAAGGGTCATCGACTTTATCCCACGGTATGTGCAATGAAACGCTTGGTGTGGCTTGGGTCAATTGCTGAATTAGGCAGCAATCATCGAGTTTTTCGAAAATATTACGTGGCTCGCCAATCCCGGGAAAACGCGCAAAACGTGTGCCGCCAGTGCCAACGCCCCATGAAGGAATGGCGACTGCAAATTTTTGAATTTGTGCCTTAACCGCCTCGATGTCGATATTTTGGCGCGCAAGTTTTTCGCCTAAATTATCATAATCATTTTTGACATTTTGCACGGCAAGCTTATTTTGCTCTGCAATATAGTTAATGTCTAAACCAAAATCGGTCATATCTAAAACTTTCTGCCGAGGTTAACGTGTGAAACTTTGAGCATTACCTGCATCGACATTAATAATGTTACCAGTGGATTTGGACGACTGGTCTGAAACTAAGAAATAAGCCGCCTCTGCAATGTCGGTTGGCAGTACCGAACGCTTCAGCAATGAGCGTTTGCGATAATGCTCTTCGAGCCCATCTGGGTCCATATTATAGGCGGCGGCACGTTGTTTGCGCCATTCGCCAGTCCAAATTTTCGAACCAGCTAATACGGCATCTGGGTTGACTGTGTTCACTCTAATTTGCATCGGTGCACCTTCTAACGCTAAGCAGCGTGCCAAGTGAATTTCGGCAGCTTTGGCGGTGCAATATGCGGCGGCATTGGGCGATGCGGCGAGGCCATTTTTAGAGGCAATGAACACAATAGCGCCACCTAAACCTTGACGTTTCATAACCCTAAATGCTTCACGCGACACCAAAAAGTAGCCGGTGGCCAAAATGTCCATATTGCGGTTCCAGTCGCTCAACTCTGTGTCTTCAATCGGCGCTGATGATGAAATTCCGGCATTTGAAACCAAAATATCAATGCCGCCATATTGGGTTGAAATTTCATCGAAACTTTGTTTCACTTGGTCTTCTGAGGTCACATTCATTTGCATGGTGCGCACTTGGTCTGCGCCAAATATTGCAGTTAAATTTTCGCTCACATTTGCCAAGGCTTCGGTGTCGATGTCGGTTAGCAATACACATGCGCCTTCGGCTAATAACCTAGCTGAAACCGCCGAGCCTATACCGCCAGCGCCGCCGGTAACCAAAGCCACACGACCAGCCAAAGATTTTGGCTTGGGCATACGCTGTAATTTGGCTTCTTCTAATAACCAATATTCGATGTCAAAGGCTTCTTGCTCATCTAACCCAACATAGGTTGAAACCGATGAAGCGCCGCGCATAACATTAATCGCATTGGTATAAAATTCAGCCGAAATACGCGCTGTGGCTTTGTTGTTGGCAAAGGTGATCATGCCGACGCCGGGTATTAAATAAACCACGGCATTTGGGTCGCGCATAGCGGGGCTATCGGCGCGTTTGCAACGGTTATAATAGGCTTCATAACCTTGGCGATATTCCTCTATAGAGGCTTTTAGGCCGCTAACCACATCGGCAATGTCGCCATTTTGCGGGTCAAAATCTATCACCAAGGGGCAAATTTTTGTGCGTAAGAAATGGTCGGGGCAAGATGTGCCAAGCGCGGCAAGTGGTTTTAACTCGGCCGAATTTACAAATTCTAAAACTTCTGGACTGTCACTAAAATGGCCAACTTTACTTATGTCTTGCGCAATATGGCCACGAATTTCTGGCATTAAGCTGGCGGCAATCGTTTGGCGTTCATCGGCGGCTAAGCTGTTAAATTTGGCACCACCAAAGGCGGTTATATTTTTGGTTTCAGTTTCAAACCATTTTATGGCAATGTTGATAATGTCGAGCGTTGTGGTGTAGCAAGCTTTGCCCGTATGCCCCCACGTGAACAAGCCATGGCTTTCTAACACAACGCCATCGGCATCGGGGTTATCTGTGGCAAATTTTTCGAGCATGAGGCCTAGTTCAAAGCCGGGTTTTTTCCATGGCAACCAACCAATACGAGCGCCATAAATTTGCTTTGTAAGCGCTTTGCTGTTTTTAGCGGCGGCGATGGCAATGATGGCATCTGGGTGCATATGGTCGACAAAATCATAAGGCAAATAGGCATGTAATGCGGTGTCGATAGAGGCGGCGCGGCTGTTTAAATTAAAGGTGCAATGCGGCAACATGGCAACCATTTCGTCTTCAAATTCAATGCCCCGATATAGGCCTTTTAAAGCCCGTAGCTTATCCATATATAGGGTGGCGAAGCCGTCTAACTGCATAGTGCCAACGTCGCCGCCAGACCCTTTAACCCATAAAACTTCGACTTCTAATTTTGTTAAAGCGTCAACTTGGTTGATTTTTGAAGATGTATTGCCGCCGCCAAAATTGGTAATGCGCATGTCAGAACCTAATAGGTTCGAGCGGTATAATAGCTCGGCTGGCAAATCTAGTTTGGCAACGACTGCGTCATCCCATTTATTTTCAAGTATACTCATAATTAAAAACTAACCTTTAGAATCTCAATATTGTCATTCTGTCGGACAAAGTTAAATTGGCTTAACTCTGTCTTTCAATTCTGACTAGCCTATAGGTAAGATTTCAAAAATCAATCAAAAAACGTCATTTTAGTTCATAATTAGCGAAATATGACGATAATTGCAGTTTTTTGGGAAAAATTATGTGCTGAGATTGTGAGATTTGTTCAATAAAATCAAAAATATTGGGCAAATAAGCTTGGTTTTTGCAAAAATGTATAAATTCGGCCTATTTGTTAGCCAACATTGTTTTATGTCGACTTCAGCCACTTACTAACAATTGTGTGGGTCTGATATCTGCGTGGCTAATTTTTTTTAACCGGAACAATGATAAGTTCAATTCCGGCCTCTTGGATCATTTCGACAGCCTCAGCCGAAATATCACTGTCGGTTATGACCTTGGAGATTTTAGATAATGCGCAAACCACCAAACTGCTTCGCTTGGCGAATTTAGATGAATCTAAGAGCATAATGAGTTCATCGGCTTGGTTTATTAGTTTTTCTTCGGCTTGCACAATGAGCGGGTCAGCTTCCATAATGCCACGGTTGCTAATGCCTTGTGCGCCCATAAACATGCGTTTGGCCGAAAAGTTTTTAGTGCCATCATTTTCGAACGGGCTTAAAATAATTTTCTGTTCGCGGTAAATTGTGCCGGCTGGCATGGCAACCAAATTTGCTGAGTTATGAATTAAATGCTCGGCAATCGGAAACGAATTGGTAAATACTTTTAAACGCCGCCGCGCCAAAAAATGCACCATTTGAAAAGTGGTGGTGCCACCATTGATGATGATGTCGTCATTATCATCGCAAATCTCGACCGCTTTTTCGGCGATTGCGCGTTTTTTGTCTAAATTCATGCTGCGGTTATAATTGAACGGGCGGCCAACCAAACCTGCGGTGGGCGGGTGTAATGCCTCTACCCCACCATGAATTTTTCTGAGTTTTTTGGCGCTATCAAGGGCAATTATATCGCGTCTTACCGTGGCTTTTGAAGAATTGGTCAGCTTGACCAAATCATTAACGGTTACCACCGTCTCTTGCCTTAAAACACTTAAAATAAGCGAATGTCTTTCATTCTCGTGCATAATTTTAAACCATTGAAAAATTTGATATGAAAATAGCCAATATAATATTTAGTTCAATATTTTTTTTTATTTTTGTTTATAAGTCCAAGCCAAGTCTGAGCATATGCCGCCAAAGATTTACCTGCATAAGGCTTGACTGGCTTGCCCAAATCTATGGTTGAGCGATGTGAGTTAAGCAATAAAGTTGCGCCAGTTGAGGTGCCGGTTGCATCGGTTGATAAATAGACAGGTCGGTTTAAAAGTGCAGATAATATCGCGGCGTAGGCCGGGTTTTTGGTAAAGGGGCCTTCAATTATAACCACGTTGCCGCAGCCGGCCAGCTTGATGCATTCATAGCTCATGAGCGCTAAATAGAGGCCAATGGCCGCACAATGCTGCTGGTCGGTGATAGCTTCAAACGGCCCAACCCAAGCGCCTTTATGATGCGGAAATGGCCCGACCTTGCCGCTAAATGTCGGGGTGATGTAGATTTGTTGGCCAATGATGTTATCCACATCGGCATCTGTTGCTTGAGCCTGTCGGTCGCCGACCAAAATGTCATATTCTCGACCGCCCATAAACCGCGCTGTTGGCACAATATTGCCATAAGCGTCAACATTGGCAAGGCTATCGCGGGTTTCGTCTAGCCCAGTTACATTGCCGCCAATGCTCATCACAATGGTCCAGGTGCCAGACGAAATTACGGTGATTTTGGCATCGGGCTTGGTTAAATATGGCAATAAAGATGCGTTTGAATCGTGAATGCCGCAGGCCACCGGAATGGCGGTTTTTGCGCCAATTTCGAGCCTAATATTGTCATGCAAATTGCCTAAAATTGACCTTGCGGCGGCCAGCGGTGGAAACAATGTTCGCCACTTTTTACCGTCAACCAGCTTAGAAAAATCTTTTTTCAGCGGGTTCCATAAATCGGTATGCACGCCCAATGAAGTCACTTCGGTGGCCTTTTTACCGGTTAGTTTCCAAGCCCAAAACTGTGGATACATCAATATATCGGTCACGGTGTTAAACTTTGTTGGAAAAGTTTTTTGTTGCCAAAAAATTTGCGCTCCGATGTTTAAACCACCGGGCAATTTGGGCGAAAATGTTTCGCTAAACTGGCCACGGGCGGTTAAATATTCGGCTTGGGTTTGGTCGGGCAGGCTAGATTCATAATCTAATACTGGCAGGGTCAATTCATCATCGGTCATTAACACTGCGGTGGCGCCATGGGTGGTAATTGAAATGGCATCTAGACCGTGCTGGGCATGAAATTGCTTGAGGCCAGCTGTTATAAATTGCCAAATATTATCCACATCAAGATGTGGATAAATGCCATCTTGTAGCACGGTATTGGGGCAAGATAATATATTTAACTGTTGTGACGACTGCGCGTCGATTAACACCAATTTTGCGTTGGTTTTACCAATGTCTATAACGGCAATATGCTGGTATTTATTTTCCATAAGTTAGCTGTTTCTCATATTCTGCGGAGGCTAATTTATTTCATGTAGGCTGTTTTGCAATTTAAAGCAAGTGGTCGCAATCCGCACTTATCATCCCAACAAACACCGCAAAATTGATTTTGCGAGTGCAGTTGAGTGCAGCAAAATTCAGCTCTATTGTGGCAATTGTTTTTTGCTGGTGGCGACAATTAGTTCTGAAATATCGAGCATTATTTTGCCGTAGCTAACGCTATGTTGCCAATAAAGCGGGGTGTCAATATAGCTATGTGGCACAAGCTCGACCAATTTGCCAGATTCAACTTGTTCATTTACCAAATTAAGCGGGTGCATGCCCCAGCCAATTCCGTCCTCACAGGCCTGCATATAACCTTCTAGCGACGGTATCCAGCTAGTGGGTGTGTTGACGTTGCGGCCACAAACTAATTTTGACCATTTTGAGGGCAATTTATCTTTGCGGTTAAAGGTTAGTGATGGCGCGCGCCCTAAAGTGATGACGTTAATGATGCCATCGGGGAAATATTTTTCGATATATTCTGGGCTGGCCACAGATACATAGCGCAATGAACCTAAATAAGACGCCTGAAAACCCTGAATGGGGCTTTTTTTAGAGGTGATGCCAGCGATGACATCGCCCTTGCGCAAAAGCTCTGCAGTTTCGCCTTCATCTTCAATCACCATATCGAATAGAAAATTACCTAGCCCGGCAATTTTAGCGACGGCGGCCGGAAACCATGTTGCCATACTATCGGCGTTGACCGCCATGCGCAATGTAAACGCGCCTTCGGCATCTGCTGCTGTGGTTTTGGGCATGCCAGAAAAAAAGTTTCGCTCTAACACTTCAACTTGCTCGGCATGTTTAAACAATGCGTAACCATATTCGGTGGCCTCGCAGGGTTTGCCCCTAATAATAAGCGGGGTTTCTAACCGCTCTTCGAGCAGTTTAATTCTTTGGGAGATTGCCGATGGGGTGATGTTTAATAGTTTTGCAGCCGCTTCAAAACTTCCTTCGATGATTACGGCTTTGAGACCAACGAGCAATTCATAGTTTAGCATATGTTAAGCAATCCTTAAATGACATTAGGAGGTTTAATTGTACTGTCTTTTTTAAACAATTTAAACTAAAAAAACTTCATTTTGCAAAAAAATGAGTAAACCCCCCAATAAGGAGAATAAAAATGTTAGGTAAACAGGTAAAAAAAAATTCGTAAGACAATTTGTAGGCTTGTCAAAACACGATGATTTATGGTCTATTTTATTATTAAGTTTTTATATTATACAGGTGGTTGCATTAATAGCCATTGGCTATTTAGTGTTTTATCAGGCGATGCCGCTGCAATATTTGGCCATAATGGCGGTCATGTTTTTAATTGGCACCCGCTATCGGGCGTTAAATAATATTGTCCATGAATGCACGCATTATAGCTTTTGCAAATCCAAGAAAATGAATATTTTCATTGGTAAAATAGCTGCCAATGTCATTTTCACATCGTATAAAGACTATAAAATGGAGCATATGTCGCATCATAAAAGCCTTGGTGATTACGAAAATGACCTCGATTTCCAAAGTCGTCAAAAATTTAATTTCGAAGCCAGTTTAACATTAGGGACCGTTTTGCGGCATATATTCACGCCCATATTAGGCTTGCATTATCCGCAATATTTCTCGGTTAGTTTTACCTTCAAGGATGGTTTTGGCTTTGGAATGATAAAAATATTGATGGTTATGGCTGTGGTGGTGGGGCTGTATTTTGCGCCTGTTGCCAGCATTTTAATGTTGATACTGCCATTTGTCTGGGTATTTAGTGGCATAAATTATTGGACAGATTGCATAGACCATGCTGGCCTGATGCATAAAGATGATGATCTGCTGAAATCTAGAAACTTTATTTTGAACCCGGTGATTAGGTCAATATTGTTTCCGCGCAATGATTGCTATCATTTGATTCATCATTTATTTCCCAGCGTGCCAGCCCACCATATGGAAAATGTACATGAAATCTTGCTAGGTGATGCTAGTTATTTTCAGGTTTCAGATGTAGAAAAATACCCGACCACTTGGTTAGAGAGCCACTGATGAGGTTATTTTGACTTGAGCCGCTTGGTATAGAAACTGGTGTTATATCGAGCGGTTTTCGGGCTTTTTTGATTCAAATTAATATAAAAATTTCTCATTAATCTTAGCGTTATTATTAATCCATTTTTTAGCTTCAAATCAAAATTCTATTTGGTTTGCTAGTTAGTTGGTTCATTGTGGCAGCACAAATGAACAAACTGATGGATTGGTTTTGTTTAAGGATAATGAGAATGATCAGCAAATATTTAAAAACTATATTGGCAGCAAGCGTGTTTATTGGCAGTTCAAGTGTGGCAATTGCCGCGACATGGACGGTGGACAGCATTGAAGGCATGGCAACTTTAATTCGGCAAGGCGAGGAACCCCGGCCACTAGAATTAGATGATGTGATTATGCCCGGTGACCAAATAGTGACGGATTTATTGGGCGTGGTATCGTTTTCTGGCGACGGCGAGCCAATTACCATCACTGGCAATCATGACATTACCATGCCGCTACAAGATGGCGTTACGATTGCAGATTTAATTGGCGATAATATAGAGTTTATCGATGATTTGCTGGAAGGCGACTTTAGTGATGATTTTGTAGAAGTTGATGTTGTTGATGATGAACACGACATTGGCGATGCTGTTGACGATAACGATAACGATAACGATAACGATAACGATGCCGATGCCGATGATGACGATGATGAAAAAACCGCCGAAGAAAGAGCGGCGATGATGAAAGCCAAGGCCGAAAAGAAGGCACGTCATGAAGCTGAAAAAGCCGAAAAGAGAGCCCGGCATGAAGCCATGAAAGCCGAAACCAAAGCGCGTAAAATAGCTGAAAGGGCGGAGAAAAAAGCCAAACATGTGGCTGAAAAGGCCAAAAAATCTGAACAAAAAGCATTGGAAAGAGCTCATAAAGCCAAAGCAAGAGCCAAAAAGCGTGCCGGTAAAAATGATGACTAATTGGTTTGGCCAAATTATTAATGATTGTCGGGTCACCTTTTGGGTGGCCTGAACTTTGTTTAAATGGCAAATGGCAAAGTTAAATCTGCCAACAATGGAATTTAGCTTTCACTTTCTAAACTTTTATATTAGCGTCAACTCAAATTCTGGCCAGTGAGGCTGACTGCTAAATATTGGGGTATTTTATGGCGAAAGAAAAACGCGTAGACGGCATGTTGCAGATGGGTTATGGCACTTGGAACCACCCGGGTGATGAAGCCTATCGGGCTACATTATGGGCGCTCGAAGCTGGCTGCCACCACATAGATGGCGCACAAGGTTATGACAATGAGGCAGATGTTGGCCGCGCCATAAAAGATAGCGGCATTGCCCGGGATGATGTCCACATCACCACCAAAGTGAAGCCCGAAAATTTTGCCCCGGGCTTGGTGCTAAGCTCGACTGAGCAGAGTGTCGAAAAACTTGGCCTTGGCCCGGTCGACATGTTGTTATTGCATTATCCATCTGTTGGTGGCGAATACCCGATGGAAGAATATATGGCGCAATTTGCCGAATGTTTAGATAGCGGTTTAACCAAAACCATTGGCCTGTCTAACTTCACCATTCCGCTTATTGACCAAGCGGTGAAGCTATTGGGCGCGCGCAAAGTGATGACCAACCAGGTGGAAAGCCATGTTTATATGCAAAATGATGCCATTGTAGAGCATTGTAAAAAATTGGGTATTGCTATAACCGCCTTTTGCCCGTTGGCGCGCGGCGCGGTGTTAGATGACCCAGTGCTAACCGCCATTGGCAAAAACCATGGCGCATCTGCGGCGCAAATATCATTGGCCTATCTTATGGGCATCGGGCAAATAGTTATCCCTTCATCGGGCAAAAAGCAGCGCATTATAGAGAATTTTGCGGCTCGCAATATAGTGCTTAGCCAAGATGAGATGGCGCAATGCCGCAATTTAGAAAAAGGCCTGCGGTTGGTTGACGGGGCTTGGTGCCCAAAATGGGATGAATATTCAAGAACCTAACCCATTATCTATACCTAATTTGAAACAATAAAGCTGCGAAGGTTTAAAGCCATCGCAGCTTTTATTTTGGCTTGGCGTCTGGTGTGTAACAGTGACGCAGTGGCCCGCTTTTGCTTGAGAATGACCGTCTAGAGGTATAGTTTTAGGCTAGTTAAAAACATTTAAAACTAGATAAAACTAAGGAGAATAAAAATGAAATATTTACCAACATTACTTTTGTCAGCAATTATTGCCCTCAGCGGTGCGGAAATTAGCTTGGCAGCTGGCGGCCACGCAGAAGCCGAACCAGCAGAAACTAGCCACGTAGAAACCAAGGTTGAAGACGACAAAAACCATGGGGCAAATGTAACTCGTTTGCTAATGCCGATTATGAGCAGCAGTCGAGGTATGGAGCTGTTTGTTAGCACTGGCTGTGTGGCTTGCCATTCGGTGAATGGGGTTGGTGGGCATGACGCCACGTCTTTAGATGCGCATGATATGGACGAATATATGAACCCGTTTGATTTGGCGGCTAAAATGTGGCAAATGGCGCCTATGATGATTGCCGCGCAAGAAGAAGCGTTTGGTGAACAAATCTATTTTAGCGGCGATGAATTGGCCGATATTATTGCGTTTTTACATGATGATAGCCAGCAGCATAAATTTAGCGAAAATGACCTAACACCTGCGGCGTTGAAAATGATGGACCATGGCCATGGCGTGCAAACGGCGGTGGAACAACATGTTGAAGAAACCGGCCATGTAGAAGAACCTGTGCATGACAATGGTGATGGACATCACGATTGAAACCAACGTAAAAGTGCTAAGGGCCAGTTTCGGCTGGCTTTATAGCCAAGCCACTTAGTTTATGGGTTTTGCTGATGTTGGGGGCAACCGCATGGTTGCGCTCAATATTGCGCCAGATGTTGCTTTATTTATAACCATCAAATGGTTGGCCTTAACCTCTAGCCATTCACTCCAAAAACTTGCCGCTGTTTTATTTTCCAATGGCCATTCTACCCGGACTTGAGCGGTGGTTGCTGTGCCAATGCCAAAATGGTGCGCAACCGCCATGCCACTAGCGTGTCCGCCGCCAATAGTCACTTCTTGACGTTGTATTTTATCGCCGGTTTTCACTTCTATCCACGCGCCGATCGCGTTTATATTGCCATTTATATTGGCGTTAACATTGGCGTTATTATCTCCGTTTTTATTATTCAGCTTAATCGACAGCCAATTGTTTAGCGGTTGGCTTTGTTGTTTGCGGCTTTGGGCAATGTCGTCATGGCCGGCGATTATATTGTCGGTATTTGTGCCCAAATTTCTAAACAGGCTCAAACCCTCGTCAACCACCACATGCACAATGTCCAACAGGCCATCGACATTTAAATCTACCACCAACGCCCCACGAGATTTGGCGGTGCTAAGCAGACCCGCTGGGCCAGCGGCTTCAAAAAATTGACCATTTAATTGTTGTAACAATAGATTATTGGGGTCATTGCGGGCAAAATCGGGCATTTTATCGACATTGCCCTTGCTGATAAAAAGGTCGATAAGGCCATCATTATTGACATCGGCAAATTGGGCGTGCCACGCGGTGGATAATAATTTGCCTTCTGCATTCCATGGTTTATGGGCGGTGATGCCGAGTTTTACGGCCATGTCTTTATAGGTTGGCTGTTGGCCATCACCAATATGCATTTGTAAATTATTGTTGCCCATTGAGGTTAAAAAATAATCCGAATAGCCATCGCCATCAACATCATAATTGGCAATGCCCATGCCCCAAATGTTTAGCTTTTCCCAGCCGTCATGGCTCACCCTTAAGGCCTGTTTGCCGGATCGATCCCAATCGGAAAATAGCAATGACAAGGTGCAAAATGCGCCAAGCTTTTGCGGTGCGCCAAATGTGTTAAAATTTTTGGCTGGCCGGAACAATTTATTGTCGTCACATCTGCCCGCTGGCTTACCTTCGGTTTTACGGTCGAGATAATTGCCGATTGCCAATGTTGGCCATTTTTGCCCGGCTTCCCAAGTGGCGCTAAACGCTGTCGACCACGCATCGCCGCCGTCAAAATTCCACTGCTCGTTGGCGCGTTCAAACTCGCAATTGCCTAAGCCTTTAAACAGGATGTTTTCGCCCATCCGCAAAGTCATTAAATCCATCATGCCATCGGCATTTATGTCTATCGGGTAAGCGCCGATGACTTTATCTATTTGTAGGGTTTGTTGTGAAGAGCGGCTAAATATCAACGCCTTGCCAAGCCCGCTTTGGTTTATATATAAAGCCGCTTTGCTTTGGCCACCGGCGACATATAGCTCGGGATAATCATCATCATTACAGTCAAATGCGGCCACGCCGCCACCGACTGAATATTCCCACCCGCCATAATAGGCGGTGTCGATGGTCGAAATATAATCGTCAGTTAAATAGGTCGGAATGGCGATGCCGCTTGGTTCATCGATTAACGGTGAATGCTCATCGGCGGTGGCAAAAGCCCCAGCCGATAAACTAAATGCAGATAACATAAATGCCGATATAATCAGATGGCGCAAAACCACTCCCCTACTTTTGCTAAACCGACTTTTTAGACAAAACGGTTCACTTGGTTTTCGAACCATTCTTGCTTGCCAGACCGTGGTTGCGGGTCAATTTGTTGATTTTCAGCTATGTCGGCCAACGCGTCAAGTGACAATTCACCCGCCAAGATTTTTTTGCCCAAATCGCCATCCCAACCGGCATAACGCTCATCAACGGCTTTTTGTAATGAGCCATCTGCTAGCATAGCGGTGGCGTTTAACAACGCCCGGGCGCAAACATCCATGCCGCCAATATGGCCGTGGAACAGGTCGACATCATCGACCGATTGACGGCGCACTTTGGCATCAAAATTAATGCCGCCGCTGCCCAAACCACCGGCTTTTAGAATGGCATACATGGCCAATGTGGTGTCTGGCACATTGTTGGGGAATTGGTCTGTATCCCAGCCAGATTGCATATCACCTCTATTCATATCGATAGAGCCAAGCAAGCCATTGCTAGCTGCATAGGTAATTTCATGCTCAAAACTATGGCCAGCCAAGGTGGCGTGGTTGGCTTCGAGGTTTAGTTTAACTTCATTTTCTAGGCCATGTTGTTGCAAAAAGGCATGCACGCTTTGGGCATCATAATCATATTGATGTTTGGTAGGTTCTTGCGGTTTTGGCTCAAGTAAAATTGCGCCTTTAAAGCCGATTTTATGTTTATGCTCAACCACCATGTTTAAAAAACGCCCCATTTGAGCCGATTCGCGACTCCAATCGGTATTTAGCAGAGTTTCATAACCTTCGCGGCCACCCCAAAGCACATAGTTTTCGCCGCCCAATTTGTGGGTTAGGTTAAACACTTGGCGCACTTGGGCGGCGCAATATGTTACCACATCTGGGTCGGGGTTGGAGGCCGCGCCAGACATATAGCGCCGGTGGCTAAACATATTGGCGGTGCCCCATAGTAGTTTCATGCCAGTTTCTTGCTGTTTTTGCGCCAATCTATCGCCCATATGCTCAAGATTTTTCATAGTTTCGGCCAATGTTGCGCCTTCTGGCGATACATCGCGGTCATGGAAGCAATAATATGGCACGCCTAATTTTTTAAAAAATTCAAACGCCACATCCATTTTCAGCTCAGCTTCGGCCATAGGGTCGCCGCCAGCCATCCACGGGCGCATTAAGGTTTGAGCGCCAAATGGGTCGCCACCCGGCCACGAAAATGTATGCCAATAACAAGCGGCAAACCGCAAATGTTCGGCCATGGTTTTGCCCATAACCATTTGGCTAGGGTCATAATATTTAAACGCTAGGTCATTTGTGCTGTCCTTGCCTTCAAATTTTATATAGCCAACATTGTTAAAATATTCAGTCATTCTACATCTCCTGTTTTTAATTTCTAATTTATCTAAATTGCAAATTCTGGTTTTAAAATTGTGTATAAACGCCGGAAACGCGCTAGGCGGGTTTGGTAATATTCGCGCTTTGCGGCATCGGGTTTGACTATGGTTTTAACTTTGGGGGCGGTGCAAATGTCAGCTGGGTCTTCGTTAGTTAGCGCTAAACGCGCCAAGCGGGCTGCGCCAAATGCGGGGCCGACTTCGCCGCCTTCATTATAAGTTAGTTCAAGTTCTAAAGTGTCAGCCAATATTTGCCCCCAAAATTCTGAACGCGAGCCGCCACCAATAACTGACACATGGTCTATTTTTGCGCCGGCGCTTAACATGCTGTCTAGGCCATCGGCAAAACAAAATGCCACCCCTTCTAACACGGCACGGCCAAACGCAGCGCGGTCGGTATCTGGCGTCAGGCCAAAGAAAACGCCCATCGCATTGGGGTCATTATGTGGGGTGCGCTCGCCGCTTAAATAGGGCAAAAATATTAATTTGCTATTGTCATCAATCGGCGCTGCGGCAATCTCGTCAATCAACGCACCTTCGCTTTGGGCATGGGTTAATTTGGTCACCCATGTCAGGCAGCTGGCGGCGTTTAACATCACACTCATCTGATGCCAAACATTGGGGATGGCGTGGCAGAAGGCATGCACAGCGGCATCTGGGTTGGGCGAATATTTGTCATTACATAAAAAGATAACCCCCGATGTGCCTAACGATAAAAACGCTTGCCCAGCTTTAATCACCCCGATGCCAATTGCCCCGCCGGCATTGTCGCCTGCGCCACCGGCCAAAATAACATTATTTGCCATGCCAAATTGCTTGGCTAATTCTGGCTTTAAGGTGCCAGCTGGTTCAGAACCCTCGACCAAGCGCGGCATGTGGTTTTGGTTTAAACCAGTTGCGGCCAATAACTTATCCGACCATGCGCGCGCGCCAACATCTAACCATAATGTGCCAGCGGCATCCGACATTTCAGAAAAATATTCGCCAGTTAATTTATAGGCAATATAATCTTTAGGCAGCAAAACCTTGGCCAGTTTGGCAAATATTTCCGGTTCATTTTTGGCCACCCATAACAGTTTTGGCGCGGTGAAACCGGGGAAGGCAATGTTGCCAGAAATTTTGCGTAAGTCTGGCTCTAGCGCTTCTAACTCTTTGCATTCAGCGGCGCTACGGCCGTCATTCCACAATATTGCGGGGCGCAAAACCTCGCCATCTGCATCTAATAATGTCGCACCATGCATGTGGCCGGCGAGGCCAATGGCTTTCACTTGCGCCATTTGCTCTGGCTGTTGTTGGTGCAATTGTGCCAAGGTATCGCAGGTAGCTGCCCACCAATCGGCTGGGTTTTGTTCTGACCATAAGGGTTTTGGCCGGCTGGCACTAAGTGGGGCATCGGCTTGGGCAATGATGTTTTGTTGCGCATCGCATAAAACCGCCTTGATGCCAGACGTGCCAATGTCTAATCCTAAATACATGATAGCTTCCCTATTAAATTTTTGATGTATTTTTGATGGGTTTCACCTCAATTGTCAAATCAATTCTAGATTCAATATTTTTTCAGCAAACCTGTGTATATCGCGTTTTATGTAGATAAATAGACTTGTTTGGTTAGATTGTAGATAATTATATTTACACAAATGGGTTTGAATGCCATCATGTTTGTGGATAAATCAATTAGCTAATGAGGTGTTTTTTGTCAAAAGTTTGGGCCAAACAATCGGACATTGCGCGCGAAGCTGGCGTTAGCTTGGCGACGGTCGATAGGGTGTTAAATGGCCGCAGCGGCGTGAATGTGCAAACCGCCAAAAAAGTCTGGGAGGCGATAGACCGCCTGCAAGGCCAAAATATCAAAATTCAAAAAGTGGCGCATAAACCGCTAAAACTAGATGTGGTGCTGCCCGATGGCAGTGGCAGTTTTTTAAACCTGCTGGCCGAGCGCGTGGCGGTGATAGGCGAGGAATTATTGCGCGATGGCATAACTGTGCGCACCCACCGGGTGCCAAGTTTTGCGCCACAAATATTGGCCGAAAAATTACGCGAAATTGGCAAAACCAACACCGATGGCATTGCGGTTATGCCGCTTGAAGATCCGTTTGTGCGCGAGGCGGTGAATAATTTATGCGACCAAGGCGTACCGGTGGTAACATTGGTTTCCAGCCTTTCGACCCAGCGCACCATTGGCCATGTGGGGCTTAACAACCGTGCCGCTGGCCGCACGGCGGCGCATTTGGTGGCGCTGCATTTGCAGGGCAAAGCTGGCACAGTCGGGCTGTTTAAAGGCAGCCATAGCCTTATTTATTCTGACCATCAAGAGCGTGAACTTGGCTTTGTGACCGCATTGCATGAATATGCACCGCAGTTAAAAGTCTCCAATAGTTGGGAGATTCAGAACGACCATGAAGCGGCTTATAAGCATACATGTGAGATTATCAAAAAAGACCATGATATTCTGGCCATATACAGCGTTGGCAGTGGGTTGCGCGGCATTGGCCAAGCGTTAATAGATTGCAATAGACAAGATGACATTGTCTGTGTTGGGCATGATTTGACCGATTATTCACGCGAATTATTGCTGAACGGCACAATCAACGCGGTGATAGATCAAGATGTGAACCAAGAAGCCAGAAATGCCTTGCGGTTGCTGATATTGCAGCATCGAGGCAGTGAAAATAGCCACCCATTGGGTGACATAAAAACCGAAATTTATTTACGAGACAATTTACCTTAAGAGGGCAAAATATGACAACATCTATAGATGTTAAACCTTTTGGCACCAGCCAAGATGGCAAAAAAGTTGAATTTTTTAGCTTGGATAGCGGCAATGGCTGCGTGGTTGGCTTATGCAGCTATGGCGCGACCATAAGCAGTGTGCGTTATGCCGACAAGTTTGGCAAAATAGACGAGATTAACTTTGGCTTTGACGATCTGGCCAGCTATGAAGCACACACCAGCAGCATGGGCGTTACTGTGGGGCGTTATGCCAACCGCATTAAAAATGCACAGTTTATGCTGAATGGCGAGGTTATAAAGCTAGATAAAAACAGCAAGAATGTGCACAGCGCCCATGGCGGGTTTAAAGGCTTTGGCAACCAAGTGTTTACCGCAGAAATTGTAGAAACCGCGCAAGGCAAGGGGGGTAAGAGGGGCAAGGGGGTTAAATTTACCTATATTAGCGCCGATGGCGAAGGCGGCTACCCGGGGGAGCTGACAATATCTGTGACTTATTATTTATCGGCCGATAATATATTGCGGTTTGAGTATGATGCGGTGTCGAGCCAAGATACCTTTATCAATATCACCAATCATGCTTATTTTAATTTAGACGGCATTGCGGCAGATGGCAGCACAAATGTTAACGATCATGAAATTCAAATCAATAGCGGGTTTATCACGCCGTTAGATGCCGATAGCGTTTGCACCGGCGAGGTGAGACCGGTGGACAATAGCCCATTTGATTTGCGCCAACTCAGCCGCATTGGCAATGGCATAGAAAACCCCGATGAGCTGATGAAAGCGGTTAATGGAGGCTATGACATTAGCTATATTTTGGGCGCAGATGACGGGCAGATGAAAGACGCAGCCTATGTGCAAAGTGCAAAATCTGGCCGCGCGATGAAAGTGGCCACCACCCAGCCATGTTTGCAATTATACAGCAATGCCAATTTACGCGAAACCTTGTTGCGCGGTGGCAAAAGCGTGTTTAAAGATGCGGGTTTTTGTTTGGAGGCGCAAGATTACCCCAATGGGCCAAACATTGCGCATTTTCCTACCCGGCCTGTTAGAGCGGGTGAAAAATATCATCAGGTTATTGAATATCAATTTATAACCCTCAGCTGATCTATTTATTGCTAATAATTCTTAATAGCATATAATGTAAGAATTGGGAACTTATAATGAAATTATTTCAAAAATCAGCAAAATATATCATCGCCTATTTGGCGATTAAATGGTTTTTTATCCTGGTGGTTGGCTGGCAAATTTCCAAAACCGATTGGTTTAAGGATTATTATGCCAATGACTATGCAGCTTGGCATTTGCTCATCGTGCCAGCGACGTTAATGCCAATAATATTATTCATTAGACATATCAAATCTAAAGCCAAAGCCGCGGGTATAGCGGTTAAATGACGGTAATTGATAGCTAAAAACTTGTGCCATATATTTAAAGCTAGACCAATATGTCTCGCCTATGCTAACACGTATTAACGTTAACTAGCTGACAAATTTTTTCATGGAATATCTAACAAATCCAATATTTTACCTATTGGCGGTGCCAGCCATATTAATCATCGGCCTCAGCAAAGGTGGCTTTGGCGGGGGGCTGGGTGTGGTGGCTGTGCCGCTTATCGCGTTTATTATGCCGGTTAGCACCGCCGCCGGCATTATGTTGCCAATTTTGGTGGTTATGGATTTTCTAGGCATTTGGGCATTTCGTAATAAATGGGATGCAAAAATACTTTACATTCTCATCCCGGCAGCGTTTATCGGCATTGTTATCGGTTCGTTTAGTTTTGAATATTTGCACGAGGCGTGGGTGCGGTTGATCACCGGCTTAATCGCCACCATGTTTGCGGCTAAATATTTCATCGAAAAATATAAACTATCTAAAGGTGTAGATTTGGTGCCGTCCAAACCCTTTGGCCGTCTGGCGGGTTATTTTTGGGGCAGCGTTGGCGGGTTTACAAGTTTTGTGGCGCATGCTGGTGGGCCGCCGGTAGATGCTTATTTGCTAAGTCAGCGGTTCGAAAAAACTATTTTTCAGGCCACGACGGTGTTTTTCTTCACTTTTGTGAATATTGTCAAACTCGTACCCTATACGTTGATTGGCCAATTTGATGGTGATAATTTGTGGGTTTCGGCGGTATTAATGCCGCTTGCACCCATCGGTATGTGGGTGGGTATAAAATTACATTATAGCGTTTCGCCCAAGCATTTTTACACCATTTGCTATTCGTTTTTGCTGGTCGCGGGGGTAAAACTCATATCCGACTGGGTGGTTTATTTTGTTGAAATAATATGAGATTTTAAATTTGCTCAGGTTTGTTTTTTGGGTTATTCCAGTCCCGGCCATAACGCAACCATTTGAAAAAGCTATGTATATCATCCATACAGCAGATAATTACCGGCACCAAAACGAGCACCAATATAGTGGCGATCAGCAAGCCAAACACCATGGTGATGGCTAAAGGCAACAAAAACTGAGCTTGTAGGCTTTTTTCAAATAATAATGGCGTTAAGCCAGCTATCGTGGTGATGGAGGTTAGCAATACCGCGCGCAATCTATCGCACGCGCCATAAATGGCGGCGTTAAACATGTCCATTTTTTGGTCTAAATGCTCTTCGATGCGGGCGACTAGAATTATCGAGTCATTGACCAAAATACCGGCCAAACCCAACAGGCCAAACAGGCTAAGTGCCGATAGGTTAAAGCCCATGACCAGATGGCCAATAACCGCGCCGACAAAGCCAAATGGGATGATGAACATGACCGCAAATGGCCGCATATAAGACGCAAATACCCAGGCCAAAATAATGTAGATGAGCGCCAGGGCGATGCCAATGCCCAGTTGCAAATCTGATATAGCTTGGGCTTGGTCGGCGGCGTGGCCACCAACGGCCGACTCGATGCCATAACGGGCTAAAATAGCTGGCAATATTTCGCGCTGTATTAAGGCGCGGGCGGTGTCGCCGGTGATGATGGCTTCGTCGACATCGGCGGTGATGGTGATGCTGGTGCGGCCATTGAATTTACGGATTGACAGACGGCCTTTTTGTTCGGAAATGTCGGCAATTTCTTCGAGCGGTAGATAATAGCCTTGCGGGGTTTTGATGCGGAAATTATATAGGTTGGCCATCGATTGTTGGCCATCATTGCCTTTGATAATCAGCGGTATATCGCCAGTCGAAGTGGCGATGGTTTTGATGGTAACGCCTTGGTATATATTGCGTAATTGGCGGTTAACTTCGGAACTGCTGAGGCCCAACATTTTGCCTTTGGCATTTAATTTGACCAATATTTCGCGTTTGCCTTCGGGGAAATCATCATCCGCGGCTTTGACCCCGGGAATTTTGAGGATGGCGGCCTGCAAATCTTCGGACGACTTTTTCAATATCTCTAAACTAGGGCCAGAAAGTCGAATGTTAACATCTGTGCTTTCATTGTCGGCGCTGCGGTTGCCTTGGATTATCAGCCGGTCGATGGTTGGCAATTTGGGGCTTAATTCTATCCATTTATCTATAATGGTTTGGGTGCGTACGCTGCGCAATTCGGAGCGGGTGAGCTGGGCTTCGATAAACGCCTGCGGGTCGGCCTCGCCGCCAATGCGCACATAAACCATTTGTATCAGCTGTTCATCATCGACGCTTAGAGCTTGCTCAGCTTGGTATAGGGCTTGCTTAATTTGCTCGATGTCTTTGCGGATGGTTTCGGGTTTTGCTCCGGCGGCAAAGCGAATGCGCGAGATAATGCGCTCGCTCTCGGTGGTCGGGAAGAAATCAAACGCCAACCGGTTGGAGGTCACATAACCGGCCGAAATGAGCAATATGGCGAAAGCACCAGCTAAGCTGACCCAGCGCCATTTTACGAAAAAGCTAACCAATGGCAAAAATAGTTTAAATTTAAAATATTCAAACCCGCCGTTAAATATCCGCCGGAACATATTGGGGTTGGCATTGTGGCTTTTGACATAGCGCAAATGGCCGGGCAGAATGAAAAAACATTCAACCAATGAGGCGATTAATACCGATATGACCACGATGGGGAACACAATTAATATTTGACCTAATGTGCCCTCGATAATGGTTAGCGGTATAAAAGCGGCAATGGTGGTGAGCGCCGCCGCCATAACCGGTTTGAACATTTTTGTGGCGGCTTTTTCGGCCGCATCGGCGGCGTTATAGCCTTGGCTCATCAGCGTTTCGGCCTCTTCGGCCACCACAATGGCGTCATCGACAATGATACCCAGCATCATCAACAATGCGAACATCGAAATCATACTGATGGCAGTGCCAAATAAATACATGATAATCATGGTGGCTAATATGGCCACTGGCACGCCGGCGGCGACCCAAAATGCCATGCGGATGTTTAAGAAAATAAACAGAAAAATACTGACCAATATCATGCCTGATAGGCCGTTTTCCAACAGTAGATTTATCCGGTCTTGAACATATTTACCCTCGGTTTGAAATAATTTTATATTCACATTTTTGGGATATAGATCGATGCTGGTGGCTAAAAAGCCTTCCAATTGGGTGATGATTTTAACCGTATCGGCATTGGCGCTGCGTTTTATCAGCAACATTATGGCCGGTGTGCCATCTATTTCGCCAACGGTTTGGCTGGGGTTGAACTCGGTGACAATGTTGGCAAGGTCTTTCAGCTGAATTTGGCCACCATTTTGGCCGCTGATAATTTCGACATTTGACAGCGTGGTTAAGTCATCATTGCCGCCAATGGTGCGTAATTTTTTCTCGATAGATGATTGCAGGTCGCCGGCCGAACTGCTGCTTAAACTGTCTTTAACTTTGGCCGATATATTGGCCAGCGATAAGTCAAAGCGCTGCAATATATTTGGGTCTATGTTGAGGCTAATCTGCTCATTGCGCATGGCCTGAAACTCGACCCGCTCTAAGCCCGCCCGCAACAGACCAGCACGCAATTTAAGCGCATATTGAACTAGGTTTTTTTCACTTACATTGCCGTAAATGGCTAATTTGGCCACGGTTTCTAAAAACACACTTTTGCTCAGACTCGGTGTGCCGGCCTCGGCCGGTAGGTTGCCGACATTGCCAACAATATTTTCCACCTGAGCAAACATTTCATCTAAATTCGCGGCGGCTTTAAACCGCACCCGCAGGGTGGCGCGGCCTTCATTGGCCGAGGTGAAAATGAATTGAAGATTGTCTAATTGTTGAAGCTCTGGCTCGATGAGGCTGATGATGGAAGTTTCGACATCTTCGGCGCTAGCGCCCGCCCAGTTGACATTTATGGTGAGCGATTTGCTCTCGGTATTGGGTTGCAATTGAGTATTGAGGCGCAACAATGCTGCCGCGCCAATGAGCATGATGACCAACATCAGCAAATTGGCCGCGGTTTTGTGACGGACAAAAAAACTGATTAAACTGCCGTTAAATTGTTTCATCTGATCTGCTTTCTTTGCTTGGTGCAACGCTTATTTGACAGCTATATTAACGTCTTCCGCCACCACCGGTGGCAAATGGGTTTTGTTGCCGCCCGCCAAAGCGGCGGTTGCCACCACCTTCGCCGCCTTCGCCGCGCTCTTGCAGCCGTTTGAGCGCTGCGGCTTGTTTAATGGCCGATTGTTCGGAGGTGATGACCAGCAAACCTTCACCAGCCAAGGTTAAACGGGTTTGCAATAAAGCGTCGCCATCGGTAAGCGGGTTGGCGGCAGTTGCGGCATTGATGATTAATATATGATTTTCGGTATAGCCGACAATTTGCACTTTTACCGGCTCCAGGCGGTTTTGGCCTTCATCCAATTTGTTGGCATCTGGCCGTGTGGCATCTGACCGTTCACCTTGTGCTGGTTGTTGACTATGCTCGGCTTGTTGGCCGTTATTAGGGCGAGAACTTTGATCGCCATGTTGCCCTTGCTCAGCTCGATTGCCTTGTCCCTGCCGCTGACCTTGCTGCTGATTTGGCTCGGCTTGTGTGTCTTGTCCCTGACCTTGTTGCTCGCCCTGCCGTCGGCCTTGACCTTTTGATTGCCGTTGGCCAGCTCGTTGCCCGCCTTTGGGCCTGTCGGCCAGTTTAACTTCGCCAGTCTCTAAGTTGGCGCGCGCCACCACATACACCGTGTCATTATCATAAATCATATGATCGGGAATTTTAAACACTTGGCTATAGGTTTGGTCGGGTATTAAAATTTTAACAAATGCGCCAATGCGTAATGCTTCCACTGCTTCTACATTGCTGATAGAGGCGTATAAATCTATCCCGCCCGAAGCGGCGACAATTTCGGAATTCACTCTATTTATAACCGCATCAAAGGTCTTGCTAACTTGCCCAACTTGCCACAAGGTTTGAATGTTGCGGCCAATAATTGTGCCGTCTTGGGCGATGATGCGGCCATATTGGCCATCAGATAAGGTAAATTTAACATCTATTTTTTGCTGGTCGAGCAAAGTGGCGATGGTGGCATTGGCATTTATAAATTGGCCAACTTCTAAGTTGGCATTGTGTATATAGGCATCAAAGGGGGCATATATTTTGGTGTTTTCTAAATCTTTAACCGCCTTTTCTAACGCCCATTGTTGCGCATCTTTGGTGGCCAATAATTGTAGTTTTTGGTTGGTTAAATTGCTAAACGATGCCGCCATATTATCCAAGCTCTGCTTTTGCTGGATAAGCGACATGTTTTTTGCATCTAACGCCTGTTTGGTTATAATGCCGGATTTTTGCAAATTAATCGAACCAGCATAATCTTTTTGGGCGTTTTGATATAATGTTTGGGTGCTGTTAAACGCAATTTCGGTGGCCGCCACTTGGTTGTCTATATCGACGGTTTTAAAGCTAATGTCTTGCAAATTGGCCTTGGCGGTTATTAAATTGCCTTGATATTGAAAATTATCTAACTCTAACAATAGTTCGCCGGCCTTGACCAATGCGCCATTTTTAAAATTAGCCGAAATATAATCTATCCGCCCACTGACGCTGGCGCTCAAGGGCAATTGCTTGCCGGCGACAATTTGGCCAAAATTGCTAATGGTCGGCTGTATATCTTCAAAATTTACCACCAAAACATCTACAATGGCGGCTTGTTCGGTGGCCGCCCGGCGCTGTATATTGGGTTTGGATTGGTTTAAAAGGTCAAAATAACTCAGCGCCGCATAAGTTATGGCGGCCACGACCGATATGCTGACCATAAAGCGTAGGAAAAACGCCAGACCGGTATTGTTGTTAAACTGTATTAATGTTTTATACGCCATAGAGGTTCACAATTGTTAAGCTCTATATTTATGACAGCTAAGGCCTTAAAACAACAGTTGAATTGTATTAAACTGTATCAAACAAATGTGATAATGTGCGGCTATTTTGGCGCTAGCACGGCTAAACAGTTCTCAATTGTTGAAGTTTGAATGTCTGCATAATGCGTGATTTGGTCTAATATCTGTGCGCCTAAAGCGGCTTCAAACAAAGGTTGGTTGGCATTTGCGGTTATGGTTCGGGTGTAATATTTGGCATAGAAAAATAACCCAATAAATTAACTCAAACCCAGAAAATCATATTAAACTAATATGTAAATGTTTATTTATTGCGGCTAGAAGTTTCTTTATACCAATCGGCTATTTTCATGCCCAAATAGGTGGTTTGTGCTGCCATAGGGCCAAATACGCCGCCATTCCATTGCAATTTGAAATTATTAAATATCTGATAACGCGTTGATCCATCAGCAATTGCCTCGGCTATTAAGCGGCCACCAAGCGGGGCTGTGTTCATGCCGTGGCCGCCAAAGGCCGAACATACCCAGACATTATGGCTAGGGGTTTTGCTGTTAAATTTGCCAATATAGGGCATTCTATGGCGGGCATAAGCCATCAGGCCAGACCAAGCAAATTCTATTTTTGCCTGTGCCAATTCGGGGTAAATATGGCACATATCGGCTTGCATAAGTTGCGCTAGTTTTTGCGGCTCTGCGGTTTTGGCGGTGATGCGCCCGCCCCATAATATCCGGTCATCATCTATGAGGCGGTAATAATCGGCTGCCCGCCGGTCATCTATAATGGCGGCGGAGGTTTTTATCAGCTGTTGTGCCAGCGCGCCCAGCTTTTGGGTGGTGATGACATAGGTCGCCACCGGCAAAATAGATTTCTGAAGTTTGCCAAAAACTTGGCCGCTATAGCCACCGCCGCACAGCACCACATGTTTGGCTTTCACCCGGCCATGTGAGGTTATGATGGTTTTTTCTGCGCCACCTAAACTCATATTTATGACTTTGGATTGTTCAAACATCTGCCCGCCATGTTTTATGATTTGCTGGGCAATGGCTAGGCAATAATTTAACGGGTGAAAATGAAAAGCTTGTTTGTCCATATTGGCTTGATAATATTTATCTGTGGCGGTATAATTACTCATATTATGCTGGTCAATATAGTCTAATTGATAACCATATTTAACCTGCATATTTTGGCAATATTGCTGCATATTGGCGGCATCATTATAACGAATGACCGACAAGATGCCGCTGGTTTTTGCGGCGCTTTGCAGGTTATATTGTTGGATATTTTGGCGCACAATATCAACCCCTTCGAGCGATAGGTCAAACAGGTTTTTGGCCGCTGTCAGCCCCAGTTTTTGCTCTAAATAATCTTGACCTTGGGCAAAACCTGGGAACACAATGCCGCCATTGCGGCCAGAGGCGCCCCAAGCCATTTTATAGGCTTCTAAAACCACCACTTTATGGCCGTTGATCGCCAACTCCAAGGCGCAGGTTAAGCCAGCCAAACCGCCGCCAATTATGCAGACATCGGCTTCAACCACGGCTTCAAGGCTGGGGTGATCGATATGCGGGTCTAGGCTGTGATTATAATAGCTATTGGGGTATTTCATGCTTGATTTTGCGCATATATTTAG
Organism: Hyphomicrobiales bacterium; assembly: GCA_013214705.1. Classification (GTDB taxonomy): domain Bacteria; phylum Pseudomonadota; class Alphaproteobacteria; order Rhizobiales; family OSC116; genus OCS116. Next base: position 40,201 of record JABSRZ010000012.1, read on the forward strand.
AGACAATACAATAGGTTTTTGGGGTGGGTTATGAATATAAAAATAAACAATAAACAAATGCGCCAATTGTGGCTAAAAGCCACTGGCTTGGCGGCCAACCCGACTGGCAGCTTAAATGTGCTGCAAATGATTAAAGATTTAGGCTTTGTGCAGCTAGACACTATACAAAATGTAAGCCGCGCGCATCATCATATCCTATGGTCACGCAACCAAAATTACCGCGAAATAATGTTGGATGAATTGTTAGCTAAGCGCCAACATGTGTTCGAGCACTTTACCCATGATGCGTCTATTTTGCCGGTCGAATTTTACCCGATGTGGCGACGCCAATTTCGCCGACGCAAAGCCAGCATGGATGGTTCTAGCTATTATAAAACTAAAGCTGGGCCAAAAAGTCGCGCCGAAATTAAAGCCCGCATAGACGCCGAGGGGGCGCTTAGTACCCATGCATTTGATAGCAAAATTAAAGGTGAAAAGAAAATGTGGGACCGCCCACCGCACAAAGTGGCGCTAGATTATATGTGGCATGCTGGCGAATTATCGACCTCGCACCGGGTTAATTTTCGTAAATATTACGACCTGACAGAAAAAGTCATTCCCGCGCATATTTTAGGCCAAAACCTACCCGATCAACATCAGATTGACTGGTTATGCCAAGCGGCAATGGCCAGATTGTTTGTGGCGAGTGTGAAAGAAATAAAACAGTTTTGGGAAGGGGTTAGCCTAAAGGAAGCGCGCGCTTGGGGGCTAGATGTAAGTCAAAATTTACAACATGTAGACATAGAAAATTACGATGGCACATGGTCGCAAACCTACGCCGCCGCCGACATTTTAACTCAGTTAGATGAGCTTAAAACCCCATCTACGCGGATGCGGATTGTCAACCCGTTCGATCCAGCGGTTAGAGACCGGGTGCGGTTAAAATATTTATTTGGGTTTGATTATAAGATTGAAATATTTGTTCCTGCGGCGAAACGAAAATGGGGATATTATGTATATCCGTTGCTAGAAGGTGATAGGTTTGTTGGCCGCATCGAGTTAAAGGCAGAGCGTAAATTAGGCAAATTACACATTGTGAATTTATGGCATGAAGACGGCGTCAAATGGGGGGATAACCGCAAAGCCAAATTAAAATCGGAGTTGGAAAGATTTGCAAAATATGTTGGGTTGCAGGTTATATGAAAATAATTTTGATGCGCCATGGCCGACCAGTTATCGATTTAGAGGTGATGAAGAATTTGAGAAAATCACCTGCTGAAGTGGGCCAAATGGTTGATGATTATTTGGATGTTGAACTAGATAAAATACAGAATGTACCGGAAATTTCACTACAAGCGGCTAAGCCATGCAATGTGGTTTTTTCTAGTGATTTACGGCGTGCATTGACCAGCCTTGAGTGGCTAAATAAACCCTCAAATACGCGAGGTGATGCTTGTTTTCGAGAAATTAGAATGCCTTATTTAACTTGGTCTAATCCGAAGCTGAGATTTAACATATGGCACATTTTATTTTGGCTGACATGGTTTATTGGGTTTGCCAGAAATGGCGACTCTATTAAACCAGCTCGCCGCCGTGCTGCGCAGGGTGCCGATATATTGGCTGGTGCTGCGCTGCAAGATGAAGCGGTTTTACTGCTCGGCCATGCTATTCTTAATTGGCTCATTGCAACTGAGTTAAAAAAACTAGGTTGGCGCAGGGTTAGGTCTACGGGGTATAGTTATTGGTCGTTTATCGAGATGGAAAAATTTTAAATATTTTGCAATTATACCTATTATGGTTTTAACTTAGCGTCAGTTATCGTTGGCGTTTGGTGCTGGCAAATATTATTGGGTTTAAGCCATGGCAAAAAATATATTATTCATTATGTGCGACCAGTTGCGGTTCGATTATTTGGGCTGCACCGGCCATGCAAGCCTTAAAACGCCACATATAGATAAGCTTGCGCAGCGTGGCGTGCGGTTTGACAATGCCTATGTTCAATCGCCAATATGTGGGCCAAGCCGGATGAGTTTTTACACTGGCCGCTATGTGCGTTCACATGGCTCGAGTTGGAATAATTTTCCGCTGCGGGTTGGCGAAATGACCATGGGCGACCATTTACGGCCATTGGGCATGCGCACTATATTATGCGGCAAAACCCACATGGCGGCCGATTATGCAGGCATGGAAAGGCTGGGCATAACGACGGATTCGGTCATCGGCGCGCGCTTGGCCGAATGCGGCTTTGAAGTGTGGGACCGGCTTGATGGCCTGCACCCAGATGGCGGCAAACCGCCCAGCCATTATAACCAATATTTGAATGATAAAGATTACCGAGGTGACAACCCTTGGCAAGACTGGGCGAATTCGGCCGAGCCCATCGATGACAATGACAATGACATTGAGAATGACAAAGATAAGGAATTGCTTTCGGGCTGGTTGATGGCCAATGCCGATAAACCCGCGCGGGTTGGCGAAAGCGATAGCGAAACCCCGTATATTACCGATCGGGCAATGGAATATATAGACCAAACGGGGGATGAGAATTGGTGTTTGCACGTGAGCTATATCAAGCCACATTGGCCGTATATTGTGCCCGCGCCTTACCATAATATGTATGATGAAGCCGATGTTCAGCCGGTGGTGAGAGACAGTATAGAAACCGACAACCCGCACCCAATATTGGCGGCTTATCAGCTGCATCGGTTTAGCCGGGTGTTTAGCCAAAATGGCGTGCGCGAGCGGGTGATACCGGCCTATATGGGGTTGATCAAACAGGTTGATGACCAGATTGGCCGGCTTATGGCCTATTTGGACGACAAGAATTTAACCAAAGATACGTTGATTGTGTTCACGTCAGACCATGGTGATTATTTGGGTGATCATTGGTTGGGCGAGAAGGAAATGTTTCACCAACAATCGGTCAAAATTCCGTTGATTGTGGTTGATCCGTGTAAGCAAGCTGATGCCACCCGTGGGCGGGTGTCTGAAACCTTGGTCGAGGCGATAGATTTGCTGCCGACATTTGTCGAATATGCCGGCGGGCAGGTGGCGCAACATATATTGGAAGGCCGCTCATTGTTAAGCCAAACACGGGCGATAAAAACCGCAAGCCAACGCCAATATGTGATTAGCGAATATGATTATTCGATGCGCAAAGCCCGCAGCATTTTGGGCCAAGAGATTAAAGATTGCCGGATGATTATGATTTTTGATGGCCGCTATAAATTAATTCATGTCGAAGATTATCGACCGATGTTATTTGATTTAGACACTGACCCGCAGGAATTTACCGATTTGGGCGAGGATGCAGAATATCAAAACATCAGAGATATTTTATTGGATAAAATTTTCATTTGGTCACGCGCCCACCATAACCGGGTGACTATTTCTGATGAATATATTCAAAACGCGGCGGGTAAAGAATTTTTCAAAGGCATTTACATTGGTTTTTGGGATGAAGACGCAGTTAAAGCCGCCAATGAACAAGGTGAGGGCGGCAATTAAAACTTAGTCATTATGGTCATCATCTTGTTGGTTCTTTTGTCGGCGTTTAATCGACATTTCACTAAATATGCCATAGACGGCGGCATAAATTAACCCCATGGTTGAAAAACCTCTAAATGCTGCATCTGGGTCGGCATCTGGTGTGCCTAAGGCCACGCTAAACATGCCGCCAATGAGCAAATAATGCAACAAACGGCCAACATGCGGCAGGTGGGTGATGGGGTTTCCTAAGGCGGTCAGGCCTTCAGAATCAAATATCATATATTTTTTTTCGGGCAAATAATGGGCGTTTAAGGCTTGGTATATAACCATAAATAATACATAAATAGCGAATAAAAACAGGGCGCGGCCGGGGGTCATAATTTCAAAAAAAGCCCCGGCAATGGCCAAGGCAATTACCACAGCGGTTATATTTTTACTGGTTTTAGAAATGAGCAATTTTTTATAGCGGATTGAAAAAGCGGTCAACGCGATGTCCTTTAATCGATGGTTAATGAATTAATCGTGAGATCAGTTCATTACTTTGTGATGTGGCTTTGGGTTATATCAATAGACATAACATTCGGAATGACATTAATGGAAATTTATTTATCTGCAACCGCTATTTTATTGCTCATATTACTTAGCTTTGCCAATGGCGCAAATGACGTCTCAAAATCCATCGCCACACTAACCGGCGCGGGCGTTACATCAATGTCTAAAGCCATTCATTGGGGCGTGGTGTGGACGGTGTTGGGCGCTTTATCGGGCGTATTTTGGGGCGGGGCGATTGTTAAAAATCTATCGCATAGTTTTTATGCCGCGCATACAGAAATGGATGTCAATATAGCCATGGCCATTGCCATCGCGCCGATTATCTGGGTGTTTTTATCGACCTATGCCAAATTGCCAGTGTCGACCACCCATTCGTTGGTGGGGGCGTTTATTGGCACTGGGTTGTTTGCCTATGGTGTCGATGGCATTATGTGGCAAAAAGTGGGGGTTAAAATTGTATTGCCGCTATTGGTTAGCCCGTTTGCGGCCATAATTATGGCGCTTATTGGCTGTAAAATAATCACATTTTTGGTGACCAAACTATCCGCTATCGACCTTAACATTGGTAAGTTTAAATTCAACATTACCGAAGATGGCCTACATTGGTTTACCAGCGGCTTGCTAAGTTTTGCCCGCGGGTTAAACGACACACCTAAATTAATAGCGGTTATATTGCCAATTATCTTACTGCGGCCGGAAGATTTGGGCGCGCAATATTATGTTATCGGCGCGGTGTCTATGGGTGCGGGCGCGTGGCTAATTGGCCGCCGCATTACCAAAGTGTTGGCCGAAAAAGTAACTAAGATGGACCATCATCAAGGCTTTGCCGCCAATTTAATTTCTTCATTTTTGGTCATTGGCGCTAGCCGTTTTGGGCTGCCAGTGTCTACCACCCATGTGTCAACCTCGGCGATTATTGGCGTTGGTATAGCTGGAAAAAACAAAATGGATTATAAAGTTATTGGCGGCATGTTGACGGCGTGGGTTGTCACCGTGCCGGGGGCGGGTTTAATCGCTGGCGCTTGTTATTATTTTATTTGTTTTTGGGTTCAGTAAGTGTTTAAAAAATGTCACAAAACTCCTATATATAAATAAGAGTTTAAAATTGGAGCTTGAAATGTCGCAAATTCATGAAGATGTCAAACAATATTATGGCGAAACGCTAACCACAAAAGATGATTTGTTGACCAGCGCTTGCTGCCCAACAGACGCCATGCCGGCCTATTTACAGCCGTTGGTGGCCAATATACATGATGAGATATTAAGTAAATTTTATGGTTGCGGCTCGCCTATTCCACCAAAATTAGACGGGCTAACGGTGCTAGATTTAGGCTCGGGCAGTGGCCAAGATTGTTATGTGCTGAGCCAACTTGTTGGCCAAAACGGTCAGGTGATTGGGGTCGATATGACCGAACAACAGTTGGACGTGGCACGTAAATATATCGATTATCATACCAAAAAATTTGGCTATTCAAGCCCAAATGTTAAATTTGTAAAGCATTTTATCGAAGATTTGTCATCGATTGATGATGCCTCCATCGATTTGGTGGTGTCTAACTGCGTGATAAATTTAGCGCCAGAGAAAGACCAAGTGTTTGCCGAAATATACCGCATTTTAAAACCCGGCGGCGAGTTATATTTTGCTGACGTATTTGCCGATAGACGGCTGAGTGCAGAGCTAAAAGCCGACCCGGTGATTGTTGGCGAATGCTTAGGCGGTGCGCTTTACACCGAGGATTACCGCCGCCAAATGGCCGCGCTCGGCTTTCATATGTCCTACACCGTGAGCGACAGTGTATTAACCGTCGAAGATGAGGCGCTAAAACCAAAATTGGCGCATATCAACTTTAGCTCGCAAACTGTGCGGGCGTTTAAAATAGACGCCGAAGATAGAGAAGAAAATTATGGCCATAAAGCCAGATATGATGGCTCGATTGCTGAATTTGAAGATAGGTTCACGCTGGATGTGAATAATGTATTTGCCAAGGGCGAATGGGTTGCCGTATCGGGCAATGTGGCCAATATTTTAAGCCAAAGCCGTTATAGAGATGGGTTTGAGGTGACCGGGGATTTTGAAACTCATTATGGTGGGTTTGGAAGTGATGTTTTTGAGCAAGGCTCGGCATGTTGTGTGCCGGACGCCAAAGCTGGCGGTTGTTGTTGAGCTAGCGCCAACTTTCTGTTTGCCACCGCATCCACTCACCGAATGGCACGTGGTTTCGACACGGGTGATTTTTAATTAATCGCCTTCGCCGGGCTCTTCGGATAGATATTGCAATTTGCTGGTTTTGCCATCCCAGTCTTCGGCATCGCCCATCTGTTCTTTTTTCATGGTGATGTTGGGCCATATTTCGCCAAATTTGGCGTTTATCTCTAGCCATTTTTCTAAATCTGGCTCGGTATCGGGGCGGATGGCATCGGCTGGGCATTCGGGTTCGCAAACGCCGCAATCTATGCATTCATCAGGGTTGATGACCAAAAAGTTTTCGCCCTCGTAAAAACAATCTACAGGGCAAACCTCAACACAATCAGTAAATTTGCATTTAATGCAATTTTCAGTAACCACATAGGTCATTTTGGTCTCCAATATAGCCAATTGACCGTTCAATATGGCTATTTACAATATATTTTGTAATTAAATTTAATTAACACTAAAAATACATAAATTCATTAAGGCTACCTTACGCATTTCCACCGCGCTCGCAACCGAAAAAGCCAAACAAGGCGATAAAAAGCCCGCTCAAGCTGAATTTTTGACAAATTGCAAACTTTCTAGGGCTTATTTATACACATTTTACGCTGGTGGCTAAAAATCTAACGCGCTTAATTTAAACCTATCGGTCTCGCGTCGTTGCTTTTTGGTCGGGCGGCCAGAGCCTTTTTCACGCAAAAATGGTTTTTCTAAAAAGTCGGGTTGGGTTTTATCTTGTTGCGGTTCGGGTTCTGGGCTTTGGTCATCATATAACAAGCAGGCTTCTTTATATGGCCTACGGGTTGGGTTAATGCCCAAAATTTCAATCACCATGATGCGGTCATTTAATTCGAAAATTAATATATGGCCAACTTTTAGCTTAAAACTGGCTTTAGAGATTTTCTCACCATTGACCCGCAACCGGCGCGCGTTGACCAATTTGGTGGCCAGTGCCCGACTTTTTATAAACCGCGCATGAAACAACCATTTGTCGACCCTTTGGCTGTCTAGCTCTGCCAATTGTGTCGTTTGTGTCGATTGCGCCGTTTGTGCCACGTGAGCCATTAAACTTTGTCTTTAAGCGCCAACAAAGCCGCAAATGGGCTGTTTTCTGGCGCAATGGTTGGCTTGGTTTGGGGTTTATTTTGCTGGGGTTTGGCGGGTTTTTTGTGGTCAAACTTGCGCTTATGGCTGTTTTTGTTATAAGGTTTTTTGTTATTTTTGGCGTTTTTACCATGCGCTGGTTGCTGAGCATTGCCCCTATTTTGGTGTGGTTGGTTTTGACGGGGTTGATGTTGGCGCGGTTGTTGTTGGCGTTTGCGGTTTGGAAACCACACTTCATGGGCCAAATCCACCACTTCTGGCTCATCTTTAGCTTTTTCTTTTGCATCAATATCGGTTGAATCGGGAGTTGGTTTTTCGGCAACAATCTCTGGTTTCGCCCCGGTTTTGAGTGCTTGTTTTGGTTCCGCTTCAGGCTTTATTTTGGTCATTCTATAGCCCAATGTGCGTAGAATATCGCCAAAATCATCGCCACTACAACCAACAAGTGACATCATATTTGGGGTCACCATAAAGCCGCCGCTAATATGTGCGCCCAAGGGGCGCTTTTCGCCAACCGGCGCACGGCCTAAGGCCGCTATAGCTTCGCTCGGCACAATAATGGCTTCGCTTGGTGCGGCTACAGCTTCGCTAGGGGCATCATTTACTTTATCAGCATCTTTGGCCTTATCAGCATCAGCATCCTTGGCTTTTTCAACATCAATTGCTTTATCGGTTTTTACCTCAGTGGTTGTTACTTTGGCTTGCGCAGGTTTTACTGCGGCCTTGGGTTTCCAATATAACACTTCGCGAATTAAATCGGCTAATCGCTCGAGCATGTCAATACGCACGGCGCGGTTAACGCACTTTCTAAAGCCAGCCGTTTGGTAATAATCATTTGGCATATTTGGGTCTAACCCAACAGATGTAAGGCCTTGGCCGGGGTGAGGCGGCAGGTTTAAGGGCGCGTTATTTTGTTTTGCGGTTTGCAAGGCGGCCAACAGCATTAGCAATTTGGTCGGCGCAGGCTTTAACAATTGCGGGATAAATATATGATAAGCGCCAAATCTTACGCCAAAGCGGCGCAATTGTTTGCGGGCGTCTTGGTCGAGGGCTTTGATGTCATCATTGACCTCATCACGCACCAAAATGCCATAGCTTTCGACCAGTTGAAACGCCACGCCGCGCGCCAAACCAGTTATATTGTCTGGGTCGTTAATTTTTATTAAGCTGGATAAATGGGTATCAATTTCGGCCTTTAACCAGGTTTTGACATGTTCGCCAAGCCGCGCTTCATCGGCGCTGGTTATATAATTATTGGCAATTAAACTGCAATAGGGGCTAAGTTTAACATCGCCGGCTTCAATGGTGGCAATCGGGTGTTCATCCCAACATATTTTGCCATCATCATTGATAGACAATTGGCTCGGCTGTTGGCTGACAATTAGGCCAATTCGTCGGCTAATTTCGGCCGAGACGTGAACGTTAGAGGCAGCGCGCAAGGCTTTTTCTTGGGCTTGGTCATCTGTGGCGTCTAGCTTAAATTCTAAGCCGTTCACTTGGCCCACAAATTGATCTTCTACTTTGACTTCTCCAGAACTGGATATATCGGCCATTATGTCTTCCTTTTCACGAAGTCTACTCATCAGTAGGCTTGTTCTCTTGTCTACAAATCGCTGGGTTAGCCGCTCGTGTAAAGCGTCAGACAAACGATCTTCTATATTATGGGTGACAGCGCGCCAATGGCGCACATTTTCTACCCAGTTGGGCCGATTGGCAATAAATGTCCAAGTTCGGATATGTGCTATGCGGTTTGATAAAGCATCAATGTCGCCATCTATATTATCTAAAGTGCTGACCTGTTTTGCAAACCAATCTGTATCAATATAATCATTTTCCATCAGATTGCGATAAATATGTGACACTAAACCAGCATGTTCACTCATATTTGTCTTTCTGAAATCAGGTATCGAGGCCACTTCCCACAATATTTTGTTGGCAGCCCCGCCGCGTGCATAATGCATCACGTCTTCATCTTTGGTTAAATATTCCAAAGTGGCTTGGTCTATAGCGGTTTCAGTTCTTATCAAACCTTGGGTTTCAGATGGCCGGTTAAGTGAGATGATTAAATTATAAATGGTCGAAAAATCGAGCTGATTACTGCGCCAATATAAATGCGTTATCGGTTCGAACTCATGTTGCTGTACTGCATGCACGCTTTCTTCATCTAAAAATTTGACCATAGAGGTGATGCCAAAAGTGCCATCATTTTTATAACGCCCCGCCCGGCCAGCAATTTGCGCCAGTTCAGAATTGCTTAACTGGCGGGTGCGCTTGCCATCAAATTTGCGGGTGGCGGCAAAGGCCACATGATCTATGTCTAAATTCAACCCCATGCCGATGGCGTCAGTGGCGACAATATAATCGACCTCACCGCTTTGATAAAGCTGCACTTGGGCGTTGCGGGTGCGGGGGCTTAATGCGCCCAATACCACCGCTGCCCCACCTTTTTGGCGGCGCACCAATTCGGCTATTTCATATACTCTATCGGCGCTAAACGCCACAATGGCGGTTTTGCGTGGCAGGCGCGATAGCTTTTTTTGGCCGCCATAACTTAGCTGCGAAAACCGCGGCCGGGTGACAAAGTTAACTTGTGGCAACAGCTTATGAATGATGTTTTTCATGGTTTCTGCGCCCAGAAGCATGGTTTGTTTATTGCCTCTATAGGTTAGCAAACGGTTGGTGAATATGTAGCCGCGCTGCGCGTCAGCGGCGAGTTGTATCTCATCAATGGCGATAAAATCCACCCGTAAATCGCGCGGCATGGCTTCTACCGTACAAATGAAATAATTGGGGTTTGCGGGTATTATTTTCTCTTCGCCAGTTATTAAGGCAATTTGCGACGGCGGTTTTAGCTTGATCACCCGGTCATAGACCTCGCGCGCCAACAAGCGCAAAGGCAGGCCTATCATGCCGGTGTTATGCTCTAACATGCGGGTTATGGCCAAATGGGTTTTGCCGGTATTGGTCGGGCCTAACACGGCGGTTACATTGGGGTCATCTTTTTCAAAATCAAATTTATCTGTGCCAAAATTTTCTAATCTTTTGTCAAAGTCTTGCGCCGAATTTTTAGATTTTGTAATGCGCATATTGGTGGCCATATAGTCAAAATAACAGAAAGTTAATATAGCTGGTTTCGGCCAAAATTGTAAATGGTTTAAACCATGAGGCCAAAAGTTAACGCGCCTTATTAACTTTTATTTGCCAATGGTTAAAAATTAGAACGAGGTGGGAACAGAGCGTGTCCGAATCACTAATAGGTTAATGTTTTCATTATGTTCCCTACTATATATAGTATAGCGGCTAATGTTGTTAAGACTTTGGCAGCAAAAATGGGTATTTTTTTGGATATTATCGGCCAAAACAGCGTAAATATTTAACCGTTATGGTTAATTATTAGCCAAATTCGAACCAAATTTACTCAAATATTTCAGTTATTTATTAATTTTTGGAACGAGGTGGGAACATAGGGTGTCCGAATCACTAATATCCGCATGTTGCCGCTATGTTCTAATACCATATCTAGTGAATAGTGTTTGACGCTAGACAAAAAATCAAAATGAATGTTATGTTTCAAGCCTAGTTATTAGAGAGAAAATATGCCAAAATTCCATGCCAATATTTCGATGATGTTTCAAGAATTTACATTTTTAGATCGGTTTGAAGCGGCGGCTTTAGCTGGTTTTACTGCGGTTGAAATGCTGTTTCCTTATGCATATGAAGTTGACATTCTTAAAGCCCTGCTGACTAAACATAAGCTGAAACTTGAGCTGTTTAACCTATATCCGGGTGATGATGCCCTTGGCGAACGTGGCATTGCCGCCTTGCCAAACCGCCGAGCTGAATTTAAGCGCTCGGCATTACAAGCGGTAAATTATGCCAAGGCGCTTGGCTGCCCGCGGCTGCATTGCATGTCGGGTATAGTGGCTGCGGATATGGATAAATTGGCCTACACCAATATATATATTGAGAATTTAAAATATTTGGCCGACTTGGCACAGCCATTTGGCATAAATATATTGATAGAGGCGTTAAACCCGATAGATATGCCGGGTTATTTGGTCAGCAGTCAACAACAAGCGCTGGACATTATGCAGCAAGTTGGCAAAGACAATGTCAAAATTCAGTTTGATATTTATCACTGCCAAATGTCGCAAGGCAATGTGGCACAAACTATGACTAATTTAATGCCGCATATCGACCATATTCAACTGGCCGATGTGCCAGGGCGGCACGAGCCGGGCAGTGGCGAAATTAATTTCGATTTTTTGTTTAAACAGCTTGATGAGGTTGGCTATACCGGCAGTTTAGGCTGCGAATATAGACCGCGTGTCGGCACTCTAAAAGGGCTTGGCTGGTTGCCAAAAGATGGAGCTTGAAAGCGTGTTAAAAGTTTAAACGTTTGCCATCTATATCCACATGTTTGGCTTGGATGGTAAATGTGCCGAATTGGGTGGGGATTTCGACTTTAAGGGGCAATAAAACCCCTTCGGCTTTAAGTGGCAATAGCCACACGGTTGCGGTGGCATAATTGTCGATAATGGTTCTGTCGGCGCGGCTTTTGCGGTGGCCAGAAATGGGCGTATAACCAACTTTGCAATAAATGGCTTGTTGCAGCATTTTATTGTCGGTTTTTGGCTTGGTGGCTTGGCGCATTTGCAATTTATAGCGGCTAACCCCATCAAATACCGACTGTATGCGGTTGCATTGCGACGCTGAGCTAGATTTATATTTTTTGTTGAGCGGCAATAACATGGCGCTTAGTGGGTCGACCACATTTAACAAATGTTTGGCTTGTAGCGGCACGCTGTCATCGAAGCTTCTATAGGGCGGGGTGGCGGTAACTTGGGCGCGTTGGCCATTTGGATATTTAACCACCACATGGCGTTTCACTCGTTTGTTAGAATAAGCGGTTATATATTCGGTCGAGTTGATTTTGGCCCCATTATAAACACCGCGCGCGCGGGTTTCGATGGTGAAGCGCAATATTCTATCCAATGTACCAGTGGTGAAGGCGCGGATAGAAATGGCGTATGATTTTTGTTTAAGCCGTGCGGCCAAACCCACTGAGCCAAGTTGAAACCCGGCTAATTTTAAGTTGTAATTGACATCAATATTGGTTTTGCTGGCCGCCGAAGCATAAGTTGGCAGCAAAAAGCCGGCGATAAGGGCAATTAAATGAGCTTTAAATAAAATTTTGGGGCGGATAAAGCTCTGGATACTCATTACATTTCCTTAAAACGCAAACTTATAGCTTAGGCTGCCCCAAATAGTAAAAGAGGATGGTTAATTATACGTTAGGCATAAGCTGATTTCATACTGACTTAGCATGAATTGCCATAAATATGTGAAAATAGCTAAATCTGGTTATAAATTTGGTTCTAAATGCAGTTTATCTTGACCTTGCCAATATATCAGATTATATGAAGCCAACTTTAAATTTGTAATAATATAAATATGTCTAAGATTGCGCTAATTTAGCGCTCGACATATGAAATGAGGAGAAGGCCACATGGCTCGTCGTTGTGAATTATCAGGTAAGGGTGTACAAACTGGCAACAATGTTAGCCATGCTAAAAACCGCTCTCGCCGTCGTTTCTTGCCAAATCTATGTAACGTTAGCTTGATGAGCGATACATTGGGTTGTTCAGTTTCTTTGCGTATTTCAGCTCATGCGTTGCGCAGTGTTGAACATCGTGGTGGTTTAGACGCTTATCTTATGAAAGCTAAAGATTCTGGCCTTTCAACTCGGGCAAGGCGTTTTAAGAAACGCCTTACGAAAGCCGTTGCGGCTTAAGCCAATTGTTTTTTAATGTTTTCTAAAAAATTTAAAAGCCAGTCTCACATTTGAGGTTGGCTTTTTACTTTGTCAGTTACAAACCGAATTTTCATCTGCCAAGGCGAATTGCAGCATTAAGTTGCGTTGTAAAAAGTAGAAATTATCGTCTGATATAATGGTTAAAATGGTTTCGCCATTGCTGGCTCTATGCACGCCTAGGCCTTCCATATTGTCCACCGCATATGTCCAATTGGCATCTATCAAGGTTTTGCCGCTCACCAAGGCATTGGGTTTTATGTCAGCGCCGCAAATTTGCCGAATGCGCATTTGCGGGCCAGAAAATATACCAAACGCCCGCTCTAATATAACAATGTCACCATTGGGCAGATAGCTGACATCGGTAATGTCAAACCCGCCCGAACGGCTGATATATAGTGGCAGGTTTTCTTTGCCCTTGATGAGCCATGCCGTATGGTCGCCAGCTTTGGTTAATTTTTTTTCGGCAGTGGCCAATAGCCAACCTCTATATTTATGCCCGGCAGGCAATGAGGTGACGCCTTCTAAGCCTTTATTGGGGTTAATCTTTTTGGCATCTATTAACCTGCCCCAGTCTCTGGCGCTGGTTTTTAAGCCGGCATCGGTAAATTTATAGCGGTAAAGCGCTTGTTCTAATTCGACCGAAACCACAACGTCATTTAGGCTGTTATTTCTTTTGGTCAGCCCTTCACTATCGGCCTGCCAATGAGCAAATTTTTTACCCTTGGCATTTAACAACGGTGCCATTTGGGCATTTGACAAGCTGTTTAATTTGCCATTTTTGTAGCTTATATTGGCTTTTAACCAATAACCGCGGTCAGAAACGGCTAAAAATTCATCGCCAGTTTCAGACAATATAATGCCCGAAAAACCACCAAAGTTTTTGGATTTGGAAGTTAGTTCTAAACCACCTCGCCATAACAGGGCGCCATGCTGCTCCTGCCGCATGCTCACCACGGCAAAATCTATTTGTTTGGTGGTGATGTTAATTTCGGCGGCAAAACCAGTTGAAACGGAGGCACAAATCGACAGGCCGATTATTTGCGCTAATTTCCAAATCAACTTTTTATTCATACTGGCCTATTTCTTTTCAAATTTGGGGCGAATAATTCGGCCAATTGGTTGGTGATGGCGCCGCCCAGCTCCTCGGCATCATTTATGGTTATGGCGCGTTCGTAATAGCGGGTCACATCATGGCCAATGCCAATGGCCACCAATTCAATAGGCGATTTATTTTCTATATAATCTATCACGTCACGTAGGTTTTTCTCTAAATAATTGCCAATATTGGCGCTCAATGTGCTGTCATCGACCGGTGCACCATCGGAAATTACCATCAAAATGCGGCGATGTTCAGGCCGGCCTAACAATCTATTATGCGCCCAGCTGAGCGCCTCGCCATCAATATTTTCTTTTAACAGGCCTTCGCGCATCATCAAGCCCAAATTGTTTTTGGCGCGTCTGTACGGGGTATCAGCACGTTTGTATATTATGTGGCGCAAATCATTCAAGCGGCCAGGAAATTTAGGTTTGTCCTCAGACATCCACTTTTCGCGTGATTGCCCACCTTTCCAAGCGCGGGTGGTGAAGCCCAAAATTTCGACTTTCACTTTGCAGCGCTCCAAGGTGCGGGCCAAAACATCGCCACAAATGGCAGCAATGGTTATAGGTCTGCCGCGCATAGAGCCAGAATTGTCAATCAACAAGGTGACAATTGTGTCTTTAAATTCGGTGTCTTTTTCTTGCTTAAACGACAATGGCAATAGCGGGTCGGCAATCACCCGCGCAAGTTTTGCGGCGTCTAATATGCCTTCTTCTAGGTCAAATTCCCAACTTCTATTTTGTTGTGCCAAAAGCAAGCGCATTAATTTGTTGGCCAAGCGCGACACCGCGCCTTGCAAATGGGTCATTTGGCCATCTAAATGTTCGCGTAATTTTATCAGTTCAAATTCTTCGCATATATCTTGAGCGTGAATAATCTCATCATATTCGTTGGTGAAAGCGCTATAAGGGGCTTTTTCGGGGTCAAACGCATCACCGCCGGCTTCCGCATCGCTGTTTTCGCCTTCGCTGCTCTCCTCGCCGTCGGTTTCTTCTAGATCACCCACCTTGTCCGAGTCTTCATCCATCATTTGGTCTGAATCTTCGTCGGCTTCGCCTTTTAAATCTTCTTGGTCTTCAGAATCGCCTTCGGCAGCTTCTTGCTCGGCCTCGCTCATGCCTGAGTCTTGTTCACTATCTTGGGCGTCATCGTCCATATCTTGTTGTTGGTTGTTTTCCAGATCTTCAAGATTATTGCCCATATCAAATGCGCGCAATAAATTATATAGGTCTTTGGCAAATTCAAATTGGTTGTTTTTATTTTCGGCAATATTGTTCAGCAAATCGCCGGCTTTTTCATCAAAATATTCGCGCCATAAATCCAGATTTTGGCGGTATTTTTGTGGCGGCGCGAGGCCAGCAATTTTTTCGCGCAATAGCAATGCCAAGGCGATGTCCATCGGCGCATCTTCGGTGGTTTCGGGTTTTCTAACGCCGCGTTTTTGTAGCTTTTGGGCAAAATCGGCATTTAAATTGGTGGCCATGCCTTTCATTTGCGCCGCGCCAACGCTGGCAATTCTGGCTTGCTCGGCCATGTTAAACACGGCTTTGGCATCGGGGCTTAACGGGCTTAGGCGGCTGTGCATATTTTCATTATGCAAGGCGTGGGTAAGCGCCAACATATCGGCCGAGCCGCGTATTAGGGTAATCTCCTCGGCTTTAGAAATAAAGCTCGGGTCGGGTAGGCGGGCTTTTTGGCCGCTCACGCTTGGGCGGTCGACGCCAAAGCTAACCGCCAGTTCGCTGTCTTCAGATATCGCGCGCATGGTGAGGGCGAGCGCCTTTTTAAACGGCGCTACTTTTTCGGCACGTTTTGTGGTTTTAACATTTGTCGACATGCTGAACCAACCTTGTTATGAAAGCGCGATATGAGCGGTTGATTCAGGCAATTCTTCATCAAATACCCGTTGGTAAAACTCGGCCACTAAGCCACGTTCCAAATCGTCACATTTGTTCAAAAATGTCACCCGGAATGAGAATGCCATGTCGTTAAATATTTGCATATTTTCCGCCCATGTTATCACCGTTCTGGGGCTCATAAGGGTGGATAAGTCGCCATTGATAAATGACTGGCGGGTTAAATCGGCCACGCGCACCATATTGCCAATAACCTCTAGACCGCCTTTTTGTTTGGCTAAGCTTTTCACCTTCGCAGCCACAATGGCGGCTTCATCATCATGCGGTAAATAGTTAAGCACCGCCACAATGTTCCATCTATCCATTTGGCCTTGGTTGATTTGCTGCGTGCCATGGTAAAGCCCAGAGGTGTCGCCCAAACCAATGGTGTTGGCGGTGGCAAACAATCTAAAGGAAGGGTGAGGGGACAAAACCCGGCTTTGGTCGAGCAAAGTTAGTTTGCCTTGAGCTTCTAATATACGTTGAATCACAAACATCACATCGGCACGGCCAGCGTCATATTCATCAAATACCAGCGCGACATTTCTTTGCAAGGCGTAGGGCAAAATGCCTTCTTTAAATTCGGTAATTTGTTTGCCATCTTTGACCACAATGGCGTCCTTACCAACCAGATCTATCCGGCTGATATGGCTATCTAAGTTTACCCGAATACACGGCCAGTTAAGCCGGCTTGCCACCTGCTCGATATGGGTCGATTTGCCCGTGCCATGATAGCCTTGTATCATCACCCGGCGGTTATAGGTAAAACCGGCTAAAATGGCCAAAGTGATTTCGCGGTTAAACAGGTAATCTGGGTCTTCATCTGGCACATGTTCGGACGTGGCAGAATAGGCCGGCACTTGTAAATCACTATCAATTCCAAAGGCTTCACGAACCGAAATTTTGATGTCGGGTAGGGGTGCGTTCATAATTTTTTCCAATACTTCCCATCATTAGCCGCTATAAAATAGCAGCCAAGCTGGTTTATTATACATAATCTACGGTTTTAAGATGGTTATAGGCGGCAATAATTTCGGACAAAATGGCTTCGCTCTGTTTGTCGCCTCGGTTTAAATCTGGGTGATGGCGCTTGGCCAACATTTTAAACTGTTTTTTAATGGCCTCTGGTTTGGCGCTTTCATCCAAGCCAAGTTTAGCCAACGCCTTGCGCTCGGCATTGCGCAATTGCTTGCGCGGGCGGCCAGATGCGCCCACCGGCACATCGCCACCAAAAAACTCAAATGGGTCTTTTAGCCGGGCGCGGCCATTTAAGCCATTGTCCAAATTTGCCTCTTGTGCCAAGCCGCTCAATCCGCCGGCGCCACGTTTCCAGGTGGGGCGGTGCCCGGTGCGCGCTTCGGCTATGTAGGTTTTCACCTCGGCATCTTTCATCTCTTCAAAAAAGTTATAACCTTTGTTATATTCTCTGACATGTTGAAGACAAAAATTAAAATATTTATTGTCTTCTTTGCCACCTTTTGGGGCTTTATGTTCGCCAGCTTTTTCACAATTGGGGTGGTCACACGGCAATTGGTGTTTTTTGCGTGTTAAATCGTCTTTTGGTTTTACCCGTAGGCTCGAAAAAAAATCGTTGCTATTGCTCAAATCACTGCCTAATTATTAAAATTTATAGAATGTTTGTTTGAGGCAATATTAATAAACCATTGTGGACGATTTTGAAAGGCTGTAATCTCATAAAATGAAAAATATTATACAACAGAAACTAAATAAGGCGTTTTCGCCCGAATTTTTGCAAGTTATTGATGAATCCAGCCAACATGCAGGCCATAGTGGTTGGCGTGAAGGAGGCAATACCCATTTTAAAGTGGAAATCAAGGCCGCATCTTTGGCCGGTAAAACGCGTGTGGCGCAACATCAAGCTATTATGCGCGAGTTAAAAGAAGAATTTGCCGACACATTGCACGCGCTGTCGATAGACATAATGAAGTAAAAGCGCCGAGTTTGCGTCTGCCCCCAAGAATCCCTGCCGTTCGGTGAGTGCGCCCAGAAGCCGCAAGGCAAACTCTCTAGCCTCCGCGCGTTAGCTGGCAGCGGGCTTCGAGCGGCCGAACTCGCACTCACGGTGCGGCACGTTGTGTGGATGCGAGAGTGTGCTGCTATAACTTCGTCACCCGAATAGAAGTTATGCGGTTGGCTTGTTTGCGCAATATTTCGAACCTGTGGCCGTAGAAGCTGAAGGCTTGGCCTACATTTGGGATGACTTGGGCTTCATTAATGATTAGTCCGGCTACGCTAATTGCGTCATTTTGTGGTAACTCCCAATCCATGGCGCGGTTTAAATCGCGTACCGATAGGTGGCCATCGACATTAACGCTGCCATTGGGTTGTGGGCGCAAGCCTTTTAGGCCTTGGTCATGCTCGTCGACAATGTCGCCAACAATTTCTTCTAAAATATCTTCTAAAGTTATCAGCCCTTGGGTTTCGCCATATTCATCCACAACCAAGGCAAAATGGCTTTTGCGTTTTAAAAAATTATTCAACTGGTCTTGCAAGCTGGTAGTTTCGGGCACGTACCAGATGGGCGTGAGCAAGCTCTCAACTTCTTCATCGCCAACCGGCTTGGGTTGATTTTGGTCAGAACTGTCTTGGTTCTGAATCAAATTTATGGTCCACAGCAAATCTTTGGTGTGCAATACGCCAATAAAATTATCTGGCTCGCCGCGGTATATCGGCACGCGGGTATAGGCATTGTTTAAAATTTGGTTGGCAATTTCGGCCGTGCCTAAGGCGATGTTCAAGGCGAATATTTTGGTGCGATGAATCATCACATCTTCGACGCCCATTTGTTTGAGGTCCAAAATTCCGCCCAACATGTCACGGTCATTTTTAATCATCACCCCTTCTTCATGTTGCAAATCGATATTGCCCCTAATTTCGGCATCTGCGGCTTCTTCGTCCATAGATTTTGGCGGTTTGGCGCCCATTATCCATAATATCATATCCACAAAAGCGCGGATAACCACCACCAATGGCGAAAGAATGAACACGATGACCCGCATGATAGGCGCCATTATTAAGGCCAATTTCTCAGGGTTTTGCAGGGCATAAGTTTTTGGCAAAACCTCGGCAAAAACCAATATTAGAAAAGTCATGGCCAAAGTGGCATAGACCACACCTGCCGCGCCAAATACCGCGATAAACAGGCTGGTGGCGATGGATGACGCCAAAATATTAACCAGATTGTTGCCCAATAATATAGTGCCGATGAGTTTTTCGGGCGTTTCGAGCAATTTAGCCACCGTGTGGGCAGCTTGGTTATTTTTCTTTTGCAGGCGCTTGATACGGGCTTTTGAGGCAGCGGTTAGCGCGGTTTCTGAGCCAGAAAACATGCCAGAAATGATGATTAAAAACATTATACCGAGGCTAGCTAACAAATAGTCGGCGTTAGCGGTAAAAAATTGTGTGATATTATCGGGCATTATTTAAAGTTTTTGCCTTTCAGAAAGTTTAGGACTAGTTGTTGGTCGACATTTTTTTCGACAAATGATTTGCCGACCGCTTTGGCCAAAATAAATGTCATTTCACCTTGTTGGGTTTTTTTATCTTGCAACATAAATTCTAGCATTTGTGCGGCAGAAGGCAAGGGTTGCAAGCCTTCAAATTGAATGTTGGTTGGCAGGCCAATGTCGGCTAAATGTTGTTTAATTGGCTCGATGTCGCTGCCATTGTTAAAGCCCAAAAATGCCGAAAATTCAAACGCCAATACCATGCCGATGGCCACACCTTCGCCATGGATAAGCCGTTCGGAATATTGGCAATGAGCCTCGAGCGCATGGCCAAAGGTATGGCCTAAATTTAGCAAAGCGCGGATGCCGAGCTCTTTTTCATCCAAGCCAACAATAAGTGCTTTAGCTTGGCAAGATTTAACCACCGCATATTGCCGTGCGGCTTTGTCACCCGCGATTAATTTTTGGCCATTTGCCAGTAACCATAAATAAAATTCAGGGTCGTTAATCAGTGCATATTTAAAAATTTCGGCATAACCCGCGCGCATATGGCGATCAGACAATGTGTCTAAAATATCGATGTCGGCCAACACCAATTTAGGCTGATGAAATGCGCCCAAAAGGTTTTTGCCGTGCGGTGAATTTATACCGGTTTTACCGCCAACGCTGCTATCGACTTGGGCTAAAATAGAGGTTGGTATTTGCACAAAGTCAACACCACGGCGCAGTATAGCGGCGGCAAAGCCAGCCAAATCGCCAATAACGCCGCCGCCTAAAATGGTGATGACATCATTGCGCTCCACCCCAAAGGCCAATAACTTCTCGAGCAAAATTTCGAGCGTGGCCATTTTTTTACTGGTTTCGCCTGCGGGCAGAATTATGGCTTCACATTCAATTTCTTGGTTGCTAAACGCCGCTTGCAAATCGGCCAAATGATGTTTGGCGACATTCTCATCGGTCACAATAACCGTAAAGGCGCGTTTTAAATGCGGTTTGATGAGCTTGCCAGCAAATTCAATCAACCGCCCGCCGACCAAAATGTCATAAGACCGATCATTGTCTAAGTTTACAGTTATTTTTTCGCAATTTGTCAGGGGCATTTTTTACCTAAATATTTCAACTAAAGTCAAATTATGAGTGTCCAGTGTCGAATTATGAGTTTTATGTGGCATATTCGAACATTTTATCCAACAATTTATCGATCATCACATTATGCGGGGCATCAATTGTGTCAATGATAATGTCGGCTTGCGCATAAATAGGGTAGCGTTCATCGATGAGTTTTTGCATCACTTCTCTTGGGTTTTCGACCTGCAATAGAGGCCGGGTTTGGCGCAATGCAATCCGCTCCATCAGCAGTTCTAAATCGCCGCGTAACCAGATGGATATACCGTTTTGTTTTATATTTTGGCGGGTGGTTTTGCACATATAAGCGCCGCCGCCAGTGGCTAATATTTGCGGCCCCTCATCGAGCAGGCGGGCGATGACTTTTTCTTCACCTTCGCGAAATTTTTGCTCGCCAAATGTGGCAAAAAACTCGGCCACATCCATGCCAGCAGCGGCTTCAATTTCATGATCGGCATCTTTAAAATTTAAGTTTAAATGCTTAGACAAGCGCCGGCCTAGGGTGGTTTTACCCGCCCCCATAAGCCCTATTAAAACAATAGAGCGGTTGCCCAAATAGTCACGAATGACCTTTGTGCTATTTTCATCGAACATATTTTGTCCAAACCCATTTCATTCAGCTTTTACTTCGGCTAAAATAGCGCTGAATTTAAAAATACAATTAATATTATTATGGGCATCTTATCATTCACCTGCAAGTAAATCTTGTTCTTATTGATAAATAAAGTTAGATTGACGCCAATCTTTTGACCCAAAATTTACGAGGCAGTTTAAATGTTTGGCCCCTTAAAATATATATTATACGCCTGTATTTTGGGAGCAATTGCTTATACGGCTTTATATTATTTGCCAAATTATATGCAAGTGCAGCAATATGAAACCACACAAAATATCGAGATTAAAAAACCGATATTGCTAAATGGCCAATAGACATGAAACCCAAGCAGATTGACAATCAATATGTTGAGAATTTTTTGGAAATGTTATTTGCCGAGCGCGCCGCGGCCGAAAACACCATTATTTCCTACCGCAGCGATTTAAACCAATTTTTTGACTTTTTGCCGCATAGGCTTATGCCTGTGGATATAAATGTCGAACATATAAGGGGTTTTTTGGCTTATCAGATGGCCATGGGAGCGGAAGTTTCTACCCAAGCGCGGCGGTTAAGTGCGCTCAAACAATTTTTTAAATTTCTGCATCAAGAAGGCCAGATTGGCAATAACCCGGCAGCCATTATCGACAGCCCCAAAAAACCCCGGCCTCTGCCTAAAATAATGTCGATAGATGAGGTGAATAAATTATTATTTTCCGCCAAGGCACATAGCCAAGATGAAGCCCAAAGCCTGGCGAAATTGCAAAAACATAAACGCTTTTATTGCCTGTTAGAAATTTTATACGCCACCGGTTTACGGGTCAGTGAACTGGTGGGGCTGCGGTTTGGGCAGTTAAAATTAGATGAAGGCATGGTGTTGATAAAAGGCAAAGGTGGGCGCGAGCGCCTGGTGCCGCTGGGTTATGCGGCGCTCGATATTTTGCAAGATTATTTGGCATTTGTGGCTGGCGATAACAAACCAAGTTTTAAGACAAATGATTATATTTTTGCCTCGCGCGGCGCTTTGGGGCATATAACCCGCCAAGGGTTTGCCAAAGAATTAAAGCTATTGGCAGCAAAAGCCCAGTTAGATGCGGCCAAAATATCGCCGCATGTTTTGCGCCATGCCTTTGCCTCACATTTGTTGGCCAATGGTGCCGATTTGCGGGCGGTGCAGCAAATGTTAGGCCATGCTGATATTTCGACCACCCAAATTTACACCCATATTCTCGATGAACGGCTTAAGGATTTGGTATTTAAGCACCATCCCCTAGCCAAAGCTAGTTTGGTTCAAGAGTGAGCTTTTTTTCCTCTATATTCACAAGTTAGGCCAATATAAATCTAACAACAGGGTTAATTGTTTAAATTTATTTGCGTAATGCCCATATGGTTGATAAAAGAAGAGTTAGAAGGCCAAGTTTTAAGGAAATTGAATGACAAGCTATCTTGAATTTGAAAAGTCTATTGCAGATTTAGATGGAAAAATCGCCGAATTAAAGGCATTAGCCGCTGATGATAGCTCAATGTCAATTGACGATGAAGTGGCAAGATTGCAGGATAAGTCGGATGCGGCACTGGCTGCAACCTATGCCAAGCTCGATGCGTGGCAAATTACCCAAGTGTCTCGCCATCCAGACCGGCCACATTTTTCGGATATGGTTGTGCATATTTTTGATGAATTCACCCCGTTGGCGGGTGACCGTAACTTTGCCGAAGATTATGCCATTGTTGGCGGCGTGGCGCGCTTTAACGGCCGGCCGGTATTTGTCATCGGCCACGAAACTGGCAATGACACCGAAAGCCGGGTTAAACATAATTTTGGCATGGGCCGACCCGAAGGTTACCGCAAAGCTCAGCGGCTTATGAAAATGGCCGATAAATTTGATATGCCGGTTATTAGTTTGGTGAACACTATGGGCGCTTACCCCGGCATTGGTGCCGAAGAGCGTGGCCAAGCCGAAGCCATTGCCCGCAGCACCGAGGTTTGCCTGCAAATTGGCGTGCCGATGCTAACAGTTATCGTTGGCGAGGGGCAATCTGGCGGGGCGATTGGCATTGCCGCGGCCAACAAAGTGATGATGTTAGAGAATAGCATATATTCGGTGATTAGCCCCGAAGGTGCGGCGTCGATATTATGGCGGGATGCCAAACGTTCAAAAGAAGCGGCCTTGAGCATGAAAATTACCGCCAAAGATTTGCTTGGCTTTGGGGTTATTGAACAAATTATCGCCGAGCCGGTTGGCGGCGCTCATCGTGACCCTATCTTAGCGATGAATAATATTTCGGACGCGATTGCCAACCAATTGGCCAAATTTACCGGCATGTCTAAACAAGATGTTGTCGCCCATAGGCATGAGCGGTTTTTAAATATTGGCCGGACTTTATAAATCCATCATCATTATAACCCATCATCACATTATTGTGACAAGGGTTAATTGGCTATTGGTTTCAAAAGTTTATTAATTGTTTTAGGTTATTTTAGTCACCATATGCGCGGATAGGATTGAAAACACAGATGTTATCTTGGTTAAAAATATCGATTGTCATTAGCCTGCTGACTATTTTGTCGGGCTGCCAATGGTATACCGATAGCGCCGCATGGAAAAAACCGATGCCATTTTATTTGGTCGCCCGCATTAAACTAGGTGGGTTTGAACTGGGTGCTGAAATTCTGGCACGTTTGTTTAAACAAGAAAACCGGTTTGAAGTTTGGATGATGAAAGATGGGCGGTTTCAATTTTTTAAAAGCTATGGCATTTGCAGTTGGTCTGGCGATCTTGGGCCAAAGCTAAAAGAGGGTGATCGCCAAGCCCCAGAGGGCTATTATGTGGTGACGCCATCGCAAATGAACCCACGTTCTAAATATTATCTGTCGTTTAATATGGGTTTTCCTAATTTTTATGACCGTTCGCTTGGCCGCACTGGCAGTGACTTAATGGTGCATGGCGAATGTTCATCGCGCGGCTGTTACGCGCTCACAAATTCGAGCATTGAAGAGGTATATTTGCTGGCGCGTGATGCCTTTAAAGGTGGCCAAAGACGTTTTCATGTGCAGGCGTTTCCGTTTCAAATGACCGAATGGAATTTAAACAAATATAAAGACCATGAGTGGATAGATTTTTGGCAAAACCTTGCCGAAGGCGATAAGATTTTTAAAGAAACCGGCTTACCCCCGCGTATGTCGGTGGCCAATAAACGCTATGTTTTTTCGGCCGCGCCACCCCGGGTGAAAGAAGAGAAACAAATTATATCGCCTTATGACCCAACAATAAGAGATGCAAAACAAGCCTTTACCGCACCGCCCAAACCACCGGCCGATAAATGGGCATATTTTAGCAATTTACCAGTTGAAGATATGATTACCGACAGCGAAGATGCCAAACCATTGGTAACACCGATTAAAACCATCAACACTAAGGCCAATCAAGCCGATGCCGAAGTGGTGCTGTTGGACGATGGCAAACTCGACCAGCTGGAGCTTGAAGCCGCTGGCGGTGAGTGAGAAAAAACTCAGAATATCTATCTGCCCCCAAGAATCCCTGCGATTCGGCGAGTGCGCCCAGAAGCCGCAAGGCCAACTCTGCGGCCAACGCGCGGAGGCTAGCTGGCACTTGCGGAGCAAGGGGCTGCGCACGCAAGTGCTAACAGTGACAAGGCCGACAGGCCGCAGGAACGTATGAATGCAAACTTCCAGAGTTTTGGCCGGCTGGTGGTGTGTTTACTGCGCGTGTAATATTACATTGCAACCTTGGTTAGTATTTGATAGTATATATTGAGTAAACACTAATCAACTGAAATGGAAGTTGTATGTCAAAAGAAAAAGACTTGTATAACCATGCTTTGACAATAATGGTAAAGCATGGTGGGTTTATTACTACTAAACAACTTATTGAAGAGTTAGAGGCGTTGTTCCAGCCTACTGGGCACGATGCCAAAATTCTCGGTGGAAGAAATGATAGCCATTTTTCCCAAATAGTTAGAAACATCGTATCTCATAAAAAAGAAGAGGGTAATATCATCCATTCTGGTCTAGCCGAACACGATATTAAACGTCACGGCCTGTTAATAACAGATGCGGGTAGAGAACATTTGAAGTTAATTCGTTAAGAGTACTTCTTTTTGTACCCTGGCTTTAGCCACTTCAATTCAGTACCATTTTCGTTATCTTTGTCCCAAACGAACCAAGCATAAGCAGTTGTGCCACTACCTTTTTTGACTGCATTCTTGGGGTAAAAAGTAATTCTTTCGCTAAATACCCAAACCCTGCTTGGAGGGTAGAGCGAGAATATTGTGTTCGCCCTTTCAACTCCTTCGAGAAAGGCGAGTCGTAACAAAAGAGCAAACTTCTTTTCACTTTTCTCAACGCCTGATTTCACGAACTGTTGAGCTAAATTATAAGGCGGGTTGGTGACAATGTTTGCGGCTTTATATTCTGAAGTGAGGAAGTCAACGCCGCTCTCACCGAACTCTCTGTCGTATAAATCCGAACTTTTAACAACATTGCCGGTTTTAGAAAGGATTTTTGACATAGCACCATCCCCGCAGGCGCATTCCCAAATATCACCTTCAAAATTCTCGTTATCAATTAGTGCGTGGGTCGCCCATTCAGGCGTAGGAAAAAAATCTGCACCCGACAAATCAGCAAAGCGCTTATTTGTAGGTTTAAACCCACCATTTAAGTTATAGGTCTTATCGGGTTCAGGTGGTGTTGTGTGCATTATAGTACTTTCAAATAGTTCAACTGTAAGTATAATATAACTGATTTAATTGGTAGTAGATAACTAGATGTTTATCAACTAGAAAGTTAGCACTCCTGCCGGCACTCTGGAAGTCTGCATTTATACGTTCTTTCGGCTTTGCCTCTTTCACTGTTGGCACTTGCGTGCGCAGCCACTTGCTTTGCAAGTGTCGGCTAGCCTCCGCGCGTTGGCCTCAGGGTTTGCCTTGCGGCTTCTGGGCGCACTCGTCGAATCGCAGGGGTGCTTGGAGGTAGACGGTAACTCAGAATGTGTTTTGCGCTGGGGTTTCAGACGCCGAACCTGGGTTGAGGCTATAAAGACAATAGAAAGTTAGCGCTCCTGCCCACACTCTGGAAGTCTGCATTTATACGTTCTTTCGGCTTTGCCTCTTTCACTGTTGGCACTTGCGTGCGCAGCCACTTGCTTTGCAAGTGTCGGCTAGCCTCCGCGCGGTGGCCACAGAGTTTGCCTTGCGGCTTCTGGGCGCACTCGCCGAATCGCAGGGATTCTTGGAGGCAGAACGAAATTCTGAGTTTGCTTCTAGCCTTTAAAGCCGTCGGTTGCCAAGAATTCTAGTTCTTCGGGGGTTGAGGTGCGGCCTAGTACTTCATTGCGGTGGGGGAAGCGGCCGTAGGCTTTGATCAGGTCATAATGGGTGACGGCAAATTCATTATTGTCAAATAAGACGAGGGCTTGTTGTTGAACTGCGATGTTTTCGCTATGCATGTACGGCATATATGAGAATACGCGAATGGCTTCATCTATTTGTAAATGCAGCTCATTATTCACCATATGTTGCGATAATTTCAGCGCTTGATGGTCAAATGCAAAGGCTTTGCCGCTGCCACGGTTTAAATTGCGCCGAAATTGGTCGAGGCAAATTATGAGCCCCAAAATATCATTGGCTGCCGTTGAGTCGGCAAATATTTGTGGCAGGTTTTGGGTTTCTAAAAAAGCTAAATCATCGGCAAATAAGCCTGCCATTTTGGCATCAAATTCGTCCGATTTTTCAAACCATGCTTTTGCGCCGGCATCGCGCCAAAAAGTTATGGCGCGCTGGCTAATGTCTAACAATCTATCCATAAATCCACCTATATTTTAAATTTGCCTTTGCAAATCTTTTCATAAAGTGCCGCATTAATGGCCTCATATTTGCCGCTTACGGGGTTGGCGAAATATATCGGGTCGTTAATTTTGGCCGGGTCAAAACCTTCTTCGACCAAATCGACTTTACGTTGTTTAAATGTGCCGGTTTTTTCGATCTCATCTTGAATGCGGATGAACAGTGGGCGGGCATAGCTGGGGAAATTTTGCTTACAATAATTCAAAAATCCATCGAAATCAAAACCTTCATCTATGTCTAGCGCCACCATACAGGCGCGGCCGTCACATTTAGGCACATAAACACCATATACATTGGCTTCGGCGATGTTTGCAAAGCCCGAAATGGTCTCGGAAATTTCACTGGTGGCGACATTCTCGCCCTTCCATCTAAAAGTATCGCCGATGCGGTCGACAAAATAATGATAGCCTTTTTTGTCTTTGCGAATTAAATCGCCAGTTCTAAACCAAGCGTCGCCTTTTTCATAAACATCATGCAATATTTTTTTCATGGTGGCGTTTTTGTCGGCATAGCCATCAAATCTATTGGTGGGTGACGAGCCATCATTGATGATTTTTGAAATTAACTCACCAACTTCATCCACATCAGCTTCAATGCAGTGGCCATCTTCGCCCCTAATTTCGCTATCCGATTTAATGTCGAATTTAACGATAGAAAGGTTAAGCAAGCCTTTGGCCCAAAATGGCACCCGGCCGATAGAGCCGAATTTATTGTCGAGGTTAAATAACGGCGCATTGCCCTCGGAAGCGCCATACCATTCTAAAATACGCGGAATTTGAAACCGAGTTTGAAACTCCTCCCATACATCGGGGCGCAAACCGTTGCCACAGGCGATGCGCAGCTTGTGCTTGGTTTCATTTGGGTTGTGTGGTGCGTGGGTTAAAAAGCGGCATAACTCGCCGATATATTGAAAAATTGTGGCTTCATATTTAACGCAATCATCCCAAAATTCGCTGGCCGAAAAGCGCTTTTTAATGATGGCTTGACCGCCAACGGTTATCACCGCGCCAACCGCCAAAACCCCGCCGTTAGAATGAAATAAAGGCAAGGTGATGTAAACTCGGTCGTTGGCTTGGGTGTCCATAATGGCGGCAAAACCACGGCCAATAGATTGCGCGCGGTAATGGGTTATTTTGGCGGCTTTTGGCAAGCCAGTTGTGCCGCTGGTGTAAATATAAATGCACGGGTCATCAATGGTGATGCTGGGGCGGTCAGATTTATCCAGGGGCTCGCCGCTAAATTGGGCGATGGCGGCGTTTAATTTTACATCGCTATCTTTGGCAATCGGGGCATTTTGATCAAACGCCCAAATTTTAATGTCGGCATCTAAAAACTCTTTGGCAGATTCAAAATTAGACGCAAGTTCGGGGTCGACAATGATGTGTTTGCAGCCAACAATGTTAATGCAATGGGCTAGCCCCATGCCGGTTAAACTGGTGTTGAGCAATGCCGCTGCGCCGCCCGCGCGTGATATGCCCACCCAAGTGGAAATATATTCGGGGCAATTGTGCATGAGTACGGCAACGCTGTCGCCTTTTTTAACCCCGATGTCGAGCGCCCAACGGGTAAATTGGTTAGATAATTCAATGAATTGGCGGTATGAAACTTCGCGATCTTCAAAAAAGAACACCGTTTTATCGGCGTTTTCTTTGGCGATAATGTCCCATCTATCGGCTAAAATTGTGGTCGGGTTTGCAGCTATAGGCTTCAATATTTTTTTGATGCCAATAAACCCTTTCAAATAGGTGAGTTCATTTTTTAAACTGGTCAATAGCCCCATAATTTTCCCCTTCTGGATGCCATTTTTTGGCGTTTTAATTAGCCTAACATGGAAAAAACTGATATTGAAATAATTAATTGGATTTTTAATATTTGGGGCAAAAAAACATGTCAAACCACGCAAATATAGTGGCAGATTATACCATACATGCGGAGGGTTTATTATGCCCAATGCCGGTGTTGAAAATGGCCAAAAAAGCCACCCAAGTCGAAGATGGTGCGGTGATAGAATTGCTGGCAACCGACCCGATGTCGCCGATTGACAGCGAGCATTTTTGTGGCCAAAAGGGCTATGAATTTTTGGGCAAACAGGCGCTAAAAATTAAGAATATTACCGTATTTTCGATTAAAATTCGGGTCAAAAAGAGCTAAAAAACAGCCAAAAAACAGCTAAAAACAGCCATTTTTAGGCCATTTTATGCAAGTTTTCGGTGTTTTTGGGGCTAAAACCGACCTCTATTTTACCATTGTTTGTGAAAACTGGGCGCTTTATCAGCGTCGGGTTTTGGCTTATTAAAGCTAAAAATTGGGCTTTTGTGTCGCTTGATTTTTGCTCATCGGTTAAATTTCGCCAAGAGGTGCTGCGGCGGTTGATCAGCAATTTATCGCCGGCTTGCTCGAGCCAAAATTCTAAGGTGGCAATATCGGGTATGGGGTTGCGAATGTCGATAAATTCAAATTTTATGGATTCGGCCTTAAGCCAGTTGATGGCTTTTTTGCAGGTGTCGCAATTTTTTAATCCGTATAGCTTTAACATATTACCTCTATTTATCTAAAGTAGCACCTAGCAGACTTAATGGGTTGTCTTCTATCGCCGAAATGTCGGCATCGCCAGCGCTTAATTGGCCTAAAAATGCCCGATATAGGCCTTGAATTTTGCCTTTATTGAGGTTTTTGCCAATGATGACAAATTCACTTTTACCTGAAAATTCAATATTTAATGGTTTTGATGGAAATAGCAAATGCTGCACCGCATGAATGGCAAAAGCTTGATTTGGCTTGTCGGTAAAGGCTACCACGCCTTTAATGCGCAAAATATCTGTACCATATTCGCTGCGCAAAATGTCTAGAAAATTCCATAATTTTTGTTGGTCATATGCGCCTTGCTGACCAAAACTTAAACTATCTATTTGTTGATGCGCGTTTTTATCATGCTGATGATGATGACTATGAGAATGACGATGGTGACGATGAGAATTTTGGTGATCATTATTTTGGCTTTCGGTTAGAAATAACTCAGCTAGATTAACTTGTTGAATGAGATGTAGCGGAATGTTGGGGGCAAAGCTGGCTATTTTATCGGTTATGGTGGGCATATCCTCGGCTTTTGCCAAATCGGTTTTATTGATGATGATTTGATCGGCCATGCCCAATTGCTCCTGGGCTTCTATATGATGATCTAAGGTATTTACAATATTTGTGGCGTCGGCAATGGTGATGATTTGGCTTAAATTAAAGCGTAAATTCAAATAAGGGTGGCTTAAAAAGCTGGCTATGATTGGCCCGGGTGAGGCAATGCCGGTGGTTTCGATGATGATGTGGTCGATCGGTTTAAGGCGGTTATTATCGATATCTCTTAAGATTTTTTCGAATGTTGTGACCAGATCGCCGCGAATAGAGCAACAAATACAACCGCTTGACATGATTAGCATGTCAGTATCGGTATTTTCGACCATTAAATGATCCAGCCCAACATCGCCAAATTCATTAATGATGACCATGGTATTTGCAAAGCCATCATCTTGCAAAATTCGGTTTAAAATGGTGGTTTTGCCCGCGCCTAAAAAGCCAGTTAACACCGTGATTTTAATGGCGGGGAGTTGCTTATTCTGCGGGTTGCTCATTTTGTTGGTTTTCCTTAAACATGCTGCCTATCATGAGCGAAGTTAACACGATGACCACGCCAATGGCCTGAACATTCGACAATGATTCGTTAAACAACCAAATTGCCAGAGCCACGGTAACAATGGGTTCGATATTGCTAATAAAACTTATGGTAGCGGGTTTTAATCTTTTAGCTACATTTATAAATAGTGTTTGCGCCAATATATAACAACCTAAAAGGCCAGCAAATGGCCAAATTATGGCTTTGGTTATGGCCACAGGTGGTGGCAAATTGCCGGTATAAACCAGTGTGACGATTATAAAAACGGTTATGAACATGGCGATGAAATGACCGCTATAGAGCAGGACCACCGGGTTAAGTTCTTTAACTAATTTGCTTAAGCAAAGCAATTGAATGACTGCGGTTATGGCAGCAATGAGAGCCAATAGGATGCCGATGCCGTTTAAGTTTGAAAATTCGGGCCCGACCACAAATATAAGACCAATGAATGCCATTAAAAACACTATAATTTTTGCGGTGGTTAAGCGATCGCCAAAGATAAACGGCACAACCATTAGGGTAATTAAGGGCTGGGTAAAGAATATAATAACCGCCAAGGACAGCGGAATGAACGAGAATGACGCCAGATAAGTTATGCTTAAAACAGCGTTGGCACAGGCATATAAAATGATGAGCCAATATTGCTGACGGTTAAACTTAAAATACTGGCGAAAAAACAACAGCATGATTGGCGTGGCGACAATTATGATGACGATATAGCGATAAAACACAGAATAGACCGGCAACAGGCCAGCTTGTTCGGTATAAATAGAAAATGGCGAAATGAGCGCAAACATTGTTGCCGCACACAGGCCGATTAATATCCAGAATAATTGATTTGAATTTTGCATGCTGCCACACTTGTTGTTTTGCGATTGTCTATAGCTATTGTTTTCGGGGTCGCAACAAATGGGGCGCTTGTCGAAAGCTAGTTTATACTGTTATTGTTGGGCATTGTAAATGGTTGGAATTGGCTTATTCTGCGGGCTGCTCATTGGGTGTTTTTTCCTTATATAGGCTACCGGCCACTAGCGCAGTTAACACAATTACCACACCAAAAGCTTGGATGTTAGAGAATGATTCGTTGAACAACCAAA
The DNA here is from genome assembly GCA_013214705.1 of Hyphomicrobiales bacterium. Lineage (GTDB taxonomy): Bacteria > Pseudomonadota > Alphaproteobacteria > Rhizobiales > OSC116 > OCS116. The sequence continues at coordinate 72,132 of JABSRZ010000012.1, forward strand.
TGGCCAAAGCCACGGTAATTATCGGTTCTACATTGCTGACAAAGCTTATGGTGGCAGGTTGTAAATATTTAGCCACCATAGTGAGTAAAACATAGGCCAGCATATAAAAACCCACAATGCCGACTAAATTCACCGACATATCGACATTGAGCGCCACTGGCGGGGCTATATTGCCGGTATATATAAGTGTGACCAACACAAAAAATGATATGAACATAGCCATTAGATGAACGCTATATATTAGGGCTATTGAGCTGATTTCTTTAACCAATTTGCTCATGCATAACAATTGGATAACACCGCAAATGGCGGCAATGAAGGCCAAGCTGATGCCCAAACCATTGAGGTTTGAAAATTCTGGCCCGACCACAAATATCAGACCCAAAAAAGCCACAAAAAATATCGCCATTTTGGCTGGGCTTAAGCGGTGGCCAAATACAAATGGCACAACCATTAGGGTGATGATGGGGGCGGTGAAGAAAATAATGACCGCTAACGACAGCGGAATGAAAGAAAATGAAGCCATATAGGTTAGGCTTAAGGTCGCGGCGGCGCAGGCTTGCAGCATCACCAACCAAAATTGGTGACGGTTAAAGTTAAAATAGCTGCGGGCAAAAAGTAAAATAAAGGGTGTGGTGATGAGCATGATGATGACATAACGGTAAAACACCGCATAGGCAGGTAATAGGCCTGCTTGCTCGGCAATGACGGTGAACGGCGCGACAACGGCAAACATAGCTGAAGCGGCTAAGGCAACTAATACCCAGACTGATTTACTTGTATTTTGCATAGCGCGCACAGTTTAAAATCTATTTTTTCTTTTTGCTCACACGTTTTCGGGGGGCGCAAGAAATGGGGCGCATATCGAAAGGTGGCTTATACTGCTGTTGCTGGGCGTTGTAAATGGTTGGGAAGTTATTAATATTTTTTGTCAGTTGCAAAAACCCGTAATCGAGTAATTCTGTAACCCGGGCATTGCGAGATTTCACACTTTTGCCACCCAGCATTATGGCGACAATTTTTTGCCCGCCGCGTTTGGCGGTAGCGATTAAATTATAACCTGATGAGCAAACAAAGCCGGTTTTCATGCCATCTGCACCTTGATAACTACGCAGCAGGCCATTGCGATTGCGGAATTTTTTATTGTTGATGTTGAGATAACGCATTTTGTAAAAATGAGCATATTGCGGATATTGAGTGAGAATGGCGCGGCTTAGCTTGGCCAAATCTCTGGCGGTGGAAACTTGGTCTTTTTTAAACAAGCCGTGCGGGGTAGAAAAATGGGTACGCGTCATACCCAAAGAGTGCGCGGTGCGGTTCATCAGGTTTAAGAAATTCGCCTCGGAGCCGGATATATGTTCGGCCAATGCCATCGCGATGTCATTAGATGAGCGGATGAACAAGGCTTCTAGGGCTTTTTCGACCCGGATGCTATTGCCTGTGCCAATGCCCAACTTACTTGCGGGTTGGTTGGCGGCATGGCGCGACAATTTGAGTTTGGTTTCAAGGCTGAAATCATTACGTTCGGTAAGGGCTTTAAAGGCTAAATAGCCAGTCATAACTTTGGTCAGCGATGCTGGATACCATTGTTGGTCGATATCCTCGCCGGCCAAAATGCGGCCTGAGCTGACCTCGAACACAATTTGCGGTTTTGCCAGCGCCATTGGCGCCCACAGGACGGCAAATAGGGTGATTAAGCTCAGAAATTTGGCGTATTTTTGCATTTTAACGACATTCTTAATGTTGGATATAAAAGTCATAGGGTTTAAATTAAAACCTGTAAATGCAAAAGGCGGGTAATTTTGCTATTTTGGTTAATATAACCCGGGACAAAATTGGCGAAATGCTGTTATATTGAGGGCTTATCAATGGAAAAATGAGGCAGTATGGCAGTTAAAAAAACATCGAGTAATTATGTTATTCAATTTTTTCAGGCTTGCCATTATTCGCAGCTTGGCATTGTTTATGTTTATAAAAATGAAACTAGTTTTAGGCGAAACTTATTTTTTTGGCTGATTAGTTTGGCGCTTTCCATTTATATGGGGTTAGATTTTTTGCATTTTTGGGCGTTGAACCTGCCATTCATTGCGGCCTTGGCAATTGAATGTGTGAACACCGCCATTGAATCTATTGTCGATGAGATGGAAGTTGAAAATATATTAATGGGGGCGGCGAAAGATTGTGGCTCGGCGGCGGTGGCGATTATGCTGCTTGTCGGGTTATTTATGTGGCTACATTATTTATACCTTTTCATATTGGCCTAAACCTACAAGCTAGTGGCTGAAGGAATTTCAAAAAAAGGCGAAAAAAAAGCGGCTGTGAAGCCGCGTTTTATTATCTAGTATATGGTACCTCTGGCCAGACTCGAACTGGCACGTCCGAAGGACAGCAGATTTTGAATCTACCGTGTCTACCAATTCCACCACAGAGGCATTAAGCGGCATACACGTCGATAATGTCGCGATCATAGCCAAAAGAATTAGTGCGTCAAGCTATCTATTTTAAAAATCGGCTTTATCAATATAAAAATTGAAAAACGCCTTGATTATAATGTTGGTCAATGACTATAAGGATGAAACAATTGGTGAGGGCGTGATTTGATTAGAGCATTATATGACTGGACCATGCGCCTAGGGCAAAGCAAATATGGCATTTGGGGTTTGGTGCTGGTGGCATTTGCCGAGAGTAGTTTTTTCCCCATTCCGCCAGATATATTGCTTATTCCGATGGTTTTATCGTTACGCACAAGGGCATTTTATTTTGCTTTTGTGGCGACATTCGCCTCGGTTTTAGGCGGGGCATTTGGTTATTTAATTGGCTCCTATGGGTTTGACGCCATTGGCCAGCCATTATTGGCATTTTACCAATATGAAGACCAGTTTGAGAGCTTTAAGCAAACCTTTAATGAATGGGGTGCGTGGTCGGTATTTGTAACCGGGGTGACGCCGTTCCCGTATAAAGTGATCACCATAACATCGGGTGTGACCGGGCTAGATTTTGGCATATTTATGCTGACCAGTGTGGCTGCGCGTGGGGCGCGGTTCTTTTTGGTCGCCGGATTGTTATATTATTTTGGCGCGCCGATACGCGAATTTATCGAAAAACGCTTAGGCCTGTTATTCATTGTATTTTGTGTGCTGTTAATTGGCTCATTTGTGTTGATTAAATATGTGTAAGCCACATTTATGACTTATTGCTGATGGCAAATGAACAAAAATGGGGAATTTATGAATTTGACTTATAAGAATAGCTTGTGGATGATATTGGCATTGGCATTAACCGCCATCGGCACGGCATTATATTATGAATATGCGCTTAATTACCAGCCTTGCGCGCTATGCTATGAAGAGCGAATTCCCTATTATATTTTAATTGCAGTCAGCGTGTTGGCATTGGTCGCCGACAGGTTTATGGATGGCAAAATTATAGGCAAAATGCTGATTGGCGCATTGGGTATATTGATGTTTTTGGGCAGCCTTTATGGAGTTTATCATGCTGGCATCGAGTGGGATTTTTGGGCCGGACCTAGCACTTGCACCGGAGCGGCGCTAAGCTTTGATGGCTCGACCGATTTACTAAGCTTGGTGACAAGTATAAAAATTGTGCCTTGTGATGTGGCTAACTGGCGGCTATTCGGCATTAGTTTTGCTGGCTATAATGCCTTAACTGCGATGTTAATGGCGGTTATCTGCGGCTTGGCGCTGAACAAAAACCGTTAATTACAATAGAAAAATCTGAATTTACAGTAATTTCTTAATGAGAAACTCACGTGCTTGTTCGATGCCATCTGGCCCGATGCCATGGCCAACGCCGGGGCTGGTGTGGGTTTTGACTTTGAACTTGTTGGCTTTTAAGTGTTTCTCGGCCTCGGCCAGTGATGAATAGGGCACAACCTCATCTTGATCGCCATGCACTAACAATATGGGTGGTCGGCTTTTGGTTTGTTTTTTGAGCGTTTCTATGCCGGTCAGTGCGCCCGAAAAGCCAACGACTGCCGCAAGTGGTTTTGGACGGCGCGGGGCGACATAAAGTGCCATCATCGTGCCTTGTGAGAACCCAATGAGCGCGATGTCTTTTTCTCTTAATTTATAACGTTGTTTTTGGCTGTCGATAAACGCAGCTAAATGTTGATGATTATTGCTAGTGCCGGCTAGTTTTTCTTCATAACTTAGCGAAGATAACGGAAACCATTCGCGCCCGCCCATGGGGTTTTGGCCGCACGGAAACGGCGCATGCGGGCTGACAAAAGCCGTGTTGGGCAGCGATTTGTAAAATTGTTCGGTCAACGAGATTAAATCATTGCCATCAGAGCCATAGCCATGCAAAAATATAACTAGTTTTTTAATATCGCCTTTTGGTTCGAGCCGTGGGCCATCGATAATGATTATATTTTGCGACATAATTTCCTCTGATTTATTTAGGGCTTGGCCCGTGAATGATACATATAATAAAGGTGGCGCGGGTGCAACAAAAATTGAAATTACGCTTTGCGCCCAGCCCCAATGGTTTTTTGCATTTGGGGCATGCTTATTCGGCTTTGTTAAACGCACAAATAGCCGATGCATTAGGGGCTGAATTCATCATCCGCATGGAAGACATTGACCAATTGCGCTGCAAGGCGACATATATAGACGCCTGTTTGGAGGATTTGAGCCGGTTGGGGTTGGAATTTGACCCTGAAATTATGCATCAGAGCCAGCGGCAGGCGGCTTATGCTGCGGGACTAAAAAAGTTGATGGCGCTGGGGGTATTATACCCATGTTTGGCCACCCGCGGCGAGATTAAGAAATATTACGCCACTCATAAGAAGGTATATGACCCAGATGGGGCGCTGATTTACCCGCAATTATACAAGAATTTAACTGCGCAAGAGCGGCTAGACATTATGGCTGGTGAGGCGGCTTATGCACTGCGGCTAGACATGCAAAAGGCCAGGCAACTGGTGGCGCATAAAATGTGCTTTTTGCAAGTGGATTTGGCTGAAGGGCAAATGGTGCGGCAAAAATTTAACCCGGCTATTTGGGGTGATGTGATTATTGCCCGCAAGGACATTGGCACATCTTACCATTTGAGTGTGGTGGTGGATGACGCGGCGCAGGGCATAACCCATATTGTGCGCGGCATGGACTTATATAAAGCCACATATATTCACCGGTTATTGCAAAATCTACTCGGGTTGCCTGAACCGATTTACCACCACCACCAATTGGTGGAAGATGAGGCTTTTAACAAGCTGGCGAAATCTCGTAGCAGTGCAACATTACGCGATTACTGGGCGGAACATGCAGATGATGACTTAAATGGTTTTGGTGCACAACAAGGTTTGCTTGCGGCTCCGGTTAGGGCTAACTTGGCAATAAAAATTGCCGCAATTATAAGCAGATCAACATGAGCGATGAAAAAAACCAAAATAGTGCCGAATTTGAAGCCGAAGCTGGGTTTGAACAGAGGCGGTTTTACGATGTGATCGTGCATGAAATTAGAAACCAAGCCGGTATTATTAGCAATTTAAGCGAAATGCTGCTAGATGAGAAATTGGCAAAATCGCACGATTTTTATAAACAAGCTTTGCAGCAAACTGCCGAGCGGATGACTTGGTTGTCGCAAAGTTTTTTAAAGCTTGAACAATTTGGCAATGACAACCCGCAGGAGAATGTAAAACTGGCTGAGTTTTTGGCCATTTTCTGCCTGTCGTTTGAACATTTGGCTAAAAATAAAGGCCTGAAGTTTGAGCTATCGATAGATGATAGCTGCCCAATATATGTGAATATCGATAAAATTAGCGTTGGGCAAATATTGGCCAATTTGGTTGGCAATGCGCTAAAATATACCGACCATGGCGGGGCGAATTTGCATGTCTATAGCGATGAGAAACTGATATTTGAGGTGATTGACAGCGGCATTGGTATAGATGCCAAAGATAAAAAAACCGAGGCTAAGATATTTGCCGATTATGCGGGGTTGGACACGGCGCTTGATAAAAAAGGTGCGGGTTTGGGCTTGTGGATTAGCCGAAAATTAGCCCGCGCGATGCAGGGTGAGGTTGAACTTGTTGCCGACCACCCGCAAAATGCTGAAGCCGGCGCTTGCTTTCGGTTCTCTGTGCCTGTGCGCGCGGTGGCAAGTGTTGACGTTGAAAAAGCTGCGGCATTGGCGCCAAATAACCCACCCATTGGGCGGATATTATTGGTCGAAGATAATGACTTGAATCGGCATATAATTGGCACAATGTTATCCAGTACCAAACTAGAATTTGACATTGTAAGCAGCATTGAACAAGCCCGTAAGAAAGCTGAACAACAAGATTATGCGCTTATATTACTGGACTTAAATTTGCCAGACGGGCGCGGGGAGGCGGCGGTAAAATATTTTGCGAATGTAAAAATTGTGGCGCTGACGGCAGATGCTGAAAAAGGCCTAGAAAAGCGGCTAAAAAGTTTGGGCTTTGCGGCTTTGGTGGAAAAACCGATTGTGATTAAAGACTTTTTTAAGGTGATTTATGCGATATTGGCTTAAGCCATAAATAAATTGGCCTGAGCCAAAACCATAACTCTAAATATAGCGCCAATGATAAAAAAAATATCTAGTAAAATATACGTTTCTCTGACCTCGAACAGCGATGAAGCTATATCGACGCGGTCGGCGATGTTGGCGTTTGGCATTCGGCTATTTAGCGCGGCATTTGTTTATGTATCGCATATTATTTTGGCGCGCTGGCTGGGCACCAAACATTTTGGGGTTTACACCTATGTGTGGACATGGGTGATTATTCTAGGCCAAATATCGACTTTAGGGTTTTCGATCGCCATGGTGAAGCATTTGCCTAAATATTTTAAAGATGGCAAATATGGTGAGTTTTTAGGGCTGATATTTTTTGGCCGCTGGGTCAGCATAATTTTGGCGATATTTATTGCCGGTGTGGGCATTGGTTTTGTTTATATATTTGCCGATGTGGCAACAAATATATACGCCATACCGCTGGTTTTGGCGCTAATTTGCCTGCCATTATTTGCGCTGGTAGACGTGCAAGAAGGTGTGTGCCGTGCCAATGAATGGGTTTATTTGGCTTTGTTGCCCAATTATTTAGTGCGGCCGGTTTTGGTCTTGTCACTTTCGGCGATTATTATCTATGGCTATGGCGTTTTAGACGCGCAGAATATTATGGTGGCTTGCATTGTGGCATCTGCCTTAACTGCCATTGCGCAACTGGTGGCCTTGCAAGTGAAACTGGGCAAAAAACTAGGTATTGAAGCGGCTAAAACCCCGCGAGTTTTGGTGTGGAAGCCATGGTTTAAACTAGCGCTGACATTGTTATTGGCCGATAGTTTTTTATTGATTATGACCAATAGCGACATCGTTATGTTGCAATATTTTATGCAACCAGAAGACATTGCGGTTTATTATGCGGCGATGAAAACCACTTTATTGGTGGCGTTTATATATTTTGCTGTGGTGGTGGCATCCAGCAATAAATTTGGCGAATATTGGCAAAATGATGACAAAGACAAGTTGGCCAAGGCAATAAACCACAGTGTGGTGATGACATTTGCGCCATCATTGGTGGCATCATTGGCGATTATTGCGGTGGGTTATTGGTTTTTGCTGGCCTATGGTGAAGATTTTACCCGTGGCTATAGCGTGATTGTGATTTTGAGCGCCGGGGCAATTGTGAAAGCCGCCACCGGCCCCGCCGAGTGGATGATGATTATGATTGGCCAGCAAAAAATGGTGCTGTGGGTGACCGGCAGCGCCGCGGTTACCAACATAGTTTTGAATATATTTATGATACCGGTTTGGGGGCTTGAAGGTGCAGCCACCGCCACCGCCATCGCCACCGCAGGCAGCGCGCTGGTGCTGTTTTTCAGGGTGCGCAGCGCACTCGACATACGGATAAAATTTGCTGGGTTGTTTTAAGGCAGGCTCTGAATTTCCATCTACCCCCAAGAACCCCTGCGATTCGGCGAGTGCGCCCAGAAGCCAAAAGGCAAACTCAGTGGCCAACGCGCGGAGGCTAGCTGACGCTTGCGGAGCAAGGGGCTGCGCACGTAAGTGCTAACAGTGACAAGGCCGATAGGCCGCAGGAACGTATGAATGGGAGTACCCGTAAAGTCGGCAGGAGCGCTAACTTTCTATTGTCTTTTCAGCTTCAACCGCGGGTTCAGACGCTGAAACACCAGCGGCAAAATTTCAACATCACAGCCGATCAGTAAACTCTGGGGTGGCGCTCCTGCCGATACAGGGGTGCTTGCATTTATACGCCCACCTTTCGGCGGGCTGTTGGCACTTGTGTGCGAATCCACACACTGGCGTGTGCGGCTTCTAGCCTCCGCGCGTTGGTTGGCAGCGGCTTCGAGCGACTGCATTAGCGCTCACTGAACAGCGCGTTGTGTGGAGGCGAGGGGCAGATAGATATTCTGAGTTTTTGGTTAGCTAATGCTGATTTTATCGCCTGCCGCAATATTGCCGCCATGCTCGACCATGGCGTAGACGCCCATATACATGTGGTCATAATTTTGTTTCAGCGCTTTATTTAGGTCTGTGTCGCGCATCGCGGTGGTTGGGTTGACATCGACGGCTGGGCAGCGGACGATTTTTTTGAAAATTTTGAGTTTGGCTTTGCCGATATTTAGGGTTTTGCCTAGCATGTTTAGCTCATCAAATGGCGGCAAATCGCCATCTATGTGCAAATTGCATCTGAACCTAATTGGGTTGATTGTTAGGCCGGTATCGGCTTCGAATTTGCGCACGCTGTTTAGGTTGATGATGCTGATGCATTTCTCTTTTACATCGGAAAATGAATGATTATCGGCAGTTAGCAATTTGGCATCGCCTTTTAAATCGCCATCGAAATAATCATTAATGAAAAACTCGATGTCTCTAATGCCTGATGCGGTGGTTAGCTCTGCCTCTAACAGGGTTTTGCTGTGTTTTTTAATGGTAATAAATTCTACTGCGTCATCATATATAATGTTTAGGCTGGCGGCCTTGGCGATTTTGGCCAATACGATGAATTTGGCTTTGCTGGTATGTTGTGGGTCATATATATCAAACCCGCTATCGCCATTTTCCAAACTAAATTTACGGTCGCCCACAATAGTTTGGCCAGTTTCAAGCTGGGTTTTGGCTAATCTATCTGGGCTGAAACCTTTTATTGGGTAGCGGTAAATATGGTTTAAAAACAAATTCATGATGGCCTCTTAAATATGCAAAATTAGTGCTTATGTTATTATAGAAACATCTTATAGTGAAGAACGATAATTGTTTTTCATAGCTATAATTATAAACGCCTGATGGGTTTATAAAAAAATAGGCTGGAAAGGAAACAAGATGAATTTAGAACGCTATACCGACCGCGCCAAGGGATTTATTCAAGCCGCGCAAACCATTGCCATGCGCGATGGTCACCAGAAATTTTTACCCGAACATATTTTAAAAGCCTTACTTGATGACAAAGAAGGCTTTGCCACCAAACTGATTGAAAAATCTGGCGGGGATGCCAAGGCAGCTTATAGCACCAATGAGGCCGCGTTAAGCCGGGTGCCAAAAGTAACTGGCAGCGGCGCTGGACAATTATATATGGATGCCAGCGTGGTGAAATTTGCCGACAATGCCGAACAAGTTGCGCAAAAATCGGGCGATAGTTTTGTGACTGTCGAGACCTTATTGCTGGGCTTATTGCTAACTTTAGACAGTGCAGCCGGCAAAGCGCTCAAAGCCGCCAATGTTAAGGCCGAAAATTTAAACGCCATCATCAAAGAAATTAGGAATGGCCGGACTGCGGACAGCGCCTCGGCCGAAGAAAATTATGAAGCGCTGGAAAAATATGCCCGGGACCTGACGCAAGCTGCGCGCGACGGGCAATTAGACCCAGTGATTGGCCGTGATGAAGAGATTAGGCGCACGATACAAGTGTTGTCGCGCCGTACCAAAAACAACCCGATTTTAATTGGTGAACCGGGCGTGGGTAAAACCGCGATTGCCGAAGGCATGGCGGTGCGCATTATCAATGGTGATGTGCCAGAAAGCCTGCGCACAAAACGTTTAATGTCGTTAGATATGGGGGCGCTGATTGCCGGCGCTAAATATCGTGGCGAATTTGAAGAGCGGCTAAAAGCCGTGCTGGCTGATGTAACGGCCGCGGCCGGTGAGATTATATTATTTATCGATGAAATGCACACTTTGGTTGGCGCTGGCAAAGCCGACGGGGCGATGGATGCGTCTAACCTGTTAAAACCTGCTTTGGCACGGGGTGAGCTACATTGCATTGGCGCGACCACATTAGATGAATATAGAAAATATATCGAAAAAGATGCGGCATTGGCGCGGCGGTTTCAACCGGTATTGATTAAAGAACCGACGGTGGAAGATACTATTTCTATCTTGCGCGGGTTGAAGGATAAATATGAGCTGCATCATGGCATTCGGATTGCCGACCGGGCTTTAGTCAGCGCGGCGACATTGTCCAACCGCTATATATCTGACCGGTTTTTGCCCGACAAAGCTATTGACCTGATGGACGAAGCCGCCAGCCGGTTGCGCATGCAGGCCGAAAGCAAGCCCGAAGAATTGGATGAGCTTGACCGCAAAATTATTCAGCTGAAAATTGAGCGTGAAGCTTTGTTAAAAGAAACGGATGATGCCTCTATCGACCGGCTAGCCAAGTTAGAAAAAGAGCTGGCTGACCTTGAAGATAACAGCACCGCGCTAACCCAAAAATGGTTGCACGAAAAAGAAGGCTTAAACGAAGTTAAATTGCTGCAAGAAGAACTTGAACAAGCGCGTCTGCAATTAGAAGTGGCGCAGCGAAACAGCCGTTTGGAAGAAGCCTCTAAACTGGCTTATGCCCTCATACCGAGCCTTGAAGCCAAGCTTAATGCACGAGTTGAAGCCCAGAAAAATATGGCGGATGACGTGGAGCGTTTGGTCGAAGAAGTGGTGACGGAAGAGCATATCGCGCATATAGTTTCGCGTTGGACCGGCATACCTGTCGAAAAAATGTTATCTGGCGAACGCGATAAATTGTTGAATATGGAAGCTGCCCTTGGCCAGCGGGTTATTGGCCAATCTGACGCGGTGAAAGCCGTTTCGACCGCTGTGCGCCGGGCGCGTGCCGGGCTTAACGACCCCAGCAAACCGATTGGCAGTTTTTTGTTTTTAGGCCCTACAGGTGTGGGCAAAACCGAATTGGTAAAATCGCTCGCCGGGTTTTTGTTTGATGATGACAGCGCCATTTGCCGCCTAGATATGTCTGAATATATGGAGAAACATTCGGTCGCCAGACTTATTGGCGCGCCGCCCGGATATGTAGGTTATGAAGAAGGTGGCGCATTAACCGAAGCCATTCGACGTAGGCCTTATCAGGTGATATTATTTGATGAAATTGAAAAAGCTCACCCAGATGTATTTAACGTTTTATTGCAAGTGCTTGATGATGGCAGGTTAACTGATGGCCAAGGCCGGGTGGTGGATTTTAAAAATACCATCATTATTTTAACTTCCAATTTAGGCTCTGAATATCTGCTTGCGCCAGATGATGATGTGGAGCTGACCGAAGCCAAGGTATTGGACGCTGCGCGCGGGCATTTTAGACCGGAATTCATCAATAGATTGGATGAAATGTTGGTATTCCACCGGTTGGAAAAAAGCCATATGGGCGCGATTGTTGACATTCAACTAGCCCGCTTGGCGCAGTTGCTAGAGGAGCGTAAAATTACACTTGAGCTGACGGATGATGCCAAAATCTATTTGGCAGATAAAGGCTATGACCCGGCTTATGGCGCGCGGCCGCTCAAACGTGCTGTGCAAAAATACATTCAAAACCCGTTAGCTGATTTGATATTGGCGGGTGAGGTGTTTGACGGACAAACTGTGAAAATAGACCAGGTGAACGGTGCGCTGACATTTGGCAACCCGACATTGAATTAATGCTTACCTGCGGGCGCGCCACTTTTGATACTTACCTGCGGGCGCGCACTATGTGCGCTGGCTTAAGCCACTCAGCCGCTGGTTTGTGGCTAATCACCACCCAATCTAGTCTCATTAAGCTTAGGTTGCGGGTGGGGGTGGCCTGAGCTGCGGGCTGGCAGTTTGGGCTATTGTCAGGCCTTGGGCGTGGGTTGGCTTAAGTATAAATGTTATCTTTGTGCCAAATTTGTGGTGGCTTCGGTTTGGTTTAATTTGCTGGTGATTCTGGCTTTTTCTTTTTTAAACTTTGCCAATGTTGTGCCGGTTAACTTGCTGGGAGCGCCGGTGCCACGGCCGATATATTTCATCGGGTTGACTTTTTTGTCGTTTTTGATGACTTCGAAATGCAGATGATTGCCAGTTGACATGCCGGTCGAGCCTACATAACCAATAATCTGACCTTTGCGCACCATTTTGCCCGGCTTCATGCCTTTAGCAATTTTATTCATGTGGAAATAGGCAGTTTTATATCCATTTTGATGATCTATCCGAATGTAACGACCTGCGCCGCCATTCCATTTAGCGATGAGTATTTTACCACTTGCGGCGGCGTAAATGGGCGTACCGCGAGGGGCAGCAAAATCGCTACCAGAATGCATTTTCCAACGTTTGGTAATGGGGTGGCGGCGCATGCCAAATTTACTGTTCATTTTTACACCCGGTACAGGGGCGGCTAATACGCCACCTGAAGATGGGTTAATGGAGGTGCCTTTGTCATCGTAAAACTGGCCACCATAACGGAAATAGGTGTAAACTTTGCCATAGGCTTTGAACGAAATATAAAGCAGCTTACCAAGTTTTTGGAATTTGCCGCCAGAGGTTTCTTGCTGGTCGTAGAAAATTTCTAATATATCGCCAGATTTGATTTTTTTAGATTTTGCGGTTTGGTTGTAAACGCTTAGCAAGCGGTTTTGAACATCTTTGGGCACGCCTTGAGCCGCCACGGTGTTTTTAAACGAGCCTTTAACCCATGAACGCGTGCGGTAATAGGCTGTTTGGGTTTTGACATTGCTTGTGGCATTGGTTGTGGCTTTAGGCGTGGCAAGGCTGGCTATTTGAGTATTTGGCTTGGCAACGGGTTTGCGGGTCAGTGGTTTTTGCGGCGCGGGGGTAAATTTAGGGGCTTTAAGGGGCTTGGTGGGGCGCATTGACAGCGCTGTTACCGCTTTGGATGGTAAATCCACAACCAGTTCATTTTGTTTATTATAGCTTATTGAAATGCTGCCAAGTAATTTGTCGTTTGGCCGTGAGGCACGATAGCCAACCGGAATTTCGATTTTGATTGGGTGAATGCTGGTGTTGTTGGTGCGCCGGTCGAGTGTTAGGCTAAGTGGCTGGCCAACTTCTAAGGCATCTACTTTAACATGCGGCGCTAATTTGGTGACAATGGCGTGGGCTTCACTGGTGTTAGCGCCATTATCGCGGAGGATTTTAAGCAAAGTGTCGCCACTTTTAACTTTAATGTTACGCACTACCACTTTAAATGGCGCGGCCGCGGTTGCAGGTTCGGTTGATGAAGTCTGCTGTATGCTCTGAGCTTTTTGAGCGGCATCGTTTGGCTTTAAGTTTAGCGAAGCTAATTGAGTTTGAGATAGAGTTTTGCGCGCCACATTTGACGCGGCCTGACCATTAGTACCGACATTTGGGCTGAGGCCGACTTTGTTGGCGGTTACAGCAGCGGCTGTTTGTTGCAACGGCTTTGCGGTAAATGAGGGGTTGGCAAAAGCTATCTTGGGTTTGGCGAAAGTGGAATCTCGTTTGGCAGTGCGGTTTACTTTTTGTTCTTTCAGCTTGCCTTGTTTAATGAGCGAAAGTTTTGTATCGGCTTTGGGTTGGATGGAAACAACTGGTTTTGGCGTGGATATTTGAGCTTTTTTAGGCAGATTAAATGTTGCGGACTGACTGATGAAAACAGTTGAGACCGTATTCATATTGGTCGATAGCCCCCAAAAAGCAGCAGCAAAAAACAAAAGGCTAATTGCGCCCGTTGTTATAGAAGACCACATCCACTTGGAAGTGACTTCAATATTTTCGCTGTATAGCGCCATTTAATTGCCTTTTTGCCCCACCTGAGCAGGTTACTTTATTATGGTAAACGAGCCGTTAACTTATTAAGCGGCCTTATTATGTGCCATAAAATATACAAATGTGATGAGATTATGACCAGATTTAAAAAATCAAATTAAGCACACATATAATATATAGGATAATTGTCGTATTTGTTCTATTATTATATCTGATAATTTTGTGAAACCTTAAATTAGGATTAATTTCAACATTTGGGTTTAGGCTTGTTCATTATTTGCATGAATCGGTTGATAAGTTTTGAATGTATTTTTTTGTTCAATTTATGTGTTGACGGAAGTTTATGTTTTCCGTATAACCCGCTCATTGAACAGCGGCGCTTAGTGGTTCTGCTGAAGAGATGCTTTTGACCCTTATGACTGGGTGTTTAAATAAGAGTTATATTTGATACGTTGGTATTATCTTATGTTGTTTGACATTGTAAATTTTAGAAGAGAGACGTAGGCGGTTATTTTTGGCTGATCTTATAGATCTTGGTATTTTGGACTTTAGTTTAGAATATCAGCTTTGATATATTGTCGACGTTTTCTTATGAACGTCTAATCACATTACCTTTGTGGTTAGACAGATTAACGTGAAGAAGGTTATTAGGTATTTATATTTAGTAATTAACTTTGAGTAATCGAACAACATAGCTGTCCATTAATTTGGACAACGACGGAACATCACATTTTTAATGATATGTAACGTCAGCAAAGCGAGCAGCACTTTATGTGTTGC
>JABSRZ010000013.1 GCA_013214705.1 Hyphomicrobiales bacterium
TATAGAGATGGCAATGAAGTGATTGCCAAAGTTGCCGGCATTCAAGAATTATTTGCCAGTACTTGCGATTTACGCGAAGCTGCGCCTTATCTTTATGCCACCAGCGGCGACGCGTGGTTGGCCAATGAAGCGCTAAACGAAGAAGTGTTTGGGCCTTTGGGAATTATTATTAAAGTTACCAATGAAGCGCAGATGGTTGAGATTGCCGCTAAACTCAAAGGCCAGCTAACTTGCACCTTGCATTTGGAAGATGACGATAGCGACCTAGCCCAAACCTTAATGCCGATATTAGAGCGCAAAGCTGGCCGTATATTGGCCAATGGCTTCCCAACAGGCGTAGAAGTTTCTGACACGATGGTGCATGGCGGGCCGTTCCCAGCCTCGACCAATTTTGGCGCAACATCGGTAGGCACTATGGCCATCAGGCGTTTTCTGCGTCCCGTCTGTTATCAAAATATTCCAACAAGTCTTTTGCCTGCAGATTTGGCTTAAAGCTTGCGAGCGATTGTCAGTATACTTTCAGTCGCTTGTTCTACAAATTCCGTGCCGTCCATTGCGCATTGACATACAATTTCAAACCCGTTTTGGCTGAGCATATCTTGAATTTGTTGTGCAGTGTAAATTTGCAATGTAAAGCTATGGTTTAATTTTTGCACCTCAGCATTGGCTTTTTGAATGGTATATTGATCAAACGAGGTCAAAAGCCCTTTTTCTCGATTGATTTCAGAATGTTGAACATTATGAATCTTGTCACCTTGGGCGGTTTTTGTGGTTTCCATCGCTAAGTTTTCAACCATTAAATCTGACATCGCGGCCAGATTGAATATGTCGAAAACATAAATGCCGCCTCGGTTTAAATTGCCATTTATATTGTTTAATGTTGTTTCAAAATCTGGTTTGCTCACATGGCCAATGGCGTTAAACATGGTGATGATGGCATCAAATTTGCCAATGTTTAAACTCCGCATATCTCCATCAATAAATTTTATATCTAAATTAGAGGAAGCCGCTTTTTTGCGTGCAATGTCTAACAGGGCTGGGCTGAAATCTGAGCCGGTTACATTATAACCCTGCTTATTCAGGTAAAATACTTGCGAGCCTGTGCCGCACGTCATATCTAAAACTGTACATATTTTGTGCTGCTTTAACAGTTGCAGCAATAGTGCATTTTTGTCTTGGGTGTCATCTAATACATTATGCGCGTCAAAATATTCAGGCATTTGCTGATATTCAAGCGGCAAACCTAATTCAATTTCTTCCATAACGTCATCTTTTTATGAAAACTGTGGTGACCTCGACAGGAATTGAACCTGTGACCCCCAGATTAGGAATCTGGTGCTCTATCCAACTGAGCTACGAGACCACTATTTATATCTAGCAGAGTGAGATTTTGTGCGCCATTAAAAAACACTGTAATTAACAGCTCAAGATTTGATAATGCGGTGAATATACCATTTGTGTTGATTAGAATTGTTTATAGTCCAAACTTTCCCAATCAACACAAATGAGCCTCCCCCTGCATTTCATCAATTATCGGTGTAGATTTTGTTCGAGCGATTAACACCAGTTTTTAGCGGCTTTATTGGCCAGCCAATTACAGGTTTTTGCTCTAGAACGAATCATTTTCCCCCAAGTGGGCTGAGTGTTGCACCTATGGTTAATAATGTCAAAACGCTGGCCAAATTAAATTTCAAATTGATCCAGATCAAAAACTTTAATCGCTCAATTAAACGCCTGTATGCCGGTTTGGGCGCGGCCTAAAATCAACGCATGCACATCATGTGTGCCTTCATAAGTGTTGACAGCTTCTAGGTTCATCATATGCCTAATCACCCCATATTCGTCACTAACCCCGTTGCCGCCGTGCATATCGCGCGAGGTTCGGGCAATGTCGAGTGCCTTGCCGCAATTGTTGCGTTTCATCAGGCTAATCAGTTCGGCCGAGGTTTTATGCTCATCGAAAAGTCGACCCAGTTGCACGCAACCTTGCAAGCCGAGGGCAATTTCGGTCTGCATATCGGCGAGTTTTTTTTGTATCAATTGGTTGGCGGCCAATGGCCGGCCAAATTGTTTGCGCTCCAAGGTATAATTGCGTGAGGCGTGCCAGCAAAATTCGGCTGCGCCCATTACCCCCCAAGCGATGCCATATCCGGCGCGGTTTAAACAACCAAATGGCCCGGCCAAACCACTGGCATGTGGCAGTAGGTTTTCATCGGGCACAAAGCATTGTTCCATCATAATCATGCCGGTAATCGATGCCCGTAACGAAAATTTACCATCTATTTTGGGGGTAGATAAGCCTCTTGCGGTTTCGGGCAAACGGCGGTCTACAATAAAGCCTTTTATTTTGCCGTCATGCGCGTCAGATTTTGCCCAGACGATCAAAATATCGGCAATCGGTGAATTGGTAATCCAATTTTTGGCACCAGATAGCAAATAACCGCCATCGACTTTTTTGGCACGACACAACATGCCGCCGGGGTCAGAGCCGTGGTCTGGTTCAGTAAGGCCAAAACAGCCAATTAAGTTGCCGCTGGCCAATTTGGGCAGGTATTTTTTGCGTTGGTCTTCATCGCCATAGGCAAATATTGGGTGCATCACCAATGAAGATTGCACAGACATGGCGCTGCGGTAACCACTGTCGACCCGCTCAACTTCGCGGGCGATTAGACCATAGGTGACATAATTGGCATCAACGCCGCCATATTCGGCCGGCAAGGTGGCGCCAAGCAGGCCTAGCTCGCCCATTTCGGCCATAATTTCCACATCGAATATTTCGTTTCTATGGGCGTTTAATATGCGTGGCGCTAAGTTATTTTGGCAATAATTATGGGCAGCGTCTCTTATCATCCGCTCGTCTTCTTGCAATTGTAGTTCTAGCAAAAATGGGTCTTGCCACACCATATCGGCTAGTTTTTCGCGGGCGGTTTCGGGGCTATTGGTCAGCATTTTAAATTCCTAATTTAATGAATTGGCGCCTATGGCAAAATAGGCTTCGGCAAGCATGTCTTCCAAATAAGCATCGCTCACATTGGTTAATATAATCACGCCTATTTGGCTAGCTGGGTTAAAACCAACAATGGTCGATACGCCATTTTCGCCGCCCTCATGCCCCCACATCCCGGTTTCACCTTCTAGTTTAAATATATGCAAACCCACTGTTTTGTCTAATTTGGGTATTTGCGGGGTTAACATTTGGGCAATGGTTTGGGCGTTCAAAATTTGGGTTTTACCGGTCATTTGTTTTCCGCCCAGCATAAGCATGGTTAAAAATTTGCGCATATCGCGCGCGTTAGAGCGCAGCCCGCCATTGGGATAGTCGGTAAATGTATAATGTTTGATGGCGCTATTTTGGTTATTTTTATCTTCATACGGGGTGACAATGGGGTTTTTCACTCGGTCTAGCCGCCACTGGGTGGCGTCCATGCCCAAGGGGTTAAATATTTGGGTTTGGCTATAATTGACAAAATTCATACCAGATATTTGCTCGACCAATACCGCCATTAAGGCACTGGCTTCGTTAGAATATTCAAACCGACTGCCGGGTTTATGTTCATAAAAATTATCATCCGGGTCGTAAAATTTGCCGTTTTTAGTTAAGTAATTTTCCAAAAAATAATCTAGCTTTACTGGGCTGTCTTGGCCAAAATAATATTGCCCGTCCATCGCCGCGCCATCGGCTATGGCAGATGTATGGGTGAGCAACATTCTAAAAGTTATTGGTGTTTGGTTAAATGGGTTATCAATGTTAAACGGCAAATAATCGGATATTTTATCATCCAATTTAAACTGGCCTTGCTCGAATAATTGCATCAAAGCCGTGGCGGTTATTAATTTAGACACGCTGGCCATCAAAAATACATGGTCGGAAGTTAAGGCATTCTTTGTGACCAGATTTGCGTAGCCAAAATTGGCTTCGTAGATGATATTATTGGCATCAAATACCATTAATGACAGAGCCGGAATGTCCTGATCTCCCATTTCATGGGCGATATAAGCATTAAAGTCTGCCAATTCCGCTGGGTCAATTTGGTTGGTTTCAGAGAAGGCAGAATTTGCCAAAGTCAAACCGATGGTGATGAATAAGATGCGGGTGAAAATTTGAAAATTTGTTTTCATAACTTGCCCGCCCTTTTTTGTTTTTCGGCTAAATAACGCCCTCTAATGTTTGTGCGCCAAGTGCCGCCCAACAATGGTGATAAATATACCACCCAATATAAGCAAAGCGGCGGTCATAAGCCTCACTGTAATGGTTTCATCCACAAAAACAAGGCCACCAAATGCCGCCACTACCGGCACAGATAGTTGCACCACAGCAGCGGCGGTTAACGCCAGCCCGCGCAAAGCAACATACCAGATTGCATAACCAATGCCCGAAGTAATGGCGCCCGATATGACGGCGTATAAAACCCCATCGTTGGATAATTGTAAATTTGTCAGATTAAATATAATCAACACGCCAGCAAATGATATGGCGCGCAGAAAATTAAACGCCGTGTCGGTCAATGGTTCGGCCGAGCTGCGGCCGCGGATTGAATAGATGCCCCAGGCCACGCCAGCCAGCATCATTAGTAACAGGCTAAATAAGTTAGCGTTTGCATTGCTGGCATTTAAATCTGGATATATCAAATATACAAAGCCCAAAAACGCCAGAATAATGCCGCTCCATTCGCTTATGTGTAAGCGATTGCCGGCCAATAACGAGCTGGCTATCATGCTAATTTGCACCGCAGCAAACAGCACCAACGCGCCGGTGGCGGTGTCTAAATTCACATAGGCGAATGAAAAGCAGGCGGCATATAAAAACAGCATTAGCCCAGACATCCAACTGCCCTTAACCTCAAATTCAAAATTTAAGGCCATTTCATAAAGCGAAGTTTTTGGCCTAGGTTTGTTGGTTGTTTTGGCGGCTGTGGGTCTAATGGGCAGTTTCGGGCGGATGATTAATACCAATATAAACAATATAACCGCGCCAGATAATAGCCGGATAAAGGTAAAGGAGGCTGGGTCTATGGCGGATTCTGCTAAGGCCAAACGCGCCAATACTGAGTTTGCGGCAAATGCCATGAGCGCTAGAATTGTGGTGATTAAAGTTTTGTACATATATAAAGCCTAGCTTTTTTTGGCCACATAAGAAAGTAGATTCAAGCCCAAGATTATACGGCGGGTTTTGGTTTTTTTATCACCACCAGCGTGTAAAAACTTAAACAGGAAAGGCAGGCAAACAGGGCCATAAAAAATATCATCGAAAACCCAGTATTTTGATAAAACCAGCTGACCAAAAAAGTGGCGGTGGCGGCAATCATCATTTGCAAAAACCCACTTAAGCCTGAGGCCGTGCCGGCAATTTCGGGTTTAACATCCAGCAACCCGGCAATGGCGTTGGGGCCTATCATGCCGGCCGAAATGGCGATAACGCCCATCGGGCCAAATAAAATTATCGGGTGGCTATAACCCAAATTAAAGCAATATATGGCCAATATTACCCCCAACAGCATATTTATATTGCCAATGTGAATCATTTTATCGGTGCCAATACGGGCAGAAAACCGCCCGACCAAAAAATTACCCAACATATAACCACCACTTACCAACATAAAGTAGAGCGCATAAATGCCGGGAGTTAAATTCATCAGATCGGAAATTATAAATGGCGCGCCGGTGATGAAGCTAAAAAACACCGCATTGTTAAATGACATAGACAATGCATAGCCCATATATTCTGGCTCGCGTAGTAATGCCCAATATTGCTTGGGCATGTTGCCCAAATTAAGCTGGGTTACCAAATTAAAATTGGTTTCGTGCAGGTTTTTATAGGCAATTAAGCCAATAAATATCCCAAACAGGGCGACAAAATAAAAGCTGCCGCGCCAACTAAACCATTGGTCGATATAAGCGCCGATAATTGGCGCTAGCATCGGTGCTAAAGATACCACCATAATTATATAACCCAAAACCCCAGCGGCGCGTTGTTTGCTATAAATATCGCGGATGATGGCACGGGTGATGACAATGCCACTACAGCCGCCCAAAGCCTGTAGCACCCGGGCGGAAATTAAAGTTTCGATATTGGTGGCTAAACCCGATGCCAAACTTGCGGCGACATAGATGGCGATGCTCCACAGTAAAACGGGTCTGCGGCCATATTTGTCGGATAACGGGCCAATGATCAGCTGGGCAAAAGCCAGAGAGGCCAAATAAAAGGTTAGGGTTAGTTGCGCCATGCTTTGGGTTGTGCCCAAACTTTCAACCAAGTTTGGCATAGAGGGGATGAATATATTGAGCGCCAATGTGCCGATGGAGGCCACCGCCACCAGCACCATAATATGCGGTCGGGCGGTGGGTTTTGGGTTATTTTGTTGTGTCATGTCGGCATTAAACACATTTTGCTTGGTTAAATATAGTCAATAGTATTGATGTTTGGCAACGCGGTTTTGATAGCTAGGTGCCTAGATGGTTTGAATCTACGGGTAAAGCAGGCCATTGACCCAATGACCATCAATAAGTTTAAATTCACGTCGCTCATGTAGGCGATAATCTTTCATCTGCATAAATTCTATGCGGTGCGGCACAATTCGAAAGCCCGACCAAAAATCAGGCCGGTGCATTTTGCCCAGAGGCAGTTTTAAGCTTTGTTTGGCTACACGTTTTAACAGGTGTGCATGGCTGGCTAGCGGTTGCGATTGTTTAGATGCCCAAGCACCAACCCGGCTTTGCATTGGGCGGCTGTCAAAATAAATGTCGGCTTGCGCGTCATCAACTTGCGCACAAACACCTTCAATGCGAATTTGCACATCCATAGCGTCCCAATGAAAACACACAGAAACTTTGCCATTTGCCGATATTTCACCGCCCTTGCGCGAGGTTAAATTGGTGTAAAATACAAACCCGGCTTCATCCCAGTGTTTCAGCAACACGGTGCGGTTAGATGGCTGACCAGCAGCTGACACTGTAGCCAAATTCATTGCGTCTGGATATTTAACATGGGCGTGCTGTTGGGCTTTTTCAAACCAATGTTTAAACACATTAAATGGGTTTTCGAGTGACATTGTGTTTTCGCTAGACATGTTCTGGCCTTAAAAATCTGGTTTCATTCAACTTGCCGATTGTTTTTTTAACAAATCTCTAATTTCGGCCAATAATAGCTCTTGTGCTGGCGGTATAACCGGGGCGGCAGCGGCCACTTCTTCGTCTTTCTTGACCGCGTCTTCAATGGCTTCCTTGGCTTTATTAATGCCTTTAACCACAAAAAACAATACAATGGCGACGATTAAAAAACTAATCACATTGTTGATAAAAACGCCGTAATTTAACGTCACCGAACCAGCTTCTTTGGCGGCTTCAATGGTGCTAAAAGACACGCCTTTTAGGGTGATGAACAGGTTGGTGAAATCCACCCCGCCCATAAGCAGCCCAATGGGCGGCATAATAATGTCATTGACCAAAGATTTTACAATGGTGCTAAACGCCCCACCTAAAATAAAGCCGATGGCCAGATCGACCATATTGCCTTTGATGGCAAATTTCTTAAATTCATTCAGCATAGTGTCCACCTCAGATAAAAGTTAGTTTAGACTAGCCAAAATAGGCGGCAATTCAACAAAAAGGCGCAAATGCAAACATTCACGCCGTTAATTTCTGTATAGCAAGGTGGTTTATGAATGCATTTTGCGCTTGCGTTCGGCCAGTAGGCGAAGGCGTAAAGCGTTTAGCTTAATAAAACCGGCGGCGTCATTATGGTCATAAACATCATCTTCTTCAAACGTTACATGCGCTTCAGAATATAATGAATATGGTGATTTACGGCTGACAACCGATACATTGCCTTTGTATAATTTCACCACCACTGTGCCTTTTACGGGCTCAGAAGCTTTGTCAATCATGGCTTGCAGCATTTCGCGCTCGGGGCTGAACCAAAAACCATTATATAGCACTTCGGCATAGCGTGGCATCATTTCATCTTTTAAATGCATGGCGCCGCGGTCAAGGGTGATGCTTTCAATGCCTCTATGGGCGGTTAGCAATATAGTGCCGCCGGGTGTTTCGTAAATACCGCGCGATTTCATACCCACAAAACGGCCTTCGACTAAGTCTAAACGGCCAATGCCATTGGCGCCGCCAAGTTCATTAAGCCGGGTTAAAATGGTGGCCGGGCTGAGTATAACGCCGTCGATAGACACCGCGTCACCAGCTTCAAAGCCAATTTCTACATAGGTGGCTTTGTCGGGCGCAGCTTCGGGGCTAACTGTGCGTTGATAAACATATTCCGGCGCTTCAACCGATGGGTCTTCTAACGCTTTGCCTTCTGATGAGGTGTGCAATAGGTTGGCATCGACGCTAAACGGCGCTTCGCCGCGTTTGTCAGTGGCAATGGGGATTTGATTTTTTTCGGCAAATTCAATCAGCTTGGTGCGGCTAGATAAATCCCACTCACGCCATGGCGCAATCACTTTAATGTCGGGGTTTAGGGCATAATAGCCAAGTTCAAACCGCACTTGGTCATTGCCTTTGCCGGTAGCACCATGGCTGACGGCATCAGCGCCGGTTTTGGCCGCAATTTCTATTTGTTTTTTGGCAATTAGCGGCCGGGCGATGGCTGTGCCCAACAGATAAACGCCTTCATATAACGCATTGGCGCGGAACATCGGAAATACATAATCTTTGACAAATTCTTCGCGCACATCTTCGATGTAAATTTCTTTGATGCCCAATAATTCAGCTTTTTTACGCGCCGGTTCTAGCTCTTCGCCTTGGCCAAGGTCAGCGGTAAAGGTTACCACTTCGCACTCATATTCTTGCTGCAACCATTTTAAAATAATGCTGGTGTCCAAACCGCCAGAATAGGCGAGTACCACTTTATTTATGTCTTTTTTGTCCATTTTATATTCCGTTTTTACAAATTATTCTGAAGGTTGTTGGGCTTTAGGTTTGGGTCGTCGAATGGTCAAAAACCAAAATATATAGCCAGAACAGGCGGCGGCAATCATACCAACAAATGGCACCCATAGGCTGGCTTCATCGCCTTTTACCCCTTGCAGACCTGGCAAGAAGAACAGCGTGAGCAAGAGCACAAACAAACCGCACACCATATAATAATATTTGGAATCTATTTTTTTGAAGAAGGCAAATAAACCCAATATAAGCACCAATGGAGATGAAAAAATAATGATAGACACACTGACCACGGTGATCATATCGACGATTAATTTTGTATCGACCTCCACGCCTGAGGCCTTTTGTGGTAGAAAATAGGTAAGGGCCACACACACTGCGCAGAAAATAACCGCGATGAGATAGGCCATGGCGACGTTAAAGGTTTTTAAGATCATTTGGCTCTGACCTTTTTGCTAATTTTACTTGCCGATTTTAATTGCCCACAGGCCGCCATAATGTCGCGTCCGCGCGGGGTGCGGATGGGGCTGGCATAACCGGCGCGGTTGATAACCTCGGCAAATTTTTCAATTTGCTCCCAGTCCGAACATTCATATTCGCTGCCCGGCCATGGGTTAAACGGTATTAAGTTTATTTTGGCCGGTATGCCTTTTAGCAACGCCACCAATTGTTTGGCATCGTCAATAGAGTCGTTAATGTCTTTTAGCATCACATATTCAAAGGTGATGCGCCGGGCGTTAGACACGCCGGGATAATTGCGGCACGCCTCGAGCAGGGTTTCTAAGTTGAATTTTTTGTTAATCGGCACCAATATATCGCGCACATCGTCTTTGACACTATGCAGAGAAATGGCCAACATGCAGCCGGTTTCTTCGCCAATTTTTTCGATAAAATTAACCACGCCTGAGGTCGATAAGGTGATGCGGCGGCGCGACAAGGCAATGCCATCACCATCGGCCATAATGTTAATGGCGTTTTTAACATGTTCATAATTATACAAAGGCTCGCCCATGCCCATATAGACAATGTTGCTAATCATGCGGCCGGTTTGTGGCAGGTTTTGGTCTTTGACCCGCTCCATACTTGGCCAATTGCCAATGCGGTCACGTGCCACCATAATTTGGGCGATAATTTCTTGGCTGGTTAAATTGCGCACCATGCGCTGGGTGCCGGTGTGGCAAAATGTACAGCTTAAGGTGCAGCCGACTTGGCTCGATACACATAATGTGCCACGGGTTTGCTCGGGAATGTAAACACATTCAACTTCATGGCCGACCGCGTCACCGGCTAATTTTGGCATCCGCATTAACCATTTGCGTGTGCCATCAACCGATATTTGTTCCTCGACTATTTCGGGGCGTTCAATCGAATAGTTTTCGGCTAATTTTTGGCGTAAATCTTTGTTAACATTACGCATTTCTGTATAATCTGTAACCCCAGCAATGTAGAGCCAATGCCATATTTGGGCGGTGCGCATTTTAATGGCTTTGTCGGCAATGCCCAACTCACTTAAAATGGTTTTTAAGGCTTCACGCGGCATGCCCACCAAATTTGGCAATGTTGTTTTGGTGGCAGCCTCGGTGGCTTCCGGGGTGGCTTCAGCTGAATTTTCTGGCGTAGTTTCAGCTACAGCCGCACCCAAAACGCCGTTCTGGGTGGTGGCATTTGCATTTATTTTGGCAATATCTAACGTATGTGACATAAGCAAGCTCATCTATCTGGAAAGCCAGAGAGGCTCTCACATTTGATGCGTGTATAGCTGAAAATGAAACAGCTGTAAATATCTAGCCGTTAATCGTGTTAATTTATAGTTTGCAATGTTTTTTAGCACCGGCAATGGCAGCGGTTATGCCAGCTAGCGAATAAGTATCGGTGGTGTTTGTGCCGCGGGTACTAACGCCTTTAACCACCATTTTTTGGCCACGTTTCATAGCGGTCACCAATTGGGTTTGCAATTTGTCGCCAGTTGGCCATGCGGTCTCACCTTGGGCAAATAATGTATAAGACTTGCTGCCAATGGTGATGCTTGGGCTGGAGTTGGCTTTTAACGGATAACCCATAGACACGCTCACGGCATTTACAGTTTTGTCACTTTGGCTGTGGGTGACAGAAAAATAAATAGACCCACGATTAACGCCTTTAGGTAGGCTTTCTGTCGGTTGGGTAACTGCAAAACAAACCATTTTGCCTTTTTCACTATAGGCAAATATTGACCAATCTTTATGTTGTTCAATCGGTTTTGGCTCTTCTGCAAAGCTGGGGGAAGCGCTTAATAATGTTGCAGTCACTAAAATTGTAGATATGGCTTTTATTTTGCCAAATATTTTGTTCGTCATGTGTTTTTCCAGCTTTGATTTAGCAAGACATAGAAGTGCTTCTATCAAACTTTATTCACTTTAAGTTAATAAAACGTTATCAGATCGCGTAACTATAAGTGTTTACACAACTGAAAATGTTTCTCTAAATTCTTGCCCCGATATTTGCACAAATCTAGCGGAAAATAAAGGCTAAATTATGATGTTACAAATGCATTTATTGGCTTGAGCCGCCACCGTTTTTTGCTATTATAGTTAATACTCGTTTTGAAATGAAATAATCATGGTCACAAAAAAATCAACCACCATTAACCCAGCTGACGTGGCAAATTTTGTAAAAATTGCCGAGCAATGGTGGGACCCTAAAGGCAAATTTGCCCCGCTGCACAAATTTAACCCGATCAGGCTTAAATATATTCGCAGCCAATTATTGGCGCATTTTAACTTGGCAGCGGCCGAAGGTTTTGATGTAGCGCAACCTTATAACGGCCTGCGGATTTTAGACATTGGCTGCGGTGGTGGTTTGCTGACCGAACCTATATTTAGGTTGGGGGCAGACATTATCGGCGCCGATGCGGCGGAAAAAAATGTCAACATTGCCAGCGCCCATGCGATGGAGCAAGGGTTAGACATAGATTACCGCGCCACAACCTCAGAAGATTTGGCAGCAAATGGCGAAACATTTGACGTTATATTGAATATGGAAGTGATAGAACATGTGGCCGATGTGCCGCTATTTTTATCATCTTGCCAAGCCATGTTAAAGCCCGGCGGCATTATGTTTGTGGCCACTCTTAACCGCAATTTTAAAAGTTTTGCCATGGCCATTGTGGGGGTGGAATATGTGCTAGGCTGGCTGCCAAAAGGCACGCATAATTGGAGCCAATTTATAATCCCCAAGGAATTGCAAGATATGTGCGAAGGGCTAGGCTTAAAACTTATCGATGAAACCGGGGTGAAATATAATCCCCTGAGTGATAGGTTCTCGCTTTCTGGTGACATGAGCATCAATTATATTCAGGTTTATTCTGAACCCAAGCCCAAGACATAGAAAGTTAGCGCTCCTGCCATCACAGGGGTGCTTGCATTTATACGTTCTTTCGGCTTCGCCTCTTTCACTGTTGGCGCATTTCGCTGCGCTCAAAGCTTACCTGCGGGCGCACGCCTCCGCGTGCTTGCTACGCCTAACGGCGGGCCTCAATGGCCAAGTTCGCCAACAAGTTGGCTCGCCCTTTTTACCCACGATCAGCATAAATTCGCGGCTCCGAACAGCCGAACACGCGCTCTCTGAATATCACGTTGATTGGGTGCGGGGGGGGCAGACAGAAACTCTGCACAAAGTTACAGGAAGTCTCCCCGAACCAACGAAGTTGGTGAGATGGCCATTGAGGCCCGCCGTTAGGCGTAGCAAGAGAGCGGAGCGAACGCACGCAGTGTTAAACAGAGAGCGTAGCGAGCGTATAAACATGGTAGTTACGCTAGTAACTACCATGGCAATGTTTATATTTTTTGCCACTGCCGCAGGGGCAGGCGGTGTTTCTGGCTACTTTGCCCCATGTGCTTGGGTCATCTGGGTCAACTGGGCCGGTTTTATGCTGCAAAGTTGCGCTTTGCACACCAGCATTGGTCGCGTCTGCATCGCCTTCATGGCTAGCTTCAGCTCCGGCCATGTCATATTCTTCCACATCCGTTGGCGCTTGGCTTAGCTCTACATGGGCAAGTTGCGCCGTCACTGCTTCGCGCAATTTGTTGAGCATTTCTTCAAACAGGCTAAACGCCTCGGTTTTATATTCGTTTAACGGGTCACGTTGGCCATAACCGCGCAAGCCAACACCTTGGCGCAAATGGTCAAGGGTAAGCAAATGTTCGCGCCATAAGCTGTCGAGTGTTTGTAGCAATACGCTGCGTTCGACTTGGCGCATAATGTCTGGGCTAATGCGGGTGGCGCGGGCGGCCATGTCTTCATCGGCGGCTTTTACCAAGCGGTCATGAATTTCCTCATCGGCAATGCCTTCTTCATCTGCCCAGCTTTTAAGCGGCAATTGCAAGTTAAATGTGGCGGTAACTTTTTCATTCAAACCTTCTATATCCCATTGTTCTGCATAGGCATTTTTGGGTATATATTGGCTAACAAAATCGTCAATCACATCATGGCGCATGTCCATAATGGTTTCGTTAATGGCGTCATCTTCCATCAATTCTAAGCGTTGTTCAAAAATAACCTTACGTTGGTCATTCATCACATCGTCAAATTTCAGCAAGTTTTTACGAATGTCAAAATTATGCGCTTCCACTTTGCGTTGAGCATTTTCGAGCGCTTTGTTAATCCATGGGTGAGAAATGGCTTCGCCATCCTCTAGGCCAAGCCGGGTTAACATATTTTCCATGCGTTCGGCCATAAATATGCGCATTAAATCATCTTCAAGCGATACGAAAAATTTCGAATGGCCGGGGTCGCCTTGGCGGCCAGAACGGCCACGCAATTGGTTGTCAATGCGGCGGCTTTCGTGACGTTCGCCACTTAATACAAATAGCCCGCCGCGTTTAATCACTTGGGCTTTTTCGGCTTGCACTTCGTCAGTTATTTTTTTAACCGCGTCATCGCGTTTAGTGCCGGGTTCAAGCTCGGCTAGTTCTTGCTCAATGCGGATGGCAAGGTTGCCACCGAGTTGAATGTCAGTGCCACGGCCAGCCATATTTGTGGCAATGGTGACAGCGCCTAGGCGGCCGGCAGCGGCCACAATAACCGCTTCTTGCTCATGGTGGCGGGCGTTTAGCACATTATGTTTAATTTTGGCTTCGACTAATATACCCGATATCACTTCCGAATCTTTAATCGAACCGGTGCCAACCAAAACCGGTTGTTGGGTTTTTACACATTCTTGAATTTGGTTTAGCATCGCGGCGTGTTTTTCGGCGCGGGTGCGGTAGACTTGGTCATCATCATCGATGCGGCAGACGTCAACATTGGTGGGCACATCGACCACGTCTAATTTGTAAATGTCGGCAAATTCTTCGGCTTCGGTCAGGGCTGTGCCGGTCATGCCAGCTAATTTGTTATAAAGCCTGAAGTAATTTTGAAACGTGACCGATGCCAAGGTTTGGCTTTCCGGCTGAATGGTGACCGCTTCTTTGGCTTCTAAAGCTTGGTGCAAGCCTTCGCCATAGCGGCGGCCATCCATGGTGCGGCCGGTAAATGGGTCGATAATTTTAACTTGGTCATCGCCGACAATATAGTCTTTGTCTTTGTGGTAAATTTTGTGAGCGCGCAACGCTTGGCCAACATGATGAATGAGCGAAACATTGGCGATGTCATAAAAAGTCGTCTCCGGGTCCATCAAATTATGCTCAATTAAAATGGCCTCGATATGATCGTTGCCTTCTTCGCTTAAATTAACCGACTTGCCTTTTTCATCAATCACATAATCTTCTTCAACCAGCAATTCCATAAGCTTATCAATTGTGGTGTAAAGGTCAGACTTGTCATCTAATGGCCCACTAATCACCAACGGCGTGCGGGCTTCATCAATTAAAATCGAGTCGACTTCATCGACAATAGAATAGTGATGGCCGCGTTGGGCCATCGCGTCCGTATGATATTTCATATTGTCGCGTAAATAATCAAAACCTAATTCATTATTGGTCACATATATAATGTCACGCGCATACATAGCTTTGCGGTCGCCATCATCCATACCGCTGACAATAGCACCAACGCTTAGGCCTAGATATTCATAAATTTCGCCCATCCATTGGCTGTCGCGTAGAGCCAAATAATCATTAACGGTGACAATATGCACGCCTTTGTCGTCTAAAGCGTTAAGATATGCCGCCAGTGTTGCCACTAAGGTTTTGCCTTCGCCGGTGCGCATTTCGGTAATTTTACCCTGGTGCAATATAACACCGCCCATAATCTGCACATCAAAATGGCGCAAGCCCAAAGTGCGGACAGAGGCTTCTCTCACCATTGCAAAGGCTTCGGGCAATAATTCATCTAGGCCAGTGCCGTTAGCCACCATGGCTTTAAGTTCGGCAGTGCGGCTAATAAATTGCTCAGCCGACAAGGTTTTAGTGTGCTGCTCCAAGTCATTAACTTGTTGAACCAGCGGTTTTAAAGCCTTAATTTTGCGATCATTGGCGTTGCCAAACATTCTACGAACTACGGAACCGAGCATTTATATCTACCTTAAAAAATCCAATATGCAGTTTCATCAAACACTGCACAAAGCAGAAGTAAGCATCTCTCAATTGCTTGTCAATGAGCACAGGCCATTTTGCGGTCAATAATTGCTGTTTATGGCTAAAATTTGGGCGATTTGTGGCGGTTTGAGTTTTCGATAAGGATAAACCACAGATAATGGTTAATTTTATAGGTCAATGAGCGCTTATTTTAGCACAGCAAATTTACTTTAAATCCACCATTATCTTGCCATCATTATGTTTATTCTATCTAATGAATTCAAAGTGATGTGGGTTCGGGGCTAACTCGTTTGGTCTAAATCAGTAATAAAGTATCGAAATTATGAATATCAAGCTGTTAAGACATTTTGTCATGACACATAGACCTAAATTTGTGGCCAGCATAGCCTTGTCAATTTTAGTGGCCAGCGGCGGGGCGCATGCTGCCGAAAACACCGCCAATGATGGCGACAAATTGGTGGCCATTGTCAATGGCATTAACATCCAACAATTCGAATATGATTTGGCCGAACAATCGTTGCAGGCAGAGTTGGAAAATCTATCCAATTCACAACGCCAACAACGGGTGTTGCAATTCCTCATCGATTTTAAATTAATGGGCGAGGCGGCGCGCAGGGCTGATTTGCACAAAAGTCTCGAATTCACTCGCAAAATAGCTTATTTATCTGAGCAGACACTGAATAATCAATATTTTATAAATAATGTATTGGCGCAAATAGACGATGCTGCGCTGCGCAGTTTTTACGATCAAGAAATGAATAAAATTGTGCCGTCGAGCGAAACTCATATACGCCATATTTTGTTTGATGATGAGGATAATGGAAAATTAGTGCTGGGTTTGCTAGAAGGTGGCGGCGATTTTATTCAGCTGGCCGAGGAATATTCCATTGGGCCAAGCAAAACCCAAGGTGGCGATTTAGGCTATTTCCCTGATGGCGAGATGGAACCCGAGTTTTTAGAGGTGATTAAATTGCTAAAAGTTGGCGAATATACGCCGGATTTGGTCAAAACAAAATTCGGATATCACATCATTCGGCTCGAAGACATTCGCCAAAAACCATTGCCGACATTCGAGAAAGTCAAAAACAGCCTTTATGGCATTTTGGTGCAAGAAAAAGCCGACCAATTAAGCGCCGATTTGCGCAAGGATGCACAGATAGAGCTGTTTGTCGCGCCCGAAGCCACACCATCAAAATAAAATATAGCGACAAATTAATACACATTTTACATATTAACCCATATCGTACATATTAACCCATATTGTGCATAGTCAATCCATGGTTATTGACCTGTGCCATTTGTCGCGCCTTTAAGGATAATTTATGAATATATCGCCGCTTGCCCCCACTGAGTTTTCGCGCATGCCAGATGTCAAAGGTGTGGCGCTAAAAATGTTCGAAACCCGGATGGTTTACAAAAATCGCGATGATTTATTGTTGGCGCAATTTGCTAAAGGTACACAAGTGGCGGGGGTTTTTACCCAATCCAAAACCTGTTCTGCCGCAGTTGATTGGTGCAAAAAGCACCTCGCAACCGGGCATCAAGCGCGGCTTTTGTTGGTCAATGCGGGTAATAGCAATGCGTTTACCGGCGCAGCGGGCGAGCGCAGTGTAACCAGTGTTTTTAACCATTTGGCACAAAAATTTAAACTAAAAAATTCCGAAATTTACACCGCCTCAACCGGAGTGATTGGCGAATTATTATCGGCTGATGATTTGCTAAATGCCGTCGATGCCAACAAATTTTCTACGCCCGAGAATAATTTTATCGGCGCGGCGAATGCCATCCGCACCACCGATACCTTTGCCAAATTCTCCAGCCGTCAGGTTGAAATTGCGGGCAATTCGGTCACCATAAACGCCATCGCCAAAGGCAGCGGGATGATCGCGCCGGACATGTCAACCATGCTTAGTTTTATATTTACCGATGCCAATATATCCCAACCAGCCTTGCAAAAAATTCTGGTCGCGGCGGTGAAACCAAGTTTTAACGCCATCACCGTCGACAGTGATACATCGACCAGCGATACGGTTTTGCTGTTCGCCACTGGCCAGTTAGACGCGCCGCAAATAAATGATTCATCCGCGCCAGAATTGCAAGATTTTGTAACCGCCATCAATGAGTTATGCCTAGAAATGGCGCAATATATTGTTAGGGATGGCGAAGGCGCACAAAAATTTATCACCGTAAATATTGGCGGCGCGGTGGATGATCAGGCGGCGCATAATATTGGTATGTCGATAGCCAATTCACCATTGGTAAAAACTGCCATCGCCGGTGAGGATGCCAATTGGGGGCGCATCATTATGGCCATTGGCAAATCTGGCGAACAGGCCGATAGAGACCTGATCGAAATAACCATAGGCGGCATAAAAATAACTCAAAATGGCCAAGTGGTCAAAGGCTATGATGAAGCTCCAGTCACCCGCCATATGCAAACTCAAAACATAATTATTGACGTTTCCATGGGCTTAAGCGACGGCCAAGCCACAGTTTATACCTGTGATCTAACTCATGGGTATATAACCATCAACGCCGATTATCGTTCATAATGTCGTCTAAATTGTCGTGTTTGAACGTGAAGTTCGATCAACCATACTCCTGTATGCTTTCACGAACTGAACGTCCACCCATCGAAAATTTATTAGACATTAAGACCTATAATTAATTTAAAATTTATTCCCAACTCTATATGGTGGGTTGGATTATTGTCTAAAAAGAGAAAAAAATGGCAGAAATAAAATTAGTGGTGGCCTGCGCGCTGATAGATATAGATGGCCGGGTATTGTTACAACAACGGCCAGAAGGCAAACAGCATGCGGGCTTGTGGGAATTCCCCGGCGGCAAGGTAGATGCCGGCGAAACCACCAATGATGCCATCATCAGAGAATTAAAAGAAGAGCTGAATATCGATGTGACGGCGGCTTGTTTAGCGCCATTATGCTTTTCGACCATTGATAGCGAAATAAATACATCAAATTTAGGTTTAGAAATTATTCATTTATTAATGCCATTATTTATATGTCGGCGTTGGCACGGCATGGTGCAGCCAATGTTGGGTCAAAATTTAAAGTGGGTACAAGCCAAAAAATTAAAAAATTACCCCATGCCCCCGGCTGATATCCCTTTTATTCCTAACCTTATAGATATTTTACCATAATGAATACTAAACCCCGAAAGCCTTAAAATGATTGCCAAATTAAAATATTTTTATGCCGATATAACTGGCGCCACCGCCGTAGAATATAGCCTTATAGCTGCGGGCATTGGTTTGGCTATTTTTGGTATATTAAGCGCTATAGGTGTTGATATTGCAGGCGTTTTAACCAGTGTCGACAATTCTATCAATAAATAATCAGGCTTTGATCTAACCTAAAAAATCGACTAATTTATGGTCGGCACTGCCGGGCTTAAGCGGTTTTTGCTGGCTTTTATGTGGCGCCCAGCCGATCAGATTTAAAATATCAAACTGCGCGGTGACGCGGCCATCAGCTTGGCCAAACCGTTGTTGGTAAATTTGTGCCGCACGGGCAATGACATTGCGAGTTAACGGCTTGCGCTTGTCGGTTTCGATCAAGCAATTTGTCGCCCCCATGGCTCTTAAATCTTTAATCAGGCCGAATATATCGTCATAACGCACGGTTAAGCTGTCCATATCCACCACAGGCAAAGCAAAACCAGCGCGTTGTAGCAATGCGCCTATTTGTTGCACAGTGGCAAATGGCAATATCCGGTTCGCCGCGCCGCCGGTTAGCTCGGTTTCTGCCACCAGTAGGCTTTCGCGCAATTCACGCAAACTATCGCCACCAATTAAATTGGCGGCAAATAGGCCATCGGGTTTTAAGGCATATTTCACTTGCGCAAACAGGCCGGGCAAGTCGTTGACAAATTGCAGACTTAAACATGAGGTGATTAAATTTACCGATTGGGCTTTTAGTGGCAAAACCTCATCAGAAGCGATTATGTCGGCAGTGTTGCCGCTTGGCTCGATGTTAAAATAGTGTTCGGTCATATTAAGCTGGCGAATTTGCCGCGCAAAACTGCCATTATAGCCGCCAATATGCACCGCCGTTTCAAACTCACGGGTGATTATGCCCAAGCGGTCAATCAGGTCGGCTTCGGCATTTTGCAACAAAAACTGGTTGTCTTTTAACGCCGCATGGCCACACACCCGTTGTTGGGCACGGCGGGTCAATAATAATTGGCGATTGATAATTTGCATTTTGTCTCACAAGGCTATTTAATGTCTATATCTACTCAAATATAGAGCTGTTGCCTATCCTTAATCGCGCCTTAAATTTTTTAAATCCACCAAAATGCATTCATTGCCATATGCAGGTGTTAGATCAGGCCGGCCTGTGCCTCGATTGTTGGGGCGAAATGCAATTCATTGCCCAGCCGATATGTGATGTCACCGGCACACCGCTGCCGTATGGCGTAATAGATGGTACAATAGATAACGGCGCGGATAGGTTGCTCAGCATCGAAGCGTTGCACCAGCCGCCGCACTATTCAAAAGCTCGAATTGCGGTTAAATTTAGCCCGATTTCACGCAAATTAATTCACAAATTAAAATATCAAGACCAGCAGCACATCGCGCCGCTAATGGCCAAGATGATGGTCAATGCCGCCCGAGATATATTGCCAATTGAGCCGCAATCGGCGGTTATTTGCCCAGTGCCACTTTATCATTGGCGTTATTTTAAACGGCGGTTTAACCAAGCCGATATCCTGGCCAAAAACATTGCCAAGCTGACCAAAATAAATTATATGCCTAAATTGGTCAAACGCCACCGCTCGACCAAAACCCAAGTCGGCCTAACCCGGCTTGAGCGGCAAAATAATGTCAAAGGGGCGTTTAAAATTAGCCCAAAATATTGCCAACAAGCGCAAGGTAAAGTGGTTTTTATTGTCGATGATGTGGTCACCACCGGGGCAACGGTCGATGAGTTGGCCACCAGTTTAATGGCGGCTGGTTTAGGGCCTATCTATATTTTGGCGTTTGCCAAGGTGATTAAAGATACAGTCCTGTAAATGCGACAACATTATTTTATGACCCATCAATAAAAAGTGATTTTAATTCGCTAAAAATTCTATATAAAAACTCTATATATATAATCCCGCTATAAATTAAGGCAGCTACCATGGTTAACGTAGAAATTTACACCACCCGAACATGTCCCTTTTGCATCCGCGCCAAAGCTTTGTTGGCTTCAAAAAATATCGAGTATACCGAAATAGATGTGCAGGCAGACCCTAGAGTTAAAACTCAGATGATCAAACGCTCACAAGGCGCACGCAGTGTGCCACAAATATTCATCGGCAATGAGCATATTGGTGGTTGTGATGAATTATTTGCATTGGAATCTAAAAATGCATTAGATGTTATGTTGGCATAGATATGGCGCGTAACCTCCAAGTCGCCTGCATTCAATTATGTGCAGGCCAAAATGTCCAAGAAAATATCGACATTGCCGATGGCTTTATTCGCCAAGCCGCAGCGGCCGGTGCAAAACTTATCGCTACGCCAGAGCAAACCTCTTTAATGGAGTTGGCTGGCGTGGCGTTGTTTGAAAACATCTATTTGCAAGAAGATTGCCCATCATTCGCGCATTTTAAACGGCTGGCCAAAGAGCTAAAAATCTATCTGTCTATTGGCTCATTGGCGATTTTAAATAAAGATGGCAGCGTGTCGAACCGGGGTTTTTTGTTTGCACCCGATGGGCATGTGATTAGCCATTATAACAAAATTCATATGTTTGACATGACGCTTGGCGATGGTGAAAGCTATCAAGAATCGGCAACTTATAAGGCTGGCGAAAACCTGACATTTGTGCAAACTGCATTGTTTGGCTTTGGCCACAGCATTTGCTACGATTTACGGTTTCCGAAGCTTTACAACAGGTTAGCTCATATGGGTGCCGAAATTATCAGCGTGCCTTCGGCCTTTACCAAAACCACCGGCAGCGCTCATTGGCATATTTTACTGCGCGCCCGTGCCATCGAAACCGGTAGTTTTATCATGGCAGCCGCCCAAGGTGGCAGACATCAAAATGGCCGCGATACCTTTGGCCATAGCCTCATCATCAACCCGTGGGGCGAAGTGCTGGCCGAGATGAAGAACGATGAAAATGGCCAAGTGCCAACCGGTTATATAATGGCCGAAATAGACCTAGATGATGTAGCAAAAACCCGTGAGCGGATACCGGTTTTGCAAAATGAAGGCAATTTTTAAACCGATAAGTTATTACAAATCTATGAATTTATAATGCCGCGATGATTGGTTTTAAGGCTTTGATGCGG
This sequence comes from Hyphomicrobiales bacterium, assembly GCA_013214705.1. Taxonomy (GTDB): domain Bacteria; phylum Pseudomonadota; class Alphaproteobacteria; order Rhizobiales; family OSC116; genus OCS116. Next base: position 21,711 of record JABSRZ010000013.1, read on the forward strand.
GCTTTGTTGCTGGGGTAATCGGCTTGGTTGGTAACGTTATATTTGGCCTGAAATATATCCAACCGTTCGAGCAATATTATAGCTTGGGACGGCCTATAACCGGCATTGGCAATTAATTTCATGCTATATTTATCGGCCGCCAATTCTTGGGTTTGGTTAAACTGCGCGGCTGAATTTGTGGTGCGCAACAAATGATGCCCTAGCTGAATGTGCGAAATTTCATGCGCCACCACACTGGCCAATTGGTCATCATTGTCGACAAATTTCATCAAACCAACGGTTACATATAAATAGGCAATGCGCGACTGCGAACTTAACGAAAACGCATTCACGCTATCTGAAGCGATGACTATCGGCGTAAATTTTTTATCCAGCAATTGGTTTTTTGCCAGCAGCTGCTGCATGACGCGGCGTAATTTATTGTTGGTGGCCTTATCTAGGCTCGCCCCGCCTTGTTTGGCGAGGTGTTTTTTATGGGTGGTTTTGATGATGTTGTCATATACAATAGACTTATATTGCGGGTTGGCTTTATTGGCCTTATCGGTTTCAACATTTGCCAGTTTAGTGACATCATCGCCATTGACATCAAAGCTATTGTTTAAGCTAATTAACGGGCTGCAAGCTACCAAGCTTCCCAGCAGCAATGCCACGCCTAATTTTAACAATTTTGCCAAATACATATTTCCTCAAAATCAATCAAATTGTTGGTTGATAATGCCGACCAGATGCGCTAATTCAAACGGTTTTTCGAGAATATCGACCACCAAATTTTCCAAACCATGTGCTCGTTCGCGTTGCTGGGCATATCCGGTCATCAAAATTATCGGTATGTGCGGCATGTCGCGCGCCACATTTAGCGCCAAGGCGATGCCATCCATAACCGGCATCTGAATGTCCGATACAATCAGATGAATCTCAGTGCCAGCATGGCTTTGCTCTAACAGTTGCAGGGCTTGTGCGCCATTTTCACTCAGCACAGTTTCAAACCCGTGGCGGTTCAAGCCGCGCCGTAAAAAATCGGCAATGTCGGCTTGATCCTCAACAATTAGAATTCGCTTTTGGTTAGCCATCATCTTCGTCATCATCTACAACCACGCCAATAAACGGCAGTTGGCGGTAACCATGTGCCATGTCCATGCCATAGCCAATCACAAATAAATCGTCACAGTCAAAGGCTTTGTGGTCGGGCGTAATGTCGACAACGCGGTTGTGCGGCTTATCTAACAACACACATGTACGCACGGTTTTGGCGCCGCGCGCATACATTAGATCTTTGGCGAATGCCATGGTGCGGCCACTTTCCAAAATGTCATCGACCAATAGGATTTCGCGGCCTTTCACTTCATTGGTAATGTCGCGCATAATTTGCACTTTGCCGCTAGATGTCTGGCGGTCGCCATAGCTAGACAGGGTGATGAATTCAACATCCGGCGTGCCGCCAGCGCGGTGAATGGCGCGTAATAAATCGGCGGCAAATATAAAGCTACCTTTTAAAATGGAAATCACCAATACATTTTCGGGCAGTTTTGCCGTCACTTCTTTGGCAAGCCGTTCCACTTCGGTGGCTAGGGTTTGTTCGTCATAAAGCACTTTTATGTTGGGTTTTTTATTCTGTGTCATGGGTCTATCTTCACTTGTTTGGTCTATCGAGATTTAAAATTAACCGAAATTATTTGCCTGCGAGCTTATTGTCAATGATAAATTGAAATTTAACTTTTTTGGCTTGGGCAGCGGGGTCTTTCATGCCGGATTTAAATGACACAATTTCACCCGCCGCCAAACTGATTTTGGCAATGTCAATTGGCCAATTAAATATGTTATTGCCGCCAGCATCGATTAAGTAACCGCGCACCTTTGGCAGTGTTTTGCTGCTATTGCTGCTGTTCATAATGCTGCCATTTACCAGCAAGAACTCAATGCCATCTTGGGTTTGGTGACGCACATTAATGTTGACAAATTCCAAACCAATAATGTTGGTTTCAAACCCATATAATTCATAAGCCGCCGCACTTTTAGGAAAATAATTTATAATCAAATCTTTACCGATGATAAATGTGCCGAGCAAAATAGAGGCGGCAATGCCTAAACCGCCCCAATAAATAAGCTTTGATTTTTTACGCCTGAGCGGGTTTTTCCGATAAACAGCCGATTGCGAGGGCAGGGCGCGTTCAAACTCAGCTTCATCGGTTTGTTGCGGGCGGGCTTTGGCTTTTGCGTCTGCGGTTTTAGCCACTGGCGCATCAAACATATCATCTATAGCGTCTTGGTCGTTTTCTTCGCTGGCATTGTCGTCGTTTGGATTATCATCGCTTGCATTGTCATCGGTAACGGGCGCGGCAAACATGTCATCTATGGCGTTCTGGTCGTTTTCTTCGCTGCCACCTTCATTGGCATCAGCAGTTGCGAACATATCATCAATTGAGCTTTGATCGTTTTCTTCGCTGCCACCTTCAATGGCATCAGGGGTGGCGAACATATCATCAATTGAGCTTTGATCGTTTTCTTCGTTTCCATTTTCAACAGCGTCGGGCGTAGCAAACATGTCATCAATTGAACTTTGGTCATTATCTTGGTCAGCGGGTTTGGTGGTTTTAGCCGCTTCGACCGTGGTTTTTTTGGCAGGCTTGGCTTTATCAGCAATTTTAGTTTTTTCAGCAGTTTTGGGCTTTTCAGCGGTTTTGGGGCTGGGCTTTGCCGCGGTTTCCGGCTCTGGTTTTGGGTCAAATTCGCGCCACACATGCGCGCAAGACGAGCATTTCAGCTTCCTGCCTTTTGCCCCCATTTGGTCTAATCCAATTGCAAATTTCGTCTCACAATTGGGACAAGTAATTTTCATGCCGATTTTGTTCCGCTTTTATAATCGCACTAGCCGCACTATACTGTTTATGGTTAATAAATAATCAACACATTTTGCCGATATTAACAAGTAGTTAATGTCTAGATGCTAAGAAATTATTTATATTTAGGGTTTTAAACCCAAATATCAGAATTTTGCCATAAACCTAACGCATTATATCAAGATATTGATTAAAATTAACTTAAGTGATGGAGTCAGATTTGATCCGATTTGAAAATGTAGGTTTGCGCTACGGCATTGGGCCGGAAATATTGCGCAATGTTTCATTTCACATAGAGCCACAGTCGTTTTATTTCATTAGCGGGCCGAGTGGCGCGGGCAAATCTAGCTTGCTAAATTTAATGTTTTTATCGATGCGCCCAACGAGAGGCTTGGTTACCTGTTTTGGCAAAGATATGTCGACCCTAAACCGCAACGAATTGGCGCAAATGCGGCGCAAAATTGGCGTGGTATTTCAAGATTTTCGCCTGCTCGACCATTTAACAATTTACGAAAACGTATCGCTGCCATTGCGGGTGCGGGGCTTCCCAGAACATACCTACCGCCAAGATGTCATCGAGCTTATGCAATGGGTCGATTTGGGCGATCATATGCACGTTTACCCCAATGTTTTATCTGGCGGCGAAAAGCAACGTACTGCCATAGCCCGCGCGGTTATTGGCCAACCAGATTTGCTATTGGCAGATGAACCAACCGGCAATGTAGACCCAGAACTTGCCGCTCGCTTGCTGCGTTTATTTGTTGAATTGAACAAAATGGGCACCTCAATTGTCATCGCCACGCACGACCATGAGTTGATGAACCAATTTAGGGCGCCGCGCTTAATGTTGGATGATGGCGAAGTGTATTTAACTGAACCGTAAGCGTCAAATGTGGCAATAACTGAGTGTTGAACGAACTGATAATTGAGCGCTGAGCGAACTTATAAATGTGGAATGAGATTAAATCTAAATGGTAAATAGACCACCAAATGACCCGCGATATGCACCACTTCAGACCCAACCCAAGCGGCCTCGGCCGCTTGATGGCGAGCAAATTTACGTTAATGAGGGCCAGTTTCTCAACCAAGGCCATTATGAAAATGCCGAGCAAGTCCACCATCAGATAGATCAAGATTTAAATTCGCCATATCCACCCAGCCAACCAGATTATGGTGCAGTTCAGCCACAGGCGGCCGATCACCACGGCTCAGGACAAAGGCAAAGCCAGGCGCAAGGACATGGGCAAGCACAAGGGCAGGGGCAAGCACAAGGACATGGGCAAGCGCAAGGGCAGGGGCATTTGCGGCAAGAATTTGTCCAAGGCAGTGAATATCAACAACCACCGAGCGATCAAAACCCGCCCTTTGCCTCGCCTCAAGCTCATGCGCTTGGCGAACAGGTTATAGAAGATGAAAACCCCAAAAGCGGGGTTGGCAGCATTGCCACATTTGGCAATTCCTTGGCCAATAAAAACCGCGCACCGTCCAAATTATCGCCCATTATCCCGCGTGATAGCATCATCGGCAAAAGCATATTATTCATCATTGTCGCCATGTGCTTTCTGGCCAGTCTCTCGATAGTATTTTTGCTGCTGGTGCAATCTAGTGTCGATGGCTGGACATCAGACATTGGCAAGCAAGCCACCGTGCAAATCCTCCCGTCGCCAGAGCGCGATGTCGATGCAGATATTGCCACCGCGTTAAAAATTATCCGCGCCACCAACGGCATTGCCTTGGCCGAACCATTGACCAAAAACGAAACCGCAAAATTGTTAGAACCGTGGATTGGTGATGGCATTATCGGCCAAGATGCCAACAATAATGACATTTCAATATTAGATGAATTGCCCATTCCGGCGCTCATCGCCTTGGAATTTATCGCCGGTCATAATGTAGATTTAAATCTGCTCGATGTGGCGCTTAAATCGGCCATACCCGGCGCCAGTGTGGATGATCATAAAAAATGGTTATCGCATCTTTCATCCATCGGCAATATCTTGAAAATCTCGGCATTCGCAGTGTTGGCATTGGTCATCGGCATCACCATAACCATCATTGTTTTTGCCACCGATGCCGCCCTAAATAGCAATAAAACCAGCATCGAAATATTATTCTTAGTCGGTGCCGAAGAAGGCTTCATCACCAAAGAAGTGCGTTATCATTTCTTATGGTTAGGCCTCAAAGCCGGGGTTTTTGGCGCATTTATTTGCATCGCCTTCATCTTGTTGCTCGGCCTCGTGGTCAACATAATCTACGCCGCCCAATTCGATAATCTCGCTGCCGCCCGCATACTTTTCGGCCAAGTCACCCTTTCCCCTTACCAATATCTCTACCTATTATTGGTGCCTTTATTCACCACAATCATTGCCGGAATTACGGTACACCTCTCCGCCCGCAAAATTATCAACACTCTGCACTGAAGAATACACTGAAAAATAACTTCAATCTTTGTCGTTAAACCCCTTCAATGGGCGGCCTGCCCATTTGCGCGGGCTTTGCCTAAAATATTTTTGTTATTTTCCAGCGCGGTTGGAATTGGTGTGGTTTTTTTGCCCCAAGCTCAGCGAATCTGTGTTAGCCTTGGCAAAAATATTAGAGGTCAAAATGTCAGATAATTTTATATATGTAGTTTATGCCGCAATCGTTTTTCTGGTTGTGGTTTTGGCCACAGGTTTATGGACCATGCTTAAAGGCGGGCGGCCCAACAAATCTCAAAGAATGATGCGCTGGCGCTTGGGTGCACAATTATTATTATTGGCCTTGGTGTTTATCTTTGTGTTTTATTATAGATAGGCTTTCATCCATGGTTAAACTCAATAAAATCTATACCAAAACTGGCGACAAAGGCTGCACTTTGCTGACTTCGGGCGATGTGGTCGATAAATTTAACATCCGCATCGAGGCCTATGGCACGGTCGATGAATTAAACGCTTGTTTGGGCGCGGCGTGTATGGTGGCGCAAGACAATGCAGAAATAGCTGGTTTATTGCAATCGTTACAACATGACCTGTTCGATTTGGGTGCAGATCTCTCGACCCCGATGGCTAAAAATGAGCTGACCGACCAAGCCTTGCGCATCATCTCCTCGCAAACCATAGCGCTAGAGCAACATATAGACAGGTTTAACGAGCCTTTGGCCGCGTTAAAAAGCTTTGTATTACCCAATGGCACCAAATTGGCGGTGCAATTGCATATCTGCCGCACTGTGGCACGCCGTGCCGAGCGTTTGGTGGCGCGCTTAACGCATGATGAAGGCGCTCAAACCAACCCCGAATGTCTTAAATATTTAAACCGCTTGAGCGATTTGTTTTTTGTTCTTAGCCGGTTTGACAATGAAGTTTCTGGCCAAGGTGATATATTGTGGCAACCCGCCAAAAACCGATAATGTCAGTTCTTCTCCCACTATATTAGCCGTAAAGTAGGTTTCATGCCCATCCCGATAGCCGATGTAAACCCAACCCCTAAATCTCATCGCTCATTAATCACCTTTATATTAATCGCGTTGAACATTTTGATATTTGTTTTGGTGCAAAACGGCCTGTCTGACCATGTGAGCCAAGAATCATTGCTTAAATTTGGTTTGATTCCTAGCGTTTTTTGGGGCGAGAACCAATTGCCACAACAATATCAACTATTTTATTATCCACTGACTTTGGTGACCCATGTTTTTTTACATGGCGATTTAATGCATCTGGCCAGCAATTTAATTATTTTATGGGTATTTGGCGACAATATAGAACAAGCTTTTGGCCGCATTGGCTATTTGGTTTTCTATCTGGCTGGCGGTTTAGCAGCGGGTTTGCTGCATGCCTATATAGATGCAGGCTCAGTCGCTCCACTTATTGGCGCCTCAGGCGCAATATCGGCCATTGGCGCGGCCTATTTATTGCTCTACCCACGGGCGGTATTGTGGGTTTTGTTATTTTGGATCATACCGGTTAAATTACCAGCTTGGGTGGCCATTGGCGCTTGGTTCATCTATCAAATATATGCCAGCATGGCCGCGGGTGAGCAGTTGGTGGCTTGGTGGGCGCATATTGGCGGTTTTGTGTTTGGCATTGGCTATATTTTAGCTTTCAAACGCCAATTGATAGATGGTTTTTACCGCAAATTATTTAGCAAATCTACAGATATTGGTTGATTGTTCTAGATTGACGTGGCGTGAGCGATTGACAGCTCAATTTGTTAAAGTTAAGTTTATTTCAGCCTAATTTAAGTCAAATGAGTGCGGTGGTCACAAACCGTTTAAGGATAGATTATGAAAATTTTAGTGCCGGTAAAACGGGTGGTCGATTATAATGTGAAGGTGCGGGTTAAGGCCGATGGCAGCGGGGTCGACACCGCCAATGTTAAAATGAGCATGAACCCATTTGATGAAATAGCGGTCGAAGAAGCGCTGCGAATTAAAGAAGCCGGCAATGCCGAGGAGGTCATCGCGGTGTCTATTGGCGTGCAACAATGTCAAGAAACTTTGCGCACAGCTTTGGCGATGGGGGCGGATAGAGCCATTTTGGTCAAAACCGATGCGGCCATCGAACCATTGGCAGTGGCCAAAATATTGGCAAAAATCACCGCCGATGTCGGCGCGGATCTGGTTATTTTGGGCAAACAAGCCATCGACGATGACAGCAACCAAACTGGCCAAATGTTAGCCGCTCTGTTGGGCCGCCCGCAAGGTACATTTGCATCAGAACTTAATTTGGCCGGTGGCAAAATTGCCGTCACCCGCGAGGTCGATGGCGGTTTGGAAACCCTATCGCTTAGCCTACCCGCCGTTGTCACCGCCGATTTGCGGCTTAATGAGCCACGTTATGCCAGCCTACCCAACATTATGAAAGCCAAGCGCAAACCGATGGAGCAAGTGGCGGCCGAAGATTATGGGGTTGACTTAACCCCGCGCCATAACGTGATTTTAGTCAGCGAGCCAGCCGCGCGTGAAGCCGGAGTTAAAGTGGCAAATGTTGCCGAATTGGTGGCAAAATTAAAATCAGTAGGAGCGATATAATGAGCATTTTATTATATGTTGAACATGATGGCACAAATGTAAATGAAGCCACTTTAAAAGCCGCAACCGCCGCTAGCCAGCTAGCAAGCCATTTGGACAATGCCGAAATACATGCACTGGTTGCCGGGCAAAACAGCCAAGCTGTGGCCGAACAGGCTGCCAAAATATCGGGCGTTAGGAGAGTTATTCATGTAGATGATGCCGCATATGCACATCCACTGGCCGAAAACCTAACCCAATTGACCAAAGGTTTAATGGATAATTATTCAGCTTTGGTGGCCGCCGCAACCACAACCGCTAAAAATTTCATGCCCTGTGTGGCGGCGTTGCTCGATGTGATGCAAATATCAGAAATTATCAAAGTTAATTCAGCAAACGGGTTTGAGCGTCCAATCTATGCCGGCAATGCGATACAAACGCTCGAAAGCTCAGATGATAAATTAATCATCACCGTGCGCACCACGGCGTTTAAAACCGCCACGTTAGACGGTAGCGCCAGTATTACCGCGCAAGATAGTGCTGTCAATACCGCAAGTAGCGCCTTCGTGAGCGCGCAATTGTCATCCTCCGATCGCCCCGAATTGGCCTCGGCCAAAATTGTCATTTCTGGTGGCCGTGGCATGGGCAGTGGCGAGAATTTTGCGCTGATCGAAAAAGTTGCCGATAAGCTAGGCGCAGCCATAGGTGCATCACGCGCCGCGGTCGATGCTGGCTATGTGCCGAATGATTATCAGGTTGGCCAAACCGGCAAAGTTGTGGCACCAGACTTATATATAGCGGTTGGCATTTCGGGCGCTATACAACATTTAGCCGGTATGAAAGATAGCAAAATCATCGTGGCGATTAATAAAGATGAAGACGCGCCGATTTTTCAAGTGGCAGATTATGGCTTGGTAGAAGACCTATTCACCGCCCTGCCAGAATTAGAAAAAGCTTTGTAGGAGATAGCCAATGGCAATAGAATCAGTAGGAATTATTGGTGCGGGGCAGATGGGCAATGGTATTGCTCATGTGTCGGCATTGGCGGGATATAAAGTCATACTTGTCGATATATCGCAGACCGCGCTAGAAAATGCGCTCAAAACCATCGAGAAAAATCTGGCGCGTCAGCTAGAGAAACAAAAGATATCTCAAACTCAAATGGATGTTGCACTTCGTAATATCGCCATTAATGCCGATGTTGCGGCGCTTAGTGATGTCGATTTGCTGATCGAGGCGGCGACTGAAGATTTTGATTTGAAAATTCGCATCTTGTCTAACGCCTTGAAACACATCAAGCAAAATTGTTTGCTTGCTAGCAATACGTCGAGCCTGTCCATAACTAAATTGGCATCGACCACCGACCGACCGGAAAAGTTTATCGGCCTGCATTTTATGAACCCCGTGCCAATTATGAAACTGGTCGAACTGATATCTGGCGCGGCCACCAGCTCTGAAACAATGGCAACACTGACCCATTTTGCCGAAAGCTTGGGTAAGACTGTTGCTAAAGCCGAGGACTACCCGGGCTTTATCGCCAACCGGATATTAATGCCGATGATAAATGAGGCGATTTATACTTTGTTTGAGGGCGTTGGCGATGTCGAGGCCATCGACACCTGTATGAAATTAGGCATGGGACACCCGATGGGGCCGTTGCAACTGGCCGATTTTATTGGCCTAGACACTTGTTTGGCGGTCATGAATGTATTGCATGACGGTTTTGGCGACAGCAAATACCGCCCGTGCCCGTTATTGGTAAAATATGTCGATGCTGGTTGGCTAGGCGTTAAGTCGGGCCGGGGATTTTACAGTTACTAAAAAATTAGTTGTCATTGAGGGTGTCGCAAATGTTCACATGGTTAGATTTAAAACAAGCCCAAAAGTCAATTTACCAATATATGCCGTGCACGCCACAATATAGTTGGCCATTGCTAAATGAACGGGTTGGCAAAACCGTGTGGGTAAAGCACGAAAACCATACCCCAACCGGGGCGTTTAAAATACGCGGCGGCTTATTGCACTTATTGCGTTTGAAATCTCAAGGGTTTAATGGCGGGCTTATAACCGCCACACGCGGCAACCATGGCCAAAGTATAGCTCTTGCTGGCCGCAAAACTGGCATAGCTGTCACCATTATTGTGCCAGAAGGCAATAGCAGCGAGAAAAATGCCGCCATGCGGGCTTTGGGGGCAGAATTAATCATCCATGGTCAGGATTTTGATGAAGCCCGGGTGAAAGCGGCTGAACTTAGCCGGAGTAGAAATTTAACCCCTGTGGCCTCATTTCATGTAGATTTGGTGACCGGGGTGGCCACTTATGCCTATGAGTTTTTTACCAATACACCAGAATTAGACAAGGTATATGTGGGCATTGGCATGGGCAGCGGCATTTGCGGCCTCATCAGAACGCGCGATTTGTTGGGCTTAAGCACCAAAATCATTGGCGTGGTGTCGACCAACGCGCCGGCCATGGCTTTGTCGGTAAAACAAGGCCATGTCGTGCAAACCGACACCGCCACTACATTTGCCGATGGTGTGGCCTGCCGCCAACCAGATGCCGCTGCATTTGAGATCATTAAAAACGGTGCCGACCATATTGTACAAGTGTCGGATGATGAAATTAAAACCGCGATGCGCGTCTATTATACTGACACCCATAACTTGGCCGAAGGTGCAGGCGCCATCGGCCTTGCCGGTATGATGCAAGAGGTTAAAGCTGGTAAAAATGATGATCATGATTTGTTGGGCACGATATTATCTGGCGGCAATATAGATATGGATATTTTTGCCGACATTATTAGCTTGAAAAGTTAATTTCGGCACAACTGGCCTAGCTTCGGTTTTAACTTCCATCAATTTTATGAACCATCAATCCTATGAACAAGAGCTTTCAGGCTTGTTTGGCTAATTTCATTGATGCCCAACATCACCATGTTGCGGTCTACTTCTTGTTTGAGCAATTGGGTGCAATGGGTCACACCTGCCGCCCCACCAATGGCTAGGGCAAATAGATATGGCCGGCCAACAAAGGTGAATTTAGCGCCCAATGCATAGGCTTTTAATATATCGGACCCGCGTCTTATGCCGCCGTCTAGCATCACCGGCATGTCGCCAGCTGCGGCCACCATGGCTGGCAAAGCGCGCAAACTGGCTTGTGCGCCATCTAATTGCCGGCCGCCATGGTTAGACACTATAATGCCATCGACGCCATATTTTTTGGCCATTATTGCATCTTGCGGGGCAAGCAAGCCTTTAATGACTAAATTGCCACGCCATTCATCGCGTATCATTTGAATATGCTGCCAAGTTAAGTTTTCTCGAATGCCAAAATTACGAGTTAAGTGTTTAGATAATATAGGCGGCCCGACCTCAACATCGAAATTCTCAAATCTGGGTATACCCGATTTAAGCAGAGTTTTTAACCAAGTATTGAACAACCATTTAGGGTGAATAATGCCCTGCCAGGCCAAGCTTAAGCTCGGCTTAATCGGCGAAGAAAACCCATAACGAGCTTGGTTTTCGGGGTTGCCAGCCGTCGGCACATCGACGGTCATAACCAAGGTTTTAAACCCGGCCTTTTTCACCCGTGCCAACATGGCCTTTATGCGCCCTGTATCACCCGGTTGGTAGAGCTGATACCAAGTGCTGTCGCCTTCTTTTGCGACACGTTCTAGTGGATTAAAGGATGCCGCGCTTAACACCGAGAGTATATTTTGTTGGCTGGCAGTTTTGGCCATGCAAATGTCGCCCTCAAAACAGCACATTGCGGCCATGCCCATCGGAGCGATGCCAAATGGCGCGGCATATTTATCGCCAAATAAAGTTATCGATTGGCTACGCTTGGTGGTGTCGACCAAATAACGCGGCACAAATTCATAACCGTTAAACGCATTGCGGTTGGCCTTTAGCGTCACCCGATCCTCGGCCGCGCTGGCATAATAAGCATAGACTGGCAACGGCAAATGTTTTTTGGCGGCAATCTGAAAATCATCCAGCGCCCATATTTTGCGCAAGGCTGTTGGTAGTTTGGTTGTCGTCATTATCGGCTTTCTATCGGGGCATGGCCAGAGAGGCGCGCCAGCAAAGGGCTTAATTCAGACATTGGCCTTAGTTCAGACATTGGCCTTTGGGGCTGGCCAGTTGGCAAAATTCTATCGGGAAAAAATCCTTCATATCGCCGATGGCGGTTTCGATAATCGGCGGGAAAACATCGCCTTCAAACCCGGCAGACCGAATGGATTTATGCACGATATATAGGTCGTTTTTACCTTTGATTATGGCATAATAAGCCATTTCGCTCATGCCAGCTTTAAGCCCCTTAATGCCATCTGCGGGCAGGGAAGAACAGCCGATCAATGACGCAAACGCCAGATGGCCGCTCAGTTCACGCTTGCCAAGTTTGGTATATATGGCGGCATCGGGGCAGTTTTCTATCAAATTATTGGCAATAAAATCACTAACCTGCTCGGGCGAACTTTCGGGGTTAAAATCTTTTATCCCTTGGATGGAAAATAACTCGCTCCATTGGTCGGGGGTTTCATTTTTAGGGATGAATTCAATTAAATAGGCGGCTTGGTTTTGGCTGGTGTGGCTATGCATCCAATTGACCGGTAAGTTAAACCTAATTTTTTGCGAAAATATTGGCACTTCCACAGTCAGCATAAACGGTTTGGCGATATCTGTCGCTTCATTTTGGCCGGTTTGTGTGCCAGTGTTAGGATCAATGTTAGTGGTTTCATCGGCCATTACAAAATTAAGGTTTAATAGCGTCAGTGCCAGCAAAAGCCGGGCAAACAGCTGATAAATTTTTAACATATGAAACCCATTATACTTATATTCAACTAAACCAAGATGATTTTAGCTCATTATAATTGCGAGTTTATCTCAGCTTGAATTAAATTGATAGCCTCTTCGCTCATCCATTCGGCCGGGCCGAACATCCGCCCAACCTCTTGGCCTTGGGCATTAATCAACATGGTCATCGGCAGGCCACGGGCGCGCAGGGTGCGCATGGCCTTGGTAGATGGGTCGGCGTAAAGTTGTAGATGTTTAACCTCAATTTCCTCAAAAAATGCCCGGGCTTTGTCGGTGGCATTGCGGTCGACATTTAGGGTTACCACTTCAAAATTATCACCACCAAGTTTGGCCTGTAATTGGTCTAATGTCGGCATTTCGAACCGGCACGGCCCGCACCATGTTGCCCATAAGTTGACCAATATGGTTTTGCCTTTAAAGTGCGATAAATCCATATCCTCACCATTCGGACCAAGAAATTCAACTTTTGGCAGCTCCATTGGCTGCGCATTATATAAAAAAGCTGCCATTTCGCCTTTGGCCATTTTTTGCAATTCACCTAAGGCGCGTTGTTGGGCGGCCAAATTTTCGTTCTGAATATTTTGATAAATCAGATAGCCACCAAATATTGCGCTCAATATAAAGCTGGTAAAAATTACCAATTTGGTGAAAGATTTTTGTGGCATTTCTAGTCGTCCTATTCTATTTATCTGTATATGTGCAATCTGTTTGCAACATATAATCAATTTTGTGTTTAAGGGCAATATCATGAGCGATAAAAAGTCAGCCAATCAAATGTGGGGCGGCAGGTTTGCCGATGCACCCGATGCGCTAATGGAAAAAATTAACGCCTCTATTGGTTATGATCGCCGATTTTACACTCAAGACATTGCTGGCTCCAAAGCTCATGCGCAAATGCTCAGTAAATGCGGAATTATTAGTCAAGATGATGAAGCAAAAATCCTTCAAGGTCTAGACACGATATCGCGAGAAATTGCCGCAGGTGAGTTTGAGTTTAAACCAGCGCTTGAAGACATACATATGAATATAGAAGCGCGGCTTAGAGAGGTGATTGGCGAGGCCGCTGGGCGCTTGCATACCGCGCGTTCGCGTAATGACCAAGTGGCGCTAGATTTTAAACTTTATATCCGCGATAGAATTGATGGATTGATCGACCAAATTAGCGCCTTAATGGCGGTAACGGCCAATAAAGCTGAGCTTTATGCCGATTATGTGATGCCGGGCTTTACCCATATGCAAGTGGCGCAACCGGTTACTTTTGGCCATCACTTATTGGCCTATGTCGAAATGTTGGCACGCGATAAAAACCGCTTCATAGACGCCCGCAAACGCATGAACCTATCGCCATTGGGCGCGGCGGCTTTGGCGGGTACCAGCTTCCCGATTGATAGACATATGACCGCGCAAGCTTTGGGTTTTGATGGCCCCGCAAGCAATAGTTTAGACGCGGTGGCCGACCGCGATTTTGTGATGGAAACCTTAGCAGCGGCGTCGATAACCGCCATTCATCTATCGCGTTTGGCCGAAGAAATGGTGATTTGGTCGACCTCGCAATTTTCATTCATCAAAATGTCAGATAGGTTCTCGACCGGTTCATCCATTATGCCGCAAAAGCGCAACCCAGATGCGGCAGAGCTTATCCGCGGCAAACCCGGACGCATCATTGGCGCGTTAACCGCCATCATGATTGTGATGAAAGGCCTGCCAATGACCTATGCTAAAGACATGCAGGAAGACAAAGAACTGACCTTTGATGCCTTGGACAATTTGGAGCTAAGCTTAGCAGCCATGGGCGGGATGATTGATGACATTACGGCGCATCGGGACAATATGGAAGCGGCGGCAGCTAGCGGCTTTTCGACTGCAACAGATTTGGCCGATTGGTGCGTGCGGGTGCTCGATATGCCATTTCGTGACGCCCATCATGTGACCGGAAATATCGTCGCCATCGCCGAGAAAAAAGGCGTGCGAATTGATCAATTGTCGTTGGCCGAAATGCAGAGCGTCGAGATGCGAATTACCACTGAGATTTTTGATGTTTTATCGGTTCAAAATAGCGTAAAAAGCCGCACAAGTTTTGGCGGTACAGCGCCTGAAAACGTGATAAAACAGGCTCAAAACTGGCAAAAACTGCTCGAAAACAGCTAAAAAAGACGTAAAAAAGGGCAGAAAATGCACTATTTTGACTATAAAAATGGCGAATTATACGCCGAAAATGTGAATTTAAAACAAATTGCCGCACAAGTTGGCACGCCGTTTTATTGTTATAGCGCGGCGACGTTTCGGCGGCATATAAAAATGTTTCAACAATCCTTTGCCGATCGGGATGCGTTAATTTGCTACGCCATGAAAGCCAATAGCAACCAAGCTATTTTAACCCTAATCGCCAAATTGGGCGCGGGGGTGGATGTGGTTTCGGGCGGCGAAATGTTGCGCGCGGTCAAAGCTGGTTTCGCGCCAGATAAAATTGTTTATTCGGGCGTGGCAAAAACCCATGCCGAAATAGAATATGGCTTAAAAATTGGCATTCATTGTTTTAACGCCGAAAGTGAACCTGAGCTAGAACGGATCAACCAAATTGCTGCCAAAATGGGGGTTATAGCCCCGGTTTCGGTGCGGGTGAACCCAGATGTAGATGCCGGGGGGCATGAGAAAATTATGACTGGCAAGGCCGAAAATAAATTTGGCATCCCGTGGAAGAAAATTGACGGGGTTTATGAGCTGATTGCTGGGCTTAAGAATTTGCAAGTTGTCGGCATTGATTTGCACATTGGCAGCCAAATTACTGATTTAAAACCGTTTGCTGAGGCCTTTGAACGGGTCGGCAGTTTGGTGAAGGGCCTGCGCAAAGCCGGGCATAAAATTGCCCATGTCGACTTTGGCGGCGGCTTAGGTGTGCCTTATAAAAATGACAATGATATACCGCCGCACCCCGATGAATATGCGGCAATGATAAATAAAGTGGCGGGCGATTTGGGGGTTAAATATATTTTTGAACCCGGGCGGATGATTGCCGCCAATGCTGGCATTTTGGTCGGCAAGGTTGAATATGTAAAACATGGTGATGGTCGCGATTTTTTAATTAGCGATGTGGGTATGAATGACTTGATTAGGCCAACATTATATGATGCCTATCATGATATTTTACCGCTCATTGAGCCGCAAGATGGGTTTGAAACCCAGCTGGTAGATGTGGTTGGCCCGGTGTGCGAAACTGGCGATTATACCGCCAAGGGCCGCGATTTACCAGTGTTTGAAGCCGGAGATTTATTTGCCATTATGAGCGCAGGGGCGTATGGCGCGGTGCAAGCGGGCACTTATAACACCAGAGCTCTGATACCCGAAATATTGGTAGATGATGATAAGTTTGCAGTGGTACGCAAGCGGGTCGAAGTTGAGGATATTATTGGCCTAGACTCCGTGCCGGATTGGATTTAGTTTTTTTGCTTAACACTGCGTGCGCAAACTCCGTTTGCTTGCTACGCCCTAACGGGCGGGCCGAACCTAAATTAAATAATTCGCAGGCGAATTAATGGGAGCCAAGTTCGCCAACAAGTTGGCTCGCCCTTTTTCCCCACGATCTGTATTAAAAAATATAGTTGTTAAGTTTTCGGTAGCGGTGGATATGGTGGGAGCTATACTGGCTGGATGAACCAGACATTATCATTTGACGAAAAATACGCGGCCATCGGCCAACAAGACAGCCGCTATGAAGGTGCGTTTATCACCGGCGTGACATCGACCGGGATATTTTGCCGTCCCTCGTGCCGCGCGCGGCGGCCGCTACCGAAAAATATTATATTTTACGACACTAGCCAACAAGCTATTCAAGCTGGGTTTCGGCCATGCAAAATTTGCAAACCGATGGATTTAGAGGGCGAAGCGCCTGAACATGTGAAATCTATTATTAAAGAATTGCAAGCTGACCCGTATTTAAAAATTAAAGATTGGGACTTGCGCCAACGCGGCGTTGAGCCGAGCCAAATAAGGCGATGGTTTCAAAAAAACCACAATATGACCTTTCATAGCTACCAGCGGATGATGCGGATTAACCAAGCCTATAACCAAATAAAAGGCGGCAATAGCGTGACCAATGCGGCCTTTGGCATTGGCTATGAGAGTTTAAGCGGGTTTAACGACGGTTATAAAAAAATATTTGGCCAAACCGCCACAAATGGCCAAGCTAAGGCTGTTATTAACGTCATTCGCTTCACCACGCCGCTCGGGCCGATGTTTGCCTGCGCCACAAAAAATGGTTTATGCTTGCTCGAATTTACCGATAGGCGGATGTTAGAAACCGAATTTAAAGACCTATGCCAGCGCTTTAATGCGGTTATTTTGCCTAGCCTTGCGCAACAAGAAAATGAGCATTTAGACCAAACTCAAACTCAATTGAGCCAATATTTTGCCGGAGAGCGGCAGGAGTTTGATTTAGAAATGGATTTTGCTGGCACTGAATTTCAGCAATCGGTATGGGTTGGGTTGCAGGATATAAAATATGGTGAGACCCGTAGCTACAAACAACAAGCCGCGTTTTTGAACCGGCCAAAAGCTGTGCGCGCGGTGGCCAACGCCAATGGTATGAATAAAATATCCATCATCATCCCCTGCCACAGAGTGATTGGCAGCGATGGCAACCTGACCGGTTATGGTGGCGGGTTGGCACGTAAAAAATGGCTGATTGAACATGAGCAAACTCTGAAGTAGGTAATAAAAAAAGCCTCTCTTTTTCGTTCGCTAAAGCTCACTATTGGCCCTTGCACCCCAAGGGCACTTCCTCGCTTCGCTCACGGCGCAGGCGCTTGCCTTCGAAAGTTTGCCACGTCGCATAAACGACGGCGCTCAGTCGCGCTTGTTCAAAAAACCTGGTTTTTCTCACGGGAGAAATACTGAAAGGTATAATAAATAAAGCCTCATATTGCGGGAATATGAGGCTTTGAAATTGTGTGGTTGTGAGATTTAAGCAGCAGCTGTGTCGGATGAATCTTGTTCAGCTAGTTTGGCTTCCTCGGTTTTTTGACGAGATCTAACACCAATGTTTAAATATTCAAGCACTTTGGTGACGCCGCCAGCATCGCCTAAATTTTCTATCGCCCCAACTTCGCGCGCTAGCCGCTCTAAAGCCGCTTCATATAATTGGCGTTCAGAATAGCTTTGCTCTGGTTGGTTTTCGCTGCGATATAGATCACGCACCACTTCTGAAACCAAGATAATGTCGCCACTATTGATTTTTGACTCATATTCTTGTGCCCGGCGTGACCACATTGTGCGTTTAACCCGTGGGCGGCCTTTTAGGGTTTTTAAAGATTTGGCCAAAGTGGCTTCACCTGACAGGCCGCGCATGCCAACGGAGCTGGCCTTGCCAACTGGTACACGCAAAGTCATTTTTTCTTTTTCGAATTTTATAACGTATAATTGTAATTCAAGGCCTGCAATTTCTTCTATTTCTATTGCAGTGATTTGGCCAACACCGTGAGTGGGGTAGACGACCATTTCTTCTTGTTTAAAGCTTAATTTATTGGTAGCTTTAGCAGCCATACTTATTACCTTTCGCTAAGCTTTTGCAACGCATTGTGCGTGGCTAAAAACTTATTACTCATTTCAATGCCAAAATTGGCGTGAAACCGTGATAGCTAATTAAGCCTATAGATGAGCAGTATATTAGTGACAAATAGACAATAGATAGAAGACACGGAGATGACTTAATTTTGGAGGCGAAAAACCCCCGAAAGAAAAGGCAAGACCAAGTCTATCGATGTTTATTTTAAAATGTCAAATATGGAACTCTGCAATCTATATGATATATATTATCGATGTAAAAAATGTTTCTAAATCAAAACAAAGCCTCACATCACTTTCTTAGCGTGCCTATACCTATAGCACAAAAATTAACAAATTGCAAAATTATCTGCTGTGCCTATAGTCTAGCTTAATAAGCCAGCTGAATGTGACCGATAAGTAAATATAAAAATTAAAACTAGCTTTTGTTTTATAACGGAAATTTAAATTAATTTTTGGCTAACCATAAACATTAACCATATGTTCATAATGGTTAAGATTATTAAGAAATGTTAATATATGCAATTGAATATAGATCAGTTAATGGTGTTTGGTTTGCTTGGTTTTGTGTTCGCAATGCTTATTTGGGGTAAGTTACGATATGATTTGGTGGCATTTGGTGCGTTGGTTATTGCCTTAATTGTCGGCATTGTGCCCACAGAACAAGCGTTTTCTGGCTTTGGCCACCCGGCAACTATTATCATTGCGTTGGTGCTGATTGTTTCGCGCGGGTTGCAAAATAGCGGGGCTATTGAGCTGGTGGCGCAAGTTTTGATAAAATCTGGCCGCTCATTAACCGCGCATATTGGTGTGATGTCTGGTTTGGTGGCCGCCTTAAGCGCTGTGATGAATAATGTGGGGGCTTTGGCATTGTTAATGCCGGTAGATTTGGATGCCGCTAAAAAAGCCAAGCGCAGCCCGGCTTTGACCTTAATGCCGTTGTCATTTGCGTCTATATTGGGCGGTATGGTGACGCTAATTGGCACGCCGCCCAACATCATCATCGCCTCGTTTAGAGAAAAAACCCAAGGTGAGCCCTTTGCGATGTTTGACTTTGCGCCGGTTGGCTTGGTGGTGGCGGTGGTCGGGGTGATATTTATCACCACCATTGGTTGGCGCTTGATACCCAAAGCCGCAACTATTTATAATTCTCCGGCCGAATTGCTGACCGCAGCAGATTATACCGCTGAATTAAGAGTGGCAGAAGGCAGCAAAGCCATTGACCAAAAAGTGTGTGATTTGGATGAGATTTGCGAAGAAAATGATGTAGCCATTATTGGTTTGGTGCGCAATGGCCGCCGCAAAGCTGGGCGAGCGCGGCGCGAACATATACAGGTGGGTGATATTTTGATCATTCAGGCTTCGGCAGAGGATATCGACAGGTTTTTAGGCCATTTAAACCTAGAATATGTCGGCTCTGAACAGCATGGGAGCGGCCTAAAAGGAATTGATTTATCACTGGTGGAAGTGGTGGTGGCCGAAAATTCGCGCATTGTCGGGCGCACTGCTTATGACATGCGGTTGCTGCACCGCAAGGGTGTGACCTTATTAGGGGTTTCGCGCCAAGGCAAAAAAATTAGCCAACGAGTGCGGCGCTTAACTCTTAAGGCTGGTGACATATTATTACTATTGGGCCCGTCTAACTCGCTCGATGACACTGTCAACTGGCTTGAATGCCTGTCATTGGCTGAGCGTGGGCTATCGGTCATCCAGCGAGATAAAGCCATATGGGCGGCGGGTATATTTTTTATCGGTATATTATTGGCCTCATTTGGCTTGTTATATCTGGCGGTGGCGCTGGCCATTGTGGTGATATTTTACATTTTGCTAAAAATTGTACCGGCGCAGGAAGTTTACCGCTCGGTCGAATGGCCGGTGATTGTATTGCTCGGCTCGTTAATACCCATTGGCGCGGCGCTAGAAGCCTCTGGCGGCACAGAAACTTTGGCCAATGGCATTGTGGCGTTGGCATCTGGCGCGCCGGCTTGGGTGTTGCTAACCTTGCTAATGGTGGTGACCATGACCTTGTCTGACGTGTTAAACAACACCGCGACCGCGGTGATTGCTGCGCCGATTGCGGTTAACATTGCCAACAGCCTAAACGCCAACCCTGACAGTTTTTTAATGGTGGTGGCGGTGGCGGCATCTTGCGCGTTTTTAACCCCGATTGGGCATAAAAATAACACGTTAATTATGGGGCCGGGCGGTTATAAATTTAGCGATTATTGGCGCATGGGTTTGCCGCTAGAATTGTTGGTGATTATGGTGTCTATCCCGGCAATTATGTATTTTTGGCCGTTATAGATACAATTGTAACGATCGCATTATCCGATTGTTAACTATTTTAACCCAGTTGGTGGTGAAATTATAGACTTTTGGCTATATCGGTTGGACTCTTTATGGTAAATGGTCTAGTTAATATAAATATAATCGAGGCTATTTATTGGTATTGTGATGCGTTTGTTTAAGTTAAGTATAGTTTTGTGTTTGGGGCTTGTGGTTTCATCTTGCGCCTTAGTGCCCGGGGGCGACATTTTTTTAAGTGACATTGACCGAAAAGCCAGCCAAGAAACCCCTTCTATCACCACAGATGAAATTGAATTTCACAAAATCACCTCGGCCAATACCAAGCGCAAAGCGGTTAAAAAACGCGAACCTTTCAGAAATGTAAAGCTTGAACAGCAAGTGCGTGACTATGTTTATAAAGTTGGCGCTGGCGATGTGCTTAAAGTTGTGGTGTGGGAACATCCTGAATTGCTAAACCTTGGCACAAAAGATGCGGCTATACCGGTTAGTGGTTTTGAAGTGGATGAGCAGGGCAATATATTCTACCCATTTGTCGGCCTGTTGAATGTGGTTGGCAAATCGACTTATGAAATTAGGGAAATTTTGAATATAGCGCTTTCAGAATATATCGAAAATCCGCAAATGGCGGTGACAGTGATTAGATTTGCGTCTAAAAAAATATACTTAACTGGGCAAATAGTAAAACCATTGCCATTGGTGATGCAAAAACAAGCCATTACCTTGTTGGATGCGGTTAATTTGGCCGGTGGTGTGCGCCCCAATGCTGACCTAGATGACATTGTGGTGATTAGGAATGGCAACCGCCGGCATATCGACCTTTATGCATTGATGCATTATGGCGACATGCGCGAAAATATATTATTGGCCGATGGTGACCAAATACACATTGCCAGCCAAAAACCAAAATTTGTGCAAGTGTTGGGGCAGGTGGCCGTGCCAATGATGGTGCCGATAAGCCCCGAAGGCTTAAATTTGGCTGAAGCCTTAGGCGCAGCGCGCGGCATAAATGAAAGCAGCGCCGACGCATCGGCAGTATATGTGGTGCGCGAGAGTTTCAAAAAAGGCAAAATTGCCAAAGTTTATATGTTAGATTTAAGCAATATGGTGGCCATGGTATTGGCCGCCAAATTTGAGTTGCAAAATGAAGATATGGTGTATATTGCTAAAGCGCCGATTGTGAAATGGAATCAATTCTTATCCATCATCAGCCCGTCATTGGTGGTGCCTGGGGCGGTTAATTCGGCTAAAGACTCGGCAGTGAGCATATTTAACTAGCCTAGCGGATGGAGTGACGTGGATGTTTAAAAATATTTTAGTGGTTTGTGTAGCTAACATTTGCCGCAGCCCAATAGTGGATGTATTGTTGCAGGACGCATTGCCGCTTAAAAATGTATCTTCGGCAGGCATTAACGCTTTGGTGGGCAAGCCAATGCATGAAAACTCGGTTAAATTAACCGCGCCACTGGGTGTGGATTGTAGTTTGCATGCTGCGCGGCAATTAACCGCCGAAATATGCCGCGAAAATGATGTGATCTTGGTGATGGAAAAAGGCCATATAGACGCGGTTATGGCCATTGACCCGACCGTTAAGGGCAAAATATTTTTGGTTGGAAAATGGCTGGCCGACACCGAAATACCCGACCCCTATAAACAGAGTTTTGAGATGTATGAACATGTGTTTGAGTTGATTAAAAAATCGACCGACGCATGGGTGAAGAAATTAAAATAATTTATAGTTACGTTATTAGGAATTGAACATTGAGCCAAACCACAGTTGCGTCTGCCCAGAATGATGATGAAATAGACATTGGCCAGATTATCCATACCTTATGGTTGGGCAAATGGTTGATTATATTTTTAACCTTTATCGGTGGTGCGTTGGGCGTGGCCTACGCGCTGATGGCGACGCCAATTTATAGCGGCAACGCGTTGTTGCAGGTTGAAGTTAAATCGGCAGGTTTTGCGGGGCTGACCGGCTTATCTGACGCTTTTGCCGGCGGCGATGGGGCAGCGACGTCGACCGAATTGGAGATATTAAAATCGCGCAAGGTGGTGGTGCCGACCATAGAAAAATTTAATTTAGAAATTGGAGCCAAACCGCTTACATTTCCGATAATTGGGGCGTATTTTTTGCGTACCTATGGGGGCAGTGCGGATTTTGCCACGCCACCATTGGCTGAATATTTTGATTTTATGAAAGACTATGCCTGGGGCGGCGAGCAAATTATCGTCAACCAATTTAACGTTCCAGAAGGTCTATATAAAACCGGTTTTCAGCTCATTATATTGGGTGATGACAATTATAGTTTAAATTTGGATGGTAAAACAGTATTCAAGGGCAAGGTCGGGGTTCAGCACCATATTGATGAGTTAAATATTGACATTCAAGTGGGTCAGTTAGAGGGCCGGATTGGCACATATTTTAGTTTGATCCGCTATGACCAAGTGTTGGTTATTGATGATTTGGTCAAAAATATCACAGTCGTGGAAAAGGGCAAGCAAAGTGGCATTATGACCATTAGCATGCAGGGTGAAGATAAAATAAAAATTGTTAAAACCATCGATCATATATTGGCGACTTTTCAGCAACAAAATATTGAATATAGCAGCATAGAAGCCGAAAGAAGCTTAAAATTTATCGAAGGGCAATTGCCTGAGGCTAATAATGATATGATAATTGCTGAACGCGAGATTTATGAATATCGTCTAAACAATAAAACCGTCAACTTAAACCTCAAAACCCAACAATTGTTAAGCCAATTGCTTAAGCTTGAAGAAGGCCTGAATGACCTTAAATTATTAGAGCCGGAACTGTCGCGTAAATTTAAAAAGAACCACCCACTATATATAGAATTTTTGCGCAAAAAAGCCGACTTAGAGTCTAAGAGAAATGACATTGAATTGCAAACCAGCCAAATTCCCACCGAGCAATTTGAAACTTTCAAACTACAAAGAAATGTCGAGCTTAGCCAAAAAATCTATTTGCAAACTTTGAATAAATTTGAAGAGTTAAAAATCATTAAGGCGGGTACCATTGGGTCTATTCGAATCATTGACCAAACCATTGTGCACCCAAGAGCCGTGAAACCGCAAAAAGCCATTGTGGCCATCATCGCGACCTTGTTGGGTTTTATTTTGGCGGTGGCGATAATATTGCTAAAAGCCATGTTGAACAAGGGTGTTGAAAGCATCGATCAGCTTGAAGATTTGGGTTATAACGTTTATGCCTCTATCCCTGTTAGCCCGACACAGGATAAGCTGAGTAAACGTAAACCCAAAAAAGGTGTATTGCGGCTGCTGAGCCATTCGCACCCCGAAGAATTGGCGGTTGAAGCCTTGCGTAGTTTACGTACCAGCTTACATTTCGCCATGATGGAAGCTGATAATAACATCATTATGCTAACTGGGCCTAGCCCTGGAATTGGCAAAAGCTTTATCTCGCAAAATTTGGCGGCTTTGATTGCCCAGTCTGATAGTAAAGTTTTGCTGGTGGATATTGATTTTCGGCGTGGGTTGATACATGAGAATTTTGGTTTAGACGCTGCGCCGGGCTTTTCTGACTTTTTATCGGGCGCTAAAGATTTTGATGAAGTTTGTCAAAAGACCGAAATTAAAGGTCTAGATGTAATCACCCGTGGTAAAAACCCGCCCAACCCATCTGAATTATTAATGAGTAAAAGTTTCAATGATTTTTGCGATAAATATAAAGATGAATATGATTTCATCATTTTGGACACGCCGCCGATATTGGCGGTAACTGACGCGGCGATTGTTGGTAAATTGGCCGGCACATCGATGATGGTGGTGAAGCAAAGCGTGAATCACTTAAAAGAAATAGAGCAAGCCACCAATAAATTGACCGTCACCGGCGTTGAGATAAGAGGTTATATTTTTAATGGCATTAGCAAAAAATCGACCGCCAATCATTACCATTATGAATATAATTAATATCTAGCCGAGAGTGTAGCCATGTCAGCTGAAAAAAGTGAATTTCCGCAGCATATTGCGATTATTATGGATGGCAATAGACGCTGGGCCAAAAAGCGGTTTCTGCCGGCCATTGCTGGGCATAAAAAAGGCGTTGATGCGGTGAAAGCGGCGGTGAATGCGGCTGATGATTTGGGCGTAAAATATCTAACTTTATATAGTTTCAGCACCGAGAATTGGGATAGAGAACAAGACGAAGTTGGCGCTTTGATGAAGCTGCTTATCTATGCGTTGAAAAAAGAAGTGGCCGAGCTTAACCGTAAAAATTGCCGTTTGCGGGTGGTTGGGTTTAGGCAACATGCCGCCAAAGAAGTGGCAGCTTTATTTGCCGATGCCGAACAGTTGACCAAAAATAACACTGGTTTGCAGTTAAACATCGCTTTTAATTATGGCGGCAAACAAGACATTTTGCAGGCCACAAAAAAAATAGCTGCAAAATTGGCAGCAGGCGAGATTGTCGAAGCCGACATTAATGAGCAATTGATGGATGATAATTTACTCACCCATGACCTGCCTGACCCGGATTTGGTGATACGCACATCCGGTGAAGTGCGGGTGAGCAATTTCCTAACCTGGCAGACCGCTTATTCTGAATTTATATTTTTAGATATTTTTTGGCCCGAATTTAACAAAAAAATAATGCAGGCGGCCATTGATGAATATGCCAAGCGGCAACGACGCTTTGGTGGTTAAGGAAGAGGTTTATATGTTTCGGCTGATCACAATAATCACAGCATTGATTTTTAGTTTGTCAATCAGCGCGACATATGCGGATGAACTTAAATTTCGCATTGCTGCGGATGCTTTAACCGATCCTAAAACCGCCTTAGAGGGCAATGTTGCAAAATCCATTTTATATCAAACTGATGATGGGGCTTTTTTTGGCGGCACTATATATTCGGCGGCGTTGGGCAATGCTGGCGGCCTATTTATCGGTGGGTTTGAAGTTGGCCAACAAATAGAGCTTGGGGCAGATTATTTTGCCGAAGCGGCGGTATTTTTTGGTGGCGGTGGCGGTGCGGGCATTGTTGGCGGTGATGGCATGCTGATCAGGCCACGGCTGAATATTGGCCGTAAATTTGGCAAATATGAAATTTCTGTCGGCGCATCTTATATGCATGTTACCGGCAGCAACATATCTAGCCCGGTGTTTGAGCTTGCCATTGCAAGCCCGCTAGATTGGCTGTTGGCCGATGGCCATATAGATGGATGTGCTGATTGTAAAATAGTGGCATTGTCGCCATTTGTGAGCCTTGAACAAATTGGCGCATCTTACAAAAGTTACATTCCTTTGACCAATTTAGCGCCGGGTAAGCGCAGTGGCGGCACTCTTAAAACCATGCAATTGGCTGGCGCTGGCTTGGTGCTGAACATGGATAATATGTGGGGCCAAGGCTGGCAGAGTTTTATAAATGCCCATGGCGCCATGGGCGGCGATGGCGAAGGCTATGCTGAGATTATTGTCGGAGGTAGATATGGGTTTGATGTCACTGATTGGTTAAACATCTATGCAGACGCTGGCATTGGTTTTGCCGGTGGTGGCGATGTTGATACCGGCGGCGGGGCGGTTTTTGCCACAAATATTGGGGCGAAATGGCGTATTTTTGGCACGGCCGATATTGAGGCCTCAGTTGGATATATTGGCGCTTTGGGCGGTGGTTTCCACGCATTGGTGCCGGCCATTAAAATTGGCCTGCCACTTGGCTCTGGCGGGCAGGTTGATGTGAATAATTTAAATGCCAGCCATTGGAGCATAACCACTGGCTATAGCATTATACCTGAACATGCTGGCATGCGTAGTGATGGCGACACCGGGGTTTTGGGCTTAACAGATTTTAAGGGTGACTTATATTTGAGCGATAATTTTTATATGACCGGCCAAGCGATGAGCGTCACCACCGGTATGGCCGGCGGCTTTGCCATCGGCTTGGTGGGTGGCGGTGCAAGTTTGCCAATAACTGACAGAATTAGCCTTTCGGCCGAATTATTGTTGGGCGCAGCGGCAGGCGGCGGCATAATTGTCAATGGCGGGCTGGTGGCCGCAGCGCAACTAGATGTAGATTATAAACTTAATGAAAATATGAGCCTAACTGCAAATGCTGGGTGGATTAAAGCCGTTAAAGGCGGCCTGAACGGGCCTTTATTGGGAGCGGGATTAAAATTTCATTTTACCAGCTTTAGGTAGGTTGAGGAATTTGCATGAATTTACAAAAAAAAGCTGAACAATTATTGGCATTGCACCATGGCGACAAAATGCTGATATTGCCAAACATCACCACGCCAATGGGCGCGCGGATATTGCAAGACAGAGAGTTTGGCGCTGTGGCCACGCCTAGCGCTGGCATTGCCGAACAATTGGGTCTGCAAGACGGCGAAATTGTGCCGTTTGAAGTTTTACTATTTGTCTTGAAGCAAATTGTCGAGGCCACGGATTTGCCAGTGACGGCAGATATAGAACGCGGATATGCGGCAGATCTAGGCCATTTAAAGCAAAATATTAGCCAATTATTGAATGTCGGTATTGTCGGGGTGAATGTCGAAGACAGCTTGCACGAGCAATCTGAGAAACAAGGCTTGCGCGACTTGGCTGAGCAAATGAAGCGCATTGCAGCCATACGTGCCAGCGCCGAACAACAGCGCGTGCATCTGGTGATTAACGCCCGTATAGATGTATTTGTGGCGTGCCCTAAATTGAGCTTAGACGAAAAAATTGCCACGGCAATAGAGCGCGCTGCGGCCTATAAAGCGGCAGGGGCGGATGTGATATACCCGATTGGGGCGAAAACCGAAACTACGATTGAACAATTGTTAACCGCGATAGATTTACCCTTAAATATATTGGCATTGCCCGATGCTTTGCCGCTTCGAAAACTCGAACAAATGGGTGTGGCGCGGGTGAGTTTAGGCCCGTTTTTATACCGCGCCACTGTCGGCACCATGATAGAGGTAATTGACGCCATGCAAGCCTATGGGGATTATGGCGTATTTAACGATAGAATTCCTAAAGATGGGCTTGGCAAGTTTTTAAAACCCTAATGGCTGCGCTTGGCGTTTACTTTAATATATTGCGAATGTTGAAATTTATTTTTTATCTGTTAGGCTTTTTGAATATCGGCTAACCGGCCAGATATTTTAGGCTTTAATATGCATAAGAAGGCAACAAAATGAAAACATCAAAAATTTTAATAGCCATTGCTATGGCGACAAGCTTGACCGCTTGCGGTGTTATCGGCGGTTCAAAACCTGCCGTGGTGGTGGTGAAAACACCAGTGGCACCAACGACGGCTGAAATTATGGCTAGGTTGGACGGGGTTACCATATCCAACAACGTGATTACGGCGACATTCTCGGCTCATGGCACGTCTACAGGTATATTTACTGCCAGCAAAACCAAATATTCATCGACATGGAGAATTGTTGATGGCAAATATTGCCGCACATTTATAAAAGGCTATGTCGCACCAGAAAAATGCGCCGATGTGGTGGCAGTTTATGATGCAGATGGCAAAATTATCGGCATTAAGCTAATTGATGAAAAAGCCACAACGGAATATGTGACTGATATGCCGGCTTAATATCGCTCACGGCCACACCGCGCTTTGCGCTGGCCTACGCGGGTGCGCCACATAAGTGGCGGCCTCCAATCCGGCTGGTTCAAAAAACACATGAGTTTTTTGAACGGGAGTTATACTGCATCTTTGTGCTGATGCGAGGGGCAGACAGAAACTCTGAATGTATATGGAACAAAGGGCGAGCCAATTTATTGGCGAACCTGCCGATTGAGGCCGCCGTTAGGCGTGCGCCCGCAGGGGCCACTGGCCCGCCGAAAGGTGGGCGTAAAAATGCAAACTTCCAGTGCGTTGGCAGGAGTGCCACCAACCCTTACCTAAAAGCTGGTTCATTAAAGCTGCGGAGTTTGCGTGAATGTAGGCTTTCGGCTCTGTGTTCTTTGCGCAATATATCTAGCGTTCTAATGCCAATTTTTAGATGCTGCTCTACCGATTTTGCATAAAAACTATTGGCCATGCCGGGCAGTTTAATTTCGCCATGCAGCGGTTTATCACTCACACATAGCAAAGTGCCATAGGGCACCCGAAATCTAAAGCCGTTGGCGGCAATGGTGGCGCTTTCCATATCGACCGCAATGGCGCGGCTTTGGTTAAATATGGTGGAAAGCTCTTTATATCTTAGCTCCCAATTTCTATCATCGGTGGTGACCACAGTGCCAGTTCTGAACCGGTCTTTAATTTTGCGGCCTTTAAGCCCGGTAATGTCGCCGGTGGCTTGCGCCATCGCCACTTGCACTTCGGCAATTGTTGGCAACGGCACCCAAGGCGGTAGGTCATTATCCAATACATTATCTATGCGCACATAGGCATGTGCCAACACATAATCGCCTAATCTTTGGGTTTTACGCAAGCCACCACAATGGCCGACCATGATCCAACAATGCGGGCGCAAAACCGCCACATGGTCGGTTATGGTTTTGGCATTGGATGGTCCGACGCCGATGTTAATCAGGCTGATGCCCATATTATGCTTATCAGTAAAATGGTATGATGGCATTTGCGGCAATTTATCTAATTCAGGCACATCATCGACCGAGGATAAATTGTGTTTATTTAACACCACATCGTTGGGCAGTATCAATTCTCTGTCTGATTTTTCATCGGCAATGCGTTTGGCGGCATAGGCGACAAATTCATCGACATAACGTTGATAATTGGTAAAAATTACAAACCGTTGAAAATGTTTAGGTTGAACGCCAGTATAGTGTTTTAAGCGGTTGAGCGAATAATCGATGCGGGGGCCAGTGAATAATGCCAGAGCGCCAACATTGTCTAACTCGGCTTTGTCAAAGGTTGAGTTGGAAATTTCATCGGTAATTACCGACAAGTCCGGCAAGTGGAAATGCTTGCGCAATTCTGGCAGCATATTGCTATCAAAATTGCCTTTAACTTTATCGATCACAAATGTCATCGGGATAGGTTCGCGGCTCTCGCCAATGATAACCGGTTGGTTATGGTTTTTGATTAGCTCGGCAATTTGCTCGCGGTAATAGTCGCCCATAATATCGGGGGCGGAAAGGGTGGTGCCAAAATTACCTTCGGTTGGTAATGTACCCCAAGATTTTGAGGGGTCTACATTAATGTCATCGGCGCCTATGCTGATGCCGATATAAGGGTAACATGGCGTATTTTCAAAGCCACTAAATTCATTTTTGCTAAAGGCTTCAAAGCCGGTTTTTAAGGCTTGAATGTTTTCTAAATATATTTTTTGTAAATAAGCGACCGCTTCGTCGGCGTCTAAAAACCATTTGGCTTTTTTAAGGTTGGCAAAAGTAGAGCCGGCTGAGTTTTTTAATTTCATTATATTTCTTTCTACATATATATAGGTATGAAAATCGACCATACGACCCACACCTTAACGGGCGAGTATATATTTCTTTGGTTTGATTTGCATTAGTTTTTTGAATAATTTATGAATTTTGCCAGATCGGCATCATTAGATTTCATATTAACGTTTAGATTATGAACCAAATAAATTTGACCTGTTGTGCAATTAGTCTATAAGACGAGCAACTAAAATATCCGATATTTATTGATTTAGAACAAGGTATAGAAAATTGCTTGAAAAATTTATTCAGTTTACCGGCGCCACCGAACCGCTAACCATTGGCAAAATTAAAACCGAAATATTGTCTGGTTTAACCGTCGCTTTGGCATTGGTGCCAGAAGCTGTGGCCTTTGCCATTGTGGCAACGGTAGACCCATTGGTTGGCCTATATGCGGCGTTTATAGTGGGTTTAATAACCGCTATATTTGGCGGTAGGCCGGGTATGATTTCGGGCGCGACCGGGGCTTTGGCGGTGGTAATGGTTTCGCTTGTGGTCGGCTATGGGGTTGAATATCTATTTGCCACTGTGGTGTTGATGGGCATTTTTCAGCTATTGGCGGGGGTGTTTCATCTGGGTAAATTTATCCGCATGGTGCCGCACCCAGTTATGCTCGGCTTTGTGAACGGCTTGGCGATTGTTATATTTTTGGCCCAGCTTAACCAGTTTAAAGTCAACCCATCAGATAGTGGCTCGGCGTGGCTAAGTGGCAATGCTTTATATATAATGCTTGGCTTGGTCGGCCTAACCATGCTGATTATGGTTGTTTTGCCAAAATTTACCAAAGCCATACCCGCGCCGTTAGTGGCAATATTAGTGGTTAGTTTGCTGGTGGTTTTTGGTGGCATAAATGCATCGACGGTTGGTGATGTGGCTTCGGTTGCCGGTGGCTTGCCACAGTTTCATTTGCCAATGGTGCCTTTCACCTTCGAAACATTGATTATTATATTGCCCTATGCGTTTATTCTCTCGGCAATTGGGTTGATTGAAAGTCTGTTGACCTTAAACTTAGTCAACGACATGCTTGGCGGGCGCGGTGGTGCTAGTAAAGAATGTGTGGCGCAGGGTGCCTCTAATCTTGTGACCGGTTTGTTTGGTGGCATGGGTGGCTGTGCGATGATTGGCCAAAGCATGATTAACGTAAAATCGGGCGGCACAACCCGTATATCTGGCATTGCAGCGGCCATGTTTTTGCTGATTATTATATTATTTGCCTCCGGGCTTATCGAACAAATACCATTAGCCGCTTTGGTTGGGGTTATGTTTATGGTGGTTATTGGCACATTTGCTTGGAACAGCCTAAAAACCATCCGCACCATGAAATTGTCTGACGCTATGGTGCTGGTGCTGGTGACATTTGTAACCGTGTGGCAAGATTTAGCCATTGCCGTGGTCGTAGGGGTGATTGTATCGGCACTAGTGTTTGCCTGGGAGGCGGCTAAGCGCATGGGCGCCAAGGTGCATTCGGAAGATGGCTCATTGGTATATAAACTCAAGGGCGTGCTGTTTTTTGGCTCGGTAGAGAGTTTTAATGAATTGTTTAACATCGAAGATGTGCATGATGACGTGGTGATAGATTTTATCGACAGCCGGGTGAGGGATCATAGCGGCATCGAAGCCATCGAAGCGCTGGCGGCTAAATATCATTTGGCCGGCAAAACCTTGCATCTAAGGCATTTATCTAGCGATTGCCGTAATTTATTGAATAAATCGGCGCGGCAGATGGTAGAAGTGTCCAAAGTCGAAGATCCAAATTATAAAGTGGCAGCAGATTATAAGGGGCATTTCCCCGATGGTGTGAGCCAAGGCTCGGCTCACTAAATAAATGTTATAAAAACTAGTGGTGCGGGATTTTTTTCCCGCATTTTTTTTGCAGTGCATAAGTGACGAATAATTGTATAGTGTTGTTTTAATAGTATCTTTGGCGGTTTTGCGACCTTTTAGAAAGGTCAGGTTTGTTAACCTTTGTTAACATTTTTTGTTATCGGTTGATAAGTGTGCTAAGCTGCATTTTTGTTCAATTTATGTGTTGACGGAAGTTTATGTTTTCCGTATAACCCGCTCATTGAACAGCGGCGCTTAGTGGT
>JABSRZ010000014.1 GCA_013214705.1 Hyphomicrobiales bacterium
GGCTCGTTGGTTGGCTCTAGCGTAGCGGTCAACAACGCGGTTTCGGCCATAGGCTGCGGCGCAAGCTTGGGATAAATGCAAGATGAGCCTAAAAACAATAGGTCTTGCACATAATTGCAATGTGCCGCATGAATGATATTGCATTCAATCATCAGATTTTCGTAAATAAATTCAGCTGGCATGGTGTCATTGGCTAAAATACCACCGACTTTGGCTGCGACTAAGTAGGCTTGGTCAATCTGCTCGCTCGAAAAAAAATCTGCGACCTGCTGCTGATTGGTTAAATCTAGCTCAGTATGAGTGCGGGTGATGATATTTACATCTGGCAAGCCGTCTAATTGCCGCACAATAGCACGCCCAACCATGCCATTATGACCTGCAATATATATTTTTTTCATCACCATAACTCCAACAATTACAAGCTATTCAACCGAAAGGCTAATGTCATAACCGTGTTGTTTTAATATCGCCACTTGTTTGGCTTTGTCTAAATCTTTGGCCACCATTTCGGCACACATTTCTTCTACGGTGATTTCTGGCACCCAGCCTAGTTTTTCCTTGGCTTTGGTAGGGTCGCCAAGCAAGGTTTCAACCTCGGCCGGGCGGAAGTAACGCGGGTCGACCTTAACAATGATATCGCCGACTTTTAAAGCATGGGCATTGTCACCAGTAATTTTACTCACCCGGCCAACTTCATCTAGACCTTGACCGCTAAATTCTAATTCAATGCCCAATTCTTTGGCCGACAGGTTTACAAATTCGCGCACCGAGATTTGTTTGCCAGTGGCGATGACAAAATCATCTGGCTCAGTTTGTTGCAACATCATCCATTGCATACGCACATAGTCTTTGGCATGGCCCCAATCGCGCAACGCATCCATGTTGCCCAAATACAAGCATTTCTCCAAACCCTGAGATATATTGCTTAGCGCCCGGGTGATTTTGCGGGTTACAAAGGTCTCGCCGCGTCTCGGTGATTCATGGTTAAACAGGATGCCATTGCAAGCGAACATATTATAGGATTCACGATAATTCACCGTTATCCAATAAGCATACATTTTTGCTACGGCATAAGGTGAGCGCGGATAAAATGGAGTTGTCTCCGTTTGGGGTGTTTCTCTTACTTCTCCATAAAGCTCAGATGTAGAAGCTTGATAAAAACGTGTCTTTTTTTCGAAACCCAAAAAGCGAATAGCTTCCAAAATTCGCAACGTGCCTAGTGCATCCACATCAGCAGTATATTCGGGAACTTCAAACGAAACTGCAACATGCGATTGCGCGGCTAAATTATATATCTCATCGGGCGCGATTTCTTTAATCAACCGAATTAAATTTGAGCTGTCACTCAAATCACCATAATGTAAAAATAATTGCGGGTTTTTAATATGCGGATCTTGATAAATGTGGTCGATCCGTTCGGTATTAAACGATGATGAGCGGCGTTTTATGCCGTGAACCTCATAGTCTTTTTCGAGCAATAGTTCGGCTAAATATGAACCATCTTGGCCGGTAATGCCGGTTATTAAGGCTATTTTTTTGGTCATAATTTAGTCGCTCCTATACAAATCGCGCGTATATACTTTTTCGACCACATCACGCAGAATTTCATCAAACCGATTGGCCACGATGACACTAGAATTTTTTTTGAATTCATCTAAATCGGTTACAACCTGAGAACTCATAAAATATTCGTCAGTTAATGTAGGCTCATAAATTATGACATTAGCGCCTTGGGCTTTGAGCCGCTCTATAATGCCGAGAATGGAAGATGACCGAAAATTATCGGAGCCAGATTTCATAATTAGGCGATAAATGCCAACCGTTTTGGGCGCTCTGGCCAAAATTGCATTGGCAATAAAGTGCTTGCGGGTGCTGTTTGAGTCCACAATAGAGCGAATTATATTATTTGGTATATCCTGATAATTGGCGCGTAATTGCTTGGTGTCTTTTGGTAGGCAATAGCCACCATAACCAAAAGATGGGTTGTTATAATGATCGCCAATTCTTGGGTCTAGACAAACGCCCTGAATGATTTGCTGGCTATTTAGCCCATGGGTTTCTGCAAAAGTGTCTAATTCATTGAAAAAAGCAATTCTCATGGCCAAATAAGTGTTGGAAAATAATTTTATCGACTCAGCTTCGGTGGAATCTACCAGTAGAATGTCGATATTTTGTTTTTTGGCCGCTTGGGCTAACAAGTTAGCGAATTGTTTGGCTGTTTGGCTAATATCTCCCACAATGATTCTTGACGGGTGTAAATTATCATAGAGGGCTTTGCCCTCGCGCAAAAATTCTGGCGAAAATATAATATTGCCGCGCTTATATTTTTGTTTGATACGGTTTGTGTAGCCAACCGGGACAGTTGATTTAATGATAATTGTGGTGTTTGGGTTTATTTTCAAGACATCTTCAATGACATTTTCGATGGTTTCAGTGTTAAAATAATCACTCACTATGTCATAATCTGTCGGTGTGGCTATAATGACAAAATCGGCATTTTTATAGGCTTCAATTTTGCTATTTGTGGCGCTAAAATCGAGTTTTCGGTTGGTTAAAAATTGTTCGATCTCTGGGTCTGAGACCGGACAGATCTGGTTTTGCAATTGTTTGATTTTTTGTTTGCAAGTGTCAAATATGACCACTTTATTATGTTGAGCCAATAATAAGCCATTTGAGAGACCTACATAACCAGCTCCGGTAACAGCAATTTTAATCATATACCACCATATCTAACTTCGTTATGTTACAGATAGTTGTAACATTAAAAAGCACAATTTTTAAGCAATAATTATTTGTGATTGAATTTATGTCACTAAATTCAACCATTTATGAGTGGTCTTTCTGTTTAAAAACTGCGGTGGTTATACCATTCCGGATAAAAGCCGGAAAAAATTATGACCACTTATGTTCTAATTTTCAATTTCTAGTTTTTGTTTATTGGCATAGGGATACCAAAAGAGTCCCAATTCTCGCTTGGATGCGTAATATTCTACTTTACGTTCTAGATAATTCATGAATTCAGAAATCGAGAACGCCTTTTACAGCCCGAATGAAACCAATGCGAACACCACTTAAAATTTCTGGCAACGCTGCCCAAAAATAGATTTTAACCAATGTATCCCATTGTGAGGCGCCAAAATATTGGGTCATTTCAACCAAAGATGGGTTGATTTGTTTAACACGGGCGCGTGCGTTGAGTATAATGATCCTGATGGCGAACGATGATGTTGTGATAACAATTATTTTCAACCAAAACCCAAACAAAACCATCAGAACCGGCACTAAGGCCGTTAAAGGTGCGCTCAGAAAAACATTAACCCAAGGCAGCAGTAATTCGTCAATCAAACGGTTTTTGCCCATCAAGATGCCAGCAGGTATGCTGATCACAATTGCAAAAAATGTTCCCAGCAGAAATGCCTGACCCGTTTCAGTTAAATCACGGATCGAGGCCATTCGGTTGAAGAAGTCTTTGAGCTGGGGCACTAAATCACTTTATGATTGGCGCGGACTTTATAGTCAACCAGAGCCAAAGATTAAAAAAATGCAGCTCAGAATTGGGCGATTCAGAGACTAAAAGCCGAACTTATACGAGTTGCTGAAAAGAGTGACATTTTAAAAACGGCAATGGTGTACTTTACCAAAAATGCCAACTGAGCTACGCCTTTATGAAGCAAGCTTAGGTATTATTTGGATTCAAGCAAAGTGTCGGATCTTCAGAATACATCCGCGTGGTTTCTAGGTTTGGCTTAAAAATCTAGCTAGCAATAAACTAAAAGAAAATAAGCCTTTGGCTGGTTTGTTAAAACAAGCTTGGTTGAAATTGCTTGTGTTTATGGCTATCGCTATCGCTATCGCAAACTTCATGCCCGGCGCGGCTGCATCACGGCGACAGGGAGTGTTAAACCTGCGGGCATTTGTAAGGTTTTCGAAAATTGGCAAACGGCTGAGGCAGATGACTTGCAAGCGCGCAACGGAAATTCGCAAAACGATTCAGAATTATCCAGTGATAGCTGCCGTCAAAAACATAATTGTTTTTATTATAGTGAGCTGCTTTTATTTGGGATTGTAGTTTTGATCGATTATCACCGTGGCTTATCCGGGACACGGTGATATTCGAAATAACATTGCGGGTAGGGACTTCTGGTTACAGAATCTGGGAGTGTCTTTGCGAACACAGGTGATCTGGCCATGGCCTTTGTATTGTCTCAGGCTTAAGTGACTAAACCAACCGCCTCAATGCCGGCGATAGAACATAATTCATCATTATCAGATGTATCACCGGTTACGCCAATGGCGCCAATTATATCGCCCTCAGCATCTTTTATAATCAAACCTCCAGCGGCGGGAATAAGACCGTATGGTGTTTGGCCAGCTAGGGCGCTGATAAAATGTGGCCGCTCAAGCGCTATTTTTTCGATCGCTCTTGAGGGTATGCCCAATGCTAATGCGCCTGCCGCCTTGCCTGTCGCGATTTGAAAACGCGAATTTGAAGCTTTATCTTGGCGTTGGAAAGCAATTGGGTTTCCGCCAGCGTCTAACACCGATACAGCCAACGGGTTTAAACCCAATTCAGTGCCTTTTTTTAGCGCAGCGGCGATGATGTTGTTTGCGGTGTCTAGAGATATTCTTTTCATTTTTTTATCCAATTTGGTTATCATAATTAATAGCTAGCCAATAATCTCATGCATGGCTTTGAGGAATTGTGCAACTTCATCTGTCGTATTATAGTGACACATGGAGACACGTACACAATCTTTCAGATTAAGCGGAATGAGAATGTTGCCCGAAAAGTGATCATCCTTGCGGGCATGGGTGCGGATGCCGCGCTCACGAAGCGCGCTGACCAAATCGACGGCACTCATGCCTTCCAAGGTGATGGCAACCAGACCTTCGCGCAGGGGGTTATCAACCCCGCCGATAACGCCGACCTGTGGCATGTCTGCAAGACCTGTTAAGCCATCGAAGCCGTGCAGTATAGCATCTGTCAGGCTTTTTTCTTGCTGATGAATCACTTTGCCAGCCGTTTCGATGCGCTGGCGGCGGTCATTGGAATCAGTAAACTTGCCGCCCAGCCAGTCGAAGTAATTTACCACTTCACTGAAAGTGCCGTAGGAGCCAGTGTCGCGCGTGCCCAGCTCCCAGCTATCTTCGGGCGATCCAATTAAACGATCATGCGGCAGAATGCTCATGCGCTCGGACACCCACGCTACGCCATATCCATGACGCGAGAACACTTTATACGGTGAGATGACATAGCCATCAATGCCATAGCCATCGATATCCATCTGCCCGTGGGCGGCATGCTGAATGCCATCAACGATGATATAGCAATCTGGTGATATTGAGCGAATCATTTTGGCAATGGCTTTTACGTCTACAGCCATACCGGTTACCGGGCTGGTATGCAGTATGGTCGCAACGCGTGTGTCTTTGGTGATGAAGGGACGGTAATCATCGGCACTAACCGAGCCGGTTGCATTATTATGTGGCACGCGAACAAAATTTCGATTGGCTATTTTTGACCAACGTGCGCAAGCACTGGCAGAGGCCGGGTGTTCCAGCGTACTGCCGACCACATCACCACCTTCTGGCGCGCCAAGAATGGCAACACTTATCAACCGAAACAGCAATTCCGTTCCGCTTTCGCCGACAAAGACAGCACCTTTTGCAGCGCCAAGGAATACACGAATGTCGTCTTTGGCCTTATTGATGATATTGACCAGCTCTTTAGAGGCCGGGTTATCACGGCCCTGATTATCAGGAATGGCCGCTAGCTCGGTTGTGCGTTCAACCACCGAGTTCAAGGTCAGTGCGCCACCCGCATTTTCAAAGAAAACCCGTGAGCCTTGTTGTGGGCAGGTGTCAATATGGCTAAACTGGCCACGAATTTCGTTCATAAGTTCATTATTAATTCTATACATTAGTATATTTCCATAAATTCAAATAAGTTAATCAACTGACCTATAAGGGATTGTTTTTTATAACAACAGTCAATGTTTAGGTTAGACTTTAGCCTTTTATTTGTAATTCATAAAACGATTGATTCTAAACACTTTATTAGATATTCTAACAAACATGAGACCTGCAACTCCCCCACTTAATGCTCTACGTGCCTTTGAAGCTGCGGCTCGGCATCAGAGTTTTACCCGTGCAGCCGACGAACTTCATGTGACGCCGGGTGCAATTAGCCAGCAAGTTTCAGGGCTTGAGGAACGGCTAGGCATATTGTTGTTTAGGCGGATAAAAAAACGTTTGGAAATTACCGATGCAGGTAAAAATTATCTTGTACCACTCAGGGATTCATTAGATCGTATTGAGCTTGCAACCGTTGATCTGCTTTACCACGGCGGTAGCGGTGGCAACTTGCGCATCGGCGCATTACCCTCGTTGGCGTCCTATTGGTTGATACCAAACCTGCCAGTGTTTGCAAAGCTATATCCAAATATAAGGTTGAGCCTGAGCACGCTTTATCTAGATTTTGCATCCAAGCAGCGTGAACCTAGTCTGGAAGGTGGGTATATTGACATTGGCCTGTTTTACGGTGATGGGCATTGGGATAATCTGGCGGCTGACCTGCTGTTGGAGGAATATTTAATTCCTGTTGTTTCGCCAGATATTATCGACCCTGAATCTTTGGATGACTTGAGAATATTTGGAAATTTACCGCTACTCTATCATACGACGAGGCCGAACAGTTGGGCTGAATGGTTTCAACAAAATAATCTGCCTATTGAGAAGCCTAGGGGGTATGGCTTTGAGCATTTTCAGATGTTAATTGATGCTGCCAAGGCAGGGTTGGGCATTGCCATAGTGCCAAGTATGTTTGTACAGACGGAAATTGAAAAAGGCACACTGATGGCTATTCACGGAAAATCGGTCAAATCACGGCGCGCCTATTATTTAGTTTACGACCCGGTAACCGCTGATGACCCAAAAATTAGGTCATTCAAATCTTGGGCGTTGGAAACTGTGAATAACCATGTTGCCAGCACTTAAAGCTCAGGGTAATGCCCCCTAAATTACTGGCATTTCCTTAATAGCTTTATTGAATGTTGGCGCAAAATTAAAAAGTATAATTAAGTAAAGCCAGTCGCAATCAATGATGCGGCTGGCTTTAAACTTAAATTCAATTATTCGGCTTGCAAAACCAGCTAGGTGACAATTTATAGTCTGACGGCCTAGCCATTTGCTCGCAGCTTGGCATAGCCAACCACGCATCAAATATGGGCAGTTAAATTGCGGATATTACAAATTTAGACAACTGAAGCTTCGTAACCTTTTTCTTTAAGGGCGCTGATCAACGTGACCTCTGAAGCGTTGCATTCGATATTGATGAGGTGAGTTTCAAGATCGAACTCAATACGTGCGCTTGCATCAATGCCTTTCACAATTTTTTCAATGGATGATTTACAGCAGTTGCAGCTCATTTCTGGGACGCTAAGTTTGGTCATGTTTCAGTTCCTTTTTTTAAAATATATGACTTCAAATCGCCACCGTAAAGCCTCCCGTTAGGGAAGGTCAAGAAATATAATTTTTTATTTTTTTACACTCCTGCTTGACCCTCCACCCACTGAAACGTTTACGATCTGGTTAAATTACATATTTCGAAGGTGATATATATGAGCCAACAAACCAATACTACTTTTCAAATTGAAGGCATGAGCTGTGCCTCTTGTGTCGGCCGAGTGGAAAAGGCCTTATTGGCCATTCCAGGGGTTAGCGATGCCTCGGTGAATTTGGCGACAGAGCAAGCTCAGGTTAGCTATGACGACAGCGTTAATGTTGGCGATCTAACCAAGACCTTAACTGATGTCGGTTATCCAGCTTCTATTGAAGAAGTCACTTTAGAAATCGAATCAATGACCTGCGCATCTTGTGTGAAACGGGTCGAAAATGCCCTCAACGCCGGGCCTGGCGTTATTGACGCTTCGGTGAATTTGGCGACAGAAACTGCCGTGGTGCATTTTGCTGCGGGTAGCATTAACCCTGCAGGCGTCGCTGCGCTGGCGAGCGATGCAGGTTATACCGCCAAAGTAAAAACTACTGAGCAGACAGATAAGGCCGAGCGCAAAGCTGCCGAAATTCAATGGCTAGGCCGGATGACGCTTATCGCCGCGATATTTGCGCTGCCGGTATTTGCCTTGGAAATGGGCAGCCATTTCATTCCCTTGGTAAAAACTTTTGTGGCAGAACAGATTGGCGTGCAAAATAGCCGGTTAATCCAGTTTGTTTTGACCACTGTGGTGTTGTTTGGCCCGGGTCTCAGATTTTACACCAAGGGCTTCCCGGCTCTGTTGAAACGCACACCTGATATGAATTCATTAGTCGCGTTGGGCACATCTGCTGCCTACGGATTTTCATTGGTGGCAACTTTTCTGCCCGAAACATTACCAGCAGGCACGGCCAACGTATATTTTGAGGCGGCGGCCGTCATCGTGGTTTTGATTTTGTTAGGACGTTTCTTGGAAGCGCGGGCAAAAGGCCGTACCGGCGAAGCGATTCGCAAACTTGTGGGTCTGCAAGCTAAAATCGCACGGGTTGAACGCGGTGGCGAAGTGGTCGAACTGCCTATTCAACAAATTATTTCAGGCGACATTATTCATGTCCGCCCCGGCGAAAAAATTGCTGTCGATGGCATTGTGCAGTGGGGCTCTTCCTATGTTGACGAAGGCATGATTACCGGAGAATCGATTCCTGTCGAAAAAACCGAAGGTGAAAATGTTGTTGGCAGCACTGTCAACGGTGCTGGCGCGCTTAAGTTTCGCGCCACCAATGTCGGTGATGACACTATGTTGGCACAAATCATCAAGATGGTTGAACAGGCGCAAGGCGCAAAATTACCCATTCAGGGCTTGGTCGATAAAATAACCGCAGTTTTTGTGCCCATTGTTATGGGTGTGGCCGCCCTCACAGTTTTGGCTTGGGTGGTGTTTGGCCCAGACCCTGCAATTACCTTCGCGCTTATTGCTGGCGTTTCGGTTCTGATTATTGCCTGCCCTTGTGCGATGGGCTTGGCAACGCCGACCTCGATTATGGTCGGCACCGGCCGCGCTGCTGATATGGGCGTATTGTTTCGCAAAGGCGATGCTCTGCAAATGCTACAAGAAGCCACCATTGTGGCGGTCGACAAAACGGGCACTTTAACTGAAGGCCGCCCGGCACTGACTGACATGATTGTAACCGACGGATTTGAACGTGACGAAGTATTACGGCTAGTGGCCGCGGTCGAAGTTACCTCCGAACACCCGATTGCCGAAGCCATTGTCAGGGCTGCCAAATCAGAAAGTATGAGCCTGCCAGAAATAACTGATTTTGTTTCGTTCACCGGTTATGGCGTTCAAGCTGACATTGAGAATAAACGCATTCTTATTGGCGCGGACCGGCTGATGGCGCGTGAAGGTATTGAGCTGGGCTTACTTGCCAGCGAAGGTGCAGCACTCGGCAAAGCCGGCAAATCGCCATTATATGCCGCCATTGACGGCAAAGCCGCCGCTGTTATTGGTGTTGCCGACCCGATCAAGAAAAGTTCCCCCGCCGTTATCGCCGCTTTGCATAAGTTAGGCCTCAAAGTGGCGATGATAACCGGCGACAATCAAGCCACGGCTGAGGCCATCGCACGCGAACTTGGCATCGATGAAGTGGTGGCTGAAGTGTTGCCAGAAGGCAAAGTTGCCGCTTTGGATGCGTTGCGCGCCAACGGCCAGAAACTTGCCTTTGTCGGCGACGGCATTAACGACGCGCCAGCACTGGCAGTCGCAGATGTTGGCATTGCCATTGGCACTGGCACGGATATAGCCATCGAAGCTGCAGACGTTGTGCTGATGTCGGGCGACCTGAAGGGCGTGGTCAACGCGTTTACAATCAGCAAACGCACCATGAGCAATATTCGGCAGAACTTGTTTTGGGCCTTTGGCTATAACACGTTGCTTATCCCGGTTGCTGCCGGTGTTTTATACCCATTCAGTGGCACTTTATTGTCGCCAGTGTTGGCG
This sequence comes from Hyphomicrobiales bacterium, assembly GCA_013214705.1. GTDB lineage: Bacteria > Pseudomonadota > Alphaproteobacteria > Rhizobiales > OSC116 > OCS116. Next base: position 9,993 of record JABSRZ010000014.1, read on the forward strand.
GCCGGGGCGATGGCTCTGTCTAGTGTATTTGTATTAACCAACGCTTTGAGGTTGCGCTGGGTGAAACCGGCTATGCAAGAACTAGAAGCGACAGCAATTTCAATGGACACGGCGCATGCCGCTGCCCCAGCTGAGTAAGAAAGGAATTTCGATGAATATTGGTGATGTTTCAATCCGCTCTGGCTTGCCTGTAAAAACCATTCGTTATTATGAAGATATAGGTTTGGTCAGTCCCTTGCGCAGTGAAAATGGTTATCGGACGTTTCAGGAAAAAGAGTTGCATAAACTTTCGTTTTTGGCACGCGCCCGGTCACTTGGTTTCACCATAGAAGTGTGCCGGACACTGCTCGGGTTATATGATGACCATTCGCGCGAAAGCTCCGATGTAAAACGCATCGCCAATGAGCATCTTGAGCAGATCGAAACAAAAATTTCTGGACTTGAAACCATGCGCGCCGCGCTTTCACATTTGATTGACGAATGTGCTGGTGATCATCGGCCAGACTGCCCGATCCTAGAGGATCTAGGTGGGATATCTGAACATTAAAGAGGGTTGAATATGTTGGGACATATTAGCCAAACGGCAGCGGTCAATGAGATCAAACGCCAAAAGAGTTTTCGTTATTGCCGACCTTTCGCAAGAGTTGGCGTCTCTGGTGCACACATCGGAAATGCCAAGACGTGTCGTCAATTCGTGGCACTTGCCACGTAAATTAAACTTGACATAAATGACCGCAGTTGAAACTTGCGAGGCGTCATTTTTGTTGGGAACATTATATCGGGAGGATATGAAGTGAATACTGTTAAAAACTATTACTGTGGAGGGACTTTCAGCCCCGGAAGCAGAATCCTGAAATCAGCCATTGCGCTGATGGCGGCTGTGACGTTTACAGCAACGCTAAGCACAAGTGCTTTTGCAGCCTCGGATGACCGTTCGGATCTTCGAATTGCCATGCCAACGACTTGGGCATCGCATGGACCGACAGTGAACTCAAACTTTGCTGCTCGTGTTGCATATTCGATATATGATACGCTGGTATGGCGTAACTATTTGTCTAAATCAGACGGTAGTGGCTCTGAACTAGAGCCGGGTTTGGCAACATCATGGGAGCAAGTTTCACCAACTGAGTGGGATTTTGCCATTCGCCAAGGTGTAAAATTCCATGACGGCACAACCATGACAACTGAGGATGTTGCATTCTCAATTAACAACACTTATGGCGATGGCACTGAGCCGTTTGCAGCTTCTGGAACCATTGCAAGCGCTGTGGCAATAGATGGCAATACAGTTCGGGTAACCACTAAAAACCCTGATCCTGCATTGTTGTCACGCATGGCGACTGTTATGGGCCAAGTTTATCCGCAAGCCTATTATGAAAAAGTCGGACCAGAAGAATTTGGCCGTACGCCAATTGGCACTGGACCATATCAATGGGCTGGCAGAATTGCCGGTGAATCGCTTAAATTGACATCTTTTGATGACTATTGGGGCAGCACACCACCTCTAAACAGCATCACTTTCCTTGAGGTGCCAGAAGTGTCATCTAGGATTGCTGGCTTGCTTACTGGTGAATATGACATCGTGACGTCACTACCACCAGATCAGACTCGGCCGATCGATAATGATGCGGGCACTGAAATCCGTGCGGTGGCTGTTGAAAATGTTCACATGATCACTTTCCGTCAGTATAAAGAAGACAGACCACAAGCTGATAAGCGTATCCGTAAAGCCATGGCGTTGTCACTTAACCGTGCCTTGCTTGCAGACAAGCTTTGGGCTGGTTTAACTGTAGCTGGTACGTATGACTTTGCCGGTTATGGCGAATATGCAATGCCAGAACGTGGCGCATTGCCATTTGATCCAGAAGGCGCCAAAGCACTGTTGGCCGATGCTGGTTATAATGGTGAAGAAATCGTTATCCGGGTTGTTGGTGGTTATTATACCAACATGACACGGGCGATGGAAGCCGGTCTTGAGATGTGGAAAGAAGTTGGCCTAAACGTCAAACTCGACATCATTGAGAACTGGGGCCAAATGGGTCAAGAAGGCGATGCTTATGCAGCGTCTGACAATATGTGGATGACTGATCCAGGTGGTGGCATGTGGTTTAGCTGGGGTCGTGAAGGCGGACATCGTCTGAAGGATTGGGGCGGAACGCCACCAGCAGAATTTGCGGCTCTTGGTACAGCGATTGAGCAAGGTTCAGACTTTGACACTCGCCAACAAGCCTATAGCGATCTGCTTGACCTTTGGGACGATTTAGTGCCTGCTATATTGCTATATCGCCCTGTAGAAGCCTATGGCGTGCGTAAAGACCTTGATTGGAAGCCATATACATTCTTCTATATGGATTTCCGCGCTGGCAATGTTGAAGACAAAAGCTAAGCGTTAAACAACCTAAAAACCCGGTGGGTCGTAGCTAATTTGCGACCCACCGTATAATAACCCCCAATTGTGCAATAGTTCACAGGAGGCAAGATTGACCAGATATATTCTCATTAAAATACTGCGTAGTGTTTTTACACTTTGGATTGTGGTATCCGCCGTATTTTTGGTTCTTCGAGCCTCAGGTGACCCGATTTATAGTGTATTTTCTCTGGGCACACCAGAAGCCACGCTAGACGTATTTCGGGCAAAATGGGGCATTGATAAATCTATTTTCGAACAATATTTAATTTATTTAAATGACATAATTCATGGCGATTTTGGCACCTCCTTTTTCGATGGCCAACCCGCGTGGGATCTGGTCGTAGCGCGACTGCCCAAAACTTTGTTACTCGGCGGCACAACTTTTGTAATTAGCGTCGTCGCTGGCGTTTTGCTGGGTGCTTTTGCAGCCTTAAAACGTGGCACATTCTGGGATAGAGGCATCATGACCGCCGCGGTGGCTTCTTTCTCCATGCCGAGCTATTTCCTAGCGCTGATGCTTATCTTATTTTTCTCTTTGGAACTTCGCTGGCTGCCAACCGCTGGTGCCGAAACTTGGAAACATTTAATCTTGCCAGCAACCACGCTTGGCCTGACCCTTTCGGGCAGCATTGCCCGCTTCACGCGCTCGGCCATGCTCGAGGTTTTGCGCAAGTCTTACATGCGAACGGCGCGCGCCAAAGGGGCACCGCGCTGGCGACAGATCGCGTGGCACGCGCTGCCAAATGCGGCCATCCCAACGGTTACAGTTATTGGCTTTCAGCTTGGGTGGTTAATCGGCGGGTCGGTGGTAATCGAAACCGTGTTTGCTTGGCCTGGCGCTGGGCGATTATTCATCACCTCAGTTGGCGTTCGAGATTTTGCGGTGGTGCAATTATTCATTTTGATGGTGGCCTCGACGGTTATTATCGCCAACCTTCTGGTCGACATTCTATACGGATATTTAGACCCTAGAATAAGTGTGACAGGTGATAACAAATGAGCCATCAACAAGCGCAGCCAGCAACCCAAACCGTCACAACCAACCGCATTAAACGTAGCCGGCTTGGTGCATTGCTGCACCGCTGGGGCTTAACCGGTGAATGGCTGGTAACAGCCGCGCTGATCTATGTCAGTTTTATCTTGTTTGTTGCGGTGTTTGGGTTTTTGTTCCAACCCTATCCTCACACCCAGACCGACCTGTTTAACCAATTGCAGCCGCCAGTGTTTATGGATGGTGGTTCATGGGCGCATCTCCTAGGTACAGACGACCTTGGCCGCGATGTCTTAAGTCGCCTAATTCGTGGGCTACGGTTAAGCGTGTTGATCGGGGTTATTGGCACGGTAATCGGCGCTATTTTGGGCAGTTTTCTCGGCATTGTTGCCGCTCATTTTCGCGGATGGGTGGAAGAAGTGTTGATGATGCTGGTGGACATTCAAGTCTCATTGCCATTCATCATTTTCGCGCTGGCTATATTGGCATTTGTTGGCAATAGCCTTACAATTCTTATCATCGTTGTTGGCATAGACGGCTGGGAACGCTATGCAAGACTATCGCGTTCCATGGTGCTTTCGGCAAATCGGCAAGATTATGTGTTGGCCGTGCGTTCGTTAGGGCTTAACAATTTCAAAATATACCAACGCCACGTTTTGCCCAACATTATGGGCACATTAGTGGTGCAGGCAACCATCAACTTGCCCGGCGTCATACTATTAGAGTCAACCTTAAGCTTTCTTGGCCTAGGGGTGCAGCCACCGATGACCAGCCTAGGCCAAATTCTTGGCGTGGGTAGAGATTATCTAATTCTCGCCCCGTGGATTGCCGTAGCGCCCGGCTTGGTCATCTTCTTTTTAACCTTGTCAATTGCCGTTATCGGCGATTGGTTACGCGACAAACTGGACCCGACCCTGAAATGAGCGATAGCCTTAAAATCAAATCTGATCCGTCTGACGAGATCGCCCAAACCCCACTTTTGGAAGTGCGCGGCCTGTCTGTTGTTTTTGACACGCCTGACGGCCCCCAAGAGGTGGTGGATCAAGTTGACCTTAAAGTTTGCGCGGGCCGCACGCTTGGCCTTGTTGGCGAAAGCGGCAGCGGGAAAAGCGTGACTTGCCTTGGTGTGATGCGGCTGTTGGATACAGGCGGACGAGTTACCAGTGGCGAAGTGATGTTCGAAGGCAGAGACCTGCTTAAAAACACCGAAGAGGAAATGGAGGCACTACGCGGTTGCAAAATTGGTATGGTGTTTCAAGACCCGATGGTATCACTTAACCCGGTGCGCACCATTGGCTGGCAAATCTCGGAATCCTTGCGTTTGCACCGAAATCTTTCTAAAGCGGCGGCCAAACATCGCACCATGGAATTGCTCGACCTGGTCGGCATTCCTGAGCCGAAAACCCGCTACGCCGAATACCCACACCAATTTTCTGGCGGCATGAGCCAACGGGCAATGATTGCCATGGCGATTGCTTGCCAACCAAAATTGCTAATTGCTGATGAGCCTACAACCGCGTTAGATGTGACTATACAGGCGCAAATATTGGAATTGCTGTCTGATCTTAAGAAAGAACTGGATATGGCACTTATTTTGATCACCCATGACCTTGGTGTGATTGCCGAGGCAGCGGATGACGTGGCCGTCATGTATGCCGGCCGGGTGGTCGAAGAAGCCAGTGTGCTAGATTTGTTTGATAACCCTTTGCATCATTATACCTTGGGCCTGCTCAATTCTCTGCCCCGTATTGACCGCAGTGTGGACCGCTTAAATGCCATTGAAGGCACAGCCCCACCACCGCAGGATTTTGTCGAAGGCTGCCGGTTTGAATCACGCTGTGGCCATTGTAGTGACCATTGCTATGGCGTTCGTCCGAGTTTTAACCAGGTCAGTGCCACCCGCCGGGTGGCCTGCATGCACCCAAGGGAGATGACATGAATAAATCATCGGCCGTGGCGCCTGAAATATTGATGGAAGCCAAAGATTTGGTCTGCCATTTTAGCGGGCCAAAGACATCATTTTTTGGCAAGCGCAAGATAATCCATGCCGTCAATGGGGTGTCGCTTGACTTGTATAAAGGCGAAACTTTGGGGCTGGTCGGCGAGAGCGGCTGTGGCAAATCAACTTTGGGTCAATTGATTCTCAACCTAATTCAACCAACATCAGGTTCGACTGTGTTTCTGGGGCAAGATGTCACCAAGGTCGACAAGCTAGAATGGCGGCGCTTGCGCAGCGAAATGCAATTGGTATTTCAGAACCCGCTTGGCGCGCTTAACCCACGGCTGCTAATCTACAAGCAAATTCGTGAACCGTTGGAAATCCACAATGTCGGCGACCCAGATGATCGCCACGCCAAAGTGATGGACATGATCGAGGCGGTCAGTCTGCCGGAACATTTGCTAGAACGTTATCCGCACCAACTTTCGGGAGGCCAACAGCAACGGGTGGTGATCGCCCGTGCGCTGATCAACAACCCCAAACTGGTGGTGTGCGATGAAAGCGTGTCGGCGCTCGATGTCTCGGTGCAGGCGCAGGTGGTAAATCTACTGGCAGATATGCAAAAGAAACTTGGGCTAACCTATTTATTCATAACCCATGACCTCAGCATTGTTCGCCATATTTCTTCGCGCATTGCGGTGATGTATCTGGGGCGGATAGTCGAACTTGCAGACAGCGTGGAATTATTGCAAAACCCGGCTCACCCCTATACCAAAGCGCTTATTGCGGCTGTGCCTGTGCCCGACCCGCGCGCTCGTTCATCACGTGCCACCATTCGCGGCGAACCACCTAACCCGTTCGACCCGCCTTCGGGCTGCGCTTTTCACGCGCGATGTCCGCACGCAGACGCCAAATGCCGCACAGATCTGCCCGATTTTAGGCAAATTTCTGATCGCCATATGGTGGCTTGTCATCATGCAGAAAAACTCTTTTAACCATCGCTCTGGGCGAAAATAAACCTAGCGAAAGATCTCACTATGCCAACACGTTTTTTTAGATCAGCAGATAAATTTTATCGTGGCAATTTACACACTCACTCGACCAATTCCGATGGCGTTCTTTCGCCGCAAGAGGTCTGCCGTCGTTATCAGGCCGAAGGTTATGATTTCATCGCGTTGACCGATCATTTTATCGGGCAGTTTGATTATCCGATTTCTGATACTTCGGCGTTTCGGAATGATGGTTTTACCACCATTCTAGGCGCAGAATTGCATACGGGTTCTATGCTGAACGGCAATTTATGGCATATTGTGGCAGCCGGGTTGCCAACTGATTTTAAACCACCGCATGCGCCAACTTTTCGCGCGGTGGAAGGTTCAGAATCCGCAGCAAATATTGCCCAGCGTGCTCGTGATGCGGGCGCTTTTGTCGTCATTGCCCACCCACATTGGTCGGGCATGACTCAGGCTGACGCCCTCAGCATCGAAGCGGCACATGCGGTAGAAATTTACAATCATGGTTGCGTGGTTGATAATGACCGCGGCGAGGGCTTACATACGCTCGATCAATTATTGAACTCTGGGCGCCATGTAAACCTGATAGCCACTGATGACGCGCATTTCAACACCCCAGATTTTTTCGGCGGATGGGTTATGGTCAAAGCTTCAGAGAACAGCCCAGAAGCTCTGTTAACCGCGCTGAGGGACGGTGAATTCTACTCGAGCACTGGCCCAGATATAAAAGACATTCGGATTTCTGAAACTAGTGTTGAGGTCGATTGCTCCTCCGCTGCGACCATCATCATTCAAGGCCAAGGCACATCGATGGCAACGCTGCACGGCGAGTCCATGACGACAGGAAAACTTTCTCTGGAGCGGCTGCATGGATCGCCATGGATCCGCGTCACAGTCATAGACCGTGCCAGCAAACGCGCATGGTCAAATCCGATCTGGATCAATGAATAAAAAATTACGCTGTTTTGGGTAAAGTGAAAGCCATATTTTGCCGTTGCCACCTCGAAACTGTGAATTGACATGCAAAAGCGATCCATTTAGGTGAAAAATTGGCACGAAAGCGGGACATGACCATTTAGTATTTGATGTTTTTTAATGCCGCTTGTTGCTTAATAATTTTCATTAAATTTGCGTCAAAACTATTCTGATCTTGCGCCGACAATCGGCCTATTTCATCGGCCTTATACACCGCGCGTTGTTTGACCAATTCATCAATCTGTTGCTGTATGTCAGTGCGTTTGGTTTGCATTTCTGCAATATAGGTTTGGCGCTGCGCATCATCCATGGCTTGCATAATTTTTGGCAATTCTTCCAATATCAAATTGTCGATGGTTGCGCGGTTTAACTCCAATTCTTGCAGTAAGTCGCCTTTGCCGCTAAACACCTGAGATTTTGTCAGCCGTTTGGCGTTATAGCTGGCCATATCAGAACTGGCTGCAGGTGCGGCCCTTGCCATAGACTTCATAACTTTACTGGCCTGTTGTTTGACTTTTTTATCGCCATACAAAATAATTGTGGCGTTTAACTCTATGTTTAATTGATGTATTTGCTCATCATACGGGGTTTTGATGATGGTTACATTGCCATCTTGAGCAATTTGGCTAAACGCACCATTGGCATTTTGGGCAATTTCTTGCCATATTTTTTTGGTTCTTTGGCTGTTGCCAGCCAATATGGTGTTGATGATGATGTCTTTACGTTTGGCGATTTTTACGGTTTGAGTATATTTCATGTCATCGCTATAATTCATTTTTGGCGGGGCATCGCCAACCAAAAAGATAATGCGCAATGTGTCATCGGCTTGGCTCCAATTTAATTGGGTTACCGCTTCTGATAAAGCTTGGTTGACCGACTCTGGCGCATCGCCGCCGCCTGCAGCTCTAAACTCTATTAAATCGGCATATATTTGGTGGATGTCGCTGCTGATGGGGAAATGTTTGGTCACATATACATCACCACGGTCGCGATAGGCAATAAGCCCCATGCGCACGTTGACATCCGATTTGGCGTTTTGAATCTCGTTGGCAATGTGCCAAATTTTGTTTTTTGCACCTTCCAACAACCCGCCCATAGAACCGGTGGTGTCGAGCACAAACACGACTTCTACGGTTTGTTGTTTGGCTTGGGTTTGTTTATGTGCGGCTGGGGCGGCATTGTTAGGGGTTTTATCATTAGCGCCGCTGGCACCACTGGCAACAATCGGTATGGCAATGGTTGTGCATACAAGTAGGGGGAGTAGGATTTTCATAAATTTGGATTTGTAATAGGCCACTTCAATCTCAATCTGTTGGGGTTAAACTTGACAACTAGAAGTATGAACCAAAAATTAGAACCGAATTTTGTTTAAAATATGCCGAGAGTGTGACGGTGTTGTGGTAACAACGTGACCCCATTAAGGCGCGCTTTGTAGCTAATTATGAGTTTGGAATAAGCATATTTATGGGGCTAAAAATTCACTGTTTATTATCCTTAACCACGTAAATTATTGATAATAAGAATATTTGGCTAGTTGGGGCGGCTATGGCAGTTAATCTATTAGAGTTTGAAATTAGAGATGTTGATGAGCGGTTGTCGGCCGAATTTATAGCAGCTGTTACCCAGTGCATAAAGCAGCATGATGTTAAAAGTCTAACGCCTTTATTGGTCGATATGCATGACGCCGACCTTGCCGATTTTATCGAAATTCTCAAACCGGCCATTAGGTTGGATTTTTTCAGACTGATGGGCACAGGGTTTGATTTTTCGGTTTTGACCGAGCTTGACGAGTCAATACGCGATGAATTGATTGAGCTTTTGCCCAATAATTATATTGCCAATGAGTTGCGTGAGTTAGATTCGGATGACCAAATCCACGTGTTGGAAGATCTGGACGAAAATGAAAAAGTCGAAATTCTAGCGCATATTCCAGTTTATGAACGCCGGGTGTTGGAGCATGGGCTAGATTACCCAGAAGATAGTGCAGGGAGGTTGATGCAGAATGCATTTATCTCCGTACCGCCATTTTGGACGGTCAAAAAAGTGCTTAGCTTTATCCGTGAAGATGAAAAATTACCCGATGAGTTTTTTGAAATTTTTGTGACCGATGCGAATTTTCATTATTTGGGCAGTGTGCCGCTAGATGTTTTGGTGCGGTCAGCCCACAATGTTGTCATCGAAAAAATTATGGATGATGGTGATGTAACCGTTGCTGTGACCGATGACCAAGAAGATGTGGCGTTGCAGTTTGAAAGATACAACTTAATATCCACCCCAGTGTTAGACGATGGCGAGCGGTTGGTCGGGGTTGTGACCATTGATGACGTGGTGGATGTGATTAGAGAAGAAGCCGAAGAAGATATGAATTTGATGGCCGGTGTGGGCACGGCTGAGTCGCTTTCGGACAGTGTGATGAGCATCAGCAAAGCAAGGTTTATTTGGCTATTTGTGAATTTAGTGACCGCCATTTTGGCATCTATCGTTATTGGCATGTATGGCGGCACTATCGAGCAGATGGTGTCTTTGGCCGTGCTTATGCCGATTGTGGCCTCTATGGGTGGCAATGCTGGCACGCAAACTATGACAGTGGCTGTACGCGCCATAGCCACACGTGAGCTGACATCTTACAATATGTTCAGGGTGGTAAGCCGAGAGGTGCTGGTTGGCGGCATAAACGGCCTGTTATTTGCCATCATTGTGGCCATCGTTACCTATGTGTGGTTTGGCAATATCGGCTTATCTGCGGTTATATTTGTGGCCATGATGTTAAATATGGTCATTGCTGCATTCGCCGGCATACTCATTCCGCTTTCATTAGATAAATTGGGTGCAGACCCCGCGCTGGCATCATCGGTATTTTTAACCACGGTTACCGATGTGGTTGGTTTTGTGGCTTTCTTAAGCCTAGCAACGGCATTTTTAATATAGTCAGAGGCGTTATTTATTCTTTTTGGAGAGATTTGGCCGCCATTTTAGCGCCTATACGCGAGATTATGAGCGATGCCACTATCAACGCCAAAGCATAAAAGGTGTTTATGGTGAGCGGCTCGCCCAATAAAATGGCCGATAATAACACCCCAAATACCGGAATAAAAAATATTGTGGTTAAGAAGGCAGTATAGCCAATTTTCAAGATTAGATAAAAACGAATTAAATAGGCCAATCCGGTGGGAAATACGCCAAGATATATTATCGCCCAGATGGCGTCGCTGCTGATGCTGCCAAAATCGCTGGGATATTGCCCGGTTAGCCACAGCGCGGGCAGCAAAGCTATGGTGCCCAAGCCCAGAACCGCGGCGCTTAAATTTTCGGTCGAACCGTTGGTTATGGTGCGGGTTATGGTGCCAGATATTGAATAACAAACCAAGGCGGCTAAAATGGCAACAATGCTCCAAATGCTGGATGTGTCGTCGGTAGAATTTGAAAAATCGGTGGCGAAATATATACTCACAAGACCTAGGCCAAGCGCCAAAATCTTCATGCTGTTCAGTTTTTCATCTCGAGTTGCAAAATGGGCAATAAGGTAACCAATTAGCGGCGATGAACCCATAATGATAGAGGTTAGGGTGGCGCTGATATATTGCTGGCCCCAGCTAATGAGCGAAAATGGCACGGCGGTATATAATAACGCGATGATGCCTAATTTGAGCCAATTGTTTCTGCCGCTTGGCCAGTTTGTGCGCTTGGCCAAAAATGGCAGAACAAGCACATATGAAATGAGAAATATAAAGCCAATGGTCACCCGGCTAGTCGCCACCATAATGGGGTCAAATTCCTTAACCGCTATGCTAATGGCCACAAAGGCAGACGCCCAGATGAGCGCACATAACATTATCAGAAATATATCTAGAACCGTTGGCGGGCTGATGGGTTTGCGGGTTGGATTTTTTGTCATGGTTTATGCCTTACATATAGCTTGGTTTTATAATATATTTAGCCGCAAAATAATAGAGTTAGTTGCCAAACAAAGATCAATATTATTGATGATGAAATTGCGATATTTTGGTTTATAAAGCTAATGAACAACGGAAAATGGGTGAAATATGAGCAAGCAAATAATTTTAGATGGCCATAATGATGTTTTGATGAAATTGGAAGCGGCCAGACGAATTGGCCAACCGATAGATTTTTTTAAACAACAAGCTGAACTTGAAATTGATGCGGTTAAAGCTCAACAAGGCGGGTTTTGCGGTGGTTTATTTGCCATGTATACCAACAATTTGGTTTTAGGCGCTGAGGATATGCAGGTGGGTAAAAACCCAACAGATGCTTACGATTATAAAATCAGTTTAGACCGGGTTTCGGGCATGATGGCCGAAGCGCGGCGATTGGTGCGGGCTGGCGATGGTTATGTCGAAATATGCACAACTGCCGATGAGCTGGAGCGGGCAGCTCTAGCGCATAAAATGGGCATTATGTTGCATATCGAAGGGTGCGAGGCGATAGATGCCAACTTTAATTCATTAGAAATGTTATATTCTGCGGGTTTGCGCTCGCTAGGCCCAGTTTGGAGCCGCGATAATATTTTTGCAGTGGGCGTGCCGTTTGATTTTCCTTTACATCCAGACCAAGGCGCAGGGTTGAGCGATTTGGGCGTGGAATTGATTAACTTATGCAATCAGATGAATATTATGGTCGACCTATCGCATATTAATGAAAAAGGTTTTTGGGATGTGGCCAAATATAGTGAAAAACCACTTATGGCCACCCATTCTAACGTTTACAATTTGTGCAACACAGCCAGAAATTTAACCGATAAACAGTTAGATGCCATTGCCGACACGGGCGGAATTGTCGGCTTAAATTTTGCCACTGGGTTTCTAAATGCCGATGGCGATATGGACGGGCAGGCGAGTTTAGAAACGATGATTAAGCACACAGACTATATGCTGGCAAAACTGGGCGAAGATGGAGTGGCACTGGGTTCGGATTTTGATGGCGCGCCGATGCCGACGGAAGTAAAATCTACCGCGCAATTGCCCAACTTGATTCAGGCCTTTAAAAATACCGGCTATAGCGCTGAACTTATTGATAAAATATGTTATAAAAATTGGTTATCACATATGCGTAAATCTGGCTTATAAGTCTAAATTCTCATAGCTTCTATAAATCATATAAATGGCCATTAAAATGAGCACTAAGGCGAATAGCTTGTTGAGCAAGGCTTTTTGGTTGGCCAACTTTGTGGCGGCTCTGGTGCCAAATAAGCTACCGATAACCCCGCCCATGATAAAGTAGGTGGCTATCGGCCAGTCTACAAACCCAGAAAAGCTATAATTTATGGAGGTGGTTAAGCCAAATGCGGTTACCGCCACCAGTGACGAGCCAATGGCAAAAATAATGGGTATTTGGAGCGCATAAATGAGCGCCGGTACAATTAAAAAACCGCCACCAATGCCAAAAAACCCGGCTGCTAGGCCAACCACAAAACCGAAACTTAGCAATTTGGGCACTAAAACCGCCATATTTTCTAGCGTCATATGTAGGTCACCATTGGGCTTGTCTTTTTTATCGGTCAACATAAGGCCGGCAATTAATATCATAACAATGGAAAATATAATCAGCAATAAATTGCCATTAATGGTTTTGCCAAAAGACGAGCCAATATAAGAGCCCAAAATGCCCGCCACGGTAAATGTGAGGGCACAACGCCATTTGACATTGCCTTTGAAGCCATGGTTGATGGTGCCGGTGGCGGCGTTCATCGCCACTGCAAAAGCTGACGTGCCGATGGCCATATGTGGCGAAGGCATGCCCACCACATAAAGTAGCAACGGCACTGCCAAAACCGACCCACCACTGCCTATTAAACCCAAAACAAAACCGACAATGCTACCAGAAACAACCGCTAATGGGTTAAATTCGGCATATAATAATTGTAAGATTTCCATAAAAATTCGCGACCAATCTGGCGGTTGCTATACGCGGATTGTATAGTCTATTGTGGCATTTGTTTAACAATAAATTTCGCGCAATGTTTCCATTATTTTGGCAACGTCTTTATTGTCAATTCTGTAATATATGTTCTGCGCTTCACGGCGGGTGGCGATAATCTTGTTTTCACGCATTTTGGCCAAATGTTGCGATAGTGCCGATTGGCTTAAGCCAACAAATTTTGAAAGCTCAGTCACTGAGGTTTCTTCGGCTTCGGCCAATTTGCATAATATGAGCAGGCGTTTTTGGTTGGCGAGAAGTTTTAACATCTCGGAAGCTTCGGTAGTTTTGTCTACAAATTTTTCAAATTTCATTTATTCGGCCTAAATTTACATTAGATTTGACTAATTTAGAAATTACTAATATATAGGTAGTGACAAGTCAACCGTTTAATTTATTCAATTAATATAGTGGGTTTTCCGAAATATATAGAAGGGTCTAAAATGCAGAACCAAATCACACAGCGCAAAAACTTAGCCGTCAAAGGTTTTTTCGATGAAGAAACCAACACCGTTACCTATTTGGTTTGGGATAAAAAAAGCCTCGAAGCGGCGGTTATCGACCCGGTTTTTGATTTTAACAATTTAACCGGCTCGGCCAATACCCATAGCGCCGATAAAGTGTTGAATTTTGCGCAGGACAAACATTTAAAGCTTAAATATGCCTTGGAAACTCACGCGCATGCCGATCATTTGAGTGGCGCGCCTTATATAAAGGTTAAAACCGGTGCAAAAATTGGCATTGGCGAAGGCATCCATAAAGTGCAAGAAATTTTTAGGCCGATGTTTAACCAAACTGATGATGATGAAATTTCTGATTTTGATTTGCTGTTATCAGCTGATGATGTCATTAAACTGGGCGAAATGAAGATAGAAATTATGCCCACGCCCGGCCATACACCAGCCTGTGTGAGCTATAAAATTGAAGATAGTATTTTTGTTGGTGATACGTTATTTATGCCAGATTTTGGCACGGCACGCTGTGATTTCCCAGGGGGTGACGCGGCGACATTATATGATAGCATTCAACTCATTCTTTCGCACCCGCAACATACGAAACTCTATATGTGCCATGACTATAAACCTGTAGGTCGCAACGAATATAAATGGGAAACAAGTGTTAAAGAACAATCTGAGAGCAATATTCATATCAATAAAAATGTTAGCAAAGCTGAATTTGTTAACCTGCGGAATTCTCGCGATGCCAATTTAAACCCGCCACAATTACTATTGCCGGCCATTCAGGTTAACATTAACGCTGGTAATTTGCCCAAGGCCGAGGATAACGGTGTGGCTTATATTAAAATACCGATTAAATTATAGCTTTTTTTTGAGATTGACTTTCAGGTTCTAGCAATGGTAATCAGCCGCGGCATTTTGCGTTTAAAGTTATAATATTAACTTGAAATTGGCGGGTTATAACGATATGAAAACGCCATGATAAATTTAATCAAACTCTCGGTTGGCACGGTTTCAATCCATTCTCTGTTAGAATGGCAAAAGATGAGCCGCGCCAACAATTTGCGAGATTTTGGCGTTGCCGAACATTGGCACACCACCCGCATGCGGCCAAAACGCGAGGCCGAATTGTTGGATGGTGGCTCTATCTATTGGGTGTTTAAAGGCATCATTCAATGCCGGCAAAAAATTACCCGGTTGGACGAGGTGACGGGCGGCGATGGCATTAGGCGTTGCCGCATTGTGCTAGATAAAAATTTACACGCAACCGCCACATGGCCGAAGCGACCTTTTCAGGGGTGGCGGTATTTAAAGGCGCCAGATGCCCCGCCAGACGTGGCTATGCCCAGTAAAAGTGATGTAAATATGCCACAAGAGCTACGCAATGCGCTGTTTGAGCTGGGGCTATTGTAATTTATGTGTTAGATGATTAATCTAAATTAATATTTAATCTAATTTGAGACTCTTATGACGGTAATGACGGGGAACGCAGCCGAGAACAATAGTTCACGGGTGATTGTATTGGGTAATGAAAAGGGCGGCACGGGCAAGACCACTTTGGCCATCCACCTTTTGTTAGGGCTGCAAGCCAATGGTGCACGCGTCGCGGCTATCGATTTAGATGGCAGAGTGGGCGGGTTTTCCCGGTTTTTAAAAAATCGTGAAGCGTGGGCCAAAAACTCTAGACAGAACATTTATACACCGCCGTTTTTTACCGTTAGCGCCAGCCAAGATAATGACATTAACAAACGCGAGCAAGAAGAGTTTGCTGGCTTTGCCGGTGCGGTCGAGAAATTAGAACATATATCGGATTATTTGATATTGGATTTGCCATCAGGCGACACTTATTTGGGGCGTTTGGCGCATTCTATGGCGGATATTTTAATCACCCCGATTAATGACGGGTTTTTGGATGTAAATGTGCTTGGCGATGTCGACAATGTTGATTATTCGGTCAATGGTATAAACCCCTATGGTCAATATGTTATGGATTGTTTGGCGCGCCGAAAAAATATAGATGGCAGCGGGTTTGATTGGTTATTGGTGAAAAATCGGGTGTCTAGCCTTGGTGCAAAACACAAACAAAAAGTCGATAAAGCGCTTACTAATTTGGCCGACAAATTAGGCGCTACCATTGCCTCTAACATTGGCGATCGGGTGATATTTAGAGAGCTATACGCTATGGGGCTTT
Source organism: Hyphomicrobiales bacterium (assembly GCA_013214705.1). Classification (GTDB taxonomy): domain Bacteria; phylum Pseudomonadota; class Alphaproteobacteria; order Rhizobiales; family OSC116; genus OCS116. The sequence continues at coordinate 25,904 of JABSRZ010000014.1, forward strand.
CGGTGTTTGATGTGTTAGACCGGCAAACAGGGGTTAAAGCCACGGCATCGCATAACGAAGCCAAGCGCGAAATTTTAGACCTTATTGAGTTTATAAATAGATAATCAATTGGCCGAAATTAAGCCGGCAACAAATGCCGCCGGCCTTGACTTAAATCAATTATTTTTCAACGCTAAGCAACTGTAGCCCTTGCGCTTAAGGTCACTACAGGCTTTGCGTGCGTAGCTTTTGGTCAGCCCTGCAAACCGCGCGCGATAAAATAGTTTATTGCCCTTTTTAACACTCGGTATGTAATATTGGGCATCATATGGGGTCATAATATTGCTCAATTTATCCAAGTGTTTTTTGGCATCATTTTGGTTGGCATAAGCGCCAACTTGCACAGCCCAGCTATCTTTAGCGATGCTGTCGGTAATGATTGTGGCAGTTTTAACGCTGGGTTGAACTGACTTTTTAACGATGAAACGTGCCGAAGCTATGGCAATTATTTTTTGCCCAACCGGCGATAGGTTGGTTTTGTTTTTGCGGCTTAATGTTGGCGTGTAACCTAACGGCAAAGCTGTATTGCCAATTGTGGTGGCATAATTAATGCGGCTTTCATCTTTTTTCACTTTGCCATCTATAGGGGTTGCAACCGCGTTGTTATTTGTAATTTGTAACGGCGCTTCATTAGCGGTGCCGTTAGCCAAGGCGTTATGCGCTGCTAGGACTTTGTCGGCAGAGGTTAAACCTTGCAACATTTTTGGCATGGGGGTTAAACGCGCCGCCAGTTTAAGTTTGTTGTTGGCGGTTGGCGTTGTGGTGGCGATTTTTGCCGCGACATTAATTACATTTGGTGGCACTGGGAATAAACTGCCATTGGCCAAAACTGGCCGGAGCGGTTTGGGCGCATTGGCAACAATGATGCGGCCAGAGGTTTTTGGCGTGGCTTTTCTGACAGATAGGCGCGGCATGGCTTTGTCTAATAACTGGATCATATGCGCATCGCGAGATTTGCTGGTTTTACCGCCCATAACCACGGCCACTACACTTTTGCCGCTGCGTTTGACCGAGCTTACCAAATTAAAACCACTGGCCCTTATATAGCCAGTTTTAATGCCATCTACACCTTTATATTTGCCAAGCAGTTTATTGTGGTTTCCGTAGACGCGGCCGTTATATTTAAAGCTGCGGGTCTTAAAATATTTAAAATATACCGGAAAATGGGCTTCTATTTTAATGCCCAAAATGGCCATGTCTTTGGCAGTGGTCACTTGTTTTATGTTGGGCAGGCCGGAGGCATTTTTAAAGGTTGTGCGTTTCATGCCCAAATCGCGGGCTTTTTTGGTCATTTTGGTGGCGAAACGGGCTTCGCTGCCGCCAATATATTCGGCAATCACCACGGCCACATCGTTGGCAGATTTAGTAACCAGAGCTTTAATGGCATTTTCAACGGTAATCCATTGGCCTTTTTTTAGCCCTAGGCTAGACGGCTCTTGCTGGGTGGCAAACCTTGAAACCGGCAGTTTGGTCCATTTTTTCACTTTGCCAGCTTTTAGCTGTTCAAACAGCATGTATAATGTCATTATTTTGGTTAATGATGCTGGGTGGCGATAGCTTGTTGCATTGCTCGAGGAGATGGTGCGGCCATTGTTTACATCAATAACTACCGACGAATATAGCGCTTTACTATAGGCTATGGACGTTAGGGAGCTGGAAAACACTATGACAAGTGCGGATATGCAGACGGGCAATTTTTTGCAATTATTTTTAACTATTCTGGTTAAAAAACTTAGGGACATATTGATACTCAACATTAAATACGCGTATAATTCTTATACATCGTCACTCTGGGTGAATGAAAGGTAACAATCTTGGCTTACTAAACAGTAAAAATTTCTTTTAAAATTTTACTTTTAGGCTATAAATGTTCCGAATCTGAACAAATAATGCCCAAATCGGGCAGATAAATTATTTATTTTGATTTTTGGGCTATACCCAAATTGTCGCCAACTAGGCTATATATTTAATAATTTTTGAATGTTTGAGAAAAAAATGAGCAAAGACTTTGATTATGAACTTGAGAATAATGTTTATATAAAAGAGCAGCAAAAAACCCAGAAACCAAAATTGTATAAAGTATTATTGTTGAATGACGATTTTACCACACAAGAGTTTGTGACCTATGTGCTGGAGCATTTTTTCAACAAATCCAGCGAGCAAGCCTTTGAGATCATGTTGCATGTGCATAAAAAAGGTGTTGGCGTTTGCGGTGTTTATTCGTTTGAAGTGGCGGAAATGAAGGTATCGCAAGTTATGTTATTAGCCGAGTCCGAAGAATTTCCGCTACAATGCATTATGGAATCGGAGTGAATTAACTAAAATATTATTGATGCATTGCGCGGTTTGGCATTTTAGTTTTACATATTCACAAATTGTTTTATTGAAATTTTATAAATAGCCCTTAGATTTATAGATGTAATTAATGAAAAGAGCCCCCCTATGACCGCATTTACAGCGAGCCTTGAAAAAACAATTCATGAAGCCTTGGCTTTGGCGCTTAAATTAAAGCACGAATATGTGACGCTTGAGCATCTGTTAATGGCATTATTATCCGAGCAAGATGCGGTTGCGGTGTTGTTTGCTTGCGATGCCGATTTCATTACATTGCGCAAAAACCTCACCCAATATTTAAATGACGAGTTAGACGACATCATATTTGATGATGAAGATGAGAATGCTGACAGCCAACCAACAGCGGCTTTTCATCGGGTGTTGCAACGGGCGATTATTCAAGTGCAGTCATCTGGGCAAGATGAGGTGACCGGCGCGACTGTGTTGGTGGCTCTATTTTCGGAACAAGACTGCCATGCGGTTTATTTTCTAGAAAGCTTGGGCATTACCCGGCTGAACATTGTAAAATTTATTTCTCATGGCATCGCCAAACGGCCAGAATTGTCTGAAGGCTTGTCTATAAGAGGCGCAGAATCTAACCAAGATGGCGCGGCCGAAAATGCTGAAGCTGATAAGGACAAGAAAAAATCGCCGCTAAATGAATATTGCGTCAATTTGAACGAAATGGCCAAAGACGGCAAAATAGACCCGCTGATTGGCCGCGAGCAAGAAGTAAAACGCATGATGCAAGTCATCTGCCGCCGACGCAAAAATAACCCATTATTGGTTGGTGACCCGGGGGTTGGCAAAACCGCCATTGCCGAAGGGTTGGCAAAATTAATTGTCGATGGCGATGTGCCAGAAGTGCTTGAAGACTCAACGATTTATCAGCTAGATATGGGCTCATTGCTAGCTGGAACACGGTTTCGAGGTGATTTTGAAGAACGGTTAAAAGCCGTGGTGACCGCCATTAAAGATAAACAAAACGCCATTTTATTTATCGATGAAATTCATACGATTATCGGTGCTGGCTCGACCTCTGGCGGCTCTATGGATGCCTCTAACCTGTTAAAACCAGCCTTGCAAAAAGGCGAGTTGAAATGCATTGGCTCGACCACATATAAAGAATATCGCCAACATTTTGAAAAAGATGCGGCGCTGGTGCGGCGGTTCCAAAAAATAGATATCAAAGAGCCATCCGTGCCTGACAGCATTGCTATTTTAAAAGGTTTAAAAACTAATTTCGAAGATTTTCATAAAATTAAGTTTAGTGATGAAGCGCTGAAAGCCGCGGTTGAGCTTTCTGACCGTTATATGCAAGATAAACGCTTGCCCGACAAAGCGATTGATGTGATTGATGAATCAGCCGCTGCACAAACAATAATGCCGAAAGACAAACGCAAAAAAATTATCGGCGTGAAAGAAATAGAGAAGGTCTTGGCTGTGTTGGCGCGGGTGCCGGAAAAAAATATCAATAAATCTGATTCTGAACTATTGCGTCATCTAGAAAAAAATATGTCGCGGGTGGTGTTTGGTCAAGATGCCGCCATCGAGCAATTGTGTAGCGCCATTAAATTGTCGCGCGCCGGGCTACGTGAGCCCGGCAAGCCGATTGGCAATTATTTGTTCACCGGCCCAACAGGTGTTGGCAAGACCGAAGTTTGTAAGCAGTTAGCCAAATTATTAGGCGTCGAATTGTTGCGCTTTGATATGTCCGAATATATGGAAGCCCATGCGGTCGCACGGCTCATTGGCGCGCCTCCGGGCTATGTTGGGTTTGAACAAGGTGGCCTGCTTTCAGATAAAGTCGATCAATCGCCACATTGTGTTTTGTTGTTGGACGAAATAGAAAAAGCTCACCCTGATATTTATAACATTTTGTTGCAAGTCATGGACTATGGCAAATTAACTGACAATAGCGGCAAAGTTATTGATTTCAGCAATGTTGTGCTGATTATGACCTCCAATGCTGGCGCGAGCGAGCTTGAAAAAGAAACCATTGGCTTCACCCAACCAGCCCATGTGGACAGCAATAATGATGAAGCCATTAAACGAATTTTTACCCCAGAGTTTAGAAATCGATTAGACGCAAATATTAATTTTGCCTCCTTAGATGAGAAGGTGATCTCGCGAGTTGTGGAGAAATTTATTTTGCAGCTCGAAGAGCAATTGGCCGACCGCAATGTTACTTTGTCACTGACTGATGGCGCCAATAAATGGCTTGCAGACCGCGGGTTTGACCGGGCAAATGGCGCTAGGCCGCTTAGCCGGGTGATTCAAGAGTATATTAAAAAACCATTGGCCGATGAATTACTATTTGGCAAATTAAAATCGGGCGGTAAGGTGCGCATTTCGCTAAGCGCTGGCAAGCCTAAAAAACTAATGTTTAGCATCCAAGCCAGTGTGAAATCACTACCTGCGCCAAAAATTAAAAAATTGAGCAAGCCTAAACAACCGGTTTAGGCTTGGGCATCGAGAATTTGCTTTAAATCTGCGGCCTGCATTGCCAAGGTCTCGGCACTGGCCATTTCGCTTGCATGTTGGCCAATAAGTGTGTCTTTCTGCACCGGAATTAGATGAAAGTGCAAATGAAATATGGTTTGGCCAGCGGCTGCGCCGTTATATTGCCTTAGCGAAATTCCATCGGGTTTAAAATAGCCCATCATCGCTTGGGCAATGGTCTGAACTTTTTGAATTAGTGTGGCTAAAGCCGCGGGATCGGCATCTAATAAGCTGATAGACGCGGTTTTGCTCACCACCAATAAATGGCCATTGGTTTGTGGCATAATGTCCATAAATGACAAGATTTCATCATCTTCATAAACCGTATAATTGGGTATTTCACCACGGATGATTTTTGCAATGATATTTTGCTCATCATATTGCGTAGGTATGGTCATTTTGGCTCATTTCCGATTAAAATTTAAAAATTATCATATCTTTTGGCATATAACCAATCTAATCGCGAAAGCAGCCGCTGTCTTAAAAATTTGCTGATGAATTTTAAATAAACGTCTCTGGCCCATGAAATTGGTGGCGAAAGATGAAATATTTTGGCGTTTTGTTGGGCGGTTTTCTGGGTTTTTGTTACCCTTGCGTCTCTAGAAGCTTCGAACATTCTTAGGTTGTTGGCTAATTTTTCAGCCGGCCACGTCAACCAATCGTCATTTTGGCTATATAGCAGATTTGCCAAACAGGCGGCATCTTCTATCGCCATGGCAGCGCCTTGCGCCTGATAGGGCAGGGTCGGGTGGGCGGCATCGCCAACATATAAAAAATTGCTAATGGCTTGCTGATATTCTGGCTCACCCGCACAAAGTGGCCAAATTTTTAGGTCTTTTGCTTGGCTAACAAGGTTTTGCACATCTGGATGCCAGTCTGATAAATGGGTTTTCAGGTCTTCTACATCGGCCGGTTGCGCCCAGGATTTTTGTTTAAACCCGCCCTCGGTAAAAGCCACAAAGTTTAATTTGCGGCCCTGGCTAATCGGGTAGACGATGATATGGGCTTGGCTGCCCAACCAAACATGGGTGGTGGTTTTATATTTGTTGGCAAATTTATCGGCATCTAACAAAGTGCGCCATGCAATATGTTGCGAAAATTGTGGTTTGTTCAAATTTTTAAGGTTGAGCGCTTGTTTGGTGGGTGACCATACGCCATCTGCAGCTATATATAATTGGGCATTTATATATTTTTGTTGGCCGTGGTTTTCAAATATTAATTCAGCATGATCGGCAAATTGGTTGATGCCGATTAATTCATAATTAAAATTCACCTTGATGTTGGAGCGTTTGTTAACCGCATCAAGCAATATTGCATGCAAATCGCGCCGGTGCACCACCAAATAGGGCGCTCCATATCTTTTGGTCGCATATGCCCCCAGCGGGATGTCGGCAATTTGGCGGCCAGTTTTACCATCGGCCATGATAATATTGTCGGGCTGGCCAGCTTTGGCGATCAAGTCATCTAACAGGTTAAGCTTGCGCAATATATGGGTTACGTTGGGGCTGAGCTGAAGGCCTGCACCTTCTTCGGTTGGGCGCTTTGTGGCTTCAAAAATTTGGATGTTGAGCTGTTGCTTGGGATGTTTGTTTTTGGCGGTTAAGCTCAAACAAAGCGCGGCGGTTAAGCCCGCTATGCCACCACCAATAATGCTAATGGAATTATCAAACTTTCCATCATCTAGCGGGTTCATTTTAGCGCCTATTGTTTATGTTGTGCACATGCCATTATTTATGCTGTGCGCAAGCCATTATTTATGCTGTGCGCAAGCCATGGGGTTTGACATTGCTGGCGATAATTTATCGCTAAAGGTGTAAAGTGTCGAGCAATATGGGCAGACAATTTCGCCTTCGGTGCTCATATCCAAATATACGTGTGGATGGTCATAAGGTGCGGATGCGCCAATACATTCAAAGGTTTTTGAGCCAATTTCGATGGTGTCTACACCCGGGTCGTTATGAAATTGGGGTATTGAAGTTGCGGCCATGATGCACCTGATGGTTTAAGTTGATTCACCTTAAACTAAACTGCGGCTGGCTTTAAATCAACTATATGTTGGCTAAATTGGCAAACATTTGGGTTTTATCGTCAGATATTTTGGCTTTTTTCTAGAATGTCTGTCATAAATAATCCAGACGAAATATTACGGACAAATAACATGCAAAAATTTGACAATTTGGGCGTTGAAATCGCCTTTACAACCCTAGGCAACCCGGTTAATCCGGCTATATTGCTCATTCATGGGTTTGGCTCTACCCACGCCAACAATTGGGTCGAGCCGGGCTGGGCCGATTTTTTGGTTGAGGCTGGTTTTTTTGTGGTCATGTTTGACAATCGAGGCCATGGACAGAGCTATAAATTATACCAAGCTGACGATTATGATGTGGATAAAATGGCGCAAGATGCGTCTCGGCTTATGGAATATTTAGACATTGGGCAGTTTGATGTTTTGGGATATTCCATGGGCGCACGCATATCTGCATTTTTGGCACTGCAAATCCCCACAAAAGTGCGGCGGTTGATACTTGGTGGGTTGGGTGACAACATCATCACCGGCACCCCTGAAGTGGAGGAAATCGCCGCCGGTTTGTTGGCCGAAAATCTCTCTGATGTAAGTGACAAAATTGGCCGAATGTTTCGAATTTTTGCTGAGCATACTGGCGCCGACAGAAAAGCCCTGGCGGCCTGTATAATGTCCCCCCGGCGGGTGATGACCAAGGCCGAGGTGCTGCAAATTAAGCAACCTTGCTTGGTGGCCATTGGCAGTGTTGATGATGTGGCAGGCGATGGCAATGCCTTGGCAAATATGATGCATGATGGTGAGTTTTTAGAGATACCAAAACGCGACCATATGCGGGCAACCGGCGACAAAGTGTTTAAACTTGGGGTGGCAAAATTTTTGGCTTAACGGGCAAATAATGGCAATGAATAGCGCCGACCAATCAAATAAATTTGATTGTTTGTGGTTTGATATGTTATATTGATTGCCTTATGATTGTTTAAATTAAATAATTTTCAGAGTTTATTATGTCAATAGTTTTAAAAGATAAGACGCTTTCAGTGATCGACCCGATGTGGCAACGCATTCGCCAAGAGGCCGAAAATATCCATGATGATGAACCAGCTTTAGCTGGGTTTGTGTTTCAGACAATATTGGCACATGATAACTTAGAAACCGCCATCGCTTACCGTATGGCTCAATTGTTAGGCACAGTCGATGTGGGCTCGATGCTGATTCAGCAGATATTCGAAGAGGCGATAAGTGCCGATAAAGTCATCATGTCGGCGGTTCGCGCCGATATTGTGGCATTTAACGAACGTGACCCTGCGGCCACGCGATATATCGAAGCGTTGCTTTATTTTAAAGGCTTTCAGGCCATTATCACCCACCGCATTGCTCATTGGCTGTTTAACCAAGGGCGGACGGATTTGGCGTTTTATTTGCAAAGCTGTAGCTCGCGTCTATTCAGTGTCGACATTCACCCGCGTGTGCAAATTGGCCATTCTATTTTTCTCGACCATGCAACTGGGTTGGTTATTGGCGAAACCGCCATTATCGAAGATGAAGTGTCAATATTGCAGAATGTCACCTTAGGCGGCACTGGAAACGATATTGGCGACCGCCACCCTAAAGTGCGCCATGGTGTGCTTATTGGTGCGGGGGCAAAAATATTGGGAAATATTGAAATTGGCCATTGCGCCCGGGTTGGTGCAGGCAGTGTGGTGTTAAAATCTGTGCCGCCTAACAAAACCGTGGTTGGTGTGCCGGCCAAAATAGTCGGCGAGGCCGGTTGCCGCGAACCAGCGTTAAAAATGGATCAAATAAATTGGGATAAAATATAGATATCAATATCAATATCAATATCAATGAATTTGGGGATAAGGCCGTAACTGAATTGATATTTTGATATGAATTTATATGATGCGTTTAAATTTGGTATTTAATATAGTTAGGGTTCAGTATGAACAAAGATGAAGTGGCTAAATTGCAAAGCTATTTGCAAAAACTTTTTGACAACCAGAGCTTTGATGTGCGCTTGCGCCCCAACCAAAAAGATAGCGTTGAAGTGTATTTAAAAGATGAATATATCGGCCTTATCTATAAAGATGAGGATGATGACGACATTTCTTATGATTTCCAAATGGCGATATTAGATTTCGATTTGGAATAGAAATATTGCCTATAATCAGCAAGTTAAGCTTCGCGTTTTGCGAGGCTTTTTTTGTGGCCTTAACCATATTTGTTAACTTATTAACAAAATTAACCATGTTTACTAACCAAAATGGTTAATAAATTGCTAATTTTGCCAAAAACGCTATGTTGGAGGTAGTTTAAAGTGCGGGTTAATGAGTATGAATAGTTTAATGGTTTTTGGCCTTGTTGTGCTAACAGGCTTCATTTGTGCGGGTTTTCTACATAGTTTATATCAATTGCTAACCAACCGGGTTATGAGTTTTGATTTAAGCAAAGAAACAGGCGCAGGCATGATAATTGGTTTGTTGGCGCTTATATTTGCTGGCCCATTTGTGATAATGCGCAACAGCATACGTGGTTTTATTATTGATAATAAACATGGCGGCTGGGTGGCGGCAAGCACGGCGATCTCTATTTTTTGGAGTTTCGTATCGGGGATGTTTTTACTTAACATTTATATGATTACTTTGACCTAAAATGGGTTAGTATATTGCCAACAATATGAGGCAATGATGAGCATTTACAAATTAGATAATTTCACCCCAATATTTACCGACAGAGCCAGCTGTTTTGTTGCCGATAGCGCCGATATAATTGGCGAAGTTATCATTGGCCGTAATGTCGGCATTTGGTTTGGCGCCGTGTTGCGTGGTGATACAGAATTGCTGACCATAAAAGACAATAGCAACATACAAGATGGCACTATAATACACGCCGATGCGGGCTTTCCGGCGACCATCGGCATGGGCTGTACCATTGGCCATAAGGCAATTATTCACGGCTGCACCATTCACGACAATAGCCTAATTGGCATGGCCGCCACCGTGCTTAATGGCGCGGTTATTGGCGAAAATTGTCTAATCGGCGCTGGGGCATTGGTGCCAGAAGGCAAGGTCATTCCGCCCAAATCATTGGTGGTGGGCATGCCGGGCAAAGTGCGGCGAGACTTAACTGATGATGAAGTGGCAGGGCTGACAAAAAGCGCCGAACATTATATGCAAAATGCCAGCCGCTTCATTCAAAATCTAAACATTATAGTGGTGTGAGTGTTTATGGCCAAAAACTTGTTTTTAGATGTCGAAAAATCTCACTTGGGTCAAAAATGGGTCTCACGGTTAGAGAGTGCCGAACAGGCAATCGCCATTGCGCAAAAATTCGACATACCCGAAATTTTGGCGCGGACCATTGCTGGTAGAAACGTAAATATTGATGATATAGAAGCCTATTTAAGCCCTACCATCCGCACTGCCATGCCAGACCCATATAAATTGCAAGATATGGAAAAAGCCGCAACGCGCATTGCCGATGCCATTGTTAAGGGGCAAAAAATTGGCATCTTGGGCGATTATGATGTAGATGGCGCGACATCGACCGCCCAGATATTGCGGTTTGTAAGCCAATTAAACTTGCTGGCTGAGGGCGAGCGCAACTTCCCCACACCCGAATTTTATATACCAGACCGGCAAAAAGAAGGTTATGGCCCTTCCAACCAAGCGATTGATGCTTTGGTGCAAAAAAATTGCGGGCTTATTGTAACTGTCGATTGCGGTGTGATGGCGTTTGAGCCAATTGTCCATGCTAACCAACAACGGGTCGATGGCAAAACGGTGGATGTGATTATATTGGACCATCATATTGCCGAAGAAATATTACCCAACGCGTTTGCCGTGGTGAACCCAAATAGGCAAGATGATTTAAGCGGCTTGGGGCATTTGGCGGCTTGTGGGGTGGTATTTGTAACTTTGGTTGCGGTCAACCGCATATTGCGCGAAAAACACGGGTTTACAGCCGCAAAATTGCCAAACCTAATGCGGTTTTTAGACCTTGTGGCGTTGGGTACGGTGTGTGATGTGGTATCGCTTACCGGGCTTAACCGAGCTTTTGTTAAGCAAGGCTTAGACATAATGGCGCAAGGGCAGGCGGCTGGTGAAAATTTTGGCAATATGGGCATAAGCTCATTGGCTGACATTGCGAGTATCATTGGCAAATTAGAGGCTTATCATCTGGGTTATATCATTGGCCCGCGGATTAATGCCGGCGGGCGGGTTGGCGATAGCCGGCTGGGCAGTGTGATATTATCGACTCAGCAAAAAGATGAAGCCAACTCAATTGCCATTAGGCTGGATGAGTATAACAAACAGCGCCAAAATATCGAAAAAACTGTATTGGATGCGGCGTTTTACCAAGCAGATTTAGAAATAAATGGTGAATTGCCACATGTTATCATCGTCTCAGACAATGGCTGGCACCAGGGCGTTATAGGCATTGTGGCGGGGCGAATCAAAGACAAATATAACCGCCCGACCATTGTGATTGGGTTTGATGGCAATGGCGGCAAAGGTTCTGGGCGGTCGATTGCCGGGGTGGATTTGGGCAGTGCCATCCAAAAAGCTGTCGATTGTGGTGTGTTGATAAAAGGCGGTGGCCATGCCATGGCAGCTGGGCTTAGCCTGAAACCCGAACAATTGGCCGAATTTAGAGCGTTTATGGAGCAAGAACTTGCCCCATCTGTGAGTATAGCGCGGCAGAATCTGAGCTTAAAAATTGATGGTGCGTTAACCGCAAGTGCGGCAAATATTAAACTATTGCGCACGTTAGAGAAGCTAGAACCCTATGGCACGGGCAATGCGCGGCCAGTATTTGCTTTTCCGGCGCATCATATCGGGTTTGTTAAAACCATTGGCAAAGGCCATTTAAAGCTAAGCCTAAGGTCTGCCGATGGCTCTAAATTAGAAGCCATTGCGTTTGGGGCAGAACAAAACGGCCTGACTAAATTATTAACGCATCACGGCGATAAAGCCTTTCATTTTGTAGGCAATTTAAAAATAAATAGATGGCAGGGGCGCGAAACCGTACAATTGCAAGTGATGGATGTAGCAGAAATTAAATTTTAGCCGTTGCACTGGCTGGTTTGACGTAATTAAATCCAATCTTGTGAATAACTGAATTTATCAAATTTTGGGGCTTGCAATTGGGTCGTATCGGCCTTATTAAACACCTGTCTCAATAAGATGCGCCCTTCGTCTATCGGTTAGGACGCCAGATTTTCATTCTGGAAAGAGGGGTTCGATTCCCCTAGGGCGTACCAGTTGAGATATTTCCACATATTCATAAGTATTTGAAATCATTGAGTTTATCTCAATTTTCCACATGATTAATTCTTTTCCATTTGCAATAATTTCGTTTTTGTGTCAGTTTTTGTAACAGTTTTGTGTTTCAAATTCACTAAAACTTGCTAAGGAATGTTTCTTTGAACAATGAAAAACGTTATTTATTACTGAGAAGTGAAGTGTGGTGGTATCAACGTGATTTGCCAAAAGCACTATACAATCAATTGGGCAAAATCCGTCGCCGCGTGAGTTTGAAAACAAAAGACCTAGCGGTGGCAATGATGCGGCGTGATGTTATCGCAAGGGCCGATGATGAATATTGGAATGACCTGTTGGGCGGAATAGATCGAAACAGCATTGAAGCCAATTATGACCGCGTAATATTGCGTGCCAGGCATATGAACATAAAGTACAAGCCTCAGAATGAAATGCTGGCGAGTATTGCACCAGATGAGCTACTTAAACGAGTTGAAATGTTGGAAGGTAATGTTGGTCGATCGAAAATTGCCACAAGCGCAGTATTAGGTGCTGCAAAGGCACCAAGGCATAAATGCAGTGAAATTATAGATGTATATGTAAAAGACATAATGGCCACGCAAATTAGAAATAAAAGCAAAGCGCAGCGGCATAGGTGGATTGTCGGTCATAAGCGTATATTGAATAATTTTATAGCTGTTTGCGGTGATGTGGTTTTTACCGAGATAAATCGTGAAAATACTCTTAAATACCACGAGTATTTTAAAAACAGGGTATTGAGCACCAATAAGGGCAAGAGGCTCTCTGCGGGAGCTGCAAACCGCGAAATTGGTACGATGCAGACTATTTTTAAACGTTACCATGAACATTTTGCCATTGAGCAGGTAGGTAACTCATTTTCAAATCTAAAGTTTGCCAAAGAGCGTTCGAAACCACGACCACCATTTAGCACTGAATGGATTAGAAATTTACTTGAAAAACCAAATTTAACCAGCGAGATGAATAAAACTGCCCGCGCGATTGTATTTGCTATGGTTGAGACAGGGTTGCGTCCGATAGAGATTTGCAACATAAGACCCGAAACTATATTTTTAGATGTAGCTACGCCCTATATATCCATAGAGCCTAGAGATTCATCAATTGACGAACCAGAGGGTTATGAGCTCAAGACCGCATCATCTGTACGGAAAATACCGCTGATGGGCGTGTCACTGGCTGCATTTAAAGTATTAAAAAATGGGCTTGGGCGATATGAAGGCAATAGTGATTTACTATCTGCTGCTGCAAACAAGTTCTTTAGGGGCAATGGTCTGATGGAGAGTGAGGCTCATACTATTTATTCGCTTAGGCACAGTTTTAAAAAGCGCATGGTAGAAGCTGGTGTCGACGAAGAGTTGCGTAACATATTAATGGGTCATGCTGACGAAAAGCCAGAATATGGCGATGGCGGATCAATAGAATTTAGAGCTGAAATGTTGGCGCGGATGGTATTGCCTTGTGAAGTTAGCCTTGTTTAGCTTAGGGGCAGAAGCATTAAATTTGAAATCACTTGGTATCTTTAACTCGTTCTAATGCCGCTTTAAGCCTGTTGGGGCGATCGAGATATGTTTTGCGTAGCTGTTCAAGGTGGTCGAATGTTGGCCACAAATCCAAACTTGGAAAGCGCTCGATTTGCACGGCCAATGTGGCGAGTGCTTTGTCGATTCTTTCTAATGTTACTGAATGCTTGGCCATAAATAGTCACTATTTGATGATATGTTGCAATTAGGATACTTGAAGTATATATTCAAATCAATTTATTTGAATATTTGAAATATCTTTACGTGTATAACAATTCAAATATCACCATATGCCAACGAATCACGGCCCATATAACAGTAAAAATCAAATATTTTTTGGGGAATAAGCGTTTCGTCGCACCCAAATTGCCAAATTAAAGTGAAATATCTTGGTGTTGATTGTCTGAAGGGCTTATGTGATTTGGGGTTGTAACGTGAGTACGCAAGCACAAACTTTGGAGTTATTGAAGCTTTTGCAGAGGGCGGATGTTTGTTGGATTTGTTTTTGTAGTTTAGGTCGAGCTTACATCGAGTCAAATATCTTACAAGTTTTGTATTTGATTGGAGTTGCTTCTCAGACGCCAAAGAGTTCTCTGGTTATCAGAATTTTGTGCATGGAAATGAGGTTGATTTTGTCTAAAATTAATTCTTCACGCGGGTTGTGCTGGCTCAAAGCGATTGATTCCTGGCCGTTGTCATTGGTTTCAATTCTTTCGAATTTTTTAATAATGCATGTCTTCTGGTCTGTTTCGGGTTCGTTAACAACGCAAATTACTGTATCGCCGGGTCGGCAAGGTATATGTGGTGTTATCACTCTTAAGTCTCCAGCATCATGTGCGGGTGTCATGGTGTCTCCAGTGATATATACGGCGTATAAATCGTTGTGATTTGAGAGGGCGATTGGCCTAGCTATCTTGCCAATTGGCACCTCGATGATGTATCCGCGATCATCAATGTTGCCCTTAGCATGGTTGAAGATTGGAATGGACTCCAAATGTTCCGGTGTCAAGGTAATTTGGGGTGGTTTTAGGGGTTCTGCTGGTTTCTTGTTGGAAGCTATGCGGATGGCTTCACTAATTTCGCCAGTTCTATATATTATGTCACTTACCTGCACGCCAAGAATTTCTGACAGTTTCAAAATATTCTGAACAGTTGGGTTTTGTCTGTCTTTTTCCCAAGATGTGACCGCGCCTTTGGTTAAGTTGAGCATTTCCGCGACCTGCAATTGTGTAAGGTTACGCGCCAATCTGTATTTTTTAATTTGTGTTCCAAGGGTCATAAATATTCTTACCGAAATTTGCTAAAGAATACTTCAATATAATAAGTATCCTTGTATTGACATTCAATATATATCAAGTATCCTTTGTGTCAACGAACGAATCGCTGGAAATAGCGATATTCAGCTTGAATAGTTGAGTCTTGGGGAATGGGATTAAACAAAGACTAATGACAGATGATCGATATAACATATCCAAGCAAAATCCATTTTGTAAAATGGTGAGGCAGTTCTATCACATTGGGCGGGTGAGGGCAATGGTATGACCTGGCCATGATGTAGCGCCCAAAACAAAGCGAAATATATGAATGTTTAGGCTGATACCTGATGGGTATTAGCGAGTTTTGAAGTGCTGTTTTTGCGGCATGGATTTTCATTGCCAAAATTTGGTAATTTAAGGATAAATAATATGAGTGTTAAATACTTGAATTGGGCGTTTTCTTTGCTCGATTTTGAACCAATTCAAAAAGTGATATTGTTATCGCTTGCTGATAATAGCGACGATGATGGAGTTAGTTTCCCATCAATACGTCAAGTATGTGCCAGAACCGGCATAAAGAGCCGTACGACAGTAATCTAGCATATCAAATCTATGTGTGATGTAGGTTTGATAACCATATCAGAACGCATTCGATACAACGGTTCACAATCATCCAATGAATATAAATTAAATATTGAATTTGAAAGTGGGTTTACCCCCTGTTCAATAAATGCACAGAGGTGTTCAGCAATTGCACAGTCTGATGTAACAGATGTACAGGGGGCTGTGCAGAAGAGTGAACGGGGGAGTGTACAGCAGACTGAACAGCTAGGTGTACAGCTAAATGAACACCAAGAACCATCACTAGAACCATCATTTAAACCATTATATGAACCACCACTGCAAAAAGCCAAGAAAACTAGGTTTGTAGCCCCAACGATTGATGAATGCGAAACTTTCTTTTTTGATGAGAAGCATATTACCGATCAAACCATGCCAAGTCAGTTTTGGGATTATTACCAGTCAAACGGTTGGATAGTAGGGCGAACCAAAATGAAAGATTGGCGAGCCGCTGCCAATGGCTGGGTTGGTAGGCAAAAGAAATACGAACTTAGCAACCGAAACCAACTTCAAAAACCAAAACCACTAATTCAACAAATGGCAGATAAATTACGTGCTGCAGAACAAACAAATTCAGAAATGATGGAGATCAGCTATGACAAATAACTTATCAATTATTGAGAAAAATATCCCCAATTGGGTCGGCCGATATGAGGGTGATTGGCAAAGATTGCTGCAAATACCAACTGGTGAATTGCCAGAAATGAGCGAAGTGGAGGTCACGATCGCCAACTTAACTGCTGATGAGAAATGCACTTTAAAGCAGGCGGTTCGGTTGTCTGAACAATTATCATTTCTGTCAACATGGCCTAACGATAAGCGGCCTATTCGTTATTCTCCTACCGAAATAATTGCCAAATCGTTTTTCGAACACCCTGTTTGGCTTGGTAAAAAAGCGTTTATAAGCATGCTTTCAACGTCAAAGTGGTTACCTGCGCCAGTTGAAATTAGTGATGAACAGGCGGCGGTTTATAGCCATGATGGCGTGGCTATTTCACGCTCCACGAATTTTAAAATATTTCGAAGACGGATAGATAAAAGCAAGCGTTCAGATTGCAGAATTAAGAAAGATGTTGATGCAAATATTTCATTCAGACAAACGGTACTAATTGATTTTACGGTCAATAAAATAATTGAATTCAAGGGCAGAACTGCGGAATGCCATAGAAAGGTTGATGATCTGGATTATATAAAATTAAACAATGAAAGCCGAAAGAATGCGGAACGATTGGCCAACAAGAAAATCGACCCAGAACCTAACCATTGGCCAAAAGTAGATGAATATTTATCTGCCAGTAATATTACCCAAATATGCAAAATGCTTGGCCTTAGTAATTGGTTTGAGTGCTTGGCTGACTATACCGTTTGGACAATGTTGCATTATGATCTTGGTTATTGCATTGGCGATATTGATAAAACTATTTGCATGAGTGGGTTTAACCAATTGACGGCAACGTTTGAAGCCGCAAAAGATCAAACGGGTACAAACTTTGAAATAATGGGAATCAGCTATGACAAATAATTTAATAATCGTTGAGAAAAATATTCCCGATTGGCTTGCCCGATATGATGGTGGCTGGCAACGGATAGTAAATATGCCGATTAAAGAAATACCGCCAAAGGCTCAAATTGTCTCGACTCTGGAATATTTAACAAGCGATCCAAAGTGTGATCAAAAACAAGCCGTGTTGTTATTTGAGCAATTATCAGTTTTGTCAACTGGCGCAAATGATAGGCGCATGGACAGTTATTTAATTACTGAAATAGTAATCAAGTGCTTTATGGATTTTCCGGATTGGGTTGGCAAAATAGCAGTCGTTAATTTGGCGTTCAAATCAAAATGGTTGCCAGCTCCAGTGGAGATCAGTGATGAGCTGGAGGCTGTTTATAGGTCCGTTAGCGAAGCTATATCGTGTCTTGAAAATCTTGAAAAGCGAAGAGAGCGGCATGACAAAGAAACAATATCTAGCAACGGATTTAAGTCTGATAAGTATGCCAAAAACTCATTTAACCAAACGGTGCGATTAAACTTTAAGGTCAATCAAAATGTCTTTTTCAAAGTCAGAGAAACGAACTTTTGCAGGTCAGTTATCGACCTAGACTACAAGAAGCCTATCATCGAAAGCAGAGAGAAAGCTGAACAGATAGCAAACAGGCCAATTGACCCCAAGAAAAATCATTGGCCGCAGGTAGATGAGTATTTGGCAACCAGTAAGATTACTAAAAGGTGCAAACGCCTTGGTTTGTACAACTGGTTTGAATCACTTGCTGATTATGCCGTATGGAGCATGTTACGCTGTGAAGATGGTTACTTCACTGTTGATGCAGATAAAGTTATTTGTATGAGCGGTTTTGACAAGCTGATGGACGCATTTGAAACTGAGCATGTTGAGGTGGCATAGGCTTGGTAATGAACAGATGCGAAAAACTTGATAAAGCAGCTGAATGCAGAACAGAAACCGCGGGTTGGCATACACTGCCAGCCTGCTTATTAGATTTTGGGTTGTTTAACGACTGAAAAGACATCAGAAAATCTGGCACTGCTCTCCCCATTTACGCATTGCCAATGGAACTTTGCATGAAATATGATGAAGGGTGGGCGGGGGTAAAACCATATTCGCCCTTTCTAACTAGACCGTTGGGGTAATCGAAATATTATCAGAAACGGGAAAATATAAATTAAAACCCCATTTGAACAATAACAAAATAAATTGGGAATGATTAGAAATACAGGATGCAATCTTTCCAGCGTTGAAAGTGAAAAACTAGTAAGCCGAATTGCTACAGCAAACAATACGAGTTTGGTATGTTGCCCGGAACTAAGCGAATTCACTTCCGTTCGGCTGATTCAGAAAAAATCACACAGCTTTTGCAAACAGCCCAGTCCACACTTTTATTCACAAAAAGTGAACAAAATATAGTTCTGAATAATTGTGTTCGATTATGCAACAACCGGTTTCTATTCATTTTTTAGATATGCTAGATAAGCATTAGTTATGTATTATGTAATTATTTTTTCTAGTAATTACGTAGAGTATCCAGTGTTTCCTATAATCCTATCATTCCTATTTACTTTAATATTTATAATCTGCATGATACCGGTTGACAACAGATTTGGCTTCATGGATGCGCCGAACCATCGAAAAACCCATGTTGGCGCAATTCCGATAGTAGGGGGGTAGCCATATATGTCATTGCATTAGGTTACCTATTGTTATTACATAACGTTTCTGTGCTCACGTTAAGTTATATTGCTGGTGGGAGCGCTTTGTTTTTTGTGGGCATTCTGGACGACATGCTGGATATTAGAGTGAGATACAGACTGATAATTCAAATGATATCTGCTCTTATAATCATATTTTGGGGTGTTTATATTTTGATTATATTGGCTCAATAGCCACAGTCGGTGATATCTATTTGGGATATATTGGAATTATTTTTACCGTGTATTTCTTCATGGCAAATATAAATTCATTAAATATGGTGGACGGTATAGATGGTTTGCTAGGAGCACTATCATTGGTTTCGCTGATAACACTGGCCATTTTTCTGTCGATATCAGATTCATCATTTGCATCTGTCCCAATTGTAATATCCGCTGCTTTAACAAGCTACCTAATTTTCAATTTTAAAATAGCATCGTTTATTCCAAAAATATTTATGGGCGATGCTGGTGCAATGCTATTGGGGTTTACAGTAAGTTGGTTAATAATTATTTCAGTTGTTATTGAAGAAGTCTTTAGACTAGTATCAATATTATATATTATTGCATTGCCTTTTATTGATATGATATTTACGATATTCAATCGTATTGGAAAAGGGCAATCTCCTATCCGCCCGCAAAGAGATCATATCCATCATAGGTTGATGAATAGAGGTTTTTCTACCTCTCAAACCGTTGGAATCACAACTTTGTTGGCCCTAATTATCGCAACTATTGGCTTTCTAGGAGAACTCTCCAATATAAATGATTTAAACATGTTATTGATGTTTTTATTTATTATGATTTGTTTTACCTATTATTTTATTCACACTTCAAAATACAAATAATTCAATCGGTATTTTGAAGAGCACCTGTCACAAATTATTATTTCCTACCATACTTATCGTCAAATCTTACAATGTCATCTTCTCCAAAATAAGTGCCGGTTTGCACTTCAATGAGTTCTAGCGGCACAAGGCCGGGGTTTTCTAGCGCGTGTATTGTGCCCAAAGCGATATAAGTCGATTGGTTTTCTGTCAATAACAATGTCTCATCGCCATTGGTAACTTTGGCCGTGCCGGTTACCACCACCCAATGTTCGGCGCGGTGGTGATGCATTTGGATTGAAAGTTTTGCCCCGGGGTTGACGGTAATACGCTTGACTTGGAAACGTAGCCCAGAATCAATGCTGTCATATTTGCCCCAAGGCCGATATACCTCTCGGTTTAATTTAACCTCTGGCCTGTCATCAGCTTTTAGCTGATTGACGATTAGTTTTACGTCTTGGGTGTGGTCTTTATGGGCAACAAGCAGTGTGTCTTTGGTGTCGATGATCACCAAATCCTCAACACCGACTGTGGTCACTAACCTGTCTTGGCTCCGCACCAAGGTATTTTTGGTGTTGACCGATTTCACATCGCCGTTAAAACTATTGCCCTGCTCATCGCGTTTAGAAACTTCCCATAACGCCGTAAAACTACCGACATCATTCCAACCGGCATCTAGTGGCACAACTATCACATCATTATCATCGCTGGCGCAGGCGGACTCCATGACTGCATAATCAACCGATTCGGCTGGGCAGGCCAAAAATGCAGGCTCATCAAGACGGATAAAGTCTAAATCAGACGTGAGGGTGTTAACAGCCTTTTGGCAAGCATTATAAATAGCCGGGCG
>JABSRZ010000015.1 GCA_013214705.1 Hyphomicrobiales bacterium
GATAAATTGCCCAAATTGACAGACTATCTATACCAATTTGCATAGTGGTTTATTTTTTGGCAATTCGGTGGATATAGGCAACTCTTGTGCTAACAAGTAAAACGCCATACCAGTCCATGGGCTGGGGTTTAATTCCCGACGCGTCAATATTCATAGGGACGAATAACTGCTTGATAGTGTTGCATTTTCTGGGGTGAACACAGCTTAGGGTATGGCGGTGTCCATTTTCTGATTATCACCGGGTTTTATGGATCGGATTTTGGCCGCTGGATATCATTAATATCCAGCTCACAGAGCATTTATTAGCGTTCTAATTATGCAATTTGGTTTGGTGCAATGGGTCACGTTGAAGGAATGTGTTGAAATGCACAGTAAGTTGGTCTGGCTCTACCATGACCACGCCATAGGCGGGTGGCTCGGTACAATATTCGCCCTTAACACTTTCTGATACCAATGGTATTTGGTGGTTTAGGCTTGGCAGGCTGGTAAAAGAAGTCCCACGCCAATTAACATAGGTCATACGGTGGACATGGCCAAAAAAGACATGTTGGATATTTTGGCCACTTTCTAAGGTTTGGGCGAATTCTTCGGCTTCTTCTAACTTAATATCGTCAACATATGAAATACCAATATTAAATGGCGGGTGATGCATAAACAGATAACAAGGCTTATCGCCTGCCTGAACCAGCTGGTTTTTGAGCCAAATTAAGCGGCTTGGACATAGTTGCCCCTCATGCACATTTTTGCCGTCTTTGGTCGTGTCTAGAAAAATAAATACCCGGCCATCAGATGTATGAACATGCTGAACAAAACCGTTGGAATCTTTAGGCTGGTCCGGAAAAACATTTAGAAAAATAGTGCGGTCATCATGATTTCCGATCATCAGAAAGCAGGGAATAGAAAAAGCAGCCAACCTGTCTTTTAACCACGTATACGAGCACGACTCCGAAAACTCTGATAAATCGCCTGAAAGCACACAAAACGCAGCATCTGAGTGCCAATTTTCGATATCTTGCAAGCAGGCATTAAGCCGATCAACCGGGTTGCTGCCATTGAGTGCGGTTTCAGGGGCAGTAAGATGCAAATCAGTTATATGAATGAATTTCATTAGACAAATTCCTGTTAGAAAAAAGGGATGCTGACTGAATAGCTTCGATCCGTGATTTGAAGCACAGCATCGCGTTGAAATTCCTCAGTGTAATGACTGTAAGACATACCTATTCTATACTTGCTCCCATTGCAACCTGCAAAGGGTCTACTATACTAGGGCTATTCAGACGTCTGTTTTTTGGTGCGGATTTAATATCTGTTTTGCTTTCCTAAAGCCTGCTTATATATCGATTGATTATCCTGGGAGCTATTTAGAATTCAGTTTGGCCGTAATATCTTGGCCACATTTTTGTAATTTTGGTAATATTATTTCTATTAATTTATGTTCTGACACGCGTGAAATATGTGTCCCAACGGTAAGCGCCCCCAATATATGGTTTTTTTGATCAAATAGTGGAATGGCGATTGATCTTAAACCAATCTCTAATTCTTGATTTAAAATAACATATCCCATTTCCGAAATCTCTCGCAAGATCGGTACTAATTGCTGTTTGTTCTCGATGGTGAATTCGGTATATTTTTGAAAATTTGCATATTGTAGGTAATTTTTAACCACCGAGTCAGCCGAATAGGCCAATATAGCTCGCCCTGTCGATGTTATATGCGCTGGAAAACGACTGCCGACACTGGGTGTTACGCTCATAATTCTGTGAGGAGTGCCAATACGTGCTACATATTCGATTTCATAGCCATCTAGGATGGCAGCACTACAGGCTTCATCGATACTTGTTGCCAAAATTTGCAGATGATTCTTCGAAACATCCCAAATGTTCACATTCCGCACAAAATCACCACCTAACTCTAGGATCTTCGACGTTAAGGAAAAGTGCTTATTTTCTTGTTTTGCATAGCCCAAATATTCTAACGTTAATAGATATCGCCGTGCTGCAGCGCGCGTTATACCGACCTTTTTGGCTGCTTGGGTCAGTGTCATATTTTGGTCCTGACCGCCAAAACACTTAATCAGTACAAGGCCCTTTGCAAATGATTTTACAAAAAAATTGGCATTTAACTTTTCATTTTGATTTGACACAAAGATTCTCCGTCCTATTATGTTCGTAATGGTAACATTTGTTTATATTTCGCACAACTAGGTGTTTGAAACTGGAAAAAACGTGACAGATAATTCAAAAAGCGCGGCTTTATTTGATAGAGCCATAAAAGTTCTGCCCGGCGGCATTAGTCGCAATGCAATAATGAGAAAACCTTACCCATTTTACGCTGATTTTGGCAATGGATGTCGCATCACTGATATTGAGGGTGTTGAACGTATAGATTTCGCTAACAATATGGCTTCACTCATTCATGGACACAACCATGCAGAGCTGAATGAAGCGATTAAACATCAGCTTGACAAAGGCACTGCTTTCACTATGGGAACTGAGGCGGAGGTCAAGTATGCCGAATATATGATTGAGCGCTATGATAGTTTTGAGAAAATACGCTTTGTCAATTCAGGCACCGAAGCCATTATGGCTGCTATCCGCGCTAGCCGCGCTTATACTGGGCGCACTAAAATTGCCAAGGCTGAAGGTTCTTATCATGGTGCATATGATTACGCGGAAGTTAGCGAAAATTCCAGACCCGACAATTGGGGTGAATTGGAGGCACCAAACAACAACCCTGTGGTGTTTAATACGCCCATAAGCGCACTGGATGAAGTGGTTGTTTTTCCATTTAATGATGTCGAACGAGCCATTAATATTTTGGAGCAAAATTCACAAGACCTCGCTTGTGTGATTATAGATGTCATCCCGCACCGTATTGGTTTTATCCCTGCTGACAAAGAATTTGTCGAAGCACTCGGCGCTTGGGCCAAGAAAAATAAAATACTTTTAGTTTTTGATGAAGTCATCACATTGCGGTCAGATATTGGTGGTGCGCAATCTTGGTTTGATGTGAAACCGGACCTAACCGCCATGGGAAAAATGATTGGTGGCGGTTTTCCTGTTGGGGCACTTGCAGGTAGCAATGAAGTGATGCAGGTGCTTAACCCATTGGTCAAAAA
Source organism: Hyphomicrobiales bacterium (assembly GCA_013214705.1). Classification (GTDB taxonomy): domain Bacteria; phylum Pseudomonadota; class Alphaproteobacteria; order Rhizobiales; family OSC116; genus OCS116. Next base: position 3,119 of record JABSRZ010000015.1, read on the forward strand.
AACATTGTTTCCACATTCGGGCACTTTTAGCGCCAACCCATTGGTTATGGTTGCTGGTCTCAAAGCCATGCAATTGTTTGAAAGCCAAGAAGTGTCGCGCTTGAATGCGTTGGCTGCCAATTTAATAAAGCAAATTTCCGAAGCCATCTCAATTGCCGGTGTGCCGGTTAGTGTTACGGGTGCAGGTTCTGTTGCCAAAATCCATATGATGGGCAAACCGCCAAATTCTTATAGAGATCATTTCAAAACCCCGCAGATGAAAAATTTGGAACATAAGCTTATCGAGTATATGGCTGCAAATGGGGTGTTGATGATTGGAACATGCTCACTAGCGCTGTCTACGGCGATGACAAATGCAGAGATAGATCAATTTAGTGAAACATTTTTGTCGGCATTGCGAGAATTGAAGCATGATTTCTAACTTTAGGTTTCCAGCTTTTATTGTTGAACAAAACTAAATATAATGGGGTGTAGACTTTTGGTTGACTTCGGTTTGGCTCTGAAACCAGACTGGTTGTAGCCCGTTATTTATTAAGGAAAAGCCCAATGACAGATGCAATTTTATTGCGTAATGGTAAAATATTTGATGGCAAGAATATGTTGGATGGTGTGCATTCAGTATTGATTGAAAATGGCAAAATCAGCCAGATTGGCAATGATGATATATTTATTGGCTTTATGGGGCAGAGCCATGATGTAAGTGGTAAAACCATTTTACCCGGCTTGGTCGATTGCCATGTGCATTTATGTTATACCGCCTCGGGCGATCCGCGCGCCGATGGTGAAAAAATGGGACATTCGGAATTTACCTTAACTGCCTTAAAAAACGCCCAAGCTACATTATGCGGCGGCGTGACTGCTGTGCGCGATTGCGGTGGACGCGATTTCATGGAATTTGGTGTGCGAGATGCCATCAACCGTGGTGAATTTGATGGTCCGACAATATATGCATCGGGCAAAATTATCTGCATGACAGGTGGGCACGGCCATGTGCACGCGCGGGTAGCCGATGGTGTTGAAGAAGTGCGCAAAGCCGTACGAGAGCAAGTTTTGGCCGGAGCTGATTTGATAAAAATCATGGCCACTGGCGGAGTTATGTCCCCCGGAGTTGATCCTCGGGATGCACACTATACCGCCGAGGAATTGGCGGTGGGCGTAAAAGAAGCGCATGGCTTACGCAAACGCACAGCCAGTCATGCGCAGGGCACTGAAGGCATTTTAAACGCAGTACATGCTGGTATCGATAGCATTGAGCATGGCATTTTTTTAACGCAAGAATGCATTGATAAAATGTTGGCTGCGGGCACATATGTAGTGCCTACATTTGCCGCATTACATAATATCTTAGCCAACGCTGATAACAATGACGGGCACAAAATTCCTAATTTTATGATTGAGAAATGCCAACAAGTGACTGAAGCCCATAAAGCATCAATGAAATTGTTTTATGAAGCTGGCGGCAAGATTGCCATGGGCACCGATGCAGGCACGCCGCACAATAGGCATGGCAAGAATGCCGAAGAGCTGCGCTTCATGTGCGCCAATGGCATGAGCCAAGTAGACACTATGCGTATGTCAACTTTTAATGGTGCTGACTTAATGGGGTTGGAAAATCATGGGTTAATCGCGGTAAATTATGTAGCCGATATTTTAGTAGTAAATGGCGATCCGTCACACGATATTGAGATGCTGGCAGATAAAAACAATCATACATTGGTGATAAAAGCTGGCAAAATCATCTGATTTTTTCCAATGGGATTGAATGAAAAATACTTGAATCATCATCGAATACAATTCGGACGTTTTCCTCGGCTGAATATTGCTTATGAATAGCGCGGCGAATGTCCTTAATTAGCCGGGTACCTTTTGTACGCTTGGACATTAGTTTGCTTTCATCTTCACTCCTTCAGTGCGTTACGATGAACCAAAACACTATTTTGCGCAAACACACCATTCTGTTCCATAAAAGCTGACCACTTACGGTGTCCGTCTTCTAATGTTTTGAGACAAATAGGTGTTTGAACTAAGCTGGAGTTTTGTTCAATAAGATCACAATATTGTCATAATCAAAGCCTTGAGTTTCCCGTTGGGGAACCTATATATTAATCTAGTTGATAACCAAACTCATGAGATTAGATCATTATGTCAAAAACAAAAATAAGCCGCCGAAATTTACTCAAAGCAAGTTTAGCCACTATGGCCGCCGTTTCGTTGCCAAAATTAGTGCTGGCAATGGCTGAAGAAAATGTTTTTTATCTAACCGCAAAAAAATCTTCTCTCCTTTTTTTTAATGGCGCGGCCGCGTCCGAATTATGGACATATAATGGCGTTCTTTCAGGGCCAGAAATTCGTGTCAAACAAGGCGCAGAAATAACCGTTATATTCGAAAATCAGTTAGACGAAGCCACCTCTATTCACTGGCACGGCATCCGAATAGACAATAAAATGGATGGCGTCTCGGGTTTAACACAAGAGGCCGTTCCCCCTGGTGAAAAATTTACCTACAAATTCGTTGCACCAGATGCAGGCACCTTTTGGTATCATGCCCATAATATGAGTTGGAGCCACGTCGCGAGAGGCTTATATGGCGCGCTTATAATAGACGAAAAAACCCCATTATTTGACCCAGATCATGACATTACTATTATAGTTGATGACTGGCGTTTGGACGCGCAGGGGCGGTTAGATGTTGACAGCATCGGCGGCGTGAAAGAATGGGCACACAGCGGCAGGCTTGGTAATATCATAACCGTAAATGGAGAATTACGACCAAATATATTGCTCAACCAAAATGAGACTTATCGCCTGCGAGTTATAAATGTAGCCAATTCAAGAATAATAGCGTTTGACATAAATCAGCTAGGTGCAGAAATCATCGCCTATGATGGCCAAACCTTAGGCTCCCCTCGCAAAACCAACCATTCTCCTTTATTCTTAGGGCCCGCCCAGCGCGTAGATTTAATGCTAACGCCCAAATCAACACAAAATATTCCGCTCTCAAATCTAGGCGACGCTGAACCATACAATATTGCCAATTTTGTCATTCAAGAAAACAGTGCTCCAATTAAACCAACACCCAGATTAACACGTAATATATTGCCTATCCCCGACTTTACCCAAGCTGAATTCCATAAAATAATTATACAGGGTGGCGCGATGTCACGAATGGGTGCCCCTATCTATAAGGGCAAAAAACTTACCATAATTGAAAGCATGGAAAGTCAACAAATTTGGGCACTTAATGGAATTGCCAACCTTGATGACAAGCCAATGTTTGATCTAAAACAAGGTAAAACTATTGTTATTGATTTTAAGAATGACACTTCATTCAGGCACGCCATGCATATACATGGCCACCATTTCAAAATTATTTCAGGAAATGGTGTCACCTATGATGAACAATTATGGAAAGACACCTTCCTAATTAACCCCAATTCGACAATCCAAATTGCGTTCGTCGCCGATAATTTAGGCAAGTGGCTACTACACTGCCATATGCTAGAACACGCAGCGGGCGGCATGAATACTTGGTTCCGCATTACCTAAAGCCCTACCACCTTGCGGAGCCATTAGACGGGTTTGGGATTTACATGCCAACCCTCTCGTTTAAGCAAACATGTACGCACGAAAATCCTATAAATTGACATGTGGCGTAGTATTTCTTTTGCTTGCAACGAATTATCTGTCCGGCTAGTTTCCTTTATTTGGGTATGACATAGAACTTGTTTTATCAGTAGGGATATTTAGTGAGATTAATTTGTGCATTATGGCGTCAGTTTTCGGGGTATCTCATTTGGTTTTATCCCGTCAAGAAAATGAAGAAGTATAAAAGGAAGGTCATCCTGATGGAAGAAACATTATATTATCCCATACGTGTCTTTCGTGCTGAACAGCGCCAAGCCGATATTTTACAAATGTCCGAACTGCAATATCAAAAAGGTTGCATAATAATCCCTCAAAACAGAACTGATGCCATCGTCAACATACTATAAACGCCCATCAGTGAGCTGCGCGTTCAAAATGCCATAAACACGCAATGACAGCTACAGAAGCTAATACAAGGTCATAAATACAGATTGACTGCTTTTTGTATCAGAAAAAGCCCGTGGCTATGGAGGCTGTTATAGCATTTGGCAACAAAAAAGTTTCAACACTTGGTTCAATAACATCAAAGCCAAGGAGGAAGAAAAGCTGCCAGATTTTAAAAATAAACGTTTTAAAGATTTGCGCGACACGGCGGTAACTTTAATGGCCAGGACAAACGCCAACCAGTTCGAAATTGCCACCTTTACCGGCCATAGTTTTACCAGCATCACTAAAATATTAAAACACTATTTGGCTCTTGACCAAACCATGGGCAACAATGCCATTAAAAAGATGGTAAAATATCTTGAAGGAAATCTTATGAAATAGAACAAAACATGTCTTTTTTAGACAAAAAATCCCCCGGGGGACTTGTGTAATAGTCCCTTAGGTTAATTTCGCTCCCCTTTGTCCAACAGCAGAAATAAAAAACCCAATGAAAACATCTGGTTGTAATGCTACCTGTTAGGGGACGCGAACTCCTGACTTACTGATTGCTATTTTATTTCTGGTCAGTTTGAAATATTCATCAAATGACGCGATCGCTGCCGCCATCAACCGGCACTTGTGCACCTGTTGTTTTTGAAAATGTGTCATCTGAAAACGCCAGTATCGCTTTTGCAACATCATTCGAACTGATCTCGACTTTGAGTAAATTGCGTAATTTATAATTTTTAACACTCATACCGTATCTTTTTGCCGATTTTTTTAATGCCGCACCATCCCATAACGGGGTGTCAAAAACCGCGTCGGGGTGGACTATGTTAACCCGAATTTTATCCTGACAAAGCTCTAGTGCAGCCACTCTGGCCAATTGCGTGAGCCCCGCTTTAGAAACAGAATAAGCACTTGCCCCTGCACCGGGCGCTAAGCAATTTCGAGAGGCAACAAACGCAATTGACGGGTCTACCCCAAGGCGCAAATATGGGATTGCTAAGCTTAATAATTTTCTGTGAGCGGTTAGATTGATTTCAAGAGTTTTATCCCAAGTATCATCTTGTAAATTCTCTATATACTCACCGGCTTTAAATATACCAGCATTTGCGATTAAAATGTCTATGCCGCCATAATTTTCAACCACATTTTCTATGGCTTGTTTTACCGCATCGCCATCGGTGAGATCGACAATTATCGAGTCAAAACCAACCCTATTCATGTGTTTTTTAACCTCGGGATTGATATCAAACCCAACCACAACTGCGCCATTTTTAGCCAATATTTTTGCTGTGGCTAAGCCTATGCCAGTTGCAGAGCCTGCGACTACGGCAATTTTACCCTGTAATGACAAAGATTTGCCTTGTTTTTTTAACTTTGCCTGTTCAAGTTCCCAATATTCCAAATCTCGTAAATCTTGTTCTGTCAGACCGGACCAGCCACCCATTTCATTTGCATATAGCATGGCGTTAAGGGTCGAGTTTGCTACATCGGCGGATACTACAGCCCTTTTTAAAGAGTTGCCATAACTTCTGGCTTCGCCAGATGAGAAAATAGCCCAGTGAGGGTAGGGCGCCAACATTTCGAGGCTAGGATCTGCAGCTCTGTCAAAATAGGACTTATATTCTTTAGAGAAATTCAATAAATCTAACTCTGCATCGCCAGTGGTGGCCATTGCAGGAAATGGCTTATTGTGTAAAACATGCTCGGGCGTCAGTGTTCCATTGCGTAACATTTTGCCAATATTTATTACTAATTTTTTTGGCACGGCCTGAGCAGGACGAGAAACAAGCGGCTTACCTGCCAGTGTAGAAGCCATTTTACGATATTCGGCTACTTGTTTTGGATTCATGGTTGGGTTTTTTGTCAAACTCAACTCACCAATATTTTTAGTCAAATAGTCTTCTGCCACTTGCACAATATCAATCATTTTGTCGTAGCTTTGTTTGGCATCTTCAGCGAAGGTGAAAACACCATGATGTTCCAAAATAACAGCTTCGCAATTCTCAATTGCTCCATTATCAATTATGGTTTTGAATTGCAATGCCAGATCAAACCCCGGTTTGATATAAGTTAGAATAATGACTTTGTCGGTATATATTTCTTTCAAAATCTCACTACCTTTTGGCGAGTTTGATATGGTAAGCACCGCATCTGCATGAGTGTGATCTACATATTTGTAGGGTATTAGACCATGTACAACTGCCTCTATTGAAGCTTTTGCAGCTTCGGGGTTTATACGTGCACACAGTAAATCATTGACCATATCTTGATCGGCTAATTTGGACAATTCGGCCAATTGAACCACTTTTTCCAAATGTAGACCGGTAAACCCTTCAGTTCCCATAGTTTTTAGGTCGAAGCCACTTGCCTTTACCCAAATCAGGTTTTCTTCCTGTCCAAAGCGATTTGTTCTAGTGGATTTCAACGATGTATTTCCGCCTCCGTGCAGAACTAACTTTGAATCTTTACCCAATAATCGAGAGCTATAGGCTCGTAATTCTAAGTCAGTAACTGCGTTTGATGCATCATTTTTATTCCAGCGATTTTTCACAAATTGTCCTTTGCTTTTTGCTTAATTAAATTATCCATTTCGGCAACAGCTCGTGCTACAAATTCCTCATCTTCAGCATTATTATCCATTTCAATAAGCGGGATGTGAGCCGGAAGCATGGTTTTTACGGCTTCATTAAAAATGGCATCCTGTTTTAAATCTAGAAGGTCACCACCTTGCGCCGAATAGCTGCTGACACCCTGAAGAGGCAACATAAAGACAGCGTCTTTTGTGGTTGAATTTAATCTCTCTGCAATTGATGACATCACTTGCAGCATTTCAGATCCGCTGGTGCGAGGCACCAGAATAACCGGGTTGTGATAGCTATATAATCTGTTTTTATATTTTTCTGGCATTTCAGCTGGGTCACTTAGCAGTATGCCAATATGGTCGATGCCACCAGGAATGATAACCTGCGGCAAACCCAGCTCACCCGCCACGGTTAGACGTGTGGGTTCTGCCGCCCTTATGCCGTCCAATACGGCATCACATATGTCACCAAGAGCGTAATCTATGACGGCATGTATAATGCCGGCACGCATCATTTGTTCCATTGCTTCGCCGCCCGAACCCACTGCGTGAAATACCATAGATTGATAGCCAAGTTGCTTTAACAATACAATCATATGCATGGTGCCACGGGTCAGAACACCTAAATTTGTGATGGCCACAATAATTGCGTTGTCTCCTAGCTCAGATTTATGATCTGAACAGGCCATTCCCCAGGCTGCGCCGGCGGCATTGGCAAGAATATTCCTAAGAAATGGGTTCAAACCCAAAATATCGCTAACGGAAAACATCATGGTGATGTCTTTTACGCCAACATAAGCGCTGACATCTCCAGACGCCATGGTAGAGACCATTATTTTTGGCAAACCATAAGGCAATTGTTGCATAATGCTTGTACAATTACTGGTGCCTTGCGTGCCACCTAAACCAATGATTGCATCAGCTTTTTGGTTGGCAATTAATTCCTTCACTATTTTAGTTGCGCCAATTATCATCGTTTCAGATGCAATTTGCCGACTTGCCTGTTGCCTAAGGTCTGTTAAGTCAGCTCCAGCAATGCTTGCTACATTAGCCGCCGCATAATCGACCTCAATTTCTGGGTCTTGCATAACACCAATATCAATCAGTGTGGCGGTTGCCCCAAAAGAGATAATTTGCCGACGTAAAAACTCACATTCTTCGCCTTTTGTATCGGCAGTCGCGAGTATAATTATATGTTTACTCATTATGCTGCTCCAATCCGGTTGACCGAAGTCGAGCGAACTTTAGCGCTTCAGATCTTACAGCACGTTCAATTGGCAATCGCTCGGTTGAAGAACCTGTCCAAAAACCATGGCCAGACGTGTTATCAAGCATATATTGGGTGTCGTCTGGATTCTCCATGGCTGCACCATGAGCAACCAAAATTACATTTGGGTGGATTTTTCGTAGTTCTTGATAGATTTTTTCTGTGGTTATTGCCATCTCTTCAATGGTTACGCCGTTATTATAACCGCTAATACCGCCTTGAGTGGTGCCAGCATGAAAGCAAAAAATGTCTGGTTTTGCTTGTTCAACAATGTCTAGCGCATCGTCTCGGGTAAATGCCAACCCAATGGTAACCATCCCCATTTCCTTTGCTAAAACAAGCATATCAATCTCATTTTGTAAGGTAATGCCGGCACTATTTAGAACCCGGTAAATTTCGCTGTTTTTATCTACATAACTAATCGAAGGGCCGATATTTGATATCGAGTTCACCCCCATTCGTAGGCAGTCATCCAGAACCATTCGCATGTCTTTAAGTGGGTCATTTGCATTTAAACATGCGCATACAAATGCCTTGCCTTGCAGCGCCGGTAAAATGTCTTCACGCGTATAATTCATGGTTTGAGCATTGGAGTCCAAAATTGGCCACATCATTGCCATTGTGCCCATTCCGTTGGCTCGCAGCCTCGCACCCGAGAATGTGTTGATGCAGTCTGCGCCGGCCTCTTCTAGTAATTTAGCCACCAATCCACTGCCTGCACTAGAAATCATAATTGGAATTTTAGCGGCTATTTTGTCTTGAAGTTTTTTGATAATTTCAGTAGATGATATTCTTTTCGTGATCATTTTATGTTTCCTGACGGGCCATTTCGATGTTAAAAATTATTCGATCCTAAAAAATTATTTAATTTATTGGTTAATTCTCTCTGATGTTTTTTTGGTTCCAAATATCGACTTGGCAAAATATGAAATTGGCTGTTTCTAATATTCATTGAAATTTTCTTGGCTATCGAAACGGGATGGATCGGGTCGTTTTCGTTAGCTGTGATGAAAGTTGGCATGTTTAAGTGGTTTAAATTTTCAAGATCTTCAAAAGCACGACCTTCGATCATTTGGGATAAAACAGAGTGTGTTTGATTAGAAAACCGGTCATTTATTGAAGCTTCAATTGAGGCGGCACAATTTGGATTTGTTTTTAGTAAGTCTTGGAATTGGAGATTTCTTGAGAGTTCAAATTTGGCCTGTTCAAGGGTTTTATTTTGCAACCAGTTTCCAATATCAGAAATTATTTGCAAATTATCTGGCCTTTGTTTATCTAACCAAGCAGGCCGACAAATTATTAAACCGGCCACTCTGTCTGATAGGCTTTCGGCCATATTTATGGCTATGCCAGAACCCATTGATATGCCACCCAAAATAACTTTTTCAATTTGCAATGAGTCTAAAAAAGCGATCATTATTTCTTTGAACTTTGCAAAACAATAAGCGTTTTGGAAATTATCTGAATGGCCATGTCCTGGTAAATCTGGTGACCATATCCGTGCATTTGTGGCTGAGAAAGTTGATAATATCTGACGGTTATTTGCGCCTAGTCCATGCATTAGCAATGTCGGATAGCCTATGCCTTGTACTTTATAGGAAATTGAGATATTGCTTTCATTTGAAATCTTTTCGGATGTTATTTGAATTTTACTCATATAAATCCCTGTCAATGAAAACCCAATTGTGAAAATTGGAAAATCAATCCCTTAGATCCGTTAAATTGTGTTTGTAGATAATGATTGACGGAACTCGTTTTAAAGTTCCGCCAATGCAATTAATTAGTTTGAGCTGCCAGAGGCTTCCCAAACTTCCATAGATTTGATTTCAGGCTGCGCAAACAAATCCACTACCAACTTGCCACTCGCTTTCATAGCCAGATAATCATCAATAACCCAAGGCACCGCGCCATCAAGGTTGTCAACTGTCAACAATGGTTGGATGTTATAAACATGACGCGGATAGTCTATGCCAGCAATGTGAGCTTGAACCATTTGGAAATTAAGATCAGCTTCTAGAGTTGGTGGGTTGGCGACTGTAGCCTCCATAATGCCATCACGCATCCAGCTCCAGCCAATTTCTTTACCGTTACCAGAGAATAATGCATAATTACCTAGTTCACCAGCTTCTTCCAAAGCTTGTATCGCGCCAGCCATCATTTCTTCATTCATCGCATAAATAACTTCAAATTCTTTGCTTGAGGCCAAGAAATCCTGTGTAACGGCTAAGCCGTCTTTGCGGTTCCAGCCAGCTGAATTGGCAAGCACAACTTCGTTGCCGCCATTTGCGTTTGCAATGCCAGTATCAAAACCTTTGCGAATCATTTCGGCAATACCTTGGCCATAAACGCCTTCAAGTAGGGCTACATTTTTACCAGGATGGTTTTTACCGACATATTCGCCGACAGTTTTACCCATATCAATCCAATCACCACTTACGATGCCGGTTGGAATGTCATAACCAGCAGGTGAGGGTAATGCGGCTACGAAGAAGATAGGTATACCAGCTTCTTTAGCGCGCAATGCCGCTTGTGTTCCAGATTCAGCATTGGCAGATAGCAACACGATGATGTCAACGCCGCGGGCGATGAAATCTTCTACATTTGCCAATTCTTTTGACGGGCTATATTCTGAATTTGCAACCGTAACGGTGTGACCTGCATCTTCTGCCAACTTTTGGAAAAGTTCAGCTTCTGTCGCATAGTAAATATCAGGGCCAGCGAGCACATAACCAATTTCTTCGGCAAGAGTGATAGCTGTTGAACCCATTAAGCCAACTAGACCAAGACCAGCGCCAATAAATAATTTTTGATAAATTTTCATTTTATTCCCTTTATGTTTTTTCGTTTTTTCGTATATATTTCACGCCTTTGCTTTTGTTTTTGACGGGAAATCTCTTGAATGCGTAAGCATTGCAACTTTAATTTTTTTGTTTATCTCTTTGTGCCGGCACGATTTTTTGACTAAAAGCTAGGCTTTATTTATCTTTGTTTAGACCGCCAATTATGACTGCGCCGATGACCACTGCGCCCAACATGATGTATTGCCAGAATGTTGAAACGCCGATGATGTTCATTGAATTTGAAATGATGCCTAGAAAAACAACCCCCAAAAAGCTGCCGAAAATAGAACCCCGGCCACCGGCAAGAGCTGCTCCGCCAACCACAGCGGCGGCAATGGTTTCTAATTCTAAGCCAGAGGCCATATTAGGGCTGCCGACACCAATGCGGGACATCAAAATGAGTGCAGCAATGCCTGCTAATAAACCGTGCAATGCATAGACTTTAATCTTGAATTTTGACACATTTATGCCAGCAAGATAGGCAGCTTCGTTGTTTTCACCGACGGCAAATAGCTGCTTACCAAAAACGGTGTTACTTAATATGAATGCAAATAAAATCATCAGGCCAATAAAAATAAACACCGGAGTTGGAATTTCAAAAAATCTCGACCTACCTAGGAATTCGAATTTTCTATCTAATGGAATTTCTGCACCACGCGTTAACAATAAAGCAATGCCGCGATATATGGCCATCATGCCCAATGTCACAATAAACGGCTCAAGTTTGAGACGAGCAACTACCAACCCGGTAACCATTTGGGAGGATATACAAATGAATAAACCGCTAAACGCCACGATAATCTCGGGCACTCCGGCTTTTAATAAAGCCGCCATAATACAGGCAGTTAACCCGACCAAAAAGCCTACAGAAAGATCGATTTGACCGGCTATAATCATTAACGTCATGCCAATGGTAATTATTCCGGCAACTGACACCTGCAGCATTACATTTCTTATATTATAGGCAGATAAAAATGCCGGCTCTATCAATGCTATTATGGCAATGTAAATCAACAAGCCTATCAATAAAGGCGTGTTGCGGTTACGCAAAAATTGCCGAAATTGCTGTGCACCAATAACACCTGTTTGGTCATTTTTACTGGGTTGTTTCTCATTCAAGTCATTTGATTTATTTAGCATTTTCGTCCCTTACAATGCTGATTCTAGAATATTGTGTTCGGTGATTTCTTCATCAACTAGTTCGTTGACGATGGTGCCAGCTTTCATGACATATACGCGGTCACACAAACCCATGAGTTCAGTTATTTCCGAAGACACAATTAGAATTGATTTGTCAGATTCTATGAGTTTTTGTAGTTCTAAATAGACATCTTCTTTGGCGCCGACATCTATGCCGCGTGTGGGTTCATCAAATAAAAATATGCTCGGATTGGTGGCCATCCATTTGGCCAAGATGATTTTTTGTTGGTTGCCGCCACTTAACCCACTTACAGGTTGTTCAATGCTGCTTATTTTGATGGATAATTGATCCACATAATGGTTGGATAGGTTTTTTTGAACTTGGGATTTGACCAATAAATTCTTCTGTTTGGTTAATAAAGGAACATAAATATTGTCGTTGCAAGATTGCCCTAAAAATAAACCATCTATTTTTCTGTCCTCGGTAATTAAACAAAGACCATTTTTCATGCCCGTCTCCGGTGTATTAATGGAAACAGATTTGCCATAGAGGCTTAGCTGGCCACTTGCCAATGGATATTTGCCAAAAATCGAATTTATAAGTTCTGATCTGCCAGCGCCTACAAGTCCGGCAATTCCTACAATTTCACCTTTTTTCAAATAAAGGTTTGCCTCATTGAAGCCATAACCGGATGCATTCTTTAGCTCCAATACAACGTGATCTTTGACACAAGGTGTATGGTGGTAAACCTGTTCTACATTACGCCCGACCATATCTTGAATTAACTGTTTGTTTGAAATTTCACCTACGGCATTGCTCGATATGTTTTGGCCATCTCTGATGACCGTCACCCGGTCTGAGATTGCATAAACTTCATCTAAATGATGTGAAATAAAAATGATGCCTGCACCAGATTTTCTTAACCGATGCATAACGTCAAAAAGCAGATCCACTTCGTGGTTACCAAAAGAAGACGAGGGTTCATCCATGACTAAAACGCGAGCCTTCCGCCCGACGGCACGCGCGATTTCGACAATTTTCATTTTGGCGCCGCCTAGTGTAGACACGGTGTCCATTACATCTATGTCTGCGCCTAGGGAGGTGATTATATTCTTCGCTTCTGCTATCATTGCCGATTTATCTAAACGACCATATTTTGAAGTTAATTCGCGTCCGACGAATATATTTTCATAAACGCTGAGGTGTAAAAATAGTGTATTTTCTTGGTAGATTGTGGCAATGCCAGCTTTTAACATTTCATTTGGCGTCAAATCATTTACTAGATTACCGTCAATAAATATTTTTCCTGAATCCGGCGTGTGAGCGCCTGATAACACTTTGATTAGAGTCGATTTTCCGGCACCGTTTTCGCCACAAATCGTATGAACTTCTCCTGAATACAGATCGAAGCTAACACCATCTAAAGCTTTGGCGCCGCCAAAATGTTTTACGATATTCTGTAATTCAAGAATTTTGTTGTTAGACGTCAATTTTTTTCATTCTACTATCAATAGATGCGTTTAAAACTCTCTATAATTCTGTAGAATCCCTGTTCGTAATCACTCAATAAATTAGATTTAATTATCTACTTTCTTCATTATCGAGTGCATTCCCAATTTATAATGTTCGCGACATTTGCGCCGCGCATCATCCCATTTCAAAGATGGAAAATTTTAATTTTGCGGTTCTTAATTGACAGCTATAAATTTACAAAAATTCCAATTCTTGATTTGTTTAGTATCTCAAATTCAAATAGAAAAATCTTGCACAACACAACAATGGTAGATAGTGTAAGTTTTAAAGAGGGATATTTTTGTATGAAAAAATCAAAACCAGTAATATTTTATGACAGTGGCGAAGAATATATTGCAGATTCTTGCCTACCGTTCAAACAAGCTATGGCAGATAAAACATTCGAAGGTAGTGCTTGGTCGCGAGGGCAATATCCAGGCATAAGTTTAAAAAAGTCCCAATTACCGGGCATTAGGTCGGTGGGGTATTGGAACATAACACAAAAACAGGATTGGTATCTTGTCCCTCATTATAATGAAGGTATAGAATTAACCATTGTTCTTGCCGGTAGTTTGGCTTTTGAATCTAACGGTGTATCGGAAGTTTTAACCCGTGGTCGGGTGGCTCTTTCTAGCCCATGGCAAAAACATGCGCTGGGTAAACCAGCAATATCTGCAAGTAAAATTGCATTTTTTATTTTGGACGTTAATGTTAGGCGACCCAATAGTGAGTGGCTCTGGCCAGACTGGGTTCTTTTAAACCAACAAGAAAAAAAACAACTGCAAAATTTAATTATTCGCAACAGTTTTCCGGTTTTTACGGCCAATGCAGATTTTTTATATTCGTTCGAACGAGTTTACGAATTGCTGGAAGAAAATCCGGATAAGAATAGTGGCAAAACGTCCATGTATTTGAATTTAATTTTATCAAGTTTAATTGAAAATTTGAAAGGAAAACCACAAACTGATGCCACACTTAATGACACATATCTAACTGTGAAGTTGTTTTTGGCAGGTTTAAAAGATCACGTTGAACATAACTGGAATCTTGAAGAGATGGCGGCAAAATGTGGTATTTCCAGATCCCATCTTTCAGTCATTTGTAACGATTTAAGCAACAAATCGCCAATGATGTTTCTCAACGAGTTGAGACTTAAACTAGCGGCTCAAGATCTGGAACATAAACTAGACCATTCTATAACGGATATATGTTTTGATTGTGGGTTTGGCTCGAGCCAATATTTCAGCAGAAGATTTTCTGAACATTTTGGTATGTCACCACGAGCTTATAGAAAACAATTTATTCTTAGCGCTCAAGATAAAGTGTAAACATTCAGTTATTTATTTGCCAATCACCAGTTCTGCTGATGATTGGCAAATTCAAAATTATTCGGCGCCATGGTGTTTTAAATATTCATAGCTAGCTAAAAGTGCTCCAGTTCCGGCAACTTCTAATGTTGTATATTCAACACTGTCTCCAAGCACGGCAATTACACCTTCAATATCGACAACGCCATCACCTATGGCAATTGACCCCATGCCACAGCCGTAAGATTTGCCGCGTTCGCTTTCCATATCAGCGGGCATATCTTTCCAATGTATATGGCCAATTTGGTCTTTAAATGCTTTTGCCATTTCAACCGGGTCGGTTCCGCCAAGCCAACAATTGCCAGTATCTAAATTCACTCCAACCGAAGAAACGTTGCCTAATTTATCTAGAACGCCACCAAGTGCTGCAATGTCATCAGATATAATCCCGTGTGGTTCAATCAGTATGCGAACACCAAGTGCTTCAGCTAACCTTGCAGGTTCATATAGTTTTTCGGCAAAAGCGAAAATACGCTCTTTTTCAGATAGGTTTTTTGACCAGTCTGTTTGCATATGCCCTTCTGTGGTGATTACATCACGAACGCCAAGGGCATTAGCCATGTAAATACCTTTCATGATTTCAGTAGTACCATAGCGGAACGGGGCCGGCGGATCTAGCAGATTGGCATGGCAACATACACTGGTGATTTCTAGCCCATACTTGCTATAAGCAGCTTTAATGTCAGCCGGATTAGAATCCAAACTTACTGAAGCTGTCATATCAATCGTGCCAAGCAATGAAGCGCCTGTGTGATTATCTGTGACGTCTGCGTATTTAAATCCCATATCTTGTATTTGAGCCAATTGGTGCTCTAATGGTGTGAATGGGTCTATTAGTGAAAAACATCCAACTTTCATTTCTTCCTCCTGTTTTTTTAAAGCAGTATGGCAAAGAAATTTAGTGTGATCTTGCATTTCATTATTTTGGTAAATATTATAAGTTTTATTCGATCAAAACTCACGCAGTTTAACCATGAATAGTGTTTATTTACAAGGCTTTAAAGAAATTATGTTTGATAGAAGAACACTATTTTATTGAGTTGGAGTGTGCCTATTCAGCATTAATATAATTCTGAAACGTTACTTAATGTCGGCTCCTGCACCAGATGTTAAATCGAAAAAATGGGGCGAACGCGCCAATCCGGTCCATTTCGTCGCAACTTCTTACCCCAGGGTTGTTCTTCAGGCGGGTTGGCTCATGGGTCGAGAATCTACTGGCAAAGGGTATTGACATTTTATTTATACAATGCATTGTACAATTTATTGTATAATTCGGAACTTCAAATATTATGACCTATTTCGATACGCATCCACTTGGTGGTGCCTTTTTTTCCCATAAACTTACTCACTTAACCGACCTTATAGCCGAGCAGGGGCAGGACCTGCTCCGCGACGCAAATTTGGATGTTCCCTCGCGCGCTGTTTCCATCATGCTACTGATTGGCGAACACCGCGAAATCTCAGCAGCTGACATAGCCAACTTGTTGCAGCAACCCCATCAGCTGGTCACACAGCGAGCAGATATATTGATCAATTTGGAACTCGTTGAACGCAGAAGTGATCCACGCGATGGTCGGAGGAAGATTTTGGTGCTCACTACTAGCGGATTGGACCAGTTTATAGGGTTGACGGCGTGTATGAATCAAGTTGCGGAAGTCTTCACCGCCTTGTTTGAAGAGATTGAATGCGATCTCGCCGCAATGACAATGAGAGCGATCGAGGCACTCAATCGATCTCCCATCCTTGAACGCATCAAATTGGAGCAATCCTCTTCGCCCGAAAAAATTTATGCCAAGTCCTAAGGGTGAGAATAATGAACGCCTCAACCAAAGATATAACCAAAAAGAATTTCGCAAATAACGCCAAGCGCATTGCGGCGATCGACATTGTTCTGGTTCTTGGGACTCTGTTGATGCTTAAATATTCTTTGTTGAGCGTGGAGGCGCTGTGGACTTATGCGGGCCCGATTTCTTTATTATCAGCGCTCGCTGTAGGCAGTTGGCGTCTGCGTAAACGCAGAGAGAGTTGGGCCAATCTCGGTCTTGGGCGTCCAAAAAGCATTCGATGGACTATTCTTTGGACACTGGTCGCGTTGGTTGTGACGATTGTCGTCGGCATTCTAGCGGAATCCCTTTTGGCCAACCTGATTGGTGCGCCGGATGAAGTGACACAGGCAATTGATGCACAGTTTCAGGGCCGCTTCGAAAATATTCCAGGTAATTTTCCGGCCTACCTGTTCTGGCTTGTAACCGCCTGGATTATCGGTGGCTTTACTGAAGAGATTTTGTTTCGCGGTGTTTTGCTCACGCGTTTTGAATATCTATTTGTGAAATTCCCATTCGCAGTGTTCCTAGCAATCGCCCTCCAGGCGGTGCTGTTTGGCCAACAACACTATTATTATCAGGGACTCGCCGGTTGGGTTGCAACCGGCGCAATCGCATTCGTGTCTGGGATTTTGTATTTAGCGTTCAAGAGAAACCTGTGGCCCCTCGTTTTGTCCCATGGCCTCAGCAATACACTTGGCCTCACAATAATTTATTTAAGTTAGATGATGCTCCGACGTGGTCGGACCTTGTCGGAGCGGTGTTATGTAAAATCGGTAAATTGAATTGTCTTTTGCTTACCATTACACATTTAACCTCAACAAGAAAATAAACAATTTACGTGGTCTAGAATCATCGTTTCATTTTTTTTAAATATATAAAAAATTTGCATATGCGACAGAATAAGTCTGGGGTTGACAAGTTTTCCCAACTCTGCCAACTTTTGCTGAACTATAAAATTGAAGGGTGTGACAGACTTGATGAAAAACTTAACTGCAGCTTTGGCGTTATCGATATCACTAATCGTTGCGCCCGTACAAGCCGAAGAACATGAGCAAAAAGCCGATTGGTTTGTTGAAGCCAACTTAATTGGTATTCTTTATCACGAACTTGGGCACGCGTTAATTGATGTATTGGAACTGCCTGTCTTAGGTCAAGAGGAAGCTGCTGTCGATGTGCTTACTGTCATGTTGATAGACAGGCTATTTGACGAGGAAGATGCTACAGACTTGGCCTACGAAGTGGCCTTAGGTTATGTTGGCGGTGAAAATGGCGACCCCGAAGATGTCGAGCCCAAAGCTGACTGCGAGGGAGATGACTGCAAGGAAGATGGTAGCGAAGAAGCTGAAAGTGAAGAAGCTGAAAGCGAACCGGCTTTTTGGGATGTCCACGGTACGGGTGACCAACGCTACTATAACACCGTGTGCTTGTTTTACGGCGGTGATACTGACCTGCGTGCAGAATATGCGACAGATATGGAACTGCCAGAGGCACGTGCTGAAAAATGTGAAGCTGAATATGACTTAGCCAACGCTAGCTGGGGACCCATACTTGATCGTATTAGCGGCAAGGGCAGCTCGCTTAAGATGTTGTCTACGGGCAATGATTTAACCATTAAAATCGTCACTGCCGCAGTCGCCGAGTTAAACCTTGTGCTTAAATTGCCGGTTGAGGTCACCGTGCGTGTGCAAACATGTGGCGAGGTTTCCGCATTTTACAACCCAGATAAAAAAGAAATCATTTTCTGCTTCGAGTATACTGCATATCTGCAGGATCTTACCGACCGAGGATATTTTCAAGGGGCAAATACGGGCAAATGGAAAATGAGCGGAATGATGAACAGCGACTATTAGAGTTAAGACGGGAGCGTTGTGTTATGCCAGCAGGAACAGACCGCAGAAGAAGATTAAAGCTTGTATAGGAGGCAAAAAACATTATCGGTCGCGTCATTTCTGCTGTTTCCAAAGATATAAATAGGCAAACAAATGCGAAAGAGATTTGAGTGGCGGCCGAGTGCCAATGTTTTTGTGTTTGTGCTATTGATCACCGCGGGTAATCTTGCGCTCTATCAAAAGCCGTTTTGGTCATCCGCGGTTTCAGTGGCGGCGCTCCCACAGAACCAAGGCTGGCTGCAACTTTTATCCCTCCAAATCTCGCAGGTTTTCCTGCTGACGTGCGTCTTACTACTCCTCTCAACATTGTCTATAATCTTGGTTAAATTGGTAGCATCTGTCTTGGCGATGATGAATGCCACAGCGTTATATTTTATGTTGAACTTTAACGTGGCGTTAGACAGCGCCATGATTGCGAGCATTCTAAACACCAATGCACAAGAAGCATTCGGGACTTTGAGTGTTTCCATTATCGGCTATTTATTTGTTTTTGGGTTGCTACCAACCATTTTGATTTGGTGGACAAAGGTGCGCCGTGGGACACGAATAAAGCAGTATTTAACCAGCATTGCAACTTTAGTGACGCTAGTTTTTTGGCTTTTTCCAACCTCAGCTGATTGGCTTTGGTATGATGAACAAAAAACTGAACTGACGAGTAAAATTCTGCCTTGGTCGTATGTGGTCAATACGGCAAAATACTTTAAGCGAACCGCGCTTGATGTACGCGCGCAAACTCTTCTGCCGCGGGCACAGTTCAAAACCAAGCTTCCAGCGCGTAAGCAAATTGTTGTGCTGATGATTGGCGAGTCGGCACGCGCTGAAAACTTTGCTCTATACGGCTACAACAAGGACACTAACCCCTTCACTGCATCAACCTCAATAGTCGCTTTGCCTGTCGGTCTTTCGTGCGCAACCAATACCATCGCCTCGATTGCATGCATTTTAAGCCATGCAGGCAGCAAAGCTTCTGCGAAGACCAGGCAAGAACCACTGCCTAGTTATTTAACAAGGCACGGCGTTGAAACCATATTTCGCACAAATACCGCGGGACCACCACCGGTTATTGTCACAACGTTTGAAAGGCCAAACGATATTTTGTTAAATTGCGACACCAGTGGTTGCCCTGACCGCAAGATGGATGCGGCTCTTAACTGGAAACTCGCGGATATTTTGAAGGCATCTACGTCAAACCGCATTTTTTTGACAATACATCATAATGGTAGCCACGGACCGGCTTATTTTGAGCGGTATCCAGCCGGTTTTGAACATTTCAGACCAGAATGCAAGATTGTAGAGTTTCTGAATTGCACACAAGAGGAAGTTTTAAACGCCTACGATAACAGCATTCGCTATACAGACTTCGTATTGGCCGATCTGATTGCCCAACTAAAATTGGTCGATGCCGACACGGTTATGATCTACACCTCTGACCATGGCGAGTCTTTTGGCGAAAACGGTTTTTATGTGCATGGCACACCCAAAGCGATCGCCCCAAAACAGCAACGCGAGGTGCCGTTTCTGGTTTGGATGTCAGACGGGTTTAAGCAGCGGCGTGGTTTAAGCGATGCCGATATTATTCCACCCGAAACCTTTCCACACGACTTTCCTTTTCACAGTGTTATGGGAGCCTTTGGGATGCGAAGTGAAATATATAAACCAGAGTATGATATTTTTAATCTGAAGCACTAATCGCTATGGATTTGCCCGTTAAAAGTGAACGCTATCAGTGAAGAGGTTGGCGTCCCAGGGTTACACCAATGTTTGAAAAACCTTCATCTTGCCAAGCGATCTATATCAAAACAACTTGCAATCTATCTATCCAAAGAAAATCATTGGAGGAATGGCGCTATATATGCCTTTGTGCAGATACCGACATTTAGTCCTTCCTTCTTGTACTGTCAGTGGTTTTATCACAATTAACGCAGTTTAGTTTAGTCCAAATATTGTTAATTAGCTGAATAGGAGTGCCTAATCTTCCATATTTATATTCTGTTATCAAATTGCGATCAGTGACCATTTCAGGCATTCTCCCATCTTCTTGTATTTTTTCATCGATGGTTTGAGCCACATTATCGGGACGCTCCTGATAGGGAGACCGCCCGGACTGCGGACACATAACTTTCAAATGCTCTCAATATATCCGTAAGTATTTCTTATCACTCAAATCGTACTATCTTATATTATATATCGGTACTTATTTCAGCTATTTTCAATCAGCTTTGCTTTGAACCCACCAGTAAACAGCTTGATAATTCTCAAAGGAAGCCTCCTTTAAGTTTTATTTACAAGATTTCCTTCGGCAATACCTATATTGGGGTTTAATAATGCCAATAAGGCTAATTTACAAACGACAGCAAGACGTTTATGTTCATTCCAGCAGCGACCAGCTAGCCTATGACGCCAAGGTTATGGTGTTCAATAAATAAAAAGGATTATTCAACATGATGATAGGTCATTTTGCCCTTGGAGTGGCAACCAAAAAAATGGTGCCAGCAATGCCGATATGGATACTGCTGTTAGCTCCGCAGTTTATGGATGTGTTTTTTGTGCCATTCGTTTTTCTCGGGCTAGAAAGCTTTGAGTTTGGGCCATATGGTCATCTATCCTTGAACATACAATACAGCCATTCTTTGGTCGGTGCGTTGGCAATCGCTTTGGCTGCGTACTGGGTAGGAAATCGCTTTTGGAAATCCAGCCGAGGCGGCATAGTTTTGGCTAGTTTAAGTTTTTCACACTGGGTGCTTGACGTATTAATGCACCGTCCAGACATGGTGATATTGCCCGGCAATCTGGGTAATTTACCAGTATTGGGTTTCGGCTTGTGGAATTATGAAATTACATCGCTTACAACAGAAGTGGCAATGGCTGTAATAGCTGTCATTCTTTATTTCCACTGGGCTTGGAAAGAACAAAAAGATACGCGCTGGTTCGTTGGCCCTGCCATTATAATTTTATTTTTCGCGGTGCTGATTACTTCAGAAATTCAAAATTTTCCGACCCTCTGATAGCCTTACTGGACTTGTCTGATAAAAGTGGACACGACCTGTCTTTTACGCCCTTAATTTTTCATGACGCTTTGGGCTAGCAGACTGCTAGGTATGATCTAATACCGTCTTTCTTGTGAATTTCACCAAATATGTTCGGGAATAAATAATGCGCAAATAAAAAATTGAAATATGAAATGGCTTGGTAACCGGCGACTGTGCCCAAACAATAAACTTTTTGAATTTCCACATACCACTCCCGATTCTGCCACAATCATGCTACATTTTTGCACGGTATTCATCCAATAATTATTTGGTGCAGCATGTGATTTTAGTCGATTTTATTGATTTATCTTTATATATATCAAAGCATTAGATGGGTAATTTATTATTGATTACAATGAATCGTGCGGCCCTCCGAAGGCAGAGGACACAGGTTCGATTCCTGTCGGTTGCGTCAGTGAGTGCTGGGTGTGCAATTATGCGCGAGATTCTATTCCATAAGATGCCTGCCAGCGTTTGCCTCGTGTTAGTGGCTTGCCTCGTGTTACTAAAACTAATTAAAGGTTGCAATTTACTAGAAGTGGAAGGCACCAAAGGCATCTAAAAACATAATGAAGCAAATTAACCTCAAAATTGTCATTGCCTCCGGACTGCTAAATATATAGCGTGTTGGTATAAAATACTTAAAATAAATTTTAAGTATTTTTGGAATATGCACTTTTACGGGGGGTAAAAATGTCTACAGGTCATGTCGAACTAGCTGGGTTAGAGCTAACAATGGGTATTCTTACTGGGCTGGTATTATTTGTCATATTAGAAACCGCCGTATTGTACTTTAATTTCGGGCCATGGTTTAAAAAACCCAACCTTTCTCCAGGGCCATCGCCTGAGCGATATATTGGAGCCGCTATCCACTCCTTTGTTGCTATGGTCGTAACGGGGGGCATACTGACACTTGTTTTTTCGAATTTAGATTTCGAAAATAATCCTATAACCAATTGGTATGGTTTCAATAATATCTGCATATTGTTTGATTCGGCGCCATCGACTTATATTTCGCCTGTCTTCTGGTTTTTCGTGGCTTACCTAATTGTTCGGTTTGCGGTGGAAGATACAAAACGACTGGTCCAGATGCAACATATCAGCAGCCGTCTTCGATCAGCATCCTATGCATCAAATGTTTTTCTGGTTATCGTCGCCGCTGCATTTTCGCTTTGTTTGGCCGTGGCCCCAGAAGATAATATGTACCTTCATACCGCGCCGTTCATCGGCTTAGTGGTCGCCTTCCCGCTCATTTTCGTTATGCATTGTTTTCAGGACCCAAACCGCACTAATAAATACATAGTTGCCGCCGGGTTATTTATGACCGTATCTATTGTCAAATCCTGTTTCCTGATTATTGCACTCATTCAATTTGAAGGTTTTAGACATGTTCCTGTCAGCATTGCTCAGCCGGTCGATGTGTTTTGGACATTGATGGCCCTTTCTGCTCCATTTTTGATGCCACCACCCAAGATTATCCCTACGGAACAATATGCCAATTAAAAAAGCCGATAATTCCATTAGCCCTATTCCATCTGCCACAAAAACTTATGGTAATTTATTTGGCTATTTCCGTTATTTCACCGGCGGGTGGAAAAAATCACTCGCCGAAGAATCTGCCCGTTTAGAAAAAACAGTTTTTTCAACCAATGTTGGCACACCGGTGATCGTATGTGGCGATCATAAATCCGCCGAAACTTTATTTAAAAATGTCAGTAACTTGACCAATAAACATGAAATAAATGCCAAATGCACGCGGGCGACAAAACCCATTTTCCTCACTAAAGGACAACATGCGGTGAATGCAAAGCGGTTTATGCAATCGGTATTGCCAGTAAACACAAAAGATACTAAATATCAGGCGGGTTTGATATCACTCGAAAAAGATTTGCAAAAATGGGCTGAGTTACCACCAGAGCAACTTAAAAATATGAAAGTAGAGACAGCCGTTGCAGATCTCATTGTCAATTATGCAAGCCACCTGTTACTCAACAAATCTTTAGATTTGGACCTGATTGGCAAAATATTTCCTATTCCCAATTATTTGCCTAAATATCCGTCAATTCCCAATTGGCTAATCCCTTCCTATCACCGGATGCCAAAAATACTTGCAAAACTATTTGAACAAATGAAATTAAGCCACAAGTGGCCTGAAATTTCTGCTCGTGCAGCCGAATTTGAATTGTCTGAAAACCAAGCGTGTGAGGAGTTATTTACCGCCATTACATTTAATGCGGCTGGTCTTTCAAACTCCTTAATCAATGGCATTCTGTTAACCGCTTTACTGCCAAAACAAGGGCAGGAGTTAATAGAAGATGAAACCCTGCTAAACAGTTTTGTATGGGAATTATTGCGCCACAATGGGCCTGCCGTGATGATGAAATTAGCAGATGATACCCATATAACAACATCATCTGGTGTTAATCATATTGTAAAATCTGGCAGCAGGGTCATGTGTAGCACCGCCATGGCACAAAGAGACGCTAGCCTCTGGCAAGATGCGGCTATTTTCCGTGCCGACCGTTTTATATCAACTTTATCTAAAAACCATAGCAATAGTGCCAACAATGGCGCCAACGATGGCGCCAACGATGCTGCCAACAATGCCGCAAGCGAGCCGCTGCCAAGTTTAGGCTTTGGTTGCCCCATTGGGCATATGCATGACAGCAATCAAAAAAACAATACGCATCAATGCCCGTTTATGGAGTTGGCTCATCCGGTTATAAAAGATTTTTTGCAAATTTTAATTCAGAATTTCCAATGGCAAATAAACCCCAGTGTCTTGAGCCATATCAGCATAATTGAAAACGATAACATAATGGATGTCGATTTTAATCTAGCTAAGCTTCGGGGCGGGCCAAACGCCGCGCAGGATATGGTGCCTAAAATTCCAGACGGTATAAAATTTTCATCATTTTCAACTCACTAAGCACAGCCCGCTTGCGAAGCTTGGGCTTACGGCATGTTGCGAATTTCTTGGCGAAGTTTAAAATTCTTATCAAATAAAGCGTCGTCAAACCATATCTTCCTAATCCGATAATAGGCTTTTGTCGCCGCTGCTAATTTTTGCATTTCAGCAACAGAGCCTTTTTGTGTCTCATCAAACTCAGGGTTATAGCCCTTCATCGGCACATAACGAATGGCAACTTTCGGTATTTTATTATCATTTAAGCTTCCAAGCATAAAATCACGCACCGTATTCTGCTCGTGGGCGCTAACGTCTGGCAAGCCGCCGGTGTGCCAACTATCTGTCGGGTTTACATAAACAGTTTTGCCTACATGTTTACCGCCTGCACCTTTTTCGGTGGTAATTGGGTCTTTAGAATTCAGCACCCTAAATGCAACTGGGCGGTTTTTATCCATCAATCGTGGTATAATTTGTTGGTTGGTAACTGTAATCGCATTTTGATCTGTCGGAGAAAATGGCGAAGTGAAAAATTCCGATTGGAGTTTATCTACCGTCAAATGTTTTGCGAATGTCTCATTGCCCACACGCGGGGCGCTAAATGTAATGAGTTTTATGTTTTTCCAAGGCCAAGCCCGCAAAGCTGTTGGTAATTTTGCGCCCGTTGCATCTGGGCCATATTGGTTGCCCACCAAAATGGTCGAGACAAAATGCTGTGCCAGTGCGCCACCAAGGCTATGGCCTGTAACATATATATTGTCAGGCTTTACACCGCCCTTTAACCCAGGAACTTGAGCAAGGCAATGCATAAGCGTTGGCATAATAGAGTGCATGCTTTTGGTAAAACCACGGTGTACTTCGCCGACGCTGCTAACATATGCGCCACCTTCGCTGGCAGTTAAGCGGTTATATCCTAAGTCAGTTATCCAATCTGGGTTGCCCCTTGCATTACTAGTGTTAAATGCCTCAAAAGCGGCACGGCCACCCGAGCCACTGCGGCTACCTCTAAACGATATATGTATATCATACCCACCGTCGGCTTTTTCTCTGGTCAATATAAAACCCACTAAGCTTTGCGAGGCTGGTTGTGCCTTTTCGCCCTTATCGCCGGTAGCGCCTTCAAAAGCTAATAAATAGCCTTTTGCGTTTGGTGACATGTTGGAATGCTGTCGTTTTATCTTGGCAGTTGCAGCAGCGCCTATAGGTGCCCCAACTGGTCTATAACATACGCGCGTATCTTTAATGTTGGCGGTAATTTGACGTGGGGTTAAATATTCTATCCATTTGCCGTCGGCATTGGTTATGGCTTGGTTCCAGGGGTCAATTAAATTATAATTATATATTATCGGGTCATGCGAACCATTGTTGGCGAAACCATTTAGCTGGCCCGGCCCCCTATAGCTATTCAAACCTGGTTTTTTAGCCACTTGGGCGACACCCTGTTTTCCAGCCCAAGTTTTCACCTTAGCCATCATTTTTCTTCGGTCATTGTCGCCATTGCTGCGTTCTTCA
The DNA here is from genome assembly GCA_013214705.1 of Hyphomicrobiales bacterium. Taxonomy (GTDB): domain Bacteria; phylum Pseudomonadota; class Alphaproteobacteria; order Rhizobiales; family OSC116; genus OCS116. Next base: position 29,008 of record JABSRZ010000015.1, read on the forward strand.
TAATAAGGGTCAAAAGGCCAAACAAGGCTTTGTCCATAAATCTGATAGGCCAATATAGCGAGGTCTAGATGGTAAACCAGTGGGTTATATGGAAAGCTAGATTTAGCAGGTTCTGAATCCGCTATTTTTGAATTGCTAGGCATGAAAGTTGTTACGCAACCAACCAAAGCTAAACATCCTATAGCGGCTAATGTTAATTTGCCGAATTGTTTATGTTTGCCCATGCCTTGCTCCATTACACCCCAAAAGTCTATTAAAACAGCGATTGGTAAAAATGCCAAGTGATATCAATATTGCGGTATCAAGTTTTTATTTTTTGTGTTGAATATACCCAATTTCAAAGCATTAGACTTATCTGCTATCTGCAAAAACAAACTTTCACTATATTAAACGCTCACAACTATTACCCTGGCATTGCACCTAACAAATAGGCAGCTTTTAGTGCCAAAAGGCCATTTTTAAGCAACACTAAACCAACAGTTAGGATTAATGAAAACATAGGTGCTAATACCGTCAGGATAGATGAAAATACAAATCTAAATGGATAAATTGGAATTCTTTTTCCCAGCGCCGTAATGGCTTGTTCTTGTGCCACAATATTGTTGATTAATTGTTCAGGTGTTTTATGTGAAGAAATATTTTGTATGCCAACTATATATTTTCCATAGAGCAAAAATACCGGCTCTAGTAACTTTGCACGTTCGCGTCGCATAAATTTGTGGCAATAAAAAATTAAAAAATGAAACAATAAGGGTGCAATCAACAAATAGATTGAAACAAATATTACCCCCTTAAAATCATCAGATAAAGCCACATCCTGTATAAAAATCTTGTCATAAATTTTTATAATCAGATATACACCCAAAATTGTCAGCCCTATATATGTCCGCAGAGCCACATCACCAACTAGCTTAAACCCGCAACACCGGTCTGGATGCCCCGGCTCGTAACGAACGCGCCAAGCACGGTTGTGAAACACCAGCTTAATCGCCATAATAAGCATAACATTCTGAATAAAAAATAGTAACACCCAATACATCATTACAAATTCAATACATAATGCAAATATCCCAAGGCCAGTAAACCCGCTGCCCTGCGTAGACAAGAAACTAAAATAAACACCTTCGGTCATCCAACCTGTAAAGCCTTGGTTCAACAATTGACCGGCATTTACAACAGCAAATACAAAAACAATAAATATCAAAGCTCGGGGTATAAGCTTATTTCTATGCCACCGGGTGATTTGATTATAAATTTCATTTTTTGGAAGGTTGTTTGATGCGCCTACCTCACATAAATCAACCAACGAAACCATCAAACGAGGAAGCAGATAATAAAATTGAAGCGATACATATAAAAACAACGGAAAAATAAAATTGATAGCAACCGGCCAACTTAAATTTTCAAAAAATGAAAGACTCGATAGATCTGCACTATCTTGACCGCTCATATACCCCCAAATAGAGATAGGCAGGGATATAAACACTAAAAACAACAAACTTACCGAAAACGGCGACAGCTTCATGAACGCAACTAAATTCATTATGGGTTCATCAACAATTGCAGCGCCCGAATTTTCTAACTTATGCATTGCATTCTCTCTGATATTGTTGACAGAAAATGAACGCGCTTTAGTCACACGTCGCTATTTTTATCAGTAGAACAGCAGTTGACCAAAATGCCAAGAGTCTATTTACCTTTTTTAGGGTGACCAACTGCCAAAATTGTAAGTGAAAGTCACCAGCTTCTATAGAACTGATTGGTGTGGGTATAGATGTAGCTGGGTTGTGGCAGGATTAGAGGGGCGCGGAGGGGGCTTTCCTATACAAGTGTTTATAGGCAGGCTCGCGTATGAAAACGCTACCTGGAGACAACGTTGACCGGTCTGTTACGACTTGGTTTACTGTCCACTAACAACATATTTTGGGATTTGGACGACCTGCTGTGGTGTTGTCGCCCATGCCATGGCGGTAGCATCGCTGGCCTCATGATTGGTCACGGCAGAAGAAAACGAAATATCTTAGCCGTGTTGCCGACAGCCGTCTTCTATTTGCTGTCTCCAGTTGATATGGATTTCACCAGACAGGTAAACATGTAAGGTCATGGGGTATTCCTAGTTTGATATCCCATTACATTATCGGCGAGAATGAATGATCTGCCAATTTAACCAAAGAGACGCGTTGGGCGCCGTTACTGAATGGACGTTCTCAAGCATTTCTACAGTCAATTTATTCTCTATTTATATTCCGGTATATATATGGTTTAAAGGAATAAAATAGAACATTGTCTTGTCAGACATGAATTCTTTTGTTTAGGGATTGTTCAATTGGAAGAAAAAAATAGAAATTAACAGAATTTGGGAAATCTATGGGAATTGAAAATAGTGCTCATAAGGAGATACTTGATCTACTTGCAGTTGGACCGCACATATACCAACCACTTTATAATTACCCTTATGATGTTCCCAAACCGCTCCGAGGCTGTGAAGATCGCTGCAAAGCAGTTGCGACTGCCTTAGGTCAATTGAATGGATTAAACATTCTGGATATTGGCTGTTCGTTTGGTTATAATAGCCTGTATTTTGCTGAGCGGGGGGCTAGGGTAACTGGCATTGATTTTAGCGAAAGAAATATCAAAATTTGTCAGGGCATTCAGGAGCATACCAATGGTGATATTGCTTTCCATATGGCAAAATTTGATTTCCAATACATAGTGGCAATTCAGCCCGGTGCTGTTGATGTTGTTTTTATTTTTAATGTACTTCACCATGTGATGGAACAAGAGGGACTGGAAGCGGTTCAGGGCATGATGGCAAATCTCGTAGCCAATGTTTCAGAAATCTATGTCGAGCTTGCACTAGCCAATGAAAACCCCATAGATAAATATCAAGTCTGTTTTACCCAGAGTTTACCAGAGAATGAACTGGATTTTTTTGCTACTTGTGTGGATGTAACAATAGATCTGATTGGATATTTTCCCAGCCATGTTAGCGAGATTTTGCGTCCCATTTATCGTGTCAAGTCCAACAGATCTACACTGACAGAATAAAATCAACTTGGACGTGTCCCAGCATTTTCATAATGTTGTGGGATGAAAATTAGAACCCGTTCTGCTATTTCAAGGCTTCACCGAAGGTTATCCGACTGGCCTCATACTAGCTGAATCTAAGCCCACAAACTTATTATCGTTGGCGCAAGAAATATGTGCTTGGAGTGAAACCAGCGCTTCTTCCGAGTTGGGTCTTCCAATTGTCTCAAAACTTGTAATTTGGCCTGCTCTTTCAGCTTGTGGCCGTGGTTTCTGCCCCGTGGCGTATATATGAAAAGTGCCCATCTGCCATTTTCGACAAGGATTGGGCGAATATGGGACCACGCATTTGGGTCAGTTAGTGGATATTTTGAAAACGTTACGCCATCGGGGTTGTAACCGACTAGGCTGCCATATCGATCAGAGCCGCAAAGTTGGTATGTCGAGCCATTTACAAGCTCGATAATCATTTCTTGCTTGTAGATTATTTTTTATAATGCCAGGTAGGAACACCTCTTTGAGGATTTTCTTACTCTCTCGGTTGATGCCATTTCAAATAGCTTTACGCGCTCGTATATATTGCGGGGACAAATGCCAATAGTTACCAACACGATCAAGCATCATGGTCACTTTTAGGTACGAAGCAGTCATATCTTTGCCAGAGCGTCGAGGCCAAACAGCAACGGCTCTATCACCGCCATTGTGGAAATGTTTATATACTGGCTCTTGATAATCACGAGGGGTGAAATTATTCGGAATAATTTGAAAGTCGTCAGCCTCTAAAAACTCCTTTGATCATTTGTAATAAATACTTTGAGCTATCCCTTCTTGGCGAAAGAGCGCCATAAAAGAGTCAACGCTGCGCAATCCATCAAATACAATGCGGATTTTTTCTCCGGCTGAATATTGCTTAGGTGTAGCTCGGCGAATGTCTTTAATTACCCGGGCACCTTTGGTGCGTTTGGATGTTGGTCGTGTCGTCATGTTCACTCCTTCAGAGCGTTACGATGATCCAAAACTCTATTTTATGCAAATATACCAATCTGTTCCATAGAAGCTGACGATTTACAAAACTCAATTTCGCGGCTGGCTTGTATGAATTGTTGGCATGACAATATCGATGTTTAAATGAATACCAGGAAAGCAATGAAGGCGGTTTACTGCCATTACTCAAGGCGGGTTACTGCCATTACTCAATAAGACATTGTTTAAATAACTGAAACTGGTAGAGTTTATTGATTGCAGCAGCAGAACAATTGCATCAAATTCATACGGGGAAAATTTTTGACATGCGTTTATCAGAAGCAATAGGAACTTTGGCGGTCGCAGGCGACTGCTCGACTGGGCGCCCACGCGGTGCTTGCCTGACAGGGTCGGTTATCGCCACTGAGTTGGCACAATCTTACGGGCTCGATGAAAAAACCTGCAAAGCTACCTATTATACCTCATTGTTTCGATTTTTGGGTTGCACATCAAGCGGGCCAGAAGCCGGCAGCATGGCCTTGGGCGATGATCGCGGGTTTAGCCTCGCGTTTTTGCTGTGTGATTGGCTTGACCTTTCGGCTTTGGAAGCGGCCTTAAAATCGGGGGTTGCTTTGCATGCTGCGCCCGATGAGCGCGACGCTGCTTTCGCAACAATTTTAGAACATCACGACGCCATTAAAGAAATCGTCAATATTCATTGTGCGCAATCAAAAACTTTTGCCGCTCGGTTACCATTGCCGGCGAACGTGCTTCCCTGCATGCCCTACCTATACGCCCGTTGGGATGGTGGCCTAGGTAACGTTGGTAAGGAAGATATTCCGGTTCCCGCACGGGCTGTGAGCATCGGTCACGTGGCGGCGCTTTACACCAGGCTCCGGGGCAAACAAGCCGCGCAGGATGAGATTTCAAACCGCTCAGCTGTAGATTTGGACCCGCATTTGTGTGAGCATTTATTGGCAAATTGGGATGCTATTTTCGCCCCGTTAGATGAAGGTGCAGAGTTTGACGTCTATGTGGCGGCAGAACCAGGGGAGCCAATTTTAGTTGGCCTTGAATATTGCGAAGCCCTGTCTTTAATCGGTGCCGATCTGGTCGATCAAAAGTCGGAATGGATGGGTGGGCACAGCCGCCGCGTTGCCGCCCTTGCATCGCGAGCTGGCCAAATTGCCGGTATGACAGGCCAACCTTTGCTCGCCTTGCGTCACGCCGGGTTGCTGCACGACATTGGGAAATGTGCAATTCCAAACCACTTGTTAAATAGGGAGGATGATCTTTCGCAAATAGAGCGGTTGGAATTTGAAACCCATTCCCATCAAACGGAATTCATCTTATCTCACGGCGACCCTTTTAGGACATTGGGAAGCCTACCCAGCACCGCACAAGAGCGGTTCAATGGGGCCGGATATCACCGGCGAGTTGCGCAAAAAGGTCTGTCCGAAAACCTGTTGGCCGCAGCCAATCTTTATGACGAATTAATCTTTGACAGGCCTAGTCGTCCTGCGCTCAGCGCCCATGACGCGACCGAGCATTTAATCGAGCAAAGCCAATCCGGTGCTTTGATGCCATCTGCCGTAACCGCTGTATTAGAAGCTGCCGGATCGCCGACTAAAGCCACACGCAAGGCGATACCATTTGGCTTGACCCGACGCGAGGCACAGGTGATTGCTTGTTTGGCGCGCTCGGAAACGTCGCCACAGATTGCCGCGCGGCTTGGCATTTCCACAAAAACGGCTGAACATCATGTTCAATCAATCTATTCTAAAACCGGTGTTCGTGGGCGGGCTCCGATTGCCATGCTGGCGATTGAGCATGGCCTAGGCAGTGATGAAAAAGAGCTGGCTTGGGATACCATTAAGCGCAAGTGGTTAAGACGTTAAACTCGTAGCGCAAGTGGTTAAGACTCTATTTTCTTGCAATGTTTCACCTTGTTTCGCTCAATGTTTCGCTCAGGCTTTTTTAAAAGATTTTTAGGCTTTCTCGCATTTATAGGTAGTTCTGCCTATAGCTGTGAGATCGTCTGTTCAGTAGCATGTCCCTACAAGTAATCGAATTGCCGGTTGCAAAAGTAAAGGACACTATTGAAAATGACCCTACACAAATTCAACTTAGCAGCATTACTTCTCATAGCTTCGGCTTCACCCGTCTCTGCAGCAGACTATTCTATCACCAGCTCCGTAACAGTGGCGGCAGACTCAGCCATAGTATGGCAAACTGTTGGCGATATTTGCGACATTGACGACTGGCACCCTGGCATCGTGAGCTGTGTCTTGGAAGCTCGTGATGGTGTCCTTCATCGTCATCTAGTGCTTGGTGATGGCGCGCCTATTCTGGAAGAAATTGTTTCTGCCGAACCTGGCGTATCTTATACCTACAAAATCATTGAATCGCCTTTGCCCATCGCAGATTACGTTTCGACCTTGTCAGTTACGGCGGGCAACCCAACAACTATAACATGGGAAGGCTCTTTCACATCTGAAGTTACTGAAATGCAAAGCGCTATACAAGGCCTTTATGACGGCGGCTTGGGCGCAATCTCAGCACGTTTCAAATAATAACAACCAAATTGGCACGGGCGTTACTAGCGTTTGCCTGAGCCTTTGAAGCCCAATCAATTTAATCAATTGGGTTTTGTCTAAACCAAACTAAACCAAAAAGGAAAATACCATGTCAGTTTCATTACAAGTTTTATATCCCGTAAAAGATGGCACTCAATTCAATCACGACTATTACACAGCAACTCATATCCCACTTGTTGGAGAACATATGGGCGAGCACATCCAGAGCACTAGCATTTCAAAAGGTATTGCTGGCGGCCCAGATGTTCCTGCAGGTTTTTACATGGTTGCAACCATGATTTTTGCCGGTATGGACAATTTGCAAGCCGCGCTTGAAGTCGCTGGCCCAGTGCTTGCTGACATCCCAAATTTCACCAACTCCGAACCACAGATGTTAATCGGCGAAGTTATTGGTTAATATAGCATTCGACTGCCTGCAACTTCGGTTGCGGGCAGAATGGTCATGTCCCGCTTTCGTGCCGCTCCGTGTATTCATTTAAGCAGCGATTTGCTCAAAAGCCAAGGGGCTTTTCCAACCTAATGCAGAATGTCGCCGCCTAGGATTATAGAAGCCATTGATATATTCAAATATCGCTATTTCTACCTGACGTCTAGTTTGCCATGTGCGTCTCCATATTAGCTCAGCTTTGATGGTCTTGAAGAATGTTTCCATAGCCGCATGATCAGAGCCTGCCCCTGTCTTTGGGTATAACAATTACCCTTTCCTGACATAGATATTTTAAAACCCAATTCACGCAATCGTTTTTGATAATCATGTGAGCAATATTGGCTACCACGATCACTGTGATAAATGCAGCCTTTCGGCGGTCTACGCAAAGCAATCGCCATATCTAACGCACGTATCGCTAAATCTTTCTTCATCCGATTACTAACTGACCAACCTATCACTCTACGTGAATGCAAATCCAACACAGCAGCAAGATATAACCAGCCTTCACGTGTCCAAATATAGCTAATATCAACCACCCATTTCTGATTGGGTTTATTGGCTTCAAAACCTTGTTCCAAAAGATTGGCGGCAATGGTGAACTTGTGGTTGCTATCCGTCGTAACCTTATATTTGCGGGTTCTAATCACAGATATATTGTTCTGACGCATCAAACCGTAACACGACCAAACTGCCTCGAGACATCTTCTTCCCCCCGAATTTAAACTTACAATAAATTCAATAATCTTTAGAAATAATACGGAATTCGAGGATATACGTAGCTATTTATATCATAGAGCAGTTTTTAATTTTGGTGAATTTCATTCGATTGATGATGAGAACTTCTATGCTGATTTTGAATTACAAGCCATTGATCTTGAAAATGTTTTTGGTAAAATTATGTTTAACATCGAGGGTGGAATAATGCGTTATGGTATACAAGATTATAATTTGAACGAAGAAGATTTTATTATTTTTTTCGAAAAGTTACTTAATGGCTATTCACCCCGGGGCAGCCTTTAAACTCTTAAGCTAAACAGAATGTCCTCACTAAGATTTAAAAAACGCTCCGTTACCGTCTTGGGCGGAGCGTTCTAAAATATTGGTCTGCGTTATCCTACCAATCTATTCTCGATCAAAATGTCATGTGGTACTCGCTTGCGTAGATATTCCAAACCTTTGACGGTTACAAATGTCTGTGGTCGCGCTTTGTCATTGACGACCGTGCTTTTGACTTCGAATATGCCCATTTGAATAAACCGCGTTTTGGCGACTAGCGCATTACCTTGGTAAAATAGATATTCTTGCTTTAACCATCGGGCGAATAGGTTAACTTCATACAACGCTCTTGCAGGCCTTGGCCGCGTAGTTGAGGCTCAAGTGGTGGAGCTCGCTAATTTACTGGGAGCAAAGAGTATCAAAGCCTTCCTTCAAAGTATGCCTATGTATGCTGATTTCATGCGTAATACTAGAACCCTAAATGTCTTGGATCCAATGATGAGGGACTTTGAGGTATTCTTTGGACAGAGTACTGACATCCTTAAAGGTAATCACCTGAACAATGTTGATGATCTGGGCTCACTAGGTAACAAGATGGAACTTGAGGCCTCTCTAGAATACTCTAAACAGGTGCTCATAAAATCTCTGGAATGGACTACATTAACACCTTCTTACAGAAAGCAGCCACGCGGACTATTGCCCAAAGGTTTCGCGTTCTTTAAAACGGCCAACATATTCGATAGAGAATTTAAGCACATTCTCATCGCCAATGGCATCGAAGCTGTGTTTAGACCAATGTTATATTTTGGTTTTTCAGAAAGACTCTTTTTTACTAAAACTTGAGTCATCTGCTTAACCGCAGCTTAACCACCAAAGTAGAAACCAATTTTTATAAACGTCTATTTAAATGATAGCTAGTAACCTAACAGCTTGAACTTAGTATCAACTGGGAATCATTATGTTTAAAGCAATATTGTCCGCTATTATATTAGCAATGGCCCTAGGGGTTAATTTTACCTACGCTGCCAGCAAAGCTTGGACAGTGAGTAAAGTATCGGGCAAAGTGGTGATAAGTGTAAATGGCAAACCCGGTAAATGGGTGCAATTGGGAGAACAAGTTTACCCAGGCGACAGAATTAAGACATTATCTAACGGCACGGTAGCGCTAACCCGCGATGCTGAAGCGATGATAATATCTTCGGACGCGCAAATGGATATTCCTAGGCAAGGCAATACGGCGAACTATACCACTATAGTGCAAAGAAAAGGCACTATATTATTTTCGGCCAAAAAGAAAGCCAACCGACATTTTAAAATTAGGACACCATTTGCTGCGGCGATCGTTAAAGGCACAACCTTTGCGATTAATGCCAATGCTGAAAATATGCAAGTACAAGTTTTTGAGGGCAGTGTGGCCTTGAGCGGCGCGGGACGAAGCGAGACTCATTTGGTCACAGCTGGTGTTAAATATTTAGTGCCAGCCAATGTGAATAGCAAAATTTTGGTGAACCGGGTTGTTAATGCTTCTAAAATCAACCCACATTTTGGCAATGATATTGAAAAATTAGCCGCCATGTATTTAGCAAAGATAGAAGTGAAATGGCGTAAAGCCATTAAATTCACATCTGATTTTTCTGCTGGTAATAGCGGAAATGTAAAAGCTGAAAAAACCAATAATGGCAACAGCGCAAGCAGCAATGATTCATCGAGTGACTACAGCTCCAGTAGCAATGGTTCATCGAATGGCAACAGCTCCATTAGCAAAAGCTCATCGAATGGCAATAGCTCCAGTAGTAATGGTTCATCGAATGGCAACAGTTCCTCGAATGGAAATGGTAACAGCTCAAGCAGCAATGGAAATAGCTCATCCAATGGTAATTCATCTGGCAATGGCAATGGTAGGAAATAGACCTAGCGTTAAAAAAAGGCCCATTGGGATTAGATAGCAATGTTAAAAGCGGTTTGAGCTATCACAAGCCCTAATTATTGTGGTTTTTTTAATTTTGTTCATCTCTTCAGAGCCCTAAAGACACTCGCCTTGGACAGCCCCGGATCCACCATAATCTCTCTCACAAGCTTCCCTTCAGCTCTCATAAGCTTCACCTGAGCCCTGAGAGTCATAAAAACGATAAACGATACATATGTATCGGTATTTTCTTTATTGTTTAGTAATTGATGAGGATTATGTCTAAATAACTTCATGAACACAAAGATTTAAGAAACATTTGAAAAGGTGCTTTACCGGTGGTTGGAATTTTCGTTAGACTTTTAATAATAATATTTATTTTTGAATTGTTAGTAATGTTGGGTCTGGATAATTTCAATTTTTCTCCTACCGTGATTTTCGTTTTAGATCCTCTTTTATTGACAATCTTAGCTGCTTTCCCAATCTATAAGTGGGTCGTCAGGCCATTACTAACGGAACTGGAAGTAAACTTGGAAGATCAAGTAAAAGAAACTAGGAGTGTTATTGATAACGCAGTTGATGGCGTTGTTTCAATCGATGAAAAAAGGAATATTTTCAGATTCAACCCCGCAGCAGAAAAGCTTTTTGGGTATCAAGCTTCTGAAGTTTTTGGTCGGAATATTAAGATTTTAATGCCTGATTCTGTTGGTAATAAACACGATGAGTATATGAGTAATTACAAGAAAACTGGCGTCACTAATATCTTTGGAATGGGCCGGGAGTTTGTTGGGTTAAGAAAAGATGGAACGGAATTTGCATTACATTTATCCATTAATAAAACAGATTTACATAAATCCAAAACTTTTACAGGGGTTATGCGCGACCTAACGGACGAGAAAAAAGAATTTCTCTTGCTAGAAGAAAAAAACAAGGCTCTTGAAGACCAGCGATTAAAGCTCGAAGCGCAAAATGCAATCATTGAACAATCTGCAATTGAACAAGTTCATCTTTTAGATGATTTGGCCAATGCTACCTACGATATTGAGAATAAAAACATATTTCTTCAAGAAATAATGAACAATACAGGTCAAGGTATTGTGGTGTATTCCAAGTTTCTTAAAATCACCGCTTGGAATGATACATTCAAAGAGCTGATGGGCTTGCAAGACCGTGAATATAAAGAAGGTATGTCGCTGGAAGAGTTTTTTGATCTCAATATTAAAGATGGGCATGATTATGAACAAACCATTCCTGAATATATAGATGCACTGAAAGACCGCATCGCCGGCAGGGAAGAATGCAGCTTCTATAGTTGGGATAGAGAGCGCGCAGGAGTGATATTAAACACCGCTCAGCGGATATTAGCGGACGGCTCGGTAATAAATACTTATAACGATGTTACTGAGGAGCGACTTAAGGAAAAGCTTACTGCTGAATTGGCTAATAAAGATGGATTAACAGGCTTAGCAAATCGGCGCGCCTTTGATGCTCAGCTAGATGAAGAAGTATCTAAATTTCATGAACAGCAAATACCGTTTCTTCTAGCCTATTTGGATTTGGATAACTTTAAAAGTTTGAATGACACCCAAGGCCATAATGCAGGTGACGTTGCCCTTAAAATGGTTGCAGATATATTGACTAAAAAAATGAGAAAACATGACATACCCGTTAGGTTGGGGGGCGATGAGTTTGCAATAATATTTAGAGATACAACAAATGTTGATATTGCCGTAGAAAGATTGGAAGCCATTATCGCAGAAATCAAGAATACTAATAAACTCGGAGACTATATAATAAATATTGGCGCTAGCGTTGGAATTGCGCGTTGTCCAGCTGACGCCAATGATGTAAAAGAACTAAAAGAATTGGTAGATTCCGCTCTTTATAAAGCAAAAGGAAAAGGCAAGGGTATTGTTTGCTTGGCAAGCGAATAAAAATTGAAAATTATTATGATTTATAGTTGATCTGACTTGACGGATAATAGTGGACACTACCTTCAAAAAATACAACAATATTTTTGTCGGATATAATGACCCGAAAGAGATTTACCGTAGAGTTCCGTGACGATGGAACAAATTAGCCTTAAATCGTCAGTTTCTATGGAACAGATTGGGTTATTTGCATAAGACAGGTTTTGGTTCATCGTAACTCTCTGAAGGA
>JABSRZ010000016.1 GCA_013214705.1 Hyphomicrobiales bacterium
AGATCAAGCGAAAATCCTGCTCGGTGGAGAGGGCATTTAGATAAGTTACTTCCAAAACCGAGCAATATTTACAAAGTGAAACATTTTGCTGCACTTCCATACGACCAAATAAACGAATTTATGAATGAACTTTCCGATCGAGATGCTAATAGTGCGAGAGCACTCGAACTTCTAATTTTAACTGCAACACGCAGTGGAAAAATTCGCGGTGCGAGGTGGTCAGAAATTAATTTAGGCCAAGCGACATGGACCATCCCCGCAGAACGTATGAAAGCAAGTAAAGAACATATCATTCCGCTTTGCGCAGATGCTGTCTCTATCGTTAAATCATTGCCACGAATGGCTGGAAACGGGCTTTTATTTTCCAATGCAAAATCTGGCAAACCACTTTCAGACGTAGTGTTTAAAAAACTGATGGAAAGAATGGGACATACGGGTTTTACCACGCATGGTTTTAGATCAACATTCAGAGACTGGTCAGCTGAACAAACCTCATTTCCCAGAGAAGTGATCGAATCCGCCCTAGCCCATCAGCTCAAAGACAAAGCAGAAGCTGCTTACTTTCGGAGTAATTTACTCGACAAACGGCGCGAGCTAATGAACGTTTGGGCAAAATATATAAAAACGGTAGAAATATTAGACTCAAGAGTGATCAAACTAAACACAAAATAAAAACAGCAAATAATCAAACTTTTTATCTGCTTTCTTTTGCTCTAGATTAACCGTTATTTGAACTATGAAGCGCTTTGTGCATTTGATTGGTTTGCTTAATACATTCAATAGTATAAAATATTTACAACAGAAAATTGTGAGTATATGATAACCATCGCAAAACGATATCCTATAGATTTTTGGGAAGTTATGAACAACGAATGAAAAGCCATCGTCTGCGCAAGATTATGTTCAATGAAAGCTCAATTTTTCGAGTTTTAAAATATAAACATCGAGCTGTTAGTCACTTACTCACCAAAAATAACGCAATAACCAGTTTATAACCAAAAAGAAGTTAAATGAGAAAAAAATATTTGAGAAATAGATTGGGCGAACCGCTTCCAGAAAATTGTCCTTTATCTGAAGCTCTTGTTTGGCTTATATCTGGGACCTTACCTATAAGTTCAGATGACTACAAGTTTACAAAATCTGAAAGTTTTGAAGTACATAGAGTTGACAGTCGCTATAACGAGTACATTATGCCTGGCGTGTGGGGTAAAGATTTACATATTGACGAGAAATTATTTACTAGATCAAAAACACATATTTTGCTAGCAATCGTTAAAGGAAAAATTAGATTTCGGGGAAGAGTAGAAAAAATAGTATTGAATACAGACGATGTACAAACTGATAATCCAGAAGAACTAAGCAATGAAGAACGCCAACCAAAGATGAAATGGGATTCATATGCGAAGGAACATGAAGCGAAGCTAGATACCAGACAACACTTGGTCGAAATTCCATCCGGCTTATTGAATATTGATAACATAAATTGGAGCCAAAACCTTCTAGAATCTCCAAGCGATAACGAATCTGGCAAAATCTATTTTACAGACGTTGAGGTTTCCGCTGAAGAACTTTTTGTTCATTTTGTTGATTATGGTCACGACCCACAACCACTGAAAAAACCTCAACTTTTGATTCCGGTCAATGAAGCGCTATCTTTAATTGTTACAGGTTCACTCGATTCTGAAAGTCCCAAAAATGAGTCGAAGTGGTCAAAAGAAACTTCTGCATTGATCCGCCTTTTACGTAACGGGTTTCTCGTTGCAGAGGGGTATGAATATGGATCAAAAAAAGCAATCCAAATTGACAAAACAGAATGGGCTGGCGATATAGATATTTCAAAATGCCAGACACAGAACTTTGAACACATTCTTGTTACTGAGTACGATATTAGACTACTATTTGAAATACCTGAATTTTCACCAGAAACTATTGATGAAGTTAAAAAAACAAAAAAAGGCCGTCCACCAATAGTTGAAAAAGAAGTCTGGCTCGAAGAACTTTTGCTCCTGTTTAAGTCGGAAAAAGTTTTGCCGACGGATAAACAAGAATCCGTTGCAACGGCTTTGAAAGCTGCTTTAAAGGATAATCAGGAGAAGAATATATCCGTTGAAACGATCCGAAGAGATTGGATTGGACCGCTTTATAAAAAATTAGAAAACTCTAATGGGGGAAAGTAATTTTCATAATTACCCCCATTTTGAACAGTATTACCCCCTTAATCCCCAGAGACTTATTCAACATAATCGTAAATAGTAACCTTCATTAACCGCTTGTGCTCAAGCGTACATATGGAGAGATTTATGACCAGACAACAAAGTCCGCTTTTGCTATCGTTGAACGATGCAGCAAGAAGTATTGGTGTTTGTCGTGCTACTTTTTACAATTTATTAAACCAAGGGTTGATAAAGAGCGTAAAAATTGGCACCCGACGCCTTATTGTCCAAGATAGCTTATTTGATTACGTCGAAAGACTCCAAGACGCAAGTTCTGATCGGGCGTAGTTTGATGTCCAATCACAAGCGTCCATTTATAACAAATATTTGCCCTAGCAAGTTCACTGGCAATTGGAACCTTTTTGACATTTATAAATCCCCAGTTCGAAGCGCGATCAAATCGGGCCTTGTCTTTGTTACATCCAATAGTTCCTTTCCGATTTGTGGTTCTGCAATATTTTGGTCAGACCATAAACGAGATCTGACCAAAAATTCAAATGTCAGTCACAAGAATTCTAGTGACTTATTTTGCTGCCAACACACAGACATAAAATCATCAGAAATGTTAGTGCTTCCATCAGTCATAGATGCGCATGAACACGTCTCAAACATCACAAAGGTGTTTGTATGACCTGGCCATAATGCAACACCCAAAAAAATGCGGAATATATGAATAGTAGACGGATACCTCAAGGGTATTTGCGAGTTTTTAAGTGCTGTTTTTACGGCATAGATTTTTTGGTGCCAAAATTTGGCAATTTAAGGATAGATGAGATGAGTATTAAGTACTTGAATTGGGCGTTTTCTTTGCTCGATTTTAAACCAATTCAAAAAGTGATATTGTTATCGCTTGCTGATAATAGCGACGATGATGGAGTTAGCTTCCCATCAATAGGTCTAATATGCGCCAAAACTGGCATAAAGAGCCGTACGACAGTAATCAAACATATCAAATCCATGTGCCATATTGGCTTGATAAGCATTGCCGAACGCAGTCGTAAAGATGGTTCACAATCATCCAATGAATATAAATTAAATATTGAATTTGAAGGTGGGTTTACCCCCTGTTCAATAAATGAACAGAGGTGTTCAGCAAATGAAAAGTCTGATGTAACAGATGAACAGGGGACTGTGCAGCAGAGTGAATGGGGGAGTGTACAGCAGATTGAACAGCTAGGTGTACAGCTAAATGAACACCAAGAACCATCACTAGAACCACCATATAAACCATCATATGAACCACCACTGCAAAAAACCAAGAAATCCAGGTTTGTACCCCCAACGATTAGCGAATGTGAAACTTTCTTTTTTAACGAGAAGAATATTACCGATCAAACCATGCCAAGTATGTTTTGGAACTATTACCAATCAAACGGCTGGATGGTAGGACGTTCCAAAATGAAAGATTGGCATGCATCTGCCAATGGGTGGATTGGTAGGCAAAAGAAATATGGGCATAGCAACCAAAGCCAACTTCAGAAACCAAAACCGATAATACAACAAATGGCAGATGCACTACGTGCTTCTGAACACACAAATTCAGAAATGATGGGAATCAGCTATGACAAATAATTTAATAATCGTTGAAAAAAATATTCCCAATTGGCTTTCCCGATATGATGGTGGCTGGCAGTGGATAGTAAATATGCCGATTAAAGAAATACCGCCAAAGGCTCAAATTGTCCTGGCTCTGGAATATTTAACAAACGATCCAAAGTGTGATCAAAAACAAGCTGTGTTGTTATTTGAGCAATTATCAGTTTTGCCAACTGGTGCAAATGATAAGCGCATGGACAGTTATTTAATTACTGAAATAGTAATCAAAGACTTTATGGATTTTCCGGTTTGGGTTGGCAAAAAAGCAGTTGTTAATTTGCTGCACCAATCAAGATGGTTACCTGCTCCAGTGGAGATCAGTGATGAGCTAAAGGCTATTTATAGGTCCGTTAGCGAAGCTATATCCTGTCTTGAAAATCTGAAAAAACGTAGAAACCTGCATGACATAGAAACTGTATCTAGCAACGGATTTAAGTCTGATATTTATGCCAAAAACTCACTAAACCAAACGGTGCGATTAGACTTTAAAGTCAATCAAAATGTCTTTTATAAAGTCAGGGAAACGAATTTTCGTAGGTCAATTATCGACCTGGACTACAAGAAGTTTAACATCGAAAGCAAAGAGGAAGCTGAACAGAAAGCAGGCAGGCCAATTGACCCCAAGAAAAATCATTGGCCACAGGTGGATGAGTATTTGGGTGCTAGCGAGATCGCTCAAAGGTGCAAACATCTTGGGTTGTCCAATTGGTTTGAATCATTGGCGGATTACGCCGTATGGAGCATGTTACGGTGTGAAGATGGTTACTTAATTGCTGATGTAGATAAAGTTATTTGTATGAGCGGTTTCGATAAGCTTATGGACGTATTTGAAGT
Source organism: Hyphomicrobiales bacterium (assembly GCA_013214705.1). Lineage (GTDB taxonomy): Bacteria > Pseudomonadota > Alphaproteobacteria > Rhizobiales > OSC116 > OCS116. The sequence continues at coordinate 4,644 of JABSRZ010000016.1, forward strand.
TGAATATGGTGAGGCTACCTAAGCTTGGCAATGAACTGAGGCAGAGCGCTTTATTGAGCTTCTGAACGCAACACTGGAACGACGGGTTTACATACAATCCCAGCCTACTTATTTGGTTTTGTGTTGTTTATTGGAAGAAAAAATATAAGAAAAATCTGGGGTTACTCTCCTCAATTTGCGTATTGCCAATGGAATTCTTGATGAGATGTAATGAAGGGGGGCGGGGGTAAAACCTTATCGCCCCTTTTTCTCTAGACCGTCGGGGTAGTCATCCGCACAGGAAACTGGAAATCAGAAATTAAAAACCCATCGAACAATAAAACTTTAAATTTAGAATGATTAATAGGACTGGATGCAATCTGCCAACGCTTCCGTTTTGCGCTGCGATGAATAAATGTAACTATTAATCTTGAAAGTGGATAGGTTAAGTACCAATCTGCCTATTCATGGAAGTCGTCGGTTTCTTGGGATTTTTCGAACATCTCCTCAAAACCATATGTCATCCAGAAATACAAATATATTTTATTAAAACTGAGTTTCCTATATGGTTCTTTGGAAATTAGACTTATCGAGCCAAAAAGCCGCCATCTACTGGAATTGTAGTTGCATTTAGCATTCTGGATTTTTCTGATAGTAGGAACACAATTAAGTTGGCAACGTCATTAACTTCGGCAAATTTGCCAAGTGGAATGCGTGACATAATCGGTTCAGATTTTGCTGGGTCGCTCCAAGCCTCTGCTGCCAGTTCGGTCATGGTTACTATAGGGTTAATGCAATTAACGCGTATGCCATATTGGCCAAGTTCATTTGCCATTACCCGGCTCATGGCATCCATCGCGCCTTTTGAGGCACAATAAGCGGCGTGGTCGGCAAAGCCAACAAATGACGATATGCTAGAAACATTGACGATAGCACCCGGTTTATTGGCTGCAATCAGAGCCTTGCTAAACTCTTGTGCTGCAACCATCGCGGCCTTGGTATTGATGGCATAGCCGTTTAATATGGTTTCAACAGCATCACGATGCGGTATGGCCGCCGCTGCGCCATATTTGGTAACGCATAATGCAGCCGCAATATTGGCATAGCGAGCGGCTTGTTTGGGGTCGTTGGTTTTTAGTATTTGCGCCAAAAATGCACCAGCGAAGGTATCACCCGCCGCCGTGCTATCTACTGCTTTCACTTTATGTGGCGCAATGTCATGGCGGCTGCCATCAAATGACAATCTACAGCCATCACCACCCAATTTTAAGGCCACAATTTTTGCTCCCAAATCATGGTAAAAACTTACTATTTCATCGGGATCGGTTAGGCCGGTTAGTAAGGTAGCATCATCATAACTTGGCAAGGCAATGTCGATATTTTCCATTGCCTGATGAATGGCTTTTCTTGCCTCGTCTAAAGACCATAATTTTAACCGCAAATTGGTATCGACACTGATCATGGTGCCATTGGCTTTGGCGTAGTTTATAGCGGCAAACACCGCATCGCGTGCGCAGTGCGATATGGCCAAACTAATGCCAGATATATGTAGTATTTTGGCATTTGCAATATAGTCTAGCGGCAAATCTTCCGCCGTCATTAGAGCTGCGGCGCTGTGTTTTCTAAAATATGTATATTCATGACCATCTGGCACAGGGTTTACAAAATAAATACCTGTCGGCGCTTGGTCAGTTAATTTAATGGTCGATGTATCAACATTCTCAGCTTGCCAAAGTTTCATTAACCCTTTGGCAAAAGGGTCATCACCCAAAGCGGTTATGTAACCGGTTTTTGCCCCTTGTCGAGAGGCAGCGATGATGGCGTTAGAAGTATCGCCGCCAAAACCTTGTTGGTAAAACTCGCCTGTTTGGCCATTTTTTGCGATAACATCATCTCGATATACAAATTCGGCTAATGGTTCGCCAATAGCAATTATTTCTGGTGCGATGATATCAGGATGGTTGGTCATTTAAATACCCCCGGCTAATATGGCTTTCACTTGGCGGGCTGCATGGCGGATGACCTCATCATCGCCAGCTTGCAAGGCTTGGTCATTGACCAGATTGCCACCCATGCCAACGCATAAAGCCCCTGCTTGCAAATATGCCATCATATTATCGGGTGTTACACTGCCGGTTGGCATAAATATAATGTCTGGAAACACGGACAACATGGTTTTTACAAATGCCGGACCGCCTAAAAGACCAGCCGGAAACAACTTTACCACTGGCACACCACTATTATGAGCGGCTAAAACTTCGGAGGCTGTAGATGTGCCGGGTAAATAAGGTAAATTACGTTTTTGGCAAGCTTGAGCCATGCCTTCTACAATAGCCGGTGATACGATAAACTCTGCGCCTGCATCGGCCACAGCATTTAAATCGGCTGTGGTTAATACCGTGCCGGCGCCAACCAAAATACCAGATTTTTGCGATAGATTTTTTATCAAGCTTGCCGCGTCAGGGGTGGTCATGGTTAGCTCGAAGCAGCTAAAGCCTTCTTCGGCCAGAATGTTGACAGCGCGCTCTGCAGCTTTGGCAGTGCTGGTGCGAATAACCGGCACAACTTTTACATCTCGTAATTGGCTTATAATATTGGGCATGGATTTCTCACATGGGTTTCTGTAAATTTATATTGGTATGAGGGGCCTTGAATTTTATTCTGTCAAGATATTCCATCAATTTGCAAAAAAACGTCCAATTCAAACTCAACAAAAATGTCAGTCAGTGGAATATTTTGATTTAGGAAATATGAAGCCCGGCATCACCAATAATACCACGCTTCATCATCTATATATCGGCACTATTAATGCTGAGCCTATTCACTATTAAGACACAGTTAAACAGTTTCGTCCATGCCAGTGATAACCCGTTCTACAGCTTCTACTGTTGAATTTTTCGGATCTATATCATCGACCACCACACTGCCACGCCGCATAACAATAATACGATCTACAACTTGGAAAACATGATGTATATTGTGGGCAATAAATATACAAGAATGGCCAGATTTACGAGCACCCCTCACAAAATTCAACACGCCCCTTGTTTCGGCAACACCCAGATTGTTAGTTGGTTCGTCAAGAATAATCAAATCACTTTCGAAATGCATGGCTCTGGCGATAGCCACCGCCTGACGTTCTCCACCTGATAAAGCCGCAATAGGTGTGGAAGGCGGAATGTTTTTACTTATTCCCACTTCGCGCAACAATTCGCTGGCAACTTCATTCATCTTTTCGATATCCATTCGCTTGAATAAGCCTGAGCCAATTTCCGGTTCTCGCCCCAAAAACAAGTTCCGCGCGATGGAAAGCTCAGTGACCAAAGCCGAGTCTTGATAGATAGTTTCGATACCTGCATTAATGGCATCGGTTGTGCTGTTCATCTTAATTTCTTTGCCACGAACATAAATCTCGCCACTTGTTACGGGAATCGCACCAGATAAAACTTTAATAAGCGTAGATTTACCAGCACCATTGTCACCTAAAAGCCCAACAATCTCACTTTCGTTAACCGTGAGATCTACTCCGTTCAACGCTTGCACTTTGCCATAGTATTTCTTAATGTTTTTCATTCGGATGAGTTCTTTAGCCATCGGTCAAGTCCCTGAATTGTGTCGGCGTTCAAGCCAAGAGTGAAGAGCCATCATACCCAATATAATTGAACCGATGAAGATACTATAGGCAAGGCCTGGGACACCGACCAGAACGATGCCGTTACGCATGATCCGCAAAATCAACACGCCTAACACGGTGCCGATAATAGTACCGCGACCACCTGTTAATACTGTACCACCAATAACCACCATAGCGATGACTTCAAGTTCGTAACCTGTGCCACTGTTAGGATTGGCTGCAGAAGTTCTAATTGAGCTAATTACCCCGGCTAAAGCTGCCATTGAGGAACACAACATAAATAACCATATTTTGGTTTTGTTTACGTTTACACCTCGCGCACGCGCTGCATTGGCATTACCACCCGAGGCTTGAATCCAGTTCCCTGCCTTGGATTTGTTTAAAATGAACCACAAAACCAGTGCGGCAAATACAAACCAGAAGAGTGAGGCATAAACTCGGAAACTGCCAATATAGAAATCACCTACCAAAAATTCAGTTAACCAATTGCCTTTTGCACCCCATGTCCGCTGCGGAAAACCGCTGGTCATAAATAGTGCAGTTCCGCGGACCACCAGAAGCATACCAAGCGTAACAAGAAAGGACGGAATTTTTAACAAGGTCACAAACAACCCGTTTACCAGCCCTATCATTGCGCCAATAAATATAGCTGTAATAAATGCAAATTCTAAAGGAAGCACTTCGGCGTTGAACAAAGTCCACATTAACACCGGCGTAAAACCGAATACCGAACCGACAGACAAATCAAATTCACCCGCGGTCATTAGTAAAGTCATTGCTAACGCGATCAATCCCAGTTCTACGGTGAATGTGAGCGTATTACTTATATTCATCGGCGATAGAAACCGTGGGTTGATGGCTGTAAATACGATAATTTCAACAAGCAATAATACTAGCGGGCCGAATTCCGGTCTTGCTAATAAACGTCGAAAAAGTGATTGGTTTTTCATAATTTCTCTCAAATAACAGAATGTTGAAAATTCAAACGCCCATATTAGGGCGTCTTCTGTATGGTGGCGATATGAGTAACGAAGAACCATAAGCGTCTAATTCAGGGACGCTTATGGCTGTCTTTGTTATTTGGCAGACAAGATATCATCATACACTTGAGCTGTATCTGGCCCATAAAGCGCACCTGTGGTGATATCAAACCCAGGAGGAATGCCTTGTGATGCCATAAGCGCAACTGACAAAGCCATATAGCTGGTTGCAAGTGGGTCAGCCCATTGCGCAGCATTAACGTAACCGTTCAAAACTTCTTGTGTTGTGTCGAGCGAGTTACCCCAACCTACAACTGGAATTTCTCCCGGTTCAACTCCGATCTGATTGAACACACGTGCGATAGAACCCATCACTAAGTCGCCCAAACCAATAATCGCACTAATTTTCTCACGATTAGTCAACAGATAGTCTGACATACGTGTGATAATTTCGCCTTGATCCAGTGTTGCGTCAGTAACTTCCCATGTAATACCAAGAGGTTCAAATACACTTGCAACGCCTTGCTCTTCTTGCACGCCATAGGTTGCGCCGGGAACTTCAACCGGCAACCAGACGAAATCGCCCTTACTTACCAAGTTGTTATCTACAAGATACTGTGCCCATCCAGCACCGTAAGCCTTCAAATCGCCGCCAACATAAGCTACAAAGTCAACAGTGGCGTCCGGTGTGTTAAAGTTCACTACAGGAATGCCTGCTTTATTGGCTTCTGCAACCACTTCAACTAAACTTCCAGGGTCGGGACTACTTGTGGCAATGCCGTCTGCGCCGGCTGCAATAGCGGCTCTAATAGCTTCTTGTTGCGATGCAACATCACCATTATGGAACGATGTGTTCACTCGATTGCCTGTGGCATCAGCCCACTTATTAGCACCTTCCAGATAATATGTCCAAACTGGATCTGCAGGCGAACCATGTGAAACCCAATAGAAAGTTTCTGCAGCAACTTGCGACACCATCATCGCAGCGCCAGCTAATACGCCAATACCAAGCGCGCGGACGGTAGATTTGTTCTTCATTTTACTTGCTCCCTGTTTTAGACTCCCACATATGTGGAAAGCTATATATTTTAATCTCGAAAACGAACCCTCATGAATCGTTTCTAACGTCAGCCTAGCATCAAGTTGATGGTGTTTCTGATTTACAACCATCATATCACATCATATACAGGGTGTTAAAAGCCAATATTTTAATAAGGCAACGTTTGCTCCAAAAATAAAACACTTCAGATAGCTACGGAAACGCCTTCTTCGGCTGACCGGAGTGCGGCAAAGCATAGCTCCAAACTAGAGAGGTTTCGCGCCGCATCGTTTAAGGGCGTACGCTCCTCTTCAATCGCACAAAGCAGTTCTGCCATAGTGCCATGAAACCCATCTTTAAACCAATTTCCCTTTAAATCTGGAATGGATTCGCCTCGTTGCGTTGTCAATTTCACCTGTTGATTATCTAAATCCGACCCAATACTTTCTAGACTACCCTCACTGCCGGCAATAAATGTCGAATCCCGAGCACCAATAACAGTTCCGCCGTCAAATATCAACGAAGCTTGCCCAGCTTCTAACTCAATAACAACTTGCGCAAACAAAGGCGGTTTAGCCGTCTGATCAACAGAACGGGCAAATCTGGCATATACGCTTTTAGCCCGACAGCCAGTAATACTGAGTATGAAGTCAAACCAATGAACACCAAAATCAGATAGAATAAGGTCATTAATATCGTCAAAAGGCGTGCCCGCAATCCAGTTGTGGTTCCAGTGAATATCACAATGCACACTGTTTACATTTCCGATCAGACCCGCCCGCACCGCTTCTCGCATATAAGACATGTGAGGTGCCCAACGACCATTTTGATTAACAGCCAATTTGACACCTTTGGCATTCGCCAAATCAACTAATCTACGTCCAACTTCTATGTCTAACACAAACGGTTTTTGTGACAAAACATGGCGTCCAGCATTTAAAGCACGCTCGATCAGACTGACCCGTTCAGCCGGATGGGTTGCTATATCCAACACTTCTATACTTTCATCAGCCAGCACCTCTTCAAAATTTGTGGTGACTTTAGCATCGGGATAGAATTCAGCAGCACGTTGCTCGGCTCTTTCAAGGGTTCGATTGCAGATAACGGCTACGTCATAGCCAGCGGCTTTATAGGCAGATAAATGTGAACGAGTGATTCCACCAGCACCGATCAGGCCTATTTTGGGGCGGTAATTTACGGGGTTTTTAGGGCGATAAGGAAGTCTTGGTGCATCTATTTTTTTCGCTTTTGCCGCAGAAAGACTATAATCTAGGTCAGATACAGTTTCAGTGTTTTTTTCTGTCATTTCAATAGTTCCACAGTGCGTTTTTCTTTTGCCGAAAATATGGCTGTGTCAACTATTTGTTGTCCAATGCGGCAAAGTTTTGGGTCGAGCGGTCCAGTAATAGGCGTTCCGGTTTCAAGGCAGTGCAACACATAGGCCACAGGGTCGGCAGCATTAGCAGCAAGCGTATCGATAGGAATTTCATAAGCCTCAGGCTGCGATCTTGTTTGAACTGTGACATGATCTTCAAAATCGTAACTACTCATAGCCCCATCGGTACCAACCACCACAAAACCACATTTTGGTAATGGCTGGGTATTCCATGGGTCAGTGAATGTTCCCCAGCGTGTTTCAAATTTAGATAAACCATGTTTATAACGCGCCACGGTTATTGAATGTTCATCTACCCTTAAATTGGGGTCGCCACCTAATGTTGTGGTTATTTCAATAGGCGCAAGACCATTTTGATACCAAGTGCCCAAGGTAGCACCATAACCCAGATAATCCAAAAGGCTTCCACCGCCTGCTTCAGAGCTGTACCACCATGAATTTTGTTTTTCTTGTGATGTTGGGATGTTTTCTTTCTTATCTGCTAGGTGGTAAAGTGGGCCACGGTTACCATCATAAAAGTGAATTTCTACAACTTCACCTATTAAACCTTCATTCAGTAATCGTTTAACAGTCACGTGAGGTGGATACCAAGCCAAAGGCCAGTTAATCGCCAATATTTTGTTTTTTGTGGATTGTATCATGCGGTCTGCGTCAGCCAAATTTGCCGCAAAGGGTTTTTCCACCAATATGGCACAGTCATATTTAGCCACACGCTCAACGTAATCTGCATGATCTTTAGGGGCGGGGCAAACAATCACCAAGTCAGGTTTTGTTTGTAACATGCACTCGTCAAGATCGCTGAATACCGATGTGTTAGGAATGTTAAAGTTAGAGATTACCGCTTCCATACGCGTCGGGTCGGCGTCACAAATTCCAACAATTTCGGCATTCGTATGCTCATGCACCATACGAAGCAAGTCCCCCATATGCATATGATCGAAATTAATACCAACTACTTTCCATTTGGTCATGTGGTTTCCCCTTTTATGTAATTCAATCTACCGAAGTGGTTTCCTTAGGCAAATAATTCTTATAAATAATATTTAATTTATCAACAATTTTTTTTGGTGAAATACCATCTGCCAATGCAGTTCGCAGAAAATCGGATGCCTCAGTTTGAAAAGCGATGTAACGATTAAAACGCGGACGAATGATGCCATTCTGCATGGTTTTTAATGTGTTTTTATAAAACCCATTGGACGTTTGGTTCACGTCATAATTTTTCCAAGCTTCCATGCCAGAAGGTTGCCCAGCGTGCTTCGTTATAAATTCTAATTGGGTATTGGAAGCAAGTAACCATTGAAAATGATCAAGCAATTCTGTGTTTGGTTGGCATTTTTGCGAAAGAGCCAAACCCGTGCCACCAATGACCGAACCATGCAAACCGCCGCTCTGCCATTGAGGAGCATCCACAAAATTAACTGCGCGGGATGCGGCCCTTTGTGCATAATTTACATACCCGAAAATTAATGGACAAAGGTCTATTCCCTCACTCTGTTTTATGCATTCTAACATTGAGATTGGATTTAAATGTTCTGACCCTGAGGGTCGGTGAGCATACAAATCGACCATCAAGTCAAATATAACTTCTGTACAGGCACCAAATAATGTTTCCGCTCCCAATTCATTGCCCAAAGCTGAGTTGATAGAAAGCGCTGTCAATATGGCGTGCGGCCCTTGCAGAGAAAGTGAGACTCTTCCCGTTTTCCGAGACACTTCACGAACTTCATCCCAAGTTGAAGGGGGGCTGTCTACCCGTTCAGACTGATAGGCCATTACCTGTGTGGCTGCATCCAATGGCAATGCCCACAAATGGCCATTCATCCGATAACTTTCAAAACTATTGCCGATGGATCGATTTTTCCATTTTTCGACAATATTTGAATCAAACAATTTATCTAACGGCTGAATGCATTTGTTTGCCAACGCTTCACCCAAATGAGGGTGATCTATAACCACGACATCATAACGTGCAAATAAACCATCAATTGATGCCGTTTCAAAGCCAGAGAGCGGTTGGCGATCCCATTTAATTAAATTTTGAGTGTCTTCCGCCGCGGCTTCAAGGGCTTGAAAACCGCGAGGGTGATCCCATGTTAGACCCAAATATTGAGCCATTTCTAATCTCCTGCTAAAATTGCACCTTCAGCAATAAGGCCTTCAATTTGGGCTTCATCAAAGCCAGCGTCTAATAACAACTCGCGCGTATGTTGCCCAGTAAGCGGTGCACCCATTTTAATTTCACTAGGAGTTTTGGAAAAACGGATCGGGAAACCGGGTGATGTCACTTTGCCTTCGGTCGGATGCTCATACTCAACCATCGTACCGTTATGCTTTATTTGTTCATCTTCCAAAAGTTCGGCATAACCATAAACCGGCCCTGCCCATATCCCATTTTCTTCAAAAATTCTTAGCCATTCAGCAGATGGTTTTTTAAGCAGATGCTTGCTGGTTGTAGAAAATATCAGATCTCGTTGCGTCCAGCCGTCTATTTCCTCCTCCATGTCCGCAAATATCGGCTCATCAAATATTTTACCCAATAATTTTAGTTGCGGCGTGGCCAGAATAATATAGCCATCTTCGGTTTTGAAACTGCCATAAGGGGCACGTATATACGAGTGTGCGTGAGGTTCAGCACTGCGTGTTTGTGGTTTTTTACCTTTTGCAAATACTGTTAATTCCTGCATCTGTATCGCGGTAATCGCGTCCAACATATTAATTTCGACTTTTTGGCCTTCACCGGTTCTTTCGCGGTGTAAAAGTGCCAAAACCACACCCTCAAACGCAGTATATGCAGTAATCGCGTCTACTAGAAACTGGCCGGCAGGCAGTGGCGCTTCACCTTCGCGACCTGCAGACAACATTGCGCCAGACATTCCTTGCAACAACAAGTCTTGCCCAGGTCGGTCTTTATAAGGGCCTGTTTCACCATAACCCGACATGGATACATAAATTATCTTTGGGTTAATTGCGGCTAGCGTTTCATAATCAACACCAAGCCGCTTTGCGACACCAGGGCGATAATTTTGCAAAAACACATCCGCTGTTTTCACCAACTCGTACAAAGCTTGGCGACCTTTGTCATTTTTTAAATTGACCGCTAATGACCTTTTGTTACGGTTAAGCGATAAAAATGAAACGTTAATTTGGTTGCCCTTAGCGCCACCTGCCGAAACATGGCGTTGCCATTCGCCAGTGATTGGTTCCACTTTAACGACATCTGCTCCTAAATCGCCAAGTCGTTGAGCCGCGAAAGGCCCAGCCATGGCAATAGAGCAGTCGAGAACTCGGTAGTCTTGTAAAATATTCATTTGGTTTGCCTTATTGAAATATGGTTTCCTGAAGGGGTTGGGAAGTCCTCAACAGGTTGTTTATGGGTGTTGGTTATTCGGTTTTCAGCATCGGATATTGCCACTGAGTCAGCTAGAATTCTAAACACGCTTTGGTATTCACGCGTGTCACCGTGCTCTAACATAATGATTTCATCATTTTCGCGTGCGTATGCTGCACCCAATACATGGTTTGTCGATGGTTCAATTCCCAATGCGTATTGTCCAGCCTGAAAATTCTGCCACTCAAACATGCAGGGGAATTGGTCTTTTTTGGTGATCACTTCAAATCCCAATCCGATGCGGTCATTAACAATCGCGATCGACTGCTCGCCTTGTTCATTTGCGGCCAGTTCGTGTTGCCAAACCTGTTCGTAAAATTTACCCTGCGGCGCAACCATGCTTCGATAACCTGTTGATTGATCTTTGTAGTTGCCAGCATGCCCCGCCCACACAACGTCCTTAATTGGCGCGATATAACGCGCGCCATCGTCCAAAACCGGGTACCCAATGTTAATATGATAACAATACATATGTGGGGTTAGATAAAAGCCGCGGTTGGTCACTACGTCGTTAATGCGTATGTCATTACTGCCCATATCAATTTCGATACGACGGCGCAACTCAAGATTTTCACCAAATACTGTGCCTTGGCGAATAATTCCCTCGGCCCAATATGTACAAGTGTCCCCATCCCAATTCTCACCGTATCCAACCAATTGCGCCGGAATGGAGCTTACCCGCCCGTGAATTGAATTACTTACATTTTTGCGTGGTTCGTAATTGAAATGATCGGCAGGAGCTTGGTCCATAAAAAGTATGTGGTCAAGACCACAAGTGACCATGAGACCTGAGAAAGAGCGAAGCCAACCTAAACCGCCTTCTCCTTCGGGTTCGTGCAGTCCTGGATGGCGAAAACCTGAAGGGCTGTGCCAACCAATAGATTTACCCTGAAATTCACAGTCTGCTATATCAAAAGCTCGGTCTATCAAAACCGTAAACCTTAAACCTGTTCCGCTACGAAATTCTAACAATCGAATTCCGCGTTCCAACCCATCACTCAAAGTCATTAGGCGCACACCACCAAATTGACCCGTGCCGCCCGAACGCTCCGCCAAATCGCGTCGTGACATAGATTTTCCATAAAGTTCGGGCATAATTATTCCTATTTTCTTTTAAAAATCGGGTTGCGTTTTTCTTTGAATGCCGCGCGCCCCTCTACTGCGTCTGCCGTACCAAAGCATATCGCTTGCAGGTCTAGCTCATATTGAGTTGCATATTTGGCTGGTATATTCGCACTTGCATCTAAATTCAATTTCACCATTTCCGCAGCGATTGGTGCTCGTGAAGCAATGGTGTTCGCAAGTTCCTTCGCACGGTTTAGGAGTTGGTCAGCCGGTAATACCTCACTAATCAAGCCCCAATTTAGCGCTTGATCTGCATCGATAGGGTCGCCGGTCAACAACATTTTGGCGGCGTTTGAGCTGCCAGCAGAAAGCTGGAGCATTTGCGACATACCACCTCCGCCAATCCAACCTAGTTTAATTTCTGGGGCGCCCAGCATTGCGTTTTGTGCAGCCAAACGAATATCGCAAGACAATGCCATTTCTAACCCACCACCCAAAGCGTACCCGTTAATGGCAGCGATAACCGGCTTGCGTATTTGCCGTACAGAAAGGCAATAATCTTCGCGATTGCGAAATGACCACGCATCCTGAAATTCATCCAATTGTTTAATATCCGTACCCGCACAAAATGCGCGCTCACCTTCACCAATGAGTACGACACAACGGATATCATCGTTACTGTTGCACTCAGCGGCAGCCACTTCCAACTCACGTGCCATCTCTCTTGAAATGGCATTTAAATTGCGCGGTCGGTTTAATAGAATCGTTGCAATCTGACCTTCTTTAGTGAATTCAATTTTTCCAAAATTTGGTTGCTCTTTGCTCATGATGTTACCCAGCCTCCGTCAACTCGAATATTCTGACCGGTTATAAACCCGGCCTGTTCACTGCCTAAAAACAATACTAAATTTGCAAAATCTTCTGGCGTCCCACGACGCTTTAGCGCCTGCTGGTCCAGAACAAACTGGCTGTATGCTTCCGGATCAGTATGGATTTTTTCGGCATCTGTTTTAAATGCGCCGGGCGCAACGGCATTTACCGTAATGCCATATGGACCCAGATCGCGCGCCATTGTACGGGTAATGCCTATTAATGCACCTTTACTGGCCACATAGGCAGACAATTCTTCAAAAGCCAAATCGAATTGTATGCTTGAAATATTAATCACTCTGCCAAAATGTTTTGTTTTCATTCCTTCCGCACAACATTTCGTTAAAATTGCCGGCGCAATAATATTGACTTTAAGAACTCGCTCTAATTCCTGATGTTCAAGACCAGTAACTCTTGCTTTTGGGTAAATGGCTGCATTGTTAATCAATGTATCAATCGGTCCGTTGGCGGCGATTTCGGCATTAACAACCGATTCCAATTCAGTGAAATCTTCGAGGTCTACCATAATAATCCGTGCCTTCGGCGCACCAGGAATGCCTCCATCTGGCTCACTTCGAACTAACGCGATTACTTCAGCGCCTGCGCGTTCTAACATTTTTGCCAACGGCGCGCCCAACCCGCCAGCCGCTCCCGTTAACAATACGCGTCTGTTATTATAATTATGCATGCTTTATTCCTGATTGATTACAAATCTATTGAACAATTCATAGCGATCAATTACAATCAGCAATAACATCAGATCACATCAGGATGGCAAATTATGAAAGTTACGATTTCCGATATTGCAGAAGCTGCAAATGTTTCGAGCGCAACAGTCGACAGGGTGCTAAATAACCGAGTTGGTGTAAGCGCGGTAAATCGGCAACGTGTTTTGAATGCTGCGCGGTCTGTAGGATATCTACCAGAAGAAGATGGTGTGGCCATGCCATCAAAACCTGCAGAACTCGAGTTCTTTATCCCCGTTGGAACCAATATGTTTCTAGAGGATTTAGCGAACGCGATCGAAGAGTTTGCTTCGAGGTTACCGTTAGTATCTAGTTGCATAGTCCATAGAATCAGCGATTTTTCGCCTAAAAGCCTGTTTGAAACTGTGGAAAATTTACAACTTGGTACAAGTGGTGTTGGCGTTATAGCTCTGGATCACCCTCGAAACCGAGAATTATTGCGCAATTTGGTTGAAGTTGGCCTACGAGTGGTCACTATTGCTTCAGACATACCCTCAGTTTCTCGGGCAAATTTTATAGGAATAGACAATCGAATTGCTGGCCGAACTGCGGCTTTACTGATGGGCAGATTGATAAATCCCGTTCATAGTCATGTGGCTGTGTTTCTTGGGTCAAACTCTTACCGAGGCCATGAAGAACGCGAAGCTGGATTTCGAGCAGTATTAACTAAGGACTATTCAGATTTGACGCTCTTGGGATCGATAGAAATCAAAGATAGTAGCCAAACAGGATATTTGAAGGCCAGAGAACTTCTTGAATCCAACCCAAAAATTGGTGGGATATATTGTATCGGTGGCGGGCGTAGTGGTGTCGTCCGTGCCGTTGATGAAGTGAACCCAAAAATTAGACCCGTGTTAATTTGCCATGACCTTACTAATGATTCGCGCAATCAACTATTAGATGGAAAAATAGATATATTGATTGACCAAAACGCCCAACTAATGGCCGAACAATCTGTAATTAACTTGCTGGGAACCCTTGCGACAACCGCGCCATATCTTACGCACAAATTGATCGAACCACGCATTATTTTTCGAGAAAACATCCCTATGCGTTAACCCAAACAACCTAGCAAACTATATTAATTGTCGAATTTTGCTTAAACTTCACGCCCTGTAATCTAGGTTTGAATGTAGTTTTCCAAATTGCAACCCATCAGTTCTCATGGTATCTGTGATGGTTGAACAATTAGTGTTTGGTGCCATCATTCCAACTTACCTTCGTTTGAATATTAGATGCCGCACTACGGATCTGTTTTATGTTTTGGAGTAATTTTTAGACAGACTGGTTCGTTACAAATTCTGCCCATTCGCTCGTCAGTAGACGGCGCTTGTCTAAGACGTCTGAGCGTTGATAGGCTCGTTCTGTTGAAGTGCCCACGGCATTCCCAAAGCAGATTCTTTCACCCCGTAGGGAATGTCAGTTTGTTCTTCAACCTACGTTCGAAAGGAAGCCCTGAAGCCTTGTGGGCGTTCCACATAGCCTGCTCTATGCATAAACTTTGCCATAGTTGCATCGGATAATGGTTTGCCGAGAGGAGATGATTATATATAATCTCCAATACTTATTGATATAGCCGTTTTCAATATTGTATTGCATTCTGCGGTGAGTGGTATTCTGTGAATACGATTTGTTTTGGTCCGTTCAACTGGAATGGTCCAAACCCCATTTTCAAGTTCAGACATTTTTGCGAATCGAATTTCACCTGATCTGGCGGCAGTGAGTATGAGCATTAGTAACGCAAGTCTAGTTGTGGTTTTATCTTCACAAAGCCCATTTTACGACGGCGGCGATTAACGGTTAACCGCAATATCCATTTCCCGGATGAACGGCTATTCTTGCATAGCCACAATCCCTGACCGTCACAGTGTTTTCCTGCTTCTAAAACCTCGGCTTTCAACTGTTATAAAATGTGGTTGCGCTCCATAATAGCCCCCTTAATAGACCACCTTTTAAGCTGTGATTGTATATTCTGCAATGTTCAGCTATGTGAGGAGATGGGTTTTATCTTGTTTAATTTCAAATGGTATGTTCATGCATAAGAAACTATGTTCAACCCAAATTACTCCTTTCCGGTGCACTAAATATATCAATGAGATATGAAATTACTATTTTTTCCTTCGTCTTGGTGTTTTAGCCTAGCTACCACATAGCTACCAATTGACTTTTTATAGGTATGTCGCTTAGAAAACCTGGCGCTGTGCCTAATTTTTCACTCAGTTACTTCTTATGATGCTAACTCTGGCCTTGGACTGGGAATACTAAATCTTAAATAAAGGATCAAAGCCAAGACTATATGTCAATGAGTATTTAAAATTGACCCACCATTGCCGTTTAAAAGTGACCCACCTACATCGAAGAATAAGGCCAACTGACGAGCGGCTCCTCAAAAGCAAGACATACAGGCCGCAACTCTGCATGTTCAGCTTTAAATATAGTATCAATCGTTTGGTCCTTCTGGACTGGATGAGTTCTACAGCCTAACTCAATGCATTTTAAATGCAGCCACTCATTTAGGTTCTGCATATTGTCAAACTTCAGCTTTGGCGTAAACAACCACTTGCGAATGTGCTGAACTTGGCTCACAACTCGACCCTTCTCCCAGCCTGAGGAAGGTGTACAGGCAACGGGTTCAATCACGTAATGGTTCATCCGGGCCATAAAGCGCGGATGGAATATTCTATCCTTTGAACGGCGAACATAGGTCACCATCGTTTTAGGATTGGCGATAATCAGAGGCGAGAAGCTTGATTGAGCGGCTGAATGCAGAACAGGAACGCGGGTTGGCATACACTGCCAGCCTGTTTATTTTATTTTGGGTTGCTTAACGGCCGAAATGACAGCAGTAAAATCTGGTGCAGCTCTCCTCTATTTACAAGTTGTTAGTAGAATTTTGCATGAAATATGATGAAGGGGGGGGCGGGGGTAGAACCTTTTAGGGCCTCACCAGCTAGACCGTTGGGGTAGTCATCTGCATATGAAAACTGAAAATCAGAAATCAAAAACCCCATTTAAACAATAATAAAACAAACTAGGAATCACTATAATGATTGAATGTAATCCTTCGAATATTCGAATCTTACAAACTTGGTATTTGCCTAATGGTATTTTTTCCATAATAAAAATTTTTAAGAAATTCATTAGTTCAAAAGGCCGTTCTAAAAAAAATTCAAATATGTTCAGAACATTGGTCAACTATTATTCAAAATACCAGAACTCATACGTAAAACACAACGAAGCGGTAATTGAAGAATATATTGAATTCACTCATGAAATGACCTCCTCTTTTATGAACATTTAGTCAAATGAATATAAGGGCCAATATTCCCACTCTGAATGCACAGAATATTAACCCAGCTATTGTTTAGCCAGGTATATGTAATATGATTATTACAAATTAAATAAAATATAATATAAATAAAGTATTAATTTCTTGAAAAAAAGTACAATTAGGCAATAATGTGTAAAGGTTAAAGAGTCGCATAAATAGGTTTGATGAAATTCTATCCGCAAATGAAAACATATTAGATGCTGCAGAAATACTAGAACAAGCAGAAAGTAATTTAGAGCTGCAGATGATGCAGATTAGAAAATGATGCAAATGGATCTGTAATCGATGCCTTTGAAGAACTTATTGATTTCATAGATAGAGCTGATAACACATCGGTCGAAAACTTAAAAATAGTCATTTCGATCAGAAATTTAATCATAGTCTCCCGTCAATTGGTTATTGTTGTGTGCAAATAAACATCAGACTAATTGCAGTTGGTTTTTGGTTGGCTTCGCAGCATTCTTGAATACAGCAAAAATATGGTAAAATTATATGAAGAAGGTAAAACGGTTAGAAATTACTTATTTAAATTATTAGGTTAACCTAGTAAGCCACGAAAAAAAACGCTATCTTCCTCAAAATTTATTTTATAAAATATGTTCTAATTTTAGCTCACTATCAGCAAATAACGATTGAATCATCTCGCAAAATAAAAGGTGCCCAGAATTGTCAAATTTAGGCGAAAAAAATCCCGAAAAATCTGCAATCGAACGACTACTATTAGATGCAAGAGAAAAACTAGTTGAAACGGGAACTCGAAACAGACTGGTGCATGTAAATCGAATAAACTCAAGGGCAAATGCGCTAAATATCATAAACGAGCGATCAGATGATATCTTTAGTATTCTGAAGTCAAATGGTAGAAAGATGAAGTTTCTTGCGACTGGCACTGACCCCAAGAAATCTAACGACGACGAACCTGATCTTACAATTGTTGAAATCGACTCAGATGAACCTTTTGACAAAGCACGGTATACGGATAATAAGCTAGAAACAAAACTGGGACCGAACGGACTACAGAAACGTTTATTACAACTTTTTCTTAACGCAAATACAGCTAAAGAAGAACAGGGAATAAATATTCTATACCTTGTTTTAGGTTTTTTAAATTGGCGCGAATCTAAAGATTCAAGCATTGAACGAGAATCTCCTATCATTCTAGTACCTGTTGAATTAACTCGGAATACTAAGACTTCTAGCTATGATATTAAAGTGCTAGACGATGATATTGTAACCAACCTGCCTCTAAAACGAAGGCTTGCAGAAGACTTTGGTATAGAACTCCCAGAAATCAGTGATAATTTGGATGATTGGACTCCCAGTCAGTATTTTGAACAAATATCTGAAGTCATTGAATCCCATCCAGACTGGTCAATAGATGCAGATGGAATGCAATTAGGCTTTTTTAGTTTTGCAAAACTTTTAATGCTCCGTGACCTTGACCCAATTAATTGGCCAGATGGTGAGCTTGCTAAATCTGGTTTAATTGAAAAACTTCTTAAGACGGGGTTTCCAGAAGAAAATGATTATTTTGATGAAAAAACACCCCTAGATGAAATTTTAACACCTAACGATATTATTCAAGTTACAGATGCTGACGCATCCCAAACAAAGGTAATCGAAGAAGTTCGAGCTGGACGAAATCTAGTGGTACAGGGTCCACCAGGTACCGGAAAATCACAAACAATCACAAACATAATTGCAGCTGCAGTGCATGATGGAAAAAGTGTTTTATTCGTTGCTGAGAAAATGGCTGCCTTAACCGTGGTGCATAGTCGGCTAAAAAAAGTTGGGCTTGAGAATATCTGCCTTGAACTCCATTCAAAGGCAGCAAATAAGAAGCAAGTGCATAATCGATTAAAAGAAACGCTTTTAGCAGGCCGTTCTATTCCAGACTTACCAACCGAACCAGAAGAACTATTACTTCATCGAAATAAGTTAAATACAATTGATTCATTACTTCATGCGCCAATTTTGGATACAGGCGAGACACCATTTTCCGTTATTTCCCAAATGGTCAAGTTAAAAGGACAGAATGTTCCCGCTCCAACATTAGTTTCCGAGGTTCTCACCAAAATTACCAAAAATCAACATGAAACAATCGAAGCGTGTTTAGATGATTACGAAGAACTTAGCACAGGTACTGGTCCAAGAATGGATCACCCTTTTTATGGCGCCCAAAATCTAAGTCTTCAGCCAACAGAAATAGAACGAATTTCGACAAATGCAGAGCTTGTTTTAAAACAAATTCGCTTACTTATCACAACTGTCAGCGAATTCGAGCCCTTTTTTGGAATGAAAATTGATTCAATATCTAAGGTAAAAATATTTGTAGATTTATTAAATCTACTTTCCAAAGCACCAGAAAAATCAGGCCAATTTATTAGCAATTCTATCATGCCAAACGAGCAATTGATTCTTGCTTTACATAGCGCAATCAAATGGCAAGAAACAGTCGATAATAATAACACTTTTATTGAATTTGC
Source organism: Hyphomicrobiales bacterium (assembly GCA_013214705.1). Lineage (GTDB taxonomy): Bacteria > Pseudomonadota > Alphaproteobacteria > Rhizobiales > OSC116 > OCS116. The sequence goes on from JABSRZ010000016.1 coordinate 23,561, forward strand.
TTGGACAATTCCTGTAGATCATTTGAGACGTGAATTGGTTAAAGGCGGTAATTCGTTCTTCGCACGTGTCGGATCGGGATATCGGGGAGCATCAAATGAGCTCGCTTCTTTATTAGCTATTAAATTACCAAAAAAGGCTAAGGATCGCCTTGAAATATTGGATAATTTAATATCTGCTCAAATTATTTACAAAAACTATGCCGAATTAGAACAGCTGCTTCAAAAAACACTTGGGGTTCATTGGTTGGGCTTGAAAACCCAATTTACCCACATATACAAATCTATTGCTTGGCAAGAAGACATCGAAGCATTTGGCTGGAAACTGCCTTTAGAAATCTTGCAGGTGTTTGCAACAGACCCACAAGAAGCCCAATCAATTGCAAATAAAATTACAAACAATTTAGAACCAGTGATAAAAGGTATTGAAAAAGTTGAAAGTCAATTCGAATTAGAACCAATCGCTGCGTATAACGCTAAAGATTTTCATTACGCTTCTATGGACACTTTAGAAAAAGTATTTAGTGGTTTTTCTGCAAAATCTGAACTTTACAGTGAGTGGGTTCAACTATCATTAAAAATTTCCGAAATAAATAGTTTTGGTCTACCTGAGCTTATGACTAGAATTAGTGATAGTTCACAAACAGTAAGCCAAGTCAAAAATGAACTCCGCTACGCACGGGCCGATGCTATTTGGAATTTGGCAAGACAGCTAGAAGTCGAAATTGAAAAAATTGGCTATCTTCCTCGACATAAAATTGTAGAAAAATTTCAACACGGCGAACATAATCGAATACTAGATGTGCGCAATCTTATAAAAGCTACTCATCTGAAACAATTACCAAACGGGGCCTTTGGTGAAATGGCTGTAATTCGTGGACAATTAGGTAAAAAATCTCGCCACATGTCCCTCCGAAAACTCATGACTCAGGCTGGGTCAATGATGCAGAAGATTAAGCCCGTGTTCTTAATGAGCCCAATGTCAATTGCACAATATTTACCTCCTGGTAAACTTCGATTTGACATACTCGTTATTGACGAAGCAAGCCAAGTACGACCAGAAGATGCACTAGGAGCTATTGCGCGTTGCGATCAAATTGTAATTGTGGGCGACCCCGAACAACTTCCACCTACCGGTTTCTTTGCTCGCATGACCGGAGATATTGAAGAAGATGATGAACTAGATGAAGTACTTGATGGTGCCACCCGTGCAACTGAAATGGAGTCAATCCTCACATTATGTAGCGCTAGAAATTTGCCATTGCGTATGTTGGAGTGGCATTATCGATCTAGAGACCCATCTTTAATCGAAATTTCCAATCGTGAATTTTATAGAAATGAACTTATTCTCCCGCCTTCGCCCTTGCAAAATGATAATAACTTTGGCTTGAAATTTACAAGAGTAAATGGCGTGTATTCCAACAAATCAAGGGGGCGCGGAACACCTGGCACCAACAAAATAGAAGCGGAAGCAGTTGTAGCCGAAATTTCACGTCACGCAAGAGAAAGCCCCGAGCTTTCGCTTGGCGTTGTTGCTTTTTCAATGACACAGCGAAATATGATAACACAAATTATTGAAACGGAACGCCGATCAAATACCGAGTTAGAGAAATTCCTGCGTAGTGGCTACGCTGAAGACGTTTTTGTCAAAAATATTGAAAATGTTCAAGGTGACGAACGCGATGTAATTTTAATCAGTGTTGGCTATGGGCCAAATGAACCAAACGGCCGTCTATCTTCGATGAATTTCGGCCCTGTGAACCAAGAAGGTGGCGCCCGTCGACTAAACGTATTGTTTAGTAGAGCACGTATTCGTTGCGAAGTTTTTGCATCATTTGAGCCTGGAGACATCGATTTATCAAAGTCACAGAAAGAAGGCACCAGAATATTTAAACGTTATCTCGAATTTGCTAAAAGCGGAAACTTAGATCAAGCAATTCCATCAGGCGGATTAGCAGATTCACCGTTTGAGGAAGACGTTGCTGATGAAATTAGGAAATTGAATTACTCAGTTGATTATCAAATTGGCAGTGCTGGTTTCTTAATTGATTTGGGCGTAAAACATCCCGACCATGCTGGCCAATACATGTTGGCTGTTGAGTGCGATGGGGCCACTTATCATAGTGCCCTTTGGGCAAGGGAGCGAGACCGCTTACGGCAAAATATTCTTGAGGGACTTGGTTGGAAATTTCATAGAATTTGGAGTACCGATTGGTTTTATCGTCGCAACCAAGAGATTGACCGCTTGCGTGTAGCCCTTCACGAAGCTGCGGTCGAGGGACGTAATGGAATTAAAATCGAAGGAACTAACAAGGATTCTATTACAATTTCAGAAGCGGATGAAAGCTTAGAAGAAAACATTACAATTGAGGTGCCAGAAACACCAAGAATCGAAGCTGAACCATATCTCATTGCTAAAGTAAATGCCACTGGGTCTTCAGAACCTCATTTGGCGCATAGAATCCTTCTTTTAAAAATTGTACGTAAGATTATTGAAATCGAAGGACCTGTTCATCAAGACGAAGTTTCTCGCCGTTTAGCAAGCGCTTTTGGGAAAGAAAAGGCAGGTCGCCGAATTAACGAAATTACACTAAATACGCTAAAGTCCACGACAAGATTCTCGCAAGATATTGCTGAAGAAAACATGATCATTTGCGATGGCCAATTCTGGTTGACTAAAGGTCAAAAACAAAATCCTCCCATTAGAAATCGAACTGGGCAGAGCACATCTATACAAAAAGCCGAAAACATCCCACCGATTGAAATTGATGCTGCAATTAGCAAAATACAAGAATCTAGTGGCTTCGTTTATCCAGATGAATTAACAAAAGCCGTTGCAACGCTCTTTGGATTTGATCGAGTTGGTCCGGGACTGAAGGTTGTTATTTCTAGAAGAATTGATATAGGTAATTCGCTTTCCAAATTTTAAGCTAGTGTATTTTAACCCGCAAATATAGACTCGTTGACAACTAACAGGAAACGGTCCGGATCTGGCGGAGTTCTAGGTGCAAAATACATTAGCTCAGTCTCATTGGTTTGGTTGTGTCCAATTTTATCAGATAATTCCATATCATATAAACCGATAACTGGTATTCGTTCTAAAACAGGTTCCGTACAAAGGAAAGCTGATGGGGCGGCTCTGCTTTCCCCTATCGACCTAGGCTACAAGAAGCCTATTGCCCCGATCAAACGTCCATATCAGTTCATCAATTTCTAGCTGCTGGGTCATCAGATTGTTATACCGCCATCAATGCAAATCGCTTGGCCATTGACAAATGCGCCATCGTCAGATGCTAAAAATGCACACAGGCCTGCAATCTCTTCGGGTTGCCCGAAACGCCCCGCTGGTTGGCGATCAATAAAATATTGAACCGCTTCGTCACGGCTATCCATTGTTTTTGCCAGTTCGTCAATCCGACCTTGTAGGCTTGGGCTATCAACTGTGCCTGGGCAGACAGAATTGCAGCGAATTTTTTCACCTATATAATCTGCGGCCACAGCTTTGGTTAGACCCAAAACCCCGCCCTTGGTAGCGCCATAAGCGGCGCGTTTGGCAAAGCCCTTAATCGAACTGGCGACTGAGCCAATGGTGATGATGCTGCCGCCATGGTTTTTCATTTTAGGAATGGCAGCGCCCAAAACAAAATAGGCACTGTCTAAGGTGATCGAGCAGGATTTACGCCATTCTTTTAGGCTACATTCTTCGATATTGCCGTGATGCACATAGCCGACGGCATGAACCAAAATATCAATCTGTTCAAATTGGTTAAAATAGCTTTTGACGGCCGCATCATCGGTGGCATCCAGAACACTCGTTTCAGCGCCATTTAAACTGCTCAAAACCTTGCCGTTTAGGTCTGATGCATAGACATTTGCACCCTCGGCCATCAATCGCTCAGCCACTGCGCGGCCAATGCCTTGCGCGGCGGCGGTAACAATAGCAGTTTTACCTTTAAGTCTTTGGGTTAAATCCATTTTCATCTCCTAAAGCGGCACAACGGTCTGGCCTTGATGGCCCAAACCTGAAATGCCCAAAGTTATTTTATCGCCGATATTCAAGAATTTTGGTGGCTTCATGCCCACGCCAACACCCGGGGGTGTGCCGGTGCAAATTAGGTCACCCGGCTCTAACCGCATAAATTCAGAAAGATAGCTGACAATGGTCGCCACATCAAAAATCATTTTATCGGTATTTCCGGTTTGCATCCGCTCGCCATTTACGTCCAACCACATCGATAATGCAACTCCGTCATCAACCTCGTCACCGGTAACAATCCAAGGCCCGGTGGGGCAGAAATTTGGAAATCCTTTGCCTTTGGCCCATTGGCCACTGCGCTCTAATTGCCACGCACGTTCAGATACGTCATTAACCAAAGTGTAACCCAATACATGGTCCAAAGCCTCTTGTTTGGATATGTTTAAGGCTTGCTTGCCAATGACAATGCCCAGTTCAACTTCCCAGTCTAGCTTGGTCATTTTTGGCGAATAAAGCAGCGGGTCAAACGGCGCGCAATAAGTGCCAGATGATTTGTTGAACAGGATCGGCTCATCCGGAATATCCATACCCGCCTCGGCCGCATGATCGGAATAATTCAGGCCAATGCAATAAATATTACGCGGTTGCGCCATTGGGGCGGCAATACGCACCCCATCCATGGCAACTGCTGGCAAATCGTTCAGATTCAAACCAGACAAGCGATCTACAAGGCCGGTAATGGTTTCGGGGGTAAAATCCGCCACGATGCTAGACACATCCCGCGCGATGTTGTCATCACCCAATATGCAGGGTATTTCGGCACCTTCAGCGCCAAGTCTTAATAATTTCACAAAGTCTCTCCGTAAGTTTTCTTGCCCCACCAGGTTTTGGTCAGTGGCGCCCCGCCGACAAATGCCGATTTTCCTAATACATCTTGAATGCGCAAACATTCATTCCATTTCGCCATGCGTTCCGAGCGGGTGAATGAGCCTACTTTTAACTGGCCACCACCCAGACCTGTCGCCAAATGGCTGATGGTCACATCTTCTGTTTCACCAGAACGCGCCGATACCACGCTGCCAAACCCGGCTTTTTCTGCCGCTATAAATGCATCGATTGATTCTGTTATCGTGCCAGCTTGATTGACTTTGATAAGCACCGCATTGCGATCACCCTTAACAGCGACATTTTCTACCAACGTCTGGTTGGTCACCAGATAATCATCGCAATTAATCTACATCCGTTCGTCAAACCGCACCATTAACCTGCCTAAACATGGGTTCAAAAGAAGACATATTCGGACTTTTAACAAATTACAGCGGGTTATCACCCTTCCACCAGATTTCGAAAGGGTTGGAACGCAGAATACCCTCGATGGTTTCTGAGCTTACCCGCGGTAATTTTGTGCCTTCTAACATGTTGTTGATATTGCGCAAACCTGCGACGCTCTCATCTACTTTAGCAAAAGGGAAATCGGTGCCAAAGAATATTTTATCAGTAATCTTATATTCCTGCGCCAAGATCAGCATGTTGTAATATTGCCAAGGGCGATAAAACAGCGCAGATTGATCTAGCCAGACATTAGGTTGTTTGCGGGCAACCACGATGGCTTCTTCATACCAAGGGTGGCCCATATGTGCCAACACCATGGTGAGTTCAGGATATTTCAGGGCAACGGGTTCAACATGGATCGCTCGGCCCATATCCACCGGAGCCTGACGTGCAAAAGTAGTGCCCATATGCATTGTCAGAGGGATATTTTTGCGTTGCAAATATTCATATACTGGTTCAAGTCGGGGGTCTGATAGGGCGACGCCGTTATAGATGGGGCCGAATTTGACGCCCTTTAAGCCTAGATCCTCGATTGCATGATGTAACAGATCCATATAATCGGCACGGCGCGGGTCAACATAGGCAAAGCCGACAAATTTGTCTGGGTATTTGGCGACCGCCATCGCGGTGATCTCGTCATTGCCTTCAATTCCAACGGAATCACCGTAGCGCAGCGAAAAGATGATCGCCTTTTGCACATCTGTCATGGCTTGATATAGGGTATCTGCATCGGCTTTTTCCACTACATCGCCAGCGCGCACCCGTGCGAGTTGGGTCTTGTAGAGCGGCAGAATATGCTCGTCGTTCCAGATATTGACATGGCAGTCGCAAAAGGCGGTGGTCGTCATGGTTGATACTCCTTCAATTCAATTGGTTTCTTCGATCTTGTGCATGGACATCAAGAAATTTATCAGTTCGTCATAGGTCATGGAGGATGTCGGTTTGTCTAAAACAATCTCGCCTCGGTCAAGCACAAGCAATCGATCGCAGACCTCATACACGTGTTGGATATTATGCTCGATATAGATGCAGGATCGCCCGCCCGTTTTGATCGAGCGTATGAAGTCAAGAACCTTTCTAACTTCTTTCAGCGCTAGAGCGACTGTGGGTTCGTCGAGTACGATCAGGTCGCTGTCAAAATACATTGCGCGGCCGATGGCTACGCCCTGGCGTTCACCGCCAGACAAGCTACTAACAGGTGTGTCATAATCAATACCAACACCGCGAAACCCGATAGTTGTCCGCATGATCTGGTCGGCAATTCGTTTTTCTTCTTTAACATCGATAAAGCCGAATCTGTTGGTGATCGGCCGTCCTACAAAAAAATTTCGCCACAATGGTTGCTTCTCACCAAGCGAGCTATCTTGATATACGGTTTCGATTTTCAATTTATGCGCTTCTTTGACCGAATAATTGGCCGCGTCAATCTTTTTGCCATGGATATATAGCGTGCCACTGGTGGGTTGCTCCACGCCAGTTAACACTTTGATTAGGGTGGATTTGCCTGCGCCGTTATCACCGATCAAGCCGACAATCTCGTTGTTGCCAATCTCGATACTAACGTTTTTCAGGCTTTCAACCTTACCGTAAAATTTTGAGACATTCTCAAGCCGGACAATGGGTGTAGAGGGCATCTGAGGGTTCCGTTGTTATTTTGTAAAGGGCTTCGCATAAATGTTATTCGGAGCCGCGAATTTTATTTTTTGAGCGGGGCGGGCGCATGGCCTGCCCCGCAAAAAGTTTAGCGTACGCCGACTGCAATCAATGCTTCGAGCGCTTCAACGTTATTTATGTTCATTGAACCACCGCCTGTGTTTACAGACAAGCCGCCCAGACCATATTTCACTTCAAGCACAGCAGCTAAGACTGGTAAGAAACCTTGAAGATATGGTTGTTGGTCAAGCACTTCGGTAATGTAGCCGTCTTTAACACCTTGAATGGCACCCGGTGAGATATCAAAGCCAGAAGTGATCACTTCGCCCGGGGCTTTGCCCGCAGCTTTAAGAACTTTGTCTAATATCGCGGTAATACCACCGTGACCAGGAACAATTATGGCTTTCGTATTTGGGTTGCTTTCAAGATAAGCTACCAAAACCGGAATTGACAAAGAAGGGTCAGCAACCGCTTCATTTGACCATTGCAATGAATCAAATGGTATGCCGCTTTCTGTCAAAACATCAACACTTCCTTGTGCTACATTGGCGCCAGGCGCACCTTCGATGAAAGCACCATATACTAGAACATTGGAACTTGCGTCCAGTCCGCCTGTAGCGATGGTCATGCTAGCTAGGTTTCTACCTGCACCGTAGTTATCAAGACCGAAATAACTCAACCCAGTACCCGGTAAGTTGTTATTGTTAACAATAACAACAACACCTTCAGATTTTGCATCAGCAATAAAAGAAAGCATTGCATCTGTGCCCGGATGACCCATAACAACGATGGCATCAGGCAAAGCTGCTAGTGCTTCTTTGGCTTGCTTTTGCATAGTTTGGGCATTCCAGCCAGAATGCTGCTCAAAAAGATCTACATTAAGGACACGTGCTGCATCGCGTGCACCCAATTCACGGGCAAGCGTTGCGGCGTCGCCGGGGTTACCACCCATTTGGAAATAGACCCGCAAGCCACTGTCGATAGCTTCTGCTCCTTCAGCCGCGGCCGTCAGCGGACTTGCTATCATAGCGGCGGCTAATGCCACGCCCGATAGGCTCTTGAATATGTTTCTCATTTACTTCTCCCTTTTTTGGTTTTTACAGGTTAGATATCCCGCAACCCAGACCGGATTACGGGGGTATTATCGCTTCATTCTTAAGCGTATAGATTTGATTAAAGGAACCTTGTCAGGATCTTCGATCGCGTTATTCATGACCACTGACAGGATAAAGACAACGCCGATGAAAAAGCGGGTCCAGAATCCCTGAATACCACTTGCCACCAGACCAGCCTCGATTATCGCTACGATAAGCGCTGCGAACACAGTGCCGACCACCTTGCCAGAACCGCCGAATATCGAGGTTCCGCCAATGAAAACAGCCGCAATCACTGTCAGCAAATAACCTTGCCCCTGCGAGCTGAAATAGACGTTGGTTTCGACCGTTAGGAACACACCAGCAAGCGCCGAAAGCGCGCCCATCAGGGTAAATAGTTTGATCCGTTCGCGTGCAACTGGGATGCCGACAACCTTGGCAACTTTTTCGCTATCACCAATGAACAGGATGTTTTCTCCAAACGGGTGACGGTTCAAAAGTAACCAGATAAAGGCCGAGATAGCCAACGCCCAGATCATCTGAGCTGGAAAATAACCCCCGATCCGCCCGACCATAATTGTGTGAAAAAATGTTGCTTGAATGGTGGGGATAGCAATTGATATGCCGTTTGAAATAATCGTCACCAGCCCGCCCCACAGGAACATCATGGCAAGGGAAGCGATCATCGAGGGTATACCAAGCTTGGTGATTATCCACCCGTTGATAAACCCCATCAATGTGCCTACCATAACGGCTGCGAAAAGAGCAATCCAGGTAAATTCATATTGCTGAAAAAGCATACTGAAGATGTAGCTACCAAAGGCAACGGTTGCGGGGAATGAAAGGTCCATTTCGCCGGCCGAAGCGACAAGTGTCAGGCCAAGTGCGATGATAAGCGCCGGCGGCACCGAGGCCATAAAGCTCATATAAATACGATAACCGGTAAAGGCACGCGGCGCAGTGAACATGAACAAAAGAATAAGGATGATGAAAACCAGAGCGGTACCAGCGCCCTCGATGCTGAACAATTTGACAAGCAGACTGGTTTTTTCTGAATTTGATTTTTTCGCGGTCACTATAACACTCCGTATTTGGCGTAAACATCACGCAGATAGCCACCCGCACGCAATTCCTTGATGGACCGATTTTCATCGTCAATCTTTTCGAAGGCTTTTTCTAACACCTTGGCTTCATGTTGTTGTGGGATGACGACCAGCCCGTCGGCATCGCCTATCACCAGATCGCCGGGACAGACCCGCACGCCAGCGCAGATCACCGGCACATCAATGGTCATGATCTGGCCACGCCCTTTTGAATCAAGCGGGGCAATTCCACCGGCAAAAACCGGAAGCTTTAGGCGTCGTATTTCTTTGATATCGCGTACAAAACCATCTGTCACGCAGCCGCTAGCTCCGCGAGATTTGGTAGCCGTTGATAGCAAACCTCCCCAAGGGGCAATCCGCTTAGACCCGCCGCAAGCAAAAACAGCCACTTCACCGGGGCAAAGATCATCGATAAGTTTGATTTCTAACTCGTAAGGGTTTTCACCTTCGGTAACGTAAGGAACCTCCATATATACGCCTGTGCGGGCACGGGCGCACAACATTAAATCATCATCAAGCGGGCGTATTGTTGGTTCCATGACCTGATTGGCGATGCCGAATTCATCAAGCGCATCCGAGACAACGGCGGCGAAAAGTAGCTCCCATCGCTCTGGCAAGGCAGGCAGTTTTGTTTGTTGTGGGTTGTGTGCAATATTCATGGATAAACCTTGGTTAGAAAGAAACTTTAGAGGGTGGTGTGCCGGATTTACCGACCAAAAAGTCGAAATCAGCGCCTTTGTCGGCCTGCTGCACATGTTCGGTATAAAGCAGTCCATAGCCACGGGAATGGGCGGGTTGAGGCGGAATAAAAGCTGTCCGGCGCTTAGCCAGCTCTGCTTCATCCACTTCTAGCTCGAGTCGCTGCGCATCGGTGTCTATGGTGATAAAATCACCATTTTGAACCAAGGCTAGTGGCCCACCGATGGCAGATTCAGGCGCCACATGCAAAACCACTGTGCCAAAGGCAGTGCCGCTCATGCGGGCATCGGAAATGCGCACCAGATCGGTTACGCCTTGCTTAAGCAGTTTTGCCGGAAGCGCCATACTGCCAACTTCTGGCATGCCAGGATATCCCTGCGGGCCAGAATTTTTCAACACTAGAATACTGTTTTTATCTACATCAAGATCGGGGTGGTCGATGCGCTCACGCAAATCAGCAGCGCTTTCAAATACAACGGCTTTGCCGCGATGCTTCATCAGTTCTGGGCTGGCAGCTGAGGGTTTGATGATGGCTCCATCTGGAGCAAGGTTACCGCGCAAAACGATAATTCCGCCCTGCTCGGTCAACGGATTATCGCGGGGGCGAATGACTTCGTCATCATACCCAACTGCATCAGAAATGCGCTCGCCAATTGTACCGCCTTCAATGGCAGTTGCATTCAGATCAAGCATTTCAGAAATTCGCTCCATCACCACAGGCAACCCGCCAGCTTCAAAGAAATCTTCCATCAAGAAGCGACCGGAAGGTTTGAGATCAACAATACAGGGGACATCGCGCCCCAGTTCATGCCAATCATCAAGCGAAAATTCTATGCCAAGCCGACCAGCCAAGGCCAGCAAATGCAAAACAGCATTGGTAGAACCGCCGATGGCGCCGTTGACCTTAACTGCATTCTCAAATGCACCACGGGTCAGGATTTGTGACAGATCCACCCCTTGCTGCACCAATTCAACAATTCTCGAGCCAGACATTTCCGCTAACACCGCGCGGCGGCTATCAGGAGCTGGAATAGAGCCGTTCATTGGCAATGCTACGCCCATAGCCTCGGCTATTAAAGCCATGGTGGAGGCCGTGCCCATGGTCATACAAGTTCCAGCAGAACGTGACATGGCAGCCTCTGCCTCGCCTAAATCTTTTTTGCTTAATTTGCCGGTTCGATATTCGTCATCAAGCCGAAAAACATCAGTGCCAGACCCTAGTTGGCGGCCTCGAAATTTGCCGTTAAGCATAGGGCCACTAGATACCAGAATAGTCGGCAGGTCGCACGAAGCCGCGCCCATCAACAGCGCAGGCGTGGTTTTGTCACAACCAGCCAGCAGCACAACACCATCAATCGGGTTGGCGCGTAAGGTCTCCTCGACATCCATCGACAATAGATTGCGAAACATCATGGTGGTGGGGCGCATAAACGGCTCACCCAGACTGGTAACCGGAAATTCTAACGGGAAACCTCCGGCCATTAGCACGCCACGTTTTACATGCTCAGCAAGTTCGCGAAGGTTGCGGTTGCAATTGGTCAGTTCAGACCATGTGTTGCAAATACCAATTACCGGACGTCCATCAAGCAAACGTTCAGAGAAGCCCTGGCTGCGCATCCAACTGCGAGGGACAAAACCATGCTTACCATCAATGCCGAACCATTCTGCACTGCGGAGTTTACGCTTTGAATTTGGTTTTTCTGAATTCATTTCCTTCGTGACCTCCGGTGTAATAATTACATTTAACGTAACATGTATAACGTTAAATGTAATTATTAGCAAGAGCTAATTATTTGCAAATGTGAGTTTGAAGTTTAAGTCGTGGCACCGATGTTGAAATGAACCGGTAAAACAATGTCCCGCTCGGGAAACTGGCCAGATGAAAGCCGAGCCAACATAGCCTCGCCCGCCCGCTCACCAAGTTGATAGGCCGAGGAGAGCACCGTGGTTAGCTGCGGGCGAAGATAACGATGCGCCTCAAAGCCATTAAAACCGACTATACGCACATCCTCAGGAACGCTATAACCGCGATCCGAAAGAAGCAGCATAGCGGCCAGCGCTATCTGGTCGTTGCCGCAGAAAATAGCTTCTGGAAGGGCGTTACTATCAAGGTAGTCCCCAAATGAATCCTTTACATCACTATAAGATTCATTCCCGGCTTTCACTATATTCAATTCCACTTTGGAGCCAGACTGTGCAATAGATTCCTGCAGGCCTTGGATTCTTTCCTCGATGGCTGGCCAGGTTTGCCCCGGCCGTAAAACCAGAATATTTTTGACCCCACGAGCAAGAAAGTGATCGCCAATTAACCGGCCACCTGCCCGGTCATCCTGCCTGACGGTGCAAACATCTTCATATTTATCAGGGGCCTCCTGCTGAAATAACACAAGTGGTTGATCAAGAGACCGCAACTGTTCGACCACCATTTTCCGATCGTGGCAATCGCCTGAAATCATGGCACAAAAACCGCCAACCTCAAAACTTCGCATAATCATGGAGTTAGCTAGGTCGCTTGCCCGCATGCCTTGGACCGTCATAGTATAGTCGGCACTGTTAAGCACATTGGCCAAGCCCGCCACAACTTGAGCGGTGAAAAAATCGACTAGAAACGATGGGGAATCATCAATCACTATCATACCTACAGACCGCTGATGGGCTCCGCGCAAATTGCGTGCAGCAGACTGGCGGCGATAGTTGAGGCGCACGATCTCGCGCTCTACCCGCAGTTTGGTTTTTGAACTGACAAATTGAAGCCGGTTATTCAGCACGTTGGATACAGTCATGGGTGACACTTTTGCTTCTCGAGCCACATCCTTGATAGTTGGGCGTCTAGCAGGTGGCTTAGATCCAGATTTAATTTCTTCGACCATATTGTGTCTCCCATAAATATCCTATATGTATATATATCGTTAAATGTAAATTAACGCAACGCATAGGATTTTCATGTCTAACAACTTTGCAAACTATCCCAGCCTAAAGGCTAAATCTGTTTTCATCACCGGCGGTGCGGGCGGCATTGGCGCAAGCCTAGTAGCAAATTTTGCGGCTCAAGGTGCGCGGGTGGGTTTTGTGGATATCGACGATAAAAGCGCCAATGAATTGCGCGCCACAATTGATGTAGATGTGCATTACGCGCACTGCAACCTTTTGGATATTGATGCGCTAAAACAAACAATTGCCGATTTTGAAGCTTGCAATGATGGCCATATAGACGTGCTGATTAATAACGCTGGCAACGACGCCCGACACAGCGTGGCAGAAGTGGACCCCGCTTATTGGGACGATCGCATGAACCAAAATCTGCGTCATAAATTCTTTGCTGCGCAGGCGGTGTATAAGGGTATGGCGCGGGCTGGCGGTGGCTCTATCATCAATCTGGGGTCTACGGTTGTGGCGATGTCTGCTGGCAATATGCCAGCCTATGTAACCGCCAAAGCTGCGGTATACGGGATGACGCGCGCTTTAGCTCGGGATTTTGGTCAAGATCGCATAAGGGTGAATTGCATTGTACCCGGTTGGATTATGACAGAACGGCAAAAAGAATTATGGTTTTCCGACACTTCAGCAGCAGAAATTTCGAAAAACCAATGTTTGCCCGACACCTTGCACCCGGAAGACATTGCTTGCATGGCGTTGTTTCTGGCCGCAGACGATAGCCGCCACTGCACCGCTCAAAACTTTGTGGTTGACGGCGGCTGGACATGAGGTCAATAGCTGCCCCGCGCAACCCAACCCTATCAAACCATGGAGATTGATTACATGCCATCTCGCGACTATAACTTGCTTGGTCCAGACGCCCAAAACGCTGTTACCAACGGTCTCGTTACGGAGAATTGGTACAAAACACCCATTCCACGCCAGCAAATAAAGGCTCTGATGCGACGTTCAGACCAACCTGCTCTGCGCGATACGGCAATTTTATTTACATTAATGATCGGCTTTGCTGTGGGAGCTATCGCCGTTGGCCAGTCGTGGTGGGCGTTACCCCTTTGGCTGGCATATGGTGTGTTCTACGGCTCAGCGATGGACTCGCGATGGCATGAATGCGGGCATGGCACTGCCTTTAAAACACGTTGGATGAACCAAACTCTCTATCAGATTGCCTGCTTTTGTTTGATCCGCGATCCACATTGTTGGAAATTCAGTCACGCTCGACATCACTCAGACACTATAATCGTTGGGCGTGATCCTGAGATTGCCATTATGCGGCCACCAAACATTCCCGCACTTTTGGTTATTTTCTTTGGCATTTTCGACTTTTTCAATGGGTTCAAACGTATGTTTACTCATGCTGCCGGCAACATTCTGCCCGAGGAAGCGGCTTACGTGCCAGAAAATTATCACCCCGCTATCTTTCGCATCGCCCGTATTTGGTCGCTCATTTATTTGCTTACATTAATCGTAGCCTTCGTGCTTCAATCATGGGTGCCTGTGTTATTAATAGGGTTGCCGCGCATGTATGGTTGTTGGCATATAGTGTTGTGTGGTTTGCTTCAGCATGGTGGTTTGGCAGACAATGTGACCGACCATCGGCTAAATAGCCGAACGGTTTATATGAATCCCATAAGCCGCTTTATATATTGGAATATGAACTATCATATCGAACACCATATGTTCCCTTTGGTCCCTTATTTTCGTTTGCCAGAACTACACCGCGCGCTTGCGCATGATTTGCCCAGCCCTAGCCACTCGATTTTTGCGGCCTATAAAGAAATGCTGCCCGCAGTGATGCGTCAAATTAAAAACCCTGAATATCAGATAAATCGGCCTTTGCCTGCCACGGCAAATCCTTATCAAAAACATACAAGCCAAACCAAAGCTAAAAATTAGAAAATTAAAGGGAAAACAAATGACAAATTGGATCGACGCTTGTTCAAGCGATGATATTGAAGCAGAAGACGTGGTCCGTTTTGACCATGAAAGGCGAACGTTCGCCATTTATCGTAACCATGAAAACCAATATTTTTGCTCAGATGGGTTATGTACCCATGAAGAGGTACATCTAGCCGATGGCTTTGTGATGGAAAGCACCATCGAATGCCCCAAACATTCCAGCATTTTTGACTTTAGAACCGGTGTGGTCGAGACGCCGCCAGCCTGTGAGAATCTCAAAATCTATGCCACAAAAGTCGAAAACGGCCGGGTGTTTATCGAGGTTTAATTAGTGATACAAGCTTTAACAATTTAGTTATTTAGCGGTAAATTTTATAACGGAACGTGTTTACACAATGGCGCATAAAAACTTTATCACGGACATAACCAACATTGTTGGTTCAAAAAACATTCTGACCAAAGCTCATAAAACCAAACGCTATCGCACTGGGTTTCGGTCCGGCGAAGGCGATGCCATTGCGGTTGTGTTTCCAACCTCATTGCTTATGCAATGGCATGTTTTACAAGCCTGCGTAAAGGCTGACATTGTCTTAATTATGCAAGCTGCCAACACTGGGTTAACCGAGGGCTCAACCCCTAGTGGCAATGAATATGGCCGAGAGGTGGTGATATTAAATACCACTCGTATGGATAAAATTCACATAATTAGTGAGGGCAAACAGGTTGTCGCCTTGCCTGGTGCAACGCTTTATAAGCTAGAGCAGCAGCTAGAAGAATTTGACCGCCTGCCACATTCAGAAATTGGCTCATCTTGCATAGGTGCCTCTATTGTTGGTGGTGTTTGTAACAATAGCGGTGGCGCGTTAATTCACCGTGGCCCAGCCTATACCGAACTGGCGCTGTTTGCCCAAATTCATGCCGATGGTCGAGTTGATTTGGTCAATCATCTGGGTATTAATTTGGGGCAAGATGCCGAAACCATACTTAGAAATTTAGATGATGGCGCGTTTGATAAAAGTGATATTGAACAAACTGATAAATTGGCATCCGACCAAACTTACCAAGACCGAGTTAGGAATATAACTGAGGATACGCCGTCCAGATTTAATGCCGATAAAGATCATTTATTTGAAACCAGTGGCTGTGCTGGCAAATTAGTGGTATTCGCTGTGCGGTTAGACACTTATGAAAAAAACAAACAAGAACAGTTATTTTATATTGGCACAAACAACCCCAATGAACTTACTGACATTAGAAAACACATATTGAGTGAATTCGACAATTTGCCAATATTGGCTGAATATATGCACAAAGACATTTATGACATTGCCAAAAAATATGGCAAGGATGTGTTTGTGATTATAAACCTTCTGGGCACTAGCTACCTACCAATGTTTTTTACCTTAAAAGGCAATTTGGATGCTTGGTTTGAAAAACTGGGCTTTTTGCCCAAACATTTTGCCGATAAAATGATTCAATTTTTAAGCATGTTTTTACCCAATTTATTGCCCAAAAAAATTGAAAACTATCGGGGAAAATATAATCATTATCTGATGATTAAAATGGCCGATAGTGGCATTGCGGAGTTAGATGGTTTTTTAAGCGAATATTTTTCCAAAAATCAACAGAAACAAGGCGAATTTTATATCTGCCCGCCTAAAGATAGCTCAAAGATTTTGCTACATAGATTTGTGGCGGCGGGTAGCGCAGTGCGTTATCAGGCCGTTTATCATCAACAAGTAGAAGAGGTTATTGCCTTAGATGTTGCCCTTAAGCGCAATGAAGAAAATTGGTTTGAGACTTTGCCAAAAGAGATTGAGCAGCAACTGAGCCACAAGCTATATTACGGCCATTTTATGTGCCATGTATTTCATCAAGACTATATAGTTAAAAAAGGCGCTGATACGGTAAAAATCAAAACTCAAATGTTAGAGATTTTTAACCAAAAGGGCGCTGAATATCCCGCCGAACACAATGTTGGGCATGTTTATAAAGCCAAACCAGATCTTGCTAATTTCTATCAACAACTCGACCCAACCAATAGCCTTAACCCCGGCATTGGAAATGTCAGCAAACTAAAATTCTACAAGTAAATCCATGAACATTTGAAATTTGAATTCAAAAGCATGTCAATATTTTTGTCGACGATTATAAAAAAAATACTGCCCCAAGAGTATTTCCTTGTTTCACTCACAACACAAATTGACTTTACTTATCTAAAAATCATTGGTTGGGGTTGGGTGTATTTATCAACCATTTTGGATGATTACTCACGCTATATAGTGAGTTGGAAGCTCTGTACAACAAAGAAGAGCCATGATGCTACAGATGCGATTTAACTTGCTTTACAAGCTTCTGGTTGTGGCAAACCACATGTCAAACAAAAACCACTTCAACAATTAAGATGAACAAAACTCTAATTCCGTTCAAACACCGAGTAATCCCTAAGCATTAGAAGTCGAAAAGGTTCATTTGTGGGTAGATTTGTGGGTAGATTGTATTTTATTGGTATTTAACCAATAAAAACAGTGGTATTTGGTTGCGGGGGTAGGATTTGAACCTACGACTGTAAGAAGTCCCGTTAGGGGCGACCTTCAGGTTATGCTGGAGGCGACCGTGAACACAGGTGTGTTCGCGTAAGCGCCGTATGGACGAG
>JABSRZ010000017.1 GCA_013214705.1 Hyphomicrobiales bacterium
CTACCAGCAAGCCGGTCGGTTTCGTCTTTTTCTATACTGGCTGTCGTTATATACAATGTGCTCAGTTCTGGACCACCGAAACAACATGTCGTGATATTTTTGACCGGCATTTCGATGATTCTATCCACCGCCCCATTAGGCGCTATTCGCACAATGCATCCACCAAAAAACCGGCAATTCCAGATATATCCATCTTTGTCGATTGCCGAACCGTCTGGATATCCACGCTCAAACCCAGCAAAATGGAGCTCACTTGGCCCGATATCACCAGTGGTAGAATTATAGGGGTAAGCCCGAATTTCATTGGCCAGCGTATCACCAAAATAAAAGGTTTTACCATCAGGTGCCCAACAAAGCGTGTTGGAAATATCAATATTGTTTTCAAATTCTTCCAACTCACCGCCAAAGCGATAGCGATACAGCTTGCCCTTTTTTTCGGCCACCTCCAACCCTTCGCCGTTAGGGCCAACATTATTGCCCATGGACCCAACCCAAAAGTTACCCAACGGGTCAGTTCGCCCATCATTAAAACGAGTGGCTAAAGCATCGGGGATGGTCACACCCAAATCTTCGCGTGCGTCTGTGGCAGGTGTGAAAAATATCAACTTAGACCCGAGCACAACAAGCAGTTTGCCGTCAATATCAGTTAAAGAAAGAGCAACCACAGGTTCGCCAAATAAGTGGGTGATAACAGCGCCCGTTACAAT
Organism: Hyphomicrobiales bacterium; assembly: GCA_013214705.1. Lineage (GTDB taxonomy): Bacteria > Pseudomonadota > Alphaproteobacteria > Rhizobiales > OSC116 > OCS116. Next base: position 708 of record JABSRZ010000017.1, read on the forward strand.
GTCCATCTGATGCAATAGAAAGCGATTTATGTCGACCCAGTAAATGCGATCTTCATCTGCCGACCATGTTGCAGCTTCACCACAAATGTCGCCGGTTGGAGCAATGCATTTAATATTATCCAATTGATTTCTCCTATGCTTTGACTTTTCTATCCAGTGCATGGTTCATCCAAACAGCTCCAATAATCAACCCGCCTCGAACCACATATTGCCAGTATTCGCTGACATTCATCAGCGTCATTCCGTTGACGATCACACCAAGAAACAGGACCCCGATTAGAGTACCTCGAACCGTGCCTTTGCCGCCAAACAAACTGGTACCACCAATAATTACCGCACTAATGACATCCAGTTCCCACCCCCTCGCAGCGGAGGCACTGCCAGATAAAATCTGACTGGCAATTAAGACACCGGCAATTGCGGTGAAAACACCTGTAAGACCTAGTGCAAGCGTTTTGGTTTTCCAAACATCAATGCCAGATAGCCGCGCAGCTTCCAAATTGCCACCCACCGCATAAAGGGAACGACCAAAACTGGTATAATTCATCAAAAAATACACCAATGCAAATAAGGTGATGAATATATATACAGGGAACGGAATGCCAAAAAGATATCCAGAACCTAAAAAGTTAAACTCGTATGGGAAACTTGTGATCGGAAAACCATCGGTAATGAGATTCGCCGCGCCAGATAGGACAGTGAGCAACCCCAAAGTTGTGATGAAAGTTGGCATATTAAAATGTTGACGTAGCTTGCCAGTTAACACGCCAATTCCGAATAATATTGCCATTGCGGTTAATGCACCCATTGTTATGGCAAAAAACGGCCCGGTAACATCGACTAATTCACGTGTGATCCAAGCTGTAACACACCCGGAAAACGCGACACCAGAACCGATAGACAGGTCAATCTCACCAGAGACAATAATCATTGTCATACCAAAGGCGATAATTCCCTGCATGGTAATGTTGCGTAAAACATTCAATTGGTTGTTTACGGTCGCAAATCCCGGGGCTGCAAACACCAGAAAAATAAACATGACGATGAGGATGATTTCCATCGGGTGGCGTCGGAAAAACTGGGTGATTTGCATTATAATCCCTCCATGCAGGCGGTGTAAAGTTCTGTTAATGTGGTTTGACTCGGGTCTAATTCGCCTATCATGCGGCCTTCTCTCATAATTAGGATGCGGTCACAAACCTCGAGCATTTCTTCTAATTCTGTCGAAACAAAAATTGATGAAAGGCCCTTTTCGGCTTGGTCCCATATAATTTTAAATATCTGTTGTTTAGCCTGAACATCAACACCACGGCTGGGTTCGTCAAAAAACATAATTTTTGGGTTGGTATTCATCCAATTGCCAAACACAACCTTCTGCTGATTGCCACCAGACAAACTACTGACCGGATCTTCAGCGCTATCGATTTTGATATGAAGATTGTCGACTTGTTTTATAACCCCAGGCCTCTCTGCCGCCTTAGTAATGATGCCGAGCGGCGCATTTTGCCGCAAGCTGGCCATCGATAAATTGTTGTGAATTGAATGTGCCTGAACCAGACCGACCTCTTTGCGGTTTTCAGGCGTGTAGCCCAAGCCAATCTCGGTCATATATTGCGGATCAGGGTCTTTAATTTTCTGCCCATCGACGATTATTTCGCCGCTATCAAATGGATCGGCCCCAAAAATAGACCGTAAAACTTCTGTCCGCCCTGCGCCTAGCATGCCGGCGATGCCCAACACCTCACCTTTAAACAGCTCAAAACTGACGTCTTCATATGCAGGTTTACGGCTTAAGCCTTGTACTTTCAATATTGCATTATTCGGATCGGCTTGGCTTACTCGTTCGGCAGGGCGATTGTGGGCCACATTTCCGAACATCATATCGACAATGTCACTATTTGTAGTTTCAGCCATTTCGACAGTGCCTATATGCTTACCATCTCGAAGCACCGTCACGGTGTCGGCAATTTCGGCCAATTCTGACATTCGGTGAGAAATATACATCATTGTTGTGCCTTGCTTGCGTAATCGACGTAGCAAACGAAATAACATTTCAACCTCTTTACTAGCAAGGGCACTGGTTGGCTCATCTAACAATAACAAAGATGGGTTGAAGCTCATAGCCTTGGCAATTTCAACGGTTTGTTGCTGCCCAACACTTAGAGAGCTGATAATTGCATCTGGGCCGATTTCAAGTTTCATATCTTCTAATAATATTTTGGTTTTGGTCCTTGCCGATGTCCAATCAATTTTTGAAATACCCAAAAAATGTGATTTAGGCATGCGGCCCAAATAAATATTTTCAGCCACCGAAAGTTCGGGAACAAGGCTCAATTCTTGATGAACAGTAACAACATTTGCATTAAGTGCATCAGCAGGAGATGAAAAATGCATGTCTTTGCCATTCAAACTCATTTGACCACTGGTTGGCTGTACCACACCCGCGAGTACATTCACTAAAGTCGATTTGCCAGACCCATTTTTGCCCATCAACGCATGTATGCGCGATTTTTCGAACCGATGGGTGAATTTATCAAGTGCAACAACGTTTCCATATACTTTGGTCAAACCTTGTGTTTCAACAATTGCGCTCATTAGGAATTCCTATGTAAAATTGTGCGGGGCGAAATAATCCGCCCCGCACTTTACTAGTTTGGTTACAGTGACTTCAAGTATTCGAGGAAGTCCTGTGCAGCGGACTGATCATTTCGTGATATACCAAGCACAGGAACGATTACAGTTTTCTCAACTGTCTCACCCTTTGCTGCGGCAATCGCGGCTTGAACGGCCATTTGTCCCATAACGTATGGTTGCTGCGCAGTTATCGCCTGAAGAACATTGTCTCCATCTAGTATAAATCCGACTAATTGTTCGGTACCATCAATACCGAAAACAAAAATCTCGCCGGCTTTACCTGCATTTCGCACCGCCTGGACGGCACCAACTGTACCACCTTCATTGGCAGCATAGATAATGTTGATATTTGGGTTAGCCGTGATGATGTCACCGGCAACCTGAATGGCTTTTTCAGCTAACCAAGCATCTTGCTGGCTAACGACTTCCAACGTACCACCTTTTTCGGCTTCTTCAAGGAAGCCATTGACGCGATCGCCCGAAATTTCTGGCAACAAGGCTTTGAACCCAAGCGTAGCCACAATAGCTTTACCACCCAGTTCATTTTTAATGAATTCGGCTGCTAGTTGGCCAGTTGAATTACCCAAATCACGTTGAGCTGAGTTCAAATAGCTTACTGGAATAGAAGCATCATCAATTGTTGAATTGTAAGTTACAATTAGAATACCAGCATCGCTAGCACGTTTCAATGCAGGTATAGATGCTACTTTTGAAACCGGAGAAATTACAATCGCATCTACACCGCGTGCGATATAAGTGTCGATCAGGCTAATTTCTTTTTCTGGTTTACTTTCTGAGTTGCCCTCGAGTAAAGTAACACCGGCTTCATCAGCAGCGGAGTTCATGCCCATTTGAATGGTGCGGAAAAATTGATCTTGCTGGAACACAATACTCGCAATTGTCAGCTCTGCGGCCAATGCCGTAGTTGCAAAACAACCAGTAACCATTGCGGCCACTGCAATTCTCGAAATTTTTTTACTTAATTTCATTATTCAGTCCTCTTTTGTAAAACCTGGCCTTTTACCAGTTTGTTTTAATGCCCGACAGGTTATTCCGCCGGTGTCACTTCCTCGAATTTTAACTGGGGTCACAATTATTTTTCGCCACTTGCCCCATCGATATAGCGAAGTCCTTGATCCATATGTTCAGACACCTGATATTGGAATGCCAAACGGTCGCGGCGATGCAATGCATCAAGTATGCGGCTGTGTTGTTCGTAAGTTTTTTCCAAGCCATCGGTATGCTTGCCTGTCTCCATCAGACGAGTGATGATCGGCATCATGGTGTTGTAGATGGACAAAACCGTTTCGTTGCCTGCTATACGTAACAAAGTGGAATGAAATTCAAAATCAAGTTTGCCAGCTTCTTCCGCAGATTTCGCGTGAAGAATTGCGCTGTTAATCCGTGTCAACTCGCCTAAATCTGTATCTGTAACTCGGGAAAACAACTGGTCTACGGAGCCAACTTCTATCAGCCGGCGAAACCCTTGTATGTCTTTGAAGGTTTCGGATGAAATAGTTAGTTGAAAGGAAAACAAGTCAAGAACCGCATCCATATGACGATTAACAATAACCGCACCAACTTTTGGACGCACGTCAACAACCCCATATGCCTTTAATATACGAATTGCTTCGCGCACTGTATTTCGGGCAGAATCATACATTTCACCCAATTCACGTTCGCTTGGCAAACTGTCACCCAGCCCTAATTGATTTTCTTGAATATAAGATTTAATCTGCTGCACCAGCACATCGACAGCACTGCCGTCGGTAGTTTTTTTTACTTTTGCATCACGTTTAATCATCTAAACATCCTATTTGTTGAACCAGATAAGAATTGTATATAAATGACACATAAGCAAGAAATATTTTTACTAATTTATTTACTTTCTAATATCAATTAGTTACCTCTGAATATCTAATTTTTAACCGATAGTTAAACACAGTTATCCTTAATCTGGTACAACGAATAACTTGCTTTTGTTGAACCAGTGTGGCTAATCTATTGAAAATTAGCCGAGGAATTACAAATATGCTTCAATCTTGGAGATGGTATGGCCCAAATGATCCTGTATTGTTGGACCACATACGACAAGCAGGTGCTACTGATATTGTAACCGCCATGCACGAAAACTATGATGGACAAACTTGGAGCTATGAAAGCATTGTTGAGCGACGCGACCTCATCAAGGAAGCCGGTTTAAAATGGTCAACTGTTGAAAGCATTCCAGTAGCACAGGCTATTAAGCTTACAGGTAGTGGTGCTGTTGCCGAAATTAAAGCCTATAAGCAAACAATGCGTAACCTCGCGAAGGCAGGAATTTGGGTAATTTGTTATAATTTTATGCCGGTTGTTGATTGGACGCGCACAGACTTGCGTTTTGTTACCCCCACTGGCGGCTTAGCGCTACGTTTCGACGCGATAGACTTTGCGGCCTATGATATTTTCATATTGGAGCGTTTAGCTGCTAGCGATAGCTACACTGACGCTGTCGTTAAAGAGGCAAAAGCGCGTCACGGCTTGATGACGGATGCAGAAATTATTACCCTTGAATCCAATATTATTTCTGGATTACCCGGATCGGAACTCAACCACACTCGTGCCGGTGTCCGTGCGGCGATTTCAGAGTATGATGGCATTGGACATGCCGAGTTGCGAGATAACCTGATCGCCTTTCAAAATGAAATTATACCGCTAGCAGAAGAACTGGGGTTGCGAATGTGCATCCACCCTGATGACCCGCCATTTTCGTTATTCGGCCTGCCGCGTGTTGTCAGCACAATTGATGATTACCGCGCCATGTTCAAGGCGGTGCCGTCGTTGGCAAATGGGGTGACGTTCTGTGTCGGTTCTTTGGGTTCACGCGCAGACAATGATCTTGCGGCAATGGTTAAAGAGTTAGCCCCCCGCATACATTTTGCTCATTTACGCAGCGTATTGCGTGATGCCATTGGCGGTTTTTATGAATCCGATCATTTAGAAGGTTCATCTAGTATGATCGAAATTGTTGATCTTCTCCAGACAGAAGAAAGACGACGTCAAGACCAAGGCCGGTCAGACCGCGAAATCCCAATGCGCCCCGATCATGGTCATTTATTGCTAGATGATGTCGATAAGAAAACTAACACCGGATATTCTGCCATTGGTCGCTTAAAAGGTTTGGCCGAATTACGTGGCGTGATGGCCGCACTGGATTACAAACATGATTGATCTAAAAAACAAACAGATATTTGCAACCGCAGCCGCAGCGGGCATTGGCCGTGCTGTTGTTTGGCGACTATTAGAAGGTGGGGCGCGAGTGGTCGCGACCGATCTGGATGGTAAGGCGCTCGAACAATTGCAATATGATGTCGAAAAAGCTGGCTTCGGCCAATTGTTAAGCACACGTATAGTGGATGCGACCGATAGCAAAGCGTTAGATGGTTGCGCTGCTGATTTCCCAACATGTAACGGCCTCTACAATGGCGTAGGTTGGGTTCATGAAGGCACCTTAGAAACAACCAACCGTGCCGATTGGGATCGTTCTTGGGCTATAAATGTCACCAGTATGATGGAATGTTGCCAAGCGTTTTTGCCCAATATGCTGGCCAATGGTTCTGGGTCGATTGTCAATGTCTCTTCTGTTGCGTCATCGCAAAAGGCCATACCAAACCGTCTGGCATATTCTGTCACCAAAGCCGCTGTTTTGGGCCTCACCAAATCGATCGCGGCCGATTATGTTGGGCAAGGAATTCGCGTGAACGCGATTTGCCCAGGCACGGTTGAAAGCCCTAGCCTGCACCAACGAATTAGCGCAGCACCCGACCCAAAAGCTGCATTGCAAAATTTTATCGCTCGACAACCAATTGGTCGTTTAGGTCAACCCGAAGAGATGGCCGAAATAGTGGCTTTTCTACTCTCAGATTCAGCCGCTTATGTAACCGGAACAAATTTTGTTCTGGATGGCGGCATCACAATGTAAGGAATAGTTTAATGAAAATTGGTCTAGGTTTATACCGACAAATGTTGAATGATAGGCACTATCAATTTGCCCAACAATTGGGCGTCACCCATGTCGTTGCCCATTTGGAAGACTATTTTTCCGCAACCCCCCAATTGGCGGATACAAGCGACACCAGTTGGGGTGCGAGTGTTGGTGATGACTGGACTGAACAAACATTTCGAAAATTGATCGACGATCTAGCCCGATTTGATCTGAAGTTGGCGGCAATTGAAAATTTTTCTGTTCGTCATTGGCATGATATCCTGCTTGATGGCCCAAAACGCGACGAGCAAATGGCGCATTTAAAACGCATCATACGTGCTGCTGGTGCTGCTGGTGTGCCTTGCATCGGCTACAACTTCTCAGTGGTCGGAGTATTTGGTTGGAAGCGAGGGCCATTCGCACGAGGTGGGGCAATGTCGGTCGGTTTTGACATATCAAAAATCGACGCAAACGAACCGATTCCCAAAGGTATGGTGTGGAATATGACCTATGCCGACCAAGTCGGGCCAGATGTCGAAAAACCGATCAGCCATGATCAAATTTGGCAGCGGTACACAAAGTTTCTTGCCGAACTTATTCCCGTTGCCGAAGAAGCGGGCGTTATTTTGGCCGCACATCCCGATGATCCACCGGTAGATAGGTTGCGTAATAGCGCCAAACTAATTAACAGTCATGATGCCTATCGCCGCGCATTTGAAATCAATCCATCACCAAACAACAAAGCCGAATTGTGCTTGGGTTGCCTTCAGGAAATGAAAGATGGCGACATTTACGATACAGTGGCTGAATTCGCCCGTAAAGACAGAATAGGATATATTCATTTTCGCAATGTAACGGGTAAAGTGCCAAAATATCAGGAAGTCTTTATCGATGAAGGCGATATTGATATGGCACGGATTATTAAAATATTGAAAGATAATGATTATCAGGGTGTATTAATACCTGACCATACACCAGAATTGGAATGTGACGCGCCTTGGCATGCCGGGAAAAGCTTTGCAGTGGGTTATATGAAGGCGCTGATCGCACAAGTGAAATAGGAGAAAACAATGACACAGTTTAAGGGTAAGGTCACGGTGGTAACCGGCTCAAGCGGAATCGGTCTGGCGGCGGCGCTTCACTTTGCTCGCGAAGGGGCTAACGTTTATGTTTGCGGCATTGATGATGTTTTAAATAGCAAGGCAATCCAGCAGGCCAAGGGACTAGACATAACCGTGTCCAAAGTAGATGTATCCGACGCTAACCAAGTTCAAGCTTGGATTGAAGGCATTGGAAAAGCTGAAGGTGGAATTGATTACTTGATAAACTCGGCCGCGGTTCAAACTTATGGGGACACGGTTTCAACCGATGTCGCTCATTGGAATCGGGTCATTTCAATAAATCTGTCGTCTTGTTTCTTGACATCACATTTCGCGTATCCGTTTATGAAAGCCCGCGGTGGCGGCTCGATTATCCATGTATCTTCGGTTCAAGGTCATGCTAATCAGAACAATGTTTTGGCATATGCAACCAGTAAAGGTGGAATTCATGCGTTGGTGCGAGCCCAAGCGGTGGATGCAGCTAAAGATAACATCCGGGTAAATTCTGTAAGCCCGGGTTCAGTGCGTACGCCACTACTTGAATTTGCAGCACAGCAAGTTGTTGGTGAAGGCAATTCAATTGAAGAAACCATTGCCGAATTTGGCAAAGCACACCCAATTGGCCGGGTGGGTAAAGTTGAGGAAGTAAGCGCTTTAATTGCGTTCCTTTGTAGCGATTCAGCTGGATTCTGCACCGGTGCAGATTATTTAATCGATGGCGCTTTGACAGCCCATATAGGAGTATAGACGAATGAAATTATTACGATTTGGTGAAGCGGGGCAAGAACGTCCTGGCATTTTGGATGCCGATGGGAATATTCGCGACCTTTCTGATCATATCAATGATGTTGCGGGTGATAACTTAAGCGATGCGGTGATTGCCAAGGTGGCGGCTATCGACCCAACCACCTTACCAATTGCTGATAAAAACGTTAGGCTTGGGCCTTGTGTGGGTCAGGTTGGAAAATTCATTTGTATTGGATTAAACTATGCCGACCACGCTGCCGAAGCTGGTATGAAACTGCCCAAAGAACCGATAATTTTTGCCAAAGCAACCTCGGCCATTTGCGGACCTAATGATAACGTGGAAATTCCACGCGGATCGCTAAAAACCGATTGGGAAGTTGAATTGGGCGTGGTCATCGGAAAACATGCCAAATATGTAAGTGAAGTTGATGCGTTGGATTATGTGGCTGGCTATTGCGTGATAAATGACCTGTCAGAACGAGATTTCCAACTGCACCGCTCGGGTCAGTGGATCAAGGGTAAATCCTGTGATACATTCGGACCAATTGGCCCTTGGCTGGTGACACGCGACGAGGTTCAGGACCCGCAAAACCTATCGATGTATCTTGAGGTAAATGGCCACCGGTATCAGGATGGCTCGACCACAACCATGCATTTTGACGTTGCAAAATTGATCAGCCATCTATCACAATTCATGAGCCTGCAGCCTGGTGATGTGATTTCCACGGGCACACCTCCGGGTGTTGGTATGGGCCAAAAACCCGAAACCTACCTCAAGCCCGGTGATAAAATCGAATTGGGAATAGAGGGACTGGGGGCGCAAGTTCAAAACGTGGTGGCTGGATAGGAATATTTGCTTTGACTGCAGCAGCCCACTGACCGCCATCGAATGCTTTGGAGTAATTTGTTGTTCGAACAAAGCTAGAGCTTAAACCAACATTTAGCGGGTAAATTTTATAACGGATCGTGTTTACACAATGGCGCATAAAAGCTTTATTGCTGACATAACCAACATTGTTGGTTCAAAAAACATTCTGACCAAAGCTCATAAAACCAAACGCTATCGCACTGGGTTTCGGTCGGGCGAAGGGGAGGCGATTGCAGTTGTGTTTCCAACTTCCTTGCTTATGCAATGGCAAGTTTTACAAGCCTGTGTGAAGAATGACATTGTCATAATAATGCAAGCTGCCAACACTGGGTTAACCGAGGGCTCAACGCCTAATGGAAATGAATATGGCCGAGATGTGGTGATATTAAATACCACTCGTATGGATAAAATCCACGTTATTAACGATGGCAAACAGGTTGTCGCCCTGCCCGGCGCGACGCTTTATAATTTGGAAAAGCAACTTTTGACTTATGACCGTTTGCCGCATTCAGAAATTGGCTCATCTTGCATAGGTGCGTCTATTGTCGGCGGTGTTTGCAACAATAGCGGTGGCGCGTTAATTCACCGTGGCCCGGCTTATACCGAATTGGCACTGTTTGCTCAAATTCATGCAGATGGCCGAGTTGAATTAGTGAACCGTCTTGGGATTGATTTGGGGCAAGATGCCGAGAGTATGCTTAAAAAACTAGATGACGGCTTATTTGATCAAAATAATATTGAACAAACTGATAGATTGGCATCTGACCAAACTTATCAAGACCGGGTTCGAAATATAAATGCCGATACACCGTCTAGATTTAACGCCGACAAGGATCATTTATTTGAAACCAGTGGATGTGCCGGAAAATTGGTGGTATTTGCTGTGCGGTTAGACACTTATGGAAAAAACCAGCGAGAACAATTATTTTATATTGGCACAAACAGCCCCAATGAGCTTTCAGACATTAGAAAACACATATTGAGCGAAATGGATAATTTGCCAATATTGGCCGAATATATGCACAAGGACATTTATGAAATTGCCAAGAAATATGGCAAAGATGTATTTGTGATTATAAACCTTTTGGGCACTAGCTATCTACCGATGTTTTTTACCTTAAAAGGCAATTTGGATGCTTGGTTCGAAAAATTAGGCTTTTTACCAAAACATTTTGCCGATAAAATGATGCAATTTTTAAGCATATTTTTGCCCAATTTATTGCCCAAAAAAATTGAAAACTATCGGGAAAAATATAATCATTATCTGATGATTAAAATGGCCGATGATGGCATTGCGGAGTTAGATGGTTTTTTAAGCGAATATTTTGCCAAAAATCAACAGAATCAAGGCGAGTATTATATCTGCCCGCCTAAAGATAGTGCAAAGATTTTGCTGCATAGATTTGTGGCGGCTGGCAGCGCCGTGCGTTATCAGGCCGTTCATCATCAACAAGTTGAAGAGGTTATTGCGTTAGATGTTGCCCTTAAGCGCAATGAGGAAAATTGGTTTGAGACATTGCCAAAAGAGATTGAGCAACAACTGAGCCATAAACTCTATTATGGCCATTTTATGTGCCATGTTTTCCATCAAGACTATATTGTTAAAAAAGGCGCAGATACGGTAAAAATCAAAACTCAAATGTTAGAGATTTTTAACCAAAAAGGCGCTGAATATCCAGCCGAACACAATGTTGGGCATGTTTATAAAGCCAAACCAGATCTAGCTAATTTCTATCAACAACTCGACCCAACCAACAGCCTTAACCCTGGAATAGGAAAAGTGAGCAAACTAAAATTCTATAAATAGTTATATGGGGCATTGCCTTAAAAACCATAAAAGCAAAAAACATCAATTCAAAAAATTAAGCCTGGGCCCTTATTTGCTAGGTCTTCCAAAAATTGACGCGGCAACACTGCAAAACCAAAAAATCGTTATAATTCAATACGTTATACAACAAATGGTGCCGCAGGAGAAAATAAGTGCGGCAACACATGGCTGCTCATAGATGAACTGAGTTTGAAATATCATATTTTACCAATGTCGAAATCCGATTTTCCTGCTCTTTGCCAGCTAGAATTCAGAAATTCGGAATTTGGTTTAGGTGGTTTGAAACTTTCGTCAAATTCTTTAAAATACTGAAACAACATATAGGGGTTGCCTGTAGAAGACGATGTTGTCTCGATCAAATCCACCATTTTCTTAAGTTTTATCTTGTCAGAAAACACATTCAAAACTAACGATGGTGAGGTCAAATTGAGGTGCTGTTTATAGCGGTCATTGCCAATGTAATCTTCATATTGCAATAGATTTCTCAAATGACTTTTTCGATTGAAGTTTTTCGTTGTGGTTGGTTCTGTGCCTCGGTCGGCTTCTACCAAAAAGAATCGGAAATAATTTTGACCTGAATGCTTATATTCTAGTTCAAACAACGCATCAGGAATTATATCCTTGATTAGTGTCTTGCCGCCGTTTGGTTCAACAAATTGAGTTGAATATTTTAACTCGGTATTTGCAAGAGCTAGGATTTGAGATTGCGGTATAAAATTAATATCCTCACGTTCCAAAGTAGCTAATTCAATAGACGCTGTAACGCAACTGACCATATAGTTATGCAGCCATGGGCCAGATTGTTTTGCTGATTGTATATTCCAAAGTCCTGCTTTTTTTAGCACAGAAGTTGAAGCTGGTGTGATGTCATAAATAAGCTCATTATACCGACTGTCTATGGTTCTGAACTGTTGATGTGGCCGATTTAAAAATGTGCCATTCTGCGGGGTGTGATCTTCATTGAAAAAATCAGTGAGCCTCAGTTTGGTGCTTTTTTCACTGTTGTGCATGTGTTTTGAGAAACCATGCAAAAAAGATGTTGAAAGCGGACCGTGCTGATGAATTTTTTCAAACCATAAAATGTCTCGCGGTTGAGCGGTCACACGTTTATTGGTTGTGGTTGGCCTGGTTCTGCTACGGCGCTTTATAACATTAAATTCATTTTCAGCCATAGATCACCAATTGGACCCTGCTTTTGTTGACCCGTCGTTTGGTTTTTTATCTGACTTTGAAGCAGTACGCTCTGAAGTCGCCTGTTCATTCGAACTTACATTCTCATCAGTATCAGCATCGTCTTCATCATCTGTTTTCAGCTCAGTATAGTGATTAGCGTAACGTGATCGCATAACTTGTTGCAACTCTTCTCGCTGCTCAACACTCATTGATGGTCGATTTTCTATATAACCAAATGGGAACGACAATGGCAATGCACTTTTGGTCACCCCACGAATATATGTTGCAAAGCTACCTTTTGGCTGGCTATCGATTAAGTCCGGATCACAATAAAGCATTTGCGATAAGGTACGCGCGTTTTTTGCCGAAACACCACCAGCAAATTTAATCGAAGTATTGGCCGAAAACGCTTCTTGCAGCTTTACATCCAACTGACCCAAAAATTGATGGGCGAGTAGCCCCCTAATAGCCCACCTTTTGTGCAAAGATTGTATGTTCTGAAATGTTCCACCATGTGAGAAACAAAATTTTATTTCGTTTTGTTTCAAATGGTATGTTCATGTATGAGCAATTATCGTTTGCTCAGTCATGTGATTTATTGGGTCAACCGCACCAACATCAAAGGAAGAGCATCCAGGGAGTAGTTTACCTGATGAGTGGCACGATTTTCTGCATGCGGAACCCATTGCTTATCGGCAAAATTATATTCTTCAACTTTCCTATACCACTTGTCCAGCGAAACCAAACCATTGATTTGACCGTTCTGCGGCTTCTTCACTAACACTACATAACGAATTTGCGGATTGGCATCTTGATAGCTCCCGGCAATCACATCTGATGACGGAATCCAGTGTACGAACCCACCTCGCGGCAAATTAAAAATAGGCGCTGTTAGCCCAGCATAGGTCGCATTACCAAGTTCGTTTTGCACTATTCGAATGAAGTTATATGTTTCCCGTACCGGATCGAACACCTCTGGGTTGGGGATGTTCACCGCGTTCAATAGGCCATTGTAATTCTCTGTTACATCTTTCATTGGCCGCATATTATGGCTAAGGAAATATCCGAAACGCTTAATACCATGCGCGAAAGACCATGCCGAGTACCATTTCATTTGTGGAGCAGACGGGACTAATCTATCAAAGCCTAGATTTGTAAAAGTTTGTAAAAAATTCAACGGTTCGGCACGCACCGCATCGGCATTATCTCTAATCATCGTCATAGTTAAATGCATCATATCGATTAAGGCTGGCAAGCAGTTTAGATAGCGACTGTCTTGCAAATAAAGATCAAAAGCCAGTTGATCGGGTTTGATAAGACCTGCTGCTTCATAAACATAATTATTTTCATAAAATGTCCTGTGCGCCAGATTAAACTGTTCACGCCCATTACAAGACGGGTAACCCATATCCTTTAGGCTCATAGTCGAATTCTCGTCTGATGGGCCGCCTTCTAAAGCATTATCGTTGGCGTTAATCGGATAAAGGTTCAAAAAGACGTCAAGGGAGGCTATTCTTTTATCTACATCTCCCTTGATGCAATCTCTTGCCCGTTTTTGGTTTGCGAATAATTCAGTTGATGGCTCGTCTTTGAGAGAAATGCCTCTAAAGGCAGTGCCGTGTCGATCCACAAGTCTTTCAAAAACAGCTCGCCGCGATGTCATATATTTTTTGCAATTGAATATGCCGTCAACTTGTGCGACATAAATTTCCCAACGCTCCTGGGTGTAATACCTCGCTCCAGCACTCTTAACAGCATCACCAAAGAGTGTAATCAACGGTTCACCAGCAGATGGTAACATATAGTTTTTCACATTGAGTTTACTAAAATGCCCAACAACCTCCCGCGCGACGACGGTGTTGGACATATAACAATATTGCTGTCTATCAGGTTTGCATTCCTCAATACTGTCCATAAACAAATAAGCGGCATCGGCGGCCTGAGCTGGAACTGCCTTTAGGCTCCGGTTGGCAATGCGTGTGCCAGAATTGAAGCCGCTCCGCGTGTGAGCAGGCCAATCAATATGAGTTGTGAGCGCAAAAGATTGACCAGCGGCCTCCAGTCTTAAGATTGGATGGCTCCAATCGGCCACTGTCCCACCGACACAGGATAACACGGAGAATGTTGGCGCAAGGCGCCACAAACACGTATTCTTACCCGTGGTATTTTGAACATAAAGCAGTGACTCGCACTGTGTTAGACCATTTTCTAATTCACAATTACGGCCGTCTAAACCTTCAGAAAATGCTCGATCCTGCGTTGCCAACAATGTCAAAGAAGCTATTTTAGCACCTAAATTGTAGCCAGTTTTGGTAGGTTTGGGCCAACCAATATGGTTTGTCAGCACCAATTCTTGTTGCAGGGCGCCAATTGTAGTTGTGTAGTTCCAAGATTGCGACGTCCCACCATGACAGGTGAGAATTTTAAATGTAGGCTTTAGTTGCCATAAACAGGCATTCTTGCCAGTGGTGTTAAAAACCGACACAATGGTGCTACATGTCGGTTTATCGGTAGCCAACCGACAGACTGGTGCGCTTAAAATTGGGGTTGACGAGCGTGCCCGTGCTTGTAGATTCAGCCCATCTGAGGGTGATATAGATGTCGGATTGAGGCTTGGAATTTCAACCCGCACATCATCAATTATCAGAGCATCATGCGAGCTTTTGCCACCAGAGCCTAGATTCTTAATCTCTATCGTGCTGGTTTCTGCCTGAGCCGTAAAGCTAAAGGTGAACTGTTTCCATTCACTAAACCCAACGGTGAAAACCTCATTCAAATCATCACCTTGAGAACCAAAAATGCGCACTGACCCTTGGCCATCTTCAAAGCTAGCACTGTTAACTGCCCATAAGCTAACGCTATAGATCTGCCCAACTTGTGTTGTAAAAGACTGAACAGCTGTACCAGGATCAAATGAATTGCCTATTGTAAGCGCGTATTTACCGTCGGGAACTGGTCTAGAGGCCGTGCCTGTTGGCAAAGAATAACGTTGGCCTGGGCCACAACCCAAATGACAGGTAACATATTTCAGCTCCCACACGCCAACATTTGCTGGAGGTTCTCGCTTTATCAGCGCAGCAGCCTGTTCTGCAGTGGTTTCAAAACTACCATTTAGCAATAGGTTATCTGCTCGCGCCGGCGAAACCAACGCTGAGAGCATGATTGCCATCAAGAACAAAATACGAAAATTTTGTTTGTCGTTATTTATGAGCATATTTTAATCCTATTAAAAAAGTATATTTTTAGCTTATTGTCCGTCTTCGAATGTTCAATGCCCGTTTTAACCTATTCATGTTCGGTATGAATCAAACCTGCGAGAAAGATGTTGAGGCCGCAAAGTTAGAGCAAGAGATATGAAGAACCATTGGCGGAAAGTATAATTCGCCAATGAAATTATCTTCATTTTTGTCACAGATTATGTATTTTTTGTATAATTCTAACTTTCAAAACAGGCCAATAAATTAAGTATAATTAAATATATATATGATTATTAATTTAAAATTATAGGGCAGGTTTTCGAAAAATTCAAGTATAAAAGTTAGTCTGGCCAGATAAAAACCAACATGACGTGAATTGGCTAAAGATATGTTGGTATTGGAAAAACAAGTTTATATCGATGGCCATCATATTGGCAAAGAAAAACCCAATTGACTGCCGTTGGTTTGCCAAAGAAAAAATTGTTGTTTTGAAATGCTGATGTTTACTCATTAAACTTGGCTGAAATGGTAACTTACTCAAGATAAAATAATCTGTTAAGAAAGGTCTTCGATATTTTTGACGATTTTAAAGAGTTGTTGACGCGAATAGGGTTTTGGCAAAAAGATCATGTTTTTATATTGATCCAAGTATATATTATTAGCTTCTCTTTCATTACCAGAAGACACAATAACTGTTCTATTTGGGTTTTGTTCTAAAAATATTTTTGCTAAGTCCCAGCCATTCTTGTCTTGTTCTAAATGCACATCGGTAAATAATATGTCATATTCATTTTCTGCTTCAATTATGGCCTTCGCATCGATAAAATTGTTTACCGCTTTTACATTCAGTCCAGCGGAACGGAGTGATTTTGTGTTCGCATAAAGCAGTAGTTTATCATCTTCTACAAATAGAATTGAATGGTTAGCATTAAAGTCTATGATTTTAACTGGCGAGTCGCTGGATTCGTCAAAACTAGGTATAGATAAAGAAACCTCTGTGCCTTTGTCTAGCTCGCTCACTATGTTTATCTGGCCGCCAGACTGATTGATGAACCCAAACACCATGCTCAGGCCCAAACCACTGCCTTCTTGTTCTGATTTGGTGGTGAAAAACGGTTCAAAAACCCGGTTTAAAACTTTTTGGTCCATACCCTTGCCCGTATCGGAAATATTAATTAACGCAGTTTTTTGCTCTATATGTTGGACCGTAATATTAATGACACCACTATTAACAATGGCGTGGTTTGCATTTAGGCATATATTTAGCAAAGCGTTTTCCATTTGCCCGGGGTCAATATTCACCCAAATTTCGTCGTCTGGTAAGTTTAATTGTAGGCTAACTTTGTCGCTCAAACTAAACTGAATTAATTCCTCAATACTCCGTATCAGGCCAACCAATTCAATTGATTCCGGCACTAAATGTTGTTTTCTTGCAAATGCCAATAGTCGGTGTGTAAGAGTGGCGCCAATTTCTATAGCGCTTGAAATTCTATCGGTTATTTTGACAATGTTTTTATTGGCTATTTCGCTAGTCTCGATGAGATGGAGATTTGTTTCGATGGTTGTGAGAATGTTATTAAAATCATGTGCAACTTCGCCAGTTAGCAGACCTAAACTTTCAAGCCGTTGAAATTGAAAAAGCCTGTCCTCAATTTGTTTGCGCTCTGTAACATCTGTGAATAACCAAATACAATTATTGTTTGGCAATTTACTGCTACGAATTTCTAGGGTATTTCCACCTTCATTTTTAAGCACGATATATTTATTCTTGCCGTTTTTTGTTGAATTGGAGTTGAAATCTTGCCCAAAGCCAGAATTTAAAATAACCTCGTTTATATTGTCCCCGGCTTGTATTTTGCCCAAATTATACTGAACCACGTTATTCAAAATAGCGTTCCAATTGGTGATGTTATAATTTGCATCTGTAATGGCAATGCCATCGGTAATATTGTTAAACATACCTTCAAATAGCGCGGTTTTCTGACGCATTTGGGTGTTTAACCGTTTCAGACGTAATGCGTTTGCACTAAATATTTGGTAAGCTTGAATTAACTTTCCAATTTCATCTTGAGTGTTTTTATTTTCTAAAACCGGTATGTCGTTTTCACCCTTGGCCAAATTTATCATGGCGGTGGAAATGGTGTTGATGTTTTTAGCAATGTAATTTGAAATATAATAGGCAACAATCAGCGCTAAAATCGAACATGCGATGACAATCGCGACCACAATTATTTGTGCAAAAACTATAAATTCAGAGGTTTTTTTTCTTAAAGCGGTGATGCTAGATTCAGAAACAGCAATATAATTGGCGATTAAATTATTGAGTTTACTAGAAGTGTTCTTAATTTCGATTAGATTTTTTTTGGCCTCCAAATTTGTAACAAGCTGATTGTAACGAATGTTAAATAAGCCTACTGGCGGCTGTAATAGCGAGTCAATTTTATCCACGTGATCTGATGTTATGGTTTTTGAAAGTGCGAGATATTTGCGCCGATATTCGCCTAAGTTTAGCAAACTCTCAGCTTGATTTGCAGCATAGAGAATATTAAACAAAGATTGGAGAGTTTGTCTTTTAATTTTTTCGTTCTGATCCAAATCCACGGAGTTTATTTTTGGTAATGAAATTTCCAAGTTACGCAATTTGAAGCCAATAAGGTTAAGCTGATCATTTATATCTGTTAGTTTTTGGGCTGTAGCGATTAGTTTTTTTACGCTTGTTTGCATCTTTGCCAATGATTGATTTACTTTTTGCCCGGCAATACTGAGCTCAGTATCTTCAACATTGCCATTTATATTTTTTGCAATTTCTATTTGAGACATAATGTCTAATAAGGCCTCGCCTTCTTTCTCTATCAAATAATTGGATTTGAAATTCAACAAGTGTGGAACTGAGACAATTAATTCCGAAGAATGGCGAATGATATTTATAGAATGAAATATAGTATTAAGGGTATTTTGGTGTAATTGTTCAATCGATCTATTGGTTAAATTCAGCCAATAGTAAGAAAACGAACCTATGAGCAGCGTGGCTATCGCCAGGGTTGAAATAACCGATAATAAGGTTGTTCTTATGCTAAAATGAGGCAGTTTAAATTGGCTCATTTGACGTTGTCATTTATAAAAATATAGCCCTTGCCGCGCCTTGTATGTAAATGAATTGGTTTTGTAGGCTCTGGCTCAATTTTTCGTCTTAAACGTAAAATATGTACGTCAATTGTTCTGTCGACATATTCAGATGTATCGCAGCCCAGATGTTCAAGCAAAACCTCTCGCTTGATTATAATGTTGGGGTGCAACACAAAATATTCTAACAATTTAAATTCTGAATTGGTTAAAGTGATCTCTGCGCCATTATTTTTAACTAGGCGTCTTTTTTTGAGATCTATGGAATATTCGTTAAAGTGAATAATGTCAGCACTACCTGATAAGCTCTGGGTTTCAGTAAAGCTCCCTTGGCCAGAAGTATTATACCTTCTTAGCACCGCTCTAACCCGAGCGACTAACTCTCTTGGGTTGAAGGGCTTCATAATATAATCGTCGGCTCCAGTTTCTAGCGAAACGATTTTATCAATATCATCGCCAGTGCCCGAAACCATGATGATAGGCGTGCCAAAATTTTCGGTAATTTTTTGAGATAACTCTTGTCCGCTTTCGCCAATGAGACGTAAATCGATTAACGCCAAATCTATTTTTGTTGTGGTGAATGTTTCCTCGAATTTGATACCGCTGCTCAACTCAATCGTATTAAACCCATTTTCAAACAGAAGTTCAGCAATGCTGGTGCGAATTAGCTCATCGTCATCTATAATGACAATTGTTTGCTTATTCAATTTTTCGAACTTTGGTGGTTGTAAATTCGACATTGGTTCTCAATAGTGGTTGAATTAATTTCCTTCAAATCAAGCTGAATATAAATTAGTCTAGTTATATATACGAAGGACAGTGATAATATATTTCGATTGTTACAAAATGTTGTAACAATTTTAACATTCATAATAATCTTTAAAATAAAATTTCCTAGTGATATTTTCTTAACAGGTACGGCGGTTCATAAAAGCAAAAATCCATTTATACAAAAGGTGCGAGAAAAACAAAATTAAACTCGCGATGACAAATAAATGAATTTGAAAAGAGGAAATTATGAATAAATTTAAATATGGTGTTGCCGTTGCATGCTTACTCGTAAGTTCAAGCGTTGCACTCGCCGACGGAAAATTGAATGTAGTTTGTAGCACGGAACAATCCTGGTGTGATTTAATTACCAGTGAATTTGAAAAAGAAACTGGTGTTGACGTTTCGATGATACGTAAAAGTACTGGCGAAACTTTGGCGCAAATACGTGCCGAAGCCAAAAACCCAAAAATTGATATTTGGTGGGGTGGCACTGGTGACCCGCATTTGGTAGCCGCTGAAGAAGATTTAACCCAACCATCCGGCTACGACACTTCAAAATTGATGGGCTGGGCTCGAGGTATGGCAAATATTTCTGGTGGTAAAACCATCGGCATCTATGCTGGTGCTTTGGGTATTGGTTATAATGCCGATCTAATTGCAGAAAAAAATATACCAGCTCCAAAATGCTGGAAAGATCTTGCCGACCCCGTCTATCATGGCGAAGTGCAGGTGGCTAGCCCGAATAGTTCTGGCACAGCATATACCGAATTAGCAACATTTGTTCAACTATTTGGCGAAGATAAAGCCTTCGAGCTTTTGGGCCAAATTGGTAAAAATGTAAACCAATATACCAAATCAGGTTCTGCACCGAGCAAAGCGACTGCACGCGGCGAAAATACAATTTCGATTGGTTTTATGCATGACATGGTGAAGCTTGCGACATCTGGTTTTCCAATGAAAATTGTGTCTCCATGTGAAGGCACTGGCTATGAAGTTGGCGCAGTGAGCATTATCAAGGGCGCCAGAAATCTCGAGAATGCTAAGAAATGGGTAGAATTTGGCTTAAGGCCAAAAACACAGGCGCTTGCAGCCACTGTAAACTCGTTCCAAGTCCCATCGCATTCAGAATCAACCGTGCCACCAGAATCTCCAGATTTGGCATCTATCAAATTGATAGATTATGATTTTGCAACTTACGGCTCGAGCGAAACCCGTAAACGGCTAATCGATCGTTGGAATAAAGAAATCAAAAATATAGCAAAATAGTTAAAAAGCCAAGTTTCCTGAACATTGTGGAGGCTGCTGCGGGTAATTCTTTTTTAGTGGGTTACCCGCAGCCACTTTTCTAATTTTTTTTACGGAGTTTCTACATGAGACGCACTGGGTATTTCTGGTTGCTAATAGGTATGGTGGCGCTTTTTTTGCTACCATGGTATGCAATCGAAACTAGTTTTTGGAATTTCAGTTGGTTATTTGGATCTAAATCAAGCTTTCAAAATAAATCGACTTTCCTGCATATTTATAACAATTCGAGTGTGATTTACGCGCCATTAATTGCTGCGTTGCTGATCGCTACATTTTTCACTTGGCGGCTTAAAAATGATGTTTCACTCGCCAAATTATATGTTGGCATATCAATATTTTCCATTGGTTATATAATCATCCAAGCCTTTTTTCTCGATGGCTTTATTCACCTTGCTATTGACCAGAATTCTGATGGTTTTAAATATCCGTTAGGTCTGGGAATAGGTGGGTTTTTAACCTGCGTTAGTTTTTTGTTTTTATTGACAACCGGCGTTTCCGGCCTTGGCAAAGGCCGAGGTGATGCGTTTATAATCGGCATTATTGGCGCAATACTGGCTTTGGTTCTGGTGTTTGTGTTTTACCCTGTGTCACAAATTTTGGTGCAAGCCTTTACAGGCGAAGAGCAGCGCCTTGATATTGGTCATTTTTTCAATAATTTTTTAGGCAAAGATATTTGGTCGCTGGCATGTTTGACGAGCTCAAATTATTGCGGCGTGGCATTTAATTCATTGTTTTTGGCGGTAATGACTGGTTTAGGCACGACCATATTGGGTTTGGCATTTGCACTGGTTATAACCAGAACCAATTTTCGGGGCAAAAAAATTCTCCACATCTTGACTGTGGTTCCCATTATCACACCACCATTTGTAATCGGTCTAGCTTTAATATTGCTGTTTGGCCGGACCGGCATCATAACCGATTTTGTGGCAGATACTTTAGATATATCAAAAACAAGATGGGTATATGGTTTTACCGGCGTGTATATTGCACAGCTATTGTCATTCACTCCCATAGCTTTTCTGGTCTTAGTTGGTGTTGTCGAAGGCATCAGCCCCTCGATGGAGGAAGCTTCTCAGACACTTAACGCAAACGCATGGACAACCTTTAAGAAAGTGTCTTTACCACTAATGCGCCCTGGTTTAGCCAACGCTTTTTTAATCGGCTTTATCGAAAGTATTGCAGATTTTGGCAATCCATTAATATTAGGTGGAAATTTCAGCGTTCTTTCTACCGATATTTATTATTCAATTATCGGGTCTTCAACCTCAACTTCAAAGGCTGGTACGTTAGCAATTGTACTGTTATGCCTAACGCTTTCAGCGTTCGTAATTCAACGAGCTTGGCTTGGCAAAAAATCATATTCGACAATTACCGGAAAAGGCGATTCAGGCAAAAACATAGAATTAAGCCCCAAATTTAGCATCGCCTGCCAGAGCATTACCGTTATATGGGCGACATTTACCTTTGTTGTATATTCAATGATATTGTTTGGTAGTTTTGTTAAATTGTGGGGTTATGACAATAGCTTCACCATGGACCATTATACGCGAAGTTTTGCGATTAGCTTTGAAAATGGCATCAATTTTGTTGGTGTGGCGTGGGATAGTTATTTCACAACTTTGATTATATCTGGCATTGCCGCACCATTAACTGCAATTGTCGGTTTGGCGACCGCCTATATATTAGTGCGGCAACGGTTTGCATTTAAAAATAGTTTTGAATTTATGACCATGCTTAGTTTTGCCATTCCTGGCACCGTTATCGGTGTGAGCTATATTATGGCATTTAACACCCCGCCAATTGAACTAACGGGTACGGCAATTATCCTAATTGTTGTCTTTATATTTAGAAACATGCCTGTCGGCGTGCGTGGTGGCATTGCTGCCATGTCACAATTGGATAAGAGTTTAGACGAGGCCTCTATTACATTAGGTGCAAACAGTTTTACCACCGTTAGAAGAGTGATATTGCCATTGTTGAAACCTGCGATATTGGCGGCTTTGGTTTATAGTTTTGTGCGGGCGATAACCTCTGTAAGTGCTGTCATCTTTTTGGTAAGCGCAGAACATAACATGGCGACATCATTTATTGTGGGACGTGTTGAAAATGGCGAATTTGGCATTGGGATTGCCTATTCAACTGTGCTCATTTTTACCATGCTTGCGGTTATCTTACTCATGCAACTTTTGATCGGCAAAAGGCGCTTGCGTTCAAAATAGTAATTGATGCTCTAGACAAGAATAATTTTAAGGAAATGCAAATGTATGTGAAAAAATTAAATGGGACGGTTCGGTTTGAAAATGTGGTTAAAAAATTTGGTAATTTTACCGCATTAAAACAAATGTCACTAACCATTAACCCCGGTGAGCTTGTTACATTATTGGGCCCAAGTGGTTGCGGCAAAACCACGACTTTAAGGTTGGTTGCTGGTCTGGAAGCTCCAACCCAAGGCAAAATATTTATAGGCGATAAAGAAGTGACCCATCTTTCGGCAACACATCGCAATGTCTCGATGGTGTTTCAATCATATGCATTATTTCCGCATATGACAATTCTAGAAAACGTATCTTATGGATTAGACGTTGCAGGCGTTGCAAAAGTCGAAGCTATAGAAAAAGCCCGTGAAGGACTTGCTCTTGTGGGTTTAATCGGCATGGAAAAACGCCTACCGAGTGAATTGTCTGGTGGGCAGCAACAACGGGTCGCGGTCGCAAGAGCCATTGTCTTGGAGCCGGAGGTATTATTGCTGGATGAGCCCTTGTCTAATTTGGATGCAAAATTACGCAGGGTGGTTAGAGAAGAAATTAGACAAATTCAACAAAAACTCGGTTTTACAGCTTTATACGTAACCCATGACCAAGAAGAGGCCATGGCAGTGTCAGACCAAATTATTGTCATGAAAGATACAGAAATTGTACAACAAGGTACACCGCGCGACTTATACGACCACCCCAACTCTGAATTTATTGCCAATTTTATTGGCGATGCAAATGTAATTGACTGTGAAATTGTAAAGGGAGAACAACAATATACCAGCGTTATGATTAATAAAATCAAGTTAGAAATTGACCCAAAATACAAGAATATTGCCAATCCAAAATTGGTTATTCGACCACAAGATGTGGCATTATCAAATAAGCCTAATGACAAAAACCTTCACATTCAAGGTGTTGTGCAATATGTGGCCTATTTGGGAAGTCATCTTGAATATTCTATTGATACAGAAATGGGAGAAATATTTGTAATTGATAGAGAGATGAAAACGTTTTTTAAGCGCAGTTCTCACGTGTTTTTAGATTTTAATTTAAAAAACTTGGCCTTAGTAAATCACTAATTTAATGGACTTAGACATAAATGATAAAGTTAATAATATTCGATTTCGATGGTGTGCTTGTGGACACCGAATTCCCCATAGCCAAAATTCGAACAGAATTACTATCGCAATATGGGATGGAAATATCATTAGATCAGTGCTTGAAATTCTTTACAGGGTTGCATAACGACACCGCAAATAAAATAATTGCAGACGAAATTGGTCAAGACAAGTTGGCGGCCTTTATAGATGAATTTAATAAAAGGGTAGAAGTTTGTTTTCAACAAAATGTAGCACAGATTGCCTATGTGGATGACATGCTAGCAAAAATAACTCTGCCAATATCCATCGCTTCAAATAGCGACTATGACTCTTTGCAACTTAAATTGAAAGTCTCGAAATTAGACAAATATTTCCCTCCAGAAAGCATTTTTGTTGCCTCAATGGTAAGTGAGCCAAAGCCAGCACCAGATGTCTATTTGCTCGCTGCCGAAACTTACAAAGTGGCGCCAGAGGCGTGTTTGGTTATCGAAGATAGTGGCGTCGGCATCACCGCTGCATTAAGTGCAAATATGCAGGTAATAGGGTTTTTTGGGGCTTCACATTGCTATGAAGGTTATGAGGATAAGCTATCTGTAGCAGGTGCAGAGTTATTGTTTGATGATATGCGGGAAGTTGAAAAACTGTTGCTTAGTCAATAATAGAAGCGACTTGTTGTTGCTACAAACTAATCAAAAAAGGGGAATTGGGATGGGTGTAAGTAAAGTTGTTATGTCGATAAATTCCTACGGTATTTCTGCGGCTATTAATCGATTTTCAGTGAAATCCCAGGTGATAATAATCACCTTTTTAAGTTTAACAGGCATAATATCCATTTCTGCCAATGCATATTATGTGTCTAGCAATGTCGCAAATGTTACCGAAAAAGCCATTGCTGCTTCTGATATTTCAAATCTATTTGGCGAGTTAAGCAAACATGGTTTAGAAATTCGGGTGCGAGAAAGAGATTATATTGCACTGCCAACCAAAAGTAACGTCATTGCGTTTGTCGAAGCCAAATTGGAAGCTGACAAAATAGTTGGTTTGTTAGAGAAAAAGCTGGTTGAAGATGATGGCAAAAAAACACTTTTTGGCATCAAAACTGGTTTAAATAAACTTCTCAATAAATTTGGCGAAATTGTTGATTTGCGAGACAATCTAGGCGTGGATGCTGGTTCAGGGTTTTTGGGTGAATTGAATAAATCAATAATTGATTTTGACGAAGCCATTGAAGATATGAAACAGAAAATGTTCGATAAAACGGCATTGAGCGGGATTATTGTGCAGATGTATGCACTTCGGTTACACCAAAAAGATTTTATGTTGAATGGCGAACTGAGTTTCTTGGAAAAGTTTGACTTAGGGATTAGCAATTTATCTAGATCTGTCAAAGTTTCTTTTTTAAATATCAAACAAAAACAGATAATTACGAAATTCATAGAGTCCTATAAAACTAAATTTTTAGCTTGGAGTGAAGCACGAGAAGTTTTCAACATCGAGATTATGAAGCTGAATCAAGCCTACAATCATTTTATCCCAAAAATTGAGGATATGATAAATGTGTACAGCCTAAAAAGCGCTGCAACGACATCTATACGTGAAAATTCTCAAGCGGAAACAAATGTCTTTCTACTCACTTATGTCCTTATTATTGGGATCTTAATCACACTTATAAGTTGGTTTATCGCCAATAATATAGCCAAAAAGATAAAACAATTAAGCCAACGGATGAAAAGCCTGGCAGGTGGCGATGCCAATGGAGATATTCCACATATAGGGCTAAAAAATGAACTTGGTGATATGGCAAGTTCACTTATGGTTTTTAAAAATACTGCACTTGCGCGCATGAATGCCGAAGATGAAAAAAAGAAATTAAACCAAGAAGTGCTTCGCAAGGCGCATTATATAGAGGATTTAATCCAGAAGTTTCATCAAATAAGTTCAGATAGTATAGGGCAGGTGAACATAGCGTCCAGTCGGCTAGAAGACGTGTCAAATAAATTGAGTCATTCGGCAACAGATATGCAAGCCCAAAGCCAAATTGTTGCAGGAAATGTACAAGAAACATCGGTTAATGTAACGAGTGCGGCAGGTGCTACGGTGCAAATGGTGGCCTCGATTAGTGAAATCGCCGAACAAGCCGCTAATTCAACCGCAATAGCGGAAATGGCAAGCGATAAAACCAGCGAAGCCGTGGAGGTTATAAATGATCTGACATCCAGTGCAAAACATATTGAACAAGTGGTGAAATTGATTGAAGAAATTGC
Source organism: Hyphomicrobiales bacterium (assembly GCA_013214705.1). Lineage (GTDB taxonomy): Bacteria > Pseudomonadota > Alphaproteobacteria > Rhizobiales > OSC116 > OCS116. The sequence goes on from JABSRZ010000017.1 coordinate 27,037, forward strand.
AGAACAAACCAATTTGTTAGCCTTAAACGCAACTATTGAAGCCGCGAGGGCCGGTGAAGCGGGCAAAGGTTTTGCCGTGGTGGCCAATGAGGTTAAAAGTCTTGCAAGTCAAACATCCAACGCAACAGAAGAGATTGCAGAGCGGGTGGGCGCTATCCAAGCGGATTCAACTAAAGCCAATCAAGCTATCGCAGAGGTGGAAAAGATTATTGCGAAATTGTCGAAGAGTTCAATGGGGGTTGCGTCTGCCGTAGAAGAGCAAAGCGCCGTCATCAATGAAATTTCATCCAACGTGAATGTGGCATCCAAGTTGTCCAATATTAGCGCAAATTCAATGAATAAAGTTGACGAATCAATCTGTGAAACAAAAACAATTTCTAATGATGTAAATGGATTAGCCAGTGATTTGAATGTTCAGGTGTCAAACCTTGACAGTGAAATATCAATATTTTTGAAACGTGTAAATTCTGTGCAGACGACTTGAACAATTTGACCCATTTTCACGCAAATAATTATGCACTCTTTGGCCAGACGAATTGTAGTTGCAAAGATATGGGCTCCCTACCGCTTCCTCCCGCGGTGTAGAATATTCAGGTTTTTCCTTACAACAAATATAGTTACACTTTTTGAGCGGCTCTTTATATGCCGGTTAAATGCCTGCAGTCGGGCTCTTGTGGTTGACACATGTGCTTCTATTTTGGGCTAATATTGGATGGACGTAGAAAGTGGCCTGCCACCTGCAAACCGATCCAAATTAAGTCAAGAGCTTGTTTGTGTTTCAAATTGTGGGTAAATCAGTGCGTATCCAAATTTTATGAATAAAAACAAAGGAATATAGTAGCGGAAGATCCACTACAAACACCCCGCGTTGACCTCTGGTGAATGACTTCCACTATCTACGGTCATAATACCCATCATCACAATCCAATTTGATAAAAGAGTTTACGGGAAAAAGACAACTGACGACGAGTCGATGGCATTAATAAAATTCATATACCCCTAGCTTAAGTTGCTGGTGCTAGTTGTGGGTAGTTTTGTGGGTAGAGTATGTTTAAACGGTATTTTACCAGTAAAAACAATGGTATTTGGTTGCGGGGGTCGGATTTGAACCTACGACCTTCAGGTTATGAGCCGTCAGCGCCATATGTTAACTAATTGATTTTATAACATATATTTCTACTTTAAATCAAAATGTGCCACAGAATGTGCCAATTTCGGATATTTTATTCGGTTTCAAAAAATTAGCAATTTGGTAATTTTAGCGTCCTGGCGTTATTTTCAACATATACATAGCAATTGGTCAAAAATGAATTTTCGGGTCAGACCGGAGATATTCTACATTTGCTCGAAATCGCCCCTGGCTTTTAAACATATTATTGCTTAAATGAATACACGGAGCGGCATCAAACCGTTACACGACCAGTCACTAATGGCTTCCATTGCCTTAAGCCAATTAGCATCTTGAATATCAACCTTGCGCAAACCCAATATTTTGGCCGTGTTGAGTTCGCCTTTGCTATCAACATCAAATGCACCGGTAATCAATGCTTTAATATTGTCACTGGCATCAGCGCTCCAATCACGCAAACACTTATCAACAAGTGCTTTGGCAACAAGCAGTCTAAGAGAATTTAGCCGCATTGCATCGATATTATATCGTTTTGATTTGCAAGGAAATTTACATTTATAGGTTTTAAATACACCACAAATTCGCCATTGTCTAAATGAGGCTGTATTAAAGTTTCGACATTCAACTCATTGATTAAATGTATGCACTTCGCATCGCGGCGAGCATAACCCAATATATCTTGCATATCATTGCCATAAATAATGACATCGGCAATGTTGATGAGCCGATGTGCTTTCAGCGTCAAATCTTCGGCATGGCGCGAAGTTAATTTAATTTCAATCAATTTGCCGGTGCTGGTTGTTTGCTCACCAATTATGCCAAGCAGATATTCTTGCTTTTGGGTGGCATTTTTTGCCAAAAAAATGTCTATATTTTGCTGTGTGAATACTTCATTCCAAAACCCAAATAATTGTTTAGATTTGGTCATTACGCGTTTGGCAATCGGCCTAAAATTATAGTGAAACTCCACCAATTCGTCCAAATTGTGCAGCAATAATTGGTTTATTTTTAGGCGTAAATTCCGTGCCAAAACCGGTGCTTTGCCCGATGTCGAAATGGCAACCATAACATCGCCACGCTTTACCACTGCCGGGGTTATAAAATGCGATATTTCTGGCATATCAACAAAATTACAAATGATGTTTTGTTTTTGCGCCGCCGCCATAATATTTGCAATCAGCTTTTCATCATTGGTCGCCACAAATACCAGTGATATATCTGCAAGATATTTATCAGAATATTTACTAACGATTATATCTACACTTTTTGCATATTTTTGAGTTATTTGTTGGCCCAATGTTAGCCATTTAACCTTTGCCCCATCTGGGTTAGCAGGTTAATTTTGGCTTCAGCCATTTGGCCATTGCCTATTACCAATATGGGTTTTTGATCTAACTTTAAAAATATCGGCATTACATTCATCGTTAATCTCCAACGGCTAATATGGTCACAATAATCATCGCCAAAATGGCCGAAATTGATTGCCAAAATAATATCGGGTTGCGCGCCAATAGCGGCTCTTGGGTTTTGGTATAAACCTCGTGTTTAGGCTTGCTCAATTCATGTTCTAATTCCGAAAATCGCTCATATCTATCGTTCACATCTTTGGCAACCGATTTTTGCAATATGGCCTCTATCCACTCCGGCAAATTGTCATTAATCGAAAGAGCCGAAATATATTTGAGCCGTTTCACATCATATGAATTTTTAAACCCCCGCCCATAAGGCAGTTTATGTGTGAGCATTTCATATAATATCACCCCTAATGAATAAAGGTCTGAAGCTCTATCGGCTCTGCCATATAGCAAATATTCTGGCGCGGTATAATCGACGCTGCCTAAAAGCTGGTTATCTGCGGTGTTTTGTTGTTCATCTAGGCTTGCCACTTGCACAGAGCCTAAATCTATCAGCTTCACCATGCCGCTGCGGTCAATCATCACATTGTCAGGTTTCAAATCTCTATGCACCATATCCATACGGTGCAAGCTGCGGATGGCGGCAATGATTTGCAATATTATGGCTTTAACTTCCGATAGGTCGGGGTTGGGGTGGTTGCCCATCCATTCGCGCAGGCTTTGGCCCTCAATATAATCGGTTACCATATATAGAAATTGCTTAGTTGGCTTGGCAGCATGATATTTCACCAGATTCGGCAAGTTTATTTGAGCGCCAATCCATGCCTCTCGCTTAAAGGCATTGATATAAGTTTGGTCATCATCAAAATTAACCGATGGTGTTTTAATGGCGACATAGTTGTCTTGGCCTTGTGGTTGCGCCAAATACACTTGGCTGCGGCTATTGGTGTGTATTTCTCGTATTATTTTATAACCATCTAATATTTGCCCATTTTCTAACAACGGAGGGAATGGCAGGTTTGCTCCGCCGGGCATATTGTCAGGATTAGAAATAGTGGTTAAATCGTCTATTTTTACAATTTGGCAAGTCACATCGTCTGGGCTACCGGCGCTTAGTGCCCTGCCGACAATTTGCTTTGCCGCGCCGGGCAAGTTATCGATATTTGCCAATGCGAGTTGTTTGATATTGGTTGGGCTTACATATTCATGCACACCATCGGTGGTAAAAATCAAGACATCATCTTGGCGCAACGGCACAGTTTTATAGTCCATATCCAGATGAATGCCCGTGCCCATAGCGCGGTTTAAAAAACTATGGCCGGTGAAATCCTTTAATATATGATCTTGGGTCAATGGTTCTATTTTGCCATCGCGCACCAGGCTGATACGGCTATCGCCAACATGAAATATATGCGCTTTGCCGGCTTTTATCACCATCGCGCTTAACGTGCTCACCATGCCAAACTCAGCCGCTTGCCCATTTTGTGTTTGGCTGAACATCCAACTATTGGTGGCGTTTAATATTTTGCCAACCGATTTCTTAACCCCCCAACTATTGGGTGTCGAGAAATAATCCTGCAAGAAACATTTTACACAAGTTTCAGAAGCTTCTTTGGCTTTTGGGCAGGTGCTCATGCCATCGGCAATGGCAATGGCAATGCCTTTGGTAAAGCTTTGCACCGGCTCAGGCAGCATGATTCCATAGCTATCCTCATTGCAGGGTTTCAACCCAGCATTCGAATAAGCCCCTATGGAAATTTGCTCCGTCATGTCTATTTATTACCCAACTTTAATTAGTTCAACACTACCATCTTCTAACACTTCAGCCATATGGCCTACTGGTTCGTTCATAAATATCAATATTAAAACCATTAATATGAGTGACGATGCACCAATGAATAAAAAGAATGTTGCGGCGCTTACAAATGAATACAGAGTGAGTAAGCATACGCCGCCAACATTGCCATAAGCCCCCACCATGCCAGATATTTGGCCCGTCATGCGGCGTTTAATAAGTGGTACATGGGCAAACACTGCGCCACAACCTGCCTGTACAAAAAACGCGCAAAAAACCGTTGCCAATAATACCAAGACTATATTCCATTGGCTGGTCATTAACGACATAATATAATAGCCAATCGCCAGACCGAATAGAAAAATAATCAAGGTTTTTTTGCGGCCAAACCGATCACTGACCAAACCACCCACTGGCCGTGCAATTAAATTCATAATGGCAAATGAGGCTGCGATCAGGCCTGCCACAATGGCCGAAAGGCCAAACAAATCCATATAATAAAGTGGCAACATAGACACCACAGCCAGCTCAGAGCCAAAAGTCACCATATAAGCTAGGCTCAACAGAGCCACTTGCTTAAATGAATATCGTTGAATGTCTGCCACACCTTGGCCAAATACAATTTTGTTAACTTCATATATATGGTAGACCTGATATAGAAATGCCGCCAATAAGCCTATATATATGCCGGTGCAAACGCCGCCACTGAGCATATTTAAATTTAGTGGGCTTAGCTTCCAAGTTAGCAACGCCAAGGCCAAAAAAAGTGGCAATTTCATCACCACATATAGATATAAATCGGCTTTGGATGAAATTTCCATCGCGCCGGATTTTTTGGGTTTAAAATAGGTGGCGCCTCTGGGTGTATTGCGCGCCACCCGATAAAAATATAGTGAATAAACCAGAGCCAAAACACCGGTCATGGCAACGGCATAGCGCCAGCCGTTATCACCTCCAATATACAAAGCTACAAAGGGTAATATCATCGCGGCGGCGGCGCTGCCAAAATTGCCCCAACCGCCATATATGCCTTCGGCCAAACCAACCGTTTTGGCCGGGAACCATTCAGAAATCAAGCGAATGCCAATCACAAAACCCGCGCCCGAAAAACCCAATAAGAAACGAAACAAAGCCAAGGTCTCAAAACTGTTGGCCAGCGCAAAACCAAAACATAAGAAAGCCGAAATAAATAACAATAGGGCATAAACCAGACGTGGGCCGAAACGGTCTACAAACATGCCAATGACCACCCGCGCCGGAATGGTAAGCGCTACATTTAAAATAAGTATGGTGGCCACTTCTTGATGAGATAGGCCCAATTGTTCGCGGATGATGGCCATTAAAGGTGCGTGGTTAAACCACACTAAAAAGCTGATGAAAAATGCCATCCATGACAGGTGCAACATTTTGGATTGTTTAGAGAATGAGAACAGGTTGATGGTCGATTTTTGGTTATTCATTATTTCACTTTGTTATAACTAAATAGAGCTGAAATGCGTTACATGGCGTTAGATATACCTGCCATTGCAATATCGATGCCACTTTCAAAAGGCGGCTTTTTGGCCATATACGTAAATATGGCTCACCTAATTTGCTTAATTTTTAGTCACATATTTTTTGACGGCTAAATTTTAGGCATCATATTTTTCGCCAGCATAGAGCGCCACGCATTTGTGGGCTTTGCGGGCATTTTAAAACTGGCACGGTGTTTGCTTTGTATTGAACGGACATAAGATTCATCAGACATGAAATGGTCAAACCAAAAACTCAGATTAACTCTCCCTCGAATTATTCTGAACCTGTTAAAAAAGGTCAATCGAATGAAGCAGAAACTGGTCATCATAGGCAATGGAATGGCCCCGGGCCGGGCGCTAGAAAAATTGTTAACCCTCGCGCCCGACTTATATGAAGTCACAATTTTTAACGCCGAGAACCGGGTGAATTATAACCGCATCATGTTGTCACCGGTATTGTCTGGCGAAAAAAAATTCGAAGAGATTATCATTCATGGTGATGGTTGGTACATTAAAAATAATGTGACATTATATAAAGGTCACAAAATTACCAATATAGACCGTGCCAAAAAACAAGTGACATCTGAACATGGCATCGTGGCCGATTATGACAAATTAATCATCGCCACAGGTTCAACACCGTTTATCATTCCTGTGCCGGGCCACAAATTACCCGGGGTTTTAAGTTATCGCGATTTAGATGACGTGACCGCCATGATGTTAGCGGCTAAAAGCCGTGGTTCTGCTGTGGTCATTGGCGGTGGCTTACTTGGGCTTGAAGCCGCAGCGGGTTTAAAAGAACAAGGCATGGATGTTACGGTTATTCATTTAATGCCGACGCTAATGGAGCGCCAATTAGACCCGGCTGCAGGCTATTTGCTGCAACAAGAATTGGAACAACGTGGCATTAAGGTGTTATGCGGTGCAAATACCAAAGAAATCACCAGCGATACCGATGGCAAAGTAGGTGCCGTGCATTTAGAAGATGGCACAGTGATTCCGGCTTCACTTATTGTTATGGCCGTAGGCATTCGCCCCAATAGCAAGTTAGCGGAACAATCTGGGTTAGACGTTAACCGTGGCATCGTGGTCAGCGACAATATGCAAACTTCCGACCCCGATATTTATTCGCTTGGTGAATGCGCCGAGGTTGGCGGCATGTGCTATGGCTTGGTGGCTCCTCTCTACCAAATGGCCAACATACTTGCAGCGCAGTTAACTGGCGATGAAACCGCTAAATTTGTTGCACAATATACCCCGACCCGCTTAAAAGTAACTGGCATAGACCTTTATTCGGCTGGCGATTTTGCCGAAGGCGATGACCGCGAAGAAATTGTATTTAGAGATGCCGCGTCTGGGGTTTATAAGCGGCTCATTCTGAAAGATAATAAAGTTATTGGCGTGGTGCTATATGGCGAAGCATCCGATGGTCCATGGTTTTTTGAAAAATTAAAGAGTGGCGAAAATATCCGCGAAATACGCGATATGTTGATATTTGGGCAAAATGCCGTATTGGGGAGCACCAACGCGGACCCGCTCGCCGCCGTTACAGCCTTGCCAGATGAGGCAGAAATTTGTGGTTGTAATGGCATTTCCAAAGGTGACATTGTCACCACAATAACCAAAAAAGGCCTTACAGATTTGGCCGCCGTAAGATCCCATACAAAAGCCTCGGCCTCTTGTGGCAGCTGCACTGGTTTGGTTGAGCAATTAATGACCCTCACCCTAGGCGACAGTTTTAATGCCAATGCGGTGCAAAGCCTATGCAGCTGCACCGAGCTTGGCCATAGCGATGTGAGGCGCTTAATCAAAGCTAAACAGTTAAAAACCATTCCGCAAGTGATGCAGGAGCTAGAATGGCAAACATCATGCGGGTGTGTGAAATGTCGCCCTGCGCTGAATTATTATTTGGTGGCCGATTGGCCAAATGAATATGCCGATGATTACCAGTCGCGGTTTATCAACGAGCGGGTGCATGCCAACATTCAAAAAGATGGTACATATTCGGTTGTGCCGCGCATGTGGGGCGGCGTTACTTCTGCTAAAGAGTTACGCGCCATTGCCGATGTGGTCGATAAGTTCGATATTCCGACAGTTAAATGCACAGGCGGTCAACGCATCGATATGCTGGGCATAAAAAAACAAGATCTACCCGCAGTGTGGAAAGATTTGGGTGAAGCCGGCTTTGTGTCTGGCCACGCCTATGCCAAAGGGTTACGGACAGTTAAAACCTGCGTGGGTACCGATTGGTGCCGTTTCGGCACGCAAGATAGCACCGGCCTAGGCATAAAGTTAGAAAAATTTATGTGGGGCAGTTGGACACCTGCCAAATTAAAATTAGCCGTTTCAGGTTGCCCGCGTAATTGTTCAGAGGCCACCTGTAAAGACATCGGCGTAGTATGTATCGACTCGGGTTATGAAATTCACATTGGCGGCGCCGCTGGGTTACACATTCGAGGCACGAAAATATTAGGCAATGTAAGCACCGAAAAAGAAGTTATGGAAGTTATTGTTGCCGTTACCCAAATGTATCGTGAACAAGGCCATTATCTAGAACGCATTTACAAATGGATGGATAGAGTCGGGCTAGAGGAAATACAAAAGCAAATCATGGACGATTTAGACACCCGCGTCGCCTACTATAATGGCTTTGTTTATAGCCAAAAATTTGCCCAAGTCGACCCGTGGAGTGAGAGAGTATCGGGTGTCGATAAACATGAGTTTAACCCACTCGCCACCCTAGCCTTGGAGCCAGCAGAATGAACGCCATGACAGAAAATTGGGTCGAAATCGGTAGCATAAATGATATACCTTTACGCGGTGCACGTTGTGTTGAGCATGGCGATATGACCATTGCCATTTTCCGCACCAGTGATGACAAAATTTTTGCGCTCGAAGATAAATGCCCGCATAAAAACGGCCCGTTGAGCGATGGCATTGTGCATGATGGCTGTGTCACATGCCCCTTACATAACTGGGTTATTTCGCTGGAAACTGGCCAAGCTCAGGGCGCAGATAAAGGCCAGAGCCTGTCATTTCCCGTGCAAATGAATGGCAATAAAATATTGTTATCACTTAGAGCTAAATCATAGATCGGCATATTCAGTGACCTCGCTAGCTTCAAACATCAAAACCACCTGCCCCTATTGTGGTGTCGGTTGTGGCATAACGGCCAGCGTCAGCGACGAGTTGGTCAGCATTACAGGCGATGCAGATCACCCGGCCAATAATGGTATTTTATGTTCCAAAGGCATGGCCTTGGCCGAAACGCTCGACCATACAGATAGATTGCTCAGCCCCATTGTGAATGGCCAACAAACCAATTGGGAATTTGCGCTCAAAAAAGTGGCCCAAGGTTTTAAACAATGCATCGATAAATATGGGCCTGATAGCGTGGCTTTTTATGTATCAGGCCAATTGCTGACTGAAGATTATTATGTCGCCAATAAGCTGATGAAAGGCTATATTGGTAGCGGCAATATCGACACCAATTCGAGGCTCTGCATGTCATCGAGTGTTGCTGGACATAAACGGGCTTTCGGTGCCGACATTGTACCGGGGAATTATGAAGATTGGGATGAAACGGACCTAGCCGTTCTGGTCGGCAGCAACGCCGCGTGGTGTCACCCAATATTGTTTAGCCGTTTGCTCAAAGCTCAAAAAACCCGTGGCGCAAAAATTGTCATTATCGACCCACGCCATACCGCTTCGTGCGACATGGCCGATCTGCATCTGCCGCTTCTGCCCGGGACAGATGTGGTGTTATTTAACGGCCTGCTAAGTTATTTGGCGCAGCATAACGCTATAGATGCACATTATGTGGCCACCCATACAAATGGCATGAGCAAGGCACTTAAGCTGGCAAACCAAGACGCGCCAGACATTGCCACAGTGGCACAAAAATGTGGCTTAGATGCCGCAAAAGTCTCAGAATTTTACCAGTTATTTGTTGATAACGAACGGGCGTTGTCAATATACTCGCAAGGGGTAAATCAATCTTCATCTGGCACAGATAAAGTCAACTCCATTATAAATTGCCACCTTTATACAGGCCGCATCGGCAAGCCGGGCATGGGTCCATTTTCGGTAACCGGCCAGCCCAATGCCATGGGCGGGCGCGAGGTTGGCGGCTTGGCCAATGTGCTGGCTGCGCATATGGATTTCACACCCAAAAATGTCGATTTGGTTTCAAGATTTTGGGATGCGCCTAACATTGCCACTCAAGGCGGCGCTAAGGCGGTCGACTTATTCGATAAAATTGCGGATGGAAAAATAAAAGCCGTATGGATTATGGCCACCAACCCGGCGGTTTCAATGCCCAATGCCAATAAAGTGCGTGACGCGTTGGCAAAATGCCCGTTGGTTGTGGTTTCAGATTGTATGAATAATACCGACAGTATGCAATATGCCGATGTTAAATTGCCGGCGATGACTTGGGGCGAAAAAGACGGCACTGTCACCAATTCTGAACGTCGTATATCGCGCCAACGCAGGTTTTTAGACCCCGCTGGCATGTCAAAACCCGATTGGTGGATTATTTGCCAAGTTGCAAAATATATGGGTTTCGAAAAATCCTTCGCCTATCAAAATGTATCGGAAATATACCAAGAACATAGCCAACTATCGGCGTTTGAAAATGACGGCGAAAATTTGCGGGCGTTCAACATCGGCCTACATGCCGACATATCTGAAAAAGACTATAATGAAATGGCGCCCACACAATGGCCAATTACCGAGGCTACGCCCTATGGCACTGAACGTATGTTGCAAGATGGCGAGTTTTTCAACCAAACCCGCAAAGCCAACTTTGTGGCCATCAAACACCAAGCGCCCGTGCATGAAACCAACCAAGATTACCCGCTTATTCTAAATTCTGGCCGTATACGAGACCAGTGGCATACCATGAGCCGCACCGGAAAATCGGCCAAACTCAACAACCAATTTTCCGAACCATTTGTATACATTTCCGCCCAAGATGCCCAAAGATTTGGCGTTAAAGATAATGATTTTGTGCAAATTTTTAGCTGGTGGGGCAAGGCATTGGTGCGCGCCTATATCGATGAAAAACAACCAGACGGTCAAATATTCATGCCGATGCATTGGACTGAGATATATTCATCAGCGGCGGTCATTGGCCGTTTGGTAAACCCAGCTACTGACAGCGTTTCTGGCCAACCAGAGCTAAAACATACGCCGGTTAGCCTTAAAGTTTGGCGGCCAGCGTGGCATGGGTTCTATATCAGCCACCAAAAGCTCGCCCCGGCGGAGTTAACGGCCGATAAACAAATAAAATATTGGGCATATAATTGCCAAAATGGTTGCCACATATTAAATTTGGCAGGAGTTGGCGAAGTTGCAGATGTGGGCATTATTGATCAGTTAAAAACTTTCGCTAAGAGCAAGTTATTAAGTTATGAAGACAGTGTAGGCGGCCATTACCGATATGCCAATGTGGAAAATAATCGACTAAAAAGTTGTTTTGTGGCAACAAATCAAGGTGAATTACCGCCACTCGAATGGCTACAAAACCAAATGAGCCGTAAGCTCGATATAGCAGATAAATTGAGTTATTTATTGTCGGGTATAAGTCAAGATAAGGTACCAAATTTAGGGCCGATCGTTTGTTCATGCCTTGGTATCTACCAACAACAGATAAAAGATAGCATCAAAGCCAACGGCCTAACCAGTGTTGATCAAGTTGTAGATTTGTTAAAAGCCGGTAGCAATTGCGGCTCGTGCCTTAGCGAAATTAACCAATTATTGCCGCAACGATCTGCGGTATAATTTTCATTTTTTGGGTGGTTTGCGTAAATCTATTTCAAATATATAACATGAGCGGTTTGCAAGAATAAAATGCCATCTTTAGTCGGTTTGTTGACCAAATATTCTATCGCCAGTCGGGTCATTTTTAGGGTCAAAACACCATCAATAAGGTGGGCGCTATTTTGTTCGGTTTCAATAACTTCGATTCGATAGACAAAAGAGCTGCTATCCGGCAAAGCGACTATCAGCCATTTGTAGACTGGACGACCTAGCAAAACACTTTCAAATTGATTATAGTCTATCTCTCAACGCTTCATAAGGCGATTCCGTTTTAGCTACCTACATATGAGGGCGAAAAAAAGGAAATTATGGTTTGGCCGCTTTTTTTGTGTCCAAAATATGAACATGTGAAAAACACGACTGCCACCAAACGGCCCCAACTGGCAGTGCATGTTTACGACCTGTTCACGCTATATTCTGCATTTCGAGATTTTTGTAAGGCACCATTGATCTGTTAACATATTGTTTTTATTAGTAAAACTGCTTCCGCAGGAGAGAATTACTCTGACTGGACATCATTGCTCATACCTGAACATAACCATTTGAAACCAAACGAAATAAAAATTTCTTTTTCACATAGCGGAACATTTCAGAACATACAATCTCAGCCCAAAAGGTGGGCTGTGAGGTGGGTCAATTTAAGTGAACAAGTGATTTTTATACAGTTCAATAAACTCATGGTTGACCATATTTGGGCTTGAAATACGCTGAAGCAATTGGCGCAGATATTCAACTGGCCATCAGAGTGCTAGCATGAGTTTAACAAGCATGTTATGCCATCAGATGGTTATACCGCCATCAATACAAATTGCTTGCCCATTGACAAAGGCACCATCGTCAGATGCCAAAAAGGCACACAGGCCAGCAATCTCTTCGGGTTGCCCAAAACGTCCTGCTGGCTGACGATCAATAAAATATTGAACCGCTTCGTCACGGCTACTCATTGTCTTGGCCAGTTCGCCGGTTAATTGTTGTACAGAAACAACGTCATCTGCTGTGCCAACGCCAAGCTCAACCACCAACTTCTTGCAAGTTTCTTCAAAAGCGATTGCCATTATCTAACCCCCACAAACCAATTTTCATCTTGTCCGCTGCCGTTAGCCATTGCAAGTGTATCAGGGCTCAACATCCCGCCTGGGACAGCCATTTCGCTACGTCTAAAACCCCAATTAAAAGACCAAGTTTGAGTGTCGATATTTTTAGAATT
>JABSRZ010000018.1 GCA_013214705.1 Hyphomicrobiales bacterium
TTTTTTAAACTATCCATATTCTCTCCATATACCCCTAAGTCACATCTAGCGAGCAAAATAACTTTAGCAAAGCTCTTATTTTAACGCACTTTCAAAACAAAACCATTTTACTGGCATTGCCCATATTTGTTCCGCTCCACATTAGCATTACTCAACGATTTGTTCAAATACCAAGAGCCTTTTCCAATTTGTTTTTATTGGCCTTACAGCACTCCCTTTGGGCGCAGATAGTCGGCTTTAATCATTTTTTATAATGCCCCCACGCCAGCCCAAAAAAAGCGCCCCATTGGGACGCTGTTTGTATGTTGGTTGCTCCCCGCGGGCACTATGTCGCTTCGCTCGGCCCGGGGGGTAGGAGTTGAATTACGACTTTACGAAGTCCCTTTAGAGGCAACCTTCAGGTTACGAGCCGCCAACATTATATGTTAACTATTTAAATTGATGGCGTATAATTCGTTTCTGAAATAAAATGTGTCACAGAATGTGCCAATTTTGGCGATTTTGGTTAATTTTAAGATTTAGGAAAAGTCAATTTCCATAACCAATTCTTGTTCAATGGCTTTATCCAGCACCGTTTTCGCAATACAAAGGTCTTGCAATGCTATCCCACTACTATCAAAAATTGTGATTTGTTCATGATTAACCCGCCCTTCATCATCACCGACCAACACCGCGCCTATCGGACAAATTTTCAAGTCTTTAGTTGAACCACTCGCTAGCTCAAACTCTCCAATAGCACGTGATTGAGCCGGTAAATCCGCATATAATTGAGCTTTTCTAACCAATTCAAGTGGCAATTCCTGCTTGCCAGATTGATCCGCCCCCATCGCAGAAATATGTGTCCCCGGTTTAATCCACTCGCCTTTAAATAAAGCCGTTTTCGAATTGGTCACCGTCACCAAAATATCTGCGGCACGACATACCGCTTCAACAGATGCAGATTCCGCAACAATCCCGATTGTTGCCAATTGTTCCACAGCTTTTAACACCGTTTGTGGCTTGCGGCTATGAATGAGGATTTTTTGAATGTCTCTAACTTTGCAAATTGCCTTTATTTCAAAGATGGCTTGATGCCCTGCACCAAGCACACCTAAAGTACGAGCATTTTTTCGCGCCAATTTATTTGTGGCTACGGCATTTGCCGCTGCGGTTCTCAGCCCATTTAAATAACCTGCATTAATCACGGCCTGTACAACCCCGGTTTCCTCATTAAGGATCAAAGTCGTGGTGCTGTGATTGGCCATGCCTTTTAAATGATTACCAGCCCAGTATGAACCGACTTTAAGACCCGAAAGCTTCTGAACACTAAGGTTCCCAGATTTAATTGAGAAACTATTTCCTTCAACACACCCACTCGCAATCACAACCGGAAATATTTTTCCTGTCAGCTCATAAGCTGCCACAAATGCTTCTGTCACCGCCTTAAAAGCCAAATCTTCAGTGGCAATTTTTTTTACATTTTCTTCTGAAAGGATAAACATATTTGTTCTTTCTTATATCGTTACCAACCTCTAAAACGCGTCCAAGCCTGTGCCAATTGCCCCTCTGCATTAAGTACATGATAGGTTTCATGTTGGGTGGCGGTTGCACAGGCATGATTGGGCAAAATACGCAACTGGGTGCCGATCGGTAAATGCGGCGTTTCTGCTTGTATATCTTGGCCAAAACCTGGGCGGGTCGTAATTATCCCATGCTCCTGGCTGGTCTCAACCACCACTAAATCAGGCATAATATTGCCGTCTATGTCACAGACAAGCCCAAAATATTGATCCGTCGCTTGGTTTGCCGTTCCCCTATCTCTTGACAACGCCATCCAACCCGCATCAACAAAAATTTGCTTTTTCTGGTCATTCCAGCCGTTGACAGTCGTCAGAACGCTTATGGCAATATTTTCTTGTCTACAAACCCCAACACCTGCCTGCACAAGGTCAAAAAACAAATACACACCCGCTCGAATTTCTGTAACCCCCTCCACGTCAATATCCGCCAATGCAGTTGGGGTCGAGCCGACACTAACATGACGGCAGTCAAACCCAGCAGCCCGCAAAACATTTGCCATCTTAACGGTTTTTGTCGCTTCATTTAACGCCGCTTCACATATAAGTTTTTCATCTGACAAAGCATAACTGCCCCCTGCATGAGCCAAAACCCCGTGGAGGCTTCCGCCTTGTTCCAGTCGCTGCGCAATGTCAATTAGTCGGTCGGTCTGGTCAATCGCAATGCCTGCGCGGTGTCCGTCAACATCGATCTCAATGAAAGCCGGAATTATCTCTCCAGTCTCATTGGATTTATTGGCAATGGCATCAGCCATTTCCTCGCTTTCAATCAATAGTTTAAGATCAATCCCTTCGCGGCGCAAAGCCACCACTTGATCTAGTTTTTGCGGCGTAATCGCGACCGCGTATAGAATGTCTTTAAACCCGGCTCGGCCAAATTCCTGAGCTTCCTTCAAAGTAGAAACAGTGATCGGGCTGTCTGTTCCGCCAAGAACATATCGAGCGGCAGAAATAGATTTTAAGGTTTTTAAATGCGGTCTCAGGTTACATGAACGGCTTTTGACCCGTTGCATCATGCGGTCTTGATTGGCTCTCATTTTACCTTCGTCCAACAATAGGCACGGCGTTTTCAAATCTGCTAAAATACTCATCATAAATCTCCAAATTGGCTATGGCTTGACAATAACAGATTATGAAATAGGAATTGCTTATGATTACTAACTATAATAATTAAAAATTCTTATGATTTCATCTGATGATTTACACCTAGTCACTGTTTTAGCTCAAGAGTGTCTATGTGCACTTATAAGTGATCCACTTGGATGGGTAAATGGCGTTTGGAATTGATCCACCTGTTTATGTTATTATCCGCACATTTGTGTACTGAGAGCCGCTCGTCAGTTGGCGCTAGTCTCCAATGTAGGTGGAGCAATTTTAAACGCCAATGGTGGGTCATATTATATGCCAATTCACAACCTATCTGGAGGGCCCGGCGAAGGCGATTAGGAATACAGTTGACCAAAAAGGACTTGCATTCCTACATCTTTTTTTGCAACAGTTTTTGTTTCACTTCTTTATTTTAACATTTAGCTTTTCTAGCGCGGTTATATCTGTAACATTTGTATTAGAGATGTCGAGTTCTCTTAGCCTAGTGTGTTTTTTCAGCACAGATACATCTGTAACATTTGTACCTGCAAGGCGAAGTTTTACCAGTCTAGTCATTTTTTTCAGCACAGATATATCATTAACTTTCGTACCAGAAAGGTAGAGATACCGCAGACTAGTGTGCTTTTTCAATGCAGATATATCAGCGACATCAGTGCCTGTGAGAAACAAATTCCGCAGCCTAGCAAGGTTTTGCAATACAGATATATCAGTGATTTTGCTATTGGAAAGATACAAAAATTTCAGCTTAGCGTGTTTTTTCAATGCCGAAATATCAGTGATTTTTGTATTGGAAACGCTAAGATAGACTAGCCTCGTCAGGTTTTCCAACGCAGATAAATCAGTGATTTTAGTGCCCGAAAGGTAGAGAAATTCTAACCGATCCGGGTTTTTTAATACGGATATATCACGAATTTTTGTTCGGGTAAGAACAAGTTTATTTAGTTTGGTTAGGTTTTGCAACGCAGATATATCACTGATTTTTGTGTCAGAAAGGTCTAGATGGTATAAATTAATAAGTTTCCTCAACGCGGTTATATCTGTAACATTTGTATTAGAGATTTCGAGTTTTCTCAGCCTGGTGTGCTTTTTCAGCACAGATATATCGGTGACATCTGTATTCGAAAGGAAAAGTTCCTCTAATTTAGTCAGCTTTTTTAGCACAGATATATCGGCGACATTTGTGTCCGAAAAGAAAAGTTCCTCGAGTTTAGTCAGGTGTTCTAACACAGATATATCGCTGATTTTGGTGCCCGAAAAGAAGAATAATTTTAGCCTTGGGTGGTTTTTCACCACAGATATATCAGTAATCTCTGTATTAGAAATATTCAGGATCGTTAAGCCGATCTGATTTTTTAGCACAGATATATCGGCGACTTTAGTGCCATCAAGGTCAAGATAAACTAGCTTAGTTAGGTTTTTCAACGCAGATATATCAGTGATTTTGGTGCCTGCAAAACGAAGACGTCTTAGGTTGGGAAGATCTTTTAACGCAGATATATCGCTAATTTTTGTACCGGTAAGGGCAAGATCATATAGTTTGGTTAAATTTTCCAACGCAGATATATTGTTAATATCAGTGTCGGCAAGGCGAAGATATTCTAGTTTAGTCAGGTTTTTCAACACAGATATATCACTGATTTTGGTGCCTGAGAGGTCAAGGTTTTCTAGCCTTGTCAAGTTTTTTAGCGCAGATATATCACTGATTTTGGTACCTGAGATGTCAAGATTTTCTAGCCCTATCAGGTTTTTTAACGCCGAAATATCGGTAATTTTTGCATCAGTAAAGTTCAGTTCTTTTAGATTAGCGAGGTTTTTCAACGCCGATATATCGCTGATATTTGTACCAGTAAAGTTGATTCCTTTTAGATTAGTAAGGTTTTTCAACACAGATATATCAGTGATTTTGGTACCCGAAAGGCTAATTTCTTTCAGGTTGGTAAGCTCCGCAATATTTGCAGGAAGTATTTTCAATTTTTTTGGAAGAAAAAGGAAGTCAGTTTGATCGGCAATTGCGCTTTCAACGATTTTGACAGCTTCTTTATAGGCAGCACTCTGATTTTTTACAGAAGTACTTGCGGCAAATGCCGGTTGATAAGCCAGTAATACCAACAATAAAATCTTTATAACTAACAAAATACGCATAAATCCCCCTACGGTTTAACTACTGTATTTTATACCTAGTATTTATTTCTTTAGCAAATAGATTTGTTTTAGCAACCGCTTTATTGGTTGGTCTTGTGCCCTGAGCGAAGCGAGAAAATGCCCTTGGGGTGCAGTCAAGAATGCAAATGGATCTTGTGCTAAGCGCTTTTTTAATCGCCGTTTGGCGTCGCAAACCAAAATCAAAATTATCATCCATTCCGACCAGAGCAGCAGCATAGCAGTCATGAATGGCAAAAACCCCTTCAGGATAAAAACCTGGAAGCCAGCATGAGCCGCCGAGGAAATTGCTACGACAATGCTGTTGCAGAAAGTTTCTTTCAATTGCTAAAAGAAGAAAGGGTAAAGCGCAAAACCTATGTAAACCGCAAAGCAGCTCGGCAGAATATATTCGATTATATTGAGTTTTTCCACCACCCGAAAAGAAAACATGGTAACAACGGGGTGTTGTCACCAGTAGATTTTGAACAACAACAATTATGGAAGACCTGATGTGTCTAGTAAATCAGGGGAGATTCGGATTTTTGATCGGCGTTTGGTATAAAACCACGAAGATTTTTGGAGATATTATTTATGAGCGCATTACTTAAGTTAGCAATCGCAGTGTCGTTTTTAGTGTTTGGGATTTTATCGGCACAGGCTGACGGTGCACCGGCAACCAATAAAAGAAAAGATGGGCCAAGAGATTTGACCTATATTGAAGCCAAAATAGCCATGGGTTACCCCGAAAAAACTGCTGGTTACCCGATGAATATAAGTACAGGAATTTCATTTGCCATTATAGATGAAGGGTTTCGCGGGGTTAGAAAATGGGCACTAGAGCGGCCAGACCATAATTTTGACTATGTTTCAATGCGAAAAAATAACAAATCTGGTAGGTCGAGTCATGGGTTTAAAGTTTTAAAAACGGCTTATAAAGCAATGCCAGATGCTAAGATTTTACTCATTGAAGCTGAGGATCATTTAGAGCAATTTGAAGATATATTGAAGCTTTTAAAAAAACGAAAAATATATTTTGTTATGATGTCCTTGGGTGCACATAGATATTTGGATGGCGAAGATGTTTCTCAATATTATGAATCTTTAAAATTACTTGAAGAATATCAAATCACTCTTTTGAAATCATCGGGAAATAGCCGGAAAATAAGCCACGTATTTGATTTTATGGATTCAGACTCAAACGGCAGACTTGAGTTTTCACCAAAGCCAAATTCGAAGGGAAGGTTGGTTGATTATAATCGAATATATGTGAAAGAAAACGGAAAATATCACATATTTTTAAGTTGGGTAGGAGCCAATAAAGATTTTGAAATGCAGATCGTGGATTCCAAGACCAATGTTCTTCATAGCCAACGAAATCAATCAGGTGATACTCAAATTGAAATGGTTCTGGAGGGAACAAAAGAGCGCATCTGGGTTCGAATTCTAGATAAAAATAAAAAAGGGGTGGCCGCTGGGACCAGATTTGTAATGTCAGGTTATAATATTGGCGGCGCTGGCGGGTTATTTAATGGGCAAGAGTCTCTGAATGTATTTTCTCAATATGAATCGCCATTTCTAATTAGCATCGGCGCATTCGGTATGAGCGAAAATGGAGAACTAGAACCTTCTTTGTCTTCAAGTATTGGGCATACCAATACCAAACAAATTGCACCATACCTATTAGGGCCTGGGCAAATTATAATCGATGGTGAAAAATTTCGCGGCACTTCTTATTCGACCCCCTTTGTTGCGGCCATGTATGCGCCTTTTATGAGTTACAATATAAAAAATTATATTGAGGCGACCACTAGTTTCGACAAATTAAAAAAGGGCTTAGTGGCCGAGGAAATGAGCCGTTTTGGTGTGCCAGACTATAATTTATTACGGGTTAATGAATGCACTAAAAATAGCTATTTGGAATTGTTAGAGCAAAATGTTAAAGGCAAAAATTTAATTGTTGAGATGGAGCTAACGCGGCATTGTATGGAGGGTCTGGATTATACAATTTATGCATATTTCAGTGGGCACAAAAAAACGGGTGAATTTGCATTTGAAAATTTGCCTATATTGAATGTAGAAACCGGTAAGAAATTATTTACAGCTGAAAATTATTATAGCAAAACTAAGAATATAGATGCCAAAAAAATTATTCTAAAATTGCCTCTAAAAAATATTCCACGCGAGTATTTTGGGAAATCGATAAACCTACAGATTAGGCTTGCGACCCGCGCCCAAGCTGACCCGGTGACGTTGGGCGAGGAGGGTTTCTTGATATTTGAACTGCCTGAGCCAAAAAAATATAAAGCTGAAATATTGGGGTTAGAAGCGGCGCGTATAGCGCAAAATGCGGTTAATGTTGGTGGTTTTCACGATGCGATAGAAATGTCTAACCGCGCCATGAATTTTGATGGCTTTAATGAAAAACAGTTGCAAACACTGACTTCATTTCGGCGGTTTGGTGCATTAGGACTTGCTGATTATGAGGCATTAAAGACATACGCTAAGCAAGACATAAATGCCAAACGACATATTGGCAAATCTTTGCTAGACCTTGGCGGTGTGCAAATGGCCTTGGGCGATGTTGAAGACGCTATAGAAACCTATAAGCAATGCTTAGATGATGCGGATGCTGAAATTGGGTATCGGTGTAATTTGGGTTATATAGCCGCTAATTTTTTGGTTGGCAAAAATGTGAGAACTGTCGTAAAGCAAAAATATGCCAATAGCATTGATGACCTTGCGAACAGCCAAAATGTTCATGCCAGAGGGCTGGCGGTATTTCTTGGTAAATTAAGCTCCGCTGATTTTGACCAACAAATCACCACTATTATGCGTGCCAATAGCAATGCCGATTTAAGATCTGGTTTATATGCATCTAGCCAATATTATTTGGGTTTGATTGGGTTTATTTCTAAAGATTATGATTATGCGCGGAAAAAATTTAGATTCTCGGCAGCAAGTGGTGGCGTTTATCTACAAACAATGTTGTCTGAAATTTGGCAAAAGCGTCTTTAATTTTGTTGTGGTGAGCGGTGTTGTGCCATTAAAAAATAGGCTGAAACAAAATGGTTTTGGCCCAGAAGCCAAAGCAGCCGTGGCCATGTTAGTGCATAATGTTGGTGGTATAACGCGGATAACCCATTGTTAAACACTATTTTTTAGTCGGCATGTTTGCGCGTTAAATTGCGGCTGCAATATGGCTGTGGCCGCGGTGCTCAATGTTCTGGATGTGAGCGTGTATGGGGTGCTATTTTTGCGGTTTTGAGCAGATTTTTCATAATATGAATTCATTATATAAAACAATGTGATACGAAAAATTTGGGACTTAGTGCGACCCATTGATAAGCAACCATCATTAAATTATGAAAATTAAGAGCACTTATATATTACCAATGCCGCATTGTACTTTCAAAAGCCTTGCAGCCCTTGATGATCCGTCCATAGGAAATGTCAAAATGGTTTTCCTGTCTTCATTTAAAATACTAAGTTTTACTGCCTTGCTGAACACCGACAAATGTTCTGCATCAAAAACCTTAAAACTGCCTACCCAAGCAGAATCTGGGGCAAAATACCAAGCCATTAATTTGGTCTCAAATGAATCATTCTTTGGTAATTCGTAGCGAAAAATAAATGTTGCTATTTTATCGTCAAATGCTTCAAGATTGGGGAATGTCAAACCTGTTAGAAGCACCTGTAAACCATTATCTGAGTCTTTGGCGCAACTAAAAGACAAAATATGATTGTCTTCATTTGATTGGCTCTGAGAGTGTGCGTAGGTCACATCATTTACATTTTTGCCAAAACCAGTCTCCCAACCAAAAGAGGCTGAAATCATCAATATAGTTGCAGTGATAACTGCCTGTAAACGTATATATTTGCGCATAGCCAGCCCTGTTAAACCTATAAATAACAACCTATTATTAGTCGACAATAGTTCAAATAGCAAAACTCAAGATTTAAGTTTAACTGTTAAGGTATTTCCAACCATGCAGGATTGAAAAAGCCGCTATATTCTCAGAAACACTTAACCCGCTCTCATGGTAATTCGCCATGTGATACATAGCTGGGCCATTGCCCTGTTTGGCGAGGTCATAAAACTCATCTATAATGAAGTTGCACCTAGGAACTGGAGTTAGTGAAATGGCAACCTAACTTATATAGGTCGCCTTTTTCTCAGAGCTTGGTCTAAAGTCCTATAGTGCAAATTTTATCTTTGAAGTGGCCGCCTTTTGTCATTGTATGAACAGGTAAATTTTGGCCGTCTCTCATATGTCTTACAATTTTAAGTCCAACTTGTTTTGTAACATAGACACTTAAACTGTTGGGACCACATTGTTGTACTATAGGCATGCAAGCCTCTTTCCTAACATTTACACATTCTCCCTCTGAACTATACCCAGAGTAATTCGCACCTTTAGCGGCAAAATCAAAAGGCGCAGCGTTGGTTTTATGTGAAGCATTTGCAGTTGATACTGATACGGCAGCTAATACACAGCTTATAAAAATTGTCGTAATACTTAAAAATTTTGATTTATTTGAATTCATTATATTCCCTTAATAAAACTTGAATTGATTGTGCGATGTTACTTACCATATTCAGTTTAAACAGTAAATGATATGAATCAACTACCGAAATTGAGGTTGCCTATTGGCGATCCAAACTCAGCTCTTTGATCTATAATATTTCTCCGTTAACAATGGCAATATGTGCATACGTGCCACAGTTGCTCCCCACGCATGTCTAGAGATCACATGTAAATGCCAAATCAACAACTATATGTGTCCTTTTGGAGTTCTTGAGAGGCTCTTAATTCGCCCTTGGATGCTTCTTCGGAAAAGTTATTGTGGCGCGGCGTTTTGGTTGATATCAATTTTAGCAACTTGTTTTCATTCTTGGAGTAATTTATCATCTTCCTAAATATCGTTTAAGTATCAATTCAAAAATCGCACTACAAAAAGGCCACCATAGGGCTAACCATCCGGTGCTCGAAAATATAACCAATAAAGTCGAAATCACTTTAATGAACCCCATTTAATCACCTCTTGGTGGTGCGCCGTATTCCTAAAAGTCGAAATTTTAGCTCGCGTATCCCACGATAAGCAACAAACCAAGTCATCGTAAAAACCGATGGCGATTTTAATGGCATTGGCATCATTTCATTAAACGCGGTGACAAAAAACAAAAACCAAATCCATATTAATTGGCGCACTAGCGTCAACAAGCACTATTTATGACCAGAATTTTTTTTGGGTCTTTTGGTATATAGATTTTACAAATTTCACAACGATTTTATAAGTTTTGGGTTGGTTTTTGCAACTGTAAAAAAAACCACCATCAATTAAACCGAAGGGCACATCGATAATTCGGCCTGTTTTTGTTTCATAAAAATGGTGCAAACCTATAATTGAGCCTATGCCATCATGCTTTATTTTTCCTTCAATGCCCATGTGTTGGCAAAGTTTTGCAGTGATTGCGCTAGTGTCAACACAGGTAAAGCGCCCACCATCTTGCATGAACTGGTGGTCTATACTATCGCCGCCTTTAATGCCTTTGAGTAAAAACTGTAAGAGAGATGGACTTTTTGACAAACGACAAATTTGCCAATAGGCGAGTGCTATCAACAATTTATCTTGCTCAGTTGAGTGGTGCGCGTAAAAATTTTGGTAGGCTTGGTTATAGATGCGCAATGCCGTTTGGGGGCGGTAAGTGTGAATGAGTTTGGTTTGATTTATTTTCTGGACTAATATATTTTTACTAGAGCAACGCTGTAAAAACAAGCTTTTGATGTTGTGAATTTCTTTTATATAATTGTCAATATTGCCGTCGATTGAATAGACATTATATTTTAAAAAATAAAAATACGATGTGCCAAAAATTTTTTTGATATTCTTATTTGCAGCAACAGGAATATGAAAATTAGTCATTTCGCCCCCTGACAATGTTCAATGTCACATTGGAGAATGTTTGCAACAAGTCAAGACCAAATTGTAAACTTGAAAGAAAACTGAAGAATAAAACCCCGCGTCAAACTTGTTGAGTGGAACTATTAGTATGCAAGGGGTTAGATGAGTTATTTTTCATCTTTAGTTTGGCATCTGGTGATTTTAGGTGCTTTTTTAAATCGGCAAAACCGGCTTTGTCTTTGGCCTGTTTTTGCCGGCTCATATATTCATTAAACTGTTGTTCTTCAATTATTGCATCTTGGTTCCGTTGTCGGGCTTCGGCTGTCAATGTGGGTTTAAAAGTGACGCTATTCTCCAATGTGGGTGGGGCAGTTTTAAACGTCAATGGTGGGTCAAATTTGTATACCAATTCACAATTACAGCTGAAAAAAGCGGCGTGGCATCACTTTTTCGGCCTGATACGCAGATTAAGTTCCAATTCACAATAAATACGGTAAGCTGGTTTATAAAAACTAGCACTGCTCATGCCATGTTGGCGGCAGAGTCTTGAAACAGGCGTTCAAGCCTCGGTTTGTTTTAAAATACCAATGATTTGGCTATCTGAATATCTAGACTTCTTCAGGTAAAATCTCCAATATTTACTTAATAGTAATGCAAAAACAATTGCATGCGTTCTAACGGGCCTAATATTAATTTCTCAAAAACTTAAGTAGTTTTCGCTTTAAAATGTTTGGTGGAAATATATGCAATAATAATCCATATGCCACAACGCAATATCATCGCAACTAAGGTTCTGGTTTCATAGGCAAAACCTTTAAAGATATAAATTCCTAACGCGCCAAATGCGATGAGGGTAGCAATCGCGATGGTTTTTGACAGAATCACCGACCACTGCCGGCTTTTATAAAGGCCATACGCAGCCAAAATATAAACAAAACCTGCCAAAAAATTAAACCACACGATAAAATCTATATAGTCTCCAGCTCTTTCGCGGCCGGCCCCATCAAGGAAAATCACGTCAGCCCCAGAATATATGGTTGCGAGACCAAAAATAAGTGCGATAATCGCCATAGTAATCATTGATTTCGATTTCGTTTCGGATGAAAAATTCATGATATGTTTTCCTTTATTTCATTAGATTTTGTCGACAATTTTACCAAACTAAAATCATCCATGATTGTATATATTGAGGGCAGTACAAACATGATCAGTAATGCGGAGGTTATCATGCCAAATACAATGGAGGTGACCAAGGGCACCAAAATAAGTGCCTGAGTGCTGGTTTCAAACAATAGCGGCGTCATGCCTGCTATGGTGGTTATAGAGGTGAGAAAAATAGCTCTAAAGCGATCATTTACCGCTTGTTGAGCAGCGTCTTTTAGCTCTAACCCTTCTGCCACTCTACGTTTGACAAACTCTACCAATAAAATGGAATCGTTAACCACAATACCTGCCAAAGACACAAAACCAATCATGCTTGGCATGGTAAAATCCAACCCCATGATTAAGTGCCCCCATATGGCGCCAACCAGAGCCAAAGGAATATTGACCATAACTATAAGTGGTTCTCGATAATTTCTAAATTGCAAACTCAACAGAAGAAACACTCCCAGTAAACCAAAACCGAAACCAGAAAGAATGGACATCTTGGTTTCATCGCCATTTTCAATTTCGCCCTTATAGACAATTTCAATATTGGGGTAATTATGCATTAACTCAGCCAATTTAGGTTGCAAGTCTTTAACAAGCTCGCCAGTGTTGGCAATTTTAGCATCAACATCACCATAAATATTGACCACACGTTGGTGGTTAATATGCCCAATGCGTGAAAATTCACGTGTCTCAACCACATTCGCAATGCTATTTAATGGCAAGGCTTTGCCTGTTTTAGAGAATATTGTAAAATCATCAAAATCAGCCAATGCTTGGGCTGGCTCACTGTCAAGCTTGACCACAATGTCATAGGCTTCCCTGCCCTGATAGACCTCGGCGATTTTCACTTGCAAATAAGCCGAACGCAATTGTAGCGCAACATCTTGAGAATTTATATTTGCTGCCAAAGCACCAGATTTTAGCTGAATGCTATATTGCGGTTTACCAGGGCGCAAATCATCAATCAGGTTGTTCACGCCATCATAACCACGGATGATATTTTGCACCTCGCCCGAAGCTTTGGACAACATTGCTAAATCCTTCCCGACCAAGCGTATGTGTATAGCGCGGCCTGCTGGCCCAAGCACGGGTTCTTTATATTGAATGTTGATGATGCTTGGCAAGGCTTGGGTATTTTGTTGCCACTGCTCAATCAGTTCAGGTATATTTGTCTTGCGGATTTCAGTTGACAATAAATCAACGCTCAACGTAGCCAAATGAGTGCCATTCTCTGGAACATCACCATGTTTGCCATAAATTAGCTGCACATTTTCAATTAAAGAGGATGGCTCATTTAGGCTCAATGTTTTGTTGGCTACATCTAACGAGGAGAGCAATATAGCCATCACCCGCTCGGTTTCGGCCAATGGTGTGCCTTGCGGCAATAAGACTCTAGCCTCAACATTATTACCCTCAAGCGAAGGGAATGCTTTAAATTTCACGATCCCGGTGGCGATGAGACCAACCGAAAATATAAGCATAGCCACCGCCAAGCCGACGGTAATATATCTAAAATTCATCGCCACCCCCGCTGCTGCACTCACGGCATCACGAAATTTAGCAAATTTGGCTTCGAACCAAATACGCCATTTGGGTTGTTTTTGTTTGGCGGCATGAGCCAATGATTGCTTTAAATGATGAGGCAAAATCAAAAAAGCTTCTATAAGGCTAATGGTCAGAACTGACAGCAAAACCACTGGTAGCACCCCCAATATTTGCCCGATGTCGCCTTTCATCATCAACAGACTGCCAAACAAAAAAGCCGAAGTGAGGTAAGATGAAAACACACCTGCAAACACTTTTTTGGTGCCATCTACCGCCGCGTCCAATGGTGATTTTCCGCTTCTAAACTCGCGATCAATATTTTCGGATAATACAATGGCGTCATCCATTAAAATGCCGATGGCCATTAGCAGGGCCACCATAGATATCATATTAATGCTGATGCCAAACAACACCATCATTGCCAAACCACCCAAGAATGAAATGGGCAAGCCCAGAGCAATCCAGAAAGTGTAACGCCACGAGAAAAACAGCAATAATGCCAATGTCGCCAAAACCAAGCCCTGCCACCCATTTTTGAGTAGAAGTTGCAGACGATCACGCACCAAAGTCGAATTGTCATTTAACACCGTAAGCTTTGTGCCTTCTGGCAATATGGCATTCTCAGCATCTACAAATTCGTTCAATGCATCCGCAACTTTTAAAGTATCATCAATGGTATTCTTACTGATTTGTAAAATTGCTGCGGGGAGGCCGTTCAGTTCAATACGCTCTTCAGGCTTTTCAAATCGATCAACAATGGTTGCAACATCACCAAGTTTAATTTCAACGCCATTGGCATTGTTGACAATCACTAGATCAGCCAGTTCATCTATGGTTTTGTGCATATTATCAAATTGAATTTGATAGCTAGTCTCACCGCCATTTATGTTGCCAGCAGGCAGTTCAATCAACTGTTCGGTAATGAGAGAAGCAATTTTCTGCACGCTCATATTGTATTTTATTTGCGTGCCGGGGCGAATTAAAATTTGCAATTGATGGTTCGAAAACCCATCAATGGTTACAATCGGAATTTGCGGCAATGCCACAATCCTATCGCGATAATGAACAGCCAATGCCTTCAGCTCATTATAGGTTAAATTTTCAGAGGTGATGGCAACATTGGCAACAGGGTTAATTCGGCCCAAAAGTTTAATGATCGGTTGCTCTGCATTTTCGGGGAAATTATTAATGGCATCAATTTGAGTTTTAACATCATCGGTAAATTCACGAATGTTGCCATTTGCTTGCATTTCCAATGTAAAAATTGCCAAGTTTTCACGCGCATCACAATCTTGTTCTTTTAAAAAGCTAATGCCGTCAGTCGCATCTTCAAGAGGGTTACAAATGCCATCCTCGACATTCGCAGGGCTTGCACCGGGATAAAGCATGGTTACTTGAACCTTGCTAGGTTTCAATAAAGGAAAGGTTTCCTTATTTAAGTTAGAAACCGAAAACACACCAATGGCAATGATTGCCATCATTAAAATATTGCCCGCCGTTGGGTGGGATGCAAAATAACGGATCATTTTGCGTCTCCATTCTTGCTTGCTCCAAACGCATCGATTGCCAATTGTTTTTCGACTTCGTCCGCCAATATCATTTTTAATGGCTGCCCAACTATGACGGGTACGAGGTCGGTAATGATAATCCTATCACCATTTTCAATACCTGTTGCCACCACAACCAACTCACCTTGTTTGCGCGAAATCATTACAGGTCTTATTTCTAACTTATCGTCTTTATCAGCAATATAAACCCGCCCTTGATGGATTGTTTTACGCGGTAGAACCATCTGTTGTATGACCGTCGAAACAAATTCAACACGCACAAACATACCCTTTAGTAATGGTGGCTTTTTACCAGGTAGTACCCCGTCATAAGGATTTTCAACTTTTACCACCAAACCGATTGTATTGGTTGTTGGGTCTACCGCCTCGCTTATACGCATCAATTCGCCACGCCAGATGGTGTTTTCTTCTATGCCCTGAACCAGTTGAATATTCACATCCAAATTGATGTTTTTAAACTGTGATTGAATCTGTTCTGGAGATTGCAATTGCAACTCTTGATCACCATCGATCACTAACAATGACGAAAATTGTTTTAACGACAATTGAGCGATAACTTCGACAGCTTCCAAACCCAAAGCCTCGAATAATTTCCCACCAACCCCAACATATTCGTCTTTTTCTACAAAGACGCTGCCAATGCGGGCGGCAAATGGCAATCTAATTTCAGTTCGATTCAAAATATCTTGACTCTGACCCAATTGAGCTTTGGATTTGTTAATTTGCGCCACAAGCACAGCCGTACGGCTTGGGAAACTTGCCACTTTGCCCTGCAAATCCTCAACTTGTTGTTGCAATTGCAATTGCTTCTGTTCAGCAAGGTTATATTTAGAGGATGAAATCACCTTCTGGGTTAATAGTTTTGCCGACCCTTCCAGGTCTTTACGCCCAATTTCAAAATTCCTTAGCGCAATTTTCAAGAATTGCTGAGTGGTTTTTTGTTCGACTTCCAACTGTTTTAACGAATGCTCACTACTGGCCAAACCTGCCTTGCTTTGTTCAAGTGAAAACTCAAATTCTGTCGGCTCAATACGTAAAATTACCGTGCCTTGGGCAAGGCTAGCCCCTTGTTTTAAATCCGGGTGAATGTAACTAATTTTGCCATTTATTTCAGCTTTTGCAGCTAGCGTGGTAGCCGCTTCAATGCTACCAAAGGCCACCGCACGGCTACGGAACGATAGGGTTTTAGCCGTAATAATTTCAACTGTCTTAATCGGGTATTTTAAACTTACATGGTCTATAGGTGGTTTACTATTAATTTTGTAAACGACTAGAACCACTGCAATAGCAATAATAAGCGGTAAAATGAACGCTTTTGTGAATAGCTTTCTCATAGTTTTTTCTCAATACTTTTGCTAAATAATTTAAAAATACCTTCTGCGTTGTCTTTCATCAAATTGACATCGTCACTTAACATCGACTGCATAACCAGCCCTTGAATACTGCCAATAAACATAATTGATGCGGCGCTAACATCTATTTCAGCCGCCACCATATTTTGTTTTTTGCCTTCTTCGATTAGGCTTGAGATCAACAAACCGTATTTCTTAAGCAATAAATGAACAATTTTTTTGGCAGGGGTGGTTTCAACGCGCTGCAATTCACCAAACAACATGCGCGGAACCCCCGGATGTGCCACAATGAAATCAACATGTGTCATAAACACAGCTTCAAGCGCAGCTAAAGGGTTCAAAGCATTGGCCGCCGCCTTTTTGACCCGCGACAACAATCGGTTACTTACCCATTCCATAACCGCTTGCCATATTGCCTCTTTGTTTGAAAAATGCCGAAACAACGCACCTTGCGTCAAACTCATTTGCTTTGCAATGGCGGCGGTGGTGATGCTACTGGGGTTTTGTTTAGCCGCTAATTCGACGACAGCCTCAACAGTTACAACTTTACGCTCCTCAGCGGAGAGGTTTTTACGGGTGTTTAACATTTCAATCTCCAAAGATAGTAATTAATTACTATCTAATTGAGAAACCTCAAAAAGTCAACCCTCCGCCAAACGAGTTTAGAAATATACTATGACGGAACTCGTATATATGCCCTGACATCATCCCCATCCACTGCATATGAAATACAATTATCTGCAATCGGTCACAATAGTGCCTTTGATTCAATCATTTTCCACAACGCTATAAAGCGAACCAACCTTATAATGACACCTGCTATTTACCGGTTGTCAGCAATATAAGAATTTCGCTGCAGTTTTCCAGTTGGCCATTACAACAACTACAGATACCACGAAAGCCTCCACAACCTTACACCAGCCGATGTTTACTTTGGCCGTGGGCAGGAAATATTAAACTTGAGAGAAAGGATCAAAGCATTCGAAGACGGACAGCAAATTATATAAAAATTAGCAATTTCCCTGCTTCGTCTGAGCCGCTTTCGCTTAAACGTTCTTCGCCTGTTTATGTTTCTAATTTTTTAGGGCACTTCTCACTCTTCCTTAAGTCTCCAATACCAACACCATATGATTTTTTTATCCGTATTGATAATTAACGACTTCCATCAATAATCACACAATCAACTGCGCTTGAGTTTAAGCTTGCGGCGACGTTGAGATATAGCAACAAATAAAATCAACCCAAATGCAGGAATGTAAATTAGTTGTTTCGGAGGTTGCGGATTTGGCACTTCCATTCCCTCTAAAACCTGAAATACATCTAGGCCAGCTTGTGATGCTGCACTACCAATTTCGACAACATCAACTTCAAGCCCCTGACTTGATTGAAACAATTGAAGTCCCGTTTCATTTAAACGACTAGCAACATCATCACCTTGAGGCAGTTTAATAACTGCCATAAACCTACGAGGATCACCTAGGTCATCTTCGCCAGATACCCATAATCTTATGAAAGTATCTGATTTTATTTGATCAAGAGTGGTCATAATTTCTGAAGCGGGCACTTGTTCATAACGATCAACGACCTGGTCTATCCAAAAATCGGGGCGAAATAAGCTGAAAGCCACAAGCAACAATATAATTGATTCAAATATAGTTGAGCGAATAAACATAAAACCTTGTACCCCAGCGGTAAATGCCAACATTGCAATCGTTGCAACTATAAAAATGGTTATTCCTTCCAGCCAACCGACATTAATGAGTAACAAGTCAGGATTATAAATAAAGATGAACGGCAGAATCGCCGTGCGCATAGAATAACCAAACGCAATGATACCCGTTTTTATCGGATTCCCCCCAGATATGGCCGCGGCGGCAAAAGA
The DNA here is from genome assembly GCA_013214705.1 of Hyphomicrobiales bacterium. Lineage (GTDB taxonomy): Bacteria > Pseudomonadota > Alphaproteobacteria > Rhizobiales > OSC116 > OCS116. The sequence continues at coordinate 18,209 of JABSRZ010000018.1, forward strand.
TGCAAGACCCACTGGTGGAGTTACATCGGCCATTAGACCGTAATAAAAGACAAAAAGATGAACAGAGATCAAAGGCACAATCAAACCGTTTTGAGCACCCAACTCAACTATTACATTAGCCAATAGAGATGAGACAACAATATAATTCGCCGTCGTGGGCAAGCCCATACCAAGGATAAGGCAAAGAACTGCAACTAGAACTAACATTAGAGCCAGATTACCAAAAGAAAGCACTTCAACTACATCAGCCAAAACGGAACCAATACTGGTCTGAGAAACAGCACCAACAATGATACCCGCTGTTGCCGTGGCGATAGAAATGCTAGCCATATTTCTAGCGCCCCCAATGAGCCCATCTTTTAAATCCTGCACTCCCGCCATTAGTTCTGATATTATATTCTGTTGTTTACGGAAGAAAGCATCAAGGGGACGATGGGTAGTGATGATGAAAATAAGTAACGTTGTCCCCCAAAAGGCGCTCAGTCCAGGCGAAAGCCGCTCAATCATCAAACACCAAATTAATACGAATACAGGTAATAGGAAATGCAGGCCAGCTTTGAATATTGGCCCAGGAGCTGGCAATACTTCAATTGGTTTATCTGGATCATCCATTTCAATTTTTGGAAATTTTGCACCATAACGTACAAGAAGGATATAGATAATTGTTATTAATCCAGCAATAATCCATCCACTATCATCTTTTGCTAAAGGTTTAATCCACCCTATGCCATAATAGACTGCCATAGCCAAGCCCGCAAATCCAAGAAAACCAAACAGAAAACCTGAAACTTTTCTAATAAAGCTCTGGGTGTTAGGATGACGCGGAAGCCCATTCATATTATATTTTAATGCTTCTAGATGAACGATGTAAACTAAAGCAATATAAGATATCAATGCAGGTAAGAAGGCGTGGGTGATGACCTCCAAATAACTAACCCCCACATATTCAACCATTAAGAAAGCGGCTGCACCCATCACTGGGGGCATAATTTGTCCATTCACAGATGATGCGACTTCAATTGCCCCGGCTTTTTCGGCAGAAAAGCCCACTCGTTTCATCATTGGCATAGTGAAAGTTCCAGTGGTCACAACATTCGCAATGGAAGAGCCTGATATTATGCCAGTGAGGCCAGAAGCTACGACTGCCGCTTTGGCTGGCCCACCTTTGAAATGACCTAATAAGGAAAATGCCAGCTGGATGAAATAATTACCTGCACCGGCTTTTTCTAGCAAAGTGCCAAAAAGCACAAACAAAAACACAAAGTCTGTAGCAACACCAAGTGCAACTCCAAACACACCTTCGGTTGTAACCCATTGATGATTAACCACTTGTGACAAGGAATAACCTTTATGTTCTATTAATTCAGGCATGTAATTACCGAAAAAACTATAAAGGAGAAATAAAACAGCAATTACAACCAAAGCAGAACCTAGACTTCTACGTGCTGCTTCCAACAACAAAGGAATACCAATACAGGCAATAATAATATCGCGAGTATTTGGTGCTCCGACACGCTCTGAAATTGATTCATAGTCAAGAAAATAATAGGCAGCACAAAGAGCGGCAACCGTTGCGGCAACCCAATCAATAATTGGCACATAATTCTGCGGTGATTTGGTTGATCGAGGAAAACTTAAAAATACTAAAAATATGGCAAAGGCTAAATGAATTGAACGTGTTTGATTACCATTAAATAGCAACCAATCAAAGCCAACTATATAAGGGAGGGGTGATGATATCCATATTTGGAATAAAGACCAAACAAGAGCAGTCCCCAAGATTATCTTTTGCGTAGTACCGGAAGATTTACGTCCACCCACATCCGCTGAGGTCGCTATGTCATCTACATTAATCGATATATTTTTAGTTTGGTCATCCATTTTAAACTCCAGTATTCCCAGCCTCAAATGATAAGTATAAAGATCTACTTACTAGAAATATTCTCCCCACCATATATGTGGCGGGGAGAATAAATTATCCGTTTATATTACATCCAACCGCGTTCTTTATAGTAACGGACTGCACCATCATGCAAAGGTGCTGATAGGTTGTTTTTAATCATGTCTTCTGGTTTTAAATTGCCGAATGCAGGATGCAAACGCTTGAACCGATCGAAGTTTTCAAAAACAGCTTTGACCATGTAATATATGGTGTCGCTAGGTACTTTGTCGGAAGATACAAAAGTTGCTCCAACACCAAATGTTTCGATGGTTTCATCCGTGCCTCTATACATACCGCCAGGAATTTGTGCAGTTGCATAATATTCATTTTCTGCGACCAGATTATCAACATATTCACCAGTTACGGGCACAAGTTTAACATCACAACTGGTAGCAGCTTCTTTAATATTAGCAACGGGATGACCCGCAGTGTGAACCAAAGCATCAATTTTGTTGTCACATAATGCCTGTGAATGCTCACTAGACTTTAATTCTGAAGCTAGCTTAAAGGTCTTTTTTGTCCACCCTTTAAGATCCATTAACACTTCCATTGTACCACGTTGGCCAGAACCAGGGTTACCTATGTTAACCCGTCTACCTTCAAGTTCATCAAAATGCGTAATGCCCGAATCTGCTCTCACAACGACAGTGAATGGCTCGGCGTGAACGGAAAAAACCGAACGTAACGATTTATTTGGCCCAATCTTACTAAATTTCGAGGTGCCATTATAAGCATGATACTGCCAGTCAGATTGAGCAACACCCATATCTAGACCATTGTCCCGGATTGAATTTAAATTGGCAATGGAGCCGCCCGTGGAAGGTGCAGAACAGCGTAGACCATGTTCATCGCTAGTCCGATTGACCATTTTACAGATAGATTGACCAACGACATAATAAACACCAGTCTGTCCACCTGTACCAATTGATACATGCGTTTTTGGTGCCGCATAGGCTTGAACACCAAATCCAGAAGACATCAACCCAGCAAGTAACAAAGTCTGAAATTTGTGCCCTCTTAATAATTTCAACATTAAAATTCTCCTTTTCATTATATTTGCCTCCAATTTAAATGCACAAGAATGAGGCTTGCTCTTGATACACATACTCTATTTATTTAGATCCACACTCAGCAGCAACTTCAACTAACCTGCAAAATGATCATCCTTGTTTTCCTTTAACACCGGCTAAATAGCGGTTTTAATCTGTTTTTCATCCAACATTTTATCAATTAATTCTGGGTAGCCAAACAATGCTGGTGTGCCGCCCGTGTGTAAAAAGACAATATTTTGATCAGGTGTGAAATGGCCACTTTCAATCAAATCAATAAGACCGGCCATGGTTTTGCCAGTGTAAGTTGGGTCTAGCAGCAACCCTTCACAAACCGCGGCTAAACGCATAGCCTCTTCAAGTTCATCATTTAATTGACCATAGCCAGGGTACAGCATTTTATCATTTGTCCAGATGTCTTGTTTGGTAACAATCCCAGGATGGCCGATCATTTCAGCTACTTTTTCGGCCTTGGCTAAAACCCGCTCCGCTTGGGATTGTTGATCACGTCTAACACAAAAACCATAAACCGGAATGTTGCAGTTCAAAGCCCGCAAGCCGCACAAAATACCCGCATGGGTGGTCGCGCTGCCAGTTGGCAATATAATGCCATCAATTTTTAGCGAGCGCTGATGAAACTGTAAAACCAGTTCTTCTGCACATCGCACATAACCAAGGGAACCATAAGGTATGTGATCACCAGAAAGCGGAATAACATATGGTGTTTTGCCTGCCTTGCTAACTTCATCAGCATAGGCGTAAAGCGCGCGGTCTGCGCCTTCTTCATCTTCGCCATCAGCATAGTGATGTATTTTCGCGCCCATTAATTTCATCAGAAAAGGATTGCCAGAATTATAATATTCTTGTGGTCGTCCCCCAACTCGTTCTTCCAACTGAACTTCGACGTCTAAGCCTAGTTTCCGCGCGGCAGCAATGGTCAAACGTACTTGATTAGATTGCATCGCCCCGGTTGTGAGTATGGTGTCCGCCCCTTTAGAAACAGCGTCGCCGATATAATATTCCAACTGGCGCACTTTATTGCCTCCCATAGCGAGGCCAGTGCAATCATCGCGTTTTACCCAAATTTTAGGGCCACCTAGTTTTTGGCTTAAATTTTCCAAACATTCTAATGGTGTGGGTGTATGAGACAACTCAACACGCGGGTAATTATCAGTTAACATAATACACTTTCTTTGATGAATGGTTAGAAATAAAGCGGTTAAAGATTGAACAACATAAATAAGCCAGTCAACATTAGAATTAACAAAATCAACCACTTAAATAGCTTTTGGTTAATTTTATTTGAAAGCATATGGCCAGCAGCCACACCTGTGAGAGCGGCAGGTATCAGCACACCAGCGGTAACCCAGGTTTGGGTTTCAATGCCAATAAATATTGTTTGCAGTAGCAAAGCGCCTGCATATGAAAATAGGAAAGAGGTTATGATGGTCGCCCGAATTTCATTTTTACTCAGGCTTGTTCTTGAAAGGTAGAGCATCACCGCAGGGCCTGGCATCGCCATTGCACTGGCCATTAGACCCGAAATAATACCAACACCAAGAACCGAGCCGGCTTTATGCTCTTCTTTATCTGGGGTAAGATTTTGTTTTGGTTTGGCAAGCAACCGCCAGCCATTTTGCAAGCTGATTAAAATAATCAGAACCGCCACCACTAATTTGATAGCATCAATATCTAGTTGATTGTAAACATAAATACCCAGCGGGAAGCCGAGCGTACAGCCAATTAATAACCATTTTAATAAATGAGCGGGCGCCAAACCTCGCAATTTGGGCCAATGAATACAAGACATTGCCAAGGTCACGATGATAACAATTTGAATGGCGGCAACCGAGTCAAGCAAAATTAAAAACACCGAAACAGCAATTAACCCAAACCCGAAGCCAGTGGCCGACTGAACGGTGGCAGCTAAAAAGGTGATTGTTAAAAGTATTGTCCACTCCATGCTAACCTGCTTTTATAATTTTAAACGGTGACACCATTGTCTCTCCTTGACTGCATCATTGCAAATTAGTAAAAATAGCCCTTGCATAACAAAATGTTATGCTAAATAATAAATAAATTTTAATAATCTGGCTTACTTATGAATTTTCGACAAATAGAAGCGTTTAGAGCTGTAATGGTAACAGGCTCTGGAACTGAGGCTGGCAGGATGTTATTTATAACTCAGCCAGCAATCAGCCGATTAATTTCAAATCTTGAATATAGCACTGGTTTACAACTTTTTATCCGTAAACCTAATCGATTAGAACCTACTCCTGAGGCTCAAGCCCTATATCGTGAAGTGGATCGTGCATTTATTGGATTGGAAGAAATCCAAACCAGCGCAGAAGCAATTGCAAATCATCAACAAGGCAATTTACGTATCGTGGCGATGCCTGTTTGTGTGGAGAGTTTTTTACCATCCTTGATTTCCAAATTTGCCATGCTTTATCCAAAAGTCTCCATTGAGCTTGAAACCGCACCTCGAGACCAAGCTCTAAAAATGATCCGCACTCATCGTTTTGATATTGGAATTGTTTCGATGAGCACACAAGATACACGAGATTTGAATACTTTTACCTTTTGTCAGCAACAAGCAGTTTGTGTTTTGCCAGCCGACCACCCGTTAAGCCAGAAATCCCAAATACATGCCACAGATATAAAATTAGAACGGTTTATATCTCTTTCAACAGGAAGTCCCTACCGAAGTTTAATTGATAACGTATTCATTCAAGAAAAAGTAGAACGAAGACTTACAATTGAAACGAGAACCCAAAAAACGATTTATGAACTGGTCAAAAAAGGCGCTGGTATATCTATTCTTGACCCACTTATCACCAATAGCCAAGATAGTGAGGTTATTATAAAGCCTTTTTTACCAGAGATTAATTGGGATTATGTGATAGTCCGACTTAAAGCTGCGCCGGTGTCTTTAAGCGCTAAGTCTTTCATGGCGTTGCTAATGGCACAGTTTAAAAATTATTAACATTAGCATTTTTAAATTGTGTTTAGACTCGTGTTTCCGATTTTCGTAAAACACCGAATATATTGAAATTAAACATATAATTTGGGCATATTATTATGCCCAGTGTGTGAAATGACGAATCAATTATAGGTTAATCGTTCGTCTTCGAATGCTTTGGAACCAATAGGTGTTTGAACTAAACTAAAGTTTTGTCCATCTTTGTTACCAGATAAAGTAGCATTCGTTTGGTGTTGCAATCTTTCTAGGTAAAACCAATTTTGATTTAAAATTTTGGAGAACTTAAAAATGCTATTATTACGCGCGACCCCCCCAATATATCAAACCCTGTGAAAGTCCCCATACCCTCTCTTTTCTTGCCACGGACCTGCCACAAATACACCATGTTTCGATTTGTCTAATTCACGACATGAGGAGATGAAAGGGTTGGCAATACACCCACATTATCATATATATCAGAGCGTTAGGTGGATATGTATTTAATGTCTATAATAGCTTAAGCTGCCCTACTTTAGTGCTAGTCTCAATAGGTTTAAATTGATATACTATTACTTTCTACCTTCAGCCGCTTTGGTTAAATTGGCAGATCATTCATTCTCGCCGATAATGTAATCGGACATCAAGCTAGGAATACCCCATGACTTTAAATGTTTACCTGTCTGGTGAAATTCATACCAACTGGAGACAGCAAATAGAAGACGGCTGTCGGCAACACGATTTGGACATTTCGTTTTCTTCTGCTGTGACCAATCATGCGGCCAGCGACGCTGCAGGCGATTTACTTGGCCAAGAAAATAATGGCTTTTGGCGAGATCACAAATCAGCGAAAGTAAACTCCATACGAACTAAAATACTGATTAAAAACTGTGATATGGCAGTCGTTCGTTTCGGAGATAAGTATAAACAATGGAATGCAGCCTTTGATGCGGGTTGTTGCGCAGCAATGGGCACGCCCTACATCACCCTTCACGCGGAAGACATAATACACCCACTCAAAGAAGTCGATGCTGCCGCCATGGCATGGGCGACAACACCACAGCAGGTTGTGGAAATCCTAAAATATGTTGTTAGTGGACAGTAAACCAAGTCGTAATAGACCTGCCAAGTGAAGTGTGCCTCCAGTTATCGTTGTCATGCACGAGCTCCCTAAACAATTGTATAAGTAAAGTCCCCCACGCCCTTGGCGCTTGCCACAATCCAGCCACAACTACACTATGTTTTCATTTATTTACTCTATAATATGAGGCTGTAAAAGAGTTGACGATATATATCAGTGCGTTAAGTGGATATTTTAGCAAAAACCGGGGGAGTATTCGAAGCTTTGGGCCAAGTGCAACATCTAAATGTGCTGGCAAAACTTGTTGCCCGCCATCCTCGCTTGCAAATTATATTGGACCACGGGGTTAAACCCGAAATCGCGGCTAGAAATATCGACGATTGGGCTGCCGGAATGGAGCACTTAGCCAAATTCGATAATGTTACCTGTAAATTATCAGGTCAATTAACCGTGGCTGAAGAAGATTGGAGCCTTGATCAAATTGCCCCCTATGTTGCGCATATGGTCAAGATTTTCGGAGCAAATCACTTGAAGTTGGCTCAAACTGGCCAGTTCTTCGTCTAGCTGGCGTATTTTCAGACTGGTGTAACATAGTTAATGAGTTGCTAACAGAGCTAACCGATGAGGAGCGCACTCAGATCTGGGGCGGCACTGCAGAGCGGGTTCATCAAATTGACTTGTTTGGCAGCCCTCTGCGCGGGAGACAGACCGCATGATCCGAATGGAAAATGTCAATTCATTGAAAGAAAGCGCTAAAGCTGAATACCTTGAAATGCACCCAAATACATGGCCAAAAATTTTAGCAGCCATCGCCACAGCAATTTCCGAAATTATTCAATATTTTGTCGCGAGCCGGAAAACCTGCTGATGGCCCATTGGAAATATCACGGCGTGGATATTGCGAAACTTGCACAAGACCCTGCAATGTTGATCTGGCGGAAGCTTACTGATACGATGCAATCCAGTTTCGCCACAAGCGACGCACATGAACATTGGGCGCCAATGTACGAAGTATTTTACACAGCTGAAACCAATAAGGACATTAGTAAATGAAACGATTTGAAGGGCGCAACGCCGTCGTGACAGGTGGTGCCTCTGGAATAGGTTATGCGGTGACGTCGCGTCTCATTTCCGAAGGCGCACATGTGACAGTCTGGGATCTAGACACCGATGCTCTAACCAATTTTGACGCATCCAAGGTAAATGGAACAGTTGTAAATTTAACCGACGCCGATGCTGTATATGCGGCTCGCGATGCGGTTTTGGCAGCACGCGGCGGCATTGATATTTTGGTGTGTAGTGCCGGGATCACTGGCCCCAACTGCCCAATTTCAGAGTATTCAGAAGAGGCATGGAAAACCGTATTTGACGTTAATATGCACGGGTTATTTTACTCCAACAAAGCAGTAATTCCCGCCATGACCGATGCGGGTTACGGGCGTATCGTTAATATTGCCTCGGTTGCCGGAAAAGAGGGCAACCCAAACGCTTCAGCCTACAGCGCATCAAAGGCTGCTGTTATCGGTTTCACCAAATCATTGGGTAAAGAATTGGCCACAACGGGCGTTGCGGCCAATGTCGTAACCCCAGCTGCGGCCAAAACTGCGATTTTCGACCAGATGAGTGAAGAGCATATCGCCTACATGTTGTCCAAAATTCCAATGGGCCGCTTTGGTCAGGTGGATGAGATGGCGTCAATGGTGGCCTGGCTTTGTAGCGAAGAATGTTCGTTCAGTACCGGCGCGGTGTTTGATATAACCGGCGGTCGTTCTGTCTACTAAGGAGTGTGAAATATGAAACTTATAAGAGCTGGTGCTGAAAGTGCCGAAAAACCTGGTTTGATTGATGCTGAGGGCAACATTCGTGATCTACCGAAATTATTGCCGATATAGCTGGCGATGTTTTACGGCCTGAAAACCTTGATAAGCTACGGGCTCTGGATCCATACAACCTACTGCTGATTGACGGTAATCAAAGGATTGGCACCTGCGTAACGATAATAGGCAAATTCATTTGTGTTGGGCTGAACTATTCAAACCATGCTGCTGAGTCCGACCTTCCTGAGCCCGAAGAACCAGTTTTGTTTATGAAAGCAACAAGGCTCGATCACCGGGCCAAATGATGACGTTATAATTCCCCCTGGTTCAGAAAAAACCGACTGGGAACTAGAACTTGACATCCTCATAGGTCAGCCTGCAAAGCATGTCAGCCAAGACGATGCGATAAAACATGTTTCCGGCTATTGTGTTGTGCATGATATTTCCGAACATGCCTTTCAACTCAAGCGCGGTGGTCAATGGGTAAAAGTGAAATCTTACGACTGTTTTGGACCAATCGGTCCGAGGATGGTGACCGCGGATGAGATTGGCGACCCACAGAATCTACGCCTATAGTTGAAAGTCAACGACAGAACATTTCAAAGGGAGCAAAAGTTCTAAAATATGGCAACATTATCGGAACCGCCACTGCAGATATTGCACGCGGAGAACATGTGTACACCCATAAATTGACCTTTTGTGATCCTGAATCAAATCTTGTGGATTGCAGTGCCTATCTTGCCGCCGAACCTGCCCCTGAAATGCGTAACTTTATGGGTTATCAACGGGCTTCTGGCGGGGGGCGGGACACGCAACTATCTAGCGGTCTTATCCAGTGTAAATTGTTCTGCAACCGTAGCGCAAATGATCGCACAACGCTTTCTCCAAGACGAACTCGCAAACTACTCTAATGTCGATGGCATCGTCCCGTTTGTGCATGGCACCGGCTGCGGGTTAGACAGCAGTGGCAACGGGCTGGAAATCCTCCAACGAGTGCTTTGGGGCTATGCCCGCAATCCCAATATTGGCGGAGTGCTTTTGGTTGGGCTCGGCTGCGAAGTGAACCAAATCTCGTTTTTGCTTGAAGCCTATGACATAACGCCCGGACCGCTTTTCAAAACAATTACAATACAAAAATCCGGGGGCACCCGAAAATCCATAGATCAGGGAATTCAATGCTTGCGTGAAATGTTGCCCCAAGTCAACGCCATTGAGCGCCGCCCTGCACCAGTTTCGGAAATAAAGCTGGGTCTGCATGCGGCGGCTCCAATTCGAATAAACGGTAACATTTAATAACTTTGCAATAGGAGGATTAATCTCAGCTATCAACTTGGTTATTAGATTTTGGGTAACCAATTCAATGCAATTTTTAAGATTTCATTGAATTCAGCTTCAGGCAAACGTTTAATGTGATTTCTAGCCCATACTTCTATCAGAAAAGTTGATGCCGAGGTTCGGAATAGATAATAATTGCGGCCACGAGAAACGGCCAGCAATAAAAAACCAATGTATAGACATAAGTTTTATATAGTCCATTCTTGAAGGTAGGGATTTTCGCCAATCCGACATTGGCCTCTCACCAACCCAGAATTTGTTACCATTATCGTTTTTATTCAACAGCTCAACTAGATTATAGGCGTGTGTGTGATCTTCAAATATTGTGTCGCATTATAATAGAGTACCCCATCGGGGTTTCGCTCTCTTTTTTCAAATCTAATTGATCTTCCTCTTATAACATAGTTCATCGAAAAACTACCAATTCCTGTAAAGTAACAACAGGATAACGAAAGTTGTTAGGCTATATACGATAATCTTCATCACTTTATTTCTAATGAACTCAGAATTGTCGATAAATTTTTGTGCCGATTTTTTCCCCCATGAATATGAAGGGGTATCACTCAACGTGAACGTATTATCATCTTTTTCTCTAAGATTAAGGTAATCAAGTGCTTCTAGAGCATGCTCTCTTTTTGAAAATTCTTGTAAAGTTGATTGCTCATATATTCGATTTTCAGGGTTAGGTTTTAAATTTACCAACACAGTATGATTTATATAAAAGGACTTTCTATACACTAATTAAATTCCTTATCTAAATACCTAACTTAAAATAGGTTCAAGTAAACAGTAGGTTATTCGAACTTACATGTCCGACAGAAGCCGCTCTTACCCAAATCACTCCAACAAGCAAGCTGTATTGGACCGATAAAAGAAGGCGGGTCAATAAGAAAGCGCCACAATATAATTAAGATATAAAGTAACGCTGCTTATATTTTGGTTGCCCCCCGAGGTCACTTTGTCGCTTCGCTCGGGCGCTGGGGTAGGATTTGAGCTTTTATTGCGCTGCTATTCCTGCGAGCTTCGCCCTTGGGCAGCTTGCTTAGCTCTAATTCCTCACCCCGTTACGAACATAAAAAAAGCGCCCCAGTGGGACGCTGTTTATATTTTGGTTGCGGGGGTAGGATTTGAACCTACGACTGTAAGAAGTCCCGTTAGGGGCGACCTTCAGGTTATGCTGGAGG
>JABSRZ010000019.1 GCA_013214705.1 Hyphomicrobiales bacterium
TAATTAATCAACAAAGATGGATAAAACACTAGCTTAGTTCAAACATCGATTTGTCTCAAAGCATTCGATGATGGACAATATATGTGAGTATCGGGGCATACACCTTTTGGGTTGATTGACTTGCGGATCTGGCATCTGTTCAATGCTTGGATAATGGATGAGACTGTATACCCTTGGCTGATCTTTTGGACAGTTCTCAAGCGGTTTCTAGGACGATCACGGTTGCTGTGTAGCCAGGCATTAGACCTCTCACCCTGCGTAGAAAATATCTCCAATATTATTGAAAGCTTGGGCAGGTACGGCAATCCAAAGATGGTAATATTTTCATAATTCTTCCAATCATTCTTGCCATCATTGCACCCCAGTTTGCCAGTTCTATGTGGTCTGGAAACAGCGGATTGTTGTCTAATATTTCGAGAACAACCCTGTGCAGATAAGCAGCAAACTATCGCCCCCACCAATGTCCGATGTGATGCTTTTGGTCTGTGAAGGTATGTGTCGAAATGTTCAGCAATGTGAAGATCAAAATTATATTGTTTTTAGTTTCAAGGTGTTATGTTCAGTTGTGAGGAACTATGTGACACCTTGTCTATTTACCCCCATCCGCACCAGAGACAATTATCAGCTGTTGAAATATAACGATTTATTGTGATGTCAGTAATTTCAGCCCACCTTTTATATATCAAATTTCTGAAACGAAATTTATATTTATATTGTTATCAGCCGAAATTCCGCGTCCAATTGGAACTGATTTTGGGTAAAGACTTTAGCCAGTTTGAAGGGTTTTGGATGCTTATGCATCTCGCTAACTCAAATCAATAATAAATATTGGATTTGAGAATATTTAATAATTTCAGCAATATACACCAACTACCTGTTAAGAAAATTTATCCAAATTTATCCAAATTTATTTGATTTAGAATATTGTTCTTGACTCGAAAGCGTTGTTGAGTTTAATTAGTTCGTAAAGTTGACAAACTAATTAAACTCATGGAATTTGAATGACGAACCCAATAAAAGTCTCAAGGCAAGTGTCTCAAAGCGTTGTTATGCAAGCAATTGCTCAAAACGGCCCTATTTCTCGTGCATCGCTTGCTAAACAATCTGGGTTGTCCAAGCAAACAATTTCCGAAGTGGTTAAGCAACTTGAGCTAAATAATTGGGTAAAGGTTACGGGTCAAACCAGTGGTCACATTGGTAGAACCGCAGTTACCTACGAAGTGAATCCGATGAGTTCAGGCGTGATAGTCGTCGATTTGGGCGGCACAAAAGTGCGTGCCGTTGCCGTTGACCTTGTCGGCAACATCACATCGGATTTAACAGAATTAACCGACCCAAAGGGTAAATACGCAGTCATCGAGCAAATAGTTCGAATGTGCAAAGCGGTCATGGAACTTTCGCCCATTAAGTCCGATTTAATTAAATTGGCAGTTGTTGGTGTTCCTGGTGTGCCTGACCCTGGAACGGGGTCAATAAATATGGCGCCGAACATTGAAGGGTTGGATGAAATCAATGTATCTAAATTGATTTCAGATGACCTAGGCGTAGAAGTTGTCTTAGAAAATGATGTGAATTTGGCAGTTCTTGGGGAGCAGTGGTTAGGTGATGATGAAAGCGAGTTTGGTTTAGATAATTTGGTATTTATCTCACTTGGAACCGGCATCGGTGCAGGCATAATTATTAATGGTCAAATTGTTCGCGGTGTTTATGGCGCTGCCGGTGAGTTGGGTTTTTTGCCCTTTGGTGGCGATGCTACTAGCCGTGAAGCCTTGCGGGCAGGGGCGCTCGAAAACTCGGTCGGCACCGACGCGATTGTTAAACTTTACCACAGCAAAACAAATGCCGATAAAAGCGTAAAGGAGATATTTGCACTTGCCGTTTCAGGCGATGAAATTGCCAATGAAATCGTTTCCGAAATTGGCTTCGGCATGGCACGTGCGATAGCGGCAATAACTTCGATTATTGACCCAGAAAAAGTTATTATGGGTGGCTCTATCGGTAGCCAAGATATTTTGATTAAAGCCATTCAAAACCATCTGCCTAAATTTATGAATAACATCCCGAAAGTTGCTGTTTCAACCCTAGATGGCAATGCAGCCTTAATCGGCGGCATTGCCATTGGCCTAGAGCAACGCCATGCAACCTTATTCGCACCAGATATGGGCAACTCAATGGTAACCCAATTCCCAGCGCCAGACCGTAGCCGGTTTTTAGGGAAGCTGAAATGATGGTTATGGATAAATTAAATTCAAAACTTACCCAGTTAATAGATCGTGACAAATATATCGGCTTGCTTCAAGGCGCGGTTCAACATGAAAGCATAACGGGCAATGAAGCAAATTTTGTAGGTTATTTATCCAAAAAGATGACCGACTTAAACCTTAATCCTGAGCAAGAAGATTTCTTACCAAACCGACCGAATATATGGGGCCGACGTAAAGGCAACGGCATCGGGAAAACTCTGCAATTTATTGGGCATACAGACACGGTTCATGTCAATGGTTGGCGCGAAAATTGGGCAGGTGACCCAAGAGAAAACCCGTTTGGCGCAGCTATAATTGATGGCCAGATATGGGGACGTGGTTCGGGAGATTTGAAAGCAGGTATTTGCACCTCACTCGCGGCATTAGATTTGCTTGATGTTGCCGGCATAAGTTTAAACGGTGATGTCCAGTATGCTTTTATTGGCGATGAAGAAAGCGGACAGGAACGCACGGGCGTTAGCGCCGGCATTAAGCAATATGTAAAACGGTTTGAAAGCGGGAAAACCTCTAAGCCAGATTTTGCAATTTATACCGAGCCGACACAGCTAAATATCTTTACTGCCCAAATGGGTTTTTTCATCCTCGACATTAAAATCATTGGCAAATCGGCTTATTTTGGTGTTCCTGAAAGTGGAATTGACGCGTTAAAAGCCTCTCACAAAGCTTTGGCAGCCATTTGGCAGCATTCAGAACATTTGAGCCAAGCACATAATCACGATCTGGTTGGCAATGCATTTGTTTTGGTAACTGCAATTAGCGGCGGCGGCTATATAGCTGTGCCAGGTGAGTGCAGCATCTCACTAATCAGAAAGCTTGTGCCGGGCGAGTCGTTAAATGATGCCGCAACCCAATTAGAACAGGTTATTAGAGCCTCAAACAAGCTGGAAGGCGTTGAGTTTGAGTTCAGCTACCCTGCAGGGCGTGACCATAAACTCGGCGGTTCACCCGCAGAAATAGACAATGGTTTACCAGAAATTAAACAGCTTTCGAACGCTATAGAGCTGGCTCTACCAGAGCATGGAAAAATAAAAGGCGCGCCATTTTGGTCGGAATCGCCGTTTGTAATTAATCAAATGAATTGCCCCACAGTGTATTGCGCACCCGGGGACATAACAAATTGTCACACCTTCGAAGAAAGGGTGGATATAGAAGAATATTTGGCTGCAATCGTCGCATTTGCGAGTTTTATGGCTACTTATTGCGGCATTTCAGAATGAATTGTCAGAGTTAACACAAAAGGAGATAGACATGGATTATAGAAAATTATTGGGTGCAACTGCAATGTTGTTTGCGCTCACCACATCAAGCGTATTTGCCGAAACAGTAGGGCCGGGCGGCGAAGCTGCCACGCCATCATCTGCTGTAATTGTAAGCGATGAACTGGCAAAAATTGTATCATCAAAAGGCTATACAGCTGCTCTATTATGGCATGATCAATCGGAATTTGTGAATGCAGTTAGCTTAGGCGCTACAGATGAATTTGACAGAATGGGCATTAAAGTAATAGCCACAGCTAGCGCTGGTTTCGATGCTGCCAAACAACGTAGTGATATTGAAAATGCGATGATTAAATCGCCAAATATCATCTTATCATTGCCGCTCGACCCAGATACATCTGCTGCAGCATTTGCCGAAGCCCGCGATTCTGGTGTAAGTTTGGTTTTCCTATCCAATCTGCCTAGCAATTACAAACACCCTACAGATTATGCTGCCATTGTAACTGATGATCTGTTCCAAATGGGCAAACAAGCCGCCGATGCGCTTGCAAATGCTATGGGTGGTAAAGGCACAGTGGGTTGGATTTTCCATGATGCGAGCTATTATGTAACCAACCAACGCGATAATGCTTTCAAAACCACCATAGAAAATGATTATCCTAACATTAGCATAGTT
This sequence comes from Hyphomicrobiales bacterium, assembly GCA_013214705.1. GTDB lineage: Bacteria > Pseudomonadota > Alphaproteobacteria > Rhizobiales > OSC116 > OCS116. Next base: position 4,158 of record JABSRZ010000019.1, read on the forward strand.
GCCGAACAAGGCATTGCAGACCCCGCGCGTGCAGAAGAAATTGCCAATGCTATGTTGATTAAAAACCCAGACCTAGGCGGCATCTATGTAACATGGGCTGGCCCAGCAGAAGGTGTTTTAGCCGCATTACGCTCTAATGGTAACAAAACAACCAAAATAGTGACACTCGACTTATCAGAACCGGTTGCGCTAGACATGGTAAATGGCGGTAATGTTGTGGCGCTAATTGCTGATGAGGCTTACGAGCTTGGTCGTGCAATGGCCGCAGCAGCTATTTTAAAACTTGAAGGTAAACATGTGCCATCATTCGTGGTTGCACCTGCGGTAACCGTCACTTCAGAAAACATTGCCGAAGGTTGGATGCGCTCTTTGCACATTGAGCCGCCAAAAAGCTTAATGGCAAAATAAACACTCAAAATGTGGAGAGGGTTTACCCTCTCCATTTATATATAAAATAAAAGGGAAGGCGCAGCATGAACAGTTTTCAAAAAGTATCACAAGCATTAAATTTGAAAAATAACATCGTTTATCTTGGGTTCTTGGTAATTTTTGGTTTTTTCGCCATCATGCTTTATGATGACGGCTTTCTCACTTCACGCAACCTATCGAACATTGTATTGCAAACCGCGCCCGCCACCATAATGGCAATTGGGCTGGTTTTTGCCTTATCCGCTGGCGAAATAGACCTGTCATTCGGCTCTATAGTGGCAGTTTCAGCACTCACCACGGCCGTTGTTATGCAGGAATACCCTATATTCATTGCGGTGGCTGCCGGCATGTTGTCTGGGTTGGCAATTGGCGCGCTTAATGGCGTTTTAGTGGCTTATTTAAAACTGCCTTCATTTCTAGTTACATTAGCCACTATGGGTCTTTTTGCTGGTGTCGCCAGAGCCATGACCAATTTGCGGTCTATTCCGGCCATTGACCCCAATTTTACCGGTTTTTTTGGCTCAGGAAAATTATTCGGTGTGCCTTCATTAATTATTTGGACTGTTGTTGCCGTGGCAGTTGGGCATATAGTTTACCGCCAGAGTAAGTTTGGCGCACATGTTATAGCCACTGGCGACAATGCCCGCGCGGCTCAAGTTTCTGGCATTCACGTCAACCGCATTAGGCTCTATGTATTGTCACTATCTGGCGCCTGCGCAGGCCTAGCCGGAATTCTATATACCGGGCGCATTCAAGCCGCCAAATACACCCTTGGCGAAGCCGATTTAATGATTGTAATTGCCGCCGTTATCGTCGGCGGAACCGCTTTAAATGGCGGCAAGGGCTCGATAATTGGCGCGTTGGTCGGTTCATTATTAATGGGTATGTTAAATAATGGTTTGATTTTAATGCAATATTCGGTTTCACAACAAATGATGGTTCGTGGGCTTATTATATTGGTTGCGGTGGCCATTTCATTGCGCGATGTCAGCCGATAAGGAGCGAGATATGTTTTTAGATTTATTGAGAAGACGCAACCCAAAATTTATTGAGGCTGTTCAAATATTGCACCAAAATGGCCAATTGCCGACCAATGCATTTATATTGGATTTAGATATTATCGAGGCCAACGCGGCATTATTTAAGCAACAAGCCGATAAGTTTGGGTTGAAAACATTTGCTATGACCAAGCAAGTTGGTCGTAACTCTAGCTTTTGTGCCGCCATAAAAAAAGCCGGTATTAACAAAGCTGTTGCGGTGGATATGGCCGGAGCCATTGCTTGTCATCGCGCCGGTTTGGACATCGGACATTTGGGGCATTTGGTTCAAGTGCCGCGCCAAGAAGCTAACTTTGCAGCCACTTTAAAACCAGATTACTGGACAGTGTTTAACCGAATAAAGGCCGAAGAAGCTGCTAAGGCCGCCAAATTAGCAAGTCATGACCAAGCGTTAATGGCCAGAATACGTGCTGAAGGTGATGTGTTCTACAAGGGTCACGAGGGTGGGTTTCTGGCCAAAGATATTATCAATATTGCCAATATGTTTGATGAATTGGCTGGCGGTCATTTTGCCGGCATTACAACTTTTCCAGCCTTGCTATTTGATTTAGAAACTGGTGAAGTTAAACCAACGCCAAATCTAAACACTCTCACGCTTGCCCGTGAAGCCCTTGAAAAAGCGGGCAGAACAAATATTGAAGTCAATGCGCCCGGCACGACATCCTCCGCTGTATTAAGCGCGTTGGCAAATGCTGGCGCCACCCAAGTTGAACCCGGCAATGGCCTACATGGCACAACCCCCTTGCATGCGGTTCAAGATCTACCAGAATTGCCTTCAATGCTTTACTTAACTGAGGTTTCGCACCAAGTTGATAATGTGTCTTATTGTTTTGGCGGTGGATTGTATATTGACCCCGTTTTCCCCGATTATCAAGTCAAAGCCATCATTTCAAATGAACCGACGGCGAGCAATAAAGATTTGCTGAGCGTAGAAATACCGGCAGCAGAAGCGATAGATTATTATGGTATGATAGACAATGTGTCTGGAAAAGCCAGGCCCGGTTCTACCGTAATATTTGGGTTTAGAAGCCAAGCTTTTGTTACCCGCGCGCTAACGGTTGGGGTGTCTGGAATTCAATCGGGAAACCCTAAAGTTGAAGCCATCGAAAACCCATTTGGCGAAACTGTGCAGTGGCCAAATGCTTTTGACCCTTTAAACAATGAGGTGATAACATGAATCAACAAGCACCAGTATTGGAATTGAAAAAAATTCGTAAAACCTTTGGCGCTGTTGTCGCCATTCAAGATTTTTCGCTAGAATTATACGCCGGTAAAGTGACGGCTTTGGTCGGCGATAATGGCGCCGGAAAATCAACATTGGTGAAGATAATGTCCGGTGTATATTCGCCAACATCAGGTGATATATTATTGGATCAAGAACCAGTGAAATTTAAAAACTCAAGCACCGCCCGCGCCAAAGGCATTGAAGTGGTTTATCAAGATTTGGCATTATGTGATCAACAACCTGTATATATGAATTTATTTTTAGGGCGCGAATATACCAAATCGCCAATACCTGTGCTCGACCGGAAAAGAATGGTAAAAGAAACTGAGGCATTGGTGAAAGAACTGGATGTTCGCATTCCCTCCGCTTTGTCAGCCATAAGTGATTTATCAGGCGGGCAACGGCAAGGTGTGGCAATAGCCCGTGCCACTCATTGGGCCGAAAAGCTAATCTTGTTAGACGAGCCAACCGCCGCGTTGGGCGTTGCAGAAACAGCAAGAGTTGAATCCATCATCCAAGGCTTAAAAGCCAGAAACATTGCCATTTTCATTATCAGCCATTCTTTGGATCAGGTTTTCAGGCTTTCTGATAACATTTGTGTCCTGCGCCAAGGCGTTCAAATTGGCGTAAGAGAAACCGCAAAGACCGATAAAAATGAAATTGTCTCCATGATTACTGGATTGAGTTACTAAATGGATAACACACATGTTTATCGCAATTGGCATATTTTTAAAAATTGAATTATTATGAATGATTAGTTGCAATCTAATAATTAGACCACCTTCTGGCCCACCTACTGGGCTGTGAAGGAATGTGTCGAAATGTTCAGCAATGTGAAGATTAAAATTGAAATGAATTTAGTTTCAAGGGGTTATGTTCAGTTATGCGAGACTATGTGACACCTGATCTATTCACCCAATCCGGACCAGAGATAATCTCTCTTTTGAACAGGTCGGTAAGCCGCAGCCCATATAGGGTTTGAAGCAGCTGGGCGCTTCTGATTAATTGCCTTGATTTTAACCTGTATTTTAGCGTAAAAACAGTAAGATTTCCGTCTGTATTGTACTCTTTTTCAAAATCAAAATGCGCTTTTTAGCGCACTTTTAGCGCATTATTTTTAGCCCAAAAACGTAGCTTAGGAATAAGCCAAGTGAGTCGTTTATTAGACTTTGTTATTCAAAAGCAATTTTGTTCATAATGTTAATGCTCTCATTTTCGGTATCATGGGCAGATACGTGAATGTAACGCATGGTCGCTTGCATGGACTTATGTCCGCCCAATTGTTGCAGGTTTGCCATGCTTACACCATTCATTGCCATCATCGAAATAAAGGTATGCCTGAGCGCATGAAAAACAAAGTCAGGATCATCTTATATCTGTAGTTTGGCACGGCCAATCTCCGAAGCTCTCCTGAGTTGGTGAGTGCTGATTGGATAGAGAAATTGTGAGGAACGAGAGCGGCCAACCTCAGTATCGTCTATGCAACGGGCGCGGGTATTATTCTTGCGTATGCAAGTCGATTTCAACCTTTAAAACCATGATGGAAACCTTAGCTAAATTGCGGCAGTAGGAAGGTTACTGCCAGTTTGCATGGGAGCCCGGGCAATTTTGCCCAATCTGACCCCAACTGCGTTGCCAAAGACCACTCGATTGAATTTCAACACTTCAATGTTTGTGCTGATCTGATGCGGGGGCTGGCCGTGATTGCGATAGATACCACGCTTCAAACAGAAACACCGTAAAAATGCTAATTACAGCAATTACGACGATTAACGGGTCGGACGCGATTTTGACCATCGAGAAAACCGCCAGAACAATTAAGTCGAGAATAATTGCTATGCTCATAATCGTTGCAGAGGCTCCGATTTCAGTCTTGAGGTTGCGCATTATCCCCCAATGGATGACGATGTCCATCACAAGATAGAAGAACACACCGAGTGAGGCTATCCGGCCGAGATCGAAAAAAATCGTCAGAAAGCCCGCAGCAACCACAGTATAGACAAGCATATGCGACTGAATTGACCCTCGCATTCCAAAATGGCGGTGCGGGATTAGTTGCATATCGGTCAACATCGTAAGCATACGAGATACTGCAAAAATACTGGCCAGTAATCCTGAAGCCGTTGCGACCATTGCTAATGCGACGGTGAAATACACTCCGTAAATGCCAAACACCGGTCCGGCTGCTTCGGCCAACGAATAATCGCGAGCAGTAATTATTTGAGTGATGGACAGTGTGGAACTAACGGCGAAAGCCACCAAAAGGTAAACGACGACGCACACCAAAATTGACCAGATGATCGCTCTCCCGACATTGCGGTGCGGGTTTGTGATTTCGGCACCGGAGTTGGTGATCGTGGTAAATCCTTTGTAGGCCAATATCGAAAAGGCAACGGATGCGACGAATCCGGTTGTGGAAAATTCGACTGTGGAAGTCGCATTCGATGTAGCTGCGAACGAGAAACCACTGGCCCAAAGTGCAGCGATTGAGAAGGCCAGAATGCCGCCCACTTTCAGAACGGCCATTACCATTGATGCCATTCCGACCGAACGATTGCCCGAAAGGTTCACAAGAAACGCCAGAATAATAAGTCCAACGCCTAGGATGGGGACTAGCACGCTGTCCGAACCTTTATCAAACAGGCGTAACGTGTAGGTTCCAAACGTTCGGGCCACTAGACTTTCGTTAATTATCATCGAAAACGCCATTAATAGTGCAGCCCCACCCGCAACTGTGCCCGGTCCATAGGCCTTTTACAGGATCATTCCGATACCCCCGGCGGACGGATATGCGTTAGACATTTTAATATAGCTGTAAGCGCTAAACGCGGTCACGATGGCGCCAACAATAAAGGCAAGCGGAAACAACGGGCCTGCCAGTTCTGCAATCTGGCCGGTGAGGGCAAATATGCCGGCACCGATCATCACTCCGGTTCCCATGGCTATACCACCAGCCAGAGTTATACTGTTTTTCTTGTAGTCCGAATGTCTTGAGTGTGCATGGTCCATTTTTTCGTTTCCGCTAGTTAATGTCATTCATTTAAGGCATCACGCCGCGTATATATTATACAAACGCGGCGCGGGTTTTACGTTTCAAGCGTTACAGTTTCACCTTTCTCAGACGCAGCGCGTTTGAGATAACCGAAACTGACGACAGGCTCATGGCCGCCGCTGCGATCATTGGTGACAACAATGTGCCCGTCATCGGATAGAGAACACCCGCCGCGATCGGCACTCCGAGTGCGTTATAGGCGAAGGCAAAGAACAGGTTTTGTTTGATGTTTCGCACTGTAGCCTTGGCCAGTTTTCGTGCCCGCACAATGCCTGTCAAATCGCCCCCCAACAGGGTGATGCCAGCGCTTTCGACCGCCACATCTGCACCAGTACCCATCGCAATACCAACATCGGCAGCCGCAAGCGCCGGTGCATCGTTGACTCCGTCGCCAGCCATCGCAACACCGTGACCTTTTGCGCGCAAATCATCGATCAGTTTTTTCTTGTCCTCGGGCAGAACGCCTGCGCGCACTTCATCAATGCCTAGGCTTCTGGCCACAGCTTCCGCCGTGCGCTGGTTGTCGCCAGTAGCCATAATGACACGTATGCCCAGATCGTGGAGGCTTTGAATGGCCGCCTTGGATGTCGGTTTAATCGGATCAGCAACAGCCACGATACCAGCCAGTACGCCATCGATTGCAATGTACATTGCGGTTTTTCCCTCGGAACGCAGAGTGTTCGCACGTTCTTCGGCTTCTTTTGTTTCAATGCCCAGCAAATCCATCATCGCTGGATTGCCAAGCGCGACGTTGCGCCCATCAACCTTGCCTTGCACGCCCTTGCCGGTAACAGCTTCGAATTCTTCGGTGGCGCCAGCTTGAATTCCGCGTTCCTGTGCCCCTTCAACGATGGCTTCGGCTAGTGGATGTTCAGAACTCTTTTCAAGTGCTGCTGCGATGATCAGGATGGCTTCTTCGTCCGAATCAGCCAAAGCAATGACGTCAGTGAGTTTGGGTTTCCCCTCGGTCAAGGTTCCCGTTTTATCGACAATCAACGTGTCGATTCCGTTCATGCGTTCTAGTGCTTCTGCATCTTTGATCAGAACGCCAGCTTGCGCGCCTCGACCTGCAGCCGTGGTAATTGAAATAGGCGTTGCTAGGCCAAGTGCACATGGGCAAGCGATGATCAGCACAGATACTGCCGCGACAATAGCAAAACCAAATGCGGGGTCCGGTCCAAACATCATCCAAACCACAAAAGCAATAATGGCGATTAGAACAACGACGGGCACAAATACTGATGCGACCTTATCCGCAAGCCCTTGAATTGGCGCTTTGGACCGGCGCGCATTGGCCACCATATCGACAATCTGGCTCAGCACGGTGTCGGCACCAACTTTTGCGGCCTCAATTTCCAGCGTTCCATTCTTGTTAATTGTCCCACCTGTTACCGCGTCTCCGGCGGTCTTTTCGATTGGGATGGGCTCGCCTGTCAGCATGCTTTCATCGATTGAGGAGTGACCGCCAATCACAACAGAATCTACAGGGATGCTGTCACCCGGGCGCACGCGTAACCGATCACCGGCGACAATGTTTTCAAGTGGTGCGTCGTATTCGGTACCATCCGGCAGAATGCGGCGGGCAGTTTTTGGGGCCAAATCCAAAAGCGCACGAATAGCGTCGCCGGTTCGCTCACGCGCTCGTAATTCGAGCACTTGACCTACAAAGACCAACGCAACAATCACCACGGCAGCTTCGTAATAAGTCCCGACGGCGCCATCGATTTTGTAGGCGTCCGGAAATATCCCCGGCAAGAACGTAGCCACAATCGAGAGAATGTAGGCGGCACCAACTCCGAGCGATATCAGCGTCCACATATTTGGTGATCGGTTGATGATCGAGGCCCAGCCACGTTCAAAAAACGGTAATGCCGCCCAAAGAATTATCGGTGTTGCAAGAACAAATTCAATGTATCCAGCCAAACGATGGCCGATCCAGTCGCGTACCGGGAAACCTACCAGCTCGCCCATAGTCAGCACCACCAGTGGAACAGCCGCGGCCGCACTAATCCACATCCGGCGGGTGAAATCGGTCAGTTCTTCGCTGGGTTCGTCACTCGCGATCATCGGCTCAAGTGCCATACCGCACAGTGGGCAAGCGCCAGGTTCGTCCCGAATAACCTCTGGGTGCATCGGGCAGGTGTATTGCGCACCTGCCTCTACCACAGCCCCGCGCGCCAGCGCGTTACCAGAGGCGTAAAAATACGGGTCAATATCAAACTTATCATGGCAGTTTTGCGAGCAGAAGTGAAAGGTCTCACCACCAAAATCTGCAGTATGCCCGTCCGGTTTATCGTCAACTTTCATACCGCAAACCGGGTCTGTAAAGGCTCCCGTTTCCTTCTCTGACCCATGGTGATGGTGGTGGTGATGTTTATGGTTTTGGTGGTCCATTTTTTGTCCTTTCAAATCTTGACTGACAATGTTTGTGTCTATCAGTTAATATAAACCCTCCAGTCTCTGGAAGGTCAAGACCTATGTTACTTATATTTTTGTGGCCATAATATTGTCCAACCTGTACCGATTTGCCTGCCTCAGCCAAGAGCCGAAGCAGGCTTTGGTTAGGTTAAGGCAAGGCAACCATCTGGTGGCCTTCGCCTTGAATTCCAAATTCCGAGCGTATCGCCAAGGTTTGTTGGTCGATGACCCAGATTTTAGGCTCGCTACGGCTGGATACGTAAATTGCATCAATGCCCGGAACGACCGTCAGGTGATAGGGATCAGGACCTAAAGGTATGCTGCTGAATTTTCCTGAATCAAGATCAATCGCCACAAGCTTGTCTTCACCTTTCCCGCTGACAAATAGCGTACCGCTATCTCCGGACAGACCAACAGCGTGAATTTCGCCTCCAATTGGAAAACTACGGCTAATTTCACCGGTGATATATAGAAGCTCGTAGACGACCCCTGCATCTGCATCCGCCACGTATAAGCGTTCATTGTCGGCGTCGATAATCAAATGCTCAGGCGCTTCGCCAACAGGTATGTTGCGAGCAACAAATCCTTGCTCAATGTTTACCTCACTAATCGTACCGTTGCCGGTGTTGGTCACATAAACGATAGCCGGATCGTCTCCAAAAACGGCATAGTTCGGCGAATAGCCAGTTGGAATAAAGGCAGCAAAGGTCAGTGTTTCCAGATCAATAACAGAAATACCGTCGCTCGTAGGATGGGTGGCGACTGCGTATCGACCATCCGGTGACATCGCCGTGTGATGAACTGCACCCGGAACCTCGATCCGGCGAATGATGTCGCCAGTTTCAGCGTCGATGATCGATAAAATACTTATACCCGCATCGGTGGGCCCGACATTTTTCACTGGTTTCGCATGATGCGCGGCATGTTCGTCTTCGCTGACACCAGTTGGTACAGCCAGTGAATCGGCGTCTTCTCTGTCAATTTCGGCGTAACTACCTGCAACAAGGTATTTCGCACCCGCTGCTCCTGCCAGACCATGTACAGCTTCAACACCAGACAGGCGGCGCAATACCTCTCCGGTTTCGCTCTGCACCATCAGTATCGTGTCGTTGCTGCCTTCGGGGATAAATACCGTTCCGGCCTGTGTAAGCGCAGGAATTTGCGAGAGGCCCACGATTAGGGCGGATGCGGTGAGTATTCTTGTAAACATTTTAGTTTCTTTCATTTTAAGTTTGCGGCCGTGCAATATTCCCATGCGACGGGTCCGCAGATAATTCTTTGCCTAAGGAAGATGATCGTAGTCTCGATCAGGAGCTAAATGAATTGCGACACCGCTTTTTCTGTACGCTCTGCAGTGCAATCGCCAATCTATTCTTGAAGCGAACGGTCCGGCGTAGATCAGCGTGTCAGGAATTAATTGGAGGGTTCAATAAAGGTGGCTCAGCTGCCCTGAGGACAGACGGATGCAACGATAGATGGGGTTTCGTTTCGGCAAAGTCGTTAGAATTCACCGCCATCGCAGTTGCTTCGATAGCAACACAGGCTATGTGGTTCTCACACGTTGCGTTGGCACCAGATAAATCATCAATTTCTTCGAATGAGTCAGCAGCAACCAAAGTTATCGCGCTGTCAACCGTCGAATGCGTCACAATCGAGCCACTCATAGGGATAAGTCCGACTGTCGCCAAAAATATTAGTACTACGATAGCAGTGCCTATTCTCTTTAGAGAAACCGTTCGTTTAAAAAAGCCATATTCCTGAGGATATTTCATTCCTGCACTCTTCAAGTTGTTATCGGTGCAAATGTACATCTAATGACTCGTCTTCGTATTGATCTGGATCAGGAAATCTAGTGCTTTTCGTTCTTTTTACTTGGTGATTTCGCTTTGCTAAAATTAGCTTATATGTACGAATCCGCTGCGAACGGCTGATATCCGCCGTTAATCGACATTTTCTGTTGGGGCTTTGAATACTTTTATGCGCGGGACTATCGCCATTTAACAAATATCTGGAAACATGGATTCAAGTCAAAGAATCGGTCGCGATACAGGAAGACAAGAAATCGAGATTTCTGAAACCCATGGAGGTGATTATAAAGATTAGTCCAATTCTTTGGTTGACAGCAGCCTCGGCAAACAGCGGTGCCACTGGAATTTGGGCTGCTTTGGACCATTCAGATGGGGCGTCGAATAATCATGGCTATGATCACGGTGCACATGCAACCCGCTTGCTAATGCTGATAATGGTCAGAAATCGAAGTGCGACCCTGTTTGTTGAAAAGGGCTGTGTCGCTTGCCATTCGGTAAACAGGGTCGTGGGTCACGACTCCTCTGCGTTCGATGCACATGATATGGACGAATATATGATCCTGTTCCATCCGGCCGCAAAGATGTGTAGATATGTTGGGGCTGCGGGACACTTCTTGTATATTTAATTTTACAGGAAGGGAAATTCTATGAATCAGGATGAAAAAGAGATAAACGTAAATTGCGGGACATTATGCATACTGAGCAGTCTGGTAATGTTTCAAAAACCAACAGATATTTTGGTGTTGGCGGGAAAAGTATTTATCGATGGTTGTTGGCCTATAGGAAAAATGGAGAGAACGGCCTGAATAATGCCAAACCAATTTCTATAAACACATCTGGTCAAACTCTGCCTGAGATAGTTGAAAAGGCTTTTCACCTACGCAAGAAATATTGTCTAAGGCCGATCAGAATTGTTTGGTATTTAACTCGTTACCAGGCAATTAGAATCTCAGATTCTGCGGTTTATAGAATCCTAAAGCGTAATGGTGTGAACCGGTTACCTAGAGAAACACGTATGCGAAAGGTTCATACAAAAAGATACCAAAAACAAGTTCCTGGGCATCACATTAAAATGGATGTTAAGTTCCTGGCTTTTATAAATAAAACAGGAAAAAAGATCAAACCACTTCAATATATTGCCTAGATGATGCTCCGCGAGTTATAGCTCTAAAAATCTATGAAAAACTAGCAGGTAAACGCTGTAGATTTTGTAGATCATATTATCGAGAAATTTCCCTTTCGGATCAAAGAAATTAGAGCTGACAATGGGTATGAATTCCAAGCCAAATTCCATTGGCATGTTGAAGACCTAGGAATACCGCATGCTTATATAGAAAAAGATACGCCGCATTTGAATGGAAAAGTAGAACAATCTCATCGGTCTGATCAACAAGAATTCTATCAATTGCTAAGCTATAAAGGCGACATAGATTTTGTTGCAAAATTAGATGAATGTGAGAGGTTTTGCAACTTCCACAGACCGCATGGAGCACACAACGAAAAAACACCTTATGAAGCACTAAGAGATAGATTATAATCAATTTGAAAGTGTTTTGCTAGGTCGTCCACTTTCTGGCCCACCTTTTCGGCTGAGAAGGTGTTTGTCTAAATGTTCAGCAATGTGAAGGTACAAGTTATGATGTCTTTAGTTTCAGGGAGTTATGTCAAGTTATGGGAGGCTATGTGATAGCTAATTTATGCACCCCATCCGCACCAGAGATAATTCTGAGATATTGAGATATATCCATATTTGGTGTTTGTGGAATTTTTATCTTCATTTTGAAATAGAATTTTCGGTAATGTTCTCTTTACTTTGTTGCTATGTGCGACGTAAATTGAGTATGTGGTTACCCAAATTTATTCTGTGGTAATCCGCCAATATTGGGTTTAAACGCGAATATAGCGCCTTCTTGCGGGTTAGCGGCCAAATGTTCTTCACTCATCGTAAAACGTGCTGAGGTGATATAAAGAGTGTCAAAGTTTTTGCCACCGAAAGTGCAACTTGTCGGCCATGAACAGGGTAAATCGACAACTTGGTCAATAGTACCATCAGAACTGATGCGTGCTATGCAGGAGCCACCGACCACACGGCAATTCCAGAAATATCCGTCTTGATCAATACAAGAACCGTCGGGCAAACCTCGGTCAAAATATTGCAAAATAGTTTTGCGATTGGTTAGTTTTGAAGTTTTTTTATCCAAATCATACCTGTAAATTTGGTTTTTTGTGGTATCAGCTGTAATAAATTGGCCGGTCTTAGTCCAAATAAATGTATTGGTGATGCCAAATTTATCTTTGGTCATTTGTTCTAGTTTGCCATCAGCTGTGCAGCGGTATATTTTTCCACTAGTTTCGGTTATATCCGTTGGGATGCCATCGGCAGAGAAGTTTTTTTGCATTGTACCAACCCAAAAACTTCCGTCTGGCGCTACCACGCCTTCATTTAACCTGTTACCGGGTATATGTGATTCAATGTTGGTAAATTGTCTAAACTCATTGTCCAAATTCCAAAAATAGATGTTTTTCATACCACCAATGATAAAATCATTATTTTTACACAGGCCGATACTGGTTATGAAATTTGGCGTTTTCCAAACTTCATGAATGCCATTATTTGGTTCAAAGGAATGGATGTGTTTGTCGATTATATCTATCCAAAACAAACGCTTAAGGCGATCGTCCCATATAATGCTTTCACCCACAATATTCCGTGCATCATAAATTAGCTCTACCGACATATCAAATTCCCTTGCAGATTATTTTTATTGACAACTACAAAACATATAGATAGTAGTCAATAACATAAAAGCTGTCTAACAGGTTTTAGCAAAACTGATTGAAAGGATGCAGGTGAAATTGACAATGCAAGCAACATTGAAAAAAGGTAATACTGATTTGGTCAGCGAAACCATTGGCGTGATCACTCAGCACATTCGCAGCCATGAGTTGACCCCCGGCGATAAGTTGCCTAGTGAATTAAACTTGGCAAAAGAACTCAAAGTTTCCCGGACTGTGGTGCGTGAAGCGTTCAGATCTCTAGCAGCCATGAGGCTGATAAATTTAAGTGTCGGTAAGCGCGCAACCGTCGCCAATCTCGACCACGGTGCTATGTCTTTAATGATAGAGCATGGTGTTTTGACCGAGCAAATTAGCGTTCAGCAAATTTATGACGTGAGGCGCACCATAGAAGTGCGAACCGTAACTTTAGCTTCCTTAAGGCGAACTGATGCCGAGGCGGTGTCCATTCGCAAGCATGCTTTGCAAATGATGGCGCAAATTGAGAACCCCGAAAAAGCCATGATGCATGACCTTGCATTTCATTTGGAAATCGCAAAGGCCTCTAAAAATCCAATATTTGGCATGATTGTGGGGGCTTTTCAGGAGGTCTCTCGGCAATCTTGGTTTATCGGCTGGCGTAACCGTTCTGCCGAAGGCCAACGCGAAGAAATGATCCAGACTCATATCGACATTGCCGATGCGATTGTGCTTGGAGACCCGCTAAAAGCCAGTGAGTTAATGAGTGCGCATTTCGACAATTCGGTAAAAGTATTAATAGACGCCGGTTTGGTTTGAGGAAAATATGAAAATCACAAAAATAGAAACAATTCGCATAGAAGAGCGTCAAAACCTGTTGTGGATACAGGTTTATACCGATGAGGGTTTGGTGGGGCTTGGCGAAACATTTTTTGGTGCCAAAGCGGTGGAAGCATATATCCACGAAACCTTAGCGCCCATTGTGATCGGTCGTAACCCTTTACAAATAGACAGGCTTTCTGCAGATTTAGTCGGTTATCTTGGCTTTAGGTCAACCGGTGTTGAGATGCGCGGCAATTCGGCATTCGACATTGCCTTATGGGACTTGTTTGGCAAAGTGACCAATCAGCCGATCGCACAATTATTGGGTGGTTTTACCCGTCAGGAAATCCGCACTTACAACACCTGTGCAGGTACAGAATATATTAAAAAAGCTACAGGTCAGAACACTGCAAATTACAATATTAAAAGCAGCAAACAAGATATTTATGATGATTTGAATGGTTTCATGAACACAGCCGATGAATTGGCTCTGTCCTTACTTGATGAAGGCATAACCGGCATGAAGATTTGGCCATTTGATCTGGCTGCCGACAAAACCAAAGGTCAATATATTTCGCCAGCAGACATGAAAAAATGTCTTGAACCGATAGAAAAAATCAGAAATGCCGTCGGCGATAAAATGGACATTATGATTGAATTTCATTCTATGTGGCAACTGCTACCAGCGATTGAGATAGCCCGTGCGCTGGAGCCTTATAACATATTTTGGCATGAAGACCCGATTAAAATGGACAGTCTTTCGAGCTTGAAACGTTATGCTGCGGCTTCAAAAACACCGATAGCCGCCTCGGAAACTTTGGGTTCTCGTTTTGCTTTTAGAGATTTAATAGAAACCGATGCAGCGGGCATATTTAATTTAGACATTAGCTGGTGTGGTGGATTAACCGAGGCTAAAAAAATTGCCTCGATGGCAGAGACATGGCACTTGCCCATCGCGCCACATGATTGCACCGGCCCGGTGGTGCTTTGTGCATCAACACATCTTTCACTTAATGCACCAAATGCCTTGGTACAGGAGAGCGTGCGCGCGTTCTACAAAACTTGGTATCGAGACATAGTTACAGATTTGCCAATTGTTAAAAATGGCAATATTACGGTGCCGCAAGGCGCTGGATTGGGGATGGAACTAAACGCAGATTTAGATAAAGCATTCACCACAAGTAGAAAAGTATCAGACGCATCAAGCCTCTGATAATTAACCAACCCCAATGGAGGGAAGAATGAAGAAAATATTAAACACAGTAGCATTTTCAGCGCTACTTTTGGCCAGCTCAGTTAGTTTCGGCCATGCAGATCAAATGGACATTGTGTTCACTCATCACTCATCTGCATCAAACACTTTTTGGCAAGCCGTTCAAAAAGGTTTTGAAGACGCTTGCGAAAAGATTGATGCTAAATGTCAAATGATTTTCACCCAAACAGAGGGTGATGTACAGCAACAACTTGCCAATATGGAAGCCGCACTTGCCAGAAAACCTGATGCCTTGTTCACTTCTATTGTAGATAACATAGCCTTAGATTCAGTGATTGCTAAAGCTGTAGACGATGGTGTTATCGTCATCGCAGTTAACGTTGATGATAGTGAAGGCGCTGATGGCAATGCAAGAGCTGCATTTATTGGCCAAGGTTTCCGCCCAGCCGGTTATTCGCTTGGTAAAGCCATGTCAGCACACTTCCCCACAGAAGGCGCTATAAAGGTTTTGGTTGGTATTTCAGCACCGGGTCAAAACTGGTCAGAAGCCCGTGGTGGTGGCGTTATGGACTTTATGGAAGATTATAAAGCCGCAAACCCAGACCGTGATATTAGCTGGAAACGTATCGATTCAGGTACAGATTTGGCTATAACATCAGATCGTGTTGGCGCCTATTTGAACGCTAACCCAGACACAACTGCTTATTTTGACACTGGTTTCTGGCATGCTGCTGTGGCTCGTGTGCTTAAAGACCGTGGCATAGCGCCGGGCGAAGTATTGCTTGGTGGTTTTGACCTTGTGCCAGAAGCTGTGCAACAAATGCAAGCCGGTTACATTCAGGTTCAGGTTGATCAACAACCATATATGCAGGGCTTTATGCCAGTAATGCAAGCCTATTTGGCTCATAAAATTGGCCTTGCTCCTTCCGATATAGACACTGGCCAAGGCATTGTAACGCCTGCAGAAGCAGATTCTATTATGGAACTTTCTGCTAAAGGTTTAAGATAAACAAGAAATTTGAGGTTGGTAAATTTATGCCAACCTCGATATATATAAGGGAAATCTCACATGAAACGTGTGTTAAAAATATATATGGAAAAACCCGAACTGGCGGCGTTGGTGTTGCTAACTGGGCTTATTATATTATTCCAATTTTTGTCTGATGGGGTGTTTTTAAATGCCAATAACCTACGTGGCATTTTAGGCATTTTGCCAGAAATTGGCCTGATGGTAATTGGTGTGACCATATTAATGATTGCTGGCGAGTTTGATCTATCGGTTGGTTCGGTATTTGCCTTAATGCCGATGACAATGGCGGTTTTAATGGCCGATGGCACTCCGTTTATTTTGGCATTTATGCTGGGGCTAGCTTTTGCAGCATTGGTTGGGTTTGTGAATGGTTATCTGACAGTTAAATTCTCTATACCCAGCTTTATCACCACCTTGGGCATGTTATTCATCGCCCGTTCTTTAACCATCGTTATTTCTGGTGGCTTCCCTCCCTTACTACCCAATGATTTACCCAATTGGTTATTTACCGTATTTGTCGGGCCGGGCCAATTGTTCAGAATGTCGTTTATTTGGTTTGTTTTAATTGCCATTGCCGCATCGTTGATGATGAGCCGCACAAATATTGGCAATTGGATAAAAGCCACGGGCGGTTTTTTACCTGCAGCTGATGCGATGGGAATTCCCACCGCCAAAGTAAAAATAGCGGCCTTTATGTTGTGTTCGATGTTAGCTGGCTTTGCCGGCATGTTGCAAGTGTTGCGTTTAGGCTCGCCGCTGCCATCAATTGGCGAAGGCTGGGAGCTGCAAGCTGTTGCGGCCGCCGTCATTGGCGGCACTGCCCTTAATGGTGGCGTTGGTGCGGTGGTTGGTGGCATAATTGGCGCTATATTAATTCGGGTTATTGACAATGGTTTGGTGCTAAGTCAGATAGATTCAAATTGGTTTAAATTTGCCATTGGCTTTCTTACGATTTTTGCAGTGGTGGCTAATTCTTGGCTACGCAAACGCGCAAAGTCGATGAAAGTGGAGACTTAATCCATGACGAACCCAATAATATCGATAAAAAATATGCATAAATGGTATTCTGGAGTGCACGCATTGCGCGGCGTATCTCTGGACATCCAACCTAATGAAGCCCTTGGCCTAATTGGCGACAATGGAGCCGGGAAATCGACTTTAATCAATATCCTGTCTGGCGCGCAATTGGCCGATGAAGGTGAGATTATGATCGATGGCGAGTTGGTTAACATACGCAACCCTCGCGCCGCGATGGATTTGGGCATCGAGACCATTTACCAATATAATTCCATGGTGCCGACAATGTCGATTGCCAGAAATATGTTTATCGGGCGTGAGCCGTTAAAATCCTCATTTTTCGGAATCGGAATTATGGATCAGCAAAAAATGCGCGAAGACAGTGTCAAAGCCATTGCCGATGTCGATTTGCATTTGCGCTCTCCAGATGCATTGGTCGGCGAGTTATCCGGCGGGCAGCGCCAAGGTGTTGCCATTGCTCGCGCCATGCATTTCAGGTCTAGAGTGATGATATTAGACGAACCGACCAATCATCTGTCAGTAAAAGAAACTGCAAAAGTTATTGGCTTTGTGCAATCTTTAAAGCAACAGAATGTGACCAGTATATTCATTAGTCACAATATGCATCATGTGTTTGAATGTTGTGACCGCGTTGTGGCAATGGCACGTGGTGAAATTGTGCTCGATAAACCCATTGGAGAAACATCTATCGATGAAGTTCACGAGGTGTTATAGGTATAATATGACTGATTTAAATGGAAAAATAGCACTCTTAACCGGCGGTTTTGGCTCACTCGGGCGTGCACAAGCGATTAAATTATCGCACGAAGGCGCTAAAATTTTTATTCTGGAGCGGCCAGAGTTTGAAAATGCTGAAGAAATTGTCAGACAATTAGGCGATGATGTGGAATATTTGGGCTGTGACCTAAACGATTTGCAAGCTGCCGAAAAACAGGTTGCAAAGCTAGCACAAAGCGTCGGTGGTTTCGATATATTGATAAATAACGCTGCGCTTATCATCAATAAACCATTCGAAGATTTTTCACTTGAAGAATATGAAGAACAAATAAGAGTGAACTCCTCTGCCGCCTTTGCGTTAACCCGTGCTTGCGCGCCGGCAATGAAAACCAAAAAATATGGTAAAATTATCAATTTCACCTCCCTTACACTAACCGGGCAATGGGATGGATATGTGCCCTATGTCGCTTCTAAAGGCGCTATGTTGGGGCTAACAAAGTCGCTGGCTCGCGAATTGGGCCCGTTTGGCATCAATGTGAACTCGGTCGCCCCGGGTGCCGTTGTTTCTGAGGCCGAAAACAGAGTTTTTGGCGATAAGTTGCAAGAATATAATGATTGGGTTTTGGATCGCCAATGTCTGAAAACCCGTATCCAACCGGAGCAAGTTGCCAATCTGGTGCATTTTTTAGTGTCGCCATCTTCCGACCTTATTTCTGGTCAGAATATCTCCATTGATGGTGGTTGGTAATTGTGGTCGAAGTGGTTAATATTGTTGTTGGTAAAACCCAACTTTCGTTGGCACCAGAACTTGGTGGAGCTATTGCCGGGCTCGCCTGTCAAAATAAAGCTATTTTACGGCCATGGAATGGAGTTGATTGTAAAGATCCATTTACCTTAGCGTCCAACATATTGGTGCCGTTTTCCAACCGAATATCGGGTGGTGGTTTTGTTTGGGATGAAGTTTTTTATGAAATTGAACCTAATTTAAACGATGAGGCTTGCCCTATTCATGGCGATGGTTTTCAACGTAGTTGGGAAGTTAAACAGAAAACACTGGATTCCGTCACGTTGCAGTTAAATAATGGCCATATAGGACCATTTATTTATCGCGCCGAACAGCTGTTTAGGTTGCAAGAAGATAGCTTAAAAATAAATTTTAAACTTATAAATCTGGGCAGTGAGGCTTTGCCATTTGGGTTTGGTTTTCACCCGTGGTTTCCGCGAAATAAACAAACCAAATTGCAATTTGAAGCTTCCCACGTGTGGCTAGAAGATGAACAATATTTGCCCAAAGAATTGATAAAGGTTTCTAATGGCTCCCACTGGGATTATTCATCAGCAAAAATGTTGCCTGCTCAATGGCTTAATAACGCTTGGCTTGGCTGGCAGGGAGAGGCAAAAATCACTCAGGGTAGTGCGTTTAAATCTGTCACTATATCTGCATCCTCAAATCTAAATTGCGCCATTGTTCATAGTGTAGATGAAAATAGCGATTTTTTCTGCTTTGAACCGGTATCACATGCGGTTGATGCTCATAATTTACCAAACTTGCCCGGTTTAAAAATTTTAAAACCCGGCCAATCAATAAATGCTGATATCAAATTTTTGTGGGAGTTATAATGAGTTTTTTACCAAATGAAGCTTTGCTTTTGGGGCGGGTGTGGAATGCCGCGGAACAAGGCCCCTCTGTCGTGACAGTGCGTGATGGCCAAATTGTCGACATCACTAGCAAATATGCGCCTTTGGTGCGCGACATTTGCGAAATGGCTGACCCTGCCGGTTATACTCGGCAAGCTAATGGCGCTGTTTTAGGCAGTGTAGATGCCATTGCGGCCGCTAAAGTTGGCGACTTTGGCCAAACCCATTTTTTAGCACCGTGCGATTTGCAAGCCATCAAAGCCTGCGGCGTGACATTTGCCAAATCCATGGTCGAGCGGGTTATCGAAGAAAAAGCTGCCGGCGACCCCCAAAAAGCGCTCGAAATTCGCCGCCGTGTGGCTGATGTTATTGGCGAAAGCCTACGTGATGTTAAGCCCGGTTCGCAGCAGGCTGAGGAAGTCAAACAGGCGTTGATAAAAGAAGACCTGTGGTCGCAATATTTAGAAGTCGGCATTGGCCCAGATGCCGAAATATTTAGCAAAGCTCAAACCTTATCATCGGTAGGGGCGGGAGCGGAAGCCGGTTTGCACCCGATTTCAAATTGGAACAACCCCGAGCCAGAGGTGGTATTAACGGTGTCATCTAAAGGCCGCATTGTTGGCGCGACTTTGGGTAATGATGTGAATTTGCGCGATGTCGAGGGGCGCAGTGCCTTGCTGCTGTCTAAAGCCAAGGACAATAACGCCTCGTGCAGTATTGGCCCGATGATCAGATTATTTGATGAAAATTTCAGCCTCGATGATGTGCGTAATGCCGAGCTTGATCTGCTGGTCAATGGCCTAGACGGCTATATATTGCACGGCAAAAGTTCGATGAGCGAAATTAGCCGCGACCCGGTCGATTTGGTCAGTCAAGCCATCGGGCGACACCATCAATATCCTGATGGTTTTATGTTGTTTTTGGGCACATTATTTGCACCAGTTGAGGATAGAGATGTAGTCGGCGAGGGTTTTACCCATAAATTGGGCGATATTGTTACAATTTCGTCGCCAAAATTCGGCCAGTTGACCAATGTTATGCAGCTCTGTACCGAATGCGTTGAATGGACATTTGGCATCAGAGCTTTGATGGAAAACCTTTCTAAACGCAAGCTTATTTAATTAATAATTATTGGAATAAATATAATGACCGAAACAAGTTTTCAGCCACATGGCAAACATCTAATTGCTGGCCAATGGGTGGCGAGTGAGGCTCAGTTCATATCCACACCTGCAAGTGGCGCGGCCGATAGTTATTCTGCTGGCACGCCAGATTTGGTGAATGACGCGGTTGAAGCTG
>JABSRZ010000002.1:0-936 GCA_013214705.1 Hyphomicrobiales bacterium
ATCGGCCCATTATGAACGGAAAAGGATGTTTTTACCCGTACCTGACCTCATCCCTACGATCTAACCTCAGCAGCTTTACCTTGTAGTTTATCCTCCCGTCACCCGTGGTGACGACCCAACCTTTAAATGTCCGACCCTGTACCCACCCATGGTTAATTATCCGGACAAAAGGATGTCCGATCTTTCCTCCCGGACTTATTACCTTTTCCGTGAACTCCACCAGCTGAAGAGTGTCTATGCAAGACCGGGGAGAAACCGACCCCTGATTATGACCTTTGTCTCAATAGGAACTGAGACAATCGTAAGTTGTGTTAAAGATCCAATGAATGATCTATACGAAGAGAAGAGGGTGATCTAGAGTCTATACTATATCACCAACAATCATCTCTGTAGGAAGAAGAGATATTCTATATTACTGTTATCTGTGAGGAGAAGAGGAGCCAGCAGTTTATAACTTATAACCAAGGAACAGATCTATATGAAGTAGGAGACATCTCTATTATCTACTGATTATTATATAAGATTGCAACTTTCGCAAATTTATACTACTGTAATTACATGTCACTATCATATAGGAGTGCAGATTTTGCAGAATTATACTATTGCAATCACGTGCCAATATTATGCATGGTTGCAGATTTGGGCAAGTTTATACAGATCTGTACAGATCTCGCAGATTCATACTACCGCAACTACATGTTTGTATTATGCATGATTGTAGAATTACGCAGGGTTGCGCGGGTTTATGCAGATCTATACTACTGCCATTACATATCTATATTACACCTGGGTGCAGATTTTGCAAACCTATACTACCGCAACTACATGTTAGTATTATGCATAATTGTAGAATTACGCAGGGTTGCGCGGGTTTATGCAGATCTATACTACTGCCATTACATATCTATATTACACCTGGGTGCAGATTTTGCAAAC
>JABSRZ010000002.1:1036-1786 GCA_013214705.1 Hyphomicrobiales bacterium
GTAGAATTACGCAGGGTTGTGCGGGTTTCTGCAGATCTATACTACTGCCATTACATATCTATATTACACCTGGGTGCAGATTTTGCAAACTTATACTACCGCAACTACATGTTAGTATTATGCATGGTTGTAGAATTACGCAGGGTTGCGCGGGTTTATGCAGATTTACACTACCGCAATTAGGTGCCGATATTACATGGGTTTCAGATTTGTGCAATTTGTGCAAAGTTATGCCACTACCAGTTTACACCAACTTTATGCACAATTGCAGAATTGTACAAATCCTGTAGATTTATATTATTAACGATTACGTGTCAAAGTCATATAGGAACGCAGCTTTTGCAGATTTGTACTACTGCAATTATGTGCCAATGTTGTGCATGTTTGCAAATTTATGCAGGTCCTGCAGATTTTACTATTAACAGGGTTGCAGATATCGTTGCTAGTACAATCGATCGGTATCAAATTGGTTGGTTGACTCTATATGGCAATCTTTGAGTGAGTTCGTCTCCTTGAGTAGGTCAAGAAATCTGCATTATGACATGAGGTGGATGAACTGGCCGTTGCCAGGGTGAGTTTTGGTGCATTGGAAGCTGTTGTTAACCGACCTAACACGTAAACTAGATAGATATATTGAGATCTCGAGGTGAAATTAAACCTACTGATCGAAACCTCTGCAGCAGGGAGAAGAGAGGGAGTGGCTAGGATAGCTAGAAGTTGTTGGAGAAGACTTCAGTACGAAACAATATT
>JABSRZ010000020.1 GCA_013214705.1 Hyphomicrobiales bacterium
TAACTTTTGCGCCGAGAAGGTTTTAAATTCTTCAATCGCATTGTTTAAAAACTCTGAGCGTTCTTTATCTTCTTTTACACGAGCTTGTTTACCAACTTCGCTTTTGATATTTTCTTCGGCAGATTGTTTAAACACCAACAAAGATTTTGCCATCATACCAAATTCATTTTTAAATTCAGTAAAGGCAATGTCTATGTTCAAATCGCCCTTAGCTAATGACTGCATAATTTGCGAAAGCCGCACGGTTTTTTGGCTAATGTTGCGGCTAACGATAAAGCTAAACAATGCGGTTAATAAGATAGCCACAACGAGGGCAATTAATGTTTGCTGTTCAACTTCTTGTTGAACGGCTTCAGTAATGACCAAATTGGCCTCACTCACTTTATCGAATTCACGTAAATATTGCAAAATTTCGGGCTCTATTGTGCCGTAAATTTTGCTCAGCTTACGGATTTCAATTTCAGTTGAAACCTCTAAATGACTCCAAGCGTCAAATTTTTCTT
The DNA here is from genome assembly GCA_013214705.1 of Hyphomicrobiales bacterium. GTDB lineage: Bacteria > Pseudomonadota > Alphaproteobacteria > Rhizobiales > OSC116 > OCS116. Next base: position 504 of record JABSRZ010000020.1, read on the forward strand.
TATAGTCGGTGACCAGCTCTAACAGCTTAGCTTTATCCGCTGCTGAGAATTCAGAATTTTCTAAAGCTTGGTCAAACACAATCACTTGCGCATCAAATTTCTCTAGATCTTCATTAGTTTTATGCAATATAAAGTCTTTTTCATGCGCCCGCAATTTTAACATTTCAACGGTTAAAATGTCTAAATTCGCGCCGTGGCCCATCTTGGTTTCAACTTTTTCCAAAAAGTTTTCGGCGGCGTGCATCGCGCTATTCATTTCGGCAACCATACCTAAATCTGGTTGCGTGCCCAATTTAATTTCGGACGCTACAATCAAATTAAATTGCGTATAAGAGGCTTCAAAGCCACTGATAATATGTTCAATTACGCGAACTTCCTCGTCATTATGAACCAAGGTTTTAAATTCTTCGGCTTCTTCGATGGCTTCTGCGTAGGCTGCATTATATCTGTCGACATATTTGGGCAATAAACGTGCTAAATAATCTTTTTCAGATCGCCGCATCTGCAAGCCACTGCCATAAATTTTTTGGAATAAGCTAGCTTTATGAGCTAGAATTTCAGATTGTTTATTGGCTTTGGCCAATAGGTCAGCCTCATAAAAAGACCATGCGGCCAGAAATATGAGAGCAAATAAACCTATAGCAGTTACCATCGCAACCTGAAAACCAACTTTTATATTATTTAATTTATCGAATTTGAATGAGGACATTATTCACCTTTTAATTGCAATGCACCCTTTAAGCCGGTTGCATTAGTTGATATTCACCTGATGCGAAGTTAAAAAACAATGGTTAACAATCAATTATGAACACTTCCAATTTAACCAAACTTGTTTACCGTTTATTTATTGTAATATTTATATGTTTAATTTCAATCAGTTAGGAAAATTAGTTTACTTCTTGTACTTTAGTCTAAGGGTGAGCCAAAAATGAGCTTACTTAAACTAAGGTCTAAGGTCTAAGGTCTAAGGTCTAGAATAAAGAAATGAGATGTTATAATGTTAAGAGCTATGACTGCCATATTTACAATTTTTAGTGCAATGTTATGGCTGTGCCACAGTGTTTATGTGCTGGCTGAAACCAGTTTAATTGCCACAGCGGCAAATTTTTTGCCAACAATGCAGCAATTGGTTGATGATTTTGAGGCGCAAACGCCGCATAAGATAAACCTCTCGGTGGCGTCATCTGGTAAATTATATGGGCAAATTACCAATGGCGCGCCGTTTGATGCTTTTTTTTCGGCAGATCAAAACATGCCGAAAAGGCTGATAGCCGAAAATTTGGCAATGCGTGCCAGCCGTTTTACTTATGCCAGTGGCCGGTTGGTGATCTACACAAATTTAGCTGAGTTAATGCCGTTATCGCCTGACATATTATCGTTTACAAAATTGAAGGTAGGGCAAATCGCCATCGCCAACCCACAACTCGCACCTTATGGCATAGCCGCCATCGAGGCCTTGAAAAACCTAAATCTAGCCGCTGATTTTGAAGGCCGGCTTATATATGCCGAAAATGTGGCACAGGCCTACCAATTTGCCGCCACCGGCAATGCCCATTATGCCATAGTTAGCCTGTCGCAAATGGCGGGTTTAGAGCCACAAAATTATTTGCCACTTTTGGCTGAATTGCATAAGCCTATATTGCAAGACGCGGTGTTGCTGAACCACGGTAAAAATAATGCCGCAACATTGGAATTTTTGGCGTATATAAAAGGCCAAAAAGCCAAAGACATTATTACAGGTTTCGGCTATAAATAAGCCTAGATGCGATGATTTTATGATTAAAAAGGCTGATATATGGGGTTTATGGATGGTGATTTGGCGGCCATTTGGCTTAGCCTGAAATTAGCCAGCGTGGTGACAATATTATTGTTGCTTATCGGCACACCCCTCGCCTGGTGGTTATCGCAAACCACATCACGCTTAAAAGTGTTGGTGTCGGCTTTGGTGGCATTGCCGCTCATATTGCCGCCGACGGTTATCGGTTTTTATTTACTTATATCTATGGGGCCAAATGGGCCTTTGGGGCAAGTGAGCCATGCATTGGGGCTGGGCGGGTTGGCGTTTACATTTTGGGGTTTGGTTATCGGCTCCATGATTTATTCACTGCCATTTGTGGTGCAACCGCTGCAAAATGCGTTTGAGGCCATCGGCAAACGACCACTGGAAATTGCCTATACATTACGCGCCACGCCTTGGGATAGATTTATAAGCGTGGTGGTGCCACTGGCCAAACCGGGGTTTATAACCGCTGCGGTCTTGGGTTTTGCCCATACAATTGGCGAGTTTGGCGTGGTGCTGATGATAGGCGGCAATATACCCGATGAAACCCGGGTGGTGTCTATCCAGATTTACAACCATGTTGAAGCTTTAAATTATACCGGGGCTTATTGGCTGTCGGCCATTATGGTGCTATTTGCCTTGCTAACATTATTGATCATTTATCGTTATCAGCAGCGGCAATCTGCCATTGGCATGAGGTTTTAGATGCAACAAGCTAAACCTGAAATTAAACTAAAACTCAAACATGCGCAAAAACCAAATGGGTTTAGCTTGGATATAGACATAAGCTTACCAAGCCACGGCGTGAGCGCTATATTTGGCGCAAGTGGCAGTGGCAAAACCAGTTTGTTGCGCTGCATTGCCGGGCTTGAAAAGGCCGATCATGGCCATATACAGCTTAATGAGACTATTTGGCAATCGAGCCAAAGCGGCATATTTGTGCCGCCGTATAAACGTGCCATTGGCTATATATTTCAGGAAGCCAGCCTATTTACGCATTTAACCGCGGGTGACAATTTGCAATATGCCATCAAACGCGCGGCTAAATTTGGAGGCCAGCCAAAAAACAACATTGATTATAAAGCGCTGATCTCATTAATGGGCATTGAGCCGATATTAAACCAATATCCGGCGCAATTATCTGGCGGCGAGCGGCAACGGGTGGCGATGGCGCGGGCTTTGTTAAGCCAACCACAATTGCTGCTAATGGATGAGCCATTGGCGGCGCTAGATTATGAACGAAAACGTGAAATATTGCCCTATTTGGAGCGTATACGTGATGATTATAAAATACCCATCATATATGTGAGCCATGCCATCGACGAGGTGGCGCGGTTGGCCGACCATTTGGTGGTGCTCGACCAAGGCCGGGTCACACATCAGGGTAAATTGGCTGATGTGCTCGGGCAAATTGAACCGCCACTAGCGCTAGGCGAGGATGTCGGCATTGTGTTGCACGCCCGGCTAAGAATGCGCGATTTAGACTGGCATTTGGTAGAGTTGGCATTTGATGGTGGCGCGCTGTGGACGGCGGATGATGGTGACCGGCTAAATGCAAAAATTCGGCTGCGTATATTGGCGCGGGATGTGAGCCTGACCAAACAGGCCAGCGCCAAAACCACCAGCATATTAAACAGTTTGCCGGCCAAAATTACCGCCATTGTGCCGGACCAACATAAAGCCTTTGCCTTGGTGCAGCTAAAGGTTGGCAACAGCGTTATATTGGCAAGGGTGACGGCAAAATCGGCAGCGTTGCTAGATTTAAAACTAGGCGATAATGTGTGGGCAAATGTAAAATCGGTTTCGATTATACGTTGATATAAAATTTGGCTATTGCCGGTTTAGCTGATCATATTCTTGTTTCAGAAACTTTAAAAATATTTTGGTTCTTTTGGGCAGATAAGCAATGTCTTGATATAGGGCATAAACGCTCGAGGTTGATTCAAGATAGTCATCAACTTTAATTTCGATTAATTTGCCTTCAGCTAAATATTTGTCGATATCCCATTTGGTGCGCAACGCCACACCCAAGCCATGCATGGCAAAATGGTTGAGCACATCGCCAGAATTGGCTTGCACGGCAGATTTTTCGAAATGGTTTTTTATCGACTTTTTGCTAAATTTGAATTTTTCGGCGCCATGAGATTGTAAATATATAAGCTTGAATTCTGTTAATGCCTCTAAAGTCGTAATCTCACCATGTAAGTTGAGAAATTCGGGGCTGGCACAAAAAATCAGCTTATTTTCTTCGAGTTTGAAAAATTGCCCGGTGATTTTTCGAGATTTGCAAATGCGCACAGCCACATCGATATTCTCATCGGCCAAATTGATAAAGCTATTGGTCAAAACAAATTCAAACCGAATGTGTGGGTGGAGTTGGCAGAATTTTTTGATGATGGTGACCAGCCGCGAATTGACATATGTGCTTATGGTTGAAATGCGTAAAACACCTGATAATTCTTCGGGCGAACGGGTTGTTCTGGAGCTGATTTCAAGCGCTTTGACTTCTGCCAACACCCGCTCGGCCACCGCAAGCACTTTGCGGCCCTCCTCGGTTAAGGACACGCTGCGGGTGGTGCGGTGAAACAAGGATAGGCTTAAATTATTTTCTAACTGAGTTATTTTTTTGGAAACAACCGACGGCGCCACACCAAGCTTAATGGCTGCTTTAGAAAAACTATTGGCATGGTTGACTTGCACCAATACCTCGAAAAGTGATAAATCGTGTATTTTCATTGATGCTAGCATGGAACAAGTGCAAGTTAAAAACAAGAATTATTAACTTATTATGCCATAATTTTGTATCAATTATGATGCAATTTGCTTATTATTGCAGATGTTAATTGGATTTTGGAGTTAGAATGAATGGTTTAGAAGCGTTTATAGTCGCCGCAAAAGCGGCTTGTTATGTTGGCGAAGGCAACCATGTTGGCCCATGCAGATTGGGCGCGCATGATTTACGCTTTGATGATGGCGACTGGAGGTATTTAGATAGCTATTTTGGCGGAACGAATTTTATTGGCCAAGAGGTTGTGTGGCATAATAATGCACCAGTTTGGGCGATGAATTATTATGGTTATATTTTGCGACCTGACTTGATCAATGCCGAAAAAGCCGGCAATGTCATTAAGCTTTCACTAGGGTTATTATATGAACAAAACCGATTTTTGGGTGGGTTTGAGCATTTTGTTGGCGAATATTTATACCATGACAATAATGAAGGCCAAGTTACGTCGTTTCGTGGGGTTGAGACCATATCAAGGCAGGGCATTGAAGCTTACAAGCTTGAATATCATGGTGGCGTGATAAAAGATTAGCTTTTTTAAGATACTTAGTTACTCAATGTGCGGTTGACGGCATCTTGCCAGCCTGCATAGAGGCCATCGCGCGCGGCGCTGTCCATAGTGGCGCTAAAGCTTTTGTCCAATCGCCAAATGCTGGCGAATTGATCTAACTCTGGGTATAGCCCGACCCAGCTGCCGGCCAACCATGCAACCCCTAAAGCCGTGGTTTCTAAAATTGTAGGCCGGTCTATTTGGGTGTCTAAAATATCGGCCAAAAACTGCATTGTCCAATCTGACGCGGCCATACCGCCATCGACCCGCAAGGTGGCCTTAATCATCTGGTCGCCCCAATCGGCCTGCATGGCTTCTAACAGGTCGCGGGTTTGAAACGCCACGCTTTGCAGCGCGGCAGCGGCAAATTCGGCACGGCCACTATTGCGGGTTAAGCCATAAATAGCGCCACGACAATTTGCATCCCAATAAGGCGCGCCAAGGCCAGTAAAAGCCGGAACAAAATATAATTGCTCTGCGGCGTTGGCTTGTTGCGCCAAAACCTGACTTTGCTCGGCAGTGTCGATAATTTGCAGGCCATCGCGTAGCCATTGCACCACCGTGCCAGCGTTAAAAATGCTGCCTTCGAGGGCGTAGGTGGTTTGGCCATTTAACTGATAGGCAATGGTGGTGAGCAGGCGGTTTTGAGAAAACACCATATCTTTGCCAGTGTTTAACAAGGCAAAACAGCCAGTGCCATAGGTCGATTTTAACATGCCGGGTTTAAAACAGGCTTGGCCGATGGTGGCGGCTTGTTGATCGCCCGCCACGCCGCAAATGGGTATCTTGTGGCCAAAAATATGTTTTTCGGTATGGCCAAAATCGGCTGCGCAATCTTTAACTTCGGGCAATAATGCCAGCGGAATGTCGAATATTTGGCAAATTTCGGCATCCCAACAATTGGTGCCAATGTTATAAAGCATGGTGCGGGCGGCGTTGGTTGCATCAGTTACATGTTGTTTGCCGCCAGTTAATTTCCAGATCAAAAAGCAATCGACTGTGCCAAATAACAATTGACCATTTATCGCTTTTTGGCGTGCGCCTTCGACATTGTCGAGCAGCCATTTTATTTTGGTGGCCGAAAAATACGGGTCTAACAACAGGCCGGTGGTTTTGCTGATGAGCGGCTCGTGCCCTTGTTGCTTAAGCGCATCGCAAATGTCGGCCGTGCGTCTATCTTGCCACACAATGGCATTATATATGGGCTGGCCGGTAGTTTTATCCCATATCAACGTGGTTTCGCGCTGGTTGGTGATGCCAATGGCCGCAATGTCAGCCACATTGGTAGATTTTAATTTTATGGCTTGGTGACAGGTGTCCAAAGTTGATTGCCATATATCTGTCGGGTCATGCTCGACCCAACCAGAAGCCGGAAAATGCTGAGTGAATTCTTGCTGAGCGGCGGCATATATGGTCAGATTTTGGTCAAATAATATGGCACGGCTAGAGGTGGTGCCTTGGTCGATGGCAAGTATATATTTCATAGGCTTAACCTTCGATAGTTTGGGCTGATTCGTCAATATAAACATTACAAGCCAATGAGGCTAGACATCGCAAGCCAGATATTTACAACCACAAGTAAAATAATTGCAACCGCAGGTGAAGATGCTCGACATCGGCTTATATTATCCGTATATTACAGCCAATAACTGATATCATTTTTTAATGATATATTGCAGCTAATTAAAAGGGGGTTGGCGCATTGGTTCGACTAAAAGACATTGCCAAAAAAACCGGATATTCAGTGAACACTGTGTCTTTGGCCTTAAGAGACAGCTCCCGCCTATCGAAACAAACCCGCCAGCAAATTCAGGCGGTTGCCAAAACGCTTAACTACCGCCCCAACCAAATTGCCAAATCTTTGGTCAGCCGGCAATCTAACATTATCGGGCTCATTGTTACCGATATTAGAAACCCATTGCTAACCCATGTGGCTCAAGCGGTTGAAAAAGAATTGGCATCCAAAAAATATGGGGTGTTATTTGGCACCTCTAATGATGATGTCGAAATAGAAAAACAAGTGGTCGAAATGTTTAGGGCGCGGCAGGTGGATGGCATTTTGGCTTACCCAAAATCGCAAGAGGATATGGAACATTTATATAGTTTGCGCGCAGAGGGCTTCCCGATTGTTAGCTTGGTGAAAGACCCATTGGGTAAAATAGATGTTGTCAGCGTGGATGACGAGGTGGGCGCTATGCTGGCGACTGAACATTTGATTAACCAAGGCCATACCAAAATAGGCATGGTTGACACCTTGTGGCCGATGGACAAAAAAGATAAATATAATGGCTATAAAAAAGCCATGCAAAAGCATAATTTAGAACCCATGTTTGGCTGGAATGAAGATTTAGAATGCCACACTTTAGCGCGCGGCCACAACGCGATGGACAACATTATGAGCCAAGATGTAAAACCCACCGCCATATTTGCCATCATCGACAATTTTGCCCTTGGCGTGTTGCGCTGGGCAGAGAAAAATAACATAAAAATACCCAATGACATTGCGTTGATCGGCTATGATAATATTGAATATGGCGAATATGCCAGTGTGCCATTATCGAGCATGAATTATGACGTGGATTTGGTTAGTAAACTAGCGGTCGCCAGATTGATCGAATTGATTGGTGCGGGCAGCAACTTGCCAGAGCCGCGCACCACATTGATAGAGCCGCAATTGGTTATACGCGAAAGTTCTGTGGTCACAACATAGAATCAAGCTTCAGTTTTTTATCAACTTATGCGGCGGGTTGTCGGCTTCTAACGACAGGATGTAACTAGCGTGGTCTAGATCGCCCTGCCCGGCATCGACCATTTTTATATAGGCCTCTAGCACAAATTTTACCATTGGCAGGTCGAGGTTTAATTGTTTGGCAGTTGCCAGCACGGTTTTTAAATCTTTGATAAATATTTTATTCGGCCCGCCGGGGGTGAAATTTTGCTCGACCATGCGTTTGCCATGCTCTTTTAATATGCGGCTATCGGCAAAACCGCCCAGCAAGCATTGGCGTACTAATGCCGGGTCTGCCCCGCCGGCAGAGGCCAGTAACAGCCCTTCTGAAACCGCGGCAATGGTGATGGCGACCATGGTTTGGTTGGCCAATTTGGTCAGTTGCCCACTACCAGTTGGGCCAATGAGCATGGCGCGGCCAAGCACGGCAAAAACCGCAGATGCCCGGGCAAAAACGAGCGGGTCGCCACCCGCCATTATCACCAGATTGCCAGCTTGTGCGCCGTGGGTGCCGCCCGAAACCGGGGCATCCAAATAATTTATGCCCATAGACTTTAATTTTTGGCCATGGTCTTGCGCCATTGACGGCGCGATGCTGCTCATATCAATTAGCATCGAACCAGAAGCCATCGAATTGGCAACATTTTGGTTAAATAATAAATCATCGACTATCTGGCCATTCTGCAACATGGTGATGACAATGTCTGCGTTTTTCACCGCCACTACCGCAGTTTTGGCAAGCTCGGCGCCGTTGGCAATTATTGGGACTAATTTGGCGGTGCTGCGGTTCCAAATGGTTAGGTGAAAGCCAGCCTCAAGCAGTAAATTAGCCATCGGCGCGCCCATAAGGCCGAGGCCTATAAAAGCAATTTTTGGTTGGTTTGGTTTCATGAAAGCGACTTCTAGCTAATAAGGTGATTCGTATAGGCTCGAGTTTAAAATATACCGTGTTTTGGCGATAAGCAAATGTCAACAGCGAGGCTTAAGCCGAGCGTATAAACGGGAAAACCCCTGTGCTGGCAGGAGTGCCAATTGTCTTCCGCCTGCTACAATATATCTAATTTTAGATTAAATATATACATATCATGAGGTTCTAAAATATAATGCGCTACCTATTGCCTCTTATATTTGCTTTGCATTTGTTAGATTGGGCTTTGACATTCGTCGGGGATTTTTCTGCGAAATTGGACGTTTGATTTCAAGCCCACAGAGACGGTCTGATGCTTATCAAGCCATAGCTTGGCGCAATCTTACTACATGGCCATCCCATCCGCCATCTAGTGCGGTTAGAATTCCCAAGGTAGCAACGTCATCACCGGCCGCAATGCCCTCATGGGTTAAACTTAGATTTGTGCCGCCATTGGCTTCGGCCAATTCCCACGTCACGGTGGTTATAACGCCGTTCAAAGGCTTGATGGTGAAGGTGAATTTCAGCAAAGACGGTTCGTCCATTTCTAACACTTTGCCCCAGCAAATTTCAGACTGCTCGCCATCTACCATCTTGCTTAACAAGGTGAAATCTTTGCCTAGTTCGAAATCGGCTTTGGCCGGGTGTAGCCATTGTGCCAATTTGTCTTTTTGGGTTAAAAAAGACCAGACAACATCTGGTGTGGCTTTAAAAAAGAAGGATTTTTTTACTATATTATTTGTCATGCTTTGTTCCTGTTTTAATCATTTTGAATTTGTTGGTTGGCAATGGCCATGTTGAGCGCCATTAATTTACTGTCCCAGAATTGGTCAAAATAGCTCATCCATGCCTGAGCGTCTTTAAAACCAGTGGCTTCTAGATGGTTGATTTTTTCGCGGCCATTCACCCGGACAGAAATTAGCTGGCCTTGCTCCAATATTAGCAGATGTTTTTTTACCGCCGCTCTGGTCATAGGGAAATGCTGCGTAAGCTCGGCAATGGTTAAATCTTCCACACTCAAGCGCAATAATATGTTGCGCCGCGTTGGGTCTGCGAGGGCTTTAAAAGCATTCTGCGCTTGTGCATTTTCTACTATACTGGTTTGCATATCCGCCCCACAATTTAATACGATACCTTTTGGTATCTCTTTTGTACAATGGTGAGGGCAAGTGTGTCAAGCCACTATCTGCCGCCAGCCGCAAAACGGCTGGCTAATTTGGTTTTTTAAAGCCGGGTAGCGGCGGTTGCCAAACTATAGCAAAGCCACGGAGCTAGCTTTCAACCGATTATTGAATTCATCAAAATCTTGCTTGCTTAAAAAATGTTTTATGGTGACTTTGCTCAGCAACCCCCTGATAACAACAAATTCGGTGTGGCCATAGACCATAGAATTCTCGCGGTTATCAGTGGGAATTTGTATCTCAAAATCTTGATAAAAATGGGTATCATCGGTTGAGGTCACTTTGCTAGTGATCAAAATCGTGTTCCATTGCACCATTGCTGCCCGTTTAGCCAATTGGGCAAAGTTTTGTTTTGGTTCTGAATTTAGATAATAGGCAAAATCAACCGAAGCGATGAATTCTAACTTGTGTGAGTTGTTTTTAATAAGTTCTTTAATTATAAAATTAACCAGTTTTAGATTATCTGACATTGGGGGAAATACTTTCTTTATAGTATAGATAACTTTTAACCCAGTATGATTTATTATTTATTAATTTACCCGATTGAGACGGATGTGGCATAGCCACAGGCAGTGCAGCGCGGCGATTTAGTTGATACAAATACCAAACTTTTCATGGTTATATTTTTATTATTGATTTTCATTTTGCTTATTTGGCTTTGTAACTTAAACGTTAGATATGAATATTGCAACTCTACTTTAAAAATAGAAACTTAACTGAAAACTCAGGTCTGCATACGGGTAGCTAAATAGTATAAATTACAATTTAGTTGAAAATTCAATTGTTTGCTCGATGTAGTTAAACTGGATTTTTATTTCTGAAACTGTATTTGGTAAGATTTTGTTTACCATCTTGCGATAAGTTCTGCTCAATTGGTTTGTGCAGATAATCACTTTGCAAAAACCAAATGAAGCTAGTTAATAATAAAATTGTCCCCCCAACAAATATTTATTAGGTAACGAAATAAAAATGATAAAACTCAACACCAAAACGAAAATTTTGGGTGGCATTGCCATACCAATTCTATTTGCCATCTCATTAGGTGGCATCAGTATATACAGTTTAACAAGTGTTAAAACCGCTGGAGAAATTGTCCAACACACACATAAGGTTTTATCTACAGCAGACGAGATAATTGCGTCTGCAGTTAATATGGAAACCGGCATGCGTGGTTATCTGCTAGCCGGTGAAGAAGATTTTTTGTCTCCGTATAAGGCGGGCGAAACAGCAACCTATGAAACCATTGCCGAGTTGCAACTTCTTGTAAGTGACAACCCCGCACAAGTTGAACGTTTGGCCAAAGTTGAAACCGTTCTTAAAAATTGGCAAGCCATAGTTACCACGCCTACCATTGCGTTACGGCGCGAAATTGGCGATGCCAAAACTATGAATGACATGGCAGACCTGGTTGGAGAAGCAAAAGGTAAGGTATATTTTGATAAATTCAGAGATCAAATTGAAACCTTCATTGCCCGAGAAAACAAACTTCTTATGGTTCGGAGTCAAGAATTTAAACAGGCCGAAACTGCTGTGAATGCCAATTATGAGCTGGTTGAAAAAACCATGGGATGGGTGAACCACACCAATAATGTATTGGCAATAGCGACGAATATTTTAGGCGCTGCTGTGGATATGGAAACCGGCATGCGTGGATATTTGCTTTCTGGAGAAACCGAGTTTTTAGCTCCCTATCAAAATGGGCGCGTTAGCTTTAATAGCAAAATTGCGGTTCTGAAAGAATTAGTGAGCGACAACCCTACGCAGGTAGAACATTTAGAACAAATGGAAACATTAATTTCTAACTGGTCAACACGCGTGGCAGATGTCGGCATTGAAAAACGGGCAGAAGTTGAAGCTGGCCTCAGATCAATGAACTCAATCATTGATATGGTCAATAAACAAGCCGGTAAAAAATATTTCGACGAATTCCGTGATTTAAACGCCGAATTTAAAAATATTGAACAGAATCTATTGGTTGAACGTCAAAGCGCTGCTACACAAGCCAGTGAAGCTATAAGAGAAAATCTAGCGGTAATGAGCGAAAATGAAAAATGGGTCACACATACCAATTCGGTCATTTTACTCGCAAATAAAACTCTGCAATCTGCAGTCGATATCGAAACCGGAATGCGTGGATATTTATTGGCAGGCCAAAAAGACTTCTTAACCCCTTATAATAATGGTTCAGAATCGTTTTTTGCTTATATTGATGAACTTAAAAGCTCTGTCAGCGATAACAATGAACAGGTAACTTTGCTTACAAAAATTAGTGCAAATATTACTGATTGGCAAAAAAATGTCACTCAAACCGCTATTCAATTGCGCAGCGAAATTGGTGATGCAAAAAACATGGATGACATGGCCGACCTAGTCGCAGAAGCCAAAGGCAAAGTGTTTTTTGATGAGTTCCGTGGCCTCATGGGCGAATTCAAAAGCATTGAAGTTAGCCTAATGGACGAACGCCAACTCGCTAGTGCTAGTTTGATGAGCAATGCACAAACTCTTATTTGGGCTTGTTTACTGATTTCAATTATTCTTGGTTTGGGATTGGCATATCTAATTGGTAACGGGATTGCAAACCCCATCGTCGCGATGACAAAAGCCATGAAATTATTGGCTGGTGGCGACAATGAAGTGGAAGTTCCTGCAACCGAGAGAAAAGACGAAATAGGCGATATGGCCAAAGCTGTATTGGTGTTTAAACAAAATGCAGAGGAAAATATCAAAAGCGAAGTTGGCAAGCAGGCGCGTTTAAAAGCAGATAAAGAACGCTCAGAGTTTTTAAACAATGCGATTGAAGAATTTAAAACCTTCTCGGCGCAAAAGTTG
>JABSRZ010000021.1 GCA_013214705.1 Hyphomicrobiales bacterium
AGATCAAGCGAAAATCCTGCTCGGTGGAGAGGGCATTTAGATAAGTTACTTCCAAAACCGAGCAATATTTACAAAGTCAAACATTTTGCTGCACTTCCATACGACCAAATAAACCAATTTATGAATGAACTTTCTGAAAGGGATGCAAATAGCGCAAGAGCACTCGAACTTCTAATTCTAACCGCAACCCGCAGCGGCGAAATCCGAGGAGCAAAATGGTCAGAAATTAATATAGGCCAAGCGACATGGACCATCCCCGCAGAACGTATGAAAGCAAGTAAAGAACATATCATTCCGCTTTGCGCTGATGCTGTCTCTATTGTTAAATCATTGCCACGAATTCCTGGAAACGAACTTTTATTTTCCAATGTAAAATCTGGCAAACCACTTTCAGATGTCGTCTTCAAAAAATTAATGGAAAGAATGGGACATACGGGTTTTACCACACATGGTTTCAGGTCAACATTCAGAGACTGGTCAGCTGAATAAACCTCATTTCCCAGAGAAGTGATCGAATCCGCCCTAGCCCATCAGCTGAAAGACAAAGCAGAAGCTGCATACTTTGGAAGTAATTTACTCGACAAACGTAGAGAGCTGATGAACGTTTGGGCAAAATATATTAAAACGCCAAAATAGTAGATTCAAAAGTGCTCAAATTACACAGAAAGTAATTTATTAATTGGCGATGCAATTGTCCTTCATCGAATGCTTTGGGATTTATCGTTTTTTAATTATGCAACAGTAATTCGATGAAGCAATTTTCGTCTTCGAATTGTTTTGGCTTTAAGCCTTTCTCTTAAGTTTAATATATCCTGCCCACGTCCGAAGTTAACAGCAGATCTAATTATAACTTGACACTGTAAACTTAAAGAGATAAACAGTGTCAACTTTACAGTGTCAAGGACAGGATATGACAAGAAACCTTATAACAAATAACATCACGGCGACTTCCACGAAACCCTCACTTTTTACGAGAATACTCAATTTCGTTGAAAACCAGATTAGTCCGTTGGCGCCGCAACTCAGTTTTTACCTTTTCATGTCACATACATCCAGTTTTTGCCTCCACTTATTTGGGCGGTTTGTCCTGTCCAAATGTCATTATAGCAAAGTTTATTTCTAATAATTAAATCCTGTAAGAAAACCTCTAATTATATACCCAAACCTCAGAAGAAAGTGACTACCCAATGAAAAAACTCTTGATTGCCATAGGCGCCATTTTACTCATTCCAATTACCTATTTAGTATTTGTTTGGTTAAACCCGATAAATTTTTCACCAACTGTTGACCTAGATGCAAATTTACCCTCAATAACCCTGAATAATTACAAGTTTCACTCAGAAACTATGGGTGATGAGGGGAAGCCGGTTATTATCGCCTTGCACGGTGGTCCGGGGGGCGATTATCGCAATTTATTGCCTATCGCACCATTATCCGATGAATATCAACTGGTATTTTATGACCAACGCATGACAGGCCTCTCATCACGCAAATTCGAAGGTGAAGTTACCCTTCAAAGTTTTTTTGATGATCTGGATGCCTTTGTTGAACATTATGGAAACGGCCGTAAAGTTATTTTGCTTGGCCATAGTTGGGGGGCGATGATGGCCTCTGGATATGTGGGCATGCACCCCGAAAAAGTTGACAAAATTATTTTGATTGAACCGGGAATTATGCGGCCTGATTTGGCTAAGGCATTTACAGACACACAGGGCGGCCCAACTTGGGACGTATACCCCAATCTTGCTCTGGTCTGGCTAAACAGCCAGCGCGTTAACATAAGCCAGGACAAATATGCACGTGAAGATTATCTGCTGAGCAATGCCTATAAATTTATGGGCGGCAAGGGAGTTCATTGCGAAAATGTGATACCCGAAAATTTTGAAGGTTGGCGTGCTAGTCGCAAAGTATTGAATGAAACTGTGATTGCTTTTGGTCATGATCCGATATTATTTGCGAAATTGGACTTTATCACCGATGCCCACAAATTTGAGGGTGAAACCCTATTTCTTGGTTCGACCTGTAATAAAATATATGGCGCTGAATATCAGAAGCAACATTTACCGTTTTTTAAGCATGCAAAGCTTGAAACTATCGATAATGCGGGTCATTTCATATTTTATGACCAACCTGATATTTCACTAAAATTAATTAGAGATTTCTTGAAATAGTAGTTTCTGAAATTATCAAATTAATGTCGTTATATTATTGGACAGCATTTTTAAAAGTTTAATCGGATAAGTTCAATTATCAAAATGGGCTTGTCCGATGAAAATGCAGACGATATAAACCTTGGAGAAAGCCAAAGGAGATCACAAGCTAGAATAGTAGATTCACAAGTAATTGAGTTACACAAAATGGCCCCTCAAATAAATGGATTTAATTCCCACCATCGAATGGGCCTGAATGGACAACTTTGCAAGTTTGGGATAGCCGCGCAAAAAGCAATGGCTACGGATCTGATTTGATACCACATCAACAATAACAGTTTTAAACTTGCGTTTGGTGTCCGTAACCTCATAACCAATAGCGCGGTTATAAAGGCTATTGGCAACATTCATGTCAGCAATTTCCTTACCGTTTTTCAAGGACTTTAAGAATTTAGGGGTATTTATACTTCCAATTGTTAATTGTCTTTTCGCAAACATCAAAGAAGTGGACAAGTTCAACATCAATCGCACCAAGCCTAAATAGCTTTTCAACCTGCACAATATACTCAGCCTTAAGGCTAAGGCCGCCCGAACCGTTTGTCTTGTCGACACATGACTTTGAGCCTATTGTTGGTATTTTAGGGAGGTGATTATGTTGATTGACAAAATTAATGCGTATACTGGGTTAAAACCCGATTATGATAATCAACTTTCGAACCACCTGCCGATGACAGCCTTTGCATTAGCTGAACTTGGTGCTTCGGATGATCATATAAATAAATATTTTAGTAGTTATTTAGGTCGGCTTGAACAAGCGCCGCAACATCAGCTGGTAATTGATCACAACAATTGGCAACAGCATTTGGGCGAAAACATCTATTACACAAATTACTTAACCTATTTTTTAGAACGGTTTGAAAATGCTACAACAGAGCAGGTGTTAAAAGATTTATTACCGGTTTTTATTAAGTCACCAGCGTCCAAAGCTTATCATTGCTTGCTGAGGTTGGCTTACGGTATTGTGTCAAAAAACAAAGTTGAAATGGCAGCTGGTCTAGCCTATTGGGCAGATAGTTATTTGGTCATAGATCAGCAGGGTAATGAATTTGATGATAAAGCTAAAGACGATATTTCAGAAAATATATTTGATGATATAAGAAATACTTGCATTCAAACAGGGTATTTAGCGCCAGATGCGCCGAATATTTTCTCAAGAATTAAGGCTATTTCACAAAGCGAGCTTGCTAGCCTATTCATTTCTAAAGCTAAAATATCTAACACAATTGGCTTGGACAAAATCGCGGTTAAATGTCTCGAGCTATACCTAAACACCAAAAACTTTACAATTTTGCACTGTGTTACGAGTTGCCATGCACAACGGATTATTTTTAAATTTCTAACTAAAAAACAGCAAAGCGAAGCCATTTTATATTATTGGCAATCCGTAATTTTTGCTTATATTTCTATCAATACCCCGGTTATTAACTGCATTACGAAGATGAGTTTTGACAATGTATTAGATGTGCCAGAAATTAAGCAAACCTTGATAACTAGCTTTGATGACCATGATATTAAAATCGCATACACTGCAATTGAAGAGGCAAACTTTTATAAAGATGATCGGTTTTTAAAAGCTGCAATATAATAAACAAAAATACTAGGTCATATTTCAGACATTGACAGTCAAAGGTCGCCTGAATTGTGTTTGCCTGAATTGTTGAAATTCGGTACATCTATTTTTTCGACAAAGCGCGCTAGTTTCTGTTTGGCTTCATTACATAAATTCGATATTGCAAAACTTCAATTGTTCTTGTATTGTTCTCGTTTAGATTCGCATTTTAAGCAAGGAGAAATATATAATGATTAAAGGAAGTTGTTGCTGTGGAGCCGTTAAATTCGAACTGTTGAAACAACCGTCAATGATGGGCACATGCCATTGCACCCGGTGCCGAAAAGTCGGTGCAAGCACCATTGTATTCGTAAAAAAAGAAGATCTAAAGTGGGTGCAGGGGAAAGAACAAGTTGTGGTATTCCAGCCCCACCCCCCTTACAAATATGAAAGATGTTTCTGCAAATTATGTGGCACATCGCTTGGCGAAATTCTGTCTGATTTAGCCAGCTTTCCTATCGCGGCAAATGCTCTGGACAGTGGGCTAGATGTTAAAAATAGCCACCATGAATTTGTGGACGAAAAGCCCGCATGGTACAAAATTTGCGACGATGCAAAGCAATCAAAAGATCACCCTACGACCTAATTACTAACTATAAGCGCTGCAAAAACAATCGTTTATTCATTGTTTTTGCAGCGGAAACAAAAATAAATAGACCGTAAAAAGCGGGTCATGCTTCTGCACCCTTTGAAAAAAGCCCGCGCGGCAGCACAGGCTTATTGTGTTTTTGAAAATATGTAGGAGCTGTCTATGACATACTTACCTCCATCGTAATTTCAGAAAATAAGCACAAGAAATACCCACAAATACAACACCTAGCGTTAATGGTTTGTTTAATGAATCGAGCTTACTATACAACTTTAGGATTAGATTGAAATTCAGCCTAAACGGAATGTGCTAATGTCAGAAATTAAAATTGTGGACCATAATCTTCGATTAGTAGAATATTTCATAAGTGAGTTTTATACCAAGAAAACTTGGGAACTTTCGCACATTGCGTCGCCTACTTTCGTTTTTGATTTGAATGATGGCGAACCAATGGATTTTGCTGAATATGCAGAAAGCATGAAGCGCATGTATAGCGTTGCCACAATAAAATTTGGAGACTTAAAAGCCGCTGGCACTGAACAATTCGTCGCCAATTGGGTAATGTCAATGAAAACAGATAGAGCTGAAATGGATAGCGGATCGGGATATACCGAGTTCACAGTCGAGCGCGGGTTGCTTCAAAATGTTTCGGTGTTTTTTGATATCAAACAATATGTTTTTCAATATTATGGCGAGTTGCAATCCGCAGAAATCTAATAACCATTCAATAGTTTCCCATCTAATTTATGTATGTTTTCATAGGCATAATGTCATTTAAACTTGAAATCAAATGTTGTGCCCACCAACTCATATAGTAGACTTTAAAAAACGAGCCCTGGAGCTACAATGCCTAAAACCAATAAAGCTAAACAAAAATTCACGCGCATCATTGTGGCATACCCAATAGTCCTAACTCTAATCGCGCTGGTTGTTAATTGGTTTGTTTTTGGGGTCTCGCCAGCCATTATAGCTTTGCCAACTCTAGCTGTTATGGCTGCATTGTCGGTTAGCGCTGTATTGCTGTTGGTCAACCATACCTGGTTAATGACAAGTACCGAGCTCACTCGACTTAAATACAATATGCATATCACACCCGAAGAATGGGCAAAAAGCGAGCACCGTGAAGAAGATGTTTCTGCAGAAGGTAAGCAGGCGTTTGAGCGACAAATCAATGCGCACCGCAACGCCACTGAAAATGTGGTTTATTTTATCATCCCGGCTATTTTAGTTTGCTTTATCACCCCTGTTGCCATGGCTGCTCAAGTTTGGTTTGTCGGGTTTGCTACTGGCCGTTTGGGCCACACATTTGCATATTTAACCAAGCGCGATGGGCTTCGTGGTTTGTTTATGAGCGTTAGTTTACTTTCGGTATATGGGTTGGCAACTTATCTTTTAATCAGCTTAATGGTTTAATTAAATCCTGTCTTTGCACCGGTCAGTTAGCGATACGGTTTTGCAGTGATGATGCCCAAGCTCGATTTGTTAATTGTCAAAACAGCCGCATATTCGTGAGAGTGCAGATAATAGTTTTTGCCACGAAGTTCGATTTTTTGGATTGGAGTGGATAGAATTATTTTATGACAATAGCCAACAACCTCGCTGTCATCCATACCCTGAAGGCCCAGGTTTTTTGCTATCCTCACCAAGCCCAGCTTAGTGTTTTTGAAGTTTCTAGCAATTAATTTTTTGGCAACTTCTGTTATGAAGTGTTGTTTGTGCAATGGTCATTTCCTGCTTTATGTGTAACTTGGTGTTCTTGTATACACGGCGACTTGCCCAAAAGACAATGGGTTTTTCTGGCCCATCAAAATATTTAGTTTCAGTCTTCAGGTTTCCAATCAGGCTGTGTGGCAAATGCTACAACCTCTTGCCCAAACTGTTCCCAATGCTGTTTGTCGCGCTCAAATATGACAACTTCGACATTAAGCTTACTTGTATCTTCCATCGTGCCAAGCGTTAGCGTCAAGTGGTCGGGCATTCGAGAATTTTTGCCATAAATTGGGCTGCCACAGTTCGCACAAAATACCTTGGTAACTTCAGAGCCTTGTGAGGATGAATATTTGAATTCACTTAACTTCCCGCTTAACGTCACTGTGCATGCAAGAAACATGGCACCCACTGAGTGACCCGTCCCGCTCAAGCGCTGACACTCTGTGCAATGACATTGCGCAACAATAATCGGCTGGCTGTCAACTACGTATGTAATATTGCCGCAAAGGCATTTTCCACTATATTTATAGCTCATATTTTTTGTCATTTGTTTGCAAAAAAACGCCCACCAAGCTGTAGACGTTATTAACTGTCCTTAGAATCGCATGAAGTCGTGCGCACGTCAATGATTTGTTGAACTGTTAATTATCATCAACAGCCGATTTTTGGCGTTCACGCTCGATTATTGTGTCTTTGGTCGTGATTAGCATCCATTTGCATTGTTCATCAATAACGTCATTTCGATTACACAAAGGAAATTATATCGCACCTCCAAATTGAGTTGTTTTGGTATTTGATACTAAATCTAAATCTTATGGTTTATTCAATACATTCAAAAGCATAAGATGATTTTAAAAGAAATATTGGGGTCACATATGGCAGTTATTGAAACACTACATTTTGAGGCTTAATGGCAATTTCCGGGTGATAGATAATAAGCCTTTATCTACATAAGTTACCATGCGATTTATACACCTACTCTTGAATTTAGTTTCTAAAAAAGTGTCATATTCGTCTTAAACTCGCCAGAATTAACGTGGTAATTAATTTGAAAAAGAAGACAACCAAAATTTATGAATTCTTGTTAAATATAATGGCACAAATACGACAAGTTACCTGCCTAACAAATCCGGCAACGCTATTGAGCCCTCTTAAAAGAAGCCGAAGGGTTGTGCAAAAAATAGAACCTAATCTAATAAGAGTACAAATGAGCAAAAAAATACTAAAGAACAGATTTGGGTGACTGATATTACATATATAAAAACCTATGAGGGATGGTTATATTTGGCCATTGTCATCGATTTATATTCCCGCAGAGTTATTGGCTGGTCGTGTGCCCTGAGCGAAGCGAGGAAATGCCCTCTTGGGGTGCAGTCACGGATGCAAATGGATCTCGTGCTAAGCGCTCTTTTAATGGCAGTCTGGCGACGCAAAACAAAGTCAAAAGTCATTATCCATTCCGACCAGGGTAGCCAATATACCAGTCATGAGTGGCAAAACTTCCTGCAAGATAATAATTTGGAAGCCAGCATGAGCCGCCGAGGTAATTGCTACGATAATGCTGTTGCAGAAAGTTTCTTTCAATTGCTAAAAAGAGAAAGGGTAAGGCGCAAAACCTATGCAAACCGCAAAGTGGCTCGGCAGGATATATTCGATTATATTGAGTTTTTCTACAACCCAAAAAGAAAACATGGTAACAACGGGATGTTGTCGCCAATCGATTTTGAACAACAACAATTATGGAAGACCTGATGTGTCTAGTAAATCAGGGGCAATTCAGTCTTCACCTCATTAGTAAGCAAAGCCTTCCTGCCAAACTTCACGCCCTTCTCCTTAGCTGCGTTAATCCCCTGAATCTGCCTCTCAGATCTAAGATCATTCTTGTAGATTTGTTGGAGCTTCGGGACACATCTTGTTTATTTAATTTTACAGGAGGGAAAGTTTTATGAATCAGGATGAAAAAGGGCTTCAACATTTTCACAAGAAGCGAACCTGCTCAGGCCAAATTTCAAACATCAATCAAAATTACAGCGCCAACGCCTTACCGACAAGCGCAAAACCCATCACAAACAAACAGGCTTGACCAATCAGCCACACAAGAGTTCTAATTTGAAAAATATTACCAATATAAATAAACGCGTATACTATTCTCGCGGTGACATATGTTTGTGACGCAATCTGAGTGATATTGTCAGAAAGACCCGACAACTGGATCACCAATATGATCGGCACGAACACTGCAATGCCTTCCATGGTGTTGATTATGCTGCGCTCTATACGGCGCCCCAGGTCAGAGACTTCGCGACTTTGATCGCGGCGCCCCATGCCCCACCTCAGCCCAAGAGCCAAAGAAATATAGGTGCCGTGAATTGTCACCAATCCCAATTGCAACAAACCCATCGTAACCAATGTCCAAAGTTCAACCGTCATAATATTCTCCAAAATTTATTTGACCTTTAATAACAAAACTATCCATGCTAATATATGGATATTATTTTACAACATAGGTTCAAATATGGATATTACAGCATCTCTCAATTGGGATAATATCCGGTATCTTTTAGAGCTCGCCCGCAGTGGTAGTGCAGTCAATGCTGCAACTTCCTTAAAGGTCAGTCATCAAACAGTAGCCAGACATATCACCGAGTTAGAACGTGCCTTAAACATCCGTTTGGTGGATCGAAGCCACACACCCTGGACATTGACCGAAATGGGCAAGTCCGTTCTAAATAATGCCGAAGAAATCGAAAAGCAGGTCTACAAAATTGCCACGCAAACACGCGTCAAAACCAACGAAATATCCGGCCGGATCCGCATAACCAGTGCAGCAGATGGTTTTGATCTCCTGCTCATGACAGCGATCGCCGAATTACAGCAAAATTATCCCAAACTAGAATTTGACTTGGTTGCCGATTACACCGCCCAAGATATAAGCTCAGGCAGTTTCGACATAGCATTAAGGTTCACCAACACCCCGCCCGAACATTTGATAGGCCGAAAAGTCGGCGTCATTAAATTTGGCATCTATGGCCTAAAGCACAAAATCACCCAATATGAAAACATATCAAACCCGGAGACCAAAAATTCCGTACCATTCGTCATCATGTCCACCCCTCATATTACTCGGGAAATCGCTGTTCGAAAAATCGTCAGTCCCCAAACGCCTACCTGCCAAGTCAGCAGTCTAACAACGCTCACCTCCGCCCTTCGAAACGGCATGGGCATCGGCATATTGCCAGTCGCAATCGGCACTCAATATCCCGACCTCCACAAAAGCGCAGACGCCCATCCCATTGCACCTTTAGATGCATGGCTCTTGCGCAACTTAGACAGCAGATCGTCCCTAAAAATAAAAACAGTTGAAAAAACACTCTACCATCACGCGGCGGCCATTCTCAAAATGAATTAGTTCAGTCATATCTACAATAAGCAGACCCTTTGTGTTAAGTGCTGATTCTCTTCCTAACTTATTTTATTAACGTAGTGTTTTGATTTAATAGCCATTAGCATTTTTCTTATATTTTTTGCATCAGCGTAGTCAGGGTTTACCTCAAGCGCTTGTCGATAATCTTTAACGGCCATGTTCATGTTTCCGAAAGATCCCATAAGTTTCTGCCAAACTGTCCCAAGCATTGGCATTTTTTGGATAGAGAAACGTGTTTAACTTGAATATTTCTAATGCGTGTAGCTTTATGGAATGGTGCTCTTTTACGCAGAATGGGCGTGAATCAAGGGTGTATTAGAAAACATTTTAAGGGCATCTGAGGGAATCGGCTACTATTATACAGTAGATACTATTTGACCAACTTTAAACAATTTTCAGAAATCATCTTGTAAATATTATTTCCCTATCCACCTTAGTAAGGTAACAACAAAAAGGAACATAAGGAAATAAAATGAACCACTCAACTGCACACAATAACTATAATTCTAATAATTCTAATAACAATTGGCGCTTGCCAAATATCGCTTTTATGGTTGGTGGCTTCATGCTATTTGCGCCAGTTGGCTTCGCCATTTTGGCTTGGTTGGTAATCGGCAAAAATGTCGATATTCTTGGCACAGTGAAAAGCAAGTTTATCAACTCATCACCGGCTTTTAAACAGCAGTTCAAATCTAAACGTCATTATGGCCATACTGGTAATTCAGCTTTTGATGAATATAAACATGACAGCATCGCCCGCTTGGAAGAAGAAATGCAACGCCGCAAAGCACAATTGAAAGATGAAGAAAACAATTTCAACGAATTTGTGACCAATCTTCAAAAGTCGAAAGATCAAGCTGAGTTTAACCAATTTATGAAAGCTCAAACTGCCGCTGCAAATGCTGCCGAAAAAGCTCAAAAAACCAGCGAAGAAGAAACCGTCTAATTGAAACCAAACATCTGGTTGAATTAGAAATTTGATGTAGGAACCCGCACTTATATCCCTTGGTGCGGGTTCTTTTTATTAATGTATATCAACGACTTAAATAATTTATCTAAATACTTGAACAATCAAAAACACTCCCCATCTTGATGCTATAACAGCTTACTAAGGACAAGAAAATGACGAGTACAAACCAAAAAGAAACATTTGAGAATTATCAAAGCCAAAGCAATTGGAACCTACCTAACATCGCATTTATGGTTGGTGGTTTTGTAATCGCCGCTCCGGTTGGCATCGCAACTGCTGCATGGTTAGCTTTAGGCAAGAATGTAAATGTCGGCCGCACACTAAAAAGCACCTATAACCAATATTCACCACTTGCTAAAGAAAAATTCAATGGCTTTACCAGCGGTTTTAAATCTAATAGCACAAATGATACCAGTGACAATGCGGCATACCAAGCCTATAAAGTCGAAAAAATGGCCGAATATGAAGCCAAAGCCCAACAACGGGACAAAGATGCAAAAACTGAAGAAGAACAGTTTAATGAATATATGAGCTGGCAGAAACAAGCCAAAGACGAAGCCAGTTTTGCTGATTTTAAAAACCACCTAAAATCACGAGATACTAGTACCAAAGATTAGACGTGACTCTCCGCCCCTCGATCGCAAATTAAATCCCCCGCTCAACAAGTTTGACGCGGGGTTTTATTTTTTATTCCTTTTTCTTATGACCTCGGCCTTGGTATTATAGATGCAGCTATTGGCGGTAATGAACCCAAAGTTAAACGTGTTTTACCAGATATGAAGCCCTTCCCCTTCCGCATATGGATAGTGGCGCATCGGGAATTAAGCACCAGCCCGCGAATTCGCATGGTGTATGACTTGCTTGCACAAGAACTCGCTATATCCACCGAATTGCCAAAAAATAAACCACTATGCAAATTGGTATAGATAGTCTGTCAATTTGGGCAATTTATC
>JABSRZ010000022.1 GCA_013214705.1 Hyphomicrobiales bacterium
TGCCGCATAGGCTAGTTACGCCAAACCATTGATAAAATAACAAAAGCCATGCCGCAGAAAATGCAGCATGGCTTTTTGCTTAATTGTTAGGCCGGTAAGGCTACATGGCGTTTATGTTCGCGGTACATTATAAATAATGAAGAGCCAATGATGAGCGTTGCCCCCAGCCATAAATTGCCGGTTGGCGCCCAGCCGAAGACCACCGCGCCTGCCACTATGTTAAGCGGTAGTTTTACATGGTCGAACGGCTGCACATATACAGCATCGGCGGCTTTATAGGCCATGGCATAAGCGCCCTGCGCCACCGCGGTTAATACGCCCACGGCCAACAACAACCAAACCATATCTAATGTTGGCAAGCTAAACCCATCGATGACAGCCAAGCCGGCATTTATCGGGGTGAGCAATAATAACAAATATAAGGTGATTGATGACGCGCTTTCGGTATATGACAATTGCTTGACCAAAATAGACGCGCCAGCCCAAAAGGCCGCTGCAGCCACTGGCAATAGGGCAATCAATTGAAACTCATCTGACCAAGGCTCTAGAATGATCATTCCACCGACGAAACCAATAAATGTGGCGGATATACGCGGAAAACCAACCGGCTCTTTAAGCCATAATGCCGCCGCCAGAGTGACAAAAAATGGCGATGTCATCAGCAGCGCAATGGCTTGCCAAATGGGCACGCCGTTGGCGAGGGCATATATCCAACATTGCACACCAAGGGCAGAAAAAATCACTCTGATGATTTGCAATGTGAGCTGTTGTGATTTTAAATTGCGCAAATCGGCGTATTTAAGCCACGGCAGCAAAGCTACAAAGGCAATAAAATATTGCCAAAAGGCCATGCTGGTTGAGGCCAAGCCCATGCTGGAGGTTAAATATTGGGTGGCGACATTGATAAGCGCATAAATTGCGCCGCCTGCCACCATAAACCCAGCGCCTGCCAGCGCCGCATTTTTATAAGTTTGATTGAAATTCATAACCAACCTCCTAGTCGATGTAGGGGGATTTGGTTTTGCTTATTGAAATTTTTACAGGTCTGATTCATCTGTTTGTCCTTATCATAACAGTTTGAATCAGGACGCACAGGTGTTCAGACGGCTTCACCCGCCCGAAAATACGGGCGCATGGATGCTGTCTTATTCCTGTTCTCTTCCATCCGGACTATGACCGTCGGCTCTGGAGTTTAACCAGATCTGCTGACCCTTTAATGGCAAACCATTAAAGGCGCTCGCGGGCTCAAAAACAATTTTTAAAGACTGTTTTAATACCGCCGGTGGGGAATTGCGCCCCGCCCTGAGAACATACGCAAAATTGCGCCGGTATCGATAACATGATTGGGCGATAAAAGAAAGCGTGAACAGAAAATTAGGCGGTTTTTGCGTTGCGGCTCAAATAGCCATCTGCCGCCACGCAGCAAATGAGCATGGCGCCACCAAAATATAGGCCAGCCGACATATATTCTTTTTCGCCAAAGATAATGAGCGCCAACACAATGCCATAGACTGCCTCGAGATTTAACGACAAAATGGCGGTAAAAGGCGATAGTTTTTTTATGGCAAAAACATATAGCGACATGGCGATGGCGCTACAAACCACACCCAAAAATATCACTCCCCATATGTCTGCAACGGTGACAACCGCTAGCCATTGCCAATTTGGCTCGATAAACATAAAGGCCACAAAAATAATGGCCGCCGCGCCAAATAATTGATATTGCGCCACCACGCTGCTTTTGATTTGCGGGTTAATGCGGGCGGTATAGACTGTGTAGATAGCGTCTAGAAAACCAGCTAAAAGGCCAATAATGATGCCGATTTTATACTGGCTTTCGAATTCGAAAATAATGGCTAACGCCACAATTGAGGTGCTGCCTAGGATAATCTGTGATTTTTTAATTGGCAATTTATCGAGAAATGGTTGAATGATGGCGACAAATATTGGCCCGGATGCGATGCAGATAAGCGCAATGGACACGGTTGAATATTTAATGGAGGTGAAAAAACACAACCAATGCACACCCAATATCATACCGGTTATAAGTAATTGCATTTTCTCGTGATTTGTGAGCTTGGCTGAAGCTTTAATGATGTAGTTAAACGCCAATAAAACCACAAAGGCGATGGCCGAGCGATAAACCGTGATGCCGGCGGCAGACATGGACATTAAACCCGCAGTGACGCCTGAAGCGCCCCAAGCGAATATGGCAAAATGCAAGGCGCTATAGTTCCAGATTTTTTTATTCATAGTGATAATTCGATAAATATTTAAGTTAAAAATATGACTATATTTGAACGATTAAAAAGTCTAATCAAAAATATTGATATATTTCAACTGTGTAGAAGTGCGCCAATTAGCTGTAATTGTTTCTAAATCGGAAAGGGTAACTTGTCAAATGAGGTATTTATCTTGAGGGGAGATTAATTTATATTGGTTTTCAATAATATACTATGGTTAATAAATATATTAATATTGGGTTTCGTTATAAGTGTTCGCGAAATATGCCCCTAGAAATAGGGAATTTGATGCAGTCCCCCCACTGAACCCGGCTGGTTTTCTGCCTATGGACAGCCAGAACCGGTTGGGTTCCATTTTTACCTTCAGCTAGATAATTTATGGTGTCGATGGCGATGACATGACACGAAATTGACAATTGATAAACCCATAATGACCAGCGGCAAAATGATGGTATAGGATTCTATATACAGGCCGACCAGCGAGCCGATAACTGCACCAGTTGCCACCTGAATAACCCCAGCTAACGATGACGCTGCACCAGCTTTATGCGGAAAATCGGCCATGCTACCGGCATATGATTGCGGCATTACAATGCCATTGCCGAGTAGATATAAAAACATCGGCAGTGCGATTTGCGCCACATTTATAGCGCCGAGCGAATGCAATAATAACATCGATATACCGCCGATAACTTGAAAAATGGCGCCAATATAGACAATTTTATACAGCCCTAATTTAATGGTAAAACGCGCGCTTATAAGTGTGCCTGCCAGAAAACCCAACACCACAAAGGAAAAAACAAAGCCAAATATATGTGGCGGCAACTCAAACCTAGTTTGAATGTAATAGGATGAGCCGGTGATGAAAGCGAACAGCCCGCCATAGGCTAGGGCAATGCGGATGGCAAAAAACCTGAATATGAGGCTAGACCATAGGCCATCATATATTTTTACAAACGCGCGCGGCGATAATTTAGCTGTGGTTTTGTTGGTGTTGGTTTCGGGCAATCGCCACATGACCAAAAATAGCAGCATGACGCCGAAGGCTAGAAATACATAAAAATGTGAGCGCCAGCCATAATAAGTTTCGAAAAACCCGCCAAACACCGGTGCGATGAGCGGCACAAAACCCATAATGAAGCCCATTTTGGCCAACATATTGCCAGCTTCGGCGCCTTTTAGCATATCACGCACAATGGCGCGGCTTAACACCACCGGCCCCGAGCCACCTAGAGCCTGCAAAAACCGGCCAAAGATGAGAAATTCTATATGTTCGGCCGTGAGGCAAACCACCACGCCCGCCAAATAAATCAATAAGCTGATAAGCAATAGCGGTTTGCGGCCATATTTATCGGCAAACGGGCCATAGAAAATTTGCCCAATGGCAAACCCGACCATAAAAATGCTGAGCGTGAACTGCACTTGCGACATGTCGGTGTTAAAATAGGCCGCGATGCTGAGCAATGAAGGCAAATACATATCGGTAGATAAAGGTTGAATGGCCGAAATTATTGCCAATAACAGCGTGATGCCCCAAGTGGGCGAGATGGTTTTAACAGTCACAAATATTCACTTTTTTTGGAAATTAGGCAGTCACTTAACACGAATTTGGTGCAATTGACCACCATTTAATTTAAGCCATTTTTGGCTGACAGCCCGGTGCGAACAAACCGCCGAAACATGTTGCCAAAATTTAGCTGAATGGTTCATTTCCAATATATGCGCCAACTCGTGCGCCACCACATAATCCAGCACATCAGGCGGTGCCATGACCAAGCGCCACGAAAATGACAGCGCCTTGGACGAAGAACAACTGCCCCAGCGGCTTTTTGTATCGCGGATGGTTAGGCGGCTATGTTTGACATCTAACAATGGCTCATATTTGTTGATGGCGATTTGAATGTCGGTTTTGGCTTGTTGTTTAAGCCAGTTTACCAGCCGCCTTGGGGCGAAGTCTGCCCCGCCCGTCACCCAGATTTGATTTTGGTGAATTTCGGTTATGCCGCGCAATTTATCTAAAAATACCAATTGATATTGTTGGCCACGTAACGGGATGAATTGACCATGTGCAAAACAGGTGAGCTGGCCTTGGGCGGCCAACCGGCCTGACATCCAGCTGGCATGTTGGTGGCAAAAACGCTTGGCTTGCGCTAAGCTCACCCGAGGTGGCATGGTAAGTTTAAAACCATCTGCCATGGAATTTTGCCGCAAAATAAGCCGTTTGGCGCGCTGGTTAAGCTTGGGGAAAATTTCGACATTTTTGCCGTCAAGCTCAATGAAAAAGCTCCGGTTGGTTTTGGGCTTAGGTGCCAGAAATTTTGGCAAACCAATCACATAAAGTCTCTGATTTTTGCGACTATATCGTTTATCTCATTATTGGCAGATAAATGGGTTAAAAATTGGCCGTCTTCATCCATCAAATAGGTGTAGGCGCTATGGTCCATAGTGTAGCCAGCTTCGCTGTCTTCTAACGGCACTTTGAGGTAATAAACTCTAAAAGCCTTGGCCATGGTGGCAACCTGTTCAACGCTGCCGGTCAGGCCGATAAAATCTTCATGAAAAGCCGATACATATTCTTTCATTCTGGCCGGCGTGTCTTGCTCAGGATCTATGCTGACAAATATAACATTGATATTTTTGGCCACTTCTGGGCCAATTTCATCTAACGCGCTGGCTAAGTTATATAGTTCGGTTGGGCACACAGCGGGGCAATTGGTAAAGCCAAAAAATACCAAGCTTTTTTTGCCTTTATAATCATCTTGAGTGACGGTATTGCCATTGTGGTCGACCATGGTGAAATCGCCACCTATCAACGATGATGTGGTGGCTTGCACCAATGTTTTGGGTTGATTTACATAAACATATACCCCTGCCCCAATGAGCAAAATGATGAACGTAATTAAAAATATTATGAGACGGGATTTTAACATGAATGGCCTTTCGAGATTGAGAATAAAGATATAGCAAATGATATATTTATCAAGCCGACTATTTGGCGTTACCCACTGTTTGCGCAGCTATGGCTATAATAAATGGCTTGCGAACCGGACAGCAGGTTGATACATTTGGGCAGGCTTTAACCGCAGCAAAAACTGTAGCAATAACCACAGTAAATTTAGGGTTTATAAATGTCTATATTTTGGCGAGACACGGCAGGTGAAGCCTTCCACCTTACTGACATTCGGCAAGTGAGTGCAAACCGCCATATGCGGCTGCACACCTCCATTATGCTGCGCTGGTTGGCGGTGGCGGGGCAAAGCCTTGCGGTGATGTTTGTGCATTTTGGGCTGGGGTATGAACTGCCACTGATTTGGTGTTTCATCCCGATTGTTTTATCGGCCAATTTAAACATCACCTTGTCGATTTTATTCCCGGCCACCAAGCGTATGCCGACATTATATGCCGGTTTGTTGTTGGCTTATGATTTGCTGCAGCTTGCCACCATATTTTACTTTACCGGCGGCTTGCAAAACCCATTTGTATTTTTATTTTTGGTGCCGGTTTGCGTATCCGCCACCATATTGCCGCGCAATAGCACTATATTGCTGGGCATATTGAGCATCGGTCTGATTAGCATTTTGGGGTTTATCCACCAGCCTTTGCCATGGCTGAGTGGCGAGACATTTATAATACCCAACATGTATATGATAGCGCTTTGGGCATCGCTGGTTTTGGTTATGTTGTTTTTAGCGATTTATGTCGGGCGCATATCCTCTGAATCTTACGCCATGTTGGCCGCCCTTAGCGCCACCGAAATTATGCTCGAGCGCGAACAGAAATTATCGGCCTTAGATGGCTTGGCGGCCGCCGCGGCGCATGAACTTGGCACACCATTATCGACCATTACACTGGTGGCCAAAGAGCTGAAATATGAACTTAGTGATAAGCCCGAATTGCATGATGATTTAGAGTTATTGGCCGAACAAGCCACCCGCTGCCGCCGTATATTGGCCGAATTGCAAGCCCGCAAAAACGAATTTAGAGATGATTTTTTGGATTTTGAAATCACTGAAATGATGGATGACTTAATTTCCAACCACCGTATGGCGGATAGCGACATATGGGTCAATGTGATTGCCGATGATGAATTTAGCACCCCCAAACTGCACCGAAACCCGGCCTTCTTATATGCATTGGGCAATTTGGTGAATAATGCCGCCGAATTTGCCGACCATAAAGTGGTGGTCGAACTAGATTGGAGCGATAAAAAAGTATCTATCCACATTGCTGATGACGGGGCCGGGTTTTCGGCTGACATTGTTGACCAATTGGGGGAGCCGTTTATTTCGACCCGCGTGGTCAGCTCCGAAAGCCTAGCATCGGGCGAACATCATGGCATGGGGCTTGGGTTTTTTATCGCCAAAACTGTGTTGGAGCGCAGTGGAGCACACATGTTGATAGACGATGACATTAGCCAAAAACCAATGGGTGAATTTAAGCACCGGCATGAAAATATGAAAGGCGCTCATATTCAATTGGTGTGGCGGCGCGCTGATTTTGAAAAAATTGGCCAACAAGATTAAGTGTTATATACTTTAATTTGATACAATATAAACAACGCCCAATGGCTATATGGCCATTAGTTAATTGCATATAAGACCGATAGTGAATAGCCTATAAGACCAATAGTGAATAGCCTATAAGACTGAAGGGCATAAAGTGAGATAGATTTTGATAAAAGAAATTGAACAATTAGAAGATAGAAGCCTGTTATTGGTAGATGATGATTTGCCATTTTTAAACCGCTTGGGACGGGCGATGCAAAATAGAGGGTTTGAGACCCAAACAGTTGACACCGTTGCCGCTGCGCTGAAAATTGTGGCGCAAAACCCGCCAGCTTTTGCCGTGGTTGACATGCGGCTAGGTGATGGCAATGGTTTGGATGTGATTGCCGAGCTTAAAGAAATACGCCCCGACTGCAAAACCATAATGCTAACCGGTTATGGAAATTTGGCCACCGCGGTGAGTGCGGTAAAACTTGGGGCGATTGATTATTTGGCCAAACCCACAGATGCTGACGAAGTGCTGGCTGCCTTATTGGCCTTGCCCGGCGAAAACGCTGACGCGCCGATTAACCCGATGAGCGCCGACCGCGTTAGGTGGGAGCATATACAGCGGGTTTATGAATTGTGCAACCGCAACGTTTCTGAAACCGCGCGGCGGTTAAATATGCACCGACGCACGTTGCAACGTATCCTGTCTAAACGCGCACCCAAATAAGCAAGCCAATGTGGTTTTCGAGTGTTCAAAACCAATATTCTTAAGCCGATGGAATACAAAATTATGAATAAATAAAATAGTAGTTAAAAATTAACCTTATTATACGAAAGTGCTGAATAGATCTTTGTTATTAAAGATTTAATTTTTTGTAATGGGGGGATTACATGTCCAATGAGTTATCTGCGTCGCCGTCTGGTCTTGGCCAGATGGTTAAAAAAATCGGCCAAATTTTTGGAAAAAATTCTAATTTTTCGCATAAACCAGCTTTATTTTCTTCGTTTAAAATAGCCACCCGCATTAACACGCTGGTTATTATGGCGATTGTGGCCATGATGGCTATATTCGGCCTGACCTATTACCAAAAAATTGCCAGTGAAGACTTATTGGCGCAGCAAGAACAAGTTCGATCGTTGGGTGAACAAGCGATTAATTTGGAAAAAGATTTTTTGAGGTTTTCGACTCAAAAGCAAGAGTTTTTTACCAAAAAAGACATATATTACGCCAAACAAGTGAGTGGCTCACTTGAGAAATTAATCAAGTCATTAAACTTTATGAAAAAACTGCCGGGAGCTGAAGCGGTTGACAATGAGATTAATGCGCTGGTGGAAAATGGCCTAGAAATTGGCACTATTTTTGATGAATTGGTGATATCGCAAGAAAAATTGGGTTTTACCAGTAAATTTGGCATGCATAAAAAGTTCCATTTCTTGGGTCTAAAAGTTGAAGCCAAATTGATGAAAGTGAATAATTTAGACGCGCTTGAATCTAAAGTGAATATGATGCGCCGCTATGAAGGCGAGTTTTTGGTGTCGCATAATTCTAAAATGCTGGGCAAAATGACCCGCGCCAAAAGCCTGCTACGGGTGATTTTGAAAAATAGTGATTTGGGCAAGGAAAAAATAGATGAAATTGGCGGGGCGATTAACGACTATTATCTAGCCTTTAAAGATTATTCCAAAGAAATTAAAGTGTTAAATAAAACCCTCGAAACTTTTGAAAGTTCTTTTTCTGCACTTGAACCTAAATTTAAAGCGCTGCGCGTAGCGGCTGATATAAAACTAGAAATAGTGGCGGCCGCGCGGGTTAAAAGTGATGAAAACTTAACCACGCTGATATTGTCTGCGGTTGGGTTTATCATGGTTTTAATCATTAGTTTTGGTTGGCTCA
>JABSRZ010000023.1 GCA_013214705.1 Hyphomicrobiales bacterium
AACTTGCAAGAAGTTGGTGGTTGAGCTTGGCGTTGGCACAGCAGATGACGTTGTTTCTGTACAACAATTAACCGGCGGCGTGGCGTCTGACATTGCGATGGTTGATTTAGGAGACCGGCGAATTTGTGTAAAGTTTGCGCTGGAAAAGTTAAAAGTGGCCGAGGACTGGCATGCGCCGGTGCATCGCAATAAAGCCGAATATTACTGGCTGCAAGTGGCGGCATCAGTTTCACCAGAAACCGCGGTTAAACTTTATGGTCGCTCAGAAACTGCAAATGGGTTTGCGATGGAGTTTCTTGATGGCAAGGATGTTTACCTGTGGAAGGATGCGCTGTTGGACACCGCGCCTGATAAAGGCGAAGCTTCCACGGTTGGTGAGGTATTGGGCAAAATTCATGCAGTTTCGGCCCTGGCTAATTTTGACAGCAGCCCGTTCCAGAACCGCGATGATTTCCGTGCGCTTCGGCTTGAACCTTATTTGAATTTTACCGCCACCCGCCACCCAAACTTGGCCAAACAGCTGAACGGTTTGGCTGACAATTTATATGACGCAAATGATGTTTTGATTCACGGCGATGTCAGCCCCAAAAACATACTGTTTCGGTCTGGCAGACCGATCATTTTAGATGCGGAATGCGCCACCATGGGCGATGCCAGCTTTGACGTGGCTTTTTGCCTTAATCATCTGGTTTTAAAAGCTGTACATATGCCTGCATCGCGAAAGGCGCTATTGGCGGCGGTTACCGATTTTTGGAAATCTTATAAGTTGCATGTCGATTGGGAAAATATCGGCAAGCTCGAGGCACGCATTTGCGCTCTCCTCCCGGCGCTCATGCTGGCACGAATAGATGGCAAATCCCCGGTCGAATATCTATCTGACGCCAACCAACATAAAGTGCGAGATTTTGCGGTTAGGTTGATTGTGAACCCGGTGCCTAACCTTGCAAGTTTTTTGGATATTTTAGCGCTAAATTTGAAAGAAAACCAATGACTATTATTAAATCTGTCTATGGCCGCCGGGTCTGGGATTCTCGCGGCAACCCAACTGTCGAAGTTGACGTAATATTGGAAGACGGCACTCTTGGCCGAGCAATTGCGCCCGCGGGTGCGTCTCGCGGCGCGCGCGAGGCGATGGATTTGCGCGATGGCGGAAGTAAACTTCGTGGCATGGATGTGCAACAAGCACTGCGTTCGGTAAATGAAATTATTGCGCCGGCGCTGGTTGGGCGTGATGTTTTAGACCAAACTGGCGCAGATGCCGCCATTATTGCGCTCGACCCATCGGCCTTGAAAGACCAATTAGGCGGCAATGCAACAGTGGCAACCTCGCTTGCTGTGTTACACGCGGCTAGTGCGGCGGTCAAAAAACCTTTATGGCAACATATTGCCGAAATTTATGGCCGCATGCCGTCAATACCGTTGCCGGAGATACAGATTTTTGGCGGCGGCGCTCATGCTGGCCGGCGGGTCGACATTCAAGATTTTATGATCATGGTGCCGGGGGCAAATAGTTTCGATGAAGTTATGGAAATCACCAATGAAGTTTACTTTGCTGCCGGAGACATTATGGCGCAAAAAGGCCGTTTGGCTGGTGTGGCGGATGAAGGCGGCTGGTGGCCTATTTTTGACAGTAACGAAGAAGCGCTGGAAACCTTGGTGGCGGCAATTGAAAAAGCCGGCGAAAAACCCGGTGAACGCGTGGTCATATCGCTGGACATTGCCGCCTCTGAATTTGGCAAAAATGGCAATTATCGGTTGGCCTTGGAAGATAGAAATATGGATAGCGGCGCGTTAATAGACATGTTGGGCGGGTGGTTAGATGCCTACCCAATCGCCTCGATAGAAGACCCTGTGGGGGAGGATGACCCCGCAGGCATGATCGAATTTACCCGCCGGTTTGGCAAGCGGGTGCAAATTATTGGCGATGATTATTTGGTGACCAACAAGACGCTAGTTGAAAACGCAGCGCAAGAAGGCGCTTGCAATGCGGTGCTTATCAAAGTCAATCAGGTCGGCACCATATCAGAATCCATAGATGCATTTTTAGCCGCGGAAAAGGCCGGGTTTGGTAGCGTGGTCTCGGCACGTTCTGGCGAAACAGAAGATGTAACCATTAGCCATTTGGCAACAGGTCTTGGTGGTGGCCAGTTAAAAGTCGGCTCATTCACCCGTTCAGAGCGCATGGCGAAATGGAATGAATGTTTGCGCATTCAAGATGTTTTAGGCAAGTCAGCATTTGTTGGCGGTGCGCCACTGGCCAATACATGGTGGGGCAGGAAAACTTACGGAGATAAAAAATGAATTTAACTCAACGACTTAAAGTCTAAAATGCTATTGTTACTGTTGCCGCACATGGCATTGGCCGCGCGGTGGCTGAACGCTTGATGGCCGAGGGCGCAAATGTTTACGCATCAGACCTAAACAGCAAGGCTTTGGCCAGTTTAAATGGCACTGAAACTAGCGTTCTGGATGCCCCCGATGGAGCGGCTGTTAAAAGCCATTTTTACTAATTTGAGCGTATTGATATTGTTGTTCATGCCGTCGGCCATGTGCATCAGGCCAATATCGAGGAATGTAGCCTAAAAGATTGGCGTAAATCCTGCTCTATAATGCTAGACAGCGCCTATATTGTATGGGGCGCGGCCATTCCTAAAATGAAAGCCCATGGCGGCAGCATCATCACCATTGGTTCGGTGGCAAGTTCAATTAAAGGCTTTGCCAAACGCGCCGCTTATGGCGCTACCAAAGGTGGGGTTTTGGGTCTAACCAAAGCCGTAGCCGCAGATTATATTGGCGAAAAAATTCGGTGTAACTCGGTCTGCCCGGGCACGGTTGATAGCCCGAGCCTACTAGAGAGAATTAGCGAATTGGCTAAGGCAATGAGTAGCCGCGACGAAGCGGTCAATTATTTCATTGATCGCCAACCATCTGGCCGGTTTGGGCAACCAGAAGAGATTGCTGGTCTATGTGCCTTCTTAGCATCTAACGATAGTGCCTTTGTCAATGGCCAAGCGATTTGCATCGATGGTGGTATAACCATCTGATGGCACAATTTGCCGATTAAACTCGAGCTTGCACTCTGGCGAACAAGTGAATATCCTCCAAAAACATTGGTATATTCTTTGAAGGTCGTGTCCACTTTTATCAGACAAGTCCACTTATGCAATTTTCGGAATTATATGAACACTCAAGGGAGGCATCCAACGACCAGCTAATCCTTGGTTTTTGAGTTCGGCGAACTGAACAATTCAAAAGTGACTTCGAGCGCGACATGATCAGAGACATAATCATCAGATGGACTGCCGTTCAAAGACAATTCAAGCGATTTGATTTCGAAGCGATCGGTGGCGAAGACGTAGTCGATCCAACGATTTGTTCCCGCCACGTCACAATAGGGGCTTGCCGCCGCGTAGGTATGTCCGGCTCGGCGGGCGTCAGTTTTTGCGAATATATCGCGAAGTTGGAGCTGGTCGCTAAGGATATTGCCGATCGGCAGTGAGGCTGGGGTTGCGTTGAAATCACCTACCAAAATTATTGCATTTGTCTTGTGGTGTTCGGCCGCGGAAGCTAGGCATTTTAAGATTACTTCCACTTGTTTAGCGCGAAAATTGTCCTGATCGTCGTGGAAAGCAAGGTGGGTGTTTGCGACGATTATTTTTTCACGGCGATATCGGAAAACTGAAACTTGCAACCGCCTTTGTTGATCCCCCGGCGCCTCTGGTAAAATTATGCTTTAGAAGGCAATCAAGGGAAGGGTTGAGAGCGTCGCAAGCCCTTCCTGTCGCTCGTCCCACAGGGTTTGAGCTGAGTAGAAACGCGCCATTTCTGGAATTTGGGTGCAGAGCAGATCGGATTGCGGACGGCCATTAGGTTCAAGCGGCGAGACCTCTTGAAAACAGGCCAGAGTTGGTTTAGCCGCGGATAGATAGCGATCAAGCCGTTGCATGCGGTCTCGCACGTCTTGATTCAGATTCCAGAGATTTAAAGAAAATAGACTGAATGACATTTTTTAGAACCTCCTGTGGCTGATCATCTGTTGATGTTAGGCGCTGAAATACACTGGGTTGGAAAGTGCGCGTCGAATTGGGGGAGGATTGGTTAGCGACTGTTGGGAACGTTGAAAATTGGTTTTTCCCTTACCCCAGTCTATAAGCTCGGCGATGAGACGGTCTTGACTTTTATCGGCGACGACTTCGGCGCGGAGAAATTTTTTGGGTGCTTTAATAGTGAATTTATGCCGCCAGTTGTCGGACGGAATTATTTCGTCGATAACAACTCCTGCTTCGCTAATCCAAGTCAAACGATCCCCCGCTGCCTCGGTCACTTCGACCTCAATAATCAGCTCATCGGCTGACGGCACGAGGCTGCCCATCGGCTGCCCATTGGCGGTGAAAGCAAGGTGCGGTCCAGTGGGTGATTCAGTAACATAGCCATGCCCTGACCTGAGGCCGTCGACGACTGACGCGGCGGCCAGATGTGACAACCATAATACCGTTGTTGGCCGCCCAAGGCCGACCAAGCTGAGTGGTTTCAATTCTTCGGGCTGGTGATAGTCACTGCCGCCAATCAATGAAAGCCTGCGGCCTGCGGCAAGAAAACCATCATAGGTCTGCAATATCCCTGCATTGCCGTTCAGCCAATGGCCATGATAGACCTCGAAGCAATCCATCTCGGGATAGTCATAATCCCAAGGCAGCGGTTGTTTGTCGTGGTTGATAGATAGCAACGCACCTTGTCTGTGGGCTTCATCAACTAGTGCTTTCAGATCGTGACTGCCTTGAAGGCGAAAATCGATCCATTCGGAAAGGCCGAAAATGTTGGCGTGGCCGCGATAGGTGGTGATTTCCATGCCGGGGACAAAGACCAGTTCAGGTGTGCTGGCAGAACCAAAATACTGCCATTGCGACGTGGTGTTATGGTCGGTTACGGCCAAAAAATCGAGGCCGTTGCGTCGGGCATTTTCGGCCAAAGTTTCGGGTGCGCCTTTGGCATCACTATGATAGGTGTGGCAATGTAGATCGCCGCGATACCAACCTGCTGCATCACGTCGCGCTAGCGTATTGTTGGCAGCGCGATGCGAACCCGGTAACTGGCACTTGAGCGTCAATAGTCATAAAGTTTTGTCATCTGTTTTTTCCATAAGTCGATCTAAGGCATCTTGTAGAGTTTTTTCTTGATCCCCTAAAAATTTGTTCAATTCCGATTGAAACGCTTCGGCAATCGGGATAAGTTTACTCAGCAATTCGCCGCCCTGTTCGGTGAGCGCAAGTTTAAGTAAACGTCGATCGCGAATATCAATTTTCTTGGTCAAATAGCCTTTTTTTTCGAGCTTTGAAACAGCACGGCTGACGATAGATTTTTCCAGACCGACCCGTTTTTCAATATCTCGAATAGACAAATCTTCAGTGTATCCTACATTCAGAAGTACGCGCCATTCTGGTCTCGAGATTCCATATTTTACCTTGTAATTCTTAGCTAAATCAGCACTTAAACGGTTTGCAAGGACGGCGAACCGATACGGTAAATATCGTTCCAAATCAAAATTTGGCAGAGACTGAAGCATATTTAGACCTTTCATTTCGAGATCCATAATGAGCCCAAGTCGTTGCAAATGCAATTATATTCTTGACTTCGTTGCAAATGCAACTAATATTAATTGCAATGAAACCGATTTTTTGCGATTCGGGAAAGGGAGATTTAAATGAATAAGGTCGCTCTGCAAACTAGAATGACAGTTGCGCAAAATAGCCATGCTATCACCGAAGGTTATATGTCTGGTTTCGGAAACAATTTTGAGACCGAAGCCTTACCCGGCGCTTTGCCTCAGGGCATGAACAGCCCGCAAAAGTGTAATTACGGCTTATATGGCGAGCAGTTATCCGGCACAGCCTTCACCGCCCCCAGTCATCAGAATGAGCGCACGTGGTGTTATCGAATTCGCCCATCGGTCAAGCACAGCCGTCGTTACCAAAAAATTGATCTGCCCTTATGGGCGTCCGCACCAAATATTGACCCAGATGTTACCAGTCTGGGGCAATATCGCTGGGATCCATTACCACATTCCAAAGCGCCACTGACATTTGTGACCGGAATGCGAACAATGACCACAGCTGGCGATGTAAACACCCAAACTGGCATGGCAACCCATGTTTATTTGGCCACAGAATCTATGATTGATGATTATTTCTATTCAGCAGACTCAGAATTATTGGTTATCCCACAAGAAGGTGTCTTGCGGTTTTTTACCGAACTTGGCATTATAGATATTGAACCAAAAGAAATCGCTATAATCCCCCGTGGTCTGGTTTTTCGGGTGGAAGTGCTTGACGGGCCAGCCCGCGGGTTTGTTTGCGAAAACTATGGTCAAAAGTTTGAACTTCCAGCTCGCGGCCCTATTGGCGCAAACTGTATGGCCAATCCACGCGATTTCAAATCACCTATCGCGGCGTTTGAAGACCGGGAAGTCCCCTCAACAGTAACCATTAAATGGTGCGGGCAATTCCACACCACTCATATTAG
Organism: Hyphomicrobiales bacterium; assembly: GCA_013214705.1. Lineage (GTDB taxonomy): Bacteria > Pseudomonadota > Alphaproteobacteria > Rhizobiales > OSC116 > OCS116. Next base: position 6,520 of record JABSRZ010000023.1, read on the forward strand.
GCATTCGCCATTGGACGTGGTGGCTTGGCATGGCAATTACGCCCCGGTCAAATATGATCTGCAAACTTACTGCCCCATAGGTTCAATTTTATTCGATCACCCAGACCCTTCAATTTATACCGTTTTGACTGCCCCTTCGGGTCAGGCAGGTACGGCCAATATCGACTTTGTATTATTTCGCGAGCGGTGGATGGTGATGGAAGATACCTTCCGCCCACCCTGGTATCACAAGAATATAATGTCCGAAATGATGGGCAATATTTATGGCCAATATGATGCCAAGCCACAAGGTTTTAGCCCCGGTGGTATGAGCTTGCACAATATGATGCTGCCGCACGGGCCCGACAAAGAGGCGTTCGAAAAAGCTTCCAATGCCAACCTTGGCCCTGATAAGTTGGAAAACACCATGTCGTTTATGATTGAAACACGCTTTCCTCAGCACCTCACGGCCTTCGCGGCCAAACAAGCGCCGTTGCAGAGCGACTATATTGATTGCTGGGAAGACATAGAAAAGAAATTTGACGGCAAGCCCGGCAAAAAATGACCAATGTAAAAAATGAGCAATGTCAAAATTGCAATAAATTCAGCTGAATAAGGATTCAAGAATGCCCTTAATGATATCATGGCTAGAATCTGCTAATGTAGCGGACTGCCCTTTTCCGCTTAATAACCTTCCTTATGGTGTGTTTTCGACCGATAAATTTAGCCCGCGTTGCGGCGTGGCAATTGGTGATGTGATTTTCGATATACAAGCCGCCGAGGCCGCTGGGTTGATGACCTTTTCCTCGGTTGCGGTATTTGATGCCCCCTCATGGAACAGTTTTATGGCTTTAGGCCGTCAAGCTTGGGCGTCGCTCAGAGCCAAGCTTATCACCATTCTGGCGCAAAATTATGATGATCAGGCTGCAATATCTGAGTTTTTAGTGCCGCTAGATGGCGCGACTTTACATATGCCGTTTAAAGTGAGTGAATATACCGATTTTTATGCGGGGCGAAACCATGCGGTCAACATCGGCACGATGTTCCGTGGAGCAGAAAATGCGTTGCCGCCAAACTGGTTGCACATTCCCATTGGATATAATGGTCGCGCCTCCTCAGTTGTGGTTTCTGGTACGGCGGTTCGGAGGCCGTGGGGGCAAATTAAAGCACCAACTGACGATAAACCGCGTTTCGCACCTTCACAACGTTTTGATATTGAACTAGAAATGGGCGCGATTGTCGGCGTTGCCAGTGATAGACCTATCACCGTGCAAGAAGCCGATGCCAACATTTTCGGTTATGTTTTGCTAAACGACTGGTCGGCGCGCGACATTCAAGCTTGGGAATATCAACCTCTCGGCCCTTTCCAAGCCAAGGCCGCTGCCACCACCATTAGCCCGTGGATAGTGACCGCAGCTGCACTCGAGGCATTTCGCTGCGACACCCCTAAGCGTGAATTTGAATTGCTAGATCATCTCAAAGATTGTGGCCCCATGCTTTATGACATAGAGCTAGCGGTTAGTCTGACCCCAGAGGGTGGGGCGGTGAACACAATTTCAGCCACCAATTATAATCAGATGTATTATTCTGCCGCCCAACAATTGGCGCATCATACGACATCGGGCTGCCCGATGAATGTAGGCGATCTTTTGGGTTCTGGTACCATTTCTGGCACCGAAAAATCACAATATGGCTCGCTGATAGAAATGAGCTGGGGCGGCAAACAACCCCTCACACTTAGTTCGGGCGAAACCCGAAGCTTTATTCAGGATGGCGATACATTGACGCTCAGTGGCGCGGCCAAGGGCGACGGGTACATAGTCGGGTTTGGGCTGTGCACTGGCAAATTATTGCCCGCTCTCGCCGATCCCTACAAACGCTAATCATTTAGCTGCCAAACCGGCCAAAGCCACTCTGCCATTTTTAGTGCCGCTCATGATGGTTCTGGTGTTATTAATCTTCTTCCCATCTTTGATCA
>JABSRZ010000024.1 GCA_013214705.1 Hyphomicrobiales bacterium
AACATAAACTTCCGTCAACACATAAATTGAACAAAAAAATACATTCAAAACTTATCAACCGATTCATGCAAATAATGGACATTATCCACATAGGCCACCAAAAACAGCTAAGCTTTGGCATAAATGCCTTACATATATATGTAGGGGTAAATATAATTGGCTTGCAAAACCAATAAATATATTCTGCACAGGGATATAATCACATCAATCGCTGATATGCAAATATACTTGACAGGTCAGCCGTCGCGTGGCAAACCCCCTTTTAAATAATATTACCACTCAATATAGAGTGTCTTTAATTTGTAAGGAAATATAAAGCATGGCTGCACGTCCTGATTTTGGTACGAAAATGGAATGCTCTAGCTGCGGCGAGCGTTTTTTTGATCTTAACCGCACCCCCATCACTTGTCCAAAATGCGCGTATGTATATCCGACAGCTGATGATAAAGTTGTGCCTGTGGTGGAAGAAGCACCTGCCAAAAAAGAAACAACTGAAGAGTCATCTAACAACGAAGAAGACGCTGAATTTGTTAGCTTAGAAGATGCAGATGCAGCGACAATTTCTGAGCTAACGGGCGGTGATGCTGACGATGCAACCAACCCAGATGAAGACAGCTTCCTAGAAGAAGAAGGCACCAGCACCAGTGTCGAAGACATTGTGGTGCCAGTTGCCGGCATTGATGAAAACGAGAATTGATACAGTTCAATATTATTTTATAAATACAATTTGGTGAAAACTAAAATTAACACTTGCGTTTACGCAAAGTTTTTTATAGTTTCCACCCAGTATTTATGACCTCCCAAAGTCATAAATTATGTGGGGCCATAGCTCAGTTGGGAGAGCGCTTGGATGGCATTCAAGAGGTCGTCGGTTCGATCCCGTCTGGCTCCACCATTTTATCATAAGTCTTTGATAACCAATAAACCCTTAGAAACAAAAGCCAGTTTTTTTGCCTCGCGGCAGTAAAATGCTACCGCACGGCAGCAACAGCACCCCAGATGTGGGCTTGTCTGATAACCGCACCGGTGAGACTGCTTAAGATTAACAGGTTAGCGTCGCACCTACACGAAAAGCGGAAGTGACTTCAGACCACCAAACCGCTTTAACCAAGCCTATTCTAGAATTTACGAAACTGAGCGAATAAGTTTTTCACTCTCGTCCCACAATTGCTGTTTGTAATCATTGTCAAAATTCAAGTCGATGATTTTTTTCTTGTCCAAATATTTACCGGTCACGCCCTCTAATTCTGCTGAGCAACTTGCATAAATACCGGTTTTACTATCTTGCGACATAAGCTTGCCGACAATGCGGAACAGCAAACCTTTCCACCCACCCATATTATTCATCAAATTCGAACGAACGGCGCCGGGATGAAACGAATTGACGTCGACCCCAATGGAGGCATATTTGTCTGCTAGGATTTCAGTCAATATTGTTTTTGCATGTATCGTGGTAATCGCAGTCTTAAAACTGCTATAATTTTGCGAAAAAGTAAGGTCATCAAAATCTAATTTGGCTTTAAATACGAAAGAAGCCACGCCAGCTACATTCACAATTCTTGCATGCGAGGCTTTTTCAAGCAATGGCGCCAATTGAGTGGCAAGCACAAAAGCGCTCAAATATCCCACCGCGAAGGTTTTTTCAAACCCTTCTTTGGTGATTTTTCTGGTTTCTTCCATAACGCCGGCAACATTAGCCAGCACATCCAATTTGTCATGTTTTTCACTGAAATTCTTACTAAAAGATTTTACCTCACTAATATTGCTTAAATCGACCCGTATAAAATGTGCATTGCCTGAGAATGATTTGTTTAATAACATCTCGATGGCTTCACCTTTTGGTTTATTTTGACCAAGCAGATAAACTTCATACTCTTTCCGAAGCAATGCTTTGGCAATAGAAAGTCCCACCCCTGAAGTCCCGCCGGCTATCAATGCTGTTTTCATCATTTTATCCTTAAAAATAGGCGATTTCGGTTTGTCCGACCAAAGCAGATACGACCAGACTGTTATGACTTTAATTTTCATAACCCGATGGGCTAATAGTGCCAAGTGATGAATGGCTTGTCAATGAGCGCCCACCAGCCGACCTGCTCATGTATAGCTTAATATTCAATTGGCCAAGTGGCATTTCGCAGCCATTTTTATCGGACAATTCCCGTATACTTGATTTTATCGAGCGGTTTGATTAACATATAATTAATAATCAACCCTATAGATACCGAATATTTGGGGAAAAACACCATGAGCGAAGCTAGCCAAGTTCAACCAAAATATAGATGGGTGATCGTATTTGCCTCGGCATTGGTTTTGGCCATCACCATGGGGGTTATGGTCAATGGTATATCGGTGTTTTTTATTCCGCTTAGCCAAGAATATGGCTGGCAGCGTGGCTCTATTGCTTTAATCAACGTATCTGGACTGGTTGGCATTGCCATTGGCGGAGTGGTAATGGGTAAAATCGCCGACAAAATCGCCATCCGTAATATCTGTATATTTGGCGCTAGCATTTTGGGGATATGCATCATATTAGCCAGTTTCGCCAATGCATTATGGCAGTTTTATATGTTGTTTTTCATTGCCGGTTTATTAGGTGCAGGCGCGTTATTTGTGCCATTAATGGCCAATGTCGGCAATTGGTTCAGCATTGGCGCTGGGCTGGCCGTTGGCATTGCGTCAGCCGGACAAGCACTGGGCCAAGGCGGAGTGCCATTTGCTTCGGCAATTTTTATTAGCAATTATGGCTGGCGCAATGCTTTGCTAATACTCGGCATATTAATTTTAGCCACGGCGGTGCCGCTTACCTTTTTAATCCGCCAACCACAAAGACCAACCACCGACAAACGGCTAGACACCGATGCAGACACCAAATCGCCGGTGCCATTGTCAACCAATGTCATCGTCATTTGGATGAGCGCCGCAGTGTTGTTTTGTTGCGCCTGCATGGCCGTACCGCTCATGCATTTGGTACCACTGATTCAAGACAAAGGCTTTAGCATTGAACAAGCCGGCAGTGTCGCCTTTGTCATGTTATTGGTGGCGATTTTAGGCCGCGTTGCATTTGGTAAATTGGCCGATGTGATTGGCGCCATTCCCACCTTTTTCATCGCTTCTTTTTGGCAAACGGTGTTGGTTTATTTCTTCATCCAGTTCGAAACGCTAGATTCATTTTACATCTTTGCCGTCATTTACGGCTTTGGTTATGCAGGGGTTATGACCACCATTATGGTCTGTATGCGGGTGTTGACGCCGCTTGCAAAACGCGCTTCGGCATTAGGCATCGTCATGGTGTTTGCTTGGTTAGGCCATGGCCTAGGCGGTTATCAAGGCGGTTTGTTTTTTGATAGAATGGGCGATTATAATCAATCATATATGAATGCCGCCTTGTTTGGCAGCATAAACCTCATCTTAGTCGCGAGCTTGTATTTTACCATTAGACGGCGCAGTGGCTTAAGATTTGCAACCTAAAAGGATATTTAGCCATGGATGTCAAAATTGCCATATCTCAAAAACCACCTACCCTTCTTGACCTTGGCGCAACACTGGTACAAGCCGTAGACATCATCAAACAAGCGGCTGCACAAGGCGCAAAACTGGTGGTTTTTCCTGAATGTTATTTGCCTGGTTATCCCACTTGGATATGGCGGCTCAAACCCGGTGGCGATATGGCACTCGGAAATACACTGCATTCAAAACTGGTCGAAAATTCGGTCAACATCGCCGCTGGTGATCTCGATCCTATTTGTGCGGCGGCCAAAGAATATGACATCATAATTGTCATTGGCATGAACGAAATAGACAGCACATTTAGCGGCTCAAGCCTGTTCAACAGTGTGGTAACCATTAGCTCAGATGGAACTATTTTGAACCGACACCGCAAACTTATGCCGACCAATCCTGAACGTATGGTTCATGCCATGGGCGATGCTTCTGGGCTGCGAGTTGTCGACACGCCGATCGGCCGCATTGGTTGTTTGATTTGTTGGGAAGCCTACATGCCGCTAGCGCGTTACGCACTATATTCTCAGGCGATGGATATTTTTATAACCCCAACATGGGATAGCGGCGAAAATTGGCTTTCGACCTTAAACCATATTGCCCGCGAAGGTGGGTGTTGGGTTTTGAGCACAGCAACCGCGCTACAAGGCTCCGATATTCCCGATAGCTTCCCCGATCGGGACGCTCTTTTTTCGCCAGATGAATGGATCAACCCCGGCGACGCGACTGTGGTTAAGCCATTTGGCGGCGTGGTTGCGGGCCCTTTACATCAAGAAAAAGCGCTGCTCTTTGCAACCATAGACCCAAGCGCTGCGCGGCAATCGCGCAAACCATTGGATGTTAGTGGTCATTATGCCCGGCCCGACATTTTTCAGTTAAAAATTAACCGCACTCAAATGCCACCTGTTGATTTTAATGAATAATTTAAGTTACAACATTTCAGGTCAGTCATCGCTGCTATACTGAATCTCCACCTGTTTTTTCATATATTCCATATCAGTTTCAGTCGCCACATATTTTATCGACAAGCGTTTAAGCAATAGATCATCGAATTCGAAACTAGCTATGGCCGTAAGTTTTGAATGATATTTTATTGAATTGTCAATAATCGTAATGTCCAAATGCACAATAACTTTGTCGCCGTCAACCGCCCGTTCGCGAATATTCACCTCGAAACTATCGCTATTATAGGTGACATATTTGCAATATTCACTAAACCCAATAGTCCCGCGTATTAAACTTGTGAACTCGAAGTCGTCACTTACATATTCGGCAATTTTATGCAATTGATTTGCATTTAGCAATTCCAAAAACCAGTCCACAATAATCAATTTATTTTTCAAACCCACGGCCTTTACAATCACTTGCGATATCGCTAATTAACATAATTCCGCTGTAATATACCAGTGTTTCCGTAAAATGGAAATGGTTTAGCCAAATAGTCGAATTTCTAACCGAAAAACCATGGCTTAAACATTCACTTAATGTCCATAATATACCTGCTAGACATTTTCTTATATTCAGCTAGCTGATCGGGAGTGGCCGAGTGAGCGGATTTAACTCTATAAGCCAGATCGTCACGGAAATATATTGGCCTACGAATTCATCGATTGGTTACGTGCACGATATCCCGACCTGTCGCCCATAATAGATGAATAGATTGAGCGCTTTGCCGCGCCATTATGAAGCCATATCGCTTTATCAATCTTTAGGCTTTCAGCGTAGCTCGAAGCCAAGCAAAACCGCAAATAAAGTTCTTATGAGCCTAGATTTACCCACCGCCTAAATAGGCCCATACACCCATTTCGGTAATAAGAGCTTGTCGGCGCTGTCTTGCGTGCGCCCAAAATGTGTTAACCCAACCTTCATATTTGGTTAACCGACTTATAACGCAATTGGTCTAGGCCGCTAAATATATGGTATAACACACAGGGGGGTAACTAAATTTAAGTTAGTTGAGAACAATGCCAGACATCAGTTCAACAGATACATTATACCACGACCAAACAACCATATCCGCTGCAGGAGGTCGCCTTACTAAAAACCGTAAGCAACGCATAAACGACCGCAAAATATTTACCAAAACCTGCAAAGGCACGTTTAACAACGGAGCCGATGGTTTTGACGGTAAATTGATTGATTTATCAATTTCAGGCTGCCGCATTCGGCTGCCAAAAAATACCAAAGAGTTTGATAGTTTTATTCTGAAACTTCCGGTCAACGGCCTTGAACGCCAGTGTAAGGTGATGTGGCGCTTTAACCAATTTGTTGGCGCTGAATTTATCAAGCCGAAAGATAGTGAATAGAAGCCGTTGTTGTTTAATCAACCAAAATTTGATCGGTAACGTTTTTGCTAAAGTAAGCCAACAGGTTATTTAGTTTCCCCACATTCTGCGACAACCATTTTGCTTTATAGGCAATTTTCACCGGCAGGTTAGATTGCACCAATTGCAGTGCATAAGTCCGCTAGATATTTTACTGCGGATCCAGAAATTCGCATATATGACGCGACGTGGTTAGGGTTTTAATTTTGGGCTTGATGATTAAAATCAATGCCGATTTTAATCATCAAGTGGTCATCAGGCCTAAAAATTATGAATGGGCGGCTTCGCCCAGTGCAGGTGTGGAGCGCATGATACTCGACAGAATTGGCTATCAAGTGGCACATGCCACCACCATTGTAAAATTTGCGCCGCATACAATTTTTAGCCCACATCAACATTGGGGCGGTGAGGAAATTTATGTGGTTCAAGGAACTTTTTACGATGAACACGGCATTTACCCAACAGGCACATGGATGAGAGCCCACATTTGAGCCAACTTCACCCGTTTACCAAAGACGATGGCGCCATCATCTATGGTAAAACCCGGCATCTACCGTTGCCAAACCACTAACGCCAGCACTCATTGGATGAGCTGTTGATTTTTCAGCCATTCAGCGGCCATTTCTTGTGCTTGTTCAATTTGCTTTAGGGTCATAATCGTTTCAAGTTCATCTCTACGTTGGCCTGCTTGTTTGTCGCCAGAACTTGTTGCAATATTAAAATACATATGGGCGGCAACATAGCTTTCAACCACACCTTGACCATTCTTATATTTAAGTGCCAAATTATATTGGGCATTAACTTCTCCCTGTTTGGCGGCTTTTTTATACCATTTGACAGCTTCAGAATAGTTTTGCTCAACCCCTTGGCCATTATTATACATATTGGCCAAATTATATTGTGCCTTTGCATCACCTTGCTCAGCCGCCCGGGCAAACCATGTGATGGCTTTTTCATAATTTTGCCCAACGCCCGCGCCATTGAAATGCATGTTGGCCAAATTATATTGAGCCTTTACATGGCCTTGCTCAGCCGCCTGGGCATACCATTTAAGCGCCTCGGTGTAGCTTTGTACCCCAGCTTTGCCATTATTATACAGGTTGCCCAAATAGTTTTGCGCCGCAGCAACGCCTTGCTCTGCAGCTTTGGTAAACCATCTGACAGCTTCAAGATAATTTTGAGCCACACCACTGCCATCATAATATATTAGACCCAAATTATATTGAGCATCGGCATAACCTTGGCTTGCGGCTTTGGCAAACCAGCTCATGGCTTCTGGGTAATTCTGCGCCATACCTTCGCCATTATAATACATTATGCCCAAATTATACTGAGCCAATAAATAACCTTGTTCAGCGGCTGTGGCATACCATTTCAAAGCTAATTCAAAATTTTGATCTACATCTTTGCCCTTTGCATATATAAAACCCAAATTATATTGAGCAAAGACAATGCCTTGCGCTGCGGCTTTGGTGTACCAATTAATCACTTGTTTGAAATCTTGTTCAACGCCAAAGCCCTTAAAATACATAAATCCCAAATTATACTGCGCCGCCGCATAACCCCGTTCAGCCGATTTTGCAAACCATGTAACCGCTTCATTGTAATTCTGCGCAGCGCCTTTGCCACTATAAATCATAAAACCCAACATATACTGGTCTTCAGCGGTTAGTTGGTTTTGGCTTTTTTTAAATTCTTCAACGGCGGTTTTAAAATCACTTCTGGCTATGGCTTGTCGGGCTTTAATCACATCAGCATTTGCAAGTGGCGTTAAACCCGCCACCAGCAATATAGCCATTATTGATTTGAGTAATAATTTATACATATCAAACTCACAGTCATTGCCGACAGTTTAACATATAGCTTCCAAACCACCAACAATTGGCTGACTAAACCCAGACGCCTTAAATATGTCATTGGTTCACTAGGCCATTGCCTTAGCAATTGATGTTTTGGCCAACAAAAAAGCATGCTGACAATTACATCATCAGCATGCTTTAATTTTGTTTGGATTTTTTAAGGGTCTTAATTACCCATTGCTAACCTTTCTTAGAAACTCTGTTATGTCGTTTTCTAAATCACCAACTTGGGTTTTCATATC
>JABSRZ010000025.1 GCA_013214705.1 Hyphomicrobiales bacterium
GTGTAAATGTCGAAAAATGGAACCAAAAAAACGGTAACTAACTAAAATGTACGGATGCCAAATATTGGTGTCCATACATTGACCGTACTAAACACAAAAAAATTGACTTAAAACCAGAAGCTATTGCGAGATACGTGCAATATGGCAACCACTGCACACCAGCCATCTTCTCGAAGTCGGAGAACACACCAAAAATATCGAGGAGACCTGTAAATTCTTGGGTCCGATAATGGAATATGCAGCGGGTTCGTATTCATAGTTGGTGTTTTTTCTTCGGGATTGGCCGACAAGCCATCTGGTCAATCACAGGTGTGGAACCGTATCCCTGATAATATTAGGGAACAGATTATTAAATTGGCACTTGATACCCAAAGACAGGGGCAGACCCTGAAACTGATATGTCACCACGGGAGTTGGCTGTTTACTTTACAGATACTAAACAATATTTTGTATCTGAGAGTTCAGTATATAGGCTGCTTAAGTCCCGCAACCTGAATACCAGCCCTGCTTATATTGTCATAAAAGCAGCCAATGAGTTTAAGGATAAAACCACTGCCATAAATCAACTATGGCAAACCGATTTTACTTATCTGAAAATAATAGGTTGGGGCTGGGTGTATTTATCAACTATTCTGGATGATTACTCGCATTACATAGTGAGCTGGAAACTGTGCGCCACGATGAAAAGCCGAGATGCAACAGATACAATCGAACTTGCCTTAAAGGCTTCTGGCTGTGACAAACCACAGATACCACGAAAGCCTCAATAACCTCCCGCCTGCCGATGTTTATTTTGGCCGTGGGCAGGAAATATGAAACTTACGAGAAAGGATCAAAGCCAAAACAATTCAAAAAAATGAAGATTGCAACATCAAATGAATGCTGCATAATTAATCATCAAAGATGAACAAAACTCTAGCTTAGTTCAAACGACAATTAGTCTCAAAGCATTCGAATACGAACACGTCTAGAGCGCCTAGAAACGGAAAAGAAAGCCATATTCCCCTTCGCTTGGTGCCATGCCAAAGGCGCGGAGATAAAGATCAAGTATGGTTTCTTCCTCGGCGCGCTCATTTGAATCCTGCCTGCGAATGCGGATAATCAGCCGAATTATTTTGACGTCAAAGCCTTTGGCTTCTGCGAATAACATAATGTCTAAAACACACATGTCAGGTGAGCTTTACAAATTATCAAAAAACTTAAACCATTCCAACGTTATTTATTGGTTTTTTGGTGTTGTTTGGCCTTCTTATCTCTGGCAGTCCCAACAGCTCCTCCGATGCATAAGCCCAGCGCTATTCCTATCCCAACATTATCGATAGCATATAACCATCGTATTTTTTAGATATGTTGGGGCTAAGGAACACTTCTTGTATACTTAACTTTACAGGAAGGAAATTTTATGAATCAGGATGAAAAAAAGATTAAGCGTAAATTGCGTGTCATTAAATATGCTGAGCAATTTTGTAATATTTCAAAAACAAGCAGATATTTTGGTGTTGGTAGGACAAGTATTTATCGATGGTTGTTGGCCTATAGGAAAAATGGAGAAAATGGCCTTATTAATGCCAAACCAATTCCTATAAATACAGCTGGTCAACCTCTGCTTGGGATCGTGCAGTTTAGCTCATTGGATAAAGTGAACCTGCACGGCTTCAAACGATTTTTGACAAAAATTGTGTGGCACGGAACGACAATTTAACACCATCTGAATGGCAGTTTGGAAAATTTCGTTTAATAGCATGAAGAATATAATTTTGTGCTAACTTGTACCATCGGCAGGTGTTAAACCCTCCAGTAGATCAGACATGGAATTCAAACGGTCTCGCGAAAATTCCAGTAGTGAACGAACTCTAGCCGTTTTTCGAATATCTTCATGTGTCAAAATCCACAGATCACGCCCTGGAAAAACCATAGCCGGTGGTAAGCGCACCAAACCTGTGTCTTGATCACCTAGAAAACACGGAAGTATTGTCATGCCCATACCTTGCACAGCCATGTGTTGTTTTGCCAAATTGTCGAGGACATTATGTTTAATTTCGGCAAACGGTTCACTGCTATTCCTTACCCAGGACGGATTGCGAGCGCCATCTTTCTTGCCTATCCAGTGTCGTGAACGGGGGCTGGAGTTTGCGTCAACATATTCAGGGCTAGCGTAAATTGATTGAGCACAATTAGTGATGCGGACGCCTACAAGGCTTTCCGGTGGGTTATTTGAAAACCTGAATGCGATATCGGCCTCTCGTTTACTGAGGTCGCTGAAATCGCGAGTGAAATTCAGAGTTATTCTAATATCAGGGTAACGCTTAGAAAATGCACCAAATATTGGTGCCATGAGCATCTGAAAAAGACTAGCAGACATGGAAACCCTTAACTCACCTTCCATATTAGCGTCAGCCCCAATAACTGTGCGTTCAGCTTCAGCAAGTTCCTCTTCCATACGTTCTGCGGCTTCACATATTCGCAAACCAGCAGGCGTACAGGCCTGACCTTCTGCACTGCTTTCAAATAATTTTACACCTAGCGTCGCTTCATAAGCCGCTAAACGGCGGTTGACTGTCGAATAGTTGAGCCCCATCGACCGAGCAGCGGCCCCAATAGAGCCGCATCGACGGATCGCCAAAACAGTTTGCAAATTATCCCAATTAGACATAGTGCTATTTTGCACAATTATTATGCAAATTTCAAGACTTTCAACAATGTTTTTTGGGGGTTAGTTTCCAGCTCAACAACCTGAGTCATTAAGGCTTGTGTTTAAACATCATATTTAATAGAGAAAAACCTAATGAAAAAATTACAAATTGTTTGCTACATTATCGGAATTTCACAATTAGTCCTTGGCGGACTTTATCTTTTCGCACCATCATTTTTCATCGAATGGCAGGGCCTGAACGTCCCAACCCAGGACATGAATTACCCGCTGGCCATGTTAGCTGGGCGTTTTCTGGTTTACGGTGTTGGCATGTTTGTTATCGCCAGACAACCTGCCGAGAATCGTTTTTGGCTTAATGGCATGATCGCCATCCAGTTGATAGATCTTTTGGCCGGAGTTTATTACACAATGGTTGGCATTGTATCATTTGAATCGTCAATGATACCTATGTCCAACGCAGCAGTATTTATTGTTCTGATGATTGTCTTTGGTAATATTTCGACAAAGAAGGTGACACATGCTTAAACTTGTCGCAAATATAGCAGTCTGGGGCTTGGCAATGGCCAATGCCCCAGACTTATTCGCCCGATTGAATCGGTTCCAATGGTATGGTGGGACCTTACGAAATATGATCGCAAACCTTAATTTACCAGCCAATGCTGAACTGCTCGAAATTGGCTGTGGCCCTGGTGGATTAGCTCGTGATTTAGCAAGCGCGGGCTATCGAGTAACCGGCATTGATAGCTCTAGTTCGATGGTGCAACGCGCAGAGCAAAACCAACCGGCCTCGAATGCTGTTCAATTTTTGCAGGCTGATGCTTTAAACATGCCGATTCAAAACGAAAAATATGATGTTGTAATCGCGGCATCCTTATTGAATGTTGTGAAAAACAAACAAAAGCTCATATCTGAAATGATGCGCGTGACCAAAGTTAATGGCATCATTATGGTTGTTTTCCCGACACCGCGTTTTACTAAAAACAACGCGACAAATTTTGCAAACAGCCATAATTTACCAGCGTTTGAAGCTGCGGCCATAAAAACCTGGGCGTCTCTGTCAAATAAGCTTAAAGAACAAGATGTGGTCTCAATGTTTAAAACTGCGGGTTTGGAGTCGGTGAAAATAGACACTGGTTTGGAAGGCATGTTGACATCTATCTCCGGCGTTCGCGATTAGAGGAAGAATTGTAAATTGGACGCCCTAGCAAAACACTTTCAAATTGATTGTAGTTTATCTATTTGTGCTTCATAAGGTGTTTAAGTTATGCAGCTGTCCGTCATCGAGTGCTTTAAGATAAATGAATGTTTTAACCAAGTTAGATTTTCATCGATCTTTTTGGTTAATTGTGCAGCTTTAGTTTGAAATTTCAAACGTACTGGACAATGAAAAATTAAATATATTGGCGACTTAGAAATAATATTGTCATACGCGACACCGCCTATATTATAAAGACCATAAATGCCCCCTGTACCCCATCTAATCCTCCCACAATCCTGCCACGACTACATCAATTTTTCATTTGTTTAATCTAACGTAATAGGATGCAATAGTTTTAACAATCCACCCTTGGCCTCTTTGTAAAACTAGCGCAGCGCAGCGCAGTGATAGTCATTCATATACAAGGTATAATTTGAAACTAGTGTTACTAAAAGGGTCTGCTTATGACCCAAAGCGGTCCTCAGTTGTCAGTCTTCTAGACCTGCTTTGGGGCAATACAAAAGGATCACAAAATAGACAAGCTGAAGGTGTTCAGAGATAAGAGTAGGTTTTCAGTGCTCGCTATGCCGCTGATCCAGAGGAAAGCTTCAATACGATCCAACGACTGCTTTGTCCTCATTGTTGCTTTCTCCTCATTGTTGCTTTGTCACGCCATTAATACTTTGCAGTGCGGGGTATTTCCATTATGTAAGGTGTATGACTAATATTGGTACCCCCCTCCCCATTGATGCAGTGCTACCGCAGCTCACGACAACTCTTCGCGACAACCCGTTTGCAATTTTGGTCGCGGCACCGGGCGCTGGTAAAACCACGCGCGTCCCGCTTCGTCTGCTTGATGCTGATTGGCGGGCGAATGGTCGCATAATTATGTTGGAACCACGGCGTATTGCAGCCAGAGCGGCCGCACATTGGATGGCACAATCACTTGGTGAAAAAGTTGGCGAAACTGTTGGATATCGGGTGCGACTTGATACGCGCGTGAGCGATAAAACGCAGATTGAAGTGGTGACTGAAGGTGTTTTTACCCGCATGATCCTCGATGACCCTGAACTTAACGGCGTCGCGATTGTAATTTTTGATGAGTTTCACGAGCGTAGCCTTGACGGCGACCTGGGTCTGGCGCTGGTTCTAGATACCGCGATACTCAGGCCGGAACTGCGCATACTTATTATGTCGGCAACGCTTGATAGCACCCATATGTCTAAACTGTTGTCTGATGCACCGTTGATTGTAAGCGAGGGGCGCGCATTCCCTGTAGAAACACACTATGTGCCGCAAAAGCCCGGTATCCGCCTTGAGGACCATGTCGTTTCCACAGTGATGACAGCACTTAACCAAGAGCATGGTTCCATTCTGGTATTTTTACCCGGCCAAGCAGAAATTCACCGCGTCACTGAGCGTCTGTCTGCGCTGGTTACCGATACGACAGACATTGTAGCGCTTTATGGGCGCCTCACGCCCAAACAACAAGATCTGGCCATTTCTCCTGCTGCAAGAGGGCGCCGCAAAGTTGTTTTAGCAACGGCGATTGCGCAAACATCTTTGACAATTGAGGGCATCCGCGTTGTTGTCGACTGTGGTTTAGCACGCGTGCCGGTCTTTGAACCCGCAACCGCACTGACACGGCTCGAAACCCGGACAATTTCGCGGGCAGCTGCCACGCAAAGGCAAGGCCGCGCAGGCCGAACTCAAGACGGCGTATGCTATCGCCTGTGGAGTAAAGGACAAAATGCAGCCCAAGCAGCATTTGATACTCCAGAAATTTTAGCGGCCGATTTAACCCCTCTTGTTCTTAGTCTTGCCGGATGGGGCGTGACCGATCCCAAACAAATGCAGTTTGTTGATCAGCCGCCCGGACCTGCTTGGTCAGAAGCCGTTGCTCTACTACAAAACTTGGATGCCGTTGATAGCCTCGGACAGATCACTGATCAGGGACGCATATTAACGGCGTTACCTATCCACCCGCGACTTGCGCACATGATCGTTCGTGGTCAGGTTAGCGGCAATGCACAACAGGCAGCTGACATTGCAGCGCTTGTGTCTGAGCATGGGCTTGGAGGCGAGGCGATAGATCTTGAGGATCGATTGAACGTTTTCCTTGCCGACAAAAGTCCTCGCGCCAAGGATGCCAGGGCTCTGGCAAGACGATGGGCAAATTTGGCAAGCAGCGCGCGCCGCCAGCACCAAACAGTAAGCGTTGGTCAACTGCTCGCAAATGCCTACCCCGATCGCCTCGCACAAGCCGCTGGACGGCCCGGTCGTTTCCGCCTTGCAAACGGGCGCGCAGCAACCTTACCTGCAACAGATGCGCTGGCGCAGCATAAATTCCTTGTAGTGACAAACATTACCGGCAAAGCCGCAAATGGGCGTATTCGTGCTGCCGCACGGATAGATATTGAAGAAATTGAGGAAACCTTTTCAACGCATATTGTTGAGGAAACACGCCTCGAATTTGAGATTGAGTCACGCAGCGTACGCGCACGTCGCGTGCGCGTGATCGACCAGGTTGTCTTAGCAGATACACCCTCTAAAATTATGGATATTGCCGCAGCAGCAGTGTTGCTTTGTTCAGGCATTGAAGAATTGGGCCTTAATGTTTTGCCATGGTCTAAGCCGCAACTGGCGCTGCGTGCGCGGTCAACCTATTTGCACGAAACACTTGGTTCACCTTGGCCAGACCTAAGTGACTTAGCTTTGCAAGATGGAGTTTCGAGCTGGTTGGAGCCTTATCTGTCAGGTGCGACGACAGTCTCAACAATTACCACACATATGTTGGAGTATGCGCTGTCAGCGTTATTGCCCTGGAAGATGAGGTCGCAGATCGACGCGTTGCTTCCCTCACATTTTCAGGCACCGAGCGGTTCGCGCTTTGCCATCAACTACGCTCATGAGACCGCGCCTGCAATCGAGGTTCGCGTACAGGAACTTTTTGGGCTTATCAAACACCCAACGATCATAAATGGCCAAATGCCCTTGTTAATCATTCTATTGTCGCCAGCACACCGTCCGATACAAATAACGCAGGATTTGCCCGGTTTTTGGCGTGGCTCGTGGGCCGCTGTGGCTAAAGATTTAAAGGGGCGATATCCACGCCATTTTTGGCCAGATGACGCAGCTGGTGCAAAAGCGACTTCGCGTGCCAAACCAAGCGTTCTTCCAATACTCGATCATCAAAAACACACTAGATAGTCAAGACCAATATAATCTTGGCCATATGTATTACAATGGCTACGAGGGTGTGGCGCCTAGGGGGAAGACAATCGACGACGAGTCGGTGGCATTGATAAAATTAATATACCCCTAGCTTAAGTTGCGGGTGCTAGTTGTGGGTAGTTTTGTGGGTAGAGTGTATTTAAACGGTATTTACCAATAAAAACAATGTTATTTGGTTGCCCTCCGA
>JABSRZ010000026.1 GCA_013214705.1 Hyphomicrobiales bacterium
CATGCAGAAAGAAAGTGTGTGTTAGCCTCCTGTCGGCCTGCTGACTCACATAGGCAACATTTCATAGACCGACGGTAACCGTAGGCATTTTTACGCTGGTTTGGTCTTGAACTACCACGTTGAAAACTGCTACGCTGGAAGTTGTTCCGTGACTGGTACCCTGTTCTCGATATTACCCCATCCTTCTCTTGAATATCTTGTAGGATCGCAGGAACCGAATCACTAATATCCTCCCGTAACGAAAATATTGTGTTGGATCTCAGCTGAGTCGAGAATCTCTGGCGCACTGCTCCGGGTAGCGCACAATGTAAGACCTTTAGCCATAAAACAACTAGAATGTTCAAAACCATAGGAGACAGTTCTTCATCTCTCTCGACCTCACCATCCAGATGTTTAATACCGGATCTACAGGACAGCAGGTTGTCATCTATAAACGCACTCATCCGCTCCCAGAGAGCTTCACGAGACTCCATCGGTTCCAGCGAAAACTCCGCTAACTCTAGGATACGCCCCCCTGTCTTCCTAAATCCATAGTGACTTCGGAGTCTATCATAAATTTCTCTTAGAGAACACGCCTGTTCCGTGATGAATTTACTACTGATAACTGGCGCATACGTAGCTATCGACCCTAAGAGAATTTGTAAATGAGCGGCCTTTAATGTAGCCTTCATACGGACATCATCTGCTACGGAGCTGGGGTCATCCTGAAATCCACGATTTTCTGTAGAACTTGGTCGCCAAGTACATAAGTCATCTTTAACTGTGAATCTCGCGAAACGGCTATCTAAAACGATATGAAAATTCATGCTCTGTTCCCATGTTTCAAATGATGTTGGAGACTCACCCTCTATCAAGATCCGTTGCTTCGGCACCATTGATTTCGCCATAATCTTCTTTAAAACTGTCTAATATATTATAATATAATGTACTTACAGGTAGGTTTAGATTATAAATATCCTTACAATAATATACTGCGAGTCCCGCACACTCGCTCACACAGCTGACTACTCACTAAACAACACTCGTGAACGATACAGTCTGCAACTGATTTGTCAATCATGCGTTTTTAGACTTCTACTTGTACACGAAATAATGAATCCACACGTCTTCCTTTGATAACTTTAGTAGCGTAACAAAGCACAAATTCTTTAGCACTTCTTTATGGAGCGTGAATACGAATTAACATCGATGCCACCACGTTAATATAATAGTGTTACCTGATAGTTACTACGGAGAGACGGTAAACGGAATGACGATATATCCACGAAACGCATCTGACCTCAACACTACTGCGCGTGCGTATATCGGATGACGCAGTTTCTTTCTCCTTTTATTTACTATATACAATCACCTCCAACAGGTACAGGTAACGACTACTATATACACATGGTAACTACCGTGTAATGATGAAGACTATAATGTCCAATGAGTATGATAATTAACATCTGACGCTGACTATGTACACTATATACAGGGGTGACACTGTGCTAGTCACCACATACGAAATCCTTCAAGTGACCAGGAGGTTTTATAACTCTTCTTGGGCGCTGTGGCCTAACCTCCTGGTGAATCTCAACAGCTTCATCATCTGATGCACGTCCTGTGATAACAAGATCGGTACTTTCCTCTGCAGATGATCCATCACTGCTTGAAATCATGTGATGTGGCTGATCAGCAACTGTATCAACTTTAATAATATCAACAAGGTCCACCCAATATCTTCTCGACCTTAGTTGACTTCCTGTGAACTTCTGAACAGCGACTTTAGCTCCTTTTAGATCCACCACCAGGTACTTATCGCGGGCTCTGGTTTTATCCCGATCCTGGTACAGATAAACCAGGTCACCAACGTTGACAACCGGTAGATGTGATGCAAGCTTCCCTCTGGATCTGTACCTTGCAGAAGGAAGATGACCTTTGCGTCTCTGCTGATATTTGTCCACAGCTAGCTGCTTATCAGATAACGGTATCTGTTCTCCTGTGGACATGTCTCGTTGGGTCCAGACTTCCAATGCAGTGAGGCCACCACCTCTGATTCTGCTGTTCAAATTGCTGACTGCAATCGCAAGAGTGACTTCATTGATTGGTCCACCCGTAGGCTGTAACTTAGTTATCTCTGCATGTACCTCCGATATACACCTTTCTGCTATAGGGTTCTTATTAACATTCTTAGCTTCACCCAACTCCAAATGCACACCATGACTAATTAACATATGATCTTTGACAATTGACTGGAATCCGGTAGCAGGATCCACTCTGATAGAAACTGGAGGACTTGCTGGTGACCGTAATCTTGATAGCACCTTTACCAGCCCTTCTTTGAGTGACATACCATCCTCTCTGGGTATGAACACAGCATCAGTTAATGATGATACATTTTCTCGTACCACCAAAATAAACTGCCGTTCACGTCGAATTACATCTGCAGAATAACTTCTCCCTAGGACATCAGGTGGTATAGAAGTTGACTGATGCTTAAACATCGTAGGAATCCTCTTCAGTGATGCACAGGTGTGACAGTTCTGGAGCGTCCTGTCCACAGCTTTATCTACATCAAGAGCAAAGAATGCCCGGTTGAAAACTTCTTTCAATTGATGCTTACTCGGATGAGACAGACGGAGATGCAGCGCTGTGAGTAAACCATCAACTATAGCTCGAGGAACAACTATCCTCTGCCTGGCTGACCCCAAAGGCAGTTCCTGAAGTACGACCATCAGACCATCAGCTGGAGAGCTAGAAAGTATCACAGCATTCATATATCTCTTCACATCCAAAATTCTTCTATTCTTCTTTGACGGTGTTAATCCATCCTTCAAATACTTGTATACCCTTGATAAATCTTTACAATCTTGCTGGACCTGAAACCAAGTGCTCCGTGTTGCATATGGCACGGAACACCGTCCAGATAGCACATCCGTGATGGTGACAGCACGAACAACAGACTCCTCTGTTTTCTTTACAAAAGTGCATACCTGACATCCACCATCACAGGTTATCGGATTCCTGCTGTTAAAATCAGAAAACATGTTGTTTTTGCCGGCAATGTGATGAAGCTCCACCTGATAATGAGAAACTGTAGACAAGAATGTCATCACCCTTGAACTGCTGGAAAACTCACCACGTCTCAGCTTCTTATATGCCTCCACACATGGTTTAGAATCCGTGAAGACTTTAGTTTTATGCAATGATTGAATTATGTACGGACCAAAATGTTTCACACCAACTGCAATACTTAAAGCCTCCATCTCGCATGGCAACCATCCTAACTGGGGTGCCTTACGTTTAGCATTAAACAGACCTGACAGACGTGGCTTACTGTCCCTAACCGAATACATAGCTGAAGCAAGACCCAATGCACTAGCATCTGTTACTATCTGGAGATGATCATCTCTGTGTGGTAGTGTGATAGTTTTAGCAGACTTCAAATGCGACTTAGCTTTGTCAAAAACTAATAGCAACTCATCTGTCCAGCTAATTTTCTCTGTAGATGTATGAGTACCTGCACATAGCTTCTCGAGAGGATCCAGGTGATATGAATAGTATGGTAAAACTCTAGATAGAAACTTGTAGGAACCAATGAAAGATCTGAGTTTGGTTACTGTTTCCGGAGGAGAGCACTGCAGGAGAGCATTGAGGCGGTGTGGTGTTGACCTTATTGTCCCCTGCTCCCAAAGCCATCCAAGAATGACCGTACTTGTTGGACAGCAAACGGTTTTTGCAGGTGATAACTTTAGCCCATTCAACTGGAGTAACTTTAGCACCTTCTCCCATACTTCTAACAGCTTCGTCGTGGAACTAGCTCCGCAATACAAATCATCGGCTAGTTTGACGGTGGACCCACTGATAATTAGATCTCCTAATACCCTACTTAGTAGACATTCTAATGAGGATTCGGATCCCGGAAGACCCATGACTGCACGTCTATAAACTAGAGTACCTCTAAATGGTGTAACAACTCCTACATACTTCAGTGAACTGTCGGATAACGGTATCTGATAGTATGCCTGTTTCAAATCAGTCTTCACAATAAACTTCCACTGTCCGATTTGGCGTAGTGTTTCATCTACATTAGGCATCACTGATGGTTGCGGTCTGGCATATATACCTAACTCTGTAAATGCAGTTACAAGTCTATGACCACCATCTGACTTCTTCACAAGAAAGGACGGATTAACATACTCCACAGCTATACCAATGTCTTCAGGCTTGGAGAACACACCTGCACTTAGCAACTCGTCGAACTTTTCTTGTAGAAGCTCCAAATTAGTGCGGTTGTACAGAGGAATTCTACCTCTTCTCTGAGGAGGAAGGGAATCCCCCATGTTGATAATATGCACGAAAGGTCCACTATGACCATTATAGAATCCCAATTTAGAAGAAAATACGTTATCATACTTCAAATTAAGTGATAAAAACCTCTCCCTATCTTCAGCATCAAGGATGGATGATGGATCAACAGTGACCGCATGAGAAGCAAATTCAACTGAATTACCGGGTGATACCTTCTTAACAGGAACTGAATATGGTTCTAACTTAGATACATCTGTCACTGGCACAACCTGGCAGATCTGTTCATTCCTTTTCAACAGCACCGGTTCATTAGCCGAGTTGTGTACGGTAATCTGACCCTCAATACTAGATGGTATAATCTGACACCTCAACCAGTCTGGAACAGCAACAACTGATGGAGCTAAGACTCTAGGTTCAATGGCAACCTCCTGCCCCTTCAAGCTATCCGGAAGCTGCATCGACAAGCCTTCACCTGGAAGTAAACAAAGCTGATGTGGAATCCTAAGTATTGATGCCGTACATGTGTTGCCAATCAACTGAGGTTTTCCACCCTGGTACCTTACTGAACAGCAATCACCAATATAAATAGTTCTCATTTTAGGCCGTAAAAACACATCATTTCCCTCCAAAAATGGCATACCAGCAAGAATATCACAATTCAGATTCTTCACCACAAGACCATTAAATTTGAATGTGTGATGATCCCGGACACATGAAAAATGTACTTCACCCACTGTTTGAAGAGGAGACAACCCATCAGCCATATTAGCACGCTGTAATGTAGGATGAATCTTTACACCAAGTTTCTTGCACTCCTTCTCGTTGATGAGATTTGTTTCAGCTCCCGAATCCAGAGTGAATGCAGATACGTACCTGCCAACGGAAATATGAAGCACGGGACTTGGTATGACATCTACCCTGCATGTTGTTGCATCTTTTGGCTGAACAGTATGAGTAAAGTTACATTCACTAGTTCTAGCTGTATCATACTCTTCTTGGCACCCATCTGATTCTGACTCTACAACTACCTCTCTCGTCTTTGAAATATACTGACGATCTTCGGTGGGCAGAAATGGACATGCAGAAAGAAAGTGTGTGTTAGCCTCCTGTCGGCCTGCTGACTCACATAGGCAACATTTCATAGACCGACGGTACCCGTAGGCATTTTTACGCTGGTTTGGTCTTGAACTACCACGTTGAAAACTGCCACGCTGGAAGTTGTTCCGTGACTGGTACCCTGTTCTCGATATTACCCCATCCTTCTCTTGAATATCTTGTAGGATCGCAGGAACCGAATCACTAATATCCTCCCGTAACGAAAATATTGTGTTGGATCTCAGCTGAGTCGAGAATCTCTGGCGCACTGCTCCGGGTAGCGCACAATGTAAGACCTTTAGCCATAAAACAACTAGAATGTTCAAAACCATAGGAGACAGTTCTTCATCTCTCTCGACCTCACCATCCAGATGTTTAATACCGGATCTACAGGACAGCAGGTTGTCATCTATAAACGCACTCATCCGCTCCCAGAGAGCTTCACGAGACTCCATCGGTTCCAGCGAAAACTCCGCTAACTCTAGGATACGCCCCCCTGTCTTCCTAAATCCATAGTGACTTCGGAGTCTATCATAAATTTCTCTTAGAGAACACGCCTGTTCCGTGATGAATTTACTACTGATAACTGGCGCATACGTAGCTATCGA
>JABSRZ010000027.1 GCA_013214705.1 Hyphomicrobiales bacterium
AAACATATACCTCCAACCCTTCCTGTTCAGCTGTCCGCTCTGAGTCTAGAGAATATACCACCCAACCACCTGTTGACACACCTGATAAATATGTGGCATTCGCACGTCCTAGCAGACCTCCTAACAGACCTGTCGATCCTAACAGATACCTGTCACAGAACTGCTGCTTCTTCTGTGGTCAGGCTAGACACCCAAGAAACAAATGCCCAGCTAGAGAGGCTACCTGTTTCAAATGTCAAAAGAAAGGTCATTTTAGCAAAGTCTGTCGAGGTAACCCGGTACCGGCCACTGACAGAGATAAGGTTGCTGCTGCTACTGGTGCTTTTACCTATCAGCATCCTATGGATCCTCCACCTCCACCTTACTCTCAACCTAGTAGTCAGTCTTCCTGGCCACCACTTTGCTCAATCATAGTCGACCAAGCGGTTCCTCACTCTCTATCAAAATCCATGACTGAGGTTAAGATTAATGGTAAACCGGTGCGAGGAGTAGCAGATTCAGCCAGTAGTTACAGTTTCATGCATCCTGCCTGTTCAAAGTCTTTAAACTTGAAGGTTTTTCCTGCCCATGATAGAATCTCTATGGCCTCAAAGTCTTTAACCACTGAAGTCACTGGTTACTGTATTGTCACACTGAAAGTGAAGGATGAAGAGTATGATAATTTTAAGTTTCTTATTTTACCTAATCTATGCACCAACCTAATCCTAGGCTTGGATTTCCTATGCCTTCACGAAAGTATTACACTTAAGTATGGTGGATCACAACCTCCTCTTACGGTATGTGGTCTCTCAACCTTGAAGGTGAATCCTCCTTCCTTGTTCTCTAACCTCACTCCTAATTGCATACCTGTGAGAGATAGGAGCAGGCACTATAGTCAGGAAGATAGGGAGTTCATAAAGAATGAAGTAGAAAGACTACTGAAGGAAGAAATAATTGAAGAAAGCAAGAGTCCATGGAGAGCTCAGGTAGTGGTAGTTAAGAAGGCAGAGAAGAAGAGATTGGCCATAGATTACAGCCAGACAATCAACCTCTACACCCAGTTAGATGCATATCCCTTACCTCGTATTCCTGATATGGTGAATGAGATTGCAAAATACAGGGTGTTTTCCACCATTGACCTGAAATCTGCCTACCACCAGCTTCCTATAAATCCCGAAGATAAGCCATACACAGCCTTTGAGGCCAATGGTCGTCTCTACCAGTTCCTTCGGATGCCATTTGGTGTCACCAATGGTGTCTCAGCTTTCCAGCGGGCCATGGACTACATGGTGGATAAATATAGCCTGAAAGCTACCTATCCTTACTTAGACAATGTCACTATATGTGGCAAGGATCAAGCCGATCATGACCTAAATCTTGCTCGGTTCAGAGAAGCAGCCAGTCAGTTAAACCTAACATATAATCAAGGAAAGTGTACCTTTAATACCTCTAAGTTGAGTATCCTAGGCTGTGTCATAGAAAATGGAGAATTACGCCCAGATCCTGAAAGAATGCGTCCCCTTATGCAATTACCTCCTCCTCATGATGTCAAGTCCTTAAAGAGATGCTTAGGGTTCTTTTCTTATTACTCTCCTTGGATTTCCAATTTCTCAGAGAAGATCAGACCATTAACCAAAAGCACAACCTTTCCTATATCTGAAGAAGCGAAAGAAGCTCTAAGAAAGCTGAAAGAAGGTGTTAAGCAGTCAGTGGTGTGTTGCATAGATGAGACTATTCCATTCCAGGTTGAGTGCGATGCGTCGGAGTTTGCGCTGGCTGCTACATTGAATCAACGAGGACAACCAGTGGCATTCTTTTCTCGAACTTTGCAGGGTCCGGAGTTGCAACATCCCTCTGTGGAAAAGGAAGCCATGGCAATCATAGAAGCAGTTCGGCATTGGAGACATTTCTTATCTACCAGACATTTCACTTTACTTACAGATCAAAAGAGTGTCTCTTTCATGTTTGATACAAAACACCAGAAGAAGGTCAAAAATGACAAGATTTTACGGTGGAGGCTCGAACTCTCAACCTTCAATTACACCATAAAGTACCGACCTGGTCACCTCAATGAGTCTCCCGATGCTCTGTCTAGAGTTTGCGCCTTATCTACAGGCATAGATCTACAGGTTCTCCATGAAGACTTGTGTCATCCAGGTGTGACCCGCTTAAATCATTTTGTGAGATCTAGGAACTTAGCATTTTCTGTAGAGGAGGTACGTGCTGTAACCCGTTCCTGTCCTGTTTGTGCTGAATGCAAACCACAGTTTTATAAACCCACAGAACCAGTGCACCTTATCAAATCCACACAGCCTTTTGAGCGATTAAATGTGGACTTTAAGGGTCCACTACCTAGTAATAACAGAAATCGTTTCTTCTTGCATATTATTGACGAATGGTCCAGGTTTCCATTTGTGTTTCCTTGTCCTGACGTTTCCGCAAGCACAGTGATTAAATGTTTTTGTCAACTATTCTCACTCTTTGGTATGCCATCCTATGTTCACAGTGATCGTGGTTCAGCTTTCCTCAGTGGCCAACTGCGTCAGTTTCTGTCATCTCGAGGCATTGCATCCAGCAGAACCACTAGTTATAACCCTGAAGGGAATGGTCAAATCGAAAAGGAAAATAGCACAGTGTGGAAGGCCATCACGCTGTCTCTGAAGTCAAAGAATCTCCCAATATCTAGCTGGCAAGATGTGTTACCAGATGTTCTACACGCTACCAGGTCCTTACTCTGCACAGCAACGAATGTGACACCTCATGAACGGCTGTTCCAGTACCCAAGAAAATCCACCGCAGGAGTGTCTCTACCTACTTGGCTAACACATCCAGGTCCCGTGCTGCTGAAATGTCATGCCAGAGACCGCAAAACTGATCCGCTAGTAGAACCAGTTGAATTGTTACATGCAAACCCTCATTACGCTTTTATTAAATATCCCGATGGCAGGGAGAAGACAGTATCTTTGAAGGACCTTGCGCCTGCTGGTGAAAGTGAGTCTGATCGCAGTGATAAAGTGAATAATAGTCAGCCAGACCAAATGATCGGTGGAACTCCACCTTTAATTTCTGATAGCCCATCTGTAGATGGTGCGGGTGAGCATTCTGAAACACTAATTCATGTAGCATCACCTCCAAAGATGGGTGACAACGGATCATTCTGGTGCAACATAGACTCACGTAATATCATAGAGGGAGGAAGGCGGAGGCATACTTGAACTTTTTAAAGTAGAGGAGAATGTTCTGTTTAATGTTTATGTTAATTAATGGTGGTCTTTGTTTTAGCCCATCACAATTATAATGTAATAAAATGGTTCTATCCACAGTAGTATTTTATTATCTAATTTAACAAATACTACATTTTTATTACATTAATTAAAGATGAACTTCATGAAGCCAGAAAGGCTTGAGTGGGAACCAAACAGCCAGGATGCCGATAAGAAATTTGGGCACTGGCTTAAAACATTGAACAATTTCATCGCCACTCTGGATAATAATATTGATAAGTTATCTGTTCTAACCAACTTTGTTGGACATCACGCTTACATCCTCATCGAAGAGGAAGACAATTACGACGGAGCTGTTGGTCTTCTCAAGTCTCAGTATCAGAAACCGGTGAACGAGATCTATGCGCGCCATGTACTTGCCACTAGAAAACAATCGGGTGAGGAATCACTGGATGAATTCCTCCAGAATCTGAGAACTTTAGCCAGAAACTGCAACTTCGCCGCAGTGACTGCTGCAGTGCATCAAGAGGAAGCTATTCGTGATTCTTTTATATCTGGGTTGCGCTCGAACTATATTCGCCAGCGACTTCTGGAAAACGACAAGTTAGATCTCAAAACAGCATTTTCTAATGCCCGTGCTTTAGACATCGCCCAGAGAAACTCCGAAACATATACCTCCAACCCTTCCTGTTCAGCTGTCCGCTCTGAGTCTAGAGAATATACCACCCAACCACCTGTTGACACACCTGATAAATATGTGGCATTCGCACGTCCTAGCAGACCTCCTAACAGACCTGTCGATCCTAACAGATACCTGTCA
>JABSRZ010000028.1 GCA_013214705.1 Hyphomicrobiales bacterium
CTAACTTCGGATGGAAAAAGGATTTACTAACTAAATCATTAAAACCAGTTTATTCGTCTGCTAACAGACCACCATTTCCCGCAAAGTTAGAAAATCTGATGGCCTGTGCACTGTGCTTGCGCTGGTGATACTCCATGCAGGAAACTTCTATGCGGTTGCCATAAAAGTAATTTGCCATGTTCCATATTCTGCAGATGCAGTTTTAAAATGTGGAAGAACACTGTGTATGAAAGTGACAGTGACTGTGAAAATGACAGTGAAGAAGAAGAGGAACCCGATATATAGTAGATTGGGCAGCCGACTTATATTTAAAGGTGCTAGATATATTCTATATTTTGATTTGCTTTTATATTTCTTGAAATTTATTTCTACTCAATTGTAATTTTGAAGCGTTAAATTTAAAATATAATTCAATTTTCTGACTAAAACATGAAACAAAATTGTTGAAACTTGGTTCTGGTTGTGATATTTTGTTTATATTATCTTTTATATAAAATTACAATATATAAAAGTATCTATTAAGAATAGTAAA
This sequence comes from Hyphomicrobiales bacterium, assembly GCA_013214705.1. Classification (GTDB taxonomy): domain Bacteria; phylum Pseudomonadota; class Alphaproteobacteria; order Rhizobiales; family OSC116; genus OCS116. The sequence continues at coordinate 533 of JABSRZ010000028.1, forward strand.
TATAGTTAAAGTCAGCATCTTTTTAATGTTAGTAATTTGCAATAAATCCACATTAATATTTAATCTTATGAATGGTATAAACGGTTGCTGTCGATATGTGCTTAAAATATGTTAGAAGTATGTCATATTATGTATATTCACATTGTATGTGTATTAGTGAAATATTTCATACAGGGTTGGCGTAAAAAAACCACGTGGTTTTAACCATGGTTTAAACCATGGTTTTAACCATGGTTTAAACCAAATAAATTTTCAAAAAAACCAATGGTTTTTTTGGTTTTTATGGTTTTTTTAGGTTTTTTTGGTTTTTTTATACAGAAATACACCACAGGTCCTATATGAACAATTATTTTGTCAGCCATTCTTCTACATACTCTTATAAACCATTTAATACATAAAAATTGTTTTTAAAACTTGTACTATGCTATGGTGGATTTCAGAAAACGCACCTCAGCTCAAAAAAAACAATGTCAAAAAAACCATTTGGGTTTTTTGGAAATAAAATGAAAAATATTTACAAAATCTAAATTATTGTCTCAAAAACCTTATATTCTTAATCTCTAAAGGCTAGCATTAGGAGGCTTTTTTGTGGATTTTCAATGCTAGTCTATATTGGGTTTTCCAAAAACACACCAAAAAACACTTTGTTTTTTTAAATATGTGTTTTTTAGAAACACCAGTGGTTTTCAAATTTTCTTTTGTATATTAATTCTTCATTTTGTCTATTAAAGCCATTTGTTGAAGATAATAAAGTTTCTAGGCTTTTAGTTGGGATTTCTTTCAAAAACCCAGGTGGTTTTTTTTTGCAAAAAAAACGACAAAATACCCAGGTGGGTTGGTTTAAAAAAACACCGAATCTGGCCAACTCTGATTAGCTCAAAGGCAAAACCACGAAAATCTATCTAAATAGGCTATTTTTAAGTGAATTTTGGGGGATGATGGTCTTTTTAGATTCCATGATATTCTATATTAATATTATATGCTAGTTTACATGGCTATATAATTTTTTTATATTAATTTACGTAGTGTGAAAAAAATTATGGGGTTTTAATTAAATCATTTTATTCTGTTTAAATCAAATAGTTTTTCAGGTGGGTTTTAGACGGTGCTGAAAAAACTGTCAACTAACTACTTTCAAAATTTCTGATATTTTACAAAGTTACAATTTAATGATAATGTTCCTAGAAAATGACAGTTCTGTTATGTAATCAGCACAATGGATCCTTCACCTTCTCAATTGTGAATATAAATGCTAAAATAATTAATAGCCCAATGAGAAGGGTTGCCCCGAAGTGGTGGATTTATTAAAAAAACCTACCCACCTGGGTTTTTGGGTTTTTTAGCGTTTTTTTTTTTGCAAAAAAAACCAACCAAAAAAACCCACCTGGGTTTTTTAAAGAAACACGGTGCAAACACTATATAAAAGCCTAAAAACCTTATTATCTTTAACAACTGTCTTTAATAGAAAAAATTAAGAGTTAATATACAAAAAAAAAAAATTAAACCACTGTTGTTTCTGAAAAAAAACCCACATATTTACAAAAAAACTAGGTGGTTTTTTTGAAAAATCCGAGATATCATAGGAAATCCACAATATAGCCTCCTAATAGCCTTTAGAGATTAAGAATATAAGGTGTCTGAGAAAATAATTTAATTTTTGTAAATATCTTTCATTTTATTTCAAAAAACCCAAATTGGTTTTTTGAACTGAGGTGGGTTTTTTGAAATCCGCTATAATACAAGTTTTAGAAACAATTTTTATGTTTTATTCTGGTATGTAGAAGAATGTTTGAAAAAAAAATTGTGTTTCTGAAATCTGAATAAATTTATACCTTTTATTTAAAAAAACCCACTTGAAGTGGGTTTTTTGAGGTGTTTTTTTTCTCAAAAAATCCGACCTGGGTTTTTTGATGGTTCTTTTTGCAAAAAAACCACGGGCCAACCCTGCAATGAGGACTACATAAGTTCCTCAGCACCCAACATATATATATTGCTATTGTATATAAATATTGTCATATATAACAGTTAACAAAATTACTAAATACTATGAAAATAATACATAGTTTTTTTCACTTCGACCATTATACCTCTCTGCTGTACGGTTAAACTCTCTCAGCACAAAATACTTGGTATAATTCATATGAATAGTAGAGATGTTCTCAACTTCTGACTTGAGATTCGGGTGATAATTATCGGTCATTTCTTTTTTTTCCGATACCGATTAATCGGCCGATAGTAAGTAAACATTTTAAAATTTTAATTTGAATCAATCTATTAATCTACGAATCTACTGGAAATGTAATGTTTTACTCCTATTAATTAAGTACAAAAGATAAATTTGTGCTCTCTGCCTTCATAATGGACAAATAATTGATGAATTACATATCGTTTATCGATAAAAACCAAAAAAACATAAAAACCAAAAAAACACAAAAAAACCCGGTTAATTTGGTTTTTTTAATAAAACCATGTTTTTTTTAACTTTTATAAAAAAAACATGGTTTTTGCCAACCCTGCTAAACTGTGGTATTGAGCGGCATTTTCGGTAAAATTTGGGGAAT
>JABSRZ010000029.1 GCA_013214705.1 Hyphomicrobiales bacterium
ATGAGGTGTACCGATTTTCAGGTTAGGGTTCTGGCATTAGCATGTCCAAAGTGAATATATTACAGGAAGTATAACCTAGTCCCTGAACTTGTTTGGGAGCCACTGTTTGTATCTGCTTATTGTCCATTTTCCACGTTCAAACATGGGTTGGACATGGGGCACTTTCATAAAAGAAAGTAGTTGAGGCATGATTTTAACATTTAAGACCCGGATGCCCTTCCTGACGGTCACCCTGTCCCTTTTTCCATGGACAAGGCGTTCCAACCATATTTGACCCCTTGTTGTTTGGGTCTTTCAGATTTTACTCACTTAACCTACTTGTGGTACATCACGAGTGATAAGACCTAAGGAAGGAATAATATGAATATAGCAAAACGCTATAGGGCCTACTCACATTCCTTATTACAACTAATATAGGCCAAGCCCAAGACATATAATGAAGATATGAATCATTTGGGCATACATCGGCCACTGTCGAATTTGGGAACCAATCTTGCTTTTGGAAGTCACTTACTGGTTATGAAGCCACTTATTGAATTGGTTTGGGAGCCACTCACATTTGGGAGCCACTCTCACATTTGGGAGTCACTATCGCATTTGTGAGGCAATCTCACATATGGTAGCCACTCTTGCATTTGGGAGCCACTGGCATTTCGCAGCAATTCTCGCATTTTTAAGCAACTTACAGGTTTGGGAGCTACTCTCATGCTTGGGACCAACTCACGTTTGGGAACCACTCTCCCATTTGAAAGCCACTCTTGCATTTGGGAGCCACTTTCAGATCTAGTAGTCACTCACGGGTTTAGGAGCCACTCATGTTTGGGAGGTATTCTCGCATTTGGGAGCTGCTTACGGGTTTGAGCATTTGGAAGCTGCTTTCATGTTTGGAAGCAGCTTTCATGTTTGGGAGCCACTTTCGCTTTGGGAGCCACTCAAGTTAGGCATCCAATCTCAAGTTTGGGAGCCAGTCTCCTCTTTGGGAGACTCTCACAGTTGGGAGCCAGTTTCACATTTGGGAGCCACTCTCGTTTTTGGGAGCCAGTCTCACTTGGGAGCCACTCTCCCATTTGGGAGTCACTCTAGGCCTTGGGAGCAACTCGAGATTGGCAGCCACTCATGCTTGGTAGCCACTCTCATTAGGGTGTCCCAAGAAAATGCTTTTTGGGAAATTTCCAGCTCCCTTCTACTAAAAAGTTTCTACATCCAAAAATAAGGTCACACACAAAATTTGAGCAATTTTGAAAAAAAATTAGGGGTGCCCCAAGAGCATCTAAAAGTATCAAAATTGTCCGAAAACGGTCATTCCAGGACAAATCAGGGAGGGACCTGAACAGCTTTATCTCAGATTTTAATCAAACTCCAGGAATAAGTAGTCCTCATCAAAATATTTCAAGCTTAAAAAAAATTAAAATTCCCAAAATTGTTTTTAGCACCAAACGGGACCCCCCAATTTTGAAAAATGATGCTCGCGCGACACATACATGTAACCTAGAATCTTTTGCCAAATCCGTAAAAATGGTCTTACAGAAAAAAGTAAATGTGTTTTGAAATCCTCTAAGCCAGGAGAATGCAATAAACCCATTTGTAACCGCCCCCCCCCCACCCCAACAAAAAATTCTGACATTGGCATAACCCAAATTCCCCAAAAAGTGTCAAAATTTATGAAAAGGACCCTGAAATTCAAAAAAAAAATTGCTAAAAACAACATTTAACTGTGGTACCTTCTACATTAAAATATTTTTGTACTGGAAAGTACCAAGGAGGGTAAAAATTTAATGAAAAAACACTTTTTTTTCAAAATCTGTTTTTTTTAATGTTTAATTGCGATTTTCTCAAAAACTATAAACTTTAGATGGCAAAGAAGCCAATACTACGGATAGAGCAAAGAAAATGGTGACATTTGGATATTTGACTGACTCTGTATCTCAAATAGTTTCGAATATATGGCTAAAAATGTTCTCTAACAGGGCTCGAGATATCAAAGTTAGGGCGAAATTTGGTCCTTCGTGGCCAAAATATCAGTCTAAGATAATGTGGTTGACTTTTAAAAAAAGACTAGAACCATGCTACAATTTGATTTTTCGACTAAGGTCAAAAAGGGATAAAAACTAAATGCTACGAGTAAAAGGTATGTCTTAACTGTACCCGTGTGATCAAATATAGTAGAAATCTATTTAATAAAAATGCATTAATTAAATTACTCAAGGATTTATTAATAGTAATACAAATTAAACTTGTTCTATTTGAAAATACTATCATAATACATGTCTACAGGCAAGATAAACTAATATTAAATTTACACCATATTAAAAGGACATTAACATATTGAATTTTTCTTTGAGCGTTTAGCAATTTCCTTCTTTATTTCGTTGACTCTACATTGAGCCATAGTTTTAGATTTAAATACTTCAGTTTTGTCAAACTCCTGTACAATAGTGGGAGGAGACATTAGTTTAAGCACGTTGTAGACTATGGCTCTACCCAACATTTATCTTGACTAGACGGGAATTTAAATTTAGACACTGTGTGTGATACAACTTCAAGAAAATTAACATGGTAATCATTAAATTCATCAGATACACTCTCAATTATACTGATATAACAGGTTTTATCATAGAAACAAGACATAACTTCCCACTAATAAATCATCAAGTGAAACATTTGAAAGATTAACCTCACCAGTGTAAATATCATGGACCTAAGTTATAGTCCTGATCTTTAGTGGTGTGATAAGCTTTTAGTTGAAATTGATTAATTGGAATTATTTTATGATAAGTTTTAGTACA
>JABSRZ010000003.1 GCA_013214705.1 Hyphomicrobiales bacterium
GATCTACACTGCATTTGTCGCAGAGCTTGAAAGAATGGGTGTTGAAAATGCTGCTGCCAAGGTTGTTGTATCGGATATTCCCCTTCGTTTGGATTGACTATAACAATCTCCCAGACGGGTCAACAAACAGCGCAACAACAGAGTAACATTTTAACCTACAAAACCTATAACTGATTGTTATTACTTACTATTAATATTGCGTGGAATCCCTCCCCATCCGCCATTTACCCAAAATTTCTTGTTTGAGTTTTAGAGATACCACGATGTGGCCCATCCACGCGGTGTAAACGTAGTGTGGCGTTTTGAATGATCCCAAATATTGTTAGTTAGGCTTTGATTTTATATTTTTAATGCCTGCTAGAATGCTTTTTTAAGTCTGATGGTACGGATGGCTAGACAATTAGCTTTGATTTTTGTTAGATTGTTAGCGGCCTGCGACATTATGCTAAATTGCTGTTAATGGTGTAATTCATTATGTAATAGGAACATTATTAGCAGGTTAGTCAGATATTTTGGCCGCACTTAATCAGGAGATATTGAAATGAAACATTACAACATATCGCATTTGGGTTTAGTGCGTACTGCAGTTGCGTTTTTGGTTTTTATATTGGTTTCAATGTCTGCCACCACCGGCTTTGCCCATGTAAGGTGGTTCGTTGATGCCGACAATGCAATTTTACCAAATTACCCAATATATGCGCTTAACGATATTGAAATAATCATTTGGGTGGTAATTGGATTGGTTTTAATTGGCGCCTCTATTTTTCTGGATGGTAAGTTACCAAAAGTCCCTATCATACCAACCAAAATCCGCCACGATATACTAGAGAGCTTGCGTATTTTTGCCGGAATGTCTTTTTTACTAACCGCTTATAGTGGCGCGTTAATTGCGCCACATATGCAAGCCATAGGCGGATTAGGCACTACATTACTGTTTTTGCAAGCCTTAATTGGCATAATGTTGATTAGCAATAATTTTATCCATTATGCGGCGGGCATGTTGGTGGCATTATGGCTTGGGGTCATGGTTCAATTTGGGTTTTTATTCGCCCTTGAATATTCCAATGTCGTGGGCATTGCGTTGTTTTTTCTGTTTAACTATATGCCTAATAAACAGCTGAGAGAGCGTTATAAACCGTATTCTGTTGATGTTTTGAGAATTTTTACCGGCATTGCCTTGGTAACGCTGGGTGTAACTGAAAAACTCTACGGGTCAGACCTTGGGCAGGCTTTCATTGCCAAATATCCGTGGAATTTTATGCAAATGTTGGGCGTCGAATCGTTTACGAATCAACTTTTTGTATTGTCAGCAGGTATGATGGAGGTCATTTTAGGCACTATACTCATTCTCGGCACAACAACCCGCTTAAACACATTGGTCATATCAATCTTTATGCTGCTCTCAAACACCGTGTTTCTTTTGGTAAACCAAAATGACAATGCTTTGTTGGAATTGGTGGGGCATATGCCAATTATAGCCACCGCGGTTATATTTTTATTCCTTGGCTATGGCCGAAGGTTAAAAATAACCAATTTGTTTAAATAACATTTTTAAATCATTACCTATATAAACCCGCAAATATTGACATTATTGGGTTTCGTGCCCACTTATCTTAAACATAAAATTAGTGACTAATTAGCAAAATTATGAGTAAAAACAATTTAATTTTTCACCTATAATTTGCCCCGGTATTGGTTTGGTATTTGGCACAATTATTGGCATTGTTTTTGGCAATATGACACTAGGCCTAGTGCTTGGCTCTACTTTTGGGTTAGTTTTTGGAGCTGCGGCATATATGTGGTCAAAAAATAAAAACGGTGATGACGCGGGCTAATTTTTATTCATATTGACCTCATAAATTTGGCATTTTGTGCATATTTATATTAGCGCTATTCTATGCCAATCTGCCTAGGGTGCAAATTTTTATCATTTGCAAATCGTTTATGTGTGTATTATCTAAGGCCTACGAATTTTCAAAGAAATTAGATATGAGTTTAATTTAATATGGCAAATAATCTCAATGTGGATGAAGATGATAAATACAAAGCGCCCGCTCTGGATAAGGGCTTAGACATATTAGAAACGCTAGCTGACGCCAATTTGGGGTTGACCCAATCAGAACTAGCGCGCAAACTTAAACGCTCTGTTGGCGAAATTTTCAGAATGTTAATGGTGTTGCGCAAACGCAATCTCATAGAATTAGATGAATTGAGCGACCGCTATTTCTTAACCACTAAACTTTTTGAACTGGCGCATAAAACCCCCATCATCAAGCGCTTGACCTCGGCGGCAACGCCCATTATGCAACAGTTTTCCGTTAAATGTAATCAATCCATTCATCTGTCTGTTCAGTCAGATAAAAACATTCTGATTGTTGGGCAGGTTGATAATCCGGGCAATAACGTGTTCAGCATCCGCATTGGCGCGCGGACAGATATTTGGAAAACATCTTCAGGCCGGCTGATGTTGGCATTTAAAAAAGATGATGAAATTGAAGCATTTTTAAAAGAATCGCCCCACCCCGATGGGCAAAAATTCCAAGATTTGATAAAGCATATGCAGGAAATCAGGCAAAGCAATTGTGAAATTAGCCCCAGTTATGTGGTAAAAGGCATCACCAATATCAGCGCGCCAGTTTTTGACCATGATGGCTATGCCATTGCCGCGCTAACCATACCCTATCTCGAACGGTTGACAGAGCAAGTGTCTATCCCACAATGCACAAAATTGCTAATCGAAGCCAGCCAAACATTGTCAAAACATATTGGTGGCAACGAGTTTTAGCCCAATACTAGTCTAATTTTAGGCCTATTTTGGTATTTGTGTGCCAGTTTGCCTATTGGCGATAAAACACGCCTCAACCAAGGCCATGGTTTTTATGGCGTCTTCCGTTGGCGATATTAGCGCAGCATCCTCACCACTCACCACGCGCTGCAAATTACTCATTGTGCCCACAAATGCGTCTGGAAACCACGCGCCATGCAACGAAATTTTCCGCCAGTCTGCGCCTTTGGTGGCCAACCAAAGCTCATCTGGTTCACCCACTGGGTAATTTAAGTTTATCCCAATTTGGGTCTGAACCGCGCCTTTGTCGCCTTCAATCCGAATGTTACATGCTTGAAATTTTTTGCCATAGCCATGGTTGTGGTTGATTGACATCAAACATCTTAAATCATCACCATAGTCCAAAATCGCGCTGGTTCTAGTTTGGGCGAGTTCCGGCACTCTTTTGTCACCCATGGTTTTAGCAAACACCGCGTTTGGCTCACCAATGAATGAGCGTATTAAATCCAAATAATGTATGCTGTGGACGGCAATTTCCACCCGTTGCATTTTTTTCAGAAATGGAAATAACGTCCATGGTGTGTTTACGTTTAAATGCACCTCAACTTCTAATATTTCACCCAATAAGCCTTGGTCAATAATGTCCTTCATCGCCAGCATTTGCGGGCTAAAGCGCAGTTGAAAATTAACCGCCGAAATTAGTTTTTTACGCTGGCACAAGTTTAATATTTGTTTGGCTTGAGCGAAATCTTCACCCATTGGTTTTTGAATCAACACCGCCGCGCCATCGGGTAATTGTTCCAAAACTTGGGTGATGGCACTGGGTGGCAAGGCAAGGTCATAAATAACCTCATTGCCATGAGAGACTGCGTTTGCAATGCTGGTATAAGCGGATTGTATGTGCCACTCATTGGCCACGGCTGCGGCGCGTTTAAGGTCTAAATCATATATTCCCACAACTTCAAACCCAGCTTTTTTATAGGCTGGTAAATGGGCATCAGTCACAATGCCGCCTGTGCCGATAATGACAATCGGTTTGGTTTGCGTCGGCGCATCCCAACTCTGCTTAAATTGTGTCATTATCATCCCCCTCAAATTCCACCAATAAGATATGTTCGCAATATAACACAACCTGTTTGTCTTGGTTGATCACGCGGCAAGCTTCGACAACAAACCCATAACCCGGTTTTTTTTCATGCACCCGCTTGCTGATAATTTCCACCTCGGTGTGGATGGTATCACCAATAAATACCGGGCGTGGAAACCGCAATTTGTCGTAGCCATAGGTCATGGCAACTGGGTTTAATAATGTTGCGGTTAAGCCAATGCCAATAGAAAACGTCATTGTGCCATGGGCAATGCGTTTTTTAAAATCTTGCTGAGCGCAAAACACTGCATCCATATGATGGGGGAAAAAATCACCGGTGTGGCCAGCATGAAAAACAATATCTGCCTCGCTAATGGTTCTGCCATAAGTGGTTCGTAAATTGCCAATTTCATATTGTTCAAAATATATTTTCTGTTCCATTTTCACTCCCTGTCAACGTTGAAATGATTATAACCTAGTTTGCTCTTATTTTAAATATAAAATATAATTTGACATATGAAACTATAAATTCTAGTCTGACTTATCAAAAAGTGGGGACTTTATGAATTTAAAAGATGGCGATAAAAATTCAGTGAAAGCTGATATGCCTGAATCCCACAGCGACATACCGGTGTGGAACGCCGAAAACTGGTTTTATGAAGATTTCGAAATTGGCCATATAATCCGTACATTGCGGCGCACCATTTCAGAGGGCGAAGCCATGACATTCAATACTTTGGTCGCCGATCTTCACCCCTACGTGGCCGATGAATATTTTGCAAAAAATCAAGGTATTTTCGGCCGCCGTCTGGTGGCAGGTGCTCAAGTTTTCTCCTATGGTTTGGGCCTTGCTGCTACCAATTGCGTCAATAGTTTCTCATATGGCTATGATAAATTGCGCTTCATTAAGCCGGTTTTTATTGGCGACACTATTTACACCATTAGAGAAAATCTTTCCAAAACCCCAAAATATGACGAAATGGGTTTGGTCAAAGTTAGTTATAAAGTGTTCAAACAAGAAGGCGAATTGGCGCTGTATTGCGAACATTTGATGACCGTAAAATATATTCATCCCGAAAATTTTACCGCAGCAGGTGACCAAGATGATTGAATTGGCCGAGCTTACCGGTATGACATGGGACCACACACGCGGTTACGACCCAATGGTGGTGACGGCGCAGATATTTTGCGAAAAGCACCCAAATACCGCCATTAACTGGCAAAAAAGATCGCTTCAAGCGTTTGCTGACCGGCCGTTAGATGCCATGGCGCGCGAGTTTGATTTGATGGTCATTGACCACCCACATTTAGGTGAAGCCGCCAAGTCGGGCATGTTGGTGGCGTTTGACGATATATGCACCCCCGCGGAGCTAGATACGCTAGCGCAACAATCTGTTGGTGTGTCACATAAATCATACGAATTTGACAACAAACAATGGGCATTGGCGATAGACGCGGCCACCCCCGTCGCGGCCTATCGGCCAGATCTGTTAGAAGATGTACCGCAAACCTGGCAGCAGGTCATTGCTTTGTCCAAACAAGGTAAAGTCCTGTGGCCGCTCATACCCATAAACGCCTTGATGAGCTTTTTTAATTTATTGGCAAATGTAAATTGCCCCTTTGGCGAAGGCTCAAATGGTGTCGAAGCTATTGGTGTTGAAACCGATATAGCGATCAACATATTAGAACAGATGAAATTGGTCAGTGATAACCTGCCACAACAATGTTTTAAAATGGACCCAATTGATGCCTATGAGTGGCTTTCAAGCCGGTCATCGCATAGTTATGTGCCGTTTTTATATGGCTATAGCAATTACTCCAGAAGCGGCTTTCGGCCACATTTGGTTAAAGTTGCCAACATCCCATGTCTCGGCGATGATGGCCCGATAGGCTCGCCCATTGGCGGCACCGGCATAGCCATTTCTAAATATTGCAAAAATATCGAATTGGCCAAACAATATGCGTTGTGGATAGCTTCTGCCGACTGTCAAAAAGGTGTATTTTATCAAGCCGGCGGCCAGCCTGCCAACTTAGTGGCGTGGCAAGATGATTATTGCAATCAACATAGCCATGGGTTTTTCGCGGATACGTTAGAGACGCTCGAAAAATCCTATCTACGCCCCCGGCACAATGGCTATATGGCATTTCAAGACATTGCTGGCGATATAATTTTTGAGTTTTTAACCCAAAATATATCGGCAAAAACTACAGCCGAAAAAATAAACCATGAATATCAGCGGAGTTTTGAGCATGAATAAAGTGGCTGATATGACAGAATTCGAACTGAAAAACCCAAAACTATTGGATCAAATCTTAGTGGTAGATTTCAGCCAATTTTTAGCCGGGCCGTTGGCCGGGTTAAAACTGGCCGATTTTGGCGCAAAAGTCATAAAAATTGAACGCCCAGAAGTTGGCGATCTGTGTCGCAACTTATATCTGTCCGATGTCGATGTTAATGGCACAAACACTCTGTTTCACGCCATAAACCGTAACAAACAAAGCTATAGTGCCGATTTAAAAAACCCAGATGATTTGGCCAAGGTAAAACAACTCATCAAACACGCCGATGTGGTCATTCAAAATTTCAGACCTAACGTAATCAAACGGTTAGGGCTAGATTACGATGCGGTTAAAAAACTAAATCCCAATATCATTTACGCTTCGGTTACCGGCTATGGCAACACCGGAGAATGGCATGAATTGCCCGGTCAAGATTTGCTGGCCCAAGCCAAATCGGGGCTTATGTGGTTAAGCGGAGATGCCGATCAACCACCAACGCCAATGGGTTTGGCCGTGGCCGATCAACTTGCCGGCAATATTCTGGTGCAAGGCATATTGGCCGCTTTGGTTAAACGCTCTCAAACCGGTCAAAGTTGCTTGGTCGAAACCAGTTTAATCGAAGTTTTGTTAGATTTTCAGTTCGAAGTTTTGACAACTTATATGAATGACGAGCAAAACCGCCTGCCGCAAAGAAGCAGCATTAACAATGCCCATGCCTATCTGTCTGCGCCCTATGGCGTTTACCAAACTAAGGATGGCTTCATTGCCTTGGCCATGATGCCGGTCGATGGTTTGGCCAAAATCATCAATTGCGAGCAACTTAAAAACCATTCAGACCCAAAACAATGGTTCAGCAGCCGCGACGCCATTAAACAAATTCTTGTCGATCATTTTCAAACCCAGACCAGCCAATATTGGATGGAAATTTTTGTAAAAAATGACGTTTGGGCATCAGAAGTTTTAGATTGGAAATCACTATTTGAATCCGAAGGGTTTCAACAGTTGAATTACATTCAAGACCTCGTTCTCGGCAATGGCCAGACGATGAAAACAACACGCTCACCGCTGACTATTAATGGGCAAATATTATCCAGCACGGTGGCAGCGCCATCTATCGGCGAACATAATCAACAAATTGATGAAGAATATGGTTTGACTCTGCATCATAAAATTCCACAAAACCAAAAGGGAGACTGAAATGAATATTAAACAAAAATTAATGTGCACCATTGCTACCGGGTTAATCGCGACCCTGGGCATGAGCCAAATGACATTCGCTGCAGGCGAATTTGATGGGCAAACTCTGCGCGTCAAATTTATTGGTGGTGCACAATATGAACCGCTATATGCTTTAATTCCAGCTTGGGAAGAAGCCACAGGCGCAAAAGTAGAAATCCTGTCTAGAAAAAATCACTTTGAGCTAGACCGTGAAATCAAACAAGACATTGCTAGTGGCTTGGTAGACTGGTGTGTGGGTTCAAACCATACAAGTTTTGCACCACAATATGGTGATTTGTATATCGATCTAAATGGACTGGTTTCAGAAGACGTATTGGCAGATTTTGTGCCAAATGCCTTGGCCTCATCTACTGTTAATGGTCGTTTGGTGCAGTTGCCGCGCCATTCTGATGTATCTAACCTATATTACATCAAATCATTATTCGAAGACGATGATAACAAAAAAGACTTTAAAGCCGAATATGGCTATGATTTATTGCCACCTGAAACTTGGGTACAAGTTAAAGATCAAGCTATTTTCTTTGCCGATCCACCAAACTTCTATGGCACACAATTTGTGGGCAAAGATGAAGCCATCACTGGTCGTTTCTATGAAATGCTAAGAGCCGAAGGTGGTTCAATATTTGATGCCGAAGGTCGTCCGGTCTTCAACTCAGCCGCAGGTGTTCGTGCCCTTTCATGGTTTGTAGATTTGTACGAGTCTAAAGCGGTTCCAGCTGGTGTGCCAAATTATCTTTGGGATGACACCGGCCTCGGCTTTGCCTCTGGTACGGTTGCACTGAATTTGGATTGGGCTGGTTGGGCAAGTTTCTTCAACGACCCTGCAAACTCCAAAATTGCTGGTGATATTGGCATTATCCGGGCACCAAAAGGTAGTGCTGGTATACGCACCGGTTGGTCTGGATCGCATACATTCTCAATCACCAAAACTTGTGAAACGCCAGAAGTTGCCGTTTCATTGATTGAGTTTTTAACCAATTATGACGCTCAAATGACTGAAGCCAGAACTGGCCTATTGCCCACACGTAGTGTTGTATGGGATGATGTAGTGACTGAATTTAAAGCTGCTGACAACGCATTTATGGTCGATATCTTCAAGACTTATAAATTGTCAATGGCCGAAGATGCCTTCACTGTGCCGCTTATTCCAGAATGGATTGAAGTGTCAAACGCTTTATGGCCAAATCTGCAAGCCGCTATGATTGGTGATAAAACGGTTCAAGAAGCTCTAGATGATGCCGCAGACCTTGCGACAGAAATTCTAGAAGACGCTGGTAAACTATAAAAACCAGCCCCTCAACGGTGGTCAATTGTTCCCTACAATTGACCACCTCTATTTAAAGTGAGAAATATGACCACAATATCACTAAAATTTAGCTCTGCTATACAGTCTAAAAAAAGCATGCCTTATCTGCTTATTTTACCGGCTATAATCGTTATATTAGGCGTCGTACTTGTGCCGCTGTTATTTTCGTTCTACACCAGTTTTACGCCGTTCAAACTAACCAAACCCGATAGTTTATTTGTATTCATTGGCTTTAAAAATTACATTCGAATATTCTCGGATATGGCGTTTTGGGAGGCTTTTGGCCGCACAGTGTTATTTTTAGCCGTGGTCATAAATTTAGAATTTTTATTGGGTCTGGGTATCGCCCTGATGATCAATAAAATCACCCATGGCCAACGAGTTTTACGCACCATCATGATGTTCCCAATGATGTTTTCGCCTATTTTGGTGGGTTTTCAATTTAAGTTTATATTCAACGACAATATCGGCATATTAAATAACGCCCTGCAATCACTAGGCGTTACCGATCAAGCCATAGCTTGGCTGGTCGACAGATGGTTAGCCTTTGGCGCGATATCCTTTGCCGAAATTTGGATGAGCACCAGCATTTTTGCCATTTTACTGCTGGCTGGGTTGTTTTCAATGCCACAAGAACCGCTTGAGGCCGCCCAAGTCGATGGCTGCAATTCTTGGCAAATTTTCAAACACATCACCCTGCCCTTCATCATGCCTTTCGCGTTTATCGCTATGACCATCAGGTCGTTAGATGTGGCCAGAGCTTATGACATTGTTGATGTGATGACCGGTGGTGGTCCTGCTGGACGGACAGAATTATTATGGACAATGATTGCCCGGACAGGTTTTGACAATGCCAATATGGGGCGGGCAAATGCCATGGCTTATGTCTCTATTATATTGTCAATTTTATTCACCTATTATTTCTTCAGAAAAATTATTGCAGCTCGCAAAGCTATGGGAGGTGACGCATAATGAAAAAATTTAAAAAAATAGCCAATTGGTTAGCTACGTTTGCGGTGATGCTAATCATCTGCATCCCCGGTCTGTGGGTGGTATTATCCGCCTTTAGACCCAACCGCGAAATTTTGGCAAAACCGGCAGTTTGGATACCTGAATATTTATCATTCGATAATTTTTACGCCATTTTTGGTGGCGGCAAAGCGCTCATTGCCATCCCGGTACCGGCTTATTTTATCAACTCAATCGTCATAGCCTCTACAAGCACTTTTGTGGCAATTGTAATTGGCATGTCAGGTGGTTACGCGTTTGCTAGGTTCAGGTTTAAGTTCAAAAACAGTATATTTTTGGGCCTTATGCTATCTCGCACCGTGCCGGGTATAGCCTTGAGCTTACCATTATTTATGATTTGGGGGCGGATTGGGCTGATTGATACAAAAATGGGTATGATTATTGTTTATACCGCGCTTAATATTCCGTTCACCATCTGGCTAATTGATGGGTTTTTTAGACAAATCCCCAAGGAATTAAGTGAAGCTGGGCAAGTTGATGGCTGCACAAGATGGCAAGCTTTTTGGAAAATAGAATTTCCATTGGCCAAATCGGGCATTGCCTCGGCCGCTATATTCGCATTTTTAACCAGTTGGAATGAATATGCGTTGGCCAGTAATTTAACCCGTTCAACCGATAGTAAAACGCTACCTGTGGGGTTAATGGATTTCACCGCACAATTCACAATCGATTGGGCGGGTATGTCTGCCATGGCGGTTATCATTATTGTTCCCGCTTTAATTCTCACATTTATCGTGCAAAAGCACTTAATATCTGGCCTCACTTTTGGTGGTGTAAAAGGGTAAAAAACTATGACAAAAGTTACGCTAAAAAATATCGTAAAAAAATATGGCAATTTAGAAGTTGTCCATAGCATCAATATAGACATCGCTCATAACGAGTTTATTGTGCTGGTCGGGCCGTCTGGTTGCGGCAAATCAACAACCTTACGTATGGTTGCCGGGTTGGAAGATATCACATCTGGCGAAATAAAAATTGGCGACAGAGTGGTCAATGATTTAGCCCCACGTGATCGAAATATTTCGATGATATTTCAAAATTATGCGTTATATCCGCATATGTCAGTGCGCGAGAATTTGGGCTTTGGGCTTAAAATTGCCAAGCATACAGAAGCAGTTATCACCGAGCGAGTGGATGAAGCTGCCGAAATGCTGGGTCTTAACGAGCTGTTAGAAAGGCGGCCTGCCGAACTTTCTGGTGGCCAACGCCAACGGGTTGCCATGGGGCGAGCCATTGTGCGTAACCCAGATGTTTTCTTGTTTGATGAACCGCTGTCTAACCTCGATGCGAAGCTTCGGGTGCAAATGCGTACGGAGATTAAGAAATTACATAAACGGGTTAAAAACACCATTATTTATGTGACTCATGACCAAGTAGAAGCCATGACATTGGCCGACCGCATTGTGATTATGCGAGATGGCTTTATCGAACAAATTGGCACACCACTTGATGTATTTAACTTCCCAACCAATGTATTTGTCGCGTCATTCATTGGCTCTCCACCGATGAATTTGATAGAAGCCACCGTGGATATTAAAGCCGGGCAGCGGGGCAATTTATTATTCCCCGAAGATATAGTCATACCTGTTCCGGAGCGGTTAAAAAATGCGGTCAAGCATGGCCAAAAAGTTGTGGTTGGCATAAGAGCAGATGATTTAACCCCTGTAAACCATGGTATAGATGATGCGTCCGAAAAAGCCGACTTAAATTTAACGGTGCATATATCCGA
Organism: Hyphomicrobiales bacterium; assembly: GCA_013214705.1. Taxonomy (GTDB): domain Bacteria; phylum Pseudomonadota; class Alphaproteobacteria; order Rhizobiales; family OSC116; genus OCS116. The sequence goes on from JABSRZ010000003.1 coordinate 11,456, forward strand.
ACCATTGGGCACAGAAACCATATTATTCTGCTCCATTGGCGAGCAGGAAATTCAGTGTAAAATGTTAAACCCCTACCCCGTAGCCGCTGACGAAAAGATGAAGTTTAAATTGGCAATCGATAAAATTCATCTGTTTGACCACGCTTCAGGCAACAATCTGTTAGGGTCTCTAAATGGCTAAAATCGTCAACATAGAAGTGATGATGGTCGATTTAATGCCCAAAGTTAAACGCACCGACGCCATTCAATCATTTGTAAAGCAAGAAACGCCGATTGTGATAATCACCGATGCAGATGGTGTAAAAGGTTGTGGCTATAGTTACACCATCGGCACCGGTGGCAGCTCGGTCATTCATCTTATTGTCGACCATTTAGCGCCGTTACTGATTGGTAAAGATGCCCGATATATAGAAAAAATATGGCATGATATGCTGTTTCACACCCACGCCACTGCGGTCGGCGCCATCACGTCTTTGGCCATGGCAGCCATCGACATTGCGCTGTGGGATTTGAAATCAATCAAGGCCAACAACCCGCTTTACATAGAGGCTGGTGGCGCAAAAGACGAAATACAACTTTATTCTACCGAAGGCGGCTGGTTGCATATAGAAACCGAGCAATTGGTCGATGACGCTCTAAATATGCAAGCCCAAGGCTTTAAAGGCGCTAAAATTAAAATCGGCAAACAATTTGTTGCCGATGACGAAAAAAGACTAAAAGCGGTGCGCGAAGCGGTGGGCGATCATTTTAACATCATGGTCGATGCCAATCAATCTTTCAGCCTTTCCGAGGCCAAACGACGCGATAAAATGCTAACCGCATATGAGATTGGCTGGTTTGAAGAACCACTTCCGGCCGATGATATTTTGGCGCATCAAAAGCTAACCGCCAGCTCCGGCGTGCCCATTGCGGTTGGCGAAAGCATTTATTCTTTAAGCCAATTTAAAGACTATTTGGCGCTAAATGCCTGCGATATTATTCAAGTGGATGTGGCTAGAATTGGTGGCATCACGCCATGGCTAAAAGTCGCTCATATGGCCGAAGCGTTTAATGTTAGCGTTTGCCCACATTTTCTAATGGAACTGCATGTTTCATTATGTTGCGCCATTAATAACGCCCCTTGGCTCGAATATATTCCGCAGTTAGATGCCATCACGCATAAGTCTATCGACATTCAAAATGGCATTGCCAGACCGTCTAAAAAACCCGGCTTGGGCATAGATTGGGATTTTGAAGCGATTGCAGAACTACGCATTGATGGCGCCTATTTCAACATTGGAAAACAATTATGAAAAAAATGGGGTTTATGATCGGTCTAAAACCAGATCAAATAACCGAATATAAGCGATTACATGCCGATGTTTGGCCTGAAATTTTACAAAGCTTAACCAATGCTAACATTAGTAATTACTCGATATTTCTGCGCGAACCCGAAAATCTATTATTCAGTTATTGGGAATATGTCGGGCAGAATTTTGAAGCCGATATGCAAATTATGGCAAGCTTAGACATAACCAAAAAATGGTGGGAGCTGTGCATGCCCTGCCAGCAACAATTAGCAAGTTGCAAAAAAACAGAATGGTGGGCAGAAATGGAACAGGTTTTTTATCATGGATGACCAAGACTATATCAAGCAATTGGAACAGTGTTATACTGGCGTGGTGCACGATGTGATGAGCGAAATGGGTTTGGAAAATTTCACCTTCCCACCTGAACTCAAACCGCTTTTACCCCAAAAAGTTATATGTGGGCCGGTTTTCACCATTGAAGGTAAGCGCACAAACACCGCCTCTGGCCACGAAACTTTATTGGCGTGGACAGGTCTGTTGTCAAAAGCCAAATCCGGCCATATTTGGGTGTCCCAACCCCATGATTTGACCATCGCCCATATGGGGGAATTGTCAGCTGAAACCTTGCATAAAAAAGGTGTTTTGGGCTGTATTGTCGATGGCGGCATTAGAGATTCACATTTTATGGAAAAACTAGGCTTTCAGAACTGGCGGCGGTTTCATACCCCGCGCGATGTGGTGGGCACGTGGTTGCCGACAGGTTTTGATGTCGACATTATAATAGGTGACGTGCTGATAAAACCCGGCGACATCATCCTAGCCGATTTAGATGGAATTGTGCGCATTCCAAAAGCCGATCTGGCGGAAGTTACGCTTAAATCTCACGAAGCTATGCACAAAGAGAATAAAGTCCGCACAGCGATTATAAACGGAATGGATCCGCAGGATGCCTATCTCAAATACGGTAAATTTTAATGATCATAACCGATTTCAAAATTAGATGTTGCAGTGTGCCGGGCAAAGGTTTTGTCCCACAAATGCTTAAGTCATCCGGCTCATCTGATGAAATTGAATTTTTGGTTTATACACTAACCACAGAATGCGGGTATTCCGCCTCTAGTTTTGGGTTTGCGGCAAAATCTGCACATGGGTCAGCTTTGTTGGCGATGAAATCTCTGCGGCCCTTATTCATCGGTCAAAACGCTCTAAACCGAGAGAAAATATGGCAAGATTTTCGCAAGGCAGATAGATGGTGGAGTCACCTGCCCATTTATAGCTATGGCCCAGCAGATATTTGCCTGTGGATATTGGGATCACTAAAAGCAAACCAGCCTTTATATCAATATATTGGCGGTTTTAAAAACCAAGTCCCCGTCTATTGCAGTTCGTTGGTTTTAGCAGATTCAGAGGCTTATGTTGCTGAAGCGTTGGCGGTAAAAGATGCTGGGTTCAAAGCCTATAAATTGCACCCGCCTAACCAAAATATAGAAGAAGATCTGGCCATACACCGCACCGTAAGAGACGCGGTCGGAAATGATTTCAACCTAATGTCAGACCCAGTGGCGGCCTATTCATTAAATGAAATGGTTAGATTTGCCCAAGAACTAGAAAAACTAAACTATTTATGGCTAGAAGAACCGCTGCCGGATGAAGCCTTTTCAGCATTAAGAGAGTTGAAATCTAAAGTCAATATTCCAATTGTCGGCGCTGAAGTACTGGCCAAGCACCCCTATAGCGTGGCCGAGGTCATTGCCACAAATGTGGTCGATAGCGTGCGTGCAGATGTATCTTGGTCTGGTGGCATTACCGGGGTTTTAAAAACCGCCAATTTGGCCGAAGCTTTTCACCGAAATTGCGAAATCCATACATCCATTTTTCACCCGCTCGAACTGGTTAATCTGCACATTTGCGCTTCGATATCCAACAATAGTTATTTGGAGCTTTTATGGCCAACTGACATTTTCGATTTTGGTCTTAAGCAACCTATAGATATTAACAATGGCATAGCCACATTACCTCAGGCAGCCGGCCTTGGTATAGATTTTGATTGGGATTTTATCGACAATCATACATTTCAACTGATTGAGACCTAATATGCCAAATTTAACCGCCAGTAATACCGATAAGCGCCTGATGTTGTTAGATGATGATGACAATATATTAATGGTGATTCAGCCACTTAAAAAAGACGAAGAGATTTGGCTCGGCCAAGTGAAAATAAAATTAGAACAAGATGTTAAAGTGGGGTTTAAACTGGCTCGGAAATCCATCGACAAAGGGGCAGAAATCCTAAAATATGGGTATGTAATTGGGGTGGCAGTAAACGCCATCAGGCAGGGTGAGATTATTCACTTTCATAACATTGCCAGCACTTATATGCCTTCTGTTCTTAAAACCGAGCAATTGGAGGATAAGTGATGATAAAAGCATATTTACGTAAAGATGGCCGCAAAGGCATTCGAAACGTCACGGTCATTGTATATCTGGTGGAGTGCGCACATCATGTGGCGCAAAAAATTGCCGCAAAATTTGAGGATGATGAGGTGCAAGTCATTGGTTTTCCGGGTTGTTACCCAAATGGCTACGCCCAAAACATGCTGCAAACCCTCTGCACCCACCCAAATGTTGGCAGTGTTTTGCTAGTCTCGTTAGGTTGCGAGGGTATGAATAAACGCCAATTGCAAAATTTCGTTGCCGCCACTGACCGGCCGGTCAAAACCATCACCATTCAACAAGTTGGTGGCACTAGATCTGCTATTGATGAAGGTGTGGCGTGGATTAAACAAGCCAAACAAGACATTAATCTCAAAATTGTCGATATGAAAGTTTCAGAACTCATCATTGGCACAATTTGTGGCGGCTCAGATGGCACGAGCGGCCTAACTGCCAACCCGGCCATCGGTAAAAGTTTCGATCGTTTGGTTGCCGAAGGAGCCATTTGTATATTTGAAGAAACCGGCGAATTGATTGGCTGCGAAACTGACATTGCCAAACGCGCAAAAACCAAAGAATTGGGCGTGCTTTTGGCCGGCTCAATTGAAAAAGCCGCCAAATATTACGAAACTTTGGGTTACCCAAGTTTTGCCCCGGGCAATGCAGATGGTGGCTTATCGACAATCGAAGAAAAATCGATGGGCGCTTATGCCAAAAGCGGTAAATCACAAATTAGCGGCCTTATTAAACCCGGCGATATACCGCAAAAAAGTGGTTTGTATTTGTTAGATGTTGTGCCAGATGGTGAGGTGCGGTATGGTTTTCCCAACATTGTGGACAATGCCGAAATTGTTGAACTCATCGCTTGCGGCTCGCATATCACATTATTTTCTACTGGTCGCGGCTCTGTCGTTGGCTCGGCAATCTCGCCGGTGATAAAAATATGCGCCAACCCCGAAACTTATCACAATATGATGGATGATATGGACATTAATGCCGGCAAAATTCTCGATCTCACCCACACATTAGATGAAGTTGGCGATGAGATATATGATCTGATTTTAGAAGTGGCGGCTGGTCAACAAACAAAATCAGAGCAATTAGGCCATGTTGAATTTATCCTGACCTATAAGAGTTTTGAACCTATTGGGCCTTCGTGCCAGCCCTGATGAATTTGATTAAAAAATTACCAAAAAACGGATTTTGGTTTAAAGTTACAACCATAAAGGAAAAAAAATAATGGGAGTTTTAGATGGCAAAACCTGCCTTTTAACCGCTGCGGGGCAAGGCATTGGCCGTGCCACGGCCGAAATGTTTTTGGCAGAAGGCGCAACCGTAATAGCCACCGACATAAACCTAGATTTATTACAGGGGCTGGCACAAAATACCCATTGCCAAATCGAGAAATTAGACGTAACTGACGCCCAGGCAGTGAGTGATTTGGCCAAAAAAATCGGCGCGGTGGATGTGATATTTAACTGTGCGGGATTTGTGCATAATGGCACAATTTTAGACTGCGATCAGGCGGCTTGGGACTTATCTTTTAACGTCAATGTCACCGGCGCCTACCAAATTATAAAATCATTTTTACCAGCAATGTTAAAAAATGGTGGCGGATCTATTGTAAACATGTCCTCTTTGGCCTCTAGCCTCAAAGGCGTGCCCAACCGGTTTGCCTATTGCGCCAGCAAAGCGGCGCTCATCGGCTTAACAAAATCCGTTGCTGCCGATTTTATCACTCAAGGCATAAGATGCAACGCCATCTGCCCGGGCACGGTTGAGTCTCCATCGCTAGATGAACGGCTTAAGGACACTGGCGATTACGAAAAAGCTATGGCAGACTTTATCGCCCGTCAACCAATGGGTCGAATTGGCAAAGCCACAGAAATCGCTTCCTTAGTGCTTTATTTGGCGAGTGACTTATCGGCATATACCAGCGGCCAAACTCACATTATTGATGGCGGTTGGTCAATTTAAATTATCAAAAATTAGGACATATTATGAAACTATTACGTTACGGCCAATTGGGTTTTGAAAAACCCGGTATTCTAGATGCCGATGGCAATATTCGCGACTTATCAAACATCATTGATGATGTTGCAGATGCCCAATTAGGCGATGAAGCACTCAACAAAATACGCCAACTCGACCTAAACAAATTGGACATTGTGACAGGCAACCCGCGCATTGGCGCTTGTGTTGGCAATGTTGGTAAATTCATTTGCATCGGTTTAAATTATGCCGATCATGCGGCAGAAGCGGGCATGCAATTGCCCGAAGAACCGATAATATTCAGCAAAGCCACATCGGCCATTTGTGGGCCTAATGATGATATTGAAATGCCGCGTAATTCAGTTAAAACCGACTGGGAAGTCGAATTAGGCGTGGTCATTGGCAAACATGCAAAATATGTAACCGAAGCCGATGCCGAACAATATATTGCCGGCTATTGTGTAATAAATGACCTGTCTGAGCGCGATTTTCAAATCGAACGATCTGGCCAATGGGTAAAAGGCAAATCATGCGATACTTTTGGACCTATCGGGCCATATTTGGTCACCCGTGATGATATTGCCGACCCACAAAATTTAACCATGTATTTGGATGTGAACGGCCATCGTTATCAAAACGGCTCTACCAAAACCATGCATTTTGGCGTCGCAACCATCATCGCTCATCTGTCACAATTTATGAGCTTGCAACCGGGCGACGTGATCTCAACAGGCACACCTCCAGGTGTTGGGTTGGGGCAAAAACCTCCAGTCTATCTACAAGTCGGTGATAAAATGGAACTCGGCATACAGGGTTTAGGGGTGCAAATCCAAACGGTCGTTAAGCCTATTTGAAAGGCATAAACATGGAAATCATCGATACGCATATGCATTTGTTATATGGCCAAAATTTTGCTTATGACTGGTCGGCAGGCATTGACGTACTCAAAAGTCAAGATTTCAGCCTGCAACACTATAGTGAATTGGCAGCATTAGCCGGCGTCACCGTGGCAATATTTATGGAAACCGCGGTTAACGCCAAATTTTCACAGGCCGAGGCCATATTTGCTAAAACCAAAGTTGATGACAATGACACGATGGTTAAGGGCGTTATCGCCGGCTGTTTTCCAGAAAAAAAGGATGGTTTTGAGGCTTGGCTGGCTCAAACGGGCGATGCAGGTTATGTTGGTTATCGGCGTATCCTGCACACCGAGCCCGATGAATTATCACAATCCAATATTTTTATCGACAACGTTAAAAAAATCGGTGCTCATCATAAATGTTTTGATATGTGTTTTGCGCAAAGGCAATTGCCGCTTGCCATAAAACTAGCAAAAAACTGCCCAAACACTCAATTTATATTGGATCATTGTGGCGTGCCTGACATTGCAGGTGGCGATTTTGGCCAATGGGCAACGGATATTTCAAATCTTGCCGAATTAGAAAATGTCAGCTGTAAAATTTCTGGCATTTTGGCCTATGTCCCCGGTTCAAAAAATGCTGCCCAAATAATAAAGCCTTATGTTGAACATTGTATAGAAGCCTTTGGCTGGAACCGGGTGGTGTGGGGTGGCGACTGGCCTGTCGTCAACATGGCCTCATCCTTGGGTGAATGGGTTAAAATATCTAAGGCGCTGGTGAGCACAGAAAGCTTATCAAACCAAGAGAAGTTATTTTCTAAAAATACCATCAGAATCTATGGTTTGTAACTAAGTCAACTAGCTACGGCCAAACTTATGGGGCGGCAGACACCTCCCCATAAGCCAGAGAATATTTTTGAACTAGGAAAACTGGTTCATCGTATTGTCATCCCCCGCAGCTTTTAACGCCGCCTCGCCCGAGAAATATTGCTTATGGTCATCACCCATGTCCGAGCCGGACATGTTCTGATGTTTCACGCACGCTATCTTTTGTCTAATTTCTTGTCGCTGCACACCGGCTACATAGCCTAACATGGCTTGGTCACCAAAATATTCCTTGGCCAAATTATCGGTCGAAAGCGCCGCTGTATGATATGTTGGCAAGGTAATCAGATGATGAAATATACCGGCCTCACGGGCTGAATCAGCTTGGAATGTGCGTATTTTGTCATCCGCATCTATTGCCAATTGACTGTCATCATAGTTTATATCCATCAAGTCTTTGCGGATATAAGCCGACATATCCTCACCCGCCGTTTGCATTGCGTCAAAAACTTGCTGCCTAAAGTTCAGCGTCCAGTTAAAAGATGGGCTGTTATTGTAAACCAACTTAGCGTTCGGCACCACCTGCCTAACCGCCGATACCATGGCACCAATCTGCGCGATATGGGGTTTTTCAGTTTCTATCCAAATTAAATCCGCCCCATTTTGCAACGAAGTTATGCAATCCAACACACAGCGCGCTTCACCCGAATTTGGTTTAAACTGAAATAGGTTGCTCGCCAAACGTTTGGGGCGTTTTAATTCACCATCTTGTTTCAGCAATATGTCGCCATTTTTTACGTCGGCCAAATCTATGGTTTCACAGTCGATAAACCCATTATATTGGTCACCCAAATCACCGGCCTGTTCGGTCACGGCAATTTGTTTGGTCAGGCCTGCGCCCAGCGAGTCTGTCCGCGCAACAATTATGCCATTGTCTATACCCAATTCCAAAAATGCATATCTGATGGCGCGAATCTTGGCCAAAAAATCCTCATGTGGCACAGTAACTTTGCCATCTTGATGGCCGCATTGTTTTTCATCCGAAACTTGGTTTTCTACCTGTATGCAACATGCGCCCGCCTCGATCATTTGCTTGGCCATTAAATATGTGGCTTCTGCATTGCCAAAACCAGCGTCTATATCGGCAATTATTGGTACAATATGGGTGATATGGCCATCTATTTTGGCCTGAATCTCATCGGTTTCTTCTGCATTTCCGGCGGCGATTGCTGTGTCTAATTGCCTAAAATTACCACTCAGTTCACGGGCATCTGCTTGCCGCAGAAATGTATATAATTCAGCAATTAAAGCAGCTACACTAGTTTTTTCGTGCATCGATTGGTCGGGCAATGGGCCAAATTGCGAACGCATAGCCGCCACCATCCAACCAGATAAATATAAATACTTTCTATCGGTGTTATTTTCAAAATGTTTCTTAATTGAAATCATTTTTTGTTGGCCGATAAACCCATGCCAACAGCCCAAAGATTGGGTATATAGGCTATTGTCAGCGTCATAATTGTCCATATCTTGGCGCATTATGTCGGCGGTATATTTGGCAATAGCCAAGCCATTGTTAAACCTATTTTGCACCCGCATGCGGGCGGCGGATTGCGCATTAATACCCTGCCAAGCGTGGCCATATTTGGTTTTTAGTTTTTCCAATAACTCGATATTTTGTTTATAGTCAGACATCATTCACCTCTGCTCATTGGTTTTAATATATGTGGCCGCGTAATAGCTTTTTCCGTCTAATAATTTTGTTAGCACCGCGTCTTCATCGACCAATTCAAATCGGTGTTGCTGAATTTTCGACGCCAGCAAATAACCTTGCTTGGCCAAACGTTGGCGGTGGAATTCAAACAAAGTGGCATTTGCCAATGGCGATATAATTGTCAAACAATCCACAATTGGTTGAGCTCGCGTATTTTCCATATTATTTTTCATCTATCATTTCCCTTATATTGGATGAGTAAATTATTGACAATATTGACTCAAAGTGCAATATATTCTGAGCAATCATTGAATTTATGTAAATTATTTACAAAATATTTATTCATTTTTGTAAATTTTTAATGGGTGGTCAAAATGGTACAAGAAGCGTTATTTATTGGCAGTAAATTAAAAAAGCTGCGCCGAGACAAAAATATAAATCAAAAGAATTTGGCCTTGGAACTGGGCATTAGCCCAAGTTATTTAAACCTTATCGAACGCAACAGGCGTGGCCTAACGGCTAATTTATTGCTTAAACTAACTGATATTTTTGATATTGATGTCAAACAATTGACTCAAAATACCGACAAACAATTGGAAAACGACCTCACAGAAATATTGGCCACTGATATTTTCGCCGATTTCGCCATTACCAATCAAGATATTTCAGATTTAACCTTACAAAACCCCGAGATTGGCAAAGCCGTCATTAGATTGTTCGATAAATATAATTTGCGGCAAAAACAATATCAAAAACTAGTGAACCAATTTATTAGCGGCACAGATCAAGCTCAAACCATGCAACATGCAGATATCTCACCCGAATATATGACCGAGCTGGTTTCTGATTTTGTTCAAACTAACAAAAACCATTTTCCTACGCTCGAACAGGCGGCAGAACGGGTGCGGGTGGATTTGACCTTAATGGGCGAAGACCTGTTTTACAGCTTAAAATCTTTTGCCACCAACAGCTTTGCATTGCGCACACAGGTGGCAGAATTTAACAATGATGAAAATTATCTATATGATGGCCAGCTGAACTTGCTCAGTATTTCCAAATTTTCTAGCCATCAGAGTCAGATTTTCTGCTTGGCAGAACATATCGGCCTGTTTGCGGCAAAAAATGAGATAGATGACATTATTGAAGCTGCAGATTTTGAAGATGAGCGCGTGAACAATTATTTGGAGAAGATTTTAGCGCGCTATTTTGCGGCTTGCATCATGATGCCATATGATAACTTTATCGCTAAGGCTAAAGCCACCAGATATGACATAGACCTGCTATGCCATTATTTTAATGTCAGTTTTGAACAAGCTTGCCACCGGCTCACTAGTTTGCAAAAACCCGGCAATAAAGCCATAGCCTTTCATTTTGTTCGCACTGACATTGCCGGGCATATTTCAAAGCGTTTTTCGCTTTCTGGCATCAAAATTCCGCGGTATGGCACAGCCTGCCCACGGTGGAATATTTTTGCGGCCTTTATGCAACCGGGGCGGATAAATGTGCAGATTTCTGAAACCCCAGACGGCAATACTTATTTTTGCATCGCCCGGGCCATTTCTAAGGGTGTAGGTGGGTTTGGCAAGCCGTTGCGACATTTTTCTATCGGCCTTGGCTGCAAATTTATGCATGCCAAATCTATGATATATTCCGATAGTGTGAATTTAAAAGACACCAATCAAATCGTGCAAATTGGCGCCACCTGCCCGGTTTGCCAGCGTTATGCCTGCCAAGAACATTAGGCGGGCTGCGCCATTGGCAATTGGTCGATTTAATGTTAATAATTTGTAAATCAAATTGATTGACTGAGTGGATATGAACACAAAAAACATAGTTATTTTTATAGATGCCGACGCCTGCCCGGTTAAAGATGAAATATTGAAAGTGTCGTATCGACATAAATTAAAAGTCTATATGGTCAGCAACCAATGGCTGCGTATGGAAGTCGGCGCATTGGTCGAAAAAATTGTGGTGTCCGAAGGCGCAGATGAAGCCGATGATTGGATAGCCGAACATATTGATGAAACCGGGATTTGCATCACCTCCGACATTCCGCTGGCCAAAAGATGTTTGGATGCTGGTGGCATCGCCCTTGGCCCAACTGGTAAAGTTTTTTCACGCGAAAATATTGGCATGGCATTGGCAATGCGCGAGCTAAACCAACATTTGCGTGAAACCGGCGAGAGCAAAGGCCATAACCCCAGCTTCACCAAAGCCGACCGCTCGCAGTTTTTACAAGCGCTCGAAACCGCCATCCAAAATCTAATTCATAACCGTTAAGCGCTTAACCAGCACAGCATGATAGTTTTTTGACATCCATATCAAAAGTTTGGGCGGCCAATTTAAGGCCCTCCACATTGGTCAGATAGGGAAATATCATGCTGGCCAAATCGGTATAAGTCATGTTCATTTTAATAGCCATGGCCAAAGTTTGAATGCTGTCCCCGGCTTCTTCGGCCATAATTTGCCCGCCGATAAGCCGTTTGGTGTCGGCATCCGCAACCAGTTTTATCAGCCCGGTTACGTTTTGCGCCGCTAAGGCACGCGGCAAGTTATCTAGGGTAAGTATAGAAGTTTTAACGTTTAGCCCGCTCTCTTTTGCGGCTTTTTCAGTTAGGCCAACACTCGCCACTTGCGGGTCGGTAAATACCACAGCCGGCATCGCCTTATTGTCATAAATCATACCAACATCGTTTAAAGCCTCATCACTCATGGCGTTAGCGGTGGCTATTTTTGCCCCATATGCAGCCATATATACATAATTGTCGATATTGGTCACGTCACCAACTGCATAAATATTTTTGTTGCTGGTGCGCATATGTTGATCAACTTCAACCCCGCCATTTTGGTTCAACATTATACCAGCATTTTCCAAATTCAAATTCTCGACATTTGGCACACGGCCTGTGGCAATTAGCAATTTTTCAGCGGCAATATTCTGCATTCCTGTGCCGCTGGCATAGGCCAATTTTATGCCCGCATTTTCATTGACCAAATCTACATATTCATCCGCCTTAATCAGCGTGAGGCCTGCTTGTTTAAAAGTTTCACTTAACGCCAAGCTAATTTCTGGTTCTGCATTGGGCAATAATCCACGCCGAGACATAATGGTAATCTTTACCCCAAAACGAGCAAACATTTGTGCCAATTCAACGCCAATATAACCGCCGCCAATTATCAACATAGATTTTGGCAATGTTTCTAACTCCAAAGCCGTTTGGCTGGTCAGATAATCAATGTTTTCCATGCCTTTTATGCCGGGTATATGCTGGCGTGAGCCGGTGGCCACAATAATTTTTGCGGCATTAATGCTTTTACCACTCACTTCTAATTGCCCGGCTTGGTTAAATATCGCTTTGCCATCAACATAAGTGATGTTTTCTTGATCGGGCAATAGGTCTATATATTTTGCTTTTTGCAAATCATCTACAAGCTGCTGTTTTTGTGCTTGCACCCGTTGCCAACTGGCCAATGTCGAAGTTACTTCAACTCCATCAAATCTGCTGGCAACTTGCTGGCCATGCATTGCCTGCGCTGCGCGTATCAAGGTTTTGGACGGCACACAGCCAAAGTTTACACAAGTGCCACCAATGGTCCCGTAACCTATAAGCAGTGTTTTTTTACCCATATTGGCCGCGCCAATGGCGGCAGAAAAGCCGGCACTACCCGCGCCTATCACTGCCAAATCAAATTTTTCAGTCACCCATTCACTCCGGATTATAAATTGTCTATCACGCTGGCTTCGTAGCCAACATTTGCTGTGGCTTCTAATAGAGCCGCCAAATTGGTAATTTCGTCATCATAAGTAATGATGGCCATACGCTCCGCTAAACTAGTGACAACAGATATCACGCCTTCAACTTCAGATATAGCGCCTTTGACAATATACGGGCAACTGGCACAAAACATATCGGGCACGTGGAACATGGTTGTCACTTCGGCCGCTTGAGCTGTGCCAAAATTCATAGCCAATAACATAAATATTGCGGTTAGTATTTTTTTCATTTTCAGTCCTATTCAAATATAAAAGGCACGATATACGGCCATGCCAGCGCAACTAATACCAATAAGCTAGATGCCCATAATGCGGTTTTAACCAAGCGGTTGGGCAATGGTTTGGCACAGGCTGCCCCGTCTTCACATTGAGCTTTTTCAGCTTTACGCACCATCCAATATCCATAACCAATGAAACCGAATGCAGCGGCGATGAAAATAGGTTGGTAGGGAGCTAAAGAGGTCAATTGCCCAAGCCAAGCGCCACTTAAGCCAGCACTGAATAACAATAAGGGCAAAATGCAACAAGTGGACGCTGCCAATGCCGCCAAAATAGAGCCTATGGCGGCATTTCTGGATTTTTTCGGCAGGCTGGCTGAGTTATCAGCCATATTCTCGGTTTTAAAATTCATTTTGACTCTCGCATAATTTCACTCTAGCTTCATCATACAATCTGTAGTTACTTCAGATGCAAGTAAAATAAAAGTGATCCCCAATGATAAAATCAATATATATCGGCAAATTATCAAGCCGCACAAATGTCAACATCGAAACCATCCGATATTATGAAAAAATTGGCATTTTGCCGCGCCCGATGCGCACCCAAGGCGGCAACCGGCAATATTCTGATGACGATGTAAAACGAGTGATTTTTATAAAGCGCTGCCGCAATTTAGATTATAGCATAGAAGAAATTCGGGCTTTGCTTAAGCTCGCTGATGATGACAATCTGTCGTGCAATGAAATATATGATTTTACCATCGAACATTTAAAATCAATTGAGCTAAAAATTGCAACTCTTACAAAAATGCAGACGACGCTTAAATCTATGGCCAAGGAATGTAGCCGTGGCGAAACGCCCAGTTGTGCCATTATCGACATGATGACCGATGGCTAGGTATTGGGGCAAAAAAAAGTCCCGTTTGCTGGGAGCAAACGAAACTTTGAAGATGGTATGAGAAGCGGTCGAGGAGACTTCTCACACCATAATTATGCTATTTCCAAATCCTAGAATGGTGAATCTGGGAAGTAGAATGATGCCGCATTTTCTTGGGTGATCAATGTCGCGCCCAAAATGTAACGACCCGCAACCGGACCATTAGATTTAAACGCAGCCACAGTCACATCCATTGCTGTTGCAATCATGGAAGGTGGATAAAGCACATCAATTGGCACCAAGGTGTTGCCATCAATAATACCTTTAATGGTTTCTTTCATGCCAGCGCCGCCAACAACAAACATACCATCGCCATCACGTCCAGCTTGTTTAAGAGCTGCAACAACACCAATAGCTATGTCATCATCTTGCGCCCAAACCGCATCGATATCTGGGAAGCGGCTCAAGAAATCTTGCATCACTTCAAAACCATCATCACGGTTCCAGTTGGCATGTTTTTGGTCAAGCACATTAATGCCAGAACCTTCAATTTCGGCCATAAAGGCGTCAAAGCGTTCGTTGTCAATGGTGGTTGGTATGCCACGTAGAATAACAATATTGTCGCCAGAGCTCAAACGAGACATCATATATTTAGCCGAAATAATGCCCAATTCAGGGTTGTTACCAGCCACATAAATGTCTTCAATGCCAGTTCTGCTCAAACCACGGTCAACAACCGTAATCAACACACCAGATTTTTTAACATTGGCAACCGGCTGAGTTAATGGCTCAGATTCGATAGGCAAAATAACCAAGGCATCAATTTTGTTAACCGATACAAGGTCTTCGATTGCACTGGCTTGATCGCTTGGGTTTGATGAGTTTACCAAAATCAAGTCGATATCTGGGTATAGCGCTTCCAAACGTATTTCAGCTTGTTCTGCATGCCAGTTCATACCAGCAGCCCATGCATGGGTTGGGGTCGGGTAAGATACACCAATTTTGATTTTTTCTGCAGCCATAGCCGTTGACGGCAAGGCAATAGCGGTCCCTAATGCTAGAACCGATAAAAGTTTCAACAGTTTCATATATTCCTCCATATTTTGGTTTATGTCAGATCAGTTTAAAAAAGATCCATTTTATACGT
Organism: Hyphomicrobiales bacterium; assembly: GCA_013214705.1. Lineage (GTDB taxonomy): Bacteria > Pseudomonadota > Alphaproteobacteria > Rhizobiales > OSC116 > OCS116. Next base: position 26,585 of record JABSRZ010000003.1, read on the forward strand.
AAATATTGTCCTCCCATTTACGTAATTTGTTATGCTCATTTATTTGAGCCTTTCTTCCAATCTGCACGTTGTAGCCATACAGCTACAATGATGATCAGCCCTTGCATGGTGCCGTTCAGATAGTTGGAAATTAAGTCGGTGAAATTTAAAATATTACCTATTGTGGTTAAAATTAGCGCGCCTAATATTGTGCCAACGATGCGGCCATACCCGCCCTTTAACACTGTGCCGCCAATAATCACCGCTGCAATGGCTTCAAGTTCCCATAAAACACCAGTCGATGCCGATGCCGAGCCAAGCCGTGGTACATAAATTATGGTTGCCATTGCCACACATAGGCCTTGTATAATATAAGTATAGGTTTTGATGCGGTCGACATTGATGGCCGAATATTTGGCCACAGATTCATTAGAGCCAATGGCGGTGCAATAGCGGCCAAACAAGGTACGGTTTAACAATATCCAGCCCAAAATCGAAACCGCGATAAACACCCATACAGGTATCGGCAAGCCCAAAAAGCTACCATAATAAATAGGCCCGTAAGTGTCTCTTAGGTCAAAATCCAACGACAATGTACCGCCATCGGCAAAATATGTTACTAGCGAGCGGTAAATGCCCATTGTGCCTAAAGTCACAATAAATGCCTCGATTTTACCTTTTGTGGTCAAAAATCCGTTCACCCAACCAGCGCCGACACCCAGTATTATGCTACAACCACAGCCAATTAACACCGTGGTTATGCCAGTGCCAAATGTCTCAAGGGCATTGTTCATAATCATAATCATCAAGCCCGATATCACCGCCGCCATAGAGCCAACCGATAAATCGATGCCACCTGCGGTGATTACAAATGTCGCGCCCACAGCGATGATGCCAATAAAGGCCGAGCGAGTCAGCAGATTGGTGATGTTGCCATCACTCAAAAACGCGGTGTTTAATGAATAACCAATTATGCATAAGATAATCAGCGCGATGGCCGGGCCCATGGTTTTCAAATCAAATTTGCGTAACCATTTATGAACCGCGCGGCTTTCCGCCACATTTACATTGTCTTCAACCATTTTGCTGTATCTCCCTTAAACCGGCCGCATAACGGACAATTTCGCTCTCATTAATCTCTGTGCCATTTAAGACACCGGTAATTTTGCCGCGATACATAACCGCGACGCGGTGGCATATGCCAATTATTTCGGGCATTTCAGATGATATAACCACAACTGACATGCCATCTGCCGCCAATGCGGCGATAAAATTATAAATTTGTTGTTTCGTGCCCACATCAATGCCACGTGTTGGCTCATCAATAATGACAATTTTGGGGTTGCTTTCCATTATTTTGGCCAGCAACAATTTTTGTTGGTTTCCACCCGACATATCGCCTACAATCACATTTGGGTCACGCGCTCTAATGTCAAAACGCCTCACACCACGCGCCATAGCAATTTTTTCGGCGCGTTTATCAATGGTCATATTTTTTACAAATTTAGGCAAAGCCAGCAAAGTTAAATTTGGCTGCATTTTTTGGGTTAACAACAACCCATTTTCTTTGCGGTCCTTAGTCAAATATACCAAGCCAGCATCTCGCGCCTGGGCGACAGAGGTAAACTGGCTAGGCTTGCCGTTTAAATAAACCTCGCCAGACTCAATTCTCAACAGCCCGCATATGGCTTCAAACACTGCAGTTCTGCCCGAGCCAACCAAGCCAGAAAAGCCCAATATCTCGCCTTTTTTGAGCTTAAACGATATATTATCGATCGAATCCGCGTTTAAGTTTTTCACCTCAAGCACAATTTCAGCGTCAACATCAACTTCATTTTTTGGTGGGTATAATTTAGACAATTCGCGCCCAACCATAAGTTGTGCCATGGCATCCAGAGTCAAATCTTCGGTTTTCTTGGTGGCAATCCATTGCCCATCACGCATAATCGTCACCCGGTCAGCAATTTTTTTCACTTCCGATAATTTATGTGATGAGAAAATAATAGCCACACCACTTTGTTTCAATCGTTCCACTTGCTTAAAAAATAATTCTGTTTCAGCTTCAGTTAATACAGCGGTGGGTTCATCCATTATCAACACCCGCGCATCGCGGCTCATGGCTTTTACAATTTCTACCATTTGCTTTTGGGCTATGGATAAGTCACGTATTCTGTCATTTGGTGAAATATCCAGACCTAATATATCCAGATATTCTTGCACCTTTGCAATCATAGTTTTGCGGTTTAAAAAACCTTTACTGGTGTCTTCACGGCCTAAAAATATATTTTCTTCAACAGTCATTTGTTCGGCTAAATTCAACTCCTGATGAATCAAAACAATGCCCAAACTTTCAGATTGCCCATAAGGCGGTAAGACAATTTCTTCACCGTCGAGTTTTATGGTGCCAGAAGTGGCTGTGTGCAAACCCGAAAGAATTTTCATCAAGGTCGATTTGCCAGCACCATTTTCGCCGATAAGTGCATGCACTTCGCCTTTGCGTAGTTCAAAACTGACGCTAAATAGCACAGCAACTTCACCAAATGATTTACTCACCCGCTCGGCTGCTAAAATATAGGCATCGGTTTTTTCAGCCACTGACATTCGATAATTCCTCCCAATATCGAGCGCTAATACGCTTTCGATGATGACACTAATAAATGAGTTTTATGCCGATGTAAAGGTTTACATTGCACAATGTAAAGGTTTACTCTTCCAAATTTCAGCAAAATAAGCTATTAGATTATTAAATTTATTGAGTATTTTTTGTTATACAGTCGCTTGGTAATTTTTGTTAAACACTGCAACCATGAGTGATATTAGTGGACGAAATTCCTAAAAAACCAGCTACAATTGATGATGTTGCCAAACTGGCGGGCGTGTCAATTGCCACAGTCAGCCGGGCGATAAGCAAACCCAATAAAGTGGCCGATAGCACCCGCAAAAAAGTTATGGGCGCAGTCGCTCGTACTGGTTATATAGCCAATGCGATGGCGCAAAATTTGCGCAAACAACGCTCACAAATGGTGCTGGTTTTAACCAATTCAATTGCCGACCCTAATTTTCCGGGGGTATTGATTGGGTTAGAAAAAGCCGCAAATGAACGTGGATACGGCGTTTTAATTGGCAATACAGAAGCCGATGTAGATTTAGAAAAAAAATATTTGCGCTTTCTTTCCACTGGCATTGCCGATGGCATGATATTGCTCACCGGGCATTTGCCGGTGGCCGGCTGGCCGCAAGGTGTGCCAAATTTACTGCCGCCAATGGTGGCCGCTATGCGCCCTATCGATCATTTGGATGTGGCTTATGTCGGGGTGAATGATACCAATAGCACCAAAATGGCCACCGAATATTTAATATCGCTGGGGCATGAAGACATTGCTTTTATTTCCGGCCCCCCGGGCGATGTGATTTCAGACCTTCGCTATCAGGGCTATAACGCCGCTCTGGCCAATCGGTTTAAAAAAAATGTCGAATGGAGCGTACGCGGTGATGGCACTAGCGAAGGTGGCCGGGCTGCGGTTGAGCGTTTGTTCATCCGCGATACCCTACCCACGGCTTTCGCATGCTATAATGATGACACCGCCATTGGCGTCATCAGTGCTTTGCAATCTCGCGGGTTTAATGTGCCGCGCGATTTTTCGGTTATTGGCTTTGACGACATACCCTTTTCAAATCATTACACCCCTTCCATCACCACCATTCGGCAACCGCGCGCCATGATAGGCAAGTTGGCGATGACACATCTACTTGATCTGATCGTCAAAAAATCGCCTTCTAGCAAAAATACCCTGTTGCATGGCGATTTAATAGTGCGCAGTTCTTGCTCCACACCGCGCCGTGCTGCGCTTATTTTTGGTGGCTCGCGGCATCGCACCCGGTAATATAGTTAACGATTATAATTAACCAAAAATAAACAATATTTTAAGCCTCTTGATTTAGTTTAAGACTCATCACTATTCTCTAGGTCGAGGCAAAATGTTTAAAAACAAAATAATAGCCGTAGCAATATTATGTTCGCTGACTATTTTTATAAATTACACCTTCGACCTGCGGTTCATCAATCAATTTTTCATGCTCCAAAAATTCGAACAGGTTAAAAAATCGGCTTCACAAGAGTTGGCCATTATAGAAATAGATGATAAAAGCATTAAACATTTCGAGAGCTGGCCATGGCCGCGCAGTGCCTACGCGCAATTGATAAATAAGTTAAACGCCGCCAACCCCCAAATGTTAGGCTTTGATGTCGATTTCAGTTCAAAATCTATCGCCGAAAATGACATTCTATTCGCCAATGCCATCCAGAATGCAAATTTTCCCATTATCCTCTCAACGGTTATTATTGGCGCCGAAGAACTGGCAGATGGCGAAATTTATTTTAACGAAAACATCCCCATCGACTCTCTAGCTGAACACGCTTATTTGGCCAGTGCCAATGCTTTACTCGATGAATATGGCCAAGTTTCTGAATATGCCAATTATGCTTATAATGGCCGCCCAACCATGGGCGCAACCCTTGCCAATAATCCCGAAATGCTGGATGAAGATATTGTTATCGATTATTCAATCGACCCTAAATCATTCCAAACCTTCTCGTTTAGTGACATCGTCGAAGGCAATTTTGATCCCAAAGATATCGAAGGCAAAAAACTGCTCATCGGTTCGACGTCCATCGACTTAGGCGACATGTATACCTTACCCCTCTATGGACGTACACCGGGTGTTTTTGTCCATGCATTGGGTTATGAAAGTTTAATTGCAGACCAGTATTTCACAAAAATAGATAAAAATTGGGTGCTGTTTGCCGCGCTACTTATATTGACATTGCTGACATTTATCCATGTCGAGAAAAAATTAATGCGCGCCCTATTGGTCAATGTTTTCGTGTTGATTACACTTTATACCACCAGTATAATTCTGCACCATTTCTACAAAATTATATTACCGGATGGGCTCATCTATATAGCAGTTCTATTAAATTCTGCTTGGCAGGTTTTTCAAAATATCAAGCAAAGAGCGATGATATTGTTTGATCAACAAAATATCAATTCCTTCAACAAAGCCATTATAGATCAAATGATTAAAGATAATAGTAATGGAATTATTCTGGCCAATAATATGGGTCAAATATTGGTTTTCAACAAAAAGGCAGCTAGCATTTATGCCATTTCAGACCAAGCCGTCAGCCATAAAATGAATGTATTTAGTTTTATACCCGACAGCGAGGCTTTGCTGGCAAAAATAGATAATGTAAGTATGGATGGTGGTTACAATGTGAATTTTATAGAACAAAAAATCATCCAAGCCGATGGTCAGGAACTTACCTTAGAAATTATGCTCAATAAAACTAAATTTGTTCAATCGGTTGGGAGCAATAACGAAACCGTCAACCATATATTATATAACTTCATGATATTGGACATTACCGAAAAACTGAGCATTATTGCCGAAAATAAAAAATCACAACTGGCACTTATTGATCTCGAAAATAATGACCCGCTCACCAAAATGCCAAATCGTAAAAGTTTCAACCAAATACTGGCCGAAATTTGCACCGAGGATTTGGATGAGAATACCAGTTTAATGGCACTGGTTAATTTGGATTCTATAACTGAAATCACCGATATTTATGGCACCTATTTCGCCGACGAAACCATCCAGCTTATATCCCAAAAACTAAACTTGTTAGTTGGCAAAAATGCCACGCTTGCGCGGTTCTCCGATAATATATTTGGGGTTATTTATAAAGATTTGCCACCCGATGAACCAGCCCATTATGTCGAACTAATTCAACAAATATATCATCTTTTTTCTAAACCGTTGACGTTAAACGGCCAAGAGATATTAATGAAGGTTTCCATGGGTATAGTTTTAGCGCCCGAACATGGCAATACAGCCGACAAGCTGATTAGCAACGCCACCCAAGCACTCGAATATGCCCGTGATTCAGGCACTTTGAACTGGTTTATATATCAAGAAGATATGGCAAAACAGATTCGCGCCAAACGCGACATAAGAACCGAATTGCAACGTGCCATCGAAAATGAAGAATTTGTGCTTTATTACCAACCTCAGCACGATATATCGAACCGAAAATTAGTCGGCTTTGAAGCCCTCATCAGGTGGGAAGACCCTATAAAAGGTTTGCGTTTTCCTGATGAATTCATCCCGATTGCCGAAGAGTTTGGCCTGATCACCGAAATTGGCGAGCTCGTGTTAAAAATGGGCTGTCATGACGCGGCAAGCTGGCCGGACCATTTAACCGTGGCGCTCAATGTATCACCGGCACAATTCACCAATGCCGATATCGCTGCACTGAGCAAAAAATATCTCGATCTTTCTGGCCTGCCGGCTCATCGCCTAGAGTTGGAAGTCACCGAAAGCATTATGATGGATGACATTAGCTTGGTTGTAAATACCCTGAAAGACGTGCAAAAACTTGGGGTAAAAATAGCCATGGACGATTTCGGAACTGGTTATTCTAGTTTGCAATATTTAACCGAATTGCCATTTGATAAAATCAAAATCGACCGAAGTTTTACCATGAATATTGGCAAATCAAAACAAGCTGATGCGCTTATTTCATCTATAGTCTCGTTGGGCCATTCGCTCGATAAAATTGTTTTGGCCGAGGGGGTCGAAACCGAAGACATGATTATTTTGCTAAAAGCGGCTGGTTGCCAAATTGGCCAAGGTTATTTATATTCTCGCCCCGTGCCGCTAGTCGAAGTGAATAAATTAATAGGGCTTGAAATGGCTCACGCTGTATCAGCATGATATTTCAAACCCTACAAAATTTGGTTTAACGCTGCAATCTACTTGTTTTTATTGCTTTTGCCATTGCTAGAGCTTTTGCTCGGGCTAGAGCTTTTGCTGCTATTGCTAGAGCTATTGCTGCTGGCGTTGCTAGAGCTGTTGCTGCTGGCGTTGCTGGAGCTATTGCTGTTGGCGTTGCTAGAGCTGTTGCTGTTACTACTAGAGTTGTTGCCATCTAGGAAATTCTCTGCAGTTATTTTGCCACTTTTACCAGGAGAAACACCAGATGTAAATTTGTTGGCTTTACCACCCTTGATTCGAATTCTTGATAAATACATGGCCGCTAGTTTTTGGATGTCACTGCCAAAATGTGGGTTGACTTTATCTGCACTGGCAACACGGTTCATTACAATTTTGCTATTCACATTGGCTGGCACCATATAATTAACGCCAGTGGTGACTAGGTGGGTTTCGGTGCGTCCTGCCCCGTTTAAAGCCACACTGCCTTCAAACACTTGCACTTGCATATTTTTGGCATTGGCATTAATCACAAAGGTTGTGCCTTTCACTATGGCCGCAGCAAATGGCGTTCTAATTTTAAATTGTCTGTTGGCCTGCTTTTTGGCCGAAAATAATATAGTGCCTTTTCTTTGCACTATGGTGGTATATTCGGCTGTATTGCCGCCTATAGGTATGTCCATTTGCGCGTCCGAAGAAATTATCATGGCTTCGGCATCGCGGGTTAGCGCCACGGTGCCATCTGATAATGTCTTAATTCTATCGCCCGGGTAGACAAGTTCGCCTAATTTTACCCATTTACCAGGTTTGCCAGCCACACTTATAACCACTTTGCCGGATATTTTGCTCACAACCCAACCTTTGCTGGCAGCGTATGTAACGTTGGCCCCTAGGGTCAATGCCAAAACTAAAACCGATAATATTGCTTTAAACATAGTGTCCTCCACTGTTACTTAATTTAGGCTGTCAGGATAGGCGCTATCATTTAAATAGAAGTTTACAAAAATTTGTTTTAGCTTTGGTGGTTAAACCGTGGTTAAGCCATTCGCTCAAATTTGATTAAAAAAAAAGAACTCCCATCGGAAGTCCTTAATTTCATTAGTAAATTTATTTTTGGTTTATTTGGTAAGTGTAACTACTGCGCCATTAATTATGGTAGTGCCATCCCAGCGGTTGTTATTTACACGCTTAAGTCGCACAATAATTTTGCCAAATGCGTCAAATACCACCACGTCGTCTTTAACCAAATCCCACGCTTTGGTATGAAAAACCGCCGTTCCGCAGCCAAAGCCAATTTTGGCTTTATAATGGCCAAATGAAGGTGTGTCGCTTAACTCTAGGTTGCAAGTTTGGTTTGAGGACACTTGGTAAAAGCGCCAATTGCCAACAATGTCTTGGCGTTTTACTGGTTCAATGCCAAATAAAGCCCCAAATAAACCGCCCAAGGCATTTTCATCTACCGTTATGTTGGCACTAGATGATGTTGTGGTGGTGGTTTTGCCATTATTGGTATATTCAACTGTGGTGTTGGATTGGCCATTTTGCCAAACGGTTTTTTTACCGCTTCCACTGGTGTTCGTTGTTCCCGTAGTGTTACACGCGGCTAACAAACTAGCAATGGCAACAGATGCTATTAATTTATTCATTATATCCCCTCAAATATACTGTTTTTACACAAATTAGTGTATGGATATCTACCCAAGGGTCAATACAAAATATTCTATACCTTATGTTACTGCAACGAATGGTTGCAACTGGGTTTTACTCGCCAAACGACTTAGAAAAGTCGGCGGCATATTGCCCCTGCACACCAAAATACATTGGCATATCTTCGGCGCAATTAAACAAGTCAATATCTCTATCTGCCAAATCTCGCGCCATCTGGTTGCCGTTGATATTGGCACGAGGGTCGACCATGCCAACGACACAGCTCGAATCATCGGCAAATTGCGCGACTTTATTCACCACTAGCACCTGCCCGCGTGAGGCTTTGTCCAGCATTCCAGTATCTGGGTTGGGGTTATCAATGAAATATCTAATGATAGCTGCATATATCACGCCATTGTCGTCAGCGCGCCACTCAACCACATTGTTTACACTATTCCACGCCGAAAATGTCTCAAACGGCTTGGCGGCACCAAACCCGAGGCTTTCACGCAAATCGCCACTTTCATAATATATAGTGGGTCGGTTGTCTATCTCACAAATTCCGGTCGCGCCCATTCCGGCCTCTTCTTCAGATTCAGGGACAGCAAAAACACAATCGGTGCTAAAATTTAACTTTGTATAGCTACTTTGTGCGGCAAAAACTGGGCTAGACACAGCCAAGCAAAACGCGATGGTTAAACTCAATTTTTTCATAAATGCCCCCAAAAACTATAACTTAATTTGGTTGTCTATTTAACAACTTTGTTGACATCAAGGATAGAAATAATAAAGGCAAAAATATGGCGAAGCTTATTCTTATGCCGTATTCCCCGGCTATCATGCCCATCATAGCAGGTGCGAACAACATAGCAAAACTGGTCACCATAGTTACCGATGTTACATTCTGCGATGATGGCCGGTCGCCAATCTGCGCCGCGGCGCTAATGGTTAGAGGGTAAATAACGCATATGCCAAGGCCCAAAACCCCAAAGCCAATCAAAGCGACCACTAAGTTTGGAGACCATATCACCATGCACAGGCCTGAAATGGCGGTTAATATGGTCACTACCGCTATTTTTTGTGGGCCGTATGCCTCAATCCATTTGTCACTAAATATCCGCCCCATTGCCATGGTAAAAAAGAATGCCGGTAGGGTCAGAGTTTCTAACCATGGTACGGTATCAAAGCTGTCTCGCATAAATATTACTGACCAACTGCGTACACCACTTTCAAGCAATACGGCCGAAATACCAAAACCCACTAGCGCCATTGTGGTTATTGTCGGCACTGCCATCAACGGTTTCTTGAGGTTTTTGTTGCCATGTGCACGCTCCTTGGCAACTTGCATTGGCCAAACAACCATCCGCATGGCAAGCAATATAATTGGCACTGTAAGTAAAAAATGTACCCATACCGGTATGTCCAACCCACGAGCGACAACCCCACCTAAAGACGCCACTAAAAACCCCATGCTCCAAAGGCCGTGGCAAGTGTTCATCACCCGTTTGCCAGTTGTGGCTTCCACTCTGTCGGCCTCTACATTCATGGTAATATTTGTTAAAGCAAAGCTTGATCCAAATAAAAACAAACACAGGGTTGCAGACCAAATATTTGGGGCAATGGCCACCAGAATGGTGCTTATTACCAATGTTGGTTGGCCCCATAAGGTTATTGTCTTTGTGCCAAACCGTTCTACGATATAGCTCGAAACAAAATACATGCTCAATGCGCCTGCAGGTTGGCCCATTAAAGCCAATCCAAGCTCAGTTTCTTCTAGCCCCAGCGCCCTTTGTATGTCGGGTATACGGGTAAACATTGCCGTGCTGGCAATGGCCTGAAAAAGGAAGATAAATTTAATGGTACTTATAGAATTCACGCGCGTAATTTTGCGTCTGGTTTTACAAATTCACGGGCGTCATCGGCCAATAAGGGGGGGCTAAAATAATAACCTTGAACATATCTGCAACCAAGTTCTTTGATCACATCTAGCTGCTCTTTGGTTTCCACACCTTCTACAATGCAATATAGGTTTAAGTTATTGCACAGGTCAATAATGGTTTTTACGATGTTGCGGGCGTCCATATCTGTCGCAATTTCATTGATAAAGCTACGGTCAATTTTAAGCCTATCAAGCGGCAAACGCTGCACATAGCTTAAAGACGAGTAACCGGTACCAAAGTCGTCAAGAGCTATTCTACAACCCATTAATTTTAACAGATTCAGCGATTCGTTGGCGCGTTTAAAATCGTGCATAATGGCTGTTTCAGTGACTTCAAATACGATGCGTCCGCTAGGAAAGTTCGATTTTTCGATGATATTAATCATGCTCAACACCGTCTCAGGAGATGACAGATCAAAAATAGATAAGTTAAAAGAAAGATATAATTCAGTCGGCCATTTGACAGCATCTTTTAATGCTTTGTTCAGTAATATTGAGGTCAATTTGCCAATTATGCCCATTTGTTCTGCAGACCGAATAAATACATCTGGCCGTACGTTGCCAAGCGCCGGGTTATTCCAGCGTGCTAAGGCTTCTAAGCCGACTGTTTTCTGGCTATGAATGTCGACAATAGGCTGAAACATAACTGATAATTCTTCAGTTAAATCTGCCTCGGCCAAATGATGTTCTATATTTGAAATGTCTCGAATTTGAGTTTCATGTTCACCTGAAAATATAACCGGTTCGCCTTTGCTATGCTGTTTTGAATAACATAATGCATAGTCAGCGCGTTCAAATAACAGGCGGGCGCTGCTTGCCATTTTGGGGTATTCCACAAAACCAACCGTCGCGGCCACTTGCACATTGCCCTCGCGCAGATGAAACCCCACCCGCATAGCGTCGCAAATCCGTTGGCCAATGTCCCATATGTTTTTTAAATCATCTTCATTGGTAATAATCAATCCAAATTCGTCACCCCCAAGGCGCGACAACATAATATTTTCGCCCAAAACATCTTTTAATCGTTCGCTAGTTTTGATGAGCAAATCATCACCTGTTGGGTGGCCAAAAACATCATTGATACGTTTAAAGCCATCCAAATCTAATAAACCGACCACCAATGTTTTGTCTTTTTGGTTTTCATATTGTTCAATCAGACCATCCAATTTGGCGAAAAAACTACGCCGGTTGGGCAGCGAGGTTAACATATCCACGTTTGCCAACACTTCGTTTCTGGCGTTCATTTGCTCTAGTTTTTGGGCTTGCTCTATCAAAGAGTTTTTCCGCTGGGTGAGGATCACTTTTTGCCGCACTAAATTTTTAAAATTCTCATATTGGCTGAATAGTAAAAACATTATGCCGCCTAAAACCAAAATGCTCTTTATGGTGAGCGCGGTAAAGGTTAAGTCACCTTGAACGACAGCATAAATAGCGATCGGCAGAATGATAATAAGCGTTAAAACCACAACACTTTGCAATACATGCATTAAGAAAAAAGCACAGCAAATCAAAGAGATATACAGAAAAAATGCAATGTGAATTTTCATCACCGGTAGGTCATAACTAAATAACACAAACGCCCATATAATAAAAATGCTGCCCAGCACTGCGCTGCGGCCAGTGGTTAAATTTAGGTCTCTTAAAACTTTTTCATCGCTCACACTTTGGCGATAATTGTGAAATTGTCGGTGTGAACAGAGTATAAACACCAAAAAGAACATCGAGGGCACACCCCACAAAACAACCACCGGCACTTGATCGCTATACGGAAACACCAACGCCACCATGTTGACCACCAAAATACCAAACATAAGTGGCATTTGTCTGGTCATTGAATTGTGTCGCTCACGATTAATTTCAACTTGGCTTTCGCGAATCTTTAAAAACAAAACGAGCTTTACAAAAAACGACATATGGCTCACTAACCTATAATCAAAATAAATCTAGTATAGAGTTTTAGGTTTAAAGATTAGTTAAACAAATTTTGCTAACTAGGTTATCTAATATGTTGTAAAAGTTAATTTTTTTTGCCGCACCGTGCATCTATTTAGTTTTATTTACGCGATCATAAACACATCATATCTTGTCGATTTCCCGGGTATTTGGTGCGATGCGGCTCTTATATTCGGCATAGGGTCGGCTTTTTGTGGCCATTTCAACACCACCCGTTTGCTGGCATATTTTAAGGCAATCTGCATCAATTCAACGCTGTCTGCATCTGTGCCAACAATATCGCGTATCAGGCGCATCTCCTTTTTGACCAAGGCTGAATTTTTACGTGGTGGGTGCATCGGGTCTACCAAAATAATTTCGGGTGACAATGTGGGTATCAGGGCTTTTGCGTCGCCAAATAATAATTTCATCCGTGCCATTATGGCAGCAAATTGTTCATTTTCGGCAGCAGCTTTTTGCATCCCGAGTGATAAATATTCGTGCATTTGAGCTGAACGTTCGATCAAAGTTACATGGGCGCCTAGCGAGGCTAATAAAAAGGCATCCCGCCCCAGTCCGGCGGTTGCATCGACCACATTGGGCATAATGCCTTTTTTGAGGCCAATGGCTTTTGGCAAAGCCTGACCGCGCCCGCCGCCATATTTCAACCTGTGGCCAACTGCACCACCGACAAAATCGACAATCAATTTATCATTTATTGTTTGCATAATTTACCCAAAACATCGAATCCATATTTTATGTTTGCACTTTTCGAGCTAATATTGTCAAATCATTATATATAAAAAGGGAGATAGGCAATGAAACTCATGCTAGTGGCAATTTCAATGTTGTTAATGACGGTTAACACCGCGGCACATGATTTGGATAAAGATTATTTCTTGTTTGTGAAAGAGTTTTTGACCACCATCCAACAACGAACGTTTGATAACAACCGCGAATATTGCGGCTATTTTGGCTATAATGCAAATGATGAACTTATCGCCACTAAACCCACAAAGGGTGAGGAGGATTCTTGTTATTCTGAAGACCCACCAATATCTTTGGACCTTGTGGCTTCCTACCATACACATGGTGCTTTTTCAGTCGATGCAGATAGCGAATTGCCATCATCTAACGACATGCAAGCTGACTTAGAAGAAGGCGTAGATGGCTTTATTGCCACGCCGGGTGGCCGCATTTGGTATATAGATAGCGAAGCTGGTGTCGCCACAATGGAATGTGGCCGCAATTGTATTTTGGCCGACCCTAGATTTAATGGCAGCCTACTAGATCCGGTTAAAAAATCTTACACCATCAAGACTTTACAACGCCGAGAAGATGGGTATTTAGACTAATATTGCGAAATATTTCTAACCATTTTCAAAGTTTCATCTTGTAAATAAAAAGCTATGTCGCCGTTTTTCAAATCATCTTTAGTGAGCTGCAGAGCGGCGCCACAAGGCGGAAAATTATAATATTTTGCGCTGATAATGATGGCCGAGTTTTCACATTCGGCCTCAAATGCTGACATATGAAATACCAATGTTAATTGGTTTTTAGCTGGCGGCAATCCAGCGATTTCTCCAATACAGGCCAACTTATCACAATTCATATATTGGGCATTGGGTTTAAAGTCAGCACGGGTTTTGTCATAGGGCTGGCCGACATGGTCCAACCAAATGCCACTGGCAAATTTACCGCGCGTACCCGTTAACAAATGATATTGATCGTCTGTGCCTTTGAGCATTAAATTGCTTAATTTTCCATTTGCCACTTGGCCTAAATATAACTGTGGTAGCGGCGCATAAAGTGGCAGCAAAGGTATGATAAGGAATATGCCAAACGCCAAATATCGCCATTTATTTTGCCAAATAATCAACCACAAATAGCCGACCAACAACGCCAGCAATATATGCCAATTCAACTTGGCGATATGTTCATTCAAATAGCTAAATTGTTCAACGTAATCTGCAAATTCATAAACATTAACAATTATATAGTCTAGTATTTTAAAGCTTTGAATCTGTAAGTCCAGGCTGACAAATATAACCGAAATAATCGCCAACGGCATTATCAATAAGCCAAATATCGGCACCACAATTAGGTTGGCAAAAAACCCACCAGTTTGTAAAGTCGAAAAATGATAGATGGTCAATGGCATGGTCACCAAACCGGTCAAAATCGGTATCATCACCCAATCGCGCGCGGTGTATAAAATGCGGCCAAAAGCGTGTTGGCGGGTCAAAATATTATAGCGAAACTCATCTTTAATCGCGGCGTTCTTTTGCCATTCAAAATAGGCAATTATGGCAGCTGTGGCGGCAAACGACATTTGAAAACCAACATTCATCAACGCGCTCGGTTTCAGCAATAACATCACCAGCAAGGCCAAAGCTAAATTTCGCATGGTCAACGCTTCTCTATCTATCAACACCGCTAACATGATTAAGCTGGCCATGATAAACGCCCGTTCGGTGGCCAAACTACCACCAGTAAGCAGCAAATAAAATAGACCGGAAAAGATGGATATAAAAGCCGCAATTTTTTTAATTGAAAGCCTAAATGTACCAAATGGAAAAAATGCCAAAACCAACCTGATGATATAAAATATCATGCCCATGGCAAAACCCATATGTAGGCCAGAAATGGCCAATAAATGCGCCAAACCGACGTTTTTAAGTGCCAAATAACTACGGCTCTCTCTATCCATCTTGATGCCTAATAATATCGCCAAAGTCATATCGCGGCTGACGCCATCTAGGTTGGCCGTAATATGTTGGGCTAAATATAAGCGTAAATTATGAAATTGGTTTTTAAGGTTCAAATAATAATTTGGCTCAACGGCCAAAATTTGTTGCATGGGTAAATATTTTTTAGCCACGCTGCCGACAGCGCCAATAGATTGATAATAAAGATTTTTACCGAAATCATAACCGCCAACGATTGCAGCTTTTGGTAGCGGAAACAATTGCGCCGTTGCCTTTATATAGCCGCCAATTTGCAAATTATTTTGGTGGTTTTTTAAATTCAAGCGGATATATTTAGGTAAATTTGGATTGTCGAGTTTTTCTATATAGTCTGGTTTTATTAAAATTCGTGAATTTTGTTGCGAATATAATTCGATGTCAACAATGGTTCCGCTTATTTTTGTTTTGTAAAAAATTCGTTCAATTTTGACAGTTTGGACCTGCAAATATTCTAAATTGGCGGCAAAAAAACCTAAAAATCCGGCGAAAAATGGCAAAAAAACCGCAAAAATCAGCCGTTTTTGACGAAAAAACCACCAAAAAAGCGGTAAAATGAGTGTAATAAGTGCCAAAATTTGCCACATCACTTGCATATTTGTCAGCTGAAATATTACAATTCCACAGCCGAAAAAAACGATAAGCCAAATAAACCATCTTTGTTGTTCGCGTTCCACCTCGGCAATAAGCCAATCGATGCCAAACCAAATAAAGTCGGCAAATTTTGGCTTCAAATATGAATCTCGCCAAGCTTTTGCAGCTCTATTTGAAGTTTCCCGCATACACAATTCCTTCTGGCTTTAGTTTAGCATTTATTTATTAGCTGTAAATTCAAACATGTGTTAAATGAGTGGCATATATTTACAAGAATAATGGAAATAAAATGAGCCACAATATTATCACCCGTTTTGCGCCCTCACCCACCGGTTTTTTACACATTGGTGGCGCGCGTACCGCGCTGTTTAACTGGCTCTATGCCCGCGGACGCAACGGCAAAATGTTGTTGCGGATTGAAGATACTGACCTGAAACGAAATACGGCTGAAAATGTACAAGCTATATACGATGGCATGACTTGGCTGGGTCTAGAATGGGATGGCGATGCCATTTCACAAAATGGCAATATAAAACGCCACCAACAAGTTGTGCAAACCATGTTAGACAATGGCACGGCCTATAAATGTTATGCCAGCAAGGACGAGTTAAGCGCGATGCGTAAGGCCGCAAAGGCCGCCGGAAAACCGATAAAATATGATGGCACATGGCGCGATAAAGACGCTAGTGAAGCGCCAACGGGCATTAAGCCGGTTATTCGGTTTAAAGCGCCGCAAGATGGCTTCACAATTATCAATGACACCGTGCAAGGCCGGATTAAAATTGCCAATGAGCAGTTGGATGACTTAATTATGCTGCGGAATGACGGCACACCAACCTATATGTTGTCGGTGGTGGTTGATGACCATGACATGGGCGTAACCCATATTATACGCGGCGATGACCATTTAACCAATGCCACACGCCAAGTGATTATTTACAACGCTTTGGGCTGGGATGTGCCTAGTTTTACTCACGTGCCACTAATACACGGCCAAGATGGCGCAAAACTTTCGAAGCGCCACGGCGCGATGGGGGTAATGGCCTATCGGGATATGGGTTATTTGCCAGAAGCGATGCGCAATTATTTGTCGCGCTTGAGTTGGAGCCATGGGGATGATGAAATTATCTCGACTGCGGATTTGATTAACTGGTTCGACATTGATGACATTGGCAAATCGCCAGCAAAATTTGACTTTGTAAAGCTTGAAAACATCAACGCTCATTATATAAAAACTATGGATGATGAAGAGTTGGTTGATAGATTAGAGCGGTTTTTAACCGACACCAATAGCGGTAAAATTAGCCACAAAGAACGTTTATTGTTGGCCATGCCGGTGATTAAAGAGCGGGCAAAAACGCTGGTTGAGCTAAATGATGCTGCGCAATTTATATTTGCCGATAGACCCCTGAAATTTGATGATAAAGCCAGCAAACAATTGACCGATGACAATTGCAAATTAATTGCAGGTTTGCTGATGCCATTTGCGGCAATAGATGAGTGGACACGCGATAATGTGAGCCAAGCCATTAAACAATATGCTGAACAGGCTGGGCTTAAACTAGGCAAAATTGGCCAACCGTTGAGGGCTATATTGGCAGGCACAACAAATGCGCCGGGTATTTTTGACATTGCCATTATTTTGGGCAAACAAGAAACCATGGCCCGCATTGCTGACATTAAACCCAGCTAAACCAAGCCATTCACATCTGCAGATCTGGTTACGGGATTGCTGTTTGATTTGCATCAAACTCAACGCTGTGTGGTTTTTTTTTGCCAAAAAGTGTGCCTAAACCTTGTGATTTTAACCATAATCGGCTACAAGCTAGACAGAAGGTTTGAGAATCAGCAATAAAAACAAATGGCTCTTATAAATTACACTAATTTATAATTTGAACCACTTAGCCTTTGCCTGCGCCAAACGCGCAATATGACATCGAATTTAACCAAACTGCCCTTGTTAAGCATGTCCAAACCGAAAAAATAAAAACAATAGACAGGAAACTATATGACAGATAACAAAAATAAATCGGCCACATTATCTTTGGGTGGTAAAGATTATGACTTTCCTGTATATGAAGCGTCTGTTGGCCCAGATGTGATCGACATTAGTTCTTTATATGCCCAGACCAATAATTTTACTTATGATCCGGGTTTTACCTCTACCGCCTCTTGCGAAAGCAAAATTACCTATATTGATGGCGGCGAAGGCATTTTGCTTTATCGTGGCTACCCAATTGGTGAACTAGCTGATAATGCAAGCTTTTTGGAAGTTTGCTTTTTATTGTTAAATGGCGAATTGCCAAATGAAGACCAAAAAGACAAATTTGAGCATAACATCACCTACCACACCATGTTGCACGATCAAATGGTGACCTTGTTTAAGGGCTTTCGCAGAGATGCCCACCCGATGGCTATTATGGTTGGGGTTGTGGGTGCGTTATCGGCGTTTTATCACGATTCTACCGACGTGACTGACGCGCACCAAAGGCTGGTGGCTAGCCATCGGTTGATTGCCAAAATGCCAACCATTGCGGCCATGGCTTATAAATATTCGATCGGCCAACCATTTGTGCAGCCGCGCAATGATTTGGGTTATGCGTCTAATTTTTTACATATGTGTTTCTCTGTACCTACAGAAGAATATATAGTGAACCCTGTGGCTGCCGAAGCCATGGACAAAATTTTCACCTTGCATGCCGATCATGAACAAAATGCATCGACCTCGACTGTGCGTTTGGCCGGCTCGTCTGGTGCAAACCCGTTCGCTTGTATTGCGGCTGGTATCGCTTGTTTATGGGGCCCAGCACATGGTGGTGCTAACGAAGCTTGCCTAAAAATGCTAACTGAAATTGGCACTGTCGACAGAATTCCTGAATTTATTGCCCGGGCAAAAGACAAGGCTGATCCGTTCCGTTTGATGGGCTTTGGCCACCGGGTTTATAAGAATTTTGACCCGCGCGCGACCATTATGCAAGCCACGACCCATGCCGTGTTGGATGACCTTAATATAGAAGACCCATTATTGGATGTGGCGATTGAGCTTGAACGCATTGCGCGTGAAGATGAATATTTTGTGTCTAAAAATCTATATCCAAATATCGATTTTTATTCTGGCATTACGCTACGTGCTCTTGGTTTCCCAACCAGCATGTTTACTGTATTATTTGCGCTGGCCCGTACAGTGGGTTGGATTGCCCAGTGGAATGAAATGATTGAAGACCCAAAACAAAAAATTGGTCGCCCACGGCAAATTTATACCGGCGCTACGGAACGTCCATTTGTAAACATTAATGACCGTTAAACTGGTTGGACAAATTGTTAAAAAAAAGCCTGCAAATATTTTTGCAGGCTTTTTAAATTTGAGGCTTCTTTAATCTACAGGATTTTAAATGTGAGACATTTAGCTTAAACGTCTGGTGCCATCATCGCGCCGATCTCGGCTTGGCAAACCACAGCGCCGTCTACTTTGGCTTTGCATTCAAACTTCCAAATGTTGCCACGTTGCCTTGTTTGGGTGACATGAATGTGCAGCACGTCGCCCGGCCTAACCGGTTTGCGGAATTTACATTTGTCGATAGACATAAAATAGACCACATCTGGCGTGTCTTTGGTGCCACCATCTGCCACGCTTTGGGCATGGGCACATATAGCGCCTGAAACTTGGGCCATAGCCTCAACAATAAGCACACCGGGCATAACCGGATGGTTGGGGAAATGACCTTGAAAAAAAGGTTCATTAATTGTGACATTTTTAATGCCAGTTGCAGATTTATCGCCATCTATATCTATAATTTTATCGACCAATAAAAACGGATACCTATGTGGTAGCAGGCTCATAATTTGCATGATGTCGATGCTGTCTAGTGATTGGCTGTTATTGTCTTCGCTCATGGTGCTTCCTATATGGTTTGAAACTAAATGTTACAAAATTTATGGGAGATGCACAATAAAAAAGGGCCAACAATGTTGGCCCTCGAATTTGATTTTTGAATTTGTTGCAGATTAATATCTGAAATTTAGACCAAATTTAAATGGTTCTAACACATCAACACCATTGCTGTTCAGCACATAAGCATAATCGGCACGAAGTGGGCCAATTGGCGAATCCCATATCATGCTTGCGCCGACAGAGCTTCTGATCTCGTTCACATCCGATAGGCTGCCGCCGACAGATGATTTGTATAATGTACCGGCATCGGCGAATACGCCAACATAAATACCCGCTTCTTTAGACAATGGGGTGGTTAGCTCTAATGTTGCGCCAGCAAATATTGTGCCGCCATTAGCGTCACCACCACCTGCGCGTGGGCCTAAGCCATCGGCTGCAAAGCCACGTACCAGATCGCCACCTTTAAAGAATGTATCTTGTTGGCGAAGCGTTGCGCCGCCCCAGCCATTGATAGCGCCAGCTGTAACATAGGCCGAAGCCACAAAATCTTTAACAATTTCGAAATGACCTTCGCTTGTGCCTACAGCTTTGATATATTTAACGTTGCCGCCAAGACCAGCAAATTCAACATCCACTTCGGCCTTAAAGCCCTCGGTTGGCATGAAGTTTTTATTGCGCGTATCAAACACAGCTTTGACGCCAACAGCAGAGATATAGTCAGTTGTGGCGTCTGTGCGATTATTGTCATAAGTGAAATTATAACGTGCGGCAACATTGATATTTTCATCTATCGGCAAGCCGACAACTAAGCCAACGCCAGCTTTAAGATGGGTTTTTGTGTCTTTATCTACACCATGACTGCCGAATAAATTTGTTCCTACAGAATAATCGCCACCCATAAAGCGGGGTTCTGTGAAGCTAAAGCTTGCTGCTTTTTCGATGCCAGACCATTTTAGCGAGGCGCTAATTTGCTGGCCTGAGCCGAGCAGATTGGTTTCGGCATAAGTAAGCTCGCCAATGAGGCCAGCAAGGGTAGAATATGAAGCGGTTGCGCCAATGCTGCCGGTTGAATTTTCATTCACCTCGACAATTACGATGACTTTATCGTCTGCACTGCCGCGCTCGGTGATGATGTTAATGCCGGTAAAGTAACCGGTTTTAAACAACCGAGATTTGGCAGCATCTAACGATTCGGCGTTAAATACATCGCCTTCTGCAAGTTCAATTTCACGGCGGATAACTTGATCATGGGTGCGGGTATTGCCGACAATTTGAATGCGGTCAATATAAACCCGTTGGCCATCTTCGATCGCGTAAACCACATCTATTGTTTTGTCATATGGATTGCGAGAAATAATCGGGGTTACTTTTGCAAAGCTGAAGCCTTTGCGGGCAGCTTGCTTGCGCAGCGCAATAAGGGTGTCGTTTAGTTGAACGGCATTATAAGTGTCGCCGGTGCGGCCTTTAACTAGTGATAATAATTCATCTGGCAGTAGGTTGGAGAAAGATGAATCGACATCCACTTCGCCAAATTTATATTGTTCGCCTTCATCTAATGTGAAGGTGATGAAATATTTATTGCTGTCTTCATCATAATCGGCAACGGCGGAAATGACGCTAAAATCGGCATAACCATTTTCTAAATAATGCCGGCGAAGTAATTCGCGGTCAAAATTAACTTTATCGGTGCTGTAGGTGTCGGCACCAGAGAACATATGCCAAATGGCGGCCTCTTTAGACGAAACCACACCTCTTAGCTCGCCATCTGAAAATACGCTATTGCCAACAAAGCTGACTTTTTGAACGATGGTTTCAGCGCCCTCAGTGATGCTAAAGATAAGGTCGGCTTTATGATCGCCAGTTTCGACAATTTTATAGCTAACTTCTACGTTAGAAAACCGCGAGCCGGTATATTTTTTCTTGATCTCTTTAACCGCGGCTTGCACTTGGCCTTTGGTGAAATAATCACCCGTACGCAGCTCATGAGACGAATTTAGCAGGCCAGAATCTAAACTTTGGTTGCCGATATATCTAACCGCAGTGATGGTCGGGTTTTCCTCGACGGTGATATAAACATTGCTGCCTTTATAGGTGATCGTAATGTCTTTAAACAGGCCAGTGGAATGAAGCGATGCGATGGATGCATTGATATTTTGTTGATTAATTTCTTGGCCGATTTTAAGATCTAGATTTTGAAAAACCGTTTCGGAGGAAACGCTAATATTGCCGGATAAAATGAGGTTTTGCACATTGGCGGCAAAAGCGACTTGATGCAGTAATAAGGTGCCAAATGCCAAAGAAGTGGTTGCCAAAATTGCCTTGCGCAAAGTTTTATGACTTTTTTTACTGATACTATTATTATTCATCATTTTCACCCATCTGGATCGATTCTTAAACCCATTACTCTTAACACCTAGTTTTACTTGATTTTATAAAAAAAGGAAAGGTTTGAATTCTAACTGGGAGTATTTTCCCCAAAATGACTTAATAATTAACGAATTAGGGTTAATTTCGTTCAATTTTTAGCTAATTATGGTTAATTATTGGTTTCTTTTACAGAATCGATAAAATATCGTTGACAGTTACAAAAATGAAAAAACCAAGCAATAAAGTGATGCCTGCGCGCATTGCATATTCCATATATATGGTGGGCAGCGGCCGGCGGATGATGGCTTCTATCAGGTAAAAAGTCAGGTGGCCACCATCTAACATCGGGATTGGAAACAAGTTAAACAGCCCAATGCCGACACTAAGCAATGCCGCCAGACGCACTAGCGGCAGCAGCCCTTCGGATGCCAATTGGCCAGACGCTTGGGCGATTTTAACCGGCCCGCCAAGCTGCTTAATGTCGCCTTGGCCAATGAATAAATCTTTAATGGTTACCAAAGTTTGGGTGATGATAAACCACACTTCGCCGCTGGCAGAGACCACGGCATTGGGCAATGAGAGTTGTTTAAATTCTAGCTCAGCTTGCGAACTATTGTGAATGATGCCAATGCGGCCGATGGTTTGCTCATTACCGAATTTGTCTATAAAAACAAAAGGCTTGGGTGTAATAGATAAGTTGACAATCTGGTTGTCTCTGAGCACATCTATGCTCATTGTTTTGCCGGGGCTGAACATGATGTATTTTTGTAAATCGGTAAAAGTCTCGATGTTGTTGCCGTTAATTTGGGCAATGATGTCGCCGGTTTCTATGCCCGCAATTTGAGCGGCGCCACCATCTGTAATGTCATCCACCCTAGGGCTGATAATGGGTTGGCCAATGGCCATCATAAACACGGTGAAAATGCCGATGGCGAAGATAAAATTGGCCACTGGGCCAGCCACCACAATGGCGGCTTTTTGCCATAGGGGTTTGGTGTGAAAGCATAGTTTTTTTTCGGCATCCGTGAGGTTGTTTACCGAGGCATCGGCAAAGCTGGACTCGTTGGCATCGCCCCAGAATTTAACATATCCGCCAAGCGGGATGAGGCTTAGCTTCCACCTGGTTTGTTTTTTGTCGGTAAAGCCCCAAATTTCTTTGCCAAAGCCGATGGAGAATACATCCACCCGCACATTACACCACCTTGCGACCAAAAAGTGACCCATTTCGTGGACAAAAACAATGGCCATAAGCACCGAAATAAAGCCAAATGCATAGTGAAAAATGCTGGTGCCAAAGCCTGTTAGAATGTTCATTATTTCCATTATGTTGCCTTAAAATTTCGCTCTAATATAAAGTCTAAATCAGTGAGTTCGCGATCTGCCGCGCTTGATGGTCGGTTGCGCAAATGTCATCCAAACTAGTCGCATTGCCGATTATATTTTTAGATTGCGCTATATTTATGGTTTGCTCGCAAATATCGGCAATGGCCAGAAATGATATTTTTTCGGCCAGAAAAGCCGCCACGGCTAACTCATTGGCGGCATTAAGCACCGCACCGCACATGCCGCCCATTTGCACCGATTGTTTAGCCAAATACAGGCATTTAAACCGCTTTTCATCGGCTTTTTCGAAATCTAAACGGGCAATTTTAAACAGGTCAAGCCGTTCGAAATCTAGGGTTAATCTATCTGGATAGCCCAATGCATAGGAAATTGCTGTGCCCATTTCATGGGTGCCGAGTTGCGCCAATATCGAGCCATCATGATATTGAACCATGGAATGAATGATGGATTGTTTATGCACCACGACTTGGATTTGGTCAGCGGTGACTGGGAATAAATGAAAAGCTTCGATAAATTCGTTGCCCTTATTCATTAAAGTGGCGCTGTCGATGGTGATTTTTGCGCCCATATCCCAATTGGGGTGATTTAACGCCTGAGCCGGAGTTATATGTTGCATTTCACCCATGCTATGGGTGCGAAATGGCCCGCCCGACGCGGTTAGGAGGATTTTTTCCAGCTGCGACTTATTGTTGCCTTCAAGACATTGGAACATGGCGCTATGTTCGCTATCTACCGGCAAAATTTGGCAATTGTATTTTTTGGCTTCGGCCATAAATAGCGCGCCCGCTGCCACCAAACATTCTTTATTGGCCAGCGCAATGCGTTTGGCATATTTCAGCGATGTGAGTGCAGCTTTTAAGCCGGCATAACCAACAATGGCTGCCATGCTGATATCAACTTTGCGCGTCGCTGCGCGTATAAGCCCGTCTTCGCCGCAATCTAGCTCTATATTATGTCCGGCAAGTAAGGATTTTAAGGTTTCAAACTTGCTGGCATCGGCAATGACTGCATATTTGGCATTTAATTGAATGGCCAATTTCGCTAATGATTCGACATTGGCACCGGCGGTGATGGCATCGACTGCGAACAGGTTTTTATGTTGATTTAAAACTTTAACGGTGGATTGGCCAATAGAGCCGGTAACCCCAAAAATACTAACTGTTTTCATTTGAAATTACACCCAAACTTGAGGTTATTTACCACACCAATAGGCTCACTGCCATTTGATCCATCGGGCCGGCGAAAAAGGCAAATACACCGGCGGCAATCATAATGAAAATTTGGCCATCCATCCGGTCGAGGAGACCACCATGGCCGGGCAGAAATGAGCCGGTGTCTTTAACTTTAAACCGGCGTTTGACATAGCTTTCGAAAAAATCGCCAACTTGGCCGATGAGAGAAAACACGATGACTAGTTTAATAATCGATGAGTTGACCGGAAAATCTAGTAAAAACAACACAATGCTGGTGAACAGAATGGAAACTACCACCCCACCAACCACGCCTGCCCAGGTTTTATTTGGGCTGATGGCCGGCGCAACTTTTGGTCCACCGACAAAACGACCAGCAAAATAGGCCCCCACATCGGAAGCCATGGCAATGGATATAATCCAGCAAGAAGCCACAAAACCCAAATCAATATCTGGATAGGCTGAAGAGTTTTCGGAATAGCGAATTAGCAGAATAGACACACACGCCCAGCCGACATATAACAAGCCAAAACCGAACCATTTGCGTTTGGTAGAATCGGAATAATTACGCGACTTTGGTAAATCCATCCATTCCTTGAGGCCAATATAAGCAAATGCAGACATCATTAACAACATGAAGAATGAGCCATACCAAACGCAGAAAAATGCCACCAGCA
The DNA here is from genome assembly GCA_013214705.1 of Hyphomicrobiales bacterium. GTDB lineage: Bacteria > Pseudomonadota > Alphaproteobacteria > Rhizobiales > OSC116 > OCS116. Next base: position 51,664 of record JABSRZ010000003.1, read on the forward strand.
CGAGTATAACGGCGGATATGAAGCGGGTTTTTAAATCAGTGAACTGATCGGCTGTTGACATGTAACGTCCTTGTTATGGAGTTAAACTGGGTTTATAGAGTTAAACTTGCATAATTTCTGCATCTTTGGTTTTAAGCGCATCATCAACTTGGGTGATATATTTATCAGTTAACTCCTGAACTTGCTCGCCTTCATCATGTTGCTGATCTTGCGAAATATCGCCGTCTTTTTCGGCCTTTTTAAGCAATTCCATACCATCGCGGCGCACATTGCGAATAGATATGCGGCATGATTCGGTATATTTGGCGGCGATTTTGGTCATATCGCGGCGGCGTTCTTCATTTAATTCTGGCACGGGTATGCGCAAATTTTGGCCATCAACTATGGGGTTTAGCCCTAGGCCAGCATCGCGAATGGCTTTGTCGGTGGCGGCAACTAGGCCAGCATCCCAAACTGAAACCGAAAGCATACGAGGCTCTGGCACGCTGACATTGGCCACTTGAGATATCGGCATTTTAGAGCCGTAGGCAGACACCATGACTGGGTCTAGCATGTTAACTGATGCACGACCGGTGCGCAGCCCTGAGAATTCTGTTTTTAGGTTGCTAAATGCGCCCGACATGCGCCGTTCAATATCTTTAAGGTTTACCGCTGACATAATTTTCTCTTTAAGTTATAAAAGCTTGATGATTAATTATTAAGCCATGTCGCCACTGTTGACAATGGTAAAACTACCCTCGCCTTTCAATATACCCATCAATCCTTGATCGTCAGATAGTGAATAGACGATGATCGGAATGTCATTATCGCGCGCCAGCGCAATGGCGGCGGCATCCATAACCTTCAAATCTTTGGCCAGCACTTCGGTAAAGCTGACTTGGTCATATTTTACCGCATCGGGGTTTTTATTGGGGTCGCTGTCATAAATGCCATCGACCTGTGTGGCTTTTAGCAAGGCTTCACAGCCCATTTCGGCAGCGCGCAATGCAGCGCCGGTATCGGTGGTGAAAAACGGGTTGCCAGTGCCGGCAGCAAATATCACCACCCGGCCTTTGTTAAGATGCGCCCGCGCGCGTGGCCCGACAAATGGTTCGCAAACTGTGGGCATGGGAATGGCCGACAAAACCCTCGTTGGTACGGCCAGCTCTTCGAGTGCATTGGCCATGGCAAGGGCATTCATAACCGTGGCCAGCATGCCCATATAATCGGCACTAGAGCGGTTCATACCTTGGGCAGCGCCCGCAACGCCGCGGAAGATATTACCGCCACCAATGACCAAGCAAATTTCGGCGCCTTGGCTCCACGCATATTTAATTTCATTGGCGATTTTGTCAACAAATGCCATATCGATGCCAAATTCTTGATCGCCCATAAGGGCTTCGCCGGATAATTTTAGCAATACCCGCTTATATTTTAGATCGGGGTTTACAGTGCGGCGTTTGATGATTTCTGGTTCTGACATATGCGACCTATTATGTGACGATTGGGCGGGCGACTCACGTCGGCTTATTATATATCTATAAATAAAACATTCGAATTAAATTAGCTATTACTCTTTTGACTCTGCGCTTAAAAATTATGTGCAAGCCGCAAAAAAACCGACACCAATATTTGATGTCGGTTGATTTTACATATCTGAAACAGTGTTAAGCTTGGCCGGTGGCGGCAGCCACTTCGGCAGCAAAATCTTCTTCTTTTTTCTCGATGCCTGCGCCTAATTCCATACGCACAAAACCAGTTAGTTTCACATCTGCACCAATGTCTTTGGCAGCAATTTGAATGGCTTTTTCGACCGTATTTTCGCCATCAATAACAAAAGTTTGTTGAAGTAGAACAACCTCTTGATAATATTTGCGCATACGACCTTCGATCATTTTTTCGATGATATTATCTGGTTTGCCAGAAGCCCGAGCGGTTTCAACAAGTATATTTTTTTCGCGTTCAACAACCGCAGCATCCAGATCTGAAACGTCTAAAGACGCTGGGTTAGTGGCGGCAATATGCATGGCAATCTGTTTGCCCAAGGCATCTAATTTTGCTGCATCGCCAGTTGATTCTAAGGCCACAAGCACGCCTAATTTGCCAGACACGCCAGCGACAACGCTGTTATGCACATATGTAGCAACAACGCCCTTATCGACACTGAGGGCAGTGGCACGGCGGAACGACAGGTTTTCGCCAATTGAGGCCACTAATTCGGTGATGAATTCTTGAGTTGATTTACCAGAATCCATATAAGCCGCGGCTTTAATGGCATCATCATTGGCATTATTTGCCAGTGCGATGTCAGCAACGTTGGATACCATGGTTTGGAAATCGGGGTTTAGCGCCACAAAATCAGTTTCTGAGTTAACTTCTACCACCACAGCAGTTGTGCCTGAAGCTTTAACCGCAACTAGACCTTCGGCAGCAATGCGACCAGATTTTTTAGCCGCTTTGGCCAAACCTTTTTTGCGCAACCAATCAACCGCGGCTTCCATATCGCCATCAGTTTCTTTAAGCGCTGTTTTGCAGTCCATCATACCGACGCCGGTAGATGTGCGTAATTCTTTTACCATACTTGCTGTAATAGCCATTTGTTTAAGCCTATTGTTAGAATAGCAACCACCCAAATTTGAGTGGTTGCTAGAATGAGAATAAATATGTCTGAAATAATTGGCGCGAACATTAACCACGCGCCAACCACGCGCCAAATAATATTATTTAGCTAGCTCTTTAGCTTGCTCTACCCAGCCATCACGCTCAACACGACCTTTTAAAGATAATTTTTCGCTGAAATCTGCGATTTCGGCATCACCCCATGCAGCGATTTGAGCAAAACTAGTGACGCCAGCGGCGATTAGTTTTTTCTCTAGCGCTGGGCCAAGGCCAGTCAATTTTTTAAGATCATCATCTGTAGCCGGGGCTTCAGTAGCGGCAGGTGCTTCTACAGCAGCAGGAGCTTCAACGGCGGCAGGAGCTTCAACAGCAACTATAACAGTTTCTACTTCTTCATCTGTAGCGGCTTCAACTTCGGCCACAACATCTTCTGGTAGGTCAGCAGATTCGCCAAGGTCAAAACCAGCATCGCCATGAGCTTGTGAAATGCCATCCAGTGCGGCACGAGCGATAAGATCGCAATATAACTCAATAGCGCGAGACGCATCATCATTGCCGGGAATTGGGAAATCGATGTCATCTGGATTTGAATTGGAATCTAAAACCGCAACCACTGGGATGCCCAATTTTCTGGCTTCGGCAACTGCCAAAGATTCTTTGTTTGTATCGATGATGAAGATAAGGTTCGGAATGCCGCCCATATCTTTAATGCCACCAATAGCAAGTTCTAGCTTATTTTGCTCGCGAGTCATTTTAAGCAGTTCTTTTTTAGTAAGGCCGTGTGCCTCACCTTCGAACAATTTATTAAGCTCGTTTAGGCGTTTGATTGAATTTGAAACTGTGTTCCAGTTTGTAAGTGCGCCACCCAACCAGCGATGGTTGATGTAATATTGAGCGCAACTTTGAGCCGCAGCTTTAATAGGGTCTGATGCTTGGCGTTTTGTGCCAACAAAAAGAACCCGGCCACCGCCAGCAACTACATCACGTACAGCTACCAAAGCTTGATGCAGCAAAGGAACTGTTTTGGAAAGATCCATAATGTGGATTTTGTTGCGTGTGCCAAAAATATACTGGGCCATTTTTGGATTCCAGCGGGATTTTTGATGACCAAAGTGAATGCCAGCCTCTAATAGCTGGCGCATTGTGAAATCTGGTAACGCCATGCGTTTACTCCTGTTTTTCCGGTTTAACCTCCGCAGATTGTGAACTAATGTCACCGGAAGGGTCGCTTGTACCCTTTTGATATCTGCGTGTGTGATGAGCGCTTTATAACAGCCTAGTTACAAAGCGCAAGTTAATAGTGGATTTATTCAGGATTTTAAGGTTGCCGATATAGTGCCAGATTATTCGGCTGTCTTAATCATTTGTTTCAGCTCTGAAAGTTCGGCCAATATAGTTTTGATTTTGGTATTTTTTTCTAATACTGACCGCTCTTGCAAGTTGGAATTTTCATCCGTCGAGGAAGATACATAACTGATCGGATTGGCAGCATTTACAAAATCTGAAGGTGATGGATTGGTTGGCTTAATGTCAACATCCGCGCCTGCAAGATCAATGCCCATCAGCGCTGCCGATGAAGAGACCGTGACCGGTTCTACTGTTAGCTCGCGCCAAACATTGGCAGTGTATACCACGCCTTTTTTGGATAATATTTTTTGCACGCCTTTGATGGTATAACCTTGGCCATAAAGGAAATATTTTATGCCTTTAATAAGGTTAATGTCCTGTGGTCGATAAAAACGCCGCCCGCCACCACGTTTAAGTGGCTTAATTTGTTTAAATTTTGTTTCCCAAAACCGCAAAACATGTTGCGGAACATCTAACTCGACAGCGGCCTCACTGATCGTGCGAAAGGCATTTACAGATTTTTCCATTACAATTTGACTTTACAATTAAATCTAAACTTAGAAATACAGAACCTATTAGACATAAGTATATGATCGAAGAATAACCTAAGGGTTAATGATCGGGCTAAATGTATAAAAAAATACTATTTATGAGCCAAGTCTACTTTATCTTTTAAGACATGACTAGCATGGAACACAACAACTTGACGTGCCGTAATTGGCACCTCTACACCCGTTTTGGGGTTGCGACCAATGCGCTCTTTCTTTTGGCGCACTAAAAAATTACCAAAAGATGAGATCTTAACAGATTCACCACTCGATAATGTTGTGCAAACTTCATCGATAACGGTTTCAACCAATTGTGATGATTCGCTTCTTGAGAGGCCAATTTCTTGATATATGGCTTCGCTCAAATCAGCTCTGGTTAATGTTTTATCCGGCATATTCCCTCCAATTACCTTTAAAAATCAATAGGACACATAATATAAATAGTCAATATTGGTTGTCCATTAACTACGATTTAATATTATGCCAAATATTAAATATTACAAACTAAAAATGAATTACCAGCGAAATAACATTGAACCCCAGGTGAAACCACCGCCTAGCGCCTCAATTAATATTAAATCGCCTTTTTTAATGCGGCCATCCATCACCGCCTCGTGCAGCGCCAAAGGTATGGATGCTGCGGAGGTATTGGCATGTTTATGGACGGTTATAACCACTTTGCTTTCATCTAACTTAATTCGTTTTGCGACCGCGTCTAATATTCTTTTATTGGCTTGGTGAGGTACAAACCAGTCAATGTCATCGGCAGTTAAGTTATTGTCTTTTAAAGCTTGTTCTATAGACGAGCCGATTTTTTTAACCGCGTGTTTAAACACATCATTGCCGGCCATTTTAACAAAGCCTTGATCGCCTTTGCGGGGGTAACCCATACTTGGCCCGCCATCGACATATAGCATATCTTCATAGCGGCCGTCCGAGCGCAGGTGAGAATATAGAATGCCTCTATCGGCCAATGTGCCGGTGGCTTGCTCTGATTCTAAAATAACCGCGCCGGCCCCATCGGCAAACAACACGCAAGTTGTGCGGTCTTGCCAATCTATGATTCTGGAAAAAGTCTCGGCACCAATGACGATGGCTTTGTGAAAATTGCCTGCACGTAGCATATTATCGGCCACGGTTAGAGCGTATAAAAAACCAGAACACACGGCTTGCACATCAAACGCGCACCCTTGGGTGATGCCCAAATTGGCCTGTACAGTGATGGCGGTAGAGGGGAATACCCGGTTGGGTGTGGCGGTGGCCAACACAATAAGGTCTATCTCGCTGGCATCAATGCCGGCATTTTCAAGCGCTTGTTGGGCGGCTTTGGTGGCAAGGTCGGAGGTTAGAGTGCCTTTATCGGCAATGCGTCTCTCTTTTATGCCGGTGCGGGCGGTAATCCACTCGTCGGAAGTGTCTATGGTTTTGGCCAAATCGGCATTTGTCACTATATTTGGTGGCAAATAACTACCCGACCCTGTGATTACCGAACGCAACATGCTCATTTACCAACCTCACTAGATATGGACGTAGCTTTAATTTCTTCTGACATCGGGTCTTTATAAAAAATATCCAAATCCTTGCGGATTTCATTCACCAGATCATTTTTTATCATTCTCGCGGTTAAGTCAATCGCGTGGGCGAAACCCAAGGCATTAGACGAACCATGACATTTTACCACAATTCCACGCAAACCCAAAAATACCCCACCATTTGAATTGTTAGGGTCCATTTTTTGGCGCATTATTTTAAGCGAAGGGGCCAATAATAAATAAGCCAATTTAGAGCGCCAGTTGCTGTTAAAGGCATCTTTTAACAATTGGCTAATTTGCCGGGCAGTACCCTCGGCAGTTTTAAGCGCTATATTGCCTGCAAAACCTTCGGTAACCACAACATCGGCAAGGCCTTTGGAAATGCCATCGCCTTCGACAAAGCCAATATATTCGAGTGGCATTTTAGCCTCGCGAAAAATTGTAGCGGCGGTTTTTAAATCTTCATTGCCTTTAATTTCTTCTTCGCCAATGTTTAGAATGCCAACCTTTGGGGTTTTGATGCCAAAGATAACCCGAGACATTGCCGCGCCCATAAACCCGAAATCGATTAAGTTTTCGGCAGATACATGTAGGTTTGCGCCCATATCTAAAACAATGGTTTCGCCAATTCTGGTGGGCCAAATGGCGGCTATGGCCGTGCGGTCTATGCGCCGCAATGTGCGCAAACAAATGGTTGCCATGGCCATTAGAGCGCCAGTATTGCCAGCAGAAACAGCGCCACCAGCATGGTTTTCTTGTACGCTGTTGATGGCTTGCCACATGGAGCTGACCTTGCGACCTTTGCGCAACGCCTGCCTTGGCTTCATATCCATTGGCACCACAAAATCGGAATGTTGTATTTGGCTATTGGCGCTAAGTTTGGGCAGTTTGGTTAAATGCTGCTCGATGGTGGCTTGATCGCCAAACAGGTGAAAATATAAATTGCCATTGCGTTCGAGTGATATATTTGCGCCGCTCAGAGATGCCTCAGCGCCACTTTCGCCGCTCATCACATCTAATGCTATCACTATTTTTTCTGTCATTTAGGTATTTCTAATTTAATGTCTGAGTGTTGACGATATATTCTTTAGCGGCATTTGCAACATATTTACACACATATGCACTTTATGTTTATTGCTGCAAACGTCTAGTTTATTTGTCCTTTAACAATTTGGCTAGATCTGCAAATGGTTTATGGCTCGCTACTTTTTTGGGTTTAACCGCCGCATCACCGGCTGAATTTTCTGCTCCAGTAGAAGCTAACGAGGCCGCATCATCTGCGGTTTCGACGGTAGGTTGGTTAATTTCAAACTTATCGCCCATCGCCAAACTCTCTAAACGACTATCGGGTTTTTTTGGATATGGGTCTAACTGCAACAACAATGTTTCTGACAAATAATCGAAAATATTTAACTGGCCGTCGACCAACGCATCTGGCGGGTCAAGATCGTTATCCAGCATTTCTCCTTCTTTTTTATCATTTAACTCAGGAATTTTGGTGCTGCCAAAAAACTTCTGCTCTATTTTCTCTTGTAGCTCGGTTACAAATGGCTCCAGCGAAATAACGCAAATTTGGGTGAGCTTGGTTCGGAAAGTTCCGACAATTTCCACCCCACCACGACGCCATTGTTTAATGGTTATATTGGCCGAAAAGCTAGCCACTGCGCTGACATTTAACTGCGTGGCCAATTGTTCGCGCTCATCTGGGGTGGCTTCTAAATTTAACTGAAAGCCAGCTCTTGGTAGTTTTTCGACAGTGAATATCTGCCGCATATTTTTTACATCATATTGATTCATGAATTTTACCAACTTGGTGTTATTTAGGTAGGAATGAAAAATTTGAGTGTATCAAATCATCCAATTTCACTTGTTGCAAATTTTCAACAACTTCGACCATATATTGTGCCAATATTTCTGCAGCAGCCAAATTTGGCTTTTCATCGGCGAATAAGTTGCGGGCGATGGAGTCGATTATCTGGCTATGATCGGCTGATTCTAAAGCTGTCTGATAAGCCTCAGCACGGCCATAGAAATTTTCTAACATTTTTTGAATGCGTTTGGGCACGCCATCTGGCCCGACACCAATTTCACGCAAATTCATATCCATATCTTCCAAGAACCGATCGAAGGTTTTTTGTTTTACACTTTGGCTAAACTTATCTTGGCCTTGCAAGTGGCTAAACAATAAAAATATGTGTAATATGATGAGTTCAAACCGGCCATTTGCTGTGTCTGGTGCACCATTAGCGCCATACAGGCTAGGGCTGCGTGCCGCCTTTATAGTGTGGTTATATAATGTGTCGGCTAGTTTTTTTTCTTGCCGCTCTTTGCCCAAATATATGCCTAATATTTTTGCCATCGATTTGTCTCTACATCTGTAATATTTTGTTAGTGAATGAATGCCTTTTCATATTGCATTTAACAAATTTGTCGAAATAATGCGACTAAATTCTGGAATATAATTGTTTATCGTTGATTTTCTATAAAATATACAGCATTTTATGCTAAATTGGCCCGCCGCAATTGCGACAAATTTTTAATTTACTTTTTGGGCATTAAATTAGGTGAATGAATGAATATGATAAATGTACAAAAAACCAAAATATCCAAATTGTTTGCCATCGCGTTGCTCGGCTCTAGCTTCATGCTTACATCTTGCGGCGGCTCTATAGACCAGCACGGCTATGTCGCCCAAATCGGCGCGATTGAAGATATTATTGTTGGCATGCCGATTGGTGAAGTTAACTCTATTTTGGGCAGCCCATCGGTGGTTACAACCGCCAACGGGCTTTCGCACTATTATATCAGCTCTAAAAAAGATCGCTATAATTTATTAGGCCCCAAAGAAAAAGAACGCCAAGTTTTGGCGGTGCATTTTGGCAGCAATAAACGGGTCAAAAAAATAGCCAATTATGGCCTAAAAGATGGGGTGGTATTTGATTTTGTGTCGCAAACTACACCAACCTTCAAAAAAGATTTGAACCTTCTGCAAGAATTATTTGGTGGCGTTGGGGCTGGCGGCGCTGGCGACGCGGCAAATACTTTATTTTCATCTGGTGGTTTTAGCGATAATTAGGCTGCCGATACAAGTTCTCAATATGGCAAAGTTTAATGTGCCATATTTTGCGGCAAGCTATGCGCTAAACCTTCTAAAATAACTGTATATGTCGGTGACAACGCGGTTGCGGCGCTGACTAGTTTATCGATATTTTGGTCGAATTGGGCTTTGAAAATATTGATCTGGACATTAGGTTTGCGCGTCTGGTCGGGAATATTGGCGCAAATTAATTAAGCTTCTTTGGATTTGAAATATAATGACGCGACAATGAGCAACATTGCAAAGGCCACGACTGGGTAGACTATCCAGGTGACGCCGTTCCAGCCATATGCGTTATATATTTTGCCGGATGCAAATGAGCCAACGGCCAATGTACCAAACACCATAAAATCGTTAAACGCTTGGGCTTTATATTTTTCTTCTGATCTGTAATGTCTGGTAATCATAGCTGTTGCGCCGACAAACCCAAAGTTCCAACCTAAGCCTAGCAGCACTAAGGCCACCCAGAAATGGGTTATCTCAACCCCCATCGCGGCCACTAGGGCACAGCCGGCCAACATGGCTAAACCCAAAATTATAACGGTTTGCGCGCCAATGCGTTGAATGATTTTACCAGTGAAAAATGCCGGCCCATACATGGCAATGGCGTGCCATTGAATGACAAAGGTAACATCATCTATTTCATAACCTTGGCCACAACCTAGGATGGCCAGCGGAGTGGCGGTCATCACAAACGTCATAAGCCCATAGCTGGCCATTGCCGCACCAACCGATATGGCAAATAAAGGTTGTTTAATGATTTGAATTAACGGCCGGCCGGTGTTTTTAGAGGCGGTAATTTTCTCGTTGGGGATGTTAATGTAAGAGATGACAATTAACGACACCAATGTGATGGCGGCGGCGGCCACAAATGTGCCAGCTATAAAATAGGGGTCTAACAGGTTTTTGCTATAGCTGATGATGGTGGGGGCAAAAATTGGTGCCAATACACCGCCAAACATCACCCATGACACAGCCACACTTTTAAATTTATCGGACGCTGTATCGGCCGCGGCAAACCGATAAAAAGCCTGAAATGATGCCATAATACCGATCAAGAATGTCGAGGCAACCAGCACCCAAAAACTACTGAGATAAATGGCAAATGCGGCCAATAAACAGCCCAATGTACCGATTATTATGCCAATTCTGAACCCAGATTTGCGGCCAATTTTTTGCATCAACATCGAGGCTGGAACCGAGGTTAGCATAGACGCCACCAAAAATGAGGTGATGGGCAGAGTGGCAAGGCTTTTATCGGTCGCGATGCTGAAAGCGACATTAGCGGCTAAACTCATAACCGAAAAAGTGGTGACACCGCCAAGCGCAAAACACAGGCCAAGAAGTATTGCATTTTTGCGAGCTAAGCTATCATTTATTGTGGTGTCACGGGTAGAATCAGTCACAAATCACCATATAATTATGTAAAATATACTAGTGATATAACCTAAAAATATTTGCAACACCATTCAATTGTATTGATCTATTCAACAAATCGTGATTATGGCCGCATGGGCGCCGCCACTTGCCACTGCCATGGTGCATTTCACCAACTATGGGAATGACTTAAGTTAAACTGCTCGATGTTTAGATTGGTATGTTCATCGATTATTTCTAGGCTGCGGCCGTCGGTTATTGTGCCAATTTTTGTGAGGCAAAACGGCAGATTTTGTGATAATTTCTCGATCGACAACGAATGCTCGGGTTTGGCAGTGAACAGCACTTCATAATCGTCACCGCCGTTCAGAATTTGTGGCAAAATATTCTTCTCATTGGCCAATATATACTGGGTTTCCTGACTATAGGGTATGCGATTTATGTCTAACTTCGCGCCCATTTCAGAGCGTTTTAAAATTTCGGTTAGGTCGCCCAATAATCCATCTGATATATCCATGGTTGCATTGGCATATCGCGAAATAATTGGCTGTAATTCTACCCGCGGTTCGGGGCACAGATAATGGCTTAAATGGCGGCTATATTTAGCGGATATGCCATTGTTACCGCGATATTCTGGGTGTGAAAGCAAGCCCAAAGCGCCATCGCCAATTGTGCCCGAAACATAAATATCATCGCCTAGCTTTGCATCGCCACGGCGCGGCACTCGGCTGTCTTGCAGCAGGCCTAAAATGGTAATTGTGACGGTAAATGGCCCGGCTGTTTTGACGGTATCACCGCCCAAAAGTGAGATGTTAAAATTGCGTTGATCTATGGCCAAGCCTTGAGCAAAACTTTCGATGAATGATTCGGTGGTTTTGCGCGGTAGTGCCACAGACAAAAAATAGCCAAACGGCACGGCGCCTTTAGCCGCCAAATCAGATATATTCACCCTTAGGCATTTTTGGGCCAATATTGTGGGGTCATCGTTAGCAAAAAAATGAGTGCCTGCCACCAATGTATCCATATTTATTGCCAATAACCCATTGCCAATGTTACCCAAAACAGCAACATCATCATTTAGATTATCTGCGCCAAATGCATTGGCAGACAATGGTGAAAAATATTTTGCAATGATGTCCTTTTCAAGCACTTTACCCACGCCTCTTATTAATGGTCGTATATTAATAGCTCTCATAGGTTGTAAATGCAACTCAATATTTACATTGCGCGAATATCTTTTGCTATAGCGTCCAGAACGCCATTTATCATGTTGGTTTCGCGGCCATCAAAAAAGGCTGTAGATAGCTCAACATACTCATTTATAATGACTTTTGGCGGTATATCTGCACGTTTAAGCATTTCGTAACCCGCAGCTCTGAAAATAGCGCGTAAGGTGGTGTCAACCCGAGCCATCGGCCAATCTTTGGTAAGTTTAGCATGAATGGCATTGTCAACCTCTGATTGGTTTGCAACTATACCGTGTAGTATATCTTTAAACAAAACCTTATCCATTGTCGATAAATCGATTTGCATAGCGTCTTGATTGTCTAAATCTACCGCCGAGGGGCCGCGTGAATTAACAAATTCATCGATGATAATGTTGAGATCTGTGCCAGCTATGTCCATCTGGTACAATGCCAATACAGCACCTAAACGCGCGAGTGAGCGGGCGGATACGGTTTTTTGTTTTTTTGTGTTATCGGTTTTTTCTGTCATTATTTTTAACCTTTATTTATACGGCTTACGACGCAATTTATATGGCTTGCGGTTCAGTTTTATTTGGCTTTTGGCGCATCAAAATACTTTTTTAACTTAACCATTTGAAGGCAAGCATTGGCAGCAAAACCGCCTTTATCCATGCCTTGGCTGTCTGCACGGGCCTGCGCTTGTTGTTTGGTTTCGACGGTTAATATAGCGTTGCCAATGGGAAAAGCCTCGGCCAAGGCCAAATCGGCAATGCCGCGCGCAGATTCGCCGACCACAATATCATAATGCGAGGTTTCGCCGCGAATGACACAACCAAGTGCCACTGCGCCATCGAATTTTCCGGTTTCAATGCCTAGTAAGATCGCCAATGGCATTTCTAACGCGCCTGGCACTGACACTTGCTCAAATGTTGCGCCAGCATGCTTTAGGGCGTGGATGCAGCCTTTCACCAATTCGTCATTGATGGCGGTGTAATAGGGCGAGTCTACAATGAGTATATGTGGTGGTTTATTTGACATAATTTACTTTCTAACCGGACATGATTATCCGATGGTTTGTTGGCCAACAATTGTGAGGCCAAAGGCATCTAGCCCAACGAGGGATTTTTTTGCCGAATTTGACAATAATATTACGTTTTTAACCCCCAAATCAGCCAAAATTTCGGCGCCAACGCCGTATTCCATCAACCGTTGGGCGGATGTGGTATCATGATCGGCTACAATCGGGAAATTATCGAGTTTTTGCTGTTTGCTTAATATGGTTTCTGACACAACGGTGGGGCGGGTGTCGCGGATCAGCACAATGACACCGCGGCCAGCTTTTTCTATCGCCTCCATAGATTTTTGAATGACCGCTTGCTCGGTTAATTTTGTGCCTAATAAATCATCGACAATGTTAACCGCATGCATACGCACCAAAATAGGCTCGTCAGTGGCTACATTGCCTTTGATAAGTGCAATATGCTCGGCATATTCGACAGTATTTAGGTATATCTGGGCTTCGAATTCGCCGCCAAAACCGGTTATTGTGGTGCTGACGCTGCGCTTAATCAGGCTGTCATTTTGATGGCGATATTTGACCAATTCTTCGATGGTGGCGATTTTTAAATTGTGAAATTGAGCGAATTTTACCAGATCAGGCAAGCGTGCCATGGTGCCGTCGTCATTCATAATTTCGCAGATAACCCCGGCTGGGTTTAAACCCGCAAGCCGGCTAATATCGACAGCGGCTTCGGTATGGCCAGTGCGCACCAAAACGCCGCCTTCGCGTGCGATTAGCGGGAAAACATGCCCGGGAGATACGATGTCGGCAGCTGATTTGCTAGGGTCGACCGCCACAGATATAGTGAGGGCGCGGTCTCTGGCCGAAATGCCCGTGCTGATGTCATCCCTCGCCTCTATGGATGTGGTGAAACCGGTGCCATGGCGGGCTTTGTTTTTGCGCGCCATATATTCGAGGTTAAGCTCATCCGCCCGTGCCTCAGTGAGCGGCAGGCAAATTAGGCCGCGGCCATATTTGGCCATAAAATTGATGACATCTGGGGTGGCAAATTGTGCGGGTATGACCAAATCGCCTTCATTTTCGCGATCCTCGGCATCGACCAAAATGAACATCTTACCATTGCGGGCATCTTCGATCACCTCTTCAATGCTAGAAAGATATTGGCTATAAGACGAAGCGTGCTCAAGATTTTGGTTCATATATTATCCTTCATTTGCAATATGCGGGCGGCATAGCGAGCCATTTGATCGACCTCGAAATTTACCAAATCACCAAGTTTACGGTCTGACCAAGTGGTTTTTTCGAGTGTATGGGGGATGATGTTAATGCCGAATTTATTGACATCAACCTCGTTGACAGTCAGGGATGTGCCATCGAGCGCGACAGAGCCTTTGGGCGCGATAAATTGGGCAAATTGGGGCGCGACTTCAAACGTAAAACGTAGGCTGTCGGCCTCTTTATACAGGTCGGTAATTGTTGCCACACCATCGACATGGCCGCTGACCATGTGGCCGCCTAATTCATCGCCAATTTTTAACGAGCGCTCAAGGTTGATTTGGGTTTTTAACTGCCAATTTTTAAGTGTGGTTAAGCCAAGGCTTTCTTCTGATACATCTATCCAAAAGCTGGTTTTGCCGTGGTTATTATGTTTTGAAACGACGGTCATACAAGCCCCAGAACAACAAATTGATGCACCAATGGCTATGCTTTCAAAATCGTAATTGGACGTGATTTCGAATTTTGCGATGCCATTTTGGGCGCGTTTTAAATTGATAATTTCGCCAATGTCGGAAACCAAACCAGTGAACATATGTGTCGACCTTTAATATATCCCATACCATTATTGAATTTTCACCCGCTATGCAAGTGATCTTTGCCAGATTTCGAGTCTATCACAATCTATTGGCATTTCTGAAATCTTTGTGAATGTTTTGGCGACTAATAAATTAGCTATACCTTGGCGAAGCGCCAGCTTGCCGCCCTGCCCGATGACCTCGGGGGCATAGAATAGATTTAGCTCATCGACTAGATTTTGGTCGATAAATGATGACGCGGTTTTGGCGCCGCCCTCTATCATTAAATTGTTAATGCCGTGTTGGCTAAGGATGTTTAAAACCTGAGTCAAATCAAGATATTGCTGATGTTGTTTGACAAAGTGAATCTGAACTTTTTTAATCTTTAATTGAGCAATTTTAGCCTGATTTTTGGCATTTTTTATGGTCATAATAAGTGTCGGAATTTGGCCGGCGGTGGTGACCAATTTTGAATCTAACTTTAGGCGTAAATCGCTATCTAACACCACTCGAGCCGGCGAGCGGCTTTGCATCCCATCTTGCCGGCAATTGAGCATCGGGTCATCGGCCAAAGCGGTTTCTATGCCAACTAATATCGCATCATTTTTAGCGCGCAAATTGTGGCTATAATTTCGGCTTTTTTCGCTGGTTATCCATTTTGATGTGCCATCGGCACGCACTATATAGCCATCTTGCGACATGGCTAATTTAAGCATGACATAAGGCCTGTTAGTCTGAATGCGGCTTAAAAACCCCAGCAAACCTTGTTTGGCCTGCACTTCTAATAAGCCGGTTTCGACAGTTATAGCGGCGGCTTGCAAAATTTTTATGCCTTGGCCCGAGACTCTAGGGTCTGGGTCAGCTACAGCGATGAAAATTTTAGAAATTTTTGCCGTAACCAAGGCTTGGGCGCACGGCGGGGTGCGGCCAAAATGGGCACAAGGCTCTAGCGTTACATAGGCGGTTGCGCCGGTTAAGTTATGACCATTTTCTAACGCATCGGCGATGGCCATGGTTTCGGCATGGCGGCCATCTTTTTGGGTGCAGCCGCTGCCAATGATGGCGTCATTGGCCACGATGACACAACCAACCGACGGGTTATCGCCCACATTGCCAATGCCATCAGCAGCCAAATTTATGGCTTGTTGCATATAATATTTGTGTTTATTCATCATCTTCCGAAAGTTTATTGATGATTTCACCAAATTCTTTGGCTTCGTGGAAATCTTTATAAACCGATGCAAAGCGGATATAGGCCACTTCATCGAGCACTTTTAGGCCTTCCATAACCATTTGGCCGATGAGTTCAGACTTAATCTCATTTTCGCCCATGCTTTCTAACCGGCGTGAAATGCCGCTCACCATCAGCTCAATGCGGTCTTCATCTACGTCGCGTTTGCGCAGGGCGATGAGCACTGATGCCATGAGTTTTTCGCGGCTAAATGGCAAGCGCCGCCCGCTTTTTTTGACTACAGTTAACTCGCGCAATTGCACACGTTCGAACGTTGTAAACCTACCGCCACACTGAGGGCAGAAACGCCGACGACGAATGGCTGTATGCTCATCCGTCGGTCGGCTATCTTTAACTTGGGTATCGGTATTTGCGCAAAAGGGGCAACGCATACACTCATCCTTATTTTAGGTTAAGCCAAAATAAGAGCATATGCGCGCTATATTAAGGCTTAAGCTTCATAAATTGGGAACCGGCGGCATAGATCGCGTACTTTGCGTTTAATGCGCGACTCAACTTTGCCGTTTCCTTCTTCGCCATTCTCTACCAAACCTTCGACAACTTCAAGAATTAGCTGGCCGATGGTTTCAAATTCTTTTTCGCCAAAGCCGCGGGTGGTACCAGCTGGTGAACCTAAGCGAACGCCCGAGGTGATGGTTGGTTTTTCTGGGTCGAACGGAACACCATTTTTATTACAGGTGATGTTGGCGCGGCCTAAAGACTCTTCTACCACTTTGCCAGTTAGCTTCTTAGGCCGTAGGTCGACCAATACAATGTGGGTGTCTGTGCCGTCAGTCACAATATCCAAACCGCCATCTTTAAGCGTTTGGGCTAGTTTTTGTGCATTTTGCACCACAGCTTTTGCATAAAGTTTAAATTCTGGACGCAAAGCTTCGCCAAAGGCTACGGCTTTAGCGGCAATCACATGCATTAAAGGCCCGCCCTGAATGCCGGGGAAGATAGCTGAATTGATTTTTTTGGCCAAAGCTTCATCATTGGTCAAAATCATACCGCCACGAGGGCCACGCAGTGTTTTATGGGTTGTGGTTGTCACCACATCAGCAAATGGCAACGGGTTGGGATGTTCGCCACCAGCCACAAGGCCAGCAAAATGAGCCATGTCGATCAATAATTTAGCGCCGCAACTATCGGCAATTTCGCGGAATTTTGCAAAATCTATTTCGCGCGGGATGGCAGAACCGCCAGCAATGATAAGTGCTGGTTTATGTTCTAATGCCAAAGCCGCCACTTGGTCATAATCAATTAGGTTATCGGCTTTTTTAACGCCATATTGGATGGCATTAAACCATTTGCCGCTTTGGTTTGGTTTGGCACCATGAGTTAAATGGCCACCAGCGTCTAAGCTCATGCCTAAAATGGTATCGCCAGGCGAAATCATCGCCATCATTGCGCCTTGGTTGGCTTGCGAGCCAGAATTAGGTTGCACATTTACAAAAGCTGCACCAAATAATTTTTTAGCCCGTTCGATGGCAATATTTTCGACCACATCTACATGTTGGCAACCGCCATAGTAGCGACGTCCGGGGTAGCCTTCGGCATATTTATTGGTAAGCACGCTGCCTTGGGCTTCGATAACCGCACGAGACACAATGTTTTCAGAGGCGATTAGCTCTATTTCTTCTTGTTGGCGGCGGTATTCTTTATCTATGGCCTTGCGAATTTCATAATCGCCATCACTTACAGATTGCGAGAAGAATTTTGGAAATAGTGTTTTAGGATCTATTGCCGATGTTTGGTCTGAACTTTCGCTAGTCGCAGCTTCTGTTTCAGCTTCAGGTTGCTCTTGTGTTTTGGCTTCGGCTGGTTTTTCTTCGGCGGCATCGCTTGTAGTCGCTTCGCTTGATGTCGCATCGCTTGAAGTCGCTTCGCTTGAAGTCGCATCGCTTGAAGGCGTATCGCTTGAAGTCGTATCGCTTGAAGGCGTATCGCTGGCCTCTGTTATTGGCTCTTCAGCGGTTTGCACCACATCTGTTTCGGCCGCTGGTGTTGCCACAGTGTCCACAGTTTCTACGGCATCTTTTTCGTTGGTATCAGACATATATGTCTCCCTTATACGGGTTAAAATTCAGACTGAATAATGATTTTTGTTGGTGTAACTTGTCATTCAATTACGCCTGTAGATGCTCAATAGCATATGTGATAAAATTAACCAATAGGGTTTAAAGCTTTTGTTGGCTTTGCTCAACATATTATTGGCGCGAAACTATTATTTAAAACCTATACTCGTTGTGATTAAAATATAATAAGCCTAGATTTTATGCTTAAAATTAAGCATTATTGTAAAATGAACCAATTTTTATATCTGCCTGAAAATGTATATGCCAACCTACCAATGTGGCTGTGTTTTGGCATCATCATATTTGCCATTATATCTTATGCGGCCGAAAAGATTAGCCTAGAAGTGACTTCGCTATTTGTAATTTCGGCTTTTTTGGTGTTGTTTCATTTGTTTCCGGTCACTATGGAGAATGGCAAAATTCTCACCAGTATGGATTTGCTAGCAGGTTTTGCCAACCCGGCGCTGATCACCATTTTATCGTTGCTGGTTATTGGCCAAGCGTTGTTTCAAACCGGTGCGCTCGACGGTGTGGCACAAATCGTATCACGCGTGGGCGAGAAACGCCCGCAATTTACCATTGCCATGGTGTTCTTAATCGCTGGCATTGTATCGGCCTTTTTGAACAATACCCCAGTGGTGATTATGTTCTTGCCAATAATTATTGGGCTTGCACGCAAAATTAAAATTGCAGAATCTCGGGTGGCGATGAGCTTAAGTTTCATAAGCATATTGGGCGGCATGACCACGCTTATTGGCTCATCATCCAACCTGTTGGCGTCTTCTATCATCGAACAAAAAGGCCTGCCGGCGATAAAGTTTTTTGATTTCACTGTGCCAGCGCTAATATTGGCCTCGGTTGGCGCGGTATATGTCATTTTTATCATGCCGCAAATATTAAAATCTAACGAAACCAAAAATGGCGAGAATGCTGCGGTTAATACTTCGAGTGGCAAACAATTTTTGGCGCAGATTAGACTGAACCAGGACAACCCACTTGTCGGCGTGCATAGCCGTGTGGGGCTTTTTCCTGAGTTGAAAAATATGACTGTGCGCTCTATAAACCGGGGGTATCAGACTATATTGCCGCCATTTGAAGACGTGACTTTAAAAATTGGTGACGTGGTGATTGTGGCGGCAACGCGCGGGGTTTTGGCGCAGAATTTTAACGACAAAAATAGTTTTATCCGCGCCAGTTTTGACAATAGAACCGACGGCGTTGGCGAATTTGACCCGGCGGATGTGACTTTGGCTGAATCTATTGTTGCGCCGGCATCGCGGATGATTGGCCAAACCATTAACCAATCTAACAATTTGGCGCAAACCGGTTGCTCAGTGCTGGGTTTGCAACGCCGCAAACATATGGTGCGCCAAGCGTTGGACGAAGTGCGCTTAGAAGCCGGTGATGTTTTGCTGCTTTTAGGCCGCAGGTCTGACATTTTTGGCATGCGCACATTTAGAGATTTATTGGTGTTAGAATGGTCTGCCACGGACATGCCGTTGCTAAGCCACGCCCGGCGGGCGCTGATTATATTTGGCATCACCATTGGCCTTGCGGCATCGGGCATGGTGCCGATAGTGATCACTGCATTTATTGGCGCTTTGGCGATGATTATGACCGGTGCATTGAACATTAGACAAGCCACCCGCGCCATTGACCGCAAAATATTTTTACTCATCGGCGCTGCCTTGGCGATGTCTACCGCATTGGAGGCTGTCGGCGGTGCCACCATGATTGCCCACGCGGTTGTATCTAGCCTAGATGGCGCACCTGTTTGGGTGATTTTATCGTGTTTCTTTTTGCTGATAGCGATATTGACTAACTTTTTATCTAACCACGCCACGGCAGTATTGTTTGCGCCAATTGCCTATAACACCGCCATAAAATTGAATATAGACCCGCAAATTTTTATCTATACGGTTATATTTGCCGCCAATTGCTCATTTGCCACACCCATTGCCTACCAGACCAACTTATTGGTTATGAGCCCCGGAAACTATAAGTTTTTTGACTTTGTGAAAGCTGGCGTGCCGCTGGTTATATTAATGTGGATTACGTTTACAATTGCCATACCCTATTATTATGGTTTATGATTCTGGAACTAACTTCAGATTGGCGAAACAGTGAATAAAAAGCTAGCTCACAAGTTAAACGACATGACTTTTTACCTGACCGTAGAGGATGACTGCGCTTACCTTGAAGGCCAAACTGAACGCAAGATATTTACAAAATTGGGCGGCGAGGATGCGGCAGAATATTTTGATGAACTCTCGCAACGTGGGTTTAGACGCAGCCAAAATATTGCCTATATACCAGCATGTATAGCTTGTAACGCCTGCAAATCGGCGCGGCTATTGGTGGCTGAGTTTAAGCTCAGCAAAAGCCAAAAGCGTGTGATGAATAAAAATGCGTTTATAAGCCGCGAAATTAAACCGGCTCACCCGACATCTGAGCAATATAGATTGTTTAAAAGATACATCACCAATCGACATTCTGGTGGCGATATGAGCGAAATGGGAGTGATGGATTATGCCAAAATGATTGCGGAATCTAGCGTGAACACCAAAATTTTTGAATATTATTTGCAGCCCCAAGATGGCCAAGAACCACAACTTGTGGCCGTCGCGTTGACCGATATTATGAGTGATGGGCTATCTATGGTTTATAGTTTTTTTGAACCGAGCATGGCCAAACTTAGCCTTGGCACTTACATTATTTTAGACCATATACAAAAAGCCCAGCAAGAAAATATACCGCATATTTATTTGGGCTATTATATCGATGGCTGCCAAAACATGGAATATAAAGCCAAATTTACGCCGCAAGAATTGTTTGATGGCCTTAAATGGCGGCCAGCAGATTAGATGTTTTTGGTTATATTGGCGGTTAGCAATTGCCACTGAAATTTAAGCTGCTTTGGCGCAATACTCTCTAATTTTGGATATAAATCGCCAGCTAGTTTTTGTGCCGACGTCAACATTAGTTTAGCGCGAATGGCCGGCAGCACAGCCGAAAAAACCGGAGATTTATGCAAATGTTTTTTTGCCAAATTATAATGATTTAGGCCATAATTTACAAAATCTTGCTCGGTTGCTTTGTCTTGCGTGGTCGCGATGTCTTGTGGCATAAAAACTTGGCCGCGGGACTTATGAATTTTTAGGTGCAACACAGATTTGGCGACGGCAAATGCCACGCCAAGATGGCCAGATACATCGGCAAAATCTTTAGCCGCTTGTGGGTTAATGGCCAATGCGGTGAGTTGAATGAGCGTTGCATAGGTATGACCTGCATAACCCTCGAAATCGGCTGTGGAAGCCATTGGGTTGGCATAAAGGTCGAAAATTTTAGCCTCTATTATATCTAGCAAAGCTTGTTGAGGCCAATTGTGCGCGTTTATGGCTGTTAGCAAGGCTTCTGCTAACGGGCTTTGGGCTTGTTGCTGGCTAATGACATCACGCCACCATTGGCAGCGAATTTCGCCCAACATTGGCTCTGACACTTGTGCCGCCAAGCCATCTAATTCGGCAAAAAAGCTATATAATACAAATATAGATTTTTGCACATTTTGTGGCATCAACGAAATGGCAATATGGTCAAATTTATGAATGCGGCTGCCAAGTTCGGCTTTTAAATTATCATCCAACATTGGTCATTCAATCGCAATTAGGGCGGCGGCTATCCGCCTTTTTTCGGCTAATAATACATTATAGGTGCGGGTGGCGTTGCTGGTCGACATAAATTCGATGACAATGCCAGCCTGTTGGCAGGCTTCACGAATTTCTTTGACTGGCCTATACATTTTTGCGCCCAAACCCAACAGCAGAATGTCTATATCCTCGGCTTCGGCTAAAATCTTGGAGAAATGCTCTAGGCCGAGCAACTCGCCATCTGCCACGTGCCAATCTGACGTACCAGAGGGCAATATAAGCAAAGAGCCTTTGTGCGACATGTCGGCAAATCTAAAACCCATATTGCCATAAAAATCTATTTCATGTTGCCCCGGTAAATGTAGATTCTCATCGGGTGAGGACATAATGTTTAACCATCCGGTTATTTATTGAAAGTTTCGGCCGCGGTTTTGTTTTTGCTCCAATCGCGCTTGACACCCAGTACCAAAAGAATGGGAGATGCCACAAAAACTGAAGAATAAGTGCCTATAAGCACGCCCCAAATCATGGCTAACGACAGGCCTTTGATAACTTCGCCACCAAATATATATAGTGACAATAGCGCCAGCAATGTGGTGACTGAGGTTAAGATTGTGCGGCTTAAAGTGCTGTTAATCGACTGGTCGAGCAGTTCTGCCAGCCCTAATTTTTTGAATTTACGCAGATATTCCCGCACCCTATCAAACACCACCACGGTGTCATTAAGCGAATAGCCAACAATGGTGAGCAGAGCCGCGATGATTGAAATGTTAAAATCTAACTGCAACAACGAGAAAAACCCGATGGTGATGAATACATCATGCACCAAAGCCACAACCGCAGCGACTGAGAATTGCCATTCAAACCGTATCCAAATATAGATAAGCACCGCGCCAATGGCCAACATAACCGCAATGACGCTGTCTTGAACCAGTTCGCCACTTACCGTTGGGCCAACCACTTCGGTGCTGCGATATTCTATTTCGCCGCCCAAAGCGTCTAAAGCCGCCTTAATTTTGGTGACAACTTGTTGTTGCGTGCCATCGCCGCCAGCTTGCGCTTGCACTTTAATCAGCACCTCGTTCGGCGCGCCAAATGTTTGTAACTGCACATCGCCAAGGCCTAGACTACCAACCGTGTTGCGAAGGTTGACCAAATCGGCTGGGCCATCTAAAGTTTTTATTTCAATGGTTGTGCCGCCTAGAAAATCGATGCCGTAGTTTAAGCCTTGGGTTAAAAACAAACCCAAAGAACCCACTAACATAACAAGCGATATAACCAAGCTGATATATCGAAAACCGATAAAAGGTATTTTCGTTCCTGATGGAATAAAGTTCAGCCCTTTCATATGATTTTCCTTTTCTTAAAAAATTGAATTTAAATAGGTATTGATTTGGGGCGTCTGCGCCTAATCCAAATCGAAACCATTAAACGGGTGACAACAAAAGCGGTGAATACCGAGGTGATGATGCCGATGGACAATGTAATGGCAAAACCTTTGACCGGCCCCGTGCCGAGATAAAACAAAATGACCGCCGCAATGAATGTAGTGATGTTGGCATCCAAAATGGTGGTAAGCGCTCGGTTATAGCCGGTTTCGATCGAGGCTATCGGCGATTTGCCTAGCAAAGCTTCCTCGCGTATGCGCTCGAAAATAAGTACATTAGCGTCTACCGCCATGCCAATGGTTAGCACGATGCCAGCAATGCCGGGCAGTGTTAGCGTGGCTTGCAATAATGACAAAACTCCGATGATAAGCAGCAGGTTAATCATCAGCGCGATGTTGGCAAATAAGCCAAACAGGCCATAGGAAAGCAAGATAAACGCCACAACACCTATAAGACCGATGATGGAAGCAATTTTACCAGCCTCGATGCTGTCTGCGCCCAAACCGGGGCCGACTGTTCGTTCTTCTAAAATTTGTAGCGGTGCTGGTAATGCGCCGGCTCTTAGTAAAATAGCCAATTCGTTCGCGCCCTCGACGGTGAATCCACCTGAGATTTGGCCAGAACCACCACGAATGGCTTGGCGAATGTTGGGCGCTGAAATGACTTGATTGTCTAACACGATGGCAAAAGGTTCGCCGACATGGGTGGCGGTATAATTGCCGAATTTTTTAGCGCCGCTGGTGTCAAATTTAAAGCTCACAACCGCTTCGTTGGTTTGTTGGCTAAACCCCGGTTGGGCATCGACAAGATTTTCGCCAGTTAATATCGGCCGGCGTTTGAGCACGTAAAGTTGGCCCGAACCGTCGGCATCGGGCAAGACAAAGCTATCGGTGGGGATGGCGCCAGTGGCACTGCGCACAGTGTCCACCTCGTGGAAAGTTAATTTGGCGGTTTTGCCCAACAAGGCTTTTAATTTTTCTGGGTCATCCAAACCCGGTACTTGTACCAATATGCGGTCGGTGCCTTGTGGTTGAATGGTCGGCTCTGTGGTGCCCAATTCATCAATACGACGGCGAACAATTTCAATAGATTGCGCCACGGCTGATTTAACTCTTGCTGCGCGTTCTTCGGGCGACATGGTGACCAGAATAGCGGTGTTAGAGTTTTGGGTTACAACAATATCGCGCGCGCCAGCGCTTTGCAACAAGCTGCTATTAACGGCTTGTGAAAGGCCAATAATGGCCAATAATGCATCTTCCATCTGCTCGGGTTTGCGCAGTTTTAAGCTGACCGCTTCATCTGCCACTGCCAGGCCGGTATAGCCTATTTTTTTGTCGCGCAATGCGGTGCGAATTTCGTCTTTAACCGCTTCCATACGTTCTGAAATAACCACGCCAGCTTCGACTTTTAGCAACATGTGCGAGCCACCTTTAAGGTCTAGCCCCAAGTGTAATTTGTTACTCGGCATAAAGCTTGGTAGGTTTTGGCTTTGCTCATCGGTTAAAATATTTGGCAGTGCAAATAACACGCCAGCTAAGCTGACAAGCCCGATGAGTGTGGTTTTCCAAATTGAAAAATGCAGCATGTGCGGTCTCTCTGAATATTAAATAAACAAATGGCCCGCAAAAGCAGGCCATATCATTCTATTTTTTATCGGCAACAGGTTCGCCTTTTACCCGCACTTCTGAAATCATAGCGCGGACGATGCGAACTTTAATGCCTTCGGCAAGCTCAACTGTCACTTCGTTGTCATCATTAACTTTAGAAATTTTACCAATGAGGCCGCCACCGGTAACCACTGTGTCGCCACGGCGTATGTTAGAAATCATTGCGCGGTGCGTTTTGGCCTTTTTTTGTTGAGGGCGAATGACCAGAAAATACATCACTACAAAAATAAAGATGATGGGCATGAATTGAATGATACTTGAATCCATTTAGGATATTCCTTTTTTTAAATATGCTGTATAAGCCGCAATTTTACGATTATGTGGAATATAACCTCGAATCTTAACAATGCAAGAATTCAACCTGAAAAAACTGCATTATAAGCAATTATTTTAATTTGTGATTGATAATATGTGCGGTTTATCGTTAATTTAGGCCAATTGAAGCGAATGAGAAAATAAAATGACCTTATATGAACAAATGTTGGCGCAATTTGATGACATCGCGCACTCGTTAAAGGCGATTAATAACAGCCTTGCGCAACAAGTGAACCCAACAAAGCAGACGACAGATTTTGCCGGCAAAGGCTTTGTATGGGAAGCCAAAGAGCAATATTTACGGCCGCTTAAAACCATAAATACCGTCGAAATTGGTTTGTTGAAAAATATTGACCAACAAAAAGCGACATTGTTAGACAATAGCCGCCAATTCGCCAAAAACCTAACCGCCAATAATGTATTATTATGGGGCGCACGCGGTATGGGCAAAAGCTCATTGACCAAAGCGGTGTTTATAGAAATTAGTGCCAAATTTGACAATTTAAAACTGGTCGAGATTCACCGCGAAGATATATCTAGTTTGCCATTGTTAATGCGCCAACTGTCTGACCGGCCAGAGAGGTTTATATTATATTGTGATGATTTGAGTTTTGACATTGGAGATGACAGTTACAAATCTTTAAAAGCCATATTAGAAGGCGGATTAGAAGGCAAACCGGAAAATATTATTTTTTATGCCACCAGCAACCGGCGGCATTTATTGCCGCGCGAAATGATAGAAAATGAACAAGCCAACGCGATCAACGTGCGTGACACGATGGATGAAAAAATATCGCTTTCGGATAGATTTGGTCTGTGGATTGGATTTCACAACGCCAGCCAAACTGATTATTTGTTAATGGTGGCCAATTACGCTGAGCATTATAAACTTGATATCGACCCGCAGACATTAAGACGGGATGCCTTGGAATGGTCGGCAATGCGCGGGGGGCGAACTGGCCGCGTGGCATGGCAATATATAACTCATTTGGCGGGCAAATTAGGCCAAAAGATTTAGCAATGCCCGAACCAAAACCGTTGCCGGTAAAAGCCGCATAAAAAGAGCTGCTTAGCAACGCTTTTTATACACTAGATTTGATATTGGGAATTCAATTGAATTTTAGGCTTATTTGGCGGCCAGATATTTACGTGGGTTATAAGTTAATGCGCCGCGTCTAATTTCGAAATAAAGCTGCGGAATGTCCACATCGCCAGATTGGCCAGAACGCGCTATGGCTTGACCACGGCGGACTTTATCACCTTTTTTGACCAATATAGCGCCATTATGGGCATAGGCTGTAACCCAACCGCCATTGTGTTTTATCAATATTAAATTGCCATAATTTTTTAGCCCATTGCCCGCATAGGCAACCGTGCCACCTTCGGCGGCTTTAACCACTGTGCCCGGCGGAATGGCAACATTCATGCCTTCGTTCAATGCGCCTTTTTTGCCAGTGCCATATTCGGCTATCACCCGGCCACTGACCGGCCAGCGAAAACGATTGGAGCTTGATGTAGGCGCTGTTTTGGCCACCACAACTGGTTTTTGTGGCACAACTATAGGAGCAATTACTGGCGCAACGACCGCCGCTAGACTTAACTCAGCAGTTTTTGGTGCCACCACAAACCCGTCGACGCGAATTTTTTGGCCAATTTTTAGGCCTTCTGTGCCGTTAAGACCGTTGAGATTTAACAATTTGTCAAACGCCAAATTATGGCTGCGGGCAATAGAATATAGAGTGTCTTTGGCTCTGACGGTATAAATACCTTGGCCGTTAAATGCCGCCTGCACTGGCGCAGCCGCAGTTTGTTGTAAGCTTGCGGCTTGTGGCATGGAGTTAATTTCGGCAGGTGAATTGGCCAAAGTTGTTTTGGGTGTGGCAAAACCAACACTGGTGGCGCCCTTGCGCGGCAACAGGATATTTTGGCCAATGCGCAATGAAGCGAAGGCATCTAGATTATTAGCCGCGCGAAGTTCTTCTATGGTTAAGCCGAAACGGCGTGAAATGCTATATAGGGTGTCGCCGGTGGAAACGCGGTAGGAATCTGGATTGGTATTATACATCCAATTGGTGTTGGATTTTTGCGCCAATGCGCTGGTGCCGATGGAGGCCGTAAATTCATTGTCGGCAGAATTTGTGGCCACTTGTGCCGGCAAATCACCGATATTTGATTGCTGGATTTGGCTTCCATCTTGCTGCGCATATTGGGCCTCTTGCTGCGCATATTGAGCATCTTGCAAGGCAAACCGCGCCACATCAGAACTACAGGCCGAAAGACCAAGCGCCAACAATGCCGGAAATAGTATTTTTGCGGACTTATGAAAATTAGATTTAGTTATAGATTGCGAAACATTTAGCATACAGATACTCATTACAAAAATTCTGAAACATCAGAAACAATTCATTACCAACTTAGATTAAATTATACCTAACTATTATGAAGGAATGCTTGTTGAACGTGGTTAAAAAACCATTAAACGGCTGACGGGCCTACATTTGTTTGGCAACGCCCGGTACCAGGGGCACAAACCGCACTGGGCATAATTCTTTACACTTAATGCCAGATGCGGTTTTTTTGACTTTTAACAGGCGTTGATCTCCGCCGATTGGGCCTAATGGCAAAATCATAATGCCACCCTCGCGCAATTGGTCGATTAAATTGCGTGGAATGCGCTCGGCCGCGGCGGTTACCACAATGCGGTCAAACGGCGCTTGTAGTGGCCACCCCAATAAACCATCGCCGGTCATGGCGGTTATATTGTATAACTTTAGCGCTGCAAAGCGCTGCTCGGCGGCTTTGTGCAAAGTGTGATAGCGCTCCATAGTGTAAACGCGGCGCACTAATTTAGACAATATTGACGCCTGATAGCCAGAACCAGTGCCGATTTCTAGCACTTTCATGCGGTCATCTAGCTCTAATTGGTCTGACATATAAGCCACAATATAGGGCTGAGAGATGGTTTGGCCGCAGGCAATCGGCATGGCTCTATCTTCATAGGCATGAGTTTTAAACGTGGCGGCCAAGAAATGTTCGCGCGGCACGGTTTCCATGGCTTTTAAAATTTTGGGGTCGGAAATGCCATGATTGCGCAACCCCATTATCATTTTAATTTTGTTCATCACATCGGTGGGGACGGTATCGTCTGCCAACTCATTTACCTGCGGGGCGCTTTGCGCATTTGAAAAAGCCATTCGAGCCTCTACTCACTAAAAACCAGTTACTGGTCAGCATTATAGGGCATAATATTTAATCACTGATTAATGGTTTGTTATCTTTAAAAATTAAACAAATGGTTGAGATATTGAGTCACAATAATCTACTAAACCTCTGTATTATAAAGATTTTTTTATAATGTCATTCAACTCATAATTGGTTAAATTTTGTGAAAGTGCGGTGATGGCGATGAAATCTTGCTGCAATGCCTCAAGTTCACTACCGGCTTGTGGTTGCTCGGCCATGGGTTTGAAATTTATCCAATAATAGCTAGAGCCACGCAAATTTTCGCGTTTATCGACAATCACAAACTTGTCGGTTCGTTTGCCCTGTTTACAAGTTTTAATGCCAGCAACATTTGCATATTCGCAGTCTGGAAAATTAATATTGATGATGTTTTGAGTATCAAACTGCATATCAAATAGTTTTTGAATGAGATCAGGCGCGGATTTTTCGACCATTTGCCAATTGAGAGTTTTATAGTCGGATTTAATGCTGCCCATCAGGCTGAGAGCCATGGAAGCAATGTTGTAAGTGCTGCCCATACCTGCGCCAGCCACCGTGCCGGATAGATGCATAAAATCGGCGGCGTTGTGGCCTCGGTTGACACCCGAAAGAATAAGATCGGGTTGTTTATCGAGCAGAACCTCTAAGCCCATTACCACACAATCTGCAGGTGTGCCTTTGATGGCAAAAGTTTTATCGGCGCGTTGTTCGACAAATATCGGGTCATGAATCGATATCGCGCGGGACACACCGCTTTGTTCATACATGGGCGCGACCACCCACACATCGGCACAAATTTGTTTGGCAATTTTGACCATTGATTTGAGGCCAATGGAATCTATACCATCATCATTTACAATCAGGATACGATTTATTTTTCTCATTATATTTCATATCCTTACTGCAGTTAGTTAATTCAATATTATTTGGATTTTATAAGGGTTTTACCACCCATATATGGCTGTAAAATTTTGGGAATTTCGACGCTGCCATCTGCGGTTTGATAATTTTCTAAAATGGCGACAATGGTGCGGCCAATGGCCAAACCAGAGCCATTTAAAGTGTGCACAAACTGCGCGCCTTTTTTGGCGCCTTGGCTATCTGTTGGTTTAAACCGTGCGCTCATCCGTCGTGCTTGAAAATCACCACAAGTTGAAACCGATGAAATTTCACGGTACATATTTTGGCCCGGCAACCAAACTTCTAGGTCAAATGTGCGTTTGGCACCAAAGCCAGTGTCGCCAGTGCATAATTTAACCACTCGGTAAGCCAAGCCCAAACGTGAGAGCACCAATTCGGCCGCCTCGAGCATAAGCAGTTGTTCGGCTTCACTTTTATCGGGGTGAACCACGCTTACCATTTCGACTTTAGAGAATTGATGTTGCCTTATCATGCCGCGTGTATCGCGCCCTGCACTGCCGGCCTCGCTGCGGAAACAGTTTGAATATGAGGTATATCTAACTGGCAAATCGGCCTCATTAAGTGTGGTTTCGCGTACCAAATTGGTGAGTGACACTTCTGAGGTTGAGATGAGATATTTGCCATCGGTAGTTTTGAACATATCCGCTTCGAATTTTGGCAATTGATTGGTGCCATATAAGGCATTTTCATTGACCAAAAGCGGCACGACCACCTCTTCGCGGCCATATTCTAGCGTATGTAAATCGAGCATGAAATTGGCCAAGGCGCGCTCTAACTGTGCTAATTCAGACTTTAGCACCACAAAACGTGAGCCAGACATTTTAGCTGCGGCCTCAAAATCCATCAGGCCTAAGCCTTCACCAATGTCAAAATGTTGTTTTGCCTCAAAATCGAATGTTTTTGGTGTGCCAACTTTGTGCATTTCAATATTGTCATCTTCATCCGCGCCATCGGGCACATCATCAAACATTATATTTGGTAATTCTAGCAGATAGTCGTTTAACGCTTTGGTCAGCTCACGCTCGGCCTCTTCGCCAGTTTTTATGGTCTGTTTTATATCAGCAACTTTGGCAATGGCCGCTTGTGCAGCCACTTCATCGCCTTGGCTTTTGGCTTTGCCGATGGCTTTAGAGGCATCGTTACGTTGGGTCTGCAATTCTTGTAATTTTGCCACATGATCGCGGCGAGATTTGTCTAATTCTATAGCTTTTTGGCCAGTGCCAGATAATTTACGGCGCAACATAGCTTGCTCAAACGCTTCCGGGTTTTCGCGAATCCATTTAATATCGTGCATATATGCCTCCAGATTTTACGGGTGAAGGTAGAATCACCAATATAAATTTATAAATATTTGAGTAGAGAAAAATGCGATGAGATTCAACTGATATTTCAGTCGTCTTCATCTTCATCATCATCGTCGGCATCATCTTCATCTTCAGCCGCGCGTTTTTTAGCTCGGGATCGTTCTATCCATTTCACCGAAAGTATGGACAATTCATACAGCAACAAAGTTGGGAAAGCCAAACCAAGCTGGCTGATGGGATCGGGCGGGGTTAAAATAGCACCAACCGCGAATATGATGACCACAGCAAATTTACGTTTTGATTTTAGCCAACCCGAAGACACCACACCAATGCGCGCCAAAAGCGTCAGAATGACTGGCAATTGGAACATGAAGCCAAAACCCAAAATAAGCGTCATCACTAGGCTCAGATATTCGCTAGCGCGCGGTTCTAGCTGGATAGAGGCTAGGCCTTCGCCGCCTTCTTGCTCCATACCGATGAAAAATTCCATCGCGAACGGCATGACGCCGTAATAAACCAGTGAAGCACCAAGGATAAATAATACCGGGGTGGCGAGCAAATAAGGGATAAAAGCGCCGCGCTCATTTTTATAGAGTCCGGGGGCGACAAATGCATATATTTGAAAGGATATAAACGGGAAACCTATGATGATGCCGCCAAATAGTGCCAGTTTTAAATACACAAAAAACAATTCTTGCGGGGCGGTGTAAATTAACCGTGCTTGCTCGTCCGTGCCAGACGCATCAACAAATGGGACAAGTAAAAAATTATAAATTTCATTAACAAAAAACCCACAAATGACCGCAAATATAATGAGTGCCACCAATGATTTAACCAGCCGGTTACGCAGCTCATACAGATGGTCCATAATCGGTGCTTGGCTTTCATCAACCTCGGTTTGGGTTGTGTCTTGCATTTCGACTTGTTCTTTTTCTGCTGACATGGGTGCTATTCAATTGGTTATGAGGTTTTTTTGGTGGCGGGTTTATTAGTGGTAGTTTTTTTGGCTGTTGGTTTTTTGGCAGCTGGTTTTTTAGTGGTTGATTTTTCAGTTGCAAGTTTTTTGACAGCTGACTTTTTAGCCACTGGTTTTTTAGTCGATGTTTTTTTAGCTGTCGGTTTTTTAGTCGTTAGCTTTTTTGATGCTGATTTTTTGGCAACTGGTTTTTTAGTTACCTTGGCCGCAGCTTCATCATCTTTTTTTGCGGTCTTTGCTGTGCGCAATTCGCCGTCGCTCATGCTATTTTCGGCATAATTTTTTAAATTTTCGGCTTCGGCCTTAAGCTCTTTAAGTTCGCTTATATCGGCGACTTCTTCGACCTGACGGCGCACATCGCGCATCATCGTGCGGGCTTTGCGTATATATTTACCCACAGAGCGTAACATTTTGGGGATGTCTTTCGGACCCACGACAATGACGGCAACCGCAACGATCACCATAATTTCTGTCCAACCGATATCAAACATAAACTAGACCTTAAAACTATCTAAAATTACTTAGTGCTTTTTGAAGCAGTTTCTGACGTTTTAGCAACTTTTTCTGAAACTGTATCATGATCTATAGTTTTGGCGTCATCTTCGGAGGTATCTTCATCGGCCATGCCTTTTTTAAAGCTCTTAATGCCTTTTGCAAAATCGCCCATTACATCGGCTATCTTACCGCGACCAAACAATAGGAAAACGAGAACAATGACGACCAAAATTTGTGTCCAACCTGGCATTTCTAAACTCCTTGCACATGAAATGATATATATCACCTCAATTTAATAACTAACCCTACTATTTAATATAGTCCTTTGATCTGAGATTACCACCAAATTAATGCCAAAAAGGGTTAATATGGCCTTATAACTCAAGATTTTTTAACAAAGATGAACAGGTTTTTATAATTGAAATGGGCGTTAAATTTATCGCCCATTTTTACCTGCTTTTCGCGCAAACTGGTGCGCAAAATTAGATTTTTGTCTAAACCTGCGACAATTAAATGTAATTCGGAAAACTCACTATAACTGTTGATTTGGGCAATTTCGACTTCGAGTTGATGATCATATTCATCTGGATCGTCATATGATTCTAGATGCAGGTCATTTTCGGCTATCAACAATTTTGCAGTTTTGTGATTGTTGCTCAACCTGGTTTGGGTGCAACAGCATAAATTCTCGCTTTTAAACTTACCAAATGGCGCGATGACAATGCCATTTTCTATTTTGATATCCACCTCGTTATAGCGGCGCAAATAATGGGCAGCAAATTCGGTTTCGGGCTTATCTAACATTTGCTCAGGCGTACCCATTTGCTCAATTTTATGATTGTTAATCAAGATGATTTTATCGGCCAAATAAAGCGCTTCATCCGCATCATGAGTGACAAATATGGCGCTGATATTATTGGCTTTAATGAGCTTTTTTGTCTCGATGCGCAGGTCGGTACGCAAATGCGAATCCAAGCCAGAAAATGGCTCGTCTAGCAGTAAAATTTCGGGTTTTGTGACCAATGTGCGCGCCAAAGCAACCCGTTGTTGCTGCCCACCCGAAAGTACATTTGGATATTCATCGGCATATTCGGTTAGGCCAATATAGTGCAATTGCTCCATGGCTTGTTGGCGGGTAATTTTGCCATTGCGCCCCAAACCGAACATTATATTTTTCACCACGGTTAGGTGAGGAAATAGGGCGTAATCTTGAAACACCATGCCGATATGACGTTTTTCGGGCGCCAAATAGGTGGTTTCATCGACAATAATATTGTTATTGATGCTGATAGAGCCGGTATTTAGCGTTTCCACCCCGGCGATGAGGCGCAGTAAAGTTGATTTGCCACTACCAGAGCTGCCCAATAAGCAGATAATTTCGCCACGGTCTATGGAAAATGAAATGTCATCCAATACAATTTTTTCGCTATATTGATGTGAAATATGTGACAAAACCACATGACCTTTTTGGTCTAAATCTGTGGTTTTCTCGGCTTTTTTTAACATTTTGAACTCAAATTCTAATTTTGGATTATGCTTTGCACTTGCGGAAGTGATTTAAGCGCAGCGATGCGTTCTGAAGACATAATATACTGCCCTTTGAGCAAAATTTCCACTTCAAACTGTTTGTCCTCACTATTTACCACCAGACTCACCTCGCCCTTGCCGCCCAGCTCTAGCTGTTCTTTTATAAAATCAACAGTTTGCTTGCCTTCTAGATATATTTTTACGCTGGTTTGAAGAGATTTTGTGGCTTGTTTTTCTAACGGTTCGACTGAGTTTATTCGGGGCCGAATTTGATCGCCATCAATGTCTGCCCCAATATGCGCGATGATGAGCGTGCCGACGGTCATATATTGTTCGTATTTTTCTAGAATATCGCCAAACATAACCGCTTCATATTGGCCACTGGCGTCCGACAGGCCAATAAATGCAAATTTATTGCCTTTTTTGGAGCGTTTTTCTTGCTTCGCGGTTATTGTTGCGGCCAATTTGGCGCTTTTCTTGCCGCCAGCCAAAATATTCTTGGTAAATTGCTCCCAGTCAATGATCTTCATTTGCTTTAGCAAGGTTGAATAATCATCTAACGGATGGCCTGAAATGTAGAAGCCAGCGGCCTTTTTTTCGTGTTCTAATATTTCGATATTGCTCCAAGCTTTGGTCTTGGCCAGAGGTAATTTTTCACCACTGACGGCCTCATCTCCCATGGCGGCGAACATATCTATCATGCCAATTTCTTTATCTGACTGGCTTTTATTGGCAAATGCCATGATTGAGTCCAACCCCTTGAATAGCTGCGCTCGGTCGGGATTTAGTGCATCAAACGCGCCAGTCTTTATCATATTTTCGACTGCGCGTTTGTTAACATGTCGGGTGTTTAGATTTTCGGCAAAATGGGCGATGTCTTTAAATTTACTTACTTTTTTTCGGCCAGCCACAATGGCTTCTACCGCCTGAGAACCAACATTTTTAAGCGCGGCAAGCGAGTAACGAATTTTATTGCCTTCAACCACAAATTCAACCCCAGATTTGTTGATATCTGGTGGCAGCACGTCAATGCCCATTTGTTTACATTCTTGCTGGAATATTTGCAATTTATCGATATTGCCCATATCGAGCGTCATTAATGCCGCCATAAATTCGACTGGGTGGTTGGCTTTTAAGTAGGCGGTTTGATAGGCCACCAAGGCATAGGCCGCGGCATGAGATTTGTTAAAACCATAGCCGGCAAATTTATTGACCAAATCAAATATATAGTCGGCTTTATTGGCATCCACACCATTGGCGACTGCGCCATCGTTAAAAATCTGGCGTTGCCTATCCATTTCCGCTTGGTCTTTTTTGCCCATAGCGCGGCGTAGCAGATCGGCCTCGCCAAGTGAATAGCCACTTAACAATTGGGCAATTTTCATCACCTGTTCTTGGTAAATAATCACCCCGTGAGTCTCTTTAAGCACTTCTTCGAGTTTTGGATGCAAAAAATCGGGCTTTTGTTGGCCATGTTTACGCGCAATATAGGCAGGTATATTGTCCATCGGGCCGGGGCGGTATAGTGCCACAATAGCGATAATGTCTTCAAACCTATCGGGTTTTAGGCCGCGCAACATATCGCGCATGCCAGAACTTTCGAGCTGGAACACGCCGATGGTTTGGCCGCGAGTCATTAATTCATATGACGCTTTGTTATCAATCGGCAGAGACTCTAAATCCACCTCCACCCCGCGTTGTTTTAACAGCTCGACAGTTTTTTTGAGCACAGTGAGGGTTTTTAAACCCAAAAAGTCAAATTTTACCAAGCCAGCTGGCTCTACCCATTTCATATTAAATTGGGTTACCGGCATTTCGGAGCGCGGGTCTCGATATAGGGGCACAAGTTGGCTTAGCGGCCGATCGCCGATGACCACGCCGGCCGCATGGGTTGATGCATGGCGGTAGAGGCCTTCGAGATTTTGGCCAATTTCTAACAATTGCGCTACGATTTCCTCGGCATCGCGCTCTTGGCGTAATTTTGGCTCGGCCGCGATGGCTTGCGCCAATGTCATGGCGCTGCCGGGCGCATTTGGCACTAATTTACACAGCCTATCGACTTGGCCATAGGGCATTTGCAATACCCGGCCGACATCGCGCAGCACCGCGCGGGCTTGTAATTTACCAAAAGTTATGATTTGTGCGACCTGATCGAAGCCATATTTTTTTTGTACATAATTAATGACTTCTTCGCGTCTATCTTGGCAAAAATCTATATCAAAATCGGGCATTGAAACCCGTTCGGGATTTAAAAACCGCTCAAACAACAAGCCCCACATGAGCGGGTCTAAACCCGTAATTGTCAGTGAATAGGCAACCAATGAACCCGCGCCCGAACCACGGCCGGGGCCAACCGGAATGTGGTTATCCTTCGACCATTTGATGAAATCTGAAACGATTAAAAAATAACCCGGGAATTGCATATCATTGATGATTTTGAGTTCAAAATCTAACCGGTTATAATAATCTTTTTCGGTAAAACCTTCGGCAGGGCCATGAAATTCCAGCCGTTTTTTAAGGCCTTTTCTGGCATCTTTGGTGAGTGCCTCGGCCTCGGCTTTTTGGGCATCTTTGCCACTACTGCCGGTAAAATTAGGCAATATAGGCTCGCGTGTATGTGGCCTGAAGTGGCAACGCCGGGCAATTAATTGTGTGTTTTCAATGGCTTCTGGCAAGTCATCAAATAATTTGACCATTTCTTGGCCAGATTTAAAATAATGTTCGGGGCTAAGGCGCAACCTATCATCAGCACCCACTACGGTGCTTTGCGAGATGCAAATGAGTGCGTCATGGGCTTTATAATCTTGCGGTTTGATGAAAAAACATTCGTTGGTGGCAACAAGCGGGATGTCATTATCGTAGGCCAGTTTGATTAATGCGGTTTCTACGGTAATTTCCTCGGGTAAATTATGCCGTTGTAATTCGATGTAGAACCGATTGGGAAATATGCTCGATAAAATTTCAAACACATGTTGCGCGCGGTCTTTATTTTCCTCGAATAAGGCTTTGTTGATCGGCCCGGCTGGCCCGCCCGAAAGCGCGATAAGCCCGGCGGTGTATTTTTGCAATATAGCCAGCGGAATGTGCGGGGTTTCATTGTCCGGTGTGTCGAGAAAAGACTGGCTGACCAAGGCCATAAGGTTTTTATAGCCGACTTCATTTTGGGCAAAAAGCGCAATGGTGGGTATTTCTTTGTTGCGTTGTGACCCAGCTAGGCTTGGCGCGTAAACGCCATCGTCTAATTTAACCGCCAAAGTGACCGCCGTGATTGGCTGCACAGAGGCTTTGACGCATTTTTCTGAAAATTCTAGTGCGCCGAACAAATTGCCTGAATCGGTTATCGCAACTGCGGGTGCGCCATCTTGCGCGGCGAGCTGAATGATTTTTTCGACCGGTAATGCGCCCTCGAGCAATGAATAAGCCGAGTGCGTGCGCAAATGAACGAAATTATGCGCATTATTCGGCGATTTATTGGGCGAATTAACTTGGTTCATTGCTTGGGTCTAGCGGTAATAATTGGTTAAAATTATACTAGACGAAGTGGATTATCAGGTAAACATATATTGGAAATTATACTTGCACAAAAAGTGTGCCATTGCTCAAAAGAGAAATTCCCCAAATTGAAGTGCCAATCATCACAAACCCAAAAATGTCTTTTACATAGTCGAAAATAGAAAATATACGCATCACTAGACCTCATAATTATTTTTAACCACCCC
Source organism: Hyphomicrobiales bacterium (assembly GCA_013214705.1). Taxonomy (GTDB): domain Bacteria; phylum Pseudomonadota; class Alphaproteobacteria; order Rhizobiales; family OSC116; genus OCS116. Next base: position 88,654 of record JABSRZ010000003.1, read on the forward strand.
ATAATGTTCACTATTTGTTCTTTTGTCAATCGAAACTGTATAAGCTGTGGCCAGACCGCATCCATTATGTAATAAAATGTATTATATCAACCTATTAGCCTGTGGGTTATTTTTCCACAAGCTTGCCATTTTCTAGCAATATCACTCTATCCATTTTTTCGGCCAAGGCGATGTTATGGGTGGCAATTAGGGCTGACATTTTCTGTTCACGCGCTAGTTTGTGAAACTGTTCATAGACCTGTTGGGCGGTTGTGGGGTCTAAATTTCCGGTCGGCTCATCGGCCAAAATCAGCTTGGGGCTGATGGCAAATGCCCGGGCGATGGCAACACGTTGCGCCTCGCCGCCAGAAAGCTCGGCCGGGAAGTGGTCCAACCTGTGCGCCATGCCCAAACTGGTAAGAATTTCTGCCGCGCGTTTGCTAGATTTTGGTTTCGCATTGCCATTTAGGCGGAGGGGCACAGCCACATTTTCCAGCGCCGTAAACTCTGGCAACAAATGATGAAACTGGTAAATAAAGCCAATATCATGCCGGCGAATTTCAGTGCGGGCTTTGTCGTTCAAATCATTACAATTTGCCTCATCAATGGTTATTTGCCCAGCATTTGGCGTGTCTAACAAACCAGCTATATGCAATAAGGAGGATTTTCCGCTGCCAGATTGGCCGACCAAAGCCACCAGCTCACCTTGTTTAATTTCCAGGTCCAAATTTTCGAAAATCAGCAATTGGTTTTTAGCTGTGCCAAACGCGCGTTTGATATTTTTAAGGGATAATATTGTTTTAGCGGTCATATAAATTCTTTTACTAATAAGGCTATTCGAAACGCAAAGCTTTTACGGGGTCGGTTTTTGCAGCGCGATATGAGGGGTAAACCGTGGCTAGTAATGACAAAATAAGCGAAACCCCAACGATGGAGGTGATTTCACCAACGTGCATTTTGGCAGGCAATTCAGATAGGAAATACAATTCTGGTGAGAATAAAGCCGTGTCGGTTAAGGCCTCGAAAAAACTACGAATCGATTCGATGTTAACGCAAACCAACACGCCAAGTAGCAAGCCAAACAAAGTGCCAGCAATGCCAATTAAGCCGCCGGTCATAAAAAACACCCGTTGCACAGAGCCGCGCCCTGCCCCCATGGTGCGCAAAATGGCGATGTCGTGAATTTTGTCTTTTACCAGCATAATCATCCCCGAAATGATGTTAAACGAGGCGATGATGATGATCAGCATCAGAATGATGAACATGACATTGCGCTCGACTTTAAGCGCGCTGAACAATGCGCCATTGCTTTGTTGCCAATCGACCATATACAGGCCAATGTCGTTAGCGGTCGCCAGGCGGAAAATCTCGGTTTTGATAAAGTCGATGTCATCTGGATCTTCGGTCATCACTTCGACAGCGGATGCTTTGCCCTCTTTGTTAAAATATAGTTGCGCTTCGGCAAATGGCATTAAAACTATTTGGCTATCAAAGCGGCTTTCGCCGACTTCAAAAATGGCCGCAACCGTATAATTTTTTTGCCGTGGTGATGTGCCAAACGGTGTGACAGAACCATTGGGCGATATAAGGTTGATGGCGTCGCCAACATTTACCCCAAATTTGGCTGCCATGCGGCTACCGATGGCAATGTTGTCGCTTGCATCAAACCCATCAATGCTGCCAAAGATAATTTTTTCGTATATCAGCGGGAAATCTTTTATATCTTGCTCACGCATGCCGCGCACATAAACCCCACTATTGGCACTGATGCCAGAGGCCAGCACTTGGCCATCGACCACTGGCGCGACATTGGTAACGCCCTCAATAGAGCGGACAAAATTGGCCACCTCATCAAATTCTGGCATATCGACACTGATGCCAGTGAGCACAATATGGCCGTTCATGCCTAGTATTTTAGAGGTTAATTCGGCGCGAAAGCCATTCATTACCGACATGACGATGATGAGGGTGGCGACCCCCAACATGATGCCAACAAATGAAAAACCAGAAATAACCGAAATAAAGCCATCTCGCTTTTTGCCTTTTATATAACGATATGCCAGCAAGCGTTCGAAATTGCCGAATGGTTTATTCTGACCTTTTTCAATTGTCATTTAATCACCTTATATTCAATATGTCGCTTATTGGGCGCAAAGTTTTGCTATGGCTTCGTTAACGGGTAGGCTGAGTTTTTCGCCAGTTGCGCGATCTTTAAGCTCGACAGTGCCATCTTTTAACCCGCGTGGGCCAACCACCAATTGCCACGGCAAGCCAATGAGGTCCATACGGCCAAATTTGCCACCAGCGCGCTCATTGCTATCGTCATATAATACTTCGACGCCGGCATCGGTTAGTTGTTTGTAAATGTCTTCGCAAGCGTTATCGGTGGCTTCATCGCCGGATTTTAGGTTAATCAAACCGACATTATAAGGCGCGACTTCTGTTGGCCAAATGATGCCATCATCATCGTGCGAGGCTTCGATGATTGCGCCCAATAAGCGCGATATGCCGACGCCATAAGAACCGGATTGCAAATAGACTTTTTTGCCATCTTTGCCTTGCACATAAGCGTCTAATACTTCGGAATATTTGGTGCCAAAAAAGAACACTTGGCCGACTTCGATGCCGCGCGCGGTGATTTTTTTGTCATCTGGCACTTTGGCAAATTCGGCTGCATCATGCACATCTTCGGTAGCGGCGTATTTGCTGGTCCATTGCTCAATGATGGGTGTCAAATCGGCTTTATAGTCGACATTTTCGTCTGGGGTTGCCATTTCTAAATAATCGCTATGGCAATAAACTTCGCTTTCGCCGGTTTTGGCCAACACGATAAATTCATAGCTAGCTTCGCCACCAATAGGCCCGGTTTCGGCGCGCATTGGTATGGCAGTTAAGCCCATGCGTTTATAAGTACGCAAATAAGCCACGAACATCCGGTTGAACGATTTCATGCCGTCTTCTTCAGTTAAATCGAAGCTATAGGCATCTTTCATAAGAAATTCTCGGCCGCGCATAACGCCAAACCGTGGGCGCACTTCATCGCGGAATTTCCACTGGATATGGTATAGGTTTAGCGGCAAATCTTTGTAGGATTTTAGCCCGGCTGCGGCAATTTGAGTGACCATTTCTTCATTGGTCGGGCCGTAGAGCATTTCGCGGTCATGCCGATCGGTTAGGCGCAACATTTCTTTGCCATAGGCCTCATAACGGCCAGATTTTTTCCATAGATCGGCGCTTTGTAGGGTTGGCATCAGCAATTCCACCGCGCCAGCTCGATTTTGCTCTTCGCGCACAATGTTGGAGATTTTATCCAATACCCGTAAGCCCAGCGGCAACCAGGCAAAAATACCCGATGACATCTGCTTTATCATGCCCGCACGCAACATAAGACGATGAGAAATAATTTCGGCTTCTCTGGGGTTTTCTTTTAAAACTGGCAGAAAAAATTCTGATAAACGCATATGATCGACCTCTTCACTTACTTGACTTAATTCACTGGGCTTTATTCGCTGGGTTTTAACTATTGCCACTATGTTTAACCGCTATATAAAATAATGTGAAGCGGCAATTTACAAAAGCCAATAGGATGAGTTTTTAAACACATATTATGGCGATAAAATGGCTGTTTAAAGCGCTGAGATTTCGTTTTTTGGCCAATCTGGGCGAATCATCTAACATATGCAAAATTTGATTTTTTGCGGGGTAACGAGAAAATGTTGGAAAAACAATTTAAACTCACTCTTTTAGGCACCGATGTGCGCACCGAAATAGTGGCCGGCATCACCACATTTTTAACCATGGCCTATATAGTGATTGTGAACCCTGTGATATTGGCCAATGCCGGTATGGATATGGACGCGGTGTTTGTGGCAACCTGTGTGGCCGCCGCTGTCGGCACGCTGATAATGGGTTTACTGGCCAATTACCCCATTGCGTTGGCACCGGGCATGGGGTTAAACGCTTATTTTGCCTTTGTGGTGGTGCCGAGTTTTAATGGCTCGTGGCAAATTGCGTTGGGCTGTGTATTTTTATCAGGCATGGTGTTTTTGGCGCTGTCGATCACCCCAGCAAGATCCTGGCTTATCAACTCGATACCAAAGTCGTTAAAAATGGCCATTGGCGCTGGCATCGGTTTGTTTTTGGCGTTTATTGGCATGCAAAGTGCTGGCATTGTGGTCAACAACCCAGCCACATTGGTTGGCTTGGGAGATTTTGCCTCTGCTAGTGTATTACTGGCTTGTTTGGGTTTACTAATCATTGCGGTGTTGCATAATTTCAAGGTAAAAGGCGCGATTTTAATCGCCATTTTGGCCATCACCGTTATCGCGATATTATTGGGCATTCAGGACTATAATGGCATATTATCGCCAGTGCCCTCTATAGCGCCGACATTTTTACAAATGGACATTGCCGGGGCTTTAACCGCTGGGGCGTTCACCATTATCTTTACCTTTTTATTGGTCGATATATTGGACACGGCAGGCACTTTGGTGGCGGTGGCGCATAGTGCCAAACTGACTGATGAGGATGGCAAATTGCCCAGACTAGGCGGCGCGTTATTGGCCGATAGTGGCGCGACATTGATTGGCTCGGTATTTGGCACATCGACCACCACAAGTTTTGTTGAGAGCGCTTCTGGCGTGCAGTCTGGCGGGCGCAGCGGCCTCACAGCGGTGGTTGTGGCGATATTGTTTTTATTGGCGCTGTTTTTTAGCCCGTTGGTGAAAACCATACCGGCCTATGCCACCGCACCGGCGCTTATATTTGTGGCCTGTCTGATGGCGCGTAGCATTAAAGATATAGATTGGGATGACGTAACCGAATATGTACCCGCCATGGTGACGATGATTGCCATGCCGTTGACTTATTCTATTGCCACCGGCATTGGGCTGGGGTTCATAGCTTACTTTTTGCTGAAATTATTTACTGGCAAGTTTAGCCACATAAACCCGGCGGTGATGGTGATTAGCTTGTTGTTTTTCTTAAAACTATTGTTTGAGCATAGCTTAATGGCCAGAGACATTATTGATGCGATTTTCTAGACTGGATTGACGCTATTTTCTAAACTGGTTAATTTGTGTTAATCTGCGCCCTATAAATGATTCAAAAGGAGGAGAATATGATAGATCTGCTAAAAATAATTATACGTTTGTCTGCCTTTTTTGGGCTTATATTAAGTAGTACGGCCTACGCCGATGTGGCAACTGACCAAAGGGATGCACGGGAAATAGTTGCCGATACCATTGCCAGTGGGGCGACTTTGTTGCGTTTGGTTGGGCAGAATGAATTAACCGCGCTACCCAAACAAGTTGTTAATGCGAAACAGGTTTTGGTTTTGGAGTTATCGGAGAATAAATTAGGTGACATATCTGCGCTAACTGGCCTCACCAGATTGGAATATTTAGTTTCTAATTTTACCGAAATTACCGATATATCAAGCTTAAGTGGGTTAACTGAGCTTAGATATTTGACGCTGCGTGAGGCTAGAATTGTCGACATCTCGGCGTTAAAAAACCTAACCAATTTAACCCAATTGCGGTTATATTCTAATGAAATAACTGACATTTCTGTTTTGGCTGGGCTAACCAAGCTCGAAGAATTGGACATTTCGTTCAACCAAATCACAGACATTTCGGTTTTGCAAAATCTACAAAATTTGAAAAAATTACATATATCGCACATGCAAGTTGATAATTTGGACAGCATTGCCAAACTGCCGTTGCTAGAGGAGATTGATATTGGCTATAGCGGGTTTGAAAATTTGGCTGCTTTGCTAAATCTAAACAATCTGAAAACAATATTTATCGAAATGAGCCGGGTGAAAGACAAGCAAGTGGTCGATCAATTATATGCCAAGGGCGTGCGGATTGTTTTTTATTAGGTTATGGACACATCGCCATCTAGATATTTCCAACTGCCATTAGTTTTAATGAAGTGACTGGTTTCGTGATGGGTGTGGATGGTTCCGAGGCTTTTATAGCTGACTTTAAATTCCACACTGGCTTCAGTATGTTTGCGCGTGCCGCCAGATTTAGCGATGATTTTTAGGCCTAAATATGTGGTGGTGCGGCAATTTTCGGCAATTTGCTCGGAGCTTAAAGCCGCTTTAGTCTCGTCAGCCTTTGTTTCATCGACACATGTTGCCAATAAATAGCCGACCTCGCCCAGAGCAAAAGCCGTGTAACGGCTGCGCATCAATGCCTCTGCAATTGGCGGCGTTTTACTGCCTGAAATATAGCGGCCGCAGCATTTTTGATAGGTTCGGGGCAAACCACATGGGCATGAACTAGCGTGTTTAGGCATAATCTTTAAAATCTGGCATAAACGGGTAATCGGCTAAAGTGAAGCCACTATACTCGATGACCCAATAAATAAATGCCGTCACAATGGCCGCAACCAAGGTAACCCACATGAATTTGCGCCACAAATGAATGGTGTGCGGCGCGCCAGCTGGCGTGCCTTTGACAATGTGGCCGGCTTCTTCTTGAGATTTCACCCCGATATTGGCCATGGCGACAAAACTGACCCACCAAATGACAAAAAACACTGCAATGACTGTAATTAGCGACATGTTATACCTGTTCTAACTCGATGAGAGTTCCATTAAAATCTTTGGGGTGCAGAAATATGACTGGTTTGCCATGTGCGCCGGTTTTGGGCAGGCCATCGCCTAATATTCTGGCGCCTGCTGCCACCAACTTTTGGCTTGCGGTGGTTATATCTTCGACTTCATAACAAATATGATGCATACCGCCAGCTGGGTTTTTGGCTAAAAAACTGGCAATAGGTGAGGTTTCATCTATAGGTTCTAGCAATTCTATTTTGCTGTTGGGCAAATTTACAAACACCACATTTACCCCATGTTCGGCAAGTTGTTGCACCTCACTTACCTCAGCGCCCAATACATGCTTGTATAATTTTGTGGCATCATTTAAATTTGTAACTGCAATAGCCACATGGTTTAATCGACCGATCATAAATATTCCAACTCATTGCGATTTGTGCGAGATTGTCCTATATTTATAACGGATTTACAAAGAGATAAATTAAAAAATGATTTTTTTTAAACGATTCGAACTGGCAACGACTGAAATTATCAACCAATTGTGGCAGAACGACTATTTAAACACGCCTGCGCGCAACGCCGCTATTGAAATTACATCGGCACCACTGGCCATAAAAACATGGCTTGAACGGTTGTTATTGGCGTTTGCAATATTATTTTTAATCGCTGGCATAATGTTGTTTTTTGCGTTTAATTGGGCGGATATATCGCATATGAATAAAATGATTGGCATATTGAGCTTGATTGGCTTGATGGCGGGGTTAAATTATTATCTGTTGCATTTGGGTAAAACATTTGCCGCCAATTTAATTTTGCTGGCCAATGCATTCGTTACCGGGGTGTTTATGGCGGTATATGGCCAAGCCTACCAAACTGGTGCAGATAGTTATACGCTGTTTTTAACGTGGGCGATTATGATTTTGCCATGGGCGATTATGGCGCGATATTTGGCTTTATGGGTGATGTGGATATTGGTTTGCAACATAGCGATGTGGACCTGGTGGGAATTGGGCATTTATCCTGAATTTTTTGCGCCTCGGCATTTGCCAATATTTTTGGCGGTGTTTCATATGGCCATGTATGTCATCATGTTAATTGCGGTCAGCAAACGACAAAACTGGGCAGATAAAAAATGGATGAAACTGCTATTGTCTATCGGTATATTTGCGCCATTGAGCATCTATATTATGCAAGCCATCAACCAATATAAGTTTGAAAGTTTAGATGGCGGCTTTGCCATCAGTATGATTTTGCTGGTGATATCCTATATATTTGTACGGTGGATTAAAAAATCCTTATCTGAATATAGTGTGGCATTCTTTTGCGCCATTGCCATTTTACTGCTGGCCATCACCAAAACAGTCGATGAATTTACCCCCGGCACCGAGTTTGAAATATTTGGCTTTTTAATCAACGCGTTGGCGGTTATTGCGCTGTTTTTCTATGCTTATAAATATTATCGAGAAGCCAGCCTGCATTTTGTGGTCAAAAAATCGCTGAAAACGGAGGCCGAATGATGCAGACCATTGAAGTTTTATCGCAATTGAAAAATGACAATTTACTGGACAATCAGTCGATTGAAGACATTAGCCAGATTGACAATGATGTGATTGGCACTGGCGTATTTTTGAATATACTGCTTTCGCTCGGCGCGCTGGTTGCCACTTTATTTGTGCTGTCATTTGTTGCCACCATCGCTTGGTCGTTTTTTGACCAGAGTGAAGACATAATTTGGATTGGCACGGGTATAATTGCCGCCACATTGATTGGCGCGGGTTATATAATTCACTCGCCAAATAATCTATTTAAATTGCGCTTGTCGAGTTTCTTTTTAGCCATTGGTAAATTGACTGCCATCGTGTTTATCATTGAACGGCTTGGCGCTTATATTGGCTATGATTGGTTATATGAAAATATTATGTTCATCGCCTTATTGGCCCTAATGCTGGCAATTATAAACCTATATTTAAGCCGGATGAAGTTAGAGGTGTTTCTATTGCTATTCGGCTGTGTATTGGTGCTTAAATTTGTAATTTCAGATTTTGGCCAATCAATAAGCGGCGCAGAACTGCCGTTTATTGCCTATGCGGATAGCGAGTTTCTGATCAATTGTGGTTTGTGGATTTGGGCAATCTTATCGCTATTGGTGTTTAATCTGAATTATAAAAACCGCCTGCCGTTTTATGCCTTTATAGCGGCGCAAATTATTTTGGGTTTATTCAATATAAATGTGTTTAACTTTGTGGTCGGGTTCAATTTAAACTTTGGCCTGCAAGTGGTGTTTAATTTGATTGTTTTGGCCCCCAGCATCTACCTGATATTGAACTTACAAAAGCCCAATGGCCAAGCCATTGATTGGCAATATTATGCCTTATTTGGGCTGTTATTTGTCGGTTGCTTGCTGCCGATTAGCAATTTATATATCATCTTATTTTGTTTTTTGTTCGGCTATACCCAGCGGGATGGCATAATATTGGCTTCGGCCTATATATTAACCCCGATATTTGTTTACAACCTATATAGACGGTTAGACCTAACGCTCGATACGGCCTCGACAATCGCCATAATTATCGGCATTGGGTTTTTGGTTGCGTTTGGCATTGTGCGGTTTAGCCAGTTTAAACAGTCGAAACAGCGGAGACCAGGATGATGAAAAAACTTAATTTGGCTTTTGCGGCGCTGATTATTGTGGCGTTTATTTACAGCATTTATGGTAAAGAGCAGGTCATCGCCACCGGAGATGTGGTCTATCTAAAACTAGAGCCGGTTGACCCGCTATCGCTTATGCAAGGCGATTATATGCGCCTTGGTTATGAGATTAGCAGTGATACCAGTGAGATTGAAACTATACCCAAAGGCAAAACTGGCTATTTGGTTTTGAATATAGGCGACAATAAAATAGCTAAATTTGCTAGGTTTGACGATGGCAGCCCGTTGACGGCTAAACAGATAAAATTTAAATATCAGCGGCCGGATGGTGGCATTGTCATTATGCCCAACAGCTTTTTGTTTCAGCAAGGTTTGGCTGAATTATATGCCCAAGCAGAATTTGGCATATTTAGAGTTACCGCCACTGAACATTTGTTGGTTGGTTTGGCTGATGGCGATTTAAACAAACTTAAAACGCCAACAGCGGCCACCAATTAATTTACATATGACAACATAATTTGCACGTTGGTTTTTTTGCCCCATACCCGCTCGATTTGCCGACGAACGCCGATTCTAAGCGATTCGCTGGCGGCTTTTTCCTGCTTGCGGATGCCTTTGGGCATGGCGTCTAATATTTCGTCTAATTTGTCGGCAATGAGGTCGAACATGCTGGCGCCATCGTCATCATATTCAGGCAGACCCATGGCGAATATTTCAGGTTCGGCGCGTAATTTACCAGAACGGTCAAAAACCACACTAATGGTCACAATGCCGACAAAACTTAGTTTGCGGCGCTCTTTAACCGGGCCATCCCAAGCTGGGGTGAGTAATTTGCCATCTTCATAAATGCGGCCATGCTCCACTTCGCCAATGGTTTTGGCTTTGCCGGGCGCCAACCGCACCATGGTGCCATTATGGGCTTTGATAACAGTTTTAACGCCTAAAGATGTGGCCAACTTCATATGTTCGCGCACATGTGCGGCCTCGCCATGCACTGGTATGGCCACTTGCGGCTTAACCCAGCCATACATTTGAATAAGCTCGTCGCGCAGTGGATGGCCAGTTACATGCACTTTATGGGTTTTGGAAGTGATGATGTTGATGTCGGCACTGGCCAATGCATTGATGATCTGACCGACAGCTTTTTCATTACCCGGAATGACGGTTGATGAAAAAATGACCGTGTCATTGGCTCTTAATTTAATCGCCGGATGCTCGCCTTTGGCAATGCGCGCCAATGCGGCGCGGCTTTCGCCTTGGGTCCCGGTTACGATGACCACTATGTTATTGTGTTTTAGGCCGGAAAAATCATTTTGGTCATATAATTTTGGCAGGTCATCAAAATAGCCTTCTTCGCGCGCAATGTCGATGATGCGCCACAATGAGCGGCCAGCGATGACAATTTTTTTATTGGCCGCTTGGGCGGCTTTGATGATGGAATAAACCCGCGCCGCATTGGAGGCAAAACTAGTGATGGCAATGCAGCCCGTTGCGTCTTTAATGGCTTGTTCGATGCCTTGGCCAACCTCAAACTCGGTAGGCGATTTGCCCGTTCTGAATACGTTGGTGCTATCGCCAACCAAGGCCAAAACACCGCTTTCGCCTAATTCTTGCAAACGCGCTACGTCAGTTTGTTTGCCGATGACCGGGTTGTTGTCTAATTTCCAATCGCCAGTGTGGATGATGGTGCCAAGCTCGGTGGTGATGGCCAAGGCGTTTGCCTCGGGTATAGAATGGGTTACGGGTATAAATTCGATGCTGAATGGCCCCAATTTCACGGTTTCGCCTTGCTCAACATTAATCAGCTCGACATCGTTGCCAAAATCGGTTTCGGCCAATTTGCGGGCGATCAGATTGGTGGAAAATGGTGTGCCATAAACCGGCGCGTCTAACAATGGCCAGATTTTATCTAGCCCGCCTTGATGGTCTTCATGCGCATGAGTGATGAAAATGCCGAGTAAATTATCTAACTCGTTTTCGATAAATGCAGTGTCTGGCATGATGCTTTCAATGCCCGGTTGGGTGTCATCTGCAAAGGCTATGCCGCAATCGACCATAATCCATTTGCGGTTTTTGCCACTGCCAAAGCCGTATAAATACATATTCATGCCGATTTCGCCGACGCCACCAAGTGGGACGTATAGGAATTCTTTTATTGGTGAATTCATTAGTATATTAGTCTCTCTATTATTATTTAAATATGGCCGATAAATATATCGCCCGCTGTTATTTGATGAATTTCATCTGCTTCATCACGCAAAATTAGTGTGCCGTCATCGTCCAAACTTTCGAATATGCCTTGAATGCTACGGTTGGGAAGCCGCGCAGTAATTTTACCACCCAAACCCAACGCATGGTTTAGCCATATTTTTCGAATCGCCACAAAATTACGCCCATTTGACCATTGCTCAAAAAACTTAGCAAAGTTATGGCACAAAGCTGAAAGCACAGTTTCGACATCTACCTCTATACCCATTTGTGCCAAAGACATAGCCGAAAAATCTCCATCTTGGGGTATTTCCCCGACATTCATGCCAATGCCAACCGCCAAAATATGAGCTTTGTTAAATTTATTTAGCTGGCTTTCGATTAAAATTCCGCATAATTTATGGCCTCGCACCAAAACATCATTTGGCCATTTAAGCCCGATTGTATTTTGTTTATCGGCCGGTAGTAAATCGGCAATGGTTTTGTGCACCGCCACTGCCATAACAAATGCCACCTGCGCCACTTTATCTTTGGGCGCATGGGTTGAAATTAAAATTGTGGCGGTAAGTGTTTGCTCAGAGCTTAGCCATGTTCGGCCGCTGCGGCCACGGCCCGCACTCTGATTTTGGGTAAACACCACAATGCCATGTTGCTCATCTAATTGCCGATCATCTAGCTCAGCCGCCAGCAATAAAGCCTGCTCGTTGGTCGAGCCAAGCTGGTCATAGTGAGCTAAAGTATAGCCGTTTGGCAAATTGATGACCATATATACCTAAAATTTAAAGCCGTTAATTGAGCGATTGGGCAGCATTTTGAGCTAATTCAAGCAAGGTGCTGGGGAAAAATGTAAATATGAGGGTGAATATGGTGGCAAAGCCCAACACAATTTTTAATTCAATGGCCATTTTATCGAAAGGTTCTTTGCTTTCATCAAAATAAATAACTTTAATGATGCGCAAATAATAGTAAGCGCCAACCACACTGGCCAATACACCGACCACAGCCAACAGCCACAGACCTTCATTTACGGCGGCTGAGAACACGTAGAATTTGGCAAAAAAGCCTGCAAATGGCGGCATACCAGTTAACGAGAACATAAATATAGTTAGCGATATGGCGATGATCGGATGGTTACGCCACATGCCCGCTAGGTCGGATATTTTTTCGAAACTATCGCCGCTGCGTTTCATCGCCAAGATACACGCAAATACGCCCAAAGTGGTGATCAGATAGACGCTCATATATAATATGACCGCTTTGACACTGGTGCCCGCCTCAGAAAATGCCGCCAAGCCAACCAAGGCATAACCCATATGGGCAATGGAAGAATAGGCCATTAGGCGTTTAATGTTGTTTTGGGCAATGCCAGCAAACCCGCCAAGCACCATTGAGGCGATGGCCACAAATACCACGATTTGTTGCCAATCGGCACTGATGTCGATAAACGGGCTATATAACACGCGGATGATCATCGCCATGGCGGCGACTTTGGGCGCAGTGGCAAAAAACGCGGTTACCGGCGTTGGCGCGCCTTCATATACATCGGGTGTCCACATGTGGAAAGGCACGGCTGAAATTTTAAACATCAGGCCGGCTGACATAAGAGTTAGGCCAAATATAACCCCCATAGATGAGCCATTTTCCGATAGGTTTTGTGCAATGAGGTCGAATGAAGTAGAGCCAGTAAAGCCATAAATATATGACATTCCGAATAACAACATGCCCGAAGACAAAGCGCCAAGGATGAAATATTTTAAGCCAGATTCTGTGGCTTTGGTGGATGAACGGTTAAACGCCGCCAATATATAAAGCGACAGACTTTGCAACTCGATGCCCAAATATAGGGTGAGTAAATTATTGGCCGAGATCATAAACATCATGCCGACTGTGGCAAAAATCAGCAATACGATAAATTCAGGTTGGTCGAGCTTTCGAGATTGCAGAAAATTCTTGATCATCAACAAGGTGGCGGCCGCGCCAAACAGAGTGAGAATTTTCATATAGATGCTATAGCTATCGTTTATCACCAAGCCATTAAACACACGCACCACTTCGGCCGGTAAGAAAAACGAAATAATTGCGGCCAAAACCATAAGGCCCAAGCCGAAATTAGCCACAAACCCAACCGACTTTTTGCCCTTAAAACCGGCGATTAGTAACGCCACCAAAGCGCCAATAATGAGCGTTAACTCGGGTAATATATATAGAAAATCGTTTTCTGATGACATAATGTTAGCCTTAAATTTCTCTAATTCTTAATCGGTTGCAGCGCTGGCAGATGCAGCACTGGCTTTAATACGTGGTTGGTCAGACAACAGACCCGCGCGTTGCATATCTGCTTGGTAATTTTCAATCAGGTTATCGACAGATACGCTGGTGACGTTAAATATCGGTTGCGGATAAAGGCCAAACAATATGGTGATGGCCGCCATTGGCACCAAAATATATTTCTCGCGTCGGCTCATGTCTAAAATATCGCGCAGGCTTTCTTTTTCTAACTCGCCAAATATAACTCGGCGATAAAGCCATAAGGCATAACCAGCCGATAGAATAACACCAGTGGTGGCAAAAAACGCCACCCATGTATTGACTTGGAACATGCCCGCAAGGGTAAGAACTTCGCCGACAAAACCAGATGTGCCCGGCAAGCCGACATTGGCCAAGGTGAACACCATAAAGATAAAGGCGTAAAATGGCATGGTGTGCACCAAGCCGCCATAGGCAGAAATTTCGCGCGTGTGCATGCGGTCGTAAATAACCCCCACACATAAGAATAAGGCTGACGACACAATACCATGGCTTAACATTTGGAAAATAGCGCCTTCAATGCCGAGGCTATTGGCGCTAAATATACCGGCAGTCACAAACGCCATATGGGCGACCGATGAATAGGCGATTAGCTTTTTCATGTCTTTTTGCATCATCGCCACTAACGAGGTGTAGATGATGGCAATGGCGCTTAAGGTGAATACAAAGGTTTGCATTTCGCCACTGGCCTCGGGGAACATGGCCAAACTAAAGCGAATAAAGCCATAACCGCCCATTTTTAGCGATAGGCCAGCCAAAATAACCGAGCCGGCTGTTGGCGCTTGCACATGGGCATCGGGCAGCCAAGTGTGGAACGGCCACATTGGCATTTTAACCGCGAAGGAGGCAAAGAATGCCAACCATAGCCAAGTTTGCATTTCGGCCGGGAAATCATGCTCAAGCAATTTTACAATGTCGGTTGTGCCTGCATCCCAATACATCGCCATAATGGCCAACAGCATTAAGACCGAACCGGCCAAAGTGAATAGGAAGAATTTAAAGCTGGCATAAACCCGGTTTTTGCCGCCCCAAATGCCAATGATGAGGTATAGCGGAATTAAGCCGCCCTCGAAAAATACATAGAATACCAACAAGTCTAACGAACTAAACACGCCGATGAGGAATGTTTCGAGCACTAAAAATGCGATCATAAATTCTTTGACGTTATTTTTAACTGATCTCCAGCTCGCCAAGATACAGAATGGCAGTAAAAATGTGGTCAGAATGACAAATAGCATGGATATGCCATCGACACCCATTTTGTAATTAATATTGCCACCCAACCAAGACGCGGTTTCGACAAATTGCATATCGGCTGTTGTGTTGTCGAAAAACACCCATAACAGCAGCGATATTAGAAACGTTGCACCCGTTGTCATCAACGCGATGTTGCGAATGTTATTTTTTGACTGTTCGCTATCTTCTTTGATCAGCAGCAAAATAAGCAATGCGCCCAAAAGCGGGAAAAACGTGATGATGGATAAAATTGGCCACTCAGACATTAGCGAGCCCCCCAAACTACAAAATAGGTTAGCATAACGGCCACGCCGATGAGCATGACAAAGGCATAATGGTATAACAAGCCCGACTGGAATTTACTGACACGCGCGGTGATGCGGAACACCAATGCGGCTATGCCATCTGGCCCATACCGGTCGATAACGCCTTTATCGACTTTGACCGCCAAGAAAGTCCCAAGTTTTTGGGCGCCTTTGACAAATACAAAGTCATAAACCTCATCGAAATACCATTTGTTGAGCAAGAAGCGGTACAAAGTGTCGAACCTTGCGGCCAATTGAACCGGTATTTGCGGTTGGCGAATGTAGAATTGATAGGCCAAACCAAAGCCAATCAGCATCATCACAAATGGCGAATATTTTACATAAGCCGATACGCCATGAATGTCGTGCAATATTTGATTACTCTCTGAGGTGTATATGGAGGTGAACCAGAAGGCTTGTTGGCCATCGCCGATGAAATAAGGCACAAATAATATACCGGCCAACAAAGCGCCAGCAGCCAATATATACAGTGGCACTAACATAATGTTGGGGCTTTCATGAACATGTGACAATACATCTTTAGACGCGCGGCTCTTGCCATGGAAAGTCATAAAGATCAAACGCCACGAGTAGAAACTGGTCATCAAAGCGGCCAATATAACCGCGTAAAACGCATATTCAGCAAAATAGTTTTGGCTGACAAAAGCGGCCTCGATGATGGCATCTTTAGAGAAATAACCGGCGGTTAACGGGAAGCCGGTTAAGGCCAATGTGCCGACCAGCATCATCACATAAGTTTTGGGTATTTTTTTCCAAATGCCGCCCATTTTGCGCATATCTTGCTCATCGCTCATAGCATGGATAACACTACCTGCGCCTAGGAATAACAAAGCTTTAAAGAATGCGTGGGTGAACAGATGGAAAATGGCAGCCTGATAAGCGCCCACACCCAAAGCCACAAACATATAACCAAGTTGCGAGGCGGTTGAATAAGCGATGACGCGCTTGATGTCATTTTGCACCAAGCCAACAGTGGCAGCAAAAAATGCGGTGGTGGCACCAATGAGGGTGACAAAATTCATCGCGTCTGGTGCGAGTTCGAACAAAGGAGAACATCTGGCGACTAAAAATACACCTGCAGTTACCATGGTGGCGGCATGAATGAGCGCCGATACGGGGGTTGGGCCTTCCATCGCGTCTGGTAGCCAAGTGTGCAGTAGAAATTGTGCCGATTTACCCATCGCCCCAATGAATAATAATATGGATAATGTTGTTAATATATCAACATCATATCCCAAGAAGTTAAAGCTATTGTTTACCATGTCTGGAGCGGCAGTAAACACGGTGTCAAAATCGACCGAGCCGAACACATATAACACCCCAAAGATACCAAGCGCGAAGCCAAAGTCGCCAACACGGTTGACTATAAAGGCCTTCATCGCGGCGGCACCAGCGCTTTGTTTTTTATACCAAAAACCGATGAGTAGATAAGAAGCCACGCCCACACCTTCCCACCCGAAGAACATTTGCAAGAAATTATCGGCGGTAATGAGGGTTAACATGGCGAAAGTAAAGAAGGAAAGATAGCTGAAAAAGCGAATTCTATGCGGGTCATTATGCATATAACCGATGGAATAAACATGCACCACGGCTGACACGGTGTTGACCACAACAAACATAACCGCGGTTAGCATGTCGACCCGAATGATCCAATTGGCTTTAAAGCCGGTTATGTCTATCCAGGTTAATATATTGATTTTGGTGTTGAGGGTTTCGCCTTCGAAACCGCTGCCCAGTAAAACCACCCAGCTTAAAAATGCGATGAACACCAAAACACCCGATGTTAGATATTCGGACACTTTGGCATCGAAATAACGGCCAAAAACACCGGCGAAAATCGATGCCAATATCGGTAGAAAGACAATTGCTGTATAAATCATTGCCTAGCCTTTCATTGAGTTAATATCTTCGACATTAATGCTGCCTTTGGAGCGGAAGAACACCACCAAAATAGCCAAGCCGATGGCAGCTTCTGCAGCTGCAACAGTTAAAATAAACAGAGCAAATATTTGCCCAAACATATCGTTGCCATAGGCAGAAAATGCCACAAAATTAATGTTGACCGCCAGCAATATAAGCTCGACCGACATCAGAATGATGATGACATTTTTACGGTTTAAGAAAATACCAAAAATGCCAATGGTGAATAATGCACCGGCTAAGACTAGATAATGACCTAATTCGACTTGCATATCAGTCCCTCTTATTCATTTTAATTGTGTCATTGGTCGAGAACGCTTGGCCGGATTTAACGCTGACCATTTCAATAGCTGTGGCCGGCGTTCTGGCCACTTGGGTGGCAATGTCTTGACGTAAAGCCTTACTGCCAGTTTTTAGCGTCAGCACCACAGCGCCAATAAGCGCCACCAGCAATATCAGGCCAGCAAGCTCGATGAAAAATACATATTCGCCATATAATAACAGGCCAAAGGCTTCTAAATTGCTGACCGTATTTACATCGGGAATGGGCACAGCGGCCGACCGCACCGTTTCGGCATCATATACATAACCGCCGACCACCATGATAATCTCGGCCAATAGTATAACCCCAACCAATGTGCCAATGGGCGCATATTGCAAAAAGCCTTTGGATAATTCTTTAAAATCGATGTCGATCATCATCACTACAAAGAGGAATAAAACCATAACCGCGCCGACATAGACCATAAGCAATATCATGGCCAAGAATTCTGCGCCTAATAAGATGAATAAGCCAGTGGCGTTGAAAAAGCCCAGAATGAGAAAAAACACCGCATAAACCGGATTTCGAGCCGAAATCACCATTATGGCGGAGGCGATTAGAAAAATCGCAAATATGTAAAAAAATATTCCGGCAACCATGTTGTGCCTCTTTCTTTGTATGTAACCAATTAGATATGAAATAAATTCAGCGTCTATCTATATGGTGCGTCTAACTCTATATTCTTGGCCAATTGCTGTTCCCATTTGTCGCCATTTTCTAACAATTTATCTTTGTCATAAAATAACTCTTCGCGGGTTTCGGTGGCATATTCGAAATTTGGACCTTCGACAATGGCTTCCACTGGGCAGGCCTCTTGGCAAAAACCGCAATAAATGCATTTTGTCATATCGATGTCGTAACGGGTGGTGCGCCTTGTGCCATCGTTACGGCGCGGCCCAGCCTCGATGGTTATGGCTTGTGCGGGGCAGATGGCCTCGCATAATTTGCAGGCAATGCAGCGTTCTTGGCCATTTGGGTAGCGGCGCAAGGCATGCTCACCACGAAAACGCGGGCTTAATGGACCTTTTTCAAACGGGTAGTTAATGGTTGGTTTTGCGGTGAAGAAATAACGCATGGTCAGAAAAAACGCGCTGACAAATTCCCTTAAGAATAAGGAGTTTATGGTTTGTTTTATGGTTGCCATCATAATCTTATCTTTCTCTCAACTAAGCCGTTGCCACATTGGGATATAAATCAAATGCAAAAATAACCGTCGCCACGATGACCACCATGGCCATAGAAATGGGTAGCAATACTTTCCAGCCCAATCGCATCAGCTGATCGTAGCGGTAACGCGGTACAAAGGCTTTCACCATGCCGAACATAAAGAACACGCCGACAGATTTAAGGATGAACCACACAAAACCGGGTATCCAGGTAAACGGTGCAATGTCAAAAATTGGCAGCCAACCGCCTAGGAATAGGATGGTGGTGAGCGCGCACATAAAGGTGATAGACACATATTCGCCCAACATATAAAGCAAATACGGGGTCGATGAATATTCAATCATAAAACCGGCCACAAGTTCAGACTCGGCCTCGGGCAAATCGAACGGTGGGCGGTTGGTTTCGGCCAATGCCGAGATGAAAAATACGACGAACATCGGAAATAACATCAGCCAATACCAGCCAAACATGCCATATTCTGATTTTTGGGCATTGACGATTTCGGTTAGGTTTAGCGTGCCGGTGACCAGCAGAACGGTGATGAGAACAAAACCGATTGAAACTTCGTATGATACCATTTGTGCGGTAGAGCGCATCGCGCCTAAAAACGCATATTTGGAGTTGGATGCCCAACCGCCCATGATGATGCCGTAAACGCCTAGTGATGAAATGGCAAAAACATATAGGATGCCTAGGTTTAAATTGGCAACTTCCCAGCCTTCGCTTATCGGCACAATGGCCCACACAGCCAAAGCCAATGTACAAGTGACAAATGGCGCGATGATGAAGATGAATTTATTAGCGCCTGAAGGAATGATCACTTCTTTAAACACAAATTTAAGCAGGTCAGCAAAGGATTGCAGCAAGCCAAACGGGCCAACAACGTTAGGCCCACGGCGCAACTGAACCGCCGCCCAAATTTTGCGATCGAGCAGCAATAAAAATGCAACTGCGACCAATAACAAGACCAATACCGCCAAGGAATGGACAAATATGCTTAATATTGGCCATATATGAGTGAGGAAATATTCAACCATTTGTTCCTGTTGCCTCCGCAATAGCTGCCGCTTTTGCCGCTTTGCAATCATCCATAATGGCTGAAGCGCGGGCGATGGGGTTGCTATGGTAATAATCTGTTATGGTGCTTAAAAGTGGGGTCGATGATATTTCGCCACTTACTTTTAAGCTGGCAAACGCGCCCATATCTGCGGCGTCTAAACCACCAATATTGGCCAGCGTCGGCACTGTTTTATACATAAGAGTGCGCAATTCTTCTAAACTATCAAATGGCAATGGCGCGCCTAAATGGGCGGATAATGCGCGAAAAATAGCCCAATCTTCTTTGGCATCGCCCGGCGGGAATGTGGCTTTTTGCCCCAATTGCGCCCGGCCCTCTAGATTCACATAGGTGGCATATTTTTCGGTATAGGCAGCAGATGGCAAAATAACATCAGCGCTATTTGCGCCGACATCGCCATGGGTGCCGATATAGACCACAAAGCTATTGTCGAGGTCGCATAATTTCATTTCATCGGCGGCAAGTAGGAATAACAGGTCTAATTTACCGGCTTTGGATTTGGCTAATATTGTAGATTTATTGGATTTTTTGTCTTTAGGCACGCAACCCAAATCTAACGCTGCCACTCGGCTTGCGCCAGTTTGCAAGAAATTTAACCCGTTCCAGCTTTTTTTGATGGCGCCAATTTTGGTGGCCAGGGTGGCAATGGTTTCGAATATGGCTTTGGCATCATCGCCAATGAATGCGCCTTGACCGACTATAATCATCGGTTTTTTGGCAGATTTTAGAATTTTTGCAAAACTATGTTTGCCCTTGAGCAATTCATTCAGGCTTTCTGCGCCATTGCCAATATGTTGGTATTCGTAAGCCAAATCGACCGCTTCGCCGACCAAACCTACCGGCATTTCGTTATGCTTTATGGCTTTGACGATGCGGGAATTTAGCACAGTGGCTTCTAGGCGTGGGTTAGAGCCAATGATCAGCAATGCATCGGCATCTTCTATGCCATTAATGCTGCTGTTAAAAGTGTAGCCGGCACGGCCTGCCCATTCGGGACGGATGTTAGAGCCATCTTGGCGGCAATCGATATTATCGACACCCAAGCCATTTAGCAGGGTTTTGAAAGCAAATATTTCTTCGGCACCATTAAGGTCGCCAACGAGGCCGGCCATTTTTTTGGCATCCGATTTTTTGACTTGTTTAGCTATGGCCTCAAATGCATCTGACCATGAAGCGGCGATAAGCAAACCGCGGCTGTCGCGCACATAGGGCGTATCTAACCGGCGGTTTTTAAGCCCATCCCAGATGAAACGAGTTTTGTCTGAAATCCATTCTTCGTTGACATCGTCATTATTTATCGGCAATACGCGCATCACTTCGCGGCCACGCACATCGACCCGAATGTTAGAGCCAACGGCATCCATAACATCAATGGTTTCAGTTTTGCGCAACTCCCACGGGCGGGCGTTAAATTCATACGGGCGGCTGGTCAACGCGCCAACCGGGCAAAGGTCGATGATGTTGCCAGACATTTCATTGGATACCACTGCGCCAATATAAGTTACAATCTCGGCATCTTCGCCACGGCCGGTTTGGCCAAGCTCATGCACGCCAGCCACTTCGGTGGTAAAACGCACACAACGGGTGCATGAAATACAGCGGGTCATTTCGGTTTTGATCAGTGGGCCAAAATTTTGCTCCGCCATGGCACGTTTTGGTTCGGTATATCTGGTGCCATCTAGGCCATAAGCCATTGACTGGTCTTGCAAATCACACTCGCCGCCTTGGTCGCAAATCGGGCAATCTAGCGGGTGATTGATGAGCATAAACTCCATAACACCTTCGCGGGCTTTTTTAACCAATGGGGTGTTGGTTTTAATGACCATGCCCTCGCCTGCTGGCATTGCGCAAGAAGCAACTGGCTTTGGTGCGCGTTCCATCTCGACCAAACACATGCGGCAATTGCCAGCAATGGAAAGGCGTTCATGGTAACAAAAGCGCGGAATCTCGACATCTGCTTGTTCGCAGGCTTGCAAAATGGTCAAACCATCAGCAACTTCGATTTCTTTTCCATCAATTGTTAATTTTGGCATATCACTACCCTCAAATTACCTATTCGGCCGCCAACACGCTGCCGTGCTTGTCTGGGTTGGCAGAATATTGGTCAATACGGTCTTCTATTTCATGTCTAAAGTGGCGAATAAGCCCTTGAATTGGCCATGCAGCTGCATCGCCCAGCGCACATATTGTGTGGCCTTCAATTTGTTTCGTCACATCAAATAACATATCTATTTCGCGTTTTTCGGCACGACCTTCGACCATTCTGGTCATCACCCGCCACATCCAACCTGTGCCTTCGCGGCAAGGTGTGCATTGGCCGCAGCTTTCATGCTTATAAAAATAAGACAAGCGCTGAATGGCTCTAATCACATCGGTCGATTTATCCATAACAATCACTGCTGCGGTGCCAAGGCCTGAGCCTAAACCGCGCAATGTATCAAAATCCATCACCAAATCATCACATTGCTCGGCAGGTATCATAGGCACTGATGAGCCACCGGGAATGACGCATTTTAAATTATCCCAGCCGCCACGAACGCCGCCGCAATGGGTTTCTATTAAATCGCGGAAGGTCACGCCCATTTCTTCCTCGACGGTGCAAGGATTGTTGACATGGCCGGAAATGCAAAATAATTTTGTGCCGACATTGTTGGGCGTACCAAGGCCAGCAAACCAGCTAGCACCACGGCGTAAAATGGTCGGGCATACCGCGATGGATTCGACATTATTAACCGTGCTAGGTGCGCCGTAAAGGCCAACATTGGCAGGAAATGGCGGTTTTAGGCGCGGCATGCCTTTTTTGCCTTCGAGGCTTTCGATAAGCGCGGTTTCTTCGCCGCAAATGTAAGCCCCTGCCCCATGATGGACATAAATGTCAAAATCAAAGCCAGAACCACAAGCATTTTTGCCAACAAGTCCAGCTGCATAAGCTTGGTCGATGGCGGTTTGTAGCCGTTCGCGTTCTAAAATAAATTCGCCACGTACATAAATATAGGCGGCATGAGCGCGCATGGCGAATGAAGCAATTAAGCAACCTTCAATCAGCACATGTGGGTCATGGCGCATAATTTCGCGGTCTTTACAGGTGCCGGGTTCAGACTCGTCGGCATTGACCACTAGATAATGCGGGCGGCCATCTGAGCCTTTGGGCATAAATGACCATTTCAAACCAGTGGGGAAGCCCGCACCGCCACGGCCGCGTAGGCCTGAAGCTTTGATTTGATTGACGATCCAATCATCGCCTTTTTTAATGAAATCGGCTGTGCCATCCCAAGTGCCGCGTTTAAGCGCGCCTTTGAGGCCCCAATCATGCTGGCCATATAGGTTGGTAAAAATGCGGTCTTTATCTGCAAGCATTATTTATCTTCCTTCTTGGCTTTTTTACTGGAGGCTTTTTTGCTGGTGGTTTTTTTGGCTGTTGTTTTTTTAGGTTTTTCGGATTTAGCCTTTTCAGCTTTTTCAGCTTCTTTAGCTTGTTTAGCAGCTTCTAATGCTGCGGCTTTGGCGGCATCGGCTTCGGCTTTTTCTATTTGTTTTAACACAGCTTTATAGCCGCCAACCATTGAGCCATCAAACAGGCTATCTTCGGTCAGGCTGGTATTGCCGCCACATGGTGCGGCATTTACCCGGTCTATTTGAGTGCCAATTTTGGTCGGTTTGCCAGATTTTAAGTCGGTCAATAATTGTTTGAAATTATCTTCATCCAAATCTTCATAATAATCGTCATTAATTTGAACCATTGGGGCGTTTACACAAGCGCCTAAACATTCGACTTCTAACCACGAAAACTCACCATCAGCGGTTATGGTATTTTCATCGCCAATAACGTCTTTACAGGCTTGTTTAATTTTATCTGCGCCATTAAGCCAACAAGGCGTGGTGCCACAAAATTGCACGAAATGCTTGCCCACGGGCGATAGGTTGAACATGGTGTAGAATGTCACCACTTCTAAAACCCGTATATAGGCCATGCCGAGCATATCGCCAATGTGGCGCAAAGCAGCTTCGGGAATCCAATTATTATGCTGTTTTTGGGCAAACCACAATAAGGGCACAATGGCACTGGCTTGCTTGCCTTCTGGATACATGGCAATGCGGGCTTGGGCCAATTCTGCGTATTTTTGGTTAAATTCAAAGCTTTCAGGCTGCTCTTTCGCCATTTGACGTGCGCTCATCTGTCAACCTCACCAAATACTATGTCTAATGAACCCAAAATTGCTGACGCATCGGCTAGCAAATGGCCTTTACTTATAAACTCCATGGCTTGCAAATGGGCAAAGCCCGGCGCACGAATGTGGCAGCGATAGGGTTTGTTGCTGCCATCGGCTACCAAATAAACACCAAATTCACCTTTTGGCGCTTCAACGGCGGCATATATTTCGCCAGCCGGAACTTTAAAGCCCTCGGTGTGCATTTTAAAGTGATGAATAAGTGATTCCATCGATTGTTTCATCTCACTGCGTTTTGGCGGGCTGATTTTTTTGTTATTAATCGCAATTGGCCCGGGGCCTTCGGATTGCAATTTATCGATACATTGCAGCATAATTTTTGCGGCTTCGCGCATCTCTTCCATACGGATCAGATAGCGGTCATAACAATCGCAATTTTTGCCGACCGGTATGTCAAATTCCATTTCTGCGTAACATTCATAAGGTTGGGATTTGCGTAAATCCCAAGGTAGGCCAGAACCACGAACCATAACGCCGGAAAACCCGCGCGCTAAGCCATCTTCTAAACTCACCACCCCAATATCGACATTACGTTGTTTGAAAATTCTGTTGCCAGTTAGCAGATCATCAATATCTTGCAGGCGCTTTAAAAATGTCGGCACCCAATCTTTAATGTCTTGAATCAATTGTTCTGGCAGGTCTTGATGAACGCCGCCAACCCGAAAATATGCCGCATGCAAACGCGCGCCAGAGGCCCGTTCGTAAAACACCATTAATTCTTCGCGCAGCTCAAAGCCCCACACGGGCGGGGTTAGCGCGCCGACATCCAAAGCTTGGGTGGTGACGTTTAACAAATGGGCTAATATGCGGCCAACCTCTGAAAACATAACCCGGATTAACTGTGCGCGGCGTGGCACTTCAATTTCTAACAACCGCTCGATAGCCAAGCAAAATGCATGCTCTTGATTCATCGGAGCGACATAATCTAACCGGTCGAAATAAGGCAGAGCTTGCAAATAGTTTTTGTGCTCGATAAGCTTTTCGGTGCCACGATGCAACAGGCCTATATGCGGGTCGACCCGCTCGACAATTTCGCCATCTAACTCTAGCACCAAGCGCAAAACACCATGGGCAGCGGGATGCTGAGGGCCAAAATTGATGTTATAATTTTTAATTTGTTTTTCTGCCATAAGGGTATTCCTGAGCTTACGCCCCGCCTCCTTTTTCGGCTTTTTCATCGCCGGGGAGTACATAATCTGTACCTTCCCATGGGCTTAAGAAATCGAAATTTCTGAAATCTTGCGCTAATTTAATCGGTTCATAAACCACGCGTTTTTCGACATCGTCATAACGCACTTCTACAAAGCCCGACATCGGGAAGTCTTTGCGCAAGGGGTAGCCTTCAAAGCCGTAATCGGTCAATATGCGGCGCAGGTCTGGGTGGCCATCGAACAATATGCCATACATGTCAAAGGTTTCGCGTTCATACCAATTAGCGGCGGGGAAAACATCGACTATCGACTGCACGGGGCTGTCTTCATCGGTGCTAATTTTAATGCGTATGCGGGCGTTTTGCGCCATGCTTAGCAAATGATACACCACTTCAAAACGCTGTTGGCGGGTCGGGTAATCGACACCACATAAATCTATAAAACAGTTGAAGTCTAGGGTTGTGTGGTCACGCAATTGCTTCATTACGTCGACAATATTGTCGCGATGCACTGTGATGGCCAAATCGCCAAGCAAAATCGTGCTAGACAGTTGCATTTCGCCCAAGGCCAAGGCAACAAGTTCAGCAATTTCTTCTAATTTCTCAGACATGCTTTATCCCGCGTCTTTCAAAAATTCGTTTAGGCGATGCGCCTTTATTGGTTAAGAGCTAGCGCTCTCAAATTCTATAGAGCTAGCGCTCTCAATTCTGTAGAGCTAACGCTCTAATGTTCCTGTACGCCTAATTTTACGTTGCAACAACAAAATACCGTAAACCAGAGCTTCTGCCGTTGGAGGACAGCCCGGCACATAAACATCCACCGGTACGATGCGGTCGCAACCGCGCACAACAGAGTATGAATAATGATAATAGCCGCCGCCATTGGCGCATGAGCCCATCGAAATTACATAGCGTGGTTCGGGCATCTGGTCGTATACTTTGCGCAAAGCTGGCGCCATTTTGTTGGTTAAGGTGCCGGCGACAATCATCACATCTGATTGGCGCGGTGAGCCACGTGGGGCAAAGCCAAAGCGCTCGACATCATAACGCGGCATAGCCGCTTGTATCATCTCGATTGCGCAACATGCCAGACCAAAGGTCATCCACATTAAAGAGCCAGTACGCGCCCAGTTGATCAGGTCATCTGTTGCGGTGACGAGAAAGCCTTTATCGGCCAATTCATCTTGAATGTCGGCATAATATGGGTCGGTGGCCGCTGGTGGACGCGCCACAATGAGCGTATCTTCTAAGCGCGTTCCAGTTGATTGTTTGTTTGCCTCTAAAACCATTCCAACGCTCCTTTTTTCCAAGCGTAAATATATCCAATCACCAACTCGGCCAAAAATGTCATCATGGCGAAATAACCCAAAGCGCCAGTTTGCTCGAAAGTTACGGCCCAAGGGAATAAAAACGCCACTTCAAGGTCGAATATTATAAACAAAATAGCGATGAGGTAGAAATGAACATCGAACTTAATGCGGGCATCTTCAAACGGGGCAAAACCGCATTCATAGGGTGATAGCTTTTCGGTATCAGGCTTACGCACTGCAATGATCATTGCAGACAAAAGCAACGCGCCACCAATAACTGCCGAAATTCCTAAAAAAATGACAATTGGTAAATAGTCATTTAGCAAGCTATTCAATTGCATTAACGTTACCCCTATGTGGCCTAAATGTTGCCCATATATTCAAAAATAAAAGCCACAAACCTGCTTTTATGTCTACCCGATTGAAACCTAATGAAATTTATTAACCATCGCAATTATATTTGAATGATTCCAAGTTGATAATTAAGGATTAGCTCAATTATGCAGGCGAGGCAAGCTATATTGAGGGAATGATTAGCCATGATGGAAAGGTTCAACAAGATAATTGCCATCGGTGCAAAAAATAAGCCTGATGGCGACACTCAGGCCATTATACGGATTTATATGTAAACTATTTATGTGGATTTTTAGGAGATTTGATCGACATCAACCCCCGGCAAATAGATTTGTGAAATGGCGAGGATGACGGGACTCGAACCCGCGACCTTCGGCGTGACAGGCCGACACTCTAACCAACTGAGCTACATCCCCTTCACAAATCTGCTCAAAATAAGTGAGCTATATGCCGATAAGAATGGTGGGTGGTGAGGGGCTCGAACCCCCGACCTACTCGGTGTAAACGAGTTGCTCTTCCAGCTGAGCTAACCACCCGATATTCTTGAACAGATTATATCTGCATCGGATGAACAGGTATATAGGACAATGCGCGAAGGTGGTCAATGCCAAAAACACGTAAAATAACAAAAGTTATTATTTTACTGTGCATATAAGTTTGTTTGCTCAGTTACCCACAGATTGGCCTAAAATGCATTTGCATCGCCAGTTGGTAAATGTGGCCTTAATGGGTTTTAAGCTATTGATTTTTAAAATTTATGCAAAAAAAAGAAGGCCGAAGCCTTCTTTTTGAATTCTAATTAAATATAGAATTTATTTGCCGTCTACAGCCACTTTAAGGGCTTTACCTGCACGGAATTTAGGTAGTTTAGCCGCTGGGATGTCGATGGCTTCACCTGTACGTGGGTTACGGCCTTTTGAAGCCTTACGGTTTGAGATATAAAAGCTACCAAAACCTACAAGGCGCACTTCGTCGCCACCGCTTAGAGAAGCCGTTACCGCTTCAAATAGCGCATCAACTGCTTTGGCAGCATCAACTTTAGTTAGTTCAGCTTTTTCAGCTACTGCTGCAACAAGTTCATTTTTATTCATGACAATTCACCATCATAGTTAGATTACAAAACGATTCGCGTTTAGTCCGCATCCCGTATAGGGGGCGGCAAAACAGTCCAGAAATCAAGCCTTTTATTCAGTAATCCCATATTTTTAGCCATTTTTGCTAATATCTGAAAACAAATTATTTGGGTTTTTTTGCATGTTTAATCAAAAAAAACGGCAACCGAAGTTGCCGCTTAATTTAAAAGTGTAGATTCCGACGAATAATTTAATGCGTTGTTATTGTGGAGTTTTTAGACTTGCTGTCGGTGGATTTACTGGCCGCTTCTGACGGTTGATCATCTTCCACTAAAATTGGCGTTGGCACTGTTACCAACGCGTATTTAATCACATCACTCATTTTCGAAACCGGTATAATTTCGAGCAAGTTCTTAACATTTTCGGGGATTTCAGCCAAGTCTTTGGCATTTTGCTCGGGAATCAAAACGGTTTTTATGCCGCCTCTTAGCGCCGCAAGCAGCTTTTCTTTAAGCCCACCAATGGGCAAAATTGTGCCTCTGAGGGTGATTTCGCCGGTCATCGCGACGTCTTTACGAACCGCAATGCCAGTTAAAATGGAGGTGATGACGGTGGCCATACCAACACCTGCACTTGGGCCATCTTTTGGAGTTGCGCCTTCTGGCACATGCACATGGATGTCGTAGTCCTCGAATGTTTTGGTGGGAATGCCCAATTCTAACGAGCGAGATCGAACATAAGATGCGGCGGCAGAAATTGATTCTTTCATCACTTCTTTAAGGTTACCAGTAACGGTCATTTTGCCCTTACCAAGCAATTTAACTCCTTCAATGGTGAGTATTTCGCCACCAACCGATGTCCAAGCCAAACCAATTACCATGCCGATTTGGTCTTCTTTTTCGGCCATGCCATAATGATATTTCTTAACCCCAGAGAATTCTTCGATGTTGCTGGAATCAATTTTAATAGACTTTATGTCTTCGGTTAGAATTTTCTTGACCGATTTACGTGCCAAATTGGCAATTTCGCGTTTTAGGTTACGCACACCCGCCTCACGCGTGTAATAGCGTACCAAATCTCTGGTGCCTTCGGTGGTGAGTTCAAATTCACCGTCTTTAAGCCCATGATCTTTCACTTGCTCGTCAATCAAATGCCGATTGGCAATTTCTATTTTTTCATCTTCGGTATAGCCACTGATATGAATCAGCTCCATACGATCGAGTAAGGGGCCCGGGATATTGGTGCTATTGGCAGTGGTCACAAACATGACATTAGACAGATCATAATCGACTTCTAAATAATGATCGGCAAATGTGCCATTTTGTTCTGGATCTAACACTTCTAGTAGCGCGGATGATGGATCACCTCTAAAATCATTACCCAATTTATCGATCTCATCGAGCAAGATAAGCGGGTTATTGGTTTTCAGTTTTTTCATGGTTTGGATGATGCGGCCAGGCATCGAGCCAATATAGGTGCGCCGGTGACCACGTATTTCAGACTCGTCACGCACACCGCCTAGTGCCACCCGGGCAAATTCGCGGCCAGTGGCTCTGGCAATAGAGCGGCCAAGTGAGGTTTTGCCCACACCTGGAGGGCCAACAAGGCATAAAATGGGGCCTTTTAGCTTATTTGTACGTTTTTGCACGGCTAGATATTCTAAAATGCGATCTTTAACTTTTTCGAGGCCATAATGATCGGCATCCAAAATAGCTTTAGATTTTGGCAAGTCGATTTTTGTGCGGCCTTTTTTGTTCCACGGCAACGCAACTAACCATTCGAGATAATTACGCACAACTGCCGATTCGGCTGACATGGGGCTCATTTGTTTTAATTTTTTAAGCTCGGTTTCAGCTTTTTCGGCGGCTTCTTTGCTAAATTTGGTTTCTTTAATTTGTTTTTCTAACTCATCTAGCTCGTTTTTTTCGTCGCCATCGCCTAATTCATTTTGAATGGCTTTCATTTGCTCATTCAAATAATATTCGCGTTGAGTTTTCTCCATTTGGCGCTTTACACGGCCACGGATTTTTTTCTCGACATGCAGCACACTGACTTCATTATCCATTAAAGATAATATTTTTTCTAACCGGGTGGATAAATTCACTAGCGACAATATTTCTTGTTTTTCGCTCAATTTAATCGATAAGTTAGAGGCCACTGTGTCGGCCAAAACGTCTATATCTTCGATTTGAGATACAGTGGCAATGGTTTCTGATTGGAGTTTTTTGTTTAATTTTACATAATTTTCGAAATTATCGACGACGGTGCGAGATAGCGCTTGCACTTCGGCATCATCTAACACTTCGGTTTCTAGCAATTGCGTGCTGGCTGTAAAATATTTTTCGCCTTCGACAATTTCAGTTAGTTTAACCCGTTGTTTGCCTTCAACCAGCATACGAACCGTGCCATCGGGCAATTTGAGCAATTGCAGAATTGTAGCGATAACGCCAATGTCATAAATATCATCGACAGAAGGTTCTAGCTCGGCTGGGTCGTGCTGTGTGGCTAGCAATATTTGTTTGTTGTCTTCCATCACTTCTTCAAGCGCATTTACAGATTTTTCGCGCCCGACAAATAGCGTCACTATCATATGCGGAAAAAGCACAATATCACGCAATGGCATTAACGGTAGCCGTAACACGGTTTCATCATTTTTCGCTTGCTTGATAGTTTGGTCTTTTTTTGGAGTGTCTGTCATTCGAGATCCTATTGGTTGACATATTCTATGTCTAGTTCTTGACATTTCATGCCATTATTTAGGTGCTAACCCATGAATTAGCACCCACATTTTAGAATGTGAGCCTATTAACATAGGAGCATAGATACGCAATACAAGGGTGGTTTTTACAAAGTAGCGACTAATTTTCGGGATATAAGTACGAATACTAAATATATCCATTATGGAAAAATAGCTTTTACAACTGGTTAACATCTACTAGATATCAACCAATTGTCGGTTTGTGAAACTAAGCTGATGATTCTACATCTGCAGGTTGTTGTTTTTCGGAATAAATATATAACGGCTTAGCATTACCGGCGACAACTTCGCCGCTTATCACCACTTCTTCAACGCCATCTGAACCGGGAAGGTCAAACATTGTGTCGAGTAGAATATTTTCCATAATAGAGCGCAAACCACGCGCACCAGTTTTGCGTTTAAACGCCAGCTTGGTGATGGCCACCAACGCGTCTTGATTGAAGGTAAGCTTTACATCTTCCATCTCGAACAGGCGTTGATATTGCTTTAACAACGCATTTTTTGGTTCGGTAAGAATTTGAATCAACGCATCTTCATCGAGATTTTCGAGTGTCGCGATAACCGGCACACGACCAATAAATTCTGGAATGAGGCCAAATTTATGCAAATCTTCTGGTTCTAAATCACGTAATATTTCGCCGGTTTGGCGGTCATCCTCGCCTTCGACCGTTGCACCAAAACCAATAGAGGTAGAGCGGCCACGTGCGGCAATGATTTTTTCTAACCCAGAGAATGCGCCACCAACGATGAACATAATATTTGTGGTGTCAACTTGCAAAAATTCTTGTTGTGGATGTTTGCGGCCACCTTGCGGCGGTACAGAAGCCACTGTGCCTTCCATAATTTTGAGCAAGGCTTGTTGCACGCCCTCGCCCGATACATCACGGGTTATCGACGGGTTATCTGACTTGCGGCTAATTTTATCGACTTCATCGATATAAACAATGCCACGTTCGGCGCGCTCGACATTATAATCTGCCGCTTGCAATAATTTTAGAATGATGTTTTCGACATCTTCACCCACATAACCGGCTTCAGTTAATGTGGTGGCATCGGCCATTGTGAACGGCACATCAATGATGCGGGCAAGGGTTTGGGCTAACAATGTTTTACCGCAACCGGTTGGCCCAACCAACATAATGTTAGATTTTGCAAGTTCGATTTCGTCATCTTTACCAGCATGTTCCAGGCGTTTATAATGGTTATGTACGGCCACAGAAAGTACGCGTTTGGCATGAGGTTGACCAATTACATAGTCATCTAACACACTGCAGATATGTTGTGGTGTGGGCACACCTTCTACTTTTACCAGCGCGTTTTTATTCTCTTCGCGGATGATGTCCATACAAAGTTCGACACATTCGTCGCAAATAAACACGGTTGGCCCGGCAATTAGTTTGCGAACCTCGTGCTGGCTTTTGCCACAAAAAGAGCAATAAAGGGTGTTTTTTGAATCTTTGCCACTACCGACTTTACTCATTTTAACTCCATTTCGTGCCTATAATTTAAATATAGGTGTATTTTAACAGATTGAAAATTATATTTACTTAACAAAAAATATAACCATGATTTTTCTAATTTTACATCAATCTATTCATTGAATTTTTGACTGTTTTGTCTGGTTTAATCTGTTTCGCTAACGCCTGGGCGATGCTCTACAACTTCATCGATTAAGCCAAATTCTTTGGCTTCAGCGGCGGTCATAAAGTTATCGCGCTCGAACGCGGCTTCGACAGCTTCGAGTTTTTGACCGGTATGTCTAACCACCATATCATTTAAACGGCTACGCATATCTAAAATTTCTTTTGCGTGGCGTTCGATATCAGCAGCCGCACCCTGGAAACCACCAGATGGCTGATGCACCATAACCCGTGCGTTTGGCAATGCCCGGCGCAAACCTGGCGCGCCAGCCATAAGAATATGAGCGCCCATAGAGCAGGCTTGCCCCATAACCAAAGTGGCCACAGGCGGACGGATAAATTGCATAGTGTCATAAATCGCCATGCCAGAGGTAACCACGCCGCCGGGTGA
The DNA here is from genome assembly GCA_013214705.1 of Hyphomicrobiales bacterium. Taxonomy (GTDB): domain Bacteria; phylum Pseudomonadota; class Alphaproteobacteria; order Rhizobiales; family OSC116; genus OCS116. The sequence continues at coordinate 121,316 of JABSRZ010000003.1, forward strand.
ATTGATGTAGATGGAAATTTCTTTGTTTGGGTTCTCGGCTTCTAAAAACAGCAATTGAGCGCAAACGATTGAAGACATAGCGTCTTCAAACGGGCCATTTATAAAAATAATGCGTTCTTTAAGCAGACGAGAAAAAATATCATATGAGCGTTCACCACGGTTGGTTTGCTCAACCACCATAGGTACAAGATTGTTTTGAATGTCCATTATGTCGCGCATGTATTTTTTTCCTAAAATTAATGGTTGGTTTTTACACCGAGGTATGAATTTATGCATTCTGAGCAGAAATTCAAGCCATTTTTTAATTATCGACACTTTAATAGCAGTGTTCTGATTCGAGATAGCAAAAACCGTGTCGATGGTTAATTGATATGCATAATATATTCGATGTCTTAAAACAAAATAAACGCCGCATAATTATATGCGGCGTTCACAATAAATGAATATTAGTCTTTATGATATATTAATGATCGTGATCATGGTCGCAATCTGGGCCATGTACGTGGACATCTTCTTGCTCATCTTCATCGTCGGCTTTTAACAATTCTTCACGAGTCACGGTTTTTTCTGAAACTTCTGCAAGTTCAAGAATATAATCGACCACTCTTTCTTCGAACAATGGCGCCCGAATTTGAGCCACAGCTTGTGGGTTCTTTTTGTAATAGTCGATAATTTGTTCTTCTTGACCCGGATATTGGCGAACCTGAGCGATAAGCGCTTGGTTCACATCTTCATCTGGCACAGTGATCTCTTTATCTTCGCCAACTTCTGCAAGTAGCAAACCTAAACGCACACGGCGTTCAGCAATTTTTTTGTAATCGGCTGTGGCTTCTTCTTCTGTTGTGTCTTCATCTTCAAAAGATTTGCCGGCGCGTTCCATTTCTTCTTTGACTTGGGCAAAAATAGCGTCAAATTCTTGAGTTAACAGCTTTTCAGGTAGGTCAAAACTAACCATGACTTCAAGTTCATCTAACAATGCGCGTTTTACTTTTTGACGAGAGGCTTGGTCTAGCTCTCCAGTCAATTGCTCTTTGATGCGTTCACGTAGCTGCGCCAAATCTTCTAGGCCCAATTTTTTGGCAAAATCATCATCTATTTTTGATTCTATTGCTTTCGAAATTTCTAGCACTTTCACAGCAAATTCGGCATCTTTGCCTTGCAATGGCACGGCAGAATAATCTTTAGGGAAAGTCACTTTAACTTCAACATCGTCACCAACTTTTGCGCCAATGATTTGCTCTTCAAAGCCGGGGATGAATTGTTCTGCACCAATTTCTAGAGGCACATTTTCGGCGCTGCCGCCTTCAAATTCTTTGCCATCCATTGTGCCTTTAAAGCTGATTTCAACTTTATCGCCATTTTTGGCTTTAGAGCCTTTTTTCTTAGGTTCAAAATCTTGGTAGCTTTTGGCTAGATCGGCAATAGATTTGTCGATTTCGTCTTCGGCCACTTCGCTAACTAGCTTGGTGACTTTAATTTTTTTGAAATCTGGAATGTCAAATTTTGGCACTATTTCAAACACAACATCAAATTGTAGGTCGGCGGTGCCAGCTAAAATACCGTCTACATCTTTATCTTCATTAGATAGGTTAATTTCAGGTTGGTAAGCTGGGCGCTCTTTGCGCGCTTCTATGGCAGTTTGGCTTTCTGAGGTGATAAGCTCTTGCACAATTTCAGACATGGCAGATTTGCCATATAGTTTTTTAAGATGAGCGGTTGGCACTTTACCCGGGCGGAAGCCGTTAATTCTAACTTGACCCTTTAATTGCTCTAATTTTTCGTCTAGTTTTGTGTTCAAATCACCTTTTGGTACGGTAATTTGTAGCTCGCGTTTTAGACCTTCATTTAGGCTTTCAGTGACCTGCATTGCAATATCTTCCGTTTACGACCTCATATAGGAGGTGCTTCAAATTAAATTTTTCTGAGCTAGTTGTTATCTTTTTGTACCAAGAGTTGCAAGCTCGAAATCTTATTTATGGCTGTTTTGAGCTATATTTTTGGGTTTTTGCGCAGTTTTTACGCTAATTTGGCAATTTGTTTGTTATTTGGCTCAATATTTAACCATATTTGGTTTTTTTAATTTGCCCGCATAAGCCAATTTTCAAAATAAAACACATGCAGCAAATATGTACGCTGTTTTTGATTTGACTTGCCAAAATATATTTTCTAACTAAGCTCAAACCAACAGAAAAAGGGCATTATATGACGTTAATTGGACAGGTTTTGGTTATATTGGTGGCATTTTTACACCTATTTTTTGCGTGGGTAGAAATGTTCGCATGGACCAGTCTGGGTCCAAAAATGTTTCGGCGCTTCCCCAAAGAGTTATTTGAACCGACAAAAATCATGGCGTTAAACCAAGGGCTTTATAATGGTTTTTTGGCGGTAGGTTTGCTGTATGGGGTGATAAGTGAGGATTACCCGTGGCAATGGGACATCCAAATGTTATTTTTAACTTTTGTGACCGTGGCCGGCATTGTCGGCGCGCTGACGGTGTCTAGAACCATATTTTATGTGCAATCTGCCCCTGCCCTGATGGCGATGATTTTTATCAGCTATTGAAACCAAATGCCAATGCGCAAAATTAGCTGCTGGTTGCGGTTAATTGCCAACTATCTCCAATTTTGTGATGTTGTTATTGGTAAATACGGCAAAATAGGCAGTTACCATTTGGCCATTGGCCTGCACCATTTCGGGCGTGATAAATACCGCAAAATTATGGCTTATGCCAGCCGCATCGACAATGTTGACCATGTCTGGTAAGTCGGTCATTGTTGCTGAATTTGCATCTTGTAATACACCCTCAAGCCGTTGCCACTCTTGATAAATTGTGCCATCGCCTAATAAAAAACTGCCCGCCAATTCTATTTCAAACAGTGAATTATCTAAGGTGCTAGTGTAAAAAAACGACACATATTTGCCATCAGCTTGGCTTAAATATTGGCTGTCAAATGGCATGTCTTCGATATTTAAATTAAATGGTTCTGAAAATCCACGCTCTGGAAATTCAATGGTGAGATTAAACATCGGATAAGCGCCATCCTCGATGACCGTCACCAAACCAAACTCTTGAATTTCATCCTCTTCAATGTGGTTTTCGGCATAGGTCAATTGTGGCGATAGCGCCAACATTATGACGGTAAAAAAAACGGTGAGATTGTGTTTCATATAGGTCTCGCAATAATATAATTTTAAGTATGTACACACCGATCATAATATGAAAATGATTTATCTGTCTAGCACAGTATAATCCTCAATTATAAGTATTCTGAGATTTTATTAGTTTGGCATAAACCCCTTGTTTGGCAATCAGCTCAGCATGGCTACCGGTTTCTAATATCTTATGATTATCGACCACAATGATTTGGTCTGCATGGCGAACCGTTGCCAACCTATGGGCGATAACTATGGTGGTTCGGCCCGCTGAAAGCTCTAATAAAGATTTCTGTATTTCATCTTCGGTTATAGAATCTAGTGAAGATGTGGCTTCATCTAATATCAGAATATATGGATTTTTTAAGAAAATACGGGCGATGGCCACGCGTTGTTTTTGCCCACCCGACAATTTGACCCCGCGTTCACCGACCATAGTGTTCAAGCCTTCGGGCAGTTGGGCAATGACCGCGCTTAAATGTGCTCTATCGGCGGCTTCCAATATCTGCTCTTGGGTCGCATTTAAATCGCCATAGGCGATGTTTTCGGCCAATGTGCCGCCAAATAAAAATGTATCTTGTTGCACCACGCCTATTTGGCCGCGCAATGATTCTAATGACAGGGTTTTTATGTCAACACCATCTATGGTCACTTGCCCGCTTGATGCTTCATAAAAACGTGGGATTAGTGAACAAATTGTGGTTTTACCAGCACCAGATGGCCCGACAAAAGCGGTTTTTTTGCCAATTGGAATGGTTAAATTTATGGCTTCTAATACGGGTTCGCCCGTGTCATAGCGAAAATCTACATTTTCAAATTTTATCTGGTGTTTGGGTTGTTTAAGTTGGGGTGCATTGGGCAAGCCAACAATTTCGGGTTTTATGGCTAAAAACTCTTTATAGCGTCTAAAACCAGCTATGCCATTGGTAAAGGCTTCCAGCACATTGCTGATTTTTTCGACCGGGCGCACAAAAACCGCCACCAACAATAAAAACCCCACAAATTGCCCATGCGTCAGCTCATTGTTAATGACCAGATAACTGCCCATTAGCATGACAATTAGTTGCACGACGCGGGTGCTGGCATAAAATAACGAGGCGCTCGCGCCCAGATATCGATAGCCTTTAAGCTTGATGTTTAAATATTGTTTATTTTCAATCGAAAACAAATGTTTCTCATGTTCCTCATTGGTGAATGACTGTACCACGCGAATGCCGCCGATATTTTCTTCTATTCGCTCGTTAAACATGCCCACTTTTGCCAAAATTTCTCGCCATACAGATTCAATTTTAAGGCCATATCTACTGGTGGTAAACACGATGACGGGCACAATTAAAATGATGACAATTGCCAGTTGAACATTGGTATAAAGCATAAGAATAAAGGCACCAATAAAGGTCATAATTGCCATAAAGGTATCTTCTGGGCCATGGTGTGCAAGTTCACCAATCTGCTCTAAATCCTTAGTGGTGCGGGCGATTAAATGGCCGGTTTTTTGGCTATCAAAAAAGCTAAAGGATAGCTTTTGCAAATGCTCAAAGCATTTTCTGCGCATTTCAGTTTCGATGATGATGCCAAGCTTGTGCCCCCAATAATTGACGACATAAGTGAGCGCCGCGTTGAAACAATAAAGCCCCAGCAAACCAAGGCCAATGCTGATGATAAGCGGCCAATTGCCGGTTGGCAAAAGACTATCTAAAAACCAAATTACCGCCAACGGAAAGGCCAGCTCGAATATACCAAGTAACATGGCGCTGGCAAAATCTAGCAAAAATAGCAATTTGTGAGGGCGGTAATATTCAAAAAAGCTTCTAATCACGAATCGATTCCCCAATGGTTTGGAGTATGGAGACATAGATTAATTTTATTGGCAAGCTAGCGGCGCAATTGAAAAATGATTATTTTTCAATTGTGACAATTATGCATTAGGCCACAACGGTAAACTGCCCCATCATGCCTTCATCTTCATGTTCTAAAATATGGCAATGATACATGTAAGGGCTATCGGGGTCAGCATAATCGGTAAATTTTAACAGCAGGCGCACGCTTTCCCCCTCTGGTATTAACACGGTATCTTTAAGCCCCGCCTCGGTCGGCGATGGTGGTTTGCCATCACGGTCTATTATGCGAAATTGCACATCGTGAATGTGGAACGGATGGGCGGCAAATGATGAATTTGTAATATGCCAAATTTCAGTGCTGTCAAGTTTAACCACCTCGTTGATATGTTTCATATCCATGGGTTTGCCGTTAATACTCATATTGTCGCCAACATTGCCCAACATCATCGCCACACCCATGCCCATATCCAGATCAAATGTGCGGGTTTTAACCGCAATAGTCTCATCCACGACGTCTAATGTTGTGAGTTTTGTCGGCAATTCTATTGCCGCTTTACGCTGTTCATTGGGGCGAATTTCGAGTATTTTAAATCGGCCGTCACTGGATCCCAATATGTTGATAACGTCGCTAAAAAAATCATCGGAACCGGGTGTTTTGCTGCTTAAAGTTGCGGTTTTGCCATCACTAAGGTCGATAATTAACTCTGCCCGCTCGCCGGGAGACAAAACGAGCGAGGTCAATTTAACCGGTTGTTCTAACAAGCCGCCATCGCTGGCAATTTGGTGAAAACTGCGGCCATCGTCAAAGCTTAAATCGTAAAAACGGGCGTTAGAGCCGTTGAGCAAGCGAATGCGCAAACTATCACTTGCGGCATCAAAATAAGGGTTCACAGTGCCATTTACCAACATTGTATCGCCAAAATGACCCATCATTCTTTCTTCCATGCCGGGGGTGTAGTCAAACCGTCCATCGGGGTGAAATTTTCGATCTTGCAGCACCAATGGTATGTCATCAATGCCATAATCTTGCGGCAAACCAAGGCTGTTGGCTTGTTCATCCTCGACAATAATTACCCCGGCCAAACCATGATATACTTGATAGGCGGTTTCGCCCATCATATGTGAATGATACCAAAGGGTGGCCGCGTTTTGCTTAACCTCAAATTCGGCTTGCCAGCTCGATCCATTTTCAATGGTTTGATGTGGCCCGCCATCTTGATCTGCCGGTAAATGCATGCCGTGCCAATGCAAACTAGAAGTGTGACCAATATTATTGTTTACGTTCATTCTAACCGTTTCGCCGACGCGCATTTTTAGTGTGGGGCCAAGATAAGCGCCATTAATACCAAATGAGGCGGTGTTAACATTGTCAAAAAACTGGCTGACGCCGGTCTGCATATTTAGGTCATAACTGCGGACACCGCCCTCAAGCTGGCCATCGTCTAACGGTGGGATGTTAAGTGCCTGTGCGCCGGTGCTGTGAATGGTGCTGGTTGTTGTGCCGCCAAATTGAGCATAAGCCAAACCTGCAACGCCGGTTGCGCCCAAACCAATTAACATATTACGTCGAGAAATTTTCATCATCTTGCCTTAAATATCTAATCTACAAGTTAAACATAATACTGCTTGTAGGTTTTTCAAGCCTTATAATGGTTTAGTTGTAAACTCGCTAAACTCACTTTACCAATCTGCGAAGAATTATGGGGTCTATGATTGTTAAATATGTACGTTCTCGCACAGATTGGGACATCGAAGTTTGAGCCTAAATGCCGATAAAGGAGACCTTTTGCCGCATTTATATTAGCCGCCTCGCATCGATTATAGCCAACAACTGCAACTAGACTTGCTATCAAACGAGATAAGTCGAGTGCAACCTCCGCTTGTACAAAAGCAAAGAATCGCTCATTATCAAATGAATATTTAAAACGACCAATTAGAGGTAACATTTTGTGAGTGATGAGGACAAGACAAATGAAACCGTTTTCAAAGAAAAAGCATTTTGGTTTTTCCTGATTATTATATTTATCATATTCGTAATAATGGCCGCTCAGGTTTCCGGTGGATTTTTTAACTTTGTGTTCAATTCCATGTTTTCTGATAAAATCGGAGAAGGAAATTCGTTTTGGAGCGCAGTAGTTATCCCAATTGTAAGTGGTTGTATTGCTGTCTGGGGTTTGTATCTGCTGAACAAACGCACCAAAGCCGCAGACGACCAAGCCGAATCAGCTAGGAAACAACACAGGCTTGAAACACAGAAAGTGGGCAAAGAAAAATTTGAAAACAGCATGAAGCTTCTTGCAAAGGATGGCAGTCCGACAATGTGGTATTATGCTCTCAAAACAATCGAAAATATGGCAGTTACAGAACCAGATGAATGGTTCTCCGATGGTCTTCAGATATTGTTGGTAGCTGGTAAAGAGATAAGCACAAAAACAAGAATGGTTGAATCTAAAAACTTCAAAGATATATCCGATGCAAATAAAGACGCAAATCAATTCATTTTTCATATTCTGGCAACAATTATTCGAATCCTTAACAATCCAAATTCAGAGAAGTTCAGACCAAAAACGAGTCAAAATAAAGACATTATTAAAATTACAGGTTTCTGTATTCCATTTTATGAGCTGGATTTGCAAAACAAACAGGGCAGTTATCGCGCAAATATTATCGAAAATGTGTCTCTAAATCACTTTTTGTTTGAAAATTGTAACCTTGCTGGGGTTCAAATCCGAGATTGTGATCTGATAAAATGTGAATTCTTGAATACGCATAATGTAGAGATTGAAAGGTCCCTGATTAGCCATGGACCAACTACAGACAAAACCAGCTGGGAAGCACATGCAGAGTCTTTTAATATCAATTTTAGGATGTGTTATGTTTGGGATGACGACACCACAAGTGTCAAACTTATCCAACAACGTTTCATACATTTTAGCGAACTCGATTCCGGACTTTACAAAACAATATGGAACAATATGAAATTCCCCAAAATACCTGAACCGGGTTATTTTCTTTGGGAAAAAAACACACCAACCCCCGAAAATGTGGTCGGCATTACCGTTGAAGCTGAGTAATCTTTGCCGCCTCACCTCCCCATATACTGTGGATTGGGCATGCCGATTGTCGTAAGTAAGTTTCGGCTGGTTTTGAAATTCTAGGGTTTTGTGGTAAAATGGGTTTGCTAATTTATTTTTTAAAATAGGAGAGCAATCATGAAATATTTTTACGGGTTGTTGGCTGCCATTTGGTTGGGGTGGATAATTTTTTATTCGCTGCTCGATATTGCTGCCAATATGTGGCCAATCATTATTTGCATCGCTTTTGTGGCGGTGAATCTTTTTTACTTTACCAAAGCCCTCAAGCCACAAAACCGAAACCCCACATATGTGTTAAATACGCTGGTTATCTTTGCCGCATTTGGCAGCCAAACGCTTTGCCTTTATTTCATTAAAGGTGGCAAAACATATTTTGGCATAGCCGATATTGTGGTGTTTTTCTTTTTGGGCATTGTGCTCACCGGCGTTAGCTATCGGGTCAACAAAAAGTAACCTACTTGTTCAACCCACATCAAATCTAAATAAGTGGCTTTTCCGTGATAATCGGATTTTAATCTCGACTTAAAAAACCAACAATTTTATAGTGATAGGTATAATTACGCCAAAATACACATTGTGGAGCATATATAGTGAATATTATTAAATCTTGGGCTGATGTAGCCCCAAGCCTAATAGAGGTTGCCGCCGGTCGTGCGCCCGCTGATATGGTCATCCGCCAAGGTCAATGGGTCAATGTCCATACGCGTGAGGTCATTGCAAATACCGACATCGCGATAACCGAAGGGCGTTTTGCCTATTGCGGCCCCGATGCCAGCCGCATGATTGGACCAGAAACAGAAGTGATAGAAGCCAACGGGCGGTTTATCCTGCCGGGCTTGTGTGATGGCCATTTGCATATCGAAAGTGGCATGTTGACCACCACTCAGTTTGCGCGTGCCGTCATGCCGCATGGCACCACATCCATGTTCACAGATCCGCACGAAATTGCCAATGTCATGGGCTTAGAGGGCGTGCGTCTTATGCATGATGAGGCCCTGCAACAACGGATTAATATATTTGTGCAAATGCCTTCTTGTGCGCCATCCGCACCGGGTTTGGAAAATACCGGCTTTGAATTGACGCCCGACGATGTGATAGAGGCGATGCAATGGCCGAACATTATTGGATTGGGCGAAATGATGAACTTCCCCGGGGTGATGAATAACGACCCAAAAATGTTGGCTGAAATTGCCGCAACACAACGGGCTGGTAAAACCGTCGGCGGCCATTACGCAAGTAATGACCTTGACGGGCTGCATATATATGCCGCTGGCGGCCCAGCAGACGACCATGAAGGCACATGCGAGGCCGATGCCATTGCCCGTGTTCGCCAAGGCATGCGGTCTATGATGCGTCTGGGGTCTGCTTGGTATGACGTCGAAACTCAAGTTACAGCGGTGACCGAAAAAGGCCTAGACCCGCGTAATTTTATTCTTTGCACCGACGATTGCCACTCGGGCACGCTGGTGAATGAAGGACATATGAACCGCGTGGTGCGCCACGCCATTGCTTGCGGCCTTGACCCTCTTATCGCCATTCAGATGGCCACTATCAACACTGCCACGCATTTTGGCCTCGAGCGCGAGCTAGGCTCTATTACACCCGGTCGTCGTGCCGATGTTATTTTGTCGTCAGACCTAACAAAGCTGCCCATTGAAACTGTGATTGCACGTGGCCAGATTGTGGCCAAAGATGGGGTGTTAATTGGCGATGACCAAGCCTTTAAATGGCCAGATAAAGCCTGCAATTCGGTTAATATGGGCGCTGATAAAACAGCGGTCGATTTTAACATTGTCGCTCCCGAAGGCGCTAACCATGTAAGCGCCCGGGTCATTGGCGTGGTCGAAAACCAAGCGCCAACCAAAGCCCTGACAGCCACTTTGAATGTCAAAGATGGCCTTGTTGTTGGCGATGAGAGCCAAGATGTTTGCCAAATTGCTCTGGTTGAGCGCCACCGCGCGACAGGCGGTGTTACGAATGCCTTCGTGTCGGGTTTCGGATATAAAGGCAATTGTGCCGTAGCTTCAACCGTGGCGCATGATAGCCACCATATGATTGTTGTGGGTACATCTAAGTCGGATATGGCATTGGCCGCAAACCGATTGCAGGAAGTCGGCGGCGGCATAAGCGTGTGGAAAGATGGCAAGGAGATCGCTCTGGTTAAGCTGCCAATTGGCGGGCTTATGTCCGATGCGCCTGCGGCCGAAGTTGCCGCCACTGCCGATAGAATGGTCGCAGCGATGGCTGAGTGCGGATGCACGCTAAATAATGCTTTTATGCAGCATTCATTGCTGGCATTGGTCGTTATCCCTGAACTCCGCATTTCGGACGTGGGCTTGATCGACGTGGTATTATTCGAAGAAACACCGTTGTTCTTGAAAGACAATTAGCCAATTAGTCCCGTCAGGCAATGCCATACAAAGATAAAACTCTGGTGTTTTTGCAACCAAATTGAAGGCGCATTCTATGAAATAATCGAAAATGATAAGCGTATCTGTAACCCACTATACGGCTAGGTTTGGGTTTCTATTCGTATCTGAGAAATACTATGGTATGGATAAAACGCCTCATACAAATATGTAATATGAATTAAAACAATTAGTTAACAGTAATTGATCACATGAAGTAACTCAAAAAGTAATACAATTTTATTAAATCCGCACCAAAAATAATAAAGGTGTCTAAACTTTTCAAATGGCACACGCTAAGAATGCTCAATAAACATGACAATCTCTATATACAGTTATTGTCATTTGAAATTTCCATATCCCAGCACAAAAACTACTCCAGCTATTTGATGAAAATATTGTTATATTCTTTGTAGGAAGTGTCCACTTTTATCAGACAAGTCCAAACTGTTCCAAAGCAGCTGACGATTTACATCAATGCCTATATTCCAAGTTTACAATAACGTCACTAAAATTTCACATTTAACAATACTAAATGGTGATGCCGCCATCGACATTAATGGTTTGGCCATTAACAAAACGTCCATCTTCAGACCCTAGAAAGGCACACATAGCGGCAATTTCTTCTGTCGTACCGAACCGTCCGGCTGGTTGTCTGTCTAGGAAATATTGCTCTGCCGCTTCGTAACTGCCCATTTTTGTTGCTAATTCTTCTATTCTACCTTGCAGTGACGGCGACGCGACTGTGCCGGGGCAGACCGCATTACATCGGATATTTTCGGCTATGTAATCTGCTGCTACGGCTTTCGTTAAGCCAATCACACCCCCTTTGGCCGCACCATATGCTACGCGTTTTGCAAACCCTTTGGTCGATGAAGCCACAGAGGCGATGTTAATTACACTTCCCCCACCCGCTTTCATTTTTGGAATAAAAGCACCTACTACGATGAAAGCACTATCTAGTGAAATGCTCATGGTTCTACGCCAGTCCTCAAGCGAGCATTCTTCAATCGATCCATGATGAACATATCCTACCGCGTGAACCAATATGTCAATCTTATCAAATTTGGCGGCATACGCGCTGACGGCATCTTGATCAGTGGCATCAAGTTGTTGAGTTGAGGCAACCTTCAAACCCTCCAAACCTGATCCGTTCAGATCAGAGGCATGTACAATAGCCCCTTCAGAAGCCAGCCGTTCTGCGACAGCACGGCCAATTCCTTGTGCCGCTGCTGTAACAATAGCAACTTTATTTTTTAACCGATTTGATACATTAATGGTTGTCACGGGGAATTCCTTTTGTTTGTGCTATTTTTTGGTATTTTACAGCTGGTTTTAGAACCATGCCCTTATCAAACTGGTCGACAATTCCCCGCTGGATTTCCTGCCATGGGGTTTGATGATCTGGGTAGTCAAACCCACCTTGCGCTTCCAAAGCTTGCAACCTAGATGCGAGGATTGTTTCATCAACCAGCATATTGGCCTCTCGCTTTTTCAAGTCAACCCGGATCATGTCACCAGTTTGCACCAACGCCAAGCCGCCCAATATCGCCGCCTCAGGCGAAGCGTTTAATATAGAAGGAGACGCTGAAGTACCTGACTGACGTCCGTCACCAATGCACGGCATCACCGTGACGCCGCGTTTTATCAGATCTGCTGGTGGCTGCATATTCACAACCTCGGCACCGCCAGGGTAACCAATCGGCCCGGTTCCGCGCACCACCAAGATGCAGCTTTCATCAATTGCCAATGCAGGGTCATCGATCCGATTATGGTAATCTTCCGGTCCTTCAAATACGATAGCCCTGCCTTCAAATGCATCTGGATCGTCTGGATTAGACAAATAACGATTGCGGAACTCATCGGTGATGACAGACATTTTCATAATAGCACTATCAAACAGATTGCCGTGAAGGTTTACAAACCCGCCCGCTTCTTTCAAAGGCTGGGCGTATGGCCAGATAACCTCTTCGTTGCTAATAACAGCGTCGGTATAAAGCTCTTTAATTGATTTTCCTACGACTGTGACGGCACTTGGGTTCGGCAATACACCAGCTTTTAACAGCTCTGACATTATGGCAGGCACACCGCCTGCCCGGTGAAAGTCTTCAGCTAAATATTTTCCAGCTGGTTGCATATTAATGAGCAACGGAATATTAAGGCCAAATTTTTCCCAATCATCATTGGTCAATTCCACCCCCAAATGCGCAGCGATGGCATTTAAATGGATAGGCGCGTTGGTCGAGCCGCCAACGGCAGAATTAGCGACAATCGCATTCTCAAAAGCTTCCCTCGTCATGATGTCAGATGGCTTGATATCTTCATGCACCATGTCGACGATCCGCCGCCCAGTTTCATAGGACATTTGGCCCCGTTCACGGTAGGGTGCAGGAATGGACGCGGAGCCCGGCAATTGCATACCCAACACTTCTGCCAGCGAGTTCATGGTGCTGGCCGTGCCCATGGTATTACAATAACCAACAGATGGTGCAGAGGCTGACACAACATCCATAAATTCTTCATAGTTTATTTCTTCAGCCGCCAAATCCTGGCGCGCATCCCAAAGAGACGTTCCAGAACCGGCACGTTCACCCTTGTGCCAACCGTTTAACATTGGCCCAACGGACAGCGCGATTGCTGGTATATTTACGGTGGCCGCGGCCATTAAAAGTGCAGGCGTTGTCTTGTCGCAACCGATGGTCAAAACAACACCATCAATGGGGTAGCCATGAAGAACTTCTACCAAGCCTAAATAGGCGAGGTTTCGATCTAATGACGCTGTTGGTCGCTTTCCAGACTCTTGAATCGGATGCACGGGGAATTCAAAACAAATTCCTCCCGCCGAAACTACCCCCTCGCGTACCCGCTTCGCCAATTCTATATGGTGACGATTACACGGCGATAAATCAGACCCGGTTTGAGCAATCCCAATAATCGGTTTCCCAGATTGTAGTTCACCCCGTGTGATACCAAAATTCAAATATCGCTCTATATAGAGCGCGGTCATTCCGGGGTTGTTAGGGTTATCAAACCATTGTTGCGAACGAAATTTCATTGAATTTTCCTTTAATAAGTTGCGCGACCACCAGAGAGGTCAAAAACAGCCCCGGTCGTGAATGAGTTTTCTTCTGAGCACAACCAAGCGACCATCGCCGCAATTTCTTCAACAGTTACGAACCTTGCCCGTGGAATTTTAGCGAGCATATAATCGATGAATTCTTGGCTGACTTGGTCAAGTATACGGGTTTTTGCCGTTGCTGGGGTGATGCAATTTACCGCGATATCTTGGCCGGCTAGTTCTTTACCAAGCGATTTTGTTATGGCGATTACCCCTGCCTTTGACGCAGAATAGGCTGACGCATTTGGGTTGCCTTCTTTGCCCGCTATCGAGGCCACATTAACAATGCGTCCGTAGCCTTTATCAGACATGCCGGGCACGATTGCTTTACAGCAATGGAACGTGCCATCAAGATTTACAGACTGTACTTTGCGCCACATATCAATTGGATAATCTGCTACCGTGCTGGTCGGGCCGGCAATGCCAGCGCTGTTGACCAATATATCTGCGGCGCCGAATTTTGCTTTGGTTTTCTGCGTAGCCTTTTCAACACTAGAAAAGTCACTTACATCTACATTGCAAAATAGCAGGCGGTCCTGTGGAAGCGCTTTTATTTTATTTTCTGGGTTACTTGTATCGATATCCCAAATTGCAGCATTGGCACCAGAGCGCACCATAAGGTCAACAATAGCTGCCCCGATGCCATTGCAGCCTCCGGTTACCACGACTGTCTTGCCACTAAAATCATAACTATTCATAATGCTTCCTTTTTATACGCAACAACTTTTTGCCGTTGGGAACCTAAATTCTGAATTTCCAGATTTACAACATCTCCGATTTTCAAATACTTCGGTGGTTTCTTTCCCATACCCACGCCCGGGGGTGTTCCTGTGCAAATAAGATCGCCAGCTTCAAGCTGACAAAACTCGCTCATATAAGACACGATGGTTTTGACATCAAATATCATTTTATTAGTATTTCCCGATTGCATCCGCTCACCGTTCACATCCAATGACATAGTGAGAGATTGAACATCATCAATTGAATCTGGCGTTACCAATAATGGCCCGGTTGGGCAGAAATTTGGAAAGGATTTTCCCTTCACCCATTGGCCTCCTCGTTCAATTTGCCAAGCTCGTTCTGATACATCATTAACAACCACAAATCCGGCGATATGGTCCATTGCCTCATCAGCAGTGATGTCCAACGTAGTTTTGCCAATGACGATACCCAGTTCAACTTCCCAATCCAGTTTGGTCATTTTGCTTGAATAAAAAATATCATCCATCGGGCCGCAATAGGTAGCCGTTGATTTGTTAAACAGAATTGGTTCTTTTGGGATATCCATACCCGCCTCAGCGGCATGGTCTGAATAGTTCAGACCGACGCACCAGATATTTAAAGGCTGAGCCGTTGGCGGCGCGATACGTTTCTCGCTGGTATCGAATATAGGCAACGTCGACAAATCAACCGCCTGTAGAGTGTTTATCAGTTCTGGACTTAAAGTCTTGGGACCAAAATCATCAACGATGGATGATACATCACGCGCATTTCCATCTTCATCCATCACGCAAGGTGTCTTTTTACCTAAGCGTTCGCCAAATCGCATTAATCTCATTTTGTTTTTCCTTGTTGTGCTTTGCCCCACCACGTAGCTGATAGCGGAGAGCCGCCAACAAAAGCGACCGCGCCGAGTTCATCTTGGATGCGTAAACATTCATTCCATTTTGCCATTCTCTCGGACCTAGTGAATGATCCAACTTTCAATTGTCCTGAATTCAAACCTACCGCCAGATGGCTGATTGATACGTCTTCGGTTTCTCCAGAACGCGCTGACACGACCGAGCGATAACCCGCATTTTCGGCAGCCGCAAATGCATTGACGGCTTCAGTGACGGTTCCGGCTTGGTTCACTTTAATCAGCACCGCATTGCAGGCTTTTTGCGATGCGGCTTCTTCAACCAATTTCGCATTCGTAACCAGATAATCATCGCCAATTATCTGAACCTGATCACCAAATGCTGCCGTGAAGGCAGCCATACCCGCAACATCATCTTCTGCTAGCGGATCTTCTATGGAGGCAATTGGATAGTTTTTCAACCAACCACCCAACATCTCAATCATCTCATCTGTATCGAGGGTTCTGTCCTCAAGTGCCAGTCGGTATTTGCCATTCTCTTCAAATTCTGAAGCCGCAATATCGAGGGAGATCACAACCCTGTCGCCGGGTTTTTCACCTGCTGCTTCAATTGCAGAAACAAGCGTTTCTAAGGCTTCTTCATTACTATCAAAAACCGGCCACCAACCGCCCTCATCTGCAACGCCTACGCTATGTCCTTTTTGCATCATTATCGCGCCAGCTGCCCGATAGATTTCGGAAGTCACTTCCATGACCTCATCGAAGCTTTCAGCCCCCGGGACCATAACCATGAAATCCTGAATATCGACACGCCTGCCCGCATGTGCGCCGCCGCCAAATATCTGTATTTCAGGTAAAGGAATTGTTGGGCTTCGGTTGTAGCTTGTTGCAATATGCCGCCAAAGAGGCTGATTATTATAGGCGGCAGCTGCATGTAATACGGCAAGAGAGGTTGCAATGGTTGCATTCCCCCCCAGTTCAGACTTAAGCGGTGTATCATCTAATTCAAGCAGTGCGTTATCGACTTCAATTTGAGCCAGCGCGTCCATGCCTATGAGTGCAGCAGAGATATGCGTGTTAATTCCACGTAAAGCTTTTTGCACGTCCATACCGCCAAGCCTCTTACCGCCATCACGTAAATCGACAGCTTCTCGCTTTCCACGAGAGGCACCAGCCGGTGCAATCGCCCGACCAAGCGTTCCGTTCTGTAAAATGACGGTAACTTCAACAGTTGGGTTACCCCTGCTATCCCATACCCGTCGGCCAATCAGAGAACTGATATTAGATTTTGTCATTATGTCTCGCTTGTATTTTTTACTGCCCTTATCACATCGTTTATTGATGTCACTGGGCTTTTGATTATGGGAATGGTTAAGGTGCGAATTTTCACTCGTGTCTTTTCAGATAAATATTCTGCTGGGGACTTACCATCAACACGGGCGAGCATTAATGCAGGTACTAACGCAGCTACACGAGTTTCTAAATCTTGCGGGTTTTCCCATGTGATATGAGCAGCATAGGCTTGCCAAAATGCTTTAACTTCTGCAAACAAACTCTGTGAACAGGCAGGCATATGTAGTGCCTTTAAGATCAGATGATGCAAACAAAATGATAGGTCGAAGCTGGGATCACCCATTGTTGCACATTCAGCATCAAGGAAAATCGGATTACCGGCTTTAAACAAAACATTTTTGGGACTTACATCCCCATGAACCAAGGTGATGTTTGATTGGAAATGAAAATCAACCAGTGAATTCAGTTGAGATGAGATATCAGAATGCTTGTTCGCGAGGAATCTCAGATAGGGTTCAAGGCGTAATGCATGGAAGTCACCATGGTTTTGAAACCCGCTCTGATTAAAACCAGCTTCTGTTGACCGAGCATGTATTTGCCCCAAAATATCCGCCACCTTTGCAGCCTCACCTCTGGGTTGTTTTGCCTGAAGCAATGCATCTTTCCAAAGATAGACGTCGTCGCCAGAAATATATTCCATGGCAAAACCGCAGTCCTGCTCAGACCAACCCAGCAGTTCGGGTACATTTTCGGGCGCAAAGTTAGCAACGAACGAAAGCCAATCATATTCAGCCTTGTTGCGCAGCACTGGTGCTTCCCAGTTTTCCTTTACGCGCAATTTGGCCAGTGCAAACTTCATGCAAATTTCACGATCAGGCAATGCCAGAATAACGATATCTGACGAAATGCCACCTGTCATTCGACGCACTGAAGTTACGTCTGCTGATTTTGCTAAACCGAGATTTACAATAAGGTTTTGGCAACGTTGTTTAAGTGATATGGACATTATGGAAACTCTGATAGCTCTCGGTTAATTTGTAATTCAGTCTTAAATTGATCGCCTGGGAATTGATAGCTAGAGTCAAAGCCGCAATTCACTTGCAACATCAAATAAACAGACCTTTGACATATTGATTGCAAACTCCATCGTGCCCCCCTCAACAGGTGCATCGTCAGGCTCACAACTCACAATCATTTTTTGCCCGGCGAGGACCGTCATCAAAATAGTTTCTGAACCTGTTGGTTCAACCATATCCACCAACACCTTTACGGTTACAGGTGTTGAGCCGTAAATTTCTACACGGGTGGCGTGTACAGGGCTGAAGTGTTCTGGCCTAACACCAAAAATTACCGACTGGCCTGGTTTCAGGCTGTTGAATTTTCCTTTCGGCAGGGCCAGGACAGATCCATCACCACCATCGATCACAACACCAGGACCATCGGCAGATTCTGCAATTTTCGCTTCCAGAAAATTCATTGTTGGTGAGCCCATAAAACCGGCAACAAAGCGGTTTACGGGGCGCTCATATATTTCCTTTGGCGTGTCATATTGCTGCAGCACGCCATTGTGCATGACGGCGATGCGGCTTGCCAATGTCATGGCTTCAACTTGATCATGCGTCACATAAACAGTGGTTTTGCCAACCCGTTGATGTAGTTTTTTAATCTCCGAGCGCATTTCAATCCGCAATTTAGCATCTAGGTTTGAAAGGGGTTCATCGAACAGAAATAGTTTTGGATCCCGTACAAGCGCGCGGCCCATAGCAACTCTTTGTCGTTGGCCGCCTGATAATTGGCTCGGTTTACGTTGAAGCAGTGGTTCAATTTGCAATAGAGAGGATACGCGATCAATCGCCTCAATTTGTTCCGCTTTCGGAATCTTGCGGCTCTGCATACCAAAGGCCATATTTTCGCGAACCGTCATGGTTGGATAGAGCGCGTAGCTTTGAAATACCATTGCGATATCACGGTCTTTTGGGGCTTCGTCATTTACGAGGCGGTCTTCAATCCAGATTTCTCCAGAAGTGATACTTTCAAGACCGGCAATCATGGATAAAAGTGTAGATTTTCCGCAACCAGAGGGTCCAACAAGTGCGATAAATTCGCCGGATTTTGCCTCAAGGTTAATGTCTTTGAGAACTTCAACTTTCCCGTAACTTTTACGTAGGTTTTTAATGGTAAGAGATGACATATTTTTAAACTTTCTATTTAACAGCGCCCTGAGTTAGACCGCGGACGAAATATTTACCCCCGACCACATAGATGAAAAGAGGTGGTAAGGCAGCCATGATCACAGCGGCGGCTTCAACGTTATATGCACGCACACCTGTACCTGAGCCACTGAAGGCTACAATGGCAGACGTGATGGGTTGCGTCGCACCAGAGGTAAACACCGTACCGAAAAGAAATTCATTCCAGATTCCTGTAAACTGCCAAATTACCGTTACGACTAAAATAGGAGGCGAAAGTGGTAAAACAATTTTGTAGAAAATCCGCCAGAACCCGGCCCCGTCAATACGGGCAGCCTTGATCAAATCATCCGGAATATTAATAAAATAGTTGCGGCAAAACAACGTGGTAAAGGCTATTCCCTGTACGGTATGGATCAACACCAAACCGCTGATCGTATTGGACAAGCCAATATTTCCAAGCACAAATGCCCAGGGCAGTAAGGTCATTTGTTGAGGTAAGAATACACCCAACGTTATCAATCCAAATAACATTCCAGAATATCTAAAGCGCCACTTTGACAGGATGTAACCGTTCACAAGCCCAAAGGCAGTGGAAATAATTGTTGCAGGTATCGCCATCCATAAGGAGTTGGAGAAAAACCGAGAGACACCTTCACATGAACCGGCAATGCAAAAAGTACCCCAGGCTTCAGCCCAGTATTGAAAGGATATGCTTTGCGGTATTGCAATGAAACCTGTCCGTACAATCTCCTCCAGAGGCCGCATAGAATTCATCAAAATAATGACTAATGGCATTAAATAGTATAGGCCAAAAACAGTCAGCAGAACATAGACAGTAAATTTGGACATAAAACGACGGCGTTTGCTGCCAGTTGCAAGGGGGTCGAATTCAATATGTTTATTGGCATCAGCCATGCTGATCTCCTTCACGGCGGCGACGCCAACTTATGAATATTGTGTAGGGAATGAGTATTGCTGCAATTGCGACTAGGATCATGACAGCCGCTGCAGCACCTTGTGCGATTTGCCCACGCTGAAACATTAAATCAAACACGACAATAGCAGGAACTGTTGTGGCGATACCCGGCCCGCCTTGGGTCAGGGCTAGCACTAAATCATATGTTTTGATTGCAAATTGAAGCAGAACAATTGCAACAGCCAAAAAGATCGGCCAGATTGTTGGCAGAATTACTTTACGGTAAGTACGGGACATTGAAGCGCCATCTATTTGGGCCGCTTTCACCAAATCCCCATCAACCGAGCGTAGACCGGCCAAAATCAACGCCATAGCAAATCCAGATGCGTGCCAAATGGCTGTAATTACTATCACATAAAGCGCCATCTTCCGGTTCGTGATCCAGTCAAAATCTGCAGCTAGCCACCCTAGGTCGCGCAGCGCCAATTCAACACCTGTAGAGGGATGATAAATCCACCGCCAAACGGTTCCCGTAACGATAAAAGAAATAGCCAGTGGATACAGATAGATTGTACGCCACATGCCTTCAGCACGTACACGCTGGTCAATTAATATTGCGAGCACCGTACCGACAATTAACGAACCCACCAGATATAGCGAACCAAAAATAAATAAGTTTTGATAGGCAACTGTCCACCTTTTGCTTTTCCATAAGGCGACGTATTCGCCAAATCCGCCGTAGGACATATCGGGTAACAACGTTGAATTGGAAATGGAAATCCATACGGTCCAAAGTGTAAAAACAACAACGTATATCAACGTTACAGCTATTGTCGGAATCAATACTATTTGGGGCGTATGCTCAAACAGCCAGCGTTTCCAATTTTTTGGTGATTGATGAGTCTTAGGCAATTGCATTACGTCCCTCGTTTACAATTTTTATGGTTAGATAGGCCCCACAGTTAGTGAGGATTGTGGGGCCAGTCAAGGGAGACAAATTACATTTGTGTCTCGACAGCGTCAGCTAATAATTCTGCTGCTTCTTCGGCAGAAATAGAACTGTCAGCCACAAACTCAGTGATCACTTCCATCATTGCACCACGATATTTTTGCAATACGGTCATGTTGTGAGCCATAGAGCGTACAAGAGTGCCTTCAGCAACTGAAGCTTTCAGATGGGTTTGGCTATCTTGTTGACACTGGGTGAAACCGCCAACAGACATATCAATATCTGTTCGTGAAGGGATAGAGCCTTTGGCAACGTTAAAGATGACTTGGAATTCCGGCGACATAATTGTTTTCGCTAGTAATTTTTGTCCATCAATATAGTCTTGGTCACTTTGCTCAAAAAAGACAACAGAGTCAGCATTCAGAATGTAGCCAGTGCCACCCCAATTTACAGGAGTTTGATGACAAACATAATCTACACCTTCTTTGTATCCAGCGGCATTCGCTGAAGCAACGACCCAGTCACCCATCATGTTGAAGGCAGCATCTCCGTCCATGGTCATTGCCATGGCTTGCTCCCAGCTACGACCGGTGATGTCGTCATCCATATAACCAACCATTTTACGCAATTGTGCAAAAGAATCGATCATACCCTGGCTACGCATGGCATCCACATCAGCTTCTTGGAAAGCTTTGCGATACAGATCAATGTCAATACCATAAACAACATCGTCAAATACAGTTGAATCTGACCAATCAGCCGCTGCGTGGGCAATACAGAGCTTGCCGGCTGCTACGACCTTATCACAGGCTGCATTAAATTCATCCCAAGTTTTAGGGACAGAAAGGCCCAATTCATCAAGCATTTTCTTAGAGCTATACATCCAGTTTACACGATGGATATTCATTGGTGCAGCAACCCATTTTCCGGTTGGTTTCATTACCGAGATTAATTCAGGCGCAACAACATCGTCCCAACCTTCAGCAGCAGCAACACTGTCAAGATCGGCGGTACGGCCCGTAGCATCCCACTCAGCAATTTCTGGACCTTTTAATTGAACGGCTGCTGGTGCGTTACCTGAAACCACATCGGAGCGCAATTTGGCCAGTGTGTTGGAGGTATGACCGGAAATTGCTGTTTGCTCCCACTTACCGCCAGCAGCTGTAAACATTTCACCCAGCACAGCGATAGCCGCAGCTTCAGAGCCTTGCGCCCATTGATGCAGCATATTGGTTTTCGGTTCCGCATGCACGGCAACGGCACTCATACTCAAAGCAACAACAGCAATGCTGGTTGTGCTAATTAATTGTTTAAACGTTTTTTTCATTCTTAGCTTCCCTTTTTATGAATGACTATTTTTAAGGGTTGATATGCAGAAAATCGCTGCCCCACCCATTAGTAAAATAAAACAAGACCGACCACATGAATGCAGTTCTCCTTCTTGCTAACTATTTTTATTATATGGGATTTAAATGACTGTCAAGTACTACTTAATAAAAATTAAATCCGACTTAAAGGATTGACAAGTAGTACTTGAATTGTTAAGCCGAATGGAAATACAATTTGGAGAAAACTGTGACTGCTAACGACAAAACACCGGATATCACCCCATGTACTGATATTGAATTTGGCTCTTATCCGAGCCTGCAAGGTCGAACTATACTGGTTACAGGCGGCGGCAGTGGCATTGGAGCCAGTATTGTTACTCGCTTTGCCGCGTTGGGTGCCCGCGTTGCATTTATTGATATCGATGAAGAAGCAAGCCACACGTTAATTAAGTCGATTGAAAAAACTAATGTAGATTATTCACCATTATTTCGCGGCGTTGATATAAAAAACTTGGATAAATTGACCTCGGCAATTAAAGAATTAGAGACTGAAATTGGATCATTTCAGGTTTTGGTAAATAATGCTGCTAATGACACTCGACATAGCATTGAAGATGTAACACCCGAAACTTGGAGAGACGCACTATCTGTCAATTTGGACCATCAATTCTTTGCAGTGCAGGCTGTTATAAAAGGCATGAAAAAAGCAGGTGGCGGGTCCATCATTAATATGGGTTCCATGAGTTGGCGCATTGGGCTGGACCAACTTTCCGCCTATGTGACCGCAAAGTCCGCAATCGAAGGGCTTACCAATGGCCTTGCCCGCGAACTCGGCCCTGACAATATTCGCGTTAACTGCATCACTCCGGGTTTTATTAAAACTGAACGACAAGTGAAATTGTGGCTAACACCAGAATTAGAAAAAATTATCTATGATGGACAATGTCTAAAGGAATTAATTGAGCCCGAATATGTGGCAAATCTAGTTGCATTTCTTGCCTCGGACGATTCCCGCATGTGCACATCAAGCGTTTTTGCTGTCAATGGCGGTTGGATTTAACTGAACAAATATTAGGACAATAAGAAATGACAAACCTCACAGAACGATTGAGCGAATGCTATACTGGGGCAGTGTATGATGTGATGCGCACTATGGGGCGGCCCAATTGCATACTGCCTCACGAAATCACTGGGCTAGATCTTGAAACCCGCACGGCGGGGCCAATATACACCTTGCGCGGCGTTGCATTTGACGTTGAGCGGGCAAACGAAGAAACCGATTACCTTCTGCCGTGGGTACAGTTTCTATCCGATGCGCCAACTGGTCATGTGGTCATCTGCCAGCCGAATTCCGATACTCTTGCCTTGATGGGAGAACTGTCGGCTGAAACACTGAAACATCGTGGTGTCCTTGGCTATATTGTCGATGGCGGGAGCCGTGATAACGGCTTTATTCGCAAAATTGGTTTTCCGGTTTTTTGCAAGTTTCGAACGCCCCGCGATATTGTCGCTAAATGGGTGCCAGACGCGAGAGGTGAACCAATCACTATTGGGGATGTTCTAATACGTAATGGGGATTATGTACTGGCTGACATTGATGGTGTCGTAATTATTCCCGCAGAAATAACAGAAGCTGTTATAACTGAAGTTGAAGACGTCATGCGGCAAGAAGATAACGTACGTAACGCAATCCTCTCTGGAACCGACCCCGTTGCAGCTTACCTTGAATATGGAAAATTTTAGTTTATGCCTAGCAAAACAAATGACAAAAAAAAACAAAATGTAACCCGGGGTATTATAGATGCATTAGGGCGTCGCATCATATCTGGTCAAATAATCCCACAGAAAACTATTCTATTTGAACAAGATTTGATCGAAGAATTTGGCGCAAGTCGTAATGCTGTTCGAGAAGCCGTAAAAACACTTGCTGGTAAAAATTTGGTCGTTTCAGCTAGAAAAAAGGGTACCATGGTACGCCCACCGGAAGAATGGAACCTGCTTGACCCCTCTGTAATGAACTGGATGATTTCAGATTCTGGCACCAGTGAAATGCTGATAGATGCATTGTCGGAACTCAGACAGATTGTAGAGCCCGAAGCCGCTGCCCTAGCCGCGGAACGTGCAAACTCAACGCAAATATTAAAATTATTCGAATGCTATGAGCAGATGGTCGCCAATATTGAGAACAGCAAACTAGCTGTGCATTGGGACACGGAATTCCACAAAGTTCTACTTGAAGCAAGCTGTAACCCACTTT
The DNA here is from genome assembly GCA_013214705.1 of Hyphomicrobiales bacterium. GTDB lineage: Bacteria > Pseudomonadota > Alphaproteobacteria > Rhizobiales > OSC116 > OCS116. Next base: position 145,445 of record JABSRZ010000003.1, read on the forward strand.
TAAGGTCGCTCGCTAACAGTTTTGGCCAACTGCTACACAGTAATTTCACTCTCTTTACTAACGCCAACAAAGGCTTTATTCGGAACCTGATAGATCATAAATTGATTGCCGAGGCTATCCGTGATCGTAATCCGCAACTGGCCCGGGAACGCTCCAAATTCTTATTACAAAAAAACGAGAGCGATATTAAAGAACTTAAAACAGACTTGAAAAATGTCGTATTGCCCAATTCCACCTCCTCCACATAGCTGCAAATGCAATAATACTGGAATGAGTCATGGAAGATTATTATCAATACGACACAACAACATGAGAAGCGGACATATCTTTCAAGTAACTATGAAAGCTCAACAAAGAAAGAATTGGAGTCTGATTATTCCATATATGAATACCGTGAAGGTGTTGTACAATTAACTTTATGGTACGCAGACAATGCTGAGGATGTAAATCGTCAGCTTCCATGGAACAGATTGGTGTAGTTGCAAAAGATAGTGTTTGGGCTCATAGAAGCTGACGATTTACAAGTTTCTGTATTGGCGTTATTCCGCCTATGGCCATGTTAGGCCTCTGGTTATTATAAGTCCATAACCAGTTGGTGGCTGAAGACTGAACCGACAATTCCTGTAGCTGAAGGAAATTATGGCGGATTTTTCGGGTGGCCTAATTTTACCGCCCGCCCCACCGGTGGCTTTATGGGCATGCCCGCAACTGGAAAATTGGGTGGGTTTCGGGTAATCGACATCTATCGTAGGTCTGGCAACAGACTGGCCGAAAACTGGGTCTTCATCGATTTATTGCATTTTTGGAACTGTCAGGGCGTGGATATTTTGAAACGCATACAGGCCAATAATTTCAAATAATATTAGAACGCTTGGTTTAAGTCTGTTGTTGACAATTGCCCGACCAAATTTCCATCACCATCAAAAATTGGCAACATATATTCAGATTGCAAAGATTTCTTAAATACATCTTCGACAGTACAACTTATTGAAATTTTTGCACTATCTTCCAAAAACTCATTAGGTGCGTCCTTGCCCCGCCCGGCTTCAAGGGCATCTTTCAGACGTTTTAAAGCCACAACGCCGCTATATTTTGAACCGTTAAAATAGAAGGCTTGGCTTAAATTCAAAGCTTTAATTTTCTCATAGGCGGTTTTAACATCGCAATCAGAAATTATTAACGCTACATCCTGCATTATAGATTCAACGGTTAAGACTTTGGCACGATTTACATCCTTAACAAATCTTTCAACATAATCATTGGCGGGGTTTAACAAAATTTCTTGAGGTGTATCTTGTTGCACAAGCTCGCCATCATTCAAAATAGCAATTCTGTCACCCAATTTAAGCGCCTCATCCAAATCATGAGTGATGAATATAATGGTCTTTTGCAGATCTGCCTGCAACTGAATTAACTGATCTTGCATTTCACTACGAATCAACGGGTCAAGTGCAGAAAAAGCTTCGTCCATCAATAAAATATCAGCATCCACCGCTAATGCACGAGCAAGGCCCACGCGCTGTTTTTGACCGCCCGAAAGTTGGTTAGGATATTGATTTTCATAACCAACAAGCCCCACTTTTTCGAGCCAATCTTTGCCAATTTTATGTTGCTGATCAATCGGCATGGACTTAACTTTTAAGCCATAGCAAACATTATCAAGCACCGTGATGTGCGGCATTAAGGCAAAATTTTGAAACACCATAGACACTTTTGTTTGCCTAAATTTCTCTATTTCAGTTTGGGAATAGGCCATGATGTCATCACCATCGATCAATATTTCTCCCTCTGTTGGGTCTATCAACCGGTTAAAATGGCGAACTAAGGTCGATTTCCCAGAACCTGACAAGCCCATGAACACAAAAATCTCGCCTTTATTAATCTCGAGATTAATGTTTTTAAGCCCAATTGTGTGCCCAGTTGTCGCCAGTAATTGTTTTTTTGAAATGCCTTGTTTGACCTCATTTAAAGTTTTTTCTGGGTGTTTGCCAAAAACTTTATATAAGCCATTTATCTGGATTAAGGGTTTACTCATGTTCGACACTCTCAAAATGCTTTTGTTTTCGTTTTCCGTAGGCTTGGGAGACACGGTCAAATATTATAGCCAGAGCAACAATTGCCAGGCCATTAAACAAACCTAAGGTGAAATATTGATTGGTAATGGATTTTAATACTGGTTGGCCTAAACCTTTTACCCCAATCATCGAGGCGATAACCACCATTGCCAGCGCCATCATTATTGTTTGGTTTATGCCGGCCATAATTGTCGGCATGGCCAGCGGTATTTGCACACTGCGCAAAATTTGTGACTTGGTAGCCCCAAAAGCCGTCGCTGCCTCTAACACTTCTTTATTGACCAGCCTTATACCCAAATTGGTAAAGCGAATAACCGGCGGGATGGCATAAATAACCACAGCAATAACCCCGGGGATGCGGCCAATGCCTAGCAACATCACAACCGGTATTAAATACACAAATGCCGGCATGGTTTGCATGATATCCAATATGGGTATGACAATTGCCCGCACTTTATTGGACCTTGCCATAGCAATACCTACAGGTATGCCCACTATAATTGATATTAATGTGCAAACCGTAATGATGCTAAGGGTGCGCATGGTGTTTTCCCACATGCCAAAATAGCCAATAAGTAGCAAGGCGGCCAACCCTGACATTGTGGTTTTCCAAGAACGGCTTGCTACATAAGACAATGCGGCAATGGCAATGATCACAACCCACCATGGTAAATCTAACAATAGGTTTTCAAACCAAATTAAAAAACTTAGCAAAGGGTCAAAAAAACCTTCTATCAAGTCGCCATAATTTCTAGAAAATTCACGATAGCCATTGTCCAAAAATTTTCTAATGGCCAGCAGGTCACTTCTTTCCATTGCCGGAAACTCTTCCAACCAACTCTTATCTGCCATTTAGCAATCTCCCATAAAAAAACGGCATCAATTTCCATTGATGCCGCTTTCAATTTAATAAACCTTAGTTAAGGCTAGCTGTAATCTTTTCCGCCGCTGAGTCAGATACCCATTGTTTCCAGGTATTTGCGTAATTTTTCAAGAAATATTCAGCAACAATTTCGCCGTCAGCTTGGTTTTCTTCCATCCAAGCCAGAATCACATTGGTATCTGCATTAGATAGGCCACGCTTTTCTAAATAGCCAAATACTTCTGGCGAACCCGTCGCAAATGCCTCAGTTGTAATTGTAGATATAGGCGAAACTGGGAACATAGAGGGTTGTGGGTCAACACAGTCTTCTTTGGTGATGCAATCTTTGAAATGTTCTTCATTTACGCCGGTACCAAAGTCAACTTTAACCATTTCATATTTGCCCAATAAGGCAGTTGGTGCCCAATAATAACCAAACCAACCGTTGCCACGGTCGTATTCTTTAGCCATAGAACCAGCTAATGCTGCACCCGAACCTGGGTCTACTAACTCGAAATTAGAATCAGCAAGGTTGAGTGCTTTAAACAGATTTCCAGTGCTTATTTGGCAAGCCCAGCCAGACGGACAACTATAAAGTGCCGATTTAGATTTATCTTCTGGATGGGTGAACAATGCCGCGTTGGCTCTAACGCCTTCAATTGTCGCTAATTCTGGATGTTTATCCACTAAATATTTTGGCACCCAAAAGCCTTCTTCACCGCCGTCTGGCAAAGGTGTACCGGCACGGCGCAGGCGGTTTTCTTCTATGCCTTTTTCCAACGCAGCTGCAAAACTATTTGTCCATAATTCTGGCGCTATATCAGGTTCGCCCTTTTCAGTCATCGATGTGCCGGTTGCGACGGTGTCACCAACCACGAGTTCGACATCACATCCATAGCCTTTTTCTAAAATATATTTATCTACATTTGCAAAAAGGGTGGCGGAATTCCAATTCATATCTGCAATGCTTACTTTGCCACAATCGGCCGAAGCAGATGAAGTGGAAAAAATAGAGGACACAATGATGAGTGCCGCTGATAGGGATATTTTCATTTTTTCTCCATGGTTTTTATTTTTTAACACAATACAAAACCAGCACCAAAACTATTTCTGTATCTCTATTTTCGAATAATTTTTAAAATTTAATAACTATACAAATGAATTTAACCCAAGGGTAACATATGAACCCAATATTTCAAGGACTACACTATTTAAATTTGGCTATGAAATTATTAACCGCTAGGGGTTGTCATAAAAAGTATATGATGTCCGTGGCTAGAAAGTCCAAATACCCAACTCAGATTCCGTGATTATAAACTTGTTTGCATCAATTTGTGTGATATTAATTAACAACATTTCAAAGGCAATATAATGAATGGCCAATTGTCGGGCAAAATTTCGACGCAGGTAAAATGGAGCGCGTGCGCACGGCATTTTTTGATGCCATCAAATTCACCATTGGTTACATTATGATGGTTAGCCTCATATTATTCTTCATACGCGATTATATCGTCACATTATTTGGCGCGACGGGTGATGCCGCTGCACTAGTGATATTATTTTGTGGTGTGTTGTCTATAGCGTTCTTTTTTAACGGTGTCATATTTATAACCAATGCCTGTTTTAACAATCTGGGTCATCCGATTTATTCTACCCATGGCAATTGGGGTCGTCATACATTGGGCACGCTGCCTTTCATCCTCATCGGCGGCAATTATTGGGGTGCCGAGGGTGTATTGCTAGGCCAAGCCTTTGGCGGATTACTATTTGCGGGCGTGGCAGTTTGGCTATGCCTAAGGGTTATGAGCGCTGGCGGTGTTGAATCTGAAATTTCGGATTTCGAACAACATCAACGCCAACATATAGTGCAGATTCGAAAACATTAGGTTTAGTAAGCATATGGATGTGCCGGCAAACACCGGCATGATCAGCCCGCCTGCTGGTAAGGCAACTCTGCACCATCAAGTAACTCTAAAGCGTTGAATATGTCTTGCTTAATGTCTTCATAATCTTCAAGCCCAACCGATAGGCGTATCAAGCCGTCGGTAAAGCCGTGTTTTATGCGTTCTTCTGGCTCATAGGTTGAATGGGTCATCGAGGCAGGATGTTGAACCAAAGTTTCTGCATCACCCAAACTTACTGCAACAATGATGAGCTCCAAATTATCTATGAATGACTTGCCAGCGGTTAACCCACCCGTTAACTCAAAAGCAATCATACCGCCAAATTGCTTCATTTGCTGTTTTGCAAGTTCATGAAACGGAGATGATGTTAAACCCGGAAAGAAAACTTCACTGACAAGCGGATGATTTTCTAATTCTGTGGCCAATTTTAAGGCACTTTCACAATGTCTATCCATCCGCAAATTAAGCGTCTTAAGGCCTCTTAAAATCAAAGAAGCGTCATGGCTAGATAAAACAGCACCGGTCAAATCTTTAAGTCCTACAAACCGAACTTGGTCAATATCTTCTTTTCGGCCAACCACCGCACCGGCAGTTAAATCGCCATGGCCACCAAGATATTTAGTGGCAGAATGCACCACATAATCGGCACCCAACTCGATGGGATTTTGCAGGTATGGCGTGCAATAGGTATTGTCTACAATGAACGTTTTATCGAATTTTTTGCATATCGTGGCAACAGATTTTATATCGATTAGCTTCATGTTGGGGTTTGCCGGCGTTTCGCAATAAACAATTTTAGTTTTGTCGCTGATAGCAGCTTCAAGCTCGAAAAGATTAGACATATCAATAAAATGAGTTTTTATGCCAAACCTTACCAACTGGTGCTTTAACAAGGAAAAAGTGCACCCGTAGAGAGTTTTGTCGGCAATAATTTCATCGCCTGCGCTTAGCAGAGTCCAAAAAACTGCATTTATAGCGCCCATGCCAGAACTTGTGACCAAACCAGCTTCTGCCCCTTCAAGAGCAGCGAGGCGGTTTTCAAGAATTGCAAGAGTTGGGTTGGCAATGCGAGAATAAAAATAACCCTGAACATCACCGGCAAACAAATCTTCACCTTGTTGGGAGTTCTCGAACGCAAATGTCGATGATTGGAATATTGGTGGGTTTAACGCACCATGATAATCTAGCGGATTATAACCATGGTGAATGGCTTTTGTTGCAAATCCAAGTTTTGCTGGGTTTTTATCGGTTTTCATAACAATCTCCTTTTTGTATAAAATACCTCAAATTCTAGCAATTTATCACCAAATACGGGCTAAAAGTTGCAAATAATAGATAAATTATCTAATATACGGCTAAATATTAGAGGAAATAACTATTATGGACTTGGACGCATGTGATAGACGAATAATTAGCGAGCTGCAAATTGACGCTAGGCAAACAAACCAAGTGGTTGCCGAAAAAGTTGGCCTGTCACAAACGCCTTATTTGCGCCGGGTAAAACGGCTTGAACAAGCCGGCATAATTAAAGGCTATAAGGCAGAAATAGACCGGCAAAAACTTGGGTTTGACCTGACCGTCAGTGTCGAAGTGAAAGTTGCCCGCCACCAAGATAGAGATGCTTCGGCATTTGTGAGAACAGTTGTAACGTGGCCAGAGGTGATCGCCTGCCATTTGGTATCTGGCGGTATGGATTTTTTATTGGAGGTCGTGGTTCGGGATATGGCGGGCTATGAAGAATTTGTTTTGCAAAGATTATTAAACATCGAATCCGTAAAAGAAGTTCATTCTAATTTTATTATGCGCACCTATAAAGACAATGGCATCATACCCACACACTGCAATTAAATTCAGCTCTTTTATCCGTATATATTTTTAGGAGTTTCAGAGCGGTTGGGAGGTTGCACATCTAAAGATTGCCCTAAAGGTGAAACCCGTGCGTAGCCTACTAATGTCATTGTCATAATTTCTAGACGTTGTGATGAAATAGTTATGAGACACTAAGAGGAACGTGCCAGGCGCTGGTTGCAGAAAGTATACATTTTGAAACTACAAGCCAGAACAATGAAATCAAAAAGAGTTTTTTACCCGCCTTCTTGGCGACAAAGTTCGACAATCGAATCAACGCCACACAATCCATCTAATACTTTGGGGATCTTTTCCTCGACTGAATATTACTTACGAGTGTCGAGGCGAGTGTCCTTGATGATCCAGGTGTGAATTGGCGTACAAATTTGACCCACCATAGGCGTTTAAAATCGCCCCACCCACCTTGAATAGGCCAACTGACGAGCGGCTCTGAGTACATAAAAACGGGGATTATAATATAAACTGGTGGGTCAATCCCAAGCGCGAATTACCCATCTAAGTGGGTCACTTTTAAATGCACTTTGACAATGTATAGAGGTTTCTATCAAATGGTACGGATGAAACGCCTCATACAAAAATGTAACATCAATTAAAACAACGAGATAACAGAAATTCTTCATACAAAGTAACTCAAAAAGTAACACAGAAAGTAACACAATTTTTCAACCAGCATTATTGTAATATTTCTTAAAAACCATGCCCATTTTGTCAAAAAAATTCAGTAAATTTAAAGTATCCCCGTTTTAATGCATCAAACAATTGCCAATTCTAATTTAAGTTTGTAAATAAATCATACTTCATCAAAATTTGAGTCATTGATAGAATGACGGGTATCTGAGCATGTTATCAATTATAATTCTAACGTTTGCGGCCATAGAGGCACTGAATATTTTAGTACTATATTTCAGGCCAGGAACAACCAAAGGGAACGGATTAGGTGCTTTTACCGCCTACGAAAAATCAAGGGCCGATCCTGAACTATTTGTTCTCATCCAATATCTTATCAATTGGGTAGCAGGAACAAAATTGATTTTTGTTTGCCTGCTTGTTGTTATTGGAATTTTAGGCGATGACACGGTTAAGTTAATTAGTATGGCTGCTCTTATCCTATCTATCGCCAGCTATTATTGGAGGTTGCATCCAATAATTAAAAAACTAGATGATCAAAACCAGATTATTCCTAAAGGTTATTCAAAAACACTCGGTATGATGATTGGCAGTTTTATAGGCATATTTTTTGTGGTGATGGTTATACAGCTAATCACGACCTAACAATAAAAGCCTATATTGTGTTAAATTAGAATGGCATCCCGAATAGACGGTTGTAGTATTTCCTGAATAATTTTAAGCGGCTCTATCCGCCCAGTTGAAACCCACCTTGGCCATCCCAATCATTTTTAGTTGTCGCATCGAACAGGAATTGCGCCATATCCGAACGTGAAATCCGTTTGACAAATGTGACCCCAGATTTATACACCGCGTATTTACCTGTAGCCGCCTCATCGGTCAATCCAGTTGGGCGCACCAAAACATAGGGAACGGTTTGCTCATTGCTAATCAACGCATCTGCCTTATTGTAATCGTCAAACACCTGTCTACCCCCCATCAGGATAGATAATAATTTCACAATCCATGAAGTGCCACCGCAACCAAGACTTGATATAAATATAGTTTTTGGTGGGCTTTCTTGCGTCCGTGCGGCGGCCAATACAGAACGGGCTGTCAATTCCATAACCGGACCTTCTTTGGTTTCGCCAACACAACTTACAATGACGTTAACGTCCACCGTTGCCGCAGCAACATCATCAGCGTTTTTTGTATCGCCTTGAATTATTGTTAAGCCGTCACGTTGTTCCAATTTTGCTGAATCGCGAACCAACGCAACCACTTGATAACCTGCATTAAGAGCTAGATCTAGATATAACCTGCCAACAGCACCAGTAGCGCCTAACAGTGTAATTTTGAGTGGTTCTGACAATTAATTAACCCCTATTATTTTGGCCTGGATCTAATGCAAACCCCGAGACAAGTCAATACAGCAGACTTAGAAATATTGTCCCAAGGGTTTTTAGAACAATCGACAGAAGCTATACTAACAGGCGCTCGCAAACGTTAAGTTAAGTCGGTAGGCAACAGACTTACTGGCATGTTTTGTTAACAAACCGGGCGCAGGAAACGCCTGATGGCCATGGTGCCAACCGAAATTTCACCAAAATTGGTAGACGCTGGGAATGGCCGCCATGCACCATAGTGTCAGATACTTCAACCCCTGTCGGGACAGCCATTGGCCAAAATACGGCCAGCTTTGCGCTCTAATATAGGCATTAATTTTTGGCCTTAGACGCTCAGAGCTGCTAAGTATAGCGGCCGAAATGCCCATATAACAGTTTAAAGACTACAGTATCAAGAGCCCTACCACACTGCCGCCACACTCTACTAAACGCAAAGCGCCTAACACAGAACTTGAATCCAAATTAGCAAGCTTACCTTCAGCTAATTTTAAAGTTAATTCGATGAATGGGCCGCGCTCTATACTATGCCCAAACCCCACCCCAGCAGCGGACACAGGCATTGCCGCTGCCAATAAAAGCGTTGAGCCGGTTAACACCAGCCGGCTAAGGCAATGACTGGGTTGCTAATGCGCAAATTTAACAACCAGCCCATAAGGGAACCAGATAACATGATCATAAGAAAATATAGGCCTACGCCGTATATCCGCCAACATGTCTACTGAGTTTTCAAATTGATCGCGCGGGAAATCTATTTGCTGCCCACAAGTTAATGCTCCGCCCAGAATTTCGAAGGTTTCGATGTGAAATTTTAGCCAACCAAATCCAGTGTATCATAAGAAAATGATTTATTTAAGAAAATCAAAATCACAACCCTGAGTGGCTGGAAGAACCGAACTGTGATATAATTTCTTATATCCTCGTTCTGGTACTTCTTCAACGATTGAGAGTGTTTCGTAACGTTGTTTTATTTCTTCTTCAGAAACTAATAGTTTAATAGTTTTTTGTGCCGCAGACAGACGTATGCGATCACCATTTTTAACCAATGCTAGTGGCCCGCCTAACTGAGCCTCGGGTGTTACATGTAAAATGATAGTGCCAAACGCAGTGCCACTCATCCGCGCATCAGAAATGCGTACCATGTCTTTTACCCCGGCTATGGCTAATTTTTTGGGAATAGGCAAATAACCTGCTTCGGGCATTCCTGAAGCACTTTTTGGGCCTGCATTTTGCAACACCAAAATATCATTTGCATTCACATCCAGATCCGGATCGTCAATGCGGTTTGCGAGATCTTCTAACGAAGTGAACACGACGGCTCGTCCTTCATGCTCTAACAACTCTTTTGTGGCTGCAGCGCGTTTTAATATAGCCCCTTCTGGGGCTAAATTACCAAATAGCGCAATCAGTCCACCCTGAGATTCAATAGGGTCGCTGGGTTTTCTGATGATCTTAAAGTCGATTGGATCGGCAAGTGGTTTGGCAAGCCGTTCTGCTAAACTTTGCCCTGTAATGTCTTTGGTTTCCAACAGGAGTTGATCCTCAAGCGCTCGTAGCACAGCATCTAAGCCACCTGCATAATGAAAATCTTCCATATATCCTGCGCCAACAGGTTTTAGGTCAACCAGGGTTGGTGTTTCATCGGACAAAGAATTAAATTTATTCAAATCTACTTCAATGCCTAGCCGCCCTGCTATAGCCGTTAGATGTATTATGGCGTTGGTTGAACCCGAAACAGCTAACAACACTCTTAACGCATTTTCCACAGAGGATTTTGAGATTATATCTTTGGGTTTTAACTTGCCGGATATGGCCATTTGGGCAGCTAATTTTCCAGATTCTTCTGATGAACGTAGCCTATCAGCATGCACAGAAGGAATACTTGAACTATTTGGCAACATCATGCCTAAAGTTTCTGCCAACAACGCCATGGTGCTGGCAGTGCCCATAACAGCACAAGTTCCAGATGTTACAGCGAGGCGCCCTTCAACCTGATCAATTTCAGATTTTTGGACACTTCCAGCCCGGTAATTTGACCAAAACCTTCGGCAATCTGTACATGCACCTAGTCGTTCACCTTTGTGCCTACCTGTCATCATTGGCCCTGCAACCACCATAACCGCGGGCTTATTTGCAGAGATCGCGCCCATTAACAATGCAGGTACGGTTTTATCGCAACCACCCATTAAAACCACACTGTCCATTGGTTGGGCGCTGATCATTTCTTCGGTAGCCATTGCCATAAGATTTCGGTAAACCAGCGAAGTTGGATTCAAAAACACCTCACCCAAAGATATCATCGGGAATGCTATGGGCAAAGCCCCAGCCGCTAGAACGCCACGTTTTATGGCCTCCAACATTTCTGGGAAATTACGATGACAATTGTTAAATCCACTCTCTGTGTAGCAAATGCCGACGATTGGTTTGTCGAGTGATTCTCCGGTGTAGCCCATTGATTTCGCAAAAGAACGCCTTAAATATAAAGCAAAATCTCTATCGCCATAGTTGGTTAAACCGCCTTTAAGCCCCTTTGATTTATTGGTCAATTATTCGACTTCCTTTGTTATTAATTTGTGGCGTATATATTTAGGCACTACATAATCCATTATGCCTAATGTACCACCTTCGCGGCCAAACCCGCTTTGTTTTATGCCACCAAATGGTGCTTCTGCGGTTGCTAATAAAGTTTCGTTAATGCCAACCATTCCAGCTTCTAACGCCATTGCGGTTTTTTGTGCTAAAGCGCTATCGTGAGTAAACAAGTAAGCTGCTAACCCAAATTCGGTGGAATTGGCTTTTTTAATGACTTCGTCAAAATTGTCGAAAGCAGTTATCGGCGCCACTGGCGCAAAAGGCTCTTCGCGCATTATACGTGCATTATCGGGAACATTGGCCAACACGGTTGGCTGTAAGAAATGACCTTTGTTAAACTGTTTGGCCCTGTGGCCGCCCGTCAATAATTCTGCGCCTTTTTCGATAGCGTCTTCAATTAAAGACAGTGCCCCATTTACGGCTTGTTCGCGAATCATTGGACCCGTGGTGACACCGTCTACTAAGCCATCGCCTAATACCAAACCGTTGGTAAACTCTACAAACGCATCGACAAATTTTTCGTAAATTGACGAATGAATATAAAAGCGCGAGGGAGAAATGCACACCTGTCCGCAGTTTCTAAATTTTGTTGCTGCTAATTTATGTGCAGTTTTAACAGGGTCAACATCATGATGAACAATAACCGGAGCGTGACCTCCTAATTCCATTGATATTTTTTTAATCCCATCAGCGGCTTGGTGCAAAATTTTCTTGCCAACAGGCACCGAACCTGTAAGAGAAACTTTTTTAATAATATCTGATGATATAAGTTGATTTACCATTGGATCTGGTTGGCCAGTCATGACTGTCAGAACATTCTTGGGGAGACCCGCATCCATCAGCGCTTGGGCTATGACAAAGCATGAGCCTGGCGCTTCTGAAGCGGGGCGCGCAACAACAGAACAGCCTGCTGCCAAGGCTGCTGCTATTTTGCGCGCAGGGAGTAATGCGGGAAAATTCCAAGCTGAAAGTGCCAAACATGGCCCAACAGGGTGATAAACCACTTGCAATTGCTCGTCTTGATTTCGAGCGGGAATGATCTGGCCATAGAGCCTTTTTGCTTCTTCACTATACCATTCAAATTGGTCGGCTGCTGCGTTAATTTCTCCCATCGACTCGCCTATTGGCTTGCCAGTTTCTACACTCATAATATGTGCGGATTCTGCTTGTCGTTGTCGAATTAATTCTGATGCTTTTCGCAGCACTTTGGCGCGTTCCCAGGCGGGCGTTTTTGACCAAATGTCAAACCCCAATTGAGCCGCTCTTAGGGCTGCCTGAATATCTTGCTCTTGGGCATTTGGCACTGTGCCAATAATGTCTTCGTTAACCGGGCTAAACACATTTCGTGTTTGCTTACCAACAGCATCGCGCCATTCACCATCAATTAACAATCCAAATCGACTATACATTACAACACTCCACAATATTATTTAAATCAAACTACTTAGATATTTTTCTTGAACTTCATCGCACCAATTTCCGACATTCCAATCGCCAAATGTGCCCATGCCACCTAATTTATTGTCACCAAAATATACCGGCACATGAATTAGGCTCAATCCTTGATGCTGTTTGGCTAAATCTAGCGCTTCTAGCAATGTTTGCTGGTCATATCCGCCAAAAATACCGCGCACGCCTGCAACCGAATTTGCCATTTTTACATAGTCCACAGCCACGTTGTCTGAGGTTCTGTATTCCCGACCAAATTGTGATATTTGCAAGCTGCTTATTGCGGCCATGCGGCGGTTATCAAACACAACTATTGTGCCATGTAAACCATGTTCAACCCCATCTATTAACACTTGTGGGTTCATCATAAATGAACCATCGCCAGTAAATGCCACGCTATATTGTGGTGTATCGGCAAGCCCGCCAGCTAAAAGGGCGGAAACCGCAAAGCCCATATATGATGCACCAGTTTCCGTAAAGGTTTGGTAAGGTTCATCATCCTCAATAATTTGAAACCCATTCGCCTGTATATCGCCTGCGTCAAAAAATTTGATGGCATTGTGCTGCTTGCAAAAATTGGCAACCGTTTTTATCGCGCTAGGTTGGGTTAGAATATTTTTCCTCCAAACATCGTCATTCAACAATGGTGCTTGAATTCTATCGGCCTTAAAGCTTATCCATTTATCTTTGGCGGCCGCACATTCATCCAACCATGGTTTTTTAGAGTTTGAAATACCAGTCGGTGTTTTTGCCAGCTGTTTATTTAGCAAATTTAAAATGGTTGACCCATCACCACATAATGCCAGTGTTTCATTATAATGAAAGGCATCGTGAAAATCGGCATTAATATTGATAACTTTTTTAACTTTGGGCCAGCCTGTTCCAGAACAATCACTTTGGCAAACAGCGCGACTGCCCACCACTATCAGCAAATCAGCCTCTTGCATGGCAAAATTGCCACTGATTGAGCCTTTAGAACCGCCAACATGCATATTTTGCAAATGTGCGTCAGGCAATACACCTAATGAACCGGGACTTTGAACCACAACAGCACCCGACAATTCGACAAAGCGTCTTAATTCTTTGCTCATCTTTCTCGTACCACCGCCGGCTTTAATGGCTATTTTACGCGCACACTTCATTAAATTGACGGCTTCAATATATAGTCCCTGATCGACAGGGGCGACTAATTGTGCAATGGGTTTTTTGGGCAATGTGTGTAAATGAAGTTCGATCATGCTGGCTTGAGTATTTATCGGCATATTGATGAAAAACGGTTTTGGTTTTATGGGGTTAAATACAGTCAAAGAACCTTGGCGCAATGCATCCCTAATCGCGTTGGGCGAGTGCATAGTATATGTACCGCCCATTATTGCGGTTAATTGGCCAAATTGATTTTGCTGAGGCGACGGGATTTGCTGCATATTGTAGCCTTCGCCATAAGTGGTCTCGTCGCCATAAATATGGTAAATGCCAAGCCCATTTGACGAGGCAACAAGTGAAGCTGACATAGCTTGTAATGCCCCAGGGCCTATCGAAGTTACGACCGCGCAGGTTTCGCCATAGACCCATTTTAAGGCTGTTCCAGCATGAGCCATTTCAATTTCATTTCTAAATTGCCAGCATTTTATTAAGCCATGGTCTTCGTAGACGCTTAAAACATCTCCAATAACGGTGGAACCATGGCCAAATATGGCCAAATATTTGGTGATACCCTGACGCATCAAGCCTAATATTAAGGCTTCGGTTAAGGATACATTCAAGGCGTTTTTACCCAAGTCCGATATTGCGGCTTCAATATCGCCCATGCCTTGCAACCATTTTGCTCGGCCTTCAATAGTCGTGAGTGATATTGTGTTTTTTTGGGTCATGTCTTTTATTTGTCCTTGTAACTAGTCTATTGAGATGGATTTGCCATCTTGTGAAGATTGCTCAGCTGCCAAAGCAAACTGCAATATTTTGCGGGCTTGTATTGCCGTGAGGCTAGGCTGGGTATTTTCCTGTAAAGCTTGGATATAATGGCGTGTGGACATAACAAAGCTTTGTTCCCAACCTGTTGGAATGTCATGGTAATTTGTAACGTTTCCATCTCTATAAATGGCTAAAGGTGGTGGCCCACCAATGCGGCCATGGCCGCAATTAATCCACAACACACCCTTACTGCCGGTTATTTCCACCCGATCATCTTGCGCGTAATGTTGGGTAATAATTTCCAATTCCGGTGAATAAACCACCTCCAAATTACCTATTCTATTGTTTTCAAATCGAAAAGATATGATCGAAGGGGCATCTAACACCGTGCCATCAGGTGTGGTTGTTTCGCCAATGAAACTATGGACATCGGTCGGCTCGCCCATAAAAAACCAAGCCAATGCAAATTTATGATGACCATCATCAAATACAAGTGGCCCGCCACCTGAACGGGATTTTTTTTGACGCCAAGCGTTGGCATTGGTCGGCACCTTCCAGGCTGTTTTGCTCTTGCCCGGGTTGCTTTTAATGCGAATTGAAATTGGGTCACCAATGGCGCCTGCATCTATCAATTGTTTTGCTTTAATCACTGGCGGATAGAAAATGAAGTTTTCAAACACTTTGAATTGATTTGAAGAAGCCTCTGCGGCTTCAACCAATTGATCTGCTTCTTGTAGGGATAGGCACATTGGTTTTTGTAGAGACACCGCTTTGCCAGCTGCAATGGCTTTTAAAGCAATAGGCAGATGCAAATGATGTGGCACCATAATTTCGACCAAGTCTATGTCATTGCGTGCCAACAATCTGTCCACATCAGTTTCGATGATTGCATCTGTTAGCCCCCAAGCTGCTGCTCGGCCTTTGGCTATGTCAGCATCTGTATCGCATAAAGCAACAATTTTGGCATTGGGGTTTTGTAAATATTCAATGGCATGTAGGTCTGAAATTCGTCCAGTGCCGATAAATGCCGTTTTTATAACATTAGTCTTCATTATTTATTTCCTTCATTTTTTGCGCATAGACCGTCTTGACTAATTCTCCAAGTTCAAGGAACTTTTGATCATCTAATCTAACCGTCGGGCCAGAGACTCCAAATGCCGCGATCACTTTGCCGACTTTGTCGAATATAGGATGCGCTACGCAGCGAATGCCGGGCGAAAACTCTTCATTGTCGACGGCATAACCACGTATGCGCGTTTTTTCGATTTCCTGCATAAGTTCTGCATTTGATGAAATGGTTGTGGCGGTATATTTATCAAATTTCTGATTAGGAACTGCGTCGCCATATGCCAGAAATATTTTTCCGAGCGCTGTACAGTGTAAGGGCGATAACGAACCAATAGGGTGGTCAACCTTGAGCGGCAAGTTGGAATCGACTTTGTCAATATACCAAACCTGCGACTTTACCAACACAGCCATATGGGAGCATTCTCCGGTTTCCATCATTAGCTTCTCTAGAACCGGCTTCCATTGTTGTTTGCAAGCAATAATTTCTTCTAACGAATGAGAATCATCTGTTGCCGTGACGTCTTTATGTATCAAATATCGTCTTGAGCTATCTTGCGAGGCATAACCGGACGCCACAAGAGTTTTGAGAATATGTGACGCATTGGATTTCTCAACACCCAAAGTTGCCGCAACGTCGGTTAACCGAACTGGCTCAGCTTTTTCTTTCAAATAATCTAATGCGGCAAGGCCGCGTGTTAATGATTGCAATAAGCGCATTTTATGTTCTCCAATTGTTACACGCTTGTAGTTTACCAATTTTGTACTAAAATACAACAATGTTAAACTAATATCTGCAAAACGTCTATTTAGGTAAAGTTATTCACTATTATTAAACTTTGCAACAGTTTTTGTTGACATATACGCAAAAATCATCAATTTTGTTCACATTGCTACATAATTGTACAATATAAGTAAACTATATGCAGGAGGAATAGCATGTATAAAATTAAAATACGCAATCTAATAGGCGCTGTATTGGTTGGACAAACCGCACTCTTTGGGGCGCAGGCCTTCGCCGAAACAAAAACAGAAGTCACAATTTCTCACTATTTCACAGGTGAGCTAGGTCTGGGTGGTTTAAAGGAAATTTTTTCAGAATTTGAAAAAGAATCAGGCTTAACTGTTAAAGACAGCCCGATTGGTCATGAAGATTATAAAGCCGGTATCTTGGTTCGTGCTGCTGGGCATAACCTGCCTGACGTCATTAGTTATTGGGCGGGTGCTCGTACACAATTTATAATCGATTCAAAAAGTCTACGCCCGATAGATGGTATGTGGGCAAAAAATAACCTTGATAATGTTATCGCCAAGTCAGTTGCTGATGGCGCGACATTATATGATGGTAAACGCTATTTAGTTCCATTCGGTTACCATTATGCAGGCATGTTCTATAATACGAGCGTTCTTGAATCGGTAGGCGTTACATCAACTCCAAAAACCTGGGAAGAATTTCTCACATTATGTGCAACGCTAAAAAGCAATGGTATAGACCCGATTGCTTTGGGTTCAAAAAACCGTTGGCCCGCACAATTCTGGTTTGACTATCTGCTGCTAAGAACAGCCGGCGCTGACTACCGTGCTGATCTAATGAATGGCACCGCAGCTTATGATGACCCAGAGGTCGTAAAAGCTATGTCAATGTGGAAAGACCTTTATGATGCAGGTTATTTTGTCGAAAATTCAAATGCAAATACTTGGACCGATGCTTCTGACAAAGTGATGCGTGGTGATGCCGCTATGACTTTAATGGGTACGTGGATTACCGGTTATTGGAATGGCCAAGGTATGAAACCGGGCGAAGATTATGAATTCTTCCCGTTCCCAACAATTGATGCGTCTATTCCGGATGCTGTTGTTGGGCCAATTGATGGTTTGGTCATTTCTGCCGATGCTGAAAATGTTGAAGGCGCTGAAGAGTTACTTAACTTCATGGTATCTAACACTGAGGCACAAGCAAAATGGGCAAATATTCAGGGCGCTCTTTCTGCCAATGTTAATGTAGATCAAAGCAATTACACGTCAGTGATGCAACATGCATTGGCAACCATTAATGCCGCCGATACGTTTGCATTTAACTATGATTTGTCAACACCACCACCAGTGGCGGAAGTTGGTTTGTCTATGTTTGCCGAATTTATGGATGATCCGAGTAAAATGGATGCTATTTTAGAACGTGTTGCGGGTGATGCTGCCAGCGCATTCAAAAATTAATTACAAAATAATACATGGTCGCCAAGCAATTGGCGGCCAGATATTCATTGAATTTGATAGGATATAATATGGAAAAAGAAAATCGGTTTTGGCAAATTGTTTTCCTGTCCTTGCCCATGGCTGTTTTTGTTATCCTAATAATTTGGCCACTAACAAGCTCATTTTATTATAGCTTTACAAATTGGAATGGTTTTAATTCCGATTACCAGTATGTCGGCTTTGATAATTTTATAAAAATTCTTACAGATAAGTTATTCTATCAAGCCGCCATAAATACCAGTATTTGGATGGTTGCCGCCATATTCTTACCAAGTTTATTCGGCTTGGTATTGGCTTTACTTATAGATAGTTCAGTGCCAGGCGGCTCCATTTTTAAGTCAATATTTTATTTGCCTATTTGCCTATCGGCAGTGGTCGTTGGCCAAACCTGGGTTTGGATATACCAACCTGATTGGGGGTTGATGAATACGGTTATTGGTTTTATCGCTCAAGAAAAATTCAATTATGCGTGGCTTGCTAAACCAGACACTGCATTGGGTTCGGTTATATTGGCATGGTCTTGGCAACAGACAGGTTTGTCCATGGTCATTTACTTAGCTGGTTTAACTTCAATTTCCGAAGACTTAATTGAAGTTTGCGAGATTGAAGGCGCGTCTACATGGCAGCGCATTAGGTTGGTTATATTCCCGCTTTTGACACCGGCGACTGTTGTGGTAATCGCTTTGAGCGTTATCAATTCGCTCAAAGGTTTTGACATTCTATACATTATGACTGGTGGTGGGCCATTTAACAGTTCAGATACTTTGGCGATGCATATGTATAACGAGTCCTTCAAAAAATATTTAATGGGTTATGGCAGCGCCATTTCAGTTGTGCTGTTTTTAATCGCTCTTACAATTATTAGAATCTATTTCAAACAATTAAAAAAGGTGGATGAGATTTATGGCTGATATCCAGTTACCTCATGGTACAGGCGCGCCTTCGGCAAAACCCTTCAACCCTTGGCCTGTGGTTATTTTTATTATACTCTCAATTTTGGCGGTTTTATTTTTGGCGCCGACAGTCGGTGTGCTTTTTTCATCTATCAAAACCACAAAGGAAATTGCCTTTGGCCGCCTTTGGGATTTCCCAACTTCGGTATATTGGGGAAATTTTGCCGATATATTAAGCAACCCATCGGTTCAAGGCTATTTCGTAAATACACTGCTAATCACTGTGCCAGCAACCGTAATTTCTATCACTCTGGGCATATTAAATGGTTATGTATTTGCAAAACTGCCTTTTCGAGGCAGTGGGATACTATTTTTAGTCATTATTTCAGGTATGTTTTTCCCGCCTCAGGTAATTCTCATTCCCTTATTTCGGCTATTTAATGGCTTACATTTGATAGACACATTATGGTCAGTAATTTTTATTCATATTGCAATGGGTATACCCATTTGCACCTTATTAATGCGTAACTTTTTTGCAACAGTTCCAAACGCCTTGCGCGAAGCTGCAATTTTAGAAGGTGCTTCGGAATGGCAAGTGCTTACAAAGATAGCCTTGCCTCTAAGCTTACCTGCTTTGGCGGTATTGGTAACCCTGCAATTCACCTGGATTTGGAATGATTTTCTGTGGCCACTTATTTTCATTCAATCAGACGAGAAGCGTACCGTGATGTTGGGCATAGTTAATCTAAAAGGTCAATATTCGGTAGCATGGGGCGTACAGGGGGCTTTGTCACTTTTAGCCAGCCTGCCCACACTAATTGTATTTTTGTTTTTCCAAAAATATTTCATCAAAGGCATGACAATGGGCGCTGTGAAAGGTTAATCAATGGCAGAGTTAGTTTTAAATAATATCAAAAAATCATTTGGTGATATCGAAGTCATAAAAGGTGTCGACCTTAAAGTGTCGCACGGCGAATTTATGGTGTTTGTAGGCCCATCTGGTTGTGGTAAATCAACAATGTTGAGAATGATATCGGGCTTAGAAAGTGTAACCGAAGGCAGCATTCATATAGATGGTGCAGATGTTACCCACGAAGCCCCATCAAAACGCCAACTGGCTATGGTGTTTCAATCCTACGCGTTATTTCCACATATGACAGTTGAACAAAATATTGGTTTTGGCTTGAAGTTGGCAAAATTGCCAAAAAAGGAAATTGAGGAAAAAGTGGCAGAGGTGGCCCGGGTTCTAAAAATTACCGACCTATTGCCACGCACGCCACGACAACTTTCTGGTGGTCAACGCCAGCGGGTGGCCATTGGACGCTCCATTATTCGTCACCCCAAAATATTTTTGTTTGATGAGCCTTTGTCAAATCTGGATGCCGCTTTGAGAGTTCAAATGCGTTTGGAGATTTTGCGCCTTCATACGCGTTTGAAGACCACAATGGTATATGTAACTCATGACCAAGTTGAGGCTATGACTTTGGCCGATAGAATTGTGGTGTTTAACCATGGGAAAATTGAACAATCTGGGCCACCAATCGAACTTTATAACCACCCTGCTAATATATTTGTCGCAGGATTTATCGGCGCGCCAGCCATGAATTTGATCGCAACAACATTGTCAACTGACAAGCAAGGTACATATATAGATTTAGACGGGCTCAGGTTGCCGTTTAACCTTAAAGCTAATGCGGTGGACAAAATGTCGGTTACATTTGGCATCAGATCCGAACATCTAGAGGTGTGCACTAACGATTCACCAGATTTCCAAGCTCAGGTAGAAATTATCGAAGATCTTGGCTCAGAATCCTTATTGTATTTACAAACAAATTTTAGCACGGAACCTCTCACTGTGCGCGTGTCGCCTGAAAATGATTATCGAACTGGTCAGAAAATTGGCATCCAAGTGGACAAATCAAAAATGCATATTTTTGACACTGAAACCGGGCGAAATATGAGTTGAATTATAACGGATTAGCGACCTCTAAATCACCTTATAGAGCGAGTATAAAAATTAAATTGCCTGTGCAGCCAGCAGAAACTAAATCTCAAAATAGTGACATTATGGTGAAACAACCTTTCTATAAAGCTAGGATGGCAGCCTGAATAAATCGACAAATCTTTACCCCAAAATAAGCACTGACGGCCCCGCCATCCTATCAAGGATGGCGGGGATTTTTTTATCGAGCCTTCAGGCTCAACCAAACCGACAGCTTCATACAAACAATTCGCACATTGAATTTATGGAAGAAAAGAATGGAAATAATGGCAATTTACAATACCACGGAAGGTATATTTTTATAAATATATACCATTCTTAGGGAACTCTATATCTCAAACAATCTATTTTTTGAGACACCCATTTAAAATGCTGTTCACTATGGTTTTACGGGCGTTGTCATAGTCTTTTTTGGTGAGTTTTCTTTTCTCTAGGGTGAGCTCAACAACATTGGTGAAGTTTGCATAAAATTCAGTGCTTGCCCAAAGCATAATAAAAAAATGCTGCGGGCTGATGTCTCGAATTTTCCCCTGTAATATCCAACTTTCCAACACATGCTCGTGTTTGCGGGTCACGTCGCGAATATGCTGGCGTTGTTTACGGGTTAAAAATTCCCCTCCGCGTAACATTTCATGGGCAAAAAACCTAGATTCAATTGGGTTAAGCCGAGCATAGTCCAATTTAGCGCCAATATAAGTATCAATGGCGTCTGCTGGTTCGAGATCAAGATTAATATGCTCAAACGCATTGTCCCAACCTTGTATGACATTTTCGATTAACCGTTCATAGATTTCGTTTTTGCTAGAAAAATAATAATATACATTGGCTTTTGGCAATTCACTGGCTTTGGCGATCTCCATAAAACGTGTGCCATCAAAACCTTTTTTTGAGAATAACAACACAGCAGCATCTAATATCTTAATTTCATTTCTTGATCGGATTTTTTTTTCAGATTTTTTATTTGTGTTTTTATTCATGAATTATCTCGGTTGTATCAATTTATAATAATAAATTTCAAAATAGTTATAAAACAATGGCTTCAATATAACATAGTGTTTTGATTTATTCAATTAGAAACGATAAAAACTGACATTTTTGTCAACTTTATAAAAATAAAAATTGACACTTTAGTCAACTTCTTGCTAGCATTGTCTAAATGTTAACGAAAGCACTTCATGCCAATACAATTATCACAAGCATTAAAACAAACATTGCATGAATGGCAGCTGGATTTGCCGCCAAGTTGGTTGCCTATGCTTAAAGATGTTGAATTAGGATTTAATAATTGCGCCCAAAATTTGGAGTTAGAATATTGGGAACCTATCTTTCCTTCTAGACGCGAAGCGGTTTTTCCTGGTGAACCAAAAGGCGCTCATATATTTAGCGCTTTTGACAATATATCACCCAACGATGTTACCTGTATAATCTTGGGGCAAGACCCATATCCCGAGCCAGGCTTTGCCACGGGGCGCGCTTTTGAGGCTGGAAACATCGCCGAATGGCGCGAAATGAATAAGATGTTTTCCAAAAGTATGCGGGTGTTAACCCAGCAAGTTTGCGCCAGCCGTACCAATAACACCAATTATGCAAGATCCTTTGACGATTGGCCGACCTTGCTATCAGATATAGAAAATAAAATATTTCACTTTGAGCGCCCCAACAAACTGGTAGATACATGGGTCGCTCAAGGGGTGCTTTTGTTAAATTCTTCGCTCACTCTCTCCCGCTTTAAGCGTGACGTAGATATTCATCAATCTCATGGGCATGGGCCTGTTTGGCACCCCTTTATTCAAACAATATTGTCGCACTTTAGAGACCTTAAAAAACCAATTGTGTTTATGGCTTTTGGTGACATGGCGATAGAGAATTTTCGAGTGGCCAATATTAATGCTGAAAACATGATCCAGCGTCCACACCCAGCGTTTGCTGAACAAACCTTCGCCCAGGAAAACCCGTTTATTGTTTGTAATCGGCATCTTGCGGCAAATAACCAAAATGAAATTAAGTGGTAAGTGACATGAGTGAACAACAGAAATTTGATTATATTATTGTGGGCGCGGGTTCGGCAGGCTGTGTGGTTGCAAACCGCTTGAGCAAAGACTGCAATAACAAAGTCCTGTTAATTGAAGCCGGTGGCAAAGATTGGAATCCGTTTTTTAGGCTGCCAATGCTAATGGGCAAGTTGTTCCAAATGGGCATACATAATTGGAAATATTACACTGAACCAGAGCCATATTTAAACGGCCGTTCGCTTTATTGGCCACGCGGCAAAGTATTGGGTGGCACATCTACCATTAACGGCATGATTTATGTTCGTGGAAATAAGCTAGATTATGACCGATGGGCGCAAATGGGAAATAAAGGTTGGTCATATGAAGACGTTCTGCCAATTTTTAAAAAATCAGAAAATCACGAAACCCGTACAGACGAATTCCATGGCAGTGGTGGGGAGCTACAGGTTTGCAAAGCCAGAAGCGACAATATACTGCATGACGTATTTATTAATGCCGGGGTCGAGGCTGGTTATAAGAAAAACGACGATTTTAACGGCCAAGAGCAAGAAGGAATGGGGCGTTACGATTTTAATATTAAAAAAGGCAAGCGTTGGTCTACAAGTTCTGCGTTTTTGAAATCTATTAAAAATCGTAAAAATTTAACCGTAATTACCAATGCATTAACTGAAAATATTATTGTAAAAAATGGCAAAACAATTGGTGTTAACGTCATTGTAGACGGCAAAAAGAAAGTCTTTGAGGTTAACAAAGAAATCATTCTCTCGGCAGGAACTGTAAATTCGCCGCAAATATTATTATTGTCAGGCATTGGCCCAGCAGCCGAATTGGCAGAGCATAATATTAAATCAGTAGTAGATTTGCCGGGCGTTGGCAAAAATATGCAAGACCATGTCGATTGTGTCATGGCTTGGGAATGCCCAAAACCGATTAGCCTGTATAAAAATTTGAGATTAGATAAAATAATTTTGTCAGTTCTTAAAGGCATGCTTTTTGGCAAAGGCTTTGCGACAACATTTCCTTATGAATCTGGGGCTTTATTAAAATCTAGAGAGGCGCTCGCGTCGCCGGACATTCAATATCATTTTATGCCCGGGCTTGAAAAATCGGCCAATCTTTACATTCCAAACCCGTTTAAGAAAAAACAAGCAACAGAAGTAAACCACGGTTTTACCATTAGGATTGGCCCTGTTAACCCCACTAGTCATGGGGAAATTACCCTGGCATCAAACAACCCTAATACGCCGCCCAAAATTTTAGCCAATTATTTGAAAACAGAATTCGATGTGAAGACAATAATTGACGGCATTAAAATTGCCAGAAACATAATTGGCCAATCAGTAATGGATGAATTTAGGGGCCAAGAATTGGCGCCAGGAGCAGAATTTACCAGTGATGAAGACCTGACCGATTGGTTGCGTAGTAACTCGCTCACCACCTTTCACCCGGTTGGCACCTGCAAGATGGGCGATGACCCAATGGCCGTGGTCGATGAAAATTTGAAAGTTCATGGAATTGAAGGGTTGCGGGTCGCTGATGCGTCGATAATGCCAATAATTACCAGCGGCAATACCCACGCGCCAACCGTCATGATTGGTGAAAAAGTGGCCGAGATGATTTTAAAAGGAAAATAATATGATTGTCGAACATAGAATGTACAGTTTTAAACCCGGCAGTGTTGACGCTTGGCTATTAAAATATGAAAAAGATGGCTTGCCAGTGCAAAAGAAACATTTGGGCACATTTATGGGCCTGTATGTAAGCGAAATTGGTGTGTTGCACACCAGTGTATTGATGTGGGCTTATGAAGATTTGGCGGACCGTGAAAGGCGCCGCGCCGCCATGTATGCAGACCCAGATTGGCAGAAATTTATTTCTGAAATTTGGGCACTCGATGCCATTCAAAAACAAGATGTGATGATTATGAATCCTGCATCTTATTCGCCAAAGATTAAGTGAAACCAAACCAAAAAAGGGAAATAGAATGACTAATCAAAATGTCAATAATGGAAAATCTGTAAATCGCCGTCAGGTGTTAAAAACAACTGCTGGGTTAGGTGCGTTGGGCATGGCTCTTAGCATGGGTATTTCACCCGCATTAGCCGCTGGCGATTTAGTGGCTTTAGTGCATACCCAAGCTGCAGGTGACAATGGCCCCGTGGATTCTATGATTTCAGAATTGAAAAAATTAGCCGCCGAAAAAGGCTTTACAGCGCGCACAATATACGCAAAAGACCCCGCCACATATGAAACAATTTTTAGAACCTTAGGCGAAGCCGGCGCTGCAGTTGTGGTATCTACATTTAACGAAGTTGCCGAACCGTTTAAAGCGGTTGCCCCAACATTCCCCGATACCAATTGGATTCAACTATTCGGTGATGCCTTTGAGCCACCAATTGCCAATGTTGTATCTGTTTCATACGATTATTACTTGGGTTGCTACCTTTCGGGTGTATTTGCAGCTCATGTATCAGCTACCGGCAAACTAGGTTTTATTGGTGGCATTTCAATTCCACCCATTAATGCCGATTATAATGCATTTAAAGCTGGCGCGATGTCAGTAAATAAGGACATTGAAGTGTCTGTGGCTTTTGCAGGCTCGTTCCAAGACCCCGCAAAAGGTTTAGAAGTGGCAAGCC
Organism: Hyphomicrobiales bacterium; assembly: GCA_013214705.1. Lineage (GTDB taxonomy): Bacteria > Pseudomonadota > Alphaproteobacteria > Rhizobiales > OSC116 > OCS116. The sequence goes on from JABSRZ010000003.1 coordinate 170,980, forward strand.
AAATGTATGCTGGTGGTATCGATTATATTCAAACAGATTCTGGCGCAACTGATGGCGGCATTATTTCAGCTGCCAATGAAAAATCTGGGCGTATGGTGTCATCTCTTGACCCTGCCCAATATGAGCTAGGGCCAAAGTCAATAATTTCAATTGTTGGGTTGGATTTTGGTGCCTCTTTGGCCAATGAAGCTGCCGCGGCACTAAAAGCTGGCTGGATTGGTGGTCAACATCGCTCTACAGGTTTAGGCACCGGCGTTATCGATTTCATTCTTTCGCCTTTGTTTAAGGAGCAGGGCGATGCAGGAATTAATGCAAAATCTGCCAATGCTGCGGCCGAAGTCGCCAAAGTGAGAGCCGCAATTTTAGACGGTTCGTTAAAAGTACCATTTAGTACAGAACTTTAGGTTATAATAAAGTTACCTAATAAATGGAATACCAATATGGTCAAAAGCGACAATAATATATTTGAATGCAATAACATCACTGTATCCTTTGGGTCTGTTCATGCACTTCAAAATGTTAGTGTCGCTTTTGAGCGCGGTAAAATTCACGCGGTTGTTGGGCAGAACGGTGCGGGCAAAACAACTTTTGCGCGCGTGGTGGCGGGTCTCATTCAACCATCTACAGGCAAAATACTCGTCAATAATAAACAGATGTTAGGTGGGGATGTAAAACAAGCTAGAGCGGCTGGCGTAGAGTTGGTGCATCAAAGTTTTGCTCTACCGCCTTCATTTACGGTTGCTGAGGCTATGCAATTTGGCGCATCAAATGGCAAAATATATAGTCGACGAGGGTTAGAAAAATTCTGGCAAAAACATTTGGACAATTTGGGTGTTAATGTAAAATCCAAGCAAAAAATAAAAGATTTACCGGTAGAAACATTGCAAGCGGTAGAGATTGCCCGGGCATTAATAAGCGATGCCAAATTTTTAATTTTGGATGAGCCAACGGCGGTGTTATCGCCCGAAACTACAGACAAATTATTTGAGCGTGTCAGACAACTTAAGCAAAGCGGCGTTACCATTATTCTGGTTTTGCATAAATTAAAAGAAGTGCTGAAAATTGCCGATACGGTAACAGTATTAAGAGGTGGCAAATTAGTTCAAAGCCCCATTAGCTGCGAAAATATTGACGTTAAAAAATTATCCGCCATGATTATTGGTGAAAATGCCAGCCAGAATTTGGCAAATTCTAACCGCGCTGCACCGTCGGTGGCAATAAAGCCAGACACCGCTTTGGACATTAAGCAATTGTCGACAATTAAAGATGTCGAAGGTGCCGCCTTAACGGATGTAAATTTAACCATTGCTGCCGGAGAAATCGTCGGTGTTGCAGGCATTGAAGGCAATGGGCAGCGTACGTTGGTGCGCGCCATTGCCGATATGGTGGGTATAAAATCCGGTGAGATATATTTGAACGACCAAAATATGACTCAAATGTCGCATCTTGAACGGCGCTCAAACGGCTTACGTATCATCCCGTTTGAACGCAATGTAGAGGGGCTAAGTCTAAGTTCACCTTTATGGGAAAACTGGTCGATACGCAATTATTTGCAGCGGCCAATATTTTCGCTGATCAAACCAAAAGAAGATCGAAAAGCCTGCAACACGAATTTAAAAAAATGGAATGTGCATTATTCTAATGTCGACCAACTGGCAGGTTCGCTATCTGGTGGCAATGCCCAAAAAGTAATTTTATCACGCGAAATGGACGATGAGGCTAAACTCATTATAGCCGCTCAACCAACACGTGGGTTAGACATTGGCGCCACTGACTTTGTCTGGAAGTCATTACGAAAAGCCCGTGACAACGGCTGTGGAATATTATTCATTTCATCTGATTTAGATGAATTATTCGATATTTCAGATCGGGTCATCGTGTTTTTATCTGGGCAATTGGTCGGCGAATTCATGCCGCCATTTGATATCAAAAAAATTGGTGCTGCCATGATTGAGGCTGATTTATGAATATGCAATTTATAACTATTTTTAGAGCCTTATTATTCATTTTGTTGGCACTGGCTTTGTGTAGTGTCATTTTTGTGATTGCCGGTTTCTCGGCGGTAGAATTGTTTGAATCTATAATAGATGGTGCATTTTTACGCAATGGCGCCATGAAGCATGCTTTGCGGTGGGCGGCACCGTTATTCATAACTTCAATTGGCGTGATTATTTCCTTCAGAGCTGGATATTTTAACATTGGCGCCCAAGGCCAGTTTTATATCGGTGCGATTTTTGCCGCTTTTACCGCCGAATGGCTTAATGGCGCCCCCGCATTTGTGGTTATACCTGCCTGTTTTATAGCCGGCGCAACAGGTGGTGCGTTGTGGGCATTGTGGCCAGGGTTGTTGCGGCTAAAATCTGGCGCAGATGAAGTGATTACAACTTTAATGGGCAATTTTTTAGCATCACTTATTCTTATTTATGTTACAGGTGGCCCGCTTAAAGACCCGTCAGGTTCTGGCCAACAAGCTTCATCTCGGCCATTAGATGAAGCTTATCGCCTTGGCAACTCCTACGAATTATCGCCTACAATTATTATGATTGCCCTAAGCCTCGGCTTGTTTATGTGGGTAATAGCCAACCGCACAACGTTTGGTGTTGTTTCGGGTTTAGCCGGGCGAAACGCCACAATGGTCGAGTGGCAAGGTACAAAATTATTGCGTGTTGGTTTGGCAAGTTTTCTAATTTCTGGCGGCCTTGCAGGCATTGCGGGTACAGTCGAGCTTATGGGGCCAAACGGTCGCCTTGCTGCTGGGTTTTTACCTGCGCACGGCTTCACAGCCATTCTAATTGCTTTGGTTGCCAACCTGTCTATTGCAGGCGCAGCCATTGCGGCACTGTTTTTTGGCGGGCTAGCCTCTGCAGCATTATACATACCAGTTATGTCGGGGCTCCCGGCTTCTGCCATTGAAATTATCAACGCGGCAATTGCCCTATTTATCACCGCAAAGTCCAAGTTTTTAGATAAGTTATTCAGCTTAGGGAGAGCAAAATGGAAGAAATGATTATTGCTATATTGCGCTCAGCCACGCCCCTAATTTATGTTACTTTGGCAGGTGTAATCGCTCAACGCGCCGGAATTTGGCACCTTGGCCTAGAGGGTTTAATGATTGTTGGCGCTTGCAGTACCATATTGGGTATCGTGCTGACCGGTTCAGTTTTTTACGCATTATTGTTGGCTTGTTTATTTTGCATATTGGGATCAATTATTTTTTGGTTTGTTGTCGAAAAATTAAAAGCTAACCAAATTATTGCTGGGCTTGGGTTAACAGGCCTTGGGTTGGGCGGTACAACGCTCGCAGTCGAAGCTATTTTTGGCACGCCTGCCGCGGTTAACGCAAAATTTGGCTTACCAAAAATAGGGTATGTATTCGGCGACATATTTGGAGCGTTTAATGGCTTGTCCATATTGGTATTATTAATGCCATTTGTTGTCTTTGGCATGTGGCTATTAATCTGTCGCACGCGGCTTGGGTTGCAAATCACCGCATCTGGCGAGCATCCATTTGCGGCACGAAGTGTGGGTGTAAACCCGAGCCGAATGCGGTTCATAGCGTTAATGATCGGCGGCGTATTATGTGCGCTTGGCGGGGCAGAGCTAGCCGCAGGTAGTTTACAAATTTTTGCACAAAACATGACTGCCGGGCGTGGGTTCATGAGCTTTGCAGCGGTCATTTTTGGAGCAAGCCACCCCATCGGTGCTATGCTCGCCGCTTCATTTTTTGCCATTGTTGGTGCGTTGGGCATTCGCGCGCAATTGGTTTTTGGCGATGATGTGCCACATGATTTATTGCTAGGACTGCCCTATATCGCCACTATATTTGGCATATGGTTGAGTGCAAAATTACGCGGCGGTGCAAAAGCGGTCTCAGGTTTTGATGAATTGCGCGATTAATAATAATTGAATATAAAAGCCACGCAGAAGTGGGCATGGTAATGATTAAATTACGCACCGCTGGTGTTGATTACAGGTTTCTTTTGGTGGCAGGAAAGCCTCTTCATGCACTTATCGGAAGCGAGGCACCTATGCCAAAGATTTCTAAACTCAAATTAACATATATTATATTTATGCAGGCTGAAAATTATGGATGATTCTCAAAAAAATAAAAAATGGGACCAACGATTTATGGATCTTTGCAACCATATTTCAAATTGGTCAGAAGATCCGCATTTTAAAGTTGGTGCAGTCATTGTTGGTTCATCTAATGAAATTATATCGACAGGTTATAATGGCTTTCCGCGGGGCGTTGATGCCAGTCCTGCATCGCGGTTCAACCGAGAAAATGGAGAAAAGTTTTTTTGGGTGGAGCACGCAGAAAGAAATGCGATTTACAACGCATCCAGAAGCGGCGTTAAATTAGCAGATTGCAGCATTTATATAAATCGCTTTCCATGTGCCGACTGTGCAAGAGCAATCATTCAAACAGGCATCAAAAGTATATACTGCCCAGCAAAACCCAAAGTTGACGGTTCACTTGATCATAGCTTTGATGTTGCAGAAATTATGATTGGTGAAACGAGATTAAAATTGAATATTTTGGAATAGAATAAAGTGCGTGCTGCATCCTGTTTACAGAAACTAACTTTGGCTCAAGTCGAAGCTGCATAAACGGTTCTACTTTTGAAGCCCATTAAAAAAGGGAGCATTACCGAGTCTGAACTATTACAAATTAGCGCTGACTAAGAGCGTCGGCGGCCTCAATTAACCCTCGCATGTAGCCAAACGCGAACAATCTTCCCATCATCGTGTATCCGGGCTCACCAGCGTCCTCGCCTATTAATTGAGGCACATGATCTGGACGAATTGGACCGTCAAATGCAATTTTTTTGTAGGCCAACATTGCACTTAGCATATCTGTGGGGCCGTTATCGTGAAATGTCTCTACGAAATCTTTTCTTGATCCGCGCACATCGCGAAAATGGACGTATTTTATAGCGTCTCCAAATCGATGAATCGTTGCTATGATGTCTTCACTTATCAACGTAAACGTGGCCTGACAGAAACATATGCCGTTATTCGGACTTGGCGCAATATTCAGCAATCGATCAAACGATTCTACGCTGTTCATGATGCGATCCTGATTGTGGATGCTCTCTAGCGGTGGGTCGTCCGGGTGCATTGCCAAATTAATGCCGAGCTCCTCAGCACGTGGTATCACACGCTCCAGAAAATAGCTTAGATTTCTCCATAGTGATTCAGCCGATAGATTATCGTCGCCGCTTGATTGTGTCGTTACAGAGTTCAATGCAACAGCATCTTCGATATCGCCTAAGCGAAATTGCGTGGTTTTGGCGCCGCCCCGTTCCGGAAAGTCTATTCGTGTACGAACCCAATCAGTACCCGGCATAAAGTTATAACACAGAACAGGAATCTCAACTTCGCTCATGATTTCGAGCAAGCGCAGGAAATTGTGTATTTCGCTCTCGCGGCCGTCGTCACCACATATTATGGACTCCATTGGTACGTAGCCCTCAACAGCGGCTGGCTGCAGCCCATAACTTCGCAACCGTTGGACAGTCTGCGACCAATCACCACGACCACCATCTTGGTAGCGAAGTGCAATGCTTTCGACCCCGGCTTGGGCCGCTAACGTCAGATTGGTGTCAGATAACGGCGTAAGTACAGATGCTAGTTTCATCAGTGGTTCCTTAATATTTTTTTCCCGTCGGTGCTCCGATCGAGAATCGTATGACGTCCGGTCTTCAGATCGAGTCCAATCAGATATTATTCAGAATGCCGACAGCCCCCCGTCTATGACGATTGTAGTGCCCGTTAGGTAGCTCGCTTGATCGGACACTAGCCAAGCGACGGCATTAGCAACTTCTTTTGGTTGGGCGGAAAAGCCAATGGGTACCGGTTTTTTGAATTGGATTCGTTTGCGCCTGGCAACCAAGTCAGGACTGCGGCTCGTTGCTGTCTCAATGTCGCCTGGCGCTATTCCAACCACTCGAACCCCTTGCGGCGCAAGTTCGAGGCCAAGCGCTCGCGTAAGCCCCCCCAAGCCGGCTTTGCTCGCGACATATGCAGACGCATTGGCACGCCCCATGAACTGTGCGACAGAGCTGATATTGATTATGACTCCGCTGCTTGATGTCAAATAGGGAAGCGCTTCTCTCGCTAATCGGATCGGAGCTTTCAGATTAGTATCAATGATCATGTCGATTTGCTCGTCGCTGCATTCCAGCAGGCCTCGGACGGTTTGCTCATCGCTGATTCCAGCATTATTGACGAGAATATCGATACGTCCAAAGAAGGCGGCGCACTCAGAAATTGCGTTATGGCACCCGATAGCAGTGGAAAGATCATGTGCAGACACTCGGATATTGTCCGCATCAGAATGCTTTTTGAACTTTCTTCGCCCTTCTTCTGCTTCGCGCTCATCTCGTTGGACAGCAAAAACCCTAAATCCGTCGTCCAACAGGCGGTAGCTAATCGCCTCACCTATGCCCGTCGTTCCACCAGTTACAATTCCTACTCTCGTGGCAATATCATCCATTCTCGTGCTCCGTTATATCGCTTCAGGGGATCGATGCTTCGCTAAATCTAACGCACTTTTGACCCTGCTTGTCGGGAGGCTATCACATGAACTATTTTTTAGCCAATAAAAGTAAAAATTTTCAAACTCTATATTGTTATTTTTCAATGACTTAAGGGGCTTCACTTTTCTCCAAAATGATGAAAACAGGAGGTTTTAGAGTTAACGTGACAGCCACCACCTCAGTTCTGACGTGATGGTTCTTTCCGGATTAAGAGTTTTGCAATAACGCTTTTATAGAATCGTTCTCCAACAAACTGGAGCACGACTTTTGAATTGATACTTAGACGACATTTAGGAAGATATTGAATAGCTCCATAAATGAAACTAGGTTGCTAAAATTAGCATCACTCAAAACGCCGAGTTGGTATCAACCAAAAATGTACATCATGCACGTTATGTGCAAGTGGGCGAAAGCTGGACAAAAAAGAAGCTTGTTTCAGAAATCAACAAGCAACATTCGGTTTTTGATTTGCGCACAGTATGTGACAGAATGGAGCGTATTATTGAGGCCATAAATTATGAGCCGAAGCCAATTATTATTGACGAAGCTGATTATCTAATTTCTGGCAATAAAATAGAACTTATTCGCGAAATACGTGACGAAACACATTGCCCAATTGTTTTGTTAGGTGAAGGTCAATTGTCCATAAAGTTGCGTAAATTTGAGCGGGTACATAACCGAGTATTGAGGTGGGTATTTGCCAGAAAATATGGCTCAAATTTTGGTTATACACATATTTCTAGAAAATTAGACAAAAGCATATTAAAGTTAAGTGTTATCTAAGAGTTTGTAATAAAACAATTAAAATTTAACCGGCGTTTAATAGAATATTGTTAAACCAAGTAGTTAAAACTAAAAAAATCATATATTAACCATTAATATTTATCGTTTGATAGAATATGGATATAGTCTCGTGTAGCTATACCATTAATTCTATAACTAAATACGAAGGTACTTTAAGACTTTAATTAATTTATAAAAATTGAATAATATAAAAGTAGGTTTTCAAGTTGCTATAGTAAATGGCATAAGTTTGTTTTCTCTCATTATGCTGTCAGCTTGGTCGTTTTACGAGACCGACTTATTGACCAAAAACAACAAACACTCTTATTAGGATAAATACTTATGTCAACGCCCCCCGCCCCTACAAATAAATTATTCAAAATATCATTCAAATTTCCCGCTGCTATTATTGCTGCAGCAACTTTAACCGGGTTATTAGCCGGAATGCTTGGTTATATGGAAATTGAATCGAGTATTACAAATGCTGTAGACGAACGAGTTGAGATTGTCTTGGCTAGCCAGAAAGCAAGTTTATCAAATTATTTGGCTGAAATTGAAAATGACTTACAGCAAAAATCTTTGAATATCGAAATTCAACAAGCTCTAGTGGAGTTTGATGCCGCATGGGTCGGTATGAAAAATGGCCAACAAGAAACCCTTCAAAACGCTTATATTTCATCTAACCCGCACAAATTAGGGGAAAAAGAAAAGTTAGATTTTGCGCCTGAAAAAACGCCATATAACTTAGTTCATAAAAACTATCACCCAAAAATCCGTGATTTTTTATACGCTCGTGGTTATTATGATATATTCCTATTTAATACAGATGGTGACCTTATATACACAGTATTTAAAGAGCTGGATTATGCCACTAACCTAAGTGTGGGTATGTATGCCGAAACAGGCCTGGGCACTGTATTCCAAAAAGCTATGAAATTAGATGCAGGCGAACAGGTCTTTGATGATTTTAAGCCTTATTCGCCAAGCAACGGTGCTGCCGCATCCTTCATTGCGCAACCTGTATTTTCTGCTGCTGGCGAACGTTTGGGTGTTATCGCATTTCAAATGCCCATTGCTAATATTAACAATACTATGAAAACTCATGGCCATTTGGGCGAGAATGGAGAAACTTTTATTGTTGGTGATGATGGCCTAATTCGTAATGATTCAGTGCTGAACGAAGAATATAAAATTCTTGAAACAACAATTGCAACTCCACTGCTTAAAGAAGCTTCTTTTGATAGTGTTCAGACTAATTATGATGAAGTTTTTAATGGCCAGCATTCAATTATGACAGTTACAAATTTAAAATTTCATGAAACAACTTGGACTCTTATTGCCATCCAAGCGACTGAAGAGGTGTTTGCTCCGCTCGTCTATGCCAGAAATAATATGCTGATAATTGTATTTGGTACATTATCATTTATAGCTGTTGCAGGGCTGTTCTTGTCAAACTCAATCACAAAACCCATTTCCAAGCTTACAAATAGAATGTCCTCACTCTCGGAAGGTTTGCTTGATGCGGATGTTGAAGGCGCTGATAGAAAAGATGAGATTGGGGAAATGGCCAAAGCAGTATTGGTGTTTAAACAAAATGCAGAGGAAAATGTCAGAAGTGACGCTAGCAAACAAGCTCGTTTAAAAGAAGATAAGGAACGGGCAGAGTTTTTAAATACAGCAATTGAAGAGTTCAAAACATTCTCAGCAGAAAAGTTAGACAAGGTGAATATTGCCACTAATAATTTAGAAACCGCAGCTGAAAACCTGAGCAATTCAGCCGAAGATATGTCTGAGCAAAGCCAAAAAGTACAGGCCAATGTAGATAACACCTCGGCAAATGTAGGCAGTGCAGCAGCTGCAACCGAAGAAATGGCGGCATCGATTTCAGAAATTTCTGAACGCGCTGCGAGTTCTACAACTGTGGCAGAAGACGCCAAAAAGAAAACTAAAGAGACGGTCGATAAAATCGCCACTTTGACAGAAAGTGCCAAACAAATCGAACAAGTGGTTAAGCTTATCAATGAAATTGCCGAACAAACCAACCTGTTGGCGCTTAACGCAACCATCGAGTCTGCCAGAGCTGGTGAAGCTGGTCGAGGGTTTGCTGTGGTCGCAAACGAGGTTAAATCTCTGGCCGAACAAACCAGTAAAGCCACCGATCAAATAGCCAACCAAATCACCTCTATGCAACAAGATAGCGGTATTGCGGCTAAGGCGATTGCCGAAGTCGAAGAAGTAATTGCTAGCCTAGCAGAATCATCCATTGGTGTGGCCGCAGCTGTAGAGGAACAAAGCTCAGTGATTGGCGAAATATCTTCGAACGTTGCAAATGCCTCTAACTTGTCATCACAGAGTGCCGAATCAATGGGTGTGGTCACCGAAATAATTGGCACTGCCAAAGATATTTCTGGTGAGGTGTCTAATCTTGCAGAAGATATGAAAACCCAAGTTGGTGATTTAGAAAACGACATAACCGAATTTTTAAGGAAGGTTAGTAACGGCTAGTGTAGCCCGACTTTTGAATTGATACTTAAACGACATTTAGGAAGATACTTGTAAATCGGAAAAAGCTTCCCAAGAAGTCTTTCTAGGCTTTATAAAATGCGCTATTTTTGCGCTTTTAGCGCATTTTGACTGTTCGAAAGCGAATAACATTCGATTTTTAAACACACCAGAATACTGTCTAATGACTATATAATTTGTTGAATTATTCGAAAGTGACTAGTGTGTCGCTGAGCCCCTATATAGCTAGGTTTGGGCTTCTATTCGTATCTAGAAAGTATCTTGGTACGGATGAAAGGACTTGAACCTTCACGCCTCGCGGCACCAGAACCTAAATCTGGCGTGTCTACCAATTCCACCACATCCGCATGAGATAGTGAGTGGTAAATAACATACCCAATGTTTCAGTCAATCATAAAATTCAGATTAAATGAAATTATTCACACTATCCCCAATAAACCGGCAGCGGCGGCGCTATATACAGTCTATTTAGATAAGTAGAAGTTGCCTATTTCTTGGGCGATGGTTTTAAAATCCTTGGTCAATGAAGCCGCAGAATTGGTTTTAAAATAGAATTGCCTATCACCAGTGTCTGGTGATGCGCAATCTTTAAACAATTGGTTGATGGTAGCATTGTCTTGCATCAACACGATGGTGTATATGAGTATACCCTCGGCTTTCATAGCGTCGCAAGTGGCTAACATTTTGACATTGAACGAACTGGCGTTGTTTTTGCCATCGGTCATGATAACAGCATATTTTTTAGTGGATTGCGGGTCATCTGGTGTGGCGGTGCCAAAAGCGCTAAAAAATGCGCTGTGTAAGGCTGCCCACGCCCAATACATGCCATTGTGCGAGCCAGTGCCGCCATTGGCAGTCCAGGTATCGGCGATGTTTTTAAGTTGTTGCCGGCCGCTTATGCCGTTCTGTTCAGCGACTAAATTTGTCAATGGCACAAGTGTGGCAGAGGGGCAGTTTTCAGTATAATCGTGTGCATTTGCCCGGTCATGGTCGATGGCGGTATTGGTGGGGCGCATTGCGCCATCGTCGCGTGGGCGCACGCAGGTGTTTTCGCTAAAAAAGTAGCCCTTATACCATTTGCCATTTTTTTTATACCAACCGTAGCCCCAGCCATTGCCGGTTGCGGCTTTTGCCACAGCATCGCGGTAAATGCCTAAATTTACACTGCGGGTCCACGGCACAAAAGATACCCGCATGTTGGTAACATTAGCCACGACTAGCTCATCTAGGAGAATATTTGTGGCTTTTTTTAACTCTTTAAGCTTGGTGCCACTCATCGAACCGCTTAGGTCTACCGCTAAAGCCAAATCCACCCCGCCAAACTTCATATTCACTTGGCTGGAGACAGAAAGGTTGAGTGAGCTTATATCTACCAATTGTAAGAATGTGGTTTTAACTGCGCCATTTTGAGCCACCGTAATTAAATCATCGGCATAGACTAATGAAAAATCCTCCAATGTCACATAGGGTGACAATTTGGTATTGGCTTTAATAATTTTTTGCGCCACCGCCATCATTTCATCTACCGAAAGGTCTTTATCTACCGATAAACGCCGCGCTACGGCCAAAGCTGCGCTATCTAAAGTTGATTGCATTTTTATGTTGGCGGTAATTTGTTGCGACCAATCTATACCCGCGCCGATAAACACCGCCAAAGGCATCAACAGTAGCGCGAACATAATGGCGATTTGGCCAGCAGCTTCACCGTAAAACTGAGTTAGATTAGACTTTAATTTACGCATCATATTACACCTTAATTCTATATGGGTATAATATGCGCTATTCGTTTATTTGGAATTAAGCGAATATGTTAATATATGGTTACAAAATGCCATAAAATTTGCCTATTAATTTAGCTATGCAATTATTTAGACAGATAGAAGCTGCCTATTTCGGCGGCAATTTGTTTGAAGCTACTGGTTAAAGCCGCTGCGGTGTTGGTTTTAATGAAATAATTGCGGCCCTCTGAACTTGGCGACGCACATTGTTTAAACGTATTAATGACGCTGCTGCTATTTTCCATTAACACTATGGCGTAAATGAATATGCCTTCGGCTTTCATGGCTTTGCAACTGGCCAGCATTTTCACGTTATATACCGATTTATTATTCTTGCCATCAGTCATAATAATGGCGTATTTTTTTATCGCCGCGGGATCTGCTGGTGTATCAGTGCCAAAAACACCATAAAAGGCTTCATGCAGGGTCGCCCACGCCCAATACATGCCATTTTGAGAGCCAGTGCCACCCTTTGCTGTCCAACTCTGAACAATGGACTTTAATTTTTGTTTGCCGGTTTTGCCGTCAACTACTTCTACCAAATCGGTAAGCGGGATGAGGTCTGCGGTGGGGCAAGCTTGATAATTGTCCTTGGGGTTGGCAGGTTGGTGTTTGAGTGGAATGTCAACGATGGCCATTTTACCGCTTTCACGCGGTTGAACACAGGTGTTGGTTTTTTCGTCTTTCTTCTTGTTATGCCTCTTCTTTTTCTTCTTTTTCTTTTTCTTTTTCTTGTCGTCATCTTTGTCGTTAGACACGCCGGTGACGGCTTCAAAATATACATTTAGATTAACGCTGCCGGTCCAAGGGATAAATGAAACCCGCATTTCGCTAACGGCGGCGTTGGACAATTCATCGAGCAAGATGTTGGTGGCTTTTTTTAACTCTTTAAGTTTGGTGCCGCCCATAGACCCACTTAAATCCACCGCCAGTGCCAAATCTACACCACCAAATTTCATATTCACTTGGGTAGAGACAGAGAGGTTGAGTGAAGATATATCGACCAATTTCAAAAATGTGGTTTTAACCGCACCGGTTTGAGTGATGGTGATTAAATCATCTGCAAACACCAGTGTAAAATCATCCAACTTCACATAAGATGATACTTTGGTATTGGCGGTGATGATTTTTTGAGCCACTGCCATCATCTCATCCATTGTGAGGTCTTTATCTACCGACAGCCGTCGGGCCACGGCCAAAGCTGCGCTATCTAATGTCGATTGCAATTTTGTGTTGGCGTTAATTTGCTGCGACCAATCTATGCCTGCGCCAATGAATACCGCCATAGGCACCATAAGCAGCGCGAACATAATGGCAATTTGGCCTGAAACATTATTGCAAAACTTATTTAGTTTGGAAATTAAATTATTCATCACATTATACCTTGAGTTCTGATCTGGCATATTAAGCGACATATCTTTATTTCAGATTAATTGATTAAATTTTTATATAGTTGGCAATCAATATGACGCAATGCCTATAAATTAGGCATTGCGTCTATTATTTAGGCGAAAAATAGGTCAAATTCTGTCAATAAGTTATTAAGTGGTTAAAAAATAAGTGTTTTTCGTTGGCACATTAATTGCTAATCAATTAACATTAGTAGAATTCAACTTTTGATTGAGGAGCCATTATGAAGAAAATTGAAGCCATCATTAAGCCATTTAAGCTGGATGAGGTAAAAGAATCGCTTCAGGAGATTGGGCTGCAGGGCATCACGGTTATAGAAGCTAAGGGCTTTGGCCGCCAAAAAGGCCATACCGAGCTTTATAGAGGCGCCGAATATGTGGTGGATTTTTTACCAAAAATCAAAATCGAGATCGTGCTTGAGGATAGCTTACTCGACAAAGCTGTTGAAGCCATCATCAACGCCGCGCGCACAGGGCGCATCGGCGATGGCAAAATATTCGTTTCATCTATTGATAACGTAATTCGAATTAGAACCGGTGAAATTGGCGTTGACGCTATATAAACCACCAATAATTTAGTAAAATAAAGAAAGACTAAAATATGTCAAAACAAACAATTGCAGGCATTTTGGCTGAAATTAAAGAAAAAGACGTTAAATTTGTAGATTTGCGTTTCACTGACCCTAACGGCAAATGGCACCATGTGACTATGGATGTGAGCGCCGTTGATGAAGATATGTTCGAAGATGGCGTTATGTTTGACGGCTCATCTATCGAGGGCTGGCGCGCGATTAACGAGTCTGATATGAATATGGCGCCAGATTTAGACACGGCGTTTATTGACCCATTCTATGGCCAAACAACTATGGTCATCAGTTGCGATATTCTAGACCCTAACACCGGAGAAGGCTATAACCGCGACCCACGCTCTACCGCCAAACGCGCCGAAGCTTATTTAAAACAAACTGGCATTGGCGACACAATATTTGTTGGCCCAGAAGCTGAATTCTTTATTTTTGACGATGTTAAATTTTCGACCAGCGATTATAAAACTGGTTTTGAATTAGACGGTGACGAATTGCCAAGCAATAATGACCGCGAATATGCCAATGGCAACCTTGGCCATCGCCCACGCCTTAAAGGTGGTTATTTTCCGGTAAACCCAGTTGATAGCGCCCAAGATATGCGGTCTGAAATGCTAACCGTGATGAAAGACATGAATGTTGTGGTTGAAAAGCACCATCATGAAGTTGGCGCTGCGCAGCATGAACTTGGGGTTAAATTTGGTACATTGACCACCATGGCCGACAGCATGCAAGCGTTTAAATATGCGGTGTTCAACGTGACCGCAGCTTATGGCAAAACGGCAACATTTATGCCAAAACCGGTTTATTCAGACAACGGCTCTGGTATGCATGTTCATCAATCTATTTGGAAAGATGGCAAACCAGTATTTGCGGGCAACCAATATGCTGACCTTAGTGAAACGGCTTTATTCTATATTGGCGGCATCATTAAACACGCTAAATCGCTAAACGCTTTCACCAACCCATCAACCAACAGCTATAAACGCCTTGTGCCGGGCTTTGAAGCCCCTGTATTGTTAGCTTATTCTGCGGCCAACCGCTCTGCATCTTGCCGTATACCAGCGGCTGATAGCCCGAACGGAAAACGTGTTGAAGTTCGTTTCCCAGATGCGATGGCCAACAGTTACTTGGCTTTCGCGGCTATGCTAATGGCTGGGCTAGACGGGATTATTAACAAAATTCACCCCGGTGAGGCTATGGACAAAGACCTATATGACCTACCGCCGGCTGAATTGGCTGAAATACCAACAGTGGCAGGTAGCTTACGTGAAGCGCTGGAATGCCTAAGTGCAGACCGCGATTATTTAAAAGCTGGCGGTGTGTTTTCTGACGACCAAATTGATGCCTTTATCAAACTGAAAATGGCTGATGTAACCCGTTACGACCATACACCTCACCCGGTTGAGTTTGATATGTATTATTCTTTGTAATTTATGTTATAATTCATCATCTATTAAAGCCGGGGTTCTGCCCCGGCTTTTTTGTGTGTTTGGCCAAAAAACAACCCACCAAGAGGCTATATGGTTCAATATAGATTGTTGGTGGGTTGTTAATATTTATAATAAAGCCGAGGTTTTCACCTCGGCTTATTTAGTGCTGATCAATAGAGCCTAAGCTGCTAAGAATCTGTTTAAGAAACCATCAACTTCAGTTTTTAACTGCTGTGTATGGCCAGTTAAATTGTTAGCCGCATCGGAAATTTCACTCGCCGATACATTGGCAGTTTCTGCGGAATTCGACACAGAGGTCATGTTTTTAGACACATGGGTCGACTCTGTAGAGGCTTCCTGAATGTTTTCAGAAATCAGCGTTGTCGCACTGCTCTGCTCTTCCACTGCTGAAGCGATGATGGTGGTTAGTTCATTAACCTTATCCATCGTTTCAAAAATCTCTTTTATAGATTTAACAGTTTCATCCGTTGTGCTTTGAATGCCAGAGATATGAGTGCTAATCTCCTCAGTGGCTTTTGCCGTTTGACTGGCAAGCTCCTTAACCTCAGATGCCACAACCGCAAAGCCTTTACCAGCATCGCCAGCACGCGCAGCTTCAATAGTTGCATTAAGCGCCAACAAGTTGGTTTGCTCAGCAATGTTTTGAATCAAATTCACCACTTCACCAATGTCGGTGGCGGCCACTGCCAAATCGTTCACACGTTTGTTGGTGACGCTTGCACTTTGAACAGCGGTGTCAATTATATCGCGGCTTTGGTGCACTTGGCGACCAATCTCTGATATAGAAGATGTAAGCTCTTCGGCTGCTGTAGCCACGGTTTGGACGTTTAACGATGCCCGTTCCGAAGCCGTTAAAGCTTCACTAGATTGTTGAGAACTTTGTGCAGCATTTTCTTTTAATTGCTGTGCGGTTCCGCCCATTTGAGTGCAGCTAGAGGCAACGTTTTCGATAAAGCCAGAAATGTTTTCGCGGAATTCGCCGACAAATTTTTCTTTATCTTCATTAATTTTCCTCACTGTTTCCTCTTCTTGTAGGACTTTTTCGGCTTGCATCCTTTCATTGGCTATACCTTTTTCTTTAAATATAAGCACTGCTTGTGCCATGCTGCCGATTTCATCGGTGCGGTCAACACTTGGCACTTCTGTTTCGTTGTCACCATCTGCCAAACGTTTCATAGCTTTGGTCATGGCAATAATCGGGTTAGCGATGCCATTGCCAATTAGGAATGCCATAAACAGACCCAAGATGATCGCGGCGGCCAGACAACCAATGATTAGCATTTGTGCTAAGCTCATGGTTTCGTTACTGCTGGCTTGGCGTTGCAGCATTAAGTTATTTTCTTCTTGCCTAAATTCTGCCATCACGCTGCGGAATTCATCAAAATATAACTTACCTTTTGCTTCGCCAATTAAATTTGCCATATCATCCATAGTTTTGGCGGTGCCAATTTCACGACGTAACTGGATATTGCTTTCGGTAACATTGCTTTTCCATTCCGCAATATTCTTTTGCATTTGGTCAAGCAAAGTAACTTGTGCAGCGTTATCACTGACCAAGGCTTTTAGTTCAACACCCAAATTAACGAATGTTTTTGAACCTTGAGTATAGGGTGCTAAGAAACCTTCATCGCCAGCTAACAAATAGCCACGCATGCCAGTTTCCATATCAACAGCTGCTGCCAACATATTATTTGATGTTGAAATAACGGTATTGGTATGTCTTACCCATTCTTCAATCTTATTTATGGCATCGAGGTTGGTTTTAATAATGCCATTAGCTTCTGCGGCAGCCAATTTGCGTGTTTCAAGCAAGCTTTGTTCAGCCCCAATCAATTCTGCGATAATAGTGCGGAATTTATCAATAAACACTTTGCCTTCTTGCCTGTTCACATAATCGACAATTCTGCCCATGGGTTGAAGCCCAATGACCACATCTTTACGAATCACAATTACCGGATCTGCAACTTGGCTCACCCAATCATTGATGGTGGTTTGAGCTTCATTAAGCCGAGCCACTTGAGCAGGATTGTCGCTGACTGTTTCCAACAATTCAGTAACGCCCGCTTGGAATGCTGAGCTGCCATTGTTAAACGGTTCTAAAAAACTAGTCGTGCCAGATAATAAATACCCACGCATGCCGGTTTCCATATCCACTACATTAGCCAGAAGTTGCGAAATTTTACCGATAACATTTTGAGTGTGGTCAACCCATGCTTCGGTTTGTTCAAGCAAGTTCACGCCGGTCAGAACTTCTGTTTGGGCCTGTTTAAATTCCGCGGTGCGTTGTTCTAGCAATTTTTCTTCACGCCCCGTAAATATACCAATTTGATCACGGAATTTATCGAAATAAACTTTGCCATGGGCTTCGCGTATTAAAGCTGCCATGTCATTCATGGTTTTTGCATCGCCGATATCACGGCGCAATTGAATGGCAGGCTCAGTTACATCGGCTTGCCAGTTTTGCAATATAGTTTCCACATTTTCAAGGCGTTCTACTTGCGCAGGGTTATCACTTACGGTGTTTTTCAGATCAGAAATAGTGGCATAAGTAGCGGTTTCGCCATTGTCATAAGGGTTCAAAAAGTTACTTTTGCCCGCAAGTAAAAACCCGCGCATACCGGTTTCCATATCCACTGCGGAAGACACGATAGAATCGGCATTGCCCAACACTTTATGGGTGTGGTCAACCCGCTCTGCCGTAGTTGAAATGCTATTGAGGCTGGTAAGGCTAACGCCACCAAGTATAAGCGTCAGAACCAAAGGCATGCTTATTCCCGCCAATACCCTAGTCCTAGTATTAAATTGTTTAAAACGCATCCTAATCTCCTAGTTAAAGTAGTTAGTCCCCCAAATTGCTAATTGACGCTACTTCTTTATGCTTAATATTTAATTAACCTAAATTATTAGGATTTAATAAACTAAATAAACATGAACATTTTTCAACTTAAATTTGCATTTTATACTATACACGCTTAATATTGGTCGTGAATATACTTGATCATTGCTCAAGGCCAATTTTTTGCAAAATGCAAAAAGGTTAAGCAATGGGCAACTTGATATGATATTTAGCCTGACAAATTGCTGACCTAGGTTGTCTGACTTGCTTCCAGATTGGTAAATTGGGTTATATTTTAGTCAGGGTAATTTATTTCAATATATGTTACTTATTGAAACCAGCGTCTTGGCTCGGGTTTTTATGACAATAATGTTTGGCAAGTTATGAAGTTTTTGACAATTGCATTTTTATGTTTATTTGCATCGCCGGTGTTGGCGGCCTGCCATGCTGGGCTATCCATCAGCCCGCCACAACAGCATGAGGTTTTGGCGTGCGAGGAAAAACCGAATTCTGCCCGGCATTTTAAAATATTTGATGCCAACCACCTGCAGACAAGCCTGCGCAAACAAGGCGATGTGCAACGGCTGCAACTTAAATATACCGGTGATTGGACTGTCAGCCCGACCCGCATTCAGCTTGTGCCTTATTATTTAGACCAAGTGCGTAAATGGGGCGGTAAATTACTGTTTGAAGATGCCCAAGGCGCTACCTATAAATATTATTTTGAAGATAAAACTTATTGGCTAGAGCTTAATATTATCGGCGATGGATTACATGGCCTGACAATTCTAACGCAAACCGGCATCATATTAGACGCCCAATATAATGTGGCACAAATAAAAAGCCGACTTAAGCGCTATGGCAAAGTGGTGTTTTACCGATTAGACCAAAATGTTGCGAGTTTTACCAACTTGGTTAAATTTCTAAATCAATCGGCCGATAGGTTTTATCTGGTTAGCCACAATTTTGGTGGCACAGCAGATGAGAATGAAGGTGATTCGGTTAAAACCGCACAAAAATTGGCCGCCAAATTAACCTTAGCCAAGGTGAAGACTGGCCAAATTATCAGCAAAGGCATTGGCGCCTTAAGCCCGTTAAAACCACCGCAAAGTGTAAATTCGCAAACTAAAAACACCCGAACTGAGCTGGTTGTTCGCTGACGTTAGACAGTGAAATTGAGTCGCTGACATGTATATGGGTTAAGACGCGGTGATAACGAAGCCTCGAATTTGGCCTGCAATTTCGCCATCAGCACAATGGTTTTCTATAGCTTTTGCGGCCTCTAACGCAACGTTTTGCAGGCAGTCTGGGTCTCTGGCGATTAATTCATTGCGCAATGGTGTGCCGTGAGTGTATGCCATGGCAGCATGCAAGGCCGACAATGCGGAGCTGGTGGCAATTTTGTCGTGGATGCTGATGTTTTTAAAACCAGCATTTTGCAAGTTATCGCGTATGACATCTTGGTCATAATAGCCATGCGGCACGCGGTCTAAAAATAAAGGCGGGTCATTTGGGAATAACTTGCCAACCGCTTGGGTGACCAGATCGGCAAAAACATTATTTTCGAGCCGATCCCACACATTAAAAATAAACGCGCCCCCATTTTTGAGCACACGCTTGGCCTCTGCCGCGGCTTTGACTTTATCGGGCATAAACATAAAGCCAAATTGGCAGGCCACGACGTCAAACATTTTTTCTTCAAACGGTAAATCTAGCGCATCTGCTTGTTGCCATTTGATATTGTCTTGCGCAGGTTGCTTGGTTTGGGCGTGGTTGAGCATGTCCTGATTTAAATCGGTCACCATTAAATGTGCATCATCTGGCAAGTTGGCGCTGATGATGCGGGTGACAACGCCACTACCAGCCGCAGTTTCTAATATGCTTGTTGGCGTTCTGGCCATAACTCGTGATGCCAAATCTTTCGCAAATTCTTCAAATATAAGCGGCACTAAATAAGTATCGTAAAATTCTGGAATCGAATTTGTAAAATTAATATCGGAACCGCTCATATATAACCTGTAGTTAGATAACTTGTTAACAATCATACGGGGTAAATAAATTAATTTCAACAATTTTGCTTGACTATAATTAGGGAAAAGCCTAAATAATAATTAGCCAATTGCCTAATTAGGTAAAAAGCTAATTAGAAAGTGATTTATGCAAACTGTATTAAAAGCCCTCGCCCACCCGATGCGGCGAGACATTTTGGCCATGTTGCGCGCCGCACCGTGCAACGCCAGCCAAATTGCCGATAAATTCGATGTCACCAAACCGACGGTTTCGGGGCATTTAAATATATTAATGGATGCCGATCTTATCAGCCAAGTGCGCAACGGAACCACGCTTACCTACCATATTAGGTTGAGCGTACTCGAAGAAACGCTTGGCGGCCTCATGGGCATGTTTGACATTGGTAATAATAATGAGAAAAATGGAAATTAAAATGACCCAAATTAATACTTATTCTGGCAAGAAAAAACTATTGTCAATTTATGCAACAGGCATTGCCGCCATGTTGGGTATAGCCTATTTTTCGGCACCCTATTCCATCCTACGGGTGGGATGTGACGCTGGCACTGGCTTAATCGAATGCTTGCAGCAAGAACCTAAATTGCTATTTTTGCTGTTTATGATGCCGGCATTTTTAACCTTAATCGCCATGTTCACCCTGCTCATAAGCGTAAAGAACCCCGAAAAAGACGCTATATCGAGCAATATGCCAAAAATTATCAAAATGCATATTTTTATGACTATATTTTTTGTCATAGGTTCATTGCTGATGTTTGCAGTGTCGTATTTGCCCAAAGAGGTGGTTAGAGAAAATGTAGATTTGTTCAAAAGTGGCTGGTTCGCATTTACCGCCTTATTGTTGCTTTATACCGCCAATATCACTGGCAAAATGAATAAATCTTTGTTTTCTGGCTGGCCAACCCCGTGGAACCAAAAAAGCGAATTGGCGTGGGAAAAATCACAACGATTCGTTGGTTTCACGCTGTCAATCATCAGCATTATTGGTATGTTTGTGGCTTTTATCTGGGTAGATTTGTTCATGTATTACATTATTGGCGGCATTATATTGTCTTATACCGGTTGCGCCGTGGTTTCTTATTATGTTTACAAATCTGAAACCAACCAAAACTCATAACTTTAATTTTAATTTTAATTTTAATGATGGATAAACTAAATGACCAAACAAAATAAAACCCATAAAAAACAAGATTATATTGGCACCGGCATTGGTGTCGGCATTGCCCTAGGCGTAGCATTTGGCGTGGCCATCGACAATGTCGGGCTGGGGATAGCGCTGGGCTTATGCATTGGCGCTGCTGTTGGCACAGCGCGAGAAAAGAAAGCCAAGCAACAGCAAAAAAATGATGAATAGCACTAAATATGTAAAGCCTATTTGATTATTTGTAAAGTCAGCTTGACATTAGTAT
Source organism: Hyphomicrobiales bacterium (assembly GCA_013214705.1). Taxonomy (GTDB): domain Bacteria; phylum Pseudomonadota; class Alphaproteobacteria; order Rhizobiales; family OSC116; genus OCS116. The sequence goes on from JABSRZ010000003.1 coordinate 192,326, forward strand.
TTTGTGCATTATGTTAAGCTTACTTTACATTTAATCGAGGTTATCATGCAACAAAAACAAATTAGACACCGCTATTTCAAAATTTTCATACCCAGTATGATTGTCTATGTGATCGGCGTATTTGGCATTTCATTTGCCGAAAATTATCAGTGGTTATCTGGTATAGGCCTATATATATTTGCGGTCATTCCAGTTGGCGCTATTCTCACCTGGTTTTGGGCGCAATGGCGGTTTATCAATGAGTTAGATGAATATTTAAAAATGATTCAAATGAAGGCGGTTATGTTCGCCCTCGCCGTCATCTTATCTATCGCCGCGAGTTGGGGCTTATTGGAAATGCTGGCCAATGCGCCAAAGTTAGAAATTTTTTGGTTGGTGCCAGTCGGGTTTATCGCCTTTGGTTTGGCGCAAGCAGTTATTCAAAAGCTCGAAAACGGAGCGCCAAATGAAGAATAAGCTCAAAGTTTTGCGTGCCGAACGCGGCTGGTCGCAGGCCATATTGGGCGAAAAGTTAGATGTTTCGCGCCAATCTATAAATGCCATCGAAGGGCAAAGATACGACCCATCGCTGCCGTTGGCGTTTAAAATTGCCAAATTATTTGGCCAAAAAATAGAAGATATTTTTGAGGACTGAGCGCAATAACAATGCTAGTTCAGGCGGTTTTCCATTTTATAGAACAGCCCATAGATGGTATTTGATCGACCGGGCCGTGAGCCGTCTCGGCAATCATTTGCATTGCCTCTAACAAATCTCGTTTCACATCTGGTGCGGCGGCATGCCGGCCAGATGCATCTAACCGTCCGCGATATTGCAACTGGTTTTCGGCATTATAGCCAAAAAAATCGGGGGTGCAATTTGCTTCGTAAGTTTTGGCAATGGTTTGAGTTTCGTCATATAAATACGGAAACGAGAAATCATTTAATCTGGCTTCAATTATCATGTTTTCAAAGCTGTCTTCAGGGTGGGCTATGGCGTCATTGGCGCTAATGGCCACCACACCAATGCCCAAACGCTGCAATTCTTTGGCATCACTAGCGATGCGGTCAATAACCGCTTTTACATAAGGGCAATGGTTGCAGATGAACATAATAAGCGTGCCACGCTCGCCCTTAATGTCGTCAAAACTATAGCTCTTGCCGTCTGTTGCAGGCAAAATGAAGCCGTGTGCTAAACTACCAAAGTCGCAAATAGGGGTGTGCATAAGAGCCAATGTTGTCTCCTCTTGAGTTATGTTCTTGCCAACCTACCTAATGTTATTATAAATTAGTTCAAAGATTAAGCAATAAATTGACGCGGCTAAATAAACAAATATGACAGACGATTTATTTGGTGGGTTACTGCCAAGTTCGGACAGTCCCATTCCGAAGAAAAAACCAAGTAAAAACAACACCCTCTCGGCTATTTCAGATGATGATTTGGCGGCGCAATACGCTGCGCCTCAAGCCGACAAACCGCCTGCGCCAAATGCTAAACCGATAGAATCAGTTAGCACAAAAGATAAACCTATTGCTTCAATCGAGGCCACAACCACCTCCCGCCCGCCTATGCCCATCGCCAAAACCAAAGGCGAGCTAGAATATGGCGCGGCGGATATTGAAATTTTAGAAGGTTTAGAACCAGTTCGGCATCGCCCGGGCATGTATATTGGTGGCACTGATGAAAAAGCCCTGCACCATTTATTTGCCGAGATAATCGACAATAGTATGGATGAAGTTGTGGCCGGCCATGCCAGCTGGATTGACGTACATTTAGAAGCTGATGGCTATGTGACCGTAACTGATAATGGCCGCGGCATTCCCATAGATCCACATCCTAAATTTGAAGACAAATCGGCATTAGAAGTTATTTTTACCGTGCTGCATGCCGGCGGAAAGTTTAACTCTGATGTTTATGAAACCTCTGGCGGTTTGCACGGTGTTGGCTCATCTGTGGTCAACGCATTGTCGGAAGATCTGATTGTAGAAGTGGCACGCGGGCAGCAATTATACCGCCAAACATTTAGCCGTGGCATCCCCCAAAGCGGGCTAGAAAAACTCGGCCCGATTAAAAACCGCCGTGGCACAAAAGTAAAATTCAAGCCCGATTCGCAAATTTTTGGCAAAGCTAAATTTCGCGCAAGCCGGGTTTATAAAATGGCCAGAGCCAAAGCCTATTTATATGGTGGTGTGCAAATTAGGTGGAGTTGCGCCGCTGAGCTAGTGGGCGAAAATGACCCGACGCCGGAAAAAGAAACATTTCATTTCCCCAATGGGTTATCGGATTATCTAGAAACCCGAATTGCCGGTAAAACCCGCATAACCGAACAAGTGTTTTGCGGCAAAACCCAAAAAGACGGCGGCCATGGCTCGGTAGAATGGGCAATTGCTTGGTATTTAGGCGATGGGTTTGTGAACAGCTATTGCAACACTGTGCCGACGGTCGATGGTGGTACTCACGAAGCGGGTATGCGCGCGGCCTTGCTAAAAGGCCTTAAAGCCTATGGCGATTTAAAAAATGTTAAAAAATCGGCTCAAATTATTGGTGATGATGTTTTAACCGGCGTCGGCATATTGCTTTCGGTATTCATTCGCGAGCCAGAGTTTCAGGGGCAGACCAAAGAAAAATTATCTAGTTCGGAGGCCAACCGCATCGTTGAAACCACATTGCGTGACCCGTTTGACCATTGGCTGACATCTAACCCCAGACAAGCCGATAGGCTGTTGGAATGGGCTGTTGACCGGTCTGACGAAAGGCTGAAACGCAAAAAAGAAAAAGAAGTGAGCCGCAAAGCCGCCACACGCCGGTTGCGTTTGCCCGGCAAACTTGCCGATTGTTCAACCAGCACATCTGAAGGCACAGAATTATTTATAGTGGAAGGTGACAGCGCGGGCGGCAGTGCCAAGCAAGCCCGTAACCGCAAAACCCAAGCCATACTTCCGCTGCGTGGCAAAATATTAAATGTGGCCAATGCCACATCTGCCAAGATGGCGCAAAACCAGCAGATAAATGATTTGCTGCTGGCGTTAGGCGTTGGCACTGGCACAAAATATGCCGACAGCGATTTGCGCTATGAAAAAATCATCATCATGACCGATGCCGATGTCGATGGTGCTCATATTGCCTCTTTGCTCATCACGTTCTTTTATCAAGAGATACCTGAGCTGATTAACCAAAAGCATCTTTATTTGGCAGTCCCGCCTTTGTACCGCATCACCCAAGGGGCTAAAACTTTGTATGCAAAAGATGATGCCCATAAGGATTTGCTGATGAAAACCGAGTTTAACGGTCGGGGTAAAATAGACATTGGGCGCTTTAAAGGCTTGGGCGAAATGATGCCAGCGCAATTAAAAGAGACCACAATGCTGCCCGAAAAGCGCACTTTATTGCTGGTGGAAATTGATGAAGATGAGATTGAATTGACAGCCACGGTTGTCGACCAACTAATGGGGTCTAAGCCTGAAGCGCGATTCCAATTCATTCAACAAAATGCCGAATTTGCCGATGGCGATGAGTTGGATATTTAGGCAAAGCCCGTAAATTGGCTATAAAATGGCTAAAACATTCAAATTAAACCGAATTTAACTCAAATTAGATTAATCATGTTACCAAAGCCATATTGACAAACAGGCATACTGTTCTTTATATAAGCCCTGTGGAGCGTCTGTCTAAAAAATATTTAGGATTGAATATACATGTTGTTTGCCGACCTTGGACTTAGTTCAAAAGTAACCGAAACTATAGAAGAAATCGGTTATACTGACCCGACTCCTATTCAAGTGGCTGCTATACCCGCAATTTTGCAAGGCCGTGACGTGCTGGGCATTGCCCAAACAGGCACCGGCAAAACCGCTTCGTTTACGCTGCCACTGCTAACAAAATTAGAATCTGGCCGCGCCAGAGCCCGCATGCCGCGTTCGCTTATTTTATGCCCAACACGCGAACTAGCTGCGCAAGTGTTTGAGAATTTTGAAAAATATGGCAAACGCCAAAAGCTTTCGGTGGCCTTGCTCATTGGTGGGATGGCGTTTAAAGACCAAGAAAGAATTTTAGACCGTGGTGCAGATGTATTAATCGCTACGCCTGGTCGCTTGATGGACCATTTTGAACGCGGTAAATTAATGCTAACTCGGGTCGAGTATTTTGTCATTGATGAAGCTGACCGGATGTTGGATATGGGTTTCATCCCTGACATTGAGAAAATTTCAAAATTAATACCATTCACCCGCCAAACCATGTTGTTTTCGGCCACCATGCCAAAAGAAATAGAAGTTTTGGCCGACAAGTTTTTGCAAAACCCTGCCCGGATTGAAGTGGCTAAAACTGCAGCCGCTGCGCCTACAATTCAACAAATTTTGGCATATGCGCCCTCTGGCGCCAAAGAGAAACGCCAATGTCTACGCGATATTTTAAACGGACTTAAAATTAACAATGCGATTATTTTTTCCAACCGCAAAAAAGACGTCGAAATAATTTTTAAATCTTTATTGTCGCATAAATTTAGCGTCGGCGCATTGCATGGCGACATGGTGCAATCTTCACGCATGCAAGTTTTGGACAATTTTAAAAATAATAAATTACAGCTTTTGGTGGCGTCTGATGTGGCCGCACGCGGCTTGGATATACCCGATGTTACCCATGTCATCAATTATGACATGCCGATGCAACCGGAAGATTATGTACATCGTATTGGCCGTACAGGCCGCGCCGGGCGCACCGGCACAGCGGTTTCCATGGTTACATTTGATGACATTAGCAACCTAAAAGCCGTAGAAAAGCTAACCGGTGTCGAAATAGAATGGGCTGGCGAAAAGCCAAGCGAAGATGACTTTGAAGCGGCGATGAAAGCCAAAAGACGCGGCGGCCGCAATAGCCAACGTGGTCCTGAAAAGTATAACGCGTCGAATAAAAAAGCTTCGTCGACAGCCAAACCAACGCGCCGTAAAAGTTCGGCTCAAAAAGTCGAATCTGAAACGGTCAAAAAAGCTGCAGCGCCAGCCAAAAGCTCGAAAAATAAGCCACAAAATGATGCCAATGAGAAATCTGATATTGTTGCATTTGGGGTGAATGACCACATCCCCGATTTTCTTTTAAGACAATCTACCATTACCAAAAGCAGTTGATTTTTTAATACAATTTGTTTTTGAAGGCAATTTACATTTCATTAGTATAATGCGTATAATATGGCTCTAAACGCAATTATACTTAATTTGTGCACTGAGATATGGGTCTGCATACATGAACACAATCGATCGTTCACACGAATTTGCAAAAAAATCATTGAATTTTGTCATTAAACATGGTCTTGAAGCAAATCCAGTTAATTTTGAAGTTATTTATTCCTATACTCAGGGTTACAACAAATCACTAATTCTAGCTGTAAATCATATCGTTAAGTCGGATCGGCCGGACAAATCTGCTGCATTGGCACAAGTACATAGCAAACTGATTTCTAACGACAGTTCATCTAACAAAGTTGATGAAATTACCAGCCAAATGGCCAATGAAGTCGACCAAGTGTCAGCGATGATTTCAGCCGCACTGGGCCAATCAAACGATTATTCTGACGCATTAGGCGAAGCCAAAAGTGTGTTAAGTGAAACTATCGATTCGAGTACGGTCAACGACATTGTTCAGTCACTGGTTTCTGCCACCGATGACATGAAAAACAACAGTCATTTGCTAGAAAGCAAGCTTGCAGCTTCTAACCGCCAAATATTTGAATTAAGCGAGAGCCTTTCTGATATGCGCACCGAGGCACGCACCGACCAATTAACCGGCATTGCCAACCGCAAATGTTTCGATGAAACCATCGCCTCAGAGATTGAATATGCCATTGAAAAAGATTTAGCCTTGTGTGTTTTGCTTGGCGATATTGACCATTTCAAGAATTTTAATGACACCTATGGCCACCAAACTGGTGACCAAGTGCTACGGCTTGTTGCCTCCTGCTTAGGCGAAAATATTAAAGGCCGCGATATTGTTGCCCGTTATGGTGGTGAAGAATTCGCCATTGTGCTGACCAAAACCAACCTTATGAATGCGGAAATTATTGCCAATAAAATTAGAAATACGGTTCAAGGCAAGGAGCTGGTGAAACGCTCTACTGGTGACAATCTTGGCTCGGTAACTATTTGTTTTGGTGCGGCTTTATACCGTAAAGGCGAAAATATAGAAGATTTTATTTCTCGCGCCGACCAATCACTTTATTTGGCAAAACATGCCGGCCGCAATCAGGTGAAAACTGAACTTGATTTGCCGATGAAAAAAGAAGCCTAATCGGCTGACAATTTTGTATTTTTATTTCGTTTTGATTTGGGTTTTTTGGCGCGCAACGCCGCATCAAATGCATCATTTGCCCATGCAGCCAACTCTTCTTTATCTTCGATAATGCCTTCAGGCACAGTCCAAAACGAAACAAATATGGTATTATCAGCTTTCTGATAGGTAAATTGCTCACCGCCCGCTTGTTCAAATTTGTCTCTGTTTACCGCATCGGCCTTTAGATAAAGCTCATCTTCAAAGATAAGCCCGAAATTTAGATTGTCTTTTAAAACCGCGCGGCCGCCAAACAACCGTTTGGTGGTAACGGCAGCAAAATCACTCAATTGATCGACAATCCAGTCGACATATTCGGGGCTGGTGGCCATGTTAATTGACTCTAACCAAGGTTAGGTCGGTAATCGGTGTGATTTCGACTGATTCGCCACAGCCACATGCGCTGGTTTGATTTGGGTTGGAAAAGGTGAATTTGGATGACATTTTTTCAGTCACATAATCCATTTCAGTGCCCAGTAAAAACAACAGTGCTTTTGAGTCGATTAATATGGTCACGCCTTTGCTTTTGACAATTTCATCCAACGGTTCGATCTGGCTGGCATAATCCATGGTATATTCGAAGCCAGCACAGCCGCCTTTTTTGATGCCGACCCGCAAGGCGATGGCATCTTTTTGTTTGGTGCTCATAATTTCGTTCACACGCTCGGCCGCACGGTCGGTGAGGGTTAAACTGCTAAAGTTTGCCATTTTTGTCTCCACTATTGTGTAAGTTTATGCCTAAAACATGTTGAGTGCAACTTTTGCCTCGTCACTCATACGCTCTGGCCCCCATGGCGGGTCGAACACCAATTCCACACTGACATCGGAAATTCCAGGCACGTTGCGCGCCGCGTCTTCAATCCAACCCGGCATTTCACCAGCAACAGGGCAACCCGGCGCGGTTAAAGTCATCACGATGTCAACTTTGCGGTCATCATCTATATCCACTTTATAAATCAGGCCTAATTCATAGATATCGACTGGAATTTCGGGGTCATATACGCTTTTAAATGCCGAAATTAAATCATCGGTAAATCGCTCTAACTCTTCTTCACTTAGTGCTGAGGCCTTAATGTCTGGTCTGTTGGCCTCATCACCAGCATAAAATTCACCGGCCACAGCCGCAGCTAACGCTGGGTTTTCGGGTTTTTGATCGGTTTCTAAAAATGCAAATTCATCTGGCTTGGTTTCGCCAGTTGACTTGTCGTTTGATTGGTTTTCTGTCATTTTTGGTGCCATTATAGTGCCCCTTATTTATAGAAAGAATGATTGAGCTTTTTTAAGCGCTGCAACCAATCTATCAATGTCATTTTCATCATTATACATGGCGAAGGATGCGCGGCATGTTGCGCTCTTGCCAAAGAAATCTAATACCGGTTGGGCGCAATGTGTCCCTGCCCGCACCGCCACGCCTTCGCGGTCGATAATTGAGCTAATGTCGTGCGGGTGGATGCCGTCAATGGCAAAGGATATAATCGCACCTTTATTTTCGGCTTCACCGACAATTTCCAAGCCATTTATTTTTTTAAGCTCATGGGTGGCGGTGTTGAGCAAGTTGGCCTCATGAGCCATTATGTTTGGCTTGCCAATGTCCATAATATATTGCAAAGCCACGCCCATGGCAATAGCTTCCACTATTGGCGGTGTGCCGGCTTCAAACCGGTGCGGCGTATCTAAATAAGTGATTTTTTCCTGCGTCACCATGTCGATCATTTCGCCGCCACCCAAAAATGGTGGCATAGCATTTAGCAAATCTTTTTTGCCATAAAGCACGCCCACACCGGTTGGGCCATAGGTTTTGTGGCCGGTAAATACAAAATAATCTGCATCCAAATCTTGCACATCTATGTCTAGATGGACAGCAGATTGCGAGCCATCGACCAGCACTCTTGCCCCGTGTTTATGGGCGATTTCGATGATTTGTTTCATCGGGGTGATGGTGCCAATGGCGTTGGACATATGGGTTATGGCCACCATTTTGGTATTTTTGGTGAATAATTTTTCAAATTCAGCAAGTAAAAAATTGCCTTGCTCATCTATCGGCGACCATTTTAGCACCGCGCCGTGGCGTTCGCGTAAAAAATGCCATGGCACAATGTTAGAATGATGCTCCATAACCGAGATTATGATCTCATCACCCGCGCCAATTTGTGCGGGCGTTTGATTTGTCGCCAAGCCTAATGATGATGCCACCAAATTAATCGCCTCGGTCGCGTTTTTGGTGAATATTATCTCATCGGCAGATTTTGCGTTGATGAATTTTTTCACGATTTTGCGCGCGTCTTCGAATTTTTGAGTGCTGGTGTTAGATAGATAATGCAAGCCGCGGTGGACATTTGCATAATCTTCGGCAAAACCTTGGTGAATGGCATCCAACACAATTTGAGGCTTCTGCGCTGATGCACCACTGTCTAAATAAGTCAGTGGTTTGCCATAAACTTGGCGTGCCAAAATCGGGAAGTCAGCGCGTATTTTATTGATATCATACATATTACACCTCCAAATGTTGGTCTAGCCAAGTGGTGACCAATTGGTCAGCCGCCGCATTAAGTGCCTCTGGCATTTCAGCCGCAATGTCGGCAATAAACGCGTGAATAAGCATTTTTTGCGCCTGTTTCAGCGGTATGCCGCGGGCCCGCAGATAAAATAGCATATCAGCGTCTAACGCACCAACGGTGGCGCCATGTGCACATTCTACATCATCCGCATAAATTTCAAGTTCTGGCTTGGTGCTTATTTCGGCATGGTCACTCAATAAAATGGTGTGCACCATTTGCTGGCCATCAGTTTGCTGTGCATCGGGCGATACAATCACTTTGCCCTGAAAAATGGCATGTGCCTTATCATCAACCACATTTTTAAACCGTTGCAGGCTTATATTTTGAGGCAGCTTATGATGCAATATAAATGTGTTATCAATATGTTGTGCGCCGCCGGCCAACACCGCGCCAGATATTTTTAAATTCATATTGCTACCATTGCAATATAGGTCGCCCTCGCGGCGCACCCAGCCCCCGCCAATGGCAAGTGTGGTGGTTTCTAACACAACATCATCGGCAAAATCGCCTTCGGTGCGGCAGATATTGGTGGCTTGGTGGTTTTCGCCATTGGTGGCGAAATGCGTAAGCTTTGCGCCTTGGCTGAGTTTAAGGTTAAAATGATGGCAGTTAAAGCTGGCTTCATCGCCGAAATTGATATGCGATTCAATGATGGTGGCGGTTACGCCTGCTGCCACATGGATATAATGCCGGTTAAAAGTTGCCGCATCGCCACTGCTGACAAATATTAAATGCAAAGGCTTTTGCGTATTCTCGACAATGTTTAAGCTAACGCCATCGCGCCACATGGCGCGGGTGAGGTTATCTACATTATTTTCATTCACTTCACGCGCGAGATTTTCAGCCACCCAAGTGGATTTTTCTTGGGCGGTAGATTGCAGATTTTTTGCCGTCGATAAATCGAGCCGTAATGAGCCATCTACAAAAATTATAGCCTCGTAATCGAGATCAGTAAAAGCCGCAATGGTGGGGTGGGCGTTGATATCATTTAGCGAAACTTGAGCCGTAGACTCTGTAGTCGTATCCAATGTGTAAGCTTGGCTTTTGGCAAACTGGCGGCGCAAATCAGAATAATGATAGGCTTCAACTCTTTTGGTGGCAATGCCATTTTGTTGCAACCAAGCAATCGCCGATTGACGATTGTTGACAAGGCCAGGAAAGCTAGTTTTTTGGGCGTCAAATGCGCTAAAAAAAGCCAATTCACCGGCCGAATGTTTTCGAATATTTTGTTTCATATTATGCTACTTTAAGTCTGATTAATTGGCCGCAATAATGTCTTTATATCCATCTCGTTCCAGCTCATGAGCCAATTCAGAACCACCAGATTTAATAATTTTGCCATCGACAAGAATGTGCACAAAATCTGGCTTAATATAGTCTAACAAGCGCTGATAATGGGTGATGATGAGCATGGAACGTTTAGGCGAACGTAGGCTATTCACCCCATCGGCCACCACTCTTAACGCATCGATGTCGAGGCCCGAATCGGTTTCATCCAAAACACACAGGCTTGGCTCTAACAACAGCATTTGCAAAATTTCGTTGCGCTTTTTTTCACCGCCCGAAAAACCGACATTTAATGGCCGGCGCAACATTTCTGGGGTGATGTTTAAAAATTGAGCCTTCTGTTTGACCAATTTCATAAAGTTTGGCGTGCTCATCTCATCTTCGCCGCGGCGTTTGCGCTGGGCGTTTAGCGATTCTTTTAGAAACATCATGGTGGCAACACCGGGTATTTCTAACGGGTATTGAAACGACAAAAACAAGCCTTTTGCGGCGCGTTCTTCTATTTCTAACTCAAGTAAATTCTCGCCGTTAAAGCTGACTTCACCTGCCGTCACTTCATAATCTGCTTGGCCAGCCAATATATTGGCCAAAGTAGATTTGCCGGCGCCATTTGGCCCCATAACGGCATGTATTTCGCCAGCTTTAATGTTAAGGTCAACGCCTTTTAAGATGGCTTTGTCATCAACGGATGCATTTAAATTTTTAATTTCTAACATAATATTTTCCAACTGAGTGCCGTTATCCGACGCTTCCTTCTAGGCTAATTGCCACTAATTTTTGCGCTTCAACTGCAAATTCCATAGGTAGGTTCTGCAACACTTCTTTGCAGAATCCGTTAACGATAATCGCCACCGCTTCTTCTTCATTTAAGCCGCGTTGGCGGCAGTAATATAATACGTCATCATTGATTTTGGAGGTTGTGGCCTCATGCTCAAAAACCGAGCTAGAGTTACGCGCTTCAATATAAGGTATGGTGTGTGCCGAACATTTATCGCCGATGAGCAAGCTATCACATTGGGTGAAGTTACGCACATTGGTGGCGCTGCGCTGGGTAGAGACAATACCACGGTAACAGTTTGAGCTATTGCCAGCAGATATACCCTTGGAGATGATCCGGCTTTTGGTGTTTTTGCCCAAATGAATCATTTTCGTGCCCGAATCTATCTGCTGATAACCATTTGAAATGGCAATAGAATAAAATTCGCCTTGGCTGCCGTCACCACGTAATATACAGCTTGGGTATTTCCAAGTGATGGCCGAGCCGGTTTCGACTTGGGTCCAACTAACTTTGCTGTTGTCGCCCCGGCAATCTGCCCGTTTGGTGACAAAATTATACACCCCGCCAACACCTTGGCTATTGCCTGGATACCAATTTTGCACGGTAGAATATTTAACCTCGGCATCATCTAACACGATGATTTCGACCACGGCGGCATGCAGTTGGTTTTCATCGCGCATCGGGGCTGTACAGCCTTCTAAATAGCTTACATGCGCGCCAGCCTCGGCGATGATTAAGGTACGTTCAAACTGACCTGTATTTGGCTCATTGATGCGGAAATAGGTCGATAATTCCATCGGGCAGCGCACGCCTTTGGGAATGTAAACAAAGCTACCATCGGTAAACACTGCCGAATTTAAGGCCGCATAAAAATTATCGCCTACCGGCACAACTGAGGCCAGATATTTTTTAACCAATTCTGGGTGCTTTTGAATGGCTTCAGAAATAGGGCAAAATATAACCCCGGCTTCGGCCAGTTTTTCTTTAAATGTAGTGACCACCGATACGCTGTCAAAAATAGCATCGACAGCGATGTTAGATGCGCCTTTAACACCGGCCAAAACTTCTTGCTCTCTAAGCGGAATGCCGAGTTTTTTATAGGTTTCAAGTATTTCTGGGTCAAGATCATCCAAACTTTCTAGCTCGATCTTTTTCTTGGGCGCAGCGTAATAATAAAGGTCTTGAAAATCTATCTTCGGATAATGGACTTGAGCCCATTCTGGCTCTTCCATTTTTTGCCAGCGACGAAACGCAGCCAAACGCCATTCAAGCATCCATTTTGGTTCATTCTTCTTGGCCGAAATAAATTTCACAATTTCTTCGTTCAAGCCTTTGGGGGCTTTGTCCATTTCAATATCGGTGGTGAAACCGTATTTATAGTTATCAAGATCAATCTCGGCAACTGTGTTTATTGTTTCTTTAATAGCGGCCATATCTGCACCTTCACTCTCATTACATCTTTAAAGTCTACCCAACTTGGCGTTGCTCGCGCATTGCCATACGTTGGTATATTTTGGTATATTCGGTAATAAATTCGTCTAAATCTTGTGGTTTGGTATCCCAGCCGAAGCTAATGCGCAAGCCACATAGAGCCAAATCGTTAGCATAGCCCATGGCTTTCAGCACATGCGATTGGCTAACTTTGCCAGACGAGCATGCGCTGCCCGAACTTACGGCGATGCCGGCTAAGTCTAAACTCATCAGCGCGCGTTCTGCGGTTACATTGGCAATGGCAAAACAGCTGGTGGTGGCCACTCTGGGCGTATTTTGTCCAAAAATCACGGCATCGGCCGAGATAGCTTGAATCAAAACTTCAAGTTTCTGACGCATATCATTATAATGACTAATCTTTTCTAAATCAACTACGCATTCTATAGCGGCAATGCCAAAGCCGGCAATGGCGGGTATGTTTTCTGTGCCTGCCCGCAAACCAAGCTCTTGCCCGCCGCCTTTAATGTAGGAATCGACCAAGACACCCAAGCGGATGACCAACGCTCCTGCGCCCAACATGCCGCCAATTTTATGCGCCGATAATGACATTAAATCAACATTCAAATCGGCAAAGTCTATCGGCATTTTGCCTAGTGCTTGAACCGCATCTAAATGCACAAAGCCACCAAATTTACGCACAATTTCAACAATCTTATCAATCGGTTGAATGACACCGGTTTCATTATTCACCAACATCACAGACACTAAAACCGGCAAATCTGACTTGTCTTTCCAACCGGCCAATAACTGTTGCAAATGGGTTAAATCTAACAGGCCATTATGATCGACTTTTATGATGTCAACTGGCCGCGGGCTCAGCTCTTGGGCTTTGATTAATGAAGGATGCTCGGTAGCGCCAAGCAAAGTGGCAGCCAGTGGTTGTTTTTTGCCCAGAGCGCCTAAATTTGAAGCCAAAACCAAGTTATTAGACTCTGTGCCGCCAGAGGTGAAGGTGATTTCTTTGGTTTGCGCGTTGATCAAACCGGCCAATTGCTCACGCGCGGTTTCAATAAGTCCACGGGCTTTACGACCCTCTTGATGAATTGAAGAGGCATTGCCAACTAGATCAAGCGCCGCCATAACCGCCTGTTTCACCTTGGGGCGCACCGGGGCGGTGGCATTATAATCTAAATATATGCGGGGTTTGTTGTGCACAATGAGCGCCTTTTAATACGAATTTACAGCTGATGAGGTCAAACCCATATCAGGCTCTAATTTAAACAAATTTGCCAAGGGCTTGCCGACAACCAGATCTTCTAAGGTGATATTCTCGAAAAAAGCATCAATATGGTCGGCAAGGGCTTTCCATAATGATGTGGTGTGGCAAACGCTTTCTTTGCCGCATATCACCCCATTACTGCCAGCGCAGATGGCAATTTTAATGTCTTCATCCGCCGCGTCTATTATATCGGCTATTTTAATGGCAGTGGCTTCTAGCGCCAAAAAATAACCACCCTGCGGGCCACGTACGCTGGTGACCAAATGGCTTTTGCGCAATCTAGAAAATAACTGCTCAAGATATGGCAATGAAATATTTTGCCGCACTGCGATTGCAGACAGGCTGGTGGGTTCATTTTGGTTGTTATGTTTGGCCAAATCGACCATCGCCATAACCGCATATTGCCCGCGTGTGCTTAACTTCATCGGCCTAAACCTTTCAAATAATTCCAGTTAAAGTCCGTCTAATCTAAAATAAATGCATAATTATTGGTCATTATGCGGCTTTTCCTTGCAATTACCCTGCTAAATTGGTTAAACAGGCTCTGCAATGAACACGATCTAGTCTAGAAGGCTTCCAAATTACATAGTGAATATTTAGTAAACCCAACCAAAAAGGTCAAGTATAAAAACCCGACCAAAATTATTACTGGGGATATTTATGAAATTAAGTTACCGCCGATAGTTAGACCAAACCAGAATGAGTGAATATGCCTGAAGTTGTTTTTAATGGCCCAAGTGGTCGCCTAGAAGGCCGTTACCATCATAACCCATCACCAAATTCACCGGTGGCAATCATTTTGCATCCGCACCCTCAATTTGGTGGCACGATGAATAACCAGATTGTTTACCAGCTTTTTTATTCGTTTAAAGAACGCGGTTTTTCGGTTTTGCGGTTTAATTTTAGGGGCGTTGGCCGCTCTCACGGCACATTTGATGATGGCTTTGGCGAATTATCGGACGCCGCGGCGGCATTAGATTGGTTGCAAACTCAAAACCCAGATTGCTCCGGCAGTTGGATAGCAGGCTTTTCGTTTGGCTCGTGGATTGGCATGCAGTTGCTAATGCGCCGCCCCGAGGTCGAAGGTTTTGTATCTATAGCGCCGCAAGCCAACCTTTATGATTTTAGCTTCCTAGCGCCCTGCCCGTCATCTGGCATTATGATAAATGGCGATGCTGACCGTGTCGCGCCGCCCGAAAGCGTCACCACCTTGGTCGAAAAGCTAAAAACCCAAAAAGGCATCTCAATTGCCCATAAAACCATCGAAGGGGCTAACCACTTTTTTGATGGCCATGTGGAAGAGCTTATTGACAATGTTGGGGCATATGTGGACCACCGGATGGTTGCCCGCAGTAAAAAATAATTATATTGGTTTTGAGAAATAATATGTCGAAGTTTAAATCTGAATTGTTAAAGACCTTAGAAGAACGGGGTTTTATAAAACAAATTTCTAAACCCGAAGAGCTGGATAAACGCGCCTTAGAAGGACCGATTACCGGCTATATTGGTTTTGATGGCACGGCGGATAGCCTACATGTTGGTAGCCTCACCATGATAATGGTATTGCGCATTATGCAACAAACTGGGCATAGACCAGTTGCGTTGATGGGCGGCGGCACATCCATGGTGGGTGACCCATCGTTTAAATCGACCGACCGGCCGATGCTGACATTAGAGGACATCAACAACAATCTATTGGGCATAAAATCTATATTTGCGCAATTTTTAAGCTTTGGCGATGGCTCAAAAGATGATGGCCGCGCCATTATGGCTAACAATGCCGATTGGTTGTGTAAATTAAATTATATGGATTTTTTGCGCGATTATGGCGTGCATTTTTCGGTCAACCGTATGTTGTCGTTCGAAGGCGTTAAACAACGGATGGACAGAGACCAACATTTAAGCTTTTTAGAATTTAACTATATGATTTTGCAAGGCTATGACTTTTTAGAGCTGAGCCGCCGCTATGGCTGCGAATTGCAAATAGGTGGGTCTGACCAATGGGGCAATATTCTCAATGGTGTAGAGCTGACGCGCCGGGTGGATGGCAAAGAGGTTTTTGCACTCACCACACCGTTGCTAACCACCGCATCTGGGCAAAAGATGGGCAAAAGCGAAGGCAATGCTGTATGGTTGAACGAAGAAAAACTACCCGCCTATGAGTATTGGCAATATTGGCGCAACACAGAAGATGCTGATGTTGGGCGTTTTTTACGCATGTTTACCGAGCTGTCCATTGCCGAGATAGAAAAATTAGAAACCGCCCAAGGCGCTGAGCTGAACGAGGTTAAAAAACTGTTAGCCACCGAAGTTACCAAGCTAGCACGCGGGACCGAAGCGGCCGAAAAAGCGGCCGAAACAGCGCGCATTACGTTTGAAACTGGCGGCATCAGTGCTGACTTACCGACGGTAGAAGTGACAAAGACAGAAATTGAAGCTGGCCTAGGCATATTGTCTGCCTTTGTACTGGCGGGTTTGGCTGCCTCTAACGGTGAGGCCAGACGCCATATAAAGGGCGGCGCTGCCAAATTGAATGACCAGAAGATAGCTGATGAACGGATGAATTTAACCGCTGAAGCTATAAATGAACAAGGTGTCATTAAACTTTCGGTCGGCAAGAAAAAACATGTACTTATAAAACCAATTTGAAGGGGATTATGATGAGCGATTTACAAAATGGTGACATTGCACCAGACTTTACTTTGGCGACAGACACAGTGGGCGACATCAGTTTATCTGGCTTAAAAGGTCAGAAAGTCGTGTTGTTTTTTTACCCCAAAGACGACACTTCTGGCTGCACGGTTGAAGCCAAAGAATTTTCTGCGCTTAAAGATGATTTCAAGGCGCTTAATTGTGTTATCATTGGCTTATCGGGCGACAGCGTGGCCAGCCATGCAAAATTTAGAACCAAGCAAGATTTAAGCATAATTCTGGCGGCTGATGAAGATCACACTGCCCTAGAAGCCTATGGTGTATGGCAAACCAAAAAAAATTATGGCCGTGAATATATGGGAATCGTCCGCTCTACTTACCTAATTGATGAAGATGGTAAAATAATTGAACATTGGACTAAAGTACAAGTAAAAAACCATGTACAGAGCGTTTTGGATCGACTAAAGGATGCATAACCATTTTTTAATATCGAAAAATATCTAATCAAACAAATATATAATAGAAATTTACAGGTGAAAATTGAATATTTTACAGAAAAAAAATAGCCGCATTCAGCGGGCTGTTCCGCCGTCACCGGCAGAAAATATAGTTTCAGTCATCGCGGCTAACACCAAAATAGAAGGTAACGTTAGCTCATCTTCTGAGCTTAGAATACATGGCACTATTGATGGCGATGTTAGCACCACAAACATATATTTAGGTCGTCAGGCCGTTTGTTCTGGCACAATAACTGCCGAAAACTCAATTATTTGTGGTGTATTTGAAGGTGACATTTCTTCTAATCATGTGGATGTGAAATCGACCGCCACGATGGCTGGACAAATTGCGCAAAAAACCATTACGGTTGAAGTGGGCGCTAAATTAGACGTAAAAATAAAAACCAAAAAGGATTAATGCTGCCGCGTTCGGCTTTTTATTTTTATTTGCAAACAGATTGACTCTGATTCTTATAAAAATTATATTATATGGCAGTATTGTTTATCAATTTTCTGGCAGCAGAAATAATTGGAGTGAAGCATGTTTAACAAAAAAGACGCAAACGGTATTAATTTAAATGCATCTGGCAATGGCAATGCCCCTGCTGCACCGCCGCAAATGCGCAAGCCCGCTGGCATCGCTCCTCTGCCGCCAAAACGCCAAGAAGCTGGCGCAGCGCCAACAGTGCCTGCAAATGCCAAAAACCCGCTGCCGACAAATGGCAGCAATGCGACATTTATTGGCCGCGATTTGCTAATCACTGGCAGCATTGTTTCTAGTGGTGAAATAATTATTGAAGGCACAGTCGAAGGCGATGTAAGAGCCCAAAAAATTGTGATTAAAAACAAAGCCAACATTAGCGGCGAGCTGATTTCTGAAGAACTGATCATTCACGGCCGGGTTAGTGGCATTGTGCGCGGTGTGAAAATTCTATTGGCAGCTGATTGTATTTTAAATGGCGACATTTTGCATGAAACCTTGTCGATTGAGTCTGGAGCTCAATTTGAAGGTGGTTGCAAACGTTCTGACGACCCATTGGGTCTGAAAAAGAATGGCAAAGGCAGCAAAAACAAAGCCACCATCAAACCACTTGCCGGTGCAGAAGAAGCCGAATTGCAAGAATAGAATTTAAATTCCATTATAAGATTTTCAAAGGCCGCTTATGCGGCCTTTTTTATTGTCAACATTGGGTTTTTCGACATTGGGTTTTTCAACATTGGGTTAGTCGTTATCTTTTGATATTTTGCTGGCTAACGAGGCTTCTAAAAATAAATCTATGTCGCCATCTAATACCGCGCTTGGGTTGCTAGATTCAACCTGTGTGCGCGCATCTTTAACCATTTGATACGGTTGTAATACATAAGAGCGGATTTGATGTCCCCAGCCAATTTCGCTTTTTGAGGCATTTTCCTCGGCGGCATCGGCCTCACGTATTTTCATCTCATGCTCATAAAGTCTGGCACGCAGCATATTCCACGCCGTAGCACGGTTTTTATGTTGCGATCTGTCATTTTGGCACTGCACAACTATGTTGGTTTCCAAATGGGTTATGCGCACCGCGCTGTCGGTTTTATTGACATGTTGTCCGCCTGCGCCACTGGCGCGGTAAGTGTCTATGCGCACATCTTTATCGGCCACATCAATGTCGATGGTGTCATCAATTTCTGGGTAAACCCACACCGAAGAGAAACTTGTATGGCGTTTGGCATTCGAGTCAAACGGCGAAATGCGCACCAAACGATGCACCCCCGACTCGGTTTTTAACCAGCCATGGGCATTTAAGCCTTGAATGTGAATGGTGACTGATTTTATGCCAGCCTCATCACCAGCTTGATACTCGATGGTGTCGACTTTATAGCCGCGCTTTTCGGCCCAGCGCACATACATGCGAAATAACATAGAGGCCCAGTCGCAACTTTCGGTGCCACCCGCGCCAGCATGAATTTCCAAATAGGTGCTGTTGGCATCCACTTCGCCCGAGAGCAAGGTGCTCAATTGGGCTTTTTCAGCCAATTTTTTGGTGTTGTCTAGCCCGGCTTCAATTTCGGCGATCATCGCCTGATCATCCTCCATTTCGGCCAATTCAATCATCTCTACGCCATCGCTTATCGAAGTTTCAAACTGCACTATCTGTTTAAAACTATCTTCTAATGCTTGGCGCTCGCGCATCACATCTTGGGCGTTTGTAGGGTTATCCCACAATGTTGGGTCTTCGGACATAGCGTTCAGCTCGTCCATACGGCGGGTGGCTACATCCCAGTTAAAGATGCCTCCTCAGCAGCGTTACCGACTGCTCAATTACATCTATGGTTGCCTGTGTTTCTGCTCGCATTTCACTCACTCATTTTATAATCTAATTATATTAGAATATTGTACCTTCATCACTATCGAGCGATAAATCCAACTCAATAGAATTTTCTATGCCCAAACCGCCATCGTTGCTGAACAGGTTGTTATTTATGCCAAATGTGGCGTCATTTGAGCCAATGCCCAAATCTTCTAACGATATTTCAATTTCATCTAAATTGTCGATGCTGTCGTCAAATTCCAAAGCTTCTTCTGGCGGTTCAGCGCCGTTTTTAAACGCCTCAGTAATTATATTTTCATCGCCCGGCATGGCAGCAATGCCGGTTTTGCCATCGATGCGGTAAAAGTTTAGGCCATTGGGCACTCTGAATGGGATGGCCGGTGTGTCTTTAAGCGCTTGTTGCATAAAGTCTAAAAATACTGGCGCGGCCAATTGGCCGCCGGTTTGGCTTCGGCCCATGTTTTTGGGTGTGTCAAAGCCCAAATAAACCCCGACCACTAGATCGGGCGTATAGCCAACAAACCACGCGTCTTTATAATCGTTAGTCGTGCCGGTTTTGCCGGCCACAGGTTTACCTAATTTTCTGACTACAGGGGCGGTGCCACGTAGCACCACACCTTCCATAAAGCTGGTGATTTGGTAGGCGGTTGTGGCGCTAATCACCCGTTTAGAAGTGTCTATGAGGTTTGGTTCTTCTTGGCCTAGCCATTCGTCGGCAAAACAGCTTGTACATTCGCGTTTGTCGTGCCGGTAAATGGTGCGGCCATAGCGGTCTTGAATGCGGTCTATAAGTGTCGGGGTAACTTGAATGCCGCCATTTGCCAACACACTATAACCAGTCACCATTTTCACCACAGTGGTTTCGCCACTGCCCAGCGCCATAGACAAATACGGGTTTAATTTCTCATACACGCCAAATTCTGTTGCATATTTCGAAATGATTGGCATGCTAATGTCTTCGGCCAATCGCACCGTCATCACATTACGCGATTTTTCTATGCCCAAACGCAATGTCGATGGGCCATAGAATTTCTTAGAGTAATTTTGTGGCTTCCAAATGGTATTCTGACCGACGATTTTCTTCTCGTAGGGGGCATCGAGAATCAATGACGATGGTGTGTAGCCATGCTCCAAGGCCACAGCATATACAAATGGTTTAAACGATGAGCCGGGTTGGCGTTCGGCTTGCGAGGCGCGGTTAAACTGGCTCATCTCGTATGAAAAGCCACCCACCAAGGCTTGAATCCGCCCGGTATGAGGGTCCATCGCCACAATGCCGCCCGAAATAATCGGTATTTGCATCAGCCTGAATTCTTCGCTCGATGCGCCAGGTTCGACATAAATCACATCGCCTGCGCTCAGCACATCGCTAATTTTACGGGGTTGTCGGCCAACGCCGCCTTTTTCAAGCGCTGGGCGTGCCCATTTTACCTCGGCAAATTTAATGGTGCCAGTTTCACGGATAGCCTCGACTTCACCAGCAGTGTTAATATTGGGCCGCAAGCCAATTTTGACATCAGATTTATTCATTTCTAGAACCACAGCCAAACGCCACGGCTTAATGTCACTTGGCCGGTCTATTTTGGTAAGGTCCTCTGCCCAATTGTCGGACAATTCAATTTGCGCAACCGGGCCACGCCAGCCGCCATTTTTGCGGTTATAACGTACCATGCCATTGACCAATGCATTGCGCGCTTGGGCTTGCATTGTGGGGTCTAATGTGGTTCGGATAGATAAGCCGCCGCGCAGGAGTTTTTTATTGCCATAAAGTTCAATAACTTTACGCCTTACATCTTCGGCAAAATATTCGGCGGCAAAAATACGCGCCCCAAACGGCCGCGGGTTCACATTAAGTGGTTCACCCTGCGCTTCAATCATTTCATCGCGGGTTATATAACCATTTTCAAACATCCGGCCAACCACCCAATTGCGGCGGGTTATGGCGCGCTCGGTATGCCGAAACGGATGATAATTATTCGGCGCTTTGGGCAATGCTGCCAAATAGGCGGTTTGGGCGATGGATATTTTATCTAAGGTTTTGCCAAAATAATTTAACGAGGCCGCGGCAACGCCATAGGAGCGCAAACCTAAATTAATTTCATTTAAATATAGCTCCAAAATCTTGCCTTTGGAATAGGCGGACTCGATGCGAAACGTCACCAACGCTTCTTTGATTTTGCGGGTATAGGTATATTCATCTGACAATAGAAAGTTTTTGGCAACTTGCTGAGTGATGGTGGACGCGCCAATTAACCGCTTGCCACTGCCCAAATTTTTAACATTGGTATACATGGCGCGGGCAAAGGCCAAACTATCGATGCCCGGATGAGTGAAAAAGTTTTTATCTTCGGCCGATATAAAGGCCTGCACGGTGCGCTGAGGTATAGATTCAAACGGGATATAAAGCCGGCGCTGTTCAGCATATTCGGCCAACAATTGCCCATTGGCAGCATGCATGCGGCTCATCACATTTGGCTCATAGGCTTGCAATTTCGTGTGGTCAGGCAAATCTTTGCTGGCTTCCCAAATTATATAGCTGGCAGCGGCAAGGCCAACAATTAGGAATAAAAACAGAATTGCAAATATAGAGCTAAATATGCGCCAGAGCATTTGAACCTATCATCTTCGATAATCTGCCTGCAGATTTTGGGGGGCAAACCATTTGATCCGTCGAATCATGTAAATTTGCCAATTTAAATTTAACTGAAACTAATTGCAGATTGTGGCAAAGGCTAGACAATTGTGTGATTATTTTTAATTATCATCAAAATTATGTGATTATATTTAATAATCGTCAAAATAAAGTGCGATTGTCGAAATATACCAAAATTGAGCGTTGCAAACTCCCTGCCATTTTATTTTGCCACGCAGCGGATTTTAAATTTTGCTCGTCTTTGCGGTTAGACAGATAACCCAATTCGATAAGCACAGACGGTACATCTGGTGCTTTCAACACCCGAAAACCAGCAAATTTAATAGGTTTTTTGTGCATCAGCACTTGTCCCTTCATTTGGCCAACCGCCAAATTGGCAAATTCGACCGATTTGGTTTTAGAGTCCCGTTGGGCCAAATCAATTAAAATTGACGCCACCACTTTGGATTCATTTTTAAACTGTACGCCCGCTAAAATATCCGATCTGTTTTCTTTGCGCGCCAATGCCGCCGCTTCTTTATCAGATGATTTATCGGACAATGTATAAATAGATGCGCCGCGCGCAGAACTGCTGCCGCTGGCGACCGAATCGGCATGAATTGAAATGAACAGATCGGCTTTATATTTTCGCGACAAAGTGACCCGGTCACGCAATTTAATAAAATAATCGCCCTTGCGGGTTAGATAAACCTCGAATTTACCGGTTGCAATCAGCAATTTTTGCAACCTTTTTACGACGCTCAGCACAATGTGTTTTTCACGGGTGCCAGCACGGCTATTGGTGCCGCTGTCAATGCCGCCATGGCCAGCATCCAACACAATTATGGCCTTTCGTTGGGTTTGCTTTTGCGCTAGACCGCCCTGATTAGTGTCGGCTTGGCGCGCCGCTAACACCAGTGCGTCCCGGTTTGCCGGGTGCTTAATCGGTTTGGGCACAGCAGTGCTTAACTCAATAATATCGGTGATGGCATCGGTTAAATTATTTAAACCTAAGTTTAGGGATGCCAAATCGATTTTGGATTGAACGATGTTAGAGGTATTTTGGGCTTGAATATTGATATCTGAATCTGGATCTTCCTCGGCTGCGACAATGCGCATTAATTCATCTAGTGATGGTATTTCGGGTTGAAAGTCCAGTTCCAGCATCGGCTGGCCATTGGCCGCTGGCTCGACCGGAGTGGCCACACCCATATTTAAATTCTGTTTACTGTCTCTATTGACCTGCGACTGGGTTAGGGCTGCAGGCTCGCGTTTAGCAGATTTTCGAACCAGATCGATAACCAATAACGCGCCTTTTTGAGATTTTTTTGGCACCGTAAACGCCGCCGACACTTCGGTTTCCTCAAGCGTATCAACCACAATTCTAGATTTTTTCAGCGAAAAATTGCCATAGCGGAATTCTTTGACCAAGCCATATGAGCGCATGCCTATATTTAGTGGCAAGTTAAAATTTACTGAATCAAAATCTATAATCACCCGGTCGGGGTCTGGAATGTTATAAACCTGAAACGCAACTTGTTCAGTTAATTCTATCACCAAGCGGGTTTTTTCAACCCCGCCCGAAAGCCTGACATCGTAAACTTCATTGGCCTCTACAAAATTTGCATAGGACAACAATATTAGCAAATGCATAAATATATATTTGTGCGCTCTTTTCATATTATTGTCGTCTACTTTTTGAAATGTTGTTGTGGCTACAATATAAAAAAAACCTTAACGATTTATATGTGTCACACATATTATTGGAATATGTTTTTTTGAGGTCGCGAAGTTAGATTTTCTGATGTTTAGCCAACGATGAAGCAGAATTTTTTGATTGCTTAATTATATAAATTCAATTACTAAGAAGCTATATAGGTAGATAAATAATAAAAATTAATGCCTATTCACACAACTTGTGTTTTGTTTATTTTACTAACAAAATCAAGTCGATATAATTATTTTTGGATGAGTTTTTGCAAATTGTTTGCAAAATGAATCAAAATGCGTGGTTTGTAGTTTTTGCATGCGGCAAAAATTTAGGTTCAAACCACTCAAATAACCGCCAACATATTGGCAGCGAATGGAATTAGAGTGGCTCAACACCATTTAATATTGTGGGGTATCTGTATTATTGCATCTTTGGCATTAATACGATTGGCTACGCAAAAATCCGTTCAAATTGTACCCTTAAACTTTACCCCCTATTTTCATATGTTAAACATGCAGGTCATCCGACTTAACAACTATGTGGGTCAGTTCAATAAACATCTTTTCCTGTCTTCGATAGGTAAATTATATCAGTTAGATATTAAATTAATATCTAACAAATTTTATCATGCGAAACAAACATCGCATCAACAATTTTATACAAATAATAAGCCGCAAAAAAAACTTAAAGCAGCCAATGAAAATGCTGCTGACAAGGCGATAGCTCGCTTTGCATATGCTTATTATTTGATAGTGAGAGTTACATGGCAAATAATAAAATGCTTATTGACGCAACGCACGCGGAAGAAACACGTGTTGTTGTCGTCAAAGGAAACAAGATTGAAGAATTTGACTTTGAGGCCGCTAACAGACGGCAACTTAAAGGCAATATATATTTAGCAAAAGTCACCCGCGTTGAACCTTCGCTGCAAGCTGCATTTGTAGATTTTGGCGGCAATAGGCACGGCTTTTTGGCGTTTAGCGAAATACACCCAGATTATTACCAAATTCCTGCGGCTGACCGGGCAATATTGCGCCAAGAAGAAGCTGAAGCCGTTGCCGCGGCAAAATTGGAAGATGAGCTTGAAGATGCCAATGCCGATGCCAATGCCGATTTAGACGCCGAAACGCGCGATGAAGAAGGTAATGAAGGCAATAATGGCCGGCGCGGTCGCAACCAAAACCGCCGCCGTGGCAGACGTAATAACACCCGCTTTGCCAGACGGCCTGCGCGCGGCATTTACACCTCGTTGCCAGAAACTGAGGCCAAAGAAGATGGTGTTAAAAGCGCCACTGACAAAGATGATAATGACGAAGCCAAAAACTCACGCACCCGCGGTGGCCGGGGCCGAGGTCGGGGTTATAGAAACCGCGGTCGCAGCCGTTGGAACCGCGGCGGAAACCGTTTATTGCGCGGTGTATATACATCACTACCGCCATATATAAGCGCCTTAAACGAAGACACTCCGTTTGAAAAATATGACCAAAAGCAAGCCGAAGCTAAACCAACATCGTTGCCCGAGGCCACCGGTTTGGCAGACAGTGTTAAATCAGATCAAATTGCTAATAATTCTGGCGTTGTGTCGATATTTGACGAAGAATCCACTCCAACCGACAAAACATCAGATGTCGATACAGATGTAGAAGATGATGACGCAAGCCAAGCTAAAGTTGCGGATGAACCTACTGACACTGGTAAACGTGCTGCGCCTGCTGCCAAACCAGCCAAGCGCAAAACCCGCCCACGCAAACGTTATGAAATTCAACAGGTGATTAAACGCCGCCAAATAATTTTGGTGCAAGTGGTTAAAGAAGAACGTGGCAATAAAGGCGCGGCTCTCACCACCTATCTATCGCTTGCTGGCCGTTATTGTGTGCTTATGCCCAACACCGCCAAAGGTGGTGGCATTAGCCGTAAAATTACCAATATATCTGATCGTAAACGCCTTAAAGAGGTTGCCGAAAGCCTAGTTTTAGATGAAGGTATGGGACTTATTGTCCGCACTGCCGGGGCTAACCGCACCAAAATAGACATTAACCGCGATTATGAATATCTAATTCGGTTGTGGGAAAATGTGCGTAATTTAACTTTGCGTTCTGTCGCCCCGCATTTGGTATATGAAGAAGGCAATTTAATTAAACGTTCGATCCGCGATTTATATGACCGCGAAATAGACAGCGTTATCGTATCTGGCGAAAAAGCTTATAAAGATGCCAAAGCCATTATGCAAATGCTGATGCCAAGC
Source organism: Hyphomicrobiales bacterium (assembly GCA_013214705.1). Lineage (GTDB taxonomy): Bacteria > Pseudomonadota > Alphaproteobacteria > Rhizobiales > OSC116 > OCS116. The sequence continues at coordinate 218,000 of JABSRZ010000003.1, forward strand.
CATGCCAAAAAAGTACTGCATTATAAAGAAGCCCAACCTATTTTTATTCGCCATCAAATAGAGCAACAGTTGGATTCGATTTATAGCCCGAATGTAACTTTAAAATCTGGTGGCTATTTGGTCATAAATCAAACCGAAGCCTTGGTGTCTATCGACATTAACTCGGGTAAATCGACCAAAGAAAATTCAATAGAAAACACCGCGCTTAAGACCAATTTAGAAGCGGCCGAAGAAATTGCTAGGCAACTAAGATTGCGTGATTTGGCAGGGCTTGTGGTTATCGACTTTATCGATATGGAAGAAAGCCGCAACAATCGTGCTGTAGAAAAACGCATGAAAGATTGCCTCGCTTCTGACCGTGCGCGTATACAGGTCGGGCGCATTAGCCATTTTGGTTTGCTAGAAATGTCTCGCCAGCGGTTGCGGGCAAGCCTGCTCGAAGGCAGCACCGATATGTGTCCGCATTGTCATGGCACAGGGCTTATTCGGTCAAATTCATCTATGGCTTTGCACATTCTAAACGCATTAGAACACCAGTTAATTCAAGGGCGTGGGCCATCGCTTAATATATTTGCGCCGTTGAACATCACCATGTTTTTACTCAACAATAAACGCGCGCAATTGTTCGAAATTGAGAATAGATATAATGCCCGGGTGAATATAGAAGTAGACCCGCATTTAGAAGGCGTTAGTTATCGGATAGAAACATCAGATGTAGAAGTGGCCACCAGTAAAACCGGTGCTATTCGGCTTGAAACTGAATATGGTACAGATGATGTATTGGAGTCAGAAACCCAACAATTGGCAACAGCTGATGTTGACGTAGAGGTTGTTGTCGATGCCAAACTTGCTACTGATGGCAATGCTGCTGAAGGCACTGCTGATGACGGAACTGGCGACAAAAAAACCAAGCGCAGAAACCCGCGCGAACGAAGCCGCAATGGCCGCCGGAAAACCTCTAGAAGTCAGGGCGCTAAAAACACCGACACGGTTGCGAAGCCTACTGAAGATAAACCGGTAGACAAGCCGGCTGAAACCCAAAAATCCAACGAAACAGCAGCGGTAAATGCCGGTGAAAAACCAGCGGCAAGCGTTGACGTAGCTGAGGATAAAGTGGCTAGCAAAGCCAAAACGGCTGAGAAAAAACCCAAAGCCAGAACCCCGGCTAAAGCCAAAAAAGCCGGCGATGACGCTAAAAAACCGGTTAAGAAACCGGCTAAGGCAAAAACTGCAAAACCGGCCGAAGCTAAGGCTGAGAAAGCTCCAGACACAAAGGCTAGCGACACAAAGGCGCCGGAGAATGCAGAAGCCAAACAGGGTTGGTGGTCAAGGCGTTTTAGCCGTAGTTAAATAACCTGATTATATAAATCTATGCGCGGCCAAACAATTTGCTTTGACCGCGCATTATTTTGAAATTAGTAACCTTAAATATACTTTTTAACCACATTATAGAAAACAAGCGGAGAGCCTAACTTAAAGGCTTGCACTAATCTTAACGGCATTTATTATGTGGTTACAATTATTAGACAAATTGAATTTATGATTTGTTACATGGAGGTGATTATGAGTAATTTAATCGTCATAAGGATGTCAAAATTTATCGCGGCTGTCTTATTGAGCTGGGCACTCTTATTTTCCACAATTAGCCACGCGGCCGAAGAATTTACGGAAGCCCAAAAATTTGAAATTATTCAAATTTTTCAGCAGTTTTTTCTTGAAAATCCCGAAATTATCCGTGAAGCGCTGATTGCGCTAGAACAAAAAAATGAGGCCATTCGGGCCAATGAAGTGCGCGAAATCATCAGAAGCCAAAAAAGCATCATCGAAAACCCAATCGGTTTATATAGCGCTGGCAACCCAGATGCCGATGTCACGCTGATCGAATTTTTCGATTATAACGACCCCAATTCCAAACAATCTTTAGCAGATATAATATATTTGTTGGAAAATGATGCTAATTTAAGAGTGGTGTTTTACGAAACGCCAATGCATGCGCAATCGTCACTCACCGCATCGCACGCGGTGTTGGCAGCTAAAAACCAGGGTAAATATTTAGAACTGCATACAGCTTTGCTAAGCCATAACGAATTGTTAGATGAAAACATCATAATGGACATTGCCAAAAAAGTAGGCTTAAATGTCGAAACCTTGAAAAAAGACATGGCAGCAGTTGAAATAGAACAAGCTATCGAAAACGCGTCTAACATTGCCGAGATTTTGGGCGTGCAAGGCACACCGGCTTTCATCATTGGCAATGAATTATATAGAGGTTCTATTGGCCTTGAAAATTTACGCGCCAAAATAAATGAAGTTCGCATAAATCGATAAAGGATATTGGCTTGAATATATCTATTATTAATGGCCCCAATTTGAACATGCTGGGCGTTAGAGAACCAGAAATTTATGGTTCATTAAGCCTTGCAGACATTCAAAAATCTTGCCTCGACCTTGCTAAAAAATTGTCCATCAGTGTCGATTTTTATCAATCCAACCACGAAGGTGAGATTGTAGAGGCCATTCATAGAGCCTATGAAAATAAGCACACGGCCATTATCATTAACGCCGCGGCCTACACCCACACAAGTGTGGCCATATTGGATGCGTTAAAAGCCACAAACATCCCCATTTACGAGGTGCATCTGTCTAACGTGCATGCACGCGAGACATTTCGGCATCAATCCTACATATCAGCCATTGCAGAAGGTGTCATTTGTGGTTTAGGGTTAGAAAGCTATTTGGCAGCGATCAGAGCTGTTGCGCAAAAATATAAATAAATGGATATAATTACACATGGCTTTTAAAAATTTCTTATCTGGGTTTTCGCTGTTGAATTTGGCGTTTAAAATATTTGTGGTTGTGGCCATATTGGGTTATTTTTTTCTAAATACATCTTTTTTATCTAAATTTAATAATGACGCTGAAACCACACCACCGGTGGAAGTGGCAATGGTGGCAACACCTGATAAAGCCGAAATGGAAAAAATGTTTCGCGAATATTTGCTAACCAACCCCGAGATTATTCAAGAAGCCATTGCTGTATTGCAAAATAAAGTTCAACAACAACGCGAAAATGACATTACAGCCATCATTCAGAACCAAATAGAAACCATTGAAAACCCTAAAGGTTTATTTATCAATGGCCCTGCCGATGCCGATGTAACCTTGGTCGAATTTTTCGATTATAACTGCACCTATTGCAAATCTGCTTTTAAAGATGTCAACCGGCTGCTAGCCGAAGACAAGAAACTAAAAGTGGTGATGTATGAATTGCCAATTTTAGCGCCCTCCTCGCTAACCGCTGCGCGGGCTTCATTAGCGGCGATGAAACAGAATAAATATTGGGAGTTTCATAGCTCGATGATTGGCAATAATGGTAGCTTAACCGATGAATTGGTGTTTGATCATGCTAAAAATATTGGCTTGGATATAGAGCAATTAAAAATTGATATGGTGAGCCGCGAGGTTGAACAGGCTTTAGTTTATTCTGCTCAATTGGCCGATGAATTAAAAGTCAATGGCACACCGGCGTTTATCATTGGCGGGAAATTGATACCCGGCGCAATCGGCTATCAAAATATGTTTAACCTGATTGCCGAGGCGCGGGCAAAAATTGCCGCACAAAAAGCGTCAGCTAACTAGTGATTTGCGCCGATTGTATAAATTTTGCTTATGCGACCGAATATAGCGACATATAACATTTAAACGGGTTTAAACTTGCAAAAACAGCTGAATTTGTTAGTAATAATATCAAAATAGGGCGTTGTGAATACGCTAATGTTACGGCGGTTTATAAATTAATTGAGGAAATGATGATGGATAAAAACCAAAAATTGGATGCAGATTTTGTCGAAAAACTCACTGCAATCTTAAATGATGGTGAATTGAACGAAATTGAAGTGAGAAGTGATGACTTCAAAATTCGCATTGTTAAAAACCCTCCGACACCTGCTAGCGTTACCTATAGCGGCGCTGCAGTTGGCGCACCGGTTATGGCCGCTGCGCCCGTTGTTGCTGCCCCTGCAGCTGCGATTAGCGAACCAGCCGTTGCCAAAGAAGATGATTTAGCGGATCATAGCGGCGCGGTAAAATCGCCAATGGTTGGCACCTGTTATTTGGCATCAGACCCCAATAGCCCAAATTTCATACAGGTTGGTGACAATGTCCAAAAAGGCCAAACCTTGCTGATCGTCGAAGCGATGAAAACCATGAATAATATTTCGGCGCCACAAGCGGGCAAAGTGATTGCTATATTGGTGACCAATGAAAGCCCGATAGAATTTGGCCAGTCATTAGTGGTTATCGAGTAGTTTGCCACTGCTGGAAATTTTTGAAACCTGTTATTGACGGTATAAAAATATGATTGAAAAATTACTGATTGCAAACCGTGGCGAAATTGCGTTGCGTATTCTCAGAGCTTGCCGAGAAATGGGCATTAAAACCGTGGCTGTGCATTCAACAGCCGATGAAGATGCCATGCATGTGCGCTTGGCAGATGAGAGCGTTTGCATTGGCCCACCTCAGGCGGCACTAAGCTATTTGAACATTCCGGCCATTTTGTCGGCTTGCGAAATTACCGGCGCAGATGCGGTTCACCCGGGCTACGGGTTTTTATCTGAAAATGCTCGATTTGCCGAAATTTTAGAAGAGCATGGCATTACATTTGTTGGCCCAACTGCCGAACATATTCGTTTAATGGGCGATAAGATTCAGGCCAAAGCTACGGTTAAGGCCTTGGGCATACCTTGCGTACCCGGCTCAGAAGGCGCCTTGCAAAGCAATGAAGAAGCGTTGGAAGTTGCCCGCGAAATTGGCTACCCGGTTATAGTGAAAGCCGCAGCCGGCGGCGGTGGTCGCGGCATGAAAGTGGCTAAAACAGAAGAAGATCTGATACCTGCATTGGCCTCTGCCCGGGCAGAATCTAAAGCCGCATTTGGCGACGATGCGATGTATATGGAAAAGTTTTTAGGCAAACCGCGACATATCGAAATTCAGGTGATGGGCGATAAATTTGGCAACGCTGTGCATTTGGGCGAGCGCGATTGTTCATTGCAACGCCGCCATCAAAAAGTATGGGAAGAAGCCAGATCTCCAGCCTTGAATGACGAACAACGCGTCAAAATTGGCAACATTGTCTCCAAAGCTATGGCTAACCTAAATTATTTGGGCGCGGGCACAATTGAATTTTTGTTCGAAGATGGTGAGTTTTATTTCATCGAAATGAACACCCGTTTGCAAGTTGAACATCCCATTACCGAAGCCATTACCGGCCTCGATCTGGTGCGTGAGCAAATACGTGTTGCTGGCGGCGCCAAGCTAAGTTTCAAACAATCTGAAATTCGTTTTAATGGCCACGCCATAGAGTGCCGCATCAACGCCGAAGATAGCGAAACCTTCACCCCTGCACCCGGTAAAATCGTAAATTATCATGCCCCGGGTGGCCTTGGTGTGCGTGTCGATAGCGGTGTTTATTCGGGCTATACCATACCGCCTTATTACGACAGTTTGATCGGCAAATTAATTGTCCATGGCAATAATAGAAACGAATGTTTAATGCGCGTGCGCCGGGCGTTAAAAGAATTTGTCATTGAAGGACCGGGCATTAAAACCACCATTCCCCTGTTCGAAAAATTGGCATCCAACCCCGACATTATTAATGGCGATTACGACATTCATTGGCTGGAAGAATTTCTTGAAATGGAAAGATCGCTCTAATTATGGCCGACACGCACCAAAACGCTCTACAAACTGAGGCACTTACGCCTCAGTTTTTGCTTGAGGCCTATGCCAAGGGCTATTTCCCTATGGCGGATGACGCCAATTCTGACGAGTTATTTTGGTTGTCGCCCGATGTGCGCGGTGTTATGCCATTAAATGGATTGCACATTTCAAAATCTTTGGCCAAAACCATAAGAAACCACCCGTTTGAAATTAGGTTTGATAGCGCTTTTTTAAATGTAATGCGCGCTTGTGCAGAACCCACAGCTGAGCGACCACAAACTTGGATAAATGAAGAAATTATCCAATTATATTCCGAATTATTTTTAATGGGTTTGGCACATAGTGTCGAAATATGGGAAAACAACCAATTGGTTGGTGGCTTGTACGGCGTACAATTGGGCGCTGCCTTTTTTGGCGAGAGCATGTTTTCTCGCACCACTGGCGCCAGCAAAATCGCTTTTGTACATTTGGTAAAACGGCTTAAATTCGGCGGGTTTAAATTGTTAGACACTCAATTCACCACCTCGCACCTAGAAAAATTTGGTGTGGTGGAAATTGCCAAAGACAATTATTTGGCACAACTTGATATAGCGCTTAACCATGCCGGTAATTTTGAAAAATTCCCTGTAGACGGCAACTTGCTGGCCGACATTTAATTTTTGCGCCTAGGTTCGGTTTGTTTGCCCAATTAGTCCAATGTTATTTTGTTACCGGGTTTTTACAATCAACCAACCATATATCATAAACCGGATGCTCAACGCCGTGTAGGCCGGGGTTTGAAGCAAACATCCATCCGGTAAAGACACGTTTTATGTCGTTGCCGTCGGTCGAAACTTCATCTATTTCGATGAAAGAAGTGGTTTTGGGTCGTTCGGTTTTTGAGCGGGTATAACAAATGCGTGGGGTGATTTCAAACACGCCAAACTTTTTGGTTTCGTTGATATTTATTTCGATAATTTCGGTGGTTGCGGTGATTTTTTCTAACGCATTAAAAACCGCAATCTGGTTTTCAATGCGCGCGGCATAAGCAATATCACCAATCAACAGAGGGACTAACAACCCCACTAGTTTGATAAACTTCACCATAATTTACCCACTTGAAATATTGTCTAATGTCGTTTTTAATTCAATGCCCAATCATCGTGTCAAATATAAGGCTAAATTAAATATAAGCGCACTATTTGTTCGGTGACCACGCATCATAATCGCCAGAAACTTCAGCTCGTTGGCCATCACTAAGAATAGAGCCTTTGGGGCGATATGCGCCTTTGGTGCCAGTCAAATTGCTTTTATTTTCAGTAATTTGCCATGGTTTTGGGGTATATTCTTGCTCAGATGGAGGGGTGTCAACCGTATGATGTAGCCATGCATGCCATGCTGGTGGTACGCGTGTGGCCTCGACATATCCGTTATAGGTTACCCAGCGTTTTTCGCCGCTTTTTTGCTTATAATAGCGGTTACCCTGTTCATCTTCGCCAACTTTAATGCCTTGTCGCCATGTGAAGAAGCGTGTGCCGACAGTTTGGCCGTTCCACCAGGTGAATATTTCAGCTAAAATGCCCATAAATTTCTCGATATCGCAAAAATGTTAGGTGAACCACGCGATTCACCACCAAATTATATTCGATTATGCATAAACTGTAAATTGTTTAGATTTTTTATAATCAATAAATTGAAGTATTTTCGCCAACGCATTTCTATTTTCAGTCAAACATAGTTTGAGTATTGAACTCCACTGCAAAAAAATCGTCATCATTTTGGATTTTAAGGGAGTTGCTAGGGTTTTTTCGGTTAAATTTTTTGACATCATTTTTAACCAGACGACTCAGAAAACCCGGGTCATAAACCAATTTGTCTTGTGTTTTAGGCTTGGTATATTTTACCGCGCCTTCTATGACCACCCGGCCAGCTTCGACAATGAGGGCGCGCGTGTCTATCAGTATATTTTCTATACGCTGTTTTAAAATAATCGGCGACAACGGTTTTACCACAATCGATGACGCGCCATATTTATTAAATTCTAGCACAATGCGACGGGATGCATGGCCAGTCGACATTAGTACCGGGGTGAAACAGGCCGGCGCCATATCCACCTGCCTTATCCATCTCAAAAAAGCTAAGCCATTGTTATATTTATCATTACCATTTAATATAAAGTCGCAAATAATGAGGTCTGGTTGTTCCATCCGTACCAATTCTTTGGCTTCATCGACACTCGTGGCAAACGAAATTTGCTTGACGCCAAAAGAATTTAGAATGTTTTTGTAAATTTTTACCATAGACAAATTATCTTCTAATATTAGAATGTTCAATTCGTCTAGCGACATAAATAAGGCGTTATGTTTCGTCATCCATACGGTCCCAACTCAAAACAATGTGAATCTGTATAAATCTATGATAACAAAAATAATATAACAAATTGTAAAACCTAATTCTGATATTTTAACTGCGGATTTTTATGAACCAAGATAAACACAAATTAGGCCGCATAGCCGGTTTAGACTTTGCCAGATTTATAGCTTTCACTGGCATGGTATTTGTAAATTTTAAAATCGCCATGCTGCCTTTAGATGCCAATTTAGGGGCTATAGGTTGGTTTTTTGGCCTGCTCGAAGGCCGTGCCGCGGCATTATTTGTTATATTGGCAGGCATTGGTCTGGGGCTAAACCTAAAAATAACCCAACTCAACCGGCAAAAAAATTCGGTATTTGCCTATTTGACCGTCAAACGTGGTTTGTTTTTATTTGCCATCGGCATGCTAAACGCGGTTATATTTGAAGCTGATATATTGCATTATTATGGCGTGTATTTTATATTTGCGGCGTTTTTAGCGCCTTTGTCTAGCGCGCGGCTGCGGGTTATTATTGTGGCAATTATGCTGGCCGCAACCATTATGCTGTTGGTTTTTAATTTTGATGAAGGGTGGAATTGGCAAACCTATGAATATACGGGTTTTTATACATTAAGCGGTGGCATCAGAAACCTATTTTACAATGGTTGGCACCCGGTGTTACCGTGGATGGCGTTTTTACTGATTGGCATATTATTAAGCCGGGTCAATTTGGTGGCAAAAAAAGTGCAACTCAAAATGATTTTGGGCGGTATTGGGATAACCCTTATCGGCTATTTAATTTCGGTTAATTTGGTAAATATGTTGTTCTCATCTAACGATGCCGAACTTTCAGAACTGATACCATTGGTTTCCATGGGGCCAGTGCCCGCTACTTTATTATATATGATGTCGGCAACCGGTACAGCTTGTGCGGTCATCGCAGCTGCTATCATTATCGCTAAGAAGTTTGCCAGTCTGTCCATCGTCAAAGCCATAAATATAGCTGGCCGACAGACCTTAACCTTGTATTTTGCCCACATATATTTGGCTATGGGGTTGATGAATTTATTTGACTTATTGGGCCAGTTTTCGGTAAATGCTATGGTTATGACGGCTTTGGCATTTACAATTATTTCATCGGTTTATTCTAATATTTGGGCAAATTATTTTAAGCTTGGGCCATTGGAAATGTTGATGCGTAAAATTGCTGGTTAACACTTGAAATTGCTTGCATATATGAGTAATCTGCCAGCAATATTTACAAAATGGAATTTATTATGAGTCTCGAAAACATCATTGACCAAGCGTTTGACAACCGTGCCGACTATAGCATCACGACCCAAGGCGAAGTGCGCGACGCAGTGGATCAAGCGCTGGAATTGTTAGACAGCGGCAAAGCCCGTGTTGCCGAAAAAATAAATGGTGAATGGGTGGTCAACCAATGGCTTAAAAAAGCAGTTCTACTTTCGTTTGTGATTAACGACATGAAAATTATAGAAGGTGCACCGGGTGGTGCCACTTGGTGGGATAAAGTCGACAGTAAATTTTTGGGCTGGGGCGAAAATCGCTTCCGCCAAGCGGGCTTTCGTGCCGTGCCGGGTGCTATTGTGCGCAAGTCAGCATTTATTGCCAAGGGCGCAATATTAATGCCATCATTTGTAAATTTAGGCGCATATGTTGGCGAAGGCACAATGGTCGACGCTTGGGTGACCGTGGGTTCATGCGCACAAATTGGTAAGAATGTGCATTTGTCTGGCGGCGTAGGCATTGGTGGGGTGTTAGAGCCATTGCAAGCTGGCCCCGTAATTATTGAAGATAATTGCTTTATCGGCGCGCGTAGTGAAATTGTCGAAGGTGTGCGGGTTGGCGAAGGTGCGGTTATTTCGATGGGTGTATTTATCGGCATGTCGACCAAAATTGTCGACCGCGAAACTGGCGAGATACACATCGGTTATGTGCCGCCATATAGCGTGGTTGTGCCAGGTGCATTGCCGGGCAAAACCATGGGCAATGGCCAACCTGGCCCTAGCCTATATTGTGCGGTGATTGTTAAAAAAGTGGATGCAAAAACCCGTGCTAAAACATCTATTAACGATTTATTACGCGACTAATTGTACGAGACTTTGTTATGACAAATAATTTGCCTGACGCCCTATCACTCACCCAAGCCTTAGTGCGTGAAAATACCGTGACGCCGATATCTACCCCGGCGCTGGATATATTAGAGCAACATTTAAGCCAAGCCGGTTTTACCATCACCAAATTGCCGTTTAGCGAGCCGGGTTATGCCGACACCGACAATTTATATGCCCAAATTGGCAGCGGAGAGCCGCATTTATGCTTTGCTGGCCATGTCGATGTTGTGCCCACAGGAGATGTTGCCGATTGGTCGCATGCGCCTTTTGCGGCGATTATAGACGATGGCAAATTATACGGCAGAGGCACCGCAGATATGAAAGGCGGCGTGGCCTGCTTTACCGCTGCAGGGATAAAATATATAAGCCAAAACCCAGATTTTAAAGGCACGTTAAGCTTTTTGATCACCGGCGATGAAGAAGCCGTCGCCATAAATGGCACGCCAAAAATGCTAAATTGGCTTAAACAGCAAGATATTAAGCTCGATCATTGCATCGTCGGCGAGCCATCCAACCCATCATTTATGGGTGAAGAAATTAAAGTTGGCCGGCGTGGCAGCATGCTGGCAAATTTAACCTTATTTGGCACCCAAGGCCACATTGCCTACCCAGAACGAGCCGACAACCCCATGCCGCGGCTGGCGGCAATATTGGATGGTTTATGCAATGATGCGCTAGACCAAGGGACAAATCTTTTTCAACCGAGTAATATAGAAGTTACCAGTGTTGATGTCGGCAATGATGCACATAATATGTTGCCGCAAAAAATAGACGTAAAATTTGGCATTCGTTACAATAGTTTGCATGACTTTGATAGCCTAGAGGCGTTGTTAAAACAGAAATTTGACGCCATTCACGAACGTTTGGGTGGGCGCTATGAGGTCGACTATTTTAGGTCGGGCGAAGCGTTTTATACCGAAGATAAATTATTAATCGAACTGGTGCAAAACGCGGTTAAAAAACACACTGACCATGTGCCTAAATTATCGACTGCAGGCGGCACTTCGGACGCAAGGTTTATAAAAAACCATTGCCCAGTGGTCGAATTTGGCTTGGTTGGAAACAGTATGCACAAAGTGGATGAACATGTGGACATAGCCGATATTAAAACTCTTGCCGATATATATTTAGACATTGTCGAAAATTATTTTGGCGCTAAACTGAATATGAGCGAGGGCGATGAATGAGCCTTAACCTGCAATTAGTGAACGACAATGTGACCGGGTCTTGGGCGATATTTTTACGCCGCTCATTTGCGCTAAAATATTTTAAAGTTGACTCAAACAACTTCATTTGGTCATTTTCAGTGGTTTTATTTTTGATCATATTTCAGCTTTATGTCATGCCATTTGAAGATGAAATATTTGACAAAGAAGTGGCGGCTGGTCTCACCAGCCCCAATGTTGTTTACAAACTCATCGTGCTCATTATCAATTGGTTTTCTTGGCCACTGGTGGCTTATGTAATTTGCCGGTTGATGGCCATTGAAGCCCATTTCATTCGCTATGTCATCGTCGAAAACTGGACCGGGCTCATCACCCAAACCCTAGCAGTGGTGCCGATTATGATGTATCAGGTTGGCGTTGCGTCGGGCATGGCAATCACGGCGATGTTTTTTGTCTCTTTGATTATTTTGCTCTATAAATGGCGGGTTGCCAAAGTGGCGCTGGGCACCACTTCGCTAAATGCCTCGATCATTTTGTTTATCGATGTGGCTTATTCGATCATTGTGTCGTATTTTTTGAGCTTGTTATTTGTTTAATTGTTCATAACATTTGCAAATATTGCAGCCGCTTGTTCACATTCATCTGCCGATACATCTAAATGGGTGACCGCGCGAATTTCATGTTCATTTAGCGCCACCATTGCCACATTTTTGGCTTTCAATGCGGTGCAAATGTCGGTGGCCTTTTTGGCCGAATTGCGTATATTTATCATGATGATATTGGTGTGCAAATTTTTCAAATTAACCGACACATTTTCAATATTGTTCAGCGCGGTGGCTAGGTTTTTAGCGTTTTTATGGTCTTGTGCGAGCAGGTCTACATGGTTGTCCAACGCATATATCCCTGCTGCGGCAATTATGCCAGCTTGGCGCATAGCTCCGCCTAGCCTCGTTTTCCAAACCCACACTTGCTGTATAAATTCTTCGCTGCCGGCTAAAACTGCACCCACCGGGCAGCCTAAACCCTTGGATAAATCAAACCACACGCTGTCAAACTGTTTGGCATATTGGGCGGGTGTTGTGCCGGTGGCAATAGAGGCGTTTAACAGTCTGGCGCCATCCATATGCAATTTCATATTTTGTCGTTGGCAATATTCGGTCACCGGGTTTAGCTCGTCCATTGTCCAGGCGACGCCGCCGCCAAAGTTATGAGTATTTTCGACCACTAACATTTTTGGAATGGTCGAATTTTTGCCCATGCGGCGTTTGGCGACACAATGCTTGATGTCATCGACATTAAAAATGCCTGACATTTTGTCTATCGTTTGGCAGCTCACCTGCCCCAAAGCCATACCGCCCGCCTCCATCATAACCATGTGCGAGTTATCGGCAGCGATCAGCTCATCACCCATACGGCAATGGGTTAAAACCGAAACCAAGTTGCACATAATGCCCGATGGCAAAAATACGGCCGCCTCTTTACCCAATAATTTGGCCGATTTTTCGCACAACAGATTGACGCTGGGGTCGAGCAATTGCTGTTCATCACCCACTGGTGCCGCCGCCATAAATTTTCGCATTTCTGCAGTCGGTTTTGTTTGTGTATCACTATGTAGATTAATCAATTTTTTACCTCGACACCGTAGTTTTGACTTAATTCATAATTATGTTTTACGATAATAATCAAACAGATTCAAAATAAATAATCCGCGATGTTGGCAATTATTTATTTTAGCATCGGGAAAAACGGGCAACTTAGTGAGACGATTGATAAGCAATTTATTTGGGCTGGTGATTTTTATAGCTATAGCCGCGGGTGGTGGTGGTGTTTATATAGACAGCAAGGCCAATGACAGCGTTTATCAAGCCATTGAAACACTTAAAGAAAAGGGTTATGAGCTTAGTGAAATTGGTGAATTTTCAATCAATTATCTTAACCAAACGGTTACGCTTAAAAACCTAGTCATTGCCAGTGAAAACCCAGACCAATTTAAGTTGTCGATCGACGAAATAACCCTTAGCGGCATCGACCCGGTTAGCAATTTTCAAATTTCGGTTAAAAACAGCCAGTTTAGGGCGATTAACCTCACTTATAATGGCAAAAACCACAAATTTGACAATGTCGACATTGCTGGTTTAAAGTTCGATTATCAACCGCATTTTACCGACTTTATCAACGCCGAAAATCTCAACAAAAAAATACAAAAATTTCACAATGAAATCCGCTATGACCAGGTCACTTTTAGCGGTTACACTCTGTCTGACAATACAGATAATGTAACCAAAATAACCGATGGTGCCTACCAAAATGATGAATTGGTCAACAATTTACCCAGCGTTTGGAACTTACAATTAACTGGCATGCAAATAAGCCGTTCACACTTATCTAAATCCTACATCAGTTTATTAAATTCTTATAGAATCAAAGAGTTGAATGGTATTTTGGATATTGATTTTGAGTATAAAACCCAAAACCGCAACGCCACACTTAACATCAACAACCTCAATTTTGGTGGGTTGGGTAATTTACAAGCCGAACTGATTGTCGCCATGACCGAAGATAGATTGAGCGACTTTTATGACATTTCGCAGATTGACGAAAATTTAAATAAATTGCCAATTGAATATGCCAAATTAATTTATCACGACCTTGGCCTGTATAATTATTTCATCGGCCAACAGGCGCGAAAATTCAACTTAAATGAAATGCTGTTCAAGTCGCAAATACGGTTTGCACTTACGCTATCATCCAATTTAATTACCAATATTGACAAACGGCGGGCGTTGCTGACCCCAGTAACCAAATTTGTTGCCAAACCTGCGGGGCTTAAAATCGAAATCGCGCCCGAAAAACCGGTGCGGTTTGAGCATTATTTAAACGTTTATGATGCCAATATTTTGGTACGAGATTTAAACCCAAGCATCGAATATTTAGAATAAAAAAGCCCCACTGCTAAGCAATGAGGCCAATTATTTCATCTATTTAGGCTAAATCAATCTGCCTTTTTATCTTCTTTTTTCACTTCTGGCATCACGCTGCGCACATGTAGCTCGCGCAATTGCTTGGGCGATACATTTGCCGGCGCACCCATAAGCAAATCTTCGGCTTGTTGGTTCATCGCAAACATGGTCACTTCACGTAAGTTTTCTTCGCCACATAAAAGCATAACGATGCGGTCAATACCTGGAGCAAGGCCACCATGCGGCGGTGCGCCATATTCAAACGCCCGTATCATGCCGCCAAAATTTTCATCTACAAAAGCCTTGTCATAGCCGACAAGTTCAAAGGCTTTATACATAATTTCGGGTTTGTGGTTACGCACAGCGCCAGAAGATAGCTCAAAACCATTACATACAATGTCATATTGGTAGCCCAAAATATCCAACGGGTCTTGGTTCTCCAACGCTTCTAAACCACCTTGTGGCATAGAGAACGGGTTGTGAGAAAAATCCAATTTGTCTTCTTTTTCGTCAAATTCATACATTGGGAAATCGACAATCCAACATAGCTCGAATTTTGTTTCATCAATCAGACCCAATTGATGCCCAATGCGGTCACGCGCGGCGCCAGCTAATGTGGCAGCGGTCGATGTTTTACCCGCCGCAAAAAACAGCGCATCGCCGCCATTAATGCCAGCTTTGGCGACCATTTGCGCTTGTATTTCGGCCGGTATGAATTTAGCAATCGGGCCACGGCCAACAATTTCGCCGTCAATTTCATCAAATATTATATAGCCTAAACCTGCCGCGCCCATGTCCTTGCGCGCCCAATCATTCATTTTATCGAAGAATGACCTAGGCTTGCTGGCCGCGCCGGGCGCTGGGATGGCGCGTACAGAACCACCAGAAGCCACAATGCCTTTAAAGGCTTTAAAGCTAACGCTGTCATCACCAAATTGGTCGGTCACATCGACAATTTCAATCGGGTTACGCAAATCTGGTTTGTCAGAGCCATATTTAAGCATGGCTTCTAAATAAGGTATGCGGGGGAAGGTTTTGGTTACGCTTTTGCCATCGGCAAATTCTTCAAAAATACCGCGCAACACCGGTTCGATGGTTTGAAAAATATCTTCTTGGGTTACAAAGCTCATTTCAATATCGAGCTGATAAAATTCTAACGCACGGTCGGCACGCGGGTCTTCATCTCTAAAACATGGTGCGATTTGGAAATAACGGTCAAAACCTGCGACCATTGCCAATTGTTTAAATTGTTGTGGGGCTTGTGGCAGCGCATAATATTTGCCGGGGTGCATCCGCGCTGGCACCAAAAAGTCTCGCGCTCCCTCGGGGCTAGACGCGGTCAAAATTGGGGTTTGATATTCGGTAAAACCTTCGTTAACCATGCGTTTGCGCATAGAGCTGATAATTTGGCTACGGCGCACAATATTGTTGTGAATGCGCTCACGGCGTAAATCTAGAAAGCGGTATTTAAGCCGCGTGTCTTCGGGGTAATCTAATTCACCAAAAACCGGTAGAGCCAGTTCTTTGGCGGCCGATTGTATTTCCAAACCGGTAATGCCAATTTCAATTTCGCCAGTGTCCATTTTGGGGTTTATGGCTGCGGCCACCCGCTCAATAACCGTTCCGGTTACGGTGACAACCCATTCAGAACGAATGGTTTCAGCTAGGGGGAAAAATTCAGAATCGGGGTTCACTACAATTTGGGTGATGCCATAATGGTCACGTAAATCGATAAATAACAGGCCGCCATGGTCTCTGATGCGGTTTACCCAACCAGACAATCTAATGGTTTCACCCGCGTGTGATTTGCGCAACTCGCCACATGTGTGGCTTCTATACTTATGCATGTTCGTTTCCGATTCAATTTAATTTAACAGACTTATATAGCCAACTGGCCAAATTGTTAAGGGCTTGTTGGCATAAAAATGGCCAAAATAGCTGCTAATTTGCAAGTTTTATAAGTTTCGGCACTAACTTGCTAAAAATGGGCATTTTTATCACCAAATATTGTGGGAAACCAAATTTAATTAGCCATTTAGGGCTTAAATAATTAAGGTGTTATTTAAAACCGCACAGCACCGAGAATTTATATGAATATTATCACTGACAGCCAAGCCTTAATAGAATTTTGCAATAACATTTCAAACGAAGCCTATATCACCGTCGATACCGAGTTTTTACGCGAAAAAACCTATTGGTCTAAACTATGTTTGGTGCAAATAGCCTCCGAAAATCACGAAGCGATTATCGACCCATTGGCAGATGGTATAGATTTAGCGCCGATGATAGAGGTTTTATTTAACCCCAAAATTCTAAAAATATTTCATGCTGCGCGGCAGGATTTGGAAATATTTTTTAATATAACTGGCAAAGTGCCAACCCCAATATTTGACACCCAAGTGGCAGCCATGGTTGCGGGTTTTGGCGAAAGTGTTGGCTATGAGCGTTTGGTGCGCGATGTGCTGAATGTGCAAATCGACAAATCATCGCGTTTTACCGATTGGAGCAAACGCCCACTTAGCAACAAACAACTTAAATATGCTTTGGCAGATGTGACCCATTTGTTAGAAGTTTACAAATATTTGAATGATAAATTGATCGAAAACGGCCGTGCCCATTGGCTGACCCAAGAAATGGCCATTTTGGAAAGCGTTAAAACTTACGATTTGCAGCCGACAGATGTGTGGCGGCGGATAAAAATGCGCAATATCAAACGCAACCATTTGGGCGCTATTATGAAGCTTACCGAATGGCGCGAAAACGAAGCGCGGGAAAAAAATGTACCACGCAACCGCATTATTAAAGATGATGCGATTATGGAAATTGCTATGCAACAGCCCAAAAGCTTGCAGGATTTGGATGGTTTAAGATCCATTCCCAAGGGGTTTTCGCGGTCTGAAAAAGCCAGAAAAATGTTTGAACAATATAAAATTGGTTGCGCTATAAATGAAGATGATTTGCCCGATTTAAGCAACCACCGGCCAAAACAAAAACCCGATAATGGGGTTTTGGAAATGATGAAAGTTGTGTTGCGTTTGGTGTGTGAAAAAGAGAATGTTGCCGCCAAACTTATTGCCAATAGCGCCGATTTGGAAAAAATCGCCCTAGATGACAATGCCGATGTTGCTGCCTTAAAGGGCTGGCGACGTGAAGTTTTCGGCCTGACCGCGCTTAACGTTAAACGCGGCGTGGCAGCTTTGCGCATTCAAGACGGTGGCGTAGAAATTTTTAAAATCTAGTGACATTTGGCTAACGCCAACCCTGAAAGTTATGCGATGAATTCGGCAAAAAAAAATGACGACGGCAACAGAATATATACCAAGCTGAAGGAAGACGATTATGCGCATAAACGCCGTTGCCATAAATGCGATGGCCAGATGGACGCCCTGCGCCGCAGCGCCGAAACGGTAAGTGTGCCGTGGAAAGACAAAGGCATCGATTTTAAATGCACAAATTGCGATGAAGTTGTCTATATCGCCAATTCAGACAGTGTCATCACCTCATTTGTGGCGGCCATCGTGGTGGTCGGTGGCATTTTCTACCTGTTGGCCACCGGTTTGCTGGATTTTATATTATATTCGTTTAACGAATTTTCGGTTTGGATATTATTTGGAATATTTTTAATCGCGGTGATTTTGGCATTTTTATATGGCGTTTGGGTAAACCTAAAAAGCACATTAGAGTTGGTGGTTCAAAAACGCCAAAACCCACAGATAAACATTAAACCATTATCCAAACGGCAGGGCCACTCGTTGGCCTTGGGGCTAGCGCCTTGGTTGCTGGCCGTGGGCTTTGGTTATTTGAACGATCGGCTGCAAATATTGGATAAAAATACTGTATTTTTGGTATTGCCGATTATATTTTCACCGTTATTATTAGCGCCAAAATTAAACACAACCATATTTAGAGCCTTTTTGGGCTGTATTTTTTGGCTGATATTGGGATTTTTGGTCTATATCACCGTCACCAACTAAAATTTTGAAATTTTGGCTAACCTTTTATAAACCCCATAGATATAAGCTCTCTTAGGGTTTTTAAGGCGTCTTCATTGCCATTTTCGGCAGCCTTATGAAGCCAAGTTTTGGCCAAATTATAATCTATATCTAGCCCGCCTTTGCCATAGGCATAAATGAGCGCCAACCTATATTGCGCATCCGCATGAGCTAGCGCGCCTGCCATCGTATATTTTTCAATCGCCCGGGGGATATTTATCGCATAACCAAAGCCAAATTCATACATTTGTCCCAAATTATAAACCGCCTCCATATCGCCTTGAGCGGCGGCTTTCTTATACCAAAATATAGCGATGTCATAATCTAATTCAGTATCGCCTCGGCCTGTGGCATAAAAGTTGCCCAAATTATTTTGGGCATATGAATAGTTTTGGTTGGCCGACTTTTCATACCAAGATTTGGCGATTTGTTGATCAGCATCCACCGCATGACCGGCTGAATAATAGACCCCCAACATATATTGCGCCAGCCTATGGCCATCATTTGCCGCCGTTGTAAATTCTGCCAAGGCCAGTGTATATTGCTGTTGTTTATGTAAGGAGATGCCGGTTTTATAGTCGGCAAGAGCGCTGTTGGTTAAAAAAATAATTGAAATAGGTATAAGTATCAAATTGGTAAAAATAGGTTTCACAAATCCCCCATAAAGTTAAATTTTGCTGAAATTATTTAAGGGTTATTTTGTGGCAATTTTATGTGCCAAACCCATTTCTTTGGCCAATTTTTTCAGCCGGCCATTTAGGTGTTTGCCTTTTAAATCGGCCAGTTCTTTTGGCAATACCAGCTCTAAAACCCCAGCGTCAATATGTATTTTTATGCGCGGCAACAAGCCATGGTTAACGCCCGAAATGGCATAGGCCACGCGAATTAACAGACCCAGCACCCGGGCGCGCACCAAGTCTTTGGGTTTGATAAGTTGTTTTAAATTTTGCGGTTCATTATTATCGCGAACACCCTCATGGCGGTAAAACACCGTATAGGCAATAAACGCCCGGCCTGCATGGGAAACTGCCACCAATGCGGCATTGGCAATAACGCCTAGGCTTTGCGTACCGCGTATATTTGGGTGGGCACGCCAGCCAATGTCATCTAGATAACATACTGCTTGGCGCAATCTATTTTCCTCGGACGATTCGGACAATTCAGAGCCAAAAATTTGCGCGGTAAATTCGATCAATTCCTCGGCATGTTTGGTCGATCGGCTTACATTTTGCGAATATAACTTACTGGCCGAAATCAGCGGGTCTTTTTTCTGCTCGCGCTTGTCTAATTTTTCGTATAGCACGCCCTCGCGCACACCGCATGCCGAAACCACCATTTTGTTGGGTTGCGCCCGCATTAACAAACGCTCTAATACCAACGCGCCAAATGGCAATATTTGCAACCGGGGTTTTGAAATGCCATATTCAGATTTTTTGATGATGCCGACATTCATTTCGCTGACAAAATTGGCAAAACTTTGAGCCATTTTCCACGGCATTCTATAGCCTTGCAATATATGCAACGGATAGCCAGTTTGGTGCATGTGCATTTTGGCCAATGCCCGCCATGTGCCGCCAACGGCATAAAAGTTCAGGCCGTGAATGCTAGACCAAAAATCGACTTTATCTAGCTCAGCTTCGATAATGTCGCGGGCAGTGTTTAAATTGCCGCCCGATATTTCCATCAGTCGCAAGGCACCCAAGGGCAAAGTTATGCCATTTTCATCGATTTTATTATTGGTCACAGAGACCAATTCCAGGCTACCACCGCCCAAATCGCCAACCAAACCATTGGCTTTTCTATGGCCAGAAAATACACCCAAAGCCGCATATTTAGCTTCTTCGCGGCCAGTTAGCACATTTATTTTTAGCCCCAATATAGCCTCTGCTTCGACAATGAAACCGGCGCCGTTGGTGGCCTCACGCGCAGCGGCTGTGGCTATTACATGAACTTTTGATATTGTCATATTGTCGATTAATATTTTAAACCGCCGCAACAAATTTAAGGTGAGTTTTACATTCTCGTCATTCAACTTGCCGGTTAAGGCCAAGCCATGCCCTAGGCGGCAAGTGCTCGTTTCGTTATATATCGGCGCAGGAGACCGGTATTCGCCTTCAAAAACCACCAACCGCACGGTGTTTGAACCAATATCAATAACCGCGATGGGCAGTCGATTATCGACAAGCGTGTTGTAGGTTTCGACTTGTTGCGAATTCATAAACGATCCTAGTTTTCTGGCTGAATAATATGTTTTTTAGTATCATTGGTTATGGCCGCATTTTGCATAAAAAAGCTATGCGCATCAAATGTTTTTTCGCCCTTCGCCGGTTTAATTCGACTGGCTGTGCCATCTTCATTTATGCGCCACGATTGCACATTGTCGCTAAAATTGGCCACCAAAATATGGTTTAATATATAGTCGTGAATCTCGGCATTTTCTATCGGCACACAAATTTCGACCCGGCGGTATAGGTTACGCGGCATCAAATCGGCCGAGGCGATGTATAATTTTGCATTTTTATTTGGCAATTGCGCGCCATTGCCAAAAGCGTATATGCGGCTATGTTCTAAATAGCGCCCGACGATCGATTTGACAAATATATTGTCGCTAAGGCCTTTTATGCCGGGCCTTAAGCAGCAAATTCCGCGCACCACAAGCTCTATTTTTACCCCGGCTTGGCTGGCTTTGTACAGTTCGTCAATAATGGCGGCATCGACCAATGAGTTCATTTTAAACCAAATATGGCCCGGCTTGCCTTGCTTGGTATTTTCAATTTCTTGGTGGATATTTTCCACCAACATATCAAAGATTCCATTGGGTGACATGGATATTTTGCGCAATTTGTCGGGCGTGGCGTAACCGGTTATATAATTGAAAATATCTATCACATCTTTGGCCATTTCGGCATCGGCAGTGAAAAGAGACAGGTCGGTATATATTTTGGCGGTGATGGGGTTATAGTTACCAGTGGCAATGTGCATATAATGTTTAAGGCCAGCTTTTTCTTGGCGCATAACCAAGCAAAGTTTGGCATGGGTTTTAAGATGCATAAAGCCGTACACCACTTGCACGCCGGCACGTTCTAAATCGCGTGACCATTGTATATTGGCTTTTTCACTGAACCGAGCTTTTAGCTCGACCAATGCCGTGACATTCTTGCCATTTTCCGATGCCCGAATTAACGCTTGCACAATTTTAGAATTTTTGTCGGTGCGGTATAATGTCTGTTTAATCGCCACCACATCAGGGTCATCCACCGCTTCGTTTAAAAAATCTAGCACCACATCATAGGTTTCATAAGGGTGATGAACGATGATGTCTTTTTTGGCGATGGCTTTGAAAAAATTGCCACTATATTGTTTCACATGCTTTGGTATGCGCGGCGTATAATTTTCAAACTGCAAATCTGCACGTTGTTCTACAATCAATTCGTCAAGCTGATTCATGCCAAAAAACCCATTATAGCTGTGGGTTTGGTTGGCCGACACTTCAAACTCTTTGACAATGAGGCTGCGCAAATTATCCGACATTTGGTCTTCTAACTCTAGCCGGATAACCGAGCCTCTGCGCCGACGTTTTAATGCCGATTCAAACAGCCGCACCAAGTCTTCTGACTCTTCTTCTACCTCAATGTCGCTATCGCGGATGACCCGAAACAGGCCCTTGCTCGAAAACTCAAAATGCGGAAATATAACCTCTAAAAACAGGTCTAATACAGTTTCGATGGCGATGAATTTTAGCTGATTGTCTTCGGCCTGTGGCACACAAATAAAGCGTTTCATTTTGCGCGGAATGGGGATAAGCGCATGGGTGATTTTGTCTTCACCAGTTTTTGTAAATTCAAGCGCTAAGCAAAAACCCAAATTACTCATAAATGGAAAAGGATGAACAGGGTCTATCGCCAGAGGGGTTAAAATGGGGAATATTTCAGAGGTAAAATAGTCTTTTAACCAAGCTAATTCTTGGGCATTTAAATCTTTACCATCGGATATATATATTTTTTCAGTGCGCAACTGCTTTTTTAAATCGCTAAAAATTTGATGTTGTTGCTCGACCAATTTTTGCGATAATTCCAACACTTGGCTAAGTTGCTGGCTGGGGGTTTTGCCTTCTTGGCTCAGCACTTTAATATCGGTTCTAATTTGGCCATAAATGCCGGCGATGCGCACCATGTAAAACTCATCTAAATTCGATGCAGATATAGATAAAAATCTCAACCGCTCAAGCAAAGGGTGGTTGGGGTTTTCGGCTTCTTCTAATACGCGCAGGTTAAAGCGCAACCACGATAATTCGCGGTTGTAAAAACGCTCCGGCATGGTTTGTAATTTGTTCAAATATACTCCAAAACTTTGGCTTATTAGATGTGCCTGCGACAATTATACTGTGTCTTCTAAAATTTTACCAACCATCATTCGGGTTATCGGTTTTTTACTTTTGAGAGCGTAAATATCTAGCGTTTCGACCAATTCTATAACCGCCAATGCCGACCTATCGATGCGCGGTAATATGTAGGCGATGACATTATCTGCCACGTTCAATTGCTTTTCGGCGAAGGATTTGATCAACAGGGCTTCCATCAACAAATCATCTGGCGGGGTGATCTCGATATGTTTGGCGGCTTTAAGGCGCGACAATAGATCAGGCAATTTTATGCCCCATTGCATAAGTGGTTTGCTGGCAGTTATCAATATTTTTTGGTCAAACTGAATGGCCAAATTGATAATGTGAAAAATGCTTTTCTCACAGCTTAATTTGGTGTCTATGTCATCGATTATAACTGCATTATTGCCGACAAATTTTGCCAATGTGGGAAAATCATCTTCAGCCACTTTTAGATATGCGTCAGGCATAAATACCGCCGCATGAGCTTGCTGCCATAAATGCGCCAAATGGGTCTTGCCCGATTTTTTGGCTCCAAATAACAGCGTTAAGGGCGTGGCCAAGGGTGCCGATATTTGTTCTTGGTCGAGCAATTGGTCTATATAAGGTTGGTTTGATGGCAATAAGATATATTCGTCAGCCTCGAATGATGGCTCACTTGCAAGGTTCAAAATTAATTGTTCTGCCTCTTGGTCAATCTTGTGGTTTGTCATCTGGCTGCTGCGCCTCTATCTGTTTATCATCAATTGTGGCGTCTGTCGGCTGGCTTTCATCCGTGGCAAAATCTAGCTCCTGCTGCCCCGTGCCTAAATATACTGGGCTTTTTAAATATTGCCGCAGGCCAAAACGCATTAATACACCCATCATTGCAGCGACAGGTACGGCCAGTAACAGGCCGACAAAACCAAATAATGAGCCAAAGGCAAATAGCGCGAACATCAGCCAAACTGGGTGCAAGCCAATATGCCTGCCCACCAAACGAGGGGTTAAAATATTACCTTCTAAAAACTGACCGACCACAAATATAACCGCCACAATGCCGATTAAAAAATAATCTGGCCAAAACTGCACCAGTGCCAAGCCGACAGATAAAACCAAGCCGATGACCGCGCCGACGTAAGGGATGAAACTTATAATGCCAGCAATGATGCCGATAACCAGACCAAAATTTAACCCCGCGAGCGATAGGCTTACGGCATAATATACGGCCAAAATGATGCAGACACTGCCCTGCCCGCGTATAAACCCGGCTAGCACTTGGCTCATTTCTTGGCTTAAGCTAACCACTGTGGCTTTATGGTTTAGCGGCACCCAAGAGCTAATGACGGCCAACATTCTATCCCAATCATTTAGCAAATAAAATGCCACGACTGGGGTGACAATGAGCAATGATAAAAATGCAAATACCGCCATGCCGCCAGACCAAATGGTGGCGATTAATGTGGTGCCTATGCTGGCTAATTTGCCAACTATAGTGCCAACTTGGCCAGATATTCCGCTTTCTGCTGCGCCGGTATCGATATATTTAGCATAAATATCGCCAAACCATTTTTGGCCAGTGGTTTCGGCAAACCGCGTGAGACTATCGACATATGACGGCAGCTCAATGAGCAATTGGTTAAGTTGGTTTAGCATTAGCGGCACAATGAGCAGTAAGGCGGCTATAATAACCAGCGAAAATAGGCTCATGATTACGGTGGTGGCCATAATGCGGTTAAAACCTTTATCTTCTAGCCAATCGGCCATTGGGTCTAAAAAATAGGCGATGGCCATGCCGGCCACAAATGGCAACATGATGGAGGCGAAAATGTTGAGAAATAGCAGAAATACAATGATGGCTATTGCCCAAAAAATGGAATGTTGTTTTAAAGTCATTTTCTTCCTATGGTGAATGCCCAAAATATGGCAAAAGAATCGGTCTAATTAAATGGCTTATTTATATAAGTTATTTTAACCCATGCAGATAAATATGCAAAGGTTGATATAAGGGTGGTCGCCCCGACCAACAAATATATAGGCTCCCGCCAGGCCATTAAGTTGGTTGTGAAACTTAAATCGGCCAATACCAATATGGCCAAGGTAATTTGAGCAACCGTGTTGATTTTGCTGACCATTAACGGTTTTATGCCAGCCAATTTGTTTTGAAATTTGGCCAAAACAACCATGCCGATGATAAAAACATCTCTCAATATGACGACAGATACCAGCCATAAGGGCAAATGTCCCAATAGGCCTAAGGTTAAATATACACTGCCCATCAGTAACTTATCGGCCACTGGGTCTAACCATGCACCCAAAACAGTTTGTAATTTATGCAACCGCGCTAGCCAACCGTCGATAAAATCTGAAATACCGGCGATTGAGAATAAGATAAAACTAATCAAAAACTCATCTATGCTGATGCACCAAATAATGATGGGCACCAAAATTATGCGGCCAATGGTGATGGCATTGGGGAGGTTTAAGCTGGTTATAAAGTCAATGATTCTGCGTTTAATGATCAAATTGAACCCAATATTTCACTCAATATTTTTGGGTTTAGCCTCTGATTTCGAAATAAGGTCCTAAATCGATAAGGCTTAGCCCATTCATTTGCAATTGTTGCGCTAACGCCGCCACATTGCCTTTATATTTGACATTTATAAATGCCCCTTCGGCGGTCATGGCATCGGTATCAAATTCACTAATGGCATCAATTTGCGATAAACGAGTGCGTAAGGTTATCCATTGATCGAGGCTGTTAAATACCACCAAAGCTTTGAATTCGGCCAATTGCGGCTTGCTGGTTATATTGTTATTGCGCCACTCAGATACAAGGGTGCGCAAGAAATCACTGGCAGCTTTTTCATAAATGGCGTTTAAATCTGCGCCTTGTAGCGGGTAGCTGCGGTTAAAACTGGTGATGCCCGAAACCCGCACTATCGCCGATTGGCTGTCCAAAGTCATATGAGCAAATACAATTTGGGCATTTTCACCCGCCGCCGAAGCTAGCTGATATAAGGCGTTTTCATTTTTATCTAAAACCTCTTGCTCGGTCGCCAGCAAGCCCGCATTGCGCGAGTCTACAATTTTTAGCGGCATAAGGCCGTTCTGCAAATCATGGTTTTGCAGCGCTTTAGACCATGGGTTATCGGTCGACCAAATGACGGTTTTGCCATCGGCGGTGGTTAATATTGGCACCAATAAGCTAATTTCAGATTGGCTATCACTATATTTTGCACCAATGTTGGCCAAAAATTGTTGCACCGCTGTTTGCCTAAATTTAATGGTAATTTCGGCAATATATTGCGTGCCGCCACTTTGTTCATTTTTAACGCTAAAGGCTTTTACCAATAATGAGCGGGTATCAGGGTCGAGCCTAGCTAAGGCTTTGGCTTTTTGCCCCGGGGTTAGCAAACGGTCGAATAATATCACCACACCCTTTGCCTCGGCCATAGCCAATGCCTTTGATTTGGCGGTTATGCCATCTTTACCCGTTGCATTCACTTTAATATTGGCGACGTCATAGACACTTTCAGCGCCGGCCGCATGGCTCAATGCAGTGGCAAATATTATGGTCATCAATACACGAATAAATTTTATCATTTAAGGCTCACCAAATTCAGTAGTTTTAAAATTATGTTCATATAGCTAGGGACGGAAATAATTTAAACAAACATTAGCAGCTTGATTATGTTTCCACCAACTTTAGTATAAGTTATCTTATATATCAAATGTGTTCAATTTATATTGTTAACTGCCAAAATAGGAAGTTTTACATAATCGCTGTTATATTTTTTCAAATCTATTTTTTTGCTTTAAAATAAGCCGCAACAAGGTTAAAAGACTGTTAAAAACCCACCGCATTTGAATGGATTTCATATGACCGACCTAGACCGTAAAAACAGCCTCTCTTATAAAGACGCTGGTGTCGATATTGATGCCGGCAATAAATTGGTTGATGCCATTAAGCCGTTAGCCAAATCTACCAGTAGATTGGGTGCAGATGTGGATTTAGGCGGTTTTGGCGGCCTGTTCGATTTAAAAGCCATTGGCATGAAAGACCCAGTATTGGTGGCAGCAAATGACGGTGTTGGCACCAAACTAAAATTGGCCTTTGAAACCAATATCCATAATAGTGTGGGTATAGATTTGGTCGCCATGTGCGCCAATGACTTAGTGGTGCAAGGCGCTGAGCCATTATTCTTTTTAGATTACTTTGCCACCGGTAAATTAGAGCTAGGCGTTGCCCAAAGTGTCATTGCAGGCATTGCCGAAGGTTGCATACAGGCCGGCGCCGCACTTATTGGCGGCGAAACCGCCGAAATGCCGGGCATGTATAGCCAAGGCGAATATGATTTAGCTGGGTTTTGCGTTGGCGCGGTAGAGCGTAGCCAGATATTGCCAACCAAAGACATTGCCGCAGGCGATGTGATATTGGGTTTAAAATCCAATGGTGTGCATTCGAACGGGTTTTCATTGGTGCGTAAAATAGCCGAAATATCAAACCAAAGCTTTAACGAGGTCGCGGCTTTTGACGACAGCCAAACATTAGGCGAAGCCTTATTAGCGCCGACAAAAATGTATGTAAAATCTTGCTTAGCGGCCATTAAGCAAACCGACGGGGTCAAAGCTTTAGCCCATATCACTGGCGGCGGCATTACCGAAAACCTGCCGCGCGTTTTGGCAGATGACATTAGCGCCGAAATTAATCTAGATCAGTTAAAACCGCAAAAAGTATTTTCGTGGATATCCCACCATGGCGGCATAGAAGCCGATGAAATGTTGCGCACATTTAACTGTGGTGTCGGCATGATTTTGGTGGTCAAAGCGGCGCAAGCTAAAGACGTAATGCAAGTGCTGAATGACCATGGCGAACAGGCTTTTGAGCTCGGCAAAATTATCGACAAAGCCGATGAGCGTGTGGTTTATACCGGCAAATTTGAGTTATAATCATGGGCAAACTTAAAATTGGCATCTTAATTTCGGGTGGCGGCTCAAATATGCTGGCCATCGTGAAAGCCTGCCAAGCGCCTGATTTTCCAGTCGAAGTTGCTGTGGTTATATCCAACCGGCCAGATGCCAAAGGCGTTGATATTGCCAAAACCCATGGCATAAATACTATTATTGTCGACCATAAATTATTTACCGACCGCCCGACGTTTGAGGCCGTGCTCAACCAAGAATTACAAAACCATCAAGTTGAACTGGTGTGCAATGCTGGCTTTATGCGCATTTTGACCGAAGATTTTGTCAACCAATGGCTGGGCAAGCAAATCAACATTCACCCGGCATTATTGCCCGCATATAAAGGCTTGCATTGCCATGAACGCGCGTTAGCAGATGGGGTTAAAATTACCGGCTGCACAGTGCATTATGTGTGTTTAGAAGTGGATGCCGGGGCGATAATCGCTCAAGCCGCCGTGCCTGTTTTGCATGCCGATAACGCCGCAAGTTTAGCCGCACGGGTGCTAAAAGCCGAGCATAAGCTATACCCACATGCCCTGCGCATGGTGGCCGATGGCCGGGCGGTTGAAGCTAACAATATAGTGCGCGTAAAAACCAATGTCCACGCAGCTGATAACCTATATGTTCCAAAAATATAATAGGCTCTAGTTCAACGACTTATTTTAGTTAGTTGAATCAAAAAAAGCGCCTCAAAAGAGGCGCTTTTCGTAAAACATTATCGGTTACTTATCCGACCAATTCATCATCAGAGAAGAAGAATTTGATTTCGCGTGCAGCAGATTCTGGAGCGTCGGAACCATGTACAGAATTTTCGCCAATGCTAAGAGCAAAGTCTTTACGAATTGTGCCTGCATCTGCATCTTCTGGGTTTGTTGCGCCCATAACTTCGCGGTTTTTAGCAATTGCGTCTTCGCCTTCTAACACTTGCACAACAACCGGTTCAGACATCATGAATTCTACCAATTCACCAAAAAATGGGCGTTCGCTATGTTCGCCGTAAAAACCTTCAGCTTGGGCTTTGGTCAATTTAATGCGTTTTGAAGCCACAATACGAAGGCCAGCAGCTTCGAATTTAGCAATAATTTTACCAGTAAGGTTGCGTTTTGTCGCATCTGGCTTGATGATAGAGAATGTGCGTTGTACGGCCATTTTATTGTCCTTTGTTAAATATGGCCTAGCCTATAGCAGTGTTTAAAATAGCATTCAAGCCAATTCGGGAATTTGGTTTTCAATTGCCCATTTTTTTATCAGGCTTTTGCGGTATGGTTTATATTTTTGTTCCAACACGGTTATTTTTTTTAACCGTTCAGTGCGAAATGACCTAAAAGCTTGGCGGGTTTCGCACCACGCCACCAAATTTCTATTGTCATAAAAATGTGCCATTAATATCGGCCAAATTATACGCGTGGTGAGATTGTCTTTTACATCGGCATAGGTGATTTCAATTTTAAATTGGTGGCGCAAGGCATGTCTTATGTCGGCAACGTTTACAATTTCGTGCTTTATCTTGACAAATTGCGGCGCATACAGGTCGGTGTTTAAAAATAAAGCCGATAAATCATCAGGTATCGAAGCCGAAATTTTGCCAATTAGGTTTTTGGCCGCCTTGGCCAAGTCTTTATCCGCCCGCTCCTGCACCATGCGCATGCCTAACATTAAGGCTTCTAATTCATCTTCGGTAAACATCATCGGCGGCAAATGGTAGCCATTGCCCATCACATAGCCGATGCCAGCCTCGCCATCTATCGGCACGCCAGACGCAGTTAAAGTCACCATATCGCGGTAGATGGTGCGGGTTGTCACTTCTAATTCTTCGGCCATATAATGCGCGGTCACCGGCCGGCGCTCACGGCGCATTAATTCTATTATCTGTATCAACCTGTCAGCACGTTTCATCATCCGCTCCAATTTATATCAGATATTAACCTACCAATGCTGACACTATTTGTCAGCAACGAAGGGAAATCAATTGAATTTATTCAAAATTGTATCTGTCAATTAATTTGGAAGTTACTTCTCTAAATGGTTTGGTGTCTGCAATTATTTTACTAAAATTTTTATCTTCCGCCCACTTACTTTCGTTGAACAACCAAAATATATCGAAATTTCCTTCGCCTATATAAGAGAATGAAACACCAATTACTTTTTCTGATTTCAAATCATATTTATTAAGCAACGAATACATGGTTAATAATTCCTTTTTTTCTCCATAATCCTTTGCCAACATTGGTAAAAATAAAAATGAACAATCTGTTCTTTGACTGTGAAACCTATAAGGCTTAACGTTCTCATTCTCTCTAGCCGCATCTAACGACAGGTTAAATCTTTCCTTAAATGCTCCCAGTTCAAACCTCATGAGCTTTGCAATTTCAGATATTATAAAATAGTAGTCAGTAGGTTCTTCAAGAAGAATGACTCTATCCCGATATGATTTGATGATGTGGGTCACATCCCATTTCTCAGAATCATCTTTTATCGCCAAAGCATATTGCACAAAATCTTCTGATAGGTCAGGACTTTCGACACCAGAAACATAATGTCCAAGAATCGCGGCTTCCGACAAGCCATTGATTTTCTTATCATTCGCATTAACTAGATACGCACGAAACTCCAAATATTCTGAAAATTCCGCAAGCGTAATTAAACGGCTTACAACCTCGATATAATCATTAAATTGAAATATATGAATTATTCCGGCCGTAGAGCTCCTATGATACTTTACTTCTCTCAGGCTATTTTCTAAATCTTCATTTGGTTTATGGACTATGATTTTGTGCAATTGGGACATGTCAGCAGTTGATACATCAACAGAATGCCCCTGATTATTAGACAATCTAATTTCAGGATAGTCGGACATATATACAATAGTTTCTCGGATCTGTTTTGTTGCCTTGCCCAGAACCTTGTCTTTAAACCATTTATCTTCTTTTTCTAGAGTTGTTGCCCCAGAAACATTGCGTTCTTTCAATTGATATATGAACGATTTTCCACCCAAAAATACAATACTATCTGCAATTTCAATCTCTTGCCCATCTGGGTTCTTAAATCTGTTTTGAGAATAGGTGAATTCTTTAAAGAAAAAAAATTCATTCAGATTATCAATATCATTTTCAAGTGTCATCCCCGAAGTCCTTATTTTTCACTCAAACTCATCGACATTTTTTGCAATTTTGTTGTGCCCAATTTTCCTAGTCTGCCCAGCAATACATAGCCATATTTGCCATCATGCCATGAGGCTATTTTCCACTTTTGAGTTTGTGATATCACCACTTCGCCATCTGACTCAGATTTTGCTCGCGCCATATAATAGGCAACGCGCTCATCATCATCATTAATATATAATAAATAAGCCGCGGGCTTGCCCTCGGCAGCGCTTAGCCGTGCGCCCATAAATTCATAATTAAATTTTTGCATATCCGGCACTTTAAAATCGGTTTTAATGCTGTCATTAAACCAATTTTCTATGGTCAACTTGTCAAACGCTTCAAGTTCTATCGGTCTAAATTCTTGACCGCCATAGACTTCATGCGCCTGCACCGCCAATTCGGCTATGTTATAAGTGGTTTTGCCAAAGGTATTTTCGACCATTCTGTTGGCCGAATAACCAATTAACCCACCGACCACCAACAGCAAAAACATAGCGGTTTTTTGCGACGATGGTAATTTAGGGCTTTTTTCGCGCTTTCTTAGCGGGCGGGTATAATTTCCACGCTTTTTAGGGGGCTGTGTGGCCATATTTCAATTCCAAAACATCGAATCACTATTATTATACTTATAATATAAGGATTGGACTGGCGTTTTAAAACAGTTTCGGCTAATAAACCCACATGTTAAATATTCTTGATCTCACATACCGCATCGAAGGCCGCCTGTTGTTCGAAAATGCGACCGCAAATATACCCTCTGGCCACAAAGTTGGCCTTGTCGGGCGTAATGGTGTCGGCAAAACCACATTGCTTAAAATTTTAAATAAAGAAATACACGCCGAGGGTGGGCATATCACCACTTCGCGTGGGGCCAAAATAGGCATGGTGAGCCAAGAAGCTCCCGGCGGGCCGGAAAGCTTAATAAGCTGGGTTTTAAGCCAGCATACCGAAATGAACGAATTATTTGCCGAGGCCGAAACTTGTACCGACCCCGAGCGGATATCGGACATTCAGTTACGCTTGGTAGATATTGATGCCCATACCGCCAAATCTCGCGCGGCAACCATATTGTCTGGTTTGGGGTTTGATGATGAAGCCCAACAACGCGCTTGTGCCGATTTTTCTGGTGGCTGGCGCATGCGTTTGGCCTTGGGAGCGATTTTATTTTTAGAGCCAGATATTTTAATGCTCGACGAGCCGACCAATTATCTCGATCTTGAAGGCACAATGTGGCTAGAAGCCTATTTGAAAACTTACCCCTATACTGTGCTCATTGTTAGCCATGATCGGGATTTGCTGAATAAATCGGTCACCCATATTTTAAACCTCGAAGATAAACGCCTGCAATTATATCGGGGTGGCTATGACGAGTTCGAAAAACGCCGCCGCCAACATATTGAGCAGCAACAATCGGCTAAGAAAAAACAAGACGAGCAGCGTAAACATATGCAAGCCTTTGTCGATAGGTTTAAGGCCAAGGCCAGCAAAGCCAAACAAGCGCAAAGCCGGATGAAAATGATCGAAAAGTTAAAGCCGATCGCCGCCATGTCCGAAAATGATGTCGCGCCGTTTAACTTTCCATCGCCCGAACGCACCTTTAACCCGCCAATGATGCGGTTTGAAAATACCGCCGTGGGTTATGAAGAAGGCAAGCCTATACTGAAAAATATTAATTTGCGCATGGACCCGGATGACCGGATTGCGCTTTTGGGGGCAAACGGCAACGGCAAATCGACCTTCGCAAAATTATTAGCCCATAAGTTGCAAAAAATGGATGGCGAGTTTTTCCATCATAAAAAAGTGGTCATTGGCTATTTTGCCCAACATCAAATGGATGAGCTAGACGGCAGCGAAACCCCCTATCAGGTGATTAAAGGCCTGATGACCACCGCCACTGAAGCCCAAGTGCGCGCCCGTGTGGCGCAAATCGGCTTTGATTTGGACCGCGCCAATACCAAATGTGACAATTTATCGGGTGGTGAAAAAGCCCGCATGCTATTCGCTCTGGCAACGTTTCACAAACCCAACTTGTTGATATTGGACGAGCCGACCAACCATTTAGATGTCGATAGCCGCCAAGCGCTTATAATGGCGTTAAATGATTATGAAGGTGCGGTTATTCTGATTAGCCATGACCGGCATTTGGTCGAAGCCAGCGCCGATATATTGTGGCTGGTAAATAATGGCACAGTGGAGACTTACGACGGCGATATGAATGATTATCGCAATCTATTGCTCGCCAGCCGAAAAACCGAAAAGTCGGCCAAAAAAGTTAAAATTAAAGTCGAAAACAAAACCGATACGCTTAAAGATAAACGCAAAAAACTAGCCCAAGTGCGGGCTAAGTTAGCGCCACTAAAACAAAATATTGCCACCAGTGAGGCCAATGTTGCCAAACTTGAACGCAAGCTTAAAAAAATCACCAAAGCGTTGGCAGACCCTAAATTATTCACTGACTTTCCGCCCAAAAAAGCCGCTGACATCAGCCGTTTGCATGGCGAAACCAAAGTGTTGTTGAGCGAGTGGGAAGCCAAATGGCTGGTGTTTTTAGACGAATATGAAAAAGCTCAGCAATTTTTGGCAGCAAATTCCGACTAAGCTTCTAATTGTTCAAACTTTTTGGCGATGCGCAAATAGTCATCGACACCCAGCGCATCGGCGCGCAAAGTTGGGTCTATATCCAACGCGGTTAAAAACTCTATGGCATTGGGTAAGGTTTTTTTAAGGCTAGCGCGCAACATTTTGCGCCGTTGGTTAAACGCTGCCAAGGTGATGGCCGAGAGTGATTTTAAACTTGGCGCATCGGCGGCCAACGGCTTGGGCACCAAATGCACAATAGATGAGGTCACTTTGGGCGGCGGCATAAAATTAGCCCGGTCGACATTAAAGGCAATTTGGCACTCGCACCGCCATTGGCATATCACGCTTAAACGGCCATAGGCTTTACTGTTCGGCCGTGCCACTATGCGTTCGGCAACTTCTTTTTGGAACATTAAAGTCAGGCTCTCAAACCATGCCGGCCACGGGTCATGCTCTAGCCAGTTTAGCAATAATATGGTGGCAACATTATACGGCAAATTGGCGATAACTTTAACCCTACCACTCAGCTGGCTGGCAATGTCGACTTTAAGCGCATCGCCTAATATATAATCTAATTTACCATCATAATGGTCGGAAATTTCTTTCAATGCCGGTAGCGCGCGGGGGTCCATCTCCACTGCCAAAACTCGTTTTGCGCCTTCAAACAATAATGCACGGGTCAAGCCGCCGGGGCCGGGGCCAATTTCGAGCACCGTAACGCCGTCTAGTGCGCCAGCATAGCGGGCAATGCGTGAGGTTAGATTTAAATCACATAAGAAATTTTGCCCGAGCGATTTTTTGGCCGCCAATTCATGTTTGGCAATCACTTCGCGCAATGGCGGCAAGCCATCCATGGCAAGTTTTTCACTCATAATTTTATCATCCATAACACCTGGTAAGTTTATCACCCATAAGACCGGGCACTCATTTTATTATTTGCCATTTTATGGGCTATCTTTAAGGCAGCAATTAAAGAGTTGGGGCTAGCGATGCCCTGCCCCGCTATGTCAAACGCCGTGCCATGGTCTGGCGATGTGCGTATAAACGGCAGGCCTAAGGTCACATTCACCCCATTGTCAAAATCTAAGGTTTTTATGGGTATTAACACTTGGTCATGATACATGCCGAGTGCCACGTCATATTGGGTGCGGGCAGTTTTATGAAACATCGTATCCGCTGGCATGGGGCCTGCAACGTCATATCCATCGGCTTCTAGGCGCTCGACGGCAAGGGCAACAATGTCTTTGTCCTCTGTGCCCATTGCGCCATCCTCGCCAGCATGCGGGTTTAGCCCGGCAATCGCCAGTTTAGGTTTCATAATGCCATAATATAATTGCAAATCCCGCACCACTATTTTAGCCGTGTCATAAATTAAATCGGCAGTTAGTTTTGCACCAACTTCCATAAGCGGAATGTGAATGGTAACCGGCACAACCCGCAGTAAATTTGAAACCAACATCATGACCGATTTGTGGGTTTCACCACTTGTCCGGTTGGCCAAATGCTCTAAAAATTCGGTATGACCGGGGTATTTAAACCCAACTTGATAGAGGATATTTTTGGCAATGGCGTTTGTAGTCAGCGCGCGGCATTTGCCGGTTTGCACCCATTCAACCGCAGTTTCGATGGATTTTATTACGCTTTTTGCATTGTTAGATGTTGGCGCGCCAAACACCGGTTGCTCGGCCAATTCCTGGTGCAATACAGGTAAATATTCATCAAATATTTCAACCGCTTGTTCGGGTTTGTTGATTCTCCGAATCGGCACATTTAATTGCAATATTTCGGCTGTATTTTGCAGATGATTGGCATCACCAATGTAAATAAACGGCGCAATGCCTTTTTGATAGCGCGCGCGCCAAGCTTTGAGGGTTAACTCGCTGCCAATAGAGGCAGGGTCGCCGCAAGTTAGCGCCAAAGGCGGTGTGTTTTTTGTTGGCATTGGGTTGGGCATTTATAACCTTACAAATTGAATGAAGCCCTATATAGCCTAGCTATACAATGAGCCTATCTATAAATGATTTTAGCATTAG
This sequence comes from Hyphomicrobiales bacterium, assembly GCA_013214705.1. GTDB lineage: Bacteria > Pseudomonadota > Alphaproteobacteria > Rhizobiales > OSC116 > OCS116. The sequence goes on from JABSRZ010000003.1 coordinate 253,390, forward strand.
ACATTATTTTTTTCAAATAACTGACGCCAAAATTTGCAAACGCTTTTTGCAATAGCTTATTTTTGGCATTTGCACGGGCTTTATTGCTATAGGCTTGGGTTTTTTTGCACACCGCAAACATTTCAATGCCTTTGCTCAAAATGCGATAATGCGAAATAGTGCCAACTTTAGCACCTTTGACCAATTTACGTTGGCCCGGTGTTAGCGCGCTCAAGCTAGTTGCCGGGCGCGATTTAATTTCAACCCGGCCAAGGCTGGCGGTTAAGGTGCGTATGCGGCTGCATTTTGAAAATTCGGCTTGCACTTGTTTGGCTTGAGCTACTCTGGCATTGCGCTTGCTTGGGCTAGAGTTAGAGGGCATTTGCAGGGTGATTTGTTGCAAATCATAGACCGTCACCTTGCCGCCTTTTTTGGTCTCGGCTTCTATAGCTTGGTCGCTAATTTTTACGCTGCTGCCAAATTGTTTGCGCAATAAATTGCCCCACACTTGGTTAACTTTTTGGATGTTTCTCATGGTGTTAATGTGGCTGCCATTGTCCAACAAATATTGTTCTAACTGTTTAACGGTTAGTTTTGCGCCTTTGGCTATGGCCGCAATGCGTTTTTTAACTTCGCCATTGGATGGTTTAAAACCAGCCTTAGCGCCAGCCTGCAGCATCACTTGCTCTTCAATTAACTTGTTTATTACGGTTTTACGAATGTTAGCGTGAGCTTTTGCGGTTTGTTTTTGCGATTTTGAAATCAGCGTCAAACTAGAGCGGATTTTAATGTCATTCTCGTTGATAGATTTACCATCGACCGTAACCACCACCCGGCTTGCCGCTAAGCTGGGAGAGATCAACATGGCTTGAGCAAAAATCACCATAGCCGCCACAGCGCCCAACAATTTAAACGATTTAGATATGAATTGCATAACCACCTCAGAATAACATTTATTATCTATCAAAAGGCCTCGATAGATCTAGCCTTCTAATCTATCAATAAGGCTGCATTGCGACAAAGTCGAATCTAAACGCTTCATTAACCCAAAAGTTGATGGTTTATTCAGCAAAATAGTTAATTTTCGTGGCTGTTTGAACAAATTTAGCCATCAAATAATATCACTTGTATTCAGCCTGATATAGAGCCATGTTCAACATCAGCACATTTTTAAGAATCGTATGGAGACAATATATGAAATATGGGTTTAATGACTTATCTGACCTTCCAAAAGCCGGCACATCGGTATATTTCGCCTATCAAGATGATGCCGATAAAGCTGTGTTAGATGGCCCGGCAGAACTGGCCGATAAAGCCACTGATGGGCAAATATCACGCGCCATTAACATTGCCAAATTTAAAGCCGAACCAGCCACCACATTAGAGATTATCGCCCCTAATGGTTTGGCTGTAGACGCCATCATCATTGTTGGCCTTGGTAAATTGCCGGATGTGTGTGAAGAAAGTTTAATGGACACCGGCGCTAACGCTTTTGGTGTGGCGCAAAAAATATCCGATATAGTCAATTATATTTATGAGCACAAAAAAATAGCCATAGAAAATATTTTAATGGGCGCTGAATTGCGCGGCTATAAGTGGGATAAATACCAAACCGTTAAAAAAGATGAAACTGGCCGGGCTAGCACGATAAACGTTTATTCCGCAAATAAAACCCAAGATGCGAAAACCTGGGATAGCAAACAACATGTGGCCGCCGGGGTGTTATATGCGCGCGATTTGATTAACGAACCGTCCAATAAATTAAACCCCGAAACCTATGCAGAACGGCTAAAAGAATTTAGCAAAATTGGCATAAAGGTCGAAGTTTTGGGCGAAAAACAATTAACCAAACTGGGTTTTGGTTCGCTATTGTCTGTCGGTCAAGGCAGCGCCTATGAAAGCCATGTGGTGGTGATGCAATATAATGGCGGCGCAAAAAATGATGCTCCCATCGCCTTGGTGGGCAAAGGGGTTACCTTTGATACCGGCGGCATTTCGCTAAAACCATCTCCCGATATGGACGCCATGAAAGGCGATATGGGCGGCAGTGCTGCCGTGGTTGGCGCCATCCGCGCTTTGGCGGCGCGCAAAGCCAAAGTAAACGTAGTTTGTGTTGTCGGCCTGGTCGAAAATATGCCGAGCCACATGGCGATGAAGCCGGGTGACGTGGTCACCTCACTGTCTGGCCAAACCATCGAAAACCTGAATACAGATGCCGAGGGCCGCTTGGTATTGGCGGATATTTTATGGTATACGCAAGATCGGTTTAACCCTAAAGTTATGCTAAATGCCGCCACCCTAACTGGGGCTATTGTTGTGGCTTTGGGCACGCATTATGGTGGTTTTTTCACCAATGATGAAAGCTTGGTAGCGCCGATGAAAATAGCTGGCGACCAAGTGGGTGAGCCGATTTGGCAAATGCCGCTGCATAAATTTTATGACAAAAAAATCGACACTCCAAATGCTGATGTCAAAAATATGGCAGACCGTTGGGGCGGAGCTATTTATGCCGCAGCCTTTTTGCAGCGCTTTGTAAATGACACACCTTGGGTGCATGTCGATTTGGCAGGTACTATATTTGGCGCGGGCAAAACCCCCACCAACCAAGGGTGGTCGTCAGGTTATGGCGTGCGTTTGTTCGAACGGTTTATCAGCAAATATGAGTCATAGGCATGACTGAGGTTTCATTTTATCATCTCGAGACTAAGCCGCTAGATTTAGTGCTGCCTGAGTTGATAGAAAAATGTTATGAGCGCGATTGGAAAACCTATATCCAATGCGCTGATAAAGTGATGGCTCAACATATTGACAAATTATTATGGTCGTTTAAGCCAGATAGTTTTGTGCCGCATGGGTTAGATGAAGCGCCACAAGCCCAACGCAAAAATTTCGACAAGCAACAATATGCAGCGCAACAACCGATTTTAATCGGCACCCAAGCCCATAACCCCAATGGCGCAAGTGTGCGGTTTTTATTGGCTGGGTGCGATATTGTTGCCGATGATATTTCCAACTATCAGCGTATAATTGTTATGTTTGATGGCACTGATGAGTCGGCAGTTAACGCCGCCCGCGACCAATGGAAAACCTATAAATCGCTACCTGCCAACGCCATATCTGCCATAACTTATTGGCAACAAGATATGGCGGGCAAGTGGCAAAAGAAAGCCTAGGCGGTTAGGAATTACCCGCCGCTTCCTCTGCAATGGCTTGTTCAATATCAAACATAAACAGCCGTTCAAATTCGGCCAACAATTCATAACACATTATAACTTGCTTGGTTTGTGGGTCCCAATATGCGTTGGGCGTGTCACAAACTTGCGCTTCTAGCGAAATTGGCTCAGGCAGCTTAAAGTTAACCGCAATATATTGCTGTATTTGTTCTAAAATTTGGTTACTTTGCATAAACGCTTGATAGCCCTGCAATGCTGGGGTTGCCTCATGGTAAACAATGCTTATTTCCTGATTCACATCGCCTTCTTGCATCGCAAAGCCGCTGATGACTTTAAGCCAGTTGGTATAAGTAACCGAAAAATCATAACCACAATTGGCTAAGCGTTCTTCAGGCATCTGCATCAGTGTGGCAAATTTTTCAAATTTTTCTGGCGATGCTCCATATAAGAAACAAACGATCTGGAATGCACGCTGTTGGTCCAGACTGTGCTCATCAGCAAAATTCAGCTCTTCACCCGATTTGGCGGCAAATTCATCCATCAAAAACCAGACATAGGCAGATTCTTTTAGATATTCGTTGAATTGTTCGCTCTCTTCGACCAGCATTATGATGGTGGCTAAATTGTCTACGGCGTCTTCTTCTTTGGCTAATATGGGTATCTCATGCAGCGTAACTAATGCATGGCCGGTCTCATGAAACATGGTCCAGATCACATTGCCATTTACAAATTGCACCAGTTGCTCATACTCTTCGTCGGTCAGGACAATGTCTTCGGCGGCCTGGCTTGGCTGCACAAACATAAAACTGGCGATTAAAATTGCGATAAATTTTTTAAACATAATCTTCTCCCCAAAATTATAGGCTACCACAATTTAGGTCAATTACGCTGGAAATTTAATTTTGCTGTGATTTCTGGGTGCGATCAGAGTTTCTCTTTTAGTACCACCGCCTGCGCGCAAATGGTTTTTTTGCCATCATTGGCAAGCTTGGGTTCGCCATATAATACATAGCCATTGTCCAACGCGTCACTCACCCGTTGGCAAAAGTCATCATCATCTGTGCCGGTGATGAAGCGGTAATTTTTTTTCACTTTAACGTCTGTCATGTCTATTCCTCAAATTTTGTCCGCAGTTCAATTTGCATATCACGCACAAATTCAACCAAACCGGTTTGCCGCATTCTTTTTTGTTTCTCAGAAAATAATATGGCTTTTAATTTTTTTTCAGATGCCTTTAAATCATCGTTAATGATGATGTAATCATATTCAGCCCAATGCTCTAGCTCACGCGATGCGCCTTTCATGCGGCTATTGATAACCTCTATGCTATCTTGGGCGCGGCTGTGCAAGCGCTGTTCTAACGCGGTGGCGGTGGGTGGTAAAATAAACACCCGCACAAGTTCGGCTTTGGCGGTGGCATGCAATTGTTGAGTGCCCTGCCAATCAATGTCAAACAGCACATCCTTGCCGGCTTTTAGAGCTTCATACACCGGGGTTCTGGGCGTGCCATATAGGTTGCCAAACACTTCTGCCCATTCGAGCATTTCACCGTTGTCAATTTTTGCCCTAAAATCTTCTATCGATAAAAAAAAGTAATCTTCGCCATCCACTTCGCCCGGCCTCGGCGTGCGTGTGGTTGCCGAAATAGACAATTTTATGTTTTTATCGTCATGTAGCAGCAATTTAGACAATGTCGATTTGCCAGCGCCAGACGGGGATGATAATACAAACATCACCCCTCTATTGGTTAGCGTAGTTTGGCTCTGGCTATCACTGGTCATGTTAATTTCCATTATTTCTGGTCATGTCAATTCCCACTATTTATTGGCTTTTTCAAGCGCTCTTAACTTCTTAACATTTTTCTGGTGCTGTTTATAGGTTTTGGCAAAAACATGGCCACCCGTGCCATCGGCCACAAAATATAAAAAATCTACATCAGCTGGGTTAAGCACTGCCAATATAGCTTGTTTGCCGGGGTTGGCAATTGGGGTTGGCGGCAAGCCGTTAATGACATAGGTATTATAAGCGGTTTTGGCCTTAATTTCACTTTTGCGTAACTGCCGGTCCAATATATACGCGCCTTTGGTGATGCCGTAAATAATCGTCGGGTCAGATTGTAGGCGCATTTTTTGCAAAATACGGTTTACGAACACCGCTGCCACTTGTGGCCGCTCGCGCGCTACGCCGGTTTCTTTTTCAACAATCGACGCCAATATCACCACTTCTTCCATAGATTTTAGTGGCAAATCTTTGGCCCGCGTGTCCCACAAATCGGCCAAAAAGCGTTTTTGCGATTTTTCCATCTCGGCCAATATGGCGGTGCGGCTAGAGCCATTTTCAAATAAATAGGTTTCTGGCATCAAACTGCCTTCGGCCGGGGTGTATTTGATTTCGCCGGTCAATAAGGGGGCTATTTTTAATTTATCTAAAATTTGTTGGGTGGTTAAGCCCTCGGCAAAAGTTATTTTATGCTGAATGGACTGGCCACCGACAAAAATATTCATAATGTCGCGCATGGTGGCATTGGGCGGAATGATATATTCACCGGCCTTTAAACGGGTGTCATTGCCCTCCCATGAGACCAAAAATTTATACAGGTCTTGGCTGGAAATCAGCTTTTGTTGTTCTAAACGTTGTGATATTTTGGTCAAATTATCGCCCGAGCGTACCAAGAACAGGCTTTCGGCTGGCTGGTCGTTTTTCACTTCGAACAATTGGATGGTGGCCAACCACACACCTGCCACAATCAATACCAGCACCACAATCATGGTGATAAAACTACTTAACGCCCCCCAAACGCCCCCGCCTTTTTTAGCTTTGGAGGCTGGTTTGGCGGCTTTTGGGGTTTTGGGCGGTTTGGTTTTTATTTTGAGTTGGCGCTTCATTTTATAATTTGCAAAAATACCCGGCCTTTCGTGCAGTTCATCGGCATTAGCTTGCGCGCTAAAATGGCCATCCGGGCTAAATTGGCCATTATCTGCCACAGCACTAGAATTTTCATCAGTTGGGTTCACTGACTCTTCATCTATATGCGTTGGCAAAACAGCGGCGAATTCACGCCGGGCGTTAAACCCATTTGCAACTGGTTGTTCAGTGGTTTGGTTTTCCACATTTGAGTTTTCAGGTGGCTGGTTTTCTGGCATCTAGCGCTCTTTACATAAATTTATTCGGCATTAAAACGTCTAATAAGCAATGAGGCATTGGTTCCGCCAAAGCCAAAACTATTCGACAAGCCAATGTCTATTTGTTTGTGTTGCTTCACATTAGGCACTAAATCGACTTTTGTATCCATCGAAGGTGAATCAAGGTTAAGAGTGGGCGGCACCACGTTATCACGAATCGCCAAAGTTACAAATATAGCCTCAATTGCGCCTGCGCCGCCTAACAAATGCCCGGTTGCCGACTTGGTTGAACTCATAGTCAGGCCAGCGCCTTCATTGCCAAATAATCTTTCGACCGCCCGCAGCTCTATTTCATCACCCATCGGGGTGGATGTGCCGTGAGCATTTACATAATCAATTTCACTGGGGTCAACTCCGGCGCGTTTCACACAGGCTTGCATGGCTCTGAAGCCACCATCGCCATCCGGTGCGGGCGATGTAATGTGGTAAGCATCGCCTGATAAGCCATAGCCGGTTATTTCGCCATATATTTTAGCGCCGCGCGCTTGGGCATGTTCTAAACTTTCCAGCACCATAATGCCTGCGCCCTCGCCCATCACAAACCCATCTCGGTCTTTGTCATATGGGCGTGATGCCTTAGTTGGTTCATCATTATAACCGGTCGACAAGGCTTTGCAGGCGGCAAAACCGGCTATGCCTATTCGGCAAATTGGGCTTTCGGCACCACCGGCTATCATCACATCGGCATCATCTAGCGCGATGAGCCGCGCGGCATCGCCAATGGCGTGTGCGCCGGTAGAGCAAGCGGTTACAACGCTGTGGTTAGGGCCTTTAAAGCCGTATTTAATCGAAACATGGCCAGATATTAAATTAATCAACCGACCGGGTATGAAAAACGGGCTGACCCGGCGCGGGCCACGTTTTTCCATATTCACCGCGGCATCGGCAATGCCACTTAACCCGCCAATGCCAGAGCCAATAAGCACACCGGTGCGGCATTGGGCTTCATAATCTTGCGGTTTCCAATCTGCATCTTCTACCGCTTGTTGCGCGGCGGCCATGCCATATATAATAAAATCATCGACCTTTTTTTGGTCTTTAGGCGGCATATAATCATCGGGGTTAAAAGTGCCATTTGTGCCATCGCCTCGGGGTATTGTGCCGGCAATTTTTGCTGTCAGGTCAGATGTGTCGAATTGTTCGATTTTTGAAATGCCCGATTGTCCGTCAATTAATCGGCTCCAAGTTTGTTCAACGCCGTTGGCCAATGGGGTTACCATACCTAGCCCAGTTATCACTACCCGTTTTAACATAATCCGCACCTTGCTTAATTTAATGGCATTCTAAATTTGTGAACTTAATTTAAAATAAGTGATTTACAAAAATGTTGCAATTAAGATCGAACATTATGGTGTAATTTTATCCACATTTGGTCAAATGTTTATAAATCACAAAAAAACAGCCCACCAAATGGCGGGCTGTTTGCATAAAATTCAATGAAGAAGATTATTTATTTTCTGTGATAAATTTTACCGCATCACCTACAGTAGAAATATGTTCGGCGGCATCATCAGGAATTTCCACTGAAAATTCATCTTCGAATGCCATTACCAATTCAACTGTGTCCAGGCTGTCAGCGCCCAAATCGTCAATAAAGCTAGACGCTTCTTTAACTTTATCGGCATCAACACCTAAATGTTCGATAACAATTTTTTTTACGCGCTCTGCTACATCACTCATTGTATTTCCTTCATAAAACAGCGTTAAAGCTTGATGCCCTAACCCATATATAATCGATTTTTGAGGCTTAGCCCAACAACCACTAACGTTTGGGGCAAATGCTTTCCTAAAAATGCTTGCCCTCTGTTGCCCCTATTTGCAAAAAAAATCAAGTTAAGATTTTAATTGTGAGCAAAAAAAACGTAAATACTGCCAAATAAGCTTAATTTTGTCAAAGTAACGCACAGGCTGCGCCACTCAAATTCTGTTTATATCATCGCCATGCCACCATTTACATGTATTGTTTGGCCGGTAATGTAGGCAGCTTCAGCTGAAGCTAAAAACACTGCCGCGGCTGCAATTTCTGCCGCTGTGCCTAAGCGTTTGGTCGGGATGCTGGCCAAAATAGCCTCGGTTTGTTTTTCATTCAGCTCATCTGTCATTGGCGTGGCGATAAACCCTGGGGCGATGGCATTTACAGTGATGCCGCGGTTGCCAACTTCTTGTGCCAGTGATTTGCCCATGCCAATGATGGCGGCTTTAGAGGCCACATAATTGGCTTGGCCGGGGTTGCCAGCCACACCCACGACCGACGATATATTGATAATGCGGCCATTGCGGGCTTTCATCATGCCGCGCATTACCGCGCGCGATAAACGCATGGCGGCGGTTAAGTTAACCGCAATCACATCATCCCAATCGGCATCTTTCATCCGCATAAATAAGCCATCACGGGTGATGCCGGCATTGTTAACCAAAATATCAACGCTGCCCATAGCTTCTATTGCCGATGGCACCAGCGCCTCGACACTGGCTTTATCGGATAAATTACACGCCGCAACATGCGCCCGCTCGCCCAAACTATCGGCCAATTCCTTAAGCACATTTTCGCGCGTGCCAGAAAGGGTTACGGTTGCGCCTTGGGCGTGGAACGCCACAGCTATTGCGCGGCCGATGCCGCCGGTTGCGCCGGTGATGAGTGCGTTTTTACCTGTTAAATCAAACATTAGTTGCCTTTTTTTGTCATTACTTATTTAAATATAGTTTATCTAATTCTAGTTTCAATGAATTTATTTATTTTGCACCCTATTTTGCCGACCTTGCCGGGTCAACAGGGCTTGCAACTGGTTGATATATTGTGGGTCCAACCCATGTTGTTTGGCACCAGCGAGGCAAAAATCTCGATACCAATCAAACGGCAACAAGCCTATTTCACAATATTTTTCGGCAGCTATATAGGTGGTGACATTTATGGTTTTCTGCTCAAAATCCACCTCAAAATTGTCGTCACGGGTGTAATTGCGCTCAACCTCATCTAACGCCGCCACATCGCTTTCGGCTAATTTAAATAACACACCCTGCACAATGGCATCATCGCTGGTAGCTTTAACCAATGTAGCTTTGCCCGAACCATCTGCGCCTTTTTTGGCAAACGACAACTCATAGCCGTTGGCGGTGGCTATGCCCAACGGCACGGCGCTGGGGCAGCGCTCAGCCAACCGTTCGGTTAGCATGTTAGAGCCATAGGCAAAATAAAATATGCTATTTTTAGCCAATATTCTCTCAATTCACTCTATAATCTTCTCAATTCTCTGCTTTATTTCAGCAATTCAACTACAGCCGCAATTTCATCGGCTGTGCCGCAAGCCATGCCGGTAATGTTGCGGTCTATGCGCCGCACCATGCCGGTAAGCACTTTACCATTGCCGACTTCGACACAGGTTTCAATGCCGTTTTGCCCCATAAAACCAACCGATTCACGCCATCTCACCGTGCCGGTCACTTGCTCTACCAGTTGGCGGCGTATCACTTCAATATCCGATGTCGGCGCAGCACTTACATTGGCTATCAGCGGCACGCTTGGTGCGTTCATAACCACATTGGCCAAAGCGTCTTGCATGGCATCGGCGGCAGGTTGCATTAAGCTGCAATGAAATGGCGCACTCACGGGCAATATGATGGCGCGTTTAGCGCCTTTGGCTTTGGCAATGTCCAGCGCCCGCTCAACCGCCGCTTTGTCGCCAGATATAACCACTTGGCCGTTGGCATTGTCATTAGCAGCTTGGCACACATCATTGGTATCGCCCACAGCTTCGCTGGCCACTATTGTGGCGGTTTCAAAATCTAGCCCGATTAACGCCGCCATGGCACCCTGCCCAACCGGGCAAGCTTTTTGCATGGCGCGGCCACGTATTTGCAACAATTTCGAGGTGTCACTAAGTGAAAACACCCCCGCAGCGGTCAGTGCCGAATATTCACCAAGCGAATGGCCGGCAATATATTTCACATCAGTTGCTAAGTTTACGCCTTCACTTTCCAATATCCGCATAACCGCCATACTCACCGCCATCAGCGCCGGTTGGGCGTTTTCAGTCAAGGTTAGTTCATCTTCCGGGCCGTTAAACATCAGATTGGATAGGTTGATGCCAAGCGCGTCATTCACCTCTTCAAAAGTCTGGCGCGCAATGTCAAATTGGTTAGCCAGCTCTTGGCCCATACCTACTTTTTGGCTGCCTTGGCCGGGGAATGTAAATGCAATTGTCATATATATACCTGTAAATTGTGCGATTCGATGTTTCTAAATTAACAACTAACCTAAGCAGAACAAACTGTTAAATTATAATCAGCCAAAAAATATGGCTAAAAAGCGCTTTAACGCTTGCATTCACCCTATAAACGGGTATAAAACGCCTGTTATGAAGCTCTAGTTGAGGGCTGAACGGAAGCTTGTAACTTGACTCTATTGTTTAGGTTATAAGTAAAAACATATGATTTGATTCTGGTTTTTAACTTCCCGTGTCCTCGCTCTTTTGACTTCCTCTTGAGTCTTTCCGAAATTAGGCTCAAAAGGGGCTATGCGCTAGAGATAAATTTATTAGGAAAGGCTAATCATGCCCAAATACGAACATATTGTTCTTGCTCGCCAAGACATATCTACTGCTCAAGTGGAAACACTGATTGAAGATTTCACTAAAGTTATTGAAACTGGTGAAGGTAGTGTCCAAAAGGTTGAAAGCTGGGGTTTGCGTAACATTGCTTACCGCATCAAGAAAAACCGCAAAGCTCATTATACCTTAATGAATATTGAATGCACGCCCGCTGCTATGGCAGAATTAGAGCGCCAACAATCTATCAACGAAGATATATTGCGCATCATGACCATTAAAGTTGAGTCATTCGAAGAAGGCCAAAGTGCTGTTCTTGTTAATAAAAATGAAAAGAAAACCCGCCGCTAATCCGCAGCCTATCTATAAGGAAATAAATTATGTCTAGTCAAGGTGGATCTCGTCGTCCTTTCTTCCGTCGTAAAAAAACATGCCCATTCTCTGGTGATAATGCACCTAAGATTGATTATAAAGATGTGAAACTTCTTCAGCGCTTTATGTCAGAACGTGGCAAAATTGTACCAAGCCGCATCACGGCTGTGTCAGCTAAAAAACAACGCGAGCTTGCAAAAGCCATCAAACGCGCTCGTTTCTTGGGCTTGCTACCTTACGTTATTAAATAATAAATTAGCGGCATGTTTAATTTTTAACCATGCCGTTTTGGTTGGGATTTTATATCTCTAACCGCACACCACGCGGGACAGCTGAGGGTAATACCTCTTTCCGCTCAATCACACATGAATATTCATGTAAAGGAGCAAAAATGAAAGTTATTCTACTCGAGAGAATCGCTAAGCTTGGTAAAATGGGCGAAATCGTGAATGTAAAACCTGGTTTTGCACGTAATTTTTTACTACCACAAACCAAAGCCCTTCGGGCTAATGATGCCAATATGGCAAAATATGAAGCTGAAAAAGAACAATTAATCGCGCTTAATGCCGATTTGATGACATCAGCCGAAGCCACATCTGAGCAAATGCAAAATTACTCTGTAGTGGCCATTCGCGCTGCCTCAGAATCTGGCCAATTATATGGTTCAGTTTCTACACGCGACATTGCAAAATTGGTTACTGAAGCAGGCATTAGCATTAAGCGTAGCCAAGTTTCACTTACGTCGCCGATTAAAGCCGTGGGTATTTCTACAGCGATGGTGGCTCTGCATCCAGAAGTGATGATTGAAATTAGCGTCAATGTAGCTCGTTCTACAGATGAAGCTGAACGCCAAGCTGCTGGTGAAGACATCACAGTTGAAACCTTCGAAGACGAATATGAATTCGAAGCGTTTGACGAAGATGCAGATGATATCCTTGGTGATATTGTTGAAACAGTAAATGCAGACGAAGATGAAGATAAAAAATCAGATTAATCTGATCGATAAATTAATGATTAAAGAGGGCTTTTTAAGCTCTCTTTTTTTATGCCAATTTATGCCCGCAATGTAATGTTTTAAAACAACGCGTTAACCTGCTGTTAACCATAATATATTTGTAGTTATCTTTATTATTCACACCCGCTTGATAAATAAATAAATTATATTTTTTTACCCATTATTGACTCCTCATTTTGTAAAAATTCTATAGGGTGGCTTTCAACACAGCCAATATTATTTAAAGTTTTATATAAGATGAACAATACAGTAGCGCTCAACTCCTTGGTTAAAGACCAATTAAATCAAAGAGATGAAATTGAGTTCAGAAATTTACCTAATAATATAGAGGCCGAGCAAGGCCTGTTAGGCGCTATACTCATTAACAATGATGCCTATGATAAAGTTTCTAGTTTTTTACGCGAAGAACATTTTTTTGAAGCGCTGCATGGCCGCATTTATGACACCGCATCTCAGCTGATTGCGATGGGCAAAAACGCCTCGCCGGTGACTTTAAAGACCCATTTCGAAAATGACCCGGTGATACAAGAAATTGGCGGCACAAAATATTTGGCGCGGTTGGCCGCCGACGCGACCAGCGTTATTAATGCCAAAGATTATGGCCAAACCATTTATGACTTAGCGGTTAGGCGTGGGCTTATTAATGTTGGCGAAGACATTGTCAATAACGCCTATGAAGCCGATGTAAATAGCCAACCGCAACAACAGATCGAAATTGCCGAGCAAGAATTGTATAAATTGGCCGAAACCGATAAATATGGCGGAGGGTTTCAGAGCTTTTCGACCGCGCTGACCGAAGTGGTGATTATGGCGGAAGCCGCCTATAAGCGCGATGGCAACTTATCAGGCATTTCGACCGGTCTGCATGATTTGGATAAAATGATGGGCGGGTTGCAAAAATCTGACCTGATTATTTTGGCGGGTCGGCCGTCGATGGGCAAAACCGCTTTGGCGACCAATATTGCGTTTAACATTGCCAAGGCCTACCGCCAAGATGTAACCCCAGACGGCAGCTTAACCGCTTCTAACGGCGGGGTTGTGGCATTTTTCAGTTTGGAAATGTCGGCCGAACAATTGGCAACACGTATCATTGCCGAGCAGGCTGAAATCAGTTCGTCCAACATCAGACGTGGTGACATTAATGAGGAACAATTCGTAAAACTGGTCGAAACCACCAAAATATTAGAAGAAAAACCCTTATTTATCGATGACACTGGCGGCCTGACCATCGGCCAAGTGGCAGCGCGGGCGCGGCGTTTAAAACGCCAACATGGGTTAGATTTAATCATTTTGGACTATATTCAACTATTGGCAGGTAGTGGCAAAGCCAATGCCAACCGGGTGCAAGAAGTCACCGAAATCACCATGGGTTTAAAATCACTGGCCAAAGAGTTAGAAGTCCCGATCATCGCCCTTTCCCAACTTAACCGTGGCGTTGAGCAGCGCGATGACAAGCGCCCGATGCTGTCTGATTTGCGCGAATCGGGTTCTATCGAGCAAGATGCCGACGTGGTGGCATTTGTATATAGAGAAGAATATTATCACGAACGAAGCCAGCCCAAAGAAGGCACGCCAGAACATGCTGAATGGCAAGTTAAAGGCGAAGACGTATATGGCAAAGCCGAGGTGATTATTGCCAAGCAGCGCCATGGCCCGGTTGGACATGTAACTCTGCAATTTGAAGGGCAATTTACCCGTTTTTCAGATTTACAAAAAGACGACTTCTCGCCAATGCGTTATGAATAGAGCTTTGTGAATGGTGCGATTCGTAAAATGTTCTTATTTTGTTCTGGATAACTTACGTCTTCTATTGCAAAATTCGGCTCGTTTTGGCAGCATGGGTTTATGAACGACATGAATGAAGCCACCACAACCGGAATTTTGACCATTGACTTGCAAGCCCTGCAACAAAATTACCAGAATATTCGCGACTATTGCCTGAATTTTGACTCAAATATAGCGGTCTCGGCGGTGGTTAAAGCCAATGGTTACGGCCTTGGCATGGCCGAAGTTTCAACCGCGCTTTATAAGGCCGGTTGCCGTTTATTTTATGTCGCCACCCCAGATGAAGGTATGGCGCTGCGTAAAACATTAGCCGATATAGACATTTTTATATTAGATGGGCTGTTTATCGACGCGGAAAAAATATATCAAACTCACAATCTCATCCCCTGTTTGTCTAGCCAAGCTCAAATTTCAAATTGGTATAGTTATGGCCAGTCTATTGGCACACAATTGCCGTGTGTACTGCATTTAAACACTGGCATTAACCGGCTGGGGCTGAATTTGGCTGGGTTTAAAGCCATGCCAACCACAATCACTCAAAGCCTTAATATTCACCATGTTATGAGCCATTTTGCCAGCGCCGATGTGCCTGATGATGCACAAAATTTGACGCAAATAGCTGAAATTAAACAGATTGTCGATTTTTCGCCGCAGCTCGACTACAGCTTTGGCAATAGCCCCGGCATCGCCTATGAGCCGTTGCAGAATATGGATTTTTTAAATACCCATATTATGCGGCCGGGTGTGGCTTTATGCGGGGTTAAAACCACGGATAATTACCCGATTGAACTGAAACCGGTCGTTTCGTTATTTGTCCGCGTGTTGCAAACCTCTAGCCTTGAAGTTGGCGACATGGTCGGCTATGGGCATCAATTTACCGCCACAAAACCGATGCGCACCGCCATTGTTGCGGCGGGCTATGCCGACGGCATGTTTAGAAGTTTAGCCACATCTACCGAAAATAGTGGCTATTTTGAGTTTAAAGGCCATAAATTGCCTATTCTTGGCCGGGTGTCGATGGATATGATGGTGCTCGACATCAGCCAAGTGCCAGATGGCGCGCTTAATGAAGGTGACTTTGTCGAAATATTTGGCCAAAATATCAGCCTGGCGCAAGTTGCAAATTGGGCTGGCACGATAGAATATGAAATTTTAACCAGCCTCGGCCCACGTTTTTTACGGAATTATATAAATGGCTAAAACCAGAACCAGTTATGTTTGCAATCAATGTCGCACCAGCTACAACAAATGGGCGGGCAGATGCGACAATTGCGGCGAGTGGAATAGCCTCGAAGAACAATCTGAGGGCAGCGGCATTGGCGCAACACCCATCAAAGGCGCTAGCAAAGGCCGTAGAATCGAGCTGGTGCCGTTGCATGGTGATATCGTTGAAGCGCCACGCTATAAAACCGGCATATCCGAATTTGACCGTGTGGCAGGTGGTGGCATTGTGCCGGGTTCGGCGTTATTGGTCGGTGGTGACCCAGGCATTGGCAAATCGACCTTATTGCTGCAAGTGGCGGCAAAATTGGCTGATTCGGGCAAACGAGTGGTTTACATTTCGGGCGAAGAAGCCATTGCCCAAGTGCGTATGCGGGCCGAGCGGCTTAAAATTCAGAATAGCGCAGTAGAATTGGGCGCTGAAACCAATTTATCCAACATTATTGCCACGTTAGATGACCCGACAAAACCCAAACCAGCATTGGTGATTATTGATTCGATTCAAACCATGTGGTCGGATAATCTAGACAGCCCCCCGGGTACGGTTTCGCAAGTGCGCACCTCTAGCCAGACTTTAATTCGCTATGCCAAAGCCCATAATGTGGCGGTTATATTGGTCGGGCATGTGACCAAAGATGGCCAAATAGCTGGGCCGCGGGTCATCGAACACATGGTCGATGCGGTGTTATATTTTGAAGGTGAACGCGGCCATCAATATCGAATATTGCGCGGGGTTAAAAACCGTTTTGGCGCGACCGATGAAATTGGGGTGTTTGAAATGACTGGTTTAGGGCTTGCCGAAGTTACCAACCCGTCTGAATTGTTTTTAGGCGATAGAGACGGCCAAACGCCGGGCGCAGCGGTGTTTGCCGGTATGGAAGGCACACGGCCATTATTGGTCGAAATTCAGGCATTGGTGGCCGAAACTTCTTTGGCCACACCGCGCCGCGCTGTTGTGGGGTGGGATTCATCACGCTTGGCGATGATATTAGCGGTGCTAGACGCCCATTGCGGGTTAGGACTTTCTAAGCATGATGTTTATTTAAATGTCGCCGGGGGCCTAAAAATTAAAGAGCCTGCGGCCGATATGGCGGTGGCGGCGGCGTTAATTTCATCCATCAGCCAAAAACCGTTGCCAAAAGGCACAATTATATTTGGCGAAATAGCTTTAAGTGGCGCCACGCGCAACCCGAGCCAAAGCGCAGCGCGGTTAAAAGAAGCCGAAAAATTGGGTTTTAGCCAAGCCATCATTGCAAATTTGCACCAAAAAAAGCCAAAAAACGAGCAAAAAGGCGCTAAAAACGGGCAAAAAACTGCAGAAAACGAGCAAAAAATGGGCTTAAAAGTGGCCGAAGTTAATCATTTAATGGACTTAGTTGCCAAATTAGCAGCAAATATGACCTGAGTAATTCATTATATATGTATCAATTGACATAATTTAATAGAATTTTGTGTCGTTTTGCATTATCAATATCTGCAAAATACATCATATTATGAGGAATATATGGACGCACCGTTTACTATCTTAGATATCGCCTTATTCTTTATTGTGATTATTTCCGGTTTACTTGCGATGACACGAGGGTTTTTAAGAGAGTTTTTTAGCATTGTGTCTTGGGCAGCGGCGGTTATAGCCGTGGTAGTGCTTTATTTCCCGCTCGAAGCAAAAGCCATGGATTTAATCACCAATGACACGGTGGCCAAGATCGCTTTGGCAGCCACATTGTTTTTGGGCACATTAATTGCCGTTTCTATAGTCAGCTATATCATTACCGACAAAATTTTAGACAGTAAAATTGGCGCTTTGGATAGAACTCTAGGCTTTATATTTGGTGCGGTGCGCGGGTTTTTATTGGTTGTGGCTTGTTATTTGCTGTTATTATTGTTCGAAAGCGATGAACGAAAACATTTTGATGAAATTACCGGCGCGCGCTCGATTGGCCTGATTAAAGATTCTAGCGATATATTGCTTGATGCCTTGCCGGACAAACCGGGTAATTTTGTTTCTGACTTTTTGGGTAAGATTAAAAACGCCCGTAGAGACAATAGCCAATCGGTGCAGATACAAAGCCCCGCAATAACCGATCAACCGGATACTGGCATTCTCGACGATGCAACGAACGCCTTACCAGAATAATTATATAAAGCTGCATTTATTGCAGCTTTATTTTTGTACACACACTTCTCTTAAGGGGATGCCATAATGACAGATTTGTTTGACGATGTTGAAAATATCGGCGCAGATATGCATGAGCCATTGTTTCAACCAAATGATGACGGCACAATTATAGATGTTGATGATGACAAACTTCACGAGGAATGTGGAATTTTTGGGGTGTTTAGGCACACTGATGCGCCTGCCCTTACCGCGCTTGGTTTGCATGCTTTGCAACATAGAGGCCAAGAAGCCGCTGGCATAGTTTCGTTTAATGGCCGGGTGTTTAAAAGCCAAAAACGCAACGGCTTGGTCGGCGATTATTTTACCAAGAAAAGTGTGTTGGAAAAACTTGAAGGCCATACCGCCATTGGCCATGCCAGATATTCGACCACAGGTGATGGCGCGATGCGAAACCTACAACCGCTTTATGCCGATTTAAAATCGGGCGGGTTTGCCTGTTGCCATAATGGCAATTTTACCAATGGTTTGACTTTGCGTAAAGAATTGGTCGCCGCGGGCGCTATATATCAATCTAACAGCGATAGCGAAGCGTTGTTACATTTGGTGGCACGCAGCCAAAAAACCAAATTGACCGATAAATTTATCGATGCCATCAAAATTTTGGAGGGTGGTTTTGCGTTGTTGGCAATGACCAAGCACAAACTCATTGGCGCGCGTGACCGGTTTGGCATACGGCCCTTGGTTTTGGGTAAGTTGGATGGGTCTTACATTTTATGCTCGGAAACTTGTGCATTAGACATCATTGGCGCAGAATTTGTCCGTGAAGTTAAAAATGGCGAAGTGGTGGTGATTACCACCGATGGGATTGAATCATTTTTCCCATTTGGGCAAGTTGATGCCCGCCCATGCATATTTGAATATATATATTTTGCCCGGCCAGACAGTGTTTTTGACGGCAAAACAGTTTACGAAGTGCGCAAAGATTTTGGCCGTGAGTTGGCCAAAGAATGCCCAGCCGATATTGACATGGTGGTGCCAGTGCCAGACAGCGGTGTGCCCGCTGCCATTGGTTACGCGCAAGAGAGCGGCGTGCCTTTTGAACTTGCCATCATCCGCAACCATTATGTCGGGCGGACATTTATTGAACCCACCCAAGCCATTAGAGAATTGGGGGTGAAACTAAAATTAAACCCGATTCGCAGCCTGGTGAAGGGCAAAAAAGTTATGCTGATTGATGACAGTGTGGTGCGCGGCACGACCAGTGTAAAAATTGTGAAAATGATGTTTGAGGCGGGCGCAAAAGAAGTGCATATGCGCGTGGCCTGCCCGCCGATTAAATACCCTGATTATTATGGCATTGACATGCCTACCCAAAAATCATTATTAGCTGCCACCCATAATTTGGAACAAATGCGCGACTTTATGGGCGCGACCAGCCTTGGTTTTATGTCTATAGATGGGGTTTATCGGGCTTTGGGCCATGATGGCCGTAACAATGACAAACCGGCCTATACTGACCATTATTTTACTGGGGATTACCCAACAAATTTGCAGGATGTCAATGACCGTATGGCCGGCAGTCAGCTATCATTCTTGGAAACAGACCCAAGCGAGGAATAACCCAATATTTGGGTTTAAAAATATTTATGACCAAAACCGAAAAATGTTTAGATGGGCGCATCGCCCTGATTGTTGGCGCAACCCGCGGCATTGGCTACCAAGTGGCGTTAGAATATGCCCGCTGCGGCGCGCATGTAATCGCCACCGCACGCACAGTTGGCGGGCTAGAAGATTTAAATGATGCGATTGACGAAATTGGCGGCACGGTGACCTGTGTGCCCGTTGATGTAACTGACTATGAGGCGATTGACCGTTTGGGCGGCATTATACATGAACGTTATGGCAGGCTGGATATATTGGTTTCTTTGCCAGCGTTTAGGGGCGCCACTAGCCCGGTATCGCACATATCTATTAAAGATTTTGAAGACAGCATGGCGATAAATGTGACCGCCAATTTTAGGCTTTTGCGCTCGGTAGATGCGTTGTTGCGCCAGAGTGATGCCGGCCGGGTGGTGATGGCAACCGCAGCAGAAAGAGATGGAGAAAAGCCATATTGGGCCAGCTATGCAGCCGGTAAAGCTGGCTTACATGCTCTGGTAAAAACCTATGCGGCTGAGCTGGAAAATATGGCGGTTAATGTGAATATGGTCGACCCGACCAAAGTCAACACCGGGCTATTTGCCAAAGCCTATCCCGGGGTAGACAAAACCACCATTCCCAAAGCCAAAGATGTGGTATCGGCATTTGTCAAACTTGGCCGTGCCGATTGTTTCTACCACAATAATTTGCTGACTTTTGACCCTGATACCAAACAATTCGATTTAAGCCAGCTTTAACTGGCTTAAATATTTAGATGGTTTAAAACTTTAAATGGCCGAATTTTGGGCTATTTATATTTCTTTTTCTTGCTGATGGACACCACGGTGCGTTTTTTCTTTTTATCCGCATAGGGGTTTTCGCCAGCGCGCATTTGGAAACGAATCGGCACGCCCGGCAAATCAAAATCGCGACGTAAATTATTGACCAAATAACGGGTGTAGCTGGTCGGTAAATCATCTGGCCGCGAACAAAATAATACAAATGTTGGCGGGCGCGATTTCACTTGTGTCATATAACGTAGGCGAATGCGACGGCCACCGGGAGCTGGCGGGGTATGTTCTTCGACCATATGCGCGAGCCAGCGGTTTAATGGCGAGGTGCCAAAACGTTTGTTCCACACATCATAGGTTTTAAAAATAGCTGGCATGAGACGATCGACCGCTTTACCGGTAAGGCCTGACATGGTGATCATGGTGATGCCACGCATATGCGGAAATTGCAGCTCTAGCAAATCGTTGATTTCTTTGCGTTTTGCGGTTTTGTCTTCGACCAAATCCCACTTATTGACGATAAGCACAAGCGCGCGGCCTTCGCGCTCGACCAAGCTGGCAATGGCCAGATCTTGTTTTTCGAACGGAATAGTCGCGTCTAATATCAGCGCCACAACTTCGGCAAACCTAATGGCGCGGAGGCCATCTGCTACCGAAAGTTTTTCGAGCTTGGCTTTCACTTTGGCGCGGCGTCTTATACCCGCAGTGTCAAATAATTTTATTTTTTTGCCTTGCCACTCCCAGCCAACCGCGATGCTATCACGGGTGATGCCAGGTTCTGGCCCGGTCAGCATTCTATCCTCGCCAATCAATTGATTGATAAGGGTGGATTTGCCAGCGTTGGGGCGGCCAACAATGGCCACACGCAATGGCCGATCTATGCCGACTTGGAAATCTTCGCTGTCTTCATCGACATCCGATTCGGTAATTGAAGCTAGGATTTTGGCATCTATTTTGGCGTTTTCGGCCAAAACTTCTTTATAATATGGCTCTAAGGCATCTGACAAATCGCCTATGCCTTCGCCATGGGCGGCGCTGATGGCAATGGGGTCGCCAAGGCCAAGTGAATAGGATTCATATTGACCATATTTGCCGGCTTTGCCTTCGGCCTTGTTGCACAATAAAATGCACGGGGTTTTGCTGCGGCGCATTAAATCGGCGAAATGTTCATCGAGCGGGGTGACGCCAGCCCGGGCATCTATCATAAACAAAGCCACATCGGCCTCTTCGATGGCGCGTTCGGTTTGCATGCGCATCCGGCCTTCTAGTTTATGATCGTCTGCATCTTCTAAGCCAGCAGTGTCAGTGATGATGAAATTCATATCGCCGATGGAGGCGTCGCCATGGCGGCGATCGCGTGTGACGCCCGGCAGATCATCTACCAAGGCTAATTTTTTGCCAACCAAACGGTTGAATAATGAAGATTTACCAACATTCGGGCGGCCGACAATGACCACATGTAGATCTTCAGCCGCGCTAAATGAACCGCTGGCGTTTAAATTTTCGTCTGACATTAGATTACCTTATAATCTGCGTGGTTTATAGTTTAGAAACCAATAATGCTACAATTTGATTGGCACGAGCGCGAATGCTATCGGGCGTTTGGGCATTTTGAGACAATTCTAAAAATGTATCACTCGAAAGTTTAAAATCGCCGGCTCTGAAGGCACTTAAACCAATTTGTTCACGCGCTTGAAAGCGGAAAGCGTTTTCAACCACATTTATAGTTTCGACATGTTTAATGACGTCTTGCAGGCTGGCGGTATCGACCAATAAATAACCTGCCAAAACAGTTGCGATGTCGCGATTGTTTTGCGACAGCGAAGTGTTTGCGGCCACAAGATCGTATAATATAACCGCTCGGGCGGTACTATTATTTGCCGCCAAAGCGCTGGCCTTGGACATTTGGCTTAAATAAATATAACCGGTATGGCCAGAATCTTGAACAGCTTTAAACTCAGTTTGGCCTTTATCTGATGCATTGCCCTCGGCATTTAACGCGCTGACATATTCGATATAAGCGTTGCTGGCGTTAACCGCTTTTGACAATTGATAGCTTTCAAAGGCTTTGCTGCCGCCAACTATGGCAACCACCAATACGCATAAAGCGATGACCCATGGGCCATATTTTTTCCAAAGTTTTTCCATGTTTTCACGGCGTAGATCGTCGTTTACTTCTTCAAATACATCACTCATGGATATACTCCTTTGTTTCTAATTACCTGCAAAATAGCCTGTTTTTAAGGGCTTGGCAATCTTGCTATTTATTTACAATGTTTAGGCTTAATTTCGGGGTTATTCCCACTCAATCGTGCCGGGTGGTTTTGAGGTTATATCATAGGTGACGCGGTTGATGCCGTTCACCTCGTTAATGATGCGGGTGGCGGTTTTGCCCAAAAATTCATGCTCGAACGGATAATAATCGGCGGTCATGCCATCGGTCGATGTGACAGCGCGCAACGCACAGACATAATCGTATGTACGGCTATCGCCCATCACGCCAACGGTGCGCACGGGTAACAAGACTGCAAAAGCTTGCCATATAGTGTCGTAAAGGCCAGCTTTGCGAATTTCATCGAGATAGATTTTATCGGCTTTGCGTAAAATTTCTAACCGTGCGGTGGTAATCTCGCCGGGCATGCGAATGGCAAGGCCTGGGCCAGGAAATGGGTGGCGACCGACAAATTGATGACTCAGGCCAAGTTCACGGCCAAGGTCGCGCACTTCATCTTTGAACAATTCGCGCAATGGTTCGACCAGTTGCATATTCATCCGTGCGGGCAAACCGCCGACATTATGATGGCTTTTAATGGTGACGCTGGGGCCGCCGGTAAAGCTCACGCTTTCAATAACATCTGGGTAGAGCGTGCCTTGTGCCAGGAATTCTGCGCCGCCAATTTTTTTGGCTTCCGCGTCAAATACATCGATGAAGGTCGCGCCAATAATTTTACGCTTCTGCTCAGGGTCTGATATGCCTTTTAGCTTACCTAAAAATAATTCTGCTGCGTTAACATGGGTAAGGGCTAGGTTGTAATTGTCGCGAAACATTGAGACCACTTCGGCCGCTTCGTTATGGCGCAACATGCCGGTATCGACAAATACGCATTGCAGCTGATCGCCAATGGCTTCGTGCAACAGCATGGCCACCACTGAGCTATCGACACCACCTGAAAGGGCGCAAATAACTTTTTTATCGCCAACTTGGGCGCGGATGTTTTTGATGGCTTCGGTTTTATAATGTGCCATTGTCCAACCGCCCGTGCAGCCGGCAATGTCGATAATAAAGTTGCGAATAAGCTTAGCGCCACAAGCTGTGTGCACAACTTCGGGGTGGAATTGCACGCCATAATAATTGCGGCTTTCATCGGCTACGGCGGCGTACGGTGCGTTTGGCGAAGTGGCGATGATTTCAAAACCACTGGGTAGTTTGGAAACCCTGTCGCCATGGCTCATCCACACTATTTGGGTATCGCCTTGGTCAATCACGCCATCAAACAGGCGGTTAGATTTGGTAACGGTTAAGTCGGCACGGCCATATTCATGCTCATCGGATTTTTCGACAGCGCCGCCTAGTTGGGCGCACATGGTTTGTTGGCCATAACAAATGCCCAGCACAGGAACGCCCATTTCGAACACTTTTTGCGGCGCGCGGGCTGAGCCCTCGTCGGCCACCGATTGTGGGCCACCTGATAGGATGATGGCTTTAATGCCGGTCATTTCATCCAAGGCGGTTTCGGCCAAATGAAACGGTACAATTTCGGAATATACGCCAGCTTCGCGCACCCGGCGGGCGATGAGCTGAGTCACTTGGCTGCCGAAATCTATAATGAGGATTTTTTGCATTTTATTCCTTTAAACGCTTTTCGCAATGCCGATTAAAACACCCTGTTTTAAACCTAGTTGCGATGTGGGTCTAACATGCAGTTCTCTTAGCCTATGAGAGCATTTGGGTAAAGCAAAATATAGCATTAGGTTTATAATTTTAGCTCGGCGATTTGGGTTTGCGCTTTATCTAAGTTTTTTTGCCTATCATAGGCCAAATTATCGGCATAAATATAGGTTTGATCGACAATGCCGAGGCCATTTAGAAACAAGCGGGTGAGTTTTTTTAGCAAATAATCGGCACTTGTATGCGCCACGCCGCCGGTGGTGGTGATGATATAGGCTTTTTTGCCATTCAAAAGCCCTTTGATGCCGGTGGCGTGGGTTTTAAAGGTTTGACCTTCGCGCATGACCAAATCTTGCCAAATTTTAAGACTAGCGGGTATGTTGAAATTATACATTGGCAGGGTGAGGATGAGGGCATCGCAATTTTTTAACTCTTGCACCAGAATATCTGACATTTTGAGTTTTAAAACTTGGCTTGGTGAGCGGTCATGTGACGGCAAATAAGCGGCTTGTAAAAATTCATCATCTAGAATATGCAAGTCATTATTTAAATCGCGTTGGCAAATATTGGCCACGCCCGATTGTTGAAATTTATCGACCAGTTGCGCGCCTAATGCTCGGCTGTCTGAACCTTGCTGGCGCGCGCTTGAATTTACCCATAAAATATTCATAAAAAAGCTCCTAAACCAACATATTTAGGAGCATTAACATTGTCAATTCATGAATTATGCAGCTAAATTTTCTATTTCGCTAAACGCGGTTGCAAGTTTAACCTCCGGATCGACCGCCAAGCCGTCTGCACCAATAATGGTTTGGTCGGTCAGGCCTAAAAAACCAAAGTAGGATTTTAGTGAGGGCGATACATAGTCCATTTCTGAGCCGATGGGCACGCCGCCGGTGGTGAGCGCAAAATATATTTTCTTGCCTTCTATAAGCCCTTTTGGCCCGGTTTCGGTATAGACAAATGTTTCGCCCACACGCGCCACCAAGTCTTGATATAATTTTAAACTGCCGGGGATGTTGAAATTATACATTGGCACGCCAATGACGATAACATCATGTTCGAACAATTCTTTTACCAATTCATCAGATTGAGCGAGCAGTATATTTTGGGCATCATTTCTATCATCTTTAGGCGTGTAGAAGGCCGCAATATGCGCCTCGCTAATGACTGACAGGTTGCTGGTTGCTAAATCTCGATAAGTTACATCGCCTCCCAATTTTGCCACAATGGCGGCGGAAAGTTTGCGCGAATTAGAACTGGTGGTGTTTGAACTTGAGTCAATGTGTAGAATTTTAGTCATGGGATTTCCTTCGGTGAAATGATTCACTTTTCGATTAAGATTGAGTTATTGGTTGGGTTAAATTTTAGCTTGTATGATTAGCCACGTGGCGGCACATCAAGTATCAGAATTTCGGCATCGCTAAGCGCTTTCACACTGATTGATGATTGTTTGGTTATCTCTGCACCATCTCCTTTGGTTAGTTTTTTGCCTTCTATTTCGACCTCGCCTTCGGAGATTAAAATATAGGCTTGGTGTTTGATTTTATTGGTAACAATGGTGGATTTGTTGATTTTACCGCCATATATGGCCGCGTCTTGATGGATGAATAACACCCCATGGCGTTGGTCGGCATTGCGGCCAGAAACCAAAACTGGCAATTCACCTGTCACCGGTTCACTCGGGAATTTTTCTTGATCCCACCTTGGTTTCACGCCTTTTTCATTGGGCATTATCCAGATTTGATAGAGCGATACCTGTTCATCTGTATTGTTATATTCGGAATGATATACGCCCGTACCGGCACTCATAACCTGCACATCACCAGCTTTGGTGACGCCTTTATTGCCCATATTGTCCTTATGGCTTATCGCGCCGCTCCGGACATAGGTGATGATTTCCATATTTTGGTGCGGGTGGGTGTCAAAACCCATATGCGGGCTTATGAGGTCATCATTAATCACCCTTAATTGGCCAAAATTCATATTGTCGCGGCTGAAATAATCGGCGAAACTAAAATGAAAATTTGATTTTAACCAACCATGGTCGCCTTTGCCAAGTTGATTTAATTTGCGAATGTTTATCATTATTTTGCTTTCGTTTACTGATTCTGAATATAATATCTATTTTTAATTTGATAATATGGTATTTTGGAATTACATTAAGTCCATAAAGTTGACAATAGGTGGATTATGGATAATTTTTCTAGAATTGAGATATTTCTTTCGGTTGCTGATGCGGGCAGCTTTACGGCGGCGGGTAAAAAATTAAATATGACCGGCTCGGGCATAAGCAAACAAATTCAAAACCTTGAAGACCGTTTGAAATCTAAGCTTTTTTACCGCACAACACGCAAGGTGACTCTAACAGAAGCCGGCGAGTTATACTATAAGCGGGCAAATAATGCGATCTCCAACATTAGAGAGGTGGAAAGTGAATTAATTGATTTGCAAGCCACACCCACTGGCGCGTTAAAAGTAAATTTGCCATTATCGTTTGGGATAAGCCATTTGGCGGCCGACATTGCCAAATTTGCCGCGACCTACCCAGATATAAAACTTGACCTTAGCTTTAGCGACAGCCGTGTAGATGTGGTTGCCGGTGGTTTTGACGTGGTGGTGCGCATTGGGGCAGCACCTGACAGTGTGTTTAAAGCCCGCAAGCTGGTCAGTTGCCCGATAATTGTTTGCGCCAGCCAAGATTATTTAGATAAGCACGGCACGCCCGACAACCCACAAGATTTGGCCGACCATCAGATGATTATATATACCGGCAAAGACAACCAAAATAATTGGACCTACCAGAATGAAGATAGAAGCATCGGCCATGTTAATTTTTCGTCTATTTTGAAATCGGACAATGGCGAGATGAATAACCAAGCCACCTTGCAGGGCATTGGCATAGCCATTCAGCCGTTGTTTATTGTCATAGACCAATTGAAATCTGGCGCTTTGCAATGGATTTTGCAAGATTATCATTCCTACCCGGTTTGGGATATTTATGCGTTATACCCCGCCGACCGGTTTTTAACCCGCAAGGCACGGTTGTTTATTGATATGCTGGTAGAGGCATGCAAAAAAATGGAAATTGGCGATGAATGTCGGGGTAAAACCGAATGTAGAGAGCGGATATGAGTGCCGAATTTAGAAAGTTATGTGCAGCAGATTTGGCTGAATTTAAGGCCTTGAGGCTATACGCCCTGGCCACCAGCCCCGAAAGTTTTGGTAGCAATTATGCGCGGGAGGCCGCCTATAGTGATGATAAATTTGTTCATTTGATGCAGGCGGACGAGGCTCGATTTATTTTGGGCGGGTTTAAGCAAGGCAATTTGGTGGCGATGATGGGCATTATGAAATTAGACCAAATTAGCGCCCAGATTTGGGGAGTTTTTGCCCGGCCCGAAATAAGAGGCCAAGGTATTGCCAAGTCATTATTGAAGCGAATCATCGCAACGGCACATGAAAATAGCAAAACCAAATATATTAGGCTTGGTGTGACGCCGCGAAGCCCTGCTGCGATTGGCCTTTATGAAAAAATGGGCTTTGAACGATATGAAGTTGAAGCCGGAAATGATACGGATTGTGGCGCAATTGAATGCGAAATATTGATGAAAATTAGCCTCTGATTTTGGTGCCTCTTGACAATTGACCGATGGTCATTATATATAACTGACCAACAGTCATTAACATATAGTGGGAAATTAAAATGGATAAAATTGTGGTAACGGGCGCGAATGGCCATGTCGGCATTACGATTGTAAAACAACTTGTGGAAGCCGGATACCAAGTGCGCGCCACGGTGCGAAATAAAAATGACGAGTTTAAAACCAAACGATTAAGCGCATTGGGTGTGGAAATAGTTGAAGCTGACCTGTTAGATAGCGCATCACTGGCCAAGGCATTTGCCGGTTGTGATGGGCTGTTTCAGGTTGCGGCTGGATATAAATTAGCCAGCAAAGACCCTGAACGCGACATAATACGCCCGGCTATTGAAGGTGCGGAAAACACCCTGCGGGCGGCCAAGCAAGCGGGCATCAAAAAAGTGATCTTCACCTCTAGCGTTGCGGCTATCGGCACAACCACAGGCGACAAACCGCTCGATGAGACTGCATGGAATGATGGTGCAAAAGAGACCTATACAATTTCAAAAAACCGGGCGGAACGTTTGGCGTGGAAGTTGGCAGATGAACTGGATTTAAATTTAGTGACCATTTTGCCATGTGCAATTATTGGCCCAAATTTTATGACCCATACACCCTCTACATTTTTGTTTCAGAAAATTGCGGATGGAAAATTGCCAATTATACCACCGATCGAACTGTCGTTTGTTGATGTGAGAGATGTGGCAGCGGCGCATATACTTGCCTATGAAAATGCAGATGCCAAAGGCCGTTACATTGTGAGCCAAGGCAATTATTCATTTGCCGATATCATTGCTAAAATTGGCAAATTTGCGCCAAAATTAAAGTTGCCATCAGTGCATGCGCCACGTTTTATCATCCCCATATTGCCGTTATTTGATTGGCTAGAACATAAATTTACCGGGTCTATGCGGGTGATGACACGCGGGATTTTGAAGGAATATATGGGCGATGAGAAACAGCTGCTCAGCGCGCAAAAAGCCATGAATGAATTGGGCTGGAAACCCAGAGCCGTTGAGATCACGCTGGCCGACACGTTAGAGTGGATACAAAATAACCCCGTGAAGAATGGATAAATAGTGGTTGGAAAACGCGCTTATTCGGATGTTGAAAAACAAGCCAAACGCCAAAAAATTATTGATGCGGCGGAATCACTCCTCGTTAAGGGGGTTTTTCCGCTGCCATCGGTAAACCAAATAATTGCCAAAGCTGGCGTGGCAAAAGGCACTGTATATCTGTATTTTGGCAGCAAAGAAGAGATTTATCTGGCTTTGTTGGCGCAATATTTCGAGGTGTTTAACCAGGAGTTTATGCAGGTGATAATAGCTTCGGACAAAAATAATTTGATTGACAATTTTGCGGCTATATTTATCGGATTTGCAAAAAATACGCCCAAAGCGGTTTATTTGGCGTCTATAGTGCCGCTCATTTTGGAAAATAATGTAGCTGATGATTATTTGCTCGGCTTTAAAAAATCATTATTTGGGGTTTCAAAATCTATCAGCCAAGCCATGGCCAAAGTGGCAAATGGCCATGATAAGGCAGAGTTTTTGGTGCGGTTTTTACTGAGCTATAACCAATTTTTGGCGCTGTGGCAGCATTGCAACCCGCCTGAAAAAGTAGAAAATTTGATGAAACAAAACGGATTGTCTGAGTTAGTCTATGATTTTGACCAACAATTTGGCGCCCAAATGCAACGCACATGGGCTGATTTAATATAGGTTTTTTTAGATTATACAAATTTTGCCAATGGGTTATAGTTAGTGAAATTATAAGAGGTGAATATATGGCGGTTAAATCCACAAAAAATCAATATGGGTCGGCTGTAGTGATTTTTCACTGGCTAACGGCCTTGCTTATTTTAAGCCTGATACCGCTGGGCATATTTATGCATGAACAAACAAATGTGGCCATTAAGGCAGGGTTATTTAAGGCACATATCGCCATCGGCTTGACCGTTTTTATAGTGACGATAGCGAGACTTATTTGGAAACATAAAGACAGTAAAGTGGCTGACTTGACCAAAACGCCAAAAATTCAGCGTTTAATGAGCAAAAGTATCCGGCATTTGTCAATTACAGTGTTGTTGCTTATACCTATATCTGGCTTGACCTATATCATCAGCAGCGGATTGGCGGCGCAACTGATTTTTGCCGAAAGCATAAATTGGCCAAGCCCGGGAGATTATGCCACCGCCACAGCGCATTGGGTATTAGCCATTTTGTTGGTTGCGCTGCTCATTTTGCATATAGCAGAGGCTGTCTACCACCAGTTTTTTATAAAAGACGCTATTTTTGAGCGCATTTGGTTTAAGAAATAGGCAGATTTTTTCGCTGCATAACCGCCACAAAAAAACCATCGGTATTATGCTGGTTTGGGGTGAGCAGCAATGTACCTTCTAAACTAGAGGCCGACTGTGGCACTGGTGTTTTGAGGTGGATTTCCCACTCTTGGGCGAAAGGCAACAGCTCGAACTCGGCATTATTGGCCAAGAATTTGCTGACCTGATTCTCATTTTCTGCTGAGAATAATGAGCAAGTTGCATAGACTAATTTACCACCATTTTTGACTAATTTACTAGCTGATTCAAGGATATGCGACTGTCTTTGAACAAGTTGATTCAACATATCTTCGGTTAAATTAAACCTTGCATCGGGGGCGCGGCGCCATGTGCCGGTGCCACTGCAAGGCGCATCGACAAAGGTGATGTCGACATTGCCGGCTAGCTCATACATGAGTTGGTTGGTTTTTTCTGAACCTAGTTTATGAGTTTGAACATTGTGCAGCTTGGCACGGTCAATGCGGGGTTTGATGGCTTTAAGCCGCGCTTGATCGATGTCTAGTGCATAGACTTGGCCTTTATTTTGCATTTGTGCTGCTAATGCCAATGTTTTGCCACCGCCACCGGCGCAATAATCGACAATGCTCATTTTTGGTTTTGCGCCGGCGAGCAGGCTGGCCACTTGGGCGGCTTCATCTTGAATTTCGACCGCGCCATAGCGATATGATGGCGATTGGGTGAGTTGTGTGGTTGGTTCTAAGCGCAAACCAATGGGCGACAGGCTGGTGGCGACCGATTCCAGACCTTGTTTGCTGAGGGCTTTTTGCGCGTCTTCGATATTTGTTTGGGCGGTATTAACCCGCACATCTAACGAGGCTTGCTGGTTAAGCGCTTCTAGTTCTGATTCTGTATTATCGCCGAACTGGTTGTTAAATTGGGCATATTGCCAATCGGCAACATTTTGCAGCACCGCCTTAGAGGCATCTTTTAAATTTTTGGCATTGGCTATGGCGGTTACTTCATCATCCGATAAGTTGGCCGCGGCGTATTTTTCGCCATTGAATTTTTGGCCAATTGTTTCCGCATCATCGCCCTGCCCTAGCAAATATGCCATGACCAAGCTACGTGGTTGGGCGCTGCCAATGACAAATTCATATTGGCGTAAATGGCGATAAATATCGTAAACAATGGTGCGAATGGCGCGTTTGTCTTTGCTACCGGCATAACGGTTGGCTTTGAAATAGCCATCTAGATATTTGTCGGTCGGCCGAGCGGTTTCGAACAATGTTGATAAGATTTCGATGGTGGCGGCTAAGTGGGCTTCAGGTCTCATAATATGCGGCTTTCCGGCTGTATTTAAAAATTTGAACTAGCCTATAGGCCTGTTTGAGGGCGAGTGCAAGATGAAAT
The DNA here is from genome assembly GCA_013214705.1 of Hyphomicrobiales bacterium. Taxonomy (GTDB): domain Bacteria; phylum Pseudomonadota; class Alphaproteobacteria; order Rhizobiales; family OSC116; genus OCS116. Next base: position 284,430 of record JABSRZ010000003.1, read on the forward strand.
ATATGTTTACATGTTACCATATAGTCACCTATAAGCATTTATGGATGAAATATTTAAAGCCCTAGCAGATGCAAACCGCAGAAAATTATTGGATAGTTTGGCCGTGGAAAATGGCCAAACCTTGCAACAAATGGCCGCTGCATTGCCGGACATGACCCGCTTTGGGGTGATGAAACATTTAAAGCTGCTGGAGGCGGCTAACCTTGTTTCGACACGCAAAATGGGGCGTTTTAAGTATCATTATCTCAACCCTGTGCCGATTGCAGAAATATCAAACAGGTGGATAGACAAGTTTACCAAACACACGGCAACCGGCATGAATTTATTAAAACACCAGTTAGAAGCCAAAAACTCAAGACACCCCAATATATCAACCAACCAGAGTAAGGATGAAAAACCATGAAACCACAACAAGTGTATGTAACTTATATTCAGACCGATATAGACAGCCTTTGGGCGGCGTTGACCGAACCTGATAAAACCGAAAAGTATTTTTTTGGCACCAAAATAGCCTCGGGCATGAAAAAAGGCGACGATATTACCTTTGACATGGAAGATGGCAGTGCCGCCATTCAGGGCGAAATATTGGAAAATACGCCCAAAAGCAAATTTGCCTACACTTTTAAAGGCAACAAAACCGAAGACGGCACTATTGAACCCTATAGCCGGGTGACATATGAGTTAGAAGAGACTGAAAATGCGGTTAAATTCACCATCATACATGATGAGTTTGAAACCGAGAATGAAACATTTACCAGCGTGGGTGGCGGATGGCCGATCATAATATCTGGTCTAAAAACTTACCTTGAAACCGGTAAATCTATCGAAATATAAAAAAATTGGCCGCCTCAAATGCTGAGACGGCCTATGATTTACTTATGCTTCCATTGTGCGGGGCGTTTGTCTAGAAACGCTTGCATGCCTTCTGTTCTATCTTCGGTGGCAAAGCTGCCATAAAACAGGCGCTGCTCGGCTAGCAGGCCTTCTTGCAATGTGGTTTCGAACGCCCGGTTGACAGCTTCTTTAACTCTTATGGTGGCGATGAGTGATTTGCTGGCCACTTCTTGCGCGACGCCCAAAGCGTCCTCGGCAAAAGTTTCACTATCAAATACCCGGCTGACAAAGCCCATATCCATAGCTTCTTGGGCGGTAATCATCCGGCCTGTTAGGCATAAATCCATGGTTAATTGTTTGCCAATGCTGCGGGCTAAGCGTTGTGAGCCGCCCATGCCGGGCAATGTGCCTAGGTTAATTTCTGGCTGGCCAAATTTGGCGCGGTTAGACGCGATGATCATATCGCACATTAACGCCAGTTCGCAGCCGCCGCCCAAAGCAAATCCATTAACCGCGGCAATGGTTGGCTTGCGAATGTCGGCAATCACATCATGGGTGCCGGTGAAATAATTGCTGTCATAAACGTCGTTAAATGACAGTTTGACCATTTCGGAAATGTCAGCGCCAGCGACGAAGGCTTTGCCTGCGCCCGTAAGCATAATGACGCCTATGTCTGCATCTGCATCGAACGCGCGGGCGGCATGAGCCAATTCGCTGGCAATGTCATCGCCCAAAGCGTTAAGCGTTTTGGGTTTGTTAAACCGAATGAGGCCAACACGGCCATGAGTTTCGACCTCAATGACATTATAATCCATGTTAAATTTCCTTATTTTTATTTTTAGTTAGAAATTCAAAATAGCCCGAAAAATCCATAGCGTCCATACCTTGTAGGCTCATGGCCTCATAAAGCTGTTTAGCTTTTTGGCCAATTTGGGTATCGACCCCCATAGCCTCGGCGGCATCGGCAGCTAGGCGTAAATCTTTAAGCATCATCGCCACGGCAAAACCCGGTTTATAGTCATTATTTGCCGGGGTGGTGGGGATGATGTCTGGCACTGGGCAATAGGTGGTGAGAGACCAACATTGGCCAGAGGCTGCTGATGAAATGTCGAATAATTTCTGCCGCTCTAAGCCCAAAGCGTCCGCCATAGCAAAGGCTTCGCAGACCGAGATCATCTGAATGCCGAGCATCATATTATTGCAGATTTTGGCCGCCTGCCCGGTGCCGCTTTTGCCCGCGTGGATGATGTTGCCGCCGACAATATCTAATGCTGTTTTGGCTTTTGCAAACGCTTCATCTGCGCCGCCACACATGAATGTTAATGTGCCCGCCGCTGCTGCTGCCACGCCGCCAGAGACGGGTGTGTCCATCATCAGCATGCCAGCATCGGTGGCAATTTGGGTGACTTTGCGCGCCGTATCGACATCTATGGTGGAGCTGTCTAAAAATAATGTGCCGGGTTTGGCGGCTTGGATGAGGCCATCAGCGCCGCAATATACCGCCTCGACATGTTTGCCAGCTGGCAACATGGTGATGACGATGTCGGCATCTATAACCGCGTCTATCGCCGAGCTGGCGGCAATGCCGCCGCTGGCCGCAAATGATGTTAAGGCGGCAGCGGATAAATCAAACCCCGAAACCTGATGGCCCGCGGCGACCAAATTTGTCGCCATTGGCAAACCCATGTTGCCAAGGCCAATAAAACCGATATGTGTCATAAAGCGCTCCTGTTATAAAACTCTTGTTTAACCCTCTAGAAATTTCCTAGTTAGCCCGAGTAACTTACTGGTTTGTCCCAATCGAAAAACAACTCATTATCGATCGGGTTGAAATAATTTTGCACCATATCTGGGGTTATAACTGCCAATTGATCTGGTTGCCAATGCGGTGTTTTGTCTTTATCGACCAACAATGCCCGCACCCCCTCGGTAAAATCTGGTTGCTGCATCATATGCCACGCCATGCGCATTTCGGTTTGCATAACTTGGTCGAAATTCATCGCTTTGCCGGTTTTAATTTGCTCAAATGTAACCGCCAAACTTGTTGGCGACATTTTTGCCAATGTGGATAATATCCTGTCGGCAAATTGGCTGTTGTCATCGGTTAAGTTTTGCATTAATTGCGTTAAACTGTCGGCGCTAAATAACCTATCCACTTGGTCGGTAATGGCAGCCAATTTGCCAGCATCTGGCTGGCTGCAATATTGGTTTAAAATTTGCTCAACGGTGGCAAAGGCATCGGCAGAATAATCGGCAGTTGCCAGTTTTTGTTCTAACTCTGCTAATTTGGTGGAATGAATATAATGGGTGGCAATGCCCAATTGCAACAGATCGGCAGCGTATACGCGGTGGCCAGTGAGACCCAAAAACATGCCCATATTGTTGGGCAAGCGCGATAAAAAATAGGTGCCGCCAACATCGGGGAAAAAACCTATCATGGTTTCGGGCATGGCCAGCATGGTGCGTTCGGTGGCGATGCGGTAATGTCCATGCACAGAAACGCCGACCCCGCCGCCCATTACAATGCCATCGATAAAGGCGATATATGGTTTACTTAAATTTTTTACCCGCCAATTTGTGCGATATTCTGACCAGAAAAACTCACAGGCTTTTTGAATGTCGGTTTTGCCCTGCTCACACACGCCGACAACGTCGCCACCAGCGCAAAACGCTTTTTCGCCAGCGCCGGTTATCAACACAGCTTTAACCGATTTATCTTGCTGCCATTGACCTAAGGCATTGCCCAACAGGTTGCACATATCCAAATCTAATGCATTGAGTTTTTTGGGTGCATTGAGGGTGATTTTTGCCAAGGTGGCGGTGTTTAGTATAACTTTTTTATCGGTCATTTATATTCTATTCCCGGTTATTTAATTCTCATTCAAAAGGTTTACCATGGGCAATGTCTTGGCTAAATTTACGGCCGATGATCAGCCGCATAATTTCATTTGTACCTTCTAATATTCGGTGCACGCGTAAATCACGCAATATTCTTTCGATGCCGAATTCCTTCATATAGCCGTAGCCGCCATGCAATTGTAGCGCATCATCGACAATATTATAACAGGCATCGGTGGCGAAAAGCTTGGCTTGGGCGCAGGTTTCGGTCTTATTTGGTGCATTGATGTCGAGGCTATGGGCGGCATTATAGACCATTAACCGTGCGGCATTTAGCTGGGTGAGCATGTCGGCAAGTTTAAACTGTAGCGCCTGAAACTGGTTTAGTTTTTTACCAAATTGCTCGCGCTGCTGCATATAATTGGCGGCTTGATTGAGCGCCGTTTGAGCGCCGCCCAGTGAACAAGCGGCAATGTTAACTCGGCCGCCATCTAAGCCGGCCATGGCGATCTTAAAACCCTCGCCTTCTTTGCCCAACAGGTTGGCTTTGCGCACGCGGACATTGTCGAAAACAACCTCGGCAGTGGGTTGGCTGTTCCAGCCCATTTTTTGTTCTTTGGCACCAAAGCTCAGGCCATCTAGCCCATTTTCGACGATGAGTGCCGACATGGCTTTTGCGCCTTGTTCCACTTTGCCGGTTTTTAGCATAACCAGATAGATATCTGATGTGCCGCCACCTGAAATAAAGGATTTTGTGCCATTTATGACATAATGGTCGCCATCCAAGCGTGCGGTGACTTTGCCTGAAGCGGCATCGCTGCCCGCGCCGGCTTCGGTTAAACAATAAGATGCCATAAAATCCATGCTGGCCAAATTTGGAATATATTGTTGTCGCTGCGCCTCGGTGCCAAACTTATCGATCATCCATGTCACCATATTGTGGATGGAAAGATAGGCCGTGGTTGAGGGGCAACCGGTGGCCAAAGCTTCAAATATCAACGCCGCGTCTTGCCGCTTCAAGCCAGTGCCGCCATAGGTTTCGGAAGTGTAAATGGCGCCAAAGCCCAGCGAAGCGGCTTGTTTTAGGGTTGCGACCGGAAATGTGCAGGTTTGATCCCACTCGTTGGCGTGCGGGGCGAATTGCTCATCGGCAAAGGTTTTGGCCAATTGCTTAAAGGCCAACTGATCTGGCGTTAGGTTAAAATCCATTATTTTCACAATCAAGTTAGACAATCTAGTTAGACAATCTGTTTTGGCAATCTATTTTGGCAATATTTACATAAGCAATGCTATGCTATAAGAATGTAAATGGATGGTCAATACGCAACCGTATGGAAGATGTAAAAAGTGGCAAACAGCTCGAAAAATAAAAAATTAAACCGAGATGATTGGGTGCTGGCGGCCTTTACCACGCTTAGCGAAAGCGGTGTAAACGCCGTGCGGGTGGAGGTGCTGGCCAAATTATTAGGTGTAACCAAGGGCAGTTTTTATTGGCATTTTAAAAGCCGACAAGAATTGTTAGCGGCTATATTGGAAAAATGGCGGGTTGAACAACGGGTTATTGAAAGAGTTGAAGTATTGGGCGGAGACGCCAAAACCAAAATGATAAACCTGTTAGACAGTGTACCACGCACTGCCCCGCGCAACAATAGCGGCGCGACTGAATTGGCGGTGAGAAGCTGGGCGAAAAATGATGAATTGGCCGCCAAAACGCTTGCCCAAGTGGATAAAGATAGAATTGAGTGGGTGAAAAAGCATTTTGTGCAAATGGGTTATGATGACCAACAAGCGGAGTCGCGGGCGTTTTTAACCTATGGCTATATTATGGTGCAGGGTATATTTTCGATAGAAAACATGCCCGGCATATTAGAGCGCATCCATGCTGATACGCTCGGCCTGTTATTTAGTGATGCGCCAAAAGTTTAATTACATTTTTGCCAATTACATTTTAGTGGGATAATTTGGCGCTTCGCGGGTGATGGTGACATCATGGGTGTGGCTTTCGCGCAATGACGCGCTGGTGATGCGAACAAATTCGGCTTTGGCTTGGAAATGTTTGATATTGTGACCGCCTACATAACCCATGGATGCGCGCAGACCACCAACCATTTGGTGCAATACGCTTTCGACACTGCCTTTAAACGCCACTTGGCCTTCGATGCCTTCGGGCACTAATTTATGCGTATCTGACACTTCTTGTTGGAAATAACGGTCGGCAGAGCCGCCAGCCATAGCGCCCACGCTGCCCATGCCACGATAACTTTTATAGGTACGGCCTTGATATAGGAAGGTTTCGCCCGGGCTTTCGGTGGTGCCAGCCAGCATAGAGCCGACCATAACACAAGCTGCGCCAGCGGCGATGGCTTTGGCGAAATCGCCACTATATTTAATGCCGCCATCGGCAATAATTGTCGCACCAGTTTTATTGGCTTCTTCGACACAATCCATAATGGCGGTAAGTTGCGGCACACCGACGCCGGCGACAATGCGGGTGGTGCAAATTGAACCGGGGCCAATGCCGACTTTTACCGCATCTGCACCGGCGGCGATTAAGGCTTGGGTGGCTGAAGCTGTGGCCACATTGCCAGCCACCAATTTAACCCGGTTGGATAGGTTGCGAATTTGCTCGACTGATTTTATAACCCCGGCACTATGGCCATGGGCGGTGTCTATCACCAACATGTCGACCCCAGCGTCAATAAGTGCTTGGGCATAATATAGGCCTTTATCGCCAACTGTGGTGGCCGCGCCAACCCGCAACCTACCGAGTTCATCTTTACACGCATTGGGGTAGTTTTTGGCTTTGTCCATATCTTTAACGGTGATTAGGCCAACACATTTATAATCATTATCCACCACAACTAATTTTTCAATACGGCTTTTGTGGAACAGGCGTTTGGCTTCTTCTTGCGACACGCCTTCTTTGACGGTGACCAAATTATCTTTGGTCATTAGTTCATAAATAGGTTGGTCAGGATTGGTGGCAAAACGCACGTCGCGGTTGGTCAATATGCCAACTAATTTGCCATTATCTTCGATGACCGGCAGGCCTGAAATTTTACGATCTGCCATCACTTGTTTGGCTTCGGCCAACGAAACATTAGGGTGAACCGTAACTGGGTCGATGACCATGCCGCTTTCGAATTTTTTTACTTTTTCGACGTTACGGGCTTGTTGTTCGGCGGTCATGTTACGGTGTAAGATGCCCATGCCGCCGCTTTGCGCCATTGAAATGGCCAACCTTGCCTCGGTGACTGTATCCATCGCAGCGCTTAAAATAGGGATACCCAGATTAAGGTTGCCACATATTATGGTGCTGGTATCAACTTGCGCAGGCAAAATGTCTGAAGCGGCTGGTTGCAGCAATACGTCATCAAATGTAAGGGCTTGTTTCATGGTCAACCTCGTTTAAAATTGGAGTGTTGACACAGGTAAATAGTCCCAAAAGGGCTAGCATGTAAAGACTTTTTTGCTAGATATACCTATTTTTAATCAAATTTATATTCGAGATATACCACATCATAATAGTTACCAAACTTACGCCCGACCTCGGTTAAATGCGCGGTTTGGCTGAAGCCTAGACTTTTATGCAGGCCTATTGACGCATCATTTGGCAAGGCAATACAGGCAAAAACGCGGTGCACATCTTGCGTGGCCAAAATAGCCAACAAATGCTGGCCGAGCTGTTTGCCAAGGCCTTTGCCAGCGGCATTCTGAGTTAAATAAACCGTGATTTCGACACTGGTGCTATAGGCTGGTTTTGGCCGAAATGCCTGTGACATGGCAAAGCCAACCAGCTCGCCATTTGACAACGCCACAAAGGCTTGATGGCGGCTATTTTGAGCGAATTGTTGCAACCATTTTTGCATATATTCATCATCATACGGCGTGGTTTCGAAATTTATATGTGTGGTGGCTATATAATGATTATATATGTCTTTAATGGCTAACAAATGTCCTGAAGCGGCAGGTATGATGTCAATTTTTGGCATTATACGGCTCTTTCGGAATGGCGTCTAACTTCCAGAACTTTCATTAATTCTCGCCTCTGAAGCCTGTCGCCAGAACGAACATTTCGGAGCTATCTTTGCGGCTGGCATTGGGTTTTACGTGGCGTACGACTTTAAAATCTTTACGCAAATCGTTCAGAATTTCGCGCTCTGTGCCGCCTTGGAGCACTTTGGCCAAAAATATGCCTTCGGGGTTCAACACTTGGCGGGCAAACCACAATGCTGCCTCGCATAGGCCAACGATTTTAAGATGGTCGGTCTGTTTATGGCCGGTTGATGACGCCGCCATGTCCGACATGACCATATCCACGCGGCCATTGGGGATGTGCTGCTTTAACTTATCCATCATTTCTTGTTCTAAAAAATCGCCTTGGATGATGGTGCAACCACTAACCGGCTCGACCTCTTGCAAATCGATGCCAATTAACATGCCCTTGCCTTTGTCGATGCCAATTTTAGCGCTGGCATATTGCAACCAACCGCCAGGCGCACAGCCAAGGTCGATAATGTGCATGTCTTTTTTAAGCAGGTTATATTTCTCGTTAATTTCGGATAATTTAAACGTGGCGCGGCTGCGATAGCCCTCTTTTTTGGCTTTTAGCACATAAGGGTCGTTCAATTGGCGCTCTAACCAAAGTTTAGACGATATCCTACGGCCCTTTGCGGTTTTGACTCTCACATGTAATTCACGTGAGCCTTTAGCTGATGAAGATTTTTTTTTGGCCATTGGAATACCTATTCAGTTTTATTCTGTTGGGCTAAATCGCTGCTCATTAGATTGGTTAAAATGCCCTCGCGTAAGCCACGGTCGGCCACTCTGGTGCGTTCGGCCGGCCAGCGTTTATAGATTGCGTTGAAAATAGCGCAACCGGCAAGGACTAAATCGGCTCGTTCTATGCCAATACACGGGTGTTTGGAGCGACCCTCGTATTGCATATCGATAAGTTTTTCGGATATGCCGATGGAAAGCGCACTTTCTAGCCAAAAGCCATCTATACGCCGTCTATCATATTGTTCAAGCTCTAAATGAATGCCAGCGACTGTGGTGACCGTGCCAGACGTGCCCAATAGATGAATTTTCTCGGTTGATATTTTTTGGGTGATGTTATGTTTGGCTTCGAACGGGGCTAATAATTTATCTACATAATCCATCATATCTTGCATGATACTGTGGGTTACATCTTTGCCGCCAAATTTTTCGGACAAGGTGACCACACCAATTGGCAGGCTGGTCCAATCGACAATGCGGTAATTGGGATGGAATTGAGATTTGCGGATCTGATTGGGGTTATTGGGGTCTGATTTGGGTGAAATTTCGACCAATATAAGTTCGGAACTGCCGCCGCCAATGTCAAACACCAAGGCGTAATTGCTGCGTTCATCGAGCAAAGCTGCACAACCTGCAACCGCCAGATTGGCCTCGGTTTCTTGTTCTATAATCTCGAGTTTAAGCCCGGTTTCGGCATGCACCCGGTGGATAAATTCAGCGCCATTTTCGGCACGGCGACAGGCCTCGGTGGCGATTAATCTTGAACGATGCACGCCGCGATAAGCCATTTTTTCGGAACAGATTTTTAACGCGTCAATGGTTCTATCCATCGCTTCATCGGATAATTTATTGCTATTGCCAATGCCCTCGCCCAAGCGGATGATGCGTGAAAAGCTATCGACAACCCTAAAGCCGCGCCGTTGTGGGCGCGCCAATAATAGGCGGCAATTATTTGTGCCCAAATCTAACGCTCCATAAATGGGTGTGCGCTGGCCAGTTTGATGCCGGTTGCCGCGTAGATGTGCCGCGTTATAATTGCGTTTTTGTGGGTCAGATGGGTTTTTATCGGACTTAATTTTGTGGCGTGCGGCTTTTTGTTCTAAAAAACCACGGTTTTTGCGCACACGGCCTGACGGCCTGGCCTCATCTTGCGAACGAGCCGGTGACGTAGAGTTTTTATTATGTGTTGCTTCACTAAATTTGTTAGATTTGTCGGTTGAAAATTCGGTTTTTACATAGGGTTTTTCAGCTGATTTAGCTGAATGTCGCTTGGCTTGATGTTGCGGTTTATATGAACCACTCTTTGCGCCAGAGCGTTGTTTTTTATGTAAGTTTTGGTTTTCTGAATCCTCTCGTTGGGCTTGATTATCTAACTTATTTATATCACCTGCAAAATGAGACTTAGTGTGTGGCCTATCTGTTTGCTTATGGCTATCATTGTGACGTACAACACCTTGGGGTTTACCACCCCGATAGGTATTTTTACTCAACTTATGTCCTTTCATGGGCATTTATCTGCCCTAGTTGCTGCCAAACTAACACATGCATCGAAAGATTAAAATTCAAATGTAATTTTTTTTTAAGATATTTAATTTATTGTGTATTTGTAACTTTGGAGTGAGTATGCAAATATCGCCATTAACCGCCGCATATGCGATGAGTGTGCAGGGTCAAACCCAGCAGATAATGTCGGCCAGCTTGATGAAAGCTGCGCTCGCGTCTGAACTGGCGGTGGCCGATATGGTGCAACAGGCCACTGACATGGTGAAAACTCGACAAGCGCCGCCGCCCGCGGGCATGGGCGCAAATGTTGATAAAATGGCCTGAAAAAATAGCTTAAAAAAATGGCTAAAAAAATGGCTAAAAAAATGGCTAAAAAAATGGCTAAAAAAAATGGCTCGGAAAACCGAGCCATCTCAACATTTCATAGATATTCTGGCGCTTTAGCCACCATTGCGTTCATGGGCGATGCGCTCGGCCATGAGGAATGAGAGTTCTAAAGATTGATCGGCATTTAAGCGTGGGTCACAATGGGTGTGATAACGATCTGACAATGCTTCATCCGAAACCAGATTTGTGCCACCAGTACATTCGGTGACGTTTTTACCGGTCATTTCGAAATGGACACCGCCGGCAATTGAGCCTTCGGCTTTATGCACATCAAAGAAGCGGTTAACTTCGCTCAAAATGCTATCGAACGGGCGGGTTTTATAGCCACTGGCAGAGGTGATTGTGTTGCCATGCATAGGATCGCACGACCAAACCACTGTGCGGCCAGCGCCCTCGACCTTGCGCACCAAAGCGGGCAAGTGTTTTTCGACATTATCGGCGCCATAACGACAAATCAACACGATGCGGCCAGCTTCATTATTGGGGTTTAGTATGTCTAGCAATTGTAGCAATTCATCGGGGTCTAAACTTGGGCCACATTTAATGCCAATTGGGTTTTGAACCCCCCGGCAGAATTCCACATGCGCATGATCCGGCTGGCGGGTTCTATCGCCGATCCACAACATATGGCCAGAAGTGGCATAATATTGTTTGGTTATGCTGTCGGTGCGGGTTAGCGCTTGTTCATAGCCAAGCAATAAGGCTTCGTGACTGGTGTAAAAATCGGTAGTGCGCAGGGTGTGGGTATTATCTGATGTGATGCCGCAAGCGCGCATGAATAGGATGGATTCTTCGATGCGGTCGGTCATTTTTTTATAACGTGCGCCGGCTTCTGTGCCTTCTAAAAAGCCTAAATTCCACCTATGTGACTGCTCGATATCGGCAAAGCCACCAGAGGCAAAAGCCCGCAATAAGTTTAGCGTTGCGGCAGATTGACGATAGGCTTTGACTTGGCGTTCAGGGTCTGGAATGCGTTGTTCGGCAGTGAATTCGATGCCATTTACCACATCGCCTTTATAGGAAGGTAGCTCAACGCCATCTTTGGTTTCCATGGCTGAAGAGCGCGGTTTTGCAAATTGACCGGCGATGCGGCCGATTTTAACCACCGGTTTTGAACCACCAAAGGTGAGCACCAATGACATTTGCAGCATAACCCGGAAGAAATCACGAATGTTATCGCCACTATGTTCAGCAAAACTTTCTGCACAATCGCCACCTTGCAGCAAAAAGGCATTGCCTTTTGCAACTTGGGCTAATTCAGCTTTAAGATTGCGGGCTTCGCCGGCAAATACCAATGGCGGAAATTCACTTAATCTCTGTTCGGTTTTTGCTAACTCATCGGCATCTGGATATTCAGGGATCTGCAATGCAGGTTTGCTTCTCCAGCTACTTGGTGTCCATAATTCGCTCATTTTTTTTGACCTTATACTCTACAAATCTTGATAATCTTAAGCCAAACCTAAGATATGTTTTGCACTTTATACGGCTTTTTGAAAATAACTAGCTTTAAAAGCTGGGTGACAGAATTTTCCACAATATAGTGTATTTACGCAAGATTCTTGCGTCAAAAACCCGATAAATTAACCAAGAATGTTCACTAATTGGCCAATATGGCTAGGCTGCAAGGGTATTATTAGGAATTGTCTCGGTAGGATAGTCAGTGGGAGTTTGGTCGAATTTTATTCGGTTTAATGCCGATTCAATAAGTAAGAGTATCAAGTCATCATAACCGAACATAGAGTAAAGATCATAGGATTTGGGGAAATAGCTGCTGTCTCTGGTCATACCTGGGGTTAAATTTGCTTCTAGAAAATAGCATTTATTTTGCGCGTCCATTTTAATGTCAATCCGGCCATAATCTGTTACGCCCAGAGCTTCAAAAGATGCTTTGGCAATTGCAGACACTTGTTTATATATTTCAGGATCGGTGATTTTTTGGATAATCTCGGTATTGTCAGTTTTAGTTTTGGCGCTTAATATGCGAATGTTATTTTCTAGGGGCGCAACAATTTCAATCGGCGCGATTAGCATGGTTTGTGCGGCGATGATGGCGACGGTAAATTCTCTACCCGCTAAAAACTGTTCAACCAGAATTGGTTGCTGATATATATCATATAGCTGTTTGACTTTGGCTTGAAAGCCAGCAAAATCTGTCACAAATGAATTTTCATCTATGCCTTCGCTATTGGCAGAATCTAACGGTTTTACAAATAAAGGAAAGTCAACTGGCAGCTCTTCTGAGGTTTTAAATTGATCTGGCGTGGCCATAAAAAACCGCGCTGTGTTGATGCCTGAAGCTATAATTTGCCGCTTGGAAGATGTCTTATCGACATCATATTGCAACACTTTTTTGCTCGAACCAGTGTAATTGATATTATGAGCTGCAAAATATTCGGAAAGCCATATCTTTTGAGAATTATCCAGCATGATCTTATTGGTTAAAACCACCAAATCTGGCTTTCTATCAACCACGGCCTGAAGGTCATTCAAATCATTACAAAGCGTCATTTTGGTGTTGGCATATTTTGCGGCTATGACGTTATAAATCCCTTCACAGGTTTTATATGAGCCAAAAGCGGTGTTCTTCAAGTTTTCGTTGGGAATTATAATGACTTCAATATTTGTCACAGACAAGACATCTCCTAATTTCAATAATATTTTGCATTTTAAAAAATTTAAACCAACAGCAAAAATAAAACTCCAAATTATATCGACATGCTGCTTAGATTTGGGAATTGACCCAAAAACACGAGGCAAACAAGTCGCGAATATAATATAGAATAATTTGAATTTAGCTGCGTAGGTAAACCCAGAGGCAATGCTGTTGTATAAATGTCTTGTATCAGATGCAGATGAGGATGGCTAGGCCAGAGCCCCATAAATCTTAAATTAATTCTGATCGATGCCAATTAAGCCATTGTAAGATAGATTTGGCCAAAATTTTGGCGCCAAAAATACATTTGGCGCCAAAAACTCATTAAGCTGCAATTTGGTTTTTAGGGCTAAGCCCGGGTTTTGGTTTCATAGCTAAGAACGCGTTGGCACTTTCATGGTTACCAATTCTTCGGCCGCCGTTGGGTGCACTGCCATTGTGGCATCGAAATCGGCCTTGGTTGCGCCCATCCGCATGGCGATTCCGACCATTTGAATCATCTCACCTGCCTCTGGCCCCATAATATGAACGCCTAACATTTTGTCGGTTTCGTGATCGACAATTAGTTTCATCATCATTTTGCTATCGCTGCCAGCGAGGATGTTTTTCATCGGCCTAAAGCTAGATACATAAACGTCTATATGGTTATATTCGCGCCGCGCTTGATGCTCCGATAAGCCGATTGTGCCAATTTCTGGGCTGCTAAACACCGCGGTCGGAATGAGGGTATGATCGACCGACATCGGATTGTTGTTAAACAAAGTTTCGGCCACTGCATTGCCTTCACGGATGGCGACTGGGGTTAGATTGGCGCGGTCGGTCACGTCGCCAACGGCATAAATATTATCGATACTGGTTTGCGATTGGGGAGTGACGATGATTTCGCATTTAGACCCACATTGGATGCCAACCGCCTCTAAGCCTAAACCAGCTACATTTGGCACACGGCCGGTTGCATACATAACCGCGCCCGTCTTAAGCGTGCCACCAGTGTTTAAATGCAATAACACGCCATCGTCCAATTTTTCGATTTTGCTGATGTCGGTACATAACTGAACATCTATATTTGCCAACGCAAACTCGGCTGTTAAACTATCTTGCAAATCGCTATCAAAACCGCGCAAGATTTTTTCGCCTCGGTAAAGCAAATGCGTGTCCACACCCAAGCCATTAAAAATACTGGCAAATTCAACAGCAATGTAACCACCGCCAACCACCACAATGTCGGCTGGCAACTGTTTTAAATTAAATGCCTCGTTAGAGCTAATGGCAAATTCTGCACCTTCAATGGGCGGAATGAACGGGGTGGCGCCGGTGGCGATGAGAATATATTTTGCCGTTACATCGCGGTTTTCATTAACCAGATGAATGGTATGCTTGTCTTTTATCACCGCGCGGGAGCGGATAACTTCGACATCACTATTGCCCAAATTGCGATCATAAATGGCTTCTAAACGGTCTATTTCGGCATCTTTATTGGCGATGAGGGTTTGCCAATTAAAACTAGTTTCGCCAACATCCCAACCATAGCCCTTAGCGGCTTTAAAACTTTTTGCAAAATCGGCGGCATAGGTGAATAGTTTTTTAGGCACGCAACCACGGATAACGCAAGTGCCACCAACCCGAAATTCTTCGGCCACGGCCACTTTAGCGCCATAGCTTGCCGCTATGCGGCTTGCCCGCACGCCACCAGAGCCTGCACCAATGGTAAACATATCATAATCATATTGGCTCATTTGTTTTCCTCATTAATATCTGAATATATTTTTATGTTTTATAAGTATTGAGCAATTTTACCAATCACTAATTAGTTATTTACACAAACAATAATGCACTGCCCACCACTGCCATGCCTGCCCCAACCCAAGCGCCGATGGCTGGCACTTCTTTGGTCTTGATCCATAACATGGGTAGCAACAGCGCTGGTGAGGTGGCCGAAAGCGTTGAAATAATGCCCACTTCGCCGCCTTCTAGCGCGAATAAGAATAATGTCATACCGACACCCATGCCATTAACCCCTGCAAACACGGTTAGCCACAATAATTTAGGGGTGAGTGGGTTGCGGCGTTTTACGGATTTAATTGGCAAGCGCACTAAGATGGTGAGAAACATGGCCGAGGTGACCACGCGGATGACTGACGCGGCAACCGGATCTGCCCCCGCGGCCATGACTGGCCTGGCTAAAATTGACCCGACAGATTGGCACAATGCGGCGAAAACACCAATGGAAACCCCTATCCATAGCGGGCCTTTAATGGCTTCCCACTGATGTTGTTGGGCTTTGCGTTTGCCAAAAACAACGGCCAACACAACGCCTAGGCTGACGATTATAACACCGATAATTTGCAATAAGCTTAGATGCTCGCCCAGAAACATCCAGCCCAATATGACTGAAAACGGTGCGGCAAGTGAAAAAACAATGGCCGTACGCCGTGGGCCGAGCCGGTTAAGCGTCAGGAATAGCGACGAATCGCCTAAGAAAATACCGATAAAGCCAGACAGCACCAAGGGTTGATAATGCTCGGTCTGGATTGTGTCCCAAGTGCCGGCAATGAGCATATATATGGTTAGCATCACACCAATGATGACCATGCGGATGTGTACATAGGCCACAGCGCCCAACTCACGCGAAGGGGTGGCCGAAATCATCCCACCAAACGCCCATAATGTGGCGGCGGCGACAGCTGCGAGTTCATAAATTGTCATGTTGGCAATGCCTTTTTGTCCTGATTGCGCGGCCATATTATGTGGACAATATAATGACAACAAGCGAATATATTTGATGGATATAAACTGATTTAAAGCCAAAAATGGCTTGCGCATTGACAAGCCATTCAGCACATGCATTCAGTATATTTATGTGTCGGCAAAAATATCAATATATTTTGATGGATTGGCATAGAAATGCCGAGATGCCAAGAAAATATAGCTGGTCGGTTAGATTTCTATTTTTTGAATGCCAGTTTTGGTGGCCAAGATGGCCACTTGAGCCAGACCAATGAACAGCCCATGCTCGACCACGCCGGGGATGACGTTTAAATTTAGTGCCAATTGTTTAGGGTTGGCAATGCTCCCCAACGCGCAATCATATATATAATGGCCGCCATCGGTGATGAGCGGCGTGCCATCGGCATTGTTGCGCAATGTTACAGCGCCAGTTGAACCAGCGTCTTTTATGGCTTTATGCATTAGCTCCACGGTTGCGGCTGCACCAAACGGAATGACCTCGACCGGCAATGGATATGCACCCAACGGTGCTACCAATTTGCTATCATCGGCAATGACCACCATTTTAGCTGAAGCGGCGGCGACAATTTTTTCGCGCAGTAGAGCCGCACCGCCACCTTTGATGAGATTCAATTCAGCATCCAACTCGTCAGCGCCATCGACCACCAAATCTAATTTTGGGGTTTCATCTAATGTGGTGAGCGGGATGTTGAGGCTTTTGGCCAATTCATGACTGGCGATGGAAGTCGGCACGCAAATGACATTAAGGCCGTTGGCGACCATTTCCCCCAAACCCTTGATGAAATAGACGGCGGTTGAGCCTGTGCCTAAACCCAATTTCATACCATCTTTTACATAGTCTAACGCGGCTTCGGCAGCTTGTTGTTTTAAGTGTTCGGCATTCATAATGTGGTTCTTTGCTTTAAGAGTTTATTCAAAATCTTCACTCAAAGTCTTCTCTGGAGAAAACATAATCTAATGTCAGACCTTCGGCGGCTAATCGGTCGATGCCGGCTTTATCGCGCAGCAATACGCAAATGACATGTTCGACAATCGCGCCCGCTTCGCGCAGCATTTTTGTGCTTTCGATAATCTGCCCGCCTGTGGTGACCACATCTTCGATGATGACTAATTTTTTGCCCTTGAAATCTAGCCCTTCGGCAAATTGGCAAGTGCCATATTGTTTGGCTTTTTTGCGCACAAATAACGAAGGCATGCCATTTTGAATGCCAATGGCAGTGGCAAGCGGAACGCCGCCAAGTTCTAAGCCAGCTAAGGCGAAGAATTCATCATCTATGGCTTCTATCTTTTCGGCCATGAGGGTGGCGATGGGCACTAGCAGATGCGGTTGGGATTCGAAACGATATTTATCAAAATAATCGGATGATATTTGGCCTGAACGCAATTTAAATTCGCCAGTTAGCCAGCAGGTTTCGCCGCATTGTTTTGCCAGTTGTTGTTTGTCAATCGCGGTCATCTTCATTCCTTTATACGCCAAAATAGCGGGGTTAAGGGGTCAAAAACGGTTAGTGCGCCGTCTAACTGTTTATATTCTGCCGCTAGATTTAGGGCTTTGTCGGTTTTTACCAAGGTAATTTCGGCCTCATTAACCGGCAAGCCATAATATGTTGGCCCGTTTATGGATAAAAAACCCTCAAGCTTATTAAGTGCATTTTGCTGCTCGAACAATGTGGCGCAGCAGATGATGGCGTTGGGGGCATTAAACACGCCAGCACAACCACAGGCTTGCAGTTTGGCTTCATCGCTATGCGGTGCGGAATCTGTACCTAAGAAAAAGCGTTTGTCGCCACTTACTGCGGCTACTACTAGCGCCAAACGATGGGACTCGCGTTTGACAATGGGCAAACAATAATAATGTGGTTTGATGCCACCAACCAACATCGCGTTGCGGTTTATCATTAAATGATGTGGGGTGATGGTTGCGGCTAAATTGGCATCTTTGGAGCGGATATAATCGGCCGCGTCTTTGGTGGTGATATGCTCCATAACCACTTTTAACGCGGGGAATTTTTGCACGATTGGTTCGAGCACTTTATCGATAAAAACCGCTTCTCTATCGAAAATATCTATATCGGCATCGACCACTTCACCATGCACCAATAGGGGCATGCCAATTTGCGCCATGCGCTCAAATACATGGTGCACTTTGCCAAAATCTTTGACGCCGCTTTCGCTATTTGTGGTTGCGCCCGCGGGGTATAATTTTACCGCTTGTATTGCGCCCGATTTATAGCCTTGTTCGAGGTCATCTGGTTGGGTATCTTCGGTTAAATAAACCACCATTAACGGGGTGAAATTATGCCCATTTGGCAGGGCGGATAAAATGCGTTGTTTATAGGCCATCGCCTCTGCGGTTGTGCACACTGGCGGCACTAAGTTTGGCATGATAATGGCGCGGGCGAAATCTTTAGACGTATAGGGCAAAACCCGTTTTAGCATGTCGCCATCACGCAAATGCACGTGCCAATCATCTGGTTTTTTGAGGGTGATTGAATTTATTTCAGACATAGCGAGCCCCTAGACAAAATAATATGCCTTTTAATATAACGTTGTGCGCCAACATGCCATCATTATTTAACATTTGTTAAGCCTTTACTTTAAGTCCCATAACGAAACCAAAATCTTGTTTGTTATCAATGTATTGGGATTTTTATTTTACAATCTGATTCACATTAAACCAGATTTTCGATTTATATAAACCGCCGTATATTTTGCAAATGATTTGAATCGCTTAGCTGCGAAAGCTCATTTTTTGATTCGAATAGCTTGCCTGCGTCAAAGTGACAAATTGATTGATTTGATGAAACCGCTAGATTTGTGAGACCACAACCATATCGGGGTTCAAATGGCACATTATAGACCTATTATTTTATCTGACGGTTTCCGACTGTTTTTTTTAAGCGCCGCCATTATCGCGATGGTTAACATGGCGATATGGATAGGCTACTTTGCCGGATATATCGAATTACACAGCCTGTTTAGCCCGGTAATTTGGCATTTTCATGAAATGATATATGGGTTTATTGGCGCGGTAATCGCCGGTTTTTTACTTACCGCAGTGCCCAATTGGACCAACCGCCCTGCCCTAAAGGGCAAGAATTTATTGGCATTATGGGCATTATGGGTTTTTGGCCGCGTGGTGACTTTTTACTCAGAATATACTGGCGTATATTTTGCCCTATTGGCCGACTTGCCATTCATTTTTATCTTAAGCCTTTATGTGTTTTGGCAAATAAGCCAACAAAATTCGAAACGCAATATGCCGGTTGTATTGGTATTATTGTTTTTGGGCGGCGCCAATACACTTATGTATGTTGAATATATTTTTGGCTTTTCGTTAAGCCAATATGGCTATCGGTTATCAATTGTTTTGGTAGCCACGCTTATTATGCTTATTGGTGGGCGCATCATACCTAATTTTACCCGCAATTCGCTCCGCAATATGATGGGCAATGAACCGCAACAAAACCTACCTATATTGATGAATAAATTTGATATTTCGTGCATAATCATCAGTTTAATTGGGCTGCTATTATGGGTGGTTTTGCCGGATGAAAAACTGGTAGGAATGTTGTTAATGCTGGTGGGATTTTTGCATTTAATACGCCTTAGCCGCTGGCGGTTTCTTGCCATTTATAAAATTCCGATGTTATGCATATTGCATGTGGCCTATATGTGGTTGGCAGTTGGTTTCTTTTTGCTGGGGCTGTTTATTTATATGGACAGTGGCTATTACGCCGTGGCCATACATGTTATTACGGTTGGGGCATTTACCAACATGATATTGGGCGTGATGACCCGCGCTAGCCTTGGCCATACGGGGCGAGTTTTAACCGCCGCTAAAACCACAATATTGCTTTATATCGCCATTAACATTGCGGTTATTGCCCGGATGTTAGCCCCGTTTAGTGCCGACTTTGAACGGGAGTTATTATATCTGTCATCGGCTGGCTGGTTTGGGGCTTTTGGCTTGTTTATAATTGAATACACAGCTTATTTTTTCACAGCGCGTAAATAATATTAAATAGTGAAAGACGAGCGTTGGGTTTTGTGGCAATATATCCAAAAATATAGATGAGGTATGTAATGACTGTAGTTGCCCACGAAATTGAAGGTGTTAACGTAATTGATCATCCGCTGATCAAACACAAACTTACCATAATGCGGAAAAAAGACACACCATCGGTGGTGTTTAGGGCATTGATTAAAGAAATTAGCTTGTTATTGGGCTATGAAGTGACCCGGCATTTGCCAACCGAAATGATTGACATTGAAACCCCGGTTACCACAACTTCGGCACCAAAATTATCCGGCCGGAAATTATGCATATTTTCGATATTGCGGGCGGGCGAAGGCCTGGCACAAGGTCTGCACGATTTAATACCATCTGCCCGCGTGGGGCATATCGGCTTATACCGTGACCATGACAGCTTAGAAGCCGTAGAATATTATTTTAAAGCCCCGAACCATTTGGATGAACGTTTTTGCTTGGTGGTAGACCCAATGTTGGCGACTGGAAACTCGGCTATTGCGGCGCTTAACCAAATTAAAAAGCGCGATGCCAAAGACATTGTATTTTTATGCCTGCTTGCAGCACCAGAGGGCTTAAGAGCTTTGCGCAAAGCCCACCCTGATGTGAAAATATTTACCGCTGCAGTGGATGAAAAACTAAATGAAATAGGCTATATTGTGCCGGGGCTAGGCGACGCTGGTGATAGAATATTTGGCACGAAATAAGCCAACTTAAATTTAACAAATTCCGACCATTCATCAAACTGTTTGATGGGTGGTTTTTTTTGATTTACAATTTTGATTTATTTGGCTAGTTTCCCGATATATTTTTAAGGAAATTTTATGCCAAACAATCCGAGTTATAAGCTGGGTCTTATATACGCCACTTCAGCGTTTTTTTTATGGGGTGTGGCGGTGTTGTTTTTTAAACAAATCTCGCATGTGCCACCATTTGAAGTCATTGCCCATCGGAGCATTTGGTCGCTGGTATTGCTGGCGGTTATCATCACCTTCAGCAAAAAATGGCCGGTGATATTTGAAACCCTAAAAAGCCGAAAATTAATGCTGACTTTGGCGCTATCTTCGGTTTTGATTTTATTCAATTGGTCGGTATTCATTTGGGCGATTTCAAATGGTTATATTATAGAAAGCTCACTCGGATATTTTATCAACCCGTTATTGAACGTATTAATCGGCGTTTTGGTGTTTAATGAAAAACTAACCAAGGCGCAAACCGTCGCCATTGGTTTGGCGGCATTGGCGATTGTCATCCGCTTGGTATTGGCAGGCACATTTCCATGGATTGCGCTGTCAATTGCCACTAGTTTTGCCATATATGGTTACATACGCAAAACCGTAGCTGTGGGTGCGGCCGAGGGTCTATTTTTAGAATTGTTGATATTATTATTGCCAATGATTGGATTTTTATATTATCTGCATATAAATTACGGTTTGAGCTTTTTTACCATTGATATGAGAACCGATATATTGCTGGTAGCGGCTGGCGCGGTGACGGCTGTGCCTTTGTTATTATTTTCGGCTGGTGCACGCATTATCCGCATGACCACACTTGGCCTGTTGCAATATATTGGGCCTAGTTTGCAATTTGCCATTGGCTTATATTATGGTGAGGCCTTTACGCCAATAGATGCCATTGTATTTGGCTTGATTTGGACCGGGTTGATTATTTATAGCACTAGTAGTTTTAGGCAAGCCAGATTGGCATAACATCATCGGCTTGCGTGAAAATACGTTAAGCCAGTAGTAGCGGGATGATTTTGTCTACTTTATCGGTTACCAAAAACTCAACTTCCATGGCATTTTTCGTTCGCCTGTGGCTCGCTGGTAACACTGCGTGCGCTTGCATCCGCAAGCTTGCCACGCCTAACGGCAACGCGCAGTCGCGCTGCTCACAAATATTTGTGAGCCAAGGCATTCAGTAAAAATACGTTAAGCCAGTAGTAGCGGAATGATTTCGTCTACTTTATCGGTCACCAAAAACTCGACCTCCATGGCATTTTTCGTTCGCCTGTGGCTCGCTGGTAACACTGCGTGCGCTTGCATCCGCAAGCTTGCCACGCCTAACGGCAACGCGCAGTCGCACTGCTCACAAATATTTGTGAGCCAAGGCATTCAGTAAAAATACGTTAAGCCAGTAGTAGCGGAATGATTTCGTCTACTTTATCGGTCACCAAAAACTCGACCTCCATGCCTTGACGAATAAAAGTTTCATCTTGCATCTGTTTTATAAGGCCAATTAACGGGTCCCAAAAGCCATTAATATTGGCTATGAGAACTTTTTTCTTATGTCTGCCCAATTGCTTCCACGTCATCATTTCGACAAGTTCTTCGAGCGTGCCGATTCCGCCGGGCAGCGCGATGAAGGCATCTGACTTTTCGAAAAATAGCATTTTTCGCTCGTGCATATTATTGGTGATGATAAGCTCTGAACAATCTTTTAACATAACCTCGCGGGTTTGCAGAAATTTAGGAATAATGCCAGTAACATGCCCGCCATGAGACAATGCCGAACTGGCCGCTGCGCCCATTAAGCCGGTGCTGCCGCCGCCATAAATCAAACCTATTTTATGTTGTGCAATTTGCGCGCCAATATCTATGGCGGCTTGTTTATAAATGGGGGTGACGCCATCGCCAGAGCCGCAATAGATGCAAATGTTGCGTATTAAATTGTTATCTGTTGTCATGTGGTTTGATAATTATCCTGAATTTTGGGCTAATTTATGCCCATTTAAGGCCAATATTGAGCGAATATCATACATAAACACCAGATAAATTAATAATGTAGCATAAAAATGGGTGATTTTGGCCGCCAGTTGGGCTAACTTGATTTAAATTATAGCCATGATGGTATGAATTGATTAATTATTGTCCATCTTTTGAAATTAAATTGAGTATCGCATGAAAAAGTATATTTGGGGCGCTGTTGCAGCGGCTGTTGTAATTGTTGTGGTTTTGTTGAAATCTGATGCGGCATGTAGTTATTTCCCTAACCAAATAGGCTGGATAAACGAGTGTAAAACTGTGAATTCTCTTACCCCTGTTGCCAGTGATGAGACCAATAAACCGCTTGAAGTCACTCCCATCACCATCGAACCGGTTACTGAACAACCCGTTACAACGACAGACCAACCAATTATTGTCGATGAAGAACCGGTTTTAGGTGATGAAAATACAGCTGCGGACACAGTGGAAACGCCTGCAGTGGTGGCTAATGAAGCACCAGCCAATGACGCACCAGCCAATGACACGCCAACCAATGTCGAGCCAACAGATGAAAATTCAACCAGTGAAGACGTAATTAAGCCAACATTTGACCTTGCGCGAGTTGAAGCCGATGGATCGGCGGTTGTGGCCGGCCGGGCGATACCCAATGCGACCATAATATTGAAAAATTCGGGCGAGATAATTGCCGAAACCACTACCAATGACAGAGGCGAATGGGTGGCCATTGTGGATGTGCCGGTGGAGGACAATGTGATTGTGCTAACTCTGGATAGCATTGCAAAAGACGGCGTGGTGACAACGTCTGACGAAGAAATAAAAATTGCCATGCGCAAAATTACGCCTGTGGAGACCAGCATTACCGAAACCCCCGTTATTACGGCTGCAGAAGAGACTGTTGTTGTGGAAACGCCGGTTGTAGAAACTGAAATTGTAGAAACGCCAGTTGCGGAAACTGATGTGGCGCGGACTGAGACAGTTGAAACGCCGGTTGTTGAGGATACGCAAACTGACCAAGCTAAAACTGAAATTAAAATTGCGGCTGTAAACACCAAAACAACATCAACAATTGTGACCGAAGAAACACCTAATGCTGAAACAACGGTTGCTGAAACAGCTATTGCTGAAGCTATTGTTGCCGAAGCCAAAACGGATGAGCCAAAAACCGAAATAGTTGTGGCGGCGGTTGAAGCCAAAACAGAAGACGTTGTGACCGAAGAAAAAGCAGTTGAACCTACGCCGGAAGTGGACAATACCCCCTTGGTGGTGCTTACCAAAAAAGGTGAAGCGACCAAAGTATTGCAAGGCGCGGGTGTTGGCTCTGAAGGCAATGAAATGACCTTTAACAGCCTAGATTATAATGAAAAAGGCGAAGTTATATTCTCTGGTGATGCCAAGCCGAATGAATTTGTGCGAGTTTACATTAATAACCAATTTGTTGGCCAAACAAAATCTAACAGCAATGGTAGATGGTCGCTAGATGTCGGCTATGTGATGAAATCTGGTAAAAATGACATGCGTTTTGACCAAGTTGATGCCGCCGGCGTGGTTATATCTCGCCGGGTGACATCTATTACCATGCCAAAATTGGAGCAGAAAACACCGCAAAACTCAGCCGTGGCCGACAACACGCCAAAAGACGCCACTCAAACTGACGAAACTCAAATAGCGATGGTAGAAAAACCCAGAAACACCCGGGCAATCATTGTGTGGGGTGACAGTTTGTGGAATATATCGCAAAAAGTATATGGTGACGGCGAGTTATATATCGCTATTTTTGAAGCCAATAAACGCCAAATTAGACACCCAGACCTTATATTCCCCGGGCAAGTGTTTATGCTACCTGATGACGCAGAAATTGAAGTTATTATGGCGCCTTTAAGAGACTAATTAACACACCACGACTTTAAATATTGATAATTGCCATTATATATATTAGGTAAAACACCATAATATTTATCAGGAAACCGACATGTTCGACTCAATAAAATCTGTTTTAGTGCCAATCCACCGTGAAGGGCATAAATTTGTGGCTATATTTGCCGCTGTCACTTTGATATTATTTCTATTTATCGCCGAGCCATTGGGCTGGATAGGGGTAGTTTTAACGCTGTGGTGTGCCTATTTCTTTAGAGACCCAGAACGGGTTGTGCCAACCGATGAAAACCTGATTGTTAGCCCTGCCGATGGCGTTGTGAACCTAATTAAAGTGGTTGTGCCGCCCAAAGAACTCGACCTTGGTGATGAAGAAATGTTACGCGTCACGGTGTTTATGAACGTATTTAACGTGCATGTTAACCGCATGCCAATGAGTGGCCAAGTGTTGCACACAACCTATGTGCCGGGCAAATTTTTAAGTGCCGATTTAGACAAAGCCAGCGAAGAAAATGAACGCCAAGCCATTAAAATTGAAAATAAAGATGGCCTGCAAATAGGCATTGTGCAAATTGCCGGTTTGGTGGCACGCCGTATATTGTGCGAAGCGCGCGAAGGCGACATTTATGAAAAGGGTCATCGGTTTGGCCTGATTAGATTTGGCAGTCGGTTGGATATTTATGTGCCAACAAAATACAAAGCAAAAGTTGCACTTGGCCAATTAGCGATAGCTGGTGAAACCATTTTGTTTGACCTTGATGGTGAGCAAAATGACCTTGAAAGCCAGCTCATCTAACCTTAAAGGCATCCCTTGATGAGCAAAAAACTGTCGCATGACGACAAAGACTCGCCTGAAAAACGCGCGATGTTTAAAAAACTGAGGACGGTTTCAGTGCGTAAGCTGATACCCAACCTTATCACTATTGCGTCTATTTGCGCGGGCTTAACTGGCCTGCGTTACGCGTTTGAAAGCAATTTTGAAACCGCGGTGTTTATGGTGTTGTTGGCGGCATTGCTAGATGGTTTGGATGGCCGCATAGCGCGGCTGATTAAAGGCACATCGCAATTTGGTGCGGAATTAGATAGCTTTGCCGACTCGGGCAATTTTGGTTTAGTGCCAGCGCTAATGCTATATTTTTATGCGCTTAAAGACCTTGGCACATTAGGGTGGATTATTGTGCTTACCTTTGTTGTGGCCATGGTTTTGCGCTTGGTGCGGTTCAACATTTCGTTAGACGATGAGAATGCCCCAGCTTGGACAAAAAATTATTTCTATGGGGTGAGCGCGCCGTTTGGTGCGTTGCTGGTAATGCTGCCTATATATTTGGGCAATATTGGCATCAGCTTTTTCTCTGACATCCCCTATTTATTATGGGCCTATATGTTGCTCATCGCTTTATTGGTGGTCAGTCGCATTCCTACATTTTCGGGCAAACTTATACAAATTCGGATGCCCCGATCGATTATCCTGCCCTTGGTAATTTTGTTATTTGCCGTGGCGGCTCTGTTATTTAATTATATATGGTTGGCGCTTATCGCTTCATGTCTGATCTATTTAGGGCTTATACCGGTTAGTTCTTACTATTATTATTTGCGCCTAAAACAAGATAATATCCCGATTATTGACGATGATGATGTCATCATTATTGACAGTGATGACACCGAATAATTGGGTTTAAAAATTTATAAAATGATCTTTATAAGTTGCGCGCGCTTTGGCTTTGGCAGTGTCGGCGCTTTTGCCAACCATTAAATAACCCATTGGCACCCACTCATTATCTAGCTGTAAAAAACTTTTAAACTCAGCTTCTTTGCCTTTATGCATGCTGTTCCATTTGGCAGCAAAACCATAAGCGTAAAATAGGTTTAGCATATTTTGAATGGATGCGGCGACGCTCCACTCTTGCTCATAAGGTTGAATTTTACCCGGCTGAATGGCAGCAAATGCCACGATGAACATGCCTACGCCGGCGAAATTTTTAGCATACTCGGCTTGTGACAAGGCAAAATTTGGGTTTGCGGCGGTTTTAACTTCATACATTTTATCTATATAGGCCGCAATTTTATCGCCTTTTATAACCACAAAACGTGCTGGATTCAGTTGGCCATGGTCGGCTACGGCCAATGCAGATTGAAATATATTTTCAAGTTCAGCATCGCTAGGGACAACCTGCCCCACCATTTTGGTTTGCAACACAGAAACCCGGGCATTTATAATATGGCTCGCCGTGTCGGCTTGACTGGCTGAATAAGGGTATCTCGGACTCATGTGGTTTTTTCTTTCATCAATTTGTAGCGAATGCTGTCGAGTAAGGCGTTAAATGACGCGTCTATCAGGTTTTCGGAAACGCCCACGGTGAACCAGCGCTCGCCGGTATCATCGCGGCTTTCGATAAGCACGCGGGTGGTGGCTTCTGTGCCGCCATTTAGAATACGAACTTTAAAATCGACCAGTTCCAAATCTTTTATGGCGTCTGAATATATGCCCAAATCTTTGCGCAAAGCTGCATCTAATGCGTTTACCGGGCCATTGCCCTCGCCGATCGACATATAGCGCACGCCGCCAACGTTAATTTTAACCGTGGCTTCGCTTTGGGTGATGACATGGCCTTTGGCGTTAAAGCGGCGCTCGACAATGACGCGAAAGCTTTCGACTTTGAAAAAATCTGGCAATTCACCTAATAATTTTTTGGCCAAAATATAGAATGATGCGTTAGCTGACTCGTAAGAATAACCTTCTGACTCGCGTTTTTTAACTTCGGCGATGAGCATATTTAGCTTGGGATGTTTGGCATCAACATCAATATTCATGCGTTTAAATTCGGCCAAAAAGTTAGATTTTCCGGCTTGGTTAGACACCAATAAGCGGCGTTTATTGCCAACCAATTCTGGGGCTATATGCTCATAAGTTGCGGGGTTTTTAACAATTGCAGAGGCGTGAATGCCGGCTTTAGTGGTGAAGGCGTTTTCGCCAACATAGGGAGCGTTTTTATCTGATGGCATATTTATCAGTTCATCTAACCGTCTGGATATGCTTAATAATTCTGGTAGCATATCATGTTTTATGGACAGGTTGAATTTATCAGTATAGGGCTTTTTTAACAATAATGTGGGGATGAGCGACGTGAGGTTGGCATTGCCACAACGCTCGCCCAAGCCGTTTAACGTGCCTTGAACTTGGCGCACGCCCGCTGAGACAGCGGCCAAACTATTGGCCACCGCATTGCCGGTGTCATCATGGGTATGAATGCCGATGCTGTCGCCGCCAAATTTTGCAATGACTATGCTAACAATGTCAAAAATCTCATCTGGCAACGTGCCACCATTGGTGTCGCACAATATCACCCAACGGGCGCCGGCGGTTAAGGCGGTTTCTACGCATAATAATGCGAAATCAGGGTTGGCTTTATAGCCATCGAAAAAATGTTCGCAATCTATCATCGCTTCTTTGCCAGCGGCAACAGAGGCTTTAACTGAAGCTTCAATATTGTCCAAATTCTCTTGCAGGCTGATATTTAGCGCAACGTCTACATGAAAATCCCACGCTTTGGCGACCATGCAAGTGGCGGGCGCTTTGGCGTTGATGACCATTTGTAGGCCATCATCGTTGCTGGCGCTACGCCCTGCCCGCTTGGTCATGCCAAATGCCACCAATTTGCTGCTGGTCAGCGGCACATCAGACTCAAAAAATTCGGTGTCGGTGGGGTTGGCCCCGGGGAAACCACCCTCGATATAATCGACACCCAGTTTATCTAAATCTTGGGCAATTGAGCGTTTTTCTTCGAACGAAAAATCGACCCCAGCGGTTTGAGCGCCATCGCGCAAAGTGGTGTCGAATATATATAATTTTTGTTTGTCATCTAAACTCATTTTTTATATTCCCAACTTGTGCCGTTTGTGCTGTCTTTAATCACCACCGATTTCGCCATTAAATCATCTCTGATTTTATCTGCCAATGGCCAATCTTTGTTGGTTTTGGCGGTGTTGCGTTGCTCAATCAAAGCTTCAATATAGGCAGCATTTATTTTAATACCGGCGGGTTTGAAGCTAATAAAATCGGCCTGAGTCTCATACAATAGGCCGATAAATTGCGCCGCGGCTTTTAATGGTGTGCCAGCCATTTTGTGCAGTAATGAAATGGCAAATGGGGTGTTTAAATCATCAGCAATGGCATCGATGAAATTAGCTGGTATATCAGCTGATGAAACCTCGCCGATATTGGCAGTTTTTTCGTGCCATTTGCCCAGCATTGCCACCGCTTCTTTGGCTGAATCTTTGCTCCAATTTATGGTTTTGCGATAATGCGTCATCAGCATCATTAACCGCAAAGCCTCGGCTGGATGTTGTTTGCGGGCATCGTTAATGGTCAGGAAATTGCCCAGACTTTTGGACATTTTCTCGCCTTCAACATTTAAAAACTCATTATGCATCCAGTGGTTAGCCATACGGTCGGTGTTGTTTGCACAACAGCTTTGTGCCACTTCGTTTTGATGATGAGGGAATATTAAATCTAACCCACCGCCATGAATGTCAAACTCAATACCCAAATGTTTTTTGGCCATGGCGCTACATTCGATATGCCAGCCCGGGCGGCCATTTCCCCACGGGCTTGGCCATGCCGGTTGGTCATCAGATGATGGTTTCCACAGCACAAAATCCATCTCATCGCGCTTATAAGTGGCGACATCGACCCGCGCGCCGGCGATCATTTCATCGAGGTTTTTACGCGAAAATTTTCCATATTCGGGCATCGATTTCACCGAAAATAACACATGATTTTCGGCCGCATAGGCATGGCCGCCCGCGATCAATGTCTCTATCATCTCGATCATCTCGGGAATGTGCTGGGTGGCGAACGGCTCGATATTGGGACGCAAAACATTCAGTGCGTCTATATCGGCATGATATTGCGCAGTGGTTTGCTCTGTCACTTCGGCGATTGAGCGATTTTCATCTAGCGCGCGTTGGTTAATTTTATCATCAACATCAGTAATGTTGCGGGCGTAAGTTACCTGATTTTCGCCATATACGTGGCGCAAAAGCCTAAACATAATGTCGAACACAATGGCCGGGCGGGCGTTGCCGATATGGGCGAAATCGTAAACTGTGGGGCCACAGACATACATGCGCACATTGTTAGCATCTATGGGTGTAAAAGCCATTTTGGCTTTTTTCTGGGCGTTGTAAATTTGAATTTCAGTCATTCTTAGTCCGATTTTAGAGGCATTTTAGCACAATATACAGCTAGACTGACTGGATGTTTTGAAGATTTTGGGTAAACAGAAACGGCCAGCCTAGATAAATCTAGCTGATAATAATGCAACAAATAATGTTCATGCCGTGTGTTTTCATGTTTTTCACCATAATTCAAATTTTATATAGGTCAAGCGTTTAAATAGTTTCTTGCATTGGCCTCGCCAATTAATGGCAGCAAGGTTTTTAGCTCTGCGCCATGGTCTAGGCCGGTTAGTGCCAAACGCAATGGCATGAATAATGTTTTGCCTTTGCGGCCTGTGGTTTGTTTGATGGCCTTGGTCCAAATGCCCCAACTGGTGTCATCATAGTCGCCTGTGGGCAGCAATTCTAAGGCTGTGGCGATGAAATCTTTATCATCATCGGCAATGATTGGCTTGGCTTTGCCATCGACAATATCGGCCCAAATTTTAATGTCTTTAAAGGTTTCGATATTGGTTTTTGTGGCATCCCATATGGCTTGTGCGTTATGGCTTTTAAGACCCAAATCGGCAAGGCGGCTGGCAACGGTGTTAAATTCTGTTGCGTGCAATAATTTGGCGTTGATGCTGATAAGTTCATCTGAATCAAACCGTGCGGCGGCGCGAGATAGCTTGCTAATGTCAAAATCTGCTAAAATATCTGCGATGTCTAAATAGGGTTTGACTGGGTTGGAACTGCCAATGGTGGCTGACAAGCTCAGCACCGAAAGCGGCTCATATTGCATGGCCCGCAATTCGCGAATTGACAGTGAGCCAAGGCGTTTGGACAGGCCCTCGCCATCTTTACCAACCAATAGATTGTGATGGCCAAATGTAGGTGCGGTTGCGCCCAAAGCCCCAAAAATTTCAAGCTGAACGCCGGTATTGGCAACATGGTCTTCGCCGCGGATGATGTGGGTGACGCCCATGTCGATATCATCAATAATGCTGGCCAAAGTGTATAGCCATGTGCCGTCGGCGCGTATCAGCACCGGGTCTGATAGGCTACCAGTGTCGATATGCTGCTCGCCGCGCACAAGGTCTGGCCATACCACAATTTTTTGCTGCAATTTAAACCGCCAATGCGGGGTGCGGCCATCGGCTTCAAACGCTTTTATCTCATCATCGCTAAGAGCCAGAGCCGCGCGGTCATATACTGGCGGCATGCCGCGTGACATTTGGCGTTTGCGTTTAAAATCTAGCTCTTCGGCGGTTTCATAGCAGGCGTAAAGCAGGTCCATTTCACGCAATTGTTGTGCCACAGCTTCATATCGATCAAACCTTTTAGATTGGTTTTCTTCTTGATCCCAAGTGAGGCCAAGCCAAGTTAAATCTTCGCGTATATTATCCATAAACTCTTGTTTAGAGCGTTTTGCATCCGTATCATCGAACCGCAAAATGAACGTGCCGCCATGTTTTTTGGCAAACAGCCAATTGATCAATGCGGGGCGCAAATTGCCAATGTGAATATTGCCGGTTGGGCTGGGTGCAAAACGTACAATTGGGTTCATTTTAAATTCCATTTTATATTTTTATTTAAGCTTATACAGCCAAGTTTATTGCACTGCAACATTTGCCTTTAAAACCCCCATTGCCAAGGCGGCATTCGCGCCATTTAGCTTGGGACTATCGGTTACAAGTACGGATTTCATGTTCATTTTTTTTAGCAATTTGGCCATTAATTCGGTTTGGCAAATGGCCAAGCGGCAATGTGTGGTTAGGTTGGCATCTTCTTTATGCAATATCAGCGCGGCGGCTAGGGAAGCTAAATCGTCCAATATCACTGAAATATGCTCGGTTCTGGCCGAAATGATCGCGCCAATGATTGCCGCAACCTCGCGCCCGCCAATGGTGGCCAAAATCTCTAACGGTTTGGTTTCGTCGCAGGCGCTAACAATGCGGTTAATCAGTTGGGTTTCTGCGGGCATTTCGAGCGCTATCGCATCTGCCATATCTGGATATAGTTTTTGGATAAGCGTGGCGGCCACAACATCTGCTGCGGTTGCCAACGCGCCCACCCCTAGCACATCTGCACCGCCGGCAATGGCTTCCATGCCAAAAGCCACTGTCGCGGCACAGGGTTTTTCGCCCAATGTTGGTTCTAGGTAAGACTTTTTGGTAGGCATGTCTAACGCCAGATCGAAAATTCTGAGGCCATGGCCATAGATTTCGCACATATTGTTAAGCCGCGCGTTACCAGCTGCGCTATCATCCATAATTTTGCGAATGTCAGTTTTTGAAACGGCATCTGGCAAATCATCGGCAATGCCATTTGACGAGGCAAATAAGGTGATTAATGTGCGGTGAGCGGTTAGCTGATCTGATTTATTGCCATTATTGATGTTCAGCAACCAAGTGATGATGTCTTGCTCATCTGTTACAATACTTATGTCGCTGATGGAGGCTAGCAATTTGCGTAAATCTATAAATGGTTTTGCGGCCACAGAAAAACTCATAATAACTACTTTCAGCAATATTTAAAAATTGAATAATTAACTTTATTTCAAGTCATAGGTTACAATTAACACTCGCATATCATATATATCAGACTGAAACGAATGAATTATTATTGAAATTCGATATATGCCCGAAAAAAAACAATATAGCCCCATAGAGTCGCCTTGCAACCAAGTTTGCAGTTTAGATTATGAAACCGGCTTTTGTTGTGGTTGCGGCAGAGATATGGCTGAAATAACCGGGTGGGCCAAATTTTCGGCTGTAGAAAGAAAACAGATTATGGATTTACTGCCGCGCCGGATGATCGAAATTGAGAGGGCGACCTCTTAATGCGTAATATTTTAATCATCTCGATATTGTTTTTTATTGGTGCGCTGTTTTGGGCCAGCCCGGAAATGCAGACCAAATCTATCGAGATATTTCAAAAACTGACCACGCCTAAAGACGCCAATAACATGGTTAGCAGTAAGCCGACAAATAAAACCAAAGTGAATGTCGCCAGCCGCCAAGCGAACCCCGAAGTTGTGCTAACTGCCGACCGCAATGGACATTTTACCGCCCGTGGGATGATTAACGGCTCGCATGTAGATTTTTTGGTCGATACCGGCGCGACCATTGTATTTATTAGCCAAGAAGAAGCCAGACGCGTGGGCTTTGACCTAAATAAACTCGATTATAGCTATGTGGCGCTTACCGCCAGCGGCAAAACAAATTTTGCCAAAGTCTTTTTGGATGATGTGAGCATCGGTGGCATTACCGTGCGCAATGTAGAGGCGGCGATTGCGAAATCGGACGATGTGACCCACAATTTGCTCGGCATGACATTTTTAAGCCGCATAAAAGGCTTTGAAATTAGCGGTGGCCGCTTGATAATGCGCGACTAATAGCCATAATGTGACTGAGATGTGACCGGGCCTTGAATTTTGCTTGCGGGCAAGAATGCCTTATGTTTGAATCGCTTGCTAGCAAACGTTAAAGCAAGCTGATGACAAACCGCGCCGAAACAAAGAATAATAGCGCCGCGAAAGCCATTTCTAAAGTGCGGCGAGAAAAGCTATGCGCCAACTTTACGCCGATGGGCGCAGCCAACACCGTGGCTGGAACCATAATGCCGACGCCCAACCAGTTAACATAGCCCAATGACAATGCCGGTAGGCCGGCAGTGCCCCAACCCGCCCACATAAAGCCCATGGTGGCCGGAATGCTTATGAGCAAGCCTAGGCCGCTGCTGGTGGCAATAGACTGGTGAATTTTGCGGCCGAAAAGGGTCATATAGGTAACGCCAAAAATGCCGCCGCCAATGCCCATAAGGGTTGAAAACATGCCGATGACA
The DNA here is from genome assembly GCA_013214705.1 of Hyphomicrobiales bacterium. Taxonomy (GTDB): domain Bacteria; phylum Pseudomonadota; class Alphaproteobacteria; order Rhizobiales; family OSC116; genus OCS116. Next base: position 317,803 of record JABSRZ010000003.1, read on the forward strand.
CCGGAGATAACCTTATTGTTTATTTTTGATGGCATTTGCTTGGAGATTAACCAAGTCTCTTTGCCAAAAATGAGTTTCAGACCAATGAGGGTGGAGAAAAATGCAAACACCGCTTTGAGTAAAAAGCCATCTACATAAGAGGCGATAATTGTGCCCAATACGCAGCCGAACAGAACCGGAAATATCCAAGATTTGAGCAATATAACATCTACCGCGCCTTTGGCCATATGCCCCTTTAACGAGCGGATGGAAGTGGGGATGATGATGGCCAGCGATGTGCCGACCGATAAATGCATGGTGATGCTGGGGTCTACTTTCAAAAAGGTGAAGAGTTGAAACAACACGGGCACCAAAATAGCCCCGCCGCCAATGCCCAACAGCCCAGCAGCCACGCCTGCCAATAGACCTGCGGCGATTAACGCCGGCACCAATATCAGCAATTCTGTTATGTCTATTCCGATTATTTGCATCTTAATTCCTGAATTAGGGGTTCACATAGGTAAGCGCTTTGGCTAAAACTTCGGAACCTGCGCCTAGTTTGTTGGCTTCGACAGATAAAATTTGACGGTATTTGCGCGCGCCTTCGATGCCTTGAAAAAGAAAAATCATATGGCGGGTGATGTGATGCGCCCGCGCCCGGCCGGTAATATCGGCGGTTAAATAATTGTCAATATAATCGAGCATTTTATGGGCTATATCATGGCGGTTTTCGGTGTTTTTTGGCGCGTCAAAAATAATTTCATCGACAGCTGACAATATCCACGGGGTTTGATAGGCCGCGCGGCCGAGCATAGCGCCATCGACATGTTGTAAATGAGTTAATGCTTGATCTAGGGTTTTGATGCCGCCATTTATAATGACCTCTAGTGCTGGAAATTTTTGTTTGATGCGGTAAACCCGGTCATAATCTAGCGGCGGCACATCTCTGTTTTGTTTAGGCGATAGGCCATTCAGCCACGCTTTGCGGGCATGGATGGTGATGGACTGAAGTTGTGCATCGACCATGTGTTGAACGAAATTTGTAAGATCGGCTTCGCTATCTTGGTCATCAATGCCGATGCGGCATTTAACGGTGATCGGCACAGAAACCGCTGCCTCCATGGCTTGAACGCATTCTGCAACCAGTTGCGGTTCGGCCATTAAGCACGCGCCAAAACTGCCGGATTGGACGCGGTCAGACGGGCAGCCCACATTGAGGTTTATTTCATCATAACCTAGCTGCTCGGCAATGACGCTGGCGGCAGCCAGCGCTTTTGGGTCTGACCCACCAAGTTGCAAGGCGATTGGATGTTCTGGCTGATTATAACCTAATATTTTATCTCTATCACCATGTTCGACCGCACCGGTTGTGACCATTTCGGTATATAACAACGCTTGACTGGTGAGCAAACGATGGAAATAACGGCAATGTTTGTCCGTCCAGTCGATCATCGGCGCAACGCTAAATCGTCTGTTGACCGTATGTGGCGCTATATCGCTATTTATATATGATTTAACTAGGTTTTTCAATTCTTATTTTACTCTATTATTTGCTATTTAGTGTCTTTCTTTGACATTTCTGTCCTAGCAACGTACAAATAGCGTACAATTATTTTTGTACGTTGGAAGCTATGGCATTTTATTCAATCACGAAGCATGTAAAAAAAGACGGCACCCCTAGATATAGATGCTTGGTGCGGATGATTGAACAAAAAGTAGTTGCTTATAACACATCGAGAACGTTTTCCAAGAAAATTACAGCCGTTAATTGGGGCAAAAAGATTGTCAATGAACTGGAATTGGATGGAGCGCCCAAATTTATCAAAAAATCAAAAATCAAAATTCGAAAGATGATATTTGATTATCTAAACCACCCCCATATAAAGATTGGCCGCACAAAAAAATATACCTTAGAACTGTTGATGGGCTGCGAGATTGCGGAAATCTATATAACTGATTTTGAAGCACACGACATCATTCAACATTGTTCAGCAAGAATTGAAACAGGAATTACAAAATCAACGGTAAACCATGATGTTTCATATTTGCGCTCGATATTCAAAATTGCCAAGACATTATGGCGATATGATATTAATGATGCCGCTTTTGAGGAAGCCCTCCCTACCCTGCACCATTTGAATTTAGTCGGCAAAAGCAATAGACGCACCAGGCGACCCACCTCAGTTGAATTAGAAAAACTGGAAGCCGGGTTGAAAAAGCGTGAATCCGCCGGACTCTCGACTATTCCATTTGTCGATATTTTGAATTTTTCCATTCTGTCATGTATGCGCATAAGTGAAGTGTGCAAAATTCAGTGGGAAGATTTAGACCGTGAGAATAAATCGGTAGTGGTTAAAGACCGAAAAGACCCGCGCAAAAAAAGCGGCAACAATATGCTGGTGCCGTTAATCGGCGGTGCATTTGAACTTATAACAAAACAGCCCGAAAAAGATGAGCGAATATTCCCCTATAATTCAAGGAGCGTCACAGCCGGCTTTCAGCGGGTTAGAGATAGCCTTGGAATAGAAGATTTGCGCTACCACGATTTAAGACGTGAAGGAGCAAGCCGTTTGTTTGAGAAGGGCTACGCTATAGATGAGGTCGCGCAAGTCACTGGGCACAGAAATATAAACACTTTGTGGCAGGTTTATACAGAGTTGTTTCCTAACAGATTGCATGATAAAGGTATTAGTTAACTGCATATACATTTATATTATTGAGGATTAAAATGAATAAACTGGTACTAGTCTACGATCCGCAGACAATTAAACATCTTGGAGTATCACTATATTCACAACTACCTAGCGTGCTATCCGAGTTAGTCTCAAATTCTTATGACGCGGATGCAGAAAACCTTCGAATCGACTTCGCAGAAGGTATTTCCAAAACTATAACAATTACTGATGACGGCGAAGGAATGACTTTCGATGATTTGAATGAAAAGTATCTTACAATTGGTCGAAACAGAAGAACTTCTACACAGGATGCAAAAACTTCAAAGTTTAAAAGGCAAGTAATCGGCAAAAAAGGGTTAGGCAAACTCTCTGTTTTTGGAATATGCGAAGAGGTTATTATTACGAGTGTTAAAGACGGTTTACTTAATTCATTTTCGATGAATTTAGCAGACATTGAAACATCTAAAGGGCAATACAACCCACACATAATTGAACATGACGTTGCAACTTCAAAAAATAGTGGAACGGTTTTAGAACTTAAAAAAATCAGACGCAAAACGGCCTTTGATATCAAAAGAATTAGCTCGAGTTTAGCCAAAAAATTTGTAGTTTTCGATGAAATATGTACAAAAATTTACAACAATGGAAAATTAGAAAAAACAATTACTAATGAAACAAAATTTGAAGATATTAAAGAACAGTTCGCGTGGGAGTTTCCAGAACCTGATGCCACTGATTATGATCTTTCAGATAAAGTAATAGGAAAAATATTTACAACAGAAACTCCCCTGAGAGACACTAAAATGAGGGGCATCTACCTCACATCACGTGGAAAAATTGTAAACGATTCATCTTTCTTTGATGCCCGTGATAATGACCTCGTTCACACTTATATGACAGGGTATCTAGCTGTCGATTTCATTGAAGGTTTTGGCGAAGACGTTATTAGTACAGACAGGAATTCGTTAAACTGGGAAACTGACGAAACTATTGCATTGAAAAATTACCTTACCCAACTCATTACAGGAATAGCTAGTGAATGGAAAAAAAAGAGAGCTGCAATCAAGGCCAAAATAATCACCGTAAACAATGGTGAAACGTTTTCAGATTGGGAAAATAGCTTGCCAAATATTGAAAAAAAATTGTCTAAAAAAATCAGCGTTCCTATTCTAAATTCTCCCGAGTTGACAACGGAAAAAACGCAAGAAGTATTACAAAGCTTCACAAAGCAGTTTAGTGACAACAATTACAGAGAATATGTCGAGGAGTTGAGTGATAAAGTTGATGATAACAACATTCCTAGTGTAATAGAACTGCTAAATGATTGGGATTTATTAGAGAAAAAAGCACTAAGCAACGTCGCTATAGCAAGAATTGGGGTTATTTCTGAATTCGAAAAATTATTATCTGAAGACACTCTTGAAGTCCCAACACTTCACAATTTTCTTAAACGATTTTCTTGGATACTTGACCCACGAATTCTCGAACTCCAAGATGAAGTTTATTACTCGACGTTATTAAAAGAAAATTTCCCAGAAGAAAAACTCGATGAGGCGAACAAGAGAATTGATTTTTTGTGCAGCAACGCTTTAGGTGGTGTTCTATATATAATTGAAATCAAGCGATCAAGATTCAAGATTAACGATAAAGCTATTACCCAAGCCGCCAGATACCGATCATTCATTAAAAGAAAATATGCTTCTCAGTCTGGTTTTAGTAATGTTGTTTGCTTTGTAGTAGGCGGAACTAAAGCAGACGATGCGGACACAATGGATTTAGAAGAAACATATATTAAGTCTGGAGAGGTGTTTGTTAAAACTTATGCCGAGTTACTCGAACAATCCAAAACTTTTCATCGTGATTTCATTGATTCTCACAAATCCCTAAACAAGTCATAAACAACCGATGCAATTTGGTTGGCTAGAAAAGCTGGCACAGCATTGCCAACCTGCAAGTATTGAGATGTTCTTGGCCCTTCGAAAAAATAGTTGTCTGGAAATGTTTGTATTCTAGCAGCCTCTCTTACGGTCAAGCTTCTTGATTGCTTACTGTCGTAATGAATATAATAATGGCCATCTTTAGCGATATGAGAAGTAATTGTTGTAGCTGGCGTATTACTCAGCTGTACTCTGAACCTATCACTAAATAGAGAGCCTGAGTTTATAGACTTTTCTACATTTTTATGGTTAGGCAACAAAAATGTCGGAAAATCTCTCAGTGATATGTTTTTTTGTTTTTCTTCTGCTGCCTTTGAAAGAAAGTGATATCTCTGCAAATCCGATTTCATATGAGATCTACTCATATGATTAAGCACACCGTCCAGCTTACTATCATGGAACCATTTGAAATTATTAGGTTTCACTCTAAATTTCAGATACTCGCTGCCAATATCATTTTTACTTAATAATTTTGCTTTGGGAAAAGATGTTTTTATAGATTCCTGCCACGAGACTAAATTATCTTCTGCTTTTGAAACTCTTGATCTAATCGGAGGCAAATCGCTGATTGCGTCCTTAACACTCGTTAATATTTTGGAAGGTTTCAACTGACCAGGAATAATTTTTAAATCATTTCTAACTGCCAACAAAATAACTCTATGTCGCCTCTGAGGAATTCCGTATAATTCACTTTCAATTATGAAATCATTTCTGTTTAGCTCGTCAGATTTCTTGGTACTGATAAGTGAATAAACAGTGTACGTCTCATTTCTAAAAAACCTTTTTCTATTTGGCTCTATTAGCCTAACAGGATTTTTTATATCTTTCAGAATTTTTTCAAAAACAAACTCACCATTAAGTTTGGATGAAAGAATTCCCTTCACATTTTCCATCACAAAGACTGCAGGCTTCACTTCAGCAATAATCTTCAAATATTCCTCATACAAGGTGTGTCGATGGTCATTTTCAAAACCGTCATTTTTTTTCATTTTAGAGCGGCCTATCAGTGAGTAAGCCTGACATGGCGGACCGCCTAAAACGATACTTCTCGATGGGTATTTTATTTGTTTTCTAATTCTTTCCATTACCTTATCGTGCGGATAGCTTTTAGCGCCTAGTTCTGCTTGCCAAGTAATCTCATTCGCGGCTTCAAATTCCGAAGGATATTTCACAAATAGCTTTTCCCTAGTCATTTCCCCTTTTACATAGCTGTAATATTCATATGGAACTTCGTCAAATTGATGAAAAAAGTTTCTTAAAAGAAGCGTTTGGTATGCAAACTTTTCCTTTTCGATAGAAATTTTCACTTTGAACGGGTGTTTTTTTCTCGTATTAAAACCAGAAAAACCTTCAGAGAGCCCGCCTGCACCAGCGAATAAATCAATAACTTCTATATTTTTCAAAAAAATCAACCCCTTAATTATGAACAAAATATCGCAAAGCTTTTCTTTTTCAAGCAAATAAAACTTGCCGCGCAAAGTATCTAACCCACATGTTCCCGTTTGGCTTCTGCGGCTTGCGTATCGATAAGATCGGCTAAATCATTTAGATGAATCAACCATGGGTGTTTTTGGGATTTTCCTAGCCTGAATGCCGGAACCGGTAGAGTGCCACACTTTGCCCTGTTACAGGCCGTGTGGGTGCTCATGTTGAAATATTCTTTACAAACCTCAATCAACGGAATAACTGGTTTTTCAAATTGGGCGAGTAACATAAAGTGAGTGTTCATACTGGTACCCAAATCTTGTGGTGCTCACGAATAGTGGCCAACATATCTTGCAAATTATATTCGCCATCATTGTACAGCTTTTCGCAAAGCGCCAGCGGGTCAATTTCGCGGTCTAACCACCATTCTTCTTCTGAATCTGCATTATGTTGGGCAAGCGGCCCTGTGCGGTGGGTTTCTTTTGACAGTGGTAATACCCAAGAATCATCCGGTTTTGACGCCATACCAGTGGCATATTTGGTGGGGTAATTGCCCAGATCAACATATTTTACGTGAGCGGCTTCAACATCAATTGTTGATTTGGAAATTATGCACGGGCACAGGCGTATAAGCTGCAAATATTTTACATCGCGCACCCGCTTTATTTTAAAATTTGGTTTATATTCTCGCTTAACTTGATGTGACATTCAACAACCTATCATAATTACGATAGGTTTTTATAATATGTATAATTTGATGTGTCAATCATTAATCAGATAGAGATAGTAGATTTCAGTCTATTTAACCGCCTATTATTTCTCTTTGGGATAGCACTTTGTGAATTTGAAATATGTTTTTCGTAGGTATTTTTACTTCTAGCGGTGGGTTTAGTTGTTTGAAAATGGTATCACCATCACGTTGGCCAGCATAGGCTCTTACGGTCATTTCTTCAACGGAATCTGGATTGTTTTTTTCTCTAACCACAACAATATCGCCTTCCCCATATGGTAGATGCGGGCTAACTAGCGCCATATCCTTTACGTTAAATGCCGGTGCCATTGTATTGTTGTTAACATAGATTGCATATAAACCTTCCAGACCATTCATTGAAGGTGGCCAATTTATTTTGCCTATATAGGCATTTGCCAGTTTGTTGTTTTTTGTTAGCTCCGCTGCAGCGGTGGACTTGATGGGAATAGACATAGACACATGGTTCGTTCTTGGCCGGCCCATTGGTGTTTTATCTGCATCGTGCACCCTTATTACTTTGCCAGGTTTGGTTTCATCTCGGCCCATCAACCAATCAACACTAACATTAAGCGCGTCAGCAATTTCACCCAAGCCAGTTGGTTTTTTAATTTTGCCGTTAATTAAAAAATTTAAACCAGATTGGCTAACACCACTCCTGCGCGCCAGTTCTGCCTGAGATATGCCCATTTCATTAATTCTTGATTGAATTCTTTCACCTGTCGTTTGCACCAGGGAATCCTCCATAATTGTTTGGAATTAATTTAGCAAATATCAGTAAATTGATATCTATATTTTAATTAGTTGACATAGTAGGTATACATATACTAATAGTAGAGGCTATGAAAATTAAACAAGCGATAAAAATTATAGGTGGTCAAAGTGAAACCGCTCGAAGACTTGGCGTAGCCCAAAGCAATGTGCATCGTTGGCACAGTGGCAAGGCAAAAATACCTGCTGAATACGCATTAGAAGTCGAACATCTAACATCAAAAAAAATTACACGCGTTGATTTACGCCCAGATTTGCGGTGGTAATAACATGAAACAATATATTCAAAAATACCGAGGGCCACTCGGTTGGGTAAATCGGGGTAATGCCTCACTTAAAACGTTTATTTTTGCCGCACTTCGTTGGCGTTTTGAGACTATCTCGATTTACCCGGTTCTATCTCTCCCTAGACTGGCGGCTTGTCGGGCTTTTAGTTAAACCCGATGAGTTGCTGTTTTTTCAAAAATAGCAAACACCAGAAAATATGTAAATTGGAAAAACGAAAGAAATTTCCATGAGTGAAAACGAAAAAATTGTAAACCGCCCTCACCCCGATAGATTTTACCGGGCCATCAAAGCCGGCACTCAAATTGTTGTTGATGAATTATTTGGTATTGAAAATTGTGCTTCACTAACCCGGGGCAGCAAGTCGAGTTTCAGTAATTTCACCAATATCAACGAAACATCATTTATTGGCGCCGATCAGATAGCAGACTTGGAGCACCATATAGGCGACTGTCCTATCACAACCGAGCTTGCCCGTATTCAAGGCAAAGCATTGGTGGATTTGCCCAGTCCCAATAATGATAAAAACTGGATGATGGAATTTGCCAACCTGGCGCGCCAAAGCGGAAAAGCATTAGATAAGCTTGCCCATGCCATGAATGATGATGGCAAAGTCGATGCCCAAGAAATTATCGATTTGAACCTACGCAAACGAACCCAGACATTGATTCAATCGTTAGTGAATTTGGAAGCCAAGTTTGATGAAACCGAAAAACAAGCAGAGCGTGAAAAGCGCCGAAATAATTAGAATTCTTTAGGTGGTCGGTGCCACACAGCGCCGAGAATAAAATGAATTTGTAGCCCAACATGAGTGATCTTTTGGGGTGGGTATTTTTATGCCCTTTTCAAACTGCAAATTAAAGCCACCTGCCCTATTTGAGTTATCAAGATTTGCTTGATAACTGGCAATTGGAACGGTGATGGATATGATTTCACGAGATTTAGTTTTGTTGTTCCCCTCGAGCCTCTCTAGGTCGATTAGCAAGCCGAGTATATTTGCCAAACGGACGCGGCGGCGCCTGTTTTTGCCATTCATCAAATTTATTAAACGGCAAAATCTTTATATCACCTGCGTCGCGGACGCCGAATGTGGACTCGACGTCCTTCGCTGTCCAGTCAATTGTATTTGTTGGCCAAAGAATACATCCGTACAACTGTTGCCTGATAATGTCTTTGTCCTCAATGAGGCAAAAATTGTCAGAAGAAATCAAACAATCGTCAAGCCTAATTTTCGTATCTCGAGAGAAAATTGCATCGTAAAAATTGCATCTTTTAAAAATTATTCCTCTGAAATCACAAGCTGTAAACTGGAAGTTTTCAAAACTAATGTCTTTGATTTCGATGGGATTAGATTGTTCACGGCCTCTAAACGTAAATTTTTGGGCTGCATAAAACTCCTGTATATGAACCGTAAAATTTACATGCTCATTGCATTCTTCACTGCTGACGATTTCGGAAATAGTTCGAAGAAGAAAAACAACAAAAACACTTCCATATTTGTTTTTTTGGGGTCCGATCATATCGAGCTCTGCACTGAATACCCTGCCAACCATAATAAGTGTCTCAATGACCGTCTCTGTATAATCTTTGGGTGCGTCCAAAGCGAGTTGTTTCATCAACCTCATCCCTGCATACCAAGAGTCGGCGGCATTATTGTAGTTCATCATCTCCAAATAGCTTTGAAACTCGTTTCGGTGGTTGTCCTTAATTTCAATTGCATGATTTTTTTGTGCAGTTTCGTTTTGACCTTCTGCGGCTTTAGTGCGGCGATTCAACAATCTAATACCCCACAGGGCAATAACGGCGGTGACGACGGGGATGCTGATTTCGAAGAGAGAAGGAACTATGCCAGACGTTTCATCAAACATAGATTTGAACATAGAATCCCAAAATCGATCAATGGTAAAAAGGTCATATCGAATACAAGTGATAACAGTCACCATGAAAACCACAACAGTCCCAAAAACAATTGCAAAAACTTTTGGAATACTGATTTCTGTTTTGGTTTCTTTTTTCATAAATATCTACCCATAGTTGCCAATGACAATGAAGTAATTTCAGAAAATTACGAGCAAGAGTCGAGTTTATTTTCATTTAATGAAATTATTTTCGAGAAAAATAGTTCCATTGATATTACAAAAGTTTTCAATTTCGTCATTTGGCGGCACGTTAGTTTTCACGGCATTAAAAATGGTGCTTTCGAAAAGACTTCTAATTCCTTTGGCCAGAAAGATGTGGCCTCGTTGAGACAATTTGTAATCACACAAGTCAACGGTCAAAATCAAACCGGAAACTTTGTTTACATCTTGATTGTACCTTTGTTCCATGAGTTTGTTTTTTTCCGGATTGTCAGAGCTGGAGTAAGCAATTCTCATATCAAAACTATTGTGAAGACCAATAGTTCGAACAGATTCAATAATTTTGTCGCATTTTTCTTTCAAGATAAAATCAAAATCTGCAATCTTATCTATGTTTCTGGTCTTCGCTATTTCACCAGTACGTTTAAAAATTATATCAGCTTTGCCGTTAAACCTAGAGTTTATTTGATTGATAATTGCAGCTTCATTTTTTTTAAACGGACAAAAACTCTCCCACAACATAACGTCATTAAGATCAGCCGCAAATATTGTTATTCTATGTTTTTCATACATATCATCGGTTTCGTTAGCCCACGATATCCCCAGAATGGAATAAACTATAATTATGATTTTAAATATAAAATTCATCAATCACCTCAAATACTAAAAATTGCTAACGATAATAAAGCAACTTTAGAAAAACTTGAGCAAGAGTCGAGTCAATTTTCAATTGATTCATTGACTTTTAACCATTTTACACGCAATATAAAGGTGCATTGCAATAGTAATGCCGATTTTGAAAGATCGAATTTCGATAGGCGCCCAACACGCCAATTTTATTTGCGTGTTTTTTTATACACCAGCTTTGGTGTATCTATGGGGCGGTTACGGGGCGCTTATGCGCGCTGTCTCCTATCGAGCAGTCTTTCAACTCGTAATCGCCTCACCAATTCATTTGAAAGTGTTTGGTTTGGCCTAAAATCGATAGGTAAAACCATGCAAGCTTTATTTGCTTTAAGCGGTGGTGCGCGCAAAAACGCACTTAGATTTAAAATCAAAAACCCATTTATGAATATTCGGCGCGCCAGGCACTTAATAAGTGACGCCATCGCTATGGCCCTCGAAATAATGGGCAAGGACAGTGACCAAGCTGAAAAACTCATTCTACACAACCTTGAACATGATGAAGACCTTCAACAAGCTGTAAACCGTTTGATGGTGGCCATGCTCATGCGCGACATCGACTATTCGCCGTTGATTGCCAAGCAAAAAATTATTGAGATGGAATCAGCAATGAAAGATTTGTACGGCAAATTTGCGCGGTATCGCCGCCGCAATGAACTGCCTTATTGCGAACTCACACGGGATATTTGTTGCGATGTAACCATGGTCAGAGAGCATTTAAAAGATGCCAGAAAGGCCGTAGCATGAATTATTTGAATACGCCTTTACCTACGCATTATTTTCTAGTTGAAGACGCAGCCAAGCACGGCGTTGAAGCTGCGGTAATTTTGCATCATTTCAAAGTTAACATTGAAAGAAACCAAAATTTAAATGAGTTTTTTATTGAAGAAACTTATTGGTGCAGCACCAAAATCGATGCTTTACTTGGTCAATTCCCTTATTTCAAAAACCGTCACAAAATCGAAAGATTGATTAAAAAATTGGTAAATGAGTGTGCAATTGTTGATGGAAATCACAACAATAATCGTTCAGATCAAACAAAATGGTATGCCCTGCAAACCGCCATAAATCTCAATGCGCAAAACCGAGCATTGGAATGCGCAGATTTGCGCGAAGACAGCCAACCAAATAACCATGAACAAACCCAAAACAACTCGCCAAATGTAGCAGAAAACCTCAATGCGCAGAAACACGCATTGCAATGTGCAGATGTGAGCATTCCAATGCGCGGAAGTGAGCATTCTCATAATATAACTAATATAGAATCAATAGATAGAGTCGAGTCCGCGCAGGTGCGCGATAATAATGGGTTTGGACTAAAAGAATTCGTTGAACGGTTTAACTGCATACCGAACGGCAACAACAAGGTTGAAAAAGCTGATGAAGTAAAAATATTTAGATACCCCGCCAAAGTCATGGAGATTTTAGAGAATAATGACCGTGCAGAAATCGAAGCCGTATTTTCCAAAATTGAAAACAATCACTATTTGCTTGGCCAAACCGCCAGTAAAAAAGGCGTGGTGTGGGAGCTAAACATTGGTTGGCTTACCGCGCCCAAAAACTGGGAAAGCATTGCCTCCGGTGGTTATGACAAACACGTAACATCAAAAACAAAATCAACCGAAAAACCAGCTCAAATATTGGATTATTCGGTCAAATGGTCACAATTTCAAAAATTAAAGAATATAGAACCTGTTTTATTGGCGGTGACTAATTTCATTCCAGAAAGCCGATTAGCCCAGGCGATTGTCGAAGATGGCCAAGAAGACAAGCTTTATTACTATTTGGGCACGTATTTTCGCCAGCCGGTTCGCAGTGGTGCGCCAATTATCACCCGCCAGATAGAATATCAATTGCTGGTGCCCTTTTCTGAATACAGAAAACCCAAGGCCACAACTGGCGGTGCAGCATGACCAACAATTTTCGCAGCATTTGCCGTTATCATGGTGGCAAAGGGAAACAGGCTCAAAAGATATTGCCTTATTTTCCACCCCATACCGTTTATTGCGAACCGTTTTTGGGTATTGGTAGCGTATTTTTACAAAAACCGCGCGCCTATGCCGAAATAGTAAATGACCGCGATAGCATAATCTACAACCTGTTTAGCATTATAAAAAATGGTGCGCTGGATGAGCTTTGCCACATTATCGAAAACACCCCCTATAGCCGAGATGCTTATGAAGTGGCGACGGATATTTTAAACGATTTTGGCGGTGCGGTGTGTGAAGTTGAACAAGTTGCGGCATTCATAATTCATAACAGCATGGCTTATCGGCCTCGCCTAAAGGCCGGGTTTAGAGCTGATGTCAAAAGACCTTACACGATACCTGCACATGATTGGACAAGCCAAGCCGATGTCATCAAAGGATTTAGAGACCGCTTAAAAGGCGTGGTGATTGAAAACAAAGATGCTGTGGAGGTCATGAAAGCCGCAGATACGCCGAAGACCTTGCATTATCTTGACCCGCCATATATGCCAGAAACGCGCGGAATAAACAGCAAATATAAGCACGACCTAACCGAATTTGACCATGAAAATTTGCTCAATGAGATTTTGAAGCTGCAAGGCATGGTGGCCATAAGTGGCTACGACTGTTCATTATATGAACACATTTTGGTGGGCAACGGCTGGCACCGGATTAATTACACGGCTTATGCCGATGGTGCCCACTTGCGCACCGAATGCCTGTGGCTAAACCCACTTTGCCAGGCAAACCAACAGCAAACAGATTTATTCACCCCCATTTCACAAAAGGTATCCGCCCATGGATAAGCAATCAAACGAATATCAATCTGGCCTGATTAGCGCGCTGACTCATATCGACATCGCCCAACACATTGCATTGGATGATGCCAGTAAAACCAAAGGCGATGACGGGCAAGATTTAATGTCAGATGCCAAATCATTCGAGAAAGCATTTTCGTATTTAAAAGATTTGCAACAACTTACCCACGGCACTGCCCAAGAGCGTGCAATTCATGCTTTGGACAGAGAACAAATTGTCAAAATGGCAAATCTAACCCGGCCTTTGCCAACTGGCCAACATGTTAGTTTGTTAAAACCCACAGATTCACAACTAGATTTAGCCGCTATTGTTCATAATTTGAACAATTTAACCCGGTTTGGTGGAAGTGCTCAATATATTAACAGAAAGCCCTATACAGTTGCCCACCATCTGTTAACCGGGTTTCTAATCATCAATAGAGATATACCGCGCGATGGCACACCGCCAGTAAGCGATCTAAACAAATATTGGCTGGCCCATGACATGCAAGAAGGCAGCTTGGGTTTTGACATGATACGCCCCCATAAAGACCTGTTCAAAATTTTAGCAGGTTGGGACATCTTCAAATATATCGAAGACATTCACAGCGCAGCCATTCATAAAAAATTAGGTTTGCAATGGCCAGTGCCACAAGATGTGGCCGCGCAGGTCAAAGAAATAGATGACATTTGCTGTGTTAGCGAAGGCATGTATTTACTCACAAACACCCCAACAGATTTGAACGTCAAAGCAGAACCCGTTGATAGCGAGTTTTTCAATGAGTTGATGGAATATCAAAACCAAATGGAAGTTTACACTTTGAGCAGACATTTATTTGTTTGTTTTGAAAAAATGTTTCCAGAAGCATTCAAAGATTTAATGCCGGTTCTTGGTTTTGATAGCGCCACAACATTTAAAATTATCGCCGATCAAGCCGGTGCAAATTTTGAGGTGCAGAATGTCTGAAACATCCCAAACCGCGAAACAGATAAGCCAACGCGCTGATTTGTCGGGTGCCAAAATCCTAGTCCTAAAACCGATATTCAAGCATCAACTAGCCGAAGATTTAAATGCAAGGCGCGCAAAAGTCATTTCAAAAATGAACAAAGCCGATAAGAAAAACGCCGACAAAGTGGCAAAAAATATGGGGTTAGTGAATGACAGCAATTAACTTCAAAACAGAATTTGCACCAGCGGTGGAAAATAAAACCAAGTGGCAGACAATCCGCAAGCCTCGCAAGGTACCGTTCAAAGTTGGTGAAAAATTACAACTTTATACTGGATTGCGCACCAAAGAATGCCGTAAATTACATGATGCGATTTGCCTTAGTGTTGAACCTATAAAAATCACAAGCGATGTATTAGGTGCGCCCGAAATATTTATTAATGGTGGTGAAGAACTTGGCATCATTGAAGCCATAAAATTTATTATGGCAGATGGCTTTTTGCTACCCAACAATCATTGGTCAGACGGCAGAAAGCGACCAGATTTAGCAAAATTTACTGACTTTTTCAAAACTAATGATGGTTCACCATTTGAAGGGCATTTAATCAAGTGGGGTGTGGCGTTCGATAAACTGATGATTGGCGGCTATTACCAAGATGATGCCGGCAACAGAGTCGAGATACTAGAAGTTCAACCCAAAACACAATTATTGTGGGCTATTTGCACCGATAAAGAAGATATGAATGACACCCCGAAATATAGCTGGGATGGCAAAGTATTGGATGCGTACAAACCTAAATTTGGCAACCTGAAATGGCAGGTGGAGCCATGAATAAAATCAGCATTGCATTAGCCCCGCATACCATCGATGAAATCATCACGCTTATTGGTGACACTGCCGAAAAACACATTCACCCAGATGGTGGACGCGTATCGGTTCGAATTAAAGATGTCGACTCAAGCGGTGGTGATAATCATCAAGATTTCTATTTCAACCGCTGGCGATTTGAACGGCTTGCAAATGGCGAATGTCGGTTTTGCAAACCCGTCCATGCGCCCCAGTCAACCATTATAACCGTTGCCCCAGCCCATATAGACGACAACAAATCAGCACCAGTAGGAGTAAGTTAATATGTTTAATCTAAGCGCCACACCACAAGAGCCAAAACTAACCCCTGCCCAGATAGCCAAAGTGCAACACAGTGCCAAATCATGGGAGCGTATTAGAGAGTATAATTCGCGCTTTATCGCCAATGAAAACTACTATCCTAATTCAGAAAATAGTGAAAAAGTTGTTGGCACAACCGCCAAATCTCTAATCAACAATGAAATGGTTTTAGAGGCTATTAAAAAAATCGGCCACGCCGAAACATGTTTTAACATTGTGGCCCAAACCACCTTGCATCAAAGCGCTGTTTATACCGCCCTTAAACGGTTGGTCAATCTTGGCAAGGTAGACAAGCTCACTCGACCGCTAAACCGTGGCACCCAATTTGTCTATGCCTTGCCAGTAATTAGCGAGGTTAGCCAATGAATTATTTTTCAAATATTACTGCGGCGCCGGAACCCGAAAAACTAACGGCTCACCAGATTGAAGCTATACAGCGCGACATTGAAAAACGCGCGGAATTAAAACGTCAAAATTATAAATTTGGTGCATTCAACCCACATGAAACATTTGCAACCCGCAATAGCATGAGCAAAGAAGAAATAATCAGACGCAACAATTCGATGACTATCCACATTCTAAAAGAATTTGATGAACCAATAATGGCCAATGTCATTATCAAAAAAGCCGATTTAAATGAAGCCTCTATTTCATCGGCGCTTGTCAGAATGGTTAAATCTGGCGTGATTAAAAAACTACGCTTCAACATCAAAACAATTTCACGAAACCTGTATGTGATGCATGACGCACCATTTGATACCGCCAAATTCAAGGAGGTGAGCGCATGAGTGAGACGAACCTAAAGTCTAAACTAAGCCAAGCCGGCTACCCAGTGCGCGAAAGTGCAGATTTTTTCACGCCGCATTGGGTAACGCAAGATTGCCTATTGCCCCACATTAAATTTGCCGAAAATATATTGGAACCTGCGGTGGGTGATGGTGGCATTAAAAATGTGTTTGTCGCGTATGGCCACACGGTGATGGGCATCGATATAAACCCGGATAGAGCCGTTGATTTACAAATGAGCTTTTTAGATTTTACCAACCCCGACAATATCCCATTCGATATTGTTTCAAACCCGCCATATTTCAAACCGCATAACATTGATATTAAATTCATCAAACACGCTTTGGCGCTAACCAAGCCCCATGGCGGCATTGTGGCAATGCTTTTGCCCATGCAATATGACTTTGGCACCACACGCGGCGAAATATTTGCAAATTGCCCAGAGGCTAAACATCAAATCAAACTACGCCGCCGCATAGCTTGGAGCAACGTAAAACCAAAGCGCGACAAAAACGGCAAAGTGGTTGGCCCTACCAAAAACCATGTTTGGTACGTTTGGGAGCATGGCAACAATATGCCCAGTACAACGCTTTACGCGCCCGTGGCTAATGCCGAGCAACACCCGGTGCTAGAAACCTTCCCAGACTACAAAAAACGCATGGGGGCTTGGGTATGAATATAGAAATTAGCCATGGTGACGATATTTTAGCTAGCTATCATGCCGAACTTGCACCCAGTGTTGGCGATAAAGTTATATTCTACGATACCAATATACAAAATAATTATGAGGTTATATCGAGAGAATTTTGTTTTTTTCCGGATGGCAATGGCGGCAGAACTTGCGGAGTCGTGATTTGTATTAAGGCGGTGGGAAAATGAACAGATATGGCACCAACCAAACCATTGTAGATTCAAAATCAACCGAGCGGCCCAAGCGTTGCACTCACAAGAGTTTCTATTACGGTTGCTGGGAAAATGTGGCACCAGGCAGCGATAAATTTTGCGTCAAACATTTCAACGAACGCCTAGCACGATTTGGCATAGAGGCGGTGGGAAAATGATGAATATTCACAAATATTTCGCAGGTGCGATTTTTATCTCAACATTTGGTTATACTTTTTTTGCCGAAATACTAAATCAACCTGACATTATCGCGTTGGCTTCAATCAACATGCTCATGTTGGGCATCACATTGGCGGCACAACAGCTAATTGTCGCTGATATGAAAATACTAAAATTTTATCACCAAGTGAGCAAGCATCAACCAAATATGCTAAATTTACATGTTGCCCAGCAGTATTTTAAAGCCACCATCACCTGCTTTGTTTCAAACTTGTTTTTCTTAATTTGCCACGGCTTATTTGGCTATACCAGTTTTGAAATCGACCAGAGTTATAATTTTGAAATAAACCAATTATTAGCTTCAATAATAGTTGGGGTTAGCATGGTTTCTGTCTTTTTCATGCTTTTGAATGTCCAATTATTTAGCCACCATTTCTTAATTTCAGCCCATGAAAAAGAAAAGGGTGTCGATAAATGATTCAGCTTAATTCACTCCAAAAATCAATTTTGCGCGATGCCGGCCACCCAGCCATTCCCGTGCCAATTCACCCGACAAAAGAGATATTATATAAGGGCTTCAAAATGGTGTTTTCAAGTGTAGATACTGGCCAAGATATTTTGAAAGTGGGCAACCCATGTTTGGTGTTTTTTAAGCATAGCCAACCAGATGTCAACTTGCATTTGTCCGAAATAATAATTGATAACACTGGCCGGTCAATCGTCGATTTTCAACGCTCGAATTACGATTTTCCACAAACTGGTGTTTTGATTGGTAGCCATTTTGCAGACTATATAGAAGCATTTAAAATGATGAAAAACTCGATAAATTATTTTATAAGATCAATTAGTTATGAGCATAAATTAAAGTATAAGATCACATGAGCTATGCAACACCAAAACGCGATTATAATTATTTGCAGTCTCTATCTGGCCAAATTGACCAAGGTGATTTGATGTGGGGCAACATGCGGGTGATGTTTATGGATTTACTCCAAAACCCAACTCAAAAAGTTGCCGACAATTATTATAATCGATTCATAAAAAACTGGTTCGAACGCAACAATTGGTGCGCGCCATTTACCGATAAAAGAACGCTAGCCATAGCCAAAAAATACAAAGTTGAATTAACCCAACCAAAAGGAGAATAATCAGATGAAATATTACATTGCAAAAAGTGGACAGGCAAAACAAACACTCGATGGCATCCGAGGATTGATTGGCAAAAACAATAAAATCTGGTTTGATTTTGCGCACGAAATAGGCGCGTCTGGTATTTTGCGAGGCAGGTCATATGAGCAACCACGGGCATTCGTTTTTAAAGATGATAAAGGCAATTTTACCAGCCCTAAAGGTTGGCTAAAACCTGTAAAACACGGCGCAACAATGCCGTTCAAAACCAATAAAATAATGTTGCAAAAAATATCGGCATTACCCGAAACAGTCAAGGTAGACCAAATTATCAGCCAAACATTTAATCTGCCTTTAGAAATTCGGGGTGAGAATTTTGGTTGCTCCTTTGGTTCTAATTTTTGGTTGGAGATTTTCACCATTTCATGGACCAGCCTAGAAACACCCGTAATTGTCGGAATGCCAGACTATCAAAAGATAATAGCCAATGAAAAAAATGGCGAAAACCGCAAAACCAACTTGGATGATTTTAAAGGCATTCCAGATGGATTTGTCGAGGTATCAGAAGAACAGGTGGAATACTGGTTTGCCGAAAACAAATTGAAAAATCAAAAAACTGCCCTAGCAGAACAAAACGCCATAGCGGCATAACCCAACCAAAAGGAATAATAACATGGATATTGAAGGCTTAAATGATGGCGTAGGCGGTTCTGGTGTAGCTCGTGACCGGCTAAAGAGTTTTATAGAGCGCGCAGAGCGGCTAGAACAAGAAAAGAAGGCCATAACCGATGATATGAAAGAAGTGTTTTCCGAGGCCAAAGGTGAAGGCTTTGACGTAAAAGTCATTCGCTTGATTTTGGCCATTCGCAAACAAGATTCAAACGAACGCAGCGAACAAGAAGCCATTCTTGATTTATACCTCCGCGCCCTTGAAATGGACCAGTAGTAAAAAACATAAATAACAGCAAGGTAACATCAATTAATATTAATGTTTGATATATTTCATAAATTAGACTAATGTACAATAATTTAAATACTATAATAGAGGTAAATATGAAAATTCACTCTTTTTTTATTCTAATTACCAGCATCATTTGGATGTCAACATTTTCTGCTCAGTCTCAAGAGGTGTCTGAAGGAGAAGTTTTCAAAGGAGCTGGGTCCGAAGTCTATATTTTAGTTTTTAACCAGAAGCGCCATATCGCATCCAATACAGTTCTTATCGGATGTGGTCTGACCTCTGACAGTTTTCCTATGTTGGACGAAGAAATTGTACGTGATATTCCAGCCGGTGAGCAACTCACATCTGGCTCTGATTGCAAGAACGCGCTTGCCCAGGCCAAAGCTGGGCCGGCAAATGATTGCGAACGGTTAATGTTTCATGAACGCGGACTTACCAGATATTTTGCAGAATATCAAAAAACTGATGCCCATCGTTGGTACCACCTCAAACAACCGCTTAAAAGACTGATTGATGAAGCTAGAATTGGCGTCGAAACCGCAAAAAAAACCTGCACTGTTAAACCAGCAGATACGAAAGCGCAAAAAGTCATCACCGATGTTGTTTTTTCGAGCAGACCAGAGAGCCCTGGACCAGAATATACCCCTTTGGTGGATTATTCAAACATGTGGAATATAAAGAATGCTAATTTCACCACCGGAATTGAAGGAACAGATGTCTGGATTTTTGTAAAATATGAAAATTACATTCCTGGGGGCTCCAATAACCCAGAAAACGCTCTTGTCCAAGTTGATATACGTGATTGGGGATCTGACTGGAAACCTCCAAAATCGTTTGGGCCGCAGTGGCACCTTTTTCCACCTAGGTCAATTGGTGGTAATATTCCTTCTGGCGCGATGACTCCCGGGAGTATTAATGGGTGCAACAGGATGGGTATGGCACTGAGATATTGGAAGATTAAAGACTTAGAAGACCTCACCAAACAGCAACCTATAATTAATAAACTATTCGTGTCAGTAACCAAGAACAATACACCACGTTTGCCAATAATAACAGGATGGACCGGACTGGTCGATGCTCATAAAGGTTGTGGTGATGACTTAAGTTATAACATATTCCTAGAACAATCCAATTTAAATGACCCAAAACCAAGTTATTCTTCTATTGATGCAAATACAAAACAAGAGCTGATGAAGAAATATCAACCCATGGTTTATTTGGCCTCGGATGAAGAATGGAGGCCATCTACAGTAGATTTCTTTATTCCACAAATGAAAAAGATAAAAATTGGCCCTGATCAATGGTTTACTACAAGACAAAAACTGTCTTCACCTTCTGCCACGCTGCCGTTTTTTAAAGGGCAAGACCCAAACGAAGCAGAAGTTTATGCTTTTTGGGTGAATAAATTTTACGGTGCGGAAATTAGTTATTTCTATTTTTATCCATACAACTTTGGAAAGGAATTTGACGGAACTGTATATGGTAATCATGTCGGTGACTGGGAGCATGCCACCGTTCGATTAACCTATGCAAAATCCGAAGGTAAGTGGAATCTTAGCCCTTACCAGATTTATATTTCGGCTCATGAAGACGGTTACACAAAGTCTTGGGTCAATGTAGACAAACATGACGACACCCACCACCCGATCATCTTTTCGGCGAAAGGATCACATGCCATGTATTTTACGAAAGGTCGCTACACATATAACAGTATGCTTTCATTAACGGACACAACCAGCGAAGGACTAAAGTATTACAATCAAAATAATTTGGTTATGTTCGATAAAGATTCCGAAACGTATTTATCGGATGGTAAAGATTGGCCGTCCTGGTTAAATATATTCCGGTGGGGAAATCAAGAGAAAGGTTGCATATATCTTAAAGTTTTGGGGATATCAGTTACACGGTTGGCCTGTGAGCTTGAGAATGGTCCGACTGGCCCCAAATTTAAAGATATGTCATTTACCTATGGGAAGTATGAACAGTAGAATTAATCGTCAGTAGACAAGTTTTTGGAAATGTACACAATTCAACGCAGCCCGTGCCATTTTATGCCGGGCACAGAAAAGTCGATATGGTGTCAATGAGCGGTGGCTTAATTACAGGCTTCGAAATTAAATCAGCTTCGGATAATTTGAAATCATTAAATACCAAATAACAGATTATGGGAATGCCTTCGATAAAGTCTATGTGGTGCTAACTCAAAAACATTTAAATGCTGCCTTGGAATTGATTCCAAAGACCACAGGAATCATCCTCATGAGGTCGGGCATATTATTTATTTTAAGGGAAGCTTCACAAGTTTATACCCGTATTGCAAATCTATATGCTCAATCGTTGCCGATGCCGATAATCAAAAAATTGGCAAGGGCAGAGGGTTTTATTGAAGGCATGGCAAGAGAATTTGCTGAACAATCCGTGTGCATCAACAAGCTAGAAATCAAATGGAACAATTTTCTGAAAATGAAATATGCAGCAAGTTTTAAGGGTTTCATGAGTGACCGAGGTTTGAAAACTTCAATGACAGATTGGCATTATATGCATTACTGCCAAAGACATGCGAAAGCAGTGACTTTATGGCGTCTGTTGATAAAACCGGCAATTTAATCCGCAAGTCCGTTATAAAGCCACCCACTAACCCAAATAGCGCCAGACTCAAAACCTCAAATATCGAACGCTTACTTGCAAGACGTTATCACGGTGTTGGCTGGGCCATAATGTTTGAACTCAAAAACAACATCGGCCAGACCCAATCACGCGCCGATGCAATCGCTGTCGATAGTTTGATTTTAACGCAGCAATCAAATTTTTAAATTTTTATGTCGATGAAAGTTGGCATGTTATTGGATGTGCCTGCTTTGACTTTAAACGCAATTTTCATTTTGTCTATGTCTGATGAAAACTCTTCGAATGTTATAAAGCTATACCTCCATGCAGATAGTGCCGATCTGTGAGTTGTTCTGTTTTGCTTCAGTTGTTCGTCTATCAAAACAAGCGTTTTCTCAAGATTTTTTGTGTCCCCTGCAACCCATTCAGTTATGGCCTTGCATTGCAGATGATTTATGTCTTTACTGTTTTTAATGTGAATTCCAGCGAATAAATCCTTATCTATAGTGCCCGTATGTGCCCACTTAGCCATTGCCAAGTTAAACAAATCGGAGTTGTTAGCACCGTTTGCTGCTATTATCTGAGTGCCATATTGGTATGCATCAGAGAATAAGCCTCCAATCATTAAATGAAGTAGTTTATTGCGGTATATTTTATCTAGCGGTTGCTTCACAAATAACTTCGCTAGCAATTTTTTCGCGTTTGTATGCATAGATATTAAATCACCAATAACGAAATAACTTGTATCCGTCATGTCCAGTGAAGTAATAGTCGAAATAATTTTATCTTCATTTTGTTCTAGTATTAACAAAACCCTTAAACTTCTTCTTAAGTCGTTGTCACTTTCAAATCGGTGCTCAAAAGACCTCAAACAAGCATCGAGTGCCTCTTCATGTTTGCCAAGCAACAAACTCAAAGGCGCAATATGTGAGGCGGCCCGAGTACAGCTATAGCGTTCAGCTAAATAGAAAAAATCAAGAGCAAGTTCGATTTCATTTAAATTGATATGAGCATTTTGGCCCGCATAATACATTATTTCGGAGTCTTCCGAATGATGCAATTTGATTTGTTCTAAGTATTCTACGTCAACAATAGATTCATCAATTAAATCCATCCGTCTAATAGACCCCAAAGGAACGGTGAGTTTTGCCAACACACCTTCCCGATCTTCAACATTCCCGCTTTGGATGATGCGAGTAAGGTGATGATATTCGAGCGCCAATTTTGTTTTTGGTCTAGTCAATGAAAATATTTTTTGATCGACTAGGTCCATACTTTCATAATGGTGTATTTTTACAAATGATCTTTTGGGTATTTTAGTTTTTGTTGAAAGTGAATCCAGAAGATCTTCTAGAATGCCTTTTTCATCATCAGCATGTGGGATTCTGGAAACAACCATATGAATTATCGTATTTCTCTCGTTGTTGTTTCTAATGTCGTTGACAATTTCGATAAGCCCATCTCTGTTTTGCGCATTTGGAAAAGCCATTGTCACAACAGCATCTGGCAAATGTTTTGTACATATACCAGCTGTGTCAGTGTGACCCGTTCTCGAGTCAATGAGTACATAGTCAGGTTGTATACCCTGCTCCCATTGAAGTCTTAGGTCTTCAAGCAGTAAATAACCATGTTTGTGTGCATACAAATCACGCCAATTCAAGTTGGCCAAATTTTGTGAGTATTTATCGTTTTGATTTCCTGCAGGCATCACATGAAAACTCAGCTTTTCATCGCCATGAGTGAGGGTGCATTCATGAATATAATTTTTTATCTTTGGAATTTTTGGGCTTCCGGTATCGAAGCCATGATTATAATCATGGAAAAAATCAAGCACACCTTTTTTAGCTGCTAGGTTTTGTTCAAAGTGACTGTCAATTCCAGGTGCTTCCAAATCAAAATCAACTAGTAAAACTTTTTTACCCTGTTTTGCTAGTTGAGTTGCAACATTTATTAGTGCGAGTGTTCGACCAACCCCACCTTTGAAACTATAAAATGTAGTAATATACATGAATCAAAACCTAAATTTTCTTTCACTGTTTAAGTACGCAGGGTCAGAAATATCGATGACCCATCCAATAACCTCCTCGGGTTGAAATTTTTTCATTTCAAGTTCGTTGGAAATTTGTGAAATTAGTTTTTGACCGACAGGGTTTCTGAAAACTCTCAATAATCGATCACTACTTACATCTTGAATTATAGACCCTGCTTCCCAACGCCGAATTGACATTTCAGAAAAGCCAAGACATCCTGCAAATTCGGCAACGCTCAACTTTCCTCGAGTCTTTCTAATTTCGCTTGGAGTTAACCTTTTCAGATGATTGCAAATGGTATCATGCATTAACGATTCTGCTCTTTTTTCGAGCCAATCAACTCCACAATCATCACAGTAAAATGAATGAAGAGATACTGATAATACGGTATCTTCTCCTCTTCCTGCAGGAAATTCTTCTTGTATCAGTTCCATGTTCGGGTTCAACCGATTGCAAGCAGGACAATGTTCTTCGATGTCATGTAATGTACTTATATTTGAATTTGTCATATTTTATCCTTTTTTTCTGAAATGTGAAAACTTCTTCCAATCACACAACCACTCACGATCTCGAATTTAACATATAATTTTTCTACGCTGTCTTTTATTGGAATTTCAAAATAATAACCTGTCCCGTTGGGCGGGTGGTCGAGTGACATTTCGAACACCTCTACCCCCTTACTAAGCTCATCCTCTAAAAGTTGTCTTGCTGAATAATGTGTGTGGTAATCTTCAAATCCATCGCTTCTTTTAACAGTTTGGGGCACCCAATTAGTTGGTCGCCGCTTCCCTCCCAATTGCCAACGCCCTTTTTTTAGCGCAATCAAGGTCTCTTTTCGCAATTCACAAGTATATGGCTTTGGCACATTTATTCCTTTGCATTAGTGAAAAGCAGGTCTTAATGCAACGAAAACATATTTAACATATGATAGCTAGGCCATGAATGTCAACAGTATGTCTAAAAAACCCTAACAAAAAACTAACATATGTTAGTTTGGCTATTCAATAATATAGACGTATTTAGAAGTTGCATAAAATTGAAGTAAAAGCAATCTAGAATAATTCGTAACTATTTTTAAGTATTACATTTCTATTATGTGTAAATTCATATATCAAAATGTATACTTTGCGACATGTGTTAAAGGTGTCTCGTTTTTATGTATCAAAACGTTCAGGAATTTTGACATGGCATAATCGGGTATGCACATGTTTCAAGTTTGGGGGAGTCACTTGAAATACAGCACCTAAAAAATAAAACAGGCTAGCTTCGACAGATTGTTTATTGAAAAGAGTGCAGCTGGAACTTCCAGAGATATCCTTCAATAGGCTAAAAATATTGAAGGATTCCACAAAGTCTGCTTCTTATGCTGAAATCATCAAAAATGCGCTGCGCTTGTATGAAAGTCCAGTTACAGAAGAAGAGAATGGTAACAAGGTGGTAATACAGAGAAAAAATGGCAATGACATTGAATTGATTTGAGTTTTTTGACGCCTTTATGGGTCACCTATCTATGGCAGATGTTCTGCATCGTAGGCTTTTAATAATACTTATAAACCAGCTCAGACAAATACGTCGTGCATTCGGTGATGGTGTCATCGCTCCATTGATGGTGGCCTAGCTGCTCACCACATAACGTTACCGCCATAAGCATTTTACGGCGGTTAAATTCATTGGCTTGCAAAATAGCCATCACATCAATTGCGGTGAGCTCTGTTTTGTCCCGGTCGGTGTTCATCACCAGTTCGGCCAGCGCGTTTGATGCGGCAATAACTTGGACATTATTTTTGTGGCGTTTGGAATTCATAAAAGTGAAAGTTATCGCCATCCCAATTACGGCACAAGTGAACGCAAAATACATTGCTGGCCACATTAAAAAATTGAACAATATTTAGCGCCCTGCAAATCAAAAATTGAATTTGAGTGTAGGGTTAATCTTACAAACAGACAACATAAAGTTAGTTCAAATTCGCGGCTTTTAAATGTCTGGACAATGCAAGCGCCCTGTCCGTCACTTTATCAGATATATTATTGCTGCAGCGCATCATTGCCTATACTAATATATTTATAGATATTAACATAATAAATCAATTTTCATTTCGGTTGATTTGTTCAATTAAGATGGTATGTTTATTCACCCAACGGTTTGCGGCACAAATCGGAGAATTTTGCATATGGCTAGAGCTGGCAGAACAAGAAAACTAGGTGCGCGGCAACCCAATGGGGAACTTCGCCGTTCGCGTAAAATCAAGCAACAAGAAGTTTCAAGGACTGCACTGCATCAGCGGTTAAAATATATAGACCCTAAACACGCCAACAAACCCGAAGCTGGTCATTTGTTAGGCTGTTTATATCTAAATGATTTGTTAGAACATCGCCAATATGTTGCAGCGCAAAAAGTTGCAGAACATTTTGCTCGATACCGCTCCATGCTTGGTATGCCCCGCGCTTCCATACAGATTATCGACTTGAACGCAATATTCGGCACCAGTGACAACGAGCCTGACGCGGCCAAAATAGCCTCAATAAAAGGTCATATGGCAGACATTGAATTTATAATTCACCAAGAAAAGGCACCAGGCAATTTAAAATACCCGGCAAAAACTAGGGCGTTATTGGTGGACATTTTAGAACGAGATGAAATACCTGCAAGCGGTTGGCAACGATTTAGTTGGTCGCCCGATTATCAATTCATAAACTCGATTTTAAGAGATTTTGCGGATTTGTATAAACTGAGCAACTCTAACTAATATGTCCGCAATACCTATCTGATAGTTAGTAAAGATCATTGACATTAATTTAACTAATAAATCGATTGACAGAATCAGCCATTAAAGTGTACGTTAAATTCAACATCAGGAAATCAATTCAAATACCATTAATAATAATAGCACTCACTTAATCGTGGGTGTTTTTTTATGGGCAGTTCTCATGCAATTGCAAGTCGATACGAGTGGCCTCATTCGATTACAAAAGGGTTTGAAAGAACTCGGCAATCCCCGAATGAATCGTGTTCTATATCGCGCAAACAACGCCGTTGGCGGTACCACAAGAACCATTATTAAAACCAATCTGGTTAAAGAAACTTCGCTGCCATCCGCCCATGTGCTATCCCGCTTCAAAACGAATAAGGCACACTCAAAGAATCCTACTTACCACATAAGTGTAAAAGATAGGCACGTTCGACTGATTGAATTCAAAGGCCGGCAACTAAAGAAAATGGTCACTTCGGCTAAGGTTTGGGGCAAGCGACAAAAATACAAAGGCACGTTCATCGCAACAATGAGCAACGGACGACAAGGCATATTCCATCACATCAAAGGCCGAACGGCACGAGGCAATCAAAAGATTGCAATGCTCTATGGCCCAGCACTTCCAAAAGAATTGGTGCGCGGTGACTCGTGGTCGTTGATGACAAAGCACATTAAGCAAGCCTTTCCAAAGAATGTAGACCGTTTCATGCAAGTAGAAATCCGTGGCGTTAAAGCAAAGCACAGACTATGAAAACCCAAACCCATTCAAATATTTTCTGCCCGAACAAAAAGGTACTTTCCGGCTTATCAAAGCGCCGCGCGGGCGCAGCAGTCCGAAAAGTCGCTAGTTTTTGATAAAAAATTGAGGGTTACAAGTTACACAAATATTTAAAATAGTTAGGTTTTTTGCGGTTTTGGCGACAATTCGAAAATGTAACTTGTAACGGAAATGGTTGCAATTTATGGGAAAGGTTACAAAAAAAGCCCCGAAAGGTTGGGGAACGGTTGCTGAATATGCGATTGCTAGGGGTTGTTCAAGGCAATCTGCCAACCGATTTGTAACAAAATATGAGATACAAAAAAAAGGTAAATGGGTTGAATTTGCTGCAATAGACACAGCCCGTAATCTGGAATTTGGTAGTGATGGAAAGCCTGTTGTTAAAAAGGATTTTTCTGATACTGCGCGGCTTACTAGATTTCGCGCAGATAAGATGGCCACAAGCGCCGCCTCTGATGAATTAAAATATAGAGCCTTACAAGGTGAATTAATAAGAAGATCGGCAATTGTTAGTGCCGCCCAAACAGTCATATCTACTGTTAGGCAGGAAATGATTGCTTTACCGAGCAGATTAACTCCACAGCTTGCCGCGTGTGGCGAAGATGAAGCCGCAATTAATGAGGTTTTGACAGAAGCTGTCAATGAAGTGATGACGAGTTTGTATGAATTGTCAAAAATAAAACATGCTGACAGAACAACAAATAATTGATAGCCAGGCCGACGAACTTGCGCGCGATTATTTTAGTGTTTTCAAACCCAAAACAACCCGCACATTGTCACAATGGGCAGATGAAGAAAGGTATGTAGCCAAAGGAACAAGTTCCGAACCCGGCAAATGGAAAACCAGTCGCGTTGAATATATGCGCGAAATTATGGATATTTCGACCAGCGGTACGATAAGCGAACTGATCTTAATGGGCGGTTCTCAATGGGGAAAGACAGAATTTATTCTGAATCTTATGGCTTTCTTTATAAGCGAAGACCCCTCGCCTATCTTGTTTATCAACCCAAAGAAGGAATCTGCAGAGGAATTTAGTGAAGAGCGTTTCACGCCAATGATTAAAGCAACTCCTTGCTTGTCTAAAAAAATTGAACCTAATAAAAGCCGTGATAGTCGAAATACGATCACGAATAAGAGTTTCAAGAATGATGCTCATGTGGCTTTTGTAGGTTCTAACGTACCAAATGATGTTGCCAGTCGCTCACGCAGAATTATTGTTGGTGATGAAATTGACCGATGGGCTGTGAGTGCTGGCAAAGACGGTGACGTAGCGACATTAGCGCGGCAACGCATAAAAAACTGGTGGAACAGCTTTATTGCTTGGGTTTCTACCCCAGTAGATTTTGAAACATCTATTATTTTTAGGCATTGGCTGGGTAGTGATCAGAGACATAGATATTACACTTGCCCGGATTGTGGGCACGCACACCATTTGGAATGGGAAAATGTAAAATGGGAAGGTGATGATAAACATAGTTCACCTGAAACAGCATATTATCAATGTCCCGAATGCCCAAGTAAATGGAATGATGTTACACGATGGAAATTGGACAAAACAGGGGAATGGAAAAAACATAACCCAGATTCAAAAATAGCTGGATTTCATATAAGCCAATTATACAGCCCATGGGTCAAACTCTCGACCATGGTTTTTGAATATTTAGACTCTCGCGGCAAACCTTTAATGGAAAAGGCATTTCAAAACACGGTTTTGGGCTTACCATTCGAAGATAAAAAGGGCGCTGGTGTAGAGGTTGAAATGCTTCTAAACCGCCGTGAAGAAATACCAAAATTTACGATGCCAGAACGATCTGGTTTAATAACCATGGGTGTTGACGTACAGGGTGACCGTTTAGAAGTTAAAATGGTGGCTTGGGGCCTTAATGATGAGAGTTGGATATTAGATAAGTATAAAATATTTGGTGACCCAACAGGTAGCGCAGTTTGGAAAGACTTAGAAGAAGTTATTAAAAAACGGCGTTACAAGCATCCTTTAAGAGAAACTCCATTCAGAATTGAAGCCACTGCAATCGATAGTGGGCATGAAACCCAAAGGGTCTATAAATTCGCCGCTCGAATGCAAATTCAAGGGCACAATGTCTATGCGATTAAAGGTGTGCCAGGTAGCGGCCGGCCAATTTGGCTGCAGAGTAAAAAACAGATCAAACTAACCAAACTATTTTTGGTGGGTGTTGATGATGCAAAAGCCACGATATATGGCCGATTGGCGACTGAAAATGGTCAAGGACAAATACACTTTTCCACCCGATTGGAAAA
This sequence comes from Hyphomicrobiales bacterium, assembly GCA_013214705.1. Lineage (GTDB taxonomy): Bacteria > Pseudomonadota > Alphaproteobacteria > Rhizobiales > OSC116 > OCS116. The sequence continues at coordinate 347,644 of JABSRZ010000003.1, forward strand.
AGATTATTTTGAAGAATTAATTGCCGAAAAAATAATATTAGAAACCGATAAAAATGGTTTTGAAGTTAAACGCTGGTATTTGCCCAGCGGCGTTAGAAATGAAGCCTTTGACTTAATGGTTTATGCAATGGCGGCTAAAGAGAGCCGTGACATTGATATTGAAAGCCGTTTGCGGAATATGACGAAACCAAAAGAAAAAATTGATTTTGGCAAGTTAGGAAAATCATTAAATGGCTAAATTGACCAACGAACAAGAACTTGCTGACATTTACGAAGTGCTTATGGCTTGGGCTAAAGGTGAAAGTGTTACAGAAGCCAGATTCTCGGATAGATTTGTTAGTTATAGAATTATGGACCACAACCATTTGGTGAATATGTATAAACGGATTTGGGCAAAATGTGATGCAGCGGCCCAAGCGGAATTTGACATAGATATGTTTAATGGCCCACAACGCGGCGCACCGAAAAGGAGAATAAATGTCTTCTGATAATATTAGCGCCGCACAGCATAAAATTTTGACTTATGGCCCCAATGCACAAAGTTCACAAAGCGAATTAAAAAAATACGGAAAACCAAATTCAGCAAAAGCAAATGATTTGGTAATTAATAACCCAATTGCAAAAAACGCAGCACGAATTTACCGTGAGTCAATTGTTGGCCAGAAATTAAAATTGCAACTTCGGCCGATGTTTTCAGCCCTTGGCATTAAACAAGATGTAAGCGATGAATTTGCTGAAATATTCGAAAATGAGTTTGATCTTTGGGCAAACAGCATAAGTTTTGATGCTGATGCAAGCAGAAAACAGAGTTTTACTGGCTTACTTAGAACAATAGCCAATACAAGGTTTCTGACAGGGCATTCATTTGCCGCAATGGAATGGAAAAAAAGCCAATCTGGTTATAAAACATGTTTGAATCTGATAGACCCTGCCCGTATTTGCAACCCAAATGGGGCACAAAACACCCATAACATTCAAAATGGTGTTCACCTAGACAATGAAGGCGCAGCAATAGGTTATTATGTCTGCAGCCAACACCCCAATGAATGGATGCACCGTGGATTAAAAACTTGGAAATATATATCTCGGTTTACAAAACATGGTCGCCCAATGATGTTGCATTGTTTTGATGTTGAAAGACCTGAACAAACAGCAGGTTTAAGCAGGTTTTCCTCTACGGCCTCAAATATCAAAAAATTATCAATTTATAATGATGCAGAACTCGACCGCGCGATGCTGCAAAGCATGTTTGGCGCTTATATTAAAAGTGTCCTCAATTATGAAGACGCGATGGCGGTAGTATCTGGCGATGATGACCCCGATGGAAATAAAATAGAACAAATTAATGCCGCCGCATTGGAAGCTGCCAATAGTTATTATGCGGAGACCAAAAAAATTGGCGGCGCGGCTCTAATGCATTTGTTGCCCAATGAAGATATTGGTTTAGTTCAACCTGAACAGGCGGTGGATGCCTATGAAGCTTTCAACAAAATTGGGCAAAGAGAAATTGCCGCTGGGTTTGGAATTGACCCGCATAGCCTTTCTAAAAATTATAGCGATGTCAGTTATAATGCCGCCCGCGCCGCAGCAGAAGATGCGTGGCGTAGTTATTTGACCGAACGACAAGATGTAATAGACCAAGTGGCAATGCCTGTCGTTGGCTGTTTTATGGAAGAATCCATCGATGCTAAACGTATTTTATTGCCCAAGGGCTTAGTAGGCGGCTTTTATCAAAATAAACAAGCTTTATGCCGTGGTGATTTTATGGGTTGGACCAAACCCAATATTGACCAGGTGAAGACTGCTAAAGCCCATGAAATTGAAGTAAAAATGGGCACAATCTCCAAGACGGAGATTTGCGCCAGTCGCGGTGTTGATTTTCGAGATGTCATGACAGAAGTGGCTCGAGAGAAAAAATACTTGAAAAAGTTGGGGCTAACTGCCGAAGATTTTAACCCCGAATTATTGTTTAACCAACAAGAAACCAAACCCGAAAAAGAAGATGAGGATAAAAACGATGACGAATAAATTCTCATATATATTGGAACGTATGCATCGACCGTTAATGCTAACTGAAGAAAAAGCCATTACAATTTTTCAAGTTATGTCTGGCCGCATCGACAGTTCGCAAATAACAGATGATGAGTCACTGACTATCGAAGCTTCTAGCGGTCAAATTCGAGCAAGTGATTATTGCCACGATGTAATTGGTGATATTGCAGTGATAAAAGTTATAGGCTCATTGGTACATCGCGGTGGTTGGATTGGTGCCCGTTCTGGTTTGGTGAGTTATCAAGGTTTAACCCGACAATTAGATGCGGCTGAAAATGACCCACAAATTAAAACGATACTATTTGAATATGACTGCCCAGGTGGAGAAGTAGCTGGGGTATTTGAACTAGCCAATAAAATTCGAAACTGCGGCAAACATACTGTTGCATTTGCAAATAATTTAGCTGCTTCGGCGGCTTTTTTGTTGGCTAGTGCATGTGATGAAAGATATGTCACTGATCTTGGGTATGTGGGATCAATCGGTGTTGTTACAATCCATCAAGACATTTCGCAAAAGCTTGAAAAAGAAGGAGTTGTGATCACCGCAATATATGCCGGCGCTGACAAAACAGAGGGCTGGGCACATAAACCAATAAGTGAAAGTTTTAAAGCCAGTCGCCAGCAAGATATTGATTATATCTATGAACAATTCACAGCATTTGTAGCTGTTGGGCTGGATGTAACGCAAGAACATGTGGTTGGTACCAATGCCAAATCATTCCGAGGCCAACATGCGGTGGATGCAAAACTAGCCGATGGCGTAACCACCTATGACCAACTTATTTTGAAATTAACTGCAAACCAGCCGCAATTTAGTGGCGCAACAAAGGAGACAATAATGTCTGAACCAAAAGCAGAAGGTGCGCCCGGCAATGAAGCTGGTGTGACACAAGCGGCACATGATAGTGCTGTTGAAAAGGCATCAAATGATGCAACCGTAACCGCAACAGCCCGAATTGGTGAAATCTTAGGGTGTGAAGAAGCAAAAGGCCGCGAAGTTCAAGCCAACCACATTGCTTTTAATACTGAGATGAGCGCCGAAGATGCCAAAGGCATGCTTGGTGCATCGGCCAAAACTGTTGCCAAAACGCATGAACTTGGCGATGGTCAATCCGATTTTCAAAAAGAAATGGCAAAAGGTGAAAACCAACCACAAATTGGCGCAGAAGGTGGCAAAAATTCTGGGAATCAAAATCCTAACCTTGCGGATCGCTTTTCTGCACGTCACAAACTTAGCGTGGTGAAATAATATGGCTGAATTACTAGCAGGGTCAACAACCCACACAAGTACACCAGAAGATCTAATGCATGGTGGTGTTAAAACCAATTCGTTCACTGCTCCAATTGGCTTCACATGCGTTCGCGGTGAAGTCGTATGTTTTGAAGCTGGAAAATTGGTCAAATTGATCGAAGCCAAAAAAGCATTGGCATTTGGTGTAATGGTCCACACTCAAACAGCCGCATTGGCCGCAGAAAATGAATTGCCAGTTTATATTGGTGGTCAGGTCAATAGCGATAAAATCACTCTAAATACAGTTGCTTTAAGTGATGTCATTGAGCCATTGAGCCGCCGTGGCATAACAATTAACAAATTTGGAGCATAAATATGGATATTTACAGCACTACTTCAATAGCGGGTTTAGTAACCGTTCAAATGCCTTTTGTTTCGTTCTTTCTACAACGTTTTTTTCCGACCGTAATGGTCTTTGACAAAGAAGAAATTGCGTTCGATAAAATTATTAAAGACCAACGACTTGCACCATTTGTATCGCCATTTGTTAAAGGTCGCGTGAATAAAAAAACTGGCAGCACAACCCAAACTTTTAAACCGGCCTACTTAAAACCACTTGACGATGTCCGGCCTACAGATGTTCAAACTCGTATGCCAGGCGAAGCAATAGGCGGCACCCGTTCTTTACAAGACAAATTTGATGATGCTTTAGCCGAAGTTGCTATGGATCAAGATCAACAAATTGATCGCCGCAAAGAAGTCATGGCCGTTGAAACTTTGCTAACTGGCAAAGTCGTTATAGAAGGTCCTGACTATCCAAAACAAGAAATTGATTTTGGTCGCGATGCCAGTTTAAATATTACTTTGGCTGGCACGGATAAATGGGACGATGCGTTAAGTGATCCTTGTTCTGACTTAGAAACTTGGTCTGGTCTTATTCGTAAAAAATGTGGTTCTGCCGGCAGTGATGTGGTTATGACAGATTCCGTGTGGAATAAACTTCGCAAAAATAAAGAGTTTCGCGACCAATTGGATATTAAACGCGGAATTGAAGAAATTCCAAACATTGACCCGCGCGTTGCCGAGGTAGTTCAATATAAAGGCATGTGGGGGCAATTCCATTTGTGGACATATGGCAACAGCTATGAAGATGTCGACGGCAATACTGTTGACGTTATGACAGGTAATAAACTGCTCATGGTGGCTGTTGGACAGAACGGTTTACGCGGTGTTCAAGCTCATGGTGCTATTTATGACATTAAAGCTGGTCTGCAGCCGCTTGAAAAGTTCTATAAAATGTGGGAAGAAAATGACCCATCGGTTATGATGTGTATGACACAATCTGCACCATTAATGGTGCCTGCACAAATTAATGCTTCCCTAGTTGTGGAGGTATTTTGATGTCTAAAGAAATTTGTGCAAAGACTATTCGGTTTAGCGGCAAAACTTACCAAATTGGCCAGGCAATTGAAATTGATGATGCTGATGAAGTTACTCGGTTGAAGGACTTGGGTGCTTTGGTTGTCGATGCGGTGGCTGAAACTGAAACTACCAATGATTCAGAAGATGAACCCGCCACGCTTGACCAAATTGTTGATGCAATTGGTCGCTTGGATGAAGACGGACTTAACAAAGATGGTTCGCCAAGTGTAACCGCTGTTCGTGATCTTCTTGGTGATTTAACCGTTGAAGGCTCGGCAATCAAAGAAGCCGTTGAATATATTGCGTTACAAAACAAAGAAGACTAAATTATTGGGGTGAGTTTATGCGAACTGCTAGAGCTTTTGAGCGGATGGAGGCCAGCCTCGACCGCAGCTTTGCGCAGCCAGTTAAATTCACCCCAATTTCACAACATGAAGACGTTAGCGCTTCGGGGGATGCTACTGCAGACCTAGATAGAAGCGTTGAAACAGTAAATGCAATATTTGAAACATCTTTTATAAATTACCAATTAGGTAGAAATATGAAAGGCATGAGAAATGACTCATTCAACGAGATTATGGATGATTTCCCAATCTGTCTATTGAAAAAAGGCTCCTTAACTTTTGACTTGAAAAAAGGTGATGAGTTAGAAGTCGTAGATGCAAACGATTTGTATTCTATCTCGAACATAAAACCAGATGAATTAGGTCGAATTTTACTTAGTCTGAAAAAAATAACAGTGAGCCAAATATGAGTCTTCAAAGATTATTATTGCGGCGCATGATTGTGGCGATGTTAAAAAATGGTTCAGAAGCGCCATACCCTACGCTTGCCGAGGGAAATGTTTTTGATAGCAAAATTGATAGTCTCAATACTTTAGACGATAAAGCCATCCCAATCATTTCTGTTTATACGGACAAGGATGTCGGATTCAATTATCGAAGTGATAATTATGAATTAAAAAATGTCGAGATAATTATTGAATTTAGAATTGCGTCAGTGGACCCAGAAGGTGTGTCGGTACCGACAACCGATTTCGAATTAGAGATTAAACTTGATATGTTGGAGCAACAAATCAAGAATTGCATAAACAATCTCAACAACCCAATTACAGAAATATTTCAGAATTTTGTTACCAATATTGAAGGATGGAACAGCAATAGAATTGCTACAGAGCAATCGGGTTTAAAGTTTGCGGCTAGACAAATTCAATTCTTTGCTACCATTTGTGACGATGAATTTCCACCGGTAGAGGCCATTAGTCATGCTGACAACGTGGCAAATATCAGAGCTTTATTTGCACCCATAAATATTGATGGTCACCTAGATAAAACTTTAGATTATTTAGCAAACCAAATCAAAACACCTGTAGACCCATCCGACAAATTAGAAACAATTAGCATTACGTCAAATGGCGTAGAAAGCTCTGTAGAGCCCAACCAACCCCAAACATAAACTGGAGAACGCATGTTTATTAAACCATGTGCGGGCCGCGCTGTGCGTGACCCAGAAACAAGCCAATTGCTACATGAAAATGGGCAAAATAAACCCGATACGCCTTATTGGCAGAAGCGGCTCATTGCTGGTGACGTAATAAAAATCAAATCACCAAAATCTAAAAAGGAAACTAAATCATGATTCCACAATCTCTCCGAACTCCGGGCAATTATTTTGATATTTCTGCCGCGCCAACGCCATTCAACAGCAAAAACAAACAATTGTTGTTTGGGAATATGATTGAAGCCGGTGGCACAATGGGCACCGCAACAATTGATACCCCTGTTTTATGTACCAAAAGCACAATTGACCTATTATTTGGTGCAAAATCGATGTTGGCGGCAATGTATCGTAAAGCTTCGACCATCAAACCATTTCAAGAAATTTGGGCTGTACCATTGCTTGCGGTTGGTGTGGCCATGTCTGGTTCAATTACCGTTGCTGATGCTTCAACCAATTTAGGCCAATCCATTTTTTATATTGCTGGCGAACGAATTAGCGTTGAAATTCAGTCTGGCGAAACAAACGATGACGTTGCAGCAAATATCGCCAATATTATTAATGCCAGCAGTGTTTGTGTAGATGCTACTGTTGCCCTATCTGTTGTCACTTTAACCTGTGTTCATAAAGGTGGTTTGTCGGTTTCTTTGGCATTAGATGTCGTTGGCGATGAGGGAAGTGTTGGTAAAAACACTTTAACATTTAGTGGCCCAGCTTTAGCGGGTGGCAATGGTGCGCCAGATGAATCAACTGCCCTATTGAATCTAGGTGAAGAAGAATATGATTTTCTTACAACACCGTTCAATGACACTTCCAACCTCGACCGTATGCGTGACTTTTTAGATGCCCGTTGGGGTTATGATTCTCAATTATATGGACAGTGCGTAACTGCAACCAGTGGGACAGTGGGTGAACTCTCTGCGATTGGCTTAGCTCGAAACGACAAATATATCACCAATTTGGGCACAAGTGACAGCGTAAGCCCTGTATGGGAATGGGCTGCCGCTTACGGCGTAATATTGGCATCACATCTTGGTGACGCGCCCGAATTGAGCCGCCCCCTACAAGGGCTAGTTCTTGAAGGTTTACGTTTGCCTAAAACCATTTTCGACCAGAGCGAACGTAATGTATTGCTTTATGATGGCATTGCCACTTTCAAGAAAAACCCAGGTGGCCAAGTCTTAATCGACCGAGCCATCACAATGTATCGGCTAACGGATGAAGGCAATGCCGATGCTAGTTGGCTGGACACAAATACATTAGCGCAAGTTATGTATTTTGTTCGTTATCAGCATTCACGATTAAGCGGAACTTTCAACCGAATGGCACTGGCGGATAGCAACCCCAACAACCTTAAAACTGTGGTTACGGTTGAAGACATACGCCAGAATCTAATTCAAGGTTATATGCGCCTTATGAAATTGGCCGTGTGCGAAAATATAGACAAATACGAAGAATTGCTGACTGTTGCGCGCTCTGGCAACGATAGCAACCGCGTTGATATTGGCATTGATGCCGATTGGGTTAACCAGCTCATGGTTATGGCAATTAGCGTTAAATCTCACCTCCAAATTGAAGGATAAAAAACATGGCTAAACCGGTAGCTGGACGTATAACGTTCAAATTTAATGGCGAAAAACACGTAACAACGGGCGGATGTGAAATCGAACCTTGGAATTTTGAAGGTGCGGTAGAAAATAACGATGATGGCACGGTTTCCCAAACCGTTAAGCCGGCCTCACCCATGCTAAAAAACATGACTTTTCGGACGGTTGATGGGTTAAATACCGATTCTATGAAAAAACATTTCACAGATGTTGATATTACATTCGAAGATTTGGACAGTGGCCTAATCTATTATTTCAACGAAGCATTTGTCGTTGGTAAACCAAGCTATAAATCTGAAAATGGTGAAATTAGCAACCTTGACTTTGCATCAAATGATGTGCGTGTGGTCAACAAATGAGTGAATTAGTTGTTGATCTAGACCACCCTATTGAGGGGCCAAAAGGCAAAATAGATAAGGTTGTGTTTACAGCACAACCTACTGCCAAACATTTAATTGAGCATGGCCCATTTTTAACGCCTGGCCTACAACTAAATTTTGGAGTTTTAGCCATTTATATAGATGATCTCACTGATTTAAGTATTGGTGAAATTGAACGTCTTCACCAGGTGGATTTTGGCAAAATAGGCCAAAAATTAGCCGATTGGGTATTTACCGACGAAAAAAAATAATGTGGTGTGCTGACATTCTTATTTTTGAATGCGGCATGCCTATTACAGATGTTGAAAACCTGCCTATAGATAAATTAATTTATTGGACATTTAGACTGATAAAACACAGAGAAAAAACTTAGACTTATGGCCATTGCTAACAACCTAACCGCGCATATTTATATTCGGGGGCACGATAAAGCTTCGGCTGTTTTTGGCAGAGTTAGCAATAAAATTAATGGCATTACTGGTAAAATTAACGGCGCCGCAAATAAAATCAAAGGTTTTGGCCGAACAGTTAGCGCGGGCATGACAATGCCCATGTTGCTGGCGGCAGGTGCTTCTATGCGTGGCGCATATACTTTTGCAGAAGCGATGAACCAAGTTGCAGCAACTGCCCAACTGTCAGAACAGAAAATGACACCATATAACGATGCCATTAGAGAATTTGGCCGTACAACTCAATTTACTGCGGTTGATGCCGCAAATGGTTTTAATTATCTTTTACAAGCTGGCCTTGATCTCGATGAAGCGATGGCTATTTTGCCAACCACCTTGGAACTTGCTGCAGCCAGTAATATGAGTTTGGCGAAAGCAGCTGATGTCAGCACAAATGCCTTTGCGGGTTTTGCTATGGCAAGTGGTGATGTGACGGAGCTGAAAAAAAACATGGTTCATTTGAATGATGTTGTTGCATATACCGCCACCAAGGCGAATACGAATGTACCTCAATTGTTTATGGCTATGAAAGAGGCTGCTCCTATTTCTGCAGCTTTAGGAATTAGTTTAGAAAAAACCGCAGCAATTTTAGGTGACTTTGGTAATAAGGGTTTTCAAGGCTCGGCGGCAGGTCGGTCGTTTAGAACTGGTTTATTGCGCTTAATAGCCCCAACCAAAAAAGCTAGAGCTGCATTTGCTGGTTTAGGTATTGAATATAGTAAGTTTTTTAGCGAAAAAAATACATTATCGGGTGATAAATTATCGAGAGCACTTAATAGCCAAGGCATGAATGTCAAAGCTGGCTTATTGCAAGATATTTTAGAAAATTCCGAAAGCGAAGATTTGTTAGGCGAGTTGGTGGATAAAGTTGTTGGCCAAATTGGAGACACATCAGCCGAAGCAAGAATTAAAATAAGCCAAACAATTGCCGATTCATTAGCTGCTAATATGGGCGGCTTGGATGTTTACGGCTTATTTGCAGAATTAAAAGCAAATGATGCCGGTGCCGCGCATTTAGAAGCTATCTTTGGAAAAATGCAGGTTGCTAAATTCATGGCCATAATGAATGGAGAGTTGGGCAAAGGATATATTGCGCTTGAAAAAGAATTAATAGCCAATGCAGATGGGGCGGCTAAAGAGATGTCAGAAACCAGAATGCGCGGGATGGTGGGCGGTTTGAAACGTTTTCAATCTGCGGTCGAGGGTGTTAATTTATCTATATGGGATAGCAGTTTGGCCGATGAAATGGCAGCAGGTTTAAACTCTATTACAGGAGCAATAAGAAACTTAGATGATGATGATGTTAAACTACTTGTAAGTGCAGGCAAAGCAATCGGTGGAGTCGTTCTGGCTGGTGCCGCTATTACAGGCATTGCAAATGTTGGTGGCGCTTTAGCGACATTAGGAGGCGCTCTATCAAAAGCAGCAATTGGCGCACTTGCTTTTTCACCCTATGTTGTTGCGGGCGGTGCTTTCTTGTTAGGTTTGGGTTATTTAGCCGATGCCTACCAAAAAGAAGGCTTAGCAAGTAAGTTTGCCGCTCGTTCTGAACAAGATCATGCGGACCAACTTGAACGAGTTGACAAGGTGTTGGGTCGAACCACTAAAAACTCAACCCAACATGCGGCTAACTTGGACGCTATTACACGCCATGGATTACGCATCGAGATTGACAAAACTAATAAACAGTTGGTTGATCAAAGGGCTGAAATTTCGGGCAATTTAATGACAAGTGGTTATGGGTCATCTAACCTAGTTGCTGCATTGCCAGACGACATAAAAGAAAATATTGATAGCCTAAACCAGAAATGGAAAGATGGCACAATCGGCCTCAAAGATTTTAATGCGGCAATTTTAGATGTTGCTTCAACATCAATTGAAGCTGAAATAGCACTAGACACCGTTATCAAAAATGTTCGAGGCTACGGCGCAGAAGTGGCCGCGCAGCGCGCTAGGGAATTGCAACTGAACCCACAGGGTTATAATAGTGACCAAATCAGCGCGGCTGTTGATGCGGCACTAACAGTTGTCAGTTTAAAAAACAATACTGAATACCAACATTTATTATCTATTCAAACAGATACCGCAGAGGCGGTGGCTAAAGTTATGGCCATGCCAATTGCAAAGGGAAAATCTCATTTCTTTAGTTTGGCGGCGCCTCAAAGTGGATTTGGGATGTTGTCTAGTGAACAAGAACGTGACGACAAAATAGCTTCAATTAATCAAAATAGCGCCGATACGTTGGGGCGAATTGCTGAAATCGAAGCCGCTTACAAACAACAAACCGATGCCGTGATGCAATTGGCCAAACAGCCCGTTAAATTGGAGGGCCAGGCGGATGTGAACATTAATGTGAGCGTTGAAGGCGGTAGTTATCAATCAAGCGTTGTTGAAAACAGCGGCCATGTCAATGCCAGGGTAAATACTGGAACAAGTTCAGCTTGGGCGAGGCCATAATATGTTTGATTATTTTAAATTAAAAAGACCCGCCAGCCTAAACGGCTCGACTTTCTTATTTGAAAACCAAAAACAGGGTGATGGTGGCCGGCGTATAGTAAGACACCAATTTCCCAACGGTTCAAATCACATTGATGAGGACTTAGGGCCAAACGCTGGAACATTTAGTGTAAATGGTTATTTGATAGGGCCAAACGCGATGGCGGAAGCAGTGGCGCTAAAGAGCATATGTGACGGCGGAGGTGTGCATCGCCTTGTTTTGCCAGACAATCCATTGAATATGGTCAGATGTAATGGTGTGAGTATCAGCACATCAAAAGATATTGCCAATTTGGTAAAAATTGATTTTCAATTCTTAGCTCAAAAAAGCGGTGGTTTGGTAAATATATCAACCATGCTTGGTAGGGTTTTAGAAATTGGCCTCGCCAATGCCAGCGCGGCAATGGGGCGTATGATGGGCGGTGGGTTGAATGGCTAAAACACCAAAATATATCAAAGCGGCGGCGGTTAAACAGATTTTGGAAGTCGTAGAATTGATGCGCCCATTGTTGGCACAGAGCCTAAGTCAAAAGGTTACAGATGACATTTCAACTCGGTTAGACGATTTATTTGCGATCACAATGACCGATATAAGCGACCAAAAATCATTGACGCCGGCTATTAATATTGGAGAAACAATAAGCAAAATTATTGTTGATTTCGCGTTGGAGTGCCAACCAGATATTGCTTGGAATATATTAAAAGAAATTTCGCAATATAGCCCGGTGGTCGAAACTAGCATTCGCCCCAACGGACTCAAGTTAAAGCAAAATCAATTGTTGATTGCCCAATCATTAAGATGCAGCACTCTCATTGGGATGGCATATATTGCAACCCAAATTGAGTATGAACTGCGCAGCCATGCCATACAGGCGCGCGCGGATATATCTGAACTTATTGCATTTGAAATGTTGGATTTACAAAATGTCGAAATGATTGCAATTTTGATTGAATATAAGAACCTATCAACTCGACATTTATCAAACCTAATTAAAACTCTTTCGACCGTCATATCTGCGGAAACGGAAAAACCAACGCCAAGCCTTGTCCTGGCACATAATGTTTATGGCGATGCAAGCGGGGCTGTTGATTTAATAAAACTAAACACCCCGCGAAATTCGATGTTTATGCCGATTAAATTTGAGGCACAAGTTTAATATGAGCAATGTTTCAATTATAGTTGGCGGCCAAATTTATAGTGGCTGGTTAAGTTTTACGGTGACCGCATCTGTCAAAAATGCATGCAGAACTTTTAGGTTAAACCTTGCCGAATTGCCGGGCGGACTTTGGGCATTGCTGGCAGGTAACCCGTGCCAAGTTGTTAGTGACTATGGGCTATTGGTCGATGGATATATTGATGATTTTGCCCCCAGTTTTGATGGGTCAAGTCACTCTGTTGGTGTTTCGGGGCGTTCCAAATCGTGCGATTTTGTAGATTGCGCGGCGATATATGAACAGGGCGGGTTTAAAGATAAAACCATTTTAGAAATTGGGCAATTGCTAGGCGAACCTTTTGGCTTGCAAATTATTTCGGACGAAAAAGATTTAACACCCATTCCTAAGTTTCAAATTAGCCAAGGCGAAACCGCTTTTGCAGCATTAGAAAAACTAGCAAAACAACAAGGGTTGCTATTAATTGGCACCGCAGACGGTGGCATAGACATTACCAAGGCAAAAGATAAGCGCCAAGCCGGCGAACTGGTGGAAGGGATAAATATACTTTCTGCAAATTGCACATTTAGCCATGCCAAGCGATTTAGCGAATATATCATCAAGGGCCAAAGTAAGGCCGATTCCAAACTAAAATACGTGGCAGAAGATGCAGCCATAACCCGCTACCGGCCCACAATAATTATTGCTGAAACTGATATGGATGCTGAAAGATGCAAAGCCCGCGCAGAATGGGCAATGAATCGGGCGGCAGGTGAAGGCACAAGCGCCGCAATAACCGTGAGGGGTATGGCCGATACCGCTGGTGATTTATATGAACCTAACAATTTGATATTTGTAAATTGCCCCACCATGAAGATTCAACAAGATATGTTGATTGAAGAGGTTAGCTGGACCAAAGGACAACAAGGCACAGTGACAAATTTGGCTTTGGTTGACCCAAGAGCCTATGGCGGCGAGGCGCAAAAGACCTCTAAAAGTAGCGGTGGTTTTGCATGACACTGATTAGAGAAATCACCATAAGCAAATTCGAAAATGGCAAATTAGATGTCGAAGGTTTTGAAGGTGAAACCTTTGAAGATGTCGAATGGCAATTGGGCGCAGGCAATAACTTCGAACCCAAAATTGGCTCGAAGGGGTTGGCAATATTAGTTGGTGGCAGCGCGGAACGGCTACGGGTTATTTCGATCGATGACCATGCCGATGGCTCACCCATTGCGTTTCTGGATAGCAGAGGCCAAAAAATAGAGCTTGGCAGCGCTAGCATTAAAATAGTCTCGCCGTTGAAAATAGAAATCAACGCACCGGAAGTTTTTATCAATGGCATTTTACAAGCGGGTGATTAATGGAAATTCGGATCAGGCATAATGAAGGTTTGGCCGACCAGCCTAACTTGCTAATCGACACCGTGTGGGACGTTAAAAAAAAATGCGGTATTTGGATTATCGACAACCAAATGCTGAAACATGACAGCGCGTTATATACCTGCATTATTCTATGCCTATTTACCGACAAAAAACTTGGCGAAGGTATGACCGCCCCAGATGGAACCAAAGACCAGCGAGGCTGGTTTGGCGATAGCTTATTGTTGGATGGTGAATTTGAAATTGGCTCCTATCTTTGGACGCTCGACCGCGAATATTTGACAGATGGAATTGAGCAGACAGCTAGCGATTTTGCCGTTGAGGCGCTGCAACCGCTTGTAGATCAAAAAGTAATTAGCCAGCTGAACGTGCAAAGTAAAATTGATCGGTCTGCAAGTCAGTTAGAAATTAGCCTCGATTGTTTTAGCCACAAAGACCAAAAAGCAATAAATCAAAAATTCAATTTGTGGTGGGAGCAAACCCGATGAGCTATAATTTACCTGATTTGCGCAAATTGATGCAACGCATAAAAGACAATTTTAGAGCCGAAATGCCTGGCACAGATGTTGACGCATATCCAAATAATATAGCGGTGATTGCAAAGGTTATTGGCGGCGCAGTTTGGGAACTATATTCATATTTGAACGACTTGAAAGCACAGTTATTTGTGTCCACAGCCACATGGGCACTAGATTTACATGGGCAAGAGCGGCCAATTGAAGCGCGCAAAGATGGCGAACCCGATGAACAATTTAGATTTAGAATTCAGCAATCTGACAAAAATACACCCGAAGGCGGCAATGAAGCCGATTATGTAAAATGGGCGTTAAACTATGCCGGCGTAACCAGAGCCTATGTGCAACGCAATGGCTATGGCCTGGGCAGTGTGATTGTTTGGCCAATATTGGATGACAACGGCAATAATGGCATCCCTTCACCCGCAGATTGTTTGGCCATTAAAACCCATATAGAAATAGATGCCCCGTTGTTGGGCGCGGTTTATGTTGAAGCCGCCACACCGCAAATAATTAATTTTAGAATAACCGATTTGTCGCCAAATACGGTGGCAGCTCAAACCGAAATAACCCAAGAATTAGAGGCTTATTTTAAAACCATTAGCCATGTGACAACCACCGAAGACGTATTGGAAATCTATCAATCGAATTTCGATGAGATAATCAGCGCGGCAACATTGGAAATTCACCATACATTGCTTGAGCCTTTGGGCACCACTATTTTCCCGGCGGCCACAATACCAGTTTTGGGGAGTGTTACTTTTGAGTGATTATACCGAAGCCATTAAACGATTATTTCCACGCGGTTTGGCGTGGGATAACAACCCGATAAAAGATGCATTAGCCGCCGCATTTGCAAAAACCCTCAAAGCCTTAGACCTAGACGCTAAGGCTTTATTTTTGGAAAAATTTGCAACCAAACAAAAGCAAAGCTTGGGTGAGTGGGAAAACCAGTTGGCGTTGCCAGACAGGTTCAGTATTGAAGATGACACATTATCCAATAGAGGTTTTGCGGTGGTTGCCAAAAACCATAGCAAGGGCGGTCAATCGAAAATCAGTTTTCACGATTTGGCCAAAGCTTATGGTTTTAAAATTCAGATAATCACTTTTCCGGCACTTATTTGCGGCGTGGCTGTGGTTGGCGAAACCGTCGGCGCTGCCCCATTGGAGGCCACTATCAAGATTTTAGATTATGCAGATGAAGCCATTCATGTTGGCGAATATATTGTTGGTTCTAACCTGCCAACAGATGAGAAATTGACCAATTTTATAGGTGCTTGTAACCGAAAAATTGCGGCTTACGGAAAATTACATTTTGTTACGGAGGTTTAAATGACAATATTACCCAACGGCGATGACACCATTGCCGCTATGCCGGCGATTACCGACCAAGGCGCCAATGATAAAGCTTGGTTTGCCGACCCCGACCCTGCCCAAGGCATTGCCGGCACTAAGCTAAACGCAGCTTATATGAATAAACAATTGCTGTTATTGCGCACTTTATTTACGGCCGCAGGCGTTGTTGATACAACCGCCAAAGCCTCAACATTGTTGGACGCTATTAGAGCCATCGCTGCTGAAATTGTGGAGTTTACCGGCGACCAGCCCATGGGCGGATACAAGTTAACCGGTTTGGGCGTTGGCAGCGCCGCTGGCCACAGTATAAATTGGGAGCAATTACAGGCGGTCATAACCTCGATTGGCGAAATTCCCACGAGCGCCAATGATTTTACCAACCTGCTGAAAGCTAAACTGGATGCGATTGAAGCCGATGCAGATGTAAACCCGGCAATTAGCGACAGTGTCATCACTATAGATTCTGCTATTGTGGCCTCACTAACCGCTGTTAAGGTAGCTTTTGACAAAGGTGCGGAGGCGCTAACAAAAGCCAATACCAAATCTGATGCCGGTCACACCCATGCAAGTGAAACCGACAATAATTACACGACCATAGAAAAGAACAAATTAGCTAACATCGATGCCAATGCAGATGTAAACCGTACAATTAGCGACAGTGTCATCACGATAGACGCAAATAAAGTGGCATCACTAACCGCTGTTAAGGTAGCTTTTGACAAAGGTGCGGAGGCGCTAACAAAAGCCAATACCAAATCTGATGCCGGTCACACCCATGCAAGTGAAACCGACAATAATTACACGACCATAGAAAAGAACAAATTATCTGGCATTGCCACCGGCGCCGAGGCTAACCGATCGATTAGTGACAGTGTGACTTCAGCAAGCACAACGACCAACGCATCATCAAAAGCTGTAAAAACAGCCTACGACAAAGGCAATTCAGCATTAACGGCGGCAAACGGAGCCGTGCAAAGTGTTCGCTTAGGAACGGCCACAGAATACACTGTTCCTAGTGGCTACGAATGGATGGGTGCGCCATCTGGCTCGGTTATGGTCGATAGATATGGCGTTAACGCTAACACCCATTCAAAATTCAAAACAAAATTACTTCAATATCAGCTAAATGGTAGCTGGTACACAGTGTCGGGATAAAAATATGACATATTATACCCTAGGAAAATTCACGCCCTATTCTCCAACCGGGGACAACCCTAACAACATCTTATTCTTAAAAAATAAAGATGGAAAAGATTTCTACGAGTTGCAAAAAACCAACCTTTTAGGTGATGCATTTTTTGTGGTAGATAGCTCTAACAAAGTCGTCGCTGCAGATGTTGACTTCTCGAAGTTATTCCCTGAAAATCTTACTGTAATAGCTGGAGAAGGCGAGGTTGACGCATTAAATGATTATCAGAGCGGCCTTGATAGTGAATTAAACTATTACATGTGGAATGGCACGGCTATTATAAGAAACATACCGTCAAATTCGGAGTGGTTGGAACATTATTTATTAAAAATTGATGAGATTCATGCAGGCATTTTGCGGGTTTCCGTAGATACTGCTACTAGCGAAGAACAGAACACTTGGCCGTCAAAAGTTGAGGCTGCTAACGCTTCTTTGAATGGTATTGCAACGGCTCAACAGGAAACTTTGTTGACCGATGAAGCTTCCGCGTTCACACCAGTTAGAACCGTGGTGGAATTGGCCAACATTATTATAGAAAAGTCTAATGCCTATCTAAATTGCATTGGCAAAGCGGCCGCCTTTAAACAACAGGCGCAAAGGGTGCTTTCACAATCTGAAAATCAAAATGAGGCCAAGGGCCTAATAGAAACCCTGCAAACTAATGCTGATACGTTGGCAGCATCACTAGCGGTTTAAGCAATTAACAAATTATTGATTTTATTCAAATCGGGGCCAAGATGTCTATGCAAGATAAATTTGAAATAAGCACAATTGTAGGTGGAATAATGACATATTTTGGCTCATTAGCCTTTGATGTTCACTCAATTGTGACGGTGGGTATTGGTATAGCTACTATATTATATACCCTGGTGAAAACTTTGAATATTTGGGTAGATATTAAAATTAAAAAAAGTAAGTTAAAAAATAAAAAGTAAATTAAAACGCCCTCACGAAATAAACATATTCTTAAGTTTAAATTACAGAAATAGAATTTGGTTTTGACATAAACAGTTATATATCCAATATTTATCAGATACTTATAGAATATTTAATTTATTGACTGAGTATAATGTAATTGTTTTATTGGGGGATAAAGTGGAATTCACAAACAAATCAAATAATCTGAAAGTTCTTTTTGACTCTTACAAAAAGCTCATTTTTGAAATTGAAAGTTTTAATGGCAATGATAGCGATGTTTGCCAGGAACAGCGGTTTAACGATGCCGGTAAAATAGCCGATTCAATTGCTGCGTTACCCATAATCTCAATTCTATGTTGCGCCATTAAAATCGAGTTTGTTAAGTTTTTCCATACCTATGAAGCGCATTCAGACAACCCGGGCAATGTTGCCCTAAATTCAGTTTCCGAATATTTGAACACCTACAACTAACCAACCCCAAAACTCAAATTTAGTTTCTCCTCGTTTTTACGGGGTTTTTTTATGGAGAAAGCGATATGCAAATTTCAGACAGCGGCCTTAAAATTATCAAAAAGCACGAAGGTTTAAAGCTGCAAGCTTATAAATGCCCTGCTGGCATTTGGACAATTGGTTACGGCCACACCCACCAAGTTAGCAAAGGTGATGTTATTGACGGCGATATGGCCACTGAATACCTTAAAAAAGACGTGCGCCACGCGCAGGAGACGATAAGACGGCTGGTTACAGTTTCGCTTGAACAGCACCGATTTGATGCGCTGGTGAGCTTTATTTTTAACGTTGGAGCTGGCAATTTTTCAAGTTCGACTTTGTTGAAAATGATGAACAAAGGCAATTTTGAAGGCGCGGAAGACCAATTTAAACGTTGGAACAAAGCTCGGGTCAAAGGCAAACTTACGCCATTGCGGGGCTTAACGCGCCGCCGTGGAGATGAGGCCAATTTGTTTGGCAACCACGAACTTGATGATATGCCACAATTTGTTGCGGCTCCAGCCGTTAAAACCAAGCTCAAAAGCAAAACAAACCTTGCGGCGGTGACAGGTGGTGTTGGCGTGTTGGCCAGCCAAGCAGATGCCATTGGCGGCATGATGGATAAGGTGAAGGAAATATCTGACAAAGGCGGCGATTTTGTAGATAAATTTGGTGCGGTTTTGAACAGTAGTTGGTTTCCGTTTATCGCCATCGGCGTTGTAATCGTGCTCGGTTACATCATTTTTGAGCGCAATAAAAAGGTGGATGAATATGGCCTTTAGCGCAATTGGAGCGGGGTTAATGCGCTTATTGGCGCTAATGCCCAAATGGGTGCCGGTTGCGATTGTCGCTGGTTTTGGCATCTATTACACGGGTGTTAGCCATGGCCGGGCCCCGTATAAACAAGCCGCTGCAATTAGCGCGGCCACATCAAAGGTGGTTACCAAAAACTTCGACTTAAAAGAAATTCAAACCCGCAAGAATGGAGAAAAAGCAAATGAAGCCCTTAAAAATGTTGAGTGTTTTATTGATGATGATATGGCTAACTGGCTGTCAATCAATCGCTCCAATTAGGTTGCCCGAAAAGCTTAAAGAATCTTGCCCCGAAGTTGCGTTTGTAGCCGGTGAACTTATGCCCCAGGTTGTGGTGCTAAAAACGGAATATGAGATTTGCAAAGCTAAGCATGAAGCCATAATTCAAATTCTCAAGCCTGATTAAGGGCCTACAAGCAACTATTGCCAATAAAGCAACTAACGCCAAGTGCAAGAAATGGATAACAAAAAGTAAAAAGGATAGCAATGGGATAGGCTAACATACGTTTTGCCTCGTTGTCAGATTGATTAAAAACATACCCTGATATAATAGAATATGGTATCACATAAGGACTAGCCAAAACCAAATATTGAAAAATAGCAGTGGGTCTGCTGCGTTCGGATTCTGGGGTAAAACTGTAGATGATCGTGACCAAAACAGCTAGGAATGCTATACTTAAAAATATTCTAAGAAATGCTGACTTTCCTTTACAAAAAAATAACATGAATTCGAAAATAATAATTTGAGTTAAAACCAGTGTAACAAAAGCAAATACCAACATCCTATATAATCCTCTAAATAATTATATAGGATTTTCATATATCAGGTTGGCATAAATAACAAACAACTAAAGCGGTCGAGGTTCACGCCTTGGCCATTTTTTTTGTGACTATAAATTGACAAATAATTCTTAACAATGTTATTTATACTTAATTTTGATTCAAATACTAAAGCTCTATTTATGAAAATGAAAACTACTTTTATAATATTTATAATAATTTCTAATATACTTTTTGCATCCGTTACATTTGCAAATGAAAAATCGCTAGACCTTGCTAATCAGGTAAATACCAGGGCATCACTCGATTTAGCGTGGAAGTATTTTAATGGCGAAGGTGTCGATCAAGATTATGAAAAGGCGTATATTTGGTTCAAAAAAGCCGCAGATAGTGGGGATGCAAAAGCCACTTGGGAAGTCGCAAAGATGTATGGCTATGGTGTAGGAATTGCACAGAATTCAAAAAAAGGGAATGCATGGTTTGAAAAAGCATTTGTTAGGTTCGAAGAAGCAGGGCTACAGGGCGATGGACATGCTTCACGAAAAGTAGCGGAGATGTACCAATGGGGAGTTACTGTAGACTGGAATATAGATAAAGCAGTGTTCTGGTTTGAGAGAGCTGGAGAACAGGGCGATGTTCTGGCATTGATGGGGTTGGCATACATAATCACATACGGTATCGGAGGCCTGACTTATGATATAGAAAAAGGAAATAGATGGTACAAGAAAGCTGCTGAGCTGGGCAACGCAAAAGCCATGTTTATCATGGGTACTAGGTATTTTTATGGCAGAGACCTAATTCAAGATTATGGAAAAGCCCATTACTGGTACATTAAAGCTGCTGAGCAAGGTGACGCATGGGCTCATGGTAATTTGGGGGAAATGTTTGAAAAAGGCCTCGGCGTTACAAAGAATTACTCCACTGCGCTCAAACATTACTATTTGTCCGAATATTTGGGAATGTGGAGCACATCAATTCTTCAATACATAAAATCCATAGAATCCGAAATGACAAGCGCGGAAATTGCTAGGGCAAAACAACTAGCAGATGGATGGTTGAAAGCTCATAATCAAGTGCGGATATTAAATACCAGATGCAACAAGTTAAAGACACTTATAAAAAATGTAAGCAAAACCGAAGCCGCAAACATGGGTTTCACTCATCAAGAATTTGCTAGAGGTATAGGGTGTTGGTGGGCTAATTAACGTAATTATAAGCAGTCTATAACAGTTAAATTTTACGACTGTTTGCACTACCCACAACAACCCCAGTTATTCAATTTGGGTGCAAAATCTGTATGCGCTGCGAAGGTCTTAATTGGGATGAAATGATCGAGAAACACGGCGACTTAAATATTGAACAGGCGCAAGCATTGTTGAAACGTTTTGGATGTACCAAGTGCAATGGCCGTGAATTTAACTGGCAGATAATTCCTGATTATTCAAAAAATGGCAGGTCGTGAACAACGAAAAAACAGCCCAAACGGCTGGAATGTTTTTAAAAGTAGTGATGATAGTATTTAGTTTTAGTTTGGAGCCTTGCACCAATCTTTTGTTTTTTTGCCGCCAAAATATGGCACCGCAATTTTTTGCTCTAGCAATAAGGCCGACAGGCTTATTCTGTTATCATTCTTGAAAAAGTACAAATCACCAATTACCCTACCGGCATATTTACCAATAAAGATATTTTCAATCTCCACAATATCCCCAACTTTTATGAAGGTTTTTACAAAATCAGAAGCTGCTTTGGCCAGAGATTTTTCTAGTTGACATTTTGGACGATACTTTTCTGGTGTGTCTATACCGTTGACCCTTAGACCCACTTCTATTTTTGTTAATGGCCAGACAGAAACATTCAATTTAATGGTGTCACTGTCGGTTATTTTCAACACGGTAGCACTATAAACGCCCCGTAATATTTCCTTAGCAAAAACAGTGGTAGGCATCAAAAAAAAAACTGCAAGGAACAAATAACGTACAATATTTCTATTGAAATATATTTTTTGTAATAATTTCATCAGCTTAATAACCTAGTGTATCCAGTCGATCATCGGGGCGACGCTGAAGCGTCTGTTGATATTTTTGGATTTCATCATGCGGGATCTGCGAAACTGTAATTTATATTTTACGCGCGACTTATAGCAGTTGAGATTTAAAAATGAAAGATGATATAAAATTAATTCAAGAATCATCTTTATCGGTTGGCAAAGGGCGTTTTTGCTCGCCAGTATACGACCAAAGATAGTTTTTGGGCATCGGGCCTTTATTGCGTTCATCTTGTTGGGTTTGCTCCCACGCATGCGCCAAAATGCCCACAGAACGTGACAAGCAAAACAAGCCTCGCGCCAGCGGGGCGGCAAAACCCAGCTCGGCATATATAACTGCCGTTGCACCATCTATATTCATCGGGATTTTTTTGCCCTTGCGCTGGCCTAATTCGGCTTCGACCTGTATGGCTATGTCGGCATATTTACCCGATACAACGCCAATTTTGGCGGCTTTATAGACTTGGTCTAACAATGGTTTTGCCCGGGGATCGATGGGATGAAAACGATGGCCAAAGCCGGGTAAAAACTTGCCATGATGCTGATTATAATGGGTTATCTCGGCGGCTACACTTTCATTTAAACTAGCGCCCTGCTGCATTCTTTGGGCTATATTTGTATATATTTCTATGGCTTGCTCACCCGCGCCGCCATGCACATCGCCCAGCACATTCATCGCCGAGGCCATGGCATTGTTAAGCCCCACCCCGCAAGTGGCCGCCATGCGCGCAATGGCGATAGACGGCGCTTGTGGCCCGTGATCGACAGCCGACATCAACGCGATGTCTAGCAAATTTGCCTGTTGTTTGGTCGGCAATTCGCCGCGCAACATGAGCCAAATCATTTGCGAAAAACTAATTTGGCCGATGAGGTCTTGAACCTCATAACCCCGATAACGTATCTCGCCGGGCTTCATCTCAATGATGTCAGTTCGCCACCAATTGGCTACATTTTGATCTTGTGTCATCAGACAACTCCATCTTGTTTTAGCTGGGCAATTTGGTCTAAATTATAGCCCATATCGGCCAATATCTCGTCTGAATGTTGCCCAAGCGCCGGTGGCGGGCAAGATGTGGTGAGCGGCTGGCCATTTAATTTAATGCCCGGGCGGGCGATTTTAATATCGCGGTTTAGGCCTTGCGTGTCGCTAAATGTGGCTATCAGCCCGCGGGTGGCAATTTGTTCCTGCGCCAAAGCTTGTTCAACCGAAGCCACACAACCGGCCGGAATGCCAGCTGCATTAAACTGGGTGCGCCAATATTCGGCATCATTTGACTGCATAGCCGTTTCTAACAATTGCTTAAGTTCTTGACGATGTTTCAAACGTTGTGCGCGTTGGCTAAATCGCGGGTCTTCTATAAGTTCTGGAAGTTCTAATATATGACACACGGCTTCAAATTGCTGTTGTTTATTGGCGGCAATGTTAATGAGGCCATCTCCAGTTTTGAAAGCTCCGGAAGGGCTGGCGGTAAAATTATCGTTGCCCATCGGTTGCGGTTCTTTGCCAGCCACTAGATAATTTGAAACCACCCAGCCCATGGTCGAAATTACCGATTCTAGCAATGAAATATCCAAAAAACATCCGGGCCTGCATTTGTGGTTGTATAATGCAGAGGCAATTGCAAAAGCTGCGGTCATGCCGCCGATGGAATCGGCCATCGGGTAACCCACGCGCAGCGGCGCAGAATCGGGGCTGCCAGTGATGCTCATCACGCCCGACATGCCCTGAATGATTTGATCATAAGCTGGCAAATCTTTTAACGGACCATCCTGCCCAAAACCCGAAATTGCGCAATAGACCAACGACGAATTTTCCTGCAGCAAAGTCTCATAACCGACGCCAAGCCGGTCCATCACCCCGGGACGGAAATTCTCAACCACAACATCTGCATCGCGTACCATCTGTTTAAATAGCTGTTTGCCTTGGTCATTTTTTAAATTGATGGTTATTGATTTCTTGCCGGAATTTTGTGCCAAGAAAGAAACCCCCATATGCTGCTCATTTAGCTCAGAATCAGCGCCCAACTGCCGCGCCAAATCGCCTATTTTGGGAATTTCAACTTTAATAACCTCTGCGCCCATATGAGCCAATTGATGGCAGCAAAAAGGCCCGGCTAACACATTTGTCAAATCTAAGATGCGAATATTCTCAAGTGGCTTCATATTACATTCCACTTTCTTAAATGTAACAAGTTACACCCTAATTCTGGTGGGTGGTATTATGATTTAACATTAATATTCTGTTTTGAATTGTCAAATAAATTAGATCATACTGACACAATATGTCAGTAGGGTTTTGATATGGTGTAAATGAAATCAACTTAAGGAATATAAAATGATCCACCACCAAAGAAGTCTAGACATCGATGCCACGCCAGAGAATATATGGGCAGAAATTAGCCGCTTCATGCATATTGACGAGTTTGCACCGCTTATAGAATCGGTTGAGGCGCTTACCGAAGGTGAAGATGGCGTAGGCTCTAAAAGACGCTGCCATTTTGCCGATGGCTCATCTATGGCAGAAGAAGTCATTGAATGGGAGGCTAATCACAAATATCGTGTACGCTTATCAGAACTATCGCCGATGCCACTGCATGAATCGCAGGCCCAATTGTCTTTGACACGGCTGAACGCCAAACAAACCAGAGTTACATGGGGTATGGATTACCGGGTTAAATATGGCCCATTCGGTTGGTTACTTGGCCAAACAATGATGAAAATTATGATGGGTAAAATTTTGGATGGCAATTTAAAGGGCTTATCCGACAAATTGGCCGCTAAGCCGATATAATTTTGCTTTTTGAAATTTTAACGGGTTTAATTTTCAAATGCCTGAAAAATATGTTCATTTATTGGCTTATGTTGTTTAAATATATCTGACATCTAGAATCAATATCAATTTAAATGAATAGTCAAAATGCGAATATTTGTAGCTGGCATAGCCACCGAAACCAATAGTTTCAGCCCGATATTTGTCGGGCTGGACGATTTTAAGGCATCGCTTTATGCCGCGCCCTATAAACATCCTGAAACGCCTACCCTATGCACCGCGGCGCTTGTAGTGCTGCGCCAGCGCGCCAAAAAAGACGGCATCGACTTAATTGAAGGCACAACCAGTTGGGCTGACCCGGGTGGGCTGATTTCGCAACAATGTTATGAGACCTTGCGCGATGAAATTTTGGCCCAAGTTACAGCCGCCATTAAACAACAGCCACTAGATGGTGTGGTTTTATGCTTACATGGCGCGATGATAGCCCAAGGTTATGACGACCCCGAAGGCGAACTTATTTGCCAAATTAGAAAATTAGTTGGCGACAAAACCATTATTGGGGCCAACCTTGACCCACATAGCCATTTAACCGCCAAACGGTTTGAATATGCAGATATTTTATGTGCGTTTAAGGAGTTTCCACACACTGATTTTGTGCAAACAGGTGAGCAAATTGTTGATCTGGTGATCCGCAGTATAAAGGGTGAAATTAAGCCGAAAATGGCGCAATATGACTGCAAAATGATTGACATATTTCCGTCGTCTCGCCAGCCTATGCGCCAATTTGTCGATGATATGCTTGATGGTGAACGGCAACAAGGTGTATTGAGCTTATCGCTAATACACGGCTTTATGGCCGGTGATTCGCCATGGATGGGCACAAAAATGATTGCCATTTATGATGACAATATGGATATTGCGGCGCATTTGGCCAAAGATTTTGGCGATAAAATAATTAGCATCCGTGGGCAATCGATGCCATCCATGTTGACCGAGGACATTGCCGTGGAGCAGGCTTTGTTGGTAGTTACCAAACAGCAAACACCGGTTATCATTGCCGATGTTTGGGACAACCCCGGCGGCGGCGTTGCGGGCGATGGCACTATAATTTTGCAAAGCCTGCTGTCTCTAAAACCGAAAAATACAAATATCAAAATTGCCATCGGCACCATATGGGACCCTATGGCCGTGCAGCTGTGTTTTAAGGCCGGTATTGGGGCTATTATACCGCTGAGATTTGGTGCTAAATCTGCGCCAAATACTGGCCAACCGATAGATAAAATGGTGACGGTTATAAATTTAAACGCCGAAGCCGCACAGACTTTTGGCGCGTCTCAAGTGCCTATGGGAGCATCTGTGGTGATAGAATTTGAGGGCGTGCAGGTGATTTTAAACAGCACCAGAGCCCAAGCGTTTGAGCCTAGCCTGTTTGAAAATATGGGCATTGAGCCCTTGTCTCAGGACATATTGGTGATTAAATCGACAAATCATTTTTACGCTGGGTTTAATAAAATCTCTGACCATATTATATATTGTGATGCTGGCAAGCCCTACCCTAACAACCCCAAAACCACCGCATACACCAAAGCGCCAAAAAATATTTGGCCACTTGTTGATGACCCATGGGGTTGTGTTGATGATCCGTGAAGTTGATAAATAAACCAAACTAATTTTGATTTTTAATTGACTATTTAGTGCGATTATTTATCTATGAGGGCATGGATAGACGTTCGATAAAATTTGATTGGAACCGCGCCCGTGCCTTTTTGGTGACTGCAGAAGAAGGTTCACTGTCGGCCGCGGCCAGAGCCTTGGGCATGGCGCAACCAACTTTAAGCCGGCAAGTGAGCGCGCTTGAAGCTGAGCTTGGTGTGCTGTTATTTGAGCGGGTCGGCCATGGTTTGGAACTCACCC
The DNA here is from genome assembly GCA_013214705.1 of Hyphomicrobiales bacterium. Taxonomy (GTDB): domain Bacteria; phylum Pseudomonadota; class Alphaproteobacteria; order Rhizobiales; family OSC116; genus OCS116. Next base: position 374,100 of record JABSRZ010000003.1, read on the forward strand.
ACAGCGGCAAGCAATTGCTAGAGCATGTCCGCGCTATGGGCGAGGCCGCAAACTCATTTTCGCTGACCTCACATGGGCAAGCACAAGCCATAGAGGGCAATGTATGCATTGCGGTGGGGCAAGCCTATGCGGTGCATTTTCTGCCGGCTATTATTGCCAAAATCAGGCAAATCGAACCCGGCATCACTATCGAGCTAGAAATATCCAACCAACCCAGCGATTTAAAACGCCGCGAGGCTGACATTGCCATCCGTAATTTCAGACCTACTGAGCCAGATTTAATCGCCAAAAAAATTAGAGACGCTTACGGCTATCTATATGCAACACCAGAATATATTGAAACCTTGGGCAACCCCAAAACGCCCTATGATTTGCGAAATGCCGATTTTATCAATATAGACAAAGGCATGGGCTTGATGAAAGGCCTGAACGCCGCGGGTTTTAACCTGACCGAAAAGAATTTTCCGATAGTTTCTGAAGACCATATCGTTAGTTGGGAGCTAACCAAAAATGGCCTTGGGCTTGGCATTATAGATGCCGTTATCGGTGATGCTGAACCAAAAGTTAAACGGGTGTTGCCCGATATGGAACCGTTCGCCTTTTCGATTTGGTTGGTGGCGCACCGGGAATTAAACACCAGCCCGCGCATCCGCATGGTGTTTGACCTGTTGGCGCAAGAGCTAGCAAATTAAACCCAACAAGCCAAATAATTCAAAACTTAAGGCCTATGCAAATTGGTATAGATAGTCTGTTAAATTGGGCAATTTATCATATGAATAAATATGGTTATCTTACTTTCAACAAATAACTAACCGCTATCTTAACCACCAGATAGCCTTGTCGAAAGTGAAATTAATGCAAGCTATTACCTATCAAAAATATGGTTTTACCGAAGTTTTAACCACAAGCCAATTGGCGCAACCTACACCCAAGGATGATGAGATTTTGGTGAAAATATTCGCCACCACGGTTACCCCGGTTGATGTTGCGTTTTTAAAGGGAAAGCCTTATATAGCGCGGCTGTTTACTGGTTTGTTTAAGCCTAAAAATAAGGTTTTGGGCACTGAACTTAGTGGTGAAATTGTCGCCATTGGCAAAAGCGTAACCAAATATAAGCTTGGAGACTGTGTATTTGCATCGCCAGCTGATGGCAATGGCGCGCATGCCGAATATATCTGCCTGCCAGAGGATGGCGCACAGGCGCTTATGGCTGATGATTGGACTTATGAACAAGCTGCCGCCATTTGCAATGGCGCGCTGACGGCCTTGCCATTTTTGCGCGATGCTGGAAACATCAAAGCTGGCGATAAGGTGCTTATCATTGGCGCATCAGGCTCTATTGGCACTGTGGCGGTGCAACTGGCTAAGCATTTTGGTGCTAAGGTAACAGCCGTGTGCAGCGGTAAAAATGTCGAGCTTGTAGAGTCTCTGGGTACGGATGAGGTGATTGATTATAAGCAGCAGGATTTTACCCAGAACCAAGTTAAATATGACATTATTTTTGACACCATTGGCAACAGTAATTTCCACAAATGCCGAAATTCATTGACCCATAAAGGCCGTTACCTATCCACCACGATAGATTTTTCTAATCTGCTATTTATGTTATTTGGCAATATGTGGGGCGGTAAGCAGGCGGTTTTTGCCGCCACCGGGTTGCGCAAAGCTGCCGAGCAGATTGTTGATTTGGCTTTGATTAAAAAACTAGTCTCAAACGGCAAATTGAAAATCATCATCGACCGGGCTTACTCGTTTGAGCAAATTGCAGATGCTTATGTGCATGTAGATAAAGGCCACAAAGTTGGCAATGTTGTCATCAGTATCAACCAATAAAAACCACAAACATAAACTTAAAGGAGGCTAAAATGCTACCCATTAACAACACCGCTCGGCTGGCTGGCCTAATGTATTTACTTCTTATTCCACTCGGCATAATGGCGATGATTTATATTCCCATGACGCTCATCATAGACGGCGATATTGCGACCACAATGGCCAACATTAAAGCCAATATATTGCTGTTCCGGCTGGCAAGTGTCAGCGTATATCTAGTGCAATTGGTAAATTTATTTTTGGTTTACCTGTTGTTTAGAATATTTAGCAAAGTGAATATATATGTCACTTGGTCAATGGTTATACTCATTGTCACGGCCATTCCCATCGCTTGGGTGAACGAATTAAATTACGCGGCTATATTGCATATTTTAGCTGGCGATGACCCTTCACCTGCTCAGGTAGCCTTGTTTTTAAATTTGCATGTATATGGCATTAACATCGCGCAAATATTTTGGGGCCTGTGGCTGTTCCCGATGGGTTATTTGGTTTATAAATCTGGTTTTATGCCGAAATTTGTTGGCATATTATTGATGATTGGCTGTTTTGGTTATTTGGTGGATAGTTTCATATTCTTCATCAACCCGAATTTTGAAATAAAATTTGCTGAATTTCTATTCCTTGGTGAAGTGGTCATGACATTATGGTTGCTCATAAAGGGTGTGAATGCGGAGAAATGGCACGAAATAAAGGCGAATTAACTAGTCAAATATAATGGATGTCATCAACCTGACATCCATTATTTGCGTTAAAAAACCATGCCACGGGCCTTGATGGGCAATGTTTTGATGGTTTTTTGATCGCGATAGATAAAAACTTGATCATATAAATTGGTAACCGGGCAAACGTGATTGGGAATGATGTTTATTTTTTCGCCAATACTTGGCTTGGTTTCACAGTCGGAAAAATCTATATGACCATGCTCTTCGCTTAACGCTATTATTTTTGCCTGTGGATATTGTTTGATCAGGCCATAATTTTCCAAACCCAATAAATCGGAGGTTAGGCTTTTTGAACCGGCATCTATAATGCCGCGATTTTCGGTCGGTCGGCTGACAATTTGTGCCAAAACTGTGAGCGCGCAATCCGCTATAACGCATTGGGATTTGCTGATCAACGAGCGGTCATTATAAATATAGGTGCCGGGGCGATGTTCGGTTGCAGATGTAACGATTTTAGCGCCGCGCATAAACGGCGTGCCGCCAATAGAGATTGTCTCACAATGGCCGATTTGAGCTAAACATAAAGCCTTGGTTTGTCGGCAAAAATCTTCTACAGATTGCCATTGGTTGGACGCTGGATATATCATAATGCCGGCGAAATTAACCCCGGTTTTTGAAGCAATATATTTGCCTAATTCTACCGCTGCTTGTGGCGATTGCACACCGCACCGACCCATGCCAGTGTCGCATTCTACCAAAATATCGATGGTTGCATTTAGTTTGGTGAAACATTTACTTAACCCATCGACCACATAGCGGCTATCTGCCACGGTTTTTAACTTGCATTTGGTGGTAAGCTTGGCCAAACGGTTAAGCTTAAATTCGCCCAAAATATTATAGCTTATCAGAATGTCTGAAATGCCTGCATTGGCAAAAATCTCGGCCTCTGATATTTTTTGACAGGTGATGCCAACGGCGCCATGTTCTAACTGCAATTTGGCATATGCTGGCAATTTATGAGTTTTAATATGCGGGCGTAACTTTAGATGTGTGGTGGCAAAAAAATCGGCAGTGGCCTTGATATTTCGATCGACAATATCTTGATCGATGATGACGCAGGGCGTATCAAGTTCGGATATATTCATTATTTTTACCTATTATTTGGTTTTTTGTAGGCTATACAGTCGATCTCTACTTTACAATCGACCATTAAGGACGCTTGAACGCAGGCGCGGGCGGGTGGATGGTCGCCGAAATATTGTTTGTAAACCCCATTGAATGACCAGAAATCGCGGGGGTCATCTAACCAAATGCCGCACCTGACCACATGTTCTGTGCCATAGCCGGCTTCGTCCAATATAGCCAAAACATTTTTAATGGTTGTGTGGCTTTGCTCCACAATGCCGGTGCCGACAATTTCACCATCGACCATCGGCACTTGACCCGAAATATGCAACCAGCCATCGGCCTCGACCGCTCTGGCAAAGGGTAAGTTTTGACCACCAGCACCAGATTTATCGACACCATATCTTTTTATATCAGACATTTTATTCACCTCAATTAAGTTTAGTTCGATACAAATATAAGGTTAGAAATTGCTAAATGTAAATTAGTTTTTTGCCAAACCACAGCTAAATTTAAATCTGAATTTGAATAATTTTTTCAACCCAAATTCAGGTTGGTTTTTGGGTTTCGGCATGGTTTTAGTGGTTTAATGTTCGCGATCAGACAACATATAGCCTAAGCCACGCACCGATTGAATGGCCACATTAGAGCCGGATATTTTTTTTCTCAAACGTGAAATGGTTTGCTCAATGGCATTCAGGCTGATTTCCTCATCAAATGAAGATAGACTTTGGACTAAATCTTCTTTGGATATCAAACTATCACTATTCAAACATAGTTCCCGCATCAAGGAGAATTCTCGTGCGGTTAAATCTATATTACCTTCGGGCACAAATAAAATATGTTTTTGCACATCCATAGTGATGTTGCCAAAACCTAATAAGACCGATTTCTTGCCATGTATGCGCCTAATTAGCATGCGAACCCGCGCCAATAACTCGGCCACGTCGAAAGGCTTTGTCAGGTAATCATCGGCGCCAAAATCCAGCCCTTTAACCCGATCACTTAAACTACCTCTGGCGGTGAGTAGCATAACCGCAACCTCTAGTTTTTTATTTCTGATCTCTTTTAAAATGTCTAGGCCGTCATAATCGGGCAATGATAAATCTAATATAACCACTTCAAATTTTTCGGTGGCCAAAGCTGCGAGGGCTAATTCACCATTAACCACCCAATCTACTGCATAATCTTCTTTTTCAAACAATAGCTTACAAGATTGCCCAAGATTAATATTGTCTTCAACTAATAACAGTCTCATCCTTTCAATCTCCCACCCAAAATGTACCCGAATCGACACTAGCATAATCAGAAGATTTGAATTTTTTAATTTTATCTTTTAGTATGAAACAAATATTTCAACTCGGGAAGCAGGATATTATGTATATTTTCAGACTGGTTTCGTCTTTATTACTGGCCGTATATTTCACAAATCCGGCCTATTCGGTTGATGTCTTTCCGGCTTTAGACCAAAATTCTAACCAGCAAAAAATGGTGATTTATTCATCATTAGATGTGAATTTTGTACAGAATATCATCAAAGAATTTCAACAAACGATGCCCAATATTGAAATCGAATATCATGACCTGCAAACCTTTGATATTTACGACAAGGTGGTTACCGAAAGTGACAACCAACAAGTGACTGCGGATTTTGTATTTAGCAGTGCGATGGATTTGCAAGTTAAACTTGCCAATGATGGATATGCCAGAAACCTACCGGTTTCGATTGCGGCAAATTTGCCAACTTTTTCAAAATGGCGGCAAATGGTGTTTGGGCTAACCAACGAACCTGCCGTGTTGGTTTATAATAAAGATTGGTTTAAAGACAAAACCGTGCCCAAGACGCATGATGAAATAACCGAATTTTTGATGCAAAATAGCCAAGAAATTTTTGGCCGGGTGGCAACCTATGACATTGAGCGTTCTGGCTTGGGGTTGTTTTTTCTGGCACAAGACCAAAAATACAATAACAATGTATGGCCTTTGGTTAGCGCCATGGGCCAAGCTGGGGTGAGGCTATATACCAATAGTTCGGCTATATTACAGCGGGTTGCAGATGGCAAATTTATTATGGGATATAATATTTTAGGCTCTTATGCAGAAACTTATGCCAAAACCAACCCGGGAATTGGCATTATTATGCCTGAGGATTATACCATCATCACCTCTAGAATTGGCTTGGTACCAAGATATGCTGCCCAGCCGTTGTTGGGTGAAAGTTTTTTGCGATTTTTGGCCTCAGAGAAAGGTCAGTCTTTATTTGTTGAACATATCAATACGTTGCCGCTGAATGTGGCCAACAAATCTACCAAATTTCAATATGTGCATATTGGCCCGGGTCTGGTGGTTTATCAAGACCAGTTGAAACGTCAAAAACTCATTCGGAAATGGAATAGCTCGCTAGAGCAACATCAATAAGGCTGGCTGTATTTAATATATCTCTCTCTGACAGCGTTCTGACAGTTTTATTTGTTACCAATGATGACGCACTACAACTTTAGTGCCAATTATAGAGGGAGAATATTAATGAAAAATACAACTCGAAATATTCTGGCAGCCGCAGCGGCCGCTACGTCACTATTTCTTGCACCCGGTGCAATAGCCGATCCAATCAAATCTATCCATTTTCTAATTCCTGGTGGTCCAGGTGGTGGTTGGGACGGCACTGCGCGTGGTACTGGTGAAGCTTTAAACAAAGCTGGCTTAGTTGACTCAGTTTCGTTTGAAAACATGTCTGGTGGTGGTGGTGGTAAAGCCATTGCTCATCTTATCGAAACAGCTGAAAAAGCTGGTTCGACTTTGATGGTTAACTCAACACCAATCGTGATTCGTTCACTACAAAAAGTGTTTCCACAGTCATTCCGTGATTTAACACCTGTAGCTGGCACAATTGGCGATTATGCTGCCATAGTGGTTCATAAAGACAGTGATTTAGCTGACTTTGGTGCTTTGATTTCAAAATATAAAGCTGATGCTAAATCTGTCGCCATTGGTGGCGGTAGTGTTGCTGGTGGTATGGACCATTTGGTTGCAGCGATGGTTATGCAAGCCGCTGGTGCAAACCCAACTGAAGTGAAATATATTCCATATGACGCTGGTGGTAAAGCCATGGCTGGCCTGTTGAGCGGCGAGATTAACGCTCTGTCTACAGGTTTTGGTGAAGCTATTGAATTAGCGAAACAAGGCGAAGTGCGTATTTTATGCGTAACCTCAGCCGAGCGTGTTGATGCTGCACCAGATGCCCCAACTTGTACCGAAGAAGGCGCTAGTGTTGAATTTGTAAACTGGCGCGGTTTCTTTGCTGCACCGGGTATCAGCGATGCTAAAAAAGCTGAATATGTAGCAGCATTAGAAAAAATGTATGACACACCAGAATGGGAAACTGTACGTGCCCGTAATGGTTGGGTTAACATCTTTAATGCCGATGATGACTTCATCACTTTCTTAGAAAACCAAGAAGAAGTGCTTGGCAAACTTATGAAAGAACTTGGCTTCCTATAAGCTAAGGTAAAATATTTGCTGAGGAGGGCTTTAAGGCTTGCCTCAGCTTTTTTTTAAAATTTAGGGGAATAGATATGTTATCTAGTGACCGTATAGGTGCACTCGTACTGTTGGCTTTTTCCATCGGCTACGGCGCCATGATATATCAAATACCACTGTTGCCATTTCAGCGCACAGCGGCATTTACCGCACAAACCTTGCCCCAAGCGCTAAGTGTTATGGGCATTGTTTTATCACTCGTATTATTATTCACCTCCAGAAACAGAGATATGCCCGATGTGGCAGGTTATCACTGGTTAAAAGGTGGCTTGATTTGTGGCCTGATGGTGGCTTACGGCTTCTTGGTGCGGCCTGCTGGTTTCATCCTTTCGACCGGGTTATTTTTGATTTTTTGCGAATTGGTGTTGGGTGAGCGGCGGTGGAAAATACTTATATTTTCAACCATGCCAGTTGTGTTGTTTTTTTGGTATTTAATGAATGAAGTTTTGGGTGTTTATGTTGCGCCATTGCCAGAATTCTTAGTGGATATGAGAGGGTGATTTCATGTTAGAAGGTATTTTAATGGGGCTGACCACAGCTGTTAGCCCGATAAATCTGGCTATGGTGGTTGCCGGGTGTATGGTTGGCACATTCATTGGTATGTTGCCCGGTTTAGGGCCAATATCGGCCATTGCATTGATGATTCCGATCACCTATGGTCTAGAACCATCTACCGGCCTAATTTTAATGGCGGGCGTTTATTACGGCGCTATTTTTGGCGGTTCAACTTCATCTATCCTGATCAACGCCCCGGGGGTGGCGGGCACAGTTGCCACCGCGTTTGATGGGTATCCGATGGCCAAAAAGGGTCAGGCGGGCAAAGCCTTAGCCATTGCGGCTTATTCGTCATTTTCTGGTGGTACAATTGCGACCTTGTTATTATTGGTGGCGGCGCCATCTTTAGCCGCGGTTTCATTGTCATTCCATTCGACCGATTATTTTGCCCTTATGGTGCTAGGCCTTACTGCTGTGGCGGCTTTTGCCGGCAAAGGCAATGTAGTTAAAGCCATTTTGATGACCGTATTGGGGCTGATGATTTCGACCATCGGCACTGACCAAACCCAAGGCATACAGCGTTTTACCATGGGTATTACCGACTTAATTGATGGCATTTCATTTTTATTGTTAGCCATGGCAGCTTTTGCTTTGTCCGAAGCGTTATTGGTAGTGTTGCGACCAAAATCCGATAAAGCAAGGGCTAAAGAGCTAGAGGCACAAAGCAATTTGGGCAGCATGAAATTGAGCAAAGCCGAGATCAAAGAGATGATACCGGTCATTGGGCGTTCATCTCTGTTAGGCTTTTTTGTTGGGGTGTTACCCGGCGCGGGCGCAACCATTGCTAGCTTTTTAGCTTATGGTATGGAACAGCGCATAGCTGGCGAAAAAGGCAAAGAATTCGGCACCGGCTCCATCCGCGGTTTAACAGCGCCAGAAACGGCAAATAATGCAGCTTGTTCTGGCTCATTTGTGCCACTTTTGACTTTGGGCATACCCGGTAGTGGTACGACTGCCATAATGTTAGGTGCGTTAATTTCTTACGGCATTCAACCTGGACCAAGGTTATATTTGGACAATCCGACGGTGTTTTGGTCGGTGATTATTTCGATGTATATTGGCAATGTGGTATTGCTGATATTGAATTTGCCGCTTATTCCGTATATCGCTAAAATATTGTCTATTCCATCAAATATACTGACACCGTTGATTTTATTCTTTTCACTCATTGGTGTATATTTTGTGTCATTCAACACATTTGACATCCATTTAATGGTGATATTTGCGGTGGCCGCGGTAGGTTTACGGCTATTGGATTTCCCTTTAGCGCCGATGTTATTGGGTTTTATACTCGGTGGCATGATGGAAGAAAATTTGCGCCGCGCATTGCTGATTAATGATGACAGCTGGTCTTTTATCATTGAACGGCCGCTAACATTGTCTATTTTATTGATAGCGGCTGCAACATTAGTTTTGCCAGCAATACTTTCAAAAGCCTCGGTCTGGTTTCTCAATCGGGTTGAAAAAAATAAAGCCAATGAAAGCTAAAAAGTGGTTTCATATCACTGATTATTGTATATTTGGTTAGGAGTGGGGGGCGCCCTCTATGATGACGATGTCATCATAGAGGGATTTTTTTAAATTTTAACTCAACGCTAAAACCCTTTTGGTGGTTATTGCTCATTTGCTCAGACCGGGTGGCGCGTGACAGTTTAATTGAACCGCCAAATATTTGCATAATTTCGGCGGTAATTGACAGGCCTAAGCCAGAACCTAATGACAATGGATTATTGCCCTGCACAAAACGGTCTAATATTATTTCATATTGATCTGAAACCACCCCTATGCCGTCATCTTCGATGGCAAGGCAATAGAACTCCGCATCTTCATACAAATAAATAGTGGCGATGGTGCAATTGACGCCGTGGATGAAAATATTGTGAATTAGGTTATGCAACATTTCGTCGAATAATGTTTTGTTGCCGACCAAATTTGCAATCTCTCGACCCAATTGATTCTCAAAGCCCAGATCTATTTTATTTTTAAAGGCTTCCGCTGACTCTCGCTCGATATTATTTTTAATTACGGCGACTAGATCAAAGGCTAAACCCGATTTATCTGCTGACTCGTTCTCGACTTTTGCCAATAATATAAATTGCGACAAAATGCGCTCGCAATCATTTATGGCACGGTTGGCTATGTCAAAATATTTTTGCTTCTCGGCCGCAGATGTGGCTGAATTGGCTAGATATATATTCATTTTGACCACACTTAGCGGGGTCTTAATCTGATGTTCGGCATTGCTGGTGAAATTTCTTAGCGATATGAGGCTATTGTCCAACCGTTTCATAAAATGATTAATGCCCGAGATTAAAGTTTCGACTTCTTGCGGAACTTTGTGAGTTATGGGTCTTAAATCTTCCAGACTTCTTCTGCCGATGGCTTGTTGTAAATGCGATAATGGTTTCAAGCCAAACATAATGCCGATCCAAACAAAAACCAAAGCCGTTACCATTAAGATGCTCAGCCGAATGCCCGTGCTGATGAGAATGTCATTGGAAAGCACAATTCTGGCCTGTGTGGTCTCGGCCAAAATAACTTCAAATTTGTGGCTTCGTTCTGGCCCGATGGCGATGCCACTATAAGACGCCAACCTAATGGCAGACTCGCGGAACTTTCCATCAAAAAATACGATATTTTGATTGCTACTATAGAATATTTCGTTGACCGGATTGTCTGACAAAACCAACTCTTTGTAGCCGGTAATCATGTCACCATTTTCATCATTTATCCGATAAAATATGCGGTTATGTGCGGCAGATGTGAGTAAATCTAGTGCAATATAGGGGATGTCAACATCCAGCTCGCCATTTTCTGTAACCACCACTCTTTCGGCAATCGCTATGGTTGAACCCGCTAAAGTTTGGTCAAACAATTCATTGGCAGTTTTATTGGCATATGATTGGGTATCATATAGTGCGATCGCGCTGACAGTTAGCAGTGGAATGGTTACCCACAATAGCAAACGAGATTTTAACGACTTGATTAAAATTGGGGTTTCCCTTCCAAAATTTGGGCCGAATGAATGAACATTCGTTGGCCAAGCGCCGACTTCTAATTAATTATAAATTATTATCAATACCAATTAAAGCTCTCTATTGATTTTTACCTAAATTCATAGACAGCTGCGGAAGCTGGTAAAAATATTAGGCCGGTTATTTTGTGATTATTTTTGACTATTTTCGCGTAAATACTAGTCGTATTTTGGCAACAATTATTGTATCATTTCAGCTGTCCCCGACATTTATGTAAAGCGAAGAAAAGTTATATGCGTTCTGATTTTGTTATAGAATTTAAAACAATAATGGCTGGTGCTTTGGGCGCTATTGTGGCTTTTTATGTTGGCCTACCCGCCCCGTTTTTGGTTGGCCCGACAATTGTTATTACGCTCATAAGCCTATTAGGCGTGGCTACAAAAGTTGACATTCCACTGCGCAATTTATGTTTTATTTTCATCGGCATATCGATGGGTTCTGGCGCCACACCCGATATCATTGCCTCGTTAATTCAATGGCCAATTAGCTTTTTGGGTTTGGCAGTTTGCATCATTATAATTATGCTTGGTGGCGCTCATTTATTAAGAAAATTGTTTCAATACCGCAAAAAAACCGCCCTGCTGGCATCTACGCCCGGGCATTTAAGCTTTGTTTTGGCATTGTCTGAGGACACTGGTGGCGAAACTCAAAAAATTGCTTTGGTGCAATCTATGCGTGTATTGGCGCTCATAATATTGGTGCCGGTATTTCTACAATTTTTAGATATGGATTTACCTTCACTTAATGTGGTGCAAAATATTATGGGCTATCAGACCACAATAATACTGGGTTTATTGGCTGTAGCTTTGGGCTATGTGTTTAAAAAAATTAGGCTTCCGGCGGCTTATCTTATTTCTGGCATGGTGATATCGACTTTGTTGCATGTCACCAATTTGGTTGATGGCAATTTATCGCAATGGGTATTGGTGCCAAGTTTTGTAATTATGGGCAGTTTGGTTGGCACGCGGTTTAGTGGCGTAAAATGGGAGACCATCAAAAATTCGATGGGTCCGGGCGCGGTGAATATTTTATTTGCCTTTATTATAGCCGCTCTGGGGGCTTATTTGGTCGCGCAAATTACTGGCCTTCCGTTTGCGCAAATTTTACTGTCATTCGCGCCCGGAGGTGTGGAAGCGATGATCGCAATGTCGATATTGTTAAATATTGACCCGACATTTGTGGCGGCGCATCATTTAATTCGGCTGTTCTTTTTGGCCACCATAGTGCCATTTTTATTTAACCGGAAAGACTAGCCAAGCCGCCCATATTTTAACAATTATGAGCCGCCGGCTCGTTGCGCTCGCATGCCGGTCTCAACCCCACCGTTTGAGGTCAAGTGCATATCGGTTAGCGCGCGGTCATCATTTTCCATACGCCAGCTTAATAACTTGCTGGCATATTGGGTCACCACATTCTGGTATTCTGGCAGATTAACCAGATTGGTAAACTCATTTGGGTCATTTTTTAGGTCAAATAACAATGGCGGCAAGGTGGTGAAATGTACATATTTATAGCGTTCATCGCGAATGATATTAACCATACATTGGTTCATATCTAAGCCCAATGGCGGCGCGCCTATGCCATCATAGGGTGAGCGCATATCGAACTCCATATGCGCTTCGCTGCGCCATTTTATCGGTTGATCACTACGTGTGAACACCAATAAAGATGCACCATCACATTGATGCGGTATTTCAGCTCCGATGCTGTCTAGCATGGTTGGCATTAGGTCAACCGCTTCGGTGAAAGACTTAACGATATTGCCGCGCGTTGCATTGGCTGAATTTGACGGGTCACGTATGATAAGCGGCACATGAAAAGTTTCTTCGAAATAAGTGTATTTTGAATGCGCATAATGATCGCCCATATTTTCACCATGATCTGAGGTGAATATTATCAATGTATCGTCATATATATTTGCCTGTTTTAGATGTTCAATCAACCGGCCAATTTGCGCATCGACTTCGGCAATCATACCATAATAAGTGGCTTTAATTTGCTGTAATTCTTGGTCAGGCAAGTCTAACCGGTCACAGGTTTCTGGCCTTGTGGTAAAGCGTGCTGCGGCCGTTTCATGGGTTAAATAATAGTCTAGCCACGGGTGTTGTTTGGCTTCATCTTGCCAAGTTGGGCGGCGGATCGGCAGCGGCATATCGGCAGCATTAAACATAGCGTGATAGGGTTCTGGCGCAACAAATGGTGGGTGGGGTGACAAAAAGGAAACATGTGCAAACCATGGTTTTTGTTGTTGATTTTCTATGTAATCGATGGCTTCGCCAACCAAAAATGCGGCTGGACTATCTTCGGCTTTATAATTTACCGGGGCATAAGTTTGGCCCTTATTTTCCTCACCCGGATAATCTTCTTGTTGGGAAAAAAGCTGCCCACCGTTTAGCGCAAATTCATAACCTTTGTTGTTTAAATAATTGCGCCATAGCAACCGTTTGCTGTTTAAATGGCAGATGGCATCCATGCCCGGCAAAACACCTTCATAATCATCGACAATTTCTTGATTGAGTGGGTCTAAACCCACATCGGTATAGCCAAATAATACCGGTTGATAGCCAACTTTGCGGGCTTCTAATGCCACATTTGTATGGCGAGATTCGAGCGGCGTGCCGTTAAGCAGCGAGCGATGATTGTGCAAATACATGCCCGTATACATGCTAACGCGTGAGGGGCCGCAAGGCGTGGCTTGGCCATAATGGTGTTTAAATGTAACCCCGTCCGCCGCCAACGCGTCTAAATTGGGGGTTTTGACAATAGGGTGCCCGGTAACAGACAAGCATTCGCCGCGCCATTGATCGGCTGTTATAAAAAGTATGTTCATGCAGTCTGACCTTCGAATTTATACTGTGCCACGCGGATTTGTTCGGCAATTTCACCGCGCGCGAATAGGTTTTGGAATTTTAAGTGAGTTTGAAGCTGAGTGGCTAAATGGTTTGGCCGTTTAGCCACTAGATTACTAGTTGCGTAGCATTTTGCGCCAAGCGCGGTTGCATTATCACTTGTATTGGCACTGGCACTGGCACTGGCATCACACATTGCTGCTGCGCCTAAATGGCAACTTTCGACAATATTAACACCTGTGGTTTTAGCAAATTGCTCAAAAGACATTTCAGTCTCCTAAGATGTGATTAAAGAATTTGGTTTAGGAATTGTTGAGTGCGCTCATGCTCTGGGTTGCCAAAGAATGCTTCGGGTTTATTGCGCTCGACAATGTCGCCTTCATCCATAAAGATAACTTCATCGGCGATGGTTTTGGCAAAGCCCATTTCATGCGTCACCACAATCATGGTCATGCCGGTATCGGCGAGTTCCACCATTACATCAAGCACTTCTTTTATCATTTCTGGGTCTAGCGCAGACGTTGGTTCATCAAACAACATAATTTTGGGGCTCATGCATAATGACCGCGCAATGGCCACACGCTGTTGCTGACCACCAGATAATTGACCCGGATATTTAAGCGCTTGTTCAGGAATTTTAACCCGTTCTAGATATTTCATAGCGGTTTCTATGGCATCGGCTTTGGGCATTTTACGCACCCAAACCGGGCCTAAAGTTAGGTTTTCTAAAATCGTTAAATGCGGAAACAGGTTAAAGTTTTGGAACACCATGCCCACTTCTGTGCGGATATGATCGAGATTTTTGAGGTTTTTACCCAGCTTAATGCCATCGACAATGATATCGCCTTCTTGATGCTCTTCTAACGCATTAATGCAGCGAATAAGCGTTGATTTGCCTGACCCAGACGGGCCACAAATTACAAATCTTTCACCCTTATGGACGGTTAAATTTATGTCTTTTAAAACATGAAAATCGCCATACCATTTATTCATCTGATTGATTTCGATCATCTGCTCGGAGGTGGCGGCAGAAGCCAATTGGCCAGTGTTAATTTGTTCACTCATAATGTTTTCTTTCAATTCAGATCAGTGTTTATTACCAGCGGATAATTTTGCTTCGAGATGTCGGCTATATTTAGACATTGAGAAACAAATGAGGAAAAATAGAATGGCGCCAAAAACCAAAGGTTCTTTGTGCAAGCCAAGCCATGGCACGTCCTTACTAATGGAACGCAACATGCCCAGAATGTCGAACAAACCAATAATTGACACCAAGGTTGTGTCTTTTAGCAGGCCAATGATGTTGCCGACAATATTGGGTATCATATGTTTGAGCGCTTGCGGCATAATGATCAGCCCCATTGTGCCCCAATAGCCTAAGCCGATGGTATGTGCGCCTTCGAATTGGCCTTTGGGAATGGCTTGTAGCCCTGCCCGCACAATTTCGGCCATATAACAGGCATTAAACAATACCACCGCAATGATGACTTGCACCAATTTGTTGAGGAAAAAACCTTCGGGCATGAATAATGGGAACATGGTTGTGGCCATAAACAGCACAGTGATAAGCGGAACAGAGCGAAAAACTTCGATGAAACCAGTGCTTAAAACCCGCACCACCGGCAACTTGCTGCGTCGACCTAAGGCCAAGAAAATACCCAATGGCAGTGATGAAGCGATGCCGATGCCTGAAATTACCAAGGTTAGAAATAGGCCACCCCATTTTGTCCAACTCACACCGTCCACTATCCAACTTGATTGCACAGAAAAGATAATGACAAATGACAGGACAACTAGACCCAGCAATATATTTCGTTGGGTTTTATCTGGTGCTTCAGATTGGCCGATAAGCCGCAATAAAAACTTGTCCATACTTGTGTTCATGGTCAGGCCAATTAGCATATTTGCCATATTGACAAAAAACGCTAAAAAAGCACCAGTAACCATGAATTGCATAAACCAGCTTTTTTCGCCGCCAGTAAATAAATAACCTGCCAAAAACGGATAGAACATAATAACCGAGACGCCAATGAGTATTTTGCCTCTAACCCGGCTAATCCATAATGGTATCATCCACAATATGAGCAATAGGCCGCCCATATTCACCCGCCATAATTCTTCGCGTGGGTAACGGCCATAAAATATATTGTCTAGCCAAGCGATAACGCCTGCCCAACAAGCACCCGTTAGGCTGAAATCATAACATTCGCGGCGTTTATCGGCTACAAATGTGGCGTCTAGGTAACCCCAAGCCAATACACCAGAAATGGTTAAATATACAATGAACACCATAACTAGGGTCAAAATCGTATTAAATGATGAGCTGAATAAATTAATCCGCAACCAACCCAATACTGAAGTTTCAGATATCGGCGCGGGGCGTTCAGCGGTTTTTTGTTGTGTGATAATGGCCATGTTCAGCGCTCCACCAGTTGGACACGTTTATTATAAATATTAAGCAATCCTGAAATTATCAAACTAATCAGCATATAAAATGCCATTGTTAAGCCAACAATTTCGACCGCATGGCCAACTTGGTTTAGCGAGGTTTGCATGAATAAGGACACAATGTCCGGATAGCCGATGGCGATCGCCAAGGATGAGTTTTTGACGATGTTCATCCAGTTGCTTATTAACGGCGGGACGATGGAAGGCATGGCCTGAGGAATGATGACCAATGACATGACCTTGCCAGATTTTAGGCCAATGGATTTAGCGGCATCGGTCTGGCCAATGTTAACCGATAGAATGCCCGCACGCACTGCCTCGGCAATTTGCGCGGCATGATAGATGCTCAACGACACCAGCAAGGCTAAAAACGCCGGAGCTAAAGTTGCGCCGCCGACAAAGTTAAAGCCTTCTAACACCGGAACATCCCATTCCAGTGGCATGCCAGTGGCAAAATAGACGATAAGAGGCAATATAATTATGGCGGCCAGAGATGGCAGCAATATTTTGGTTTGTACGCCAGATTGGTCCTGCTTTTTATGCGCCCGATGGCGGAAGATAAGCACCCCTATGACGGCAATGATAAACACCAGAGCTGTCATCCAGAATGTATCGCCCGGCACTGGCCACGCCATATACAAGCCACGATTATTAAGCAGAACCCGCTCGGAACCGAAGGATATATCTATGGTGTTTCTAACTGTAGGCAACAGGCTGAACACGCCGATATACCAAAATACAATTTGGATAAGCAAAGGCACGTTACGGAAAATTTCGACAAAAGCTAGTGCCACTTTGGAAACTAACCAGTTATTTGAAAGGCGCAATACGCCGATAATGAAGCCAAGTATTGTGGCTAAAATGATGGCAAAAAATGATATTAGTAAAGTATTTAGCGCGCCAATGAGGAATATATCGAAATAGGTTCCGACCCCTGGCACATATTCTATTAGTTTAAATTCGACGTCAAAACCAGCTGAGACATCCATAAAGCCGAAGCCGGTGCTCATATCGCGTGTTTGCAGGTTATTTGCTGTATTAGAGACTAAATACCAAACCAACCAGCCGACAATGCCAGCGGTTAATAATTGGTAGAATGCGGATCGTACTCGTTGATCTTGAAAGAAATTAAATTTTTCTTTTGGCCTTATACGATGTTTGACTTCACTCGCCATACACTTTCACCTCTTATCAAATATAACCGAAAATAAATAATAAAACTAAAAAAGGCGTCAGATGAAAATCTGACGCCCCATAGGGATTAACGCATTGGTGGTGAATACATTAGACCACCGTCAGTCCAAAGTGCATTCAACGAACCAGCACGATCAATGCCGATACCTTGTTCGCCATGACCCATATATTTTTCATATATTTCGCCATAGTTGCCTTGAGATTTGATGATGTCATATGCCCAGTCTTTGCCTAAGCCAAGACCTTCATGCAAGTTACCTTCAACACCTAACATACGTAATACGTTCGGGTTTTTGGAGTTAGCACGCATGTCATCAACGTTAGCTTGGGTGATGCCCAATTCTTCAGCATTGATAAGTGCATAAACGCTCCAACGCACGATGTCAGCCCATTGGCTATCGCCATGGCGCACTGCTGGTGCCAAAGGCTCTTTAGACAAGGTTTCTGGCAAAATCATATGATCGCTAGGCACAGGGAATGAACCAATGTTACCAGCCATAGATGATTTATCACCAGTTACCGCATCACAACCACCATTTAGATATGTATCATCACGAACATTATAATCGTCAAATGTTACGTTGCTGATGCCTAGGTCGTTTTCACGGCTAAAGTCAGTAAGGTTTAGCTCTGTGGTTGTGCCACTAGTTACGCAAACCTTAGCGCCTTTAAGTTGCAAAGCGTTGGTGATGCCGCTGTCTTTACGCACTGTAAAGCCTTGGCCATCATAAAAATTAGGTGGCAAGAAATCGAGACCCAGTTGGGTATCACGAGACATAGTCATTGTCGCTGTACGAGAAAGCATATCAGAATCGCCATTGGCTAACGCAGTGAAACGAGCTTGCGAGCTTACTGATTGGATTTCCAATTTAGTTGCATCGCCAAATATAGCCGCTGCCACAGACCGACAAATAGACACGTCAAGGCCATACCACTCACCCGCAGCATCCAAGTTGTAATAACCTGGTGATGGAGGACCAACTTGGCAGCGCAAATGGCCACGAGCTTGGACAGTTTCAAGTGTGGTTTCGGCAGCAGCCGTTGTCGCACCTGACATCATAAAGGCTGCCGCAGCAGTCATTGTCATTAAAGTTAATTTCAATTTCATATTTTTACTCCCCTTTTTTTAAATACTCGAATGTCTAGAATGATTTAAAGTTAGCAAACCATTCTTGCATTCACCACTGAATAATATGTGTGTCGCGCGATACGTCCAATACAATTATCAGTGTTTAGTATGCAAAAAACGCATCGTATAATTAAGTTGCAAAAAAGTTATCAAAGCCATCGTAATAAACGGTTTAAGTCAGATGATTATACATAACGAAACGGAAGAACCTCTTGTGAAGCAACAGCTTGCCAAAACCTGTCTAACCTTGGCTCCTTATTTTTTGGATTGCGGTAAATCTTAATATCCACAATTATATCGGTTTCTTGGGCAGCAGCTCGCACCAATTGACCAGAGGATAACTCCTCAGATGCCATACTGTAGGGAATCCAAGCTACGCCAAAACCTTCTAAAACCATAGACTTTAATGCGGTGGCAATGTTAGATTCATAAACGGTTTTGAACTCTAAATCGGAATAGTGCTTTTTTATATGCTCACGCACTGGCCAGATCGATATTTCTGTCCGCGTGCAAAGATAGGGAATGGTTTGGCTGGTAGGGTTGGGTAACCACCAAGTCGGTTTGCCATCTGCATCAGGTTTGACCACGGGAATAAGTGCGTCTTCAGCTAATTTTAGCGACGAAACTATGCGGTCTTTGCCGACAAAAAAGGTTTCTGGCGCTTCGTAACAAACAAAAAAATCGACATCATTATTTTCCAACGCATCTAAATAACCGGTCAAATCGCCAAAGCCTGTGTCGACATAAAATTGTTCGGCAGAAATGATTGGCTGCAACTGTTTCAACCATGTTGGCATAAACGATTGCGCCAAAGTGTTTAAAGTGGCAAACCGAATTTTTGCCTCTTGGTTTTCGGTTTGTAAAGCTATGTCCTCACGCACTTGATAAGATAGACGCACCAATTCTTGTGCCAAAGGGATGAGTTTTTTGCCGGCTAGGGTAAGCGTGGCTGGCCGTGCATTTCGGTCGAACAGAGGTTGCTTCACCCATGACTCTAGCGACTGAATGCGGCGACTAAACGCCGGTTGAGAGACATTGCGCTGCTTGGCCGCTATGTGAAAATTGCGACAGGTGTATAGAGCCAAAAAGTCTTCTAACCATTTTAGCTCCATAGCATTTACCAATTCAAAAAATTGCCGACCCATATGTTAAAGTCACGTTAAGCCATATCCAAACTGATTGCTAGTTTCATCACGTCCAATCAAGCACTATTTTGCCGCTTGAGCCAGATTTCATGGTTTCAAAACCTTGTTTAAAATCATCGACTTTCATCCGATGGGTGATGACTTTAGAAACGTCTAAACCATTTTGCAGCATGGCCAACATTTTATACCAAGTTTCAAAAATTTCACGACCATAGACGCCTTTAATGGTGATGGATTTTAACACGATCTTTGACCAATCGACGGCCGATTTGCCGGGGGGAATTCCCAACATGGCAATGCGACCGCCCATAACCATCACGTCGATCATTTGATCTAACGCCAATTGGTTGCCGCTCATTTCCAGCCCGACATCAAAGCCTTCGACAATGCCAAGTTCAGCCGCAATTTGTTTTAAATCTTGTTCAACGACATTGACAGCTGTTACATCGGCAACTTCTAAGGCTAAGTCTAACCTAGCTTGGTTGACGTCGGTTATCACCACATTTCTCGCGCCAATATGTTTGGCCACAGCTGCGGCCATAATGCCGATTGGGCCAGCGCCGGTGATCAATACATCTTCACCAATTAAATCAAACGACAGCGCAGTGTGCACGGCATTGCCCAATGGGTCTAATATAGCGCCAATTTCATCGCTTATGTTATCTGGCAGCGGTATAACGTTAAACGCCGGCAAGCGTAAAAACTGCGCGAATGCACCCGGCTCATTGACACCTATGCCACGGGTTTCAGGGTCTAAATGAAATTTGCCGGCGCGGCTGGCGCGGCTTTTTTTGCCAATTAAATGCCCCTCGCCCGAGACCCGTTGGCCGATGTGTAAATCAGTAACATTTGCGCCTAATTCGACAATTTCGCCGGCAAATTCATGGCCGGTAATCATCGGCACGGGCACGGTTTTTTGTGACCATTCATCCCAATTCCAAATGTGAATGTCAGTGCCGCAAATGCCGGTTTTATTGATTTTAATCAGCACGTCATCGGCGCCAATTTCTGGTACTGGCTCGTGCTGCATCCATAAGCCAATTTCGGGTTTGGCTTTGACCAAGGCTTTCATGCCATTTGGGCGAATATCGGGGCTAATGCTAGGGCTGGTATTTGTAGTTTCGGTCATTTTATCACTCCCAAATTTTTGCCGACTTTTTCAAAGGCGGTTAAGGCAAACTCTAAATCATCAAGGTTTAGGGCTGCACTCATCTGGGTGCGGATGCGCGCCAAACCTTTGGGCACTACCGGGAAAAAGAAACCAGCAACAAATACCCCTTCGTCAAATAATTGTGCTGCCATATCTTGCGCCAATTTGGCTTCGCCTAGCATGACCGGAACAATTGGGTGGCTGCCATCGAGCAGCTCAAAACCTAATTTGGTTAGCCCGGCGCGCCAAACTTTGGTATTTTCGAATAACTTTTTGCGTAAATTATCGCCTTGTTCGACTAAATTTATGGCTTCTATGCCGGAAGCCACTATCATTGGCGGCAGGGCATTTGAAAATAAATATGGCCGCGCGCGTTGGCGCAACAGATCAATAATGGCTTGCGGCCCAGCAATATAGCCTCCAATGGCGCCGCCCAAAGCTTTGCCTAAGGTTCCGGTTAGAATGTCGACCGCGTCAGATACATTAAAATGCGCAGGTGTGCCGCGACCTTGTGGCCCCATAAAACCAGTTGCATGGCAATCATCGACCATCACTAGGGCTGAATATTTTTGTGCCAATGCGGTGATTTCGGGCAATTTTGCTAGATAACCATCCATCGAGAAAACGCCATCGGTGGCGATCATAATAAACCGCGCGCCGTCCTGTTTAGCTTGCTTCAGTTTGGCCTCTAAATCGGTCATATCTGAATTGGCATAACGGTAACGTTTGGCTTTGCATAATCGAATGCCATCGATGATAGACGCGTGGTTCAGCGAGTCTGAAATTATCGCATCTTCGGCGGTTAATAAGGGTTCAAACAGGCCGCCATTGGCATCGAAACAGGCGGCAAATAATATGCTATCTTCTTTGCCTAAAAACGCGGCTAAACGTTGCTCTAACTTGCGATGCTCATCTTGTGTGCCGCAAATAAAACGCACACTTGCCATGCCAAAACCGTGGCTGTCTAAGGCTTTTTTGGCAACTGAAATTAAATTTGGGTTATCGGCAAGACCTAGATAGTTATTGGCGCATAAATTTACAATGGCTTGATGTTTTATGCCGTTATGTTCAACGTCAATATGGCCAGCCTGCGCCGAGGTAATTTGCCGCTCATGTTTGTACATGCCTGCTGATTCAATTTGATTCAACTGCTCGGAAATATGAGTTAGAAAATGCGCGTTCATAATGGTCTCCCTGTTGAGGAGACATTAATTCATTTTTTGATTAAATGTCAATATAAAAGAATATTATCCTATATAACAGATATTTTATGAATTATATACAATTAGCAACACTTTTGCGTGCTCGGTTTCGACCCGAATTGTATGCGGTCTATCGCCGGAATATCTGACTGTATCACCTTGATTCAAATGAACTATATCATCATCTACCATAACCGATATAGCGCCATCCTGAACCGTTAAATGCTCTTCGCAACCTGAACTATGCGGCTCGCTGGCCAACTCGCCGTTGGCCGAAAATGAAATTTCATATATTTCGAGCTGCCCAACCTGATGAGCCGGGCTAAGGATGCGAATGCGGCAGCCTTTGCCTAGGCTAGTAATTGTCGGCGTGTGTTCATCGCGCAATATTTCTTTTATGGCTTTGTCGGGTTTTTCTTCGTCCAACAGGCCGGCGAAATCGACTTGCAAAGCGCGGGTCAAATTCCACAAAGTTGCGACAGTGGGGCTGGATTCGCCGCGTTCGATTTGTGACAGCATAGAGCGCGAAACACCCGATAATTTTGCGGTTGCCTCTAGGCTTAAGCCTTTATTTTTACGCGACTCTTTGAGTCTTTTTGACAATCTATCGGCAATATTATTTTCTGTTTTCATAACTAAAAATACCCAAGCAAACCACCAAAGTCAACAAAATCCCAGCTAAGCCGCTGGCTTATTGCATTGCTGCCCGTCACAATAAACATTTGCACTGTATGAGACATTGTAATATTGCAAGGGTAGCCGCATTTTAATGACTAGTGACGAGAACATTCATGGACACCAATATATTATTACTTCCCGCTGCCTTGTTTCCGGCAATTCCACTAATGATGATAAATTTTGGCAACCGATATTCTAGTTTGTCGATACTCATTCGGAAAATTCATGATGAATTAATTGACAATGTAGTGGATTTTAAACCAGTAACACGCGCCAGACAACTTGGTCAAATTTCGATGTTGAGGCAAAGATTGCGGCTAAACCGAGCCACCCAAACCTTAGCTGCCATGAGTTTTTTAACCAATTTAATAGCCATGTATGCGGCATTTGCCAAAATTGAATGGTTTGAAATAATATTTACCATTGGCATTGCAATGTTTGGTTTGTCGATAATTTTATTTGCGGTCGAAATTCAAATTGCCACCCGCGCTTTGGACAAACATATTGAAGATCTTGAAGATCTTGAAGACTTAGAAGACTTATAAAATGGCGTGAAACTTGACAAATTTTAGTTTGCCACTGCGCAAGGCGCGCACTCGGGACAGCCATAGATCGCTTTCCTGCGCCATTATATTGACAAATTCTTGATCAACTGGATGAGTTTCGAGATATTGTTTAAGCCGCTCCCAGCCTGCATTGACATATTCAATATATTGTTTGGAATAATCTACCGGTGGCATTAACTGCACATCGAAGCCGTTGAATAGTTTTTCATAATGTTTTATGGAAACAGGGTAGACGGTTTCTTTTTCCCGCGCTGACCAGTTTTTAAATATTTTTTGGTCGGATGCATCTTGTGCCAATACGAAATCGGTAAAAATTAATTGGCCATTTGTTTGCAATGAGTTTATGCATTTTTGCAAAATCAATTGTTTATTTTTGATTTTAAAGAAAGCCTCACGGCCATAGACCAGATCATATTTAGCCCGATCTAGTTTAACATCGTTCAAATTATTTTTTAATATCGAAATAAACGGGCTAAGTTTTTTGTCTTTTATACGTTGTATCAAATAGGGCAATAACTCTGGGTAGGATTCGACAACATCGACATGGGTGAAATTTTCTTGGGCAATCATTGTGGCACAAGCCCCCAACCCGACGGCCACATCTAGGGCTTTAGTTTTACTCGATAAATCATGATGAAAGAACAGTTCTGTATGAAATTCACCATCGCCCGGCAGCCGGTTGCCGCGCCCCCAGATTATTTCTAATATTTGAACGCGTAAATCTGTCCATTTATCTATTTCAAATTGTTTTAAATCGACCCCAATGTGCCGGCCTTTTTCAAACTCGTCTGATTTTGCATCGACCAGTTCATGGCTGGAGCTAGAAGACAACCAAGTGGTTATGCGCTGCAACAAAGATAAATTGACAGGTGCAGCTATTTGATTATTTTTTAAGTTTAGGTTATTCGGCATAGGTATATCCATCTTATATAAATTTAATATAAGTCAAAATTGTTTAAAATATCTAAAAGCAACAAATGTCGATTTGTTTCACTAGCTTAAGCTTAAAACCAAACGCATTATATTTGAATGGCGTTAAACATTTGGCTCAAGGCCATATAGAAACCTAAGTTTATTGGGTTTCAAGCAACCATCAAACCATTGTTTTGCGGTTGGTTTATTTATGGCAGTCATTTGATAGAAGTGATTTATGCTACAAATATGGATCATATAAGTAATAAATGCTGAATTTAGACCCTAACCATGCCAAAAATTTGGTAATTGGCGTTTTCCCCTATCATAAACCGTTTATTGTTTAGTGCTGTTCAATAACCTTAATAAATGCTTTACTGGCGCAGTTGTAGCAAAAACAATATTGAAAGATATTCCAAAAAAAAGTTAAAAAATTTAGGGAGTTTTATGGCTTATTTTCTACAGCAGCTAATTAACGGGGTGACGTTAGGAGCTGTATATGGCCTTATAGCTATCGGATATACGATGGTTTATGGCATTATTGGCATGATTAATTTTGCGCATGGCGAAATTTATATGATTGGCGCGTTTATTGCGGTTATTGGATTTACTTTATTTTCAGGATTGCCTTTAGTATCAGCTATTTTACTGGTGCTGGCATTATCTATGATATTTACTGCCATTTATGGCTGGACGATAGAGCGTACCGCCTACCGACCATTGCGTAACTCATTTAGGTTGGCGCCGCTAATTTCGGCCATTGGTATGTCTATTTTCTTGCAAAATTATGTTCAATTGCTGCAAGGTGCGCGGGTGAGACCCATCCCGCCGATGATTAAGGGTAGCTTTAAATTTTTCCAAGACAGTGATTTTGTGGTCAACTTGACTTATCTGCAAGTTATTATTGTGGTTTCGACCATCGCGTTGATGACCGTGTTTACATTAATCATCAATAAAACTGCCATTGGCCGCCAACAACGGGCGTGCGAGCAAGATAAAACCATGGCATCATTATTGGGTGTCAATGTAGACCATACAATTTCCATGACCTTTATAATGGGCGCTATGCTAGCCGCCTTTGCTGGCGTGATGGTGACGCTTTATTATGGCGTTGTGCATTTCTTCATCGGCTTCTTGGCCGGTATGAAGGCGTTTACCGCCGCCGTGTTGGGGGGCATCGGCTCGATACCCGGGGCGATGTTAGGTGGCCTGCTGATCGGGTTGATAGAAGCCTTCTGGTCGGCATACTTTACCATTGAATATAAAGACGTAGCGACTTTTGTAATATTGGTGTTGGTGCTTATTTTCCGCCCTTCTGGCTTGCTTGGCCGTCCCGAAATTGAGAAGGTTTGATTATGTCTGAAGCTATTAATAACTTACCGCCAAAACCGGTTTTTGACCTCCAAGCCGTAGCTCGCGAACTGCTCATTACCTTTGCCATTGGCGTTGGTATTATGATACCGATGGTATTGTTGCGCACCACGGACCGCAACAGCAAACTCGTTATCGAATATCATTGGGAAGAAATGCTGTTTGCCTTAATTCTATTGGTCGTCGGTCGATTGGGTCTGATATTTTTAGATAAGCAAAAACCCATGCCGACCCTTATCATTGGGCTGGCGATGGCGATTGCCGGTTGGACGTTTGAGTTCCCGACCGAAGTGCTTGAAGTGTTTATGTTGGCGGCTGGTATCATATTAATCATCCGCGCTGGGTTGGCACTATGGCGTGAAGCCAAAGGCGTTACCGAGAACGACCGCGAAAATGGCAAGAAACGCCGCGAATTATTATTAAAACATAGCACCGGCTATATTACCATTGTGGTGATCGCCATTGCGGTTATTTTGCCGTTTTTAACTGACTTATTGCAATTCATATTGCCGTCTATTTGGGGGGATAGTGGTTTTGTAGTCGGCCTATCTAGCCGCTATGTGGTGGATGTATTTACGCTTATTTTTACCTATATACTGCTAGCATGGGGTTTGAATATTGTTGTCGGCTATGCTGGTTTGTTGGATTTGGGCTTTGTGGCTTTTTACGCCGTTGGCTCTTATTCGTTTGCCATATTAGCCCGCGATTTTAACTTGGGTTTTTGGACTGCCCTGCCGTTAGCTGGCATAATAGCCATGACATCTGGGCTGGTACTAGGTTTCCCGGTGTTGAAGTTACGCGGCGACTATTTTGCCATTGTGACCTTGGGTTTTGGTGAAATTGTGCGCATATTATTGCTCAACCTGTATGACCTAACTGGCGGCCCAGACGGCATTAACGGTATACCACGCCCCGGGTTTGGCAATGTGGTATTTGCTAGAACTGCCAAAGTAGATGGGACGCAAACCTTTACCGACTTTTTTAGCAACACATTTTGGCAGATAGATTACAGCACCACCCATCGGATAATATTCTTATATTATATTGTGTTGGTATTGTGCATGTTGGTGGCCATATTTACCATTCGAATACGCAAGCAACCGCTTGGCCGCGCCTGGGAAGCGCTGCGTGAAAACGAAATTGCGGCGGCCTCATTGGGCATAAACCGCACCAATATCAAGCTGGCGGCATTTGCCATATCGGCCACTTGGGGTGGTTTTGCAGGTGCGTTTTTTGCCTCTCGCCAAGGGTTTATATCGCCAGAAAGTTACACATTTATTGAAAGCGCCATTATTTTGGCCATTGTGGTGATGGGGGGTATGGGTAACCTTATGGGCATTGCCTTGGCTGCCATTATACTGATTGGCTTGCCCGAATTATTCCGCGATTTAAATGAATATAGGATGGCCGCATTTGGCTTTGGCTTGGTGCTGATTATGATTTGGCGCCCGACCGGGTTAATTTCCTTCCGCGACCCAACCGTATTGCTATTTGGCAAAAAGAAACGCGAACATGAAGAAGCCGTAGATGCAACGAAGGAGGGTAACTCATGAGTGAAAGAGACCCTAACCTGTTGCTAAAAGCCGAACATATAACCCAACGCTTTGGCGGGTTATTGGCCATTGATGATGTTTCATTTGAGGCTATGCGCGGCGAAATTACCGCCATTATTGGCCCAAACGGCGCGGGTAAAACCACCATATTTAACTGTCTAACTGGTTTTTATTCGCCAACATCTGGCAGGGCAACCATTTACCACACCGATGGCACCAGCCACCAACTTGAACAAATGGAAGCCTATATAGCTGCCAGCAAAGCCAAGGTGGCAAGAACCTTTCAGAATATTCGCTTATTCTCTAAAATGACTGTTTTGGAAAATCTGCTTGTCGCCCAAAATAATAAATTACAAAAAGCCAGCATGTATTCCATCGCCGGTATGTTGGGCCTTAAGAGTTACACTGCGGCGCATAATGAGGCCATCGAATTGGCTAAATATTATTTAGACAAAGCTGGGCTTTATAAACATGCCGATTGGGATGCCGGCAATTTACCTTATGGCGAGCAAAGAAAGCTAGAAATAGCCCGCGCCATGTGCACCGAGCCTGATTTATTGTGTTTAGATGAACCCGCTGCGGGCTTGAACCCAAAAGAAAGCGGCGAATTAAACAAGTTGCTCATATTGCTTAAAGAAGAATGCAATGTTGGTATTTTGCTTATTGAACATGACATGAATGTGGTGATGAAAATTTCTGACCATATAATTGTGATAGATTATGGCCGAAAAATTGCCGATGGATTGCCCAAAGATGTGCAGAACGACCCGGCGGTGATAGCGGCTTATTTGGGCGTGGAGGAAGAAGGCTGATGTTAGAGTTTAAAGACGTACAAACATTTTACGGCTCCATTCAAGCTTTAAAAGGCGTTAGCCTAAATGTTGAAAAAGGTGAAATAGTGACGCTGATTGGCGCCAATGGCGCTGGCAAAACCACATTATTGATGACGCTTAGCGGCGTTACCCCGGCCTCTGTTGGTAGCATTACTTTTAAAGGCGAAGACATCACCAAAATGCGCACCGATATGATTGTGCGCAAAGGCATTGCCCATTCACCTGAAGGGCGGCGGATATTTTCTAAAATGACGGTTTTTGAAAATTTGCAAATGGGCGCCATGACCAATGACCCGGCAAAATTTGATGAAAATCTGGCATATGTATTTGAGCTTTTTCCACGGTTGAAAGAGCGTGGATGGCAAAATGGTGGTACATTATCAGGCGGCGAACAGCAAATGCTAGCCATGGGCCGGGCTTTGATGAGCAACCCCGAATTTTTATTATTAGATGAGCCATCGCTTGGCCTTGCACCCTTGGTGATTAAAGATATTTTTAGAGCCATTAAACAGATTAATGAAGAACATGGCATGACCGTTTTATTGGTCGAACAAAATGCCAACCATGCCTTAAAACTTGCCCACCGCGCCTATGTTTTGGTGACCGGTAACATCGTATTAAGCGGCACTGGGCAAGAATTATTATCCAACCCCGAGGTGCAAGCCGCTTATTTGGAAGGTGGGCACTAATGGAAAACCTATTTATATTTGAAACCACTGCGATGATTGGCGAAGAACCAATTACCTTTATTGTCATCACTTTTTTAATGATGATGTGCGCTTATTTAAGCGGCCAAAATTTGGCTAATAATTGGCGAACTATGGGCAAAGTGATCTTTTTCGGCGTGATTATTGTGGTTGGGCATCGGTTTTTATTGACCACTTTGCGCAATGCTGAATTTTTGAATATAGCCGGTGTGCTGATGTCTAGCGCGTTGATATTCACCACATCAATATTAACTTATTTATATAACAAAGCCAATAGAATGGTGAACCAATACCCGTGGGAGTTGAAGAAAAAAGGTCTGTTCGGGTGGAGCAAACTCGAATTATAATTAGTTATTCAGTGGTTTGCCTAATTTAATTTGTTAAAAATAGGCAAATGACAGATTAATTTCTGTTAACCGGGTTTGTTAATATTATGCAAGAAATTGGGCTGTACAGCCTAAATTAAATGGCTTATCGTCGGGTCAACAGATGATTTGATTTTAAGTTATTTGTAGAGGGAGAACATCAAACAATTCGATTTGATGTTAAAAATCAAAGGGAAATAGAAATGAAAAATATAATGAAAACCATGAGTGTTATTTCGGCCATCGCGCTGATGTCTGGCACTGCCATGGCTGAAATTAAAATTGGTTCAGCTGGTCCGTTTTCTGGCCAATATGCATCATTTGGTGAGCAATTATCTCGTGGCGCAGAAGCTGCTGTTGCCGACATAAACGCTGCCGGTGGTGTATTGGGCGAGCAACTATCGCTAAGCCTTGGTGATGACCGTTGCGACCCTAAAGAAGCCGTTAACGTTGCTAACAAATTTGTTAATGAAGGCGTTGTATTTGTAGCTGGCCATTTCTGCTCTAGCTCATCTATTCCGGCTTCTAAAGTTTATGACGAAGAAGGCATTCTAATGATTACGCCTGCGTCTACAAACCCTAAACTTACCGATGATCTATCTGATTATGTGTTCCGTGTTTGTGGCCGTGATGACCAACAAGGTGATGTTGCTGGTGCTTATTTGCAAACTAAATATGCTGGCAAAAAAGTGGCTATCGCACATGACAAGCAAGGTTATTCTAAAGGTCTTGCCGACCTAACTAAAGCTGCATTTGAAGCTGCTGGCGGTACGGTTGCCCTTTATGAAACTGTTAACCCAGGCGAAAGCGATTACACTGCATTTGTGACTAAGCTTAAAGCTGCAGGCGTTGATGTGCTTTATTATGGTGGTTACCACACTGAACTTGGTTTGATTTCACGCCAAATGGAAGACCAAGGTCTTGACATTGACATCGTTTCTGGCGACGCGCTTGCGACTGCTGAATTCTGGTCTATCACTGGTGATGCCGGCGAAGGCGTACGCTTTACATTTGCTCCTGACCCACGTAAAAACCCAGCTGCTGCTGACCTAGTGGCTAAGTTTAATGCTGAAGGTTATGACCCAGAAGGCTATACACTTTATTCATATGCTGCTATCCAAATCTGGGCTGCTGCAGTGAAAAAAGCTGGCACAACAGAAGGTGCTGCAGTGTCTGCTGCCTTGCATGACGGAAGCTCATACGATTCTGTAATCGGCGCTTTGTCTTTTGACGCTAAGGGTGATCGTACAACTGCTGACTATACATGGTACACATGGACAGACGGCAATTATGTAGAAGACTAGGTCTTTTATATAATTTGAAATTAGGGTTCAGAATTCATTTTCTGGGCCCTTTTTTGTGCAATTATATGCCAGCTTTAGAGGCGGTTGCCAGTGGCGTAGGATATATGCTTTACAGATTGGTCTATATTTAGCTGCAATTTGTCGCCGGATTTGGCTTTGACTTTGTTGCTAAGCCGGATGATAAGGGTCAGATCACCGACAAAGCAGGTGGCAAAAATATCTGGGCCGGTATTTTTGGTCGATTGAATTACCACACTTAGTTTGAGACTGGCATTGACACTGAGATTGCCATTGCTATTTGCCGGATCTGCGATGATAAAATCTTCAGGCCTAATGCCGATAATGATGTTGTTTTCGGCAGGGTTGGTAAGGTTGTTGTTCACGGAAAATTTTAATTCTGCACCCGTGATTTTGGCCATGCCATCTATTACTTCTGCTGGCCAGCGTCATAGCAGGCGTTTAGATATATATTCTTGCCATTGGCGCTGCCGAGTATCAGCGTGGTGGTTATATTGTCATTTATTTACTTGGTTAATGAATATCCCATTGCCTCAATGTTGTTGCACAATGTCGAAGACATGACATTGGCCGTGGGCATGAGACAATATTTATACCGGCAGAAATATTTATGGGGAGGTTTTGCCGTGGCGGTTTTATCGGTCTTGCCGACGACGATATTATTTCTGGTTTCGCAACGCTATTTGGTTAGCGGTATGAGTGACGGAGCGGTGAAAGGCTAAATGGATGATTTGATCATGTAATAGTTGAGATTACAGCTTTAAATTGTTATAAAACTTATATTGATAGGTATAATTTCATATAATAGTTTTGAGTTCGAGATTTGCAATGAAAAAAAAGATCGGAATTACTGTTGTCGGCCAAGGCTTTGTAGGCCTAGTTAACTTTCTGATTACATTATCTTTTTTAAAATTCTCATCACCAGGTGAATTTGGTGTTTATGCGCTCATATTTTCAATCATGTTATTATTTGGTGGCATTCAAAACGCCTTGGTCAACACGCCATTGGCGGTTTATCATGCTGCCGCGCTAGACCACACTCTACAAACCGATATCGACCAATCCATTAAATTAGTATCTAGAGTGAATAACTTAATGGCGGCGCTGATGGTGTTTTTGGCTTGGTGGTTATTGGCGGGCGCAGATTGGTTGTTTTCGGCTGCAGTTGGGCTGCTTATCTTGGCCCATCAAGTTCGGGAATATCATAAAAATCGGGCGATTGTCATGGCCGAAGTCACTAAAAGTGCATTGTCTGACATATTATATTCGGTGATGTTTGTTATGGCGATGGCCTATCTCGCGCAGACTGAGGTGACGGTTGAATATGTTGTTTACAGCCAAATTCTGGCGATGGCCATATCGTCGTTCATTTTCATCGGCAGCCCGGTTAAATCTATCGGCATTAAACCGGCATGGCAGACTTACCGGGCGATTTTTACTGATAGTCGCTGGTCATTATTAGGCGTATTTTCGAGTGAAATACAGTCGCGAGGCTATATTTATATATTGGCATATTTTTTCAGCGCCAATATTGTCGGCCTCGTACAAGCCGGCAAGGTGTTTTTTGGCCCGCTAAACATGGTGGTTATGGCGTGGGGTAAAATTTATAGGCCTAAATTTGCCAAAATGATTGCGCAGAATGACCCTATCTTAAAAATAATGCTCATCAGCGCGCTCACTTTTGGCGCTATGAATGCGGTTTTCTATGCACTCGCCATCATCAACTGGGATTTGATATCTGGTTTGATTTTCTCTGACGAATATTCGAACGTGAAAATATATTTCAGTCTGTGGAGTGTGGTTTTATTATTTGTGCATTGGCGAACCATCTTATCAATTGTCTGCCAGTCGGCAAAATTATTTAAGCCCTTGGCTATTATCGGCATGATATCGGTGGTTATTTCTCTGCTAAGTCTGGTGATCATCCTAAACATCAGTGGCGTCGAATTTGTGCCAGTTTCGGTGGTTTTATCTGAAATATTTTTGGTTATTGGGCTAATAAGCGTGTTGAAAAACCGAGGAGTGGGTGGCCATGCAAGCGCTTAAAACCGGCTCAGATATAGGATATAGCCACAAAAGATTTGAATTGCCAAATATTCTATTATTTTTAATATCATTATGGGTGTTGGATGTATTTTTGATGGATTTTAGCGTCCATACGCGGGTCGATAATGCTGATGATGCTGCCGCTTTTTATGCCTCTGGCGGCATCGGCAACCAAGTGTTTTGGCTGGTTAGTTTTTTGGTTTCGGTGTGGCTGACGGTTAGCTATAAAGTCATCACTACAGCGGCTATTTTGCACAATTGGGCGCTTATATTATTGATTGGCATTGGCGTGGCTAGCTGTGTTTGGAGCGCCAGCCCATGGGATAGTTTCCGCCGTATAATATTGCAAATATTTGTCGCCTATTCATTGTTTGCCGTCATATTTTTAATGCCGTCGCCGAGGGCAATTTTCAACACCATTTACCTAGCATTTTGGCTGGTTTTAAGTTTAGATCTGATTTTTTTATGGTTGAACGGCCCACAACTCGACATTGGTTTCCCCGGCATTCATGGCAATAAAAACACATTAGGGTTTGTCGCCGCATCGGCGGTATTTCTCGGCATTGGACTTATTGAAAAGCAGCAAACCAATTTTTTGAAATATATATTCATAGTATTTTGGCTAATATTGCTATTTATCAGCCAATCTAAAACGTCAATCGCATTATGTTTTGTCGCCATCCTCGCCTATGGGTTGATGCTGAATATCAATAAATTATTACCCGCCAAACTAACGGCCACACTGCTCGTGGGCATGTTTTTCATCATCATTGGATGGCTGTTATATGCCATCGGCCTGGATGATTTAAATTTGAACAGCCTGCTGGATGCGCTAGATGATGGAACCTTAACCGGGCGCGCCAAATTATGGAAATTTGCGATTGATTTTCAATTTGAAAATGGCGTATTGGGCTATGGTTATGGCGCTTTTTGGGGTACGGGAAATTCACCCAACGTCATCTATGGTGATGATTTTATTCAATATATCATACAGGGGCATAATGGTTATTTGGACATTATATTACAATTTGGCTATTTGGGATATGTTATTTTAGCTGGCATATTATGTTTTAGTGGCGTGGTTTTAATACGATCTGGCAATTGGGGAGACTGTAATTTCATATTATTCTGTTTTTGTTTATTGTTTATTCTGCATAACCTCACTGAAACCAGTATGTTTAGATCCACACATTTTTTATGGCTGATAATGCTGATTGTTTATTTTATCTACACCCGCGATAGAATGTGGAAAAAAATATGAAAAACCTTGGCCTCATTAGCGTCTGCCTGTGCACATTTAAACGGCCACATGTGGTGAAAACCATTGCCAGCCTCCTCGAGCAGAAATTGCCACCAGATATGCGGCTAGAAATTATAGTTGTCGATAATGATAAACAAAAAAGTGCGCAACAGGCGGTTGAGGCGATGCAATATGAAACTGTGCCTGTTCGATATTATGCATGCGAGCGGCAAAATATTGCGGCGGCGAGAAATGAAAGTTTGAAAAATGCCGATGGTGAATGGATAGCTTTCATCGATGATGACGAGATTGCGCAACAAAACTGGTTGATGAACCTATTTGCAACCCAGAAAAAAACCAATGCCGACGCGGTGGTTGGCAATGTGATTGGCTTATATCCACCCCATACCCCAGCATGGATAAAAAAGGCTGATTTATTTAGCAAAACCAATAAAGTTGATTGCCAAAAATTGACCACTGCATCCACATGCAATATATTAGTTAAAAAACAAACGCTTACAGGGTTGGAATTCTTATTTGATGAGGAATATGGCTTGACAGGCGGTGAAGATGCTGAAATTTTTAGCCGTATATTTTCTGCTGGTGGCCACAT
This sequence comes from Hyphomicrobiales bacterium, assembly GCA_013214705.1. Taxonomy (GTDB): domain Bacteria; phylum Pseudomonadota; class Alphaproteobacteria; order Rhizobiales; family OSC116; genus OCS116. The sequence goes on from JABSRZ010000003.1 coordinate 408,173, forward strand.
AGTGGCAAGCCCCAAGGCGATTGTTACTGAAATTGTGGAAGATGGCCGGCTTAATATGGCTTATTTAAAGCTCAGGGCAATCAGAGGCGGCGAATGCTATGCGCGGATATACAATAAGTCGGGTTTTATCAACAAAATCGGGCAGTTAATTTTATCGCTGGTGAAAATTATGATTTTCGTTGGTTTGGCGTTGGTTTGTTTGCCATTTGGCAAACCATATTATGTGAGATTCACGTTAAAAGCATGGGCATCATTTGGCCGCTTAAAAGTTTTATGTGGCTGCAAATTGATACAGATTTACAATTAATTTTATTTGTTTTTGGGACCTTATATGACGAGTAAAAACTTATCTCCTATCTGTTTATTCAGCTATAACCGACTTGATGAGTTGAAACAAACGGTTGAAGCGTTGCAAAAAAATGATTTGGCAAATGAGAGTGAGCTGTTTATTTTTTCAGATGGATGGCGGATTGACGAGACAAAGCAAAGGGTTTTGGCGGTGCGCTCATTTGTAAAAACCATTGTCGGTTTTAAAAAAATTACCATTATTGAATCTGAGATCAATATGGGGTTGGCGACATCTATTATATCGGGGGTGAGTAAAGTTATTGATGAATTTGGCAGCGTAATTGTTGTCGAAGATGATTTAATCACCAGTCCGAATTTTTTAACTTTTATGAACGAAGCGCTGATTCATTATAAAAACCGTCAGGATGTGTTTTCTATATCTGGTTATACTGGCATCCTGCAAGCCCTTGATAATTATAGATATGATAGTTATTTATCCTACCGGCCTTGCTCTTCGGGTTGGGCAAGTTGGCAGAACCAATGGGATGATATTGATTGGAGTGTTGAAGATTTTAAGACCTTTATTAGCGATAGAAAAAAAGTGACCAAGTTTAACCGAGGTGGCATCGATATGGCGCGCATGTTGCGCCATTATTTTGACGGCAAAAATAATTCTTGGGCGATAAGATGGTCTTATTCTATGTTTAAGAAAAATAAATATTGCATCTATCCGACTGTTTCTAAAGTGCAAAATATTGGGTTTGGCATTGATGCGACACATTGCAAGGGGGTGGATATTTATCAAACAACACTAGATCAAACAAATTTAAGCGAGTTTAAATTCAATGATGAAGATAAAGTAGACCCTATAATTGCCAAGCAATTCAAATATCGGTTCAGTTACCAAAACAAAGCCCTTAAAACTGCACAATATTACCTGAAGAGGTTTTTTCATGACAAAAAAAGCTAAACTCCTGTGTATTTTGCACCTCGCGCCGCCCGCACATGGGGCCGCAAAAGTAGGCGAGTTTGTTGCCAATAGCCAAAAATTACATCATGAATTTGAGTGTAAATATATAACCATCCGAACCTCTGACTCGATCGAGAGTTTGCAGCGGTTCAGCCTGAAAAAACTCTATTATGCGGTATATTTGTGGGTTCAAATTTTATTGACTTTGCTATTTTTTTGGCCGCAAAAAATATATTTCACTGCCTCGGTAAACGGCTTGGCTTTTTATCGGGATTTGTCGGTATCCCTGTTATGGAAGGCATATTCAGTCTTCACAAAAGTTGACATATACTATCATTATCACACGCAGGGTGTGGATGAGTTTGTGGCAAAGTCTAATATGAATTTGCAGTTGACGCGGTTTTTACTCAACAATGTCAACTTGATATTGTTAAGCCCGATATTGCTTGCAGACTTTAAAAAGGTGCCCACATATAAACAAATATTATATTTGCCAAATGGGGTTGAAGATGGGTTTGGCGATGAAGAATTTGAGTTATATATCAACGATAAATTCAGAAATACAGGCAAAACTGTAAATATCTTATTTTTATCAAATATGATTAAATCAAAAGGCTATTTTGAGGTTTTGGAACTCGCAAAATTAAGTGTCGGGAAAAATATTCATTTTAATTTTGCTGGCGCATGGCAATCTAAACAAGACGAGGCCGAATTCTATGAATACATTCAAAACAATAATCTTGAACAGACTATAAAATTTCTTGGTTTTGTAAATGAACAGGAAAAACGAAAATTATTGTTAGAATCTAATTTATTTGTATATCCCACCAAAAATGATGCCTTCCCACTCACAATACTTGAAGCATTGTCGTTCGGAATTCCTTGTATCTCCACGCCAGTTGGCTCTATTCCGTATATATTGAATAAAGATACGGGAATAATGTTGACTGAGGAGGTGGATTTGCCCACCGCTTTAATTCAGGCTTTATCGGCGTATAATGACAGGTCAACAGCATTGAATTGCCGCCAAAGATTTAGAGAAAATTTCACTCTCACTATATTTGAAGATAATTTGATCGACATATTAAAAAATCAATTGACCATATATTAGGATCAACATGTATTTGCGCAACAATAGCCGCTATATTGGTATATAATTAGGGATAGATGTTTTCATATGCCAGCCATTCAACCCATCCTCAAAATGCGTGTTTCGGTTACGAATTTAGCCGCGTGCCTGCAACAGGTTATGGAACTTGCTGGCAAAAAAAAGGCTGCATATATTTGCTTGTCTAATGTCCATATGTGTATGTTAACATTCGATAATGATCGGTTCTTAAAAATTGTAAATGATGCGGATTTGGTTATACCGGACGGCAAGCCGATAAGTGTTGCTCAACGGCTACTTGGCCACAAACGAGCGCAACAAGTGCGCGGACAAGACATTATGAACGCCATTTGTGCAAGCTCTGGTGAATATAAGTTAAAAATTGGGTTTTATGGTGGTTCGTCAGATCCACTGCTTAACAAAATGATCAGCAAGCTAAAGTCTGTTCATACGGGCATACAAATTGCCTATGTTTATGCGCCGCCGTTCCGACCGCTTACTGCTGCTGAAGACATTAATGTATGCGATGAAATTAACCGCGCCAATGTTGACATATTATTTGTTGGGATTGGCTGCCCGAAACAAGAAATTTGGATGGAACAACATAAGCAAAAATTAAATTGCGTTATGCTAGGTGTTGGTGCGGCATTTGATTTTATCGCTGGTAACCAAAAACATGCGCCAAAATGGATGCAAGAAATTGGTGTGGAATGGCTGTATAGATTATGTAATGAACCCAAGCGTTTGTGGAAACGTTACTGCCGACAAAATCCACGATTTATTTACCATTTCATACACCAACTTATACGCAATTAATGAGATATCTGGCAACAATGTGGGTGGTTTTACCGCATTGGCGAAAGTGCCTGAAGGCGATAAGACATTGTTATTGACAGAGAAGTAATCGGCTTATATGCCTTTAGTTAGAACTCATAGATTAAAATAATCAAAGCGGATCATATATGACTGAATATCAACCGATTAAAATCAATTGTTTTAAAGCCTATGATATACGTGGAAAATTAGGCAGCGAACTGAACGTTGATATTGCTTACCGCATCGGCCGGGCTTTTGGCCAGCATTTAAAGCCTAAATCTGTAGTGGTTGGCGGTGATATTCGCCTCACCTCTGCCGAACTCAAAAATGCACTAGCCGACGGCTTAAGAGATGCTGGTGTTGATGTGATTGACCTTGGCCAAACCGGCACCGAAGAAATATATTTTGCGACATCATATCTTGAATTAGATGGCGGGGTGGAAGTGACAGCAAGCCACAACCCGATGGATTATAACGGTTTAAAACTGGTCAGCAAAGGGTCTCGCCCGATTAGTGGCGACACTGGTTTGCTAGACATAAAAGCTTTGGCCGAAAGTGGAAAATTTATAGAGGTTAAAACCAAAGGCAGCTTAACCCATACATCTGTAATGGATGCCTATATACAGCATTTACTGGGTTATATTGACGCCGGAAATATAAAACCGATGAAGCTTGTGGTCAATGCCGGCAATGGCGCAGCAGGCGCGGTGATAGATGCACTTGAACAAAAATTTAAACAATTGAAAATTCCGTTAGAATTTATAAAAATTCATCACCAACCTGATGGTAATTTCCCGAATGGTATTCCCAACCCATTGCTGCCTGAAAATAGGCAAGCCACTATTGATGCCGTATTGGCACATAAAGCCGACCTAGGCATAGCTTGGGATGGCGATTTTGACCGCTGCTTCTTGTTTGATGAGACTGGAAAATTCATCGAAGGCTATTATATAGTTGGTTTGTTGGCCGAAGCTTTTTTACAAAAAAATGCCGGGGCAAAAATTATCCATGACCCGCGATTGGTGTGGAATACCATCGAAAAAGTCGAACAAGCTGGCGGTGAGGCCATACAAAGCAGAACCGGGCATGCTTTTATAAAACAATTAATGCGCGAAAAAGACGCGGTTTATGGCGGTGAGATGAGCGCTCATCACTATTTCAAACAATTTTTTTATTGCGATTCTGGCATGATACCGTGGTTGTTAATTGTCGAATTATTATGCGTAAAATCGGCCACATTATCATCGCAGGTTAAAGATGCGATGGCCGCCTACCCTTCGCCGGGTGAAATTAACCGCACCGTCGATGATGCCGACATGGTGGTTGAAAAAATTATGCATATATACCAAGCAGATGCGCTGAATATAGACCATACGGACGGCATTAGTGTCGATATGGGGCAATGGCGGTTCAGCTTGCGCAAATCTAACACAGAGCCGCTTATACGGTTGAATTTGGAAACCCGCGGTGACCGGAAACTTATGAAAATTAAAACCGCTGAATTGCTAGCGCTTATTGAAGGTTAAAAAGCGTTTTGAGGTTTATATAAAGCCGGCAGCGTCAGCCATATAATGCGCATATCGGCGGTGAGTGATTTTTTAGAAATATATTCGCAATCAGATTGCAGCCGATCTAATATTTTTTTGCGGGTGTCGGTAGGGCCTCTAAAGCCTCTAATTTGTGCCAGCCCGGTTATGCCGGGTTTGGTTTTAAAACGTTCGCCATAATTGCTTAAAGTTTTGATGTAGGTTTCGTCCATCTCGACCGCGTGCGGCCTTGGCCCAACAATCGACATATCGCCTCGAAAAACGTTATACAATTGTGCCAACTCATCTAAGCTAAATTTACGCAAGAAACCACCAACACGGGTGACCCGGCTGTCATTGGTGACACACTGCGAAAACTCACTTTCGCCACTTGAAACAGTCATGGTGCGAAATTTGAGTATTTCAAAAGTCTTGCGGTGCAGGCCGTAGCGCTTCTGGCGAAAAAACACCGGGCCTTTTGAATCTAGTTTCACCATGATGGCAATAGATATCATCAGGGGTGATAAAAGCAATAGACCAGATGCAGAAATAATCAGATCGAAGGCTCTATAACCGGCATATTTTAACTTTTTTGTTGATTTCGATTCAACTTGCTCGATTTTTTTATTTAGATACGCCATACAACCCAATAAAATAAAAAACGGTTAAACATCCATTAAATGAATGTGTTAATAGATTATTAATAATTCAACCTAGCCAGTTTGTCAAATAATTTGGATGTCGGGGCGGGGCACAATAGGATTTTCTTGGTTAATACAGCCTGTGATTGTGGCGTTAACATTTGCTAATAATCTCCCACAATTGGCTGTATTTATTGGTTGTAGGGACTATATTATGGCAAACTCAAGGTTGTGAGCAGATGAAATAATCGCAGTTGAGTTTATGAAGGTGTCGGAATGACGCCAAGTGCAGCGGTTGACGGGTTGTCAATTAGTTCGGCCAGTTGCTGTTGTATTTCTTGGCTTAGATCTGCATTGATAATAGCTTCTAAAATATCATCCAACGCTTGAGGAGCCGCAATCAAGGCCGCTTGCACAGCCTGAACGGCCAATGATGGTGTCACCGCCACAACGGCTTGTACAACATTTGCCGCCAGACTAGGCACGGCTGTGACGACTGCGCCAACCACAGAGGCTAACAATTGCGGGGTTTCAGTGGCAACAGCTGTCAGAACTTGGTTTAGGATGGCAGGGTGCAAAACCGCCACATCGGCGATAATTGACGCCAATGAGCCAGAAGCCGTGGTTGCCAACAAGCCAACCACATCGGCAATTGTGCTGGTCGGGCCGCTAGCCAACAGTTCTAATTGTGCCAAAACCGCCACATTTAAGTTTGAATTTTTGGCTGCATTTATTAACTGCGCGACGGCAATGCGATTTTGCGCAGCAGAAATTTGGATATGTGCATCGACACAGGCGGCACTGGTTTCATCTACACAAATGGCTGCAAGGTTTGCATTTAATTGCGCAATTAGGCCAGTGTCTTCGGCAATGTTTGCGCTGGCAATGCTGGCAACAGCAAAGGTTGAAAATGCTGCAAAACTTGCAAAAACGATAGAAATAGGCTTCAGCATTTTACCACTTTCAAACCAGTGTTTGGCAATAATCATTTGCTTTCATTAGCTATTTTTAATTTACGGGTATGGTTGGAGTCAAGCGTTTAATCAAATATAAATAGATTAGTATTTATTATAATTGCAAAGACAGCTTGTTTTGTTGGTGTTATTATTTTCATAAACTTACGAAATATATGTAAAGAAACTGGGCTAATGTTTGAATATCTCAAAACAATTTTTAGTTGGATAAAAATTCAACCGCCGGCCTCTAGGGTGGGCGTTATGTCGTTTGACCGGGCCAAAACAAAAGCCAATCAACTGGTATTTGCGGTTGGTGATATACATGGTTGCGACCAATTGTTGAATGATGCCATTAGCTTAATTAAAGCCAAAATGGAGCAGTTGAGCGAGACTGAAGATAATTTATACCATATTGTATTTTTGGGTGATTATATCGACCGAGGGCCGAATTCTCGACTGGTCATTGAGCGCTTAATGAGTTTAAACATCGATAAATGCGAAATTCATTGCCTAAAAGGCAATCACGAAGACATTTTGCTTAATTTCATCAAATCTCCACAAAAATATTTTCAGCTTTTCAAGCAGATTGGTGGCATCGCCACGCTCAATAGCTTTGGGATAATGGATGTTGAAGCCCACAGGGCTGAACAAATTAGCGCCAAACTTGTTGAGGCCATGGGCATCGAGATGTTGGTTTTTTTGACGCAATTGCCGACTTATTACTCACATGAAGATTATTTCTTTTGCCATGGCGTGCCCAAAGCTGGCATCGCGCTTAGCCAACAGCCAGATAAAATATTAATCAATAACCGGCATGAAGCATCGCCGTTTTATGAGCAAATTGTCATTCATGGCCATGTCTCATCTGATAAAGTCGAGCGAGATGGATCGAAGATTAATATTGACACTGCTGCCTATGTCACTGATAATTTAACAAAATTACTGGTTTATAATTATAATCAAATAATTTTATAGAATAGTATGAAGCGGTTAAATTAGGGATTATGACGTGGTGGATGATCAAAATATGTTCAAATTCAGTGAGTCAGAAATAATAAAAACCCCGCCAAATCACGCTCAAACTAAAAATTTAGTGGATTATTGGCACGTTTTAGTGCGGCAAAAAAAATATCTATTATTTACCATCTTGTTGCTTCTGCTGGTTGGCATGCCGATAATTTATAACCTCACCCCCATCTACCAATCTACTGCCAAAATGGTAGTGGATGCTGGCCAAGCTAAACTTGTCGGTTTGCAAACTGAAAATACGACTGGTGCGGCGATTGATTTTAAAGTGAATACCGAAGTTGAAATCATCAAATCCAATAAAGTATACCTTCGCACCATCAAACATTTGCAATTATGGAATAGTGCCGACTATAATTTACTGTCTTTCGGTGAAAAGTTATTATCCTTATTTGCTACTGACAAAAGCCAAAAACCTAGAGATGAATATCGAACTTTTAGCCAATTATCTGGCCAAGACATTATGGGCTATTTAAAAGCCTTGAACGACCATGTCACTGTGGCGAGAATCCGCCGCACTAATGTGATAACCATAGGCGTTATATCCCCCTCGGCTAACAGAGCTGCGGACATAGCTAACAGCTTAACCCGCTCATATTTAGCCGAAAAAATAGAAAACAAAGCTAATTCCATGCGCGGCGTTGCCGAAATATTGAAAAATCAGTTGAATAAATTGGCTATCGAAATTCAGAATTTTGACCGCCAACGCGAAAATTTTATAACTGAATATGCAGACCAAATATCCGACCCAAATGCCGGCAAAATACTTGCGGAATTGCGCGCAACAATCGACTTGAAAACACAAGAGACATTGCGCAAAATACTAGAGGTTTCGGAAATTGGCCGGGCGGCATTGGCCAAAGACTATTTTGCGCTGGCGTCCTTGACTGAAGACCTGCAATTTGGTGCATTATTCAGCCAATATGAAAGCATTAATTTTCAATTATCAGCCCCTCGCCCTGCTGATGACAGCCAATTTAACCTGCAACAAGAATTGCAAAAAATTGAAGCCAATTTTGAACTATTGTCCCAACAAATGCAAAATAAATTAAACGCTGAAATATTCGCTAACCAAGCGCAAATTGCAGAGTTTCAGACCAATAGAATTCATATTTTTTCGGCCTATGATTTGCCGCAAGATGTGCAAATGGCATTGTATAGATTGACTGAGGGTATCAAAAGCAAGCGTAATTTATATGCAAGTGAGGTGAAAAAATATAGCGAAGTGGAACAAAAAATAGGCATTCTTATACCTGACGTGCGGGTGATCGCGACGGCGTTCCCGCCTGAGGCGGCCATTAAGCCCAATAAAAAACTATTGGCAGCCGGCTTGCTTATATTTGCGGTTTTTTGTGGGCTTATATTGGCTTTTATGCGCGATGAATTTATTGGTGGATTTGTTTCTAGCGACCAAGTGCATGCGGTATTGGGCAAACAGCCGATTAGTGTCATACCCACGCACACCAATGAAGATGACGATAACATTATATTAAATGCGCCATTATCTCGATTTTCTGAATCAATACGCATGTTGAGGGTTGGCTTGGACAACCACAGCCTCAATAATAATGTATTCGACCAACGCGCCAAAATTATCGCTGTCACTTCGACAGTGCCAGAAGAAGGCAAAACTACCACCGCTTTATGTTTAGCCAGATCCTACTCTTTGGCCGGTAAAAAAACCATATTGGTTGAATTGGATTTTAGACACCCAGTGCTAAATGAGCGGCTGGCGCTAAATGAGCGGCTGGGGCTAAATAGACCCTACAGCCTGCAAGATTTTATCAAGCAGGATGCCGATATGGCGATGATTGACAAAATTATTTATGTTGAACCAGCCACAAATCTTAGCATTGTTTTGGCTGGTGCGGCGCAAAAAACTGCAACTGATATTTTGATCCAATCGAAATCATTAGAGGGCGTTATCAGCAAATTTTCAAAAGATTTTGAAATTATAATTATAGATACGCCACCCGTTGGTTTGGTGGTTGATGGCCAAATTATTGCGCAAAAAGTAGATCAAATGGTCTATGCCATCAAACATGCCGCGACCAGCCAAAAAAACGTATTGGCCGGTATAAATTTCATCAATGCTGCCACCGTAGACCTGCCTGTTTTTACCATCATCACCCAGTTGGATGACAGCCAAGCAGGGTATTTTGGCATGTATGGGGTCGAATATTCCTATTATTATGGCGGATAGGAAATTAGTGAAAATGAAAGCCGTTCGACTATATTTTAAATATATTTTGCCGTTAATGTTGGTGGTTTTTTTAGGCCGGGAGGTGACAATATTTATTGCCACACCCAATGAGTATATTTTGGAGGCTGTGAGTTTCTTTGAACCAGCTAAACTTAAAAATGATCAGTTTAAGGCCGGGCTGGTGACAATGATAAAGCCGTTTATTGCCAATCGAAAAATTGTTCATTCGCAATATAAATCTTGTCACCATGACTTGATACGTTATGAGATTTTTGAGAAAACTTTATTTGCCGACCAGCTAATTAACTGCCTAGATATATTGGACAGCGCGCTTATTGCAGCGCCCAGCTCGCCGCTTATATGGCTCGAGAAAGCCAATTTGCAGGCTAAAAACCCCGCTACAATTGATGGGTTAAACAAATCGCTACACAATGCGTGGCAAGTGGCCAAAAGACAGGCTTGGGTTGCGATTAGGCGCATTGAGTTTAGCCTGAATCATTGGCAAATATTGAATGCTGAAAATCGCCAAATTGCTGAACAGGAATTTCTATTTTATGCGCCACAGAAGCGCGAATTGGTTAGAATACTGGCTCATCAATATTTGCTAAAACCTCAGCTTAAAAATATCATTTCAACTTGGGTCGGAAATTCAAATTTAGCCGTTCAGCGCCAATTTATTGCTGACATTAATTCCACACGCTAAAACGAACTATATGACATCAGCTAAATTTGGGGTTTTTACGCCCTTTTTGATTGAATGACAGGCTGACCAAAATGGAGCTAAATAAGGCAATGGCAGGTATTTGCAGGGTGAAATCTAATGATGCATGCACCATCATCGATGTAATTATCGCGATGGCCGGCAGGGTTAATTGCCAATTGGCAGATGAGCGAACGCTGCGCCTCACCAGATGAATAAACAGCCATATAATCAGAATATAACTGATTAACATGACAGGCAAACCTAAGGTGAGCATCAACTCCATATGGGTGGAATGTAATTTGTTCCAAACCATGCCATCGTTTACATTAAACATATGAAACAGGGGTTCGACATCGATATATGTCCCCGCTCCATAGCCTAAAATAGGCCGTTCGAATATGGCAGAAACGGCATCGGCAATTAAATAAAGCCGCGCTTGGGTGCTGCCGATGGCGCTGTTACCACCGCGGTTTTCGGCAAGATAATATAGCGCAATGGCGGTGAGTATAAAGGCGGCTAAAATGACCAAATATAATGGCCATGGTCTATGTGAATTTTGTAGATTTGGCTTGCGCTTATGTTGTTTTCGGACTCCATAAATGACAATAAACAATATCAAAAACAGGCCAATTAAAGTCGAAACCACCCCGCCGCGTGACCCGGTTAAAATTTGCGCTAGGCTTAAAATAATGAAATTGGCGGAGAATATAAATATTTGGGTTTCGCGGTTTAGGGTCTTGAGCCACGATTTTTTATGCACTATCAGTTCTAACAGATATACTGCACAAATAATCATACCAAAGCCGATGAAATTGGCGGCGGCATTTTTATAGACAAATGTCGCGGTTAGCCAGCCGTTAAAATAGATTTTATCGACAATGCCAAGCGTTTGAAACTCAAATAAATAAGTAACCAGGCCAAATATTGTGATGAGGTTAATGATTATTAGACATATCAATTGCAACTTTAACGCCGCTTTTAAATCGGCGATTGCCATATAGATGCCGATCAAAACCACCGACAGGCTTAAATAGCCCATGAGTGCGCCCCACGTTAGGCCAGAATTAAGGCTCACAGCACCACCTGTTTGCAAGCCCAGTTGTTGCCAAATCGGATGGTGTAAAAATTGCGGTGTATATGATGATGCCTGAAAGATCATCCATAATGGGATGGCCATAAACATAAAAATAATTATATATCGGGTGTTATTTTGGGCGGTATTTATCAACTGGTTTAACTTGCCAGAAAGAGCAAACAGAAAAATGGCACAGGCTGCCAAAGCTAAATTGATAATTTCGAAAATATGCCGATTGCCGCCCAACAAAATCGGCGAAGTGACCAGCATAATGATTAAAGTGATGCGGCTAAGTTTGTAAGCCTGAACGGGTGATATAAAAGTCATATTGGCAGATCAAATAAGCTTGCGTTTAGAGAGATTTAGCATCAAAGCTAAAGTTTTCATCAAACAATTCGAGTGTTTTTTGTGGGTCGCCGGCAGCTTTTTCTTCGATAACCCGCTAGACCATAGATTTGGCAAATGGCACACCGCAGGATTTGATGGCTTGCAAATCACACGGTGCTAAAAAATGGGTTTGGCCTAAATCTCCAACTTTTCTGGCGGAAACGGCATCTATACTGCCCAAAACTATTCCATCGGATCGCTTTACATGGTCTGAAGGGTCGGTCATTTCGCAAATGTCGCGCACCAAGGACGCCTCTTTGCTGGTGATGTCGACAATTTGGCCATCATGCACTGTCACGACAGAGGGGCCTTGTTCCGCGGCATTCCATAACCGCCCCAACAGCAAAGCTTCATTTGGTAAAAAACTCATTATAACCTCCACGATGGTTTGACATTAGCATCTATTGAAGCTTTAGGTTGTAATATTTCTAGCTCTGGTAAGTTTGGTAATTTATTGACCTCTGGCGGATGTTAAACTGGCTCACAGCGACAAAAATTGCCCACTGGTTGTTTTAAGAGAAGTGCTGCATCAACATGGCGGTGAAGGATTTGGCATTCAAAGATGGCGGCGCGGCTTCAAGTTGGATGATCAGATAATTCCAAATTATCGCGGGGATGAAAGGTTTTATGACGATATCCGTATCTTGGCTACTGGTAGCAAGTGGGTCGAGAATTGATATGCCTGCGCCCGTCCTTACCAGCTCATATATCGTTTTTTGGGTTCTGGTCTCGATTAACAATTCGCGATCTATTTTTGCCTGATTAAAAACATTGTCGATTAAATTGCGAAACGGGCTAGGTTTTGCCCAATCATCGAAACAACGCCAATGTCAAAACGCCGGGCGCGTATCATTTTTAGAGCTTGGGTATTGGGCGCGGTTTCCAGTTCAATGCTGACTTTTGGGTAGCGTTTGGTAAATAGCGCAATCAACGCTGGTAAAAAGCTTTCTAAACAAACAGGCATTGCTACGATGCGCAAACTGCCCTGTTGTTAATTGGCAATAATTTCTGCGGCTCCTCGTATTTCTTCTAAGCCGATAAAAGCTCTTTCTAGCTCACTATATAGCGCCTGTACCTCTGGCGTTGGCTCTAAGCGATTGGGTTTGCGGATAAAAAATTGCAAACTGGTATTATATTCAAGGTCAGAAATGAGCCGGTTGATGGCTGGCTGGGTGCTGAATAACATCTTTGCGACCTCGCTGCTCGAGCCGGTGTCCATGACAGCTCTAAACGCTTCTAATTGTCGGAAATTCATAAATTGCCCACTTTTTTGAAGTTACCTATTGCTTAGTATAAGATTTTGTTACGCAAAGCCTGATGATATTGAATTGAAATTATGCTAAAAAACATATATAATGGCCTCAACATTAATTAATCCAAGGCAAGCTTACATGGAGTGGACATTACTTTTGATAGTCACCTTTTTAGCCGCCACAGTGCAATCGGCGACTGGCTTTGGGTTTGGCTTAATCGCTGTTTCGGTGTTCTTAATTTTGCTCAACTCGGTTGCTGCCATCCAAATTGTAATCATCATCACTCTGATAATGTCGTGCATTCACTGGCCAAAATTGCGCGGATTGGCGCCGACAAACCTGTTAAAATGGCTGTTGGTTGGTTGTACGCTCGGCTTCCCGCTGGGCATATTGGTTTTTGAGTTATTGGATATTGAGGCCATCAAAATGGTTGTGGCTATTTTGATCATCTTGATCAGCCTGCAGAATGGATGGTTGCTGTTCGCCGGGCAGAAACAAAATACTAAATCTAATGATCAACAACATAAAACCAGCACCGTGCTCGGCGTTGGAATTGTCTCGGGTCTTATGGCCAGCGCCATGGCGATGCCCGGCCCAGCCATTATGCTCTACCTGTCAAGAACCAGCTTAAGCAAAAATGAAATTCGCGGCACCATTATAACCTCATTTGTATTTTCATATGCCGGGGCCTTGGTGCTACAAACTGCATTTGTTGGCATTGATAGCCAAACTTGGGTTACCGCTGGCATGCTAACACCAGCAGCGCTCATTGGGGTTGTTGCTGGCCATATGTTGTCTAATAAAATTAACCAGAAACTTTTTAAGTGGTTGATTTTACTAGTTTTATTATTGACGGGTTTATTTATGTTATTCAACCTTTAAAGCTTTATTTTTATCAATTTTTTTAAAAGAGTCCGCTATGTTAACTGATGATTACCCCCGCGTAGAGCTGTCGCATTCCCCCACACCACTAGAGTGTTTGAATAATTTGAGCCAAAAGCTCGGCGGCCCTAAAATTTGGGTAAAGCGCGATGATTGCACCGGGCTTGCCATGGGCGGCAATAAAGTGCGGCAGCTGGAATATTATATCGGCGATGCGGTGGCCAAAGGCGCGGACACCATACTTACCACCGGTGCCATTCAATCTAACCAAGTGCGGTTGACCATAGCGGCCGCGCGTAAATTGGGTTTAGGAGTTGAGGTACAGTTAGAAGAGCGGGTTGCAGGGCGGCCAAAGGAATATTACGAATCGGGCAACCCATTTTTGATGAATTTAATGGGTGCGAAAATTCATCACTACCCCGTCGGCGAAGATGAAGAAGGCGCTGACCGCGCGCTTTATGGCTATGCCGATGAGCTTAGCAAAGCTGGCAAAACTCCTTATGTTATACCGCTGGCGGCAAACCATACGCCCTATGGGTCGCTGGGTTATGTGCAATGTGCAGAGGAATTGCTTGAGCAATTTAAGCAACAAGGGCTAGAAATAGATGGCATTATAGTGCCAACAGGCAGCGCAACCACTCATGCAGGCTTGCTCGCCGGATTGCGGGCTTTGAATAGCAAAATACCCATTTACGGGTTTTGTGTGCGTCGAGACCAAGAAAGCCAAGCCGTGCGGGTGTTGGCCAAAGCCGAAAAAGTTGCTGAAATGATTGGCCATGCGGGCGTGGTTAGCCAAGATGATATTTGGACCAATGACAGAATGCTGCAGCCCGGCTATGGGAAATTTAATGAAGAGGTGCAGCAAGCAATACTTCTAAGCGCCAGTTGTGATGGCTTGCTTTTAGACCCGGTTTACACCGGCAAAGCCATGGCTGGGCTGATCCATTTGGTTGAAAGTGGCCATTTTAAACCCGGTCAAAATATTGTGTTTTTACACACGGGTGGCACACCGGCATTGTTTGGTTACCCAGAATTAATTGCCTGAATGGCTGGCTGCCTGAATCTTTACCAAAAATCTAGACCAAAAATGCCGAACGGTTTGCCAATATAACACTGGCAGCATGGTCGACAAAGGCGCGCACACGCGCAGTTTTACGCAAATCATTGTGCAATAACAACCATATCGACCTATTGGGCTCTACCGCCACATGGGGGATGCGCACCAGCCTTGGGTCTGTATCAGCTAGAAAACACGGTATCATTATCATGCCAATATGGTTTGCAGCTGCCTCTATTTGCATAAATGGCTCCGGCAACTTGTGGCGCATACCAGCATTGGGAAACGGGCTATCTTTAACCCATTCTAGCTCGTCATCTCCCCAACCAATCCAATGCGCTCCGGCGCCATCACCAATTGTTAACTCTGGGTGGTCTAGCAAATATTGTGGTGAAGCAAATGCACCCACCACATAGGTTAGTAGGCGGCGGCCGACCAAATCATCATCTACCTGATAACCAATTCTTATGGAAATATCTGCCTCTTGGCGGGCAAGGTTTGACACATCATTGGTGGCGATTAATTTTACCGTAATGTCTGGATATGCGATGGTAAAACTGGCTAAAATTGGCGCCAAAAACCCCTGCGCAAAGGATGGCGGCAAACTAACTGTAATTTCGCCAGATGGGATGGCATCAAGGCCACGTATTTTGCGTGATATCTTATCGGTTTGGCGCTCTATTTCTTCGGCATGTTCTACCAAAGATTCACCAGCTTCTGTAAGGCTTAAGCCGCCTGATGAGCGGTCAAAAATACGCGTGCCAAGCCTGTCTTCGAGGCCTTTTAGAGCGCGGCTAACGGTGGCATGGTTAACCTTCAACTCATCGGAGGCACCGCGCAGGCTGCCAGCACGATGCGCCGCTAAAAAAATACGCAAATGGTCCCAATTCATCGATCTTGGCATTAATCACCCTTTGCGTAAATCACTCTGTTGCTTAAATCATGCTGTTGCTTAAATCATGCTGTTGCGGATCACATTCAATCCATGTTGGATGAATAATAGCCCTATCGGGATCAAAATCAATCCATTAAACTAAGATCTTAGCATATATGCAAATTTACCAGCGGAGTTGAATGAATGTCAGATCCAAAGCCAGTGAAAGATTTTGTAGCCAGCGATATAACCATGGTCAAAAACGCCATACATAACCCGGCCGACCCGCGCCATTACGCCCGGGTAAAACCAGTGGAGCGGCTAATAAGCATAACCTATAAAGGCCAGATTTTAGCCCAAACAACCAATGGCTTACGGGTTTTAGAAGTGGGGCACGACCTTTATGACCCAGCACTTTATTTGCCAGTTGATGCCATCAAAGTCAAATTAGTTATTAACCAAAAAACTAGCCATTGCCCGCTAAAAGGTGATGCCCAATATTTTAATCTAATTGACCAAGACAATAACATAATTGAAGAAAATATCGCTTGGTCATACCCCGAACCATTTGGTTTTATAGACGCTATAAAAGGCAAAATTTCGTTTTACACTGACCGAGTGACTATGGAGGAAGCGCCTTTATGAACCAGATTGTGACAAATATCTCGCTGCCGCCAGCCAAAGCGATTGCGTTGTTTGAAAAAGTTAGAACACAAACTCAAGCTTTGGTATCGCCACTAACCGCCGAGGATATGGCCTTGCAATCCATGCAGGACGCCAGCCCGCCAAAATGGCATTTGGCTCATACCACTTGGTTTTTCGAAGAGTTTATTTTAAAACCCCGGATTGCCAATTATCAATCGCCAGATGATAGATTTGCGTTTTTATTCAACTCTTATTATGTCAAAGCCGGGCCGCGGCACGCACGCAACAAGCGCGGTTTGTTATCGCGCCCGAGTGTGGACGAAGTCATGAACTATCGTGCGCATGTGAATGACGCGCTTAATAACCTGCTTAATGCGGACCGCGATGACATAGAGGACATTGCCAGATTGGTTGAATTGGGTTGCCACCACGAGATGCAACATCAAGAATTATTGGTGACAGATCTGTTGCACGCATTTTCCTACAACCCGTTAATGCCAGCTTTTCGCGACCCAGAACCCATGCCAACCACAGATGAAATGGCGCTTACATTTACAAAATATTCAGGCGGTTTGCTGGAAATTGGCAATGTAGGCGAACAATTTGCTTATGATTGCGAGCAACCGCGCCACAAAACTTATATCGAGCCATTTAAACTTGCCAATCGCGCCGTTAGCAACCGCGATTGGATAGAATTTATGCAAACTGGTGGTTATCTAGACCCGACTTTGTGGCTGATGGATGGTTGGGCCAAATGCCAAAGCGAAAAATGGAGCGCGCCGCTTTACTGGTGGCAACAAGATGATGAATGGTGGACATATACCTTGCGCGGTGCACAACCGGTTAACTTAGACGCGCCGGTGGTACATGTTAGCTTTTATGAGGCCGAAGCTTTTGCCCGGTGGGCAGCAGCCCGCCTGCCGACCGAAGCAGAATGGGAAGTTGCAGCCGAGCTATTGCCAATTAAAGGCAATTTTTTAGAAACCAATAATTTACGGCCACTACCAAATGGTGGCCTTTGGGGAGATGTGTGGGAATGGACGCAAAGTCCGTTTAGCCCCTACCCGGGTTTTCAACCCCCAGAAGGTGCGGTTGGTGAATATAATGGTAAATTTATGGTCAACCAATTTGTATTGCGCGGTGGCTCTTGTGCCACGCCTTTGGCGCAAATGCGGCCAACATATCGAACATTTTTCTACCCACATCAGCGTTGGCAAATGTTGGGTCTGCGCTTGGCAAAAAACAGTTAATTAGGTATATTTTATGGACAAACGTATTATAAACAACATCGATTTGCTAACTTCGGCATTGGCTAGCCTGTCGGCGGAAAATAAGTGGTTAGACAGCAAATGGTTTTATGACCCGGCTGGCAGCGTTTTGTTTGAAGACATTACCAAGCTGCCCGAATATTACCCCACCCGCACAGAAGTTAAAATTTTAACCAAAAATATCGACCAATTACAGGCCTACATACCCGATGGCGCGGCGCTGGTTGAACTGGGTAGCGGTTCGAGCACCAAAACCCGAATTTTGCTCGACAGGTTTCACAATTTAAACGCTTATCTGCCACTGGACATATCGGAAGAATTTTTAAAACAATCGGCCAATGAACTGGCTTTTGATTACCCCGATTTAATTGTCGACCCGGTGGTTGCCGACTTTATGGTGCCGTTTAAATTTCCTGAGAACCATGTAAACAGCAGCAAAATTGCGTTTTTTCCCGGATCGACTATCGGTAATTTAGAGAGTGATAAAGCCATTCAACTATTGGCCAGCATCCATGAATGGAACCAAGTGTCTGCCTTTATCATCGGCATCGATTTGATTAAAGATATTGACACATTGATATCCGCTTATGATGATGCGGCTGGCGTCACCGCCGCGTTCAACCTAAATATTTTACACCGTATGAACCGCGAAATCGGGGCAAATTTTGACTTAGAAAAATATAAGCATGAAGCCCGGTGGAATGTTGAACAGTCTAGAATAGAGATGCATCTGGTCAGTCTGGTTGCGCAAATTGTTAACATTGGCGCAACCAAAATATGCTTTGAAGCTGGTGAGAGCATTCACACCGAGAATAGCCATAAATACAGCCAACAGAGTTTTGCCAAAATCGCTGCTCAAAGTGGCTGGAATATTAGCAAATTCATTACCGATGAGGATGATTTTTTCGCCGTCGCGGTGCTTCAACCCAAATGACCTAAAACGCCCCATAAACCCGCCTATTTTAGCGAAAATAGATTTTTGATGTCTTGCCAAATGTCTCGAAACACCGACAGGTCGGCAACAGGTCGGCCATGTTTTCGTTCGGATTTGCGCATTTCAAACCCGGCATATATGCCCGCAGCTATGTTGCTAGCCGCCAAAGCGATTAATATAACCGTCACATTGAAATAAGCGGCGAGGAATAGAGGCGGGATGGTGAATAGCAAGGTTTTTACCGACATTAGTTTGAGCGACAATAATGGCAGTTGCAGGCCGTTAAAAATGGCCGAAGTGACATTTAAAATGCCATAAAAACCATATGAAACTGCCACGATGCGGAAGTAGAAAGTGACAAAATTGATGATTTTTGGATCTTGCGAGAATATGGCAGCAATCCACGGGCCAAGCAAGGCCAGTGCGATAAAAATAACCACGCCCATATAAAGTGACGCTTTGCCAGCAAAAATAATGGCTGTATCAATGCGGTCATGCCGCCCGGCTCCAAAGTTTTGGGCTATAAATGGGGTCATTGCCGAACTCACGGCAAAAATACCAATCAGGGCGAGTGCTTCGATGCGGCTAGCAACGCCAAACGCCGCTACCATTTCAGCCCCATAACCGGCCAACAAAAAGGTTACGAACATGCCGGTTGCGGGCACTAATAATTGCATAATTATGGTTGGCAATGCAATTTTAAAAATATCCTTAAACCCATGCCAAACGGCAGCAAAGTTGAACAGGCTGACAATGCTAATTAGTTGTTTACGCAGCATAATTACCGTCATGCCGATAAAAATAAACCCAAATGACATGGCCGTGGCAATGGCGGCGCCTTCTAGCCCGAGCTCAGGGAATGGCCCGATGCCAAAAATTAACAGATAATCAAACACCAGATTAATAACCCCAGCAATGGCGAAAATAACCTCGGTCAGCATCAAAACCCCGGTGGCACGTACTGCACCGCTGCCAACAATGCCAAACACTAATAAAGGAAAACTCAAATATAAAATGCTCATATAACTATCGATCAGTGGCAGCACCGTTGCATCTGCTCCCAAGCCGCTAAACATTGGCGCTATCGCCTCGCGGGCGGCAAAGCTTGCAACGCCAGACAAAATTATCACCAATAACAGTGCCAAGGTTGTTAGCAACCGCACTTTTGCTATGTCGGCCGCGCCTGCCGCTTTGGCCACAACTGAGGAGACGCCAATGGACATGCCAATGAATACCGCAATGAACATGAAATAGGCCGTGGATGAAAATGCCAACGCCGCCAATTCGTTAGAGCCGAGCTGGCCGACAAAATAGGTGTCGACTATTTGAAATAAAAATGTCGACATCATGCCGATGCTGATCGGTGCGGCCATTTTGAACAGCATTTTATTTACGGGCGCATCGATGAGGCTGGTATTGGGGCTAGATTTTGTAGCGTTGGTGGCCATATTTGAATCCTTGTAAAAAACCAGTGGGTTAACCGTGCCGCAGAAAGATTGGAATTATGATCTCTTCTTCATCGGCAATATGTCTGATCATTATTTTTTTGAGCTGGTGGGCATGGTTATATAATTTAGCTGTGGAATCGGTGGAAATACCGTGTTGAACAAGCGCGTCTAGGCTTTTTTTGGTATTTTCAAGAGCTTCATCTAATATTTTATGATCGCCATCCAACAATCTAAACGCCCTGTCCATACCCGGATAAAGCCGTTCAAACTGCGGAAAATAACCATGATCTTCAATCTCATGGTGGCCATGGGCAAATTGGATGAGATGGCGGCCATGATTGACTAATTGTGACTGTTGAATGAGGGTTTTTGCGTCAGTTAAATTCATATCTAAAACCCGCTCTAGGGTTGATGACAACTGAAGCGAACCATCGATTAGCTGGCGGTGAATGTTCATAAAGAAACGCGCTTTAC
Source organism: Hyphomicrobiales bacterium (assembly GCA_013214705.1). Lineage (GTDB taxonomy): Bacteria > Pseudomonadota > Alphaproteobacteria > Rhizobiales > OSC116 > OCS116. The sequence goes on from JABSRZ010000003.1 coordinate 428,707, forward strand.
CCGCATAACGCGGGTGTTTTTGCCATTCTGTTTGGGCTTCCTCAAGCAGGGTCTGACGGATTGCACGGGGCAATCCATCACGTTTGGCCACATGAAAGGTGGGGTTTTGATAATCCATCAACATTGGCTAACCTTCGACGTTAACTTTGGGTGAATTGCCTTGCGCTGCATGCACTATTAGCACCGCCGGGTCGGCCGCGAGTTTACGGATGATGCGGTCAACATTTTTATATTCAGATGTTGGTACATCAAAGCCATAAGCCCAGTTGGCCATGGGGTATAGAAATGCATCTGCTACCGATTTAGCGTCGCCGACCATCCAATGTTTGCCTTCTAGATGTTGGTCAATATGGGTTAGCGCCTTGCCAACCAGCAATTGCGCTGCGGCTTTGACCGCCTCTAGGCCGTTTTCATCGGTGGTGAAACGCTGTGGCATAAAATATGGCCAAAAATAAGGGTGCAAAGTGCCAGAAATATAGACCAACCACTTGTGCAGGTCGACCCGCTCGGGCGTACCATGAGCTGGGCCAATGTTAGCCGCTGAATTTTGGTCGACCAGATGGAGCAATATCGCCATGCCTTCGGGCAGGATTAAATCACCATCAACCAGTGTCGGCACCACGCCAGAGCCATTGATTTTAAGATATTCGGCGGATTTCATGGCCATAAAATCGAGATGTTCGACCTCATATGGTTTGCCGATCCATTCAAGTACGATGTGCATCGCGGTGGCGCAAGTGCCAGCGGCAGAATAAAGTTTCATATATTTTTCTTTCGGTTTTAAAAATATTAAGCGATGAGTTTGGTAGCCACTTCGGCAACCACCCGACCTTGATGGCGTGCGCCGTCTAATTCTTGTTCGGTTGGCATCCGCTCGCCGGTGGGGCCAGCCACATGGGTCATGCCGTAAGGTGAGCCGCCTTTAAGTTCGTCAACCCCCATTTGGCCTTTATACCCATAGCCGAGCGGCACAATAATCATTCCGTGATGTTGAAGCACTGCTTGTGTGGTGATAATTGCCAGTTCTTGGCCGCCATGTTGGGTAGATGAGGACGACATTACCGAGGCAACTTTGCCGGCCAAGGCTTGCGCCATCCAATGGCCACCGGTTTGGTCTAGAAATGATTTGAGCTGGCTGCCCATCATGCCAAAACGGGTGGAAACGCCGAAAATAATCGCATCATAATCGATCAACTCTGCCACCGTGGCTATTTCGGCATCTTGTTCTAACTTGTAATAAGCCGATTTGGCCACGTCTTCCGGCACGGTTTCTGGGACTCGTTTTACCACAACATCGGCGCCGGTGGCGCGCGCGCCTTCGGCAGCGGCATAGGCCATGGCTTCTATATGGCCGTAACTAGAATAATAAAGCACTAAAACTTTGGTCATTTTGTTCTCCTATTTAATGGATGCGGGGCATCCAGTTATTTGTTGAGCGGGTCTAAGCAGCTCATATTTGGTTGGGTTGGGTATATTGGGTTGGGTTTATTTGCTGTTTAAGCCATCAACATGTTTGACTATAAGTGTCGCAGCGGATGGACCTGGACCAATAAGCTCAAAAACATTGCGGTCAGGGTCGCGGATGAAAATGGTTTTTGTGCCGCCAAAATCACGTCGCCCGGTAATGGGGATGCCATTTTTTATCACGAAGGCCTCGGTCTTGGCGGCGTCTTTTACCTTGACCGCAAAATGGGTGATGCCGGGATATTTGGGTTTTTCATCCATCAATATATTTTCGCCCGGTTTGGCAGTTGCCGGGCCAAGTAGGTTAATGTTAATGCCCGAAGGGTGAAGCATCACCAGTGGATGACCGGCCTCATAACCACCGTCAGCCACCAATTCAAAACCGATCAGCTCATAAAATGCCACTGATTTTGCGCGGTCGCTAATGCGTATGCCGATATGGTCGAAATTAGAAATATCTATCATGGTTTATCCTTTTGCCTAAACTAGGCATATCTAACTAGTTTTATTGTCTTGCCTTCAACATAAACTTATGCTCCAATTGCAACAAGACGTTAAAAAATCACAACCCCTGTCCAATATAGTCACATGCCAAATACCGATAGAATGCGCGAATTTTTAGAAGTTGCTCGGGCGGGCAGCATTTCCCAAGCCGCACGCCAACTTGGCATGCCAAGAGCCACGCTGAGCCGCCGCATTACCGCGTTAGAAGCCGACCTAGCGGTGCGGTTACTGCACCGGCGGACCACCCGTTTGGTGCTTACGTCTGCAGGCAAAATGTTAGAACAACAAGCCAGCCGCATTGTTGCCGATATTGACGCTGCATGGGCGTCTGTGCGCCAGTTAGATGATGTCCCGCGTGGCCTATTGCGGGTGTCGATGACCGGGCCATATTTTTCAAAATTATTCACCGACTTTTTGGCTGATTACCCAGAAATTCAACTCGCCGTGCAATCGACAACCCGTCATGTAGATTTACTGGCCGAAGGGGTGGATGTGGCCATGCGCATTGGGGAAATTAAAGATGCAGACCTTATCGCGCGGAAACTACATTCTGACCGCTTATTGGTGGTCGCCTCACCGGCTTATTTAGACCAATATGGCATGCCCTCTAAGCCAAGCGAAATTACAAAACATAATTGCTTAACTGCATTTTCAGATGATTGGTTGCCCAACAAAACTTGGCCTTTATTATCTGGTGGCAGCGTGGCAATATCGGGCCGGTTGGCGGCTAACGAAATTGGCTTGGCACGCGACGCCGCCCTTAATGGTTTGGGGTTGGCTTTGCTGCCATCAGCCGCAATAACCAAAGAGCTGACTGCCGGGCTTTTGGTGCCGGTATTGTTAGACACTGTTGGCAAGGAAATTCCGATTAGCATTGTCTATCTGGATCGAGATTATATCGAGCCGAAAGTGCGGGTGTTTGTCGACCGAGCGGTGAAGGTGATTTCTAGTGAAATGCCAAAGCCATTTAAATTCGATTAACCAACATTGTATAATGCCGTAACGTCAAAACTAAGTATCATGGCACGCAAAATTGACTTTTGAATTAAGTTTTTTTCATTTCAAGCCGCACCAGTTGCATTTTGTTAACCAATTTATTACATACTCCGACTATTCCGGGAGAGTATGTAAAATATCACCGGGTTAAAAAAAGCCTTAAATCACTGGGGGGAGATTTAGATCTTTTATGGGTTTCACCATAGAGGGGGGCAGATATTTTAATTATTTTAGGATTCCTTTATGTCGATAAGCATTTACAAGATCTCATTTAAACTACCAGCAGCCATTATATTTTCGGCGATAATATCGGCTTCCTGTGCTGGGTTTTTGGGATATTTTCAAATTAACAACAACATAACCGATGCGGTCAATAACCGTGTCGAGATTATTCTCAACAGCCAGAAACGGAGCCTTGAGGATTATTTGTCGCTGATCGAAAACGATTTGCATCAAAAAGCTATAAATACAGAAACAATACAAGCGCTTATCGAGTTTGACAATGCGTGGAATAAATTGGATGGCGACCAAGCAACGATTTTACAAAAAGCCTATAATGCTGATAACCCGCATAAATTAGGTGAAAAAGAAAAGCTAGATGCAGCTCCTGAGACTACAGAATATAACAAAATTCATAAAAAATATCACCCTAGAATGCGGGATTTCTTATATGCACGCGGCTATTATGATATCTTTTTATTCAATCTCAATGGCGACCTGATTTATTCGGTTTTTAAAGAGCTTGATTATGCCACCAACTTGACCAGCGGCGAGTATAAAGACACAGGATTGGGCACGGTATTTAAAGCTGCGTTAGACCTCAGCGCTGGCCAAGTGACATTTGATGATTTTAAACCTTATTCACCAAGCCATGGCGCTGCTGCAAGCTTTATTGCTGAACCAGTTTTTGACTTAAGCGGGAAACGTATGGGTGTGATTGCTTTCCAAATGCCAATTGATAATATGAATAATATTATGAAATCACGTGGTAGATTAGGCGTTACCGGCGAAACCTTTATCGTTGGCAGTGATGGTTTAATGCGCAGCGATTCTGAGTTAAATGAACAATTCAAAATTTTACAAACTAAAATAGACTCTCCCATTTTGTCTCGATCCACAGCAGATGGCGTGGTTATAAGCATTGACGAAATATATAATGGCGCTGAGGCTATAATGGCCGTTACCGACATTGAATTTCATAATTCGACATGGACACTGGTTGCGGTGCAAGAATTGGAAGAAATATTCGCACCTTTAACTGACGCGAGGAATTTTATGATTCTAGTGGTTGTTGGGGTTTTATTATTGATTGGGTTTATCGGGCTGTTCATCGGCAGGTCAATTACCAAACCGATATCTAGCCTGACAAAAATAATGTCGCTTATCGCCAACGGGAAATTAGAAACCGAGGTTCAAGGTTCATTGCGGGCCGATGAAATCGGAGATATGGCAAAAGCGGTTTCGGTTTTTAAAGACAATGCCATCACCAATATCGAACTTGAAAAGCAACAGGTTACGGACAGAAAAAATATGGAGAACCAAGCCAAGCTTGAGCAACAAAAATTTGCCAATGATTTTAAAACCAACATTATGGGCTTTATCAATAAGGTCAGCCATAGTTGCGATGAGATGAGCGAAAGCACAGAAAGTTTGATAGAAGATGCTGTGGAGACAGCCAATCAATCGCAAACCGCAAGGACAGCCTCTGAACGTGCTAGCGAAAATGTGCAAAACGTGGCCTCTGCGGCCGAAGAGTTAACCAATTCCATTACCGAGATTACCCGGCAAGTGGCACAAAACCGAGAAATTATTAACGACGCGATTGCCGGTGCAAAAGCCACAAATGACTCGGTTAATAATCTTTCGGATGCGGCGAATGGCATAGGTGAAGTTATTGACCTTATACAAAGCATTGCCGAACAAACCAATTTGCTAGCGCTTAACGCCACCATCGAGGCCGCCAGAGCCGGAGATGCAGGCAAAGGTTTTGCGGTCGTGGCATCTGAAGTGAAAGCATTGGCCAGCCAAACAGCCAGAGCGACGGATGAAATCAGCACTCAAATTAACCTGATTCAAAGTTCGACAGAAAATACCGCGCGGGAAATTACGGAAATTACGGCGACGATGGACAAAGCCAACGACATCACAACGGCAATTTCAACCGCGATAGATCAACAAAGTGAAGCCACATTGCTTATTTCTCAGAATATTCAAGAAACATCTAATGAAACGATATTGGTTTCTGAAAATATGATGGTGGTGAATGAGCGGGCTGAAAAAGCAAATCGGTCATCTACATTGTTGCGTGATGCCACCAATAGCATGTCAGCTCAGACCGAAGAACTTAGAACCGAGGTTGATGATTTTCTTGACAGAGTCATTGCCAGCTAGTTGATTTGCTAACACATATTGGCTAACACATATAAGATCAGCTGGTATTTATGCCTGGCTTAAAAATGCAGGCGCTTAACCTAACTTAAGCGCCTGTTTCAGTTTTTGTTGTTGCGATAGTGGCGCCAAACCGTTAACTGGCGGGTTGGTATCAAGATTGGTGGGAAATGGATATCCCTCGGCGCTGGCGGCAATGACATTTATTATTTCGGCTTCACTTAGCTGGCCAGTGTTAAGCGCATCGAACAAAACCGGGAGTAAGATGGCGCCCATTTTCTCGCGGTCAATGGTTTCCATCGCGCGGCCAAATGCCGAAGATATCTGCAATAAATTTACCATACGGACGACGTCTTTGGTGCTGTTAGCTCCGGCTGCGTGAAACAGCGCCGGATTAAAAAACACCGCGTCACCTTTGGCCAGCGGCAACTGGATATAATGATTTTCAAAATATTGCTTAAAATCCTCACGCCGCCACGCTAGATATCCAGAGGGGTAGTTTTGTGAAAAAGGCAATAATTTTGTTGGCCCGCTGGCCACCGACATATCGCAATGAGCCACCCCGCCTTGTAAGGTAAGAGATTGCGATAATTGGTGAACATGCGGCGGGTAATGGCTGGCACTATCGGCAGTTAAAAAACCAAGATGATAATCACAATGTGGTTGTTGCGCGCTACCACCCGGACGCACCACGTTAATTTGGGAGGTCACCTGATAAGCCGGCCCTAACCAAGATTCTGCTGCCAACGCGATCATATCATTGGCATAATAGTGCGCAAAAACATCCGGCGCTTGCAAACAAAGCTTTTCTAACGCGTTCCAAATCCGGTCATTTGCACCGGATTTGGCAAAATGATCTTCGCCTCCCATTGTGCCGCGCTCTTGGGCGATGATGCCTTGAAAAACTTCGGTCGCTTGGTCTATCTGCGTGGTGTCTGCAAACGCTTGTTTTAAAACAAAAACACCCGCGCCTGTCGACAAAACAGCTGCCCATTCTGCCATTAAGTTTTGTTTGTATTTTGCATCGGGAATTTGATCACGTATTATCGTGCAATCATAAATCGGCACATTTTTTTGCACGTCTACGGAATAGACAATGTCAGCATTATTATTCGGGTCGAGATGCAAAATAAACTGGTCTAGTAAACAATTTTCTTCGGTATATATCATGGCCTTTACCCTTAGATTTTAATGGTGGTTCCGGTAGAACAGGCTTTTGTAAGGGCAACTGCGATAATTTGAGCCTTTAGGCCGTCATCACCCGAGGGGGTGGGTGATACCCCGGTTTCAATGCAATCGATAAAATACGCCAGTTCGGCACTATAAGCTGGCATATAGCGTTCTAAGAAAAAATTGACTAAGGGTGCCGATTGAAAGCCATCGCCATTGGCTATTTCGACTGTGGTTTCGTGAATGTTACCCAGCCGTAACATACCTTTTGAACCATGCACTTCGAGGCGCTGGTCATAACCGTATGACGCCCGCCGCGAACAAGATATTTGACAAATTTTACCAGTGGCGGTTTTTAGGGTCGCTGCCACGGTATCAAAATCGCCAACGGTTGCTATTTCGGGGTCGACCAAAACCGAGCCAACGGCTTGAACTTCAACCAATTCTTCGGCCAATAAAAAACGTGCCATGTCAATATCGTGAATCATCATGTCGGCAAAAATACCGCCAGAATGCTTTATATATGATAGTGGCGGCGGCGAAGGGTCACGCGAAGTGATGATAATCTGTTCAATATCGCCTATTTCACCAGCCCGAAGCCGCGCTTGCAAGTTGGCAATGCTAGGGTCGTAGCGGCGGTTAAAGCCGATCATTAACGGAACGCCAGCTTGTTTAACGGTTTCCATACATTGGTGAATCCGGTCAATCGACAAATCGAACGGCTTTTCGCACATGATGGCTTTGCCCGCCAATGCGGCTTGTTGGATAAGTTGGGCGTGGCTGTCGGTCGGGGTACAGATGATAACCGCATCGACGCTATCATCGGCAAAAATTTGCTCTGCACTGCATATATTTGCACCGGTTTCGGTAGCCAAAGCACTGGCAGCAGACTCAAAAGCATCGTTAACCGCAACGAGTTTTGCACGCTTGCTACTGCTGATTGTGCGGGCATGAACTTGGCCAATGCGGCCACAACCCAATAATGCAATGGATATCATATTTATCTTCCTTTAAACGAACTAATTACATCGATGGTCGCAAGTTTTACTGCATTGACAGTGGGGTTGAGCAATGCCAGCCGGTCGAAACTTTCGGGGTTATCTGCTAGCGAACGGCGCAAAGCTTTGCCAAAGGCCATGCGTAATTCGGTGCCTATGTTGAACTTACAAACACGGGTTTCGCGCGCCAAACGGATGCGAATGTCGGCTGGGATGCCACTGCCACCATGCATAACAAGCGGCAAATAGGTTAGTTTTTCGATGGCTTTTAGGGCATCAAAATCTATCGCTGTGGTTGGTTGGGTTTTCAGGTGCACATTGCCAACCGATATAGCCAAGGCATCTGCGCCGGTTTCCGCATCAAACCGCGCGGCTTCGGCGGGCAGCGTGGTTGCAGATACTGGACCTTGGGCATAACCCACAAAACCGACTTCGCCCTCAACAGAAACACCCGCGGCGTGAGCCACCTCAACAAGTTTGGCGGTTTTATCGATATTTTCTGAAATAGGCAGATTAGAGCCGTCAAACATGACCGAGGTAAAGCCACAGTCGATGCCTTCTAGGCACTCCTGAATGCTATATCCATGATCTATATGACAAACAACAGGCACGCTAGCTTGTTCGGCCAAATGCCGCAACATTTTGCCCAATATTGGCACTGGTGTGTGCATTCGAGACGCCGGCCCGGCTTGCAAAATGATCGGAATGCCGGTTTCCTCTGCGGCTTCAACATAAGCTTTTGCGTCTTCCCAGCCCAAAACCACCAAGCCGGCAACAGCGTGGCCTTGGTTCAGCGCCGGTATAAGGACATCTGAGAGGGTGGCTAGGGTCATTTGAATTTCGCAATCATATCTTTTATCCCGGGTATGGTTTCGACTTGGTAAGCGTGTTCGGGTTGGAAAAATTGCACCAGCGAGCGCTGGCTTTTGCCGCCCAAAATGGTGAAATAATACATTTCATAGCCCGGCGCGGCCACACAAGGGTGATAGCCAGAGTTGAAAGCAAATGTTGAACCATCGATTATATGAAAAGCCTCGCCAATCTCAGCGGCTTCGGGTTGTAATAATTGCATGCCAAACCCGTGGTCGGGTTTAAAGCGAAAGTTATAAACCTCATTATGGCAAGTTTCGTTAGGCAATCGGTCGGTGTCGTGTTTGTGCGATGGAAAACCAGACCAACCACCCGCACCTACTGTGTATAATTCTGATACCAGCAATCTGCCGACTTTGTCATGATATTTGGTGCCTAAAATATGTTTGATTTTACGATGGGTTTTGGTGTCATCAGAGCCGTATTGAATCATCTCAATATCATCTGCACGAACCGCAAATGGGTCTAAGGTCTTGGCAAATTTTGCCCCAGCAATGAATATTTCGGCTTCATCAGATACGCAGACAAATTCGGCTTTTGCGCCAGATGGTACATATACAGCTTCGGGTTCTCCGTCCCAAACGTTAAGCGTGCGTTTGCCAATGCTGGCATAATGTTGGCCTTCAACCTCTACATTTACACAGCCTGTCGCGGGGGCAATGCAGGTTTCGTAACCCGGTGTTTGATAAGTAAAGGCTTGGCCTTGTTTAAGTTTTACAATGTTGAAATAGGTATAGGGGGTGAGAGAATTCCCAATATCTACCAGCGGCTTATTAGAATTATCAAATGGCGGAATGTGCATATTTTTGTTTCGTTTCAAGTGAAGAAAGTGTGTTTAACTGGCGAAAAGTTGCGAGTTCCAAATGGTTGGGCATGGCTGATGAACAAGCCACGCGGGTCACCACAATTGCCGCCGATGCAGTGCCTTGAATAACGGCTTGATCGAGCGTCATACCCTCAGCCAGTCCAGCGATAAACCCGCCCATAAAAGCGTCGCCTGCGCCAGTTGGTTTTAAAGCGCTAACGGGAAATATACCAGTGTCGAAAATTCGCTCTTTCGTCAATGTGGTCGACCCAAATTCGCCTTTTTTAAAAATAACCACATCTGGCGCGGCTTTGATTAGCGATGTGGCATAATTTAAGCCTAGCTCGTAATTGCCAGCAGCGACGCCAAATTCGACATCATTGCCAATAACGATATTACACTGTGAAATCGCATCGGTATAAACGGCTTGCGCTTCTTCGGCCGATTTCCAAGTATAAGAGCGATAATCCATATCTATGACAATTGGCACATTTGCGGCGCGGGCTTGTTTGATGGCACAAAAAATTGCTGCACGCGATGGCTCTATGGCTAAGGCTGTACCAGACAGAATAACCCCGCTCACTTCTGCAAAATCAAACGCCTTTATGTCCTCTACATTCAGCTCCAGATCGGCAGCGCCTTGGCGATAAATTACCGACTGGCAATTTTCCAAACGTGTTTCTACAATCGCCAGCGTATTTCTGGCCTCGCCATCCGCAATGCGGCAATGTGCCGTGCTAACGCCAAAATCATTTAATTTTTTGATGACACTGCGCCCGACGGCATCATCTGAAAAACAGGTGATGATGTCGACTTGACTTCCTAATTTAGCTAATGCTACGGCAATGTTACCGGCAGAGCCGCCAACATGCGCCGAAAACAAGGTGGCATCATGCATTTCTGTGCCCGGTGGTTCGGCATAAAAATCTAGCCCGGCCCGCCCAATAGATACGAAACGTTTATGCTTTAAGAGCGCGCAAAGTGTTTTGATGCTCATTATACACCCCGGCGTTGGGCTTTGCGGCCAGCTTCGGTATCTTTATGAGCGGCGGTGACATCTTCACTTTGGGAAATGTGCGGCGTGCCAACTTCCCACCAAGCGTGGCCTTGCTGGGTCCAACCATCATACGGGTCGACTTGCATGCAAATTACATAGGTTTTAGTGGCTAGCTTGGCGCGTTTAAACGCCTCGGCCAATTCTGCTGGGTTAGCCACAGTTTCAGCTATTGCACCCATCGAGCGGGCGTGGGCTTCAAAATCCACCGCGAACGGTTCGGTTTTAATGTTGCAATCGGCAATTAGATTGTTAAACGATGGTTGGCCGGTGCCATTTTGCAATTTATTAATGACCGCGAAACCGCCGTTATCCAGCACCAGAATGATCAACTTTTGGCCGGTTAAAACTGAAGAATATATGTCAGAATTCATCATCATATATGAACCATCGCCGGTAAATATGATGGTATCTTGGTCTGGCTCGGTTTCTGATTGGGCGATTTTAGCCCCCCAACCACCGGCAATTTCATAACCCATGCAGGAGTAACCAAATTCGACATCAACCGTGCCGATGTCAAGCGTGCGCCAATTGGCCGTAACTTCGGCCGGCAAGCCGCCAGCCGCCGCCACAATTCTATCGCGTTTGTCGCATAACTCATTCACCACACCAATAGCTTGTGCGTATGAATTTGGCCTATTTTTGGCGCTGACATTATCGGCAATATAGGCATTCCAAGTCTGTCTTAATTGCTGGGCTAGTTTGGTCCAACCATCGGGGGTTTTATAACCATTCAGTTGTTTATGCACAGCTTGCAGGCTAACCTTTGCGTCGCCGACCACCGGCTGTGAACGATGCTTTTGGGCATCATGTCGCGCCACGTTGATGGAGATAATTTGCGCTTGCTGGTCAAACACTGTCCATGAGCCGGTGGTGAAATCTTGCAATCTGGTGCCAACCGCTAAAATCACATCGGCCTTGGCAGCTATGGCATTTGCCGAATCTGACCCGGTGACGCCGATTGGCCCGATGTTTAACGGGTGGTCATTTAACAAATTAGCCCGCCCGGCAATGGTTTCAACCACCGGAATTTCAAAAGCCTCGGCAAATTCGGTTAATTGGTTTACCGCAGCAGAATATTGCACACCACCACCGGCTATAATTATTGGGCGTTTGGCGGCTTTTAACAAATCAACCGCTGCAGAAATTTCCAGTGGGTCGGCCGGGGCCCGGCGGATGCGATGAATTTTCTTTTCGAAAAATTCTAGCGGATAATCGAAAGTCCAACCTTGGACATCCTGCGGCAATGCCAAAAATGCCGGCCCGCAATCTGCCGGGTCTAGCATAGTTGAGATGGCGTTAGGCAGTGACTGAATGATTTGCGCTGGGTGAGTGATTCTATCCCAATAACGCGACACCGCCTTAAAAGCATCATTCACCCCTAGTGTTGGGTCGCCAAAATGTTCCATTTGTTGCAATACCGGGTCTGGCAAGCGGGTTAGAAAGGTATCGCCACACAGCAATAACATAGGCAAGCGGTTGGCATGTGCCAAAGCCGCCGAGGTTAAAAGGTTGCTGGTGCCCGGCCCAGCACTGGCGGTGCAAAACATAAACCGTTGACGTAATTTTTGCTTGGCATAAGCGGCGGCGGCAAAACCCATGCTTTGCTCGTTTTGGCCGCGATAAACCGGCAATTCCGCTTGGTGATTATACAAAGCTTCACCTAGGCAGGTGACGTTGCCATGGCCAAATATGGCAAACCCACCACCACATAAACGCACCAACTCGCCATCAATTTCTATATACTGATTTGCGAGGTGGCGAATGAGCGCTTGAGCCAATGTTAGCCGAATGGTTTTGTCTTGAATTGGCATCATTTTTTCTCCAAATATCGAATTGTTTCTTGACGCAGATGTTAAATCAATTATATATAAATTGCAACCGGTTGCAAAATAACAACAATAAAAAAATTGGGATAACCTTTAAATGCGCAATATAGGGATAGGAATCATTGGCGGTGGATATATGGGCAAAGCCCATGCCGTCGCTTATCACGCTGTGGGTGCGGTGTTTGCAACAAATCTGCGCCCGGTGTGCGAATTGGTGTGCACAACCACCGAAACAGGTGCGCGCGAAACCGCCAAAAAACTTGGCTTTCTAAGGTCTACAGCCGATTGGCGCATATTGGTAGCAGACCCTTTAGTTGAAGCGGTGATTATAGCCTGCCCACAACAATTCCACCGCGACATCGCAGTGGCGGCGTTTAAAGCCGGCAAACCGGTTTTTTGCGAAAAGCCACTTGGCAGTAGCCTAGCAGATGGCGTGGCAATGGTGGCTGCCGCAGAGGCCAGTGGGTTGGCCAATATGACCGGGTTTAATTACATCCGCACGCCAGCATCGCAATTGGCTCGTGAAATCATCAACTCGGGTGAAATTGGCGAAATAACCTCGTTTAGAGGTGAACATTTAGAGGATTTTTATGCCAACCCAAGTGAACCCGTTAGCTGGCGCACAGATGGCCGCGCCAACGGCGCAATGGGTGATTTAGCCCCGCATATGATTAATGGCGCGCTGGCGCTGGCCGGGCCGATTGTTAGTGTGGTCAGCGACATTCAGACCATTCATAAAACAAGGCCAACCAACGATAGTACGGCACGCGATGGGATGGCAAAAGTGACCAATGATGACCAAGGCCAATTATTGTGCCGGTTCGAAAATGGCGCATCCGGCTCTATTTTTATCAGCCGCGTCGCGACTGGCCGAAAAATGGGTTACACCTATCAAATATACGGCACCAAAGGCGCGATTTGTTTTGATCAAGAAGACCAAAATGCATTGTGGTTATATGACAGCGGTGTAAAATCTAACCGCCAGGGTTTTACCAAAATATTAACCGGGCCAGAGCATCCGGATTATAAAGCCTTTTGCCAAGGCGCTGGCCATGGAACTGGGTATCAAGATCAAATAATTATCGAAGCCAAAGACTTTTTAACCGCGATTGAAACCGGCAAACCAGTGTGGCCGACATTTCGCGATGGGTTGGAAGTTACCAAGGTGATTGACGCCGCTTGGCTAAGTGATGAACAAAAAAAATGGGTGGCGGTAAACTAGATTTGAACCGCTACCAAGATATAAATAATATTGTCTGAAGGAATTAATTATGACAATCAAAATTGGAAATGCACCTTGTTCATGGGGTGTGGAATTTGCAGATGACCCGCGTAATCCCGACTGGCTTAACGTGCTGGATGAATGCCAACAAGCTGGGTATAAAGGCATTGAACTAGGCCCTATTGGGTTTATGCCGGAAGACCCTAAAATACTGGCTGATGCCTTCGCTGAGCGCGAGCTAGAGCTCATTGGCGGCGTGGTTTTCAGGGCTTTTCATGATGCCAATGCATGGGATGATATTGTCGATGGCGCTGAGCGCACATGTAAGGCGCTAAAAGCCAATGGCGCCAAACATTTGGTGCTTATAGATTCGATTTCTGAAAGACGGGCGCCTACGGCCGGACGTGCCAGCCAAGCCGAACAGATGGATAAAGCCGAGTGGAATGCCTATGTCGAGCGCATCCGCAGCATAGCAAAAATGGGGTCTGAAGACTATGGTTTAACTGTCGGCATTCACGCCCATGCCGCAGGATTTATGGATTTCGAACCAGAATTAGAGCGTTTGTTGAACGAGGTGGATGAAGACATCCTCAAAATATGTTTCGATACTGGACACCACGCCTATGCGGGTTTTGACCCGGTGGCGTTTATGAAAAAACACATTAACCGCATTTCATATATGCATTTCAAAGATATAGACCCTAAGGTCAAAGCCGATGTTATTGTAAATGGCACGGGGTTTTATGACGCTTGTGGGCAAGGCATTTTTTGCAACCTTGGCAATGGCGAGGTTGATTTTCCGGCGGTGCGCCAAGTGCTGATAGATAATGATTTTAACGGCTGGTGTACCGTAGAACAAGATTGCGACCCAACTCTAGATGTGTCACCTATAAAAGATGCTCGAGCCAATAGGCTTTATCTCGAATCAATCGGGTTTCAGTAAGGATTAATGATATGACTAAATTAAATTGGGGCATGATTGGTGGCGGAAAAGACAGTCAAATTGGGCCAGCACATCGGTTGGGCGCTAGCGTAGATGGCGATTATGCCTTTGTTGCCGGGGCGTTAGATCATATCCCTGAAAATGGCCGGGCCTTCGCGCAGGAATTGGGCATCGCCGCCGACAGAGCCTATGGCGATTGGCGTGAAATGCTAGAGGGCGAGAGAAACCGCCCAGATCGGGTAGACTTGGTAACGGTTGCCACCCCAAACTCCACCCATTTCGAAATTACCAAGGCGTTTTTGGAAGCGGGTTTTCATGTGCTATGCGAAAAACCCATGACCATGACCGTAGAAGAAGGCGAAGAGATTGTCGCCGTGGCCAAAAAAACCGGCAAAATATGCGCGGTAAATTATGGATATTCGGGCTATTCTTTGGTGCGCCACATGAAAGCCATGGTCGCCCGTGGCGATTTGGGCAAGGTACGGGTTGTGGTATCTGAATTTTCACATGGCCACCATGCAGATGCTGCGGATGCCGAAAACCCGCGTGTGCGCTGGCGTTACGACCCCAAACAAGCCGGTATTTCTGCCCAATTTGGAGATTGTGGCATCCATGCCTTGCACATGGCCAGTTTTGTCACCGGCCAAGAGGTCGAAAAACTTTCGGCAGATTTTGTATCGGCCATTTCAAGCCGCCAGCTTGAAGATGACGCGATGGTCAATTTTCGTATGGATGGCGGTGCGGTGGGTCGATTGTGGACCTCGTCTATCGCTGTCGGCCGTATGCATGGCCTCACTATTCAAGTGTTTGGCGAAAAAGGCGGCTTGCAATGGTCGCAAGAGCAACCAAACCAGTTATTTTACACGCCAACGGGTGGGCGAAAACAAATTATTGAGCGCGGCGAAGCCGGTTTATCGCCAGAAGCCGACCGTTCTAGCCGGGTGACAATTGGTCATGCCGAAGGCATGCCATTGGCGTTTGCCAATATTTATACCGACATTGCCGAAGCGATTCGTGCCGATAAACAAGGACGCCCCATCGACAAAGCGGCGGATATATTCCCACGTGCCACCGATGGGTTGCGGTCTATGGTTGCGGTGCATGCGGCGGTTAAATCGGCAAAGGAAAATGGCCGTTGGGTCGATGCGTATCCGCCAAGTTTGCGTTGAGAAAGCTTGAAATTGTGTAACCAATTACTGGTTTTTTAATGTGCCGCGCTCTACCACATAGCAAGGGAATAAGCGATTTTCCGGATATCTATCCGGTTCTTCCAAAATCGCTTCCATCAGTTCGATTGTCGATGAAATAATTTGCTGTATCGGCTGGTGGATGGTGGTTAAATTTATATTTTCCCAACCGGCAATTTCTATATCGTCCAAGCCCATAATGCCGATATCTTCGGGTACAGATAAGCCTGTCGATTGAATGGCGCTGATGGCGCCAATAGAAATAACATCGTCGCCACAATAATAGGCTTGGGCGGTTGGTGATTTTAGCAATCGTAACATTTCTTTGCGGCCTGCCGCGAAAGTGTGACTTTCGGCATAGCTATAGCTTGCCTGAATTTCGGGGTGTGATTTAAGCACTTCTTTAAAGCCTTCGAAACGCCCACGAGACACAGATACATTTTCTGGCCCGCCCATAAACCCAATATTTGTATAGCCTTTTTTTATTAGCAACCGTGCCGCCATACGACCACATTGCTTATTGTCTATGCTGACACAATGCATATCTGAAGTGTCTTCAGATATCATCCCGAATGATTCGATTATCGGGATATTCACTTCTTTAAAAGCTTTTGAAAAAATGGCAGGCAGTTCTGATGACGCCACAATAACCCCATCAACTGAATATTGCCTGAGCATGTGCGCCGCTTGTGCTGGGTCTGTTTCGGAGGTCAAATTAACCAATAGCGGGCGCAAACCAACATCCTGTAGGCCACTGGTAAATAGATCAAAAACTTTAAGAAAAAACGGGTTATCGAAATTATTAGACACCAAGCCGATTAATTTGGTTCTGCGGGTGGTCAGGCTGCGGGCTAGAATATTTGGGGCATAGCCCAATTCATTGGCGGCTTTAATAACCTTTTTACGCATTTTGGTCGAAACCGATGCGCCGTCTGTAAATGTTCTTGAAACTGCGGAACGCGACACTTGTGCGCGCAGAGCAACTTCTTTTATTGTTACAGCCATTAGATTGTCCTGCCTTTAATCCTCACTCGGGTGTTAATGCAAACCCGCACAATTGTAAACAGTGTCCGGGTCTGATGCTAGCATTGTGAATAAATTTTTGCAACCGGTTGCAAAAATATTCTATCTATGCTTTATTGAGTCTCGTAGAAGGGATTTTTATCTAATGCATAGGTAAAAACGAGAATTATAATAGGGAACACACAAATGAAAAAAATACTCACGATGGTTGCTGCTGCTGCACTTGCAGTTACCAGCATCGCAGCTCCGGCATATGCCGAAGGCGAAAGATATATTTTAGTCAGTCATGCGCCAGATTCAGATAGCTGGTGGAACACAATTAAAAACGGCATCGAGCTTGCTGGTAAGCAGATGGATGTTACTGTTGAATATCGCAACCCACCAACAGGTGACTTGGCCGATATGGCACGTATTATAGATCAAGCTGCTGCATCTAAGCCAAATGGCATCATCACCACACTTGCTGATTATGATGTTTTAAGTGGCCCGATTAAAAATGCGGTTGCACAAGGCATCAATGTTATCATTATGAATTCAGGTTCACCAGCGCAAGCGCGTGAAGTTGGCGCGTTAATGTATGTTGGCCAACCAGAATATGATGCAGGTCTTGCTGCTGGCATTAGAGCCAAAGGCGATGGCGTTGGTTCATTCTTATGTGTTAACCATTACATCTCTAGCCCTTCATCTACTGAACGTTGTCAGGGCTTTGCTGATGGCTTAGGCGTTGAACTTGGCTCACAAATGATTGATTCTGGTCAAGATCCTTCAGAAATCAAAAACAGAGTATTGGCTTATCTTTCAGCCAATCCAAACACAGATGCCATCCTAACATTAGGCCCAACCTCTGCTGATCCAGTGCTACTAGCTTTGGATGAAAACGGCCTAGCTGGTGACATCTATTTCGGAACATTCGATTTGGGTGAAGAAATTGTTAAAGGCATTAAAGCTGGAATTATCAATTGGGGTATTGACCAACAACCATTCCTACAAGCTTATCTACCGGTTATAATACTTACGAATTATGATCGTTATGGTGTGCTTCCGGGTAACAACATCAACTCTGGCCCAGGTTTCGTCACTAAAGACGGCCTTACGCTGGTTGAAAAATATGCTGGTGAATATCGCTAGCATTTAGGTGATCAGGGCAGTTGCTAGTTTTGCAATTGCCCTTTTTTAAAAGGGGTTAAGGGGTTTAAAGGGGTTTAAAATGTCTAATAATGTAGGAAATGCTGTCGATGATGACGAACGGGTCAAGGGAATGTCGCCGCTTCGAAAAGCGATGATAAGGCCTGAGCTAGGCGCCATATGCGGCACGATACTTGTATTTGTTTTCTTTTTCTTAACGGCCAGAGATTCTGGCATGTTTGGCGCGGCAGGTGTCTTAAACTGGACATTGGTTTCTGCCCAATTTGCCATTATCGCTGTCGGCGCATGTATGTTGATGATTGCCGGCGAATTTGATTTATCAGTCGGCTCGATGATTGGTTTTGCGGGCATTATATTGGCCTTGTTGACCATAAGTGTTGGGTTGCCAACATGGCTGGCAATTATCATTACTTTTATCGTTTGTATCGGCTTAGGCGCGGTGAATGGGTGGCTGGTGATTAAAACCGGTTTGCCAAGTTTTATCGTCACTTTGGCAACATTATTTATTCTGCGGGGGTTAACTATTTTTGCGGCCATTGCCACCACCAGAAAAACCATTATTGGCGGCATGCGCGAAGCATCCGAAGGCGATTGGTTGGCTGGATTATTTGGCGGCAAAATATTTAAAGGCTTTTTTCAATGGCTGGGCGATGCGGGTATGATAGATGTATTTTCGCGTGGTGTTAAAAAAGGCATGCCGGTTGTGGAAGGCATCCCAATGCTAATTGTTTGGGCATTAGGGTTGATAATTATCGCCCATATTGTGTTAACAAAAACTCGCTTTGGCAACTGGATATTTGCTTCGGGCGGCGACGCACAAGCGGCAAGATATGCTGGTGTGCCGGTGAATAGAACAAAAATATTAATGTTCATGTTTACGGCATTTTGTGCCACCGTTTTTGCCGTTTGCCAAGTTATGGAATTTGGCTCAGCTGGGGCAGACCGCGGCATCCTAAAAGAATTTGAAGCCATTATTTCTGTGGTTATCGGCGGGGCATTATTAACCGGCGGTTATGGTTCGGTTATCGGCGCGGCATTGGGCGCATTGATATTTGGTGTGGTTCAGCAAGGCCTGTTCTTTGCCGGGGTTGAAAGTTCGTTATTCCGTGTCTTCTTAGGCATCCTCTTATTATTGGCGGTTATCTTAAATACTTATATTCGCCGCATGATTACGGGGGAAAAATAACATGGTCGAACCTATTATCCGCATGAAGAATATCGAGAAGCATTTTGGTTTGGTGATTGCCTTGGCTGGGGTTTCGGTCGACATTATGGCCGGTGAATGCCATTGTTTGCTGGGTGACAACGGCGCTGGCAAATCGACATTTATTAAAACCATGTCTGGCGTGCACAAACCATCCAAGGGCGAAATTATATTCAGTGGCGAAGCCATGAAATTTGAGCGCCCGCGCGATGCCATTGCGGCTGGCGTGGCCACGGTTTATCAAGATTTGGCAATGATCCCGTTAATGTCGGTGTCGCGTAATTTCTTTATGGGCAATGAGCCGATTAAAAAATTCGCTGGCATTTCGTTTTTCGATCATGAATATGCCAACCGAGTGACCATGCAAGAAATGAAGAAAATGGGCATTAATTTGCGCGGGCCAGACCAAGCTGTTGGTACATTGTCTGGTGGCGAGCGCCAAACTGTGGCCATTGCACGGGCTGTGCATTTTGGCGCAAAAGTGTTAATTCTCGATGAGCCAACATCGGCACTTGGGGTTAGGCAAACTTCAAATGTATTGGCGACCATAGATAAAGTGCGCAACCAAGGCATTGCCGTGGTGTTTATCACTCACAACGTGCGCCACGCTATGGCTGTTGGCGACCGCTTCACGGTGTTAAACCGTGGTAAAACTTTAGGCACGGCTATACGGGGCGAAATTACCCCCGAAGAATTGCAAGATTTAATGGCTGGCGGGCAGGAACTCGCTTCGCTTGAAGGCTCCCTCGGAGGTACTGTATAAAGGTAACCCCGTAGACTGGAGGAACGGAAGATTATTTTCGTTCCTCTTTTTTTTGTGGTTTTCTTGTAGTGCGGTTTGTTTGCAATACAGGTTTTTATGAACGGGCATTTTTAGCCGCAATGTTCGAAATCTGCCAACGGCTGATATTTAGATCATCTAATTCTTTATTATCAAGGTGGTTTAGCTCAACAATGGTCATTTGAATGTCCCAGCGGCGGCGCAATTGTGTGCGAATTTTTTTGAATATCATAATCATATCTTTCCAGAATGCGATATGCCGCTCATCGGCATTATCAACTGTGGAAACATCGTCCCACAATCGTTATATAGGCTTGCAACTGAAGCATTAGAAGCGCAAAAAATGCATAGCTGTTGCACATATTTTGCATGCTTAACTGCCAAATATTGTGAGCAAATTTAACGATCCTGATATTGTGGATATAGTGCTGATAATATTAGGATAATTAATTTCTATTTATAAAATTTTGGTGCGGAATAACTTAATTTTTAAGCCACCATGGGCAATTGGCGCACCGGTGGCAAGCCACGGCAGCTTGGTGGCGTTGGCAAGCTCGGTGTCAGATGTGACCATGCCGATACGCCAGCCCTCAAACCGTTCGCGCATAACCTCGCCGAAAGCGGCGTAAAGCGCGTATAAATCTTTCTTTTTGCCAATTCTGCCACCATAAGGCGGGTTGACAATCACCAGACCAGTTGGGCCTTCGGGGCGGGTGAGGTTAGACAAGGCGACAGGGCTAAATGTGCACAGATCGGCCACCCCTGCCCGCTGGGCATTGGCGCTTGAAAAACCAATGACATTTACATTGCGGTCTGAGCCATAAAAATGCTGCGCGCTCTCGCGCTCGGCCCAAGATTGTCTAATTTTTTGCACGGCATTTTTATCATAAGTCGCAAGTTTTTCAAACGCAAATTCGCGCGCGCGTCCGGCCATCATATGGCGCGATATTTCAGCAGCTTCGATCAGAAATGTACCTGAACCGCACATCGGGTCAACCACTGGCTCATCGCCAGTATAGCCGCAAGCGCGCAACAATAAAGCCGCCATGGTTTCGCGCATCGGGGCTTTGCCCATGGCCTGTTTATGGCCGCGCTTGTGCAAACCTGCGCCAGATGTGTCGACCGAAAACAATATATTATTGTCATCAAATCTAGCTTTGATGACGATTTCAGCCTCTTCCATAGTGTCGGCTATTTTGGCGCCAAACTCTTCAGATATGGCGCGTTCAATGCGCTGCACCGCCGCACCTGCATGATATATTTTGCTCTTGCGATTGGTGCTGACATCAACCTTAACCACATTGTCGGGCATAAGAATGTCGCCCCAAGGGTATTTTCGCGCGCGTTTGTCGAGCTGTGCGACATGAAAAGCCCTAAAGCCGCCAAAGCGCGCCAATACTTTTGACGCACCGCGCAAGGTTAGGTTTGCACGCCACACTTCATCCCACCCACCCCAAATGGTCACGCCGCCAACAATGGTTGTAGCGCGTTTAAATTTAGCCGCTTTCACCTCTTGCAGCAGATAAGTTTCTAGACCTGGAGGTGTAGTGAGTAAAATTTCAAACTCTGGCGAATCGGTCATATGTCTAGGCTTCTCTTAAAATATCGATGTTTCTACTATGTCGTGTTTACACTTATCATAAAGCTGAAATAAATGGCTATTTTATTAATCTTTAAGCCTAGATAATTTGCAATTTGACTTGGCAATAACCGGTATAAGCGGCAGCTATATTAATTGAAAGGCCAGTAAAGCGGATGTTTTATCGGCTCATAGTTTAACAACTAAATATAACGGCTATGGGCCTTCTATTGCTATAAATCATCCTATTAATGAAGCATTAAACATGTTTTGCTAGGTTATGAACGGTATAAATGGCGGTTCCCAGTTAATTTATAAAATCGGTATGCCGCATTATCAGTTATTTTTAATACTCTAGAGGTAACAAACAAACACATGAATATACAAGACATAAACACCAAGCAGAAAATTTTCATCTCTGTTGCTATCCCAATGGGCTTTCTTATAATCATCAGCCTGATATCCACCTATAACATTTTCCAGTTGACCGAACGCGACAAACTGGTTGATCACACCCATGAAGTGATAGAAGCGATGGCCGACATTAACTTAGCGGCTGTGAATATGGAAACTGGTATGCGCGGTTACCTACTTGCTGGCAAAGACGAATTCTTGGCCCCCTATGAAGCCGGCGAAATTGCAGCTTATAATGGCATTGAAACCTTGATAAATAAAGTTAACGATAACCCAGTTCAGGTTCAACGAATGCTGGATATTTCCAATCTGTTAACGACCTGGCAGCGAAAAGTAACAGATCAGCAAATTGCATTGCGAAGAGAAATTGGCCAAGCAAAATCTATGGAAGACATGGCAAGTTTGATAGGCGAAGCAAAAGGTAAATTAATTTTTGATAAATTTCGCGAACAAATGGACAACTTCTTAGATGCTGAGCGACAATTACTAAAACAGCGGGAACTAGATTTATCAGCTTTGGGTGACACCATAAAATCAGATGTTCTCAACACTCGTTTGGCGGATACAGACCTTCAACTTATCCAAAAAACAATTATAACTATTGAAAAACTAGGGTTTTTCGCCATCTTAATCAATAGATCTGCGAATGACGCTAGCAGATTTTTGGATAAAAATTCGCTCTCTACATTCGAAGTAAACGTTGCCAATTTCAAAAAATCACTGAATATCTTGTCTGAATTGACCACGGACAAGGTCGGTCAACGGACAATAGTTGAACGAATTTCATCACAATTCTCAGAGTGGAATGAAGCAGTAAATCTGCCAGTTTTTGATTCCGAAACCCCGGTATATGCTCAGCAAACTCGCGAATTTGGTCAATTTGATTCAGTACAAGAGCAACCGACAGATCAAAATAATAAAATATTCGGCTCTTTACTATCTAGCATCAATCTATTTTCTGAAGTGCAACACAAACGACTAGACAGTGCTATTAATGGAGTGAAAAATTTAGCTGCAAAAGCTGCTGAAAATATAGAGCATTTTACCGAAGGAGAAAAATGGTTGCTTCATTCAAATCGGGTAATACAAAATGCATATAAAGTTATTTTGTCTGCTTTGGACATGGAAACCGGCATGCGAGGTTTTCTGCTATCAGGTAAGGAAGAATTTTTACTGCCTTATACAATCGGTTCAAACAACATTCAGCAGAGGGTATCGATCTTACAAAAATTGGTCAATGACAACTTAAACCAAGTCGGAATATTAGACCAAGTACAGGAGACCATTTTGCAGTGGCAGAATGAAGTCACTGAAGTCAATATTAGCTTAAGACGGGTTATTAACCAATCCAAATCCATGGAAGATATGGCCAAAACGGTTGGCCAAGCTAGGGGTAAAGATTTTTTTGATGAACTACGCTCACTTATGCTGGACTTTAAAACAACCGAATTGGACCTAATGATCATTCGCAAGGACATTGTAAATGACACAGTTTCGACCAGCTACTATTTGATTTGGATCGCCTCTTTGATAGCGCTTACATTTGGCCTATTTGCCGCGCTAACGGTGGGCAACAGCATTGCCAAGCCACTAAGAAAAGTTACACTAGCAATGGAAGGTCTTGCGTCCGGAGACTTGAATACAACCTTAAAAAATACCAAACGTCGTGATGAAATTGGTATATTGACCCGGGCGTTTAACAGCTTAGTTCAGCAGTTGTCTTTCAAAGACAAAGCGGTTTTAAAAGAAAATAAGGTTAGGTTAGCAGCCGAGGAGAAGGCCGTAATTGCGAATGGTGCAAAGTCAGATTTCTTAGCCGCGATGAGCCACGAAATCCGCACACCACTTACCGGCGTTATCGGCATGACCGAATTATTGCTTGATAGCCCACTTTCGGAGGACCAGCACAAATGGTCGTCGACCATCCTATCATCCGGCTACAGCCTGATGGATATTCTCAACGAAATACTAGACCAATCTAAACTTGAAGCTGGCATGGTAGAAATTGACAATATTGATTTTCACTTAAAGTCATTTATACAAGAAATTGTTAACTTATTTTCGGCCAAGACCAATGAAAAGGGTCTAGAGCTTATTTTAGATTTTGATGATGAACTGCCCAAAGGCATATATGCAGATAAAACGCGCCTAGGACAAGTTTTAACTAATTTATTAAGTAACGCCGTAAAATTCACCGAACATGGTAGCATTAAAATTAAGGTTGAACAGGAGGCAAAAGCTGGTGACAAATTTATGCTGCGCGTCGAAGTGCAAGATACTGGCGTTGGGCTGAGCGCAGATGCCCAAGCAAAATTATTTCAACCCTTTACCCAAGCCGATAATTCCACCTCCAGAAAGTATGGCGGCACCGGCTTAGGCTTGTCTATTTCCAAACAATTGGTAGAATTAATGGGTGGTGCTATATGTGTGGGTAGCGAGCCGGGTGTGGGTTCTTCATTTTGGTTCACAATTTTATGCCAACCCGCAGAGGCCAAGGTCGCCGTCCGCGAGCGTCGCAGGTCAATAAACCGTTGGACCGCCTCTCGCAGCCTCAACATCTTAATTGCTGAAGACAATATAGCCAACCAATTGCTAATTCGGACCATTTTGGAAAAATTAACCCATAAAGTAACCATTGCAGAAAATGGCAAGCTGGCGCTAGATTTACACCAACAGAATATTTACGACCTAATTTTGATGGATGTGCGCATGCCGATTATGGATGGACTGGAAGCCACTCAGAAAATCCGCGCTTTGACAGGGGCAAAAGCAACCATTCCCATCATCGCTTTAACTGCCGACATTTCAAAACAAAATGTCGAACAATATACCCAAGCTGGGATGGATGCGGTTTGTGCTAAACCAGTTGATATACCAGCCTTGCTGACCGAAATTAACCAGCGTTTAGGCGAAGGCATTCACCAACCAAATTCACAGGCACATCGCAGCGATGAAGCGCAAAAACGGCTTGTGTCTCAGGACGATTTTGGCCAGCTTCAAAAAAGGGTGAAAGAAATTCATCAACAACATGATGAAAGCTTTGATTATGACGCTTTGGATGACCACCACCCCATGGTTTCGGCCATTGGACTAGAAAAATACAAAGAAATTAGAGTGGGTTTTGAAGACGGCTTACCCATGGATTGTGACAATTTACGCACTGCTTTTGAGGCGATTTCAGACACGCCAAATGATGAAGAAAATTACCAAACCTTGAGTTTGCTGATCCACACTTTTAAAGGCTCAGGGGCTAGCTTTGAGTATGAGTTACTCGCGACTCTGGCCAAGGAAGCCGAACGTATTTTGAAAAATGATTTCCCGGTGAAGCCAGACACATTGGCAATGTTGGACATTCACATTGCGGCGATGAAACTCGTAGCAGATCACAAGATATATAGCCCCGAAAGCAAAGCGGGTGAGGCTTTATTAAGCGGGCTTAAAATCAGAAGATAAAACTTTATCTGCTGGTCCGCAAATTTATGGTTTGGTTTATTACAACCTAAAAATGCCAAATTCTGTGGTTTCGATTTTGGCGTTTAAACAGGCCGAAAAAGCCAAGCCCAACACCCGGCGGGTTTCAGATGGCGCGATGATGCCATCATCCCACAGTCGTGCAGTGGCGTAATATGGATTGCCTTCATCCTCATATTTTTGCAGAATTGGCTGTTTAAACGCTTGTTCATCGGCCTTTGACCAATCTTCGCCCTTGGCGTGTTTGGCGTCTCGCTTTAAGGTTGCCATCACCCCCGCTGCCTGCGCCCCACCCATAACCGAAATACGGCTATTGGGCCATGTGAACATAAAGCGTGGGCTAAACGCGCGGCCACACATGCCATAATTGCCAGCGCCAAAGCTACCGCCAACCACAAGGGTAATTTTTGGCACTTTGGCATTGGCAACCGCCATAACCATTTTAGCGCCATCCTTGGCGATGCCGCCGGCTTCATATTGTTGACCGACCATAAAGCCCGATATATTTTGTAAAAACAGCAATGGTATTTTGCGTTTGGCACATAACTCGACAAAATGTGCGGCCTTAAGTGCCGATTGTGAAAATAAAATGCCATTATTGCCGATGATGCCAATTGGCATGCCTTCTAAATGCGCGAAGCCACAAACCACGGTTTTGCCGTAAAGCTTTTTGAATTCGCTAAATTCTGAGCCATCTACAATGCGGGCAATCACTTCTCTTATGTCCACCGGTTCCGATAGGTTTTGTGGGGCGATGCCATTTAACTGTTCACTGTCAAACAATGGCGGTTCAATAGGCTTATGAACAACGGTCACAGGTTTCTGAAGGTTTAAATTCGCAATAATTTCACGCGCAATTTCAAGTGCGTGATTGTCATTTTCGGCCAAATGATCGGCCACGCCCGAAATGCTTGTGTGCATGTCGCCGCCGCCTAAATCCTCCGCCGACACAATCTCGCCAGTTGCAGCTTTCACCAACGGAGGCCCAGCCAAAAATATGGTGGCTTGGTTACGCACCATTATGGTTTGGTCGCTCATTGCGGGCACATAAGCGCCACCTGCGGTGCAAGACCCCATCACCACCGCAATTTGAGCAATGCCTTTGGCGCTCATCTGAGCTTGGTTGTAGAATATGCGGCCAAAATGTTCCCTATCTGGAAAAACCTCGGCTTGGTTGGGCAGGTTAGCGCCGCCACTATCGACCAAATAAATACATGGCAAGCGGTTTTGTTCGGCAATTTCTTGCGCGCGCAAATGCTTTTTAACCGTCATCGGGTAATATGTGCCGCCCTTAACGGTGGCGTCATTGCAGATAATCATGCATTCAACGCCCGATACGCGGCCAATGCCAGCAATGAGACCGGCTGCATGAATGTCTGCATCATACATGTCATTTGCTGCCAACATGCCAATTTCTAAAAATGCCGAGCCTTTGTCGAGCAATTCTGCAACCCGCATGCGTGGTAATAATTTACCGCGCGCGACATGTTTGGCCTTCGCGCGCGCGCTACCACCGGCAGCCACTTGGCCACGTTTTTTTGCCAGATGTGCCAATAACTCAGCCATTTTGGCGGCATTTTGTGCATATAATTCACTTTTTACATTCATTTCGGTGGTGAGTTTCATATTCAACCCTTTAAACTATTTGGTCTCATTAAACATTTCGCGGCCAATCAGCATGCGTCTAATTTCACTCGTGCCTGCGCCAATTTCATATAATTTTGCGTCCCGCAGCAAACGCCCGGCCGGGTATTCATTGGTATAACCATTGCCGCCTAAAGCCTGAATGGTTTCTAGCGCCATCCACGTGGCTTTTTCGGCGGCGTATAAAATAACGCCCGCTGCGTCTTTGCGGCTCACCTCGCCCCGGTCACAAGCCCGCGCAAAGGTATAAACATAGGCGCGGCAAGCATTCATAGTGCTGTACATATCGGCCAATTTGCCTTGCATCAGCTGAAATGTGCCAATCGGCTGGCCAAATTGTTCACGCACATGCACATAAGGCACAACCACATCCATACAGGCCATCATAATGCCGGTTGGCCCGGCACTCAACACCGCACGTTCATAATCGAGGCCAGACATTAATATTTTAACGCCGCCATTCAACTCACCAATGATATTCTCGACCGGCACTTCACAATCTTCGAACACCAATTCACAAGTGTCAGAGCCGCGCATGCCTAATTTATCGAGTTTCTGAGCGGTAGAAAAACCTTTAAAGTCTTTTTCGATGATGAAAGTGGTGATGCCCTTAGCACCTAATTCAGGTTCGGTTTTGGCATATACCACCAAAATATCGGCCTCTGGGCCGTTGGTGATCCACATTTTGCTGCCATTCAGCAAATAATGATCGCCTTTTAATTCAGCGCGTAATTTCATCGACACCACGTCAGAACCGGCATTGGCCTCGCTCATCGCCAAAGCGCCAACATGCTCGCCAGAAATTAACTTGGGCAGGTATTTACGTTTTTGCTCATCGCTACCATTGCGGTTAATTTGGTTGACACAAAGGTTGGAATGCGCGCCATATGACAGGCCAACTGAGGCCGAGGCGCGGCTAATCTGCTCATTGACCAAACAATGCTCCAAATAGCCCATGCCCGCGCCGCCAAACTCTTCGGGCACGGTGATGCCAAGCAGGCCCAATTTGCCAAATTCTGGCCATAAATCGCGCGGGAATTGGTTGCTCTCATCAATTTCTGCCGCGCGCGGGGCAATTTTTTCATTGGCAAAATTCTTAACCATGTCGGTAATCATATCGGCGGTTTCGCCAAGGCCAAAATTCATACTGGGCAAATCGTAAAAGCTCATTATATGTCCCTCTGATTTTTATTGATTTTTAATTCACTTATTTTATCGGTACAACCTTTTTCGACTCGGTCCAATTCGACTAAGGATTCAGTGATGTCAGATAATTTTTGCACCAGAGATTCGCGTTGTTTGGCTATTTTTTCTTGCAGATGCTCTAACTGTTGTAATTCGCCAGATTTATCATCATACATATCGATAATCACCCGAATTTCGGCCAATGAGAAGCCCATGCGTTTGCCGCGCAAAATGAGCTTTAGCCGGGTGCGGTCGCCATCGCTAAAAATGCGATTGCGGCCATTGCGTTGCGGCAATAGCAAGCCCTGATCTTCATAGAATCTCAACGCTCTGGTGGTCAGGCCAAATTCATCGGTTAATTGTCTTATCGGTATGTTATATTTCATAAATCATTCTATTCTCAAAATTAGCTGGCCTTCGCTCACCTGTTCACCGAGGGATACCGCCAAATTTGTAACTGTGCCTGAAATTTCAGCGACCAAATTATGTTCCATCTTCATGGCTTCGACAATGGCCAAAACATCGCCTGCGACCACTTCATCGCCCAGAGCGACATTTAATTTAAACAGGCAGCCGGGCATGGGCGAGGTCACTTGTCCGCCCGCTTCACTTTGCCCGCCATCGTCATAAATACGGGCATCAATCTGATAACCTTTGCCTTGATCGACAATATAATCGTGCGCATTGCCGTGGATAATGTTGAGCGCTGTTTCACTGGTCACGCCCGGGCGCACACCCGCCGCATCAATGATATATTCGCCTTGGTGCGGTTGGTTATTAATCATAACATCCATGATGGATTTACGACCATTATTGCCTTGTGCCATGTCAAACGCGTCGGCTCTGTCCCATGCTTGATGGGTTTTGGAATTGATGTTTTTGGCATTGATGATTTTTTCAGTCAACATCACTGCTGCCATGGCGCTGACGGCGGTTAAATCTGGTTCATCTCTAGGCTTGTCAAAAAACCGTTCGATAAAGCCAGTGTCAAAAGTCTCGGCGATAAACTCTGTATCTTCCAAAAGGTCACGTAAAAAACCAATATTGACTTTTACCCCAGCAATTACAGTGGCACGGAGTGTTTTGGACAATTTGGACAATGCCGCTTTGCGGTTGGGTGCGTGGCAGATAATTTTGGCCATCATCGGGTCATAATGGCGGCTAATTTCATCGCCGGCCTTAACCCCGGTGTCTAATCGAATGCCGTCAGTTTGCGGCACATCAAAGGCAATAATCTCGCCAATCGAGGGCAGGAAATCATGTTCAGCATCTTCGGCATAGACCCGCACTTCAACTGCATGCCCATTAATTGACAATTCAGCTTGGTTTTTGGGTAAGGTTTCACCCGATGCGACCCTAATTTGCCATTCAACCAAATCTTGCCCGGTTATGGCTTCGGTGACCGGATGTTCCACCTGCAACCGTGTATTCATTTCCATAAACCAAAACCCATCAGGCTTTAGACCAGCTGAGCCATCGACAATAAACTCGACAGTGCCTGCGCCTTCATAATCGACCGCTTTGGCAGCACGTATGGCCGCCTCGCCCATGGCTTGGCGCATATCTGGTGTCATGCCCGGTGCGGGCGCTTCTTCAACCACTTTTTGATGACGCCTTTGTAACGAACAGTCGCGCTCAAACAGGTAGACAAAATTGCCAAATTGATCGCCAAATATTTGAATTTCAATATGCCGCGGGTTCAGAATGAATTTTTCGATCAGCACTATGTCATTGCCAAATGCAGCCATCGCTTCACGTTTAGCCGCGCCTAATGCATCTAGAAACTGGCTTTTTTCATCGACCCGCCGCATACCTTTGCCACCGCCGCCGGCCACGGCTTTAATCATTACCGGGTAGCCAATTTTAATCGCTTGTTCGGCTAAATATTCAGGCTGTTGATTGTCGCCAATATAGCCTGGCACAATGGGCACATCGGCTTGTTGCATTAGCAATTTTGCCGCATCTTTTAAGCCCATAGATTTAATGGCATGAGCTGACGGGCCAATAAATTTAACCCCCGCATCGGCACATTTTTGCGAGAATTCGGCATTCTCTGATAAAAAACCATAACCCGGGTGGATGGCCTGCGCGCCAACCTTTAGCGCCAAGGCAATAATTTCATCGGCTTTTAAGTAACTTTCATTCACCGGCGCTGCGCCAATTAAATGCGCTTCATCGGCCATTTTTACGTGTAACGCATTGGCATCGACGGCCGAATATATGGCAATGGTGCGCACGCCCATTTGCTTGGCGGTGCGGATGACCCGACAGGCAATTTCGCCTCTATTGGCAATTAAAATTGAGTTAATCACGAGCCGCTCCACTTAAGGTATGTATTCATTTGATTTACCTTATCGTAAGTCGAGGGGTGCCAAATTGCAAGTAATCAAGCGTTGGATTGACGTTGATTTCCTATTGTTGGCGATTATTTGTTTGACGCTGAATTTACATTGGTTAAGCTAGAGCCATAAAAACAACGAAAGAAATCGCCATGCAAGGTTTATATTTTGAACAATTTATAGTCGGCGAAATCATTGAACATGGCTTAAGCAAAACCATTACCGAGGCAGATAACATGCTGTTCTGTAATATGACTTTGAACGCCCAGCCATTGCATATTGACAAGCATTTTTGCGAAACGCACAGCGAATTTAAACAACCTATAGTCAACTCGTTATTGACATTAGGCTTAATGATTGGCATCAGCGTCAATGACACAACCATAGGTACCACCATTGCCAATTTAGGCATGACAGATGTGAATTTTCCGGCGCCGGTGTTTCAGGGCGATAGTATTTATGTCAAAACCGAAATTCTCGACAAAAGGCAGAGCAAATCGCGCCCCAATGCTGGCATTGTCACCATGTTACACCGCGCCTATAACCAAGATAAACTGCTGGTTGCCACCTGCACCCGCAAAGCTTTTATAAAAAAACAGCCAACCGATTAGACTAAGGTTATGCCGATGAGATCATTATTATTTGTGCCTGCTGACGATGCAAAAAAGCAACAAAAAGCCTTGGCCAGTGCCGCCGATGCGATTATTTTGGACATGGAAGACAGCGTTGCGGCTGCCAATAAAATCAAAGCCCGGCAAACAATTGCTGAGTTTTATCGCCAATTGTCGAGTGATAAAATAATCATCATTCGCATCAATGCGTTAGATACCGATCTTTGGCAGGCTGATATGCAGGCCATATTAACGCATGCGCCAGATTATATCCTCATTCCCAAAGCCCGCTCTGGTGCAGATGTCACGACGATAAACGAGCTTATTAAATCCAACCCTAAAGCTGCCATCAAGACTCAAATCATCGCTTTGGTGACAGAATTGCCAGAATCGATATTCAACATTGCCAGCTTTAAAAATAGTGGAGACGCATTGGCTGGCTTGACATGGGGGGCAGAAGACCTGTCGGCAGAAATAGGCGCACAAACCAATAAAGACAAAAATGGAGTTTATTTTCCGGTTTATCAAATGGCCAGATCCTTTTGTTTGCTTGGTGCGGCGCATGCCGAGGTGCCGGCGATAGATTCTGTATTCACCAATTTTAAAGACCTTGAGGGCTTAAAAGCCGAGGCGGAACGCGCTAGAATAGAGGGGTTTCGAAGTAAAATGCTGATTCACCCGTGCCAAATTGCGACCGTCAATGAGGTGTTTAAGCCGAGCGAGGCCGAAATCAACCATGCCAAACGAGTGATAGAGGCCATCGAAAATTCGGCCAGCGGTGGCGTGGCGCAACTTAATGGTGAGATGATAGACCAACCGCATTATAAACGCGCGCTTAACCTCATTAAACAATTATAATATCGGCCTATAGTTTTAAATGTGGATGGCCTCTCCCAACGCCATCATCGCGCTTTCCATAAACGCTTCGCCCATGGTTGGGTGGGCGTGGATGGTGTCGGCAATGTCTTCTAGCCGTGCAGACATTTCTAACGCCAGCGCAAATTCACCGGCCAATTCGCTGATATGCGCCCCCACCGCTTGAATGCCTAATATTAGATGATTGTCTGCCCGGGCAATCACCCGGACAAAGCCGCCATCGCCGCCCATTTGCTGCGACAACGCCCGGCCGTTGGCCACAAATGGAAAATTGCCAATTTTTACCTCGATATTTTTATCTTTTGCTTGTTGTAAAGTCATGCCAACGCTGACAATTTCGGGGTCGGTAAAACAAATTGCGGCGATGGATGTTGGCGCAAATTCACGGGTTTTGCCGGTGATAATCTCGGAAACAATTTCGCCTTGGGTGGTGGCTTTATGCTCTAGCATTGGTTCACCAACTATGTCGCCAATTGCCCAGACATTGCGCATACTAGTGCGGCATTTATTATCAATTTTTATGAATTTTTTATCGTCCGTTAAGTCAACCCCCATATGCTCCAAACCCCAGCCAAACAAGTTGGCTTGCCGGCCAATTGTGACCAGTATTTTATCGCAGTCAAGGCTGATTATGTCATCATTTGCTGATTTTATTTCAAGCTGCTGGTTTTGGTTCAGACCAATGGCCGAGCTGTTCAGGAATATATCGACATTATATTTTTTTAGGCTGGCCACAACTGGCCTAACCAGTTGTTTATCAAAGCTTGGCAAAATTGCATCGCCCATTTCGACAAAGCTAACTTTACTGCCCAATTTGGCATAGGCTAAACCTAATTCTACGCCGATATATCCCGCACCAATAATGGCTAGTGTTTTCGGGACTGTTTGCAGGCAAAGCGCCTCGGTCGAATCAATCACTTTTCCGCCAAATGGCAGCGAAGGCAATGGCATAATTTTTGAGCCAGTGGCCAAAATAACATGCTCGGCGGTGAGTTCTAATGTTTCAATTTTATTGGTTGCATCTTTGGTTTCAACCATGCAGGCCTTGGCATTGTGAAATTTTGCCCAGCCTTTGATGACAGTGACGCCAGCACGCTTTAGCAGGCCTTCGACGCCTTGGCTTAACTGGTTGACGACAGAATCCTTCCAGCCTTGGGTTTTTGCATAATCTAACTTTACTGGCTGG
Organism: Hyphomicrobiales bacterium; assembly: GCA_013214705.1. Classification (GTDB taxonomy): domain Bacteria; phylum Pseudomonadota; class Alphaproteobacteria; order Rhizobiales; family OSC116; genus OCS116. The sequence continues at coordinate 461,596 of JABSRZ010000003.1, forward strand.
CTAAAGTCTATGCCTAGTTCGGACACCGAGTGCGGCGATGTGGTTTGCAATTTGGCATATTGACCAGCCGCGTGGATGATGGCTTTGGAGGGAATGCAACCGCGAATGAGGCAAGTGCCGCCCATGCGATCGGCCTCTACTAAAATTACTTTTTTGCCCAATTTACTGGCTCTAATGGCCGCCACATAACCACCTGGGCCACCGCCGACCACCAAGACATCACATGATATATGTTCAATATTTTCGCTAACCATTACACATCTCCCATAAATAAGGTGGCAGGCACTTCGAGCAAGCTTTTGATATATTGCACAAATTGCGCACCATCATAACCATCGACAATGCGGTGATCGAAAGAGGCCGAAATATTCATCATTTTGCGAATGACAATTTCGCCATTAAATACCATTGGCCGCTCAACCAATTTATTGTTGCCGATGATGCAGACCTCTGGCGCATTGATGATGGGAGTGGTGACAATGCCGCCCATTTTACCCAAAGAGGTGATGGTGATGGTTGAACCAGTCAGTTCATCGCGCGTGGCGGTTAGGGTTCGGGCTTTATCTGCCAATTCAACAATTTTATCGGCATAACCCCATATATCCATGGCTTCGGCATGTTTTATCACCGGCACCATTAACCCATTGGGGGTGTTGGCCGCCATGCCAAAATGCACTGGCTCAAATTGTTTAATCAGTTGGTTTTTTGCATCATAATGCGCGTTAACTTGCGGATATTTGGCCACAGCTTTAACGATGGCCTGCATCAAAAATGGCAATAATGTTAATTTGGGTTGGGCTTCAGAGCGCTCGGCATTTAGTTGGCCGCGCAATTTTTCTAAATCGGTCAAATCGACTTCTTCGACATAGGTATAATGCGGTATGCGCAGTTTGGAAATTTCCATCGCTTCGGCAATTTTACGCCTGACACCGCGCATTGGAATTTCGGCAATTGCGGTTTTTATGACCTTGCCGGGGACGTGTTCGCCAGATGATGGCAATTGATGAACAACCTGCGAAATATAGGTGCCCCCAGAAGCAATAAAGCCATCTAAATCGGCATGGGTTAGGCGGCCAGCAGGGCCAGAACCGACAATTAGACCCAAGTCGATATCCTCATCGGCAGCCCGGCGGCGCAATGAAGGCGAGGCCAATATATCGCCGTTAATGGCTTCAGCAGGCATCGGTTTTGCGGAAGATGCTTTTGAAATATTGACGTCTTTTGGCATGCTAGTGGGCGCAGGCGGCACAACTTCGTGGCTGCTGGCAGAAACCGAGGATGACGCAATGTTTGGCTGGTCTGAAACTTCAAAACTAATGAGGGCTTCACCAACATTTATAATGTCGCCCACAGCGCCTGCTATTTTTATAATTTTACCATCAACTGGTGATGGCAATTCGACTGTGGCTTTGTCAGTCATCATGGCGATTAAAACATCGTCTTCCTCGACCACTTGCCCGACTTTAACGTGTAGCTCGACAATTTCAGAGGTCACGACCCCTTCGCCCAAATCTGGCAATAAAAAATCAAAAACAGCCATATTCTATGCCTCCATAATGCGGTTTATGGCATTGGTTATACGCTTCGGCCCGGGGAAATATTCCCACTCAAAAGCATGTGGGTACGGTATGTCCCAGCCCGTCACCCGCTCTATCGGCGCGCGCAATTTCCAAAAACAATTCTCTTGAATGATCGACAAAATTTCGGCACCAAAGCCGCCAGTTTTTGTCGCCTCATGGGCAACCAGGCAGCGGCCGGTTTTATTGACGCTGTTAATTATAGTGTCATTATCTATCGGAGCGAGGCTGCGCAAATCAATAATTTCGGCATCAACACCGGCCATTTTAACCGCTGTTTCAACCACATGCACCATGGTGCCATAAGTGATGATGGTTAAATCCTCTCCTGCGCGGGTGATGGCGGCTTTGCCGAATGGTATGGTGTAGTGGCCTTCTGGCACTTCGCCTTTTTCATGGCTGTCCCAGCCTACAGAGGGTTTATCTGGCTCGCCATAAAATGGCCCATTATACAATCGCTTTGGTTCAAAAAATATCACCGGGTCATTGCTTTGGATGGCGCTAATGAGCAAGCCTTTTGCGTCATAAGGGTTTGAGGGCATGATCACATGTATGCCGGTTACATGGGTGAAAATACCCTCGGGGCTTTGGCTGTGAGTTTGGCCACCACGAATGCCGCCGCCACAAGGTGTGCGAATGGTTAAGTTGGTTGAATATTCGCCGCCGCTCCGGTAGCGAAGCTTCGCCGCCTCGGAGGCAATTTGGTCGAAAGCCGGGTAAATATAATCGGCAAATTGAATTTCGGCGATCGGCCTCAAGCCATTGAGAGACATGCCAATAGCAGCGGCGACAATGCCATTTTCTGAAATGGGGGTATCAAACACTCTATTGCTGCCAAACTCGGCTTGTAGGCCTTCGGTGGCTCTAAATACGCCGCCAAAATACCCAATATCTTGGCCTAAAATGACCACTTTATCATCGCGTGCCAACATGGTTTTTTGGGCTGACAATATGGCTTCTAACATGTTCATCTGTGCCATAATCAAAGCCCCATTTCTTGGCGTTGTCTCAGTAAATTTAGCGGCATGTCTTCGTACACATCTTCAAACATGGTGGTCACATCTGGCCGATCTCCAGATTTTAGAGTGCCGTAACTTTCTGCCTGTTTATAATTTTGTTTCATTTCGGTTTTAATGTCTTCAATCAATGTTTCATGTTGAGTTTCTGACCATTGATTCAGGTTGATTAAATGAGTTTTTAACCGGTCAATGGGGTCGCCCAGCGGCCAAAAGTCTGGTTCATTTTTCGGCCGATAGGCTGATGGATCATCCGATGATGAATGCGGCGCCACGCGATAGGTGAAATATTCGATGACAGTTGCCCCCAGCCCGGCACGCGCCCGCGCGGCCGCCCATTTTGTGGCTGCATAGACCGCCAAAAAGTCGTTACCATCTACCCGTAAACTTGGCAAGCCAAAGCCAATTCCGCGAGCGGCAAAAGTGGTTTTTTCGCCACCAGCAACCACTTGATTGCTAGAGATTGCCCATTGATTATTGGTAATGTTTAAAATAACCGGCGGGCTGAAAGCGGTAGCAAATGTAAGCGCAGAATGAAAATCTAATTCGGCGGTGCTGCCTTCGCCAACAAAGGCGGATGCCACGCGGCCACCACCTTGTTGAGCTTCGGCCATTGCCCAGCCAACGGCTTGGCTAAATTGAGTCGCCAAATTGCCTGAAATGGAGAAAAAGTTACCCTTTTTCCAGCTATACATAATGGGCAATTGCCGGCCTTTGCAATTGTCACGCGCGTTAGATAGGCATTGGCACATCATATCCACAAGGCTGTAACCTCGCGCGATCAAAATGCCTTGATTGCGGTAGGATGGAAACACCATGTCGGCAAAATTTATGGCGGCCGCATGCGCCACGCTGATAGCTTCCTCGCCGGTGGATTTCATATAAAATGATATTTTGCCGACCCGGTGCATCATCTGCATCCGCTCATCAAACATGCGGGTGACCAACATATCTTTGAGGCCTTTTACTAGCACATGCGGCTCTATGGTGCTGTTCCAATTGCCAGCGGCATTGCCATCATCATCCAAAACCCGAATAAGGCCATAAGCCAACCCCCGCATTTCATGCGGATTGGTGTCAATTGCCGGGCATTCGGCTTGCTCTACATTGGGTATGTTTAGGTTAGAAAAATCATTAAATTCATCTGGCCGTGCAGTCGGTTGCGGCACATGTAGTTTATTTAACGAGTTGACAATATTAGATTGATTTTGCTTTTTAGCCATCCTGACCCCTCCACTAACCAGATTTATTTGATGCAATTTTACCACAAAACCTAAGAATTTGCTTCCCTTTCTGAATATTATTCGATAGTGTTTTGGAATATAATTTCAATTTATAACAATTAATTGGTTTTTAGTCCCATGATAGACCTAACTGACAAACGCATTCTCGATATTTTACAAGATGATGCGATGCTGCCGATAGCTGAAATTGCTGACATGGTCGGGGTGTCAAAATCTGTTTGTTGGCGGCGCATAAATAGTTTAACCGAAATGGGCATTATTAAAAGCAAAGTGGCTTTATTAAATGCCGAACTTTTGGGCCTTAAAGTGGTGGTCTTTGCCAATGTAAAACTGATTAGAAAGGGCCGAAAAGAGTTGGAGAAATTTATGCAAGAAATTCAGAAATACCCAGAAGTAACAGAATGTTACACCATGATGGGTGGGGTTGATTTCTTGTTAAAGATTGTGGTTAAAAACGTTAAACAATTTGAAGATTTTTATTGGGATATTTTGTCACAAATGGACGAAGTTATGGAAACTTCATCAACAATTGCCATGACCGAGGTCAAGCTTACCACCAAACTTCCGCTTAATTCGGTCGAAATATCGCCATGAGGACAAAGCCACGCTGCATGGCACAAAAATCCTATAACAATCAAAATATTAGTAAAATATTCCAGCCAACCATATTCATTGCTAAAAATTGAATAGCCTAATAAATGTTCTGCATCCAGTTAAATCTGTCTTCGGCCTTTGCCTCGTGAATGTCATTTAATTGGGTTTTTAACAGCTTAGAAATGCGGCCGATTTCCTGACTAATTATATATTCAGTTCCATCGACTTCCTTAAACGATTTAATGGGGGTTACGGCGGCGGCGGTGCCGGTCGAAAACGCTTCTATCTGTTCACCAGACTGGATGATTTTGATCAATTTATCTATGTCGATTTGTTGTTCTGATACCTTAATACCCATGTCTTTTGTCAAGCTGATTATCGAACGCCTTACCACACCGGGTAAAAAACTTGATTGTAATTTGGGGGTATGCAAAATGCCTTCATAATAGATGAAAAAATTCATCAATGAGAATTCTTCTATAAACTTGTTGTAGACAGGGTCTAACCACAGATTTGTGGCACATCCTACTTGTTGCGCCCGCCTAAGCGCGCCAAAACCAGCGGCATAATTGCCCGCGGTTTTAACATTGCCAGTGCCGCCTAAGGCGGAGCGCTTATTTTGGCGTTCAATCAATACCGAAATCATTTCGTTGGCAAAAGGCAGTGTCGGCGCAACATGCACAGAAAAGCAATATTTTTCGGATGGGGTGATGGCCAGCGAATAATCTGTTGCGTAGGCTGAGGGCCGCAAATAAAGCGCACAACCAGTTTGCGAGGGAATATGATTTTCATATAATTTACTAATTAAATTAACGGCTTGTAAAAAAAGCTCCTCTGGCAAAGCGGGTATACACATGCGTTTCGCCGAATCATTAAACCTTTTTGCATGGTCCAAGGGTCTAAAAATCTGCGGGATATCTTGGTTAACCTTATAGGCCTTCATGCCTTCAAAAATACTTTGAGCATATTGCACCGCAACCGAAGCACCGGATATTTGGTTCTCACAATCAAACACGACTTCAAGTTCCGACCATGCACCAGCTTGATAAATTGACCGGACAATGACGGGCAATAAGGCTTTGCCAAAGGTTTTGTCAGCGGGAACTTTGAGGGTTTTCAATTCATCGTAAATTTGTTGTCGTATAATCATTTTAATACCAAAATTTGAGCATAAATTTATGTTTTGTGATACTAATGATAACCTGACTCAAAGAAATTGCTTACCTAATTGAATATTATTTGGCTTGGTTTCTGGTCTATATTTTCGCAATATAATATTTTTAAGAAATATAATTCTAATAATGGCGATATTTGCATTAATTTTAGGTTGCTGATGACTCGGATAGTTTCACTCTTATTTTTTGGTTGCCGACAACTTTGCCATGCAGCTCTAATATCGCAATGCGAACTTCTATCTCGTCATTCATCACCACGAACCCAAAACCTTTGGATTTTCCGGTTTTTTTATCAAGCACGATTTCGCAGGATTCAACCTTACCAAAATCTGTAAACAGTTTTTCTAGCTGTTGTTCATCTATATCTCTAGGTAAGTTAAGCACCGCTATATTCATTTACATTCTCCAACAATTTTTATCTGCAAGCTCCAGCTCCGCATTATGACAGGTATTCTAACGATAGATATGATTATTATTTCAGGCGTTAAATAGGGGTATTATTTTTTATATATTTGTTTATATACTGGTGTCTAATAGTGTCAATACAACATATTTGCAAGGCCACTTCATGACCAAGATCAAGAAAAATACCGCCAAATACAAGCTTGATGCCAAGGAAAGATTCCTTATTGAAACCGGGGTTTCAGACCATAATGGCATTAAACCTAGAATGGTCAAAAAATACAAACAAATATGTCGGTTCACCGAAATATTAGCCGATAAATTGCAACAATCGGGCGCTATAAAACAAAAACGAGTTAAAGTTATAGATATCGGCGCGGGCAAGGGATATATGACTTTTGCCATCTATAATTATTTGGCCAAAAACAATCTTGACCCGGTAATCCATGCTGTTGATTTTAATAGTGATTTGATGAAAATTGGCAACGAAACCGCCGATAAATGCGGGTTTGAGAACCTGTCTTTTATCAGTGATTTTGCCGACCAATATGCCGGATTGAGCTATTATGACGCCGTGGTTTCGTTGCATGCCTGCGACACAGCGACTGATGACGCATTATTTATGGGCCTTAAGATGAAGTCCAAAATTATTTTAAGCGCACCTTGCTGCCAAAAAGAAGTTTTGTCGAGCTTAAAGGAACTAAAATCACTTTCAGAATATTATAAACATGGGCTGTTTTTGCATAAAATGGCAGACATTATCACCGACAATGCCCGGGTGATGCTGCTACAATCGCAGGGCTACCAGGTGGATGTTATTGATTTTGTCGCCTCTGAGCACACCCAAAAAAATACCCTCATAGCGGCCACAAAAAAACGCGGGAAGCAGCCAGCTTTTTACGAAAAATACCAAGCCTACAAAGCTGAAATCGGCTTTGCTGGCATTAAACTTGAGCAAATGATGCTTGCCGAGGGCTTGTTGGAATAACGGCTTTCCAGCCATTTGAAGGTAATTTAATTCTCTTTAATAAAAAAGTAACGCGCTGTTGGTGCAGGCGATGTGGTTGACCAAATTTCCAGCCCATGCCACGCTTGTAACGTTTCACCAGCGGCATCCAGCAATGGGTAAATTTGATAATGATATTCCACATACGGGCCGCTCGCATCAAACTTTGTGAAGCCAAAACCCAATGGCGGGGTGACCATATTGCCGCGCACCACATCATCGTCATGACATCTGATTTTAAACGCTGTTGAGGCGGCTTTATTAATTGTAATGCGCATAGTCAGGTCGCTAAACCCGGCAGGATCACTATTGGTATCTAAAGCGCCATTTTGGTTCATATGGCCAACACTCAGCCCTTCGCCGCGCATTCTACAACTGTCTCTAGGAGCAAACCTATCCACACCTGTGCCAAAAGTTTGACCCTGCACCAAGCCATTAAGTGGCGCTGCGGAAGCTTCAGTTTGATAATCTTCTTGAAAACTGCCCGAGTTCAAAATGGACAAACGCCGGCCAGTCGCTTTCATTATTAATATGCCAGCCGGGGTTTCGATTTGCCCATGCACCATAACCCAAGTGCCAAGCAACGCCAGATCAACATGATTAATGTCAATTTCAGAACCATGCGGCGTTAGCGCATCTGGATGGGTCTCTGAATGTTCTGCCCGTGCAGTGGCGGCGGAAAAAATTAAAACATATATTAAGTATATTGCAAATTTGTGCATAAACATTGTCCATTTTGGGTCGTTAATGGCCATTCTTTTTGAAATAATAGTCATTTAACCCGGTTAGTCAAAGAAGTTTCTGAACACTGGGGAATTTGCGCCAATTCATAGGCATTTGGCTTAGGCTGAATATGGTGTAGAGACGTTAGAAATGCGAACAATAAAAAACACGAGCCAAAATATGACTCGTGTCTATATAATATCTAAGAATACCGCTTAAATTAAGCAGATTTTAGGTTACAAGCAGATTGCTTGCCTTTTTCTTCTTGTACTTCATACTCGATTTTTTGGCCTTCATCCAAACCATCTAGGTCTGAAACTTGAACTGCGCTAATGTGTACAAACACATCGCCGCCACCATTTTCAGGCTCGATGAAACCAAAACCCTTAGTTGGGTTAAACCATTTTACTGTACCTATTGCCATGTTATTTCTCCTTGTGCAAATATTAGTATTTTATTCAACCACACGATGTGATTGGATATGTGGGCTTGATAAAGACTTTTGCCTATTACCATCGACTGAACCCAATTGTTTGGAAAGAGAAGTAGATGTATTAATCAAACATGAGCGCCTTAGACACTATTTTTAATTATAAAACAAGCTAATTTATAATTAATAACACAAAATGTAAATCCACTATGTCTTGCTGCCAATTTAACATGGCCGCTAAGCTATTGTTTTTGGCCGATTAGCCAGCTTTATGGTTGATTAGTGATGACATTCTCAATCTGCCAACTAAGTAGAAATATACATCTTTAGGTTTTAATTTGCTTGGCCACCCGTAACTCCGGCTTTTCCAGCTCAGGCGACCAATACCAGTAATTGACATCTTTACCACAGCGGAAATTGGCAACTTTATAATTGCCAAATTTATCGATGGCATGAATGACCACGCCGCCAAGATATCCAGTTTTTAGTCGGCGCAAGTCGCTTATGCCAATTTCAACCGCGTCATTTAAGCTATGGCCATGCCTTAAGGCGTTAATTATAGTGTTAGATGTGGCGGCTCTGATGGTCATTTCACCGGTGTGGGTGCAGGCCACGGCGCCAAAGCGGCTATCGGCGTAAAAGCCAGCGCCGCATATAGGTGCATCGCCTAGCCTGCCGGGGTATTTCCACGCCCAACCAGACGTGCTAGAGGCGGTATTGGCGGTTTGGGCGGCATCGACGCATAAAAACACAGTTGTGTCCCTGACCCGCTCAGGATCTTGTATAAGCTGCTGTTTCTCATATAATTTGATGTTGGGGAAGTTTTTAAGTTCTTCTTCGGTCAAATGCGCTTTCAGTGTGGCTTGCCATTTTGCCTTGGAATCTGGCATTAAGGTATTTTCCTCGGCAAAACCCATTTCTTTGGCAAATAATGTGGCGCCCTCGCCTACCAGAATTTGGTGCGACAGGTTTTGCATCACCGCCTTGGCCACTTTGGCTGCTGGCAAAATTCCTTTTAACGCCCCGACTGCACCAGTTTCTAGGGTGTCGCCATTCATAACGCTGGCGTCAAATTCCATTTCGCCAAGAATGTTTGGCCAGCCGCCGAAGCCAACACTTCTCACTTTTTCAGACTTTTCCACCAAGGATATAGCCTCGACCAATGCATCTATGCCAGCGTGTTTATTTTTGAGCATATCCGCGGCCAGATAAATTCCAGCCTCGGCTTCTTCGTTTGCGATGAGGATCATTTTATTCCGCCAATAATTGTTTTTACTTAAACTCAGATCAAGCAAAAATTGCTATTTATCTAATTGTTTTCATCAACTTAAATTACGCTTGATATGTTAGAAAACAATATAAAAATGTTAGATAATGTGTCAAGTTTGTTTACTATTAAATGAATATAAGAATCAAAATATATAAGAGGTAGATAGATGAGTGTATTGTTAGAAATATGTGTTGATAGCATCGAAGGTGTAAATAGCGCTGCAAATAATGGTGCGGATAGAATAGAATTATGCTCATCTTTGTCGGCTGGTGGGTTAACGCCTTCGGCTGGTTTGATACATTATGTAGCTAAAATGGACATTCCCGCGTATGCCATGATTCGCCCGCAAGACGGCCATTTTTGTTTCGACGAAGCCGAAATGGACATCATGAAGCGAGATATTGATTTTTGTCGGGAAAGTGGTTTGGCAGGAGTGGTTATCGGCGTAACCCACGAAAATGGCACTCTGCATTATAATAAGTTAAAGCAGTTGGTCGAACATGCAGATGGCATGGGCGTCACTTTGCATCGAGCATTTGATGTCACCCCCGACCCGCTAGAGGCCTTAGAATTGGCCATAGAGGTGGGTGTGAATAGAATTTTAACATCTGGGCAACAAGAGTCGGTAATCGACGGGTTGGCATTGATAGAGACATTGGTTGAGAAGGTGAAAGCTAAAAATAGCAGCCTTTCAATTATGCCCGGTGCGGGCATAACCGATGAAAATGTGGCTCAAGTTTTGGCCATTAGCGGCATAACCGAAGTGCATGCAGCCTGCCAATCTGTCTCAGCGGCCTATTATACCAATAATGCGCCTTCTATGGCTGAGGATGCAGCCTTCTCGCGGTTGTTTACCGACCCACAACTGGTGAGTAAATTGGTCAAAAATGTGGCTAAGGGTTAGCTGTTGGTGGCGCTATACAAATTTTATAGAATCACTAAGTTTTTCGATTTTCTTGATTGCCTCTAGGATTGATAAATTACCTTTGCCGGGTAAGTCATAGATAACATCAACCCGCTCTATGAGATTGCCAACCACCAGCAATCTCATAAAGCCTTCGCAGCACAAAACAGGCCGGTTTACACGTGGGACAACAAGTTCAAAACTAGCGGTGAAATTAATGTCGTCATCTGTTTTGGGTTGATCAAATTCGATTTGGATATGCTCTTGAATGTTATCTTTGCGCTTGGCATATTTGCAAAAGTCCATTTGTGGGCCGTTATCAACTGAAAATCTGAAGGTGGTTGAAAAGAGGTTGGTGAGGCTGGATTCTTCACTGGTGTAAAAATTATTCATAAAAAAACTCACCAAATTGCGGTTGTTTTCTAGATTGCGAATGTGTTCCATTTGGCTCTCCAGTTCTGGTGAAATCAACGCTCCAGTGTTGTCCCCACCACTGAGAGCGTCTGGTCAGGGCACACTATTTCGGTGGCCCAATGACGTCTCTAAGAAACTAAAGTCACCCGGTTTTAAGTCAATACATCTATTCCGATATACCTGCTGTAAACCGCGCTTTCTTCAGGTTAAAATTCACCTGTTGTTAGCGTTAGCAACAGCAATGAATTTAATATTTGGCCAACTGTAATGCTGAATTTGAATAGAAGTTAAATTTAAACCCAAACATTCAATAAATGCCACAAATTAGAACCAAAAATAACCATCGCGTATAGCTATGGCTAGGGCTTGATCACGGGTTTTTGCACCCAACTTATTGCGGATAACGGCAAGTCGTTTCCTCACGGTAATTTCAGCCACGTTCATTTTTTCGGCAATCTCGGCATTTTGCAACCCAGCAGCAAGCCAAGACAGAGCTTCTCTATCTCTCATGCTGAGAATGTTTCCGCCAAAATTTGAAACGCCTTTGAGAGTTCCATCACGTGGTACGGCAATATAGGCCGCTATAATGGCCATTAAATGTTGTACATGTCTATCGGGTAATATTTTGGAAAACTCATTTACCGTTATGTCAGTGGCTATGACAATCAGTTTATGGTCGCGGTTAAAATTGGTATTAAAATTTGCCGAAAGCATACTATTGTGCCCAGAGTCAGCCAGTCCCTGATCAAAATCAATCATTCTACGGCTGGCAGTGGGGGAATTTTTTAATGAACCGGTTGCCCTAATTTGAAATTTGTTTTCCAAGGGCATATTCAATATCACCGGGTCAACCTCGTAATATTTTTCCCCTGTATATTCATCCAACCACTGATGCGACATTGAACTGCGCAGCAAATTGATCGAATTGGCACTGGTGGTTGTCACCACACCCAGTGCGGTGCCGCCGAAATGAGCCACTAATTTGTTGGCAATTTCCCACCTTTTATCATCATCTGAAGTGGCTGATAATTGCTCAATAGTGCTGTTGATGAGGTTGGTAAATTTTTTGTCTATATCCGTCATAACGTGTATTTATTAGTAATATGCGGCCATTTATATTTGGCGGTACAATTTCAGAATTTGTGGTTGGTAGTAAATTTGTGGTTTAGATATTTATATAGGTATTCGCAAACAAAAAAACACCCCAAAAAAATTAATTTTTGGAGCGCTCGATCATGTATTGGCTATGCCGCTTGCACGTCAGTCAAAAATTTAGCAATATTACCTTCAAGGCTGGTTAAATGGGTTTTTAAATCCACCGCGTAATTGCCGACTTCGCCTGAGATGTTCTGGGTGTGTGCTATCGATGTGCCGACAACTTTCATAGATTCAGAACTTTTCGCCGAAAGATCAGATGTATTGCTGATATTGGTTGCAATCTCATTCATCACCGCGTTTTGTTCCTCCACTGCGCTCGCTACGCTAACTGAAGCTTCCGAAAGGTTAGAAATCAAAGTTTCAACGTCATCAATTGCTGCAGAAGCATCACGAGAATCTGCTTGAATGGTTTCTATCTGCTGGGCAATTTCCTCAGTGGCTTTTGCGGTTTGACTAGCTAAAGATTTCACCTCATTGGCCACAACTGCAAAACCACGGCCAGCTTCACCAGCCCGCGCAGACTCAATGGTCGCATTTAATGCCAACAAATTGGTCTGCTCGGCAATTTCTTCAATCAGCCGCACAACTTGTTGAATGCTTTTGGCACTTTCTGACAATTTATTCATGATAACCACGGTATCTTTGGTTTTGGATTTAGCCGAAACCGCCATTTCAGTCGAGCGCGCCGCCTGTATAGATATTTCATTAATAGAGGCGACCATTTCTTCGGCAGCCGAAGACACACTGCTGACATTAAGTGAGGTGTCATCGACATTGGACATTACCCCCACGCTTTGCTTTTGCATTTCATCAGCTGAGACCGACAGGCCTTCAGATACCCGCTCGAGATCGTTTGAAGTGGAGAGCACCGTGCCGATTGAATCCTTACTTTTGGTTTGAAAAACATCTATTAGATTGGCAATTTCCTTAGATTTTTTTGCATCAAACTCCACTTGTTTATGGCGTTCTAACTGGGTGTCTCGGCGCTGGATGGCGTTTTGTTTAAACACCACCAAGGCTCTAACCATTTCGCCAATTTCATCTTTACGTTTCGCATCTAGTTCAAGCTCTGAGTTCAAATCATCCTCAGCCAAACTGCCCATATATTTTGTGATAGAATTTACCGGAGCCACGATGGAGCGAGTGATGACGATGGCAAGGACAACTACAATCAACAAAGATGCTGCAATAAGCCCAGCAATGAAGTAAAGTTGGTTTTCCATTTCATTGGTTCGAGTTTGTGTATAAATGCCGATTTCAGCCGACAAATAATCATCAATCTCTTTATAAATGTCAATTTTTTGGCTAATGGTCGAAAACCACTTATTGGCAGACACCGAAGACAAGTTAGGCGCATCGCTGTAAAGGCTATCAATTGCCACCACACGCATAGTTTCCACATCATTAAAGACCGATGCGCCAACTTTACGTTGGTAAAAGGAGAACTGTTCTGCCATGGCTGTGCGTTCAAACATTTTTATATAGGTTTTTTGATTGCTGATAACGCTGGTGAATTTTTTATAAGTCGCCTCATTAAATTTGCCAGAACCAAACCCACTGGCTCCCATCGCACGTTCAATACCTGAATTTTCTTTGATATGCAGAAAACTAGAATAAGCCGTAATTTTATTGGTTAAAACGGCATCATTACTTAAAATCGCCATATATGAAACCATATCAATCAATTCGGCCGTTATACCTGAATAAAATACCGCCCCTTGGCTGGCCGAAGCTCCGCCGCCATCAACATTTGATCTAAAAGCCCTTAAGCCATTTAAATCCCGCTCAGTCTGCTCAACCATTCGCACAAAATCTTGCCCATAAATTGACCAATCTGTGGTATTTGCTACGGTTAAGAATTTTTCTAATTGTTGATCTGTGAAGCCACGTTGCACGGTTAAATCGGCCATTACGCTAGATTTATCTGATGCCGAAATATAACCAACTGTGCGGCCACGTTCTTTTTGCAATTCATGGACTAAATTGGTGATGTAAGGGGAAAATTGCCCAAGCCGGTTTACTTTCTTCATCTGCCCTGTTTCACGAAAACCTTCGTAAAATACATTTCCAGCCAACATTATCAACACCAATAATGGTATCGATAGCAATAAGTATAATCGCGTATTAATTTTTGTATTCTCTAATATGGTTTTTAGCATTTTGCCCCTCAAAAATAAACAAATTCAGTGTGACTTGTCACAACTGCATTTGTTAAAAGCTAAGAACGAAGACATTCGTCCTAGGTTATTCGAACGGGGCCATCATTGGCCTCGTCCACATCACGTATAGGGGACACTATTAGTGAATGAGTGTTAACGTTAATAACATGTGGTTAATAAATAGTTTACATTGCCAATGCAAATTGATTTTTATACACTCATTGCCGAAACCTCACTTAAATCAACCCCACCGAAAAGACTCAATTGGAGTTTTTTAAACCAAATTATATTAAGAATTTCACGGCCGCGTTCTAGCGAAAGCTAACGAAACTGCAGGCCTAAAGTTATTTAGAAATAATTTCGGCCGAGTAAAAACACCATGAGAAGCAAAAAAACTTGATGGACAATTTGTCAGCTATATTTATTATCAATTCCATCGTTAAATAAAAAAAGGACACTGACCATGAAAACAGCAGCGATATATTTAGCAGAAGCCAATGAAGCCGTACCTCGCATTAGTGCCGAAGCGGCGATAGAAAAGCACAAGCAAGCCGGCAGTGTTTTTATTGACGTGCGTGATTCTGGCGAGATTGCCAAAAGCGGCACTGTTGAAGGTGCGCTTCGCATTAGCCGCGGTATGATTGAATTTATTGCCGATGACGCAACGCCGCACCATAATGCAGCGCTTACCAAAGATGCTGACATTTATCTTATTTGTGCCGCCGGTGGACAAGCGGCATTAACCGGCAAAACAATGGTCGATATGGGGTATAAAAACATTACCAATGTTGGTGGTTTTAGCGACTGGAAAGCCGCTGGCGGCCCGACAGAAGATTAATGCAATATCAAGCCTTGGCATCGCAGTCGTTGCCAAGGCCAATATCAAAAGCCCCTATATGCAGTTGCAAAAAGTTTAACTCAATAACAGGCTATCGTCTGCCAATTCTTGGCCTTGGTCGCGTTTAAACAGGTCCAGCAGATCCTTCACTTGCATATTGGCGCGCTCCTCGCCTGTAATGTCAAAAATAATCTTGCCCTGATGGAACATAATGGTGCGATCGCCGGTTTCCAAAGCTTGGCTCATAGAATGTGTCACCATCACCACGGTCAAGTTCAGTTTTTTCACCAGTTTGTTGGTCAGCTCCATCACAAAGGCAGCGGTTTTGGGGTCTAACGCCGCTGTATGCTCATCAAGCAGCAATACTTTTGTATCGCCGGTGGTGGCCATCAACAAACTTAAGGCTTGGCGCTGCCCGCCGGACAATAGGCCGACCATATCATTTAACCGATCTTCTAGCCCCAAACCTAGCACGCTCAGGTTTTTGGCGGCTTGCTCTCGAATGTTAGAATTGACAGCAAAGCCAAAGCCTTTTGGCTGTGTGCGGCCACAAGCAATGGCGTAATTCTCCAATATCGACAAGTTTTCACAAGTCCCCATTTTAGGGTCTTGAAACACCCGTGATATAATTTTCGACCGCTTATGAACCGCCCATTTGGTGATGTTGATGCCATTGACCACCACACTACCCTGCCCGACCGGCACAATGCCAGCTATCGAGTTTAATGAGGTCGATTTACCCGCCCCATTCGAGCCGATTACGGTCAAAAACTGGCCTTCGGGAATGTTCAAATCTATGCCGCGTAACGCCCGGGTTTCCAAGGGTGAGCCGGCGTTAAAAGTCACATGAATATTTTTCAGATCAATCATGATTTACGGCCTTTCTTAGCGGCAAAATAATTGCGGCTATAATATTGAGCCACCAACACCAAAATTACCAAGCCCGCTGTCACCATTTGCAAATCAGAGGCATTCAGGCCAGTGCCATCAGCATTCAGTGCCACGGCAATTGCCGAACGGTAGGCCACTGTCCCCAAAATCACTGCAAAAGTCGCTTGCCACATAAGCCGCGATGGCATTAATGACATGCCAATGATAACCGATGCCAAACCAATGATAATCATCCCGATGCCCGATTGCGCGTCGGACGCGCCGATGGTTTGGGCAAATAATGCACCCGAAACACCCGCCAATGCATTGGCAATGCCAAGCCCGTATAATTTCATCTTATCGACATTTATGCCGTTGGCGCGCGCCATTTCGGGGTTTGCCCCAGCGGCCCGCATCGATAGGCCTATGCCGGTCGATAAAAAGGCATCAAGCAATAGTTTAATCACAATAATCAACGCGCCCAAAAACAACGTCTTGGCTTCAAACGATGCCATAACTTCTACAGTGTCAAACCAAGTATAAACCGTATCGACATTCAGCAATGGCTCATTAGGGCCGTCCATTACACGTATGTTGATAGAGTAAAGCGCTGTCGCCACCAATATGCCCGATAATATATGCAATATTTTAAATTTAACATTTAAAGTTGCGGTTAGATAACCTGCGCCAAAACCGGCGATGCCGGCGCAAAATGTCGCCACCCATGGGTTGGATAAAACCGGTAAGCCAGAGGTGATCAACACCGCCGCAACCGATGCCCCAAACGGAAAGCTGCCCTCTACCGTCAGGTCAGGAAAATCTAATATTTTAAAGGTGATAAACGCACCAAGCGCCAATATCGCAAAGATAAAGGCCAGCTCCAACGTTCCCATAAACTCATAATAAGACATTCATTCCCCGTCCAATCAGTCGCAAAAAAGACCAGCATAAATAAATATGCTGGCCTCATTATATTTATATTTTATTCAAACACTTGAGTGGCGCTTGCAATCACATCAGCAGGTATAGTCACACCCATTTTTACGGCAGAAGCTAAATTCACCACAATTTTAAAATCGGTTACATTTTTGTAAGCGACCAAAGCGTCAATATCACCAACTGTTTGGCCGTCCAAAATATCGGCAACCATGCCACCAGCAACAATGCCATGCGCAAAGTAATCTAGACCAACAGAAGCTATAACACCCACTTCAACATGGCCAGTTTCACCAGCAAATATTGGCGTATCAGTGTCTTGACCAATTTTGATAATACCAGCAATGGCCGAAATTACAGTTGTGTCGTTCGGCACGTATATCGCATCGACCTTGCCAACCAATCGCTTAGTGGCTATCAACACTTCATTCACTGTTGGTGCTGCGCTTTCGACAACTATAATGCCCATTTTGGCACTTTCTTCTTTTAACCAACCTAAAGTGGCCAAAGCGTTATCTAAGCCAGGGTTATAAATAAAGCCGATTTTTGTCAAACCGGGTACAATTTTCTTAAACAATGCAAGCTGGGTTGCAATGGGCGCGGCGTCAGAAACACCGGTTACATTTTTACCGGGCTTGATATATTGCGCAATCAACTCGGCTTTAACCGGATCGGTAATGGCTGCAAATACAATCGGAATGTCTTTGGTATTGGCAACAGCGGCTTGGGCTGTTGGGGTGGTGATGGCCACCAAAACATCTGGGTTTTGGCCAATAAATTTCTTAACAATCTGGGCATTGGTATCCATTTTACCATTGGCTTGCTTGTAATCAATGGTCAGGTTTTCACCGACCACCCAGCCGCGTAGCTTCAGTCCTTCAATAATGCCTTCTTTGGTTTCGACCAATGGCGGCACATCTACCAAGTTAGCAATCGCCACGGTTTTCATCTCAGCTGCAAAGGCTGCGCCCGCAATTAAAGTTGAGGCCACTAAACCAGTTAGCCCTTTAATAAACATATTCTTTTTCATATACACTCTCCCACTAATCGCTGATTAAATCAGCTTAAAAAATTGATTTTCTAGCCACCACCGCACATTGTCAAGTTTATTTTCACTGACCATAAGAAGCTAACGATATATAGTGTTACTTATCAAAGGCATGATTATGCACCAGGTCGGTATTATATGGCAAATAATGCCCGTATTTTCATCGCCTAATTAATGCGCCAGACACAAACCAGAAACACATGCATACCTCAAGTATTGCCCTATAAAAACTCCATAGAAGCTGTGATAATGGTATTTTGGAACAAAATAAGCGAGATGCCCCGGCCACCTCTCACCCAGTATACAATATGATAAAGTTGAAAAATATTGTCATATGGAAATATTAACCAATGCAAATACAATAAATAAAAATTTTAAGGCAATCCTGAACAAGAAAGATATGGGTCGAGGCCAAAAATCTGCTTTTACGCGACTATTGTAATGAAACTAAAACTGAAATTGCTCCGATAACTGACAGATTCAACCAAGATTTGGAACAAATAGCAGGATATCGAGAAGATTTAATTGGCAATGGCGAAGAAAATATTGAAACAGAAATAGAAAATTTTAGAACCAACATATTAGATAGGTCAGGAAATTTTAATCCTCATTAAGAAAAAATAAAAACTGTTTATACAGATATTGATAATCCCCATGACAATGACGAAGGCGAGAAAGGATATTGCCAAGTAATTCAAGATAACGTGGAGGAAACCGAGAATTTTGAAAACTCAACTCTAAAATTAGAGCCGGATTTGACGATGTCCCTTTAAAATTATATGGGAATCCAGAATTAAAGATAACAGGCTTAAAAGATGATTATATCGAGTTGTTCGAGATTTGTGAAAAATAACGACAAAAAATTGAAGCCAAGAATGAAGAATTTTCGAAAATTATTGCTAATACGTTAGAAAAGGCAACAAACGCGGCTTGCCAAAACATTTGAAGACCAAAAGAGTAAATACTTAATACCAAAAACACTATGGAACGGGATATTTATGTTGTGCATGTTTGCAATGGCATTTGTAGCTTTACCAATATTTGATATACAAAAGTTCACTCCAGCAAATTTTAGCTTATCAATAGCACATATCTCTGAATTAGCAGCAGACGTTCAGACGACTATATTGGAAACATATATATATACAATTCTTCACCAAAACTAACACTTATTTTACCGCTGATTTGGTTGGCAATTTATGCCAGCAACCAACAAAGCCAAAATAAAAGATTAGAGGAAGAATATGCTCACAAACCAAATGTTGCAAAAACATACATGGGCCACAAGAGACAACTTGAAGCACTTGATGATAGCGAAGACAAGTCCAGACGGCCGTTAGATCGAGTCTGCACTAATACATGTAATTATCTTTGATTTAGATCTTTAGAAACGATTATTGCCCGACAGTATTCTACTTTTTGTCAGATTTGGCACCATGTTCTCGATTTGATCATGAGCCGCTGGCTCACCGACAAATGAGCTAAAAAAACAGCGTCTTCGAACCAACATACCTATAAAATAGATTAGCGCACGCGATTTCCAAATCCACACTAAATAGTCAAAGCAAGGTACTGGTTGCCCTAGGGGTCGGGGAGACTAATCAAGCAACCAGTAAAAAATAGTTTTACCACTATTTATACTAATGTATACTTAATTATAACAGTAATACATTAATATTAAATATTGATTTATTTAATTAATTTATATTTAGTAAATCTTGATTGCAAAAAAACTCACTAAGTTGAAGTTATTTCCCAAATTGCGAATGTGATTCATTTGTCCCTCCAACTCCGGTAAATTCGACGCTCCAGTGTTGTCCCTAACCACTGAAAGCGTCTGGTCAAATGAGCCCACTAGTGTGCCAAAAATAACGTACAATAAGTATTTAAGGTCACCGGCCTTGAAGTCAATATATCGAAACCGATAAAAGTCCGGTGGGATGGGTGATAAATAGATTGGCAAATGCTTAATTAGTTATCTGATAAGGCGAGTGATAAATTTGTATTTTGGAAACAAACATATCTATTAATTTATTAAGTGTTTGAATTCACACTGTATATCCAACAATTATTAAAGACTAAAATGAAAAGTGACCATCGCGGACTGCTATGGCGAGAGCTTGATCCCTTGTTTTTGCCCCCAGCTTATTTCGTATAATCGTGAGCCGTTTTCGAACGGTTATTTCAGCAATGTTCATTTTTTCGGCAATCGCTGCATTTTGCAACCCAGCAGCAAGCCAGGCCAAAACTTCTTTCTCTTTTGGCGAAAGAACATTTCCACCAAAATTTGAAACTCCTTTGAGGTCTGCATCGTGTGGCACTGCAACATATGCCGAAATAATTGCCATTAAATGTTGTATATGTTTGAAGGAAAGTATTTTTGCGAATTCCTCCATAGGCATATCCGTGGCAATGCCAACGAGTTTATGATCTCGGTTAAAATTCATATTAAAATTTCCCGTATACAAACTGTTATAGTCAGCGTCAGCGAGACTACGATTAAGTTCTATTAGTTTACGACTTTCAACAAACCCTTTTTTGAGTAAATTGGGTGCCCTAATTTGAAATTTATTTTCAAATGGCATATTCAGTACAAATGGGTCAACTTCATAATATTTTTCTACTAAATATTCGTTCACCCACTCCTCCGACATGGAACTACGCAGCCAATTGACCGAACTAGCTCCAGAGCTAGCCACTACACATAGTGAAGTCCCGCCAAACTGACGAACTAAATTATCGGCGATTGCCCATCTCATGTCATCATCTGACGTGGATGAAAATTGTTCAATTGCATCATTGATTTGATAGGTGAAGTTTTTGTCTATATTTGTCATAACTTGTTTTCAATTTTTTTTAATTTATCGGAAATGTGCAGCCAAAATATTTTGAAAAATTACACTGCTAGAAAACCTCGATTACTAAATTAATCGGTATAATACATGTAATGTACAATTCAATAATATCAATTTTTTGGGTTCTGTTCGTTGAGAAAATACAAATCAAATTCATTGGCCAGCTTAATCGTAGGCTAAACAGAATGGACTTAATTTCCGTTAGAATTCACTCTTTTGACAGCTGATGGATGCACAATAAACTCGGCCAATACACTACCTGATGTTTCTTTAATTTTGGAGCGAGAAAAACCATAAAAAGCACCCCAAAAATCAATTTTGTGTTGCTCGAACTATATTTTCAATTACGCCGCTTGCCCGTCAGTCAAAAATTTTGCAATATTTTTTAAACGCTACTTAAGTGGTTCTTAAATCCCTTGCATAATTGCCCAATTCGCCGGAGATATTTAGGGTATACGCAATCGATATACCGACAACTTTCATTGATTCTGAGTTTTTTGTCGGAAGTTCAAATGAATTGTTAGTAATAAATAAATTCGCATATTGATTTTAGTATTTTCTAAAATAGTTTTAAGCATTTAGTCCCCCAAGATCTGCCAAATTCAGTTTAAATTGTTACAACTGCATTTGTTAGAATTTAAGAACGAAGACATTCGTTCTTAAAAATGGAATTCGGCCACCATTGGCGTCGTTCGTATCACGCATAGGGGACACTATGATTGATTGAGTATTAACGTTAACTAGGGCTGGTTAATAAATAGTTTACAATGTGCTTTCAATTTAATATTTGTAATAAAACTACATAAACCGCCAGTACTCGAACATTTTGGACCAACTACATATTTACCCAAAACTCTAGGTGTAAATGATCTAAAATAGCGCCAAGGTTAAACTTTGGAATATTTTTTTGATGGTCGATCCATCATAATATATCTGTGTAAAGTTACATTTTCTGATGCATCTAAATGTGAGCCAGCATCAGGTCTTGCAGATTTAATCTAAACGCAGGATTTTAACAATTCAAATGGTTTGAGATAAATTGTTGTTTGAACTAGGCAGAGTTTCTTTCATTTTTGTCGGGTAATTATTCACAACGCCGGGCTTTCTAAACGACATAGGCACAAAAAATTAATTGATGGCTATGTGGTAGCTAGACTAAATCACCAAGCCAAATACAAGAATGATAATTATACAATTTACTGGTATATTAAAGTGACTTTGGTGCACCCGACGAGATTCGAACTCATGACCTCTGCCTTCGGAGGGCAGCTTAAGCTATTATAGACATTAAATACATACCCACCTAACGCTCTGATATATAATGTCGTAGAAGTATCAATTCAAATGCTGGACTATATCTGCGCTCAGATGCATTTCATAATTGCTAGTTCAACGGTACAGAAAAGCTCACGGATCCGCCGAAGCTGGTTGAAGATTTGCCGATACCGCCATACAGAACATTCAGAGCCAGTTTAACGCCGCCGATGGTGTAAATGTCAACGCCAGCACTCGCCGAAGCACTGAGCCCGGTCATGTTGGCAGCGAACGACCCTGGAACACCAGTCGCACCGAAGGAATAAACGCCCGTCAAGGAGGCCCAGGGGGTCAGATTGGTGCCGTCTTCAAGCGTATGAGAGTAGCTCACGCGCGGCGCAAACCGCAAATCGCCTTGAGAATTGCTCTGACCCGGAATCAAATTGCCAAGACCATCGACATAGGCGTGTCGGTTTTCCTCGATGAATTGCACGGATAAAACAGGCCACAGAATCCAGTCACCAATGTCAAACGCGTCTATCAAAGCTCCAGAGACCATCCACCGATCGGTTCCAAACTCGTCCGAATAGGTGCCAAAAGGGCTGGCGGTGTTATTCGATTGCCCCCAAGACGCGCTCAGGTCGATGTAAAAGCTATCGTCCAGTTTGACCAAGGCATAGGGCCCCACCATCCAGCCGACACCTTCAATTTGGCCAATGCCACCTAAAAACTGCTGTTGCATCCAGTCCATTTGCGCTTGAACGCCTAACAATACATTAGGTGAGGCCAGATAGTCCACTCCTATCGAAGCAAGACCAAAAAACCCGCCATCTGTGGCCTGATCATCGAACCAGATCAAACTGCCTGTCGACCAGATGTCCCATGAGCTGATGTTAGGGCCTACCTGCACGGCTTCACCGGCAAAATTCGAGAGAGTTGCGGAATAGGCCATCAGGTCTTTACTAATGTGAATGTCCATCGGCCACGGAATATGTGGACTAAACCCCAGAAAACTCGCGCTGGCCGAACCTTGGGATGATGGCGTGCCATTAATTCTATTTATCCGACGGCCCGGATCACGCTGATTGGAAAGTAACAAGGAATTCCGCGCGCCGCTGAATTCGGAAATAATTTGCTGCGTCGCCGCAATATTATCGTTGCGTACAATCACAGGAACAGCTGCATCGCTGAGATTGCCCGATCCATCATACGCCGCACCGGCATTGACCCCGATCACAACATCACCCGCGCTGGTTGGTATGATGAGCGCAGTGTAAACGGAAGTAATTGTCGCGGAAAATCCAGACGCGGTCGCATTCGACAAAGCCGCCGAAATGTCGCTCAGATCAAAGCCAGTAACGGCTTCATTAAACGTGAAGGACAACGAAAACGGTGTGACGCCAGTAAATTGAGCAGGCGCGTCGGTGATCTCAACGGACGCCCCGGCAACGTCCTCGACAACAAAATCAGTGACGGTCACAGCGATGTTGATGACATCGGTCAGTGCACCGGCATCGGTGACTGTGACCTGCACTTCATAGATACCGTCCAAACCACTGTCGGTGGGTGTTTCAAAATCTGGTGCAGCCCTGAAAGTCAGCACACCGCCGTCGCCATCGATGTCAAATTTACCTTGATCGGCGCCGCCAGTCAGCGCATAGGTCAGTCCGGATGCTTCTGAACTTGCATCATCCGTCGTCGCCAGATCGGTGACCGCGGTTTGGTTTTCGGCCGCGTTTACGCTCGCCGCTGCCGCGTTGGCGGGCACTATGATCGTTGGCGCTGTATTGGCCAGTACTGTATTTGATGCCACTGAATTTGAGTTACCTGCTGCATCGGTGAAGGCACCGACGCCAACAGACAAAGCAACGGCACCATCCGCAATAGGTGTCAAAACAGCCGTGTAGCTTGAACCCGGTCCAGAAAGAGTTGCGGTTGCATTCGTAAGCGTAAGATCGCCAACTACAAAGTCAGTACTGTCCTCGGACAATGCAACCACGGCGGTTTGTAGACCGGTTACAACGCCAGTAAAACCGGCAATGCTCACTATCGGGGCGGTGATATCAGCTGAAATTCCTTTGGCCAAAATCCAGAATCCAAAAGCAGAATTGTTCGCATCACTAAATATTTGTAGGGTAGCTGAACTGTGCCCGACATAATCCGGATCAAACTGAATGGTCAGGTTAGCGGTCCCTCCCGGTAAAATAGTCATCGAGGTCGGCGTTAAGATAGAAAACTTTGTTGGCGTATATACTATAGAGATATCTGTAATATTAAGCGGCACAGCGCTTGGATTGGTAATCACAAATGTCCGGTCCACAATTCCACCGAACACAGGAGTTCCACCAAAATCGGTGCCGTTAGCGATCGACACCGTGATATCATTATACCCAATCACCTGACCATTGCCCGTTAGGTTGATCTCAGGCAAACCTTGTGCATTGGCACTCGAGCTGCCAAACCCGCCAAGAAATGAAAACAAGGAGTGCAATGTGCCAAAAAATAAACACGCCTTTTTTCCACCGGCCCAAGATACCGGTATCTACGCGCTCAATAGCCTGTGGTTTTTCTATGGGTTTTGGCAAAGTTATATCAACGGACGTCGGTGTAAATTTCGTCTTGGTAATGAAGTTTGAACTCGATGAACCGTTTAACAGGTTATACATATGCGCAACCTGATTTGATACGACCCGTCTGAAGCGATTATTTGATCGAAATATTTACTGAACTCTGTCTTGCACATTTTTGGACTTAAATCACATCTCGGCACAATGTTTGCCTAATATTGAACCCAACGCGCCGTATGGTTATGCTGTATCATACTCAAATTTGCAATACATATTAAGTAAAACTCTATAGTAAAACAATGTAGTTCGCCGTCTGTTCAGCTACGCTTTAATATAACGCTCTCGATTATCTTTAATCAACCTCAACGAATAAGTAATGAGTAATGAGTAATTTGTTGTAGCATGGGCGAAGCAATTAGTGAATCTCCTTGGAGGTGTTGCGGTTGCTCGATGGCCCAACGGCAGACCAATATTTACTAGATGAAAGGCACCCCCAAGAAGTGGCAGCCCAGACATAATATTGATTAATGCAAAGCAGACTATGAGAACATAACAGTCACTCGCACCTATCAATCAAGTCGCTAACAAACGATATTCAGCTGGTGTTTGCCCTGTCCATCGTCTAAAAGCGCGTATAAATGGCGACGGTTCGGAAAATCCGACAAGATATGCCGTTTGATTTACAGAAACTTTACGAGCGCTTATGTAATCGACCGCCATACGATGGCGCAATTCATCATGTATTTTTACAAATGTCGCATCTTCATCTCTTAACCGTCGATAAAGTGTTTGTCGGCTCATGCCCATTTCAGCTGCCACTTCTTCAATGCCAATTTCGCCACGGTGCAGATTAGTCATTACATAGGCCTCAATGCGCCCGCGCATACTGGTTTGGGTCTCCAGCTTTTTCATCAAAGCATCCGCTCGCTCGGCAAAAACCCCAAACACATATGATGTTTCAGCAACAAAGTCAGTCGTCAGCCATATGGGGTCAATTTCCATAGCGTTGCGGTCGGCTTCAAAATGTGTCGGGATTCTAAAAATCTCATCATAGCTTTGGGCATGTTCAGGCTGCTTATGCGTTACCTCTATTTGCAAGCCAAATGAGCGGTCAGGAAAATGACGACGAAACTCACCAATAAACCAACCAAAAGAAGTTTCCGTTAGTTCAGGATATAAATTAGGGTTAGGTCGGTTGTCGACAATCCAAATACCTCCGCGGTCTTCTATTATACTAAAGCGCTCTTCACCACTCATCACATCAACCTCAACCATCAGTTTAGAATAGCGGTTAAGCTGCTCCATCGAATCTGGCATGGACTTTGAAGAATGAATGACAAGACCAACAATAGAAATATTTTCAATGCGCGTTTCAGTGCTTACACGCAATGGCAAAGCTGGGTCATTTGTCAGCTTAACCGCATCTCTCACCAATTTTATATAGGTATCTAGTGGCACCCGCGCATCCTGATCAACAAGGTCGTTTGGGGTCAAGCCCGCATTGCTCAGCAATACATCTCCTGACACACCTTTCAACTCAGCAAAATCTATAAAATTTTGGACAAAACCCGCAGCAACCGATCCAACACGCATAACTCTTTATCCACCCTCAGTTCAGAAATATCGCAATTGTTACGAAATGTCAATTATCTGTTACGGGCGGTCATTTTCTTGTTTTGCATACTGTTTTATCAATGACATCACAAACAAAAACACTAAAATTTAGGAAAACCACATGAAAAATATAGCAAAAATCGGGGGCATTGCCGCCCTTATAGACGCTGCCACTTATTTATTCGGCATGGTAATACTCATCGCATATTTAACCCCACCAGACTATGGCAACAATGATGCAGATATGCTGCAAAAGGTCGGGTTTCTAGTCGACAACTCAACATTATTATACATCTTTAATTTCGTAATCTACGTAGTCAATGCCATATTCTTAGCTATTTTGGCCGTGGCTCTATACAAACGGTTAGAAATAAAAACCCCTGCTCTTGCACAATTGTCTCTGACCATTGGCGGCATTTGGGCAACACTCGTATTAGGCGCAGGTATGGTAGCAAATGTTGGCTTTGCAGAGGTTTTACTCCTATACGAAACAGACAAGCAAGCCGCCACATCACTTTGGCACATTCTCAACACCATCGAAAATGGCTTAGGCGGAGGCAATGAAATTGCGGGCGGCGTATGGGCAATTGTTTTAGGCATGGGTTTTTTAGCAAGCAAATGTTTTTCAAAGCCTTTGGGCTATTTTAGCCTCATCATTGGTGCAGCAGGTCTATCGACTATTTTCCCACCATTTAGTGAAATTGGCGGCGCTATATTTGGCCTTGGCTTCATCCTCTGGTTTGTTTGGGTAGGCGTAGCATTATTGCGCCCCGCTAAAGATGACCAATTTCAAACACAGGGTTGATAAAAATTGTGAAACGCGTATTTATTGCGGGCGCTACAGGTTATCTTGGCCGATTTTTGGTTAACGAATTTGGGGCGCAGGGCTGGGAAGTACACGCACTTTACCGCAATACCGAACAAGCCGTTAGATCTGGCCTCATTGCCGATAAAATGGTGCAAGGCAAAGCCACAGAGCCAAAAGATTTACAGGGTAAAATGGGTGGGGTGGATTTAGTCATATCCACCCTTGGCATCACCCGCCAGAAAGATGGAATGACTTATCAGGATGTAGATTATCAAGCCAATATAAACCTATTGCGCGAAGCTGAATATGTCGGCGTTAAGAGATTTTGTTACATTCATGTGCTCAACGCGCATAAAATGAAACATGTCGCTTTAATAGCCGCAAAACAAGCATTTGCAGATGAACTTCAAACCTCACCCATTGCCTCGACGATAATTTCTCCAAGCGGTTATTTCTCTGACATGGATGATTTTCTAGATATGGCAAAGTCTGGTAGAATCTACCTATTTGGCGATGGAGAAAAACGCCTAAACCCCATACATGGATCAGATCTTGCCACCTCGATTCATAATGCAGTTACAAATGAGCTAGCTGATTTGCAAATTGGCGGGCCCGAAACATTCACCCAAAATGAAATTGCTCGGTTGGCATTTGAAGCAACCGGAAAACCCATTAAAATAATGCACTTGCCCGTTAGTTTGGTAACAATTGCACAATTCTTCTTAAAAACATTCACTTCACAAAGCTTTTATGGCCCCTACCAGTTTTTCCTCACTGCTTTGCGTTTGGACATGGCAGCACAAGAACACGGCAACAGGCGACTGATTGATCATTTTACCAACCAACAAAATGAAAGGAGAGTTTAACGGCACTTTCCAACAAATCATGAGTCTCCAAGGCAAAAATCTAAACATCTTTAAAGCAATATGTCAAATTATTTACCAAAGGAAATTTCAGAAAACATTTCGCAAGCCCCCAGTGCGGCCTCTGCTGTTATTGTTGGCCGTGCGGACAATGGTAGAACATCATGGAAAATAAGGGTGTGAATCGTCAGCTTCTATGGAACAGGTTGGTGTGTCTGCTTAAAATGTGTTTTGGTTCACCGCAGCGCTTTGCAGGCGTGAAAATGACAACAAGACCAGTATCTAAGCGGGCAAGAGACAAAAAATGCAGCAATCAAATGATAGGAATAAAATTTAAAATCTGGTTGCTAATTGGTTGCTAGGACAAAATAATAAGTATTAAAAATTTATGTGACTTATTGATTTTGTTGGTGCACCAAGACATGCCTGAAACGAACTTAAATGCCTCATTTAACAGCGCAAATTCAGGTGGCAATATCGATCAATTATTTGATGAATTGTCTGATTGGAATCATGTTTTGAAAAATTCTGATCTCCAAAAAACCATCGATAAACTAGAGCCATAATTAACAAATATGATTAAAATCGGTAGCTTATTTGAATTTTGTCGGAAGTTTATTAGACATTTATTCGAATCATTGCAAAATGACCTATGACTTGCCCCCCTTCATAAATAAGAGTATACTAATAATATATTATCGTTATCAGCAAATAAAACGGAAAAGTAATAAAATGTTATCACTTTTAACCGCCTCTCAAGCACAAGAATCTATTGCGAAGAACCTACGCACAAAACGACTAGGGACAGGCCTAACTCAAGCTGGCCTTGCTGATCGCTCTGGGGTTAGCCTTCCATCATTGCGGCGGTTTGAGCAAAGTGGCAACATTTCTCTCGAGTCGCTCTTAAAGTTACTTATGACTTTAAACAGCCTAGAGCAATTTGTGCAATCAACAGAACCCATTTCTACTGAATTTTCTTCAATTGATGATGTGCTGAATGACAAGAAGAAAAAGACACCTAAAAAGGGTTGGCGTAAATGAAACACACACCCATAACAGAAATCAAAGTCGGTCTCGAAATTACCAACAAAATTACCCCCGTCGGCAGGCTAGCCCTTAATGATGGTAAAATTTATTTTGAATATGACCGTGATTTTTTACAATCTTCTCTAGAGTTATCGCCCTTAAAGTTGCCAAGACAAGCAGGCCTGCAAACATTTGATAGATATTTATTCGAAGGCCTATCTGGATTATTTAATGATAGCTTGCCCGATGGTTGGGGGCGATTGTTATTAGATAGATCAGCACGGCTACAAGGCATATTACCCGATGAATTAAGCCCACTTGATCGACTTGCGCATGTTGGCAAAATAGGAATGGGTGCACTAACCTATGAACCTGACCAGCAGACCGACACATCGAGCGGTCAAATTGATCTAGATGCTCTTGCAGTACAGACGCAAGAAGTCATGGATGGCGAGGCATCTGAAGTATTGCAAGAGCTGATATCGCTAAATGGATCATCAGCGGGGGTGCGCCCTAAAGCGCTTATTGGTTTAGATGCTGAGCGTATAAACATTATTCATGGCACAGATACAACACAAACAGGATTTGAGCCATGGTTAGTCAAATTTTCAAATAGTGAAGATGGGTCAGATGCGGGCGCAATTGAACATATTTACGCAATCATGGCAAAAGATGCGGGACTAGAAATGATGCCAACACATCTATTTTCTGCCCAAAAAGGCGCGGGCTATTTTGCGACAAAAAGATTTGACCGCGACAATAATAAGCGCATTCACACACATAGCGCATGCGGCCTGCTACATTCCGATTTCAGAACACCCTCGCTAGATTATGCTGATTTACTTAAACTCACGTCAATTCTAACGCGTGATGTACGAGAGGTTGAGAAGATGTTTAGATTAGCTGTTTTTAACGTCTTGGCACATAACCGTGACGACCACTCAAAGAATTTCAGCTTTTTAATGAACGAAACAGGAGAGTGGAAACTGTCACCTGCCTATGATTTAACATTCTCATCAGGACCTAGAGGCGAGCAAAGTACGATGGTTATGGGTGAAGGGAAAAACCCAGCAGATGAACAGCTAACCAAACTTGGCATCGAAGCAAATATTAACCAACAATCAATCGTTGCAATTGTCGACCAAACGCAAGCAGCACTTAGTCAATGGCGAGCATTAGCAATAAAATATAGCGTAAGCAAAGCTAATATTAAACTGATCGATGAAAGGATAAATAAGTCATAAGAGCACAAATTAACACTCAAAAGGATTTCGAACCTCAATCCTTCATACAAAACAGTAATTTAAGAAAATTATTCAAAATTACAAAAAAATTCAACAACAAATATAATCAATGTGTTGAATAATGGTGCATCCGACGAGATTCGAACTCATGACCTCTGCCTTCGGAGGGCAGCGCAAACTATTATAGTCAATAATTAATTATCCACCTAACGCTCTGATATATATAACGATAGAGCAATGATGTCAACTAATATCACTTGCCTTACCACACAGATATAAAGATAAATACGGTGCAAAGATGTGGCAGGATTGTGGCAGGATCGTAGGGGGTATGGGGAAGTTCAAAAAGTTAATTGTATGGGTCGAGACGCGCATAACCAAGCAATTTTAAATTTCAAAATTTATTTATAATCACAATTCATTCAAGATCATAATACACTTAATTCGCAAGAAGAGTGTCTATGAGTATACCCTCTTGCGTAGCCTCCGGCAAACCCGGTGCGGTTCACACATATACTACAAATCGATATGTTAATTATATTCTAGGTTCTTTAAAAAAACTAATTTAGTATGAATTAACGAATCAATTGAGGTTACTTATATGCGCCTGATTAATAAGTTTATATTTCCTATTGCGACGTTAATCATTGGCATATTCGTGTCATTATTCGGAACTGCAACTATAATTAATTTGGAAAACGGCCGAATTATTAAGAATTTTCAACAAAATTCTGCAGACCATATCGCAACCATAGAGCAGTCCTTAATCGTCAATTTAAACGCTCTGACACAAATTAGAACTTTTTTTGACTCAAGCAATTTTATTACGAGACATGAGTTTAAAACACTCACCTCGCCTTATCTTTTAACCAACCAACATGTTCAGGCATTGGAGTGGATTCCCGCTGTCAATCATTCTCAACGTAGCCACTTCGAAACACTCGCCATAAATGACGGTTTCGTTGACTTTCAATTCAAACAACGCAGCGAAACAGGTGAAATGATAGTCGCCCCGGAAAAAGATACATATTACCCAGTATTTTATGTAGAACCCGTCGCCGGTAATGAGGCAGCCATCGGCTTTGATTTAGGTTCAAACCCAGCACGGCTAGCAGCTTTAGATAAGTCTATCCAAAGTGGCTTAGCTGTAGCAACGGCACCTATTACACTTGTACAAGAGACCGAAAAACAAACTGGAATACTCGTATTTGTACCCATATATAGCAATAAAGTCTTAGACACTGCTGCCTCTGAATGGAGCCTGGCGCAAAGGCGAGAAAACATCACTGGATTTGGTTTACTTGTGTTACGAGTTGGTGATTTAATCACATCATCTATCGACCACTTTCATACCAATAATGTTGTGATAATCGATGACATAACCGACACAGAAAACATCCATGGCCTCTATAATCTAAATCAACAAATAGAATATAAATACGACCTAAAAGTGGAAAAGTTAATTGATGTGGCTGGCCGAACATGGCGTATAACCGTGTTTCCCGAAAGTAAAAACTATTTACTAAATAACGACTCTAGGGTATGGTTAATTTTCTTATTGGGCACCATAGTTACTTTAATTTTGAGCTATTATTTAAAGCAAATGATATCCCGCGAAGATATTATTAATCAACAAGTGGCGCAAAAAACAACCGAATTGGCGCAAAGTTTATTAGATGTGGAGGCAGCCAACGCCATCAAATCTGAATTTCTAGCTGCTATGAGCCATGAAATACGCACACCAATGGCTGGTATAATTGGTATGTCGGACCTTATTTTAAGCCGTGATTTGGAACCAAATGTGCAAGAATGGGCTACAAGCATCAAGTCTTCCAGCAACCACCTAATGAAAATACTGAACGAAATTTTAGACCAATCAAAACTTGATGCGGGTAAGATAGTGATCGATTCTGTCGATTTCCACATCGCCTCTTTTGTCAAACAAGTGTCCGACTTGTTCCGCCCCAAGATTGTATCAAAAGGGCTCACACTAACCATAGATATTGACGAAGCGGTTTCGGAAGGAGCCCGCGCGGATCCCTTCCGTGTCACGCAGGTTCTAACAAACCTACTCAGCAACGCCCTTAAGTTTTCAGAAAAAGGTGATATTTTGCTGCATGTGGGGCAAGAAGAGACGGTTGAGGGCAAAATCTTTCTCAAATTTTCGGTTATTGACAACGGCATTGGGTTAAGTCTCGATGCCCAGAAGAGCCTTTTCTCACCTTTCGTCCAAGCTGATAGCTCTACCAGCAGAACCTATGGTGGAACCGGACTCGGGCTGTCTATCTCAAAACAACTAGTGGAATTGATGGGTGGCGAGATAGGCGTTTCTAGCGTTAAGGGAGTAGGGAGTAAATTTTGGTTTACGGTAGAAATAATGCCGACCCAAGGAAAGTTAACGACATATGGTACCAAAGAAGTAGGTCATAAATGGCAAGCAAATAGGGCGATGAAGATTTTGGTGGCTGAAGATACGGACTATCTTCAAGAACTTATAAGGACCATTTTGGTTAACCTAGGTCATGAAGTAACCATAGTGGCCAATGGGGAGTTAGCTGTCAAGGCTGTTCAAAAACAGGACTTCGAACTCATTTTGATGGACATCCGTATGCCTGTAATGGACGGGTTGGAGGCCACTGCAATCATTCGATCGCTTAAAGACAATAAATCAATTATTCCTATTATTGCAATAACGGCAGATGTCTCTTCGAGCAATGTGGGTGAATATCTCAAAAAGGGAATGAATCACGTTTGTAGCAAGCCGATTGACCTCGCTGATTTGCTTAATCAAATAAATAAGGTGGTTGGCGAAGAAGTCCATACCAAATCGATCAAGTTCTGACGGTGGTGGTACACAACGAATTTCACTAGGACTGGACTGCCTGATAAAAGGGGACACTTTGAAAAGGTGCAAAAAACTCAAAAAATTTGCAGTTTATAAAATCATTTTATTCGGTGAATACCTGGTAAGTGAACTTTCTGTTTTCTCATAATAATTGACTGTAAATCATCAGCTACTATGGAACAGATTTGTATCTTTGTACAAGAACAAGACAGACATCGAACTGGCAAAATAGTGTTAGAAGTATTGGCGCATTAATAGAGAATAGGTGCTAATTATATTATGTAGCATATCCGCACATAAGACTGAGTTAAGGGGCACAATGCCTGCAGGTCTAATTATTCTGACGATTTGTGACCGCAACAGCTTAAAAGTCATTCATTAGTTGGGTGGTTTTTAACCCAATCAGAGGCCATTTGTTGTGCCTTTTCAATTTGGGATGGTGTCATTTTTTAGCGATTGCATCCCTGACTTAAATCCAGCTGAGCAAATTCATAAAAACAATCATCCTAGTTTGGTTGCTTAATGTTGCCTGTAATATGACGAAAGAAGAATTATGGTGATTGCTATGTGATTGTTAGCGGGTTTAATGGTGTTTAGGTT
Source organism: Hyphomicrobiales bacterium (assembly GCA_013214705.1). Lineage (GTDB taxonomy): Bacteria > Pseudomonadota > Alphaproteobacteria > Rhizobiales > OSC116 > OCS116. The sequence goes on from JABSRZ010000003.1 coordinate 495,036, forward strand.
AATGCGTCAAACCATTGCTGAGATTGGTGCACCCGACGAGATTCGAACTCATGACCTCTGCCTTCGGAGGGCAGCTTAAGCTATTACAGACATTAAATACATATCCACCTAACACTCTGATGTATATGGTCATGTGGGTGTATTGTCAACCCTTTTGCCACCTCATATCATGGATAAGACACATGAAACCAATGTGTAGTTGTGGCAGGATTGTGGCTGTACTGGATGGGGTATGGGGGGGACATTTGCAATCTTTATCATATAGGGAGTGTCGCGTATGACAACATCATTTTCAAGTCGCCAAAACCAAAATGTCTAAATTTAATTGTCTAACACGTTGTAACATCAAATGAATGCTGCATAATTAATCAGCAAGACAAGTCCAAAACTATATCGCTTCCAAATATACCAATCTGTTCCATATAACCTGACGATTTAAAAATTAAGTTTATATCCAGCGCTGGCACCAACATTTACCGATGTACGAGACAGATCACCAAAAGCCGCGAATGTTAATGAACTATTGTCAGATAATGGCAAAGTTGCACTGGCATTGAGCATAATTTTATTGCGTGCCTCTGTCGGTGTGGTGCTGGTATAGCTTGTCGGTGAACCGGCCAAAGTATTTGTGGTTGTGTGGTTCACATCACCATATTCATGCCGCCAAGCAGCGGATATTGCGGTTGAGATGTCTCCGACTTTATTTGCTATTCCTAAGCCAATTGTGCTGCCTAGTTTTTTCGATGAGCTGGCATCAGTGCTGATGTTGAGTAAGCCGGCGCCAGTTTCGGCAAATGCAGAATTACGGGTGTGCGAAGCGTCTAAGCCAGCAAATGTCGAGAGGATAATATTGTCGCCAATATCCATACCATAGCGTGCGGTTACTGTGCCGCCAATGGTAACACCAGAATAATCGGAAGTGGCCGTGCTGGTAACCGTGCCAATGACAATGTTGCGTTTGGTATGATAATTATGCTGGGTGGCATCTACACCCGCTGATAAACCAAAGCCAGTGTCAAAAGCTGAACTTGCGCCTAGATGCGCGCTTGCACCAAAATGGAAGTTATCGGCATAAGAGCTAGAACCGGTGGTTTGAACGCTAAAGTTTGCGCGCGTATAGCCTGCACTTAAGCCAAGCGTTGTATCGTCAGCCACATAATATTCTACACCACCAACAACCCCATATGTGGCGGTGATTAAATCGGCTGCTGTTGTGCCTTTATCTAATTTAGAATATCCGCCTAAGGCTCTGGCCCAAATGGCTGTACCAATTGATGGCACATCGCCCGTGGCTGAAACAGTATAACCAGTGACTGCTGGTTCGGAATTACCACCACCATTAGCGCCGCCTGTTGTGCCACCATTGGCTCCGCCCATCATGGCGTTGTGGAAGCCAGAGGATGTACCTGCGCCAGATTGAGATGCACCTTGATGATCGCCACCACCAATTTGTTTTATGGCATCTTTGGCTTCATCATTTGTAAGTGCTAAAAACTCAGTTTCAAGTGTTTGGCCCTCGGTAGAGGAATAATCAAAAGCATCCATCGCTGTGGCTGCACCACCTTGATTATTGCCATTGGAATATGATTTAAAATCAATAGCTGAGACAACAAATTTATAATAGACATCACCACCTACAATATAAACATCTAAGTACAAGTTTGCCAAGTTATCGGTCACGGTTACAAAACTGCCTGAAGCTGTGCCTGAGCCATTGTTGCGAAATAAAATATGATATCTAGCATTTGCTGCAGAATATAGCGCTTTGTCTCCAATAGCGTTTACCTCTAAAGCGCCATCTAACACGATATCACCATAGCCATAGATTGTATTGACATTGTATATGCTGCTAATATCAACATCTACTTTAATAAGCGATGTAGCCAGAAGAGTTATGTCGCCCAATACTGATACGGTATCCAAAGCGCTATTGCCTTGTAAATTGAGTGTTCCGCTGTTTATTAGGTCGCCAGAAAAAGAGTTTGATAAGCCATAGGTGTTCCATACTCCTCTATTTTTCAGAGTGGAGCTGTTAATGTCAGAACCGCTGACTTGAATGGCTCCATTAATAACAGCAGTCGAGCTTATGGTTAAGTCCATTCCAACGGCTGAATTCATAACGGCATGAACCCCCATTGGGGCTGTGCCAGCACCTGTGTCAATGGTACCGTTGATGGTAACAGAAGTGCCATTTGTTGAATTTGCAGAATTTGAAATAAGGATTGCTCGGCCTTCTGAAGCAGCATTCATTGTGATATCTCCGACGGTTATGTCGGTGGCGCCTCGTTCTGACGTAACATAAAGCCCATAGGTTGTGCCAGTACCCGTATTGACAATTTCATTGCTGGTATTGAGAGTGGTGCTGCCAAGGGTGTTATTGTTCATGTATATAGTTTTGGAAGCTACACCGGACGCAGAAGCAGCGCCAATGTCTGTTATGCTCAAGGAATCGGTATTGGTCGCGGAATGATCTAACATGCTATAAATAGCCGAACCAACGCCTGATATTGCACCGCTTCTGGTGATGGTCGTATCGCCAACGCCACTATCTGTGTACGTATAAATGGCCAGGGAATCAGTGCTTGTTGTCTTGCCCGTACCGCTGACAAGTGTGTCGCCATTGCTGCTGTGGGCATAAATGCCATATCTTCCTGCGGATGAAATATTGCCTCCGCCAGTTACTGTTACTCCAGCCCCTAGAGCAAATAACCCAACGTCGGAGTTGCTGCTTACACTTGCATCTACACTAACTGATACATCACCAGTTCCATTCTCTAGGGCGAAGACCCCGTAAACAGAAGAATTTATCGGATCAAAAACATTAACAGAAATGCCATTAACATCGCCAACTATTACAACACCGTCATCGGCATTATTAGAGCTTGTGGCCAGTGTACCGCCCACAGAATCGACTACCGTTGCTACGGATGGCCCAGCTGCAAATGCTGGGTCAATACACAAACTAGTGCCTAGCGCGGTCACTGCTAAAAGCGGCAACATGAATTTGTTATTTTTTATGTTACACATAACTCTACTTATTAAAAACTCGTGTATTAAATATACATTAGTAATGTAATTAGTAATAGCAAGATATAAAGCATCCCAATAAATTTTTACTTGAATAAATAGTCAACTTCTTTGGAACAGGTTGCTATTGAGCGAAAAGGTTATCGCCAAACATTGTTATTTTAGAACCCAAAGAAAAGAATCGTTTTAAGAGTTATAGGGACTCACAGGTAGCGACCAGGTGGGTTGGGTGTCGATTTTAGAAGACGACTTCTGGTGACTCTGTGTGGGGTCTCAAATGGGTATCTGTAATCAACTTCAACGAACAGGTAATGAGTAATTTGTTGTTGAGTAGGCGAAGCAATTAATGAAACCCACATGGTGGTGTTGAGGTTATTCGAAGGCTCGTCGACGGGCCATATTTTATTGGATGAAAGTGCAATTTATGAGCTTCTTCGGAACAGATTGGTATATTTTCATAAGATAGGGTTTTTGTTCATCGCACGGCTGCAGAAGAACCTTCATCAATAATGCCACGAAGAAGATTTCGACCCTTGGAGGTTCATTTCGTAATGTGCAGTTTTTGGCAGGTCATACACCGCTACAAACGACGAAACGGTATATTGAAGGAGACTGTGATGCGATGAAACGGATGGTGAACTTAGTGTAACTAGGCAAGTGCACCTTAGTCCTGAATTGTTTTATAGTCAAATTCCGTTGCACCATTAGTTGGATCTTTAAAAACTTCAGGACGTAAATACATATATGCCATCAGATCACGTATATCGCTATATGTAACCTTTTCTGTAGGAATATCAGATTTACCATCTGAGGTCCAACTAAACTGACCGGGTTGCCAGACTACTTCGCAAATTGAATTGGGGAAATCTTCAGAATTTACGCGATTTAGTGTAACAAACGCTACAGCGAATTTCCCCGTCTCTGTTTGATTTCGAGCTTCGAAATAAACATTATCAACGAAACATTTGAATTCTCTAATGTTGCGGCTATCTTTTGGTCCTAAATCATGGGCGAATACTGGTTGGGTAATGGCACATGCCGCCAAAAAAGTTAGAGCGGTTAACGATTTTTTCATACCAGATCTTCCTTTTGTTATGATACTAATATAAGGGTCCATAGGAGTTTGTTAATCTCACAGTTCAACTTTTATTCTATTATTTGTAAAATTGGTGAAGCAATTAATGAAACGCCTTGGCTGTGTCGTAGTTTGAAATCGCCTCTTTATTCGTTATATAAATGCTTCTGAAAACCTATAAAGGCATCTCTGATACTTGCTATGGCACCAAGCTGGTTTGCGGCGTCAGCGGTGGAGCTGTATTTCAACTCCAACAGGCTACGTAACTTACCGTGGCGAGTTCATTGACACCCTCTGCCATCGAAGTGCTGCAAGCTTGTTATTTTCTTGAAATACATTCATTTTTTTTCATGTATAATGGATTAGTAATCTTATGAAATTCAGTCATTACATTTTTAATTCCGAAGTGTGTTTAACATGAATGCTATAAGTTCATCATCACCATTATTACAATGGTGGTGGATCATCTTAAATGTAGCTAATTTTAGAAAGGCTTTATCGTTTAGGCCTTCAACCTCTAAAAATAAAATGTAATTATCCAATTGTGTGATGAGAGTACCTATATCCGTTGGAGAAGAATCTCGACAGTAAGCTACGAAAGCTGTAATCCAATTTGAATAATTGACATCTAGCACATCATCTTTCCAGCGCCTACGTATATCAAAAACATCGTCCCATGTTGTCACCTTGTCATTGTCGCCAATCAATTGAATATCCCAATCAGGCCGCATAGCGTCTACTTGTAATGGGGCACTATTAATTAACGACAATTTAGCAGTTTCATTTAGATAAGGGTCAAATGCACTGCGAGTATTATCTGCACCATCTTTTAAGATATTATTTGCTCCTTTATACCTCTCATTACACTTCATGCCCATTGGGGCTAAGTTGCGTAAATTTGACCCCGCAAAGGGATAGAGCGATATAGGTATATAATGGTCTAGGTCTTCTCTTTTGCTTTTAGGGGAATCAAATTCTTCACAACCACAAAAAGGGCAAACCTTAGCGCTCAAGCTATCATATATAGCTTTATAATGAGTGTCTCTAATGCCAAAGTCAGTAAGCTTTTTGAAAGCATATTTCATTAATTCAGCTAATTTCTCTAGCGCCATCGCGTGAAAGTCAGATGCACAGTCACAAGCGGCGTTTGCAGCAAGTAATTGCTCAATTTCATTCTGTTTTGTTAGAGCATTTTCTAAGACATCTATTTCATCGTCACATAAATCGCTAACCACCTCGAAATAGCCTTTTAATTTTTTATTCAAACCAAAATTAGGACGGACAGTTTCTTTATGAATAGCTGGCACTGAGTTCATCCAATCAGGGCGCACAAGATCATTTTTAACGGCATTATGAATGGCGCTTATCATGTCCATTACACAATCATGGAACCAATTGTCACTCGTCGCATTTAAAGGATATGTTGCCAGCATTTAGTTAACAACCTCACTTTTCAGTTTAGTTAACCGATGTATCAAGTGAGCGCGTTCTACCGAATTGGCTATATACTCCAAGGCTACTTCAATTTCTTTTGCGGATCCCGATTTCATTAGTTTATCGATTTCATTGAAGGCAGCAGTTGAAATGGGAGGGTTAATTTCAAAGCAATCTTCTAATATACGATCAAACCTTGCCCCATATGTTTGATTTTCAGGGTGAGTGACTTTCAGAATGCCTTTATCTTTCCTGAAGACAAACACATTTTCCTTCTTCATGTCTGACGGCACAAAAGGTGAGTGTGTCGTTAGAATACAGTCCTGATATATTTTCTTTTTAGGCATCAACTCACGAAGAGCTCGGATAAATTCCACGCGCCATTTTGGGTTAAAATGTGACTCAGGCTCATCAAGTAAGAAGAGTATGTTTTCACCACGCAAGATGTTGAACATACTGAATATTTGTGCTCGTTGATGTTCACCGTCTGACAAGGCAATATAATCGCCTGAGAGTTTCTTTTGTTTGGATTTGAGCTTTATGCCTTCAATACGAAAGACGAAATCATCTTCGCTTGGTCGTGGTAGCTTTGCTGCATAGCTGCCATTTTTAATGTTGCTCAGGTATTTGTTGCGAGAGGCACGCTTTAATATCAAGTCATTAAGCATTGATAGTTTGTGGAATGTTGAAAAGACATCATTAGCACCCCCTTGCCAATATAGGTCAATGCCCTCTCTTGTGGCATCAGATACTAAGAAATCAAATGTATAGCTTTCAGTTTCTTCTTCATAAAGATAACAGGTAGAGCAGCTTTGAAGGTAATCAAGAACTGCCTCAAGCTCCATTGTTAGCTGAACGCCCTTACGCTTTGAATTTTTACTTCGAGCTCCGGGGGCAGCACCATGAGCCAATTGCACGATAATACGAAATGAAAGCAAATCGGCAAAATTTGTCAACTTCAAGAATGGTCTTAATTGTGAGATTGAATTACCCAACAAGTTAGCGACAAAAGCTTCTTGATGAGTATCATGATCAATATAAATTAGCCGACCGTCTTGCACTTCCTTTGTCATATACTTGTTATCGAATGCAGCTTGTCTCACTGCTTCGGCATATGCCGCCCGACTTACATAGAATGGCGCACTTAGTGTCTCATTACCACCAGACGTGTATCCAATGATAGCACTTGGATATAGTTGAAACTCTACTAAATATTCGCCGGAAATTATTTCGTAATGTCCTTTAGAATTGATTTTGAAATCCCAAGTTAGGGAGCGGCCTTTCATTTTACGACCAACGAAAACATCCATGACTTTCTTTTGTTTTTTACAATAAACCGAATATTCAACCTCAAACTGACAGGTTTGATTTAGCTCGTCGCGCTCTGCCCCTTGATCAAGGTGATGAAGAATACTTTGAAATATCTCTGCCGTAGCTTGCAAGAATTGGGATTTGCCAGAACCGTTGGGGCCCACAAGGCAGATCGGGTCAAAATCTGAACTGCGATCAGGAAAGCGAACATCTAAACCTTTTAACAGACCATCACATGAGTTGGTTGATATGATGTGAACACGCTTTAGCTTCATGCAGATACCTTCTTGAACATAATGCCTTTCTGAGATCCATCAAATACTTGTTGTATAGGTGGATTTTTCATTTGAAGAATTTCAAACAGGGCTACTTTAAAGTCATCATAAACCGTACCAGCAACAGCTTGTAATTCGTCTAACTGCAAAGTATCTCCCGGAAAAGTTTCTATTCCGTGGATAAGCTTTTCGATAACCTGTTCCACGGGTTTAGAAATAGCCCCAGCACTAAAAGAAAGTGGCAATTGGCGACTGCTCTTTTCAATAACCCTCTTTTTCGCTGCTGCTTTTTTCACTTTAGGCTTCTTCTTTGCTTCCTTGGGCTTGGTAGCCTTTTCTTCACGTTCAGCTTTGATGCGTTTTAGCAGCTCGCTTGCGGGCTCATCACTAGGGTCTTGTGGCACTAAACCGCCACGGAAAGCTTTTGCGAGAATGGATTGGTTGAGTTTAGGCTGAAGTTCATATGCTTCGTCATATGCTTTTTTTAGCTTAGCGATTTTTTGAAATGCTTTGTCTAGGGCTCCAACAATTTTGGTTTGAATTTCTAACGACGGCACTTTTACATTAAATGATCTTAGCCCCTTCAGAGGGACAGTGACTTGAGCTGTTCCTGTAGCAACCGCCTTAGCTTGTTCTTTTATGTCTTGTGTATCTAACAAATAAACAAGGAATTTACTAAGCACACGATCTTTATTTGGTTTTATAATTGCTATATGTCGCTGGAATACGAAGGGTTTCTCCTCCAGCACTAAGGCAGGAATTGCTATAGATCCTGTCACTGAGAAAAGTATGTCGTCAATCTCAGCTCTTCGTATCGGTTTTAGATTGTCGTAATATTCTTGAGGAACATACCGGGTAGCTTTCTCTAACTTGATTTTACCAGTGTTCATTGCAGAGATAGTGATAAACGGTATGCCTGTTTCTGCTTTAGGCGGAGCTTGATGGTCTCCATCTGAAATAGAATTGCAAATATCAGCTAATTCCACATCATCCCATGAACTTTGATCATCTTTGGTGAGGTCACCACGGAATGCGGCGGCGAGGATGGATTGGCGGTATTGATCAAGTAAGGCTGGAATAGTGTCCAGTGCTTCTTTCGCTTTCCCACTCCTTGCAAACAAGGCATCAACCTTATCCACTATCCGCTTTTGTTCATTTTGTGCAGGAAGAGGAAGAAGAATATCATTAATTGTTTTTGAAGATAAGTGTTTAACCGTTACAGAAGATGTATGAGCATTTATTGCTGCCAAATAGCCGGGTAAAGTATAACCAAGAAACCTTTTGTCGTAAAAGTTCTCATTAGGAGTAATCTTAGCAACTCGTTGATTTAATAATGCCTTCTTTCCCTTCCAATAAGCTGAATTAAAATCGCCGTCCATTCCCACCAAAAGATCGTTGGAATTTATTACGTAATTTTCCTCAATAGGACCTTCGTAAAACGTTTTAGTTTTGCCAGAAACAACGTCTCTTATCCTTATAAGTGGAAAACCATTCTCCTCCTTAGAGAAATATTTAGACTTAAAAGCATAGCCATTCAATACTTCCGATACACAGGAAAGCTTAATGCGCTGCCATGAACGGTGCGAAGACAATAAGCCACCTTTGTTCTCTTCAATTAGTTCAGGGAAATCTTTTATAAAGCTCACGACTTAACTCCGGATGCATCATCAAGGATGGATTGAAGGGCTTCCATTTCTGTTAAGGCCGTTTGCAGGTTTCCCATGATTTGAGTGGCAATGACGTCAGGTTCAGGCAAGTCAGATTGGTCTGTGACGTTTTCGTCACGTAGCCAACTAATATCTAGATTATCATTCCGTTTTTTAATCTCTGCGCGGGTAAATTTCCTGAAACGGCCTTGCTCGCCTTCATCCTTGCGTTTTGCTTTGCCATATGGGTCTTCACCGTAAGCATCGACAAATTCCTCAAAGTGCTTCTTAGTCAATGGGGTTCGTTTCCCAAAGCTAGGCATATTGGTGCGTAGGTCATAGACCCATGTTTCTTTTGTATTGCCTTTGTCAGTTTTGCCACGCGTAAAAAAGAGCACATTGGTTTTAACGCCTTGAGCATAGAAAATACCTGTGGGCAGGCGCAATATAGTATGCAAATCACATTTATCCATTAAGTCTTCACGGATTTGTCGTCCCATATTATCTTCAAACAATACGTTATCAGGTATAACAACTGCCGCACGGCCGCCGGGCTTAAGGCCTCGATAGATATGCTGCATAAAGGCAAGCTGTTTATTTGATGTTTCAAAAGTGAAATCATCACGGCTTGGTTTTCCGCCACCTTTGCTTGATCCGAAAGGAGGATTAGCAAGAATAAGGTCAGCTTTTGGAAGTCTCTCTCCGGCAGGAGACAAGGTATCATCAAGGGCGATGACATCTTCTTCGATGCCGTGCAGCATCATATTCATTAGGCCAAGGCGGTGCGCACGGGGCACAAATTCCATGCCGTAGATGGCGCGTTTATACTGAAAATCTTTCTGGCTATCACTCAAGTCAAAAAAGTCTTGCTCGTCTCTTAGATGATTATTCGCAGCAATTAAAAATCCGCCCGTTCCACAAGCTGGGTCTTGGATAACTTCACCGATTTGCGGCTTCATCAGCTCGACCATCATGTTAATCAGTGGGCGTGGTGTAAAATATTGTCCTGCACCTTTTTTGCCCTCACTTGCGGATTTTTCAAGAAGCCCTTCAAAGGCATCACCCATGGCATCACGGTCTTCAGAAAACCAATCTATCCTCTTAATTTCTGTAATAATATTTTGCAGGGTGATTGGCTTACTGATCGCAGTGCCTGCATTAGCAAAAATCTTCTGGATAAGAATGGATTTACTTTCACCCAGTTTAAGTAAGGATTTTTTATAATGCGCGAGGAGCTCAATACCTTTTTTACTTTCAAGGTCAGTCCAGCGGTAGCCTTCTGGTATCAGAATATCAAAATCACGGTCAGAATGAATGCCAGACTTTGAAACTTCATGAGCCATTTTGAAGAATAAAATATAGGTCAATTCATCAAGGTACTCGTCATATGAACGGCCTTCATCACGAAGAATATCGCAGTAGCCCCAAAGTTTTGAAACAATATCTGTAGCATTCATTGTTTTGTTTTCTTTTCGATTTAAAATTTAATTATTATTAAGCAGTCTTATGCCATATCGCGTCAGTAATATCATCTAGAATTTTACTTAATCGACCTTCAAATACTTTATTAAGACGATCATAACCGCCCCGCCTTGCAAACTCACCGCTGTTTAGCGCAGATTTGTCGACAATCACTTCTTTCTTAAGCTGCTTACCTATGCGGGTTAGCCATTGCTTTTGAACGGCGGTATATTCACCCGCGCTCATAATGGATTTTAGCGCCATATCAACCCGCTGTTCGTAAGGCAGTAGAGGATCACCAATTGCAGCTTGGCGAATAAAGCCAATAATATTGGCGGCAATGTCTTCATTCTTTGTATCCCGCCACGCTGCACGTAAATCTTGTTCACGGAAGCCTTCACTTTCCAGCTGCAATTGAAGTCCTTTCAACTGTTGACGGGTTAGGTCTTTTGGTCGCTGCGTCACGGCCAACAAGGCAGGTAATTTATTTTTGTTGTCTTCAATATAGACTTTGAAACTATCCAAATAGTCTTCAGGTTTTTCTGCGTCACCGTACCCAGTCCGTACATCAAGCAATTCATCATTATGTTCGGAGATAGCAGTGAAGGGATTAAAACTTCGGCCTTTAGTGTCGAGCAACACAATGATATGTGAATTATCTTTAAACCATTCAGCTACTTCAGTCACGGGGGTATCTTTTACCCAGTCCATAAAATCATCAAGTGGCGTTTTCGTGATGAGTTCAATTTTTTCAATTGTCTCATCCTTATAGCGCCTGCTCGCACGATGTAATTTAGCGGTTAGTTCATCCTTTATTGTATCGCGGGCTTTTTCATCTATGACCTTTTCCAGTCCTTCAACCAGATGCGCAAAGGTGGTTTTGGGATTTGCCGCAACAGGCTTCATTTCCGTCACTTTTTTAAGGCGATTGTATATATCTACAGCATCAAATATTCTGAAAGTTTCTTTGCCAATCTCATCGCATAGGCGCGTTGCACGGCCCAGCATCTGCTCAAAAAGGATACGGCTGTTTACTTGCCTTAGAAAGACAAGGTTACAGATTTTTGGAACATCTATTCCAGTGGTCAATAGGTCAACTGTAACGGCGATATTGGGTAGGGTTTCGTTCTTGTAGCGGCGAATAAGCTGTGACGGTTTATCAGATTTTCCTGTAATTTTTGCAATCGCATTATCTTCTATTTCGCCGTAAGTTGCCTGCATGGCCTCTTTTAATTTTTGAACTACAAGGTCAGCATGTTTGTCATTCACACAAAATATAAGCGTTTTTGCCTGCATACTTGGATCAATATAATCGGCAAGAGCTTCGCAAATTACCCTGTTGAAATCAGGTGTTATGACACGTTTATTGAAAGCTTCAATATCCATTTTTAGGTTATCAGGAAGGTGTACGGTATCTATTTCACCTGTAGTGTTGTCGATAACCTCTACTTCTTCTCCAGCTTCCCATTCGATACCATTTTCGGCAAGCTTAGTGATTAGGCGTACTGGTGCTTCATGGTCGGTTAACCACCCGTCGATCACAGCCTCGCGGTAGGTGTACCTATATATTGGTGAGCCAAAGATATCCGTTGTATGTAAGGCAGGTGTCGCAGTTAAACCAATTTTGACCGCATCAAAATGCTCAATAACGCGGCGGTACTTAGATACATAATCATCTTGATCTCTGAAAGCGAATTCGCTGTCACCTAGTTCTTTATCAAGTAAGTAACCACGATGACATTCATCAACAATAATACAGTCATATTGGTCAACGGTTGGGACTGCACTACTATCATCATTGTACATGATGCGCTTAACAAAGCTTTGCACAGTTGCTATTTGAATACGCGTGTCACTTTCAACTACCCCATCGCCAAGTTCTTTAACGCCAAAGATATTTGCAAAAGTTTGCAGGTTTTCCATCTGCGTGCCTTGGAAGTCCTCTCCCGTTTGCTCTCCTAATGCGGAACGGTCTACAAGAAAGAGAATGCGTCTGAAACGATTGGTGTTTAAGAGGCGATACGCCATGGCTAAACAGGTTTTTGTTTTCCCTGTTCCCGTTGCCATTGCCAGTAAAATCTCACGTTGACCGTTGGATATAGCTTCCTCAGATTTTAGAATGGCTTTTTTCTGATAATCCCGAAGTGTGAAACCATAATCGAAACCTTCAGTCTCAAGCTTTTCTGCTGCCTTTTGCTCATCTTGATCTAAGAGTTTTTCAATACCTTCAGGGGAATACCAGCCCGTTAAAGCGCGACGAAGGTTTGTCGGCTTACGAAGATCACAAAACCAAATACCGCTTGCAGTTTCTAATTGCTTTAAATACGGGCGGCCATTTGTGGAGAATGCCAGAGGTACATAATAAGAGGTTTTATCGCCATCTGACCAAGGGGCTTCATCGCTGATAAAATCAGCTCCTTTACTTTGAAACCCTTTTGAATACCTTTTGGCCTGATCTATAGCACCAGAAACATCAAGGCGTTTCCGTTTGGCTTCAACTGTAGCAACGGCTTTTAAACCAATGAATAAAACATAATCAGAAGGGCCTGTTTCTGTCGGCCATTCAGCTATTGCAATATTCTTACCTTTTTGAGGGCGAACACCTTTGCTGTATTTGATGTTGTCGCTATTTACTTCCCATCCAGCATCACGTAATTGCCCATCGATAATTCTGCGAGTGTCAGCTTCATCAAGATCAATTGCTTCAGCGAATTTATTGGCTGATGAAACAAGTTGCGATATGTCTTTTGGAGATGCTTTTTCAGATTGCTCTTGCAATGCTTCCAGCTTGACTTGTAACTCTGATGTTGCAGCTTCGGCTTCTTCATTTAATTTTAATAAAGACTGCCTTTCTTCTTCAACACTTAAGCGTAAACGAGCTTCTTTTGCTTGTAACCTCGATGCTCTCTCTTTCTCAGACAGAGCTTGCTCAAGTTTTTGTTGCAGCTCAGAAATTTCTAGCCTTAAAGCTTCATCTTGCAGGGTTTCTTTCTCTGGTGGTGAGAAAGGGGTGGCAGTGAAGTCGCGATCATTTCCAAACGACCGATGGTACCAAATGGCTAATTTATGGGCTATTTTTAGGTTAGTAAGGGCAGTCCCATGATCATCCTTTAATGCATGAACCGCCTGGTTTCCTGATTTCCTAAGTTGATGGAACAAGTCAATAATAACTTTGTTGATGCCAGATGTTTGACCAAGCCTAGTTAAAACTGAAATTTGCCTCGTATCATCAGCTATATAAACACCGAGTTTCGCGGCAGTTTCCGAAGCGAGTAGTTCTCCGTATTGGCGTAATTTCATAGTACTGGTATTTGGATCTTCAGCAAAATAACGCTCAGCCAATGTGCCGAGCCTAGCCAATTGAGGGGCGTGACCATCTAAGAAATTAAAATTGGGTGATGTATCTTGTGTCATCTCTACTTATTCAACCTTAATGCTTTCATCTTCAGAAGATGCAAGCTGCTCTGCTTCCCAATCTTTATAGGACTTGCGGGTTCCTTTAACTATCCAATAACGGGGGCCATTTGTGGCTCGACCGTTTAACATCGCCCCTGCAGCACTTGGACTTGAAAATGCATAGTTCTCCGTAAAAGTAGCATGGTTGCCATCAATTGAGAGTATTCCTTTTTGAACCATTTTTTCAAATAGTTGACGGTAGTTATGTGTTAATGAACCGCCCCATTCTTTTCTGCCGATTGATCCTTTGAGGACAATGAATTCACCCCCTCTAAGAATAGCCTCACCCTTTACCCCATGTTTTGGTGTTCTCATTTCAAACTGAACATCTTCATTAATATCAGAGCGTTCGGGTTGTTGTTTCTGCAACGTAGAGCGAGTTTCCTTAAGGAAACAATCAATACGCAGTGCAGGAAGAACTAATAAAATATTTTCAAGAAAACCTTCCATATTAGCTATTGCAGCTTCACTTAATGACGGTAATACAGGGATAGTCCCATTTTCAAGAGGTATGCGATCTGCGTCTTGGGCAATTGCTACTAATCGACTTTCAAGGTATCGAACATGGGCTTTGTTTAATTCGTCTCCTGTATCCGTAATCATTACGACGGACGTCCACCAATCTTTAGTTCGTGCATGGTTTTTGATGCGCTGGCGGATTTCTTCTGTTTCTCCAATGTACGCAAGTGCGCCCTCTTCATTTTCACCAAATAAGATGTATACACCAGAGCGTGAAGCTTCTTTACGTTTCAGAGCTTCACTAATTTGATTACGGCTGGTCATTAATACATGACCTGTCCACTGAAAAGGTACAGTAGCTGTCAGCATCCCATCTGGTTTGCCGTTTATAAAGTACAATTCTAGTGATCTGCCCGAAGTAGCCATAGGTTCTCCCAAAGAAACAATGATTATAAAATAGTCAAATGTTACACCTTTGGCGAGAACTTTCTCAATTTAGATGAATAGGGACTTAGATGTACTACTGTAATGGGTGTTTGGTTAGGTATTTAAATAGTTATGACCTTAGCAGAAACGCCCAGTCTGCTGCTTTATAGTATTGTGATTAGCGTTATATGCTGGATGTGAGTGATGGGTACTCGACAGCCCTTATCTTTAAGGTTGTAGAAATTTGCTTGGCATTTTCAGTTTAGTATTATTGTTTTCGTTCACAACAACAAAACAGCCTTGATAATATCTCACAACAGACTGAAATGTAGCGTCCACACAAGCGCACGTGCAAGAAGTGGCTCCTCATATTGAGCTCCCAAATTGTATGGATACGTAAAATACACACAGGAAACAGATCGTAGAGACCGCTGATGTCAGCAGTTTTTACTGTCTGTCTTTCCACCTAATAAGTAGTGATTATTCGATATGTAAATATTGATCTAGTTCAATACACCCTAAAACATCCAATGAAATATAAAATGCGCTACTCAGCAATACCGATCTTAGTTGCACGTATACAGTCGTTATTCCGAACAATTTAAGCGACATGCTGCGGTCCAAATCACGGGTCGAGGCTATCCGACAAACCCCATATCTCGTGCGGCGTTGATTACTTTAAGTTGACGACCGCCGTATTTCACACCTGAGTAGACCTTAGCAATATTTATATAATGTCGAGCTGATTCAACATCTGTTCTAAAAAGCATGGTTAAATCAATACTGTTAGCCATTCGGTTTGCCTCTTCAGTTGTAATATCTGGGTCGCTTTTATAGATAAGAAAATGGGCGGCTTTTACAAATCGAGGTGATCTCTCTTTATAAGTTTTCCATAAATAATAAATCACTCCGATAATGACTATGATTATTAATCTGCCAATTACATCCATGTCTCGCCCCCTTTTGTAATTATGAATTTTTTAATGCACCTAAATCTTGCCAAATACTCGACCTAGAGAACCTGTCATCTTCTTTTTCTGCAACAGCCAGAGCGGGTGAAATAAAATGCCTGTCTATCGGCCTATCAAGTAAATGCCGATATCTAGATTCAACTTCAGTCAAAGCGACAAGCAGTGACGCAATTAGCACTTCTCTTTTATTGTCTGAATGGTTTTCACTCATCACGGCGTAAGAAAGAGATGCCACACAGATTGATAACTTATTTGGCCAATTGATATAACGCCAATTGAAAAAATCTTCTTCTTTGATCCACAACTCATTGACTAAATCAATAGATAGTTTTTCAGCATCGAATTGAATACCCAAACTGGTTTTTTGTAGGTTGAGAAGATTCTCTAAAATTAGTGACGCACTTGATTTGTGCAAATTCCCTATAATAGTACCGATCATTTATTTACTCCTGTTAGAATATTATACTTAATACGTAATATGCTTCGTGTTAAATTACAAGGGAAGTTTCCTAATATAGTTTCATCAATTGTTAGGATGACGATGGAATCTGGGAAAACTGAAATTTATAAAGATGCTTTTCCAATTGTGCTGAAATCGCATCGGAAGCTCGCAAAGCTCACTCAAGAACAGTTAGCCGAAAAAGCTAATATCGCAGTTCGGTTTGTGCAGCACTTAGAGGCTGGCAAATATCAGCCTTCAATATCTACATTCTGCGAGCTTGCGTACGCTCTAAACACTAGTCCTGATAAGTTTATGCTCGAATTAGTTAAGGCACTGCCAAATGACACTAGTTAAGCCTGATCATATACCGATGTCTATAGAGGGCTATAGGTTCCGGTTAAAGCCTTCTCAAGAGGCCTTTCTGCGTTTCTGAACATCCTATAGTCTGGGCCACTCAAAGTCCCCTTGGACTCTTAAAAAGAAGCCTTCTGCATGTCCGTCGTTGAACACCAATATGTTCCATAGAAGGCGATTGTAGTCAATTTAAATTAAGATTAATAGTGCACTCGCGAGTTCGAAAAACGAAGCCTAAGCTCCGCCCTTCTTTCTATTCTCGCGTTTCCACAATGGTTGCAGGTTTTGGTAGTTGCATAACTTGATAATGTTAACACTATCATTCGCCGCAGACAGTGGGATAATGTGATCCACTTCCCATTGCCCATATTTCTCCCAGCACATACCTTCTTTAAATTGGGCCTCAATATATTGCCCTAACTTAACCTGATTGCATGCTAGCGCTTTAAGTGGGCTGTAGATTCCATTTAAAGCCTGCCCAGCACGCCTCTGTACGTTTCGGAACATTCGGTAAGTAGGGTCATTTACCGCCCTCCTCGACTCGTTAAAACGAGCCTTTTCAGCATTGCAAGTAACGCATTGCCGATTAGACACATATCGGTTTGCGAAATGACCATATTTACACGCTTTGCCAGTATTATAAAAGGCCATGCGATAGTCGATGGCCTGCTCTTTAGTGATGATAATATTTGTTGGGATTGAGCTATGCAGCGACATTGAAAATCTCCTCCAAGTTTATGTGCTCGGCACGCTCAAACCATTGCCTAGCACCCTTCCCAGAGCCTACTGAATAGTATGACCAACCACGAACAGCCAAACTAGAAATCAATTGCTCATCGTTATCTTTGAGCCGTTTTTTAAAACGGTCAAAACTGCTTTTGGAAATACCCAAATCCTCTTTGAGGTCTTTCAACAATATCGGCTCTTTGGAAACGCTTTTGTTCAAATAATCCAACACCTGAACAACACATCTATTGCCACCTCTATTGGTTGTAACATCGCCATATTTCAACTCCCCAAACTGAGTGTTCGGCATTTCTGATCGAATTGCATCCAAAATGAAATTGGCTTCGTTTTCAGCTCCTAATGGAAGATAGATGTTTGTTGGAGGACAAAGACCACTAGAATTTACAGAAGTACGAATTTGGCATCTGTTCAACGCTTGGATAATCGAGGAGATCATATGACCCTGCTTTATTCTCCTCACAACACTTTTTCTATCACCGGCATTGTCATTTGAAGACTGCAACCATGCAGGAGATTGTTGACCTGCCAATGCGAAATATTCCAACAATGATGAGAAGTTATCTCTGTAGGGCAAACCAAATAGAAATAAAGAGCTCGTATTTATCCAATCATTTTTGCCATCAATAGCACCCCATGTACCAAAAGATACTGAGTGCACATTATACTTCAACTTCTTGACATCTGTTTCAACAGATTTCGGGCAGACGATAAGCAAATCTTCAGACGAGGAACCAGATTGCTTAATAGCGCCAGTCAGACATTTTGAATGTTGCGCGAAGTTCTTCCGCAGTTGCGTTTTACCTACAGTGTTGCCATTCGAAGAGAACACAGTAAGATTAGAATAATCCCTAGATCCTTCAATACGTGGTGATATTTTAACGCGTTCAACCATAAGTTCATAAAGCGGGAACAGGCTTGCAGTCGCATCCAATATCAAAATATTTGAATGTTCATCTTTCGGCATCAAAGAAACAGATGTACCAATTTTCAGGCGGTTGCCGGATCGCTCTACTAAGCAATAACTGGTTGAAATCCGATGAAGGGTTTCTAGGACATCTTTGATAATGCGAACTAGTTTTGCTCTCGCAACTCCATCTTCGCCAATAAGCAATACATGGTGTAATTTAGAACTAGAAACCTTCGCAGACAATCCCATAAAATCACATTCTATTTGATGGTCTTTAAAATCAAAAACTGTGAGGGTGCCGCAATCTTTCAATTTATCTATTAGCACTTGTATAAAATGCATTTCATTTGAAAAATCCTTATCATTCTCAGCAGAATATTCGTCACCAATAGTATCAGAGATTAAAGCGTGCACTTGCCTTAATGACGATAGATCAGTTACCCAGCTTTTCGTAAAGCCATATGATTCATCGATAATTGTTAAATCTCGTCTAAAGCAACTATAGGTCATAAGCTGGTTATCCAACTTTGCAAAAGGACAGCCATCATATTGTTCCAATAATAAGTTTTCATACTTTGCTGCTGTAATTACTAAAACAGGATAATGGCTAAGGCTATTAGCTTCAGATTTAGTATCTGAATTAAATGCGAATGCAATCGGTTCTGCTCTTTCACAATTAATCTCATCTGCAAGTTTACGACCTTGCTGAATTGTTCTGCAAACAACTAGAATGCCATTTGAATATTTACCTTGCAGAAAAGCATCTGTTTCTGTTGGTAGACAATTGCTAAGATACTTCGCAAGGCAATGTGTCTTACCTGTGCCAGTAGACATTTGTGAGACAACAATACCGTTCTTTCCAGAAGCTACCATAGTATCAAGTTGAGTTGCCAGTTGTTGCCAGTTTGCAACGAGGGATGTGTTTGGCATAAAACCAAAGTTTCTATTGTAGCTATCTGATAAATCATCTAGCAGGTTATATTTAGAATCTTGCATGTGAATTTCCTTTCATCGGGGTGAACCGAATTTGCAATATTTTAAAATGGAGAATGGAATAGAAGGAATTAGCCCTAATAATCGAAGGAAGTTATCACCCCAGAATCTCTATAAGAGATAAGTTAAAAAAAAGTGAGGTAATAAACGTGAGAATGCCTAGACGACAAATCATCTAATACATCTACTGATAAAATTGGATAAAGTTCTAAACTTAATGGAAGCAAGTATATTCAGCGCAATCAATGCCAAATATAAAAGCTAGCTCTATCGTTTGGTAGATTGCACAAAACAACGCTATCTTCAGGATTTTTCGGCAATGATCTTAATCAATAAAGCAATCATTCATATTGGATAAACTCAAAACATCAAAACAAGTTTTATAGAAAATTTACTACATAAGCTGAGGTGAAATTGAATTTTTAAAACGACGGTCACTGTGTACAAGACCAGGCACTTTAGTCAAATTAGATAACACTTCAGACAAATTTCTTTGTTTTCATAACAAAATCAAATGGTTACTCTATTCCGAGCAAAAAGAGCTATTTGAATAATTTTAGCACGAATTTCTGCTGTTATCTGATCTTATGCAAACAGCATTCTAGGTATTCATTGGCTGCAACTAATATCAATTTCTAGAACAAATGAAATAGTTTAATCAGCCTTTATTAGAATAAATAACACAGATTGCTATGGGAAGTTATCACCCCAGAATCTCTATAAAGAGATATATAAATGAAAGTGAGGTAATAAATAATTATGGCCTAGTACAAAGCAAAATACATAACACTGCGCATTAGGGAATTGATTGTATTGGTAGTAAGACTTTCAAAGTAGGCATAATCTACAACGTACAAACTGGCCAAGTGTATCCTTAGCCAAGGAGCGTCACTGTGTACATAACCCGTCGGTTTTGAAAACTCCAATATTCATATGACGAAAACAAACAGTTACTGTTATTTCGTGTAATTGGACATAGAATACAAAATCAATATACAAATCAATCTATTAAACCAATATCACGGCAACTCGTTTATCCAAGTTTATCTGCAATGTTTTCAGGTTTTAAATGGGTGTATTTAAACAGCATTCTGGGGTCTCTATGACCGCTTATGAGAGCTACTTCTGGCACTGACAGGCCAAGTTCAAACAACCTACTAATTGCCTCGTGGCGCAGGTCGTGAAACCTTAATTCTAGTATTGTGGGAATTTTCTTAGCTGCTCTTTGTTTGCATCTTTCCCATGCCAATCTAAATGCATTTCCAGTGATCTCGAATAACCTTTGGTTATCACTACAGAGCTGCTTTAGCCTAGCTTTGAAAATTGACAGCGATGTTGATGATAACGGAATTGTTCTAGTGAACCCATTCTTTGTATGAGGAATTTTCAGCACTCTAGCCTTAAAGTCCAGATCGCACTTTCTAACATTCAATAGCTCACCGCGACGCATACCAGTTTCAATGGCAAGCAGTATGCATTTGGTAAGCCAATCATCCTGACACTTCAAATTCACTTTTATTAGTGTTTCTAGTTCATCATCTTCTAGTCTTCGGGTACGTGATTCTGGCTGTCGAGGTTTACGAACTTTAACCAATGGATTTTCATGAAGTGGTATATCCCATTCATTACGAGCGGTTTCAAATATAGCCCTCAGTAGCCCTAGTTCGCGTATAACAGTGCCAGCACTAACTTGTTTGTTGCGCATGTCTCTATGCTCTACAAATGTATATGGAGTTATTTGAATGAGGGTAAGCTTCGCCCAATCGTATTTAAGGAATACATTCAGCCTTAAAACTTCCGCATCTTTGCCTCTGTGGTGAATTGAAACATTATCTCTAAACCGCTCTATCAGATCACCTACAGTCAGCACCTTCAAAATACTGGTGTTAACTGGCAAGACGCGTTTATCCATATCACTTTCAATCAGGCGCACCCATGCCTGAGCATCACTTTTTGATATAAATGAATTACATTGTGATTTATGCCCAACACGCCTTACTTGTGCGTGCCATTTATTATTCCGTTTTCTTATACTCGCCATTAATCAATTCCTTTTAGCTGTGGCAGGATTGTGGCAGAACATATTTATTGGGAATAATAGCTTTTAGCCTAAACCATATCTCATTGATATATTTAGGTAATTTTGGTGCACCCGACGAGATTCGAACTCATGACCTCTGCCTTCGGAGGGCAGCGCTCTATCCAGCTGAGCTACGGGTGCAATTTTGTAGAAAATAGCTCAATCTAATTTCAGCTGCAATCTAAAAACTAATTTTTTACAATCTGATTTCAACAGGCTGATTTTAATCATTGCCGGTTAACTGCAAAAATATCTCCTCTAAGCCAGCTTCTTCGGTGCTTATGTCTTTGATTCCGATATTTTGGTTTTGCAATTTAGCGATAATTTCCATCACTTCGGTCTTTTTAGGCGCGTAATCTATAACCAAATTGCCAAATCCATCTAATTCGGCACGTATGTCCGCGCCCAAATCTGGTGCCACCGCAATTTCTGTTTTCGGGGTTACAATCATCCTTTTACCATCCACTCGGGCTAACAATTGTTGAGTTGGCTCGTTGGTAATGAGTTTACCATGGTCGATAATGGCTATTTGGTCACACAGCTCTTGGGCTTCCTCCAAATAATGAGTGGTCAGCACAATGGTTGTGCCTCTGGCGTTTAATTCACGTACATAATCCCACATTTGGCGGCGCAACTGCACATCCACCCCGGCTGTTGGCTCATCCAAAATTAAAACCGGTGGGTTATGCACTAAGGCTTTGGCCACCAGCAAGCGCCTTTTCATCCCGCCCGATAGGCTGCGTGAATAGGCATGGGCTTTATCGCCAAGGCCGATGGCTTCCAATATTTCCATGCTACGGCGCTCTGATTTTGGCACACCGTATAGGCCGGCTTGTTGCTCCAAAGTCTCGATTGGTGGAAAGAATGGATCAAAATTTAGCTCTTGTGGCACCACGCCGATAGACCCACGCGATTGGCGCGGGTTGGCATCCATATCAAAACCCCAAATAGAGACTTGGCCAGATGTTTTGGTGGTCAACCCGGCCATGATGTTAATGAGTGTCGATTTACCTGCGCCATTCGGCCCCAATAGGCCAAAAATTGAACCGGTTTTTACCTCAAGGCTTATCGAATGCAGAGCTTTCACTTCGCCCTGTTTGCCTTGATTATAGGTTTTCTTGAGATTTTTAATTTCTATGGCGTTTTGCGACATTATCCACCTGATTCTATATTAGACTGAAACCAATACATTATTTAACACCGATCTACAATCTAAACTCTACAGCCTGAACCCGGCTGCGACTAACGCATTAACTGCTCATAATGCCAGTGCAAATGTTTGTCTATAAATGTGGCGATGAAATGATAGCCGTGGTCATAACCATGATGTTCACCAAATTCGAGAGGGTAGCCGTTTTCAATGGCCGCAGCGATTAAATTTTCCGGTTTTAGCTGCTCATTTAACACAGCATCATCAAGCCCTTGTTCAATTAATATTGGGGTTTTGGCTGTGGCACGGCCAATAAGATAAGTGGCATCATATTGTTGCCAAGTGGATTTGTCTTCGCCCAAATAACCCGAAAATGCTTTTTGACCCCATGGGCATTCACTCGGGTTGCATATAGGCGCAAACGCCGAGATGGCTCGGTATCGGTCGGGGTTTTTTAGGCCAATTGTGAGTGCGCCATGCCCGCCCATCGAATGCCCCATTAATGAGCGTTTGTCAGTTACCGGAAATCTATTGTCGATCAATTTGGGCAACTCATCGACAATGTAATCATACATTTTATAATGTGCATCCCACGGCGGCTGGGTGGCGTTTAGATAAAAACCTGCGCCTTGGCCCATGTCATATTCTGGGTCATCCGCAATGTCTGTGCCGCGCGGGCTGGTGTCTGGGGTTACAATGGCCACACCCAATTTGGACGCCAAACGCTGCACACCCGATTTTTGCATAAAATTTTCGTCAGTGCAGGTGAGGCCAGAAAGAAAATAAATAACCGGAACAGGGTGGCCATCATTGGCTTGCAAAGGTAGAAAAATTGAAAACTTCATTTTGCAGTTTAGAGCGCTAGAGAAATGTTCGAAACGGTTCAGCCAGCCGTCAAAACATTTATTGGCACTGATCTCAGTTAAGGGCATAATGTTTCCTAAGACTTGTCAAAATGGATGACGCTGCGAATACTTTCGCCGGCATGCATCAGGTCAAACGCCGTATTAATGTCTTCAAGCCGCATAGTATGGGTGATGAAATCATCCAATTTAAATTCACCGGCTAAATAGCGTTCGACAAAATCTGGCAATTGACTGCGGCCTTTAACCCCACCAAACGCTGTGCCACGCCACACCCGCCCGGTTACGAGTTGAAATGGTCTGGTCGAAATTTCTTGACCCGCGCCCGCCACGCCAATAATAATAGATTCACCCCAGCCTTTGTGGCAACATTCAAGCGCCGAACGCATGGTATTCACGTTGCCGATACATTCAAAACTATAATCCACACCGCCATCGGTTAAGGCGATGATGACATCTTGAATGGGCTGATCATATTTTTTGGGGTTTATGCATTGGGTCGCACCTAATTTTTTGGCCAGATCGAATTTTCGCTCATTAATATCGATTACCAAAATTTCGCCCGCGCCAGCCATTGTCGCGCCAATAACCGCGCTAAGGCCAATGCCACCAAGGCCAAAAATAGCCACGCTAGAGCCTTTCTCGACTTTGGCGGTGTTCATAACCGCGCCAATACCGGTGGTGACGCCGCAACCAAGCAAACAGACTTCTTTTAACGGGGCAGTAGGGTTTATTTTTGCCAAAGAAATTTCGGGCAATACAGTATATTCTGAAAATGTAGAACAACCCATATAATGATAAATAGGTTGGCCGTCTTTATAAAAACGGGTGGTGCCGTCTGGCATCAAACCCTTGCCTTGAGTTTCGCGAATTTTCTGACATAAATTGGTTTTGCCAGACTTGCAAAATTTACATTCACCACATTCGGGCGTATATAAAGGTATGACATGATCGCCAACCGCAACGCTGGTCACCCCGTGGCCAATTTGCTCCACTATGCCGCCGCCCTCATGGCCCAATATAACCGGAAAAATACCTTCAGGGTCATCTCCAGAAAGGGTGAATGCATCGGTATGGCAAACCCCACTAGCGACAATTTTAATCAGCACTTCGCCAGCTTTAGGTAACATAACATCTACAATTTCGACCGACAATGGCGCGCCGGCTTTCCACGCGATGGCAGCTCTAGATTTTATATATCCGGTGGTCATTATATATATTCCCAATTATTTTAAGTTATGGTTAATAAGAAGTTAACATTAACCAAGTTACAAACTATAGGCGTAACCATGATAATGGTTACAGGTCTTCAAATATATGTTCAAGCGCAGATAACCGCTGGCTGACATTTTCTGATAAAGTTGCGCCGCTGGTAACCCAAGATTCTAAGCCAACACGCACTGACACCATTATCAGTGCCGCAACATGCTTCACATCAACATTTTGGTGGTTATTGCCAAAGCGTTTGGTCAATATCGTGGTCATTTCTTCTTCAAATCCATCAAACACACTTAGCTTAAGAGCCAACAATTTTGGGTTTTTGAGTGAAATTTCATGATTTTTTATAAAATGCTCGCGGTCAAAATCTATTTCTGAAAGTTGGGCTAAAAATAGGCTTACCAAATCCGCTATAAGATTGTCTTTAGAGGCGATGAAAATATCGACAGCCTCGCCGGATAAACTAGCTGCGGGCGGCAAAAATGCGGCTTCTTTGAAGGCAAAATAGTTGAAAAATGTGCGCGGGCTGATGTTGGCAGCGTCGCTAATCATCTCTGTGGTTACATTGTCTAAACCATGTTCGTAAGCTAAATCTACTGCGGCATTGCGGATGGTTTGCTCGGTTCTGCGGCGGCGGCTTTCTCTTAAGCTTGACACGTAAATTCCTTTAATTTATACCTCTGCATAATATGCAATAATTGCACAAACTGCAATAACATAAATTATTTAACCGATATAACTTAAATTAATAACTTGATTCCCAAAATACATCACCTATATCAAGTGAAAAATAACTTCAGAAAGTCAGCCTTTATCATGCGTGCATTAAAATCTTACGGTATTGCGGCAATTTTAATATTATCAGGCGCCTTTTGGTTGAGCACTGGGCTTTATGTAGAAGGTGGCAACGGCCCCGTAGATGGCGAACTTACAGTTGTCGAGGCATTGGAAAAAGATGGCGGCCCGCTAACTGACATGGTTGCCGCCACCGGCTTAGGCAGAACATTGCATCAGGTCGATGAAACCAACGACCCGGCATTATCCATCCGCGCGCGCTCAGATGCGGCAAAACAAGGTGATGGTGTTAAACAATCTGTGCGGACTGGTAAATTTATCGTTCAACCCATGCCACTGGAAGTGACATTACGCGGCTATACCGCAGCCAAAGCCTCGGTTAAAGCCACCGCGCAGACAAGTGACACTGTGCGCAGTGTAGATGTAAGAGAAGGCCAAAATGTTAAAATCGGCACGCTAATTTGCACCTTAGATGATGGCACTCGTCTGGCAAGTGTCGAGCAAGCTAAAGCCGCCGTGTCGCAAGCCGAAGCCAGTTTAAAACAAGCACAGTTGAGTTATAAAACCAACCAAGCTTTGCTGAAAAAGAAATTGGTCTCTGAAAATAGTGCCGAGGGTAAAATTGCTACATTGCGTAGCGCCGAAGCCAATGTGCAAGCGGCTAAAGTGGCATTACGCAACCGTGAAGTCGAGTTAGAAAACACAAAAATCAAAGCGCCGGTTGCTGGCGTTATACAGCGCCCACTTGCCGAAGTTGGCGATCAAATGAGCCGGGGCGGCTCTTGCGCCACCATCGTACAATTGGACCCTATGGTGTTTGTTGGTTCTGTGCCGCAAGCCCGCATCGATTTAGCGCGTTTGGGTTTAACCGCTAAAATAACCACCATTAACAACAAAACCGCCGTCGGCAAAGTTAGTTTTGTATCCGTGAGTTCAGACCCAGCGACGCGCAGCTTTGCCATTGAAATTGAATTCCCCAACGTTGGCGGGGTTATATTGGATGGCCTCACCGCCGAAGCCGAAGTTAATTTGGGCAACATACCAGCACATTTTATTCCACAATCGGTTATGACTTTGGATAATGATGGCAATTTAGGCGTGAGAGCGGTTAATGACAATGTGGTTGCCTTCCACTCGATTAGCATTTTAAAAGACACCAATGAAGGCGCATGGGTGACCGGTTTGCCGGTCAGCGTCGACATTATAATATTGGGGCAGGAATATGTGACAGCCGGCCAAATTGTAGATGCTGTTGCGCAAAGCGACATAGCCGCCCAAGATGAGGTGAAATGATGATAAACGCCATTGAAAATATTTTGCGCATGCCAAAAGTTGTCATGACCGTAATGATGCTGCTATTGGTAGCAGGTGGCGCGGCTTATATGTCATTGCCAAAAGAAAGCTTTCCGTCGATTGATATACCGTATTTTTACGTGTCTGTTGGGCAAAAAGGCATTTCGCCTAAAGATGCCGAACGCCTGCTAGCCAAACCAATCGAAGAGCGGTTAAATTCTCTAGATGGCCTTAAAAATATCAGTTCAACATCCACCACCGGCCATGTTTCGGTGTTTCTAGAATTCGATGTTAATGCCGATAAGGACGAAGCATTATCTGACATTCGAGATGAATTGGATGGCATAAATAATGAATTACCATCCGACGCTGATGATGTTAAAATTAATGAAATTTCATTAACCGATAGACCCGTATTATCGGTGGCTATTTATGGTGAAATACCCGAACGCACTCTTATTAAACATGCAAACGAATTAAAAGAAGCGCTCGAAGGCATTGCCACGGCGCAAAAAGTAGAAATGTCGGGTGACCGCCAAGAAGTGCTTGAAGTGCGCATAGACCAGCTACGTTTAGAAGGTTATAACCTTACCGCAGCGCAATTGTTAAATGCATTAGCGACCAATAATGCGATGGTGGCGGGCGGGACTTTGGATAGTGGCCAAGGCTCGTTTAATGTCGAAGTTCCGGGGCTTATATCTAGCGCCGAAGATGTGTTTAGCATGCCGCTTAAAACGGTTGGCGATACGGTGGTTACTTTTGGCGATGTGGCCACAGTCACCAGAACTTTTAAAGATGCCACACAATATGCCTATGTAAATGGTTCACCTGCCATCACCATCGGCATTACCAAAAAATTAGGCACAAACCTTATTGAAGTGGCAGATGAAATTCGTGCGGTAACCGAAGAAGTTGTTAAAGATTGGCCTAAAGGCATTTCTTATGCTTATTTGCTCGATCAATCAAAAAGTACAAAAAGTTTATTTAGGTCGTTAGAAGCCACAGTTTTAACCGCCGTGGTTTTGGTTATCATTATGTGTATCGCGTTTTTGGGCGTGCGGCCGGCTATTCTCATAGGTATGTCTATTCCGATTTCCTTTATGATGGCGTTTATGGTTCTCGATTTCATGGGCATGTCAATTAACATCATGGTGATGTTTGGGCTGGTGATTGCCGTGGGCGTGTTGGTGGATGACCCCATTGTGGTGGTCGAATATGCCGAACGAAAACTCGCGGAAGGTATTTCTAGAAAACAAGCCTTTATAATGGCGGCACGTAAAATGTTTGTGCCCGTGGTGTTTGCTACAGCTACCACTTTAGGGGCGTTTGTGCCTTTGCTATTCTGGCCGGGTATTATCGGCAAATTCATGTCCTATCTACCGATTGTGGTGATTGTGGTTATGGTGGCATCGCTTATTTCTGCGCTTATTTTTATGCCGGTCATTGGGGCATTTATCGCCAAGGTCGAAATTTCAGATGAAGAAAAAGAAGCCGCCGATGTGGTGATGTATCCGGATAAATTCCATGTGTCTAAAGTGCGCGGCGTCATTGGCATATATGTGCGCATTATGGCAACATTATTGCTGCATCCGATTCTCACTTTAACGGTTGGTTTTTCCATCGTTGGCGCGGGTTTTTACGCCTATAGCCTCAACCCCACGGGCACAGAGGCATTCCCAGCTTCTGAACCTGAATATGGTACGGTTTCGGTGGTCACACGCGGCAATTATTCGCCGATCGAGATAAGAGATTTCTTGCTAGAAGTGCAAGATGAAGTGTTGCAAGTGCCGGGCATTCAAGATGTCATCATGTCGTTTGGCGGTGGCAATGGCTCACCTCCAGACACCATTGGCAACCTACAGTTACAGCTGCAACCGTGGGAAAAACGCATACCCGCCGCACAGATATTTGATGACATTCGCCAACGTGTGGCGCATATTTCTGGCCTAGAAGTGCAATTAGCGGTGCAAGAAATGGGGCCCCCAGCGGGCAAAGATATTAACCTACGGGTTGAGACCGATAAATTTGATGACCTTGCGCCAGCGGTAGCGAAATTGCGCAATTATCTGGAGAATGAATTAGGCGGCACAATTGAGCTAGAAGATGGCCGCCCTGCCCCCGGCATTGACTGGAAGTTAACTTTCAACCGGGCTGAGGCATCTAAATTTGGCATCGGCATCAGAGACATTGGCCCTTATATTCAATTGGTCACTGGCGGGGTTAATATTGGTTCATATCGCCCATCCGATGCCGTTGATGAGCTAGACATTATGGTGCGGCTGCCCAAAGCTGACCGCAATTTCGAAGCGCTCGACTCCATTCGCATCGTGACCACCAAGGGTCTGATTCCACTATCTAACTTTATCACTCGTAAAGCTGTGCCAAAAACTGGCAACATCACCCGCCGTAATGGCATATATTCGATGACAGTGGCGGCAAATTTAGAAGAAGGCATTGCCACCGATAAAAAAGTAGAGCAATTGCAAGCTTGGGATGAAACGCAAGAATGGCCAGAAGGCATCGAGATTATTTATGGTGGTGCGGCCGAGCAAACCGATGAAACCAATGCGTTCATCATCAAGGCATTTGGCGGCGCGATGTTCCTGATTTTCTTTATCTTATTGCTCGAATATAACAGTTTCTACCAAGTTATTGTTACGCTAACCACGGTAGTTATGTCTATATCTGGGGTGTTAATTGGCATGTTGATTACCGGCATGACATTTTCGGCCATTATGACCGGCCTCGGCATTGTGGCACTCACCGGCATTGTGGTTAAAAACGGCATTGTGCTGATAGATACCTATAATGAATATAACCGAAACCAAAATGTCGAACCGGTTAAAGCCATGCTGATAACTGTGGCACAGCGCATTCGGCCAGTATTGTTAACCGCCATTGTGACGGCTTTGGGTGTTTTGCCGATGGCATTTAACGTCGAGTTTGATTTTATCCGCCGCGAAGTGGTGATGGGCGGTCTAGCTGGGACGATATTTATCCATCTTTCGGCGGCATTGGTGTCTGGCCTGTTATTCTCTACAGTTTTGACCTTGGTCATGGTGCCAGTTATGATCACCGCGCCATCGGTTATAAAACAAGGGATTATCAGTTGGAGCGTGCGCATTAAAGCCATGTTAAAACCTAAACCTAAACCTAAACCTAAACCCGAACCAGACCTAAGTGAAGAAGACGAAAAGGTTGAACCTAAATTAAAAGCTGCCGAATAGAAATTATATCATTTTTGATATCAGATTGCCAGACTTGCTATTTATAGCCAGTGTGGCTAGTGTGTTAACGATAATATAAACCTTTTAAGAGTTTTAGGTCGCTTATGTCAACCACTTCGTCAATGTCTCAACGCCCACACCATCCACGCCGCCAATTGAGCAGCGGCCAAACCTCTGAACTTATTGTCATCGATAAAAATGGCGAAAACCGCCAAGTGATTTATGAAACGGCGGCGCTTATAGAAGCCCCGAATTGGACAGCAGACGGTAAATGGCTGGTTTATAACAGCGATGGGCGTTTGTTTAAAATTTCGCCAGATGGCCAAGATGGCCCCCACCGCATTAACACCGCGCCGATAGAGAATTTAAATAATGACCATTGCCTCGCACCAGATGGCAAAAAAATATTCATTTCGGCCAATGACGGGCATATATATAGTGTTGACATAGATGGTGGCACACCGACAAAAATAACCAACAATCATGATGCATTCAGGCATTATTTGCACGGCGTTTCACCAGATGGCAGCCACCTTATTTATATTGGCATCCAACGTGATGGCGATGACAAGATGGTTTCAAGCATATATTCGATTCCCACCACTGGTGGCGCTGACACTATGCTAACCGATGGCAAATATTTTGTAGATGGCTGCGAATATACCCCCGATGGCGCGTGGATATATTATAATTCCGAACAAGCGGCACAACGTGCCGGCCATGCGCAAATTTTCAGAATGCGCCCAGATGGCAGCGACCAACAACAAATCACGTTTGACGAGCGGGTAAATTGGTTTCCGCATTTTCCAGCCAATGGCTCTATCATTGCCTATATCAGCTTCCCAAAAAATACCCTTGGCCACCCAGCAGATAAACACATCCTCATCCGCACCATGGATTTAAACGGTAAAAACATCAAAACCATAGACAAATTTAACGGCGGCCAAGGCAGCATAAACGTAAATTCATGGGCACCAGATAGCACTCGACTGGCCTATATCGCCTATCCGATTGGTTAACTTGTTTGGCTAAACTTTAGCTTGGTTAAGGCCAGCAGCTAACCGCTCCAAAGCTGGTTGCAAAATATCTGTCGGTTGGGCATAGCAAATGCGTAAATAGCCTTCGCCGGCTGTGCCGAATGCTGCCCCGGGGGCAACCCCGACTTTGGCTATATCGAGCAAGTTTTTGGCGGTTTGTAGGCTGTCAGTCATGGCTTTGACTTTAAAGAAACAATAAAATGCGCCATCTGGTTGGATAAATTCTACGCCATCAATTTGTTGCAACATTTCGCTGGCGATTTGATAACCGGCTTTAAGCCGTTGGTTTAATAGTTTAACCTCGCCCTCACCGGCCTGTAGCATTTTTATGCCAGCTTGTTGTACAAAGCCTGCTGGCCCAGCTATGCTAAATTCGCTCAACATGGCAAATGTATTTTCTAGTGCCGATGGCGCGCATATCCAGCCCAATCGCCACCCGGTCATCGACCAAGCTTTCGAAAAACTGTTAATCGAAATAAACCTATCTTCATCAGTTGCCCATTGCAGAAACGATGGTGCACAATGGCCGTGCCGGTATAGGCGGGCATATACATCATCGGCAAGGAGCCAAATGCCGTATTTGCGGCAATGGTCAAATAAAATGCGCATGTCAGCTTCGGGCATGGTCCAACCCGTTGGGTTATTGGGCGAATTTAGCACCACGGCTTTGGTATTTGGGGTTAATAGGCTGATAAATTGGTCTAAATCTAGCGCCCATTTGCCGTCTTTGACTTGCAAATTTTGGCAAATAACCTCTGCACCCGAAATTTTAAACGCTTCTAATACATTCGGCCAACTTGGCAATATGCTAACAATGCGGTCATTGGGCGTGGTGATGGCCTGCGCCACCAGTGCCAACCCCTGCATGCCCGATGCAGTAACGGTGATGCGGCTTTGGTTAAATTCTTGGCCATATAATTGCTGTTGATAGTGGCAAATTTGCTGGCGCAATTGAGGTTTACCGCTATTGGGTTGGTAAAAATGGTCACCGGATTTAAGCGCGTCAACCGCGGCATCGACCGCCAAATGAGAGGTTTGCCAAGGGGTTTCGCCAAACCATAGCGGGATAATGTCATCCATGCCCATACCGGCCTCGGCCACTTCGCGTATTTGGCTAGGTTTAAGCCGCAATGCCCGGTCGGATATTGGCAATTTGTCTATATCATTCATTTATCGGCCATTATTATTTGTAATTTAACATCTGCCGGGCGGCCTTCAACCGCGCGGTCAAACGCCTCGATGGATTGCTCAAAGCTATATGTATCACTAATTAGCGGTTTTAAATCCACCTTGCCAGAGGCGATGAGGTTTAACGCCCGGTCAAATACATTGGCATATCTAAATACGGTTTGGATGCTAATCTCTTTGTCTATCGCGCTGTTGATGTTTAGCGAATGTTTTTCGGTTGGTAAACCGACCAAAACCACGTTGCCACCGGGGCGGACAAAATCGGTTAAGCTGGCAATGGCGTGCGGGTTGCCCGATGCCTCAAACACCACATCTGCGCCCCAATATTCGGTATCAGCCATCAGTTTTGCCACCGCATCATTATTTTGAATGTTAATGCCTATTATGCCATTATAGGCGCTGGCAATGTCTAATTTCGGTTGGTGGACATCGGTAATATACACTTTGGCGCAACCGGCGGCTAACGCTGCAATGGCTATCATAATGCCTATTGTGCCTGCGCCCAACACCACGCCGATGTCGCCGGGTTTAATTTGGGCTTTTATCGCGGCGTGCATGCCAACCGCAAACGGTTCAACCATGGCCGCTTCGGCAAAACTTACATTATCGGCTAGTTTATAAGTAAAGGCTGCGGGGTGCACAACGCTTGCGGTTAAGCAACCATGCACCGGCGGTGTGGCCCAAAACCTCACTGCTGGGTCGACATTATATATGCCCAATTTTGTCGCGCGAGATTTAAAGTTAGGCACGCCCGGCTCCATACACACCCTGTCGCCAATAGCCAAGCCAGACACATTTGCGCCAACTTCGGTGACTACGCCTGATGCCTCATGCCCCAAAACCATGGGTGCATTTACGACAAAATTGCCAATGGAACCATGGGTGTAATAATGCACATCACTGCCACATATACCCACTGTATGAATTTGAATGCGTACATCATCCGCGCTCAAAAAACTTGGCACATCTATATCTCGCAAGTTTAATTGATGTTTTTTTTCTAATACCAAAGCACGCATATTTTTCCTCACCTAAAACTAAGCCTATATTAATGTCAATTGCTCGGCAGGTATAGTGATGCCTTCCAATTGCAATAATATTTTTTTGTTTTTTATGCCGCCACCAAACCCGGTCATCGAGCCATCTGCGCCAATGATGCGATGGCAAGGGATGATGATAGGGATAGGGTTGGCATTATTGGCCCGGCCAACCGCGCGGCTGGCGCCTTTATTGCCAATTTTAGCCGCAATGTCGCCATAAGACGCGGTTTCCCCATATTTTATGCCACATAAAGCTTGCCAAACAGAAAGTTGGAATTCTGTGCCTGATGGTGATATGGCAATGTCAAACTCGGCCGCCTCGCCGGCAAAGTATCGCTCAAGTGGCGATATAGCGTATAGAAGCGGAGCGGCATCGTGTCGCCATTCGGCCTGTATTTTGAACGGCTCGGTTGCAGCGAAGGCGGTAAAATGCAATTCGCTATCTGTGCCGATTGTTAAAAACTTACCGACCGGGCTAGGCATAAAATCATAATAAACTTGTTGCATATTCACACCAAAATCAACTGACCTTAAACCTAGCCCGATTCTAGCTAGTTGGATAGCTTATTAAAGCCTTTGAAAATTAACCACAGGCTCAAGAAAACTTCGAACAACCCACCGGGGATGACGCTTATCATCTCGACCAGGTCATTATGGCCATAAATTTCTAACACCGAACCGATAAACAACACTGAATAGCCAACAATTCCCCACACGGCCATAAACCGTGGCAATAGTTTTGAGCTGAATAACAGGCTGCAAAATAACAAGCCAGCCACCGACCATATCGCCATGCCCATATGATAGGCGTAGACTCCAGCTTGGGTCAGCAAGGTGGCGATAAGCTCATAATTGGCCATTTGGTCGGCTTGTGCAGTCAAAAATGCCTCGCCCAATGGAATGAGCGATAAAAGCATAATCACCCCAATGATAAGCGTTATGGTGGCGGCAATTGCCAGTGAAAGATAGCCATAGGCCAAGCGTTGGTTATATGGTTTTAATATCGGCAGAACCAACACTGGCAGAGCTATATTCATAAAAGTATGCACCAAAGCCATTAATATCGCGCCTGATGCAATGTCAAAACGGCTCGCAAATGCCATGCCGAGTGGATTTTCGCTGCCGGTAACGTCAGAAATCAAGAAGCTGCCAAAGCCATATGACAGAAAGGTAAGGATAAAAAATATCCCGAACCATCTTGCCGATTGTCTTATGTCATTGGTCTGTTGGCTTGAGCCGGTGGTGGTTTGTGAATTCATAATAATCTCCTATTTTCACATGGTTTAAATTTAATGATGCGAATATAGGCGCTGCAAATAATAATGAAATTGCCTAAATATGTAGAATTGATATGCAAAAATGCATGGAACAGTGTTTATTTGGCCAATTCTTGCGCCAATAAATCATAGACTATGCGAATGCGAGCGCTTGAGTTTAACTCTCTATGCGCCACCAACCAGACCGAGGCTGTTAGCGGCTTAAGATTGGGCAATACCCGCGCTACCTTGGGTTCTAAATCACCAAAATTGCTATCTAATATGCCAATGCCGAGGCCATTTTTAACAAATTCCCACATCACCAACCAGTTTTCGGCAATGATCGGAAAATTGTTATCCGTCAGCTTGAAGCCAGATTTATTAAGGCCATGCATCAATGTGCCTTCATGGTCGATGCCAATAAATTCAGCTTCAGTTAAATCGTCAGGCGAGTTTAGTTTGCCCAATTTTTTAATATATTCAGGGGTTGCATATAAGCGCGCGGGAATGTCTTTTATTTTCTTGGCAATTAAGTCTGGCTCTGTCGGCCTAAAGTTGCGTATGGCTATATCTGCCTCGCGCCTTAGCAAATCACTGGACGAGTTAGAGGTGATGACTTCGATGTGAATATCCGGCTGTAATATACGCAATTTTGCGATGATGGCAGGCAATGAGAAAGCGGCATATACCTCGCTGGCGGCGATGAGCACGGTTCCCTGAATGGAATCAGACCGGCCGGTGGATTTTAGCGACATTTGAGTTGCCGCATCGCCCATATCGCGCACTGAAGATAATAAATCTTGCCCAGTCGGGGTTAATGTTAGGCCTCGGCCTACCCGTTCAAACAGCACAACGCCTAGCTGCGCCTCCAATGCGCTAACCTGCCGCCCTAATGTCGGTTGCGCCACACCAAGCAGCCTTGCCGCTGCCGATAATGAACCTTCTTCGGCAGTGACCAAAAAAGCCCGCGCGTGATTCCAGTCAAATTTTATTGAGCGTCTATCCATGCATAAATAAATAGCAACTAGGTAAAATTAGTCAACTGGTTTTAAACAAATTCTATCGATCTCTGAAAATACCATCAGCTCTGAACCGCCCGAAAAAGCCGCAAAAGTCATATTGGTTTTGGTTGCCAATTCTACCGCCATACTGGTCGGCGCAGAAATCGAAACCACCACCGCAAACCCCATACGTGCAGATTTTTGTGCCAATTCAAATGCAAAGCGGCTGGTTAGAATGATAAATCCTTGGCCAAAATCTTGCTGGTTTTTACTTAAAGTGCCAATTAATTTGTCGAGCGCATTATGCCTACCAACATCTTCTTTGGCATATAATATATTGCCACCCACATCGGCAAATGCCGCTGCGTGGACAGATCGACTTTGGTTATATAACGGGGTGAAGTTCGACAATTGCTTTTTGGCTTTTATGAAGGCATTTACCGAAACCAATAAATCCGATTGAATTTTTGGCAACGGCTCTACTATATGCGATAGGGATGTGAGGCCGCATATGCCACAGCCCGAAGCGCCTGCCATATTGCGGCGTTTGTCAATAATGTTAAACCGGTCTAGTGCCTCGTCAGATAGTTCTACATCGACCTCAAAACCATGTTTGAGCTGTTTGGCAACCATGCCAATAATCGCCTGACTGTTTTTTACCAGCCCTTCACTAAGACAAAAACCAAGAGCAAAATCTTCTAAATCTAGCGGTGTGGCCAGCATAATGGCGTAGGTTTGGCCGTTGATTTTTATGTCGATGGGGGTTTCTTGCGGCAATATCCAACTATGTGGAGTTTGCGAATTCTCGCCCGTTAACTGGCCTGTTGTCGCTTCTGTGCTACCTGAATCTGCCATCATTCTACCGGCAATATAGCGTGTTGGTTAGGCACTATATTTCGCCTTTTAGATTGCCAAGCGGAATGATCGTTGGTTAAACGAACCTGCACCGCGGTCACTTTATATTCTGGGCAATCTGTCGCCCAATCGGAATTTTCTGTGGTGATAACATTGGCGCCGGTTTCGGGGTGATGGAATGTTGTGTAAACCACGCCTATTTGCATGCGGTCAGAAATTTTGGCAGGCACAGATATTTTGCCTTTGCGCGAGGCTATTTGCACCAAATCGCCATCGGCAATGCCGCGCAATTCGGCATCGGCGGTGTGTATTTCGAGCACATCTTGCTCCAGCCAAATGTTATTTTTTGTCCGACGGGTTTGCGCGCCGACATTATATTGTGACAAAACCCGCCCGGTGGTGAGCAATAAAGGAAATTTTCGGTTGGCTTTTTCTGTCGTGGGGGTAAATTCGGTGACAAAAAACTTGCCTTTACCGCGGGCAAACTGCCCGACATGCATTATCGGCGTGCCATTTGGCGCTTGGTCATTCACCGGCCATTGTAGGCTTTCGCCAGCGTCTAAACGTTGGTGCGAAACGCCGCTAAATGCCGGGGTTAATTCAGCTATTTCATCCATAATTTGTGATGAATTTTGGTAATCCATGTCATATCCCATGGCGATCGCCAAATCTTGCGTCACTTCCCATTCATGCTTGCCGGTCGCTGGTGGCATGGCCATGCGCACGCGGTTAATGCGCCGCTCGGCATTGGTAAATGTGCCATCTTTTTCCAAAAAACTAGTGCCGGGCAAGAAAATATGCGCATAACGGGCGGTTTCATTCAAAAATAAATCCTGAACAATTAGACAATCTAGGCTCGATAATGCCGCCTCGACATGTTGGGTATCAGGGTCAGATTGGGCAATGTCCTCGCCCTGCACATACATGCCTTTATAATTGCCAGTAATGGCCTGATTGAACATGTTGGGAATGCGATAGCCGGGTTCAGCATCTAATTCAATGCCCCAATGAGCTTCAAATACATGGCGGATTTCATCATCTGCGACCGACCGATAGCCCGGCAATTCGTGCGGAAAACTGCCCATATCGCACGAGCCTTGCACATTGTTTTGGCCGCGCAATGGGTTAACGCCGCCGCCATTTTTGCCCAAATTCCCGGTTGCCATGGCTAGGTTTGCGATGCCCATAACCATGGTCGAGCCTTGGCTATGCTCAGTTACTCCAAGGCCATAGTAAATGCCTGCATTGCCACCGGTGGCATAAAGCCGCGCGGCTTGGCGCATGTCTTTTGCATTCACTCCAATGGCTTTGGCTTGGCTTTCTGGTGAATTTTCATCCAACGCGACAAATTTGGCCCACGCTGCAAAACTTTCAAGGTCGCACCTCTCCTCTATAAAGTCATTATCTAGCAGTTCTTCGGTCACGATTACGTGGCTTAGGGCGTTAATTAAGGCCACATTCATGCCCGGCAATAGGGGCAAAAAATAGTCGGCATGTATATGGGCGCTGTGCACCAGGTCAATCGCCCTTGGGTCGGCAATGATTAGTTTTGCGCCTTGGCGGATGCGTTGTTTCATCCGCGATGCAAATACCGGATGCGCATCAGTTGGGTTGGCACCAATGATAAAAATCACATCGCAATCCTCTACACTTTTAAAATCTTGCGTGCCAGCCGATGTGCCCAATGTTTGGCTAAGGCCATAACCGGTTGGCGAATGGCAAACCCGGGCGCAGGTGTCGACATTATTGTTGCCAAAAGCTGCTCGAATTAGCTTTTGCACCACATACACTTCTTCATTTGTGCATCGAGACGATGTAATGCCACCGATGGATTTACGGCCATGCTTGGCCTGAATGTCAGTTAAGCGTTTGGCCGCAGTATTTATGGCCACATCCCAGCTCACCGGTTGCCATGGGTCGGTAATTTTATCGCGTATCATCGGTTGGGTGATGCGGTCTTTATGGGTGGCATAGCCAAATGCAAACCGGCCTTTGATGCAAGAATGGCCTTGGTTAGCGCCGCCGGTTTTATCGGGCGTCATGCGCACCACTTGGTTGCCCTTCATTTCGGCAATAAATGAGCAACCAACACCACAATAGGCGCAGGTGGTTTTAACCGCCCGGTCTGGTTGGCCAAGATCGATGATGGTTTTTTCGGTCAACGTGGCGGTTGGGCAGGCTTGCACACATGCCCCGCAAGATACACATTCGCTGGCTAAAAAACCATCGTTAGCGCCAGCGCTGATGGCCGAGCTGAACCCGCGCCCCATAGTGGTTAAGGCAAAACTGCCTTGCACTTCCTCACAGGCCCTTACACAGCGTTCGCAACTGATGCATTTGCTGCCTTCAAAGCTAAAATAGGGATTGGATGTATCGGTTGGGGCATCGGAATGGTTTTTGCCATCCAGGCCGTATCTGACTTCGCGCAAACCCACCACGCCTGCCATATCTTGCAACTCACAATCGCCATTGGCAGAGCAAGTTAAGCAATCTAATGGGTGGTCTGAAATGTATAATTCCATCACCCCTCGGCGCAATTTGGCTAGTTTTGGGGTTTCTGTGCTGATGGCCATGCCAGGCTCGAGCGGGGTGGTGCAAGAAGCCGGGGTGCCGCGTCTGCCGGCGATTTCTATCACGCATAAACGGCAAGAGCCATGCGGCTTCAGGTTATCGGATGCACATAATTTAGGAATGTCGACATCTAACATTTTGGCCGCCCGCATAATAGACGTGCCTTGGGCCACGGTTATTTCTGTGCCATTAATGGTTGCGGTTATTAGTTTAGTTTTGGCGGTAAGTTTAATTTCTGGCGTGCCAAAATCTGCTTGGTCGGGAAATCTCATAAAACCTTTCCTTTGTCGATAAATTCGTCGGCAAAATGTTTAAGCAAACTGCGCACAGGCTTCGGGGTTAAGCCGCCCATGGCGCAGAGCGAGCCTAATTCCATAGTTTCAAATAAATCATCTAACAGTTCAAAATTGGCCTCGACATTTTTACCAGCCGAAATGTCATCTAAAATCTCGCCGCCGCGAGTGGCGCCAATGCGGCAAGGTGTGCATTTTCCGCAACTTTCGACCTCGCAAAAAGTAAACGCAAACCGGGCTTGGGCGGCCATATCGGCTGTGTCATCAAACACAATTATGCCGCCATGGCCAATCGCGCCATCTATGGCGGCAAAACTTTCATAATCTAACGGCGTGTCAAATTCATCGGGGTGGATATAGGAGCCTAATGGCCCTCCAACTTGCACTGCTTTAATCGGCCGGCCGCTATAGGTACCGCCGCCAAAATCTTCAATGAGTTGCCTAAGGGTAAGGCCAAATTCAACCTCGACCAAGCCGCCGCGTTTGACATTGCCCGCCAACTGAAACGGCAATGTACCGGTTGATTTGCCACTGCCCAAAGCGGCATAATAAGCCGCGCCTTTGGCCAATATATCGGGCACAGATGCCAAAGTAATGACATTGTTGATGATGGTTGGCTGGCCAAACAAGCCTTCTATGGCTGGCAAAGGCGGTTTGGCGCGCACCACGCCGCGCTTGCCTTCGATGCTGTTTAATAGCGAGGTTTCTTCGCCGCAAATATAAGCCCCAGCGCCGATGCGTATTTCGATGACAAAATCTAAGCCCGAATTGGCAATATTCTTGCCCAAATAATTGGCTTTATAGGCGTTGGCTATGGCTTCAGTTAATATGGTTTTGGATAGCGGGTATTCACTGCGTAAATATATATAGCCTTTGTTTGCGCCGATGGCCAAGCCGCAAATGAGCATACCTTCGATCAGGGCGAAAGGGTTGGATTCCATTAACAACCTGTCGGAAAACGTGCCGCCATCACCCTCATCTGCATTGCAAACCACATATTTTTGTTTAGCCTCGATGGCCGCACATGTCCGCCATTTAATGCCGGTTGGAAATGCCGCACCGCCACGGCCTCGGAGGCCAGAGTCAAACACCATATTTACGGTGTTTTCAGCGCCAAGTTCCAAGGCTTTTTTGAGGCCAAGAAAGCCGCCATACTGTATATAATCAGCTATCGACACCGGGTCGGTATCGCCTGCATAGGCGAATATCTGGCGGTTTTGCTTTTTGAAATAATCTATGTTTTTTATCAAGCCAACATCGCGCAAATGCGGGGCGTTATTTTGAAAATCGTTGTCCACCAAACCTGCCACATCTTGCGGCCGCACACAGCTAAACCCAACCCGGCCATCTGGCGTGTCAATTTCGACCAATGGCTCTAACCACGCCGCCCCACGTGAACCGTTGCGTATGACTTTAAACCCGGCGGTGGCAAAATTATCCGCCACCTCATCCGCCCCCACAGAAACACTGGCGGTATCGCGCGGAACATAAACTATTTTCATAGCCCAGCCTCCATTATCGCTTCAAGCCGTTGTTTATCGACGCGCCCATAGGTTTTGCCGCCAATAGAGGCCGAGGGCGCAAGCGCACAATTGCCAAGGCAATATACGGTTTTAACTGTGTAGCTTTTTTCCAATTGGGTTTTTAACTTGGCCGAACCCATAGATTGACAGGCCTCAGATTGGCACAATGTTATGGTGTTTGCAGCCTGTTTGCTGTTGTTAAAATCGTGATAAAAAGTCACAACGCCAAACACATCGGCGCGCGATATATTAAGCGCATCGGCAATTTGTTGATAGGCTTTTACCGGTACATAACCCAGATTGGCCTGAATGATGTGAAAAATTTCAAGCAACATATCTGGTTTGTTTGCGCAAGCTTGACATGCCGATTTAACCATGGCCATTTCAGGATAAATATTTAACGTCACCAAAACCAAATCACTCCCAAAAATATTTGATAGTTGATTCTAGACTTTGGTGACGCAGTTTACAATTTAAATAATTAATCGACATTTAATGTGAGAATTACACCACTTCTACCTTATCGGTATGGATGATTTCGATTTTGCGATCGATGATATATGGTCCGCCAGTTTCGCGCCAAACGGCCATATGTGGTTGCTTAAAATGCAGTTCTAAATCTTCCCGAGTCTTCCACCGTTCAACAAAGGTTAGGGTGTTTTCATCTTCCACCGCTTGGTTCAGGTCGTAGCTGATGCAACCAGCTTCGGCGCGCGTGCCCTCTATGCACGGCATGGCTGCGGCGATAACTTTATCGGCTGAGCCGGGTTTAATGTTGATGGTGGCGATAACGAAAATCATAATATTTTTCTTTCTTAAGGTTTATGCTTGAGGGCTTATCCGCAATGTTTTTCATATCATAAATTAAGCAAATATCTGGCCATCAAATAATTTTCTGGCGGTTCTCACTATGCTGGCATTGTTGACTTGGCCACTCGCATCAAAACTCAAGTTAACGCTCATAATGCCATCTGGGTGCTCAATAGCCACAACTTTACTAGTGCCAACATTGCCTGCTAAATTGGCCACATTATATGCCGGACTTTGCGGCAGAAAACAAGATGTTGCGAGGCTCAGCGCGGCAAATATATCTATCGATGCATGGCATTTACCGGCAATAAATGTGCGGGTTGAAATGGCGCCCCCATGGCTGGCGGGACCAACTAAAATTATATGCGGCAGGGCTTCATCGGCGATATTAGCGACATTCATAAGTTTGCCGGCTTGAGAGCTAATAGAGTCTAGTTTGGTAAGCAAATCATCATTTTTGGTCAATTGCTCGCTGGTTTCAGCCCCGGTAATGCCGAAGTCTTTGGCCAGCATCACCACACAGGGC
This sequence comes from Hyphomicrobiales bacterium, assembly GCA_013214705.1. Lineage (GTDB taxonomy): Bacteria > Pseudomonadota > Alphaproteobacteria > Rhizobiales > OSC116 > OCS116. The sequence continues at coordinate 536,746 of JABSRZ010000003.1, forward strand.
AAGCCGTTATCTATGCAGGTTACGGTTATATCGTCTATCACATCGACCTCATTGCCGGTTGGTAAAAATGCCTCATAGCTACCACCTGCATTGGCCTTAAAGTCAATCGGAATGGGGCTGGCGGTGCGCGGCACGCCGCTAATTTTGGCCGCACCCGTATAAATAACTTTGCCAGAATTTGTGGCAATTTTTTCAATCGCCACTTGGCCGCTATTTTCTAAATAAATGGCAACAGATGTTTCGCCTTCATGCGCTGTTACCAAGCCGCGTTCTATCGCAAATGGCCCAACACCAGCCAAAATATCGCCGCAACTCAGGGTGCTGGTGACAATCGCTTTGTCAATCAACACCTGCAAAAATAGATAATCGACATCAATGCCATAACGAGATGATTTTTTAACCACCGCCACTTTGGAGCTTAGCGGGTTTGCGCCGCCTATACCATCAATTTGGTTATCGTCCGGCGAACCCATAATGCGTAATAAAAATTGGTCGCGCTGCCGCGGATCGGCAGGTAAATCTTGGGCTAAAAAATAAGCCGCTTTAGAGGTGCCGCCGCGCATCCACATGCATCTTACAGAACGTGGCATCGGCACAAATTTAGACATATTACGAGCCTTGTTACAATTTCATTTGGCCACACACTTTAAGTGCATTGCCTGCCAGTGTTTTACAGGTTTTTAGCTCAACAAGTCCATGACTTTTATCAATTGAACATAAAAATACCCTCAGCAGATTATCGCTAATCTGCTGAGGGTAACTTGTATCATTATGGTTTACTTGCCGTCATCAACGACAACCCACATACCAGCTTGCACCACTGAGATAACAATGTCATCAGCGCCTTTATGGTCGTTAGGGCCATAGGTGATTTGAGAACCTGTCAATTCATCGGCAAAATTTAAGGTTTCCATACCCGCGATGAAGCTTTCCGTGGTCAAATCTCTACCGGCCACTTCAAGCGCTTTGGCAACTTGGTTTACAGCTGAATAGCCTAGCATAGCAAAGCCACCCGGTGCGCTGCCATATTTGGCAGTGTAATCGGCAATAAATTGAGCCGGCACAGGGTCTGCAGCGCGGGCGGTAAGGTCTTTCCAGCCAGATGATGCGTATAAGCCTTCGGTTACGCCACCCGGAACAGCAGCCACTACAGATAAGAAGCCAGCTGAAGTGTTTAAGAACTGCATATCAACCAAGCCCATTTTTTTGGCAGTGCCCACAACTGTAATGCTTTGGCGCACACCTAATGCCATCACCACCATTTCGCAATTTGCGGCTTTAAGTTTTGACAATGAGCCGACAAAATCGGCTTCGTCGCCTTTATGTGTGGTTTCGGCGGCAAATATTAAGCCATCACTAGCCACCGCGCTTTTCGCACCAGCGACAATTTCCTTGCCAAAATCAGATGGCAAATACATAGCGCAAACATTTTTAAGCCCATGTTTTTTGGTTACAAAACTTGTGCCAGCCGCAGCTTGGTCAAAATAATTGGAGAAGCCGGTAAATTTATTATGCATCGGCTCGCTCAACATTTTTGTCGAGGCGCTTAACGGTGAAATGTTTGGAATGCCCTGCGGGTCTAGCAATTTAAAACCGGCAATATTCATGGGTGTGCCAACCGATAACAGCATAGCAAACACTTTATCGCGTTTGAGCAATTTATTGTAACCTTGCATCGCACGGGGGAGCTGATAGCCGTTATCTTCGACAATAAATTTTAATGTACGGCCATGAATGCCACCCGCGTCATTGATTTGTTGCATCAACAAATTAGCGCCATTAACCGCCGGCACGCCGACAGCGGCAAAAATGCCCGAAAGGTCACTAACTGAACCAAACAGAATTTCAGTATCTGATACGCCTTGGGTTTCGGCGAAAGCAGTATTGCTCGCCAGAAGTGCCGCAAAACCAGCAACAGCAAATTTGAGTTTATTTTTCATTTTTCTCTCCCTTTAAAAGTTTATTTATTGTCTCACTTTTCTTCTTCTTCAACTTCCTCTTCATGCTTAATCAGGTATACATTTCGTCAATTAAATTGCTAAATTTTTTCTCCACAAACCCGCGTTTCAATTTCATTGTTGCAGTCAATTCATCGTCTTCGGCGGTCAATAAAATGTCAATTAATTTAAATTTTTTGATCTGCTCCACCCGGGCAAAATTCTGGTTCACCCGTTCTATTTCGACTCCCACTAAATTGGTCACCAGTTCGGCTTGGCATAGCGAGGCAAAATCACTAAATGGTATTTTTTGTTCCTGCGCAAATTTCTCAACATTTTCCTGGTCAATCATGATCAACGCGGTTAGATATTTTCTACCATCGCCAATCACCACAGCATCGGCGATATAATGCGAGAATTTTAATTCGCTCTCCAATTCGGCCGGGGTGATGTTTTTGCCGCCAGATGTGATGATGATGTCTTTAATTCTGCCAGTAACGGTTAGAAAACCATCTTTGTCAATCACACCTAAGTCACCGGTTTTTAACCAGCCGTCTGCGGTAAAGGTTTCGGCGGTTTTTTGAGGGTTTTTCCAATATCCGGCAAATGTGGTTAGCCCGTTGGTCTGTATTTCGCCCGCGTCAGATATACGCGCTTGGGTGCCAGCCGAGGCTTTGCCAACGCTGCCCAAACGGGTGGCATCAGGGGTGTTTACCGAACACACGGCGGTGTTTTCGGTCATGCCATAACCTTCGCGTATCGGCACGCCAATTGCCAAATACCATTTTAACAATTCTGGCGATACCGGCGCTGCGCCCGACACCGCGCGCCTGATGCGGTCCAACCCCAGCATAATTCGCAAATTTCTCAAAACCAAGGCATCCCAAAAAACATATTTAGCTCTGAGCCATAAGCCAATGGGTTTTGAAGCATAGATAAGCTCGGCTTTGGCCATGCCGACTTTTATGGCGCATTTAAAGGCCCATTGGCCCAATGGCGTTGCTTCTTTAGCCAAAATGATTACCGCTGAATATATCTTTTCCCACACCCGCGGCACGGCGGCAAAAATATGCGGCGAAACTTCGCGCAAATTATCAAATACGGTTTCGGGGCTTTCGGCAAAATTAACAATTGTAGAGGCCGCGATCGAACCAGATATACTGGTGCCACGTTCAAAAACATGGCCTAACGGCAAAAAGCACAATTGCTCATCGGTAGATAAATGCGGCAGTGCCACCGAGCCACATGCTGTCGCCGCCATGACATTTTCGTTGGTTATCATCGCGCCTTTTGGCTTGCCAGTGGTGCCAGATGTATATATCAGCATGGCGGTGTCTTCGGCTGCGCCGCGCATGATGGCGTTTTCAAACAAATCTGCTTGTTGTTTAAGGGCATCGCGGCCAATTTCATAAAATTGGTCTAAAAATATTATTTGCGCATCATCAATGTCGTGCAAACCCTCTGGGTCCAATACAATCACCTTTTTAACCAGCGGCACTTGGTCTCGAATTTTTAAAAATTTATCTAGCTGTTCATCATTTTCAACAATTAGAAATACGCTTTCACTATCTTGCAATAAATAAGCCAGTTGCGCGGCGCTGTCGGTGGTATAAACGCCCGAGCAAATGCCGCCAATGCCTTGAATGCCGAGGTCAAAATAAGCCCATTCTTTATTGTCTTCGGACAATATAGAAACCACCTCGCCGCGGTTTAGGCCAAGTGACTTTAGCGCCGCGCCAATTTGCGAGGTGGCGGCCCAAAAATCGGCCCAACTATAGGCCTTCCAGATGCCGAAATCTTTTTCTCTATGAGCAGTTCTTTGGCCATTATTTTTGCACCTTAAGGCAAATAATTTTGGCATGGTGTCGCAATTGTCTATCATTGCCGGGCGCGCGGTCAGGTCTTTATTCAGCATCATGCCATTAACAAAATGAGTCTCTGGCAGCGCAGAGGTGTCTTGCATTGGTTTTTGTACATTCATCTGCGCTACCTCCAGGTCTTTTTTTGCTTCCAACGGCGCTCTTCACGTGCGCCTTCAGCCTTTATGCCTAAATAAAAATTCTGAATGTCTTCAGACTGCAACAGCCGTTGGGCAGTGCCGCTCATAACGATGCGGCCAATTTCCATCACATAGCCAATATCTGCCAAATTCAGCGCAATCATAGCATTTTGCTCGACCAAAATCATGGTTACATTTTGTTCCGAATTTAAACGTTTTAATATGCCAAATATTTCTTGCACCAATATTGGGCTTAAGCCAAGGCTTGGTTCATCCAATAACATTATTTTTGGCCGTGCCATTAAAGCCCGGCCAATGGCCAACATTTGTTGTTCACCGCCAGAAAGAAAACCCGCTTCTTGGTTACGTCTGGCTTTCAGAACCGGAAAATAAGTGAACACCATCTCGCGGTCTAGCTCGACCTCGGCGGCGTCATTGCGGGTGTAAGCGCCCAAAGTTAAATTGTCATTCACACTGAGTAGTGGGAACACTTCGCGGCCTTCAGGCACATGCACAATGCCGTGGTTAACAATTTTATACGGGTCTAGACCCTGAATTTCATGGCCGTCATATATTATCTGGCCTTTTTCGGGGTCCATAACACCGGATATAGTCTTCATTAAAGTGGTTTTGCCAGCGCCATTTGCACCCAATACGGTAACAATCTGGCCAGCATGTACGTCTAAACTCACGCCGCGAATGGCCATTATTGGCCCATAATAGCTTTCAACATTTCTTATTTTCAGCAAAGGTTCTGACATTAGGCAACCTCTCCCAAATAAGCTTTCAACACCGCTGGGTCGGTTTGCACCTCGGCCGGTGTGCCTTGGGCTAGCTTGCTGCCATCGGCCAGAGCCAACACCCGGTCTGACACGTTAGAAACCAAGCCCATATCATGTTCTACCATTAAAACGGTGATGCCCATTTGCCGCCTGATGTCATCTATCCACCAGCGCATATCGGTGGTTTCTTCAACCGAAAGTCCAGAGGCTGGCTCATCTAACATTAACATTTTTGGCCCGGTGGCCAACGCCCGGCCAAGCTCTACCACTTTGCGCACACCATAAGGCAGCCCAGCTATCATTTTGTCCCGATAGGGCTGCAAATCTAAAAATTCGATAATTTCTTCGACCATTTCGCGGTTTTGAATTTCGGCCTTACGCACGCTGGGAGTGAAAAATATTTCGGCCAAAAAATTGGTCTTACGGTGGCGATGTCTACCAATAAGCAGGTTTTGCAACACCGTCGAATGGTCAAATAATTCATTATTCTGAAAGGTGCGCGCGATGCCGAGTGCCGCCACATCAGAGGCTTTATGGCTCAGTAAATCGTGGCCATCAAAATGAATTTGACCTGCCGTTGGTTGGTAAAACCGCGAAATTAAATTAAATGCGGTCGATTTGCCAGCGCCATTTGGCCCGACAAGCGCAAAAACCTCACCTTTTTTGACCGAAAAAGATAAATCATTTACCGCAATCACGCCGCCAAACCTAAGTGTTACATTTTCAAATTCTAACAGGCTCATTGCAATCGCTCCGTTTTTAGAAACGATTTTTGGCGTTTAAACATGCCTTTGCGATAAAACGGAAATAGCTCAAACCAAGTTCTTATTTTTACCCAGCGGCCATATATCCCGTTGGGTTCAAACATGATGAAGGCAATTAATATCATGCCAAATACACCAAATTCCAACCCGGGTATGGCCACCGCAGAACCACCGATAAAATCACCCACATATTCTTTGGATATAGATAGGAATTGCGGCAAAAAGCCAATGATGATGGCGCCAAAAAATGCCCCATGTATCGAACCTAAGCCACCAATTACAATCATCATCAGCAGTTGAATGGATATAACCACCGAAAAAGTTTCATTGTTAAATATGCCGGCAAACAAGCCCATTAACGCGCCAGCCAAGCCGGTAATGGCGCAAGACAGGCCAAATGAAATCATTTTTGTGCGGGCGATATTCACCCCCATTGCTTGGGCGGAAACCTCCGAGTCTCGCACTGCCACAAATGAGCGGCCTAAAGGGCTTCGCATTATGTTGGCATAACCAAATGTCACAATGATAATGGTCACCAGCGCCACATAATAAAACGCTATCGGTGTGCCCCAGCGGTCAATTTCCATGCCAAACAAAAATATCGGCTCAGAAAATATGCCGCTAACGCCGCCAGTGAAGGGTTCAGCCAACACAATCACATCATCGACCAAAATAGACATGGCCAGAGTGGCAATGGCTAAATATATGCCGCGCAGGCGCAAAGCCGGTATGGCAACAATCATGCCGACAACGCCAGTGATGACACTAGACAAAGGAAAGGCGATTAAAAACGGCACGCCTTTTTGCACCAATATTGCATAACTATAACAGCCCAAAGCCAAAAATGCGGCGTGGCCTAAGCTGGCTTGGCCAGTGTGGCCAGTTAACAGCATTAGCCCCAGCCCGGCAATGGCCCAAATCAGTACATTGGTCATTTCACCCAGATAGAAAACATCTAAAATATACGGCATTAAAAAGCTGAGGATGATCAGCAATGAATAGACGAATAACGTCCATTTGTCTTCGAATAATCGGATATCTTGGTTATAACTGGTTTTAAAATGTACCCGCATAAGTTAAACCTTCTTGTTGCGCTGTTGAGCAAACAAGCCGCTAGGTCGGAAGATTAACACCAATAATAACAATGCATATGGCGCTATTTGGCTATAGCCCGCTGGCATATAGCGCGAGGCAAATGGCTCGATAATGCCAACGATTAGCCCGCCAAGCAACGCGCCCGGCAAACTACCAAACCCACCAATAACCGCGGCCGCAAAAGCCTTTATGCCAATTAACCCGGTGGTCGGGTCGACACTGCCTTTGGTGGCAAATAATATACCGGCAATGCCAGCAACTATGCCGCTAAGCGCCCAAATAAAGCCCTGAATGCGCTTAACGGGAACGCCCATATAATAGGCTGCCAATTGGTTTTGTGAGGCAGCTTGCATGGCCAAGCCAAGTTTGGAACGTTGGAAAAACAAATAAAGCGCAAGGGTTAACAGCAGGGTAATGACAATAACCGCCACATCCTCAAGCCCCAAAACAATGCCACCAAAGGCTATATCTTGGCCGATGATCGGGTTTTCGAGTGATTTCGGTTCATGCCCCCAAATGAGGCCAACCACAAACCTAATGACAAAGCCCAGCGCGATGGTGAGAATGATAACCGAAGTTTGGCTTTCGCCTGCGACGCGGCGCAATATCAACCTGTCCAACAAATAACCAATGGCGCCCATCACCACCAATGCCGCGACGATTGACACCGCAAATGGCAGGCCCAAATATTCAGCATTGTTAAAGCCGATCATCACAAACGCGCCCAACATCATAAAGTCGCCTTGGGCAAAATTCACCGCCTCTGTGGCTTTGTAAATCATCACAAAACCTAGCGCGATGAGCCCGTAGACGCAGCCGTTGGCCAATCCACTCACTAGAAGTTGAAATATCTCCAAAATCTATCTCCCTTTTTTGAGCGCCTCCAACCGCCGCCTTTGGCGTGCGTCTAATTTTAGAGGTTAATTCCAAGTCTTTGCGCCTGTTTACCCATATAAACATACTAATCGGTATGTTTATTGTTTGTCAATTGTTAAAAACCAGACCACCGCAATGGCGATGCTTACCCTACGTCACCGTATGGCAAAGGCTCAGGCCAACAAAAAAGCACGGATGAGTTTGGCAATTTTGCCAGGCTGCTGGTGGTGTAACCAATGGTCGGCATCGGCAATTAATTCAATCTTCACGTCATCGCAATAGTCAAAAATTCCATCTCGCGTTTCAGCCGTTAAAGCCTTATCTTTTTCGCCCCAAATGATCAAATGCGGCATGTTTATACGCATGTCAGTTTGGTTAAATTTGAGCAACTTATCTGGCTCCATGGTGTGGCCAGTTTTGGGTATAATTATCGGGCTGGCGCGGTACCAATTCAGCATGCAATCCAATACGTCTTCATCTTGCCATTGTTGCAAATAATCGCTCAAAACCTCGCCTTGCAGCCACTCACAATCCATACCGTTCGACATAAATTCAATGAGCTTGGCAAAATTATTTTGGGCTAATTTATGTGTGCTGGCATCAGTTCGCAACCAATGAAAATACTGGCTAGCAGCGGTTTGCGCGCCGCCTTTTGCCAACTCATTTTGAAACGCAGCCGGGTGTACGCCGTTCAATATCAGCAGATTATCCACCATATCGGGTATGGCGATGGCCGCGCCATAGGCGGCGGCTGCGCCCCAGTCATGCCCCAACAAATCTATTTTGCCATTATCCGTATAATGTGAAATAAACCCAGCAATATCACCCACCACTTCCGATATTCGGTAGTTTTCAACTCCATTTGGCTTGAAGGATTGGCCATAACCGCGTTGGTCTGGCGCGATGCAGAAAAATTCATCGGTCAAGCCTGCCGCCAGTTGGTGCCAAGCGCCGGAATGTTCTGGAAACCCATGCAACATTAGCAAAGGTCGCTTAGATGCATCGCCCCAAAGGCGCACAAAAAATGAGTTGCCGTTAATTTCAATTATTTCGGTTTTCATCTGGTCTAATTTCGTTTGGCCATTTAATATTTCATATTTGGCAAGTTTAGCGAGGCGGTGTTGCCACCGTCTACTGCCAGCGATTGGCCGGTGATATAACTGGCATCATCGCTAGCTAAAAACGCCACAACCGAGGCTATTTCATAAGCATGGCCGTAGCGCCTAAGTTCACACCGCTCGCCCAACCTATTTTCTATGCCTTTGTTGCGGGCATAATCAAAAGCTGGTTTGGTCATGTTAGATTCCACCAGACCCGGGCAAATTGCATTGACCCGTATGCCATATTTGCCAAAGTCACATGCAGCGGTTTTGGTCATATTTATGAGCGCGGCTTTAGATGCCGAATAAGCATTGCCGCCTGCCCCAGCGCGTATACCGGCGACCGATGCGGTGTTGACGATCGCCCCGCTGTTGGCAGCCATCATATGCGGCGCGACATTGTCCATAAACATCATTGCGCCATAGACATTAACTTCCATAACCCGCTTCCAATTGGCTAAATTTTGTTCGCCCATTGGACTGGCATCACAAACCATGCCGGCATTGTTAAACAAAACATCTATTTGGCCAAAAGCGTCTATAACCTCAGCCACGCAGGCTTTCACCGCGGCTTGGTCGGCTATATCTACAATGTAACATTTGGCTAGGCAGCTAGCTGGCAATATATTTTTTGTCTGTTGCAAACTTAATTGATCTAAATCTACCAAGGCTAAATTCGCGCCTTCTGAGGCCAATCTAATGGCTGTGGCTCTGCCAATAGCGCCACCTGCTCCGGTAATTAACACTGTTTTTTGCTTGAATCTGTCCATCATTCATCACCTAAGGTTTAAATGGTTTCGCCGCCATCCGCCACAATCACTTGGCCGGTTACAAATGCCGAGGCGCGGGCGGCCAAAAAATGTGCCACGCCAGCAATGTCATCAGGTTCGCCAATGCGCCTTAACGGTGTGGCTTTTTCTTGTCGCGCCATAATTTTCGGGTTTTCCCACAGCGCACGGGCGAATTCGGTTTTAACCAAGCCCGGCGCGATGGCGTTAACCCGTATTTTATATTTGCCCAATTCATGCGCCAAATTGCGCGCCAAAGCGGCCTCTGCGGCTTTAGACATGCCGTAAGCGCCAATAACTGTATTGCCTTTTAGGGCGGTGATAGAGGATAATAAAATTATCGAACCCCCACCATTTTCAATCATAATTGGCGTCACCAAATTGCTCAGCCAAATTGTGCTTTGCACATTAACCCGCATCACTTTATCAAATGCGCTGTCTTCTAAGGTTGACATTGGCCCATAGGATGGGTTGGTGGCGGCGTTGCAGACCAAAATATCGACCCGCCCCCATTGTTTCATAGTCTGATCAAATAGATTCTGCACTTGGGCTTTGTCGCCAACATTGCATTTTAGTGCAATGGCGTCTTGGCCTTTGTCTCTAATCGCTTGGGCTATTGGCTCACAAGCGTCTAAATTGCGGCTAGAAATCACCACTTTAGCGCCAGCGCGCGCATATTGCTCGGCTATGGCTTGGCCTATACCGCGTGATGAACCGGTGATGATGGCGACTTTACCCGTTAAATCAAACATTTGGAGTGCTCCTACAGCTGGTTTATTATGATGTTGTGAGAATAATCTTGCCAATGGCACGGCGGTATTTTAGGTCATTCAAAGCCTCTGCCGCTTGCGACAATGGGTAGGTTTTACCAATATGTGGCTTGAGCTTACCTTGCTCATACCAGGCGAACATTTGGGCAAAATTTTCATTGTCTAAGGCCAATTCACGGCCTCTAAATGCGCCCCAGAACACCCCCACAACCGAACAGCCTTTTAACAACATTAAATTGGTGGCTATATTGGGTATCGAGCCGGTGGCAAAGCCAACCACCAATACCCGGCCGCGCCATGCGGTCGAGCGTAAAGCCTGCTCAAACAAATCGCCGCCAATGGGGTCATAAACCACATCCACCCCTTGACTTTTGGTTAGGGTTTTAAGCGCGTCTCGTAATGGAGTGGTCGAATAATTTATCAACTCGTCAGCACCAGCTAATTTGGCAGCTTGTAATTTTTCATCACCACTGGCGGCAGCAATCACCCGCGCGCCCATTAACTTGCCCAGTTCGACAGCCGCCAAACCAACGCCGCCACCCGCGCCCAAAACCAATAATGTTTCGCCAGCTTTTAGCTGCGCTCGTTGCTTTAAGGCGTGCATAGATGTGCCATAAGTCATGGCAAAACCTGCGGCTGTGTGGCTGTCCATGCCGGTTGGTCTGGGTAGTAACTTGTCTGGTTCGATGAGAATTTGTTCGGCAAACCCGCCATACGGAGCGATCGCAATCACCGGCTCGCCGATGCGGTTTTTGTCCACGCCTTCGCCGACAGCGTCTATGATGCCAGCAACTTCGCCGCCGGGCGAAAACGGCAATTGCGGCTTAAATTGGTATTTCCCAGCGATGATGAGAGTGTCTGGAAAGTTACAACCGCAAGCCTCGATGGCAATGCGCACTTGGCCTTTTGCCGGGGTTAAATCATCAATTTCGGCAACAGATAAACTTTCGGGCTCACCTAATTTGGTGCATAAAACTGCTTTCACGGCTAAGCATCCTCGCTGTTTTTACTGGCTTAAAAATCAACATTTAAATCAGTAAACATCAAGGTTGACGGCTTGTCAATAAAACAACATACTTAGTAGTATGTATTAATTTCTGAAAGTTTTTTCGATGTCTGAAGTCGTTACATTCACCGTGCAAGAAAATATTGGCATCATCAGCATAGACAATCCACCCATTAACGCTTTGGGCGTTGGCGTGCGTCAGGGCTTGGTAAAATATATCGATGCGGCCAACGCGAATAAAAATGTAGCGGCGATTGTGATTTGTGCCCAAGACCGCACCTTTCCCGCTGGTGCAGACATTAAAGAATTTGGCCAACCACCGCTCGCGCCGCATTTATCAGATGTGTGCAGCCATGTCGAAAACAGCGCCAAACCAGTTATTGCTGCCTTGTTTGGCACGGTGTTGGGCGGCGGGTTCGAACTGGCGCTTGGCGCTCATTTTAGGCTTTCAACCGCCACGGCAAAATTTGGCTTCCCCGAGGTTTTGCTGGGCATTTTGCCCGGCGCAGGCGGCACCCAGCGCATGCCGCGCATCACCGGCGCTTTACCGGCCTTAAAATTGATGATTTCAGGCGCGCCGATAAAGGCCTCACAGGCGCTGGAATTGGGCATAATCGATAAAATTATTGAAGGCTCAGATATCAAGGCCGAAGCTATAAAGTTTGCACAACAAATAGTGGCCGAAAAAACCAGCATAAAACGCACCGGCCAGCGTTTAGATGGCTTGGCGGATGCCGATATATATGCCGCGCAAATTGCCGCAACGCGGGCTAAATTGGCCAAAACTAACAAGCTCTTTGCACCGCTTGCCATTGTCGATTGCGTCGAGGCGGCGGCCAAAATTCCGCTTAAACAAGGCTTAGAATTTGAACGCGATAGAATAATCGCCTGTATGCGCACCACCGAACATGCGGCGCTGGTGCATGTGTTTTTTGCCGAGCGCAAAAGCGCCAAAATGCCACCAACTGAAAAAGGTGATGCGCCAGTAAAACCCAGAACCGTAAATGTTTTGGGCATAGTTGGCGGCGGCACTATGGGCGCTGGCATCACGGTATCGGCGCTCAATGCGGGGCTAAAAGTCATTATGGTCGAGCGCGATCAAGACAGCCTTAACCGCGGCATCCAGAATGTCGAAAAGGTATATTTGCGCAACATTGCCAAAGGCCGGATGGACGCCGCTAAAATGGCGGCGATAATGGCAAATTATACGCCATCGACAAATTATGCCGACCTATCGGCTGTGGATATGGTGATAGAAGCGGTGTTTGAACAAATGGATGTTAAAAAAGCGGTATTTAAACAGCTTGATAAAGTGTTGAAAAAAGACGCCGTGCTGGCCACCAATACATCTTATCTTGATATAGATGAGTTGGCTGCAGCCACCTCTAGAGCCGGGAATATAATCGGTCTGCATTTTTTCTCTCCGGCTAACATTATGCGTTTATTGGAAATTGTTGTGCCAGCCAAAGCCTCGGCCGAGGTGGTGGCAACTGGTTTTGCCCTTGCCAAACGCTTGGGCAAAGTTGCGGTTCGCGCTGGTGTGTGTGATGGTTTTATTGGCAACCGTATATTGTCCGTCTATGCAAAATCTGCGGTATATATGATGGAGGATGGCGCATCACCATATGAAATTGACCGCGCCATTCGAGACTTTGGCTACCCCATTGGCCTCTATCAAATGAGTGATTTGGCCGGTGGTGACATTGGTTGGGATACGCGCAAACGCCTAGCAGATAGCCGCGACCCACGCCAAAGATATGTTCATATTGATGACAGAATATGCGAAAATGGCTGGTTTGGACAAAAAACCGGCCGCGGTTATTACATATATGAAAATGGCGCTAGAATTGGCACAGAAGACCCCGAAATTTTAGCCATTGTTGATAAACAACGAAAAATCGCCGGCATAACCCCCAGAAACTTCACCCAAGATGAAATTATGGAACGCTATATGGCGGCAATGGTGAATGAGGCGGCAAATGTATTGTCAGAAGGCATTGCATTGCGGCCATCGGATATCGACGTGACATTTATATATGGCTACGGTTTTCCACGTCATAAAGGCGGGCCGATGAAATATGCTGACACACTGGGGCTAGATAAAATACTGGCCACAATAGAGCGGTTAAGCCAAGATGACCCGTATTTTTGGCAAGCCGCGCCATTGCTTAAAAAACTTGTGGCCGAGGGCAAAAAATTTGATAGTTTAAATTAGGTTCAACATTAGATCGAGGCAAGATGACAAATTTACTTAAAAATAGCGGCAATGCCGATTTTGCCAAATCTGAACGCATTGGCAATTGCATGATTATCACCATAAACCGGCCTAAAGAACGCAACCCAATCTCTGGCGAGTTATTTGAATTGGTCGAGCGATCCATTAAAATTGCCGAAGCCGATAACAGCATCGGGGCAATCATATTAACCGGCGCAAGTTTAGAAAATGGCAAAAGCTTTTTCTGTTCAGGTGGCGATTTAAATGCCCTTGCCGCCTTGCGTGAATATTCACCAGCCCAAAGACGCGAAACCTTAGAAGTGTTGCATAATTTCACCCGTGCTGTGCGCGGGAGCAATGTGCCATTTATAGCCGCGGTAGAGGGCGGCGCTGCGGGCGCTGGTTGTTCCATCGCGCTGACTTGCGATTTTGTCATCAGTGCCAAAGAGGCTATGTTTTCGGTGGCTTATGTTAATGTTGGCCTCACGCCAGACGGCGGTGTGACCTCATTTTTAGCCGATATATTGCCACGCCAATTGGCCAATGAAATGTGTCTGTTGGGCAAACCATTGCTGGCCAGCAGATTGTATGATTTGGGCGTGGTAAATGAATTAACCGCGGCCGAAGACGCGCTGGCTAAAGCCTTAATATGGGGCGAAAAATTGGCAAATGGCCCGCGCAAAACCATTGCCACCATTAAACATCTTTGCGCTGCGGCTACGGAGAATTCGCTAGAGCAGCAGTTGGAGCTAGAGGCGGTAAAAATGGTCGAGGCGCAGGGTTTAGCCGAGGCCAAAGAGGGCATAGAAGCGTTTTTTGGCAAGCGCAAACCAGTATATAATCAATAGTTAAAATCAGATAAAACCGATGAATTATACTTTGCTCAACTCGATATAACGCGCCAAATGGTAATCTTCATCGCCAAATAAATGCTCTATCATCACCAAGCGTTTGGCAAAGTGGCTTACCGGCATTTCCCATGTCATGCCAATGCCGCCATGCATTTGTATGGCTTCTTCGGCGACTTTTGTGCCGGTGGCCGAAACGGTTAATTTGGCAGCGCTTAAACGCTTGGCTCGGTCAATTTTATCGCATGGCAGTGTCGATGCGTTGATGACCGCCGAACGGGCTTGCTCAATGTCCAATACCAGCTCTACCATGCGATGTTGCAATGCCTGAAATTTGCCAATCGGCACGCCAAATTGCTGGCGTAAATTTAAAAACTCAATGGTGCTGAATTTAAGCACCTCCATAATGCCCAAAGCCTCGGCCGATAAAGCCAAATGCGCATAACCGGCTATGGTTTCGAGTAATTCAAACGCGGCATCACCTTCGGCCAACAACGCTTCTGGCGGCAATGCCACATTGGTTAGAGTCAACTGTCCAGATCGCCCGCCTTCTACATTGGCATAATCTTGTATTTCCAACCCGGCTATATCGGCAGCAACGGCAAATATGCCAAGGCCGGATTGATCATCGACATTGCCCGACAGGCGCGCTGAAATGATGATGATGTCGGCAGCCTCAACATGTGTAACCACGGCTTTATTGCCATTAATCAGGTAGCCAGAGGCGGTTTTTGTGGCGCTGGTGGCAACATGTTGCAATTGGTAATGGCTTTGATCTTCTTCAAACGCCACCGCGCCAATTTTTTCACCGCTCACAATAGAATTCAGCCAGTCTGCATGCTCTGCGCCGCCCGCAGCTAAAGCTTTACCAGTCAATAATGCGCCTAAAAATGGCTCGGGGCACAGGGCACGGCCTAACGCTTCAAACACCAAGGCAATGTCAAAACCCTGACCAACAAAACCGCCTTCAATTTCGGTAAATAATGCAGCTACAATGCCCAATTCAGCCATTTCTGCCCAAATTTGGGCGCTGTGTCCAGTTTCGGAATAAGCGATGTCATTACGTTTTGAAATTGAATATTTATCGGCCAAAAAACGCGAGATTGTATCTTCGAGCATGCGCCGATCTTCAGTTAATTTAAAGTCCATTTTTTGCCCTCCCTTATAAACCCAGCATCATTTTAGCGACGATGTTTTTTTGAATTTCGTTTGACCCACCAAAAATAGATAATTTACGAAAGTTGAAATATTCCTCTGCCGCGTGTAAGGCGTTTTGGGGCCCAACATTCGGCCCATTAAAGCCTATTCCATCAGCTTCCGGAAAATACGGAATGGCATGTGCGCCCATGGCGCGGCGCATCAGGCTGGTTAATTGTTGGCGAATTTCTGTGCCTTTAATTTTAAGCAACGAGCTTTCTGCGCCCGGCGCAGCTCCTGCCGCCACATCGGCCAATACCCGCAAATTTGTCGTTTTCATATTTTCTAAGTCAATTTCGACTCTGGCGATGCGGGCGGCAAAATAGGGGTCATCACTCAATGGTCGGCCATTTATTTTGCGCTGTTTTGCGGCTTGTTTTAATGCCAATAATGCTGCTATTGATGAGCCAACACCGGCAATATTGGTGCGTTCATAGGTCAACAGATATTTGGCATAGGTCCAGCCGTTATTTTCTTCGCCGACCAAGTTTTCTACCGGCACTTTTACATCGGTAAAAAATACCTCATTCACCTCATGGCCACCTTCAATGGTAATAATTGGCTTTATTTCAACCCCGGGGGCTTTCATATCCATCAGCAAAAAGGATATGCCTTGTTGGCGTTTGCCCTCGGTTGCAGTGCGCACAAGGCAAAAAATCATATTGGCAAAATGAGCCAATGTGGTCCAGGTTTTTTGGCCGTTGACAATATAATGGTCGCCTTGGCGAATGGCACTGGTTTTAACCGCCGCCAAATCTGAGCCTGCGCCGGGTTCAGAATAGCCTTGGCACCACCAATCTGAGCCATCGACAATGCGCGGCAGCCAATGTTTTTTCTGTGCGTCTGAGCCATATTTTATCAATACCGGGGCTAACATGCTCACCCCAAACGGCACGATGGCAGGCGCATATGCCAACCGGCACTCTAGATCGAATATAAACGCTTGCACCGGGCTCCACCCCGCCCCGCCATATTCTTGTGGCCAATGATGGACAAGCCAACCTCGTTCATTTAATAAGCTGTGCCATTGTTCTAATTCGGCTTTGCTTGGTGCGCCACCTAGTTTTAGTTTTGCGGCCAATTCGGCGGGTAATTTTTGTTTTATAAAGCTCTGCACTTCAGCCCGAAAAGCTTCTTCTTCATCGCTAAAATTTAAATCCATAACCACATCTCCCCATGTTTAAATATTTCTATCTGCCAATAACCAATTTGCATGGCAGGCATAATCACCCAAAAACTCGCTTAACACTCTGTTTCTTTTCATAAATAATCCTAAATCCAATTCATTGGTCATGCCAATGCCGCCATGCATTTGCACGGATTCTTCGGTGGCATATTTGCCCAACCTATCGGCTTTGGCTTTGGCCGCACGGCTTAGTTTTTCCGCCTCATCCGCTTCATTATCCAGCGCGTTTAACGCCGTAGCCACTAGCGAGGCGGTTAATTCTATTTGGCAATATAAATCGGCGGCGCGGTGCTGCAATGCCTGAAAACTACCAATCACCACGCCAAATTGTTTGCGGGTATTGAGGTAATCCAAGGTGCGTGCCGCCACCTCTTTGGCGATGCCGACCTGTTCGGCTGCCACAATCGCGCGCCCGGCAGATAAGGCTTTGCTAAGTATGTTTTGTGCCATCTCACCTTGGACAATTAAGTCAGTTTTTGGTAATATTAAATTGTTAAATTTGGCCGTGGCGCAATTTCTGTTGTCCATCAATATCTGCTTGTCTATTTGCAAATTATCGGTTGCCGTGGCCACACAAAATAACGCCAATTCTCCGTCTAATGTGGCGGTTATAATCAGCCGATCGGCTTTATAGCCATCTATGATAAATTGCTTTTTGCCACTAAGCCGATAACCTTGTTCAGTGGCTATTGCGGTGGCGGCTAATACGGAAGCGTCTAGTGGGTTTAGCTGATGTTTTGTGGTTTCATCATGCGCCAATGCCATCACGCATTTGCCGGTGGCGATTTGCTCGCCCCACTGCGCCAACATCGCATCGCCCGCTGCGGCCATAATTGTGGCGGCCATTATGGCGGTAGAGGTGAATGGCAAAGCGGTTAAGTTGCGGCCAAGCTGTTGGGCTATCAAACCTGCGGCGCGGTAGCCAAATGCACTGCCACCATACTTTTCGGGCAATATTAACCCCATCCAACCCAGCTCACTCATCTGCTCAAATGCCGATAGATCATAAGCTAAGTCTGTAGTCTCGGCTTGCAACTTGCGAAATGCCGCCACTGGTTGGTGGTCAGCCAAATAGCGCCGCGCGCTGTCGTGCAACATTTGATTGTCTTGGCTTAAAACTTCCATCAAATCAGTCCTAACTTGGCATTTTCAATACGGCTTTGGCCAATATCGATAACATTATTTCAGATGTGCCACCCTCGATGCTGTTGGCTTTTGAGCGCAACCACTGCCGCGGCGTTTGGTGGGTTTGGTTGTTGTGGCTGCTCCAAATTAATGCGCCTAACCCGCCGATGGCCATGATGTGGTTTTGGCGTTGTTGGTTCAATTCGGTGCCCAAATATTTCAGTTCGGCCGACCTTGCGCCCAATTGGTTGCCCGCCCGCATATAGTTTTTGGTCATGGCTAAATGCGCATCAAATGCCATTTCATCAATTATAAATTTTGCCAATTCAGCCCGTAATATACTGTCATTAAGTCGGCCGTTTTCATCTACACCAATTTGCGCGCTGGCCAATGCACACACATCTGCGCCGCCAAATAACAGGTCAGACCCGCCAATCATTTCGCGCTCATGGTTGAGCAGATATTTAGCAATTGTCCAGCCTTGGCCGCGCCCGCCAACTATATTTTGTTTTGGCACTTTTACCGCGTCAAAAAAGGTTTCACAAAAAACCGATTCGCCCGAAATTAACTCGATAGGTTTGGTCGAGACCCCTTGGCTGGTCATATCAAATAATAAAAACGATATGCCTTTATGCTTTTTGGCGTCAGGCTCGGTGCGCACCAAACAAAATATCCAGTCGGCTTTGTCGGCATAAGATGTCCAGATTTTTTGCCCGGTGACGCTGAAATAATCACCTTCGTCCACGCCTGCGGTTTTTATCGAAGCTAAGTCAGAACCGGCATCTGGTTCGGAATATCCCTGACACCATCTAATTTCACCGCTGGCAATTTGCGGCAAATAATGTAGTTTTTGGGCTTCAGAACCAAATTCTAGCAAGGCTGGACCTAACATGCCGATGCCAAAACTTTGCAACGGCGAACGAGCGTTTATAGCTTGCATTTGTTCGGCCAATATTTTTTGCTGGGCGCCGTTTAGGCCGCCGCCGCCATATTTTTTTGGCCATGCGGGCACTGTCCAACCGCGGGCGGCCATCCGGTTTAGCCATAAGCGCTGGTCGTCAGAAACAAATGCAAATTCGCGCCCACCCCAACATATTTCATCATCAGGCATCGGCGTGCGCATAGTTTTGGGACAGTTCTCATTTAGCCAGTGGCTTACCTCTGCTCTGAAATGGTCGATATCCTGCATGCTGTTTTCCGCTTAATAGGTGATGATGATTTTTCCATCGGTCAGTTTGGTGGCCGCAGCTAGGCCAGCAACAATGTCTTGCATAGGTAATTTAATGGCCACATCGGTTTGCCATCGGCCGTCGGCAAACCGGGCTTGCACTTCGGTGAAAACCGCAATTTTTTGTTTTGTCGGTGTGGTGCGCATCCAATTTACCAGCCAAAAACCTTCAATTTTTTTGCCCATAAATATAAATTGCCCCATTTGGGTTAGCTGGGGGTTTTGCGGGCTTAGTTTGCCATAACAAACCCATTTTGCATGCGGCGGCATGGCGGCAAAAATATCCGCACTGGTTTGGTCGGCCACCGCGTCTAACATGATGCGCGGCTTTAAATTTTTCATTGCGCTTTGCATTTGGTCGGCAAAATCGGGTTCAGATGTCACTAAAACCTGTTCTGCGCCCAATTTTTTAAGCGGTTCTGCGGCCTCGGCGCGGCGGATAACTGCAATGGGTTTTAAGCCTAAATCAGCCCCCAAACCAACCATTAGCTTTCCCAGTTGGCTAGAGGCAGCGGTGATGATAAAAGCATCACCTTTTTGCGCGGCGTAAGTTTGGCTTACCAAATCCACCATAGCCACTGCGGTTAAAGGGTTTACAATTAACGCAGCGGCATCGATGTCGCTCACATCAGGGTGCAGCACAATGCAGGTATTTGCATCGGTCAACGCATATTGTGCCCATGTGCCAGAGCCGGTTAACGAAACCGCAAATGATACCCTTTTGCCGATAAGTTTAGCACTTGCCGGGTCGCCGGCGGCTACCACAATGCCACAACCTTCAAACCCAGCGGGAAAACCTTTGCGGCATGGTTGGCCATATTCGCCTTTGATAAAATGCAAATCTGATGGGTTAACCACCGAGGTAATCATCCGCACCAAAACTTGGCCTTCTGCGGGCGTGGGCACAGGTATATTGGCATTTTTTACATATTTTGACGCATCACTTATCGAAGGCCCGTCGGCGCTGCCAGAATAGCCATCATTAAGTTGAATAACCGCTTGCATGTCTTGGGGTAGGTCAGTTTCGGCCATCACCAATTCTCCTGTGAATGTTTTTTCAATTCGGCGCGTGCCACTTGGCGGCGGTGCACCGCATCGGGCCCATCGGCCAAACGCAGGGTGCGCAATTGTGTCCATTGTAATGCCAACGGCGTGTCTTGGCTCACACCACCACCGCCAAACATCTGGATGGCTTCATCGGTAACTTTTAAGGCCACCTGAGGCGCAACCACTTTAATCTGGCTAATCCACGGCGCGGCGGCGCGGGCATCGCCTTTGTCCATCATCCAAGCGGCTTTTAGGCATAATAATCGCGCTTGCTCAATATCCATCCGCGATTGGGCAATGATGTCATAATTTGCCCCCAATTTAATCACTGGCTTGCCAAAAGCCGTGCGTTCCATGCCGCGTTTGCACATCAGTTCCAAGGCCATTTCGGCTTGGCCAATGGCACGCATACAATGGTGAATGCGCCCCGGGCCTAACCGCCCTTGGCTAATTTCAAAACCTCTGCCCTCGCCCAATAATAAATTGGTGGCGGGCACACGTACATTTTCAAATTTTAGGTGAAAATGCCCATGTGGCGCATCATCACGGCCAAACACTTGCATCGGGCGCAGCTTGGTAATGCCGCTGGTTTCAGCATCGACCACAATCATCGAATGTTGGTTATGTTTAGCGCCGGTGTCAGATGTGCGCACCATCACAATATACACTTTGCAGCGCGGGTCGCCCGCGCCAGATGACCACCATTTTTCGCCATTTAGCACATAATCTTGGCCATCACGAACACAGCTCATCGATATATTGGTCGCGTCAGATGACGCCACATCGGGTTCGGTCATTAAATATGCCGACCTAATTTCGCCATTTAGCAACGGGGTTAGCCATTGGTCTTTATGCTGCTTGGTGCCATATCGCTCCAGCACTTCCATATTGCCAGTGTCTGGCGCAGAGCAGTTAAAAACCTCGGCCGCCAAAGCCGATTTGCCCATTTCTTCGGCCAAATAGGCATATTCGACCGTGCTGAGGCCATAACCTTTTTCAGAATCAGTCAGCCAAAAATTCCACAGGCCAGTGTCCCGGGCTTTTTGTTTTAGGCTCGATAATATTTCTAATTGTCTGGCGGTATATTGCCACCTGTCACCTATCGAGACTTGCGCGTAAAATTCATCATTTAGCGGGGCGATGTCATCGGCTACCATTTTGGCAACCTGCTTAGCTAATTCGGCAACCCGCTCGGTCATGCCAAGGCACATGTTGTTTTGGGTGGTATAATTGCCGCTCATCGCGCGTTCCCCTAGGTAAAACTTTGTTGACTTTTTACTAGAAATTGTAAAAATACTTTGCAAAATCAGCTATAATCAACCATACTACCGAGTATGTTGTCAATCAATCTAAAAAATCACTAACCAGCCGAGCTTTGCCATGAAAACCGTTTCACTTACCGAGTTGGAAAGCCAAAATGGGCAAGAGGTTGGCATATCTGAATGGATAGAAATTCCGCAGTCCATGATAGACCGGTTCGCCAAGGCCACTTTGGATGACCAATTTATTCATTTAGACTCCGCACGGGCAAGGGCCGAAACTTTTTTGGATGGCAGCATTGCACATGGGTTTTTAACTCTGTCACTCAGTAGCAAAATGGCGATGCAATGTTTGCCGCACATAAAAAACAGCGTTATGACGTTTAATTATGGCTGTGACAAATTGAGGTTTATCAACCCGGTTTATGCGGGCTCGCGGGTGCGAGGTCGCTACCTTCAAACCAAAATCGAACGTAAATCAGACAAGCAACTTATCGTCCATCATACATTAACCGTTGAAATAGAAGCCAAAACAAGGCCGGCTTTGGTTGCCGAATGGCAAACCATGTATTTCATGGCTTGATGATAAATACATAAATATAGGAGATGCTCATGACTAAAGACATTGTAATTGTATCGACCGCACGCACCGCCATCGGCAAGGCCTATCGGGGCGCATTTAATGACACGCAGGCGCAAACTTTGGCCGGTCATGCCATTAGGCACGCGGTAAAACGCGCAAAAATAGCCGATGACGAAGTTGATGATGTTATCCTAGGGGCGGCTCTACAACAAGGCTCGACCGGCACAAATTTGGCACGGCAAGCGGCGTTAAGAGCTGAGCTACCTAGCTCGGTTTCAGGCATGATGGTCGATCGGCAATGTGCATCGGGTTTAATGGCCATTGCGGTTGCCGCCGGACGCATTGCTGCCAATGAGGTGGACATTGCCATTGGTGGCGGTGTCGAATCAGTATCCTTGGTGCAAAACGAAAAAATGAACCTGTTTCGGGCCCAAGACCCGTGGTTGGTGGCCAATAAGCCGCATATTTATATGAGCATGTTAGAAACCGCTGAGATTGTGGCCAAACGCTATGGCATAAGCCGCAAAGCCCAAGATGAATTTAGCTATCAATCTCAAATGCGCACCGTCAAAGCCCAAGATGATGGCAAGTTATTTGACGAAATTGTGCCATTCACCACCTATATGAAAATTCAAAATAGAGACACCAAGGAAATTACCGACCAAGAGGTGACATTGCGCTATGATGAAGGCGTCAGGATCACCACCACATTGGACGGGTTGCAAGGCTTAAAGCCAGTATTTAAAGACGGGTTGGTTGTCCAACAAGGTGAATATATCACCGCTGGCAATGCATCGCAATTGTCAGACGGGGCATCGGCCAGCGTGTTGATGAGCGCCAAAATGGCCGAACAGCGTGGCCTTGAACCATTGGGTTATTTTAGAGGCGTAGCGGTGGCCGGTTGCGAGCCAGACGAAATGGGCATTGGCCCGGTATTGGCAGTGCCGAAATTGCTAAAAAAACATGGGTTAAGCATAGATGATATTGGCCTGTGGGAATTAAATGAAGCCTTTGCCAGCCAAGCTATATATTGCCAGAAGGTTCTGAATATCGACCCAGAAATAATGAATGTTAATGGCGGCGCCATTGCCATTGGCCACCCTTATGGCATGTCGGGTGCGCGCATGGCCGGGCATATTTTAATAGAAGGCAGGCGGCGTGGCGTCAAATATGGCGTAGTGACCATGTGTATTGGCGGCGGCATGGGCGCAGCAGGCTTGTTTGAAATTGCCTAATGAGCCTTAATGCCATTATAGCGCGCCATAATAGTCCGCCACTATAGCGCTCCACTGGAAAGCCGATTTATGCCCCACAAATTATATGATTTTGACATCGCAAAATTAGAGATTTATTTGCAAGATAATATTGCCGATTTTGGCAGTTTAAACAGCATGATAAAATTTAGTGATGGCCAGTCTAACCCGACCTATAAATTATCCACCAACACAGGTAATTATGTATTGCGGGCGAAACCGCCGGGTAAATTACTCGGTTCGGCGCATCAGGTAGACCGCGAATTTAGGGTGATGAAAAACCTAGCCAATACCGGCGTGGTTGTGCCCAAAATGTACCATTTGGCCGGGGATGAAAACCCGTTAGGCGCGATGTTTTTTATTATGGAATTTATCGATGGCCGCATTTTGTGGGACCCTAGATTGCCAGATGCTAGCCACCAACAAAGAAGCCAATATTATGCCGAAATGAACCAAGCTCTGGCCACGCTGCATGAAGTAGATATAGAGGCGTGCGGCTTAGCAGATTTCGGCAAACCGGGCAATTATTTCGTGCGCCAAACTGGGCGATGGGTTAAGCAATACCGCGCCGCTGAAACCATTAAAGACGCGAAAATAGACCGGATAATAGACTGGTTAAATGCCAATATGGTCGATGATGATGGCCAAGTTTCGTTGGTGCATGGCGATTACCGTATGGACAATATGGTGTTTGCTACGGACGAGACAAAATTAATTGCTATATTAGATTGGGAATTATCGACCATCGGCCATGGGCTTGCCGATTTGGCCTACCAATGTATGCAATGGCGGTTATCGGCCGATGCTGGGCTTGGCGGGCTTGGCGGCATTAAGCGTGAAGAATTTGGCATACCCAGTGAAGCCGATTATGTGGAACAATATTTAACCGCCCGAAATTTACCACCGATAGAGAATTGGAATTTCTACTTACTTTTCGGCATTTTTAGGCTGATTGCCATTGTCCAAGGGGTCATTAAACGAGCCATTGATGGCAATGCATCTGACCCAAAAAGCAAAAATAGAATGATCAAAGTGAGCGGTCATTTAAGCCAATTGGCAAATGACTTGATAAACCAATAATCTACTGCTCATAAACCAGCTTGGTTGCGGCGATAGATCAAACAATTTAGGCGAAAACATGCAAGAAACCATACCTTCATCAAAAACACAAATATTGGACGCGGCGGCCAATTGTTTTATGAATTTGGGCTCTGATGTGGCGTCGATAGATGACATCGCCCGCAGCATCGGCGCTACAAAAGGCCGAATTTATCATCATTATCCATCCAAGGGTTCGTTGTTGAGCGCCGTGCGGATGCGCGCGGTGGCCTTTACTTTAGATGCGTTGGCAACAACTGTTGGGGTGCATAAAGCGCCGGCCGATAAATTGCGTTTAATGGCCTATACACATGTATTGACCGTCATTAAAACATTGCCTTACCATAAAGTTGTGTTGCAACATTATCGAGAAAATGTCGCCAAATCGACAACTGAATATGAACGAAAATTAATTGCCGAAATCGAAGACAGACGCAGAACATACGAAAATCTGTTCCGCGAAGTTATAGACCAAGGCATAAAGAATGGCGCTTTTGCCGACCGTGATTCGTCCGTCAGTTTGCATTCGGTGCTGATATTACTTAACTCACCGGTGTTTTGGTACACACCGCCTAAAACGGGTGTGGAGCAAAATAGGCAAGCCATTGCCAACCAATTGGCAGACATGGCGCTCGCCAGCCTAGGTGTTGAAACAATTTAGATAATTTAACATGGTGTTTTATTAAAGTGAGGCCGCTGCATCTCCAAGTTTGATATTAATAAAATTAGTAATTGTGTATATTGGTCAAAAATCAAATTCCCAAATTAGGCGGAAATTGTTGCAAAAAAAGCATTAAAAAGCTACAGTTTTTGCACAAAAACTAGCGAAAAGAGGCCAAAAAATGTCATTTTTTAAGAAATTATTCGGCAGAAGTAAGCAAAATAAATCAACCGCTGACGGTGTCGACAAAATTATCGGCGAGGAAACCTATCTCGATTACACCATTCAAGCCATCGAAATGAAACAAAGTGGCGAGTATATTTTGGCCGGCATCATAAGCAAAAACATTGGTGATGAGGTTAAAACTCACAAATTTATCCGCGCGGATAGGCTACATGGCCAAGAACAAGCGGTTAGCACGACAATCAAAAAAGGCCAACAGATTATCGACCAACAAGGCGATAGCTTATTTAGATGATGTTTGAATTATAATTCTTCGAAATGCACGCCAATAAAGTCATTTTTGCGCCATTGCACGCTGCAAATTCGTTCGAAATCGCCTTGCACCGCGCATAAGGTAAACTCATTAGCGACATATCTGGCGTTGGCGACTTTTAATTTTGCACCGGTTTCAGACAGGTTAACAATCACCCCATCGAATATACTCGAGCGATTGTTGAAGATGATTTTACACCCTTTGAGCATTTTCTTGCGGCTGGCCACGCGTGATTCTTGGCCTTCATAAAGCGGCTTGTTTCTAGCAGCTGGCAGACCAGTTGTTGGCTGTGTGCGCGTATTTATAGGTTGGTTTTGAGCCGCTAACGTGGGTTGCGCTACAGCAACAACGGCGGCAGGAGCTAATGTTTGCGGCGGAATGCTGGCCGGAGCAACAGGCGCATCAATAGCGGTGGTGGCAGGGGAAATAGGCGCAAGGCGAGTGCCGCCTAACGGTTTTTTGCGTTTCCCAAAAATTATATTATTGGCCACTTTATACACCTTATACGCTGGCAGGGGTTAAGCGTCCAGTATGCACCCCAATAGGACAAAATTAAATAAAACTATTGTGACAGGGTAAATAATTAGTAAATTAAAATCTAGTTCAATTCGGCATAAGCGAAAAGAACGCTATATTGTTTGCACCAAATGACCACAGACCCAAACTCACTCGGGTCTATATCCATAGCCAAATTTAATTGATAGGTTTGGCCGCCGCTGGGCGATTTTAGTATTGCCAATTCAAGGCTGTCGCTTTCTAAGACGGCCTGTGAAGTTTTGGGTGTTGGATTTTTGACCAGCATGACATATAAATCTGGCCCGGGCGTGACATAGAAGTCTTCAAATGTCAGCACAAATTTGCCATTTTGTTTAGCTAAAGTCGCCAAACCTGAACCTTGATGGCCGGGGTCGGCATCGGTAAATTCGCCCGTTTTTGACTCAAATGCGGCCGGCGACAACATAGAAAAACCGTTCATTGCAACTGCAAATAGTATGATTTTAAAAAATTTCATTATTCTCCCCTTTTTATATAAAATTATTAGATCATAAGTTTTGATATATCACAATTCTTGTTTCTTTTATTGGGTGCATCATGTAGTTTTTAGATCAGTATTTTTTAGGAGAAATAAGTGGATTTTGACAAAGTAATCAACCGATTGGATACCCATTCACTTAAATGGGATATGATGGAATCACTTTTTGGTGTTAGCCCCAAGAATGGCATTTCTATGTGGGTTGCTGATATGGATTTTCCACCACCTGAGGCTGTCACAGGTGCAGTAAAAACCATGCTTGCCAACCAAGTGATGGGTTATTATGGCGATGATAGAAGCTATAAACAGGCTATTATTAATTGGATGTCCAAGCGCCATGGCTGGCAGGTTGAACCTGAGTGGATATTTACCACACATGGTCTGGTAAATGCTTTTGCTTTGTGCATTCAAACCTTTACCGAAAAAAATGATGGGGTGATTATTTTCACACCCGTTTATCACATGTTTGCAAAAACCATAAAAGCTGCCGAACGGCAAGTGATCTCGTCAGAGCTGGTGAATAATAATGGCCGCTATGAAATGGATTTGGAGGCATTAGAGGCGTCATTAACTGGCAATGAAACCATGATGCTATTCTGCTCGCCGCACAACCCATCTGGTCGGGTTTGGACTGCACAAGAATTAAAATCTGTTGCCGAGTTTTGCCAGAAACATAACCTATTGCTGGTTTCTGATGAAATTCACCATGATTTGGTATTTGGCGGCAATCAACACACTATTATGTCACTTGCGGCACCCGAACATAGCGCTCGCACCATTATTTTAACCGCCGCAACCAAAACCTTTAACCTAGCGGCCAGCCTCACTGGCAATGTCATTATAGCCGACCCTGCCCTGCGCGCACAATATGCGAAATCCGCAGCCGGACTTGGCATAGCAGGCAATGCATTTGGTATGAATATGGTGGAAGCGGCTTATAAACACGGCGAAAAATGGCTAGAAGAATGTGTTGCATATATTGATGGCAACCGAAAGATATTTGATGAAGCTCTAAACCAAATACCGGGGGTTGTCTCGATGAAATTAGACTCCACTTATTTGGCTTGGGTGGATTTTTCGGGCACCGGTATGAGCCGAGAAGAAATAGCTAAACGGGTGCAAATAAAAGCCGAAATAGCGGCCTCACCGGGTTTGCAATATAGTAAAGAAACTGGATTATTCTTACGGTTTAACCTTGCTTGTAGCCGCAAAGTGGTTATTGAAGCGACGGAGCGGCTAAAATTGGCTTTTGCAGATTTGCAATAGGCTTAAAACTTAAATTTTAAACCTTAATGTCGGCACTGCCACCTTTTAAGCTGGCGGCGTCGGCCTGAGTGCGCTCACTCTTGGCAATAGCGGTGTCTATTCTTATTTGTTGCGCTGCACGTATGAGATTGTCAACCACGTTGAAACTGGCATTCACATTAATGGCAAATATATTGGCAGAAGTTTGCATTCTATTAATGGCAATTTCGGTTTGCTCGCGTTGGCGTTCACGGCGAAGCTCTTCTTGCTTGCGCCGCTGAATGGACCGCTGGCGGCGCACTTCATTCATTTCTCTGAAACTTCGCACCTTACGACCGAAGCCCATTTTGTGGCCACCCACTTGCATAACATACCTCACATAGAGGTATATTATTAACAAATAGGGTTAATTATTACTTAATTTTAATGATTTGCTTAGACGCAATTAGCGTTGGCTGCTCAAATTCACAATGAGGATATCATTTTTTTGTCGTATAGCAGTGGCAATTTTATGCGCCATGTCTTGATCTGCCTCGGGGCAGCGTAAAGCCGCGTCAACAGCCCGATGCTGGCTTTCTAATACCGCTTGAATCACCGCGCGTTCGACAATATTTGCCACATCTGATTGTTGTTTATCATCTAATTTGGATGTAAGTAATTTATTAATTTTTGTAGTGGCTTCTTCGGCAATTGTTTGAAATTTGTCCATATACGACCCTCTCCTAAAAACTAAACGCTAAAACTTTATCCAGCATAAGTCAAACAACTTAACTCAGGCGGTTCTGACCTTTTTGTACCTAGGTAAACTTAACGACACTTTTGTGCCATTGTCTAATTGGCTTTGCACGTCCAGCGAGCCGCCATGCATTTCAGTTAATGATTTGGATATAGACAATCCAAGCCCGGTGCCATCGTGATTTTTGGTCAATTGGCTGCCAACTTGGGCAAATGGTTTGCCAATGTTGGCTAATGATTCCGCACTCATGCCAATGCCATCATCGGCTATTTGAATTTGAATGCCATCGCCAAAATTTTGAGCGTTAAGTGAAACATGGCCACCTTCATGGCTAAATTTAACCGCGTTTGACAGTAAGTTAAGCAAAATTTGTTTGAGCGCTCGTTTGTCGGCATTGATATATAAGCCATTTTCTATATTCATATCTAGGTTTATATTATGCTCACTGGCGCGGCCAGAAACAATGCGCATGCAACTATTGGCGACTTCAGTTAACTCCACCTTCTGCATTTCCAATTGCATATTGCCAGACTCGATTTTAGACATGTCGAGAATGTCGTTGATTACCAACAATAGATGTTCGCCACTTTTATGGATGTCGCCAGCATATTCGACATAGCGGCCTTCCTCTATTTTGCCATAAGTTTCGTTCTGAATGAGTTCAGAAAAGCCAATGATGGCGTTAAGTGGTGTGCGCAATTCGTGGCTCATATTGGCCAAAAATTCGGTTTTGGCACGGTTGGCGCTGTTGGCCCGATCTGCATAAACTTCCAATTGGCTTTGTTTGGTTTCTAACTCTCGTTTGGTGCGTTCAAGATCTTGTACGGTTTCGATAAGTTCTTTTTCGCTTTCGACCAATTTGCTTTCGTGACGCTTAATGTGTGAAATGTCTGTGCCAACACTTACAATGCTACCGTTTTGGGTGGTGCGTTCTGAAATATGTAACCAGCGATTGTCGGCCAATAAATATTCATAAGCGCTATGTCCGTCTTCACTATAATCATCTAACACAATTACATTTTTGGTGATTATTTCTTGCCCAGCGGCAAAGACATCGTCTTGATGCGTGCCTTTGCGCACATCTTTTGGCTTCAGTTTAAAAAATTGTTGGAATTTTTTGTTACACATGACCAGATTTCGGTCGTTATCCCACATTACGAAGCCTTCAGAGATGTTTTCGATGGCTTGGCTTAGATACATGTCAGCCAGGTCGGAACGGGCTTCTATGGCCTTGGTTTCGGTAATGTCCGAAGTGACACCAACCAGACGGATTGTGGCTTCATATTCTTCTTTAACAATTTCGCCACGGATGTGAAACCAAATCCACTCGCCATTGGCGTGTAACATCCTAAATTCACGATCAAACACTTTGCCACCAGATTCAATCAGCTCATTTAATTCGGTTATTATGCCTTTATCATCATCATGCAATATGGACTTAATTTCACCATATGACAAAACGTGACGATATTTTTTAAGCCCCAATATATCGAACATGGATGACGACCAGAAAATATGCCCGCGGGCTATGTCCCAATCCCACAAGCCAGAATTACCTCTGTCTAACGTGCGGTTTAAATGATTACCTGTGGCTTCTATGATGGCTTCGGCACGGTTAGAATGCGCCACCTGCATCATAAAACCAATGGTCATCAGCATTAATACAAAAGTTGTGACCACGGCTAGCGACAGGCTGGTGCCGATGTCTGCCCACCATAATTGGTTTAAGTAGCTTTCTTTTTGCCACACATAAATGGTTAATTTGTGGCTGGCGAGTTCGACTTTTTGCATAAAGGCCACCACGCCGTTTTGCAAAGTTATGGTTTGGTTATAAGCCCCAGCAGATTGCGAATTTGCAACATTTGCGCCCATGAGCACTTGGCTAATCTGCCGCCCAACAAAACCCACGGTTTCTGGCGTTGAGGCCGAAATGATGCCGCTATTGTCGGCCACCATAATGGATTGACCGTTATAATTAACATTTTTGGGTATGCTAAGTTTTAGATCTTGCACCGAGGGGGCGACCGGCAAAATTGAATTTGCGGCATCTGCATCTTGAGCTTTGGCCAAATTATTGGCCACAACTTCGGCTATTAAACCGGTTCTTAATTGTTCTGAATTTTTGATTGCTTGAAATTGGCCTAGCCCTTGGGTGATAACGCCCCAAGCAATGACCGCAACAAAAATAATTGATAATATTGGGATGAGTTTTTTCACAAATGGACTATTTGTAAAAATATTTGCCCGCTTCTCCAGCTGTATACCCAGGCCTAATGGGGTATATGTAGGCTGAATCCTACCCTGATGAGTTGCCACCAACTTGCCTCCTCTAATGATCCGCATCTAAGATTCATAAGATGTGCCGCACCTTCGAATCGTGTGTTAGTTGTGAGTCATTTTGAGGTGATTTGTCTATTAAAATATGGTTAATGGGGATAAATTTATTTACCTTTTATTAACCATATTTACTTGACATCAGCTAAGCCATTAAAAACTAAGAGACTTTGTTACAATCTCATATAAATCTTTCGACAGGTTATTCACATCCACAATTTTTTCTAATGCGACTTTAGCATAAGCTTGGCGGTTTGGTTCTAAACTTTTCCAACTTTTGAGTGGGGTAAGCATGCGCGCGGCAACTTGAGAATTGATGCCATCTAGCTTTATAATCACATCTGCCAGATAATTATATCCGCTGCCATCTGCGGAATGAAAACGCAATGGGTTGCCATTTGCAAACCCACCAATGAGCGCGTAAACGTTATTGGGAGTTTTAAATGAGAATTTATCGTGCTGGGTAAGTTTAACCACCATTTCAAGCGCATTTGCTTGGTTTGACATGGCCTGAAGCCCAAACCATTTATTGATTACAATGTGGTTATCGGCAAATTTATCATAAAAATCCTGAATAAATTCTGCTGAATCGAAACCTTCTAGGTTATTGATAATGTTTAAACTGCCCATCATATCAACCATATTATTGGCGTTGTTATAATGTTGAACCGCTAAATCTGCATATTGCGACATATTAAGTTTGGCCAGAGCCTGCAAACTGGCCATTCTGAGCGCGCGAATGCCAGCGCCTTTGGCATCTGGCTCAAATGATTTATCTTGGTTTAACTGGTTATAAAGCGCCAATAAATCTGTTTCTAATGTGGCCGATATATGCTGTGATAAGGTTTCACGCGCCTTATGTATTTTGGTGTGATCGACATTATGGCCGATGTGTATGGCGATTTCGGCTAACGAAGGCAGTGGCAATATTAACGCCTTTAGCGCGGCATCAATATTGGCATCATTCAGGCTTTTGCCAATGGCCGCCGCATAACGGCCATCCATTATGTCTTGGGCTGGTTTGCTGCCATCGATTAGCGCCATCAGCGAATTCATCGCCATGCTTTGCCCAGCTTGCCAGCGGTTAAATGGGTCGTTGTCATTGGCCATTAAAAATAGCAATTCATCTATATTTGGGGCCACATCTACTTTTACCGGCACTGAGAAATCTCGCAAAAAGGATATAATCGGCGGTTCGGTTATGTTTTGAAAGGTAAAAACCTGTTTGGCTTGAGTTAGTTCAACCATATTATTAGCCAATGGTTTGTCATTGATGATGAGCGGCATGTCATCGCCATTTTTTGCCAGTAAACCCAATTTTATCGGCATGTGATAATTTTGTTTTACCGGCTGCCCCGGTGTGGGCGCGCAATTTTGCTCGATGGTGAGTTGGTAGCTATTTTCGGCCTTATTGTATAGACCGCTATAGCTTAAAGTTGGTGTGCCGGCTTGTGAATACCACAGCTCGAACTGGCTTAAATCTCGGCCTGTTACCTGCTCGAAACAATATAAAAAGTCTTTTACGGTTGCGGCTTGGCCGTCGAAATTATCAAAATAATAATCCATCGATTTTCTAAAATCTGCGGCGCCAACGAGGCTATGTAGGGCGCGGACAACCTCTGCGCCTTTGCGATAAACTGTGGCAGTGTAAAAATTATTAATTTCGATAAATTGATCGGGTCGGCAGGCGTGAGCCATGGGCCCCGCATCTTCGGAAAATTGGCCAACCCGCAGCACCTTCACATCATCAATGCGCTTAACCGGACGTGAGCGCAAATCCGAAGTGAATTCGGCATCTCTGAACACGGTTAGGCCTTCTTTTAGGCAGAGTTGGAACCAGTCTCGGCAGGTGATGCGGTTGCCGGTCCAATTGTGAAAATATTCATGGCCGATGATGGATTCGATAAGCTCAAAATCTTTGTCGGTTGCGGTTTTATTGTCTGCCAATATGTATTTGTCATTAAATATATTAAGTCCCTTATTCTCCATCGCGCCCATATTAAAGTGCGACACAGCGACTATGTTAAAAACCTCTAAATCATAGATGCGGCCAAACTTGTCTTCATCCCATTTGAAAGAACGTTTAAGCGCGCCCATGGCATATTTGGCTTTGTCGACATTGCCGGTTTCGACATATATATTAAGCTCGACATCCTTGCCATCTGCGGTTTTATAGCTATCTGAGAGGCAGTCTAAATCGCCAGCGACCAAGGCGAATAAATAGCTGGGTTTAGGGTGTGGGTCGCTCCAAATGGCGTAATGAATGTTGGTTTGGCCGGCGACATCGCCCTGCTCTAGCAAATTGCCATTGGAAAGTAATATTGGGTTGCGGGTTTTATCGGCCTCAAGCCGCACTTTATAAGTCGACAATACATCTGGACGGTCGAGCGAGAAAGTGATTTTACGAAACCCTTCGGCCTCGCATTGGGTGCAATAAACATCATGAGTTAAGTATAGCCCAGAAAGGCTGGTATTGGCTTTGGGGTTGGCCACTGCAACGGTTGTGAGTTTAAACGGCGCTGTTGGCGGGTTGAAAATGGTGAGTAAGTCATCCTCATAACCATATTCATTATCGCTAAGTGGTTTGCCGTCAATGGCAATGGACAATAAAACCAATTCTTGGCCATTAAGCACCAAGGCGGTTTGTTGGTTATTATTGGGTGCTACATCTAATGTGGCCAAAATTTGAGTGTTGGTTTCTTGTAAAGTGAAATTTAGATCGGTATGAGTGATGAGGTAATCACTGGGTTTATAATCTTTTAGATATATGGTTTGTGGCAGTTCTAATTTCATCTGAATGTCTCGTGTTTTAAGGTCAAGAATTCAATCATATAGGGTTTAAAATTATTTGCATCTGAAAATAACCGGAGCGGGCAATTAAGCCCGCCCCAAATGCATTTATAAAGCCGCAATATGCTTGTCTAAATCGGCGATGATATCATCAACATGTTCGATGCCGATGGACAGGCGAATGATGCCTGATGCCGCACCCGCCGCCTCGCGTTGAGCTTCGGTTAATTGGGCGTGAGTTGTGGCGGCTGGGTGAATGATTAAGCTGCGTGTATCGCCAATGTTGGCCACATGGCTAAATAATTCCACCGATTCAACAAGTTTAACGCCAGCATCATAACCACCTTTTAGCCTGAAGGTTAATATAGCACCCGCGCCTTTGGGCAGATATTTTTTTGCCAAATCATGAAATGGATTGTCGGGCAAACCTGCATAAGACACAGACTCGATTTTGTCATGCCCCGCTAAATATTCAGCTACTTTTTGAGCGTTAGCGACATGTCTTTCCATACGCAATGCTAAAGTTTCTATGCCGGTTTGAATGAGAAATGCATTCATCGGTGAAATGCACGGGCCAAGATCACGCAAGCCAAGCACGCGGCAGGCAATGGCAAAGGATATGTCGCCCATAGCATCCCACAAAACGGCGCCATTATATGATGGCAAAGGTTCGCTCAGGCTTGGATATTTACCATTTCCCCAATCGAAATTACCACCATCGACAATCACCCCGCCCATGCTGTTACCATGGCCACCCAAATACTTAGTGGCACTATGCACCACAATGTTGGCACCATGTTCTATGGGGCGGCATAAAATTGGCGTTGCCAGCGTGTTGTCGACAATCAACGGAATGTCAGCTTCTTTGGCGATGGCGGCAATGGCCGCGATGTCGATGATTATGCCACCTGGGTTGGCAAGGCTTTCTATATGTATGGCCTTGGTTTTGGGCGTGATGGCAGCTTTCATAGCCGCTGGGTCAGTTGCGTCGGCCCAATTCACTTTCCAACCAAATTTTTTAAAACTATCGCCAAATTGGTTTATTGAGCCACCATATAATTGTTTGGCGGCCAAAAACTCATCGCCTGCCTCTAACAATGTATGCAATATTATGAGCTGAGCAGCATGGCCTGAAGCCACAGCTAATGCAGCTGTGCCGCCTTCTAACGCCGCAACTCGTTCTTCCAACACCGCTTGGGTTGGGTTCATAATGCGCGTATAGATGTTGCCAAATTCTTTGAGGGCAAACAAATTGGCTGCATGTTCGGATGAGTCAAACTCATAGGCTGTGGTCTGATAAATAGGCGTGGCACGGGCTTTTGTCGTTGGGTCGGCATGCGCGCCAGCGTGAACCACTAAAGTTTCTATTTTAGGCAAATCATTCATTATCATTATCTTTCGTAATGTAGTAATTAATCGAGCTTCTGAGTTATGATGGATTTTACGCAAAAATCAAAAATATTTTTTGGGAAAAAGGGTTTTTCCACTTGTAACCATTTTAACTACAGCGTATACAGCCCTCACAACTGGCATCGGGGCGTGGCGCAGTCTGGTAGCGCACCTGGTTTGGGACCAGGGGGTCGGAGGTTCGAATCCTCTCGCCCCGACCAGTTTTTTCCAAATATTTCATAGATTTATTTCAATTAGTTGAATCAATACATACGCTTATGAATCGCGCTATTTTATGTAGCGCGGCGTTTTGGTTGATGCCAATCTCAGCAACTTATTTTCATTTATGGGGCTATTTAGTATCTTGCTAAATTTCGTTTAAGTACAATTCAAATATCGCACTACAGATTGGTTGCCCTGTTACATTTGGACAAGCAGTAGATCGCGCTATGGTAAACTTGATCTCAGTTGTTGGTGACAGGCTCTTAAATACCTACATAGGATAGATGGATAAATACCAAAACTGCGTCGGACGCGGTTTTGGTATTTGGTCTTATCGGTGGTTAAATTTTGATAGAAATTTTGCCGCTTGTATGACCTTGTTCGATAAGGTCGTGGGCTTTGCCTAAGTCCGCAAGATCAAAAACATGTTCGTTGCGGATTTTTATTGTGCCAGCATCGATGAGTTTAGCGGCTTGTTCCAAAATGGTCGATTGCCATTGACGGGCTTCGGGCATGCCTAGTAACATTGGCGTCAAAACCAATTCGAAATTTAAACCAAGATTGCGCAATTTTGCCAATTCGATTTGTTCCTGAGTGCAGGGAATTTCGTCCAAGGTGGTGACGCTGCCGTATACGGCGGTGCAAGGGAATGAAGCTGCGAAAACGGGGCCGCCGATGGTGTCAAACACAGCGTCTACGCCGACACCGTTGGTTAATTTTAGCACTTCTTCGGCGAAGTCGACTTGTTTGTAATTGATGCAGTGATCAGCGCCGAAAGATTTGGCTAGCTCGGCTTTTTCTGGGCTGCTGATGGTGACAAAAACTTCAGCGCCTAAATGCTTTGCGATTTGCACAGCCAAGTAGCCAACACCACCAACCCCAGCATGAATAAGCACGGTTTGGCCACTGCTAACACGGCCATGTTTAACCAAGGCTTCATATGCAGTAAGGTAGGCAAGCGGCACCGTAGAGGCGGCTTCCATGGACAGTGAAGTGGGCTTTTTTGCCACATAGTCTTCGTGCACAACGGCTAGCTCTGCGCTATTGCCCGGCTCGCCAGTTCCGACGCCACCTTCCATCCAATAAACTTCGTCCCCGACGCTAAAGCGTTTGACGTTTTCACCAATAGATTCAACTATACCCGCACCGTCACAGCCAGGAATAAAGGGTTCTGTACCCGGGCCAAACCCGCCAGCTTCACGGCATTTCCAATCCACAGGGTTAATGCCTGCGGCTTTAACGCTAATGCGGATGTGATTGGGGTTGGAGATTTGTGGATCGGGAAGTTCGCGAAGTTCTAATTTATCGGAACCGCCGGCACTTGCTACGACTATGGCTTTCATGGGTAATCCTTTGTCCTTTAAATCTGTCAGTATTGCGACACATTTCAGGTTGGTTATGAGAGCTATATGCATTAAGTAAATCGCCATACTCTGTCAATCTGAAAGATATTTCACTTGCTTGGTTGTGCCGCGAGATAGGCTATAATCAAGGTGAAAATGTTTTGCTAATTC
Organism: Hyphomicrobiales bacterium; assembly: GCA_013214705.1. Classification (GTDB taxonomy): domain Bacteria; phylum Pseudomonadota; class Alphaproteobacteria; order Rhizobiales; family OSC116; genus OCS116. The sequence goes on from JABSRZ010000003.1 coordinate 573,322, forward strand.
GTCCAGTTTACAATTTTTCATCCAGTGTAGCGCGATATTTGAATTGCTACTTAAACGACAGTTAGGAAGATACTAAATAGCTCCATAATTGAAAATAAGTTGCTAAGGTTGGCATCAGCGCTACAAATTCAAATGGCTGCTTAACTTACACAAATGACCCTTTAACTTACACAAATAGCCCCATGAGTTTTCTGCGCCGCAAAGTGGCGCGCAATGCTTGGTTATTTTACATTAAACAAATGATTCAAGCCAATGAATCGATTCTGCTTTCATGCTTGGGATTAAGCTTTACCGGCGGTTTGCATTTGATGGGCTCGGGCAAAAAACTGCATGACATTTTTGTCCTCAATGTCATTAAGGCTTCTGAGCTTTATATGCCGCCTATATTTTCCCTCGCCTTCTAATATTTTGGTGGGGTCATCTAGCAAATGGCCGTGCGAAAAATCGACCTTTAGGTGCAATTTACTGGCGAAAATACCGCCTATTAGGGTTTTTGGAGTTTTTGCTTCTAGCTCAAAAACCAGGCCCCCATACATGGTTCGCCAATGGCCGGGCAATTCTAGCTGTTTAATTTGGGCGATTATTAGTGCCTGCATTTCTTCGAATAAACCTGAATTATCTGGCATGATTGACCTTTTGAGTTTGGTTATAATAGCGGGCCAAGCATCGCCACCGCATTGTATAATATTTTACGGCTTGCCGGCCATTTGGCAACACTCATTTTGTCAATGACATCGGAGCTTGATATATATTGATTTTGGGTTTGGGTAAGTTCTGCCACCAATTCGGGGTCGTAAATCAACAGGTTATTCTCATAATTTAGATCGAAACTTCGCCGGTCCAAATTCGCCGAGCCGATCATCGCGAATTCACCATCTATGGTTAAAGTTTTGGCGTGCAGTAAACCGGCCGTATATTCAAAAATCCGCACGCCGGCATTTAGCAATTCTTCATAATAACTATGGCTTGCGCATTGCAACACCCAGCTGTCATTTTTTGCCGGAAAAATCATCGTGGTTTTGACGCCGCGATAGGCTGCTGCCTGCAACGCACTCTGAATGGCGGCATTGGGAATAAAATAAGGTGTTGTTATGGTTATGTTTTTACGTGATGAGGTGATTAAGGCCACAAACATTTGTGACATGGCCGAATGGCGATCTGTTGGCCCTGTGCCAATGACTTGGGCGGTTAAACGCGCCGGGTTATCTGCCGAAATCTGCAGTGGAAGGTGTAGCAAATCGCTTATATCTTCGCCGGTGCAAATCATCCAATCGCTGGCAAATAAATATTGATTTTGGCGGGCAACCGGCCCTTCAATTCTTAACATCACATCGACCCAAATTAAGCTATCAGGCTCTCCCTCAACCGCCGCATTGGCACAGTTTTGGCTACCGCAATAAGTTATGGAATCATCTATTATGACAAGTTTACGGTGGTTTCTGAGGTCTATTCTGCTTCTGATAATTTTGCGAATTAGGTTGCCAATGGGCAAAATTTCACCGGCTAAGATGCCCTGCTGGGCAAGTTGCGCCCAATGGCTTGAGTTTATCAGCTCTGTCGAGCCAATGCTATCGACCATAAGCCTACACTTAACCCCCCGTTTGGCGGCGCGTTTGAGGGCGGCTAACACCAGCAGGCCACTGCTATCTGGCTGCCAAATGTAGAATAGCAAATGCACGTGATCTGTTGCGGTGTCGATATCGGCAACTAATGAATTAATCATTTGTTCAGAATCAGGTAGCAGTTTTGCGGTTTTGTTGGCAACCGGGTCGAACCTACTGATAGATTTGCCTAATTTAAATATATGGTTGAAATTTTGCGACGCTATGGCGGGTTGTTCGAGGCTATATTGCGACAACATATTTGAAAAATTTGGCAAATTATCCTGGATTTTTTGGATTTTTATAATGCGGTTGCGGCCGATATTCACCTCGCCCAGCAGCCAATAGGCCAAAGCGCCGACAAATGGCAACAATATAATGGTCGCCACCCACGCGATGCGAGAGGCAGGTTGGCGATGTGGCCGGAGCAGAACGCGCAAAATAGCCACGACGTCAAATACCAACCCAATAGATATAACAATGTAAAAGACCATAATATGCCAATCATAACATTATAGTTTAATTTTGGCGATTCATTCGAGACGTTGTTAGCCAGCCTTGGCTAAACTGTAAAATTCCCAAACTCTATGGTTTGATTGCCAAAATTTGAGCAAATTATTAATTTATATGATCGGTATAACTTGGCTGATTTTTGAATTAATTTTTGGCCCGAAGCCATGCATAAAAGTGATTGAAAGTTAAAAAAATGTTACATTTATGAATAAAAAATCTGTTTATTGCACCATTATTACGGTTAAAAAGTATAAAAAACAGTTATTTTGTCCGGTTATTTGGCCAATATTTTTTACAATCTACTAAATAACTCAAAAAATAAATCATTTTACTAATTAATTGCCTGACCATTTATTCAATATATTCAGCGGCTTAAATATTTCTTGTGGCATTTTTAACTCAAATGCACAAACTAATTAACAAAATCGAATAAACTGCTTTCATATTTCCACAGAATAGGTATAAATACATTTAACAAATGAATGATTGTTATAGCGACGTGTCAAAAAATGCCAAGCTAATCATGTTGGTGTCACCAATTAGGTCAGGAAATTTGTAGAACGCACCAATTGAGGATATTATATCATGGCGACAGGTAAAGTTAAATTTTTTAACGAATCTAAAGGTTTCGGTTTTATTGAAGCTGACGATGGCACTAAAGATGTATTCGTACATTTTTCAGCGATTGTTGGTGAGGGCTTTCAAACATTGGCTGATGGCCAAAAAGTAAGCTTCGAAATCAAACAGGGCAAAAAAGGCCCTGAAGCTGATCAAGTAACTAAACTTGACTAAAGCTTAATCAAATTCTATTTGATTTTAAACGCCTCCAATTTTTTTGGGGGCGTTTTATTTTGTTCTTTTACTGTAAGTGAGGTGTAGTATGAGCTATTTCGGCAGTTGCTATTGTGGGGAAATTCATATTGAAATAAACGGAAATATAGATTCTATAATTCATTGTCATTGCTCCCGCTGTCGCAAGGCCTCTGGTACAGCCTATGCCACCAATGGAGTTGTCAATATAGATGATTTCAAAATCTTATCGGGCGTTAAATTTATCGGCAAATATAGCAAAATAACGGGTAAATATCGGCATTTCTGTACGCAGTGTGCATCCCCAATTTACAGCTCTAGAGATGATAACCCCAAAAGCATTCGCCTTCGGCTCGGAATTTTAGACAGTGATATTGCTGAACGGCCAATGTCGCACAATTTTGTGACTTCAAAAGCTAATTGGGAAGATTTTGACACCGAATTACCACATTTTGACACCTACGAGCCAGGTCGGTAGTTTAGCTCAGCCGCTTCAGCCAATCATATAATTCCTGACATTGGCTACAGGTATTCAACATATTGCCGACGGCATCTTTGCTTTTTAACACTTCTACATCCATTTCCAACCACACGGCCATGCCTTTGCGTTTGAGCCATTGGGCATTTTTATGGTCTTTATCATAACCAGATGGTACGCGTTTTAACGACGGGTCATTAACAGTAAAGCCTTGTTTAAATAGCCCGTTGACGATGGTTAAAAAATCAGCCGACAGCTCTTCATCGACCATGGCCTTGCGGAATTTATCGAGTGTAGGTTTGTCGAATTGCATGACGCCCACACCAACACGAACTATATCGGCTTCGATGGAAAAATAAAAAATCGGGATGTCGCCACTATTTTGTTGGGTGCGCCCAGCTGGGTATAGCAACATTCTGACATTGGTTTTATATGGAGATTTATCTTTGCTAAACCTGACATCGCGGTAAAAACGAAAAATCTTGCCATCCATTTCGCGGTCAGTCAAAATAATTAGCGATGATTTTAGATTTTCCAGTAGGTTTTTGGCCGGTAGCTCTAATTCAGCCTGGTATATATGTTTGTTTTCGGCAAACCATTCGCGGTTGTTATTTTGCTCGATATCTGCCAAAAACTGAAATGCAGAGTCACCAAAACCTAGAAAATTTTTATCATCGTTCATATTGCATGCCTTTTTGGGGTATTTTACACATAAATTTGCACATATTGGCAAAAATTTGACATTTTTTATATAATTATTAGCCTCAATATATATTATCAAATTAGTTTCTAGCTCTCAAAAGGTATTCACATGCTTGTTCATATTTATCAACCCGCTCGCAACCCTATGCAATCTGGCGTCGGCAAAACGAAAGTTTGGCTGTTGGAATTTGAACCGAGTGAGAAAAAGAATATTGGCGCTTTGGCGGGATATTTGGGTTCGGGCGATACATTGTCTACCCAGCTTAAAATGAGTTTTGACAGCAAAGAAGATGCCATTACGTTTGCGGTTAAAAAGGGTTTGGCCTATAAAATTAGCGAACCGACTAAAAGAGCCCGTACGCCCAAAGCCTATTCGGATAATTTTGCATATGGTCGCAAACTTAACTGGACACACTGAATAAATTGTATCCACATCTAAAGGCAAAATTGCCCGTATATGTGAATTAAGACGGCGACAAATAGTAATTTATTGTTTAGTTTGCGCCTTATCTTGGCGTAATTGCCAGCCGCCCGCGTAGCTCAGTTGGATAGAGCATCGGATTTCTACTCCGAGGGTCAGGGGTTCGAATCCTCTCGCGGGCACCATTTCCTTTTGTTTTTATTAGGAAAATTAAGATACACTATAATTTACCCACAACCAATCTTCTGGCTTAATTTCGATCGGTTTAAAGGCGGCAGGTTACAGGTCAGGTGCAGGTCATCACTCTTTCGATGACCGTGGACACTCTGTTGCTATATTTTTTTAAAATGTTTTTGAAATCAAATTTTGAAGAGAAGCCAAAGCTATTGCAAAAGGTTTTTATCAGTTAGACTGACCTATTCGGCATATAATCAACCATTCTATATGATCTGCCCCATCATTTTGCCGCTGTGCTTCCCTTGATCAATTACAATGGTTCCCGCCATGATGACTTTTTCAATTCCGCGCGAATACTGATGAGGGTTTTCAAAACTTGCCATGTCGATGACAGTATCGGGATTAAAAATGGTTATATCTGCTATCATGCCCGGCGCAATCGTGCCGCGTGTATCCAAGCCCATAATTTTAGCCGGCATTGATGTCATCTTCTTAATGGCAGTTTCCAAAGTCATTAACTTTTCCTCTCTTACATATTTACCAAGTATGCGGGGGAACGCCCCGTAGTATCGTGGGTGCGGGCTGCCTTTAGACAGCTCGCCATATGTTGCCACTGCCCGTGCATCACTGGAAATGATTGTCTGCGGATGCTGCAGAATCGTCATAATGTCAGTTTCGTCCATGCAAAAAACCAAAGTCTTTACCATGCCTTTTTCTGCAATTAATAAATCAAATATAAAATCAAAAGGGTCAACTCCACGCTCTTCTGCAATGTCAGCGATACGTCGCCCCATCAAATGCTTGTTTTCTTTTGAGCGAATCATCGCGATCTGGACGTTATCCCAAGAGGCGGTATTAAAAGCGTGATCACCAGTTTCGATTTCCGCGTCAATCTCAGCTCGGATCTTTTTGCGCGTGGATGGGTCCTGTAATAGCCTCACCAACTCCTCATGACCAGATTTAGTCACCCAAGCTGGAATGTAATCGACAAGTCCTGTCCCCCACGCGGTGTACGGATACTGGTCCCACGACAGACGCACGCCCCGCTCCACGGCGTTTTCAAGCAAGTCGAACAATTTTTTTGTCTTACCCCAATTGAATTCCCCACCCAGTTTCAAATGTGAAATTTGTAAGCGACAACCTGATTCTTCGGCTGTTTGGATGGCCTCTTCGACGGCAGGGAACAATGTTTGAGCCTCGCTGCGCATGTGTGTGGCATACAATTTGTCCTTACGTGCAACCACTTTGCAAAGTTGAATAAGTTCTTCGGTTTTGGCAAAAGACTCTGGCACATATTCAAGCCCAGTTGATAAGCCAGCAGCTCCGGCATCCAGGCTTTGTTCAAGCAAATGTTCCATTTCGGCCATCTCTTCAGCGCTCGGCACATCGACTTTATGACCCATCACAGCGGACCTCAATGTACCAAAACCAACCAACGGCATCATATTTATTCCCAAAGGGAGTGCGTTCAGATAGTCGATATATTCGCCAAAGGTCTGCCATGAATCTCCCAAAGTCTCCATAGCCCCAAAATCGGAATTGATTGTCAGATGATCTTTCAAATCAGGCATGAACTTTTGTGTCAGTGGTGCAGCGCTCATACCGCAGTTTCCAACAACTTCGGTGGTAACACCTTGCCGAATCTTGCTTTCAGCACGTGGATTTACAATGATGGTTGCATCTGTATGCGAATGGATATCAATAAACCCTGGGCACACAATAAGACCACTAGCGTCAATTATTTGTTCGCTTTCCATCTTAAGAACTGGTGCCATATCAACAATTTTCCCATCACTGATAGCAATATCCATTTTTATTGCTGGCGTTCCTGTTCCATCCACTAACTGTCCATTTTTTATCAGTAAATCTACCATATTATTTCTCCTGGATACAAAGTATATTCATATTTAAAGTGCTAAAACTTAGGCATAGTTGCAATCATGCATTGACTAATTGCAGCCCACTATATTTAATTTAATGGAAAGTGACATGCTACCTGACCTCCATCTGCCGTGGTCTCTAATTGCGGCGCCAATTCAGTGCAGGATGGTTTTACGTGCGGGCATCGCGATGCAAAACCGCAACCAGAAGGCAAGTTAAATGGACTAGGCACTTCGCCTTCTAAAATTTCAATATCGGCAATGTTTCCAGGTGTTGTGGTGAATACATTGTCTATCAATGCCTTCGTATACGGGTGATGCGCTTGAGTGCCGACGTTGTCTGCGCTAATAATTTCAACGATTCTACCAAGATACATTACCACCACTCGATCGCAAAAATAACTGACTAGGGATAAATCATGAGAAATGAATAGATAGGTTAAATTTAATTTTTCTCGTAAAGATTCTAATAAATTTATGATTTGGGCTTGCACAGAAACATCAAGCGCGGCTGTTGGCTCATCCAATATTAAAAACTCGGGGTTTAATGCCAATGCGCGTGCTATATCTGCTCGTTGTTTCTGCCCACCAGATAGCTCATGCGGATAAGAAAAACCATGTTCAGGTGATAGACCAACCATTTCGAGCAGTTCATTAACAATTTCATGTCGTTCTTCGCGACTATGTTTGATGCCCCTGATTTCAAAAGGTTCGCTCAAGCTTCTAAAAATAGTGTATCTTGGGTCCATTACAGAATATGGGTCTTGAAAAACCATCCGCATATTATCCCGTTGAATTTTCATTTTTTGTTTCGACAGCTCAAGAATGTTTTTCCCATCCACCTCGACACTACCTGTGTTGGCTTCAATGAGCCGCAGCATGAGCCGCGCTAAAGTGGATTTTCCACAGCCGGACTCGCCAACCACCCCTAAAATTTCACCTTTTTTTATTGAGAATGAAACATCATTGACGGCTTTCACAACACCTATAGTTCGAAGCAAAAGTCCACCGCTTACTTTAAATGAAACCGAAAGATTTTTAACCTCAATATAATTTTTGGATATACTCATATCAATGCTCTCCCACTAATGTCTTGGCAAATTAAGGTCAAACTTATTGCAGGTGACTTTTGTGCCACAGGCTAATTCTATTGTCTCCGGAAATTCCGTTTTACATTGGGGTATTACATAGGGACAGCGGGAACTATAGCGACAGCCTTTTGGGAAATTGCTTGGCGTAGGAACATTGCCCTCAATGGCTTTAAGCGAGCCCTTTTTCATACCAATATAAGGAATACAGTCCAACAATGCTCGCGTATAGGGATGTTTAGGATCTGAAAATACTGTTTTAATATCGCCATGCTCTACCACGTTGCCAGCATACATAACCGCAATTTTATCGCATATTTGGGCAATAACGCCGAGGTCATGAGTTATCAATAGCAGGCCAACATTATTTGCGACGGTTAATTCCTTGAACAATCTGATAATCTGGGCTTGAACGGTTACATCCAATGCAGTTGTTGGTTCATCAGCAATAATTAATTTAGGTTCTGTACCAATGCCGATGGCAATTACAATTCGTTGTTTTAAACCACCCGAGAGCTGATGCGGATATTGTTCAAAAACTCGTTCAGCGTTTGGAATTCGCAGCTGCTCCATAAGTTCAATGGCACGTTTTTTTGCCGCCCATTTGGTGATCTTCAAATGTTTAAGCAAGCCTTCGACAATTTGATCGCCCACTCTATATACAGGGTCAAGTGAGGTCATAGGATTTTGCGGGATGAATGATATTTCGGCGCCACGAATGCTCTGCATGTCTTTGTGAGACTTAGACAACAGATCTTTGCCTTCAAATACAATTTGACCAGAAATTTTACCCCCAACCAAAGAGGTTAAACCCATAATTGCATGCGCGGTTAGCGATTTTCCAGATCCAGTTTCACCAACGACACCTAGCACTTCACCTTTTTGCATTTCAAAGGATATGCCACTAATGGGCCGTATTGTTTTTTTGTCGACAGTAAATTCAACCGCCAAATCTGATACTTTAAGCATACTCACAAGTTTGACTCTCTATTTTTGACATCCATTATATCTACAAGGGCATCACCAAATAAGTTAAATCCCAAAACTGTGATCATCATGGCTATTCCGGGAAAAACTATCACCCATGGTGAAATGAATAAATAGGCGGTTCCACTACTCATCATAGCTCCCCAACTCGGTGTTGGTGGCTGAGCACCCATGCCTAAAAACCCCAGAGTGGCTTCTAAAACTATCGCATTCCCAACGCCAATTGTTGCGGCAACAATCACCGGCGAAATGCTGTTTGGTATCAGATGTTTGACCAGAATCACAAAATCACTGGCGCCTAAAGACCTGGTCGCTTCAATATACACCGAGGTTTTAAGCGATAAAATCTGGCCTCTTATCAACCTTGCATATTGTGCCCAATAAGAAAGGCCGATCGCCAACACGACACTTTCCAAGCCAGGGCCAATGATGGCTACCAAAAGCAAGGCAATTAATATAGACGGCATTGACCACGTTAAGTCGGCAAAACTTGTCAATATAAGGTCTACTTTTCCACCAAAATAACCTGCAAGTCCGCCAACAACTAACCCAATGAGAACGGACATCGCGACCGAAACAACTCCCACCGTAAATGAAATTCTGGCGCCCCTAATAATGCGGCTAAGTAAATCGCGGCCAAATTCATCAGTGCCTAATAAATGAGTTAGGGACGGTGGCTGGCTCATATTGCTAATATCTTGTAACTTATAAGAATAAGGTTCTAATATATGCGCGAATGCCGCCACAAAAATAAGTATTAGAATGACAACAACTCCAGCCAAGCCCATCTTATTTTGTGCCAATCTTTTTAAAAGAACTTTTAAAGGCGACTTATGTTTTTTTGTTTTTTGATAATCAATTGACATTGTAAACCCTTAATTTTTATTTATATAAATCGCGTACACGAGGGTCAGCATAGGAGTAGATAATATCCGTTATAAATGCCCCTATAATCACCGCCATGGTCAGAAAGATTAGCGAGGCTTGAACGACGGGGTAATCACGTCTGAAAAGCGCTGTCAATAACATGCTGCCAATTCCCGGTCGGCCAAATACGATTTCAATCGACACCGCGCCGCCCAATATAAACCCAAGCCTTAAGCCTAAAATTGTAATTACCGGCATTATGGCGTTTCGGAGTATGTGTTTAATGACAATGGCATTTTGACTAATGCCTTTGGCGTGGAGCAGCAGGACAAAATCTTGATTATATATTTCGAGCATACTGACCCGGGTGATTCTCGCCACCAAACCCGCACCTCCTAAGCCGACAGAAATAGCTGGTAATATGAGATACTCGATGCCACCAGAGCCCGAAACGGGTAGCCAAGATAATTCTACAGCAAAAATGAGAATGAGAATAAGGCCTAGCCAGAAAGCTGGCACCGTTACGCCAAGCAAAGCAATAATCATTGAGATGTAATCAATTATCGTATTCTTTTTAACCGCAGAAATAATTCCTAACGTAATTCCAACAAAAAAGGAAATAGCAAGAGATAGAAGGCCCAGCCGCAGTGTGAATGGCATATTATAAAAAATCATATCTGCAACAGGTTGTTTTTCGATAATGGATTGCCCCATATCACCCATTACAAAATCTTTTATCCAACGTAGATATTGTATCCACAAAGGCTGATCTAAGCCATAGGCTATCAAAAGAGCGTCTCTATCATCAAGGGTTGATCCTGGACCTAACAGAGAACTTATTGGGTCGCCGGGTACTAAATGGATTAGAGAAAAAACAACCACAGTAATTACAAAGAATATTGGAATTAGTAAAAGCGTTCGTCTAAATATATATAGCCACATGTTGTCCCTCTTTTTTAAAATTCTATGAGATCAGAACCTATTAATCTTATCTATTTGGCAAAGATGAAATTAATAGGTTCTGATCTAAAATTGATGTTTACATTTGTAATAATCATCACCCATCTAACGTTGTTTATCTACTAATTAGACGGGTGATGACGTGGGGGAATAATGAAATTCCTTAGTCTAGTTTCATATCTTGAACTGGAGGTCCTACCAAGATTTTGAACCGTGGTTCAGGCATCGAAACTCTTTTGTTAATCGCATGAATATTAACAGAGTTTACAATTGGCGCCCAAATAAACTGGCTTAAAAGATATTCGTGATAGTCACGGAAGTTCACAATGCGGTCGTCTGCATTTTTAGAACGGGTCATGGCTTTTTGCATCAGATAATCTGATTCATTGTCATGCCACATGGCTACGTTAGGGTAACCTAGACGAGCAGAGTTAAAGAACCACTCTAAGATATCCGCATTATCCCAACCGTATGAGCGCACCACTAAGGCTTGCTTGCCTGTTTTAAATTGAGCACGAATTGAGCTAGGGTCAAATTGTTCAATAACCACATCGATGCCTAATTCAGCGAGTTGCGCTTGGATAATAACTGATATCTTGCGTTCACTAGATTCGCTTTTACTCCATAAGGTCATTGATAATTTTTTGCCATCTTTGGCTAAAATACCATCATCACCTTTAACCCAACCCAAATCAGCCATGATAGTTTTTGCTTTTTCGGTATCTGGATGTATTTCGAATTCTGCAGCAACTTTACGAGCTGGCAACCTATCAATTAGATAGGTATAAGCAGGTGTACCATTGCCTTGGAATACGGCTTTCAATATGGCGTCTTGGTTGACTGATAACGCAATAGCTTGGCGGATTTTAACGTCTTTCAAAAACTCATTGGTTGTATTCATAACCATATGGTAATTGCCATTACTAGCCATTGTGACTAGATTTGCGTTTGGATCATCTTTGATTTTGTCTAAGAACAGCGTTGGAGCATCTTCAAGAATATCAACACCACCGGTTTTAAATTCTAAAAAGCGGGTTGAATCTTCCAGAATTTCTCTGAATATCACTTTGTCTATATACGCAGGGCCTTGGTTATCGGAAAGTGCAGAACCCCATTGATAGTCTTCATTTTTTACGACTACAATTTCAGCGCCAGATTTCCACGATACAAATTCAAAAGGTCCGGTACCAATAACAACTTTACGGCCAAAATCTTCGCCATACTTTTCGATAGCTTCCATGCTGGGTACACCAGTGAATGAAGAGGTAAAGTTGTATAGAATGTTAGGATCTGGGCGGCTTAGTGTAATTTCAACGCTTAAATCGTTCAATATTTTAATGTCTTCAAACGCGTCGACCATGTATTTGGACTTGCCTGTAGAAAGTTTTTCTAAAAACCATTTCAATACTGTTGAATCTAACTTTGAACCATCATGGAAAGTTACACCTTCTCTTAGATTGAAGGTAATCATCAGACCATCGTCTGAAACCGTCCAAGATTCTAATAGATGTGGGTAGATGATGCCATCAGCACCCATTTCAACCAAACGGTCATACACCATGTAATAGACGTTATTCGTTCTATTGGTGGTGAACGGGTTGAAACTATCTTGTCCCGCATTGCCCGCTGACATCGACATCGTAAGAACAGTTTCGGCCGAGGCTGTTGTTGCCGTCACCCCTATCGGCAAGGCCAAAAGCCCGGCCATTATTGCCATTTTTAGTGTTTTTTTCATGTGCTGCTCCCTAAGCAAGGTTTATACCATAAGCAAGGTTTATACCATTTTGTTTATATTCAAATTTGTTTCGGTTTTGATTGCCAATGTTTTTTAAATACATAACCATTCGCAATGAACTATAATATTTCTTATTTTTATTTTTGGTCAACGCCAATAGTCACGCATTTATCGACAATTTTACCGCATTAGTTAGCTTTTGCGTATTTTTCACCCTTAAAGCGCATAACTAACGCAAATTCGAGTTTCTGCTGCCCTAGTCTTAACCAGTGAAATCACACCTGCAAATGTGGGTATGCTGATTTAGAAAATCTAGCGGGTGAAAAAATAGACACCGAAACACCAATTTTTTTGAGCTCGATAGAAATATTTTCACCTAAAATTAGTGAGCTAGCAATTGATGCCACTGCCGGAGCTGTTTGAATTCCATAGCCGCCTTGCCCTGCCAACCAGAAAAACCCATTTTCTGCTGAATCATAACCTATAACAAAGTCTCTATCCGGTGAAAACACTCGTAACCCAGCCCAACTTGCCTCCACTTTTATCGGCTCTATGTTAAGTATATTGGCAATCTGATCAATCGCCATGGCAACATCCATATCGTCGGCCCAAGCATCACAAGCAGGTGATGGAATTTCATCTTCGGGAGATAAAAATAGATTGCTCCCTTCTGGCTTACAATACCAATTTTCATCAATGTCATTTAGAAAACACATATCTGGGTTGATTGGTTTATCAAATTTCACAACTGCTGCGGTTCGCTTTAATGCCTGTAAGCCAACCGGTTTAATGCCAGCTAGCATAGCTATTTCATCAGCCCAAGCCCCTGCTGCGTTTACAACAATTGGCGCTTGATAAGATTCTTTTCCGGATTCAAGAAACCACATTTTGTTTTCATAACGCAGTGATTTTACTTCTTGGTTACAAAATAATTTTGCCCCATTATGCGCAGCCTGTTTTAAATATCCTTGGTGAAGTGCGGCCACATCAATATCTGAAGCATCCGGTTCGGACAGGCCAGCAATAATATGGTCAGTATTTAAATATGGTATTAATACCACCAAATCATCTTGGGATAATCGTTTCAGTGTTGAATTGGATTTTTCAAAAATTTCCAATTGTTTTAATTGATCCACACGCGCAAGATGAATTATACCGCGTTCGGTTAGCAAGGGAACTTGACTGAACCCATTTGGCGGCTGCATAAAAAAGTTTTTTGACGCTTTGGTTAAGGCTTGCACGGCGTCTGAGCCATAATTAACAGTGAATAAAGCTGCCGACCTTCCTGTCGTATGATAACCAGGTTGATCTTCCATTTCCAATATAATAACTTCTTTTGATTTGGATAATATTGAAGCAACGGAGGCGCCTGCAATACCAGCCCCGATTACGATAATGTCGGCGGTTATCATTGCCATTTGCTTTATCTCTCTCTATGCCGCAAGACTCAGTTAATATATGCTGTTCTATAACTGAGGCTTGCGCCTAACTCAATATTTATCCATTGTCAGATGGAGTATTCCTGTCAATATTTTGGTATATGTAAAAAAATCACATATAACTAGGGTTGCCTAAACTATTCGGATATTTCAATATCCATTAGTGGCGCATATTGTTGAGCTCCGAAAATATCTGGATCACCCGGGCTGCCGCTAGGTCGATCGCGTAAAATGGTGAATTTTATCGCAAAAGCAGGATCAAACTCTTCAAAATCAGTAATTCTGTCTTGGCGCAAACTATAGAGTTTTGAAATGGATGCCCGCGTTATAGATCGGCTTTTTAATACCATTCTGTAATCTTGTTCGGTTTCAAAAATAATATCAAAGGTAATTTTGTCGACCCCTGCATTTTTACTACGGATTGTTTTGGCTATATCTACAAGTTTTCTGGTGGTCATGGCAATTAAACCCCTGCGCTGATAATTTTGGTTGGAAAAAGCTCTAAACCGTCGCTTACTGACATGGTATGATTAAGTGTCCAAATGCAAGCAGGACTTGCTTTTAAAACCTCATCGAATACAAATGACACGCCACCCGCGGTGCCTTTTACATTTTCCAAACGAGCATAAAACAACTGTCTCGTTGCGATTAAAGTTAATTCTTCGGCCATTTCTTCTGTTGGCGCGACCCCTTGAACAATAAGGCATAATTCGTGTGATGGTGTATCTTTTAGTGGTTCAAGTTCACCCATTATTCCGTTGCGACCATATACATTATAATGAAGTTCATATCCGTCATCACCGAAACGTTCTTTAACCGCATCCTTAGCCCAATCAATCACTTGGTCTACTTTAGCGATGGTTTGGGGGTCACGGATGCCCGCAATGCCTACAAAACGATAGCCAAGAAAACCAGAACCTTCTAATTTAACTCGAATTCCTTCAGAGGGGGTAAATTTTGCGCCCGTAACTCTGGTGGTTTTTTCAGAAATTTGTTTATAATTGCAGTGGGTCATATCTAATAAACCACCTGCAACAAATTCATGGAAAGGGTTTGAGCGTTCATACATTGCATGCCCCGCGACGGATGCGACTGTACATCTTTGACCGGGATGCATGGCGGTTACACTAACTGAATCTTGTGTTATTTCCCCTAATACGGTTTCTTTGCCACCATATGGTTCTGCACAAAATGATGCACATTCAAGTACTTTTCCCAAATAATAGGCCTGACTTTCAGGGAAACCATGATGCAACGCTGCCGATGCAAAAATTGCACTGTCACTGCTGCGCCCGCCAATGATGACATCTGCACCTTCTTCAAGAAGTTTTAAAAATGGATGCACTCCGGCCATAGCGACAATATTTTCTGTCGCATCTAGATCTTTTTCTGTCAATGCAGGGCGACCATCTAGCCCGGTGATTTCGTCATCATTTAGAATTTTAGTTCTGATAATCTCTTTGTCGACTTCTGAATAGAAAAATCCGAGTTTAAATTTTTCAAGTTTATGTTGTTTGGCTATATCAATAATCATGGCTACATATTTATCAACTCGGCTATTTGTACCTGTATCACCAGCACTACCAATAATCATCGGAACTTTGTTTTTGCGTGCGGCGAGCAACATATGCTCAAGATCGTGACGCTGCCAACTTTCTGGGCTGGCTGAGGTGTCTGTTCCTAACGGGACTGGACCAATATCATCACTGCCCGAATCTGCAGCGATATAATCCATCCCGGCCTTTACACCCAAATTGAAGCTATCGACTTTCAGTGGTGCGAATCCTAGATGCCCATTTGGACAGATTATTCTGAGTGTTTCCATTGTTTTTCTCATTCTTCGAAATTGACGGTTTAACGGCAGCCACTATTAATTAGTTTGGCGTATCGAGATTGTATTTTGTTTCCCCAATCTCGGTCAATGAGTGAGATTTTTTCTTTTACTAATGATAATGAAGTGGTATTAGCAACTTGAGCGTAGATTGCTCATCTTGCGCGCATTTAACGCATATGTAGCTTGTTCATTTGATGACGCAATGCATGTCGAGACAGTCCAAGCAAGTCCGCGGCTTGTGATAATTTGCCGTTTTTAAGAGATAAAGCGTTTTGAATAATTTTCACCTGAAATTCACTGGTCGCGTCTTGAAACGATTTATTGACGCCAATAATCTCAGTAAGGGAATTTGAGTGGGTTAAACTTGCACCGCTTTCAAGTTCACGCATAATTCTCGGTGGAATATGCTTCACCAAAATCTGATCGTCGGTTTCTAAAACAAAAATTCTTTCCAAAAGGTTTTCGAGTTCACGCACATTTCCAGGCCAGTGATAGGCTCTAAAAATTTCTGATATACTGGGTTCCCAGCCTTTAACCGTCCGTCCATATCTGCGGTTAAACTCCTTAATGAAATATTCTGCTAGGATGAGGCTATCATCACCTCGTTCGCGTAATGGTGGGATGTTAATAGAAACCACCTGTAGTCGAAAATATAGGTCATTTCTAAATTTACCAGCTTTAACTTCTTTAAATAGGATTCTGTTGGTGGCGCATATGAAGCGAATATCCACTTCAACATCTCTTACAGATCCAATACGCCTGAATCTTCTCCTATCTAACAATCCCAATAATTTAGTTTGCGATAGATGGTTTAATTCCGGAACTTCATCTAAAAATAATGTACCGCCGTTTGCTGCATTAATAAGCCCATTATTGCGTAATAAAACGTTAGAAAGCTTGCCTCTTTCTTGACCAAAAAATTCTTGGTCAAACAGATCGACAGGAATAGATGCACAATTTACATCAATAAATGGTTTTTGTGAGCGAACTGATTGTTGATGTAATTTTTCGGCAATCAAGCCTTTTCCTGTACCAGTCTCACCATATATTAATACCGCCAACGCCTTGCTGCGGGCAACGCGTTGAACCATTTTCTTAACTTCTAAGATCGCGGTTGAATCACCGATAATTTCGTGGGAATACATCATATTTTTTAAACACCAGTTAATTGGCTATTAATATCATACTTATTAGTTGAATCATTCTCCAAACTCAAAATTTATATATTTCCCATTTGTTTGAGCAAGGATTTCCAGTGCAAAATTGTAATTTCTGATCGGCGCAAAAATAAATCGCAGATGAAATAGTGTGCCCCTCACCCACCGCGCCGTGGCAACATATAGATTCTGAGTTTTCACCGTGCGAGGCCATTAAATTAATGATATTATTGGCAATAAACGGTTGCTCACTAGCAGATAACACTTTATGCACTTTGTTCATACGCCCACTAGAACTTTCAAAATATCCTTGTTCAGTTTCTGCACTTTGAAATGGAATGAGGTTTGGGTCAATGTAATGATTTGTGTGAGACAAATAACCCGTATCGGCGCGCTTAATCGCTAATTCTGATTGACCAAGTTCGATGGTTGCAATATTACCAGTTTTATCGGCCAAACCAAGAGTTCCACCGCCTATATGTTGAACAGATGATAGAATTTCAATGGCATCATCTACAGTTTTTGCTTTCCACAAAATTTCGCTCATCAGAAAATACCGCAACCACCCCACGTTGGGCTTAGAGTAGCCCACATGGGTATCGGCGACTGCCAAACCATATTTATTCATACCACTTGAATACGCTCCTGGGCTACCAAGGCTGGTCACAAACAGACACTCATTGTCAGTATATTTGGGGTCTCTATGCAGCACAACTTGCTGTATTTTTAAGTGTGAAGTGCCAAAATCTCGATTTTTTGCTAAAATCGGACCTGAATCGCTATTGCTGACGGCAATAATTGTACAACCATCGTTGTTTTTACTCGCCGCATCTATGGCACTTACATGCAGATATGTAAAAAGATCGTGCGGTGAAATTCCATAGCCTTCTGCCAAACCATGTAATTCTTCCAAATGGTCATTTGCATGTTTTTCGGTGAATTTCCATTGAGCGTCAATAAAATTTTTGGCTTCAGAACTTGTTATACTGTCTTTAGCGTCTTCTAGACGTAGTTTGACAGCATCCTGAACCTGTTGATTAAGTTCGGGGCGAGCGTTTGACTGAGCCAATCCTCTTTGTCTTGAATCGCCATTGAGTATAATTAAATTTGATTTCATAATTCATATGCCAATTTTGCAGCCGCTAAATCTTCCAAGGCCGCGCCTACAGATTTAAACATTGTGATTTGATGATCATTCGACCTACCCGAATGTTGGCCAAGGCACAATTGTTTAAGATCTGCCAAGATATGAGTTTTGTCAATTAAACCTGATTCTATTGGAAACAACACATCACCACCTTCCGCTAGGGCGCCTTCTCGTGTGTCCACAAAGAGAGCTGATATCTTCACCGCTTCATCATCACTTTCTCGCATATTTGGTTTAAAAGCGCCAACCAAGTCAATATGAGTGCCTGCTTTCAACCACTCCCCCAAAACTATTGGTTGTTGGGACAGCGTGCAACAACTAATTATATCTGCCTCTTGAACACTATTTTTTAACGCCGAAATGGCCTGTGCATTAAAACCTAAAGCGATTGCTTGTTTGGCGATTTCTTCAGCTTGCTCGAGGCGTCGTGCCCAAATATTCACTGATTTTATATTTCTGACTTTGCAATGGGCTTGAATTAGATTTAGAGAAAGTTTGCCCGCGCCAATGATGAGGAGATTTTTGGCATCTTTCCTAGCTAAAAAATCTGCTGCTAACGCGGAGGTCGCGGCTGTACGCCGTACTGTTAATTCTGCGCCATCCATGATTGCCAGTAATTCACCGGTTTTTGCACTCGAAAGTAAGTAAGATCCTGAAATTGCAGGCAGCCCTCGCGCGGAGTTTCCTGGAATTACCATAACCATTTTTACGCCAACATATTGATCAACAGACCAAGCGGGCATTAAAAGCAACGTGCCATCTGGTTCATTTGTAATTTCAATATTATGGTGATGTCTAATCGGCATGACACAGCCGACTTTGAACATTTCTTTAATGCCATCTATTAGTGGTAACCAGGGCAACGCGCTCATTGTTTGTTGTTTGTCTAAATGTAGCATAATGGCCCATTCTATGTATTAGGGAGTTGCAAAGTTACCAACTCAAGTGGAATATGATCTACTATAACTTTTGTTCTAATTCTGGCAGGGCGGTGAATAGGTCTTCTACCAAGCCATAATCTGCCACTTGAAAAATCGGCGCGTCTTCATCTTTATTAATCGCCACGATGATTTTGCTATCTTTCATGCCCGCTAAATGTTGTATAGCGCCCGAAATGCCAACCGCTATATATAAGTCTGGTGCCACAACTTTGCCGGTTTGGCCAACCTGATAATCATTCGGCACATAGCCAGCATCGACCGCGGCGCGTGAAGCACCAATGGCTGCGCCTAGTTTATCGGCAACTTTTTCTATCAGCGCAAAATTCTCGCCACTGCCCATGCCACGGCCACCTGAAATGACAATTTTGGCCGAGGCCAATTCGGGGCGATCGGAGGATGACAATTGTGCACTCACAAAGGTGCTACTTGCGGTATTGACAGCACTATCTTGCGCGGTAATACTGGCGCTACCGTCTAACGTGGCGGTTTTAAACGCCGTGGTGCGCACGGTGATGATTAATTTATCATCTGAGCTTTCGAGCGTTTGTATCGCATTGCCGGCATAGATTGGACGCTCAAACCCGTTTGCTGAATTAACTTTGATAATTTCTGATATTTGCATAACATCGAGCAACGCCGCCACACAGGGCATGAAATTTTTAGCGGTTGTGGTCGCGGCGGCCACCAAAGCTGAATAATTATCCATTAAACCTTTGGTCAATTGGGTTAGGTTTTCGGCCAGTGGATGTGCATATGCGGCATTATCTACATGAATAACCCTGCTAACGCCCGATATTTTGGCAGCCTGTTCGGCCACAGCTTGGCTGTTTTGCCCGGCAACCAGTGCATGAATTTCGGCATTGTCCAAATAGCTTGCTAGCTGGCTAGCGGCGGTTGCGGCTTTTAAAGTGGCTTCATTTACATCTGTGCCATCATGTTCAACATATAATAAAATGCTCATTATATCGCTCCTACTGATTTTAATTTTGCCACCAATTCGGCAACATTTGCCACTTTAACTCCGGCTTCACGCGCGGCTGGCTCGCTGACTAAAATCACGTTATGGCGCGGGGTTAAGTCAACCCCATAATCTTCGGCCGCCAATTGCTCCATCGGTTTGCGCTTGGCTTTCATAATGTTTGGTAGGCTGGCATAACGCGGCTCATTAAGCCGCAAATCGGCGGTGACAACGGCGGGTAGGCTAAGCGATAGGGTTTCCAAACCGCCATCAACCTCGCGCGTGACGGCAATTTTGCCATCGGCCAAATTAAGTTCTGATGCAAATGTACCTTGCGGGCGGCCCAACAGAGCGGCTAGCATTTGGCCGGTTTGGTTGCTATCATCATCAATGGCTTGTTTGCCCAAAATAACCAGATCCGCGCCGACATCGGCGGTGATTTTTGCCAATATTTTGGCCACTGCCAATGGTTCGATGGCCGCATCGGTTTTGACCAAAATGGCTCTATCCGCCCCCATCGCCAAAGCTGTGCGCAAAGTTTCTTGACATTGTTGCACGCCAATAGACACCGCGATGACCTCCTCGGCATTGCCGGCTTCTTTAATTCGCAAGGCTTCTTCGACTGCAATTTCATCAAATGGGTTCATGCTCATTTTAACATTGGCGGTGTCGACCCCGCTGCCATCGGCTTTAAGGCGCACCTTCACATTATAATCGACCACCCGTTTTACCGGCACTAAAATTTTCATAATACTTCTTTTGGACTAAAATTAGAGTTTACTTAAAATTTCTTCTGAATGTTCTGACAATCGAGGCACGCCTATTTTTAGAGACAATTCTGATCGAGAGAACTTAATTGGTGTGCGAACGCCCCGTGACATTCCGCTTTCACCGTCTTTATATGGCGTGGATATTATTAATTGTCGTGCAAGCACTTGGGGGTCAGAAAACACATCTGCTATATCGTTGATTGGCCCAGCCGGTACACCAGATTGTTCTAGAGCAAGCAGCAAGTCATCGCGTCCATGTTTTATAGTTTCCGCTGCCAACAATTGGGTTAACTCATCCCGGTTTTCAACACGACTTTGATTGTCCTTAAATCTTACATCATTTGTCCAGGATGTGATTTTCAAAACCTTAAGCAATTTTACAAATTGCCTATTATTGCCAACTGCTATAATCAAATGTCCATCGGAAACTTCAAATGTTTGATAGGGTGCAATGTTCGGATGTGCATTGCCCATTCTGTGAGGTGCTTTACCTGAGACCAAGAAATTTTGTGCTTGATTTGCCAAAACACCAATCGTTGAGTCCAATAGAGCCATGTCTATATGTTGGCCTTTACCAGAACGCGCGCGTTCAATGAGAGCAGACTGAATGGCTATAACTGAATATAGACCGGTAAAAATATCGGCAAATGCCACCCCAATTTTTTGTGGCTCGCCTTTTGGGTCACCCGTTAAATCCATTATGCCAGCCATACCCTGAATGATGAAGTCATAACCTGCTCGATCGGCATAAGGACCATCCTGACCAAACCCTGTTATGGAACAATAGATAAGTTTTGGGTTGATTTTGGCCAAACTATCGTAATCAAGCCCATATTTTTTAAGCCCACCGGTTTTAAAGTTTTCAATTAGCACATCGGATTGTTTGGCAAGTTCTATAATTTGTGCTCGGCCTCGCTTGGTTTTAAAGTCTACCACAACTGATTTTTTGCCGCGGTTACATGCATGAAAGTAAGCTGCATCCAATGGGTTTCCATTTTCATCTTTTAAAAATGGCGGGCCCCATTTTCGCGTGTCATCTCCATCGGTGCTTTCGACCTTGATAACATCCGCACCCAAATCCGCGAGCGTTTGCCCAGCCCAAGGGCCTGCGAGAATTCTGGCGAGTTCAAGAATTTTAATACCTTGCAGAGGAGATTCAGCCATTAGAAAAATGCCTGTAAATTTGTTTGCGCACGACCTAGAATAAGCGCATGCACATCATGCGTGCCTTCATATGTATTGACCGTTTCCAAATTGATCATATGGCGCATAACCACAAACTCATCTGAAATGCCATTGCCACCATGCATATCTCGTGACATTCTGGCAATATCAAGGGCTTTGCCGCAATTGTTACGTTTAATAAGACTGATCATTTCTGGCGCCATTTTGCCTTGGTCGAATAGATTACCAACCCGCAATGCAGCTTGTAGCCCCAACGTAATTTCCGTTTGCATATCAGCCAATTTTTTTTGATAAAGTTGTGTTTGAGCCAGTGGGCGTTTGAACTGCTTTCTATCAAGACCATATTGACGTGCAGCGTGCCAACAGGCCTCTGCTGCACCCATCACACCCCAAGAAATGCCATAACGTGCGCGGTTTAAGCAACCAAATGGGCCAGACAAACCTTCGGCATTGGGCAACAGAGCCTCTTCGCCAACCTCCACCTCATCCATAACGATCTCGCCGGTAATTGAAGCCCTTAAACTTAATTTACCTTCAATCTTTGGCGCAGATAAGCCTTTCATACCTTTTTCCAAGATAAAGCCTCTGATCGCACCATGATGTGCATCGGATTTTGCCCAAACCACAAAAACATCTGCGATAGGAGAGTTGGAAATCCACGTTTTAGCACCACTAAGAGAATAACCATTTTTGGTTTTAATAGCCTTTGTGCTCATTGCGCCGGGGTCGGAACCTGCATCTGGTTCTGTTAAGCCAAAGCAACCAATATGATCGCCTGACGCCAATTTTGGCAAATATTTGTTTTTTTGCTCCTCAGAGCCATAGGCATAAATTGGATACATAACCAATGAAGATTGCACGGACATCATCGACCTATAACCACTGTCAATACGTTCTACTTCACGCGCAACAAGGCCGTAAGCCACATATGACGCACCCACTCCACCGTATTTTTCTGGCAATGTGATACCTAATAAACCAAGCTCTCCCATTTCGCGAAAAATCTCAGGATCGGTATATTCTTTCTGATAAGCCTCTCTCACTCTGGGGCTTAATTTTTCTTCACAATAAGCGCGAGCGCTATCGGCAATCATTCTTTCTTCTTCGGTCAATTGTTGATCTAACAGGAAAGGATCATACCATATAAATGAATTTTTGTCTTTTACATTACCCATTACGCTTATTCCTAAATTTAAATATTCTCTGTATATTAAGGGTTTTGCCTATTTTATCAAAAGATGATATGTCATAAACTTATTACTAAAAGGAATAAATGGTGAGTAACTCCAGAAAATTATACCCTTCTATTTCGGCACTTTGTGCGTTTGAAGCGGTTGCAAGAACACTCAGTTTTACCAATGCGGCCGATGAACTTTCACTCACTCAAAGTGCTGTAAGTCGTCAAATAAAAGCCTTGGAAAATCAACTCGGCTGTATTTTAATAGATAGAAACACTAGGTTAACGGCATTGTCGCCCGCCGGCAGGGAATATTTATCGAAAGTCTCACCTGCTTTAACAGAAATAAGAAATGCATCTTTGAATGCATTAAGCAAGAATCATCAAAGAATGGCGACCATCGCATTGCTACCAACATTTGGCACACGTTGGCTTATGCCGCGAATTCCTAAATTTTTGCAAAAATATCCCGACGTCACCTTAAACTTTACCACACGCATAGGGAAATTTGACTTTTTTGCCGATAAAATTGATGGGGCTATCTATCATGGGTTAGATGATTGGGAAGGCGTAAATCTTACTTTGTTAAAGCAGGAAAATGTAATTCCTGTTGCATCTCGCGATTTTTTAAAAGATCATCCTTTAAAAACACCTTATGATATTATCAATTTGCCAAAATTACACATGAAATCAAGGCCTAATGATTGGCAACATTGGTTTGAAACTCAGAATCTAAAATTCAACCAAAATTCAGGCATGGTTTTTGAGCAATTTTCATTGGTCACTCAAGCTTGCATGGCCGGAGTGGGTATTGCTTTAATGCCAGAGTTTTTAATCGAACCAGAATTGCAAAGTGGGAATTTGATTAAAATTGGTGATCGGGTTCTAAATGATTCTGCTTATTATTATGGGGTGCCAAATTCCGGCCCACAAAATTCAGTTGCGTTAGATTTCAAAAATTGGATTTTTGAAGAAGCTTTTGGAAGGCTGCACACAAACCAACTAAATAGATGAAACTTGAATAGTAAACTGGACGACCTAGCAAAACATTTTCACATTGATTATAGTTTATCTCTCACTGCTTCATAAGGTGTTTTTCCATTATGTGCTCCGTTAAATCTGCGGAAGTTGTAAAACTTCTCACATTCATCTGATTTTGCAACAAAATCTATGTCGCCTTTATAGCTTAGCAATTGATAGAATTCTTGTTGATCAGATTGAAGAGATCTTTCGACTTTTCCATTCAATTGCGGCGTACCTTTTTTTAAATAAGCATGCCGTATTCCTAGGTCTTCAACATGCCAATGGAATTTGGCCCGTTAATTCGCCAACTATGCCGGTGCCATTATATTGCTGCCACCAAGTTTCAGTTAGTCGTATAAGTTCAGTTTTTAGTCTCTGAATCTCCGAACCCTGAGCGGCGGTTTTTTTAATCTTAGTTCTGATTGGCTATAAACCCGCCCCCATCATAAGGTGATTTGGTGCAAATACCCAACCGCTCAGAAACTTCCTGCACTGAATAACCTCGATCCGTGATTTGAACCACGGCATCACGCTTAAATTCCTCGGAGCAGCGACTGCATGACATACTTAGACACTTTGCTTCAATTGTAACCCCCAAGCTGTCTACTAAATTAGGGGCGATTCAGTCATTGGATTTGAAGGTTAGAGAATTCGAATTAGAGCCAAATTATTGAAACCCTCTGTGAAGTGACAATCCCGCGGAATAATTTGATTGTCACTAACAAATGACACATAATATAACACAATGACACCCACCACCACTCTCGCCCCTATTCAGGTGGTGAAAAAGTTCGCAAAAACCAATGTTATCGGAGTTAATCCCATTTAACATGGCGAATTTTGAGAGCATTCGTTGGTATATTTGCCATATTTGATCAACAAAAATGATTATTAAAATTTAATCTAGATCAATAACCTCTTACTATAAGCGGGGTTTTTTAGTGAAAGGTTTTAATGAACTACTCGCCACCCACACCAAAAAGATAAAGAAAAAATTACTCGCAATCAAATACACATGTTTATAGGTAAAATTTGAGAATAGGGCATTTTCTGAAATAAGCACATAGGCGATGAACCCCAGCCACAGCACGCTCAATGTACATAATATTGCAAAAATAATTCCAGATTTATTTTCCATCTCAATAGCCCCCTTTTAAGCATCCACCACGGTGCTCTGAATATCCATAAATATTTAATCAAATTTGAATGAATATCCAGCTTAAGAGAAAATTAACCTTAACTGTTAAGGATGTCAGTAAAATTGGCGATATTATGCGGACACGGGGCTAGGCCAATAACTATGCCATAAATTTGCATAACCGACTATTATGTGGTGATGTTATTAAACGAACTTGACCGAACTATTTAGTTTTTCAATTTTCAAGATCGCCTGTTGGATAGACGAATTGTCGTTACCTATATTATCATAGATAACCGTAACCCGCTCGATCAGGCTTCTGACGACGAGGAATGTCATCTCACCCCCACAATATAAAACGCGTTGTTCAACGCGCGGCACAATAACGCTTAGCCTTGCGGTGAAAAATATATCATCGTCTGAAATTGGTTGTTCAAAACAGATAGAAATATGTTTTTGCATAAAGTTTTTACGTTTAGCATAATTATCAAAATCTATTTCTGGGCCATTATCAACCGAAAACTTGAAAGTCGTAGACACTAAGTTTTCAAGCCGAGAGTCAACGCTCGTGTAAAAATTATCAATAAAAAATTTAACTAATTTGTGATTTTGATGCACCAAAATATCCGATTCTGAACCATATGTTTCCCAACATACAAATAGCAAGAATTGATTGAACTTTAGTTAATGAAACCTGAATATTAAAGTTTAAAATCGGGGAATATTTCTCGATTTCTGGTGATCAAATGCCCAATGTCTAGGTTAGAGCCAGCAGAGATTATTTCTAACTTGGTTATTAATTTTCCGTTGAAATCAACTTTGGTACAGCCGACAAAATCACTGCGGTATTTACGGGCATTATCAACAGCGTGAATTTTATATCGAACTAAGTATGAAAGTTCATTCAATTCCTCGATTTCTGCGCCATTAAATTCATATTCGGGCAGTAGCTTGTTGAAATATGCCATCCACTCAAATATAGGCATTTCGCGCCCTAAAACCGTTTTGACCATGGCATTGTCTGCAATCATATGTTTCACATCGTCCACATTACCAGTGATGATGGCCGCAAAGACGCTCTCTACGCTTGTTCTATTCTCACTCATTTAAGTCCTCCTGCAAGCATCAATAATAAACTCAAACTCTTGAAACGCTACCAAAAAAAACTACTCAAACAAAAAAAATGGGTTGAAAAAATCTATGTTGCAACGGGTAGGATATGAGCGTAGCTCATCCCGCATTAAATACGGCATAAACTGGGTTTAGCTGCGTATGCCCGTTACGCTGTAAGTACAGATTTGAGCGCCATCATTGCTAAATATTCGGTCTTGGGCTGCGCCGAGTTGCAACACATCACCCGGTTGCAAAAGGTGAGTTTGGTCGAGTTCTATAAAGGTGAGACGGCCGCTAAATACCCAAATAATTTGGCAGTGATGCATAAAACTCGCCGCTTTATAGGCAATGCTTTTGCCTGCGGGTAATTCTATTTTGGCAATGTCGAGCGGGAATTTGGCATCGGTTCTGGAAATTACCTGCGTGCGAATGTAACCCGTTTCAGGGTCGACCCATCGGGTTTGATCGACCTCGCGAATGAGGCCGACATTGTCGATATTTTCGGCACGGGCGAGCAGAGTGGAAAGATTTAACCCAAATGCACCCGACAATCTGCCAAGTAGAGCGGCAGTCGGGCTGCTTTGGCCGCGCTCAACTTTATTGATCATGGCGCGCGATACGCCCGATTTTTCGGCCAAATTTGACAATGACCAACCCCGTAAAATGCGCTCTTGTTTTAGCCGTGCGCTCAAGCGTTGATCTAAATTATTTAACGGTTTGGTCAAGATAAATCATCCAACACGGCCTGCATATTTGACCATAGAATTTTGGTTGGTTCTATGCCCAAGGACAGGCGTACATAACCCTCAGCCACGTCATCGCCCCATCTAGCGCGGCGTTCGGCCGAAGTGTGGATGCCGCCAAAACTTGTAGCCGCAACGATGAACTCGCACTCATTGATAAACCGTTCGGCAATATGTGCATTGCGAAACTCGACCCCTATTAAAGAGCCAAAACATTGCATTTGAGTTTTGGCCAATTGATGTGCTGGGTGGCTGGTTAGGCCAGGATAAACAACCGATGAAACCACAGGGTAATTGCTGAGCTGAGTGGCGACAAAGCTGGCATTTTGGCACATGCGCTCAAAGCGAATTTCGAGTGTTTCTAGGCCGCGATGTACCAACCATGCGTCATGCGGGCTGACGATGGCGCCGGTGATTTTGCGCCATTCACGTATATTTTCGATAATGTCTGCATTGCGGCTGGCCACATGGCCAAACAAAGTGTCGCTATGGCCGTTTAAGGCTTTGGTGTCAGACGCGACCACTATATCTGCACCCAGATCGAGCGGTTGCTGACCCAAAGGCGTCATGGTGGTATTATCGACCACCAATAAGACGTTTGCTGCTTGGCATTTGGCGGCGATTTTTTGCAGATCGCAAAGGTCTAATTTGGGGTTTGACGGGGTCTCGAGCAAGACCATACGATATTGCGAAAAATCTTGAGATTCAATATTCAAAGTTGAGCATTCTTGCACAATCACCCCCAATGGCTTGAGAAATTTTTCGGCCATGACGCGGGTGACATAATAACCATCGGACGGTATCAGCAACTTGTCATTGGGTTTGAGAATTGAGAGTAAAACCGCAGAAATAGCCGCCATGCCTGATGGAAACGTAACAACCGGAGCGTTTTCTAACATAGAAATGATGTTTTCGGTCGCATCCCAGGTGGGGTTAGACACGCGGCCATATTGATAATCACCCTCGGGAATGTTGGGTAATTTATAGGTTGACGCGGGCACAATGGGCACCGATATCGGTTCGCCAGTGTCTATGTGATTTTGGCGGTGATGTAGAGCTTTGGTGAAGCTGGTTTTTGGATCGAATGTCATAGTTTCCCTTATATAATGTTATATTGGTACACTATATGAGACAAATTACTATGCAATGGATTATTAAAAAATAAACAAATGAGTTGGTTTATCTATCTATTTCCAACCCACTGGGTACAGAATCTGGCACGCCAAGTGGCAGGTTATAGGCTTGATTGCCGGTTAAGCTGGCCATAAAATCTACCAGATTTGTCACTTGTTTTGCAGTCAATGCAACGGGCACAATGTCGATTTTATTTCTGACCCGCGCCATCTCTCTGCTGTCAGCCTGAACTAAAAAGTCAGCCTTTTTAAGCCAACTAATGGGCGGCAATTCGGCTAGGTTTTGTGTCCAATTGTCGAACATGAGTTGGGGGGTTAAATGATGTTTTATGATGCCTTCTAGGGTCGGATATGCGCCATTATGGCCGTAAGGTGCGGTTAAAACCACGTTGCGCAATGAAGGTGTGCGAAATCTATAAGCGTCTTCTAGGCGGTCACTCGCGCCCATTCTGCCGACGTCTCGAGCATAGGGGTCAAACCGTCTGGTGCGCCCTGGCCCAAAGGGAGGAATGGCCAAGGCATAAAAATTTTGGTCGCTCAATAATGAGCCAGAATGGCATTTGGCGCAATTGGCTTGGCCATAAAATAAATCTAATCCCGCCATTTGGCTGGTGCTTAATGCTTGTTTATCCCCTGCCAAATAAGCGTCAAATGGCGAGTCGATGCTGAACCATTCGGTGCCGATAAACGCCGCCAAGGCTTCACCAATTTCGACAATCGAAACTTGTTCGGGCTTAGATATATGGGCAAACGCATCGACAAATAATTCTCCATATTCTGGAATGATGCGAACCCGCTTGGCAAGGATTGGCCAGACTTTATCTATCCGATCAAATGCCGCGCCCGCAACTTGATTTTCTCTGGGGTTACCGGCCATTTCAAATTGCGATGTTAGTGGCAAAAGCGCTTGCGCGGCGACTAAATTTGACAGGCCTTTTGGTAACCATTCTTCGGCTGGCGAGTTGAAGCCATTTTCATAAAAATCTGATTTTGAAAGCCGACCATCATGAAACAGCAACTTGATTTCTTTGGCGCCTAAATTCCATAAAGCGGGTGCATTGCGCGGGATTCGTTTTTGTATACGGTCATCTTTTATACCTGCAGTGCGTTGTTTTCCAAGGCCAATTCCACCCTCACCTATGCCCAATGACAAGCCATCGCTGCCACCTAATTTTTGATGATGGCAACTACCGCATGAAATATTTTGGTTGCCGGAAAGGATTTTATCATAAAATAATAATTGACCTAACTGGGCTTGCTTCTGATCAAAAACTATGAAATCATTTGAACTCATTAGCTTGGGAAGTGGATATTTTAACCCTTCTGCATGCGAAATTGAGACCGAGATAAGCATTAGAAAGAGAGAGCAAAAATGCAAAAATTTGTAATTTATTCCACCTGCGTAATGATGATATTTTCGAGCCATATTGTGCACGCCGAAATTGAAACCGGACGCGATTTTATGGATGCCGGAAATTTTGAACAAGCGATGAAAGAGTTTATACCAGCCGCCAGAACCGGCAACGCAGATGCAGAAGAATTGATTGGCGTTTTGTACGCCATGGGTTTGGGTGTTGAGCGCGATGATGTGCGGGCGTTCGAGTGGTATATGCGGGCTTCTTTGAAGGGGCATGCTGGCGCGCAAAGTGGCATTGGTTGGTATTACGAAGTTGGCCGAGGTATCAATGCGCCCGATCTGGTTAGAGCCTACACATGGTATGTTTTGTCGGCGATCGGCGGTGACCCTGACGCGGCGATTAGCCAAGAAGAGGTGGTTAAAAAAATGACGGTTGAACAAATTAATAAAGCGCATGTTTTAATCGATGATTATAAGGTATGGTTATACCCGTTTCGTTAAATTTTTGGCATATGAGAGCCATATAATTATGGCTCTCAAATCTTGTAAAGTTTAGTTCAGATCTTTGGCATTGGCTGCGCCAATTGAAGCCTCAGCATCTGACACAGCAGATGTTAATGCGTCAAAAATGTCCTGACCGCCTTTAACATTGCTAGTGAACCATTCATAAACCGGGGCTGCAGCGGCTTTAAATTCGGCTTTTTCAGCAGGTGTTGGTACATATAAATCACCACCACCAGCTACAAATTCTTCATAAGCGGCGATAGATTTACGTTTTGGTGAAGCAAATGTTGCTTGTTGCAATGCAGAGAAACCATCCACAATCACTTGGCGTAATTCTTCAGACATGCCTTTAAACTTGTCATTATTCATCCACCATAACGCACCCATATAGGCATGGCCATCTAGGGTTACATATTTTAAGCCAGCGTCTGGGAATTTCATGCCCATTATGTCGGTAATGCCGTTTTTAGAACCTTCGACCACACCAGTTTGGAATGATGTGAACAATTCAGGCCACGGGATAGGTGTTGGTGAAGCGCCCATGGCTTTTACCAATTCTTGCGGCAGATCTGCCACCACTGTGCGAATTTTTAGGCCTTTCATATCGGCTGGTGATTGCACACGACGTTTTGTGTTGGCAAAGTTGCGCCATCCACCAGTGTTACCAATGGTCATTAAGCGAATTTTGTCACCAGAATCAGCTAGTGCCATGCCGCGCATTGTACGGGTGAAATCACCAGACAATACATGTTCGGCAACACGGTCGCTGGCCATCAGATATGGCAAATCTAGAACTTGCACATAAGGGAATGCGCCAGCTGCACCGCCGGATGTAGATATATAAATATCAATCGTACCATCGGCTATGCCTTGTAGGCATTCTGCGCCTTTTGAACATAGTTGAGTGCCAATGAATAACTCCACACCAATTTTGCCGTTTGAAGCTGATTCAACATAGTTTTTAAACACCACGAGGCCATCATAATCTTCATCATTTTCATTTGAGTTGGCGGTGGCACGGATGTTAATTTCGGCAGCGTAACTTGCCGCAACGCCGCTTAATATAAGCCCTGCTCCTAACGCAGCGGTGCCCATAGTTTTAAGCAATTTATTCATTTCTTCCTCCTTTTTAAGAACCGTTTTGGTTCCTTTAATTGGCTTCAATATTTTGATTGAAGCATTAGAACATCGCCCCTAGGATTGGCCCCAGGAGATCTGCATCTTTTACAAATCCTAACCATGTGGGTATTCCCAGTGATATCACTGGAAAATAAGTGATGAGAAAAATCACAAACACCTCGACGGCTAGAAACGGTAAAATGGCTCGGGAAATGGCCTCGACCTTAACCCCCGACACTGCCGAGGCGACAAATAACACCAGCCCCATCGGCGGTGTTGCCAACCCAACGGTTAAATTGACTGACATTATCATGGCGAAATGCACGGGGTGTACGCCCATATTTATAAATATGGGTGCCAAAATAGGCCCTAATATAATGATGGCTGGCCCGGCATCTAAAAACATGCCAACAACGAATAAAAGTATATTAATCAGAAATAATAACATTATTGGGTCATTGGTCAGAGCCACAATCATGTTGGCCAAATCTTCGGCGGCGTGGGATAAGCTAACCACGGTTTTGAAGGCCATAGCCGCACCAACCAGTAGTAAGACCACACCAGAGATGATCGCCGCACGGCTCAAAACGCCCGACAAATCAGATATTTTTAAAGTTTTTAATACCACTAGCCCAAGAAATGCCGCATAAGCCACCGCTAGCGCCGAAGCTTCGGTTGGAGTGGCAACGCCGCCCAAAATACCACCCAAAATTATCACCGGTGTAAGCAGTGGCAAAATCGCGCGTTTGGAAACAATTCTGAAACCTTCAGACATTAAACGACGTTGAAGCATTAAAAACAATTCGGCAGATATAAAACCTAATACCCAAACTATGGCGACAAACGTCCACCCATCGGTTTCACCTAAGCCCGTAATTTTTGCGAATAGTGGGTATACTGCTCCTGCCAATAATATACGGGTAATTATTCTAGCAGAAATATCTTCAAACGGCGAAATTGTTACATGGGTAAAAACCACCTTTTTGGCGGGTGGAAAATCATAATGATTGGCCATGGCGCGGGTGACGATCATCAACCCTAAGCCGACCAATATGCCCGGAATAACGCCACCAGCAAACAATGCGGCAACAGAAACCTCCATCACATAGGCGTAAATAATCATGATGCCAGAGGGCGGGATTATCGGCCCGATGACAGAAGATGCGGCGGTAATTGCGGCCGAAAATTTACGGGTATAACCTTCCTTTTCCATCGCCGGGATGAGCATGCTGCCCAGCGCCGAAGTGTCGGCAACGGCCGAGCCGGACATGCCAGCAAATAACATGGATGAGAGAATATTCACCTGTGCCAAACCACCCCGAAACGAGCCAATAATGGCCTGTGAAAACGTCACCAAACGTTCCGTTATGCCGCCTCTATTCATTAACTCGCCAGCCAACATAAAAAATGGAATTGCCAACAATACGCCATTGTCCATACCGTTAAAAATATTTCGGTACATCAGTGCCAAATCGCGCTCTTGGCCGTTAATGTATAAAATAAACCCGGGGGCAACCAACATGGCAAAAAACACTGGCACGCCGATGAGCAGCAATATTAAAAATAGGGGTAAAAACAGTGCTAACATATTAGCTGCCCTCCGAATTAGGTGAATCTGTTCCATCTTCTATGGTCAAATTTGGCCAAAATAATTTTTGGAATTTCTTCAAAAATAATTCAAACGAAACCGCAAGCATGAGCACCAGTAAAATGGTCATGGCAAAATAAATATAGGAGGTGGTGAATTTTAAATTGGTGCCGAATAATTGGTTGATGCCGGTAGATTGTAGCAACATATTCAAACCCGAGGAATCAAATAAAAGCGGGGCTGAAAAATGTGCCCACGCGTGGGACAGCATAACAATAATCACCAATGTACTAAGTGCCAAAATTAAGAAATTCAGCACGCTGCTGGCGCGCTTTGGCAACATGTCTGCGAGCATTTCAATGGCCACAAACCCTTGGTTTCTGTAGGCTGTCGGCGCGATGAGTGCCATCATCCAGATCATCAGCGCGCGCGCCGCTTCTTCGGGCCAAGGCAAGGCATTATTTAATACATAACGGAAAAATATTTGTAGTAAAATGGCCACTACCATGAGCGCCATAGCCAATATAGCAAGCCTACGCGCGGCATTTAATGCCACATCGTTAATCCGGCATACTAGCTGAACAAATAGTGAATATATTGCCAATTTTCCCTCCTTAACCAATAGTCAACAATGGTTGAATTCCCTAGTGGTTTTATTAAAAACTATGCCTCTTGATTGCCTGTAAAAGTGCCAAATTTACCAGCAGAAAATAATAATGGTTGCCCTTGACGCTGCGAAAATCTTAACACCCGGCCGACCAAGATACTATGGTCGCCAGCATCATGTGAAACTTCATTGGCGCATTCGAACCTAGCCAATGCCATTTTTGCCAAGGGTATATTGTCTTGACTTAGGTCCCAATCGGGCGCTTCAAACATGTTGGCATTTTTGGCAAATGTCATGGCCAATTCCATCTGATTTTCGGCCAAAATATGGATTGCAAAATGGGTAGCATCTCGAAAAGCTGCATAACGGCCAGATTTTTTGGCGACCGACCATAATACCAATGCTGGGTCTAGAGACACTGATGCAAATGAATTCACCGTAATGCCAATTGGGCCTTGGTCTGTTTGGGTGGTGATGAGCGTAACCCCGGTGCCAAATTTGCCAAGCGCGTCCCTATAATCGCGCACAGCATCGCCATTGGCAGTGATATTTTGGGTGCGCATCGCGTGGGCATTTTGCAGTGTATTTTCATCAATATGGGTCTGTGTTTGCATATTATGTCTCACTAATTATAAATAATATTCGGCGCGTAACCTCGTTTGATAGGTTAAGCCACTTCGAAACCTTGCGCAGCCGTGTAGATTTCAAACCAAGTTTGGCGGTCGATTTTCAGTTTAAATGCATCTGACAACTTTTGAATCCGGCTTAAATTATTTGTGCCCATTATTGGTAAAATACCGGCAGGATGCGCCATTAACCAAGCCACCGCAACCGCATCGATGCCGACCGAATGCTGTTGAGCTATTTTTGTCAATATATTTTGCACCGCGGCGAGCATTTTGGTTTCTGGGTCGAATAATGCACCACCACCCAGTGGCGACCAAGCCATGGGATGAATTTTATGTTGTTGTAAAAACGCAATGTCGCCATTAACAAAGGCGTTTCTGGCCAACACGCTCAACTCAATTTGATTGGTGACCAAATTTTCGGCCATGCTAGATTGCAATAAATTCCAATCGTGGGGTTTAAAATTAGAAACACCGACATTCAACACTTTACCGGATTTCATCAAATCGTCTAATGCGCGGCCGGTGTCAATATGATCCATAAGCGGGTCTGGGCGGTGAATGAGCAGCAAATCAATATGGTCTGTATGCATGTCTGTCAGCGAAAGTTCGACAGAATTTTTTATATGTTGAGCCGAGCTGTCATAATATTTCACCCGCGCGTCACTATAGCGGCCAGCCGGGGCGATGATGCCACATTTGGTGATGATTTCGACCCGGTCGCGCAAATGCGGCGCGGCGGCGAAGCAAGTGCCCAAAACCGCCTCGGCTTCATAACCGCCATAAATATCGGCTTGGTCTAAGCTGGTAATGCCTTGCTCCAAACAAGCCTCAATTTTGGCCTGAACATGCTTTGGCGAGGTGTCTTTATCATCACCAATTCGCCACATGCCGTAAATAATTTGGCTCAATTCAAGCCGATCTGAAAGTTTTATACGTTGCATTATTTGCGCACTCCATTGCCCAGTGGCGTGGCGGGCGTGCTGGCTGGCCGCCGGCCATGTAATTCTGGTAATGAGCAGGTTTCTAACTGAGGTAATACCCGTTTGCCGAATGATTCACACTCATCTAAATGTGGGTAGCCCGAAAATATGAACGCCCGGATGCCCATTTTTTTATATTCTTCAATTTCCGATAATACTTGGTCGGTCGAGCCAACCAATGCCGCGCCGCAGCCAGAACGCGCCCGGCCAACGCCGGTCCATAAATGTGGTTCGATATAACCTTCTAAATCGGCCAATTCTCGGTTTTTTGCTTGATGAGACACACCTAGTGATGATGAATCTAAAGCCCGTTCGCGTATGATGCGGCCTTGTTCATCGTCTAATTTTGATACCAATTCTCGGGCATATTCTTTGGCTTCGGCTTCTGTGTCGCGCACAATCACGTGCATACGCAGGCCATAATCTAACAATCTATTATATTTTTCGGCCTGTTTATGCACGGCTTTCATGCGCTCGGCTAATTCTTGCTTTTTTTCCGGCCACATTAAATAAACATCACAATGTTCGCCGCATAAATCTAGCGCGGCAGGTGAATAGCCACCAAAATACATAAGTGGCCCGCCATTTTGCTGATATGGTTTTACCGGGTCGGTGGTTAAACCACTGAAATTATAAATCTCGCCTTGAAAATTAATTTCGTCTTGAGTCCAAGCTTGTTTTAAAATTTCGACCACTTCACGCGAGCGTTGATAACGATATATACTCTCTTCTTTTTGCCCGGGAAAATCTGAAGAAATGATGTTGATGGTCAGGCGACCCTTCATCATATGATCTAATGTGGCAATTGTGCGCGCCAACATAATGGGTTGCACTTCGCCGCAGCGCACCGCAGCCAACATATTAATATTTTCGGTCAAAGGTGCATTGCCGGCAACAAAGGTCAGCGTGTCCTGCCCGACTTGGTACGATGAGGGGCAAAGAATGTTGCGAAAGCCCAATTTATCGGCGGTTTGAACTATTTTGCTTGTGCTTTCCCAAGATGAACGCAAATCGCCTTCTGGCACACCCAAATGGCGATAATCATCTGAACATAAGGGCGCAAACCATGCAACTTCAACTGCATTTGTGTCCGCTGATTTCACTGGAACTATAGACATATAACCTCACCCCATTTAACATTGGTAAAAATAAATCATCTGATTTGACGCAAATCAAATAGCTAAAAAACCGCCAAATTTGATGCAAATCAATAAATCACTTGTGCATCACTGTATCAATGGTGTATCAATTTATCAACCCCAATCGGAAAAATATGCCAGAAACTTTCAAAACATCATCAAATCGGTTATCGCGCCATGTGGAAATAAGTGAAATGCTGGCGCGCGAGATTCAGGCCGGAATATTATTGGATGGCAGCCGCCTTGCACCAGAACGTCAAATGGCCGAAAAACTGGGCGTAGCGGTCGGTACACTGCGCAAAGCCTTGTTAGATTTGACCGAAAAAGGCTTGCTCGAACGGGTGCATGGTTCGGGCAATTATGTGCGCAGCCGTGGCACCACCAAAGAAGCTCAAGCCAATACAATTTATAGTTTTTTTAGGTTGGAACTAATTGCTGGTGGTGGCTTACCAACCGCCGAAGTGGTGTCTGTGGATAAGTTAGTAAAACCAGATGATATTGGCGACATCGGTCCGGATGATTTTGGCCATCGGATAAGACGGCTAAGGCGATTGAACGGCATTGACGCCGCGCTCGAAGAAATTTGGATAGACGGCAACAAGCGTGAAATAATTCGCAAAGAGGAATTATCGGACTCTTTATATCTTTTTTACAAAGAAGAGCTTGGTCATTGGATTACCAACGCCCACGACAATGTGAGCATTTTGCAGACACCGGAGTGGAAGCCCGATGATTTTGGCAGCAAAAACAGCGACAACTCGCAGGTTTGGGGCTATATTGAACGGTTTAGTTTCGATCAAAATAACCAATGTGTGGAATTTTCTAAAACTTGGTTTGACCCTCAGACCACGCGATTTGTCGCCCGCTGGAAATAACATTGGATGTAACATTAAAAATAACAAACTAACGAAAAGGCTAGTTTTTTGAAAAAATTACAATATGGATTCATTGGCTGCGGCATGATGGGCCGTGAACATATCCAAAATATTAAATTGCTTAAAAATACCGCCATCGTTGGCATTGTTGAACCTGATGAACATATGCGCGCTGAAGCTATGAAGCTTTTGCCAGGCGTACAGTTTTACTCAACTATTGCGGAATTGCTGGCCATAAAAACGCTAGATTGTTTGGTCATTGTTAGCCCTAACCATATGCATGTGGAACAATTGCAAGAGATTGCCACCACCCGCCCATTGCCAATTTTGGTGGAGAAACCACTGGCCACCAGCCCAGAGCAAATTGAGCTTATCGAAAATTTAATAGAAACTTATCCTGAGCCAATATGGGTGGCGATGGAATACCGATATATGCCGGTGGTGGCCAAATTAATCGAGCAAGCCGAAGAGGTGACAGGCGGCATCGACATGCTTTCAATTCGCGAACATCGGTTTCCATTTTTAGAAAAAGTCAATGACTGGAACCGGTTTAACCAGAATTCTGGCGGCACATTTGTCGAAAAATGCTGTCACTTTTTTGATTTAATGCGACTGATTATAAAATCAGAACCGGTGAGCATTATGGCATCCTGCGGCCAAGCTCATAACCATTTAGATGAAGTTTATGACGGCCGAGTGCCGGATATATTAGACCATGGCTATGTGATTGTGAATTTTGAATCTGGCGCACGGGCGATGCTCGAGTTATGCATGTTTGCCGAAGGCTCACGCTATCAAGAAGAAATTTCGATTGTCGGGGCGAAGGGCAAAATTGAATGTTTCGTGCCTGGCCCTGGGCGGTTTTGGCCAGAACATTTGGGCGCAGCGCCGGTGGCGCAAGTTATTTTATCACCTCGCAAACCGCAAGGGCCGCAAGTGTTGGAAATAGCAGTGGACCCACAATTGCTCGATGCGGGCGATCATAACGGCTCGACATTCTACCAACATCAGAAGTTTCAGCAGGTGGTATTGGGCAACCAAGCGCCAGAAGTTAGCCTTAATGATGGCCTAATGGCCGTGCGCATGGGGTTGGCGGCTCAAAAATCTTCGGCAACTGGCGAAACTGTCAAAATCAATTGATTAACCTATTTTACTTTATTAACTTATTTCACTTAATATCGCTCATTAATTTTATAGAAAAATACTTATGTCATTTGCACAACAAAAAATTGCCGAAACCAAAGAAAATGTCAAGAAACTATTTCCGGGCTTGCTGGTGGCGGTTTTGGTGGCAATCACCGCGCAATTTATTGCCGACCATTATGGCGCGCCGGCCATGCTAATGGCTTTGTTATTGGGCATTGCTTTGCATTTTTTATCTGAAGAAGGCCCAACCGTAGAAGGTGTGCAATTTGCCGGATCTTCACTTTTGCGCATCGGCGTTTGTTTATTGGGCGCACGAATTAATGTCGAATTAATCTCGATGTTGGGTTTTAACTTTGTCATGTTGATCATTGCCGGGGTTGTCATCACCATATTATTCGGCTGGTTGATCGGCTTATTATTTGGCGCTGATTGGCGATTTGCAGTTTTAACCGCGGGGTCAGTTGCCATTTGCGGGGCATCAGCGGCCATCGCAATCTCTGCGGTTTTGCCCAAAACCAAGGGCTCAGAACGCAATTTAATTTTTACAATTTTAAGCGTAACAGTGTTGAGCACCATTGCCATGATCGGTTATCCAATACTAACAAGATTTATTGGATTGGATGAAATTACAACCGGTGTATTTATTGGTGGCACCATACATGATGTGGCACAGGTGGTTGGCGCAGGCTTTTCAATTTCTGAAGAAACCGGCGAAT
This sequence comes from Hyphomicrobiales bacterium, assembly GCA_013214705.1. Taxonomy (GTDB): domain Bacteria; phylum Pseudomonadota; class Alphaproteobacteria; order Rhizobiales; family OSC116; genus OCS116. The sequence goes on from JABSRZ010000003.1 coordinate 611,959, forward strand.
TTGCCACCGTTAGCAAGTTGATCAGGGTGTCGATGTTGGCGCCTATAGTGCTGATTCTATCGATAATTGTACGGTTAAAAACTGGTTCAGACCAAAGCCACGGCAAAAAGGCCCCTCTGATTCCGTTATTTGTATTGGGGTTTTTGGCATTGGCGGCCATCAATTCTATGGGCTTGTTAAGCCATGAGGTTGTCGAATTCATCAACTCGATTTCTCGCTGGGCTTTGTTGGTGGCTATTGCAGCAATTGGCATGAAAACATCACTCAAACGTGTGATGGACGTTGGCAGTTCGGCGATTATTCTCATCGTTACCGAGACAGTTTTTCTAGCCATATTCATTCTAATCGGGATTGGATATTTAAGTTAATTATCGTCAAATATTCACACAATAGCCGGCAAAGCATCTGAAAATGGACGCATTAGCAATTATTTAAAGACTAGATTGTAGACTGGCACAAAAACAGATGACTACTTAATAATTTTTTGAAAATACCTGCCAAATGCATCCATTAGTCACCAAAACAAAAATAATGTCTGGAAGGACTGCCCCGGCCGGCAACAAATTGGTAAACAACAACCTGCAAGAGTGCCACATTAATGATGGTGGAACCCAGGTTTTGTTGAAATTTAGCAATAATTTAGCTGAAGTTCAGGCCTGTTGGCAGTCATTTGAAACCACATCCTGGCATTCCTCTTTTCAAACCTTTAATTGGGTACAAGCATGGCTAGATGTAGAAACTAAAAACCGTAATTTGCAACCGTTAATTATACGCGCTTATCAGGCTGATAAGTTGGTATTCATCATGCCATTGGTTATTGAACAAAAACACGGGTTTAAGCAAATGAGCTGGATGGCAAATGAGCTAAACGATTATAATATGCCACTGGCATTGGCAGAGTTTATAACCAGTGCTTCGCCACAACTAATGAAAAAAATTTGGCAGAACATTGGCTTAAACCAAGCAGATGTTGATTTGTATAGCGTCTCAAGACAACCACAATATTGGAAAAAACTTAGAAACCCGTTCATTATTGAACCTTCATTTCAAAGTTCGTGCTCAACTCATTTGATGAGTTTAAGAAAAAACTGGGCTGAATTATATGATGAGATGCGCGGTAAAAAAACTCAAAAACGCCTAAAACAAAAACTAAATAAATTAAAAAATATTGGTCAAGTTAGTTTTAGAAGCCCGAAAAAACAAATTGAGAAACAGGAATTGTTAGAGGTTATTTACGCGTGGAAAATAGACCAATTGGCTCAAAAAGGTGATAGAAAACCAGCGGTATTTACCTCATTGCACACAATTCTTGAAACATTAGTGAGCCAAAAAAATAGCAAATTTGTTAGACTTTTAGGGCTATATCTGGATGGCAAACCGATAGCCGGAATGGTGGTATTTATTGACAATAAAAACTTTAGTTTTTTTAACACTGCCTATAAACCTGATTTTGTGCCCAATTGTTCTGTCGGTAAAATATTATTGGTCAAAAGTATGGAATTGGCCGCCAGAGGCGGGTTTGAAAATTTTGATTTTATGGCTGGTGATGAAGTTTACAAGTCAGAATGGGCCAATCAATCGATTGTGCTGGAAGACAATTTCTTTGGCTTAAGCGCTAAAGGAAAATTATACGCCCATTATAAATATTTAAAACTAAACCTTAAAAAGAAGCTTAAAAACAACCAATCGGCCATGGTTTTTTTACGCAGATTTAATATTATTCGACGTAAAGTAAATGATATTTTAGGGAATATTGGTCAAGATAAAAAAATTAGAAAGTAACGATTTTACTAAATTCTAATAGATTGGATGAATCGTGGATTTTTACAAACTAATGGCCGAGGCTAATAAATCTAATTTCTCTCGTAAAACGAATATATTGATTAGATCGTTAACATTTATTTTGCCAGCCATATTTCTTGTCATTATACTCAACCAACCTTATGTAGATTCAAAATGGATGTTTTGGGACGCGTTAACCGCGGCAGAAAGATCCGACGATTGTTGCCACACTTATTTTGGGTTTGTATCAAACCTAGGCATAATGCTTTGGAGTGGCACGGCCGCTATAATGCTGGTATCGGCGTGGATTTTTTACAGAATTGGTAAAAAAGACCTGTTCCGTTTTGCCGCTTCGGCCGGTGTTTTGACTGGAATATTAGCGTTTGATGATACCTTTATGGTTCATGAATTGGTTTTTCCTTCGCTTGGAGTTCCCCAAAATTTAGTCCTCGCGACATATGTCTTATTGGCCATAATTTACGTTGTTACAAGTTGGCGCATTGTCCTTAGAGCCGATTTTTGGATTTTATTTGTGGGCGGTCTAGCACTGGCTATTTCGCTTTTTGTCGATATTTATTTCCATAGTTTAATACCTTCTTTGATTTATCTGGAAGATAGTGCAAAATTTTTCGGCATCGTATGTTGGGCATCTTTTCACATTACGACCCTATATTCCTTGCTATTAATTGAATTGAAAAGCAATGAATAATAACCCAGTTAAGCAAACCATATTATTATTAGGAAATTACCGACCAACCTTAACGTTGGCTCGAAATTTTTCGAAACTGGGCTATTACATAATTTCTGGTTTGGAAGGTTGTGATGGTGGCGCCGAACACTCGAATGCCGTGAATGAAATTTGGGATCATCCGTCTATTGCCGTCGATCAAGACGGTTTTATTGCGGCTTTTAATGAATATGTTAAACAAAAAAATGTTAATCTGGTGTTTCCAGTGTCCGAGGAATTTGTAAGATTTTTTGGAGAAAATAGTCAAATAGACTTAAACACAGCCAAACTGGTTGGTGTAGATTTTGACCTCGTCAATAAATGTCTTGATAAAATAAGTATGATGACATTAGCCAAGGAGTGCCAAATACCGATTTTGCCATTTGCACGGGTAATAGATCATCCGGAACTCATAAAAGTCGCCCGCCAAATCGGCTATCCTTTGGTTATTAGACCTGAAAAATCAACCATTAGACTTGGCAATAAAAAGGCATTATTCTTAAAAAATGAAGACCAGTTATTAGAACAAATTAAAATTTGGCCTAAAGGCCAGTCGGCTTTAATATTGCAACAAGAAGCCAAAGGCAAGCGCCATAACATTTATTTTGCTGCCAAAGATGGTGAATTTTTTCGCTATCTACATTCCGTTATTTTAAAGACAGATGCAATAGACGGTTCTGGATTGGCTGTAGAAGGTGTCACGATTGACCCCATGGAAAATTTAGCCAAATATTCAACAAGTTTAGTTAAAGCCCTAAATTATACTGGCATTGGGTTAATACAATTTTTGGTAGATGAGGCGACTGGCAAGATTAATTTTTTAGAAATTAACTCTAGAATTGTCGGCAGCCATGCCGTCCCAGAATATGCAGGCCTTGAATTAGGTACATTCCAGTTAGATCTAGCTTTAGAAAATCAAATTGATAACCATAATTTTGTGGGCAAAGCTGGTATTAAATATGTTTGGGCGATTGGCGACATACAGGCCACTAAAATTGCTTGGCTTAACAAAACAATCTCAACACGCCACGCCCTGAAAATGGTTTTCAAGGCCTTTATAGCCTCATGCAGGTCAGAATTGGATATGGTGTTTTCTATCAAAGATCCAAAACCCGGGCTGATGGCGCTGAAAAATCAATTTCCGAACCTGCGCAAATTGCCCAAGACTTTAAAGGCACGTCGCTGAAACAACCCCTGTTTATTGAGTGTTTAACAAATGAATATGATAGCCGATATACCCAACAAATTAGCCACCGAAATGCACTATCTTGACGGCAAACAATGGGACGCCATTGCCGTAGATTTTGATGATGTCGTGCATGAACAAGTGGATAGCTTTAATGCCGCCCGTTGGGGCGAACATAGATGTAAATATTTTATTTTCAAACAAGGTGACACCGTAATTGGTGGTGGTTGCGCGATAATATTGCCAGCTAAATTGCTTAAAACCGGCATCGCCATTATTAAATGGGGGCCATTGTGGCGGCATGAAAACCAACAGATTGACCTTGAAAATTATCGCACAATTGTGGCTTTATTGATGACTGAGTTTGCCGAAAAACTTGGTTTGCATCTGACTGTTATGCCGCATGCTGACCGATATTCTGAGCAGATATGCGATATTTTAACCGAATTTGGGTTTAAAAATGGTTCAAGCCTGTCCGCGCCAGAGCGCTACATCGTCAATGTTGGCATCGACGCTTTGGAAGTGAGAAAATCTTTAGCGCAAAAATGGCGCTATCATTTAAAAAAATCTGAAAAAAATGAGTTTGAATTTGAATTTTCGACCGCGCCGGAAGCTTATGATACTTTTATGAGCCTATATACAATTATGCTTGAGCGGAAAAAGTTTTTTGACCATTCGGCAATTTACACACTCAAAGCGCTGATGGCCACAAATGTTGCGGCATTGCGGCCGCAAGTTGTGTTGGTATCGCATAATGGTACGGTTACGGCTGGTGGAATTTTTGACCTTAGCGGCGATAGAGCCATCTATTTATATGGCGCAACAGACAATAGAGCGCTGGCGTTAAAAGCCGGCTACGCCATGCATTGGCACATTGTAGAATATATGTGCGAAATTGCGCGTATAAAACATTATGACTTAGGTGGCAGTGATAACGACCAAGGCTTACACCAATTTAAAAAGACATTTGTGGGCAAGGAGGGTTACATATTAACCACACCGCCAATTTACCATTATTCTACGAATGTGAGGGCAAAAATAGCGGGTTTTGTTGTATTTAAGGGCAAAGATTTAAAAACAAAATTTGATAAATGGCGCAGAGGATTCAAGGTATTTAGTCGATGAAATTTTTAAACGACAAAACGTTTATGCTAAAAATATCGATTTTGACCGGCGGCCGGCTGTTAGGCGCATTCGCAACCTTTTTATCTAGCCTGTTAATCGCCCGTTATTTCGGCTCAGATATATTGGGCCAATATTCGATTTTTCTCGCTTTGGCTAGTGTGTTGGCAGTTATTGCTGCTGGCGGTTTCCCTTCTATTGCCACCGTATTCACAACATCATTTATATCCAAAAACAAATATGCAGAGTTTAAGGGTTTTATAAATATCGCCACAACCCAAACCATATTTTTCGGATCAATAATTGTGCTGGGGTTTTTCTTTTATAATTTATTTGTAGATGATCGACCTTTCATTTATGCCCTCGGAATTTCTATAATATTAGCCACAATTATTTGGACAAGTTTTCTTTGTAACTTTTATGGTTTGATATTAGTGGGCCTAGAAAAACAAACCCATGGCTTGTTACCAGAAATTTTGTTTAAACCCATATTGTTTTTTACAATTATGATTGCCGTTGCCCTATTGGGCATATCAATTGATACGTTTTCACTATTGGCCATTCTGGCGTTTGTGTTCGTTATCACTACACTAATATTACAGAGATCTTTTCTAAAATTTACGGCTGATTTGCTGCCCTCACATGCAAATTATGACCATAAGACCCAGTGGCGGCATGCCGCCTACCCGTGGATATTAACCACCATAATTTGGGATTTTTTTGTTGAACTACATATCCTCATGGCAGGCTTTTTGGCAAGTTCGGCCGAAGTGGCGATACTACATATCGCCTTTAGGTTTAGGATGTTAGCGAGCTTCGGTATGCGTTCAGTATATATGTTATACATGCCCAAAATAATCGCCGCAAACGCTAAAGGTGATGAGACAGAAATTTACACCTTGCTCAGCAAGTTAAATAGAATCTCGATTCTATATGCTGTAGCTACGATAATGTTTTTTGCCATTTTTGGAAATTTTTTACTCAGCATATTTGGTGAAGAATTTATACGGGGGTGGGCATTGTTAATGACTGTTTTATCGACAATATTAATACGCGCCATCATGGGGCCATCAAATATGATATTGTCTATGAAGGGTTTTCAAAAAACATCGGCTGTTGTGATGGTGGGTTGTCTGTGCATTTCAATAATAATGGTGTATTTTTTATACCCAATATTGGGTTTGTTGGGGATTGCCATTGCCTATGCGGTGTCTAATTTTGTGGCTTCGGTCACCTTGTGGGGTTGCGCGATAAAATTTACAAAAATTAATAGCAGCATCCTGACATTTAAATTATAAGCCTGCAGTTGCTAACATATTTACAGCTAATTTAGTTTTTATATGTCGGCAATATTTTTCCGCTACATTCACCAAAACCGATGGTATAGCCAGCGCCGACAGCCTTGCCAGTTATAATTATGGTGTCGCCAATGGCCACACCGCAGCGGGCTGATTTATCGGCGGCAGAAAAATGCCCATAAGGCAAATTATTGAACAGAAATGGATAGGTTTTGGAATTTGCGAATAAGACCCATGATGGCCATAAAGTCATATATTTTTTTTCTAAATTTAGACAAAAACCGACTTACAAACATAAATGACAGGGTATTGTCTAAACATTGCGGTTTCATCTCTTCATTTGAGGCACTATCAAATGTCTGTGCATCCAGCCTGTATGGGATCATCATATTATGTAAGCTAAGGCCACCGGGCGCAAAACCTTCGGGTTTGGCGTCATAAATGCTGATGATATTTCCCATTAATTCTGACATATAATTGAGTGTATTATCTGGGTTTGATAAAGGGTTTTGGCTCTGAATTTGCTTGGGCATTGAATATTCCATTGATTTTAAATGGTTCAATATATAGCCTATATTGCAAATTTATTAGTTACAGCCAAAACTATAGATTTTTGGGAGACTGAATATGTATCGGCTAATATGAATGGAAAACTAATTTAATGTGGACAAAAAGACCCGATCGCGTTATATTTTATTAGTTACAAATGAAACTAAATATAATTTACTAATTTTGGAGTTTGTTATTATGGGACCATTTCCACATGACGGGCCTAAGGCCGAGATTAATGATGATAATATTGCCGGCACTGACGGCTTTGAATTTGTAGAATTTGCCCATCCAGACCCCAGCGTATTGGCGGAATTATTTGTTAATATGGGCTTTAAAGAGGTGGCCACACACAAAACCAAAGACATTTCGCTTTATCGCCAAGGTTATGTAAATTATATTCTCAACCGCGAACCAAACAGCCACGCGTCGGAATTTATCGACCATCATGGGCCCTGTGCGCCGGGTATGGCGTGGCGGGTGGTGGATGCACAACATGCGCTAAAGCGTTGTTTGGACTATGGCGTCAAAGAATATACCGGCGACGCCAAAGCTTTGGATGTGCCTGCGGTTTATGGCATTGGCGGATCATTGCTTTATCTGGTGGAAAAATATGGCGATGACGGCTCGGCCTATGAAGATGAATATAATTGGATTGGCGAGCCTGACCCAAAACCACAAGGCGCGGGTTTTTATTATCTTGACCACCTCACCCATAACGTGATGCGCGGAAATATGGACACTTGGTATAAGTTCTACCATGACGTGTTTAATTTTAAAGAAATTCAATATTTTGACATTCAGGGTAAAATAACTGGTCTGTTTTCGCGCGCCCTCACCTCGCCAGATTTAAAAATTAGAATTCCGATTAACGAAAGCGCTGACGCAAAAAGCCAAATCGAAGAATATTTAAAACAATATAATGGTGAAGGCATTCAACATATCGCCATTGGCAGTGAAGATATTTATGCCGGCACAAATATTATTTCTGAAAATGGCATTAAATTTATGCCCGCCCCGCCTAGCACCTATTATGAGATGTCACAAAAGCGCGTAACTGGGCATCAAGAACCGATCGAGGAGATGAAAAAACACGGAATTCTGATCGATGGTGAAGGGGTTTTGAATGGTGGGGAAACCAAAATTCTGCTGCAAATTTTTTCTCAGACGGTCATTGGGCCGATATTTTTTGAATTTATTCAGCGCAAAGGCGATGATGGGTTTGGCGCTGGTAATTTTAAGGCATTATTTGAAAGCATTGAAGCTGACCAAATTGCGCGCGGCGTCATTTAACCCATAAGGCGTCATTTAACCCGAATATTGAGATTATTTATGACTGATGACTGGAAAAACCACGCCAATGCACCCAAGGTTGGGCAGTTTATTTGCCATTCAAATGATATTGAAAATAATGGATATAAAAGCCTGCTGCTCAATGAGTATCCCATAATCGTCACCAAAACTGGCAATGGCATAAATGCCTTTGTCAATATGTGCCCGCACCAATATCTGCCGTTTGATTATTTGGGCACTGGCATAATTAGCCAAGACGGATCAGCTATTATGTGCAGTTCACATGCGGCTAAATTTTGCATTAAAACCGCCAAAGGCACAGATGGTTTTGGCCTTGGCCACGCTTTAGAGCGCATCCCATTATCGATTGATGAAGGCGGCCGGGTTTGCGTTGCAGATATATAATGAAATTTGGAATATGTTTAGACATCGTTTTTATTCTAATCTATTAATGGCTTATCTATAATTGATTGGAAATTATATGTCATTTATTCTAGAGAGATTTTTGCCTTATAGATTGCGCATACTTTATGATTCTGTCGCCAGTTCGTTTTCGGCAATGTATGTGAAACAATTTGATTTGGTGCCCTATGAATGGCGCATATTGGCCAGCATTTCACAAAACAAAAGCTTTACCGCCAAGCAACTTAGCCAGCATAGCCGGATGCACAAAACCCGCGTTAGCCGCGCCATTAACAAATTATCTAGCAAACAAATGATTGAAAAAACTGTCAATCAAGATGACAAAAGAGAGACTTTTTTAAAGCTGACCGATAAAGGCTTGCAAACTTACACCAAAATAGCGCAATTGGCGGAGCAATTTGATGAAGACATTTTAAAATGTTTAACCAGCAAAGAACAAAAATCATTATCGCTGATAATTGACAAGTTACAGCAACATGCCGAAACCAATTTTTATAGATCTGGCGCTAGTGATTCTTAGTTTAGTTTGCTCAGCTCCAAGTTAATCGGCTAATATAGCTGGCAAATTGAGTTTATGCTCACGGGCGCAATCTATTGCGGTTTGATAACCCGCGTCGGCATGGCGCATCACCCCGGTTGCCGGGTCATTCCATAAAACACGTGCCAACCTTCTGTCGGCATCTTCGCTGCCGTCGCAACAAATCACCATGCCTGAATGTTGAGAAAAGCCCATGCCTACGCCGCCGCCATGGTGAATTGAAACCCATGTTGCGCCACTAGCGGTATTGAGTAAGGCGTTTAACAATGGCCAATCTGACACCGCGTCTGAGCCGTCTTTCATGGCTTCGGTTTCGCGGTTTGGCGAGGCGACGGAGCCAGAATCTAGATGGTCGCGGCCAATGACTATCGGCGCTGACAATTCGCCGGTGCGCACCATTTCATTAAATGCCAAACCTAATTTATGGCGAATACCAAGCCCGACCCAACAAATTCGTGCGGGCAAGCCCTGAAATTCGATGCGTTCTCGCGCCATATCGAGCCAATTGTGTAGGTGTGCATCCTGGACAATCTGTTTGACCTTGGCATCGGTTTTATAAATATCCTCCGGGTCGCCAGACAAGGCAACCCATCTAAATGGCCCAATGCCACGGCAAAATAATGGCCGAATATAAGCCGGGACAAAACCCGGAAACGCAAAAGCATTTTCCAAACCTTCATCTAGAGCCACTTGCCTAATGTTATTGCCATAATCAAACGTTGGCACGCCTGAATTGTGAAAATCGACCATGGCAGCCACATGGATTTTCATCGATTTGCGAGCTGCAGCCTCGACTTGTTTGGGTGCGGTTTCTTGTTTGGCCTGCCATTCGGCCACGCTCCAACCTTGCGGCAAATAGCCATGTAGCGGGTCATGCGCGCTGGTTTGATCGGTCACCATATCTGGTTTGATTCCGCGTCTGTATAGCTCGGGGAATATATCGGCAGCGTTGCCAAGCAAGCCGACCGATTTGGCCAAACCGGCTTTGGTCCATTTGTCGATTAGAGCCAAGGCATCATCTAAATTATCGGTTTTTTCATCGACATATTTGGTGCGCAGTCTGAAATCAATGCGGCTCTCATCACACTCGACCACCAAACAACAAGCCCCTGCCATAACTGCGGCCAATGGTTGCGCGCCGCCCATGCCGCCAAGGCCGCCAGTTAATATCCATTTGCCTTTTAAACTGCCGTTATAATGTTGGCGGCCAGCCTCGACAAAGGTTTCATAAGTGCCTTGCACAATGCCTTGCGCGCCGATGTAAATCCACGATCCGGCGGTCATTTGGCCATACATAGCTAGGCCTTTTTTATCCAATTCATTAAAATGGTCCCAATTTGCCCAATGCGGCACTAAGTTTGAGTTGGCAATCAATACCCGGGGGGCATCTTTATGGGTTTTAAACACCCCCACTGGCTTGCCCGACTGCACCATTAAGGTTTCGTCATCTTCTAATTGTTTGAGACTTTCAACAATTTTATCGAAATCTGCCCACGTGCGGGCGGCGCGGCCAATCCCACCATAGACCACCAATTCATGCGGTTTTTCGGCCACATCTGGGTGCAAATTATTCATCAACATGCGCAGTGGCGCTTCGGTTAGCCAGCTTTTGGCTATTAATTTGTTACCAGTTGGCGGAAATATATCGCGTGAATTTTTTCTATCATCATTCATTTTAATGGCCTTTCGAGTGCATAGGCAGGTTTAATTCGATTAAGGATTTTAAGATTTTGGCCAAATGCGGCCTGACTTTTGTTGCGACATCGGGTAAATAATCCCACTCTGGATATTCTTGCATATAGGCGGCTTGCGAAATTTCCATTTGGATTGCATGTACGCCATCATCTGGTTGGCCATAGTGACGGGTTGTCCAGCCACCTTTAAAGCGGCCATTGAGCACAGATGTGTAGTTTTCGGCGGCTTGGCAAATGTCGACAGTCACAGTTTCGATGATCGAAGTGCAAGTTTGTCCATCATTGGTACCAATGTTAAATGTTGGCAATTCACCAGCAAATAGAAATGGGATTTTTGAGCGTATCGAATGGCAATCGAACAATATGGCGTAGCCATGGATGGCTTTTACCCGTTCAATCTGCTCGCTCAATGCCTGATGATAGGGCGCGTGGAATTTATCAGCCCGGCGGTTAATTTCGTCTAGGGTAGGTTGTTGGTTAGGTTGCCAAATGTCTTTGCCATCAAAATCTGTCAGTGGGCATAGGTTTGTGGTATTTTGCCCGGGGTAAAGCGACATGCCTTTTGGGTCTCGGTTGGCATCTATCACATAACGGTGGAAACTGGCCTTAACTATGGTCACATCGGGCGCTAAATCTTGGTAAACCCGGTCAATATGCCAATCGGTATCGGCCAAAATTTTACCATTGTCGTTAAGCTTGACAAAAATATCAGCCGGCACATAAGTGCCGCCATGTGGCATGGCCAATATAAGCGGGCTTTGGCCATTTTGAACGGTTACTGGTTGCACTAAGTTAACTCCGGCAGTTGAGAATTGGCAAAATTTATAATGTCCAGCGAGCCGACCAATTTAAACGCCGCCTCAATATCTGGCGCTAAATAGCGGTCATCACCGATGGTTTCTACATCTTGGCGCAGGCGTTTTAACACGCCTTGTAGTGGTTTGCTGGTCAATAGTGGCGCTCTAAATTCTATGCCTTGCGCGGCGCATAATAATTCCACCGCCAATATATAATTTAGGTTTTCGGTCATTCTTAACAAGCGCCGCGCGCCATGCGCGGCCATAGATACATGATCTTCTTGGTTGGCGCTGGTGGGGGTGCTGTCGGTAACGCAGGGGTTGGCCAAATGTTTATTTTCGCTCATCAATGCCGCTGTGGTCACTTCGGCAATCATCAGGCCAGAATTTAGCCCGGGGTTTGGGGTTAAAAAGGGTGGCAAATCATGGCTCAAGGTTGGGTCGACCATCAAGGCCACGCGCCGTTGGGCAATTGCGCCAATTTCAGACACCGCCAAGGCAATCATATCGGCGGCAAAACCAACCGGTTCGGCATGAAAATTACCACCCGATACAATCAACCCGGCTTTGGTCAAAACCAACGGGTTATCGGTAGCGGCATTGGCTTCGATTTCTAACGTATGGCTAGCTTGGCGCAGCACGTCCATTGCGGCACCTGTCACTTGCGGTTGGCATCTGATGCAATAAGGGTCTTGCACCCTTGTGTCGCCCTCTATGTGGCTTTTACGGATGATAGAGCCATCGAGCAGAGCGCGGATGGCAGCGGCGGCATCTATCTGCCCCCGGTGGCCGCGCAGGGCATGAATTTCGGGGTGTGTGGGCGCAGTTGAACCCATTATAGCATCGGTCGACATGGCCGAGATGATCAGCGCATTTTGCGCCGCACGCCAAGCTTCGAACAGGCCAGCCAAAGCGTAAGCGGTTGAAAATTGTGTACCATTGATGAAGGCTAAACCTTCTTTGGGGCCAAGTTCAATTGGCGACAGGCCAGCCATTTTTAAAGCCTCTGCGCCGGGGTAAATGACGCCGTTATATTCGGCCTCGCCCTCGCCAATGATCACGGCTGTCATATGGGCTAACGGCGCTAAATCGCCAGATGCACCCACAGAGCCTTTGATGGGAATGATGGGGGTAACGCCTTTGGCCAACATTTGCTCAAGCATTATGATAAAACACCAGCGCACGCCGGATGCCCCACGGCCAAATGACAATAGTTTAAGTGACATCATGAGGCGCACAATGTGGGTGGGCACGGCTTCGCCGACACCACAACAATGGCTTAAAATTAAATTACGTTGTAAAATGGCGGCGTCGGCGCTGGCTATTTTGATGCTTGCCAGTTTGCCAAAGCCGGTATTGACGCCATAAACCGGCTCATCACCTTGGGCAGCGGCTTTGATGCAGCTTGCCGCTTGTTCAATGGCATCTTGGCAATTGCGGTCTAATTTAACATTGGTTTGTTGCCAATAGATTTGCGCCAATTGTGCCAAATTTACTGACGCTGGGGTTAGTGTCATGTTAGACATATTGTCTTTACGCATAATGGCCTCCTAAAATACGTTGTGCTAAATTATTAATGCCCAGCCGATAGCATAATTCGGCCGGTTGGTTCACATTCCATATGGCCAAGTCGGCACGCAAGCCGGGCTTTATTATGCCGGTATCTTGCAGCCCCAAGGCCAAAGCTGCATTGCCGGTTACGCCTGCCAAGCTTTCTTCTGGGGTTAGGTTAAACAACGTGCAGGCCATATTCATGGTTAGCAAAAGTGAGCTATTGGGCGATGAACCGGGGTTGCAATCGGTGGCTATGGCCATTGGTACATTATGTTTGCGCAACAAATCTATCGGCGGAACTTGGGTTTCCTTAAGCGTGTAAAACGCGCTTGGCAATAATGTTGCCACCGTGCCACTATTGGCGATGGCTTTCACCCCGGCCTCATCTAAATATTCTATATGGTCGACAGACAACGCCGCATAAGATGCGGCCAATGCTGAACCGCCTAAATTTGTCAATTGTTCCGCATGTAATTTGACTGGCAGGCCTAATTGTTTGGCAACATCAAATAGTTTGGCGATTTGCGCCGGGCTAAACGCAATGGTTTCGCAAAAACCATCTACGGCATCGACCAAGCCTTCGGCATGGGCGCGTTTTAGAGTCGGGATGCAAACCTGATTTAAATATTCATCTGAACGTCCGCTAAATTCTGGCGGAATGGCATGTGCACCCAAAAAGCTGGTGACCACACGAATATTGCGTGAATTGCCGATGCGCCTTGCGACCCGCAACATTTTAAGCTCGCATTCAACATCTAGACCATAGCCAGATTTAACCTCTATCAGGCTCACGCCTTCGGCCAATAGCGCGTCTACACGTTGCAACGCGCTGGTTAATAGCTGATCCTCTGTTGCGCTGCGGGTGGCCTTAACGGTCGAGATTATACCACCGCCGGCCTTGGCTATGTCTGCATAAGACACGCCGGTTAAACGCATTTCAAATTCTTCGGCACGGTTTCCACCGGCCACAATGTGGGTATGGCAATCTATAAACGCCGGGGTGATGAGCCGGTCGGCAAAATCTTTAACCATCAATGAATTAAATTTTTTAGGTAAATCGGCATGTTGCCCAACCCACGAAATGAAACCATTTTCGATGACAATCGCTGCGTCTGTTAGCAAACCATAGGCGGCAGCTAGAGTAGGATCCATGGTGGCTACGGTTTGACATTTTAAAATATAAGTTTGGGTTTTCATATAGGTCGCCTGTTATTATGTATAGACATAACTGGGTTTTTCTATTATGTCTATACATAATAACATTTTGAAGGGTTATCGTGAATATTTTTGCAAAACAAGCGTGGCTGGCCGATGGTTGGCATAAGAATGTGCGCATTGGCCTCAAAAACGGCCATATTGACGGCATCACTCACGGCACATCAGCACAAGTTGGTGACATATGCGTTGACACTTTGTTGCCGGCATTGGCAAATTTGCATAGCCATACATTCCAACGCGCCATGGCCGGCATGAGTGAGCAAAAAGTTGCCGATAAAGACAGTTTTTGGACATGGCGTAGGTTAATGTACAAATTTTTGGAGCACATAACACCGCAGCATTATGAGGCCATAGCAGCCCTCAGCTTTATGGAAATGCAAGAAGCTGGTTATGCCTCTGTGGGCGAATTTCATTATGTACATCATCAGCATAACGGGGTGCGCTATGCCAATATTGCCGAATTGTCTGACCGGGTTATGGCCGCCGCGGCAACCACCGGCATTGGCCTGACTCACCTGCCCGTGCTTTACAGCTATGGCGGGGTTAAACGCGCCGCATTAAGCGGCGGGCAAATGCGGTTTGGCAATGATGTTGAACAATTTGCTAACTTGGTCGAACAAGCCAATCAGGGTTTAAAACATTTAGCCGATGACGCTAAAATTGGCATAGCGCCGCACTCCTTGCGTGCCACATCGCCAGAAATTCTCAATGAAATTCTTAGCTTATGCAACGCTAGCCGCATTCATATGCACATTGCAGAACAACCCAAAGAGGTGCGTGAGGTGAAAGCTTGGTTGGGCGCCAGACCGGTTGAATGGTTGTTGGATAATTATGACATAAATGCCAATTGGTGTCTTATCCACGCCACGCATATGACCGAACAAGAAACTCTTAATTTGGCAAAAACTGGTGCTATAGTTGGCCTTTGCCCGATAACCGAAGCCAATTTGGGTGATGGTATATTTAACGGCGCGCAATATCTAAATGCCGGCGGCCGTTTTGGCATTGGTTCGGATAGCAATATACGCATATCGATGATCGAAGAATTACGCACGCTCGAATATTCACAGCGGTTAAGAGATTTAGGCCGCAATATATTAGCCGATGAACGCGGCTCGGTCGGCGCAACCATATATAACCAAGCCGCCATTGGCGGCGCGCAAGCGCTAAACCGCAAAGCTGGCAAAATTGCCGTTGGCTATTTGGCCGATTTAATATCTATAAATAGCGATGATGTGCAATTGGTCGGCCTGCAAACAAACCAAATATTTGACGGCCTGTGTTTTGCTGCCACCGACCGCGTGGTCAAAAACGTGTGGTCAGCCGGGCGGCACATGGTGCAAGATGGCCAGCATATATTAAAATCTGAAATCAGCAAAAATTATGTGGCCGCCATGCAAAATTTAATGAATAAAATTAACGCTTAGGCCAAAACACTGTATAATTTTGATGATTCTATTATGACAGGCACATCGTGAAAAAAACCAGTACCCAACCCCTACATTTGCGCATATTGAATGACGTTCAGAACAATATATTGTCTGGCAAATGGCAACCGGGTTTTAACATTCCGTTTGAAACTGAAATGGCGGCGCAATATAATTGCTCGCGGATGACTGTCAATAAAGCCCTGACCCAGCTTACAAAATCTGGCTTGCTGGAAAGGCGGCGCAAATCTGGCACATTTGTCAAACGCCCACAATCGCTTAGCGCCGCGCTGGAAATTACCACCATTCAAAGTGAGGTCGAAAAACTAAACCGGCGCTATTCCTACCGGCTGATGAGTGACCAGCTCAGAGCCATTGAAACCATTGATCAAATATATTTAGACATTGCTGATGGCAAGAACATTCGCGACATTAACTGCCTGCATTTTGCCGATGAGCAGCCTTTTTGTTTTGAACAAAGGCTCATTAACATCGATGCCGTACCAGACATTAATAATGTTAAGTTTAACGATGAAGCGCCGGGGGCTTGGCTGCTTAAAAAAGTGCCGTGGAGCCGCGCAAACCACCAAATATTTGCGGTTGCGGCAACAGATTCGGTGGCTCAAAATTTAAACATTAATAACGGCGACCCGTGTTTGGTTATTGAGCGAACCACCCAAAATAATGCCGAAAAAATCACTTGGGCAAAATTATCTTATTCTGGCGCCATGCATAATTTGCAAGCCACCTTCACGCCTTAAACTAAGTTTAACACTCGCCAGTAAAATAGGCTTTAAAGTTAGACGGTTGGGTTATACCGAAGGGATAGGAATTTTTTCATATAGTTCACATCTTGGTCAGTCGATTTATATTTCATCGACAGGCTTTTAAGCAGCTGGTTATCGAATTCAAAAGTGGCTGTGGCTTTCATCTCTGAAAAATAATTTAAACTATTGTCGATAATGGTGATGTCTAAATACACAATCACTTGGTCATCAATAACTTGATTATCCCGAACTTTGGTTTCGAAACATTCGCTAATATTGGCTACATATTTGCAATATTCAGCAAAATCAATGCGACCGCGCACCGGGCTAATGAATACAAAATCAGCACTCACCAGTTCTGCAATTTTACTCAACTGGTTTGCGTTTAGCAGCTCTAAAAAGCTACTAACAATAAGTAATTTATCATTCAAAACTAATTTTTTCTCCAAGAGCACATTAATTACCCCGCCACATCGTTCTGTAATTATAAAGCAAAGAATGCACCATTAAAATAGTCCGTTAGGATAACAAAACCACACATATAAACCATTTGAAGCGGTTTTATACGCAAAATGTAATGCTAATGAACTAAAAAAATGCCTCGATATTGGTTTTTAAATTCACAAATATCTGATTTATTCCCGCAGTGGAAACTAAAGTTATGCTGCTATGTGTAACTAATAATTCATTCAGCAGAGGAGATCATCATCACACATATTAAACAATTCAACCCAAAAATTAGGAGCTGCGTTTGATCTATTCTACCTCTCTGCGGGCTCAAAATAGGCATTTCAACCAAGGTGCCGTACGCATATACGATTTTATACGTGACCAGATTATATCGAAAACTTCTTTTGGCCATATTATTGATGAAATGAGTTATACCCGCGCCAGTGATCTGACCATTAGTGATGCCCAAGGCAATTACAGCACATTTGCCGCCAATGATGTGGCACAAAACGATTTAGGCATGGTGTTGCAACCTAGTGTGAATAATCTGATTAAAAGCTCTGGCATGGGCGGCGCTTTTATTGGCGTGGTTGGCAGTGGCGGTAGCTTGCCCACGGGGTGGAATTTTGGCGATTTTGACACTTTAGAAGTTTTGGATATTGGAGTTGAGGCGGGGTTGCCATTCATTGAGTTAGATATGTCTAAAGATAATATATCTGGCGGCGGCACAACTTATTCAAGCATCGCACACCCGACAATTACTGTTAATGATGCCGATACGTGGACTTACATAACCCGTTATAAGCTAATTTCGGGCACGTTAGATAACAACCAGCATCATTCACAAATCAAAGTGGCTGGCACAAGTGGCACGGGCTATACAGACATAAATGTTACCGCACAGGTTGGGGTTATTCAGCCGGTTTCTGCTTCAATTACAATTTCAAACACCGCCCCAATAACCTTAGAATATAGAATGTTTAAAGCCGATTTATCTGTTGGTGAAGCCTTTAGCGCTATAATTCGCTTATACGCCCCGCAACTCGAAATTGGCGCTTATGCCAACAACCCGGTTATCACCGGCGCGGGTATTACCGGCAGCAGCGCGCCAGTTGTGGCAGATAATGATGTGAGCGCTTGGGATTTAAGCCAAGCCACAATTGTAATTGATGCCGATATAAATAACATGATCGGCTATGCCTACCTGTTTGGTCTCGATGATGATGCCGCGAATGCCAATAGAATAGTGTGCTACACAAATGACAGCTCATCTTTGGTTAATTTTAGAACCACAGTTGCTGGCGTAACGGTTACCAACGGGTTTGCCGTGCCGAATGGATTGTTTAAATTTGCCATTAAATATGATGCGAGCCAAGCCAAACTATTTGTTAATGGTGTGCTTATATCCACCATCACACTGGCGACGGCTTTTGGGGCAAGCGTGTTTAAGCGGCTTCGGTTTGCATCGCCAAACGGCTTTGGTTATGTCGCAAATGGTGTGTACCGGCATGCGGTGCTCTATGACCAAGCGCTAACCGATACACAATGTATTGAGGCTACGGTATAAACTCCTCAAAATAAACTAATAACCAACCGCGAACGCCTTTTAGCATGGTGTTTCGCGGCATTTTTTCGGCCTGGCCAAAAGACTGAGTTAATCAGTTGGTTCGACATTAAATATATTTATCAACAGTGCCACAAACCGCTTTGGTTTTTAGTCAAATTCATTAAACTAGACTTATATTAGCGTTAACTTAGAATTGATGAGAAACCGAATGACAATAAAAACAGTGGTGTGGGGCGAAAATGTCCATGAACAAGAAAATAAAATAGTTGGTGATTTATACCCCAATGGCATACATGGCTGCATTGCCGATGCGTTGAATAAAAACCCCAATATTAGCGCCTCTACTGCCACATTGCAGCAAGCCGAACATGGTTTAACGGCCGAACGTTTGGCCGATACTGACGTGTTGTTATGGTGGGGGCATGCCGCGCATGAGCAAGTTTCAGATGAGATTGCCCTACGGGTGTGCGAGGCTGTGTGGGCTGGCATGGGGTTGATTATATTGCATAGCGCGCATTTTTCTAAAATATTTAAGCGGCTTATGGGCACGCCTTGCAACTTAACTTGGCGCGAAGCTGGCGAACGTGAACGGTTGTGGGTAACCTCGCGCAACCACCCGATTGCTCAGGGTTTGCCAGAATATTTTGAACTTGAGAATGAAGAAATGTATGGCGAGCCATTTGGCATTCCTGAGCCGTTGGAAACTGTGTTTATTAGCTGGTTTCAAGGTGGTGAAGTGTTTCGTTCTGGCGTCACATATAAGCGCGGGGCAGGCAATATATTTTATTTCCGCCCGGGGCATGAAACTTACCCAACTTATTATGATGAGAATGTGCAACTGGTTTTGGACAATGCGGTGACTTGGGCACATAATTCAGCAGCCAAAATTCAAAATGTTACCGATGCGCCTAATGTACCGGTCGAAGATGCGATAGAAAAAATCAATAGCCGCGGCGCAAAGCTGCATCAAGATGGCGAAGCGGGGTTTAAATAAACCCTATGCCAAATAATTTATCCAATATCCGGATCGCCATTATTGGCACCGGTGGCATGGCGGCGCAACATGTAGCTGCTTATCAAAAAATGCCAAATGTAACCGTGGTTGCCGGTGTTGATACCAATGAAAATTCATTAAACCAGTTTTGTGCCACACATAATATCGAGCATAAATTTAGCTCAGTGGCAAATCTGGTGAGCTGGGGTGAATTTGATGGCGTGTCAAATGTAACGCCAGACAGCGTGCATTATGCAACAAGTCTGGAGTTAATGGCCGCCAAAAAACATATATTATGCGAAAAACCCTTAGCCTCCAACTTTGCCCATGCGGACGAGATGGCCAAAGCCGCAGCAAATGCTGGCATTGTAAATATGGTCAACCTGTCTTATCGGAATGTTGGGGTTATCGACAAAGCCGCCACATTAGTGGCAGATGGCGCGATAGGTGAGGTCAAACATATTGAGGCATCTTATTTACAAAGCTGGTTGGTGCAGCCCGCTTGGGGCGATTGGAAAACTGAACCCCAATGGCTGTGGCGCTTGTCTACACTGCATGGCTCAAAAGGTGTGTTGGGCGATGTTGGCGTGCATATTCTAGATTTTGCGACTTATGTGGCCGGCAGTTTGCCCAAACATTTAAGCTGCCAATTGCATACATTTCATAAGGCTGACAATGACAAAATTGGCGACTATAAATTAGACGCGAATGACAGTTTTGTCATGCAATTTCAGCTAGAAAATGGCGCATTGGGTACATTAAGCGCCACGCGTTTTGCCAGCGGCCATATAAATGATTTGCGGCTCAGAATATTTGGCGATAAAGGCGGCTTAGAAATTGATTTAAATAGTGAACAAGGCCAAATACGTGGTTGTTTGGGCGATGACCTCGAAGCTGCCATATGGCGTGACATTGAATTTGATGAGGTGAAAACCAATTACCAAAAATTTGTTGACGCCATGCGCACCCATACACAATGCGAACCGAGCTTTAAACGCGGCGCAGATTTGCAAAGAATATTGGATGCGGCCGAAGCCAGTTCGAGCTGACTGGTGATGCAAACCTGACGCCAAACTGAAGCAAATTAGGTGTTTGGTTCAGCATGGTGTCAGCTAAGCCATATATATCTTCTTTATTACCAAAGGAGATGATATGAAAAAGCTTGCCCAAATATTTCTATTCACCACAGCCATTTGGCTGCCACAATTTGCCGAGGCGCGGCCGGTTACCATCACCGCTGAGGTTGCAAGTTACCGCGGGCCAGCCGCTTATGTGGTGGTTTATTTAACCGGGCCAGATAAAAAATTTCACTCGACCATTTGGTTGGCATCAGAAAAACAGAAATATCTGCCGCATTTGCGCGGCTGGCATAACGCCGCACTTCGAAATGGCATGCAAATTGACGGCATTTCTGGCGCAAGTGTGGGTGCTGGCAGAACCCTGACCATTAACACCGACATTGCCGATGCGTTGATTGATGCAGGCTATATTTTGCATGTCGATGCGGCGGCAGAAGATATTGGCGCCTCTGCACGCGATATATCGGTGGCGTTAAACAGCGATGATAAAACCCAAAATCTACGCGGGCGGCATTTCATCCGCTCATTCAGCGTGAAAATGTGAGCGGGGTATTATTATGATACGTCAATTACATTCATTGCCCGGGCTGTTTATTGCCATTTTGGTTATAGTTTTGGCGGTATCGGGTGCAATATTGTCGCTCGAGCCCGTTTTAGATAGGTTTAACGCAGTTTCGCTTAAGCCAACAAAATTAGCCGCACCGCTAAATGTCGCCGAGGTGAGCGCCAAAATTGTGCAAAACCATGCCAATGTCAGCGCCATCTCCCGCAGTGCCAATGGCACAATTTCGGTGCAATATATGAGCGATGCTGGGTTTGAAAATGACATTATCGACCCCCAAACAGGTTTGAGCCTTAAAGCCAAACAGCAATCTGCTCTGTTCACATTTATGAAAAGCTTACATCGGTCATTTTTTATCAATAAAACTGGCAACGCGCTGGTGGGCGGCACGGCGGTATTTTTGCTACTGACCTGCATTTCTGGCTTGTTTATGTTGGCAAAAAGCTTGGGCGGATGGCGCAATTTGGCCAGCAAATCACGCGGTAAAAAATCATCTCGATTGCATATAGACATAAGCCGCATCATTATTATTGGGTTGCTCATCACCAGCTTAACCGGCGGTTATATGGCGTTGGTGCGGTTTGATTTTATCGGCAATGGGGGCGAAGAGTTTTTGCCATTTCCGGCAGATGTAGCGGGCAGTCCTGCCGCGCCGATTGGTCAATTGACTGCCCTAAAAAACATTCCGATAACAGATTTACGAGAATTGCGCCTGCCATTTGCCGATGACCCGTTTGATGTTTTTAGCATCACCACTCAATTTGGCCAAGGCTATATAGACCAAGCCAGCGGCGAAATGCTGATATTTGCTAATAATGGTTTAGGCCAAAATATTTATGAATTTATTTATATGCTGCACACCGGGCAAGGTCTGTGGTGGTGGGGGCTTTTGCTCGGCATCGCCTCTTTGGGCATGGTCGCGCTGGCGATAACTGGCACTTATATTTGGTGGCGGCGCAAGGCCTCTGCGGTTAGCATCCGCCATAACGTGACTAAAGCCAAGGCAGAAACCATCATTTTGGTCGGCAGTGAAGGCAATGCAACTTGGGGGTTTGGCCAGCATCTACAGCAAAAACTAACCAATTTAGGGGTTAAAACTCACATTTCGGCGATGAATGGTTTTGCGCCGCATTTATATGGCCAAGCCAAGCATTTGATTATCCTCAGCTCGACTTATGGCGATGGCAACGCGCCTTCAAATGCCACGCAATTTATGCAAAAATTAGAAAATTTTACCAAATGCCCAAGTTATGACTTCACTATTTTGGGGTTTGGTGACAAGCAATTTAGCCATTTTTGTAAATTTGCACATGATGTGGAATTGGCGCTGCTACGCAAAAGCTGGCAACGCTTAATGCCGATCACCAGTATCAACCAGCAATCGGCGCAAAGTTTTGAACAGTGGGGTATAGAACTGGGGCAAGCTTTGCGGCTTAATTTAGGGCTTAGCTATAGCCCGCCTCACCCCAGCACATGCCAATTGCGGTTAGAAAAACGCCTAGAATACCAACATGATGGACAGCATAATACTTGCATTCTGACATTTGCGGCATCCAAAGGCCTACAAACCTTCGCCGCTGGTGATTTATTGGCCATATTGCCACCGACCAGCCAAATTGCTAGGTTTTATTCGCTCGCGTCTTGCACAAATGATGGAAAGGTCGAAATTTGCGTGACGCTACAAAAAGGCGGGCTATGTTCGACATTTTTACATGGTTTAAACTTAGGCGATGACATAGAGGCCTATATCCAAACCAATAAGAATTTTAGGCCAGCCGACGGCCAAAAACCGCTTATTTTAATTGGCGCCGGCACCGGCATTGCGCCGTTTATGGGCTTTATTCAGGAAAATAATGACAATCGAGATATTCAGCTTTACTGGGGCGGCAGACACCCAGATTCGGATTTTTTATATAGAGATAAATTATATAACCAGTTGAAGAATAACAAATTAACTCAACTCAACACAGCATTCTCGCGGTTAGGCAGTGGCAAATATGTGCAAGACCAACTGGTTTTGAATGCCAACAATATACGCCAAACCATTCGCCAAGGTGGGCAGATTATGATTTGTGGCGGGCGCAATATGGCGCAAGGGGTTCGGCAATCGCTTGATGAAATATTGGCCGCAGATGGTTTGAATATAGCGGCCTTAAAAACTCAGAAAAGGTATAATGAAGATGTCTATTAAAGTGAAACCACCGATAAATAAACAACGGTTTGTGATAAATGGCCAGACTATGGGCACACGCTTTTGCGCTATATTTTTTGCAGATATAAATTATGATGCCAAACTATTGGCAGATGAGTTGCAAGCTTGTGTAGATAAGGTCGACGCCGAAATGTCGAACTTCAAGCCCGAGTCTGACCTATCTCGGTTTAACAATTCTGCTTGCGATATTTGGGTTGAAATGCCAAAAAACTTATTATATGTGGTCAATGAGGCGATGAAAATCAGTCAAATATCTAACGGATCTTTCGACATAAGTGTTGGCGACATTGTCAACGCTTGGGGCTTTGGCGCGGCCAATAACCAGCCGGATGAAAAATCAATCGCCACAGTCGCTATTGGCAACCGACCCAATATATTAGAGCATTTGGATATAGATTTCGACCTGAAACGCATGCGAAAAACCCAAGCCATGACTTTAGATTTATGTGGCATTGCCAAGGGCTTTGGGGTCGATGAATTGGCAAAGGTTATGACAGATGCCGGTACTGAAAATTTTCTGGTGTCTATAGATGGCGAAATGCGGGCAGCAGGCCACAAGCCAGATGAGGAAAACTGGAGCATCGCCGTTGAAAAGCCGCTTAAAGTCCAGCGTGATGTTTCGCACTTGCTGACACTTTGCAATGAATCCATCGCCACATCTGGCGATTATCGCCATTTGCGCAGCTTTGCAAACCGCCAAGTTTCCCACACTATAAGCCAGCATAAGGCAGCGCCGCTCGACAATAATATAACTTCATTAAGCGTCATAATGCCCACCTGCCTGTTGGCTGACGCATGGGCGACGGCGCTAATGGTGATGGGATTTGAAACCGCGCTAGAATTTGCCAACCGGCATGAAATGGAGGTATTATTTATGTTGCATAAAAATGGTTATTTTGTAGAATTTGGCACAGGCCGGTTTGATAAAACTGATAATCATGCGGGCTAACAAAAGGTGTATTATGCGGGTATTGTTGATAGAAGATGACCATGTTTTAGGCTCGGCGATTAATGATTATATCATTGCCGAGGGCCATGGTGTTGACTGGATGAAGCGCTTAGACGAGGCTCAACTCGCGCTAGACACCACAAATTATGAACTGATTTTGCTAGATTTAGGCTTGCCAGATGGACGGGGGTTAGACCTGTTAAAATCTCTCCGCGCTGCCGACAACCAAGTGCCAGTGATTATCACCACCGCGCAAGACCAAGTGGCGGTGCGGATAGAAGGTCTGAACTCTGGAGCCGATGACTATTTGGTAAAACCGTTTGATTTGGGTGAATTAAATGCGCGCCTTTCGGCCGTAGCCAGACGCTATAGCCAAGTGGCCGCACCGCAAATTACAATCGCCGATTTGTCGATAGATTTGAGCCGCAAAAGCCTACGCAAAAACAGCAAAGCCATTATACTAACCTCGCGTGAATGGGCGGTATTGACGTGTTTATTGCGCAAACGCGGGGCGATTGTGGCAAAAGCCGACATCGAAAATTCACTTTATGCGTTTGGCGCGGAGGTGGCCAGCAATGCGGTTGAGGTTTATGTCAGCCGGCTGCGCAAAAAGCTGGGCAAGGATTTTATCACCACCATTAGATCGATGGGATATCAGATAGAATGAGCGACACTTTAAAGTCAAAGAAACCAACATCTATCGCCATGCGATTGGCCATTGGGCTGACCATAGGCACTGCCATTTTATGGTTGGGCGCGGCGGTTATTGCTGGTTTGGTGATGCAAAGCGAAATGAATGAAACCATGGATGAAACCATGCAAAAGAATGCCCAATTATTGCTGCATGTGGCAGTATTAAAGGGAGTAAATGGTCAGTCATTGTCGAAGGATGACAAAGCATTAAATGAGGTTTTGAGCCAAACCAAGTTTATATTATTGTCAGCTGCCGGCAATCTTCTTTTTGCCAGCCAGTCCGATAATGATAAGAAAATCGCTAAAATCTTACAATCTGCGCCATTGGGGTTTTCAGATGCTGGCCAATGGCGGGTCTACAATTATATAGACCCTCTAACCAGCAATAACATTATAATGTCTGAGGATAATCACGAGCGCGAAGAATTGCTAAAAGATAGTTTGACCGCGTTGATTTTACCTTTGTTGGCGCTCATACCGATGATTGCCATCGGCATTTGGTACGGGGTTAAATTGTCTATGGCGCCGGTCGATAAGTTACGCAAAGACATTGCAAAACGTGGCGGGCACAATTTAACCCCACTGAATTCTCAAGCTCACCCCAAAGAATTTGCACCCATCGCCAAAGAGGTTGAAAACCTGATGGCGCGGCTAGAGGCTGCCTTGCAAGCCGAACGAAATTTTGCCGCCAGCAGCGCCCACGAATTGCGCACGCCGTTGGCTGGTGCATTGGCACAAACCCAATTATTGATGCAAGAACTAACCGATATAGAGGCGTTAAAACGGCTGACTGAAGTTGAGCGTTCGCTTAAACATTTGTCGGATTTATCGGAAAAATTATTGCAATTATCGCGGTTGGAAGCCGGCTTTGCCAAAACCGATCAGGTCATCGATTTATTGCCGATCGTTAACATGGTGATTGACGAATTTAGATTTGACCAGAAATTGTTTAAACGCATAAAGTTAACAATGCCTACTAATTCGGGGCTTAGCGCCGCCATACATGCCGATGCATTCTTTTTGGCGTTGCGCAATTTGCTGCAAAATGCCTTTATTCACGGCACAGACACTGGTGAAATACACATTATTATAGATGAAAATAACCGCATTCATGTGCAAAATTCTGCCAAAGTTACGGCTATTGAGCAGATGCATAAAATTGGCAAGCCCTTCATGCGAGGCACAACCACTACAGTTGGGTCTGGTCTTGGATTGTCTATCGTATGTTCTATAATGGAGCAAACGGCCGGACAAATAATATTTAACTCACCCATTGATGGCAAACCAGATGGTTTTGAGGTTATTTTATCTTGGTAGCCAACAAATATTGCATAATTAACTTATTCCCGGTTTGAGAAATAGACTTATCCTATCCTCAAATTGATCCAAATTACAATTTATACGGGAACTGGATATGCAAATTTCTATAAAGGGCCTAAACCTGATTAAAAAATTCGAAGGTTTGCAGCTCAATGCCTATAAATGCCCGGCGGGTATTTGGACAATCGGTTATGGCCACACTCACCAAGTCAAAAAGGGTGATGCCTTAAGCGAAGCCATGGCAACCGAATATTTGGTTAAGGACATTCGACATGCCCAAAGCGCGGCCAAACAATATGTTCTGGTGGCGCTAACTCAATGGCAGTTTGACGCTTTGGTGAGTTTGATTTTTAACATCGGGGTTGGTCATTTTAAAAGTTCGACATTGTTAAAAATGCTGAACCAAAACAACTTCGCCAGCGCAAGCGGGCAATTTGCCAGATGGAATAAAGCAAAAGTTGGCGGCAAATTGGTGCCTTTAAAAGGCCTAACACGTCGCCGCAATGCCGAAGCTGATTTGTTTGAAAACCAGCAAATTACTGGCAATGTACAAGCCGTTGCCGCACCAAAAGTTGCCAGCAAACTCACCAGTAAAACCAACTTTGTGTCGCTGTTGGGCGCGTGTGGCATTATGACAACTCAGTTAGATGCGGCCAAAAAACTTGTCGATCAGGCGGGCAAAATATCCGCCAAAGGTGGAGATTTAGCCGACCAAATTGGCGGCATTACCAGCTCCATCACCTGGCCGGTTGCTATGGTTTTGGTGACGGTGGCACTGTTTGTTTTCATCATTTTTGAGCGCAATAAAAAAGTCGACATTTATGGGCTTTAACATGTTATTTTCGCTGGTTCGGCATATACCCAAATGGCTTATCATTGCCAGTATAGCTGTAATTTTTGCCTATTTTAGTGGCATTTCGCAGGGGCATGCGCCGTATAAATTAGCCCAGAAACTAAGTGTGGTGCGGGTTCAGTCTAGTGTCAAACAGTTGCAAATTAGCAATAGGTTATTGGTTTCAAAGAAAGACAAAGCGGTTGAAATATTTGCAGATTATAATTGTTTTATTGATGACATTGGGGCAAACGGCTTGTCAAACATACAAGCTAATTGAGTTGCCCGATTTATTAAAAAACCCATGCCCAACATTTAATTTTAAAGCCGGCAGATTGACACCGCAAGTCATCAAATTAAAACTTAGCTATGAACAATGCAAAATGAAACATTTGGCCGTGGTTGAGCTGATAATGAGCCCCCAATAACCAGCCGCAAAATTAGCCGTTTACGGTAATTTTAGGCCTTTCTTTTTGCTCTAACTCTTGTTGCATTTGCAAATAGGCTGCGCGTTTCTGTTCGGCTTTTATGGCTTCATCGCTGTGGCTAGTTGCCGTTTCTGCCACCACCTCGTTAGCCACCTGCTGCATCACCACGCGGTTTTTCGGCATATGTACAGTCACCACTGTCCCTTGGCCCAACTCACTTTGCAACGAAAACTTTCCATCATGCATTTCTACCAATCCCCGGATGATGGGCAGGCCAAGCCCTGCGCCTTCGGCCGCTGTTTCATGGGCTAAGCTGCCTTGGCCAAATTGGCTTAATATATGTGGTATTTCATCTTTGGGTATTCCCGGCCCGTCATCGCGCACAGCGATAGACAGGCCGTTTAATTTATCTAACCATGCGTAAACAATTATATTGCCATTATCGGGGGTGAATTTGCTGGCATTGGACAATAAATTCAATAAAATTTGATGAAACGCTTTCGGATCTACCCACAGGTTAGGTAGGTTATCCTGAATTTTACGGGTGATTTCTATGCCCTTTTCATTGGCTCTTAACTCAACTAGGCGAATGGATTGTTCAATGGCTTCGCTTACATTGATAACCTCTTCTTGCAAGGTATAGCGCCCCGCTTCTATGCGAGATAAATCTAATATGTCGTTGATCAATTTGAGCAAATGCCCGCCAGATTTATGAATATCACCTGAATATTCCTTATAAACCGGGTTGCCATGCACGCCGAATATCTCTTCCTTCATCACCTCCGAAAAACCAATTATGGCATTTAAAGGTGTGCGCAATTCATGGCTCATGGTGGCTAGAAACCTCGATTTGGCAATGTTAGCTTCTTCGGCGCGGCGTCTGGCGTCATCGGATATTATTTTGGCCTGTTCTAATTCGCCAAACAGTGCTTCTTTTTCGGCACGGAATGACAGCATGGTGACCGAGGTCTGAAACTGGCGGCGGGTGTAAGCCGAATAATAATATTGCGCGGTGATGATGAGGCCAATGAAAAACAAACTCGACATATTCCAATCATATAAATAGACTGCCACTGTCGAAATACTGATGGGCAAACTTGACGAATACATCATGATGAGTGAATTGTTGGCCATAATCATCCGCAAGCTCATGACCAAAATAACAAAGCCAAATATAACCGCATCGACAAAATTGCCCGAATATTGCGCTGGCACGGTGCCGACTAACATAAATAAGGCTGCGCCCGCAATTGATACGCCGCAAAAAAATTCGGCTACCGAAAACCTATCTTCCCACGCAGAGGGTTGGGCCTGATTTGGTTTTTTTTTCAAGAAAACGCGGCATAGAATGAGCAAAATAATGTGAGTCATGAACACGGCAGCAAGCCACAGAGATACATATAAAATAGGTACCCAAATGGTTGAAATGGTTGCGAAAATTGAGCTGATGATGAGCATCGCAGTGGGTATTGATAATTGATGACGCGCATATAATACCAGCAATTCACGCCTAAAAATGACAGTCGGTTTGCGGCTCATAAACTCGGGCTGGCGGGCGGCATTTAAATCGTAATGATTGGCGGTAGAGGCTGGTTTTCCAGCCCGACCATCACGTTCTGTGTTCACACCTATATTAATGGGGTCTTTGGATTTTCTTTTACGCCACTGCATCTATGAATCCTGCAATATCTCAAACGGATATGAAACTAGAGCCTAGATTAGGAGCAAGTGGTTAATTTCTGATGAGGATTTTGAAAATTAGCTAGGCAAAACAAGGTTTAACAAAAATTCTTAGCCACGTAATGTGGCAATATTTTCCGCCAATTTTTGGTTGCCACCTTTAAACACTGCCGTGCCGGCCACCAAAACATCTGCACCGGCTTCGATGCATAATTTCGCCGTTTCGGCATTTACGCCGCCATCGACTTCTAAGCGAATGTTGCGTTCGCCAATCATTTTTCTTATTTGGCTCATTTTTGCGAGTTGCGCTGGCATAAATTTTTGGCCTCCAAAACCTGGATTTATGCTCATCACTAATATCAACTCAATTTCATCCATTAGATATTCTAATGCAGAAACTGGGGTTGTGGGGTTAAGCGCTACGCCGGCTTTAACGCCAAACGACTTTATGAGTTGTATTGTGCGGTCTAAATGAGTGGTGGCTTCGGCATGTACGGTTATATAGTTAGCCCCGGCTTTGGCAAAAGCTTCGATATAATCGTCAACTGGCGAAATCATCAGATGTACGTCGAATGGTTTATCGGTATAATCGCGAATGCTGCCCATAATGGCCGCGCCAAATGAAATATTAGGCACAAAATGACCATCCATCACATCGATATGCATCCAATCTGCCCCTGCCGCATCCAAGGCTTGAATGTCGCGGCCTAAATTGGCAAAATCGGCGGATAAAATAGACGGAGCGATGAGAATTTTTGACATAATGCAATCCTAATAAGTGAGCCCAAGCTGATATTCAACGAGTTAAACCATTTAAAGTTGTTTGACAATAGTATTTAATTGCCTGCCACCCCTTTAAATTTAACCGCATCGAATATATATTGGTATCACACACAGATTAGGTGAGCTTTATGACAACGACACTGACTATTTTATCGATTTATACTGGGATGAGTTTGCTGTGTTTCATCTTGTTTTTTATCGACAAAACACGCTCAGAAGCCAACGGTTGGCGGATAGCTGAACTTTACTTACATATCGTGGAACTATTAGGCGGCTGGCCGGGTGCATATTTGGGGCAAAAATACATTCGCCACAAAACCAAAAAACTAAAATATAAGCTTATATTATGGCTTATAACCTTTATTCACCTAGCTTTTTGGGCATATTTAATTTATGGCCTGTCGACCAAATTTTGGTGGTAAACAGCTGTTCACTCACTCATAAGCGCCAATAAATTCGGTAAAAATTTTACTGGTTTTTGCCTGCAATTCACGCAATGTTTGTTCTAAATATTTGATATCGGGGCTGTTGGTAACCGCCAGCAACAAACGTTCTAACCCATCAGGTATGGTTTCTGCCTCAAAATCTCCATCTATCGTCACTCTGATGATTTGCGAAATTTCTGAATATAATTTTAGGCTTATCGATAGGTTTTCATATTGTTCTGCCGAAATATATTGATTTTCGAAAATATATTGCAACGATTTTAGACTATTAATTTGCAGAATTTCTGGCGTTTTCTGGGCATGAATTAGGCTCAGATATTGAATGATGAATTCAATGTCGATGATGCCGCCCTTTATGGGTTTAACCGACCATATATTATCGGTTTTCTTTTCGGCATTTATTCGTCCGCGCATTTCCAACACTTCGGCTTTGATTTTTTGTTCATCGCGTTGTTGCGCCAGTGTGCGTCTGATTGTCGCCTCTACTTTGGCGGCTAATTTTTTGTCGCCAGCCACCACCCGGGCGCGGGTTAAAGCCTGATGCTCCCATACCCAAGCTTGGTTTTGTTGGTAATTTTCAAAACTTTCAAACCTTGTCGCCACTGGGCCTTTTTTGCCCGAGGGGCGTAGCCGCATATCGACCTCAAATAACGCGCCTTCGGTGGTCGGTACGGTTAAAGCCGAAATTAAACTTTGGGTTAGTTTGGTAAACCATAAAGTCGAATTCAGGGATTTTTTCCCATTAGAAACAACATGTTCATCGGCTACATCATATATTACGATTAAATCTAAATCAGATGTGCAGGTTAATTCTTGGCTGCCCAATTTGCCCATGCCCACAACCACCAATTCACCATCTATCTCGCCAAATCGCCGGGCAATCTCTTGTTTAGCAACGTCTAACATGGTTGCCACCAGGCAATCCGCAAGGTCAGAATATGCCAAGGCAATTTCATCACCTCTGGTGATTTGCGAAATCTGATGCACGCCAATTTGAAATTGAGCTTCTTGGCCAAAAATACGCGCAACATTTAGCCTGCCTTCAAAATCATCCACCGCTTGCATGGCTTTAGCAAGCGCCAGTTGATATTGCAATTTAGTTGGTAAATCCTGCATAAAGCTGGGGTTGATAACCGCATCAAACAACTGACTCTTGTGCGATAACTGGCTAGCTAATTTAGGTGCAGTGATGAGAATGTTGACAAATAAATTGAACAGGTCGGCATTGTTTATAAATAGTGAAAAAAGTTGAACCCCCGCCGGCAAACCCATTAAAAACCGATCGAATGCCAATAAGGCGTTATCTGGGTTAGAAGCTTTAGACAATTGTTGCAATATTGTTGGTACCATTTCTGTTACCAGTGAGCGCGTGCGAGAGGTGCGAAGGCAAGGATAGCGGGCAAAATGCCACTGGCGCACCATATCTGAGGTGCGCGATGGAAACTCATAACCTAAGCGGCTTAAGGTGGTTAATGTTTCCTCATCATGCTCAGCACCGGTAAACACCAAATTGCCTAATTCGGCATTTAATTGGGGGGCGTTTTCAAACAAAGCCGCATAATGTTCTTGAACTTTATTTAAATGTCGCAACATGTCTTGGCGAAATGACTCCAAATTATTATAGGCGCAAAATCTAGCAAAATTTTCTAACTTGGGTAAATCGGTGGGCAAGGTCTGGGTTTGTTCATCATTCAGCATTTGCAATCTATGCTCTACATTGCGCAGAAATATATAACATTCCTTTAAATCCACCGCCACTTGCGGCAATATCCATTTGGCCTGAGTCAGGCTATCTAGCATTTCTAAAGTGCCAGACTTGCGCAATTCCGGCTGCCGGCCACCCGCTATAAGCTGTTGAGTTTGTACGAAAAATTCTATTTCTCGGATGCCACCACGGCCCAATTTAATATTATGCCCATCAACTTTAATTTCACCATGGCCTTTGTGAATGTGGATTTGCCTTTTCATGGCGTGGACATCGCGTATCGACGCAAAGTCTAAATATTTTCGCCAAATAAAGGGCTGCAATTGCTGCATAAAATCCTGCCCAAGTTTTTGGTCACCGGCGCATATTCTGGCTTTTATCATCGCCGCGCGTTCCCAATTTTGGCCGATAGATTCGTAATAACTGAGCGCAGCATCGTAACTTATGGCTATTTGGGTGGCACCGGGGTCGGGTCGCAAACGCAAGTCCACCCTAAATACATAGCCATATTCATTACGTTGTTGAATGTATTTCACCAATTTTTTGGTCAATTTAATGGCAAATTTATAAGGGTCCTTGCCGTCAGCTAGGTTTAATTTATTGGGGTCGAAAAAAACGATCAGGTCGATATCTGACGAATAATTAAGTTCAAAAGCACCGTGCTTGCCCATGGCAATTACAAATAAACCACAATGGCGGCTTATCGCGTCGATATTATCAGTTTCAATTTTTCCTTCGGCAACCAACTGTTTTAATATATATTTTAAAGATACTTCTATCGAATAATCTGCAAACCGGCTTAAAATATCGGTTATTTTGGCTTGTGGCAACTGGCCTTGCAAATCCCATATCGCCAAACAAAGTGCCAATTTCTGTTTGCCGATGCGCAAATGCATCATCAACTCGTCTTCATTACTTGCCGCATTAATTTTGACGTCCAAATCTGCTTTAAATATTTTAAATATTATATCGGTTTTTTGGCGCAAAATGTCCAGCGTGAATTGTGGAAATTTGACAATAATCGAACTTAAATATGGCGATGAGACAAGTATGATTTTAAGCAGAGATTCTAACTGCTGATTATGATTCAAAAATTCATAATCAAAATTATTATCGGCAAATAATTGTTTTAAGTCGGCATATTTAGTTTCGGCTTTTTCTTCATCCATAGCGGGCGGAAATTGGACAAATTCAGAAGTTTCTAATGTCATATCTAGCCTCAATTATGCCGACTAATCTTGGTTGTTGAATTTTCTATTCATGTTCTTAAAGTAAAAAAATGCGAATAGAAATGCAATAGATAAAAATATAATCGGAGTGAACCATAACAAATAATTTCGCAGAGAAAACAGTGGTTTCAACAGCACAAATTCGCCATATCGATCGACTAGAAATTGTTTAATCTGTAAATCTGTTTTGCCCTGTGATATTTGCTCACGCACCAAAATTTTTAAATCCACCGCCAAATCGGCATCGCTAGACTCGATGGATTGATTTTGACACACCAAACAGCGTAATTCTAACGACAGGTTTTTGGCACGCTGTTCTAACACCTCATTTTCTAATGGCACCACTTTTTCGGCGGCAACCATCGAGGGTATAAAAAGCCATATAAGCATTAAAACTATAATTGGTTTCAACAGCTTATTCATTTTCCACCTCACTATTATTTAGCTTTGTTAGCCTTATTTTACGCCCCTGCCTGTCGGTTAAAGACAATAAACCACCCAGCATCATTATCAATGGCCCCAGCCAAATAAATAAAACCAAGGGGTTATAATAGGCACGCAACTGCACTTTATTATCTTCGCCCAGCTGCCCAAAGGCCACATAAATCTGGCCCAAATTATGGTTATATAGGCCGACTTCTGTGGTGGGTGTGTCGCGTTTTAAATAGCGGCGTTTTGAGGTTTTTATCACCCCCAAGGCTTCGCCGTCTTTAGACAATAAAAAATTGCCAACAATTTCATTATAATTGTCGCCAGTCACATTTTCAATGCTGTCAAATTCCAGTTCAAACCCGGCAATGGTCATATGATCGCCAATGGTCATATCTTTGATATTTTCCACCCGCCAAGCGCTCATGGCGGCGAGGCCAAGCACCATGATGCCAACGCCCATATGCGCGCACATGACGGCGAATTTTGCACGACGCAAATTTAACAACCGCCGCAGTGCGATGTGCCATTGCAACTGGCCAAAGCGGGCTGAATATAATATTTCGAACAATGCGCCAAAAATTAGCCATATGCCCAGCAGCATGCCTGCCCACGCCATAATGGATTTATAACCGCTGAGATAGTAGAAAATTAGAACGGCCGCAAAGCTGGCGAAAAATACCCATAGCAGCAGCCTTAAAGCCTCGCCAAGGTCGCCACGTTTCCACTTTAACATGGTGCCAATGGGCAATAATATTAATAACGGTACAGCCAGTGGGATGAATGTCTGATTGAAAAAAGGCGCCCCGACCGATAGTTTACTCCCGCCAATGGCGTCGATGAATAACGGGTATAAAGTGCCGACAAACACCGTCACCAGCATCACCGAAATAAGCAGGTTATTTAACAATAATGCGCCTTCGCGGCTGATGGGGGCAAAAATACCACGTTGTTTTATATGGCCACTTTTAAAAGCATATAGGCTAAAAGCACCGGCCATAAAGTAAAATAATATGCCCAAAATAACCAAGCCACGTGCCGGGTCGACGGCAAAGGCATGCACCGAAGTTAATATGCCGGAGCGGACTAAGAAAGTGCCCAATAGGCTCAACCCAAAGGCGATGATGGCCAGCAAAATTGTCCAACTACCCAAAGCGCCGCGTTTTTCCATCACGATGGCGCTGTGCAGCAATGCGGTGGCGGCTAACCACGGCATTAGTGAAGCGTTTTCAACCGGGTCCCAAAACCAAAAACCACCCCAGCCGAGCTCATAATATGCCCAGTAAGAGCCAAGCGCGATGCCACCCGTGAGGCAAGACCAGGCAAATAATGTCCAAGGCCGCACCCATTTTGCCCATTGTTCATCTATTTGTTCGGTCAGCAAGGCGGCAATGGCAAATGAGAATGGAATGGATAGGCCGACATAGCCTAAATATAAAAGCGGCGGGTGGATGGCCAGCGCCCAATCTTGCAACAAGGGGTTGAGGTTATTGCCCTCTAGTGGGACGATAAATAACCGCTCGAACGGATTAGAAGTGAACAGGATAAACCCAATAATCGCAACCGCCAGCATGGCCTGAATGGCCAAACTGAGGGTGATGAATTTGTCATCTAATTTGCGCCCAAACAATGCCAAAAACCCACCAAGTAGCGAAATAATTAAGGCGAATAATAATATAGAGCCTTCATGATTGCCCCATGTGGCGGCAAGTTTGAAAAATAACGGTTTTAAACTGTGCGAATGCTCAAAAATTATTTTTATCGAAAAATCTGAGCTGGCAAATAAAATCAGCAATATCGCAAAGCTAATGCCGATTAATATAGCCTGTAATTTAGCCGCGCGCTGAGTGGCATTGCGCAAATTAACATGGTGCAATGGCGATGATAATAACGGCAAAAGCCCGATTGTGGTTTGAAACAAAGCCACAAAAAAACTTAAAATAAGGGTAAATTGTCCGAATTCAGCTAGCATAAGTTTCAATCATTGGTTGGTGGGGTTTGGCCTTGCCAATGGCCTTGATCTTTTAAACTATCCGCTACTTCTTTGGGCATATAATTTTCGTCATGTTTGGCCAACAGACTGTCGGCGACGAATAGTTTATTGGGGGTTAAATAACCTTCTAATACAACACCCTGACCTTGTTTAAAAAGGTCGGGTACCACGCCTTTATAGCTGATATTTAAATTCATATTATTGTCAGTTATTTGAAAAGTCAGCACTTCATTTTGGCGCTCAATAGAGTCAATTACAACCAGCCCACCAATGCGCAACCGGGTGGTTGGGTCTAAATTTTCGGTCATTATTTGGGTTGGCGTTTTAAAAAAAGAAATCCCATCTTTCATCGCGGTTAAAATGAGCGCGATGGCCACTCCTAACAGCAGCAAACCGACAATGATAAACGTAAATCTTTGTTGTTTTCTGGTCATTAATTCGCTTCCTGCTGCATTATACTGGTCAATATATTGTTTAACGGCGCCACTTGTTCGGCATCCAGATTGTGAACCGCTATAAATTCTTCAACTTCAGTTTTTGCCTGTGCCGTATCGCCCATATTTTGCAGCATAGAGGCATAATAAAACATGGCTTCCACATTGTCTGGCATTTTTTCGTGTGCTTTGCCAAACGCCACCGCTGACATGTCGCCAAACACTCCGCGGTTAATTTGCAAATCTGCCTTGCCCAAACCAAGCCAATTTGAGCCATTGCTGTTGCCAAATTTTATCGCATTGGCAAACGCCGCAAAGGCTTTTTGCGGTTGGTTTAAACTCAAATAAGTTGGCGCGACCACTTGCCAACCATCTGCATCTTCTGGATTATCGGTCAAATGGGTTTCAATTTCGGCAATAATTCTTTGAATTTTCTCATCAATAAGCGGGGTTTGTTTGGCTTGAAAGGTTGAGGGCGCGCCTATATAGGCATATATGCCAATGCTGCCAAAAATCAGCAAGCCACTGAAAAGAAACAATAATAATTTTGAATTTGTCGGCAAGCTAACTGCCGTTGTGG
The DNA here is from genome assembly GCA_013214705.1 of Hyphomicrobiales bacterium. Taxonomy (GTDB): domain Bacteria; phylum Pseudomonadota; class Alphaproteobacteria; order Rhizobiales; family OSC116; genus OCS116. The sequence continues at coordinate 648,699 of JABSRZ010000003.1, forward strand.
TGGTTTGTATAATTGGCAGTTTTGCCAATATCGGCATCGTTAAATATACAAATGAAGCCGTAGCCAATATAGTTATAGAGACCCAAAAAAATATTTGCATGTAAAGCATATCCAACCAAAAGTGTAAATCGCCCAATTCAAACGATGGGTATTTTTATAAGCTATATAATTTATAATGCAACGCGGCATTATGCCCCATTTAACCATAATTATAAGTTATAAACTTAATTTATGATGGCGGTTTTAGCTGCCAATAGACCACCTTTATGGTATATAGCGGCTTGGCTTTCATCTTTAATAATGCTTATTAATTCGGTCGCTAGCTCCAAATACGGAAATAATGCGTTTCGTTTGTTGCCAACTTCATTGCGCAACAATTCCACAATAGATTTAGAATATAATTCAATTGAACCAAGCGCTCTCTTATAATGCTCGGTATATATGGCGCTGCATAAACTGGCCGAAATATAATTTTTCAAGCCATGCAAAAGGTGCAAATTGTTCGTCAATTCTACCACATCAAATGGGTCTGGTATTGCCGCAGCTTTGCCAGATGGTATTTTTTGAAACCCACCCAAAGTAGATTTTAGTTGCCGCCCCAAAGCGGTGATGTTTTTTTCTAATTCGGTGGAAACCTGCGTCCGCAATTCGATAATATCACGCCCCCAACTGCTGATGGCAGAAATTTCATATTCTCTTTCAACACCTAGTACAATGTTGGCATAATCTTTGTAATATTCCAATTTTTTATGCGGCTTTTTTTTATCAAACTCGCAAGTTACAAAATTATTTGCCGCAACACGCGCCTTAAATAATATCATTTCACCAATTATGGCTAAATCACACTGTGCTGCAGCCGAGGCATTGTCTATTCGATAATATTTTAATATAATGCGTAATGCATGCGCCGGGTATTTTAGCGAGTTCAACATTAGGCTGATATATAGTGGTAAGAATGCCGGCAGTTCTTTTTTCAGGCGCAACATTTCATCGGTTGCTTTGTGCAAATAATTGCCGTTCAATTCGGTAATTTCGTCAGGGAAAAACTTCAAGGCGGTTTCAACATCCCGCATGTTTTGTAAATAAAAACTCAAATCCTCGGCATCTGCGGCAATATTTTCATTGCCAATAATCATGGTGAAACGAGTCCATTCCTTATAATCTTGCTTACTTGAAACAATTATTTCATTGAGTTTCTGCCCAGCCAAACGGTTAAATTCATTGACCACAATTTTGGCTCGTTTCATTTCTTTTTCTAAAACGGCCATTCTGAAACTAAGTTCAAACTCATCAATTTCATCTGGCATAAGTTTTAGTAAGATAAAAAACCAAATTTTTTCCATAGCAAATCGAGAAATCATGCCCGCCTTGCGTTCATCCAAATTGCCATCGAATAATATCTTGGCAAACGGCAAATAAAAATAACGGCGTAAATTATATTTACGTTTTTCAGGTGGTAATAGTTTTTTTTCTTGGTCTGCTAAGGTTTTTGTTGCAAGTTCGGCAATTTTGAGCATTTGCGGCCGTTCGGGCGTGTCAGGCGACATGTCCGAAATCTGTGTAAGCAAATATTTCAATGCCTCTGGTGGCAAATGTGATATTTTCTTAAACATTTTTGGCTCAAGAAATTTGGTAATGTCCATTATATGCCGAATCCATTTTACACCCTTTTAAATTAGGGTTAATTACACCTTAGGCCAATGTATAATATTTTAATTAAAACTCTCCTAAATTGCGCTTTAATGATGTGCATTTAAATCAAACCAATGACGGTGTTTTGATTCACGCCATTGGCAACCACAATTCAGCTTTTAAACCAGCAAGTTGACTTTTGCTTAGGGTGAATTTTCCTTTGTACAATTCTGTCAATTCTTTGACAATCGAAAGCCCCAAGCCCGAACCAATCATGTTTTCATCGATTCTATGCCCACGTTGCATTACTTTTTTAAGTTCCTGGGCAGGCATAAACGGCCCGTCATCTTCGACAATGATATGTAATTTTTGCTGGTTATCTATTTGTGCCACTCCGATAGCAATGCTCACCCTGCGGTTACACCATTTGAAGGCATTATCAATTAAATTTCCGATCAATTCTTCTAAATCTTGGCGCTCGCCATAAAAACAAATTTCATCTTCTAATTTCAAATCAACTTTTACATTCTTATCAAAATTTATTTTTTTCAGCGCATTGACAATAGAATTAACGATCGGGCTGACTTGTATTTTGGTGGCGACGGTGTCGTGGCTAGCAATCATCCTTGCGCGGTTTAAATGATGCGCCACCTGAACATTCATTAAGCCAACTTGTTGTTTCACAAGTTTCGAGTTTTCATCGAGCTTGTTGTCGCTGGCGTTTAACAACACAGAAAGTGGCGTTTTAAGTGCATGAGCTAAGTTGCCAACATGGGTTCTGGCGCGCTCAATCACTTGTTCATTGGCGGCGACAAGGTTATTTATTTCATTCACCACCGGCATTAATTCTTGCGGCAATTCCGCCTCTATCGATTTTCCTTCACCAATTCTAATTTTGGCCAAATAATTTTTTAAATGCTCCAAAGGTTTTAACACAAAGCGCAACTGAAAATATGTACCTAAGGTTAACCCCGCCACCAGCAGGGACAAGCCAGTGGCAATCATCCAATAAAATGATCTGGCCTCTGAGCTTAATATACGTGAATTGCCAGACACAATGTAGAGCAATGGCTCCTTTAACTCCGGAAACGAAATATATTGGGCATAAACCCTAATTTCATTTTGCACCGGGCCGACAAAATAAAAGTTAGAAACGTCTTGCCTATTTTGCGCCATTTGGTTTTTAATATCGTCTGTCAGCAATGAAATTAGTGACGAGTCGTGCAAAGATTGCGATTTAAACAGGCTTTTGGTTTGATTATTTTCGACAATTTGCCAATACCAACCCGAATATAAATTAGAAAATTGCGGCCCCAATTGGCGCAGACTCAATTCGACTTGGTTGTTTGTTATCACCGTAGCGCCGACCAGTTCGGTCAGTGTGGTTTGCAAACGTTGGTCGAACTGTTTTTCGGTTGATATGCTAAATATTACCGACAAAAACAAGCCCGTGGTGAGGGTGAGAATGACGCTGCCCACTAAGGTCGATAATAATAATCTGCGTCTAAGGGAGGTCACTTACGCGCTTTCCTCAATTAATTGATAGCCCAAACCTCTAACGGTTTGCAGCATATTCACCCCGAGTTTTTTCCGAATGCGGCCGACAAAAACTTCTATTGTATTTGAATCTCGGTCAAAATCTTGGTCGTATAAATGCTCTACCAATTCAGTGCGCGAGATAACCCGCCCCTGTTGGTGCAGCATATATGACAAAAGTCTAAATTCTAATGAAGTTAATTTAACTTGCAATTCATTTACATAAATGCGCGACGTCTTGGTATCAAGCAATATCGGCCCGCAGGATATTTCACTCGACGCATGGCCAGCCGCGCGCCTAATGAGCGCTCTTAGCCGCGCTAGCAGCTCTTCCATATGAAACGGTTTGGCCACATAATCATCAGCACCCGCGTCAAACCCGGCTACTTTTTCATTCCATCTATCTCGAGCAGTTAAAATAAGCACAGGCATTTTTCTGTCTTCACGCCGCCAACTTTCTAATATCGATATGCCATCCATAAGCGGCAAGCCAAGGTCTAATATAACCGCGTCATAATTCTCTGAACTGCCTAAAAAATGGCCATCTTCGCCGTCAAAAGCTGCATCAACAACATAACCACCATCTTCTAAAGCGGCTTTTATTTGCCGGTTTAAATCTTTGTCATCTTCAACCAGTAAAAGTCGCATAAAAGCTCCTAGTCCAATATTTCACCAGTGGTATTATCTATGTAAACATATCTAACTTTGCCAGTTTTTTGGTTAAAAATGCGCAACCTCAAAGCTTCAACATTGTTGTAAATCACAATTGTATGCTCATGAATAATATCATTATTTTTCATAATATATGGCAAAATTTTCGACAAATCAACCGCGGCGATTTGCAAAAATTCAGAATTAACGATGCGTTTTATCTGGAGCGATGGTGAGTTTTTTGCAGTCGCGGCGTTGGTGGCCGTTGCCATAGTTGCGCTGGCCAAGATCAGAGCGAGGCTCAACTTACATAATTTTACTATTTGTATATATTTGTTCACTATAGTCTCTTCTAATGATGTTTGACCAAATATAGGCCATCCAACATGAACATTGGCTGAATGAATAATTAACATTTGTAATAATTATTCTCGTCACCATTATGTTGAATTTATTAATAAAAAAATTAATGTTCTTGAAATAGGCGTAACTTAATGACAAAAATATTTCCAAATTGGCAACCCAAGAATTCAGAACTATTTAGCAAACATATTGTTAAAGAACAACATAGTCTGCACCAACATGAATTGTTTACAGATGATGCGTTGGCGAAGCTAATCGAAAAGACACCGCGGTCAAATTATCACGTCAATACGCATGATCTGGTCAACATCCATAAGTCTACTTGGCGCGATGGAGAATTTGGAGACCTGAGCGGCAAACAAGTGTTACAAGCGGTTCGGGATGGCCATATTTGGATCAACATTCAAAAGCCATGGGAGGCCGACCCGGCTTATGGTGAAGTATTAGATCAAATGTTCGAAGAATTCGAAGCCAATGTGAGTGATTTCAGTACATTTCACGATAAAAATAAAATGACGATATTGATTTCATCGCCAAAAATTAAAGTTTTTTACCATTGTGACATTCCCGGTCAAGCGTTGTGGCAAATTCGCGGCCGAAAACGGGTCTATATTTACCCCAATACTGCGCCATTTTTAAAAAATGAGGAGATGGAACAAATTATTCTCGGACGTATTGATGAACATGACATCACCTATCAAGACTGGTATGACGATTATGCCGAGATTATCGATTTGGAGCCCGGTGTTATGTCTCATTGGCCAATTAATGGCCCCCACCGGATCGAAAATTTAGGCGTTATGAATGTATCCATAACCACTGAACATTGGAATAAAGATTTACGCAATCACTATGCTGTACGCTATGCTAACGGTCTATTGCGCGATAGTTTTGGGTTTAAAGATTTACGCACACCAACTTCCGGCCTCGGCCTATATGCGCGTCTGGCACTTGCGGGTTTCCACAAGGTTAGCGGGCTTAGAAACCTTAAAAAAATGAAATATCATGTAGATTTTCAAGTCGACCCTTCGCAAGAATTGGGCTTTAAAGACATAGAATCCTATGAATTATCAAAATAAATCAACTAAGGCACTATAATGAACAATCAAAATGTTTTTTCGCTCAACTGTTGGCATAAAAATATTTCTAATGTTGACCACAACACGGCCATGCAAATGCATGTTTCCGTGCCCATCGATGCTCAAAACAGCCGATCTTTAACGGTTATTATAAAATCCACAAAATGGCTTAAACATGTTGAGCTGTTAGGTGAGCCGCTCATTCAATATAATGATTTTGAACCCAATATAGCGGCTAATGCCGGGTCTATAAACCATGATTTTGCCAACGAAATGGCTAAAAACAAAGTCGATTACTGTTATTTTCGTAATGTAAGAGAAAATAGCCTGCTGCATAAATGGCTTGAAGACAAAGGAACCATAACCGCAACTAAATTGGCTCCATTTGTAGATTTGACAGACATGAATTCGATGGCTGATTATTATGCTTTTTTGTCCGCCAAAACCCGCAAATCTCGCCGCCGGAGGGCCAAAAAGTTAGCCGCCAAATTTGTGGTGGAATTTTCAACATTTATGGACACAGACATTGAGCCTGACCTCGTCGATCAAGTGTTAAATCTAAAAAAATTGCAATTGGCTAGGTCTGGGCTTTCTAGCCGGCTTTTTTCGAGCGAGCAGAAATTAAACCGGCTTAAAAATCTAATTTTATCTGGCGATAAGTCGTTTAAAGCCGTTATATCCGTACTCAAATGTGATGGCAGAATTGCCGCTGCCGAAATCGGATATTTATATGGAGACACCTATTATTCGTTTCTAGGCACAATGGATGAAGAATTCCATGCCTATAGCCCCGGCAGTTGCCAATTGCTCAAAACCATAGAATGGGCAATCGACAATCAGGTTAAAATATTCGATTTGCTAGCCCCAGAAGATGCTTATAAATTCAGCTGGACACGCGAGAATAAGGTCAAAGTATATGATATTTTGTTGCCGTTCAGCCTAAAAGGCCGGCTATTTGGCAATGTTTATTACCGGGTCTTACGCCCGCGGTTAAAACAATTTTATTTCTGGTATAAAAAGTCTAACAAAAAAACCAAACGATAAGCTATTTTTTGTTTTGTTTGCGCCAATCATTTATCGCAATCATTATTCGCATCAGCGTTAGCATCACGGTGGCAAATAATAATAAGAGCCCCATCCAACTTTCAATATCGCCTTTAAGTGACGCATAACTCACCACGCTGCCACCGGCAATGGTGCTCAGGTCAAGTAGGGGCTTTTCACCCATTTCACAGCCTCCAAAGCTCAATTTTGCAGTTAACAGACGGTCCTTCGCCGCGTATGCCGAACCGCCAGTTTTCTACATCACCCGTTTCGACATGGTGCATAAGCGCATAATCATGGCTGGCATCGGTCACTATAAGTTCACCTTCGCCAACGCTACGGCTTAAGGCAGCGCTCGATGTCACGCCATATTCAGAATGTTCACAACTACCCAAAATTAAATGCTGGCTATTGTTTAAATTTTTTAAGTCAGCTTTATGTTTGCCGACGCGCATAGCAGCGCTGCTAATTTTCACCCAATAATTACCGATAGGCAGATTAAATTGGGCGTTGGCTTGGTCAAGCACCACGCCGCTGCCAAGCAGGTTTATGTTGAGTAAATTTAAATATCTTTGGTTCCAACCCGTGGCCGGGGCGTTGGTCGAGTCTAACCCCAAGGCCATTTGCTCGCATATCATTACGTCGGGGCTAAAGTGGCTTTTACGCGCCGCATATTCCTGCCAATCTGCATTGCTAAAACTATATAATTTGCTTTCATCTTCAACCCAGCATAACCAGCCAGTTTTGGCGGTTATTATTTGCCACGCGCCATCTTGGTAATGCGCAATATTGGCATCATATCCACTCCAGTCATTAATGGCAGATGCGGCGATAATATAGGCGTCTCCCTCGGTCGGGCTGGCTGGTTTGTCGGTCAAAATTTTCGACAATACCGACAGTTGCACCATGACATCCAAGCGGCTTAAACATTCATTCATGGTGATGTGTTTTTGGTTTTGCGCTGCCGCCAAAAAGGGCATTTCTAAAAAATAACTGTTAGACATAAATCTCAGCCTCTGTTGCAATGCCGCGCCCCACAAGAGCTGACATCTGATAAATCTTCAGTTTAAAATTTGTGGTTAAATTGCCAAAATCCGCTGTGCGAAACGCCGCACTATAAGTTATTGTTGGCACATTGGTGGTTAAAGTTCGTTTTAAACTTTGCAAATCGTCCGACCATATTTCAACCTCATAAGCTTCTTTTTGCTCGTTTAACGGCACTTGCGATATGGCCCAATTTTCACCACCAAATCTAGATTGCCTGATCCAATTCAGCTCAATGTCATCAGCAATATTTTTACTGCTAACATGTGCTGGTGCAAAGGGTTTTTGGCCTTGTGCTGTGTGGGTTAAACTGCCGCTCAAATAGCTAGCGTCTTCCAATATCTTATTGGCAGGGCCATATTTAATTGCCATTTCACTCAATATTTCATCCGGGTTTAGGCTCAGATGCAAAATTTTATCATCCAAAATAACAAATCTCGCCCCGGTTAAAACTGGGTTGCTCATGGCATAGAATGTGCCATAGCGGCCACGGATAAAATGCGACAATATATATTCATTTTCGGCCACAAATGTTGCGGTTTTAAATTGAATAATTTCCCAATCGCCAGCAACGTTCTGGATGCATGCCAAATTTTTACCGGCCAATAATTCACTGTCAGAAATTGATGCCAAATTACCATCATATAGGCGCACTGAAATTTGGTTACCACGGTCAATTCGGTCAACTGGGCCGCTATAGAAATCCCATAATGTCTCGCCGATTATGGCCGGTTGAGCTACAGATAAACGCTGGTCAAACGCGCCATTCACATCTTCATATATTCTCAGCGCGGCTTGCCACGGCTTGGTAAATGCAGCCACAGAAATTGCCGCAATATCTGATAATTCTGCCATCAAAGGCAAATTCATTTCCACCAATAAACCCGGGCCTTGCGACGCGTTATTATCAAATTTCCCCTGTTTTATCGCGTCGTTTAACAAGCCAGTAGCATCAAAATTTTCCACTATAGATACCGCTTCAATCAGCAAGCCGTTAACCTCCATCGGGGTCTGGATTATGGCAACAATGCGCCACTTGCCAGCCAACTCCGGCCTGCCTAAAGTGGCATCCAAATCAAAGACATCACCACATTCTAATTCTGCAAATTCAGCCGCCAGCGATAAGCTTATTTTATCGCTCGATGCAGCTATTAAAGTCAAATGATTGGCAACCAGTTTTGCCGCCAGTTGTTTTGATAATATTGCTGGCAATTCAAAATGCGCATTGCGCCGCTCGGGGTTGGTTAACAAGTCGAAATTCTGAATTTCGCTGGTGACTTTTGGGGTGTAATTGCCGTCATCACTTATATATTTTAAATGCACATCAGTGGGCATTAATTGTTGGCTTTTTGTGGCCACATGGGTGTTTTTATCGGCACTTATGTTAAGCGCGTCGAGCTGCATATAGTCAATCGAGCTTTGGTGCTTAAATATCAAAACATCATCACGAATAAAGGCATATAAACCAAAATTTTCCATCAAATTTTGCAATGTGGCTAATGGGCTGTCGGCATGATCAATTATATAACCATCAACCTGCCCAACAATGGCCGATACATCGGTTTGCAAGCCTTGGGTCAATTCATTTATCGCCAAATCCAGCGGCACAGCACCTAAGCGGCCGTTCAGCCAATGGCCAAAGCTCCAATTTGTGCCGTCCGCCCATACATTTATCAATAGCGGAAACGCCGGAAATGGCCTTGCGTCATACGCCCAAATATACATTTGGCTGACATCTAACATATTGCCGCCATATATGGCCGATATCGGGTTATGCGCGCCAGAAGCCTGATAATGGGTTAAAAAACTCTCCAAATACCGGCGTTGGATGATGTCATCACGGTTCAGATTGGCAAAATAGGGTATTTGACCTTCAGATGATGCCGGGTCGTAAAATACATTGGGTTGGTTGCTGCCTTTGTCGATGGCCGGGCAACCTATTTCAGTGAGCCAAAACGGTTTTGATTCGGCAATCCATGCGGTGGGGGTCGGCTGTTCAACCCCGTCAATTCTGTCAAAATGGCTGTTTAACCACCAAGATTTTAGGTCTTTATTCCTAAATACCCAATGTTTGTTATAGGCCGTATCAATTATCGCCGTGCGGGTCTGGTTGGTTCGGTCTGCGGCCGAATTATAATAATAATCATAGCCCTCACCAGCGCCAATGTTAGCGGCTAAATAATCGCGGTCATATATAGCTAAATTTGCGGAGCTTTTGTCCAAATGCACATCATCATCTCGCCAGTCTGATAGTGGCCAATAAGCATCTATGCCAATAAAATCAACATTGGCATTTGCCCAAAATTCATCCAGATGAAATAATAAATCTCCGCTGCCATCTTTAGCGTGATAGCCAAAATATTCGCTCCAATCCGCGCCATAAGAAATCAGACTTGTTGGCATAACTTGCTTCACCAAACCCGCCAAATCAATCAATTCATCTATAGCCGGAAAATGGTTTTTACTGTCTCTCACGGTGGTTAAACCAACCAGTTCAGAACCCAATAAAAAAGCCTCAACCCCGCCAGCAACTGCGCAGAGTTTTGCATAATGCAATATCATGCGTCGATAGCCCCAGTCGGCCGCGCCAATATAGGACACAGTGTTTTGGTTCACTTGCAAGTCACCCAACTGGCAATTGCCAAAAAATTGTTGCACCTGCGTGGCCGCCGGTGCGGTTTGGTCCGGTGTGCTGGGCTGGCCAATTGCTGGCGTGCAGGTTATGCGCCCCCGCCATGGGTAGATCGGCTGGCCGGTGCCACCTTGGGGGTTTGTCAATATATTCCCAGCCGCCACATCCATCAATATAAATGGGTAGAACATTATTTTTAAGTCACGGAGTTTAAACTCCGCTATTGCCGCCACTATAGAAGCGTCAGAGGGCGTGCCGCCAAAAGCTGCCTGCCCATCTATTTGCGAAACCAGTTTTGCTTGCCCGCGCGAAATGCCATTCACCACCCATTGTTCGGGCAATGTTGTTTTGGTTAAACTGTCGACACAGGGTTTTATTTCAATGTCACTGGCGCGTAAATCATCACCAAACCACGGCACGATTAGCGACACGCTTTCCAATAGTGGGCAGAGGTTGCACAGCTCATCTATCGAGGTTAAAAAATCTGTTTGCCCGCTAAAACCATGTTGGTTTTCTGGCAAATATTCAAACCAATTGGCCCGCATGATGGAGACTGTGTGATAACCAAATTCAGTCGCCCCAGGAATGATGGAAACGGCTTTAATTTGGCTTTCTAATTTGCCAATTGCGTTCACAACTTCAAACGAAAATTTTGGCACCATATTGCCAAACGGCTGCAACAATAGGTCTTCAATTACCACATAGGCGACATCTTTAAATGCCGGCGCTTTACCGACGCCATAAATATTTTCTAATAGTGGGTCGGCGGTTTGGGTCCCGCTTCCGGGGTAATATCGCCAATTAATTTCGCCAATGTCTAACAATTCATCATTCACCCATATTTTGGCAATATGGTCAATTTCGCCTTCGCAAAGCGCAATGGCAAAGCTCAAACTAAACCCCGTACCAATCTGGTCATTTTTTTTCGAAGGGTCAGATATTTTAAATTCATCGGCCCATATCACTTGCCCAGCCACCCGCACCCGACCCAATATTTTAGGCAGAAGCGCGGTTTGGTCACTGGTCTGAATAAGCGGTGGATTTTCCAAATTTACTAATTTTATTTTAACCATATTTACCTATTTCAAATTCTTGTTTTGCCACCTATATCGGTGCGATAAATGTCGCATCCACCAAGGTGAAAAACTATTCTCAACCACCCCTCGCCCAACATAGGCATGGATAAATTTTGCGTCTGATGTCACAATTGCCAAATGTCTTGTCGGCAGATCTAGCCGGTATTTGAACAATAAAATATCGCCCAAATTCAGCTCTATATCTGCAGCTATGGCGGTGAAATTTCGTTCGGCCATTGCCACTAACAAGTCGGTTTCAGAGCTCTCATTCCAGCGCGGGCCATATGCAGGCATAGCCTCGGGTTCGACGCCTAATAATTGCCGCCACACCCCGCGCAACAGCCCCAAACAATCACAACCAACCTGTTTTATGCTGGCTTGGTGCTGATAGGGTGTGCCGAGCCATGTGCGCGCTTCATCGACAATGGCACACCGCCATTCTAACTCATTCATATTGGTCAATTTACCGATGTCAAACGCTGCGGATAGGCAAATTTAAAGTCGCGGCCGGGCATCTGAGCAAAGCCCCTAAATTGCGCTGCATTGTCAAATTTATTTTGGCAAGTTTCAAAATATTTGTCACAACCTGTCGCCACGATGGCCGGGTCGAGACTAGGTAGATCTAAACCACACCGCCCGTCACCCAGTTGCGCGTCACATTTCTCTTGTAAAACCCGCCCCACTTGGCTTTCCAATTTTTTGGCCAAACCGTGCAAGTTAAGTTTTAAATGGCTATTGTCCAAACTAAAATTACCAATAATGCCCATTTTCACCCGGTTATATTCGGCGACATTATGCCAATTCACTTGATATAGCGTAAAGTCCGCACCCGCTAAAAAATCTGTATTTATATGCTGGTTAGTGATTGTTAGATCACCTAAATAAGTTGATATTTCAAACCCATCATCTTGCAAATTCATCCTGTGTTTGACAGACTTAATAGTGAGACCGAAATCGGCAATGTAGATTTCATTTAAAAAAGTCATATCCCTGTCATGATCAGTTAAATAAATATTGTCATCTGCTTTGGATAGTTTCAGGCAATAACATATTTGCGTCACAGATAGGTTTATATGTTGTTTCCATTCATTATTTACAATTTGCATAGCATCTCAATTCAATATTTCAATCAAAGAAATTTTGGCAATTTCACTTTGGTTATGGGCGCTATGGTCAATGTCCAAACTTTGTTGTTCAAACCGCACGGCGACATCAAACTCAAAACCAGCGCTAATGACATCCCCTTGTGCCAAACCGGCCGCCGGCAAAATAGTCACCTTGCCGGTCAACAAATCCACAATATAATCGGCCGGGGTTAGCACGACTGCGTTCATAGCAATTAATGTGGTCGCCAATTTCGGCTTGGAAATGTTACGAATATAATTCTGGTCATCATCAACATTGTCACCATATTTTTTGGTCAGTTGAAAAACCGCATTCTGGCCATCATAGGTGCCAATATTTTGGTCAATTGCGTTGGGGTCTGCGTTTAGAATGCAAGATTTATGGTCCAATTTGTCGTGCCAGCGAAACCCAATTAACGGGCCTTTTCTGGCCTCATAGAAATCAGCTAACAATGCCAGTTCGGCGTCAGATTTTGCAGCAACGGCAATTTCAAACCGGCGTTTTGAGTGATATTTGCGGGCGTTTCTTTGTTCTTTGCCGGATATAAAATCTTGTATTTCAACATTGCGGATAATAGATTTTTTTGCGCTATAGCCAATTTTGGCTGGAAATAATACATCCTGAAACGATTCAATCACGCTCATAGCAACCTCTCCACGCAAATATTATAGTCCATAGAGCCTTTAACGATGTCAAAATCAATCTGCTCTACACTGGTACCAATCATCTCCACGCTCAATAAATTATAGCCAGCCCCAATGTCGCCGGGTGCGAAATCGGCTTCAAATATGTCTTCTATCCGCGCCATAATATTGTGAGTTGTCAGACTGCTATCGGCCTTGGCTACCACCACCAGTTTCAGCGCGTGTTGGCGCACCTCTGTGTCCAACTCATGCACCAATTTGCTGGTGGTTTTTTGATATGATATATAGGGCAAGGTGACGTTTTCCTGCACGATGTCATAAACGTGCAAACCGCCAGTTAAAATGGTCAAATTCGCATCTGTCGATAATTTCGAATATATCCAGCTCTTGACTTGTAAAACACTCATAATTGCCTACCTAACCCAGTTTAACGGCGCTAATTTTTAGCCACTCATTTTTTGCATCAATATCTAACACCGAAAGAATTTCATAGCTGTCGCCAGCATGTTCAATTTGCATTTGCGGTTTAATTTCAACTTGGTAACGCAGATAAAATCGATATTTTTGCAGGTGTTTTGTGGCTTGATTGCTAAATCTGTCTTCACTTTGTTGGGGTTCCAAGCGCGCCCAACAGGTTTTCCATAGCGTTTTTGCACTCACCTCACCGCCAATCGCATCGCGGCTAACCACAATGTTATAGATATCTATTCGTTGGGTTAACTCGCCAAAATCAACCCCAAATTTGGTTTTTCTAAAGCTCATAAAGCCTCTCTGTGATTAGAGTCTAATTTTCTTAAACGGCGCAATCATTTCCAATATCGACAGCGGAATTTGATGAATCTCACCCGAGGCTATCGGGCCTCTATTTTCATGCCAAAACGCCACCAAATGCAAAATGGCTTGGCCAATTGGCGCGGGTATATCTGTCGCCGCTACGCCATATCCAGCCCAAAACTGTACCCGCAAACCGGCATATTCACTGGCAATATCTGGCAAAGTTTTAATGGTTTTTAGCAAGCCATTATCTGGCTTTAAATTGGTTATATAAAAACTGTCATCAATAATGTTATAGACTTGTAGATCATCAATGATCGCCACATTTTCTATCGATATCACCGGGCTAAGCGGCAAATATATCACCCCATCTGGCGGCAAATAGTCCAGATATAACGACCATAATTGCCGCAAAAACGCGCGGTTTAATCTGGTTTCCAGTTGCACCCGTGCGGCGGTTATCATCGATGCCAGCAATGTGTCTTCGGCATTGTTATCAATTTTCAAATAGGTTTTTACATCTGCCAAAGTTACAGGTTCGGTCAGAGCTGCGGTTTCCAATATCAAAGCCATAAATTTACTTTCATCAAAGCATCAAAAAAAGGCGCTCCTTCACAGAGCGCCCAGTCTGGGGAGGAAATTAAGCCTAAGCCGCAAATTTCAGTAGCTTGATGGCATTAAAGTCATGCACGCCGCCACCCACGCGCTTGGTTGTGTAAAATAACAAATATGGTTTTGCCGAATATGGGTCCCGCAAAATGCTAATGCCACGGCGGTCAACAATCAGATAGCCACGGCCAAAATCACCAAAGGCAATCGGGGTATTGCCAATGGCAATGTCTGGCATTTGCTCAGCTTCGGCAATGTTATAATTTAATATAGATGCCTTGCCGCCCACATTTTCAGCCGGCCGCCACATATAATTGCCGTCTGCATCTTTTAGTTTTCTAATTTGAGCTTGGGTTTTTCGGTTCATCACCCAGTGGCTATTGGTACGGTAGCGGGCTTTTAAGCTGTAAATTAAATCCAGTAGACAATCTGATGCATCACTAGCGGCAAAGTCTCCATCTGCACCGGTGCTTACATAACCCAAACTGCCCCAGGCCCAAATTGCTTCGTCAATAGTTGGCACGTTCAAAAAGCCGGTGGGTTTGTTCACCCCATCACCATTTACAAAGGCTTCAGTTTCTTGGTCAACAAATGCCGCTTCAATTTCAGCTGCCATCCACTGTTCCAAATTCACCGCGCTGTCTTCTAATAATGAGGCAGAGGCCGCAGGCATGGCGTATAATTCCATGGTTGGGTATACCAACTCTTCTAAATCTGCGCCGTTGGTTTGGGGGCGTGCATCGGCATCGCCCACCCAACCAGAAGCAAAATCAGATATAGCAAATGGTTTCTTATAAACGCTAGATGTCACTTGTTGAATGCCAGCTATTTCACGAATCGGCGAGGCTAATTTCAAATTGGCCAGAATTTGGCTTTCGACTTGGTCAGGCACAAAATATCCGCCATCATTGCCCGTTGCCAACGAATATGCTTTGCCTTCGATAGATTCGATTTGGCTCATGCCAGTACGCATATAAGCATTAAAGGCGGCTTTTGCTTCATTATCTACGCCACCAAATTCAAGTTTATCGTTGCCCACACCCAAGGCCGGCCGTTTGGCTTTGTGGTTCAACCGGTCAATTTTAGTTTGTTGGCTGTCCAAATGAGCGTTAATTTTATTTAACTTTTGTTCCACCAATGGGTCTGCCGCGCTGTGTTTCTCCAGCGCCGCCAAACGGTCATCATTACTATGTTTAAACTCTTCGAATGCGTGCATAAAATCATCGAATATGATGTTAATGTCACTGTCATTTTTGTTCGCCATAATTTTTGTTTCCAATTTTTGCTTTCCTATTTTGGTTTTAATATTTGCTTGTCCTGGGTGTTTATTTGCCATTAAACACGGCTCCTTGTTGCTAAAATTAATAATTATGTGTGGCTTATGCGCGCATAATATTTGCCACCATACCTAGCTTATCTGCCAGTGCCGGGTTGGGTTTTGCCGGGTTTTGGGGTTTGGCAATGCGGGCTTTCACCTGCATCGGAAAAGTCACTATAGATATTTCCCACAAATCTAAATCGTGGATTAATCTGGTTTGGTCGCGTGATTTTTGGGTGGCATTTCGGGTGTTGAAACCAATCGACAAGCCGTCAATAACCTCATCTTCAATCATAATGGCTACATCATGCGCTTGCGCGGTTTTTACCGACAATCGCCCGACCACATATAAGCCCTTAGCATCCGCTTTCAATTCAAGCCATTTGCCAATCGGCTGGTTGGGGTCATGTTGCCACAGCAAACTAATGTCATTTGGTTGTTTTTGTGCCAAACATTTTTCAAATGCACTCGGTAATATGATGTCATTGCCCAAATCAACTTGGTTAAAAATGCAGGCATATCCGGCAAATATGTCATTCATCATTTAACTCCAATTTGGGTTTTATGGTTTGCCCTGCTGGCAAGGGGCTATAGCCGACGGCTAGGCGTTTTTCTTCTAGGGTTAAAAATTCAGCCGCACTGATGCGGCGCCATAAGGCTTCGCGTTCGCCACTTAAAGCTTGTATTTTGTCCAAGTCTAATTTTAACTCTAAGCTTTGATGCCATGCCGGGCTTAACCAGCTGGCCAACCCACTGGTGAAACGGCTTACCAGTGGCAATATGGTTTGCCGCCAAAAGTTGCGGTTGGCTTCTTGATAATTCGAAAATCTATTGTCGCCGGGAATGCCCAACAACATAGGTGGCACCCCCATTGCCAAGGCGATTTCGCGCGCCGCCACATGTTTGGCTTCAATAAAATCCATGTCTTTGGGGCTAAAGCCCATCGCCGACCAATCTAAGCCGCCTTCTAAAATCATCGGCCGCCCGGCGTTAGCTTGGCCTTGATAAGTTTGTTCCAACTCTTGTTTCAAACGGTTAAATTGCTCATCCGTTAGGTTATTCTGGCCTTCTTGCCCGCGATATACCACCGCGCCAGACGGCCGCGCACTATTGTTTAATAAAGATTTATTCCACTTACTGGCGGCATTGTGTATCTCTATGGCAATGCGGGCGGATTTAAACGGGCTTTGGCCATAATGGTCATCATTGGGGTTGTAAAAAGTCTGGTGCAAAATGGGCGTAATGCCATCTAATTGCTGGTTAAACAAATGTTTTTTATTGCCAATTTTATACTCATAATAGGCAGGCCAACCTTGGTCATCTAATATCACCCGCATGCGTTCGGGGCGCAGGCTATAGAGGGTTTCGGGCAGATTTTCTGCGTTGGTTAACTGTTGAATGTAACAATTACCATCAAGTAATAATTGGCTATAACAATGCTCTAGAAATTCCTGCCCAGCCATGTTGATGTTTGGCTGTCTGATTAAATCTAAAAACCGGTGGCTGGTTAATTCTTCATCGGCCTGAAACAATTGCAAATGCACGCTGGCTGCCGCTTCCACTATCATCCGTACAGATCGATGCGCCACCGGGTTTTGGGCATAGGCGAGGCGTGCCATCGCGGCTGTGGCTGCATCATCGGCCATATCTGTTTGGCCTAAATACCCATATTCTGCGCCATAGGAGTTCAATGGCATAAAATGTTTTCGTTCGGCGTTTGTCGGTTTTTCACCCGTTTTTTGGCCAAAACCCAGTCTTCGAAGAAATGACATATTTCCCCTTCTCTTATTAAATTAATCTCATAAATGGTTACAGGTCTCTGATACGCGGCACATTGTCCGCGCCGTTTAATAGCAAGTGGCTAACCGCCCACACCAACGCATCGACCCGATCTGGGCTTTTTTGGCTGGCGGCAATTTGTTGGTCAAAGTTGCACATCTCATCTTCTAGCAATTCAAACATGCCAATATGGTGTATGCGGCCTTGTTCATATAGGGCGGCAACCGGCTCGGCACGGCTTTTTTTATCTTTACGGGCAAATACGGCCGCATATGAAATATTGGCGTCAACGGTTCGCAATATGGTTTCCACCATTTCGCCGCCTTGGTTCACTTCAGCTACAATCCGGTCGACATTAAATTGATGATAAGTCTGAACCGCCTTTGTAGCCCATTTTATCGGGCTTGCTGCCTCCATGGTGATGTCCGCCAAAATATAGGCTTTTTTGTCATTGCCACGCGCCGCCACAATCATGCCGCAAGCGTTAGATTTTTTGTGGCTGGTTGCCGGCGGGTCTATGGCCAAAATAATGCGGTTAAAATCTGCATAATCATAATCTTTTTTGCGTCGACGTAGTTTTTCTATTAAGTCAGAATTCCATAACGCGCCTTGTCTATCTTCAATAATTTCGCCATAAAGCTCTTGCCTGCCTAAATTTGTACCGGCATAATTCTCATTTATATTATGCAAAAATATTGCCGCTAGGTTTTGCCTATTGTCAAAGGTCGAGGCTTTGCTGACAAAGCTTTTTTCCGAACTTAATAGATTTTTTAACTGCTTTTTATTGCGCGGTGTGGTGGTGATGACAATTTGCGGGTTATCACCCAACCGCATGCCAAATTGCAGCATGTCCCAAACCTGCTCATCATATTGCCATTTGGCAAATTCATCACACCATGCCACATGAAATTGTGGGCCACGTAAACTTTCTGGTTCCTCAGCGCTAAACAGGTTGGCAACCGCACCATTGGGCCATTCAAGCCGCTTGCGAGAGGCAATATAAGTTGGTTTTTGCTGCGGCGGGTGAATGTTTAATAACCCACTTTCGCCTTCTAACATCACCTCTCTCACGTCATTAAAGGTTTCGCCAATCAGCGCAATGCGCCAAGCTGGCTTGGTGGCAAATGGCTTAATGCCCAACGCCATAGCCCTTATCCATTCTGCGCCAGCGCGGGTTTTGCCAGCGCCGCGGCCACCAAGTAATATCCAATTTTGCCAATTAGCTCTGGCATTTTTGGGCTGTAAATTTGGTGGCAATTGGTCATCCCTGGCCCATAAATACCAATCAAAATATAGTTGTTCTGCTTCTTTCTTAGCTAATTTAGATGCAAATTGTTCAATTTGCGGTTTGGTTAATTGCCGCAAGTTTTCGCGCAATATTGTCTCGGAGTTTTTGATCCGTTTCATAATTTACTTTTGACTCATCTGGTTTAGATATCTCATCAGCCGCGGCCAGTTGCATAACGCGTATATTCTCAAGCGCTTTTATGATCACTGTTAAAGTCTTGGCTTGTTTTTCACAATGCGCCAAATCTGCTTGCAGTTCGGTTTTGGCCAAAAGCGACATAATTTTCATCAGTTGCTTCTCTAACTTTTTTAAAATTGATTCTTGCTTACTCATTTCCCCTTGCCTTATTTAGGCACAAAAAAACCCACCATGTCCGGCGGGTGTGTCTGCTACATTTGTTTAACCTTTTTTACTGTGTTCTAAAATAGCTAGGTATTGGCGTACGGTCAAATGTTCATTTTCCTAACCACACTTAATCCCCGCCATGTATATAAAAAGATTAGATGTTTAATATCAGTTGCTTATCTGTTTGGCCAACGCACAATATAATTCACCGCCTGCTCATCATCAATGCCGACTTCGCTGACAATCCGCCCCATTGCCGAAGCTCCGGCTCGCACCACAGTTTTTGGGTCACCGGTAATTAGCGGGTGCCAATCAGGCAACGGCTTGCCCTCATCAATGAGTCTGTAGGCGCAAGTTTTTGGCAACCAACCATATTGGCCAATATTTTCGTGTGTCATTTTAATACAATCTGGTACGAATTTGGCACGGTTGGTATAGTCACTACATTTGCAGGTTTTCACATCTAGCAATTTGCAAGCCATATTGGTAAACACCACCTCGCCGCTATCTTCATCCTCCAATTTTATCAAACAACATTTGCCACAACCATCACAAAGGCTCTCCCATTGTTCATCATTTAAATCTTTTAATGCGGTATTTTTCCAAAACATATAAATAATTTCAATTAGTTAGAAGATATGGGGCATACAATAAATACCCGTTTGACATTCGATTATCAACCGCAATTATATTGGTTTTTGTTATAAATTTAAAGCTCTTTTATGCAAAATTGCGTGCCGATAAACATTATTGTCAGTTACTACCGGTCAAAATCCAGCTTTCATATCGGCGCAAAGTGAGTTGGCACAATTCATGCAGTTTATTAGGCAGAACCATCATCAATAAATGTCTCTAGTTTTGAGTGGAATATACCAAAAGCCTATGACGATAAAACAACAAACACTGAATTTTTTACTTAAAATCGATTCTGCGATGGATAATTTTGTCTATCGGGGCTTTGTTTGGTTAAAATTATGTTGGTCAAATTACGCACATTTTATGACCTTTGCCCGGGTGCGCGGTGTCAAACGCTTCACCATCGAATTAATATCCGATGGCTTGACATTGGCTTTCGTGATGCTGGTAAGTATGTTTCTACTTGGCCAATATGCGCTTGTGGATGTCAGCGAAGGGTGGAAATTATATCAAAAATATTCAGTAAGCTTTTACGATAAAAACGACAAGTTCTTAGGCCGCCGTGGCATTCGGCATGATCTAAATGTACCGTTAGAAGAATTACCCAATCATATGGTGTTGGCGGTTTTGGCGACAGAGGACCGTAGTTTTTACGACCATATCGGGGTTGACCCGTTCGGCATTGTGCGGGCGCTAATTCGTAACATTAAAAAAACTAGCGGCACAAATCAAGGTGCCAGCACCATCACGCAACAATTGGCCAGAGATTTATTTTTCACTGCCGAACAAACCATCGAGCGTAAAATCAAAGAAGCCTATATGGCGGTGTGGTTAGAGTCTAACTTGACCAAAAACGAAATTTTAAGCCTCTATTTTGACCGTGCTTATATGGGCGCTGGCAATTTTGGCCTCGAAGCGGCTTCACAATATTATTTTGGTAAATCTGTACGTGAGGTCGATTTGCCACAAGCCGCTATGTTGGCTGGCATTTTAAAATCACCGACCAATTATTCACCACATTTAAACTTGGCTGCCTCGCGCGCCCGGGCAAATGTGGTGCTAACCAACATGGTCAATGCAGGTTTTTTAAATCATGGCGATGTATTTGACGCACGCTCTGAACCTGCCTCCATTGTCAATCGGCATAGCCCAGATAATAAAGGCGAATATTTCTTAGATTGGGTTTATGAGAATGCCAAAAAACTGGCCAAAGGCAAAAGCTACATGCTAAACGTCAAAACCACCATAGATTTAGATTTGCAAGACCGCGCGCGCCAAACCATAAAAGACAGCTTAAATGAAAACGGCAAAGCTTTTCAAGTCGATCAAGCTTCCCTAGTGAGTATGGAATATGATGGCGCTGTGCTGGCGCTCATTGGCGGCAAGGATTATAGCGAAAGCCAATTTAACCGTGCCACCAGTGCCAGTCGCCAACCGGGATCGGCGTTTAAACCCATCGTATTTTTAACCGCGTTGGATAATGGCTACCGCCCAGACACGGAGGTAGAAGATAGCTCAGTGAGGATTAAAAATTGGTCACCAAAAAATTACAATCGCAAATATATTGGCAAAACCACCGTTAATGAGGCTTTGGTGAAATCCATCAACACGGTGTCGGTAAAATTAGCATTGGATGTGGGTTATGATACGGTTATTGCAACCGCCAAAAAACTTGGCATCGATGCCGAAATGAACCCCAATGCGTCTTTGCCTTTAGGCACATCAGCCATGTCGGTGCTCGATCTCACTGGCGCTTATGCCACCATCGCCAATGGCGGCACTTTGTCTCAACCTTATGGCATTACCGAAATTCGCAGCCGCGCTGGCGAACTTATTTATAGCCGCGCGCGTGATGAATATGCCCCCAATGTCGTGTTCGACCCGCATAAAGTGGCCGACCTAAAATATATGCTGGGTAATGTTGTTGAGCATGGCACCGGCAAACGTGCCAATTTAGGTTTTACCAAAACTTATGGCAAGACCGGCACCACCCAAAGCTATCGCGACGCTTGGTTTATGGGCTTTACCGACCACCTCGTCACCGGGGTTTGGTTTGGCAACGACAATTATACCCCAACCATAGAACTCACCGGCGGCACTCTGCCAGCTATGGCGTTTAACAGTTTTATGACCAAAGCCTATGAAAGCAAATATGCCTATAATTCTGTAACCCGCGATTACAAAGCCGCAGCAAATTTGACCACGCCGTATAATGCAAAAGTATCTAGTGTCAAAGTCGCGAGTTCATTTATCAATCAAAAAGCCAAAAAACCATCTGGCACCATTATGCGCAACAATAACATCATCACCATTTCTAGTAATAATGTCGATGCAGGCCTGCCAAAATCGGTGATTATCTTTAATGGCAAAACTTTGACGCCGAGCAAACCTATCAAGCGCCCCAAGCTACCAAATGCGACCGAATTAACCGCCAGCAGCATCCGCTTGCAAGCTATTGCGCGTGGTGCCACCGCCTATATTGATGCGAGTGGCAAAATTGTTATTCTACACCAGTAGCAGAAAATAACTTTTCAGCATGGCTGTGGTTGACTTTGTTGCCGAATAATTGCATTTTGCAAAAATTCAAATGCGGTTCATAGCCGCGCTCACTCAAATCATAAGTAACCCATGTCAAAAGCCCAAATCACCCTGCAAAATATCGTGCTCAACGGCGGCGATGGTATCCTGTTTAATCAGCTTAATCTGTCTATCAGCCAAGGCATGAAAATGGCCATTGTTGGCCGTAATGGTTGCGGCAAATCCACCTTGCTTAAACTTATTAGCAAACAGATAGGCATCGATGATGGCCGGCTATTTTATCAGCCCGGCCTCACCTATAGCATGCTCGAACAAGTGCCCGATTTAAGCAAATACTCAACTATATTCGATTTCATCACCGACGGTATGGATCCGGATTTAGATTATAAAGCCTATGCATGGCTAGATGAGCTAAATCTCGATAGCACCAGAGACATTAATAGCCTGTCTGGCGGCGAGGCACGTAAAGCGGCGCTAATACGCAGCTTTTATACCGATCCTGATATCCTGATATTGGACGAGCCAACCAACCATTTAGATATTGAATCAATCGCGTGGCTTGAACAAAAACTTAAAAAATTACGCTCAACCATAATTTTTGTTAGCCATGACAGGGCATTTTTGGCCAATGTCAGCAATCATGTATATTGGATAGACCGCACAAAAGGTCATTTGATGAAAAAAAGCTTCAGCGAATTTTCGCAATGGCAGACTAATGTGTTGTCCGATGAAGCCGAAATTCAACGTAAACTTGATAAAAATATCGAAGCCGAAACCATTTGGTCAAAAAAAGGCATCAAAGCCCGCCGCACCAGAGATGAAGGCCGCATGCGTGCGTTGCAAAAATTACGCGCCGAAAAGTCAAAATACATCAAACAAAAAGGCAGTGCCAATGCCAAATTGGCTTCTGGTAATGCCTCCGGGCTGATGGTCATCGAGGCTAACAATATCAGCAAGTCATTGGGCGAAGGCGATGCCAACAAATGCCTCATCGACAATTTTTCGATCCGCATTAACCGGCGCGACCGCATTGCCATTGTTGGGCCAAACGGCGTTGGTAAATCCACTTTACTCAAAGTGTTGATTGGCGAGCTAGCGCCAGATGAGGGTCATATCGAACATGGTACCAATCTAACCAAAACTTATATCAGCCAATCGCGTGATGATTTAAAACCAAAAATGCGGGTGAAAGATGTATTGTCACCCGAAGGCGGCGACCAGATAATGGTGCATGGCAAGCCCAAAAATATTGTGGCTTATTTAAAAGATTTCCTATTCAGCGCCGAGCAAGTCCGCCAACCAGTTAGTTCGCTTTCAGGTGGTGAACAATGCCGGTTATTATTTGCCAAGGCTTTTGCCAACCCAACAAATTTACTCATTTTAGATGAGCCAACAAATGACCTAGATTTAGAAACTCTGGAGCTGTTAGAGAATTTACTGGCAAATTATGATGGCACTATAATACTCATTTCGCATGATAGAGCGTTTTTAGATGCAGTGGTCAGCTCGACAATCTTTATGCATGGCAATGGCAAAATCATAGAATATGCGGGCGGCTATACCGAGGCGCAAGAACAAATTAATTTCGAGATTAAAAAACAACAAACCACAACTCAAAAACCCGTTGAAAAAGCCAAATTGGCCGAGGTTTATCAAGCCCCGGTTAAAACCGCTAAAATGTCGTTTAAAGATGAGCATCGGCTTAAAGAGCTAAATGATTTGGTGCCGCAAACCGAGCAATTGGTGGCGACAATCACCCAGCAGCTAGCAAAACCAAATTTCTACGAAAAACAACCGACTGAATTCTCAAAATTAGCCAAAAAACTCGATCATAAAAAATCACAACTCGAAAAAATGGAAGACGAGTGGATCAATCTATTGGCCTTAAAAGAAGAAGTTGAACTTGGCTAGAAACGCAATTTTATTTATTTTAGCCACCCATATTGTGGAAGCGAAACCCGATGTAATTTGTAACCAATATCAATCTTGAGAACCCATAAAATGCACTTAAATCAAAGAACACCAAGATAATGACATTAGAACAACAAATTAAACGTCGCCGCACATTCGCCATCATTTCTCATCCGGATGCTGGTAAAACCACCTTAACTGAAAACCTATTGCATATGAGTGGTGCCATTCATCTGGCCGGGCAAGTTAAGGCCCGTGGCGAGCGCCGACGCGCCCGTTCAGATTGGATGAAGATAGAGCAAGAACGTGGCATTTCAGTCACTTCAGCTGCCATGACTTTCACCTATAAAGACTGTATTTTAAATCTGCTCGATACCCCCGGCCATGAAGATTTCTCCGAAGATACCTATCGCACGTTAACCGCTGCCGATGCGGCCATCATGGTTATCGATGTCGCCAAAGGCATCGAAGCCCAAACCCGTAAATTGCTCGAGGTTTGCCGGTTACGCGATATTCCAATCATTACATTCATCAATAAAATTGACCGCGAGGGGCTAGACCCATTCGCGTTGATGGACGAGATTGCTGATAGTTTGGCACTAGATGTTGCGCCGATGACCTGGCCTATTGGCTTGGGCAACCGTCTGCAAGGCATTTACAATTTCGCCAAAGATGAAATGACCCCGATTGACCGCAATGACTTCACATATTCAGCCAATGTGCCATTTGCTGAAATGGAAAATTTGGTTGAACCTGAAACTATGGACCAAGCCGAATATGAAATTGAACTGGTTCGTGAAGCCTGTAAACCATTTGATATGCAGGCCTTCCGCGAAGGGCATTTAACCCCAGTATTTTTTGGCTCTGCGCTCAAACAATTGGGCATTACAGATTTGCTGGATGCACTCGAGCAAATCGCCCCGTCGCCACAATCGCGCCCGTCCGACAAACGCGAAGTCCTTGCCACAGAAAACAAAGTCAGCGGCTTTGTGTTTAAAGTTCAAGCCAATATGGATGCCAACCACCGCGATAGAGTTGCATTTGTGCGGCTGGTTTCGGGCAGGTTTAAGCGCGGTATGAAGCTAAAGCTTTCCACCGGCAAGGTCATCAGCGTGCAAAACCCGATATTATTCTTCGCCCAAGATAGGGAGCTGGTCGACGAAGCCTTTGGCGGCGACATTATCGGCATTCCAAACCATGGTACCATTCGCGTGGGTGACACTTTAAATGAAGGCGAGAACCTTAAATTTATTGGTTTACCAAATTTCGCACCCGAAATTTTGGAACGCATCCGCCCAACCGACCCGATGAAAGCCAAGCATCTGAAAAAAGCTCTAGAAAGCCTATCGGAAGAAGGGGTTATTCAACTTTTTGCACCGCATATTGGCGCTCATTTAACCGTTGGTGTGGTCGGACGTCTGCAAATTGAGGTGCTGGCACAGCGCATAAAAGACGAATATAAGATCGATGCCAAGTTCGAGGCGTCGCCTTTCACCGCCGCGAAATGGATCGAATGTGACGATGAAAAAATGCTGGATAAATTTATGAGTGACAATCGGTTGAATATGGCTAATGATCGAGACGGTTCACATGTTTTTCTGGGCAAAAGCGCTTGGGAAATGGGCTATACAGAAGATAAATGGCCAGACATTAAATTCAAGGCCATAAAAGAGCGGCATTAATTAAAAAACTGGGGATGGCGATGGAAACATTATTAGAATATTTTGCCGATTTTTGGCAACAAGTGGCATTGGTGTGGGATTATGGGGTGTTTGGCACCAGCCTATCCACCATCGGCATCACGCTGTTGATTTTCTTTTTTGCCTATTTGGCGCGCGACCTGTTTGCTCGTTTCATCATTTCGCGGCTTAAAAAATTCACCAAAAAAACCAAAAACAAAGTTGATGATGCGGTTATCGAAGCTTTAGATGGTCCGTTGCACTTTATCCCACTTATTTTCGGTATTTTTGCAGCGGTGAAATATTTAGGTCTCACTGGCGATGCTGGTTTAATGTTCGATAATATTGTCCGTAGTCTGATTATTATAGATATTTTTTGGGCACTCAATTTAATCTTAGTGCCGATCGCCTTGATGTTAAATAAAGTGCAAGTTTTGTTTACCAAAGAATTATTTGTTTGGTTGTTTAAAGCGCTGCGGGTGTTTGTGATCGCCATGGGCGCGGCGACAATATTGGAATTATGGGGCATAAAAGTTGCGCCTATATTGGCTAGTTTTGGCTTACTGGGTGTGGCTGTGGCGCTGGGCGCGCAAGATTTGTTTAAAAACCTGATTGCCAGCCTGACCATAATGTCCGAAAAACGCCTCGCCATTGGCGATTGGGTGAAAATAGATGGGGTGGTCGAAGGCACTGTCGAAAATATTGGGTTTCGCTCAACCAAAGTCAGACGCTTCGACAAAGCCCCGGTTTTTGTGCCCAATAGTTCGCTTGCCGACCAAGCCCTAACCAATTTCAGCCAAATGACCAACCGCCGCATTTACTGGAAAATAGGACTCGTTTACAATAGCAGCACCACACAATTGGCCGAAGTTAGACAAAAAATCGAAGATTATCTGCTGGCCAATGAAGATTATGTCAACCCGCCACATTGCTCGCTATTTGTGCGGGTCGATAGTTTTAATGACAGCAGTATAGATTTAATGATCTATTGTTTCACCCACACCACAGACTGGGGTAAGTGGCTCGAGATTAAAGAAAAATTCGCTTATGAAATTAAAAATATCGTCGCCGCTGCCGGTACAGATTTTGCTTTCCCAAGCCAAACCGTCTATCTCGAAGCTGCCGAAACTTCGACCCCGGCACAATTTATACAAGGCCACAAACCCGACAATCCCGACCAATAAACATTATAGTTAATACATATTTAACCATCTGGGTCTTAGATGTAGAAAGACAGAAACCAAAACATATCCAGAAGGGAAAGTAAAATGGCGGATATTATCGACTTCAGAGCTAAAACCAAACCACATCTCAAACCATCTAAAGTGAAAAAAAATGATGAAAATTATGGTGAAATCATCCTGTTTTCAGGCGTACGCTTTTCGCATGATGACGTAGAAGATAGCGAATTTGTGGCCATTGACACCCAGCTAAAACAATCAGCACAATATCTCGAGACCAAGTCTCGTTAGTCACAGGCATACATGCGGAATGGCATCATGAAAAACAGAGCATTTTTGCTGCTTCCGGGTTTATTTGTTAGCCTATTGTTATCCAGCTGTGCGTCACCAATTGGTGATTTTGGGCGTATTGACGTCGCTCAAACCAAACATCTCACTCAATCCCGCGCCATAATTGTCGACCACGCGGCGCGTGTTATTTTTTTTGACCCCTTAAATTATTCAAAAGCCGAACAAAAATTGCGTCTAACTGACAGGTTATTGCGCAACAGCCGCTATAACGCGCTATTGGGTGTGGTTATCGGAAAAAAATACATGGTTAGCTATTTTGACGATAACGGCATTTACTCCGTCAGGGATCGCTATCGTAGTTTAGAGCTAGAACTAGATCGCTTTAACCGCACATTGCCTGAATATCAAATTTTGGTTCAAAAGATTTTGCAACAACATATCAAACGCAACAATATTTTTAATGATGCGGTGGATGCAAAACTTATCAAAGCCATCAGCTTTCGTCATCAAGAAAATTTGGATATAATTCACAGTTTAGCCAGCTATATTCAAAATTTCTACAGCGCCTATAAATATGTCATTAATCACAGCAAAATTGTCGAACCAGATATCAGTGCGCTGGATGTAGAATTTAAAATGGCGCAATTATCTTTGCACTTACAACAATTACAATCAGCAAATTAAAATTTAACCGGTTCACAAGTCGCGCCCATTAGCTGGTTCTCGACCTTTTCTGTATAGGCTTTTTCACTCAGCGCCAACCGTATAATAATCATGCCTTTGTTGCTGGCCACACGATGAAATACCATACCATCTGGCAAATTATTCACGGCATCTACCGGCAGTAAGGCCACGTTAATTTCGCTCAGCAAGGTTTGACGCGAGTTAATCGAAAATAATATTTCGCCAAATTCCGAATATACGGCCAATATCCCAAACCCATCATTTATATCGGCTTTCACCACCAAAGCTTCGTCATTTAACTCATAATGACAGATGCCATAAAGCAAGTCATGGCTGTCAAATTGCAATATATCATCGCCAAAACCATCTTTTAAAATATAGAATTTATTGGGCTCAAAGCTAGCTGTCACCCGCATATAAGTGCTGTCGCTAACCGGTGATGGCCAGTAAACCACCACCGCTAAATGGGTTATGATGGCGCTGATTAGCAGTAAAATTATGGCGCGAATATATTTCATCAACTGCAGCCCAATCTTTTAACGCTCGGCAGGCTTAATTGTTCGGCTTCGCCAATCATTATTCTCTCCACCCCATATAACCGTAGCGAAAGCATAAAAGCAGCGCCATCTTGTGCAGCTTGGTCATTTACCGGCAGCCAATTTCCAGTTTTTGCCTTGGCCGAAATGGATATTTTATAGCGCCCATCATTTTGCCTGACCAAATTCGCCATGTTAAATGAATAGCGCCGTGATGGGTTTTCAAATTTTATAAAATCACTGTCATGTAAAGATATGCTCCACCAATAGACCTGAAAGTCATCGCCATTGATTTCATAGTCACAATTGGCGGTTAAGTCATTGCCGTCGGAATCTTTATAAGAAAAAAAGTAAATGGCTTGATCTTGTGGCAAGGGCAGGTGCCCACTGCGCTCTAAATAGGCACGGGCGTAAATAGACAATTCGGCACTGGCATAGTTTTGGTGCATGCGCCAAGCGTTGTTTTTGCGCACCTCAACGCTCCACCCGGTCGAAATGGCTTGAAAAGCGCTTAGCGCCCCAATAATTATGCCTAAAATTATGATGGCTATATTTTTGATTAAAGTCTTCACAAAAATTTTCGTTTGCCCCAAAATGCTGGTTTTAGTATATGGTCATTTAAATCAAAATTCATTTTTTAAACCATTGTTCAGCCTGTTGCTTGGCCGTTTGTTGTGCGTCTTGTTCATTTAAACTAAATTTCCCAGATGGTCTATATGTAAGCGTTTTATCTTCAATTTCTAAAATATATATATCGGGGTCAAACTGCCTTGTCTTGCGTAGATATTGGTTAATGTCAGTTTCGGCTATTGGCTTGCCAGATATCGGATATTGCCATAATTTTTCTCCACTCTCGTCAAATGATGTCCCAAATGGCGGGCCAATTAAAATATTTTCTAAACTATTTTTCACAATCACCACATAAATTTGCCCGGCACTTTCATCACCTTTATTTATGATTGTGGCAAAAAGTCCTTGGCTGTGGGCGCGTTTAAGCTCTGCATCAATAATAATTTTGGCCTTCAAACGCATTTTGGCTTGTTTTCCTTAAAATTTTAACTAAATTTGACTCAATTTACACCAACAAAATCAACAAATTCTAAAATTTTTTAACCTATCTTGCAATTGGATTAGAGCACACGGTTTGGAGAAACTGCGCGCTGGGGTAAGGAATGGGTATGATACGGCTTATTAAAGTTTGTTTTTGGATAGCTATCGTGGTATTTTTTCTGCCCGAAGATGATGTCAAAGCCACAAATGGCAACAATATCAATGCATCAAGTGCCATTAAATTGGCCAATACCGGCATCGAAGATGTCAGTGGGTTTTGCACACGCAACCCAGAAGCCTGTTTGCAAGGTAAGGAAGCGCTGGCGAGCTTAAGCCAAAAAACCATCCGCACCGCCCGCTCTATTTATGAATATATTCAAGACACATCTGCACAAGATGCTAAATATGGGCTGGAACCAATTTTCAACAATGCCGATATGCTTAGCATTGAGCAACAAATCAGCGCCGCACAATCACGCGGACAAACGCTGTCAGTCGCCGATTTGAATATTGATTTTAATTCACAAAATACCCAATAATTACCAGTTGAATAAATTAGATTGTAGTTTTTCAATTTCGTGCTAATTTGGCCGAAATTACCCAACAAACTGCCGAGCTTCCCATGTCAATTGCCGAAAATTTCAACAATATCGCCGATGATTTCTCATTTTTGGACGGGTGGGAAGAAAAATACAGATATGTGATAGAATTGGGCCAACAATTGCCCGTGCTAGACGATGTGTATAAAGTCGAGGCCTATAAAGTTAAAGGCTGCGCCAGCCAAGTTTGGCTTAAAATTGACATTGCTGACAACGGGATCATGTCAATCAGTGGCGATAGCGACGCCCACATCGTCAAAGGCCTCGTGGCCATCCTCATAAGCTTATATTCTGGCAACCAAAGCGCCGATATAGCTACATTCGATGCCAAAGATTTGTTTAAACAAATTGGTTTGGCCGATCAGCTGACGCCGCAGCGTGCCGGCGGGCTAGGCGCCATGATAAACCGCATAATGCGGATGGCAGCATAGCCCACCAGCACGCCGCAGCGCTAAATTTCGGCCTTAAAATCACTCATCGCCCAGCTTAAATACTTGTTTCGGTTCGCTGGTTTTTTATCCATGCCATAATAACTCACCAATTTGTCCAATGCCATTGTCAGCATTAATTTTCCAGACCTTGCTGGCCAGTTGAACGATTTTTCTGTCGCCTCTAAGCCGTTGCCGAATAAACATATTTCGACCAATATCGCAGCATATTCTTCGCCAACATGCGCCAAGCCTTCATATAATTGCTTGCGCGCCATATATGTGGCTTCAGCAAACCCAGTTTGGGTTTGTTGCCCGGTGTAATGCGGTTGCGGCGCCGACGCGATGCGTTCCCAATTCATGGTTACATTTGGCTGTAATTTGGATTTGGCAAAAAAACCAAATAATTTTTGCCCGGCCTGTAAATGTTCTTGGCTTAAATATTTATGCTCGATATTGCGCTGGCGGTTAAACAGTTTTAACAGCGGGCCAAACTCAGAATCACTTATATGTTTAACCTGCTGAGCGCGGCTTGCTATGCTATGTGTGGGTTTAAACTTCGTTAAATCTGCGCGCGAACTAGGGCTTGGTTCTTCAATGGGCTGATCTTCAAGGTTTAGAAAATAGATAAATTGCGCCACCCATTCCCGGCCTTTTTGGGTAAAATAATATTGGTCTTCTAGCAGCGCCAACCAGCCATTGTCGCTCATATAATGCACTATCTTCAAAGCTAGTTTTTTTACAAATACATTTACGTTAAGGTCTTCTTTATAAAGCGCCACTTCGTTCAATGGCAATTTTTGTATGTGGTGAGGGTGTTTCAACATTATTTGTAACAATATGCGGCTCTCACGCTCCAATTCATGTCTACATTGCATATAGGTTTTCTCCTTTTTTTACAAAGGCAAATTCACAAATTGTTTTCTCCAAAATTTCCAAAGTTAAATCAAAATCTATCTCGTCTCGTTTGTCTTCTACCAAATTACAAGCATATGCCACTGTGGTTCTATCGCGGTTAAACATCTTGCCCGTTTGTGTCAGGTTTAAGCCACAGCAAATATGAGTTAAATACATTGCCACTTGCCGGGCAAACGCCACATGCGC
Organism: Hyphomicrobiales bacterium; assembly: GCA_013214705.1. Lineage (GTDB taxonomy): Bacteria > Pseudomonadota > Alphaproteobacteria > Rhizobiales > OSC116 > OCS116. Next base: position 680,275 of record JABSRZ010000003.1, read on the forward strand.
CTGAGAGCGAGATTTAGCCAATATTTCCTTGGTCGAAACCCTAAAAACTTTCGAAACCATTTCCAATATCACGGGTTGTATGCGGATAATTTCAAAATAATTATCCACGTCTAACGGGTGTGGTCGATAATCAATATTATGAAGACATTCTTCCCCTATCAAATTAGTCATGAGTTCCCTTATCTACACTTATAGGTTGCAAAAATACTATCTCTAATCAACAATATATTTACATCAAAATTGACAGGGGGGATAAATTATAAATAAAAACATCTGTTTAATTGTATATATTGAGTTGCACGATAAAAAACCAATATTTTTAATTCGAGTGAAATTACAACCTATAGTAAATACGATCCTAATTTTCGTTGTCTAATAAAAAAAAAGTCCCGACAAATCGGGACTTCACTTATTTAATAGGCAGTTTTTGTTAGCTTTGTACAGCTTTGCGGCGGCCTTTATGCCCCAAACCCATATTTTTAGCCAGTCTAGATCTTGCCGCGGCGTAATTTGGCGCCACCATTGGGTAGTCCATCGGCAAGCCCCATTTTTCCCTATATTCTTCGGGCGATAGATTATAGTGAGTGCGCAAATGACGCTTTAAAGATTTAAACTTTTTACCGTCTTCAAGACAAATAATATAGTCCTGAGAAATAGATTTCGCCACCGCGACTGCCGGAGCCTGCTTGTTTGCACCAGCGCCAGATATAGCTGAAAGACTATTTAGCCCCACATAAATACTTGTGATGAGGTTTTCCATATCACCAACAGCAACATTGTTATTACCAACATATGCAGAGGCAATATTCGCTGTTAAATTTACTAGTTTATCAAACTCGTCATTTTTAACTTTTTCGTTTTCTTCCATTTGAACTCTCCTTTACAACAAATTTCTTGCTAAGCTTATTAATTAAGTATACCGAGTTAGAAATTATCAAATTGCTAAAGTCTAAATTTGTACGTTAATATAATTAATCACATTGTTTTAAGTATAGCAAATCACAAAAATGAAATAAATTATACTAATGTCTAGATTAGGCTTACTAATGATATTGCATTGTAAAGGTCAAAAATACAAGTAATTATCCGATTTTGCCGGTTAATAATCAAATATATATGGAAATCTGTCCTGAAATTGAACAGAATCAGTTCAATAGTGTATAATTTTTGCACACAAACCGGTTCTGTCTAAATTTGCCGGCATCAAAATAAATGCCGTATGCGTACTTAATAAATTTTATGCTTGATCTTGACTATACAATATTTTGCCATCTTCAGTATATTTACCATCTATTTTATTAATAATGGTCTGTTTACAGGTTTTGACTCCTGCAATTACTGACGCTCGCGCCAATAAATGTGTAGATACGGGGGTGGTTAAGACTAAAAATATAACCCCAGCAATCGATCTGGTTATTAAACCCAATTCTGCGGCAGCCACCGCCACCGCGATTAGCAACAGGCCCGCGCCCAGCGTGCCGGCTTTGCTGGCGGCGTGCATCCGCACATAAACATCTTGAAACCGCAATACACCCAATGCGCCTATGAAGCAAAATAAAGTGCCAACTACAATTAGTATTGATATTATAATTTCAAAAATCATTTTCTTTCACTTTCCTAAAACACAGACATCAGGTCTTATCATCGCGCGAGTTTGCTCTGTGTGCCTCATCTAATTTTAATTGATTTTGGCCTTGCCACAAAACATAGCGCGCAAACGCCACGGTGGCCAAAAAGCCAATTAATCCCAGCGCTATGGCCACATCTATATAGGCATACTGCTTGGTTTTGATGGCAAAAACCGCAATAAAACCAATGCCCAAGGTCACCAACAAATCCAAACATAATATGCGGTCAGATAGTGTCGGTCCTATAATCAAGCGAATGCTGACCAATATGAATGACAATATTAATAATATCTGCGCTATAAGTATCGAATAATCTAGTATTGAATAATCCATCAATCAAACACCTCCATCACTTTTTTTTCAAAACCATTGGCTATGTCGGCAATCATCGCCTCTGGGTCAGTGGCGTCAATGGCGTGCACATAAAGGGTCTTTTTGTCATCCGATACGTCCACGCTCAAAGTGCCGGGCGTTAAGGTGATTAAATTGGCCAATAGAGTGATTTCAATGTCCGACTTCGCCGTAAGCGGAAACGCAATAATGCCGGGCGCAAAGTCCAATTTCGGCTTAATCACCAATATTGCCACTTTAATAGTCGATAATACCAATTCATAAATGAACAATAATGTCAGTGCAATTATTTTGCGCGATTTTCTAAAATATAGCGGCGCACCTAGCTGTTCCCTGACCAACCAAATGGCCAAAAAGCCAAACACAAAACCAACGGCCAAATTGAGTAGCGAAAAATTACCGGCAATGGCCGCCCAAGCCAAAGACAATACGATATGAAGTGTAAAAATTCTCATCTTCTAACCTCCCAATGTTGATTTAACATATGGCGCTATATTCAGTATATCATAGGCAGCCAAATTGGCTTGCCTAATCAGGCTTTCGGGCATTATGCCAAGCGCAAAAGATAGCATAAATATAATCGCTATCGGCAGCATCATCACCCGCAGCTGCTTGGCACCCAAACGCTGGCCTCTGGCTTCATATTGGCCATCAGGCGTGTCGACATCACCGCCGCGCCAAATCATTTGTATGCTGGCGCGCCCGACCGCAGCAATGGTTAAAAAACTACCGATTAAAATCGCCGCGATTAGCCAATAATTGTCATTCATAAACGCCGCTTGCACCATCATATATTTTGGCCAAAGGCCCGAGAATGGTGGCAAACCTGAAACCGCCAAGGCAAGGCCAAAAAACGCGATGGCCACATAATGGTTCTGCATAACAATGCCGCCAATTTTGGCAATTTCAAAACTACCAGCCATGCGGCCAATCACCCCTGATAGCAAATATAACCCAGTCATCACCAACATCGAATGCACAGCATATTGCACCGTTGCAGCCAATGCCAAATCGGTATGAATAGAGATGCCAATCATCAGTATTCCGACTCCCGACATCAATAAATATGCCAACATACGGCGCAACTCGGTCTGGGCAATGGCGCCAATGCCGCCAACAATAACCGTCAAACCGCCTAATATGCCAAATATTTCAAACGCAGCGCCATTGCCTTCAGGAAATACCACGGTAAAAATCCGTATAAGGGCATAGACACCCACTTTGGTCAATAGGCCGGCAAATATAGCCGAAACCGCCACGCGCGGCGTGTGGTAGGCAGCGGGTAACCAAAAATACATTGGAAACGCAGCGGCTTTAATGGCAAATGCAAATAGAAACATCAGTGACAATATGGCCAAGGTGCCTTCGGCCTCGCTATTGGCCACCTGGGTGAATAGATGAGCAAAATTTAAAGTGCCGGTTATGCCGTATAACAGGCCGGTCGCGATTAAGAAAAAAGTCGTGCCAAGTAAGTTTAAAAATGCATATTTTACCGCACCATCCAGCTGAATTTTTTCGCCACCCAATATCAACAACCCAAATGATGAGATCAACATCACCTCAAACCAAACGTATAAGTTAAAAATATCACCGGTTAAAAACGACCCGTTCACCCCAACTAACAACATTAATACCAGTGTATAATAGCCCGATTTTATGGCCGCTTTGTCGACATCAGCAGGGCTATACATCAATATCAGCAAAGTCACTAATGATGCCACCAGCACAAATAAAGCGCTCAACGCATCGGCGGTAAAGGATATACCATAAGGCGCTAGCCAGCCGCTTAGGGTCAGGCTTTGAGGGCCCAAATATAATATATCCAAAAACAAATTTGCCGCGCCAAACAGGCTTAACAGTACCGCAACAATCGCCATCGGCATTTGCCATTTATCTTTGCCGCGCAACATCAAAGACCCAGCGGCAAATACCAATGGTATCAACATTGGCATAATAATGTTCCAATCCGCCAACAATGTGGGCGTGGTCTTCATCGCTTGGCTTAAAATTGTGGGGTCTACCATAATTTGTTAATTCCGTAAAAATATCAATAAGTAAGCTTAGTCAGCTCAGTTTTCTTGGGCTCTGCCACCCGCATTTCGTCGCTATTGTCCGTGCCCAGGCTTTCATAAGCTCTGTAAGCCAACACCAATATAAACGAAAATATGGCAAACCCGATCACAATGGCTGTCAGTATAAGGGCTTGCGGCAAAGGGTTGGCTATTCCGGTTAATTCACCTTGCAAATCTAATGGTATAATGGGCGGAATGTGACGTGTCACCCGGCCAACGGTAAATATCAATAAATTAACCGCATTGCCCAATAATGCTACGCCCAATACCAGCCTAATCACGCTCCGGCTCAACAACATATAGGTGCTGGCTGCAAAAATAAGCCCCACTAAAATAGCCAAATAAAATTCCATCAATCAGCTTCCTCTAAGGTCAACATAATGGCAGTGATAGCCCCGACAACCACAAACCACACGCCGATGTCAAATATCATCGGCGTCGACAAATCAAAATACTGGCCATTGCCTAACGGCAGTTTCCACCAAATGCCAGATAAAAACGGCACCTGATTTATGTAAGACGGTATGCCACTCGCCGCCGCCAACAAAACCCCAAAACCAGCCATGGTGATCGGGTGAAAATACAACGCCCGGCGCACCGCTTGCACGCCAGATGATATGCCATAAAGCGCCATCGCCGAGGCAGCAATAAGCCCACCAATAAACCCACCACCCGGCTCGTTATGGCCACGCAACAATACAAATAATGAAAATAAAACCATTAAAGCCGTCAAAGCCGGGGCAATGGTGCGAAATATCACTGTGTTCATTGGCCGCTCTCCTCTAAGGTTTTAGGGGCATTTTTAGGTGCATTTTCAGATGCATTTTCAGGTTTATTTTTAGCCTTGTTTTGGCCTTTAGGGCGCAAGTTGATAAGCGCCAATATCACAACGCCAGTGGTCATCACCACCGATATTTCTCCCAACGTGTCCAAAGCTCTAAAATCGACCAATATTACATTCACAATGTTATGCCCATGGGCAAGAGTGGCACTAAATTTTATAAAGAAATCAGATAATTTCATATCCAATTGGGTTTCCATCACCTTTAATAATAACAATGTCAGGCCAGAGCCAACAGCCACTGCTACCACAGTGGCCACCACCGCTTCTAGGCCGGTTTTTTGGTCAGCTTTGTCTAAGTGCAAACGGGTCATGACCAAGGCCAATATAACCACCGACAAGGTCTCAACCATAAATTGGGTGTAAGATAAATCCGGCGCGCCAAATAACATAAATAACATCGCCACCGCAAAGCCTACCACCCCCAGCGATACGATGGAGGTCAAGCGAGATCTGGCTACCAAAATGGCATAAAGGCCAATAACCGCGACGGTTAATATGCCGGCTTCACTAAATGTCGGTATTGTCAAAGCGCCAAAATCAATGGTCGGAAACGCGTCATAAGCAATCATTGGCAGCCAAATAACCAATGCCAATAATATAAATGTCGAGCGTAAATAGCTGCGCAATTGGCCGGTTTGTAAGCGGTTGGTCACGATTTGAGAAAGATATAATAATCCGGCCATAAATTGGTCAAAGCCTTTATCTGGGCCCCAGCCAATCCAATTTAACACCGCGTCAGCAAAATTGCGCATTCTGTCAAATAACATATATATAATCGCGCCTAGCGCCATGGTTAGCAAGCTCAGCATTAGCGGCGTGTTAAAACCGGCCCACAGGTGCAAATTGGTTCCGGCATTGGCATTGCCGATCGATGAAATGGCGTTGTGAATAATCGATTGGCCTAAATAGGTTATGCCAAATCCAGCGGCTAGGCCGCATAAGCCTAATGTCAGAGGGCCCAGCCAAAGCATAATAGAGCCTTCTTGGGCGGCTTTAGGCGTGTCGCCAATTTTGCCTAACATCGGTTTTAGCGCCACAGCAAAGCCGATGGCAAACATAAATGCATTGCCAATAATCGCCACGACTAACAATATCAACGCCAGCGGGTCGCCAGATATCAAAGCGTGGTACAGGCTTTCTTTGGCCACAAACCCGACCAGCGGCAGAATGCCGCCCATCGATAATGCGGCCAACATGGCGGCCACAAATGTGATCGGCATTTTAGCCCACAAACCGCCTAATTTGGTAATGTCTAAAGTCCCGGCTTCGTGGTAAATTGTGCCAGCAACCATAAACAAGCCACCTTTAAACAACGAATGGGCGAGCAAATAAAGCACAGCGCCTTCTATCGCGCCCTCGCCGCCCGCGCCCAATAGCATGGTCAACAAGCCGAGCGATGCCATAGTGGTATAGGCCAACATTAATTTTAAATCGGTTTGTCTGATGGCGATAAACACCCCCGCCAGCAAGGTAAACCCGCCAAATGCTCCTAAAATTATCGACCATTCTACCGTGTCACCCAAAATCGGGTACATGCGCATCATTAAATATATACCGGCTTTAACCATGGTGGCCGAATGCAAATAAGCCGAAACCGGTGTCGGCGCTTCCATGGCGTTTGGCAGCCAAAAATGAAACGGAAACTGAGCCGATTTGGTAAAAGCGCCCAATAATATCAGTATCAAGACCACAAAATAAAGGTCCATATCTTTAATTGCATTGCCATATTGCAGCAAATCAACCATTTCAAACGTGCCGGTCGATGCGCTTAATATCACAAAACCCGCTAGCATGGCCAAGCCGCCGAAACCAGTTACAATTAAAGCCTGCAAGGCCGCACGGCGGGCGGCTTTACGCAAATGGTCAAACCCGATGAGCAAAAATGAGGTGACCGAGGTTAATTCCCAAAATACAAATAATGCCATTAAGTTGGATGATAAAACCACGCCCAACATAGAGGCCATAAACATCAGCATAAACGCGTAAAACCGGCCCAAATGCACATGGCCTTTTAAATAACCACCGGCATAAATCATAATAAATGTGCCAATGCCCGATATCAGCAAAGCGAATAATAGGCTGATGCCATCTAAGTAGAATGTCAGGTTAATGCCAATAGAAGGTATCCACGGGTGATATTCAAATATAGCTTTGTTGGCCATCACTTGGTCATATTGGCTTAAAAAATAAACAAATATTGCGGCTGGCAATATTGCCAATAGCCAACCGGCTCTATAGCCAAAAAAGTGTTTTAAACTTGGAGCAAACATAGCCAAGATAAAACCCGATAATACCGCTAGCAGCATATTTGCCCCAAATAATAATGTTGTGGCGGTGAGTCGCGCCGTCAAATGGAAATTCGAATAGAATTTAGAGTCGACTTTTATAGTTAATGATTGGTTAAAACAAGCCTTTATACACCCGATGAAAGGCAAAAAACCTGCATATAAGCTTTGAACTCCAAATTCATCAATTTATTGGGCTTGAATATTTAAAATTTCCTGCCTATCTTTCACATAATATATACGGAGATTTCACTCATGGCCAAACTTAAAACCCAAGCAGAATTACGCAAAATTCTCACCGATGAGCAATTTAATGTCACCCAAAATGCCGGCACAGAAAGCCCGCATAGCCACAAATATAATCAACAATTTTCGCTCGGCACCTATCATTGCATTTGTTGCGACACGGCATTGTTTTTGTCCGATACCAAATTCGATGCCAGTTGCGGCTGGCCGAGTTTTTTCGCCACTGTTGGCGATAATGTGGTTAAAGAAATAGAAGATTTATCCTATCTCAACCGCCCGCGGACAGAAATCAGATGCGCAAATTGCGATGCGCATTTGGGCCATGTTTTCCCCGATGGGCCACCGCCAACTGGTCTGCGATATTGCCTCAATGGCAGCGCCCTTAATTTCACACCCAATAGCTAAAGAACAACTATGTCCACAGCCCCCATTTGCCCAAAAATCCCAAAAACTGACACCCATCATGGCATCACCCGCACCGATAATTATGCGTGGTTGCGCGATGATAATTGGCAAGATGTATTGCGCGATCCGTCGGTTCTAAACCAAGATATACGCAGCCATCTTGAAGCTGAAAACCAATATACGCTTGGTAAATTGGCCGATACAAAAACCCTACAAGCCATCCTTTATAAAGAAATGCGTGGTCGTATTAAAGAAGATGACAATAGCGTACCGGTTAAAGACGGCATTTATGAATATGGCTCAAAATTCGAAACCGGAATGGAATATGCCATCCACTACCGCACTCATCTAGCCGACCAAAAACAACAGGTTTTGGTCGATGGCAACCTATTGGCCAAGGGCGAAAAATATTTTCGCATCATTGATTTGGCCCATAGTCCCGATCATCGGTATATTGCCTATGGTGTGGATGTGAAGGGCAGCGAAAAATATACAATTAAAGTGTTAGATACCCAAACCAATAGCCTATTGGCCGATGAAATTTTGGACACCACCGGCAGCATAGTTTGGGCGGCGGATAGCCAAAACTTCTTCTATGTGAAAGTCGATGATAACCACCGCCCGTCAGATGTATATTGCCATCTATTAGGCGATAAGGGCGATAAAACCGACAAACATACATTTCACGAAAGCGATGCCGGCTTATTTGTAAATGTCGGCAAAACCCAAGATGGCGCCTACATCATCATCAATGCGGCCGATCACGAAAGCTCTGAATTGCACTATATAGATGCCGCTCGCCCCATGGATAAACCGAAGGTCTTTCTAAAACGTAGTGCGTTGCACGAATATAGCGTCGAGCATCATAACGGCTATTTCTACATCCTGTCCAATTATAACAATCGCGAAGATTTCGCAATTTTCAAAACTAAATTTGGTGAGTCTGAAGCTATAAATTGGCAAGAAGTTGTGCCACATGCAGCTGGCACGCTGATCATTAGTTGTGGTATGCTTAAAAACTGGCTCATCTGGTTGCAACGCAAAAATGGCCTGCCGTCAATTTTGGCGCTAAATTTGCAAACTTTGGAGCAACATGAAGTGGGGTTTGATGAACAAGCCTATGCCCTTGGTTTGAGCCTAGGCTTAGAGTTTGACACCGACAATATACGCTTCACCTATTCCAGCCCGACCACTCCGGCGCAAACCTTCGATTATAATCTAGCCACAAAAGCCCGCAACTTAATCAAACAACAAGAAATTCCGTCTGGCCATAACATTGCCGATTATGTCACCAAACGCCTGTTTGCCAGCAGCCATGATGGCCAAGAAATCCCCATCACCATATTGTATAAATCTGGTTTAAAATTAGATGGCAATGCGCCGATGTTGCTTTATGGCTATGGTTCATATGGGTTTAGCATGCCGGCTAGTTTCAACTCAAAAATGTTAAGCCTGGTCGACCGCGGGTTTATTTATGCCATAGCCCATGTGCGCGGCGGCATGGAAAAAGGTTATCATTGGTATAAATCGGCCAAACGCGAGACCAAAGCCAATAGTTTCAAAGATTTTGTCTCTTGTGCGCATTATTTAATCGAAAATAAATATACCAAGGCCGGCCATATAATTGCCGAAGGTCGAAGTGCTGGCGGTTTGCTGATGGGCGCCATCAACAATATGGCGCCAGAGCTTTGGGGCGCGGTTATATCCGAAGTTCCATTTGTCGATACGCTGACCACAATGTTGGATGATACTTTGCCACTCACCCCACCTGAATGGCCAGAATGGGGCAACCCGATTGCCGATGAAGCGGCCTATAAAAACATTCAATCTTATTCACCTTATGATCAGATTAGCGCGGCAAATTACCCAGCTATTTTGGCAGTTGGCGGGCTTACAGACCCGCGCGTTACCTATTGGGAACCGGCAAAATGGGTGGCAAAACTGCGCGAATATAGCACATCAAGCAATGACATTTTACTTTATACCGAAATGGAAGCCGGCCATGGCGGTGCGTCTGGCCGGTTCGAAAGTTTAAAAGAAGATGCCCGGCTTTATGCTTTTGCCATCAAAGCACTGGGTTTAAATAAATGATAGACTTGTCGACGGATAGAAAAGCCGAATTGATACATAAAATTAAGCTCTATTTCGAAGCAGAATTAGATCAAGATATCGGCCAATTTGATGCCGAATTTTTACTCGAATTTTTTGCCAAAGAACTAGGTTCAAATATCTATAATCAAGCTTTGTGGGATATGCAGGCGCAGTTAAAAGAGCGTTTCGAGCTGATGAATGACATTATTTATCAGTTGGAGAAATGAGTTTTAAACGGCTTGATCTTGCGGCGAAAGCAATAGCTCAAACCAATAAACCAAAAGTTCGGTATGTTTGCTAAATACAATGCCAGCATCGTTACAACTTTCGATTAGTGAGCCGGTGCGCTTTGCCCGCCATTGAGCTAAGCTGCCATCGCCTATGGCTATATCATTGGCTATATTTTCGGTCATGTCTTGATAAGCGACCATTTTTATATGTGTCACTTTGCCAACCGCTTTTGGCATGCCATGATAATCAGCGAATACCAAAGTTAACCCCACTTTTGGCAGCTTAAGGTTTTGAATTTCAAACCATTCTTTGGCCACAAAGCCTGCCGATTTTTTACGCGCCCGCAATTGGTTTAAATCGGCTTCAGACTGCTCATTATTGTAACCAAAATGGATGTATCTTATATCATCCATATCGTGGCTCAAGCTGTGGGCTTGCATGTAATCAGTTATAAATTCTAATATCTTGTCACTCATATTTTCCACTCAGATCTATAACATATTTCTATGTTGCGCTGCGTTTCTCAATATTGGTCTTACTAAAGGAACAAATATCGTTAGCTTTCTAACCACACTCTTAGACTAAAGTCTATGTCTGTATTTTGTCAAGATATTATTAAGTATTGTCCATATATTAATATTTATTACATTTCCAATTCGAATATGCGATCACTATAACTAGCGCCATTTATCAAAATCTCTAGTCTATGCTGACCCGGATAGTATTTCCTGGTCGAAATTGGTTTGAATATTTGTTTCTTGTTAATGATTATCTTTTCACCTTGGGTCATGTTTAAATTTTTGAGTTTAAACACTTTTCGCGCCTGCTTGCCATTCGCCTTCATGAAATGGATGGCAAAATCTAACACAAAATACTGCTCAATATTGGAGTTGAGTTCAAAATTAAACTCCAAATAATCGCCCATTTTAATCACCGCATTTTTAAAACTCAGCTGGCCAATTTGCACATCTACATGTTGGCTAAACCCCAACACCGCAAATACGCCGGGGTGGCCTTGCTTCACTAGGCCGCGGGTGGCGCGCTTGGCTATCCACAATTGGTTTTTCTTAAGGCTTTCATGGCTATGTTTTAACCATTTTTTACAAGTTTCAATCACCAAGTCTGGGTGGTCTTTTGATATGTCGTTTAGATTATTGGCAACCGATCTGCGTACATATTCGGCTTCATCATCTTTCAATCGCTGTAATAATTTAATCACCGGTTGTGGGTCTTTAACAAATTGTTTTAGCTGCAATCCCCATGGCAATCTGGGGCGCATACCCTCGCTCGCCAAACGCCTCACATAGGCATTGTCATCTTCGCACCAGCTCAAAAGTCGCTTATAGGTCAGTTCAAAATGCTGGTTTATAAACGGCCGAATGGCAAATTCTGCCGAAAATAATGGCGTTAGTGCTGCCAGCACGTCTAGGCTTTTTTCTGGGTGGTTAAGCCCATATTCACCCACATAATCAATCAGCGGCCAAATGGCAAATATGCTAAAACTATCATCGCCCTCATTGGTTGGCCAAATGTCAGGCAGCTGCATCAATATTTCACATGTATGTTCGTAATCTTGTGGCAAATATAGGTGCAGGCTGGCAATTAAATGGTTCACCCGGGCTTTTAATTCCAAATTTTCAAGCCCGTCTAAACCAGCGTCTATAAATTTTTGCTGTTCAAATTCTGGCCACACTTGGTGTATTTTTTCGGCTATTTTTGTCACCGCAACTTTGCCCAAACTATGCTTCATTAATTTCGCGTCATCAGCTGCCATTTTCGCCCCATTCATCACTCATTTTGCCACACCTATCTAATTAGCTGGCTTGTATTGTTTTAGATAAGACTATAAGATGCCTTTGATATAAATCAATAATAATTGGAGGCTTAAATGGCATTTGAATTACCAGTTCTACCTTATGCGTATGACGCATTGGACCCTTATATGTCGGCAGAAACTTTAGAGTTTCATCACGACAAACATCATAATGCTTATGTCACAAATGGCAATAATTTGCTAGCTGGTTCAGGCCTCGAAGACATGTCGCTAGAAGACATCATCAAAACCACTTATGGCGACGCTTCAAAAGCTGGTTTGTTTAACAATGCAGCCCAGCATTATAACCATATGCACTTCTGGAATTGGATGAAAAAAGACGGCGGCGGCGCTATCCCTGGCGAATTGGAAGCCAAAATTATAGCCGATCTTGGTTCGGTTGCGGCTTTGCGCGACGCTTTCTTAACCGCTGGTGCTACCCAATTTGGTTCTGGATGGTGCTGGTTGGTGCAAAATGCCGAAGGCAAATTGGAGGTGACTAAAACTGCCAATGGCGTGAACCCATTATGCTTTAATCAAACCCCATTATTGGGTTGTGATGTGTGGGAACATAGCTATTACATAGATTACCGCAATGCCCGGCCTAAATATCTAGAAGCTTATTTCGACAATATGATTAATTGGGAATATGTGGCAGAATTATTTGGCAACGCCGCTTAATTTAATGTTTGCTTACAAATTTAAAGCCCCGCTTCTGTGGGGCTTTTTATTTATACGGCTAGGTTAAAAATTGCAAGGCCAACAGGCCACCCAAGCCAACAATCATCGATATCATAGAATTGTTGGTAAGCCAAAAAACCACCAAAAATACCACCAACACGGCCTGCTCACTCGGGCTACCTTCCAACGCACGTGGTATAAAAAACGATGCCATGGCGCAAATAGGTAAGATTATGAGCGTCGAACGATATGGCGAGTCTTCGGCCACAAAATTAGACATTAATATGCCAAAAACCCGGGTGAAATATACCACTATTGGCAATGATATCAAAATCACCCAAGGTTCAACCATTTTGGCGCTCCTTGCGTTGGTTAAATTCCAGCCACAGGTTACTTGTCGCCCCCACGGTCACGCCGCCAATCATAATCGTAAATTGGTCAGCATGTGCCAAATATAAAACCAATATCACCATTGCCGCTAATATAATCGGCAATTTAAACCCATCATCGGCGCGTATAAGCAAAGTGGTCAATAAACCCAAATACATAATGCCTGCATATGCCAGACCATCCAAAATCGACTGTTGCAGACTTTCTGCAATCAAAATGCCGACAAATGTGCCGATAACCCAAAAACAATATACCGTAAGGCTAATCCCACTAATGTAGGCATATTTATGTTTTATCTGGTTATTTTTTATTCCCAGCACGTAGCTAATGTCATTAAAAATAATAATACTCGTATATTTGCGCCAAACTGGTTGTCCCCGAAAGGCATGGCCTAATGCCAAGCCCATAAAAATATTTCGGGATGTGATTAAAAAACACGACACCACTATGGTGGCAAATGGCAAGGTATCGCCCCACATGGTTAGCGTGGTGAACTGCGCGCTGCCAGCAAATACAAATGCGCTTAACGACATGGCCTCTACAAAGCTTAGCCCTTTGGCTACGGCTGCCGCACCAAAAATGGTGGCAAATACCGCCGCTGTTGCCGACAAACCAAGGCTATCAATTGCCCCGCGTCTAAAATCATTCATATTCATTCCTGCTTAATATTTGCAGTTTAGTTAGGCATAAAAACTGTTTCTGTCCAATAAATTTAATTGATACATGCAAGTTGCAACTTAATAATCAAATTCTGCTTGCAAAACCCAATCGGGAACATCATGTTAAGGGCACAATAATATAAAGGATTATAAAAGCATCATATGGACCATATCATCACAAAAATTACCGAAAAAGTCGGCATCGATAAAGCTCTTGCCACCAAAGCTGTCGGTATAATTTTAAATTTAGTCGACTCTTCTATTTCAGATGAAACCAAGGAAACCCTATATACAGCTGTACCAGCGGCCAAAGATCTTGCAAGCCAAGGCTCTGACGTTAGCGGCGGCGGGCTTATGGGCATGGCGGGTGGTCTGTTTGGCGGCGGCGGCGGCGCGATGGGCGCAATGGCGGCGATGGGCAAGTTAAATGATGCTGGCTTAGATACCGATCAAATCGGCAAAATTGGCAAGATATTGCTCAACCATTTGGGCGATGAAGGCGGCGAAGAATTGGTCGGTGAGATTGTCAATGCCATCCCGGGTTTAGACAGATTTATCTAAGCCGAACTGATGAAGAAAATAGGAGCTAACGCTCCTTTTTTTTCGGCTTGCATTTTCCATACGCTAGCGTATGTTAAAGACGGGTCATTTACTTGCTTTAATTCGAACTTGTCTGTGGCTATAATGGTTTTAGCGGTTTAATCTGGGTTCACTATGTCAAATAATGGGTTTGAAAATATTAAATATGATGATTGGTTAAGCTTTGCAAAGCAAAGTCTTAAGACCGAATCATTGGATCATTTGGCCAAAACCACCCTTGATGGCATTGTTATACAGCCGCTCTATATAGACCGAGTTGGGCATCAGCAACCTGCCCTGCCCCATGGCGGTTGGCAGGTTAATCAAGCCATCAATCACCCGGATGTAAAACAAGCACATCGCCAAATTTTACAGGATTTAGAACAAGGTGTTAATGGCCTCAGCCTATATTCGAACCAATGTTTAAATGCCCGTGGTTATGGAGTTAACTTAAATCAAGTTAATTTTGATAGTCTATTTGAAAACATATATTTAGAGATGATTTCATTGCGTTTAGAATCTGGTTTAGATGAGTTTGAATGCGCCCGGCTGGCAGAGGCATATTATACCAAACAAGGTTATTTCGCCAAAGGCACTGCTTTGTCTCTGGGGATAGATCCGATTGGTAAATTGGCTTTATATGGCGGCTGGGATGATGAGAATGAGGCCAAACAACAGGTTCAAACCGCGTTAAATACTCACCAAGCGCTGCATATTTTACGTGCCGATGGCCGCATCGCACATAATGCCGGGGCGAGTGAAGCCCAAGAGTTGGCATTTGCCTTATCTTCCGCCCTCACCTATCTAAAATGGGCAGATGAGGCTGGCATCGACCTGTCATTTGCCGCGCAAAAAATCGAAATTTGTTTGGCGGCCAGCCAATCGCAATTTCTAACCATGGCCAAATTCCGCGCCATGCGGCATTTATGGGCAGAATTGCTCGATGGCCTAAACATCCAACCATCAGATGCCTATATTTTTGCCGAAACCTCCTACCGCATGAGCACCAAATCTGACCCGTGGGTTAACCTGTTGCGCACCACCATTGGTTGTTTTGCAGCTGGTGTCGGCGGCGCAAACCAAATATCCATATTGCCGCTGTCTGCCGCCATTGGCCTCGCCCCGGCATTCGATAGGCGCATGGCGCGCCATATACAAACTATTTTGATGCAAGAAAGCCACATAGCCGATGTTAACGACCCTAGCCACGGCAGCTTTTATATAGAGACATTGACCCATGACCTAACCGCCAAGGCATGGGCATTATTTCAAAATATGCAAAAATCTGGCGGCGTCATTTCCGGCCTTATAGATGGCAGTTTGCAATTGTCAATTGCCCAAGTCGCCAAAAAAACCCAGCAAAACCTGGCCGATAAAACCCAGATTCTGGTCGGGACATCCGAATTTATAAATGCAGATGAAAAACCATATGAAGTTTTAGATGTCGACCGATTCAGCTTAAAAACACCAAATTTTACCACCAAAATTAAGCCTTTGACGCCGTTAAGAGATAGCGAAATGTTTGAAACCGCTAGCGAGGCCGCACATGTCTAAATTCGATGACATCGCCACTCGGCCCTTATCTTTCAAATCAACAACCACCTCGGTTACTGGCGACCCTATTTCCACACCAGAAAGCGTCGACTTAAAACCACATTACACTCAACAAGATATTGCTGACCTGCCAAATTTAAATACCTATCCCGGCCTGCCGCCATTTATACGCGGTCCATACCCAACCATGTATTGCGCCCGGCCGTGGACAATCCGCCAATATGCTGGTTTTTCCACCGCCGAGGATAGCAATGCGTTTTACCGCCGCAATTTGGCGGCTGGGCAAAAAGGTCTGTCTGTGGCGTTCGATTTGGCAACCCATCGCGGTTATGATAGCGATCATCAACGGGTAAAAGGCGATGTCGGCATGGCCGGGGTGGCGATAGACAGCATCTATGACATGCGCACTTTGTTCGATCAAATCCCGCTGGATAAAATGAGCGTTTCGATGACCATGAATGGCGCGGTGCTGCCCATCTTGGCACTCTATATCGTGGCTGCCGAAGAGCAAGGCGTTTCACCTGAGCAGCTTTCAGGCACTATACAAAATGATGTGCTTAAAGAGTTTATGGTGCGCAATACCTATATTTACCCACCGCAACACAGCATGCGCATTATTTCCGATATTTTCGAATATACATCGCAAAATATGCCCAAATATAACAGCATATCCATCAGCGGCTATCATATGCAAGAGGCTGGCGCCACGGCCGATTTGGAGTTGGCATATACGCTCGCCAATGGGCTTGAATATGTCAAAGCCGGCATCGCAGCCGGCATAAAAATAGACCATTTTGCCCCACGGCTTAGCTTTTTCTGGGCAACCGGGATGAATTTTTTTATGGAAATCGCAAAAATGCGCGCCGCCCGGCTTATTTGGGCCGAAGAAATGCAAAAGTTTGCGCCCAAAAACCCCAAAAGTCTTTCGCTACGCACCCATTGCCAAACCTCGGGGTGGAGCTTAACCGCGCAAGATGTTTACAATAATGTCGCCCGCACCTGCATCGAAGCTATGGCCGCCACACAGGGCCATACCCAAAGCTTACATACCAACGCGTTAGATGAAGCCTTGGCCTTACCGACCGATTTTTCGGCACGCATTGCCCGCAACACCCAGTTGTTTTTGCAGCATGAAAGTGGCACATGCGATGTTATAGACCCATGGGGCGGCAGTTATTTTGTCGAAAAACTAACCTTTGATCTGGCCGCCAAAGCCCGCGCTCACATGGCCGAAATTAACCAATTGGGCGGCATGGCCGGCGCTATCGATGCTGGCATTCCCAAACTGCGCATAGAAGAAGCTGCGGCCAATACCCAAGCCCGTATAGATAGCGGCCGCCAAACCGTGGTGGGGGTTAATCAATATCAATTAAACGAACCAGAAAATATCGATGTATTGAAAGTCGATAATGCCAAAGTTATGCAATTGCAGTTAGATAAATTACGCCGCCTCAAAGCCGAACGTAATCAGGCTGAGGTCGATAAATGCCTAGATGCCCTCACCGATAGTGCCGTGGCAGGCAATTCAAAAACTGGTGGCAACTTACTGGCCTTGGCCATCAATGCCGCCCGTGCCAAAGCCACAGTCGGCGAGATTTCCTATGCATTAGAAAAACATTTTGGCCGCCACAAGGCCGACATAAAAGCCATTTCAGGGGTGTATGTGCGCGAATTGGGCGAAACCGATCCGACGCTGATTAAAGTGGCCGAGGCCATTGCCTTGTTCGAGAAAAAAGACGGCCGCAAGCCACGCATTCTGGTGGCAAAAATAGGCCAAGATGGCCATGATAGAGGCCAGAAGGTCATCGCCACCGCCTTTGCCGACATGGGTTTTAATGTCGACATTGGCGAGCTGTTTCAAACGCCCGAAGAAGCGGCCGAATTGGCGGTTAAAAACAATGTCCACATCATTGGCGCCAGCAGTTTGGCCGCTGGCCACCTGAGCTTTTTGCCCGCGCTTAAAGCCGCGCTTAAAGAGCATAATAGGTCAGAGATTATGATTGTCGCTGGCGGCGTCATCCCGCCGCAAGATTACGAGGAATTATACCAAGCGGGCGCGGCGGCTATCTTCCCGCCGGGCACGGTTATCAGCGAGGCAGCGCTCGACCTTATCGAGCGGCTCAACCGTCATTTAGGTTATTCTAACTAGAGAATTTCATCTAGTGCGGCTATCAATCTGTCATTGTCATGAGGGGTTAGATAATGCGCGTAACTTAGCCGCACCACCCCATCTTCTAAGTCCAAACCCAAGGCTTCAATCAGCCGATATGCATAAAAATGGCCGTATTTTACGCCGATATTTTTAGCGCCCAGCGCCTCATAAATAGATTTAGAACTTTTGCCATCAACCGTGAAGGATATATTGGCCTCGCGACCCATGGTGGTTTTTTTGCCATAAATGGTCACATTTGGTTTAGTCGCCAAAAATTCCAACAATTTGTATAATAATTTGGTTTCAGCTTCGGCCATAATTTTACAAGCAAAAATACGGGCTTCATTTAAGTTGGCCGCGTCATTCAAGCCATGATGTTGGGCAAAGGCTTTGTAATAAGCCGATATGCCAGCCAATGAGGCAATGGCCGCATGGTCAGGGCCAGCGGCATCAAATAATGAATAATTTTTTACCCCGACATTAAAAAAGTGGCATTGCGGCCGCGCAATTTTGGCCAACCGGTTAGAAGTATACATAATGCCCAAATGGGTGCCAAAAGTTTTATAGCTGCTAAAGCAATAAGCATCGATATTTAAGTCGGTTATGTTGGGCAAATTATGCGGGGCATAAGACACGCCATCGACAATTATCAAAGGCTTTTGTGGGCATTTATCTGCCACCAGTTTTGCGATGGCATTGACATCATTCACACTGCCAATGATATTTGAGCTATGGGTAAAGCTAAGCATTTTGGTCTTGGGGCTGAGAATTTTCTTCAGCTCATCTAAATGTAATTCGCCTCCAGCATCCACTTGCCAAAACACCAATTTGGCCTGTTTCAAACTGGCCAACCGCTCCCAGCAACCAATGTTGGCCTCATGGTCTTGGATGGTCACAATAATTTCATCACCCGCCACTATATAGTCGGTCAAGGCGTTGGCCAAATTGGTCAAATTTTGGGTGGTGCTAGGGCCATAGGTCAAATCGGCTATCTGCACACCCAGTGTTTCGGCCATGTCAGCCTTGCCAGCATCCATAAGCCGCCCGGCTTCGGCTTGGGTTTCGGTAATGCCAAAAGGTTGTAATTTATATTGATTATAAAATTTTTCGCTAATCTGGTTCGATTGCACACAAGGGAATGTCCCACCGGCATTGTCAAGAAATGTGAAGTCATCTTTTAAGTTAGCTAGCATCGGAAACTGTGCCCGCACCCATTCATAGTCTATCGCCATTATATACCCTCATTAAGCTAAATATCAGGCATTCTTGCGCTTAAATCAAGCTGAGGCAATGTTTAATTTGGCCTTATGGGTAGCTTTTTTCCAGTTCAAAAACTTACCAACAAGCTTATTAGTGGCTTCAGTCAGCACATGCGCCACTATCATCATAGTCACAATCGCTAAACCTATCGCCATGTTGGGGCCAACATAGTCTATCAAATTGTTTATAATCACATAACCTATATTTTGATGAATCAGATAAAGCGCATAAGATAAATTGCCCAAATAGACTAATGGTCTTATCGCCAGCCAACGTAAGTTATCAGTGGTAAAAAGCCAAAACAGAGCAAATAGTGCCAAGTCTAAAAGTAAGACTGTATCAAACGCGTTTAAATGGTTGGCCATCAACACCACAAATGCTGCTAATATATAATGGCTCGAGAGTTTGGTTTTATATAGATAAAAACTCACACCACAGGCAAAATAAGCCATAGCGTTATAAACCAATGCCAGTTTAAGCGGCAAAATAATTGGGTTTTCAAGCATTAAGTTACTGGCCGCCAAGGCAATATTGGTCACAATCATAAACCCAACAAATAAATGAATTTTCGAAAAACTCTTAACCAAAAGCAAGCCAATAATTGTAGAATAAAACACCCATTCGATGGCCAATGTCCAATAGGCACCATCAACATTTGCAAAGCCGGCAAATTTCTGCAACATGCTAAAATTCATTATAAATGTGGCAAAATTAACCGTTAACTCGGGATGTGGAAATATAGTCATAGTCGCAAATGTAATGATTAATGCCGCCCAATAAAGCGGGTAAAGGCGCAATATCCGGCCTTTTAAAAATGCAAAAGCGTTATTTTTACTGGCCGCGCTAAACGAGATAACAAAGCCGCTGATCACAAAAAACAAATTCACGCCATAGCCTAAATCATTAACTTGAAGCGTCGGCACGGGGCTGTTGGGGAAAAAATCATAATATCTCGTGGTATAATGAAACAAAACCACGGCCAAAGCCGCCATTCCGCGCAATGCGTCTAGCTCTAGATATCTCATATTTTCCGCCGGTTAAAAAAGTTCTAATAAATTAGGTAAATTTTTAACTTGTTTTGGGCTAAGAATATATCTTTAAACCCATTTATGTTTAAGGCAAACGGCTAATATTCTAGGTTAACGCAAATATTTAAAACGGCCGAACCGGTTAAAATGAGGATTATAAATGTTGGATAGACGCAAATTTTTAACCCTATCAGGCGCGGCATCGCTTGGCTTTGGCGTAAGTTTAGCGCCGCACATTACCCAAGCCGCTGCCCTGCCCAGTCCCAGTCAAAGTCACAGTCTTAATGCCGCCGATTTTGGCCTTAAACCCAATAGCTCAGCCAATCAATCTGCGGCTTTGCAAACCGCAATCAATGCCGCGGCAACGCAAAATCTACCTCTTTTCATTGCCGCAGGTTCATATATTGTTGCCGACATTATGTTGCCAAATGACATCCATGTTTTTGGGGTTTATGGTAAATCTATATTGCGCCAACGCGGCGACATTCCGATATTATTGAATAGAGAAAGCCGCACCATAACGCTTGAAAACCTAATGTTTGATGGCAATCAGTCAGCGCCGCAAATTGGTGCTATCATTAGCTTTAGCTATACAAATAATATTCACATTGCGCGTTGTCATTTTTACAATGGCAAAGGCTCTGGGTTAGATCTTTTTAAATGTAGCGGCGAGGTCAGCTCCAACAAGTTTTACGATTTAGGCCAGACGGCTCTATTTTCTAACGATGGTAAAAACCTCAAAATCAGCCAAAATGACATTCAGGATATTGGCAATAATGGCATTTTGGTTTGGCAATCAGACAAAGACGATGATGGCAGCATTATCAGTAATAATCACATTTCAAAGATCAAAACCAATAATGGTGGCAACGGCCAAAATGGCAATGGTGTCAATGTTTTCAGAGCCAATAATGTCATTGTGTCAAACAATCGGTTTGACGATTGCGCCTATAGTGCCGTGCGCATAAACGCCGGCGACAATTGCCAAATCATCAATAATAATTGCACCAATATTGGCGAGGTGGCGCTTTATGCCGAATTTGGGTTTAATGGGGTTATCATCAACAATAACCTTGTCGATCTGGCTGGTGCAGGCATTTCTATCACCAATTTAGACCAAGGCGGCCATTTGGCGGTTTGCAAAGGTAATTTGTTGCGCAACCTCACCTTGCACGCAACGGCCACTCAATATGATGACGCCCGCGCCTTTGGCATTGGTGCAGAAGCCGATGCGCTTATCGAAGGCAATATAGTCGAAAATGCAACTCATTATGGCATTATAGGTGGTTTTGGCGAATTTCAACGCAATGTTAACGTGCTCAATAATATGATAAAAGATTGCGGCTATGGCATCACACCGTCCGTTGCCCCAAATGCAGGCAAAATGTTCATTAGCCACAATCACATTAGCAATGCCAAATTAGGCGCCGTGGTCGGGTTTGAATGGGATCAACCAAAATCATCCGAATTGGCAGGTAAACAACAAGATTTCGGCCAAGGCCAATACCCAAATTTAAGCCTACACAACAATGTAGTTAGTTAAAATTCCAAAATTCAGCCGGTATTATTTCGGCCACTTCAAAACCATTGGCATTGGTTAAAGTTATTTGCGCCAATTTGGCTAATATTTCTGCGTCTTTGGCCGGCAATATGCCAAGCTGTTGCAACGTCGCGGTTAGCATCATTTGCGACCCTCTTGTCGCCCCATCATCGCATTTAAGCGCTATGCCAATGCCATGTTCTGGCAGCGCCGCACAAAAAACGCCCTCTGCGCCGGTTTTTACAAATATCGGGGTTTGCATTTCACTCATTATGTGGGTGCAATATCGCCCGCTACCAGCCACATAAAACGGTTCAGCCATCACCGCGTTGCGCAGTTTGGCAAACGCTTGGCTGCGCCTTGCGCCCAAACCCTTGCCGCGCGATATTTTGGCAAATGCCAATGCCCATGCGGTTAATGGTGCGGCCCAAGTGGGCAACGAGCATCCGTCTTTACCGCATGGCGCGGTCGATAGGTCAAATTCAGTCAACTCGCTCATAGCGCTGGCCACGGCTTGTTGCACCGGGTGGTCAAGCTGGCTATAGCCATTGGTGTCAAACCCAGCATGCTGCGCAAAAGCCAACATGCCCGAATGCTTGCCAGAGCAATTGTTATGCAAAGCAGATGGCAACTCGCTATGTTTCACCAATTCATCAGCCGCTGGCCTAAATGATGGCGCATGCGCCCCACATTCCAAATCGGCAAGGCTTAACCCCACCCGCTGCAATATAGATTGCGCCATTTCGGTGTGCAAAACCTCGCCACCATGCGATGAGCAGATTAGAGATAATTGTTTATTGTTAAGCTGTAATTTATCAGCCGCGCCGGCTTCTACCAGCGGCAAAGCCTGCATAATTTTTATCGCCGAACGCGGGTAAACTAATTTGCTCACATCACCAATAGACAAAAGTGTTTGCCCAGTATCATCAACCACATGCACAGCGCCTCTATGCACACATTCAACATGCCCAGCCCGCGTCACTTCAACTAAAATCGGATTCATAATCAGCCCTTTATAATAAATTTGATATAAACAAATGTTTTAAAACAAAACAAGTGAATATTATTTATAGAAATTTATCGGATTTTTGAGAAAAATGGTTGGGGTACCAGGGATCGAACCTGGGATGACCGGATCAAAACCGGTTGCCTTACCGCTTGGCTATACCCCAACAAATGCAGTAACGGTTAAATAAACTGATTTTTTTAAATACGCAACCACTCTTTTAAAGCTATCCCAAAAAACATTCGGATAATTGAAATTTATATTTTAAGATATGTTTATGATAAAAATAAAACAAATCAGCGCCAATATACGGCGTGTCACCTGCCCCAACCCAAGTAAATTTACCTTTAAAGGCACGAATTGTTTTATCATTGGGCAAGGTGATTTAACAATTATCGACCCGGGGCCGATTATAACCGGCTTTATCCCGGCTTTGGTGGCGGCATTAGCTGGCGAAACCATCAACCATATTCTCATCACTCATACCCACCGTGATCATTCGCCGGCGGCAAAAGAGCTGCAACAACTTTCCGGTGCAACAACTTATGGCGCAGGCAAACATCAAATTTACCGGCATGACATCGAAAACAGATTCGAAAAAAGTGGTGATTGGCAGTTCACACCCGATATAAAATTAATCGATGAACAGGTTTTTACCTGCGATGGCCTGGGCTTTAAAGCCATCCAGACTGATGGCCATTGTTTTAACCATATCAGCTTCGCGTTGACCCATATCAATAATAGCGCCACTATAGATGCCGAGAACGCCTTGTTTGTTGGCGATCATATTATGGGCTGGGCCAGCACCATTGTCGCGCCACCAGATGGCAATATGGCACGCTATATGCTCAATTTACACAAGTTGCAAAACACCAATTATAATGTGTTTTATGCGGCTCATGGCGCGGCCATTACCCAGCCTGACGACCGGGTAGCCGCGCTTATTAAACACCGTATGACGCGCGAGGCCGAAATTTTGAAATGCCTGCAAAATGGCATTGGCGACATTGTCGAAATGGTCAAAATTAATTACCCAAATTTAGATGATGCGCTTATCGGACCAGCCGCCATGTCGACTTTGTCGCAACTCGAATGGCTTATAGATAAAAATATGGTGGTAACTGATAAAGGTTTAAGCTTTGAAGCACAGTATCAACTTGCAAATGGCACATAATTAGCCATATATATGATGTAATCTATTCACATAAGGATATTTTTGATGGCGAGCACAAAGCTATATCAAATTTTAAATGTAAGCCAATCTGTCGATGACAAACAGTTGAAATCTTCCTACCGCAAACTTGCCAAAAAATATCATCCCGATTCCAATAAAGACAACCCAAAAGCCGCCACCCAATTTGCCGAAGTTAGCAATGCCTACGACATTTTAAAAGACAAAGATAAACGCCAGCAATATGATTCTGGCATTATCGATGAGAAGGGCAACCAAACTGGTTTTGGTGGCGGGTTTGGTGGCAACCCATTTGGCCAAGGCAGGCCGCGCCACGGCGGCAACCCATTTGGCGGTGGCAGTGGGGGGTTTGAAGATGTTTTTTCCGACCTTTTCGGTGGTGGCATGGGCGGGCAACCGCGGCCACAAAAAGGCCAAGATGCCCAAATCAGAGTGACATTGTCATTCGAAGATGCGGCTTTAGGCACCAATAAACGAATTCGCAATGGCGCAGGCAAATTAATAAATGCCAAAATACCCGCTGGGGTCGATGACGCCCAAACCATACGCCTTAAAGGCCAGGGCGGGGCATCGCCCAATGGCGGCCCCAACGGCGATTTATTGCTTAAAATGGGCATTTTACCACACGATTTTTACAAGCGCGATGGCAAGAATATACATGTCGAACAAGCTGTAGATTTGAATGACGCGGTGCTTGGTGAAAAAATAAATGTCGATACCATTCATGGTAAAATTGCTTTGCGCCTGCCACGCGGGGTTAGCTCTGGCAAAACCTTCCGCCTCAAAGGCAAAGGCATTATAGATGCCAAAGGCGCGGGCGATCAATTTGTAAAAATTATGATCACCCTGCCGGAAGATGAAGATAAAGACTTGCTTTCATTGATGAAAAAATGGGCGACCAACAAATTATCACTTAAATCTGACGCCTAAGCCAAGGCGTAATTTACTATTATCGGCTTGCCTAAAGAGCCGCTATTTTATATAAACAATTAGGCAAAAAATTACAGTTAACTGTAAACATTCAGATGAAGGAATATCAATGACAGCTTCAGGCAACTTAATGCAAGGCAAACGTGGGCTCATTATGGGCGTCGCCAATAATCGTTCTATCGCTTATGGCATTGCCAAAGCTTTCACCGCGCAAGGGGCTGAAATTGCACTTTCTTATCAAGATGAAAAAATATTAAAGCGGGTGAAAAAAGTGGCCGATGAATTAGGCTGCGATACTCTATACGAATGTAATGTGGCCAATGATGCCAGCATCGATGCGATGTTTGATGCGCTGAAAGAAAAATGGGGCACAATAGATTTTGTGGTGCATGCTTTGGCTTTTTCAGACAAAGATGAGCTAGTTGGCCGCTATGTCAACACCACGTCAGCCAACTTCAATATGACCATGAATATCTCATGTTATTCGTTCACCGCCGTCGCTCAACGCGCCGAAAAACTCATGCCAAATGGCGGTGCTTTGCTCACCCTCACCTATTATGGTGCCGAGCGGGTGATGCCACACTATAACGTTATGGGCGTCGCCAAAGCGGCACTAGAAGCCTCCGTTCGCTATCTTGCGGTCGATTTAGGCAAAGGCCAAATTCGGGTTAACGCCATTTCAGCCGGGCCTATTCGCACATTAGCTTCAGCCGGCATTGGCGATTTTAAATATATCCTTAAATGGAACCAGTATAATTCACCATTGCAACGCAGTGTGACCATTGACGAGGTTGGCAACAGCGCACTCTACCTATGTTCAGACCTTGGCACGGCGGTCACTGGCGAAGTGCATCATGTCGATAGTGGTTATCATGTTGTCGGCATGAAGCAAGTCGATGCGCCGGACATTTCTACCGTCGATGTGAAATTAGATTAGTCTTAAATTGAGATAAAATATGTCGCATAATATCTTTGGTCATTTGTTTAAATTTATGACATGGGGCGAAAGCCATGGCCCAGCCATTGGCTGCGTGGTCGATGGTTGCCCGCCAAACATCGCTATTAGCGCGGCCGACATCCAAACCTTTCTCGATAAGCGCAAACCCGGCACATCGCGCCATACCACCCAACGGCGCGAGGCCGATCTGGTTAAAATCATGTCGGGCGTGTTTAAAAATGAGCATGGTGTGCAAGTTTCGACCGGCACACCGATAAGCTTGATCATCGAAAATACCGACCAACGCTCAAAAGATTATGGCGAAATACAAAATCAATATCGCCCGGGCCATGCCGACTTTACCTATCAAAACAAATATGGCATTCGTGACCATCGTGGTGGGGGGCGCTCGTCTGCACGCGAAACCGCGATGCGGGTGGCAGCTGGCGGTATTGCCCGCCAAATTGTGCCCAACATAAAAATCACCGGTGGTTTGGTGCAAATGGGCGATTTAAAAATAAATTATGAAAATTGGGATGATGCCCAAATAGGCCAGAACCCATTTTTCTGCCCGGACGCGGCAATGGTGCCAAAATTTGAAGCTTATTTAGATAAAATCCGCAAGGCTGGCTCGTCGGTTGGCGCGGTTATCGAGTTGCGTGCCAGCAACGTCCCGGTAGGCCTTGGCGCACCGATATATGCAAAATTAGATCAAGATTTAGCCTCGGCAATGATGAGCATTAACGCGGTAAAATCGGTCGAAATTGGCGCAGGCGCTGATGCCGCGGCATTAACTGGTGAGCAAAATGCCGATCAAATCCGCATCGATAACCATGGCGAACCGTTTTTTCTGAGCAACAATGCTGGCGGCATTTTGGGCGGCATAAGCTCTGGGCAAGATGTGGTTGTGCGCTTTGCGGTTAAACCGACATCAAGCATTCTGACCAAGCGTCAATCGATTGATAAATTTGGCAAACAGGTCGATATAATGACCAAAGGCCGACATGACCCCTGTGTGGGCATTCGCGCCGTACCAGTTGGCGAAGCGATGATGGCCATCGTATTGGCCGACCATTACCTACTAAATCGCGCCCAATGTGGCGATGTGTAGCCAGGGCAAGGTTTAAACATGCTTACAAGTTTTAAGAGCAACAATTGAGGTGTGGCGAAAACACTTTCGCACCGCCTCGGCCGAAATGATCTTTAGCGCATATATAACATAAATGTTGGTGAAGCTTCACCCTTGCGGTCATTGTTCAATATTGCGGTGGTAAATTTTTGGATATATTTAATCAAACTAATCATCATTATTCCCCTTTTGAATGAGCCACTATGCTGGGGCTTAGAGGTTAACAAAAACTTTATCTGGGTTTTTGACTGATATTGCAGTTAAGCTAGGGTTAAACTATCCGGTCAAATTCTAACTAAATGCGCCACAAGTTCTAGGTGAGCTGAATATTTAAATTGGTCAATTGCCGCCAAATATTCAATCCTAAAACCACTATTTGTCAAGGTTTTTGCATCTCTGGCAAATGAGCTGGGGTTGCAGCTTATATAGACAATATCGGTTATTTTGCTATCACATATCTGCTTTATTTGTGCCTCAGCACCAGCGCGCGGCGGGTCAATAATGGCAGCGCTATATTTGTTTAATTCATCTTTAAATAACGGCCTGCGGTATAAATCTCTGGCGGTCGCGGTCACGGTTTTAAGTTTTAAACTCTGGTCGCTGCCAGCTTTGTTAAACCCGGTTTGCAAGGCCTCAATGGCAAATTTGTCATAATCAAAAGCGTCTATTTTGTGGCTTTTTGCCAAGGCAAAAGTAAAAGTGCCAATGCCGGCAAATAAGTCAACAACATCACCTTTTTTGTCGCCCAAAAAGCGCTTTACAAGCCCACTCATGGAAAGCTCGGCAGCCTTTACGGCTTGCATAAACCCGGCCGCCACTGGTGTCACTTGTACGTCATTAAAGCTCTCGAATATATCACCACGTTGCAATATCAATTCATCATTAATCACCAGCCGGGCAATACCCAATTTTTCAGATTGCGCATTGGCATAATTTATTTCGTCATAACTATGCTCATATTTGACATTGTCGAGGGCTATTTCAATCACCCCGCTATAGTCGGTGATGTTGATATAACTAACGCCTTTACGGCTCATCAAAGGCTGGATAAAATCAGCCAATTTGGGTATGACATCCATTATATTTTGGGTGATAATCGGGCATTCTTCAAGCGGTATAATGGCATGGCTTTGGGCTTTATGATAGCCAATCATCACCGATTTTTTGGTGCGTTTTGCGGCCAATTTCACCCGACGTCGTTTGCCTATATCGCCTTTTAGCGCCTCAAAACTTATATATTCGTCTAGATTTTTGTCTATATTTTGCTGCTCTAACGCATAAGTTAATAAAGATTTTTTCCAATTTTTATAAAAATCGGCACTCATATGTTGCGCCACGCAGGAGCCACATTTGGTAAAATGCTTGCAAACAGGTTTTACCCGTTGGTCTGATGGTTCAATGATTTTGCTTAATTTTTGCTCATCATTCAATAGAATGATTTCGTTCGGCAAGGCAAATGGCACAAACACTTGTTTGCCGTCTAGTTGGCCAATGCCATGGCCTTTATGGCCAATATCGTCGATTTTTAACTGCATGGGGACTGCCTAGTATAAGGTTATAGAGCTTTTTTCACACTATCTATAATACCCTTGGCGTCAAGTCCAGCAAGTTCGTACATTTTTTGTGGTGCATCATGGTCCAAATAGCTGTCCGGCAAATATAAAGGCCTAAATTTTAAACCCTTGCTGAATAGGTCATGGTTGGCCAAATGGTCCAACACCATGCTGCCAAAACCGCCGATTGCGCCTTCTTCCACTGTCAGCAATAACCGGTGGTTGGCGGCCAATTGAGTTATTAAATCAACGTCTAATGGCTTGGCAAAGCGGGCATCAGCCACGCTCACGCTTATACCTTCGGCCTCAAGCGCTTCAGCCGCTTTTAAGCTTTCTTCTAACCGCGTGCCAAACACCAAAATGGCAACGTCAGCCTTTTTGTCAGTTGTTTTCGCCGCCCGCACCATTTTGCCTTTGCCAATTTCTAACGGCACGCCTATTTCAGGCATATCAACGCCAACGCCTTCTCCACGCGGGTATCTAAAGGCACAAGGGCCGTCATCATAGGCCGCAGCGGTTGCCACCATATGCACCAATTCGGCTTCATCGCTGGCCGCCATCACCATCATATTTGGCAACGCGCATAAGAAGCCGATGTCAAAACTACCGGCATGGGTTGGGCCGTCTGCGCCAACGAGGCCAGCACGGTCGATGGCAAACCTTACCGGTAAGTTTTGTATCGCCACATCATGCACAATCTGGTCATAACCACGTTGCAGGAATGTCGAATATATAGCGGCAAATGGTTTCATGCCTTCACAGGCCATACCAGCTGCAGATGTCACCACAGTTTGTTCGGCAATGCCCATGTCAAAACAACGTAATGGAAATTCTTGTTGAAACTTCACCAAGCCTGAGCCAGATAACATGGCCGGCGTTAGCGCCACAATGGCCTCATCTTTTCGGGCTTCTTTAATTAAGGCATCGCCAAACACATCTTGGTATTTTGGCGCGTTGGGTATGCTTTTGACCATTTCGCCAGTTTTAGGGTTAAATTTGCCAACACCATGATATTTATCATGGCTATTTTCAGCCGGCCCGTAGCCATGGCCTTTATTGGTCTTAATGTGCAACAATATTGGCTTGTCTTGTTCATCTTTTATATTGCGCAATACCGGCAATAAATGCTCTATATTATGGCCATCCACAACGCCGACATAATAAAACCCTAGGGCTTCAAAAAATGCCCCCCCGCCAGACAATAATGTGCGGGTATATTCTTCGGTTTGGGCCAAGGCATAACCCACCGGTTTGGGCAGTCTGCGGGCTACTTTTTTGCCAAAATCACGTATCGCCATATAGGTATCGCCGCTTAAATGCCGCGCAAAATAAGCTGACATCGCGCCCACAGGCCTGTCGATAGACATGTCATTATCGTTTAAAATCACAATCATCCGCCCATTGGTCAGATGGGCATTATTCATACCCTCATAAGCCAGGCCAGCGGTGATAGAGCCATCACCAATCACTGCGATTACATTGTTGGTGCCGCCTTTTATATCACGCGCCAATGCCATACCTACCCCAGCAGATATAGAGGTCGAGCTATGACCTGCGCCAAAGGCATCATATTTGCTTTCGCTGCGTTTGGTAAAGCCGGACAACCCACCGCCTTTGCGGATGCTGCCCATGCGGTCACGGCGGCCGGTTATTATCTTATGTGGGTAAACTTGATGTCCAACATCCCAGATAATCTTGTCATCAGGGGTGTCAAAAACCTTGTGTAACGCCACGGTCAATTCCACAACGCCAAGGCCAGCCCCCAAATGCCCACCGGTTTCAGAGACCGAATCAATCATATCTTGGCGAATTTCATCTGCCAGCTGCTGCAAATCGCAATCAGCAATTTTTCGCATATCTGCCGGGCAGTTTATGGTATCAAGTAAGGGCGTCGGGGCTTTTGGGTCTGTCACTTAAATTCACTCTACAATTATGTATTGGCTAAAATACATTGGCTAAATATTGGCTGGTTCAAGCCCTTGTGGCTCACCGTTCGATAGGTTGATTTTTTCAACCCGTTTTTCAGCCTCTTGTAGTTTTTCACTGCAATATTTTTTAAGTTTTTCGCCGCGCTCATATTGTGCAATAGATTTGTCTAAATCTATATTGCCACTTTCCAGTGTTTTTACAATTTGTTCAAGCTCCAACAGAGCCTGCTCAAATGTCAGTTTATCAATGTCACCACTCATAATATTCTCACTAACATCGCATCATATTTAATTAGCATTTAAAAATTTAAAAAAAGTTATTAGTAAAACAATTGTAATTTTAGTAAGTTACTTTGCCCAATTTGTCCAATTATTTGATGGCTTTGTACAAAACTAAGCAAATCTTGCTTAACGCATCAGATAATTGTAGGTAACTATTTTAACGCTTTTAAGCTTACTGGCCCGATCGAATCATCTGGCACAAAAAAGTCAGGCATTAAAGCTTGGCTTGGGTTTACCCGATATTTGTCAAAGTCTCTTTCACCTAATTCATATAATAAACTATCGTCAATTACAAATTGTCCGGTAAATTGTTTGGCCGGTTTGGCAAATATGGCCATGGCGGCATCGGCTATTATTGCTGGTGTGCGCGAGGCTTGCATTAATTTCTCGCCGCCTAGAATATTCTTTATAGCGGCGGTGGCTATGGTGGTACGTGGCCATAAGGCGTTAACCGCGATGCCGGCGCTGCGTAATTCACCGGCCAACCCCAGCACAACCAAGCTCATGCCAAATTTTGCCATGCTATAGGCTAAGTGGCCGGAAAACCATTTTTCTTGCATGTCCAAGGGCGGTGATAAGCTCAATATATGCGGGTTTTCGGCTTTGGCCAAATGCGGTATGGCATATTTCGCCACCATAAATGATCCACGCGCATTCACTTGGTTCATTAAGTCAAATCTCTTCATATCGGTATCAAGTATCGATGTTAGTGATATAGCCGAGGCGTTGTTAACAACAATGTCGATGCCACCAAATGTCTCAACGGTTTTATCAATCGCTTCCTTCACATGGTCTTCTTCTCTAATGTTCACCCGCAAAGGCAAGGCTTTGCCACCTGCCGCTTCAATCTGTTCAGCTGCGGTGTAAATTGTGCCTTCCAACTTGGGGTGAGGTTTGGTGCTCTTGGCGGCAATGGCCACATTTGCACCTTGTTTGGCGGCGGCTAGGGCAATGGCCAAGCCAATGCCACGGCTAGCGCCGGTTATAAATAAAGTTTTGCCTTTTAAGGGTGCATTTTTAGCGTCAGTCATTTTAAATCATTCCTAAAGTTTACAATTACTAAATATCAAACATAGTTGGCGGCGCTTGCAATAAAGTTTCACTGCCATCAATCACTATTTTTTTCAGCGCCAACACTTCGGGCAATAGGCATTCGGCAAAAAACTGCGCCAAATATAAATATTCCGAATCATTGGCTATTTTGCCGGCCGCTTTAAATGCGCCTTTGGCAATATAATGAGCGCCCAATACCAGCCCCATTAAACGCAAATAATTGGTCGCGGCGGCCAATGGCAAGTCGCTATCTTCGGCGGCCAATAGCCATAATGTGGCTTCTTTTGCGGCTTTTGCTGCGTCTTTTAAGCGGTAAGCGGTTTTGCCAAAGGGCAAATCGGCCTGCATTATGTCCTCTGCGGTGGTTAACACTGCATCTAAATGCCTAATGGCGGTTGCGCCATTGTCCATTTTTAATTTGCGGCCAACCAAATCCATGGCTTGGATGCCGTTGGTTCCTTCATAAATAGAGGCTATGCGCGCATCGCGGTAATGCTGCGCCGCGCCGGCTTCTTCAATAAAACCCATGCCGCCATGAATTTGCACCCCAAGTGATGCCACTTCCACTCCCATATCGGTGGCAAAGCCTTTGGCAATGGGGGTTAAAAAATCGGCATTTAGCTGGGCTTCATCACCGCGTTGCTGGGTCAGGTCTAAATTTAAAGCGGTGGCGTAACATAGCGCGCGCGAAGCGAGAGTATAACTTCTTTGTTTTAGCAACATATGTTGCACATCAGGGTGGTTTTTAATCAAGGTCATTTTGCCTTTGGGCGTGTCAGCCCGCCTGCCCTGTGTGCGGGTATTGGCATAATTTAGGGCATGTTGGTAGGCTCTATCGCTAATGGCAACACCCTGCGTGCCAACCATCAGGCGGGCATTATTCATCAACATGAACATGGCGTTTATGCCTTTATTTTCCTCGCCAATCAAGTAGGCTGTAGCGCCTGTATTGCCGCCAAATTCCATGGTGCAAGTGGGGCTGGCATGAATGCCCATTTTGTGTTCAAGCCCAACGGCTTCGAGGTCATTTCTTTGTCCAAGGCTGCCATCTTTATTGACCAAAAATTTAGGCACAATAAACAAAGACAGGCCTTTCACCCCTTTGGGGGCATTTTCTATGCGTGCCAATACCAGATGAATTATATTTTCAGCCACGTCATGTTCGCCATAGGTGATGAATATTTTAGTGCCAAATAGCTTAAACTCACCCTCATTATCACGCACGGCTTTGCAAGCCAAATTGCCAAGGTCAGAGCCCACATCTGGCTCGGTTAAATTCATAGTTGCGGTCCAATTGCCGGCAACGATTTGCTCCAAATATGTAGCTTTCTGTGCCTCTGTGCCCAAATTTTCTATGGTGTCTGCCGCGCCTTGGGTTAACACCGGGCCAATGCCAAAAGCCATAGACGCTGCATTCCACATTTCGGTGGTGGCCACAGCCAATATGCCGGGTAGGCCTTGGCCGCCATATTCTGGGTTATGCGGCAGGCTGGCCCAGCCAGCGTCACACCAATTTTTATAGGTTTTGCCCCAGCCAGTGGCGGTTTTCACCTCGTTATAATCATTGTTATGGCTTATCAGCTTTGCGCCTTCTACATCGCCAACGCGGTTTAGCGGGGCAATTTCATTTTCGGCAAATTTGGCGGCTTCATTGAGCACAGCGTCAATCAAATCATCCGATAAATCGGCAAATTTACCAGCTTTTACCAATTCGGTAAATTCGGTCATATAATCGAAGGTAAATTTAATGTCATTTATCGGGGCTTTATAAGTCATTCAACTGCCTTTTTGGTCTATTTAATAAGTTTAGAGTTGCTAACTCTATTTGGGCAAGCTAATTTCTTATTTTCCATTGCCTATTTGGCAAATAATTGCATTGACGCTGCGGCAATGGGTATAAGTAAGGGCATTTGAGCGATATGGTCGATATATTACGCGCCAACCAGCAAAATTTAAAAGAGGCAGGCAAGGCAATCCGCCGTGGTGAATTGGTGGCGTTTCCGACCGAAACGGTTTATGGATTGGGCGCGGATGCAACCAATGATGCGGCGGTCAGTGCCATTTATAAAGCCAAAGGCCGGCCCAGCAATAACCCGCTTATTGTGCATATAACCACGTTAGATCAAGCCTATTCATATGGCGAATTTGATGACAGAGCCAAAAAATTGGCGGTTAAATATTGGCCGGGGCCGATGTCGCTTATTGTCAAGCGCAGTGCCAACTGCCCACTTTCTCATTTGGTTAGCGCCGGTGGTGACACGGTGGCTTTGCGCATGCCCGCTCACCCGATATCGCGCCAATTGCTAGAGGCGGCAAATGTGCCGGTGGCCGCGCCTAGCGCCAACATTTCTGGTGGCATCAGCCCGACATTGCCTGCGCATGTCAAACAAAGCCTTGGCGACAATATATTTATGCTCATTGATGGCGGTGCATGTTTGCTCGGGGTCGAATCATCTGTTATTTCGGCGTTGCCCAACCAGAATGTACAAATATTACGCCCCGGCAGCGTTGACGCTGCCGAATTGTCAGAATTTTTAGCCCAACCAGTAGATCAAATTCAAAACCACAAAACCAGTGATGAGAATATGATTTCGCCCGGCCTATTGAGCCGCCATTATGCACCCAAATCAGGTTTAAGAATGAACGTGGCTGAACCGCATAAAAATGAGGCCTATTTGGCCTTTGGCGCGCATCCAACTAGCCAATATTCACTCAATTTAAGCCCAACAAAAGACTTGGTCGAGGCGGCAAAAAATCTGTTTGCCATGCTACATAAATTAGACGATTATTGCCAACAGCATAATTGCACCATGGCCGCCGCGCCGATACCCAATACAGGGCTTGGCATCGCCATTAATGACCGTTTAAGGCGTGCCTCAGCAGCGAAATAAATTATGACATTTAACCAAATGAACCAAGCAGATATCGAATTTTTCACTCACATTTTGGGTCAAAAATATGTACTAAACGACGCTAGCGACATTGCCCAATATATCCAAGAGCCACGCAAATTATACACTCAATTCAGCCCGTGCGTATTGAAGCCAGCCACTGTTAGCCAAGTTTCAGAAATTATGAAATATGCCCATGGCCGCTGCCTTGCGGTCATTCCACAGGGTGGCAATACCGGTTTGGTCGGCGCACAAGTGCCAAAAATAGGCGGCGAAATTATACTCTCTTTGTCGCGTTTATCTGGCGATATAGAGGTGTCAAAACCAACCCAAAGCCTAAACTGTGGGGTTGGCAACACTTTGGCACAGGTGCAACAAGCCGCCTTAGATGCCGGCCTGTTTTTTCCCTTAAGTCTGGCCTCAGAAGGCTCATGCCAAATTGGCGGCAATATAGCCTCTAACGCTGGCGGCACAGCGGTGTTGAAATATGGCAACATGCGCGATTTGGTGCTCGGCCTTGAGGTTGTCATGGCCGATGGCAGCATCTGGAATGGCCTTAAAAACCTGCGCAAAGACAATACCGGTTATGATTTAAAACATCTGTTCATCGGTTCAGAAGGCACGTTGGGCATCATCACCAAAGCCTGTTTAAAATTATATGCCAAACCGAAAAATACCACCACCGCATTTTGCGCCATTGCCAACCCTGATGATGCGGTTAATTTGCTGTCTTTGGCGCAAAAAAATTCAGACAATCAGGTCACTGCATTTGAAATTATTCCCCAAATCGGCGTGGATTTTGTGCTCAAACATGGCCAAGATATGCGCTTTCCACTTAGCGAGGCCGCACCATGGTATATTTTGATGGAGCTAGCCGCCGATGAAGACAAAATCACCAATATTTTAGCGCAAGCGTTTGAATTAGAACTGGTATCAGATGCCGCCATTGCCCAAAACCAAAACCAAGCCAAACAATTTTGGCGGCTGCGGCATGTCTTGTCAGAGGTTCAGAGGCTAGAAGGCGGCAGCATAAAACACGATATCAGCGTGGCCATTGCCGACATTCCAGAGTTTCTCAAGCAGGCGGCAAACATTGTCGAGCAGGTCATACCCGATGCCCGGCCCGTGCCGTTTGGCCATATCGGCGATGGCAATTTGCATTATAATGTCAGCCAACCAGTGGATATGGACAAGCAACAGTTTTTAGATCAATGGCATGAATTGGCCAATAAAATACATAAATTGGTAATAAGTTTTAACGGCTCAGTGAGTGCCGAACATGGCATTGGCCAAATGAAATTTGATGAAATGCGCAACATAAAATCGGAGATAGAACTTAAAATGATGCGACAAATCAAAACCCAATTCGACCCAAGGAATATTTTAAATCCTTTTAAGACTATTCCCTTGGAATAGTTTTAAAAGATTATGTTTGGCCCCTGCGGGCGCTTGCATCCGCAAGCTTGCTACGTCCTAACGGAAGGGCCTCAATGGCCAAGTTCACCAACGAGTTGGCTCATAGTCAACTCAAATAATAAAGTCCTGATATATGACCATATCCTTTAGATTTGCCACAAAAACCGATCGACAATCCGCTATTCAATTGTGGCATGATGCTGGCCTCACACGGCCGCATAATGATCCCGATCTAGATTTTGGGTTTGCGGTAGAAGCCGCCACCTCTGAAATATTGCTGGCCGAACAAAATGGTATAATCATCGGCACTTGCATGGTCGGGCATGATGGCCATCGGGGCGCTATTTATTATCTGGCGGTCAAGCCCACACATCAAGGCAAGGGCTTGGGCAAACAAATTATGCAACAAGCCGAAGATTATTTGGTCAGCCAAGGCGTGTGGAAAATCAATCTATTTGTCCGTCATGGCAATGAGAATGTGCTTAATTTTTATGACAAACAGGGCTATGCGCCCAATGCCGCAGTGTCCCTTGCCAAAATTATAGACAAAAGCAAAGTACCTACTTTGCGAGATAAAAATTAGCGATTTAATTTTCGGTTTTGTCTAAAGAATGAACCTTAATGTAACCCCAGCTGTCATTTTTTGTCTCAGAAGCTCTTGCATCTAACTCAATAAGCAATCTTGCCGTTTCTTCTCTGTTAGCACCAATAACACTAGATAATGTTTTCATTGTGCGCCAGCCTTTTGGCCCCGGATTATCGAGCATTTGAGTTAGCATTTTTTTTCGTTTCCGATCTAACTCACGGTTATTATTGGTTTTTATTTTATGGGCCACAAAATTTACAAAAATTTGCAAAAAACTACCTATAATGACACCAATTATTCCTGCCCACATACTATCTCCCCTTTCAAAACAAACTCAGTTGATCCTGCGGTTTTTGTGGCATGTCTTTCGCGTCCTCGAGCTCTATCTCATCAATAAAATACGGCTTATCAATGCGGCTGTTGCCGACATCTCTGCTCACTGGGTATAATTTTATACTCTCAACCTGTTTTAACGCATTTTCGTCATCACATAGTTTTATAGCGTTGCGCCCGCGCACATCCCAGCCGTTTAGCCATTCATCAAACCCGTCTTGCGGCAATATGCACGGCATGCGGTGGTGTACTTGTCTCACATGGCCGACAGCCTCGCGGGTCAATATTGCCATCGTGTCTATTTCACTGCCGTCTGCCGCCATAAAACGGCTATAAATGCCAGCAAAACCCATCAGGCTATTGTTGCTTTTGCTCATGTCGCGGCGCAAGTAAAAAGGCTGTTTCACCCCTTTAATGGTCTTCCATTCATACCAGCCTGATGCCGGTATAATGCATCTATTCTGCTCTATGGCGCCTCTAAACATTGGCTTGTACAGCACCGTTTCTGCCCGGGCGTTTAATATTAAGCGCGCTGGCGGTGCTTTCATCCAATCAGCCACAAAACCCCATTGCACAAGCTGCATATCAGGCCGGTTTTTCTGGCTTTCTGGCACATCAATTTGGTTTTTTATAATCACCACGGGCTGGCCGGGGGCTATATTGTAGCGGGCAGGAAACTGCAGAGCGGTGCGGCTGTTAAACAATTGCGCAACATAGTCATATTCATCTAATAGGTTAAATCGTCCGCACATAGGTCTTACCTGTCATTTCTAAACATAGACATAACATAATTCGGGTTTTATTAACCATTTTTTTGTATCCTTTAGCTCACATACTTCAAATACCACCGGTAAAATACACTAGATGTCGAGCCAAATAGAAAACATAACCGATAGACGCTTAGATAGCAGGCGCACGGCAGACGATTTACACATACGCATTGTCGGCAAATCCATCAGCGCTGTCACCTATTTAGCGACCGATTATTTAAACCATTTTAATGAAGTCATTATGTTGCTGGATATGATTGTCGATATGCCCGACTTGATCGAAGAATTATGCGTTTGGCAACCCAAAGATTATATCACTCACTTCAAGCACAGCGGCCTTTCAGATCAAGATTTAATCATCGAAGCTTATTTGGCGGCCACACCCGAAGATAGAAATACATTGTTAGCCATCACCACCGAAATGGAAAGCATCATTAAAGGCTCAATAGACGCGGCCTTGGTCGATGGCCAACCGATAGATGAAATTTCACTGACCATGTTATGCTCTACCACCACCGAAAAATTGCGTGAGCGCATCAATTTAGCCAGTGGCGTTATCAATAGCGGCGCGGCTTCGGTTGCCGATCATCATAACATTGCCCTCACCCACACTTCTATCAATGATACCCAAGCCACAGTCGATATTTTGTTTGATTGATGACATTTAATTTGGCATTTATTGGGTTTACTTTTGATTAACTATATATATTCATAAAATTTTAACTAATTTAAGCCGTTGTTTTTATTAGATATTAACGCCATATTCCACAGCGTTAACCTTTTGTTAATTTTTCCCACCACGCCCAAGCCAAATATGCTAAAAAGAGTGTAGATATAAACCGCTACAGCATATTGGTTGGGACAAAATATTATATGAAAAATCTAAACGATAAATCAGATCTTATCGAGGATGACACAGGCAAACATATAGATCAACAATTCGAAAAACAGCGGGCTTTAAGCTATTTACTCGAAGCGTGGGAAAACGCCATTAATGATGGTGTTGAATCAGATATGATTGCCACCGCGGCCATATTTGCCGCCATTAGTGACATGGTCAATATGTATGGCGAAGACCCAGTGGCTAAAATGACTGAAAGTTTAGCCAAGCGCATTCGCACTGGTGAGTTTACACTTAATAAAACAATACAATAATTCCAAATCTCATTTGGCATAATGGTTTTACATTTAAATGGGTTAACATGTTACTTAAGCACCAACATCTAACTCGTAAAACGATTATAAAAAATGACATATACCGAAGCACAATAGACCGAAGTATAATAAAAAGACTGTCCAAGTTTATTTTGGCAGTCTTTTTGGTTTTTGTCGGCTCAGTCTCGGCCGCAATGCCCGCATTGGCCGCAAATGATGTCTGCGCCCAGCCACCTATGGCCGAAATTTTGCCCGAACTTGTCATCAATATGCGCCAAGACATCATCCGCGCCGCCAAAACTGGCGATATGGAGCAAATGCAATATGTTGTCGAGCAAAATGAAGTGTTGCCAATTGCAAAATTCAATGCGGCGCAAGATGCAAATAATTCGCCTTTAGTGGCTTGGCAAGCTCAATCGCAAGATACAGATGGGCTATATATATTGGCACAGATGATAGAAATATTAAATCTGGGTTTTGCAAAACAAGCCTTAATAGCAGGGGTTGACCTCTATACATGGCCATATTTTGCCGATCAGGATATTAGCCAACTTTGCCCAACTGAACTTGTTGACCTATTGACCATATCTAGCCCGCAAGCCGTCAAACAAATGCAACAAATAAGGCTTTATACCGGTTTTCAGCTGGCCATTGGCAGCGATGGCAGTTGGCATTATTTTGCGCGCAAAAATATTGTAATCAACAAATAATGATGCCATAATTGACCGTCATTTATATAAAGGTCAATTGGTGTTAAAATTTCAAATCACACAACCCATTAAGTTGGCAAATCGCGCGCTGCTCCATATAAACGGCGCAGATGCGGCTGAATTTCTACAAGGTCAAATTAGTAATGATATTGATTTGATAAAAACCAGCAATGCCATTCACGCGCTCATACTCACCCCCCAAGGCAAAATTTTGGCCGATTTATTTGTCTATAATTATAAAACTGGCTATTTGCTAGAATTAGATAGCCAGATAGTCGATTGGCTTATTAAACGCTTGCAAATGTATCGTTTGCGCAGCGATGTAAGCATAGAGGATTTAAGCCAAGACTTAGACATAGTCATATCGCAACAGCCCCTTAAAACCGCATTTATTTGCGCTGCCGACCCGCGCTTAACGGCCGTCGATCAACCCGCCCCCTTACGCAATGTCGTTTCATCGGCTGAAGGCTACAAAACCCGTAATGATGCCGAATATCAACAATATTTGGCACAACAAGCCATGGCCACATTTGGGGTCGATTATCAGGCCGCCGAATTTTTCCCTCAAGATTTATGGTATGATAAATTGGCCAGCACCAACTTTACCAAAGGCTGTTATGTCGGCCAAGAAGTCGTGTCACGCATGCGCCATAAATCAACTGCCCGCAAACGGCTAATGCCCTTATTTAGCAGGGCAGAAATTCAGCTAGATCAGCCGATAACCTATCAACAAAAAACCGTTGGTCAAGCGTTGTCACAGATGAAAATTACCGACGGTTACCTGATTCTTGCGGTTATGCGGCAAGACAAATTGCCCAGCGATACAGACATTTTGGATGATGTGGAAGTGAGGCGACCAGCATGGACAATGTAGACAATATCAACTCAGCCGCCAGAAAACATCTAGACGATGAATCGCGTGTAGGTGACGGCCTAGCGCGTTGCAATTGGCCAAATGCGGTGGATGAATTATATCTGGCTTATCACGACAATAGCTGGGGTGTCCCGGTTTATGACGACCAGCAATTATTTGCAAAAATGATATTAGATGGGTTTCAAGCTGGCCTATCATGGATTATTATTTTGCGCAAAGAAGCAGCTTTTTATAAGGCGTTCCATAATTTCGACCCGTATATATTGGCAAATTTATCCGATGAAGAATTGGAAAAACAACTTAAAAATGCCGATATAATCCGCAACAGATCCAAAATTTTTGCGGTCAGAAGCAACGCCCAAGCCTATTTAAAACTACATGCCGAAGTTGGTTTTGCCAATTATTGGTGGGGGCAAGTCGGCGGGCGGCCGCTCAATGCCAAATTAACCGCTGATGACACGCATCCGGCCAAATCAGAATTAAGTGAAGCCATCTCCAAGGATTTAAAAAAGCGCGGGTTTAAATTTGTCGGACCAACCATTATCTACGCATTTATGGAGGCTGTGGGTTTGATAAACAATCACTTGGTC
The DNA here is from genome assembly GCA_013214705.1 of Hyphomicrobiales bacterium. Taxonomy (GTDB): domain Bacteria; phylum Pseudomonadota; class Alphaproteobacteria; order Rhizobiales; family OSC116; genus OCS116. The sequence goes on from JABSRZ010000003.1 coordinate 721,419, forward strand.
AGCTGCCATTGCCATCAGACCTGTGTCAATAAGATAGTCGATTTGCGATGAATAAAAACAGCCAAAAACGCGCGTGGCAACGCATGCTGTCTGGCCGTAGGCTAGATTTGCTCGCCCCCTCACCGATGGATATTGATATTAATGACATTGCCCGTGGTCTGGCTTGTGTGGCCCGGTGGAACGGCCAAACCACTGGCGAACACGCTTTTTCGGTAGCCGAACATTCACTCATGGTTGCCGATATTTGTGTCGATATTCTGCCGACCATTGCGCCGGAGTTAGAACTGATGGCGCTGTTGCATGATGCCGCCGAATATGTGATAGGCGATATGATCAGCCCATTTAAAAATGCTCTGGGGTTTGATTATCGACAATTTGAACAAAAGTTAGAAATGGCTATCCACATAAGTTTTGGCCTGCCCGCAAAACCGACTGATTTACAGAAAAAGCTTATTAAGCAAGCCGATTTGGCCTGTGCTTATTACGAAGCCACCCAATTGGCTGGTTTTTCGGTCGCCGAAGCCAATAAGTTTTTTGACACACCGCAAAATTTGAGTAAAACTATCGTCAGCACACTTAAAAACATCCATCCGTTAAGTGTAAAACAAGCGGAAGCTAATTTTCTGAGACGTTTTCACCAAATCAACCAAGCTATGCAAGCCGTTTAACCGAAAGATATTTTCATATGATACATGTTTGCGGCCTCGATCTTATATCCCAAACCTTGCAAGACACGGGCGCAAAATATTTGGTGTCTATTATCAATCAAGATATGATGCCAGATACGCCCGACATTATCGACGCTGATAAACATTTAAAACTATCTTTTAACGATGTAACCGGCCCAACCACTGGCTTTGTCAACGCACAGGCCAGCGACATTAAAAAACTGGTCGATTTTCTGGACAATTGGGCACAACAAGCGCCGATATTATTCCATTGTTGGGCAGGGGTTAGCCGCTCCACCGCCGGCGCTTACATCGCCGCAAATGTCATAAAAGGCAGCGGTGCCGAGGATGAATTGGCGCAAAATTTAAGACAGGCCGCGCCGTTTGCCAGCCCTAACCCGTTGGTCATTTCATTGGCCGATGATTATTTGCAGCGACATGGCAAAATGGTCAACGCGATAAAAAAAATTGGCCGTGGTAATTTTATAAATGGCAGCCAGCCGTTTCAATTGCCGCTTTAGCCCATATTTCCGCTCTAGCCCAATTCGCCGATCTAGCCCAAAAGGTATTCTATGTCAGAAAATTCGCAAAAAAACTCAGAAATTATCAAACTGATTATCGATTTGAATGCGGTCATACTTTCAGTTAGCCCCGACAATGATTTTAACCTAACCGTCCTCACCATTAACAACCAAAAAAATGTCCTGCCATGGGGGTTATATAACCCCAAAATCCACCCGACAATGGAACATTCTTTGCGCCATTGGGTTAAAAATCAAACGGGTATGGATTTGGTACAGGTCGAACAATTATACACATTTGGCGATGCTGGCCGATTTAGTTTTGGCGACCCAAATCGGCATATTATTTCAACCGGTTATATTGCCAGCATCCAGCCAAAACATCGCTCTTCGCAATCTAGCGGTCGGTGGAGCGAAATTTATCAGCATTTCCCTTGGGAGGATTTTCGCGCTGGCCGCCCCGCGCTGTTAGATGATTTTATATTGCCCAAATTATATGAATGGAGCCAGAATGAAGCCACTCACAAACGCATTCGCTTTTGTTTTGGCCATGCTGGCGATTTATGGCAAGAAGAAAGCATATTGGAGCGTTTCGAGCTAATGTATGAAGCCAAATTGGTGTTTGAGGCCATCCGCGATGCCAACGAAAACATGTCGGCTGAAACCTATGTAAGCGCCGAAGATACTAAATTACCAACCGGTCGGTATATGCAGTTCGACCACCGGCGTATATTGGCAACGGCCATCGCCCGCATGCGGGTTAAGGTTAAAAACCATCCGGTTATATTCGAATTAATGCCCGACACTTTCAGCCTGTTTGATTTGCAAAAAACCACCGAGGGCATATTGGGTTATAATTTGCACAAACAAAATTTCCGGCGGTTTGTGGAACGCGAAAAACTGGTCGCCAAAACCGGCGAATTGCGTAGCCAGCTCAGCGGCCGACCTGCCAGCCTATACCGGTTTAATGATGATTTGGTCGGCAAACCAAATGTTCTTGGTTTGCGCATTGGCAATGCCAACTCAGCCCATTAAGCCCATTAAGCCCATTAAGCCCATTAAGCCTGGGCCATAATCTGCCGCTTTAGCTACACATTAGCTTTTGGCTCGTGGGTCTCGGTAAAATATATGGTTGCCAATCCGGCCAATGCGGTTCATCGTCCAACGCCATTTTGGGCTCACATAGGTGGCGTGGTAATGGGTGGCGCCCCGCACATCAGGTTGGCCAGCTCGGCCCGCCAAAAAATCTTTGGCCAAGCTTTTAAGTTTGTTCCAAGTTTTTAAGTCTCTAGGCAAGTCGGTTTTGCCATCGCAAGCAAATGAGAATTGGCACTTATTGCGCTTGGTGGCGTTTTGATACACCACTTCACAGATCGTATTGGGGTAGGATTTGCTGGCCTTGCGCGACGCAATAACCTCTGCAACCGCCAATTGTCCGTTGCGGCTTTCTCCGCGCACCTCGTGGTATAGAGCCGTGGTTAAACAGGTCAAACTAGAGCGTTTTGTCGAGTTTTTCTTAGTGACCGGTTTTTTAACCTTGGGTATATAAATCGGCCGTTTGAGCGGCGCGGGCACTTTTACATTGGTCAGGGTGATGTATTTTGGTTGGCTCTCCACCTGCTTTGTGGCTATTTTGCCATCCACAACCACAATAGCATTGGGTTTTTTAATTAGGTCAGAAGTTTTGACCGCTCCAGGTGTAGTTTCTACTTTACTCTTTGAAGTTTCTTGATCTTCATCCTGGTCTGAATTTTGGTCTGAGTCTTTAACATCAATCTCTTCAACCGGTTTTTCATCCTCTGTTGCCGGTTGTTCATCACCAGTGCTGATGGTCGGCATAGGCGCATTCTTTTCGGGCGCCAAAACCAATTTTTCATTGGCTAAATCTTGCTTCAAATGTTCAATTTCATCAGCGGTTAAAATTTTTGTGACGTTAGATTTTGCCCGCACCAACTCATCATCCGTTGGTTGCGCATTCAGCGGCTGGGCATTTTGCAATTGCTGGGTTAGCTGGTCAATTTTCAGCTGCTGAAGGTTTAATTTGGGGTTTAAGGCCGCTATCTGCAAATTGTCTTTACTCACCCGTAAGCCGCTGCCGTTATCTGCCATTGGCGCAAACCGATAGGTGCTGTCACGTTTTTTGGTGCGGTTCACTTTAATTTCAAGGTTTTTAGTTTCAAACACCGCCGTCGCGTTTTCAAAATATAATTCATCATCCAGTTGTTGCAAATCTACCAATGGTGGCTTGACCAACGGCAAACCTATAGGTTTCATGGCGGATATTTTGGCGATTTGAACACTTACAGCGTTAATTTTGGGCTGGTTAATTTGCGTAGATACGGCCCAAAAAAGACCAATACAAGCCAGTCCAATTAGCACATGCATTGCTGTTCGGCGGGTTATTTTTGGGGCTTTTTTCCTGCGCTTATGGTTTTTATCCATGTCTAGCTGAGCGTCAGAATGTTGGTGTTTATTCTGGTTCATTTTAAAATTTAATCTGGTTTATAGGTCTTTCCCATTGGTATCTGTTGCCTCAACTTGTACAAAATTGCAATTAACATTCATTTAAGCATAATTCAATAAGCTGCCGCCATCGGCAATTAGCTGGAGGTTTTGGCGTTTTGCTTTCTTTTGCTGCATATGGCATTTTGCGCGGCAGCTAGGCGCGCTACCGGCACTCTAAATGGCGCACAGGATACATAATCTAGGCCTAAATCGCCATAAAAATGTATCGAATATGGGTCACCGCCATGCTCACCACAAACCCCAAGGGTAATGTTTTTATTGCCAAGTTTGCCGCGTTCGACAGCAATTTGCACCAATTCCCCAACGCCTTCTTTGTCAATCGATACAAAGGGATCATGCGGAATGATCGCACGGCGGGTGTAAGAATTTAAAAACCGAGCGCTATCATCCCGGCTTATGCCATAGGTTGTTTGGGTTAAATCGTTAGAACCAAAGCTAAAAAAGTCAGACAATTCGGCCAAATCTTGCGCCCGCAACGCCGCTCTGGGCAGCTCAATCATGGTGCCAAATTTAAACGCCGGGCGCGCGCCTTGCAGGTTGGCCACCTCGTCCGCAACCCGCTCTATCCGCTCTTTCAAAAACACCAATTCAGCTTTGGTCGATACAAAGGGTATCATAATTTCTGGCATAGTTGGGTCGCCAGTTTGTTGCTCTGCCAAGATGGTTGCCTCAAATATCGCCCGCACTTGCATGTCATAAATTTCAGGGTGGGTAATGGCCAAACGGCAACCTCTATGACCCAACATCGGGTTGGTTTCAGACAGGCTTTCCAAGCGGCTAGAAATAGTTTTATGGTCAATGCCCATCGCATTGGCGGTTTCCATAATGTCATGTTCAGTCTTGGGCAAAAATTCATGCAAAGGTGGGTCAAGCAGCCTAATGGTCACCGGGTAACCCGACATGGCTGTAAACAAATCGACAAAATCTTTGCGCTGCATCGGCAGCAATTTGTCCAGTGCGCGTTTGCGGCCAACCTCGTCTTCAGCCAATATCATTTCACGCATAGAGACAATGCGGCCGGGTTCAAAAAACATATGTTCTGTGCGGCACAGGCCAATGCCCTCAGCGCCCATTTTTTGGGCTTTTATGGCCAGTTCTGGGGTTTCGGCATTGACCCTAACTTTAATTTTACGCACCTCATCGGCCCATTTCATCAAGGTGTAAAATTCGGCCGAAAAGCTCGGCTCAATGGTGGCCACTTCACCAACATAAATCTCGCCAGATGTGCCATCAATGGTAATCGTATCGCCTTTTTCCAAGGTAAAGCCCGAGGCCGATAAAGTTTCGTTCTCGGCGTCTATTTTCACGCTGCTGGCACCCGTTACACACGGGCGGGCCATTATGCGTGCGGCCACTGCGGCGTGGCTGGTGCTGCCACCGCGCACGGTCAATATGCCCATGGCAGCGTGTATGCCATATACATCTTCGGGGCTGGTTTCGACCTTCACCAATATCACTTTTTTGCCCAAAGCCCGGCGCTCTTCGGCGGCTTCAGAGTTAAACACTATTTCGCCCGATGCCGCGCCGGGGCTAGCTGGCAGGCCTTTGGCCAAAATGGTTTTTTTGGCTTCCGGGTCGAGTGATGGATGCAATAATTGTTCGATCGATTTTGGGTCAACCCGCATCAATGCGTCTTGTTTGCTAATCAGCCCGGCCTGCGCCAAATCTACCGCCACAATAAGTTGGGCTTGGTCACTTCTTTTGGGGCTAACCGCTTCCAAAATATACAGTTTTCCATCTTCAATCGTGAATTCGATGTTCAACATGTCACCAAATGCTTTTTCAAGCTCAGATGAGGTTTTGACCAATTGCGCAAACATTTTTGGCATCCGGTCTTCGAGGCTTTCGACCAGACTGCTGTCGCCTTTGTCTTTTATCGAGAACGGCTTAGGGTTGCGATATTGACCCAAAAATTCTGGGCCTTGGGCATAGGTTAAATAAGTACCAGAAACCATAGCTTCGCCGGTATTTGGGTTTCGGGTTTGGATAAGCCCAGTGGCGCTTTGGTCATTGCGGTTGCCATGCACCATGCCTTGCACGGTCAGCGCTAGGCCGATGTCATCGGCTATATTGTTTATGCGCCGTTGGGAGCGCGCTCGATAGCCATTCCAGCTTTCAAAAGCTGCAGCAATGCCGCCCATCAATTGCTCAAATACATCTTGCGGAAATTCCGACCCGGTATTTTCGGCAATGCAGGCTTTATATCTATCGATGATAATCTGGTAATCATTGCTTTCAAATTCACTTATCGAGGTTAACCCACCCTCGGCGCGCACTTCTTCAAAAATTTCTTCAAATAAATCCTCGCCGACATTCAACACCGCTATAGAATAGCTTTCAATAAAGCGTCTATAGCAGTCTAACGCGAAGCGTAAGTCACCGGTTTCATCGGCAATGGCTTTGCAGGTTTTGTCGTTTAATCCTAGGTTTAATATGGCTGGCATTAAGCCGGCCAAATGCACCGGCGCACCCGTGCGGATGGACAATGTCAGCGGTTTTTTGTCGCCGCCCAATTGCCGGCCAAAGTTTTTTTCGAGTTTTTTCAAACCCTTTTGCACCAAGCCATTTGCGCCTTTGGGCATTTTATTGCCCGCCGAAATAAATTGCCGGCAAAAATCAGTGGTTAAAACAAAGCCAATCGGCACCGGCAAGCCAATGGCGGTCATCCGCGCCAAAGATGCGCCTTTTAAACCCAAAATGTCGATGCGTTGTTGGTCGGTGAAATTTTCACCGTCACCACAAGCAAATAGGCATGAAGCATCTACCTCAATCTCATTGGCTTTTTGGTCATTTTCACTCGACATATTCATCCAATTAGCCCTCTACACGGCTAAAATCAGCAATTGTTTTGGTTGCAGTTCTAATGATAAACAATAGTTTTAAGCGGTTAATACGAATTGCCGCATCATCATCATTCACTTTAACATCTTCGAAAAATGAATCAATGGGCTGTCTTAGTTGCGCCAAGGCGGTCATGGCAGCGGCAAAATCTTCTTTTTTAACCGCTTCATTCATCAGCTCAACATTTTTTGTAATGGCCGCAAATAAATGTCTCTCAGCGTCTAAAACCAACAGTTTTTCATCGATAATTGAGTTGAATTTTAACGGTTGTTTTTTGTCTTCGGCTTGCAAAATATTGTTGGCACGCTTCACACCCGCCAATAGGTTGGCGCCGTCATCCGTGGCTAAAAAATCCGCCAAGGCTATAACTCGTTTTTCGGCCAATACCAGATCATTCTGGCCTTTAAGCGCAAATACCGCATCTATCAAATCATGGCGCAGACCTTGTTCTCTGAAATATACTTTCAACCGGTCGATAAAGAATGGTAGTAATTCGGCCGGTATATCGAGCCTTAGGTTGCGCTCCATCACAATGCGGATAATGCCCAATGCGGCACGGCGCAAGGCATAAGGGTCTTTTGAGCCAGTGGGTTTTTCATCAATGCTCCAAAAACCCAGCAAAGTGTTAAACTTATCCGCTAACGATACCGTCAAAGCGATAATATTTGTCGGCACCGCGTCCGATGGGCCTTGCGGCGCATAATGCTGCGCCAAGGCTTCTGCCACATCCGCATCAATGCCCTCAGCCAGTGCATATTGCTGGCCCATATAGCCTTGCAATTCTGGCAATTCGCCGACCATATGGGTCACCAGATCGGCTTTAGACAATTCAACCGCCAGCAAAGTTTTGGCTTTGTCGGCATGGGTGAATTCACACAGCATTTCGGCAATTTCTTTAATCGCCTCAACCCGTTGATGCTGGCTGCCCAATTTAGCGTGGAAAGTGATGTTTTTAAGCTTCTCAACCCGGTCTGCAAGTTTGGTTTTCTTGTCGGTTTGCCAAAAATAATTAGCGTCAGACAGGCGCGCACGTATCACTTTTTCATTGCCATGGGTGATGGTTTTGCCACCATCATCGGCAATCATGTTGGATATGGCGACAAAATGATGGCTTAATTTTTTGGTTTTGGGGTCGATAACTGCGAAACATTTTTGATGGCCTTTAATGGTTTCAATAATCACCCGTTGTGGTACATCCAAAAATTCAATTTCAAACTCACCCAGCAAAGCCACCGGCCATTCCACCAGCCCGGCAGTTTCGGCAATAAGCGATTTGTCATCAATCAGTTCTAATCCGGCTTTAGCGCATATAACTTGGGCTTCGGCCAAAATCACGGCTTCGCGTTCCGCACCGTTTAACATCACATTCGCGGCCAATAATTTAGCCCTATAATCGGCAAAATCTTTCACGCTGAACCGCGCATTATTCATAAACAAATGACCTTGAGTGCTGTCACCCACCGGCACATTTTCTATTTCAAACGGCACCACATCGCCGCCAAATAAGCAAATAATGCTTTGCAAAGGCCGCACCCATTTAAGGCTACCAGCGCCCCAACGCATAGATTTTGGCCACGGAAATTTATTTATCAATTCAGGCATAGAAGCGGCGATAATTTCTGCGGTTTGCTGGCCAGATTTCTCAATCATCGCCACATAAAAGGTTTTGCCCTTAATTTCTTGCTCAACACATTGCTCCAAAGTCACACCCGCACCACGTAAAAAACCCTGAATGGCTTGTTCTGGTGCGCCAACTTGTGGGCCTTTGCGTTGCTGGTTTATGTCGGGAGTAGATGTTGGCACATCGGCAATTTTCACGCATAGTCGGCGCGGGGTGGCATAGGTTTCAACCGCGCCAAATTTAAGCCCGGCGGCTTTTAAAAACCCAGACACCAAACGGCCTAAATCGGCGCGCGCGGTATTTTGCATGCGCGATGGAATTTCTTCTGAAAATAATTCGATAAATAGTTCAGCCATTATTTCGCCTCCCCATTGGTTGCTTTACCCAGCGGCGTTTGCATCCACAAGTCAGCACATTTTTTAGACAATGCCCGCACCCGGCCAATATAAGCCTGTCGCTCAGTGACCGAAATCACCCCCCGCGCGTCCAATAAATTAAATATATGCGAAGCTTTAATGCACTGGTCATAGGCTGGTAATGCCATAATGTAATCATTGCCCAATGCACTTTTGGCCATGCTGGCATCGGCAATGGCTTGGCATTCTTGCTCGGCATCCTTAAAATGCTGCATCAGCATTTTGGTGTCTGCCGTCTCAAAATTATAACGGCTATATTCTTGCTCATTTTGGTGAAAAACATCACCATAAGTAATTTTATCAGCGCCCTCGCGGCCATTATAATTTAGCTCATAAACATTATCCACGCCTTGCACATACATGGCCAAACGCTCAACGCCATAAGTCAATTCGCCGGTAACCGGGCTGCAATCATAGCCAGCAATTTGTTGAAAATAGGTGAACTGGCTCACTTCCATGCCATCTACCCACACTTCCCAACCAAGCCCCCACGCGCCCAAAGTTGGGCTTTCCCAATCATCTTCGACAAATCTTATGTCATGGTTGGCTTGGTCTATGCCAATGGCCGACAGGCTTTTAATGTATAATTCCTGGATGTCTTTAGGCGATGGTTTTAATACCACTTGAAACTGGTAAAAATGCTGCATGCGGTTGGGGTTTTCGCCATATCGGCCATCAGATGGCCGGCGCGAAGGCTGTATATAAGCCGTTTTCCAAGGTTTTGGCCCCAAGGCGCGCATTATTGTGGCCGGGTGAAATGTACCGGCACCGACTTCCATGTCATAAGGCTGCAATATAGCACAGCCATAATCTGCCCAAAAATTTTGCAAAGCCATAATCATCCCCTGAAAACTATTTTCGGGGCGCATATGTTGGGGGGCGGACATATTTTCAGAAGTCATGTATTCTGCCTATTTATAAGTAATTATTTCAACAAATAAATAGACTTAACCATCGAAATGGTCAATAAAAACACGCCATTTGGCGCTTATTATTCAAATAAATGGTTAAAAGTTATTTTTTAAGCCGGTATATGCCGGTAACCGGGTCGCGTTTTAGTTTGGGCAGGTCTTTTATCGCCATTTTTGCCCGTTCCGCGGCATTGCCAGCTTCAGCCACCACATTTTGCGCGCCTCGCATTTTTTTAGCAAACCATTTGTAGCCTTTGTAAACGCCCATAGCGGCGATGGCGGTTAATAAAATTTCAGGCATATCCCTCACCTATGTTAATTCATCTTATTTTACATTTAATCATCATTTAATAAATTTCAAGGCATATTATAACATATATGTTTCAGCAGGATTTATTATATGGCCAAAAATAAAACTCCCAATATTCCGGTTATTTATAAACTGGTAAACAAATTAAAATTAGCCACTTTTGCTTATATTCAGAAACAAATGCAATTGCAAAAACCCAAATTGCAAACTGCTGATAAATTGGCAAAATTTGCAGGCCTAGAACAAACCATAGCGCGGCTTAAATTACAGGCTCAGCTAAATTTAGCTGGCTCAGATGAACCGATAGAAAATTATTATATAGATGGTAAGCTGCTCAGTGCCGCGCAAGAAAAACAATATGAGCAAGATTTTCAGTTCGAAACTTATGCGCCAGAAGCCCATTATATAGTGCGCACCAACCCCTACCGCATTTCGGTTCAAGCGCCAGATGAACCGCTGCAAAAAGGCCGGTGGCGTAGTTTGCGCTCAGTGGTGATAGAGGTTGAAGATCTCGGCCCGATCGAGGCTGACATTTGGCTGGTGATCAAAACTGATGATGGTGATTGCCGCTTTCCTGATGGCGCAATGGGCAGCGCCGAGGTGATAGAGCAGCTTTATAAATTAGATGGTTTTGACCATGAGGTGTTTATCAAGGCGATGGCTTGCGGGGTTAGGGCTAATTTTACGGTTTACAGTAGGTGATGCATCCATTTCCGTTTTTTAGCTCAGAACTCTGAGTTGCCGCCGGGTTGCACTCCTGCCTCCACAGGGATGCTTGCATTTATACGTTCGCTGCGCTCTCTGTTAGCACTTGCGTGCGCTCGGCACAGCCTCGCTAGCCACCGCGCGTTAGGTGGCAGCGGCTTCGAACGGCTGCTTTCGCGCTCACCGAAATCGCGGCGTATTTAGCAGGTGGCTATTGGTTTTTAGAGGCCGAAGCGGTTCCAGAGGGCTTTTTCTTCGGCCACTTGGGCTAGGCCGTGAGCTACGCCGACACCGATGTCGCTGACATTTCCGCCGGCTAGGGCCGCGGGGGTACTCGAGCCAAACATTTTTTTCAGTAGGCCTTTTTTGCCGATACTCACGTCTTTAAAACGCACTTGTTCGCCAAATTTTTCCTTCATCACGCTGTAAACATCGCCAATGCCATCAATTAAACCATGGTCTTTGGCGCGTTTTCCGGCCCAAAAATCACCATTAAACAGAGTTTCATCGTCAGATTTCAGCTTGTCTTTGCGCCGATCACGCACATGTTGTTTAAACGCATCATGTATGTCGCCAGACATTTGGTTTATCAATGCCACATCTTGTTTATTCTCCGGCATAAACATATCAAGTTTGTTTTTATTTTTGCCAGAGGTATAAACCCGCCGATCAATGTCCCATTTTTTCATCAATCTATCGACACCAAATGTCGACATAATCACCCCGATAGAACCAATAATGCTGGTTTCATGGGCATAAACTTCGTCACCTGCCAACACAATCCAATAGCCGCCAGATGCCGCGACATCCTCAGCAAATGTATACACTGACACATCGTGTTTTTTCGATAAAGCGCGTATCCGGTCATGTATCAAGGCGCTTTGCACCGGGCTGCCGCCGGGTGAGTTGATCGATATCGCCACCGCGTCAATTTTGTTCATTTCAAAGGCTTTTTCGAGCGCATCTTTTACCGATGCCAAGTTAAGCCCGGCTTTAAAACTACTGCCTTCGCCAATCACCCCGGTTAGCCTAACGGTGGCCACAATCGGGTTGGTGCTGCGCATTTTCTTGGGTAAAAACGGGTCTAAAAATTCAAACATAAAATCCTCATTAAATCAGTTATAGGTTAAATAGTGTTTGGCCAGCCAAATTACAATATTTAGCCAGCTATTTAGTCATTTATTAAGCCAAAAATTTTACATCATTATGTTTTTACCATGCCTAAAAATACCCTCGGCAAACTCGGTAACGCTGCCATTATCATGGCGTAAATTCAATTGCCTAAGCATTTTCAACGGCGCGCGGCTGCCCTTTTTAGCCTGCAATAAAAACCTAGTGGCGGGGGCATTGGGCTTGCTAAATATCGGCCGGATGGATATATCACCCACGCGGTTTTCCAATATTTTTAGCACTTCATACAAATGTTCCATCGGGTAGATAATGCTCATCAGGGCTTTGTTTTTAAGCAACCTCACCATAAATATCAGCCAACGAGCCAAATCATCGTGTTTTATGCTGTGGGCAAGGGCTTTATAATCATCAGCCGATGTTTTGTTTTTTTTAGGGTCAAAAAATGGTGGGTTAGAATATATATGGTCAAAACTATCGGAGGTTAAACCGCGTTTTTCAAATTGCTTGGCCGGCTCAAAAATATCTGCATTTACAATTTCTATATAGGCTTCAAAATGGTTTTTATCGACATTATATTGCGCCAATTTGGCAACATTTTTAAACTTTTCAAGCGCGGTTATTTTGGTGGCTAGTTCAACTCCAACCCGGGCTAAATAACACAGGCTTGGCGCGCCCACGCCGGCGCCCACTTCTAACATTTTGCCTTGGCATAAAGGCAGTGCAGCGGCCAATAGCAGCGCGTCAGACCCGGCTCTATAACCTTTTTTTGGTTGGCGTAATATTAGTTTACCGTCTAAAAAATCATCATCGGTATAGTCATCCATATACGGCCTTACTCATTATATTTTTCAGCGAGGGTAAAATAGGTTTTGTGCGCCGCTTCATAATCGTCATCTATCACCATCACCCGCTTCTGAAAAGCCCCAATTGAGCCCTCTAACATAGAAATATTTTCATCAAAAATAAATGTCACAATGTCCTCTTGTTCCAACATATTCCTGACATAGGATATAAATACAGAGTCTAAACTTTCAAATAGTAGTTTCATAGTGCTTAATCCAATCCATTTTTATCCAAATTGATATATTAAAAATTAGTTAATTTCACTTGACCTTAGCATAAATAAACCCCAGATAATGAAGGTAATGTTATTCAAGAGGCAAGACATCGTGGGCGCTATTTTACAATATAAAAAAACCAGCAGGCCAGACCTTGCATTGCTATTGGCGCTTACCAAACACGATATGGGTCGGGTCAATGAAAACATCCTTTCACACACCGGCTCGCATGTCAAAACCATCCCACAAGTTGCCAACTATCTTATCGATAGCGGCGGCAAGCGCATTCGGCCCATGTTAATGCTGGCAGCGGCGCAATTGTGCGGCTATCAAGGCGATCATCATATTGTTATTTCGACTGCCATAGAATTCCTACACACCGCCACATTGCTACATGATGATGTGGTCGATGATAGTGACATGAGGCGCGGCAAACAAGCCGCCCGCAAAATTTGGGGCAATGAAAATAGCGTATTGGTTGGCGATTTTTTACTGGCCCGAACGTTTAATATGATGGTTAAAACCGGGTCTTTAGAGTGTCTCAACTCGCTTTCCGGCGCGGCGGTTACCATTTCGGAAGGTGAGATTATGCAACTCGCTGCGGCTAAAAATACCTCCACAACCGAAGATCATTATTTAAAAATTATCCATGCAAAAACCGCCGCATTGTTCGAAAGCGCCTGCGAAATGGGCGCGATGATTTCTGACGCCAGTGAAGAGCAGCGCCAAGCCCTACATTCATTTGGCCATAATTTGGGCATTGCGTTCCAATTGGTCGATGATGCGTTAGATTTCGGCGGTGGCTCTGGCCTCGGCGCCCAATTAGATAAAAATATTGGCGATGATTTTCGCGAACAAAAAATCACCCTGCCGATTATTTTCGCCTACCGCGAAGGCAGCATGGATGAGCGCAATTTTTGGGACAGAACCCTCAAACATGGCGACCAAAAAGATGGCGACCTAGAGCATGCCATCTCGTTATTGGCCAAATATGATACACTTAACAAAACCAAGTTACGTGCCGAGCATTATGCCTCTAAAGCTGTGCAGGCGTTGGCTCTGTTTCCAGAATCCGAAATGCGCACCGCGTTAGAACAAACCGTAGCATTCTGTATTGCTCGCGAGAAGTAAAAACCTGTAGTTGAATCTATATCGCTCACGGCTATTCTTCGCTTGGCTCAGGCCTACGCGGGTGCGCCACATAAGTGGCGGCCTCCAGTCCGGCTGGTTCAAAAAACACATGAGTTTTTTGAACGGGAGTTGTCCGGCAAGTTTGTGCTGAGTTTCCGTATACCTCCAAGCACCCCTGCGATTCGGCGAGTGCGCCCAGAAGCCGACAGGCAAACTCTGTGGCCAACGCGCGGAGGCTAGTGCGAATATTGAAAATATGAGCACGCACGCAAGTGCAAACAGTGAAAGAGGCGAAGCCGAAAGAACGTATAAATGCAAGCACCCCTGTAATGGCAGGAGCGCGAACTTTCTATGTCTTAGCAAGATCAACGGCTGGCTCAGCTTCTGAAACTCCCTCGCAAAATATCAACAACACAGCTTTTCAGCCAGCTCAGGGGCAGCGCTCCTGCCAACACACTGGAAGTCTGCATTTATACGCTCGGCTTTAGCCTCGCTGTTGACACTTGCGTGCGTTCGCTACGCTCTCTAGCCTCCGCGCGTCCGTCGGCAGCGGCTTCGAACGGCCGTATTCGCACTCACCGTATGGCACGTATTCGGTGCTATCCGGAAAATGTTGTTGGCTGTATCCACCAATTTGGGTGGCGGTTGGCCAATTTTCGTGCGGCTAATTCTGCTTCGCTTTGGTTTGTGAACAAACCAAAACAAGTTGCGCCACTGCCGCTCATGCGGCTTAGCATTATGTCGTTAATGGCGTTTAGCTCAGCCAACACATTGCCAATTGCTGGGCAGATGGCCACCGCTGCTGCCTGCATATCATTGGTTTGCAGTTGCAAAAAGCCAACCAAATCCTGTGCAGTTTTAAAGGTCGGGGCATCTTTGCCCACAAACTCATAATCATCCAACTGCGCAGATGCGTTTAAACGGCCGAATATTTTTGCGGTCGAGACCGCTTCATTGGGGTTGACTAAAATTGCGTTTAATTTCGGCAGATTGCGCCATTTTTCAAGCCGCTCGCCAATGCCGGTCATAAGGCTATTTTCAGCGCCATAACATACCGGCACGTCTGCGCCCAATGCCAGCAACATTTCATCAACATCGCCGTGCTGGTCATAGGCTTGCTTCAACAGCTTTATCGCCATGGCCGCGTTGGCCGAGCCACCACCAATTCCTGAGGCCAAGGGTAAGTTTTTTTGCAGGTTAAATTTGCCGCACACTTTTAGCTCAAACCGGTGTTCAAACGCTTTAGCGGCTCGGATAATTAAATTATCGCCCAGGGCAAATTTGGCCAATTCGGTGGCATATTGGCCATCGATATCAAGGCTTAAGTCTTTTGCCCCTGGCTCATTTGCCACCCCTGGCTCAAATGTCAACTCATCACCAAAGTCAGCAAAAGTCACTAGGCTTTCTAAAATATGGTAGCCATCGGCTCTTTTACCTTTTATGTGCAAAAATAAATTCGCTTTTGCCGGGCATAATTGTTTATAAATCGCTGGGACGGTTGGCATTTATTCTAACTCTAAATATTTGGGTAATAATAATATCTGGCCGGGATATATTGCCTCTGGGTCGCTTAAAACAGATTTATTGGCTTCAAAAATCAGGTTATAATGCTCGCCGGTGCCATAAATCCGGTAAGATATATCCCACAGGCTTTCGCCTTCCTCGACAATGGCTTCACCCATATTTGGCACGGTTTTGGGTTCAGGCTGTGGTTTTTTCTGGCTGGCATTTTTTTCAATCAGCGCATCTAAACCAAAAGCGCGTTTATATTCCAGATCATCATAATTAATTTCTGGCGATTTAAATATAGTCGCCTGCTGCCATTTAAATTCAGCCTCTAATTTGCGGCCTAATTTCCAATATACATCGCCCAAATGGTCACTAATGTCAGCATTGCTGGGGCTTAAATCCAGCGCCTGTTCAAGCTCTATGCGGGCCAAATCATATTTACCAAGCTTATAATAAACCCAGCCCAGACTATCGATGATAAATGCGTTACGTGGCTCGACCAATAAGGCATTTTCGATCATCTTAAGCCCTTGCTCAAGGTGGATGCCTTTATCAACCCAGGTATAGCCTAAATAATTTAAAGCCGATGAATGATTGGGGTCTAACAATAAAGCTTGCCTAAAATCTTTTTCTGATTTCGGCCATTGTTTTAACCGCTCATAGCTCACCCCACGGTGAAAAAACAAATTGGCGTGGTTAATGTTCAAATCGTCCAAATTGTTGATTATTTTATCATAATAAACCAGCGATTGTTCGTATTTTTCATTGCGTTTGAGCATATGGGCATAAGCCAGATATACGGTTTCATCCACCTGTTTGAGCGGCAACAAACTAGCCAGTTTTTTCAATGCCAAATCTGTCTGGCCATTTATTTCTAAATTATTGGCGATGCGAATTTGCGACCTTAAATAAAACGGGCTAGATGGCGGAATTTTTTCTAACTCAACATTGGCGATCAAATTTTTGCCAATCGCCTGAAAATTCAAAGACAGATTATTCAGAATGTAATTGTTTGTGGGCGCCATATATTGTGCCAAGCGGGCGTAATTTATCGATTCATCAAAATTCTCAGCGCTATAATATATATTGGCAATATGATACAGGTTATAGGCAATGGCTTGTTGGGCGTTGCTAATAAATGGCGCAGGTATTTTGTCGGTCTTTAGCCGTTCCAACGCTTGGGTTATCACCGGGTGTTCGCCAGCTCTGTTCACAAAATCATCATATAAAGCAAAGGCTTTTTGCTTATTGTCAGTGCGTTCTAAAAACCGCCCATAGGCTTCTATTAGGTGTAATTTTGTACCACCGAGTTTTAGCGCATCATTATAAAACCGGTCGGCATCATCATTACGGCCTTGCAATTGGGCAAATACTGCCGAATTTATCAAATAATATATTCTAAAAAAGCTGTTATCTTGCAGCCTATTTATATTGTCGGCAGTGTCTAGGGGCTTGCCCAATGCATAATTTATCCATGCCGATAACAGTTGAAAACTCATTTCAGAAATGATGAAATCATCGCCTCGATTTAAACTTGCAAGGGCTTGCTTATAGTTATTCTGCTTCACTTGGCCAAGTGTTAAAAATAATCGCGATAGGTTATAATGGCCAGTGTCAGCTTCATCTATTGTGGGGTTTGAATGGTGGTATAGGCTGGCAAATGCATTGGCTTTTTCAAATTCGCCATTGATTAGTTGCACCACAAATAGGCTTTCAATAAACACCCGGTCGGTTGGGTCATTTATAAATAATTTCGATAAAAATGCCGCAGCGCTGCTATAATCTCGCTTACTCAAAGCTAAATTTGCCGCCAAAAAATTGCCCGAATATGTGCCCGGCGCGCCGCGCTGGGTGGCGTTAGAAGTATTGGATGCATAAACAGAGGTTAGCCCGCTTAACGCCAACAAGCTGATGGCCAAAAAGGCCGAAATTATTTTTTTCACGTCTCTTAACCGAGTTATTTTCATCATATTCATGCGCCAACAAACCCCATACTCTTCACAATATCTGCCAAACCCGCAGATTGGTTACATAACCTATAAGTAAGATAGGTTTATATAAAGTTATTTAAAACTCTAGCTAGCCATAAATAATGTCATAAATATGTAGGTTTGGTGAATTTTTACATATTTGGGTAGTTTGGCCCACCGCCGCCTTCTGGCACCATCCAGGTGATATTTTGCGCCGGGTCCTTTATGTCACAAGTTTTGCAATGTACGCAATTCTGGCCATTAATCTGAAAATATGGTTTGCCGTCTTTTTCAATAATTTCATAAACTCCGGCCGGGCAGTAACGTTGTGCTGGTTCGGCAAATTCAGCCAAGTTTTTATCAATGGGTATAGACGCATCGGCCAAAACCAAATGGCAAGGTTGGTCTTCTTCGTGGTTGGTCGCGCTTAAAAAAACCGATGATAATCGGTCAAAAGTTATTTTTCCATCCGGCTTGGGATATTCAATCACCTTACATTTATCGGCTGGCAATAGGCTTTGTGCATCCGATTTTTTATGGTGCAAAGTATAACCGCCCAAAAACGGCAATAATGTTTGCAACCACATTTCGAACCCGCCCAACAACATGCCGAAATAATTGCCAAAGCGCGATATTAATGGCTTCACATTGCGTATTTTCTTAAGGTCTCTGCCAATTGGTCCGGTTAAAACCATGTCACTATAAGCGGTTAGCTCATCGTGCGAGCGGCCTTCACTTATGGCGTCAAACGCCGCTTGCGCGCCATGAATGCCCGACCATATGGCGTTATGCGTGCCTTTTACGCGCGGTAAATTTACCATGCCAGCGGCGCAACCTAACAAGATGCCACCGTTAAATGCCAATTTGGGTAGCGATTGATAACCACCTTTGGTGATGGCTCTGGCGCCATAGGCAATGCGTTTGCCGCCGGCCAAAACTTCGCTAATTGCCGGGTGAGTTTTAAATTTCTGAAACTCACCATAAGGCGAAATATACGGGTTGGCATAATCCAAATCGGTAATGTAACCAATCGATATTTGGTTATTGTCCAGATGATACATAAATGAACCAGAGCCAACATTGGCCGGCGATGGCCACCCCAAGCTATGCATGACCAAGCCCTCATCATGCATTTCAGGGTCAATTTCCCACAATTCTTTAATGCCAAGGCCAAATTTCGGCACATCGCAGTCGGCATCTAAATCAAATTTTTCGATAAGCTGTTTGGCCAATGAGCCGCGCACACCCTCGCCAATTAAGGTATATTTGGCATGTATTTCCATGCCGCGTTCAAAGCTGGGTTTGGGCTTGCCGTCAGCGCCAATGCCCATGTCGCCGGTCGCCACGCCTTTTACCGCGCCATTTTCATCATATAATATTTCAGCGCCGGCAAAGCCTGGGTAAATTTCCACGCCCAAAGCTTCGGCTTGTTCGCCCATCCAGCGACTTAAATTGCCCAAGCTGATGATATAATTGCCGTAGTTATGCATTAATGGCGGCAATATAAAATTGGGTATGCGCAGCAGGCCAGAGTGGCCAAACAAATACATTTTGTCTTTTTTCACCGGCACATTTAACGGCGCGCCACGTTGCTGCCAATCGGGTATTAATGCGGTTAACGATATCGGGTCTATCACCGCGCCCGAAAGTATATGCCCGCCCACTTCAGCGCCTTTTTCCAGCACCACTACAGACAGTTGTTGTTCCGCTTTTTGCGCCAATTGCATTAGTTTTATGGCGGCCGATAAGCCGGCTGGGCCAGCGCCAACAATCACCACGTCAACATCCATAGATTCGCGGGGCTCTAAGCCCGAATTTTCACTCATATCATAGCCTTTATTCACTCTAAACTGCTAAAAGAATATATATCACGGTTTTTTAAATCTTTGCTATTAAAAACTTGAAAATAACTCGCAAAACTGGTCTATTCGCAACATGCAGCAATCCGATTCCACCAATTTAGATAGCTTAAATGCCGACGAGCTTTTGGACATATTGAGCTGGTACGCGCTGGCCGGTGTCGATGAGGCGATAAGCGATGAGGTGACAAATCATTTTGAAAACCTAACTACGCCAATTACCCTAACTACGCCAATTATAAAGCCTGCACCAATTTTAGCGCCCGCACCAAATGCAGAACCCGCGCCGCAAACCCCAACCACGCGTGCGCCTCAAGCCGCTGCAATAACCACAGCCGCACCCAAAACCAACCAAACCCGCTTGGCAAAAGATTTGCGTGCGGGCCAAGTCAATTACCAACATTCGATAAAGCTTGCCCAAAAACTTTCGGCCGCATGCGACGACTTGAATAGCCTGTCCAAGGCCTTGCACGGGTTTGAGGAATGCAGCCTAAAGCTCACCGCCAAACATCTTATTTTTGGCGAAGGCAATGAGCATGCAGACATTATGTTAATTGGCGAGTCGCCCGGGCGCGATGAAGATATGATCGGCCATGCTTTTGCCGGCACAGCCGGTTTAATGCTCGACCAAATCCTAGCGGCTATAGGCTTAGAGCGTAAAAATGTTTATTTGGCTTATTTGCTGCCATGGCGCTCATTGGGCGGGGTGGCGCCAAGTCAGGCCAATATAGACATTTGCCAGCCGTTTTTAACCCGGCAAATCGAGCTGGTGAAACCCAAAATCATCATCACTTTCGATGCCCTAGTGTGCAAAATCCTGACCCAGCAAAAAGGCAGTATTTTGCAAACCCGCGGAAAATTTACCGAAATTATTCTCGGCGAACAAAGCTTCAAAACCATCCCCACATTCCACCCCCAATTGCTGCAAGCTAACCCAAACTACAAACAACTAGTCTGGCAGGATTTTTTGAGTGCAAAGTCGGCGGTTTGAGGTTGCTGCCGATAAACTGCACCACCCCTACACATTCTGAATTTCCGTCTGCCCGCAGGAATCCCGGCGATTCGGCGAGTGCGTCCAAAAGCCGAAAGGCAAACTCTGTGGCCACCGCGCGGAGGCTAGCCGACACTTGCGGAAGCAAGTGGCTGCGCACGCAAGTGCCAACAGTGACAAGGCCGTTAGGCCGCAGGAACGTATGAATGCAGACTTCCAGAGTGTGGGCAGGAGCGCTAAGTGGGTTTGTCTTTACAGCCTCAAATGCAGGTTCGGCATCTGAAACCCCAGCGCAAAACTTCAACATCACAGCTTTTAGGCGAGCCCGAATGCCGCCGTTCGAAGCCACCGCCGATCATCTGCACACCCCTACACATTCTGAAGTTCCGTCTGCCCGCAAGAATCCCAGTGATTCGACGAGTGCGCCCAGAAGCCGAAAGGCAAACTCTGCGGGCAACGCGCGGAGGCTAGCCGACACTTGCAAAGCAAGTGGCTGCGCACGCAAGTGCTAACAGTGACAAGGCCGATAGGCCGCAGGAACGTATAAATGCGAGAATCCCTGTGTTGGCAGGAGTGCTAAGTGGCTTTGTCTTTACAGCGGTAGAGGTAAATTGAGAAACTAAAACACTACCCCACAATTAGATATCTTCATACTCCTTCCACCATTCTTAAATGTTCCAAAGAACACTCCATACTCCACACCACATTTATCGTTCAATGGTGTCCAGACATCACCAAGTGAAAAGGTCTTTTCCATATAACTAATAGCGGCAAAACCTTCGTTAGAAATCTCACTCAGGAAAAATGCGGTTAAACAAAGCTTTTTGCAATAACCCCCTTCCATTCTTACAACAATATATTTTGTGTCTGGCAGAACAATTTCGAATTGGAAATATTCCAATTTTTTTCCTGCAACTCTGTTATATATATGAGCCACGCTCTGAACCGCTTCAATTTGATCAATTGTCGCAGGTTCAAACACATTCTTCGGCGTCGCCATTATCGAATGTGCGGCGGTTACACTGTGCAAGAGGAAAACGAATATTATCAAAGACTTTTTCATAAATTATAACTCCAAACACTTAAGATCAACTCATTACGGGATTTGTCTCTGGTGAGTATTCAATTCTTCAAATCCATTATCTTCGAGCCCAAAAATTCAATCTGGCTAAACTCTAGAATTCGAGAAAAATCAATATTATTGTCTTTGACAAACTCTCCAAACATCCTTTTATCTCTGGAGTTTTTTTCTAAATATGGCAAATAGCTAGCTACAAAAAATCTTGTTCCAACCTTGCATTCAGGGTTGATATTGTCATGATTTGAATCAGAAAAGAAACCCATAGGCGGTTTGCCATTCAGAATCACTTCTGTTTTAACATGTGTGCCCTTGCAATCATCGATTTTAGCTATAAATGCAAAACTGGTCCGCTCAATCCATTGGTTTAATGTGAGCGACAAACCTGATTTGAGAGTCGGATCATCTACTAGTTTGCGAACAGCAGCTAGCCATAAGTCATTTGCTGTATTTATTTCTTCATATGCACGGGTGTGTGGGTTATCCAAAAAAATTAAATATGTCTTACCCGTGACAAATTGTGGGTGCATTTTACAGTCTGGGCCGTACCCCGCTCGAGTTACACCGCTATCCCAAAATGCCAAATTTCTATGGCCATCAAAGTCCTCTTCTATTTGCCCACGCAAATAATAATTCTTAAACTCATCATCTTGATTAATAACCCGTCCATTTGAGACAATAAAAGTTGCTAAAGCATCGCCTTTTATTACTTCTATGGTTTCAAATTTCGCACCAGAAACATTTTCAACATCACTCGCTCTAGCAACTATTATTGAGTTTGTTTGTTTAACTAACTCGGTGTGATGTACCCATAAACAACTTGGTCCAAAAGGACGGGCACTAACGTTTGTTAAATTAAAGATCATAAAAACAGTTAGTAAAAACGGAAACGTTTTCATCATAAATTACAACTCCAAAGATTAATAATCACATCAACAAAATAGAAACTTAGCATGCTTACTAACAATATTGAGTAATATATACATATTCACTCGATATTCTAAAAACTTTTACTTTGCATTTTCCCTTGAAATTGTGGTTATATTTGGAATTTATTCGCATTAATTCTATAATTGGTTGGGTATTATTTTCATCTATCTTCATTAGAAAATAGAAAATAACAGTGCCATACCAGCCGTCGCTATAGTGGCTCCAACTTACCATGTCGCCGTGATGTTGTGGTAATTGATCTTTTGAGGTAATTTCAATTTTCGCCAAATTCCAATAAATTAAATAGGCACCATTTACACGTGGCGCAACTATAGTAGCACAATATATGCCCACGATTAACGATATTGAAACCAGTATAAATCCAAACCGTTTTACAATCATAAAAGTGAATAAAAATGCTGCTAAAATAAATATTATTGATAAGATCAGAAGTCCGACTTTTAAGAAATCTACAAATACAAATGTAAATAAAACAAAATACAACACCGTACATGCAAATAAATTTAACGCCAATGTGCTCATTTTATTTCGTTTGCCCAATTCGCTTACCTTTCTTATTTGATAGCAGCACACTTACCGCATTCATCATGTTTCTTTTAGGGCGAACCACTTAGCACTCCTGCCAGCTCTCTGGAAGTCTGCATTTATACGTTCTTTCGGCTTCGCCTCTTTCACTGTTGGCACTTGCGTGCGTTCGCTGCGCTCTCTAGCCTCCGCGCGTTGGCCTCAGAGTTTGCCTTACGGCTTCTGGGCGCACTCGTCGAATCGCAGGGGTGCTTGGGGGCATACGCGATGCTGGGTCAGCGTCGGCTGTTTAGGTATGTGTAATAGTCTTCGGCCTCATCGACATCGTTTAGTGTTGCAAGCATGCCAACTTCGTTGGCAGGGGCATTTTTCATTGTATCGGCCAATGCATATTGGCTTGACCACCTCACGTCATCAAATAACTTTGTCACTTTCGGGCTGGTTCTTTGCCCTACGCACCAATATCCGCCATCGCCAGATGCCCCAAAGCACACTTTTTTGCGCCCCAATGTTTCAAAGCCGTGCATAATATGTTTGGGCTCAATATACGGTATATCACTGCCGATGATTAATATTTTAGCGCCGCCATATTGCCCGTGTATATGGGCAAATACATGTTGCATCCGGTCGCCCAAATTGCCATCTCCTTGGTCAAATACATTCACATATTGCGGCCAATATGCATCGCGCGCCGCTTGTTTCGGCGTGGTGGCAATGTGCAATTTAAACTTCGGGTTTTGGCCTAAATTGCGCATCAGGTTTTGCAAATTTAGGTTAAAAAATCTATAGGCCGCACTGTTGCCAATCTGTTTGGCCAAACGGGTTTTCACCCGCCCCATGGTTGGCCGTTTGGCCATAATTACCAAATGCCGGCTCATTTATAATAGCTTTCGGCAATTTTTTTGGGGTCTTTGCCCAGTTTATAACTCATCAGATATTTAAAGTTACGCATTATGCGTTTAAAATATCCAGTTTTATATTTATCGGCCGATGTGGTTAAAACACTGTCTAACATCAGCAAGTTTTGCTTGCCAATCTCAGCTTTTATGCGGCCAATAATGTCGACATCTTCCATAATCGGCAACGAGCTAAAACCACCAATTTTTTCATATAATTCACGGCCAATCAGCAGGCCTTGGTCGCCATATGGCAGGCCGAATATTTTGCAGCGCCAATAAACCCCCCACCCTACAAATTTGGCTTTCAGGCTTTTATCATCCAGCTTAAACCTAAAATAAGCACATTTATTTTGGTTTTCGGCCTCATTAATAAAACCCATCAATTCATCTTCCCAGCCTTGTGCTAACTGGCAATCATCATGCAAAAACAACAACCATTCGGCTTTGGCGTAAATCACTGCAATTTTGCACTGCCTGCCGCGGCCTTTGGGTGTGCTGACAAAATCTGCTCCCACCTCCTCAGCAATTTCAGCGGTTATATCGTCCGAGCCGCCATCAGCAAATATCACTTGCTTTATCAGGCCTGTAGCCGTGCCATCTACCAAGCCTGCCAACAAAGGCATAAGCCGGGCGGCGCTGTTTAAACAGGGTATTATTACAGATATTTTAACGGTCATAGAGGCAACTTAACCCAATGATCTGATTTTTAAAAGTTAATATATTGTTTACCATAAGTCAATAGTTTTCCCTGTTTGTTCTATTTTTGTTCTTGCTTTATTCGTTTTGCTGAGTTATAAATTGGGTGTCGTTAATACTAAGCACATTACACAATCCGACAATTAATTTAACAGCAAAGGAGATGCCGCCACATTCAGCATAACCACCCCGATAATTATAACTAGCCGTACCAAGTGTTTGGCAATACTCATTACCATTCTTAAGCCAAACGCTCATAATTATCCATCCACATCTAGGTTATTTTGGATGCCCAACTTTCGGGCTTTTTGGGTTCATAATCTCATTAAGCCCGAAACCCACAGATTCTACTCAGCTAGGGTTAGGTTTTCTCGGCCTGACCCTTTGGTTTATGCTTGCATAAACCACTTGGAATTGCAGATATATTCCCCCTTTTCCCGAAATAAAAGACATGAATATATTTGCAATTTCCAATATCTTGGTTATTTTGCACCTATGCAGAGTGAACCCCAAATCAATTTTTCTTTCGAACAAGCTTTATGGCAAAATGGCCTTAAGCATATAGCCGGTGTCGATGAAGCCGGCCGTGGCCCTTGGGCTGGCCCCGTGGTGGCTGGGGCGGTTATTTTTGAGCCAAATTTCAAAGCCAAATTTTTAACCATATTAAATGACAGTAAAAAACTTAACGCCAAAAAACGCGATTATCTATTTGATGAAATTATCAATAATTGCGATTACGCCATCGGCTCAGCATCGGTGACAGAAATTGATGACATTAACATCCTTCAAGCCTCTATGTTGGCCATGCATCGCGCCATAATTGGGCTTAAAGCCAGCGCCCAACATGCGTTGATAGATGGCAATAAAATTCCCGCACAATTGAATATAAATGCCCAAGCCATCATCAAAGGCGATGGCCGCAGTTTCAGCATTGCAGCGGCCTCTATCATTGCCAAAGTCACCCGTGATAGGTTGATGCAAAAATTGCATAGTGAATATCCGCATTATAGTTGGCATACAAATGCTGGCTATGGCACAAAAGCTCACCAAATAGGTTTGGCCGAATTTGGCATAACCCCGCATCATCGCCGCACATTTAAGCCGATAAAACGACTACTTCGCAAAACGTAACAAAAATATTTCGGCGTTAAACCATTATTTACCCTATTGATTCATAATGCCCTTAGTCCGCTGCTGTTGCAGTTTGTATTGAGTATGGGGTGAGTGAATGGCAAAATCTGCTAAGATTTCCAATATATTAAACGTCGATCTAATATTGCAAGGCGAATGCGTTGAGCGAATGAATGCCCTGCCTGAAGCGTCTATTGACATGATATTTGCCGATCCGCCGTATAATTTGCAACTGGCTGGCGACCTAACCCGCCCCGATGCAAGCCATGTCGATGCTGTCACTAACGATTGGGACAAATTCTCAAGTTTCGAATCTTACGACCAGTTTACCAAACAATGGCTAACAGCCGCACGGCGTATTTTAAAACCCAATGGCACCATTTGGGTCATTGGTTCTTACCACAATATTTTCCGGGTTGGTACGCAGCTTATGGATTTAGGCTATTGGATGCTGAATGATGTTATCTGGCGCAAATCCAACCCTATGCCCAATTTCCGTGGCCGACGGTTTACCAATGCTCATGAAACTCTAATTTGGGCATCTCAAAACCAAAAATCAAAATACACCTTTAATTATGAAGCCATGAAAGCCCTAAATGACGATGTGCAAATGCGTTCTGACTGGCTATTGCCGATTTGCAATGGTGGCGAGCGGTTAAAAAAAGACGATGGCAAAAAAGTTCACCCAACTCAAAAACCCGAATCTTTGTTAGGACGGGTTATCCTATCGTCTACAAATGTTGGTGACGTTATATTAGACCCATTTTTTGGCACGGGCACAACCGGTGCGGTGGCTAAAAAATTAGGTCGGCATTATATTGGTATAGAGCAACAAACAGATTATATACAGGCGGCTCAAGCGCGGATTGATTCCATCAGCCCGCTCGATGAAGCCATTTTGCAAGTGACAAAAGGCAAAAAAGCCGAACCGCGCATTCCGTTTGGCCAATTGGTCGAACGCGGGATGATCGAGCCGGGCACAATATTGGTCGATTCTAAGGGCAATAATGGCGCACAAGTGCGTGCAGATGGCTCGTTAGAAGTGACCGCAGGAACCGGCTCTATACACAAAGTTGGTGCCATGGTTCAAGGCGCAAGTGCTTGTAATGGCTGGACATATTGGCACACAATCGAAGGTGCTAATTTATCGCCGATAGATGATATGCGGCAAATATTGCGGGATGAGCTTAAAAAACTTGGCAATTAAGTTTCGGCCAGTTTTCTAACTTTTTGCATCAGGCTGGGCAAGGCAAAACCATCTAATTCATTGGGTTTAACCCATTGTTTATCAGCGGATAAATTCACCTCAAACCCGCCGTTAACTAGGGTTTCAAATTCTGGTTCGGCCATTTCCCAAACCTGCATTTCTAATTTAATATGGGTAAAAATATGGGTTATCAGGCCTAAATTTTTGGCTTGAACTTCGGCTGGTTTTTGTGGCAACCATGGGCTAGATGGAAATTCCATCATGTTGCCGAGCAGGCCTTTTTCGGGTCGTTTTTGCAGCAAAACCTGGTCATTTTTGGCGTTTTTTACCCAAAAAACGTTGGTTTTTAGCTGTTTTTTGGGCTTTTTTGGGGTCTTTTTCGGGTAATTTTGGACGTTTTCTGCGCCCGCTAAAACACAAAATTCGGCAATTGGGCAAATGTCACATTTCGGGTTTTTGGGTCTGCAAATAGCAGTGCCCAAATCCATTAGGGCTTGGGCATAATCGCCATATCGAGCTGTTGGTAAATATTTTTTGGCAATTTTATAGATTTTTGCTTTGGCCGCCGGCAATTCATCTTCTAATTTTTCAACCCTCGAAAATATCCGCTCTATATTGCCATCCACCACATTGGCATTTAGATCAAACGCGATGGCGGCAATGGCGGCGGCGGTATATGGCCCGACCCCGGGCAAGGTGAGTAATATTGTTTCTGAATTGGGGAAATTGCCGCCAAATTCGCTGCATATATATTGCGCGCATTTATGCAAGTTTCTGGCGCGGGCATAATAGCCTAAACCCGCCCAAGCGGTTAACACCTCATCTTGTTGCGCAGTGGCCAAAGCTTGTACATTTGGCCATTTTTGGGTGAATTTAGCATAATAGTCTTTAACCGTTGCCACCACAGTTTGTTGCAACATAATTTCGCTTAACCAAACATGGTAGGGGTCGGGCGCTATATTTTGCCGGCCAGCATAATTTTTGACTCGCCACGGCAAATCGCGGCCATTGTCATCATACCAATTCAATAATTGTTGTGAAAATTTTACATACATCAAATAGCTATAGCTAACTTATGCTAGATTCGCTAAAATAAATTATGAAAAAAACCTCAACCGCTAAAACCAATTATAAGCGCACCCATAAGGGCCTGCGCAATATAAGCCGTCTGGCGCAAAATATTGGCCGCAAGAGTTTCAAAAAACAAGGGTTTAACGGCATTGAGATTTTTAAACAATGGCCTTATATTGTCGGTGATACGTTAAGCCAATATTGCTTGCCCGAAAAAATAAATTGGCCGCGCCAAACCCAAAAACTAGACCAAAATGATCTATTGGGCGCGACTTTAGTCATTAAGTGCATTGGGGCTTTTGCGCCAGAAATTCAGAGCCAAATGCCGATGATATTGCAGCGTGCCAACATTATGTTTGGCTATGAAGCCATTACAAAACTAAAATTAAAACAGGTTTACGAACTTGATTTGGCTGAAAAATTTGAACCAGAACCAACCCCACAGGCCCCCGAAACGGTCAAAAAATCGACCTCGTCAGTTAAAAATGATGGCTTACGTGAAGCGTTGAATGCTTTGGGGGCACAAATTTATCAGAAAAAATCATAATCCGGGAAAAAATCATATTAAAGTGATTGGATATAGTGAGAATTTTGCAATTGCTACCGATTGCCTTATTGCCTCGCGGTTGAAATTCGATTATATCAGTTAAGCAAACCAATTAAGGAAATTATCGTGAATTCTAATGTAAAAATCATCGTAGCTATTGTTATTGCAGCGGTTATAGCCGCCGCCGCTTGGTTTTATTTAAAACCAGATACATCTATTTTACCGGTTACCACCACAGGCATTATAGAAGAGACTGCCCCAACTGTGGCAGATGACCAGATAGCTTTATATGAGGCGCAAAAAATTGCCGACCATGTTATTGGTAACCCCAATGCAAAAGTTACGATTATTGAATATGCATCTTTAACTTGCCCGCATTGTGCTAATTTCCATACCAATACGTTTAAAAAATTCAAAGCCAACTATATTGACACCAATAAAGTTAAATTTATCTACCGTAATTTCCATTTAGATAATTTGGCACTTGCTGGCGCGATGTTGGCAGAATGCGCCCCGAAAGATCAATTTTTTAACATTGTTGACCTTATTTTCACCAACCAACAACAATGGATAAGAGCCACAGACCAGTTTAAAGAAATGGTCAATATATTAAAACTTGTTGGTTATTCGGATGAAAAAGTGAATGAATGTTTTGCCCGCAAAGAATTAACCAGCGGCCTGCTGGATGATCGCCAAAGGGCATCAGAAGAATATGGCGTGGACTCGACCCCGACATTGTTTATAAATGGCGAAAAACAAGCCGGTGGCAACACCAATTATGAAGCCTTTAGCGCAACAATAGATGCGTTGCTTGCTGAATAAGCCGCTAATATTTACGTCTATAATTTAAAAGCCGCTCGATTATTTGGGCGGCTTTTTTTTGGAAGTTTTATAAGTCTGGGTAAAACTAATAGTTGCTGATGATATTGGGAATATCGGCCAAATCATCAAATAACATCTGCGCGCCCGCGTCTAACAATTTTTGCTCATAACCAGCGTAGCAATGCGAAGCCCCATGATAGCCAATAACCGGCATTTTAGCGTCAACAGCGGCTTTAACGCCATGGGCGCTATCTTCGATAACCAAACATTCATCTGCAGCGACATTATGCTGCGCTGCGGCGTGCAAATATAAATCTGGCGCTGGTTTTGGCTTAGCCACCATAGAGCCAACATATAATTTATCTTCGGCGAAAAACTTGTCTAATTTGGTGATTTTAAGTTTGGTTATAAGGCTACTAAAACGGCTGTTTGAACCAATACAAATGGGCATTGTTAGGCTTTCTAGCATGGCAATTGCATTGGCCATAGGTGCCAAACGCTGATGATAAGCTTCAAGCGATAATTGTTTAATTTCGCTCAAAAACCTATCGACATTATCGGCCCCGACATTAGGGGCAAGATGTTTTCGCATATCGGTATCATGCATGCCGACAAAGCGTTTAAGCGTCGTATCGAGGTCGGCCTCTACGCCATATTTTAGCAGATGGGCTGTGGTCACTTGACCGGCAATATATTCACTGTCGACCAGCACACCATCAAAATCGAATATTATTAGTTTAATTGTCATCGTTACCGCTATGTTAATTAACTTTGGCTCTGATTACATGTCCGGCAGTTTTGAGTCAAGCAGATCTACGCTGCGTTTAAAAGCCGCGCCATTTGCGTCAAATAGATGGCAATCGCTAGCTTTCAAGCCGATTTCGAGATCCTGACCTGGGGTAATGGTTGCCAATCCGTCTTGCAGGGAGCAGAAACGGTTGGTTTCTTCGGGGTCTTCACTCAAACCTTCTTCGCCGCCGGGTGAGTTGGCGTAAACCACTGTTTGCACACCCAAGCGCTCAACCACGTTGGCGTTTAAAGTCAATTTAATGTCTGCACCATCAAGCAAGGTATGCTCGGGGCGAATGCCAAGACTTAGCGTCTGGCCTTTGATGCCATCACGCGGGGCAACTGGTAGGGTAAGCTCCTCGCCAGTAGGCAACTGAACTTTTACCCCGGTTTTGGTTGTGCCCATGCAGGTCACATCGATAAAATTCATTTTTGGATTGCCAATAAAACCGGCGACAAAAATATTTTCAGGGTTGTGATATAATTCTAAGGGTGTGCCGACTTGAGATATATAACCACCATCCAACACCACAATGCGGTCGGCCATGGTCATGGCTTCAATTTGGTCATGGGTTACATATATCATGGTGGCATCTAAATCATTATGCAATTTAGAAAGTTCGATGCGCATCGAAGCGCGTAATGCCGCATCTAAGTTTGACAATGGTTCATCGAACAAGAATATGCTCGGCTCACGCACAATGGCGCGCCCAATTGCCACACGTTGGCGCTGACCACCGGATAATTCACCCGGGCGATAATTTAATCTTTCGGTTAATTTCAATATTTCCGCGGCTTTATGCACTTTGCTGTCAATCTCTGCTTGTTTGAGCTTTTCGACGCGCAACGGAAACGCAATATTTTCATAAACATTCATATGTGGGTATAAGGCGTAAGATTGGAACACCATGGCTATGCCGCGTTTTACCGGCGGTAAGCTATTCACTCTCACGTCATCGATGATGACATTGCCATCTGTAATGTCTTCTAAGCCAGCTATCATCCGCAATAGGGTTGATTTACCACAGCCTGAAGGCCCAACAAATACTATAAATTCGCCATGTTTCACATCTAAAGATACGCCTTTAATAACTTCAACGTTACCAAAGCTTTTTTTAAGATTTTCTAATTTTAGTTGCCCCATAGCGAGCTCCTTCATTCAATATATTTTTCATTGAAAGGCACGACCTATATTTTGGTCGTGCCTCACTATCGTATGATATTATTTTGTATCTTCAAGTTCTTCGGCAGCAGCAGCTACAGCTTCAGCAGGTGTGGCTTCGCCCAATACAACACTTTGGATGGCGTCATTGATCGCATCTTGTAAACCAACATAGTCAGTAACAAACGGCTCAGGACCACCAGCAGGGATGATGTCTAGGAATGCAGCCCATGTTGGATCTTCAGCAATCATATCTTTAACACCAGCAACAGCGCGCAATGGTGTTAGGCCAGCAGCCATTTCAAATTCGAACTGGTTTACTGGATTTGTAAGATATTTAGCTAAGCTAAGAGCTTGTTCTTCAACGCCTGTGCCTTTAAATACGGCAAGTGAGTCAGTGATAAGCAATGTACCAGATGCACCACTTGGGCCAGCAGGAATAAAGCCAACACCATAATTAACGCCACCTTCGTTCAAACGAGCGCGAGCCCATGGACCGTCAATATACATAGCGATTTGGCCATTGATGAATAATGGACCTAATTTAGCACGGTCATAAGCAATTGGGCCAGTTTGTGAAACGCTTGCCAATTTACCGTAGAATGCCATAGTTTCAACATTTTGTGGAGAGTTGAAAACAATGTCGCCAGCTGAGTTGATCACTTCACCACCATTTGAATATACATAATTCATGAACTGATGCATTGTGTTGTCAAATGATGCAGCGGCAAGGCCAACACCTTGTGCGTCTGTTTTGGCGATGATTTGCTCAGCAAAGCTGTACATTTCGTCCCAAGTTTTTGGTGGTGTTTCTGGGTCTAGGCCAGCGGCTGTAAACAGGTCTTTATTCCAGAAAAATGCTTTGGTTGAAAATGCACGAGGTGCACCCCAAACTTGGCCATCAGCAGTTACTGTGCCCAATACTGGCGGCGCGTAAGTTGCTTTGTCGGCATCTGTCATGTTAATTGGAATGATCAAGTTATTTTTAGCCAATTGCTTAAGTGTGCGAGAGCCCATATAAGCTAGTGCAGGTGCATTACCGGCTGCAGCTAGGGTTTTGGCTTTGTCTTGGCATTGTCCCCAAGCCAGATATTCCAAATTCACTTTAAAACCTGGGTTTTGAGCTTCCCATTCGGCTATATGTTTTTCAGCAAAATCGCCACCCCAAGTGTTATCGCCACATTGGATCATATGCAGCTCTGTTTCTGCCGCTTGTGCACCTGAAAAGGTACCCAGCGCCAGCATACTAACGGCTGCTAATTTTAATAATTTCATTATCTTCTCTCCCAGTTAAAAATTGCCACTAATTTATATTATTCCTTAACAGCGCCTGCGGTAAGACCCGCTACAATGTATCGTTGAAGGAAAATATATATGATCAACACTGGCAAAATGCCGACCAAACTTGCAGCCATCAACTCGTGCCAAAGCACTGTTTGACGACCAAAGAACTGATAGATGCCCACCGGTAAGGGGTTTAGAACATCTTTTGAATTAAATACTAACGCAAATAAGAATTGCTGCGCATAGCCGGTTATAAAAGTGGCAATGGCCACAACAATAATGCCCGGCATGGCGATGGGCAAGATAACCCGACGCAGTATATACAGACGGTTTGCGCCATCTACCCATGCTGCTTCTTCTAAAGATATTGGTATTTTCATCATATATGAACGCAATAACCAAATGCCTGTTGGCACTGTAAATGCCGCGCCGGGTATGATCATCGCCCAATAGGTGTTTAACAGGCCAAGGCTTTGCATAAGCTTATAAAGTGGGATGATAAGCACAGCGCCACCCACCATGTTAATGGCTAAAAACCCGCCTAAAAATGCATCACGGCCTTTAAATTCGAACCGAGCAAACGCCCATGCAGAGGGGATAACCACCGCCAAGGATATAATCGTAACGCTAGAGGCGATGAAGAAGCTATTCATAATATATATATGTAGCTTTGGCACGCTATGCCACATGGAGAAATAGGCATCAAAGCTCATATCTTCGGTGATGATTTTATATGGCACCGAAAAAATGCCGCTTAACGGCCGCATAGAGACCAAGAACGCTTCTAAAAATGGCGCAAGCATAAAAGTGACAAAAATAGCAATGCCGATATAGATGTAAATATATTCGTACCAACGATATTTATTTATCATTTCTTGCCTCCGGTTTTATCCAACGCGCGTTTTGCAAACCGCGATAACATGTAGAAATAGAAAGCTGAGAAAGAGGTTAGGAACACCACAATCATCACCGCGCGGGCTGCGCCTTCGCCATATCTATTACGGCTAATGGCGGTTTTAAACGTATCCACAATCATGGTTGTGGTTGAGCCACGTGGGCCACCTTCGGTTAAAATCCAGATGATATCGAACGAGTTGAAAGTCCAAATCGCTGAAAGCAGCGCCATGGTCGCCACTGCCGGCATAATTAATGGCAGAGTGATGCGGCGGAAGCGGTAGAACCTGCTTGCGCCGTCTGTCCATGCGGCTTCGTGCAGATCGCCGGGCACAGATTGCATGGCGGCTAGCAAATAGATGGTCACTAACGGGGTGCCGACCCATACATCAGTTACAATTGTTGCGTAAAATGCGGTGTTTCGGTAGGCCAAGAACTCGAACGGCCCCGCGAAAATACCTAGCCATTGGCCAATGCCCGAAATCATACCAAATTGGCCGTTATACATCCAACTCCAAATAAATACGCCGATGGCAATAGGCACTATCCATGGCGGCATGATGAGTATTCTAAACAGATTACGACCCGGCACTGCACAATTGAGCAGCATAGCGCCCGCCACGCCGACCACCATTTTAAAGGTTACCGAAATGAGCATCCAATAAAAAGTACGGACAATAACTTCTGGGAATTTGCCGCCAAATATTTTGATGTAATTTTTAAAGCCGACATAATTTTCCACCGGGTTCAACGATGAGTTGGTGAACGACAAACGCACTGTTTCGGCCAATGGCCACGCCACGATAAGCATAGTTAGCGCCAAAGCTGGCAGTAACAATAAATATGGGAAATAATTGGTTTTTCCATCTAGGGCATTCATTAAACGGCCTCCCCGTCTATAAGCTTAGTTTTACGCAAACCGTAACTGTCAAACCGTTGCCACATATCTGTTAGGTCAATAACACTGCGAGAGTTACGAGCTTCGTCTAGTTTTATGGCGGTTAAGCCGGCTTCTAAGCCATCCAATATTGACACTGGTAGCTCAACGCCATCTTGCATATGGGCGAAAATATCGGTGATCATTTGTTCATCAGCGCCGTAATGCGCCGAAGCTGCATTATCTGAGATATAGGATTTGTCGACCAATCGCGTGGCCGATCTGGCATCGGTGACTTTAAAGAAATTGCGCACAAAATCGCCTTCGGCCATACCTTTAGAACCGATGACGCAAAAACGTCTAAATTCATCAGGAACATTTAAATTGGTGTGAAAACACAGGCTCTCACCATCGGCATATTCGATGATGGCGGTTTGATAATCTATAATGTCGCCATCGCCATCAAACACCTTGTCTGAACCATTCCAGCCTGAGCCTTTGACATGATAAACCATGTTGTCGTTAGAGCCAGTATTGGCCGGTGCGTTTTTAGGTATAAAGCTACGGTTACCGCCAAAGCTAGCCACTCTAATGGGCCGGCTGCCAATTAAGCCTTGATATAAGTCGAGGTCGTGGCAGCATTTTTCCAGCATAAAACCGCCAGAATATTTGCTATGCCGACGCCAGTCGCGCATGAAAAAAGCCCCATGATAAGGCATAATATGTTCCGAGGCTTCAATCGACGCGATGTCACCCAGCAACCCCTCATCACGGGCTTTTATGAGGTCACGATACAAGGGAGCATATCGCAACACCAAACCAATCATTAACCTGTCCGTACCGCCATATTTGGACATTAACTCGAGCAATTCAAAAGTTTGCGCTTCGTCAGTTACAACTGGTTTTTCGGTAAAGGTTTTAACCCCAGCTTCAAGTGCAATGCGTATATGTTCCAAATGCATATGGTTGGGCGAACCGATCATTAATAAATCAAGCTCGCAGGCATCTAACATTTCTGGCAGGCTGCCGTAAGTTTTGCCGGGGTCTAATTGTATAAAGCCCGCTTCTTCGGCGTTAATGCCGTAAACGCCTTTGCCGAGCATAGCATCTAGCCCGGCAGGATCAGGGTCGACATAACCAACAAATTCCACATTTGGAATTTGCGCGGCAATCACTTGAGTGAGATACCCAATGCGCTGCCCCAAACCAACTATGCCAATTTTCAATACACTCACTACAATCTCCCATCGCAGTCTACAGGACAAAAAATATCGTTGAATTTCGTCAACATCACGTTTATTTGATGTTGCGGCGAATAATCTATATTAACATTTTTTGTCAAATTCTGGCCCAAAGCTAATTGTATTTGTCGGTTATGTCAATTATATTTGCTTAAAACCGTCAAAATATTTGTAAAACTACATAACTAGCTGGACTTTGTTTGTAAAAACTACATAATGAAATTAATTGGTATCGTTGCTCTTGTGGGCGAATAACTACATCTAACGCCAAAAATATATTAGTTTATAAACAACGCCTGCAAAAATTGTTGAGGAAGCATGAATTTAGAACGATCAGTGTTAAGCATAGTCGAAAATGATTTGCCAAATATCAGCCGCGCCTTCACCCGGGTGGCAAACTTCCTACTCGAATCGCCAGATGAATTTATGCGCAAAACCGTGCAAGAATTGTCCAAGGCGGCGGCGGTAAGTGAACCCACGCTGATCAGGTTTTGCCGCCGATATGGCTATAATGGCGTGCCCGATTTTCGCATCGCGTTGGCGCTTTCTAGCTCGTCATCTGCTGGTGCAAATTTGGCCGGCGCTCAAGTTGGTTTGCAACTTGAGCCAAATATTGTCGACCGTTCGGCGGTAAATAAAGAGAGCAAACGCGCCATTGCCGAAAGTGCCATGAGCTTCATTGAAGAAGGCCAATCTATCATAGTCGATTCAGGTTCGACCATGGCTTTATTTGCCGAATATTTACGCAATGCACCACCGATAACTATTTTTACCACCGGGTTAAATGTAGTTGAAACATTATGGGGTTGCCAGCAGCATAAGCTTATTCTACCCGGCGGTATAGTTAGGTTTGACGCCAGCGCATTGACCGGCAGAATGGTAGAAGCGTCGTTAAAAGATTTGCATTTTGACCTGTTATTTTTGGGTGCAGACTCGATTTTACCCGAGGTCGGCTTAAGCACTTATAACGAAGAAGAAGCCCACCAAAATAGACAGATGATTGACGCCGCTAGCCGATTAATATTGCTGGTCGACTCGAGCAAATTCAAGCAACCAGCCTTGCACCGGATATGTTCGATAAGCAGAATTCATGCGGTGATAACCGATAATGGATTGTCCGAACAAGATGCCAAAATGCTAAAAAATGCAGGCGTAAAAGTGATAATTGCAGACCAATAGATTGAGGTAAAACATGGTATCGAGTGATAAAAATTTAACCGACTGGCACACCCATGCCGAAATATATGCCCAGCCAAAAATTTGGCGTGAATGGGCGGATGAGTTAGAAAATGTTGCCGATGATATTCGCAAATGGATTGAATTGCGCCAACCAAAAGAAATATGGTTTTGCGGCGCTGGCACATCGGCATTTATTGGCGAAACATTATCGGCACATTTGGGCGTAGATACCACTCGGATATACCGGTCTATCCCCACCACCGATTTTGTGTCTGTTGCGTATAATTATCCGCAGCCAAAACACCGGGTTTTGGTGGTTTCTTTTGGCCGAAGCGGCGAAAGTTCAGAAACCATCGCAATGCTCGACATGTTAAACCAACATTATGCCGATTTTGACCGGCTCAACATCACTTGTAACCGCGACAGCCATCTAGCTAACTGCCCATTGCCGCAAATATCAGGTGCAAAATGCGCCCAAAAAACCATAATCTTGCCAGATGAGACCTTAGATAAAGGTTTTGCCATGACGTCTAGCTATACCACCATGCTGATGACCGCATTGGCTTGCTTTGATTCGGTATCATTGCCGCAGGTTAAGCGGATAATGGCCGAGCTTTCTGCCGCTGCCGAGACATTATTGGCGCGATTGCCCACACAATTGGCCAAATATACCAACCCGCAAGGCAAAAACATGCCAAACAGATGCATATTTTTAGGCTCGGGCGCGTTGTTAGGCACGGCCAGAGAATCGGCGTTGAAAATATTAGAGTTGGCGGCCGGCCAAATCATCACCCAATGGGATAGTTGTTTAGGCTTTCGCCACGGCCCCAAAGCGGTGGTGAACCAAGATAGTCATGTGTTTGTATTCATATCCAACCATGCTTATACCCGCCAGTATGATTTGGACATTGCAGAAGAAATTGCCGCGCAATATGGCGCAGAAAATGTGACCACCATTGGCCTTGGGCCAGAGGTGCAAATTAGCCTTGCGACTGGTTTATCTGCCCAATTGGCGGTGAATGATGGGTGGTGCAGCCTGCTATATGTTTTGGTTTCGCATATTTTATGCATCCAATTTTCGCAAGCCCTGGGGCTGAATGTCGACAATCCGTTTGATGCTGGCAATCTAACCCGTGTGGTTGCCGGGGTTAAAATCTACCCCTATGCAAAGTGAGGTAATTATGCACGGAGCTATCGATTTAGGCGGCACTAAAATAGAAGCCGCCTTACTTAATGACCAGTTCGAAATTTTGAAATCGCAACGGGTGGCCACCCCGGCCGACAGTTATGAAAATCTGTTGGCGGCAATTGAGCTGCAAATAAATTGGCTAAAAACCCAAAGCCCACAGCAAACACTTAACATTGGCATTGGTGTGCCGGGTTTTGTAGACCAGCAGAGCGGAATTGCCTTGACCTCAAACCTACCAGCGGCGGGGCAAATGCTGCGCAAAGACATTGCCGCGCGGGCGGGTCAATTTATCCCGATGGATAATGATTGCCGCTGTTTTGCTTTGTCTGAGGCCAATGGTGGCGCAGGTAATGATTTCAAAAAAGTGGTTGGCTTAATTGTCGGCACTGGCATAGGCGGCGGCACATGTGTCAATGGAAAGTTAGACAATGGCTTGAACAGTTTGCCGATAGAAATAGGCCATTTGCCGATACCGCATCGGCTGATTGAAAGCTATAAATTGCCGGTTTTAAAATGTGGTTGTGGCCGCATTGGCTGTTTTGAAACTTTGGTTTCTGGCGATGGCATGAGCCGATTGGCTAAACATTTTGTCCAACAAATTATAAGCGGTGAGGACATTGTTCTGCGCGCTCAAAACGGCGATGCTGCTATGACTAAAATATTCGAAATTTGGTTAGATATTTATTGCCATATGCTAGATGTTATCCATCTCATGCTAGACCCAGATTGCATAATATTGGGTGGTGGCACTTCAAAAATTGACAATCTAGCCCAAAAGCTGACGCAAAAATTTCAAAAATTATCATTAAAAAATACCAAAATACCCACAATATTAACCGCCAAATATGGTGATAGTAGCGGTGTGCGCGGTGCCGCCATGTTGAACATTTGAAAGAAAAACCCATGCAAATTATAGATAAGATTATTAAAGATAACCGCAATGGCAAGGCGGTTGCCATCCCGTCGATTTGTTCGGCGCATCCCAGTGTTTTAAAAGCCAGCCTATTGTTGGCAAAAATGCAAAACAAACCTTTATTGGTCGAAGCCACCAGCAACCAGGTCAACCAATATGGTGGTTATACCGGCATGACACCGGTGGATTTCATCGAATTTGTCTATGACATTTGCGATGACATTGGCCTAGCGCATGATATGGTTATTTTTGGTGGCGACCATCTTGGCCCGCAGGCGTGGCGAGCCGAGCCCGCCGAAATCGCGATGGAAAAAGCCATAATATTGGTGACAGATTATGTGCAAGCTGGGTTTCGGAAAATTCATTTGGATTGCAGCGAAGGCTGCAAGGGTGAGCCAGCCCAAGTTGGTGACGATTTGGCGGCATCGCGTGCGGCTGTATTGGCCAAAGCGTGCGAAAATGCCATTAGCGACCCCGAAAATTTGCGTTACATTGTTGGCACTGAAGTGCCACCGCCGGGCGGTGCGCGGGCAGAAGATGATGAAATGTCGGTGGTGCCGACCCTTCCAGAACATGCAAAAATTACCATTGTCAAACATCAACAAGCATTTGAAGCGCTTGGTATTGCTCAAGTTTGGCCTAAAACCATCGGACTAGTGCTGCAACCGGGGCTGGAATTTGCGCCTGACCATATCTTCCCATTTGATATGGCGCAGCCCAACCAATTATCTGCCATTTTGGCTGGCCATAACGGCCTATGTTTTGAAGCCCATTCGACAGATTATCAAAATTCAGCGGTTTATGCCGACATTGCCAAGCGCAATTTTGCCATCCATAAAGTCGGCCCGGCGCTTACATTTGCTTATCGCAAAGCCATTTATGGCTTGGTTGCGGTGGAGAATTGGTTAGACACAAAACCCAGCCAACAAGTGCCAGAAGTGATGGAAACTCTCATGTTGGAAAATTCGCAATATTGGTTAAACCATTATCAGGGCGATGAACAGAATTTAAAGGCATTGCGTCATTTTGGCTATGCCGACCGCATCCGTTATTACTGGACGCAAGATGCCGCCAAATCATCGGTGATAAGCCTGATGAAAAATTTGGATTGCCCCAAACCTGTGGCGTCTTTATTGGGGCAATATTTCCCGGCCGATATTGTTAGTTTAGCCAGCGGGTTAGAAAATGAGGATGTGAGTTGGGCGGAGGCTTTGATCATTGCCGAAATTCAACATGCATTGATGCCTTATTTTGAGGTTTATTCTGTCTGAATCACTAGCGATTAATTTGCTGCGCGCAAACCTTCAATCCCTTCGCTCTATCAATCCCATTGCCCATTCACTGCCGTTTGAGTGGGCATTAGCTTGGGGTCAAGATGGACAATATCGGCCCGAAAACCCGGTTGCAACTGGCCCAATTTTTGCGACAAGCCAAGCGCATCGGCAGGATATTTGCTAGCCATACGCAAAGATTCTGTCAACTCTATGCCCAAACCTAGGTGGCAATTTCGCACCGCCGACGCCATATCTAACGCGCTGCCGGCAAGAGTGCCTTGTTGCGTAAAACAAGTGTCATCTTTAACCGAAATATCTTGGCCATATAATTTGAAATTTTCACCATTTGTGCCCACCGGCGACATGGCATCGGTAACCAGACAAATTTTGCCGCGTTTTTTAGCCCGTATGGCGATGATGGCCGAAGCGTTGGCAACATGTTGGTTGTCCAAAATAAGCCCAGCAAAACTATCGTCATCTTCTATCGCCGCGCCGACAACGCCGGGTTCGCGGTTGGCAAGGGGGCTCATGGCGTTGTAAAGATGGGTGAAGCCGCTTAGGCCTTCGGCCAAGGCGGTTTGAATTTGTTCATAGGTGGCATCGGTGTGGCCAGCATAAACCAAAATGCCGGCATCGCGCAATTGGCCGATAAAGCCTTTTGGGGCTTGTTCTGGCGCTAAAGTCACCATTAATATGCCATTTTTTAGGCTTTTATATAGCTCCAAAACCCCATCATCAATCGGCCTTATCATGGCTGGCAAATGCACGCCTTTGCGCATGATGTTAAAATATGGTCCTTCCAAATGCAAACCGAGCAGGCCGGGCATATTTTGGTTTAAGGCACGGTTGGTGGCATCCACAACCGTCTGCATTTTTTCGAAGGTGTCACTTATCATTGTCGGCAACATAGAGGTTGTGCCAAATTTTCTATGAGCTTTGATGATGGCAGCTAGGCCTTGTTCAGTCGGTTGGTCATTAAGCAACACGCCGCCACCGCCGTTTACCTGAAAATCTATAAACCCAGCGGTTAACAAACCGTCATTAAATTCAACCACTTGCCACCCATCACTTTTGGCTTGGGCTAAATCTAACTCGGCAATTGGCGATAGGCTTTCGATAACTCCATCGGTAACTTTTAGGGCATGATCGGGCAGAATATCTTGGCCATTAAAAATCGCCTTGCCGCAGATTATTTGTTTATTTTGGGAATTCATCATGGGTGTTGCCAATTTAATTATCTGGTTTGGGTAATTTTGTTCAAATGGATGGGGGTATCTGGGTTGTAGCCACGGGCAAATGCCAACTCATTGGTCATCCGGTAAAAGGATTGAATCATGCCGATCGGTTGTAATGCCGGGTGGATGTCGGCAATGATTGGCAAATGATCGGCCGCAAATTCGCCAGTGGGGCGCTTCGCTTGAGCCAATAAAATACGGGCGCCTTTTTGGCGTAATTGATTGATTATATCGAGGCTGCCCTCTTTGGTGGCATCATCTTGCACATATGCCATTATCGGGAAGTCAGGCTCTATAAGTGCCATAGGGCCATGCATAACTTCGGCAATCGAAAACGCTTCGGCGTGTAAAATGCAGGTTTCCTTAAACTTTAAAGCCGCCTCTAGCGCCACCCCATAGCCGACGCCGCGCGCCAAAACCAACATGTTTTTTTGCGGTTTTAAAAACTCAATGGCGTGACCCCAGTTTAATTCGGCAGATTGCGCCAATTGGTCGGGCAAGGCATCTAAACCATATTGCAATTTGCGGTCATTTGTCCAAATGGCGATAAGCTGTGCAAACACAGTTAATGTGGCGATATAGCTTTTGGTGGCGGCCACGCTTAACTCTGCCCCGGCATGCAGCGGTATCACCAGATCGGCCAGATCGGCCAATGGTGAGCTAACATCATTGACAAATGCCACCACATAAGCGCCGCTTTTTTTGGCGATTTCGGCATTTAAAATAAGGTCGGGGCTTTTGCCCGATTGCGA
The DNA here is from genome assembly GCA_013214705.1 of Hyphomicrobiales bacterium. Classification (GTDB taxonomy): domain Bacteria; phylum Pseudomonadota; class Alphaproteobacteria; order Rhizobiales; family OSC116; genus OCS116. The sequence continues at coordinate 763,303 of JABSRZ010000003.1, forward strand.
TACGCAAATGAATAACGCATTGGTTAGCGCCAAATGTTTGCCATAAACCGAACCTACAGACGGCGCAAAACTTAACGTTGGAATGCCCAGCAAAATTTGGGCTAAATATTTGCCATATACCGAAGCATGATCGGACGAGCCACGTGCGCAAGTGACCAATAAAGATGGTGGTTTGCCCGCAAACCTAGCCACCAGCTCGCTTAAGGCTTGGTTGTTTTTTACCAATTGGGCCTCCACAACTTTTGGCGCTTGTAGAGTTTCTTTTAGCATTAGGCTAGTTTCTGGGTATGCAGGTTGCATTTTTAGGTCGCTCATTATAATATTTTTCACTTATTTAGAAATTTGAAATTGTAAGTCGAGCCGCAGTTCTGCAACATAATCATAACTATCGCCACGGTAATATGAGCGGGTAAATTCGACGCCGCGGCCATCTTTTAAGAATGATTGACGCTCGACATATAAAGCCACGCTGTTGACTTTTAGGTTGAGCAGTTCGGCCATTTCATCGTTAAATAGTTCAGCCCGCAAACGTTGCAATGCCCGGAAGGGACGGTAATTGGATTCCGTCAGCACATCATATAACGAGGTGTCGACGACGTTGGGGAATGGCAAAAATTGGCGAGGCACCGTGGTATATTCGACCGCCACCGGCTCGCCAGAACCAAAGCGCACACGCGATAGACGCGAAACTTCGGTTCCGGGGGATACGTTTAACGACATGGCCTCTTCAGGTGTGGCGATGCCGATTGACCTATCTAGCCATTTTACGCCCGGCACCATGCCGCGTTTGGCCATTTCTTCGGTAAAACCGGTTAATTGAGTGGATGGCTGCTCCATACGCCCGCGCACAAATGTGCCGACGCCTTGGCGTTGCACCAGTAGGCCCTCATCGACCAAACCTGAAACCGCTTTGCGCACCGTAACCCTCGATATGCCTAAGTCGGCAGCTATTTCGCGCTCTGCCGGTATCGGCTCATCGGCCTGTATATTGCCCATCACCATGGCTTTGCGGATAAGCTGTTGCAACTGTGCGTATAGTGGCACTTGGCTATTGCCGTGAAGAGACAGAGCTGAAAAAAAGGTGTTTTCAATTTTTGACATAAGCGCTCCTATGAGGATCTTGTGTTGGGGATTTTTCTGTTGAGGAATTTTGTGTTGTTGAATTTGAGTTGAATTTTTGTGGTTTGGTGACCCGGCTGCCGTTAAGGTTTTTGGTTATGCGCAAAAACCCGCCATATAAGGCGTTGCCATGGTGAGTTACATATTGTTTTTGCAAATTATCGGGCAGTAATTTTGCCGACCTAATTGCCAAGCCGCCCAGCAAGGTAAATTTTTGCGAACCATAAGCCATGATAGAGGTGATAAGTTGCGAAATTTCGGCGATATGCTGAGCAACCAATTTTAGAGCTGCGTCATCGCCTTGTTCGGCCAAATCGAAAACTTTGCTGGTAAAACCCGCATAATCCTTAGGTTCAGCGGCTTCTGCCCACAACACCATAGCGCCGGTTCGTTGGTCAAAATGGTTTAATATATAATCGCTCAACGCCGACTTTGGTTCGATATTCTCGGCCGCAAGCAATGCGTATCTTACCGCGTTACGGCCAACTATAGCGCCGCTGCCGGTGTCGGATAATTCAAAACCCCAGCCGCCAATATTGTGGATTTCGCCATTATTTATTGCCACAGCTGATGAGCCAGTTCCGGTGATGACAATGGCACCATCCTCACCATTAAACGCGCCCAAACAGGCGGTTACGGCATCGGTTTCTAAAATTACCGATTTAAAACCAGTTGGCCATTCATAGAAATTTTGTTGATCGCGGTCTAATTCTAGCCCGGCCAAACCAAAACATGCATGAGTATTTGAAATGTTTTCGAAATCTATATTTGCCGCGGCAAAAGCTTGTTTGGCCGAAAGCATAATTTCGTTGACCACCCGCTTAACACCCAATCTGGCGTTAGAGGCACCAGTTGCAGCTTGACCCAAAATATTACCGTCAAAATCGTATAGGCAGGTTTTGCACGACGTGCCGCCACCGTCTACAGACAGATATAAATCATTGGCTAAAAATTGAGTTTGCTCACCCATCGTAAATCCTATATTTCCGAGAACTTGGCCGAGTTTAAAGAAGATGAGCAGTATTATTCAACGCCAAAAAAAAATTGGTATTACTGGTTTGCAAGCCAATTACTGGGTTGGTAACACTACCACATGACAAGTTTTTTAAAAACAATATATGCCAGAATCGCCGTTAACTGCGGTTTTGTACGTCATACCTCCTATTGCAATATCGCAATTGATATTAATTTCACCCCAAGTGGTATTGTTGGCATTAAAATTGGCTACGATACTACCACCTAAATAAATTTTTTTATAAATTGCCGACAAAAGTTAAATGCGGCATACATTTAACAACTATATTGCTTAAGGATTTATGATGAAATATGACACCAACCCGTTTGATAAAACCCACGATGCCGACAAAGCCCAGATTTGGAACATGTTGGTTTTGAGGGATATTGATGCCTTTATCGCCGCTGATTGGGCCATGGTCGAAAATGATTTTATGGCCGATAAATTTATGGGGGTTGATGGCGGAGGGCATGACAAACCTCAGGACTGGAAAATGACATTTCCAACTTTAAATGATTATAAAACTTTGTGGTTATCCCAAGCGGTGAGTGCCAAAAAAGTCGAATATGCCGAGGACATCCGCGCGGCGATTCATCGGGTTACCAGTTTAACTGAAATAGACATTAACCAGCATAAAGCGCTGGTCACTAAAAAATTTAATGGCCAAATTAAGCTGGCTGATGGTGGCTTGGACAAGCTGAATTGGCAAACGTTATATTTTTGCGAAAAACAAGCTGAAGAGTGGAAAATTACCGGGTTTATCGGCTATTTGCCCTATCTCTAAGTTCCATTTCTGGTCTCAGTCTTAATTTTCGAGCGTGCCTTTATAAATGCCGGGGTCTGAGTTCTCAATCGCCACCGCGCCAACTTTTTTGTGATAGAATTCGGTCGGTCCAGCGCTGCCAATAATGGCATAGGCGTAGCCAATTTCGCGCATATTTTTAAGGCAAGCAAATAAAAGCGCCTCGCCAATGCCTTGGCCTCTTTGGGTTTTATCCACCCCTGTGGGGCCAAAAAAACCACGTATTGTCGCATCATAACAAGCAAAGCCGACTAATTTTCCGGCTTTGATGGCTATGTAAACACTCACCGGTTGGCGCGCGAATGCCACTTCCACTTCGCTGCGCCATCCTAGGTCAAATTGCCGTTCTACCCATGCGCTAACATGGTGTTTTTCTGGGGCTATTGCGGGGCGGATGGTGATGTCTGCGGCTTCCATTTTGCTAAAAATAGAAGTTTTGGGCAAATCATATAATTTCACCAACATATCGGGCATAATTCAGTCCTTTAAGATCCGCCATACATCTTGCATAGTCGCGTGTGGATCGGGGTCAATATTTTTTACAACTGCATCCATTTTATACTGAGCTTGGCTTAATCTTGCAAGGCTGTCGTCGGTTAAAGGCTGAAGTTTTTCATCCCACTCATACCAATCTTTTGCGCCGCCATGGCAAGATAGCACCAAATCCACACCGGCATTTTGCACCTGTTGACACCTGTCGGCTATGTCGCCTTCTAGGCTTTGCATATATACGCAGTCAGAAATCAGCACACCGTCAAAACCAATTCGTTTGCGGATTATATCATCCACCACCGGTTTTGAAATGCTGGCTGGCAAATCATCACATGCCGCATAAACAACATGTGAAACCATCGCCCACGGGCATTGATTTAGAGTTTTAAACGGTAGAAAATCGCTATTGTCTAATATGGCTAAACTTTCACTCACCACCGGGCGTTCCACATGGCTATCTTCTGCCGCACGGCCATGGCCAGGAATGTGTTTCATCATGGGGATGATGCCACTTTCCATAAACCCGGCTATAATTTGTTCGCCCATGTGGGCGGCAATGTCGGCTCGCTCGCCAAAGCTTCTGTCGGAGATAACCGCAGAAGCGCCGGCAAATGAAAGGTCTAGCACGGGTCCGCAATTGGCGTTAAACCCTGCTGTCGCCATGTCAGACGCCAAGGCGCGCGATGAGCGCCGCACCACTTGTTTGGCCAGTTCGAAATCTTTATCAATCAATTTTTTAAACGCGGCGTATATCGGATAAGTTGGCCAGTCAGGACCTTCTAAATGCTGGATGCGTCCGCCTTCTTGATCGGTGGTTATCACCGCGTCATCACGCCCAACGGCGTCTCTAAACTGGTCATTTAAGCGTTTAATTTGGTTTCGCCCCAACACATTGCGGCGCATGACCATCAGACCATAAGGGTTCACATCTTTAAAAAACTGCAATTCATCTTGGCTAAATTCAGTGCCCTGAAAGCCAATCATAAGGGGTGATATTTGAGTCATATAGCTGTTTTCCTGTCAATCTAAGAGAAATCTTTTTGCCGGTAGGCCAAGGCCAATTTATTCAATAAAGGTCTGTGCAGTTTTTTCAAATCTGCCAAAAAGCTTGGATAATCTTTTTGCCCTTTTGGTGCCCAACATATCTCGCTTAAGGCGATCAAACGCGGGAATAGTTGTTGGTCTAGGATGGTTTTATCATGCAGGTTTTCGCTCCATAAACAGCCTTGAATGCCCTTAAATTTAGCTTGTACTGCTGCGGTAGCGCCATCGGGTATGGGTTCGTAATTATAAGTGTCTTGCAGGCCAACATATGTGCCGGTCCAGGTCAGGCCAGCTTCGTCAAAATCGGCAGATTGCGCCATGTCAAAATAGCAATATTGCGCCGGCGACATAACCACATTATAGCCCCGTTCGGCTGCATCTATGCCGGCTTGGACACCTTTCCAACTCACTATATAGCCATCTTTGTCAATTTCGCCTTGTTCGCTAGCTTCTTCCCATGCGCCGGTTTTTTTGCCATATTTAGCGGTGATTTCTTGAACTTTTTTAATAAAATGAGTTTGCACTTGTTCGGTCGAATTATAACCATTTTGTGCCATTAATTCTGCCACTTTGGGTGATTTTTCCCACGTGCCTTCGGCGCGTTCATCTGCCCCGATATGGATAAAATCACTCGGGAATAATTCGGCAATCTCGGCAAATATAATGTCTATTATTTCGTAAGTTCTTGGCAATGCCGGGTTTAAACAATCAGCCTCATAACCTTGTACCGACCTATATTGCGATAAATCTTCGGCTTCGGTTAATTCTGGCAGTAATTTTATCAGCGCATAACAATGGCCGGGTATGTCAATTTCGGGTATCACCTCCACATTTCGGGCGCTGGCATAGGTGATGATTTCTCGAATTTCTTGCTGGCTATAAAAACCGCCATCGCTAGCCGCGCCGCTACCATATGATGGCGCAACAAACTGGCCATAGCCACGTTGGGCTATGTTGTTGGTTAGTTCTGGCAGGGCTTTAATTTCCACGCGCCAAGCTTCATCATCGGTTAAATGCCAATGAAATTTATTGAGCTTGTAGAGCGCCATATGGTTGATAAACCGCTTGACCTCGTCAACGCTGTAAAACTGGCGCGCTACATCTAAATGTTGGCCGCGCCATTCAAAACGCGGTTGGTCGGTAATTTGGGCGCAAGCCACATTTTGTGGGTCGACAATCGCCATTTGCCACAGGCTCATCAGCCCGTTATGCACTCCCGCAGCGCTGGCGGCGCTCAGGTTTATGCCGGTTTGGCTGATGTCGAGTTTATAGGCTTCGGCTGCCAGGGTATTTTGCTGCAAGATATTAAATTCAATGCCATTATCTGATTTGGTAAACAAGCGATGCTGGCCAGCAAAATCGCGCTCAATTTGTACGCCATGGTCAAACGATTTTGCAAAAATCTCATCTGCATTGAGCCTGAAACCACGGCTTAAATCGGCATAGTCTCCAGACATTATAATTTGGTTTGGCAGTGGGAAAATGTTAATTTCGCGGCTGGTTGTTGCCGCTGCAACAGATATTTTTGTGGCTTTTTTATCGGTTCGGGCGGCAATTTTATCGTCTTTTGTGTAAATAACTTCGACAATTTCATCGCCATTAACCGCGAAAACGCCCGATGGCATATCGCTATATTGGTTTAAAACCGCGCCTGCAACAAGGGTAAATTGCCAATTCTCGCCGGCTTCTAGCCCCTTGGTTTCTAAACCATTGGCTTCTAAACCATTGGCTTCTAAACTATTGGCGTTTTCGTGCGCAAGTTCATAATAGGTGGCCACCCGGCTTAACAATGTTGCATTGTCAAACGGGTTATCTGCCATGGGATAAATGAAATTGAAGCATAATTTATCGAAGGCTATAAATTCATCGGTTAGGTTTTGCAAACAAACCGTTAGCTTCATTTGCGTTTCGGCGAATATTTCGGCGTTTATTTTTAGTTTTAAATGGGTCATAGCCAAAATATTAACCGCAAAATATAGCTTGGCAAATTCAATTTGGCAATTTGGCCGGGCTTTTTAAATTGGTATTAGCTGACATTAGTTCGATATCCATTAAGAAGCAGATTCCATAAGGTGCATGCGGCCTAAGCCAAAAAATGAAACCAAATACCAGTTGATATATTTACCAATTGTCATATTTAAGTGACCGGCTCCTGCCCCATGGCCAACAACCCGGTAAAGCGATGTTGTCTTTTTTCCTGCATTGGGTGATATTGAGCGGCCAATATGTCTCTTAGCATCTTTTCCAACCCTAGTTTTCTAAAATAACCTGCTCCACCGGCTATTTCCATAGCTTTTTTGGCAACAGTAGTTACGGCATTGGCGGCAATTGTTTTGCGAATCAGTATTAAGTTGGTGGTTTCTATGCTCGCCTCATAGCCCCATTCATTATGTATTGATAGCATATTTTGTACAGTTATTTGCGCCATGGTGAGGGCGTTCAACATCTCACCCACCAAATAAGCCTGTACTTCATCTTCCTGTTTGGCGCTGGCTCGGGCGAGCGCAATGTCAGCTGCAGCCTCGGCAATGCCAAGATATACAGACATAACTAATGGCAATGCGTTGGGCACCACAAAGTCAAATAATTTGCAATAACCAGCTTGCGGGCGCATAACCGAAACTGCGGCATCGGGCACAAAGGCGTTCTCTAAAATAACGGTTTGTGAACCAGTTTCGCGCATGCCCATGGCGTCCCAATCGTCGGCAAATTTTACGCCATCACTATTTAAAGGTAAGGCAAAGTGAATGACTTGTGCGCCTTTTTCGGGGTCTTGATAACGGCAAGATGATACCAGCATTTGGCCACTTGGTGAGCCACTGGCAAATGGTTTGAACGCGGTGACGCTATAACCGCCCTCGACTTTTAGGGCTTTGCCGTTAGACTCCATCCAATCATTTGCGCCGGTGCTGACCAAAACAGGCTGGTTGGCGGCAACTTTTTCGAGCAATGCGCGGCCTGGCCGGCCATTTTTGTCATTATAAACCGCAGTGCAGACCACATGTTGGTGCATGGCTAAAGACAAAGCTGTTGATGAATTATATGCGGCGATTTGCTTTAAAAAACTGGCTAATTCTGCATAAGTTGCGCCGCCGCCGCCCATTTCTAACGGCACAATAGCAGAAAAAATTGAATTAGATTTTAGCAGCTCATGATTTTGGGCCGCGAAGCTGCCGTCTAGTTCGCGCTGATCTGCGCCTTGTTTTAACTGATCTTTTAACGATAGTGCAAGTTTATTCAGGTCGATTTTATCCATTTTAAGTTCCTCTCAATAGTTATGCCAAAAGGTTAGCGTAGCTACAGTCCCTAAGATACTTCAATAACTGAAGTTGCATATAAATTCATTAGGTTGCATAATATTTGCATGACCCAAAAAAACCAAGGCTATGCCCAATTTTGCCCCGTTGCCGTAACTGCTGAAGTTATTTGCACCCGCTGGACACCACTTATATTGAGCGCATTTTTCTGTGGTGCGACAAAATTTAGTGAAATTCAGAAAAGAGCACCGGCCATGTCATCGGCCATATTGGCGCATCGGCTAAGAGAGTTAATAGCCGCCAATATTATCGCCGAAGTGGCCAGTCAAGGCAAGAATAAACAATATAGACTGACACTGGCGGGTGAAGCGTTGTTTCCGATACTGGAAAATATGGGCGATTGGGCGCAAACTTGGCTGCGGCGCGATATTGTGCAGCACAAGAATTTAGACCCAGATATATTATTTTGGGAAATTAGGCAGTTAAATGTAGCCAAGCAAGATAGCATTAAAAAACGTCGAGTGGCTAAATTTTTGGTCAATGGAGTGCCATCTGCGCGGCAATGTTATTGGTTGATGTTTGAGCCTGATAACACAGAAATTTGTGTTAGTGACCCCGGCCATGATGTGGATATTTGGATAACCGCCCACATCACAACCTTGGTAAAAATTTGGCTTGGCCACATTAAACTTAGCACCGCACTTGAAAATGGCGATATGCAATTGGATGGCTCGCCGCAAGAAATATTGGCATTTAGCGATTGGTTTAGCTTAAGTCATTTTTCGGCTAAAGCTTTGCAAGAATTAGAAGTTGCGGCGACAAATTAGCACCTTTGTGCCAAATTCAGGCCGCAAGCGTGATAAACCATTTAACAACTAGCAGAATCATGGCTAAATTAGGGCTGTAAGTCTTGACAGGGTTTTACGTCACTTATATATTTCGGCCAACTTGTTGTGATTTTTTAGATGGTTTAAAGTTGTTTTGAACTTATGAGGCTAAAGTGACCGACCCTATGCCAAACAAATTAAAAGATTTTGATGAAAAGCTTAAACGAGCTAAAAAACCAAAACAAGTTAAAGAGAAGAGCGAACACAACCAAGCGATGAGCAATGCATATAAATATGCAACAGAATTGTTAGCTGGGTTTGCTATTGGTGCAGTTATGGGCTGGTCTTTAGATAAATGGTTGGAAACAAAACCATTGTTTATGATTATGTTTATATTTTTGGGTGCAGCGGCAGGCATATTTAATGTCGTCAAATCATCCAAACGAGATTATGAAGCGCAGCTAAAGGCTGAACAAGACGCAAAAAATGATCAAGCTGAATAGACATTGGCTTTATTGAACAAAGGATATAGAAATGGCAGTAACTGAAGATCATGGCCCTATGGCGCAGTTTAAAATTACCACCTATAAAGAAATTAACGTCGGTGGGTATGACATTTCATTTACCAATAGCGCGTTGATGATGGTAATAGCGGTTGTGGCGATTGTGTTGTTTACCATTTTAAGCATGCGTGGCCGCTCTATTGTCCCCACCCGGATGCAATCATTGGCCGAATTATCCTACGAATTTATTGCCGGCATGATTCGCGAAAATATCGGCTCTGGCGGATTGAAATTCTTCCCCTTTGTATTTAGCCTATTTATGTTTGTGTTGGTTTTAAACCTCATTGGTTTGGTGCCCTACTCATTTACCGTGACCAGCCACATTGCGGTTACCTTTATCATGGCAATGGCGGTATTTTTGCTGGTGACTATATACGGCTTTATGAAACATGGTTTTGGCTTCTTAAAATTATTTGCTCCGGCTGGCCTGCCTATCTACATGTATCCCATCATCACGCCTATTGAGATTGTATCATATCTAAGCCGCCCACTTAGCTTGTCTGTACGGTTGTTTGCCAATATGTTGGCTGGCCATACCATGCTTAAAGTGTTTGCTGGCTTTGTGATTGCACTGGGTTTCTTTGGCGTTGTGCCGTTGGTGGTGATTGTTATGTTTACCGGCCTAGAATTGCTAGTGGCGGTGTTGCAAGCCTATGTGTTTGCAATTTTGACCTGTATTTATTTGAACGATGCGGTGAACCTTCACTAACTCGTTTTAGACATGGGCCTATGCCCTGAAACATTAGGGGGCCTATGCCCTAAAACATTAGGGGGCCTATGCCCTAAAACATTAGGGGGCCTACTCCCTAAACTCTTGAGGTTTATCCTCATAATCCATTGAGGATAAACCTCAATATAAATTATCTTAAGGAGATAATCATGGAAGCAGACGCAGCAAAATATATCGGTGCTGGCATCGCATGTTTGGCACTATTAGGTGCTGGTATTGGTATCGGTAACATTTTCGGTAGCTACCTACAAGGCGCTCTACGCAACCCATCAGCAGCTGCTGGCCAACAAACTAACCTATTGCTAGGTTTTGCGTTGACAGAAGCCACTGGCCTATTTGGCTTGGTTATCGCGTTTATCATTCTTTTCTCATAAGACTTGGTCTTTAGATTAGTTTGAACGAATTAACTAGCTTGGTTTGGCAATAGTGGGTTATCCCTGCGTTAAACCAAGTTAGTGATTGACTATATTTTGTGATGGTCAAAAAATATTTCACAAAAAGAATTTTATGGAGCAGAAATATGCCTCAATTAGATTTTTCGACTTATTTGCCGCAAATATTTTGGTTATTTGTAACCTTTGGTGTGTTGTATATCACCATGGCTAAAGTGGCTCTGCCGCGCATTGGCGAAATTATCGAAGAAAGACGCGACCGCATTGCTGCTGATTTAGACCAAGCCGAACGCTTACGTGCCGAAACTGACGAAGCGATTGCCTCTTACGAAAAAGCTCTGGGTGATGCCCGCGGTGAAGCGCATAACATTGCGCAAAGCACGCGCGACAAATTGGCCACCAAAGCTGATAAGAAACGTAAAGAAGTAGAAGCTAGGTTAGCCACTAAGCTTGAAAAGTCTGAAGCAAAAATTGCAAAAATGACTGACAATGCGATGGCCGAAGTTGGTGACATAGCCACAACAACAACCGCTAGTTTGGTTAATTTGTTGCTCGGTGAAGATGCAGATAGCAAACATGTAAGCCAAGCTGTTAAAGCTCAACTTAGTCATTAAGGACAATAAATATGTTACAAGATCCTACATTTTGGGTTGCCGTTGGTATGGTTGGCTTTATAGCCCTGTTGGTTTATTTGGGCGTGCCTAAATTAATAACCAAATCTTTGGATGACCGCGCTGATGCCATTAAAAATGAGCTCGACACAGCCCGCAAACTAAAAGAAGAAGCCCAACATATGTTGGCCGAATATGAGCGCAAGCAAAAAGCTGCAGTTGAAGAAGCTCAAAGCATCATCGACCAAGCCAAAGCCGAAGCCGAATCTTTAGCCGCTGAAACCGAGAAAAAGCTGAACGAAACCATTGATCGGCGTACAAAAATGGCCGAAAATAAAATTTTGCAGGCGCAATTACAAGCGCGTAAAAATGTGCAAGCTTATGCGGCTGACATTGCTGTTGCGGCCACCGAAGAAATCCTATCTAACGATTTGAGCAAAGCCAAATCTAACCAATTGATTGACGACAGTATAGCTTCTTTGAAAGAACGCTTAAACTAAGCGATATCGACCAGATTGAACTGATTGACCAAATTGACCGGGCTCGACAATTGATTTTGTCGGGCTTTTTTTGTGTTTGGCTTAGGTGCTGGGTTTGGTTTGGCCATTAACTTTGCGCCAGATAAATCTGGTCTCATAAGCTTTGAAACCAAATTTAACACAATTTCTCTCACTGCTGCTATTGGGCACAACGTCCACAATAAGCTGTTTAAGGCCTGATTTTTTGGCATCTTGCAAGCGGGCATTTAACAAAACCGATTGGCAGCCAAGGTTGCGAAATTTGGGCTGAACAAATGCATTGGCCAATAAGCCAAATTGATTGTCTATATATAAGGTGGCCAAGCCGCAGGCCACGCCATCCACTTTGGCGACAAAACATCTGAAAACATCAGTGCAATATAGATGTTTTTTTAAGTTCCAAATCTCGGCATTGGTTTGCATGCCCGAGGTTTCGAGCAAAGCCAAAAACAGGTCTGCATCTGATGGCATTAGCCGCGTAACATGTATATCAGAATTAACAGCGGGGGCTGGAATGGCTTGGCATTCGAGCGATAAAAAATTTAGCAATTCTACCATTTCAAAATTCAAACTGGCTAATTGGGCGCCAATTTTGGCGGTTAAATCTGTTTGGTTTATATCAAGTTCGGGCGATTGGTTAATGTTGGCATAAACCGCTAGTGCGGCTGGCAGATGCGCAATGGTTTGCTGGTTAATGCCCCAAATTTGGTTGGCAAAGCCTATGGCCGCATCTTTTAGCAAGCTTAGGCCGTGCATATGGACCAATTCAAATTGGCTAGAATTTGCGGTTCTTAACGTCCGTTTGGCATTAAAAGCTATGTGATTAATTTCTAAATTGCTAAATTTACCTGCCAACACAGCCAGTCCAATTATCATTTATTTGAATTGGTTTTTTCAATAACATGATGATATTCATAAAGCCACTTATTTAGGAGACGTTGTGTATTTAGGAGACATTGTGAAACTAGAAACCCCGATATTTGTAACTTTTGCGGCCATATTAACTTGGAGTCTATTGAGCGTCAGCGGGCGGGTGATATTGCTAAAATATAGTTTGGCCCCTGCGACCTTTGTATTCATTCAAATGTTATCTGGCGGGATGGCATTGGTATTGTTAAGCCCCAAACGCATAAAAACCATTGGCTTGATGCCATTAACCCAATATCACACCTGGGCGTTTGGCGGGTTTAGGGTGGTGGCAGCCAGTTTTTATGCCGGCGCTTTGATATATTTGAGTGCCGCAAACCTATCATTTATGGGCGCATCTAACGTGACGATGAGCGTATTATATGTGTGGTTTGTGCTCAACCGAAAACCGACATTACGCGAGCTGCCCGGCCATATCATCATCGTCATCATGTGGGTATTATTGGCTCTGCAATTTGATGGCCAGTTTAACAACCCCGGCATTTGGCTGTTATTGGTGTCGCAATTCATCATCACCATTGCCATAACTTTGGGCGAAACCCACCCGCTAAACCAGAGCAATAATAGCGGCGATACATTTTATTTAACCGGCATGGTTTTGGTGGCCAGCGCGGCCATATTATTGAGTTTGTCTTACATCGCATCGCGGTTCGAGAGCCAATTGCCAAGTGATTTTTACCCCACTATTCGCGCCCATGTGGCGGGTTTTATATTGGAAGATTTATTAAACCCGGCGGCATGGCTATTGGGCATTATAACTGGGGTTAGTTTTCGGGCGGCGGCTATCTATTATTCACTGCGGGCGGTGAAACTAACCAGTAGCGAATTTTATTTGGGCAGTATGGCATTTATGCCGTTCACCAATATGGCGTTAGAAGATATTGCCATGCGGTTTGGTTTTTTGCCCACTGTGAAATTAGAGTTTTATCAAATATTATTTGGCAGCATTATATGTGCTGCGTCTTTATATATTATTTATTGCAAACGCGCGAAACGCTGAACTGTTGCGCTGGGCTACTGCGCAGTCCAGCCGCCAACTTAATGTTGCCGATGGCGTGAAGAGCTGGGCTACTGCGCAGTCCAGCCGCCAACTTGATGTTGCCGATGGCGTGAAGAGCTGGGCTACTGCGCAGTCCAGCCGCCATCTAGAGGCAAGCTAACGCCGGTCATCTGGCTGGCAGCAACAGAGCATAAAAACACCGCCAAATCGCCCAATTGTTCAACCTGTACAAAGCTTTTGCTGGGTTGTTTCTCGCCCAATAATTGTTCAATCGCCGCTTCTTGGCTACCTAATATTTTGGCTTTGTCATCTATTTGTTGTTGAATTAATGGGGTTAAGGTAAAGCCCGGGCAAATGGCATTGGCGGTAATGTTGGCCTCGGCGGTTTCTAGTGCCACGGTTTTGGTTAACCCCACCAGCCCATGTTTTGCCGCCACATAAGCTGATTTATTGACCGATGCCACCAAGCCATGCACCGAAGCCACATTGATAATGCGCCCCCAACCATTTTGGCGCATTTTGGGCAGGCACAGTCTGATGGTGTGAAAAGCACTGGATAGGTTTATGGCGATGATGTCATCCCATTTTTGCGGCTCAAATTGCTCTATCGGCACCACATGTTGAATGCCGGCATTGTTGACCAATATATCCACCATGCCAAATTCGGCTTCCGCCAAATTGATCATTTGCGCAATCTCAGCCGGCGACAACATATTTGCATCGCTATAAATAACTTTGCCACTGCCTTGGCCATTAACCTGTTCTATGGCTTTGGCGATGTCGGCTTTGCTGCCAAACCCGCTTAAAATTATGTTGGCATTTTGTTTGGCAAGCTGGCGCGCAATGCCCAGACCAATGCCAGATGTCGAGCCGGTGATTAAGGCGGTTTTGCGGTGGAGCATTATTTTTCCAATGGCTGTTTATTTCCATACCAGTCTAACAATATCTAGGTTAAAGTAAAATTGAAAAAGACATTGATAGAGGCATAAGACTTTGAAAAAAATAGCTGTTGTGGCGCATGATTCAAAAAAGCAAGTGTTGTTAAATTGGATTGAAGAACATTTCGATGCGCTGAAAAATCATACATTTATTGCCACCGGCACCACTGGCACACTTATTAAAGAACGGTTTGCCGATATTGAGATCGAGATTAAATTATCCGGCCCGTTAGGCGGCGACCAACAAATTGGTTCGCTGATAGCCACTGGCGAAATAGATATGCTGATTTTCTTTACCGACCCAATGACGGCCATGCCGCATGATGTAGATGTGAAAGCCCTGACCCGGTTGGCCGTGGTTTATAATGTGCCCACCGCATCTAACCGCGCCACTGCCGATTATCTGGTCACCAGCCCGCATTTTAACGATGATTACCAACAACAAGATAACGACTATAGCGATTATTTAGCTCGGTTTGAAGAAGATAAAAATCTATGAAAATTCGAAATTTACCCCATCAGTTCCAATTGTATATTGGGTTCTTTTTATACGCTTTGGTTTTAGGCGCTATATTTCCGCGGCTAGGCGAGCTGCAGCGCGCCATGCAAATTGGCGAATCTGATTTAGGCTTAGGCCTGTTAGGCTTTGCCCTTGGCACGCAAGTCTCACTTATGTTGGCCGGTGGGTTGATTAAAAAAATCGGCTTTAAATTGGTTATCTTATTGGGCATTCCGCTATTGGGCGCGGCCGAAATTGCCGCTAGTTTTATGCCATCTTTAGCTGGGTTTTTCATCTGTTTGGTCATCGCCGGTTTGGCCATCGGCATGTTGGAAGTGGTGTTTAATTTAGAAGCCGACCGCACAGAATTTAGGCTGGGCAGGCTAGTGATGAACCGCGCCCATGCCTTTTGGAGCTTTGGCATGTTTGCCGCCGGGCTGATAGGCGCAACCGCCGCGCAATTTGATGTATCGCCTAGCCAGCATCTTATTATTTTAAATATTATTTGTTTTATTTTGATGGCCTTGGTATTTAGTAATTTTAAACCCGCGCCTGCCCGCAATGAAAATAAAACTCCGCCGCCTAAATTTGTGCGGCCATCAATAGGTATTTTAACTTTGGTGGCATTTACACTGAGTGCGATGTTGTTAGAGGGCGCTGGCGCTGACTGGTCGGTCATTTATATGCGCGATATATTTGATATGCCAGCGTTTATAAATGGCATGGCACTCACTTTAGGCGCGCTAACACAAGCGGTTACGCGTTATTTTGCCGACCCCTATATAGAAAAATATGGCCCGGTTAAAATTGCCCGCATTTTAATTAGCTTGCTTGGTATTGGCGCAATTATCGTGACTTTTGCGCCCAACGCTTACCTAGCTTTGGCTGGCTTTGCGCTCATTGGCGTGGGCACGAGTAGCATATTCCCGTTGGCGATGTCTGCCGCTGCTCAACGGCCAGACCGCGATGCAGCCACCAATGTGGCGTCATTGGCACAATTGTCGTTTTTCATATTCTTGTTGGCACCGCCAATTTTGGGTTATATTGCCGAACATTGGGGCATTCGGGTGTCGTTCGGCGTATCATTGCCGTTAATTTTGGTCAGCTGGTTTACTTTAAGCAGCCTTAAAAACAATTGATTTGTGCTGAAAGTTAAAAACCAACTTCACATCTCCCCCAAGAAGTAAAGTTGGTTTCTTGCGCCGTGGGCAGTCCCACTTTGCATTTGATTACAAACTTATCTCATATTACGGCCAAATAGGTTTGTAACATATGTCTTACCGTTATTCATATCAATCGGCGTTTGGTGTCCATTTCAATATTGGTTTACGGGCGGCTAAAGTTTCGTCTAAACGGCGCATCGGCGCATGAAATGGCGCGTTGAGGAATCTCTCGGTTTCACCATTTTGGGCGCTTTTGGCCAAATCTCGCATAGTGGCGATGAATTGGTCGAGCGTGTCTTTGCTTTCGGACTCGGTCGGTTCTATCAACATAGCGCCATGCACAACCAATGGGAAATACATGGTCATCGGGTGGAAGCCTTCGTCAATCATCGCCTTGGCAAAATCTAGCGTGGTGATGCCAGTGTCTTTCAAAAAATCGTCTTGAAACAGCGCTTCATGCATAGCCGGGCGTTTAAACCCTGGCGATTGCTCCTCAAATGATGGGGTCAACACATCTTTTAACTTGGCTTTCACATAATTTGCGTTTAGCACCGCGTCCTCTGCCGCCTGTTTTATGCCATCTTGCCCATGGCTTAATATGTAAGCTAATGCACGGGTATTCATGCCCATTTGGCCATGAAAAGCCGTCATCCGGCCAAAGGCTTGCGTGCCTTGTTTATGTTCCACCAAGGATACGATGTTATCATCGGCATTGCGATGCACAAATGGCACCGGCGCAAATTTGGCCAAAGCTTCAGACAATACTACCGGGCCAGCACCCGGACCACCGCCGCCATGCGGGGTCGAGAATGTTTTGTGCAGGTTGATATGCATAGCATCTACGCCCAAATCGCCGGGTCGGGCGCGGCCCATAATGGCGTTGAAATTTGCCCCATCGCAATAAAAATAAGCGCCAGCTTCGTGCACCGCATCGGCTATTTCCATAATATCACGTTCAAACAAACCACAAGTATTGGGGTTGGTGAGCATGATGGCTGCCACTTCATCACTTAAGGCTTCTCTAATGGTTGCGGGGTCAACCGTGCCATCATCACGGGTTTTAATGGTTTGCACTTGATAACCAACAAACACTGCGGTTGCAGGGTTGGTGCCATGAGCAGATTCGGGTATCAGCACTTTGGTGCGTTTGGTGGCCTCGCCTCTGGCGCGCAGAGCCGCTTCGATGGCCATCATGCCGCAAAGCTCACCATGGGCGCCGGCTTTGGGGCTCATCGCCACAGCCGCCATGCCGGTTAATTTCATCAACCAATCGGCCAAGTTTTCTATCACCTCTATCGCGCCGCGCACAGTTTGTTGCGGTTGGAGTGGGTGAATGTCGGCCAAGCCGGGCAAGCGGGCGATTTTTTCGTTAATGCGCGGGTTATGCTTCATGGTGCAAGAGCCCAGCGGGTACATGCCCGAATCGATGGCGAAGTTTTTTTGGCTTAAACGCACATAATGGCGCATGGTTTGCGGTTCAGATAAGCCATAAAGCCCAATTTCTTCATCTCTATCTAAGCCACCCAAACGGTTGGCTGACACGTCACGTGGCGCAGCAATGTCGACACCGGTTTGTTCGACACTGCCAACTTCAAACAGCAATGGCTCGTTAATTTGCAGCGCTTTATTGCCGGTAAATGTCGGGTGATCGGTATGGGTTTCGGTAATATTGGGAGCTGAAGGGCGGCCAACATTGTTCATTTTATTGGTTGGTTTATTCATGACAATGCCTCGCGTAATGCGGTTTCTAATAAATCAAAATCTTCATCACTATTGGTTTCAGTGACCGCAATGACCAGGAGGTCATCGCTTTGATTATGTGGCAACAGACGCGAAACCGGCAACCCTGCCAAAATATTCTGCGCCGCCAAAGCGTTGACAATGTCATTGGCATTATGGCCGTTCAGCCTAATGGTAAACTCGTTAAAAAAGCTCGTTGTTAGCAAATCTACATCTGTTATTTTGCTTAACCGCTCGGCCAAAATCACTGCGCCATTATGTGATGCCATGGCCATTTTGCGCAGGCCTTTTTCGCCCAATAAAGTCATATGAATGGTAAATGCCAAGGTGCACAGCCCGGCATTTGTACATATGTTGGAGGTGGCTTTTTCGCGCCGTATATGTTGTTCGCGGGTAGACATGGTCAGCACAAAACCGCGTTTGCCATCGGCATCGACGGTTTCGCCGCACACCCTGCCCGGCATTTGGCGCAATAGTTTTTTGGTGGTGGCAAACAGGCCAACATATGGCCCGCCAAAGTTAAGCCCCACACCAATAGATTGGCCTTCGCCAACCACAATATCTGCCCCCATAGTGCCGGGCGCTTTTACTGCGCCTAGCGATACAACTTCTGTAACCACTACAATGAGCAAGGCTTTGACTGCATGCACGGCATCAGCTAGTGCGGTAAAATCGGCCAATTCACCAAAAAAGTTTGGCGTTTGCACAACCACACAGGAGGTTTCATTGTCTAACAATTCGATAATTTGAGCAATTTCGGCATGGCCTAAGACCTCGACATTTGCTGGCATTTTTAGCACCGACTTTTCGCCAAAATCAGACAGGTTTTCGATCACCTCGATATATTGTGGGTGCACGCCGCCAGAAATGATGGCTTTTTTGCGTTTGGTGGCACGATGAGCCATCAATACAGCTTCGCCAGTGCCGGTAGAACCATCATACATGGAGGCATTTGCCACTTCCATGTCATATAATTGCGCGACTTGGGTTTGGAATTCGAACAAAGTTTGCAATGTGCCTTGTGAAATTTCGGGCTGATACGGCGTGTAAGCGGTTAGAAATTCACTACGTTGAATTAAATGATCGACCGTGGCGGGGACATGATGGCGATAAGCACCGCCTCCGACAAAAAATGCAGCCGCAGATGCCGCCAAGTTTTTGTCAGATTGTTTCCGAAAAAACCTATCAACTTCTAACTCGGTGGCATGGTTTGGCAGGCCAAAGCCATTTTCCACCCGCACAGCGGCGGGAATTTCGGCAAATAAATCATCAATAGAGCTGACGCCAATGGCGTCTAACATTTCTTTGCGGTCGGTGGGGGAATGTGGCAAATATCGCATAGCTATTCTTTTCTGGGTCTAATAATTAGTCGGCAATGTGAGTTTGGTAAGCCGTTTCGTCCAGCAAGCCTTCGGTGTCAGCCGTGTTGGACATTTTGATTTTAATAAACCAGCCGACAGTTTCTGCACCGGCATTTACGGTTTCTGGTGCGTCTTCGAGCAGGCTGTTAACTTCGATAACTTCTCCAGCGACGGCGGTATAAACTTCTGACGCGGCTTTGACCGATTCGACAACGGCAATTTCATCGCCTTTTTCGAAAGTTGTGCCTTTTTCGGGCAGTTCAACAAAGACAACATCGCCCAATTGATCTTGTGCATGGTGTGATACGCCAATGGTGGCAATGTCACCATCTATAAATGCATATTCATGGTCTTCTGTATAAAATTTACTCATCGTAATTTCCTTCAATAATGGCGGGGGCTGCTAGGGTTTGTAATAATTTTGCGGCACAAATGGCATGGCGGCAATTTTGGCCGGGCGGGCTTTGCCACGCACCATTAAATCCACTTCAGTGCCAATGCTGGTAAATTCGATATCGACATAGCCCATGGCAATTGGCCCGCCAAAAGTTGGGCCAAACCCGCCAGAGGTTATTTCACCAATTTTTTGGCCTGATTTGCTATAAATTTCTGTATGTTCGCGTGCTGGTGCGCGGCCTTCGGGCAATATGCCTACCCGTTTGCGGTTTGCGCCTTGCTCTATTTGTTGCAACACAATGTCTGCCCCAATAAACCCACCCTCTTGGCGGCGGCGCTTGTTTATCGCCCATAATAAATCGGCTTCAACTGGGTTGGTTGTGGTGTCGATGTCATGCCCATAAAGGCAAAGGCCAACTTCGAGGCGAAGGCTATCACGCGCGCCAAGGCCGATGGCCTCAACCTCATCATGTTCAAGTAAAAGATTTGCAAATTCAATAGCTTGATCGTTGGCGATTGAAATTTCAAAACCATCTTCGCCGGTGTAGCCACAGCGAGCGATGACCAGATCTGTGCCGTCAAAATCGACATGGCTTATGCTCATAAACGGCTGTGTTGCCACTTGCGGAACATGTAGGGCTAATATTTGCGCCGCCTTTGGCCCTTGCAATGCGATTAAC
Source organism: Hyphomicrobiales bacterium (assembly GCA_013214705.1). Taxonomy (GTDB): domain Bacteria; phylum Pseudomonadota; class Alphaproteobacteria; order Rhizobiales; family OSC116; genus OCS116. The sequence goes on from JABSRZ010000003.1 coordinate 783,377, forward strand.
GCCCGGTCGAGAATTTCTAATGTGGCTATGCCGGATAATTGCTGGCCTATATGTTCGAAATCGACATGTTTACAGCCGGCATTGACCACCAAATATAAACGTTGGCAGCCATTTTCATCTTCACCCAAACGGGTTATCATTAAATCATCTAATATGCAGCCATTATCTGCCATTAACAGGCTGTAACGGGTGCGGTTTTCGGCTAGGTTTATTAACGATGCTGGCACAAGTTTTTCAAACGCTTCGGCTATATTCACATCGGCATTGGCGGCGGTTAACACCGCTTGGCCCATATGTGATACATCAAACAAGCCCGCATTTTGGCGGGTGTGGTTATGCTCGGCCAACACGCCTAATGGATATTGTACAGGCATGTCATAACCGGCAAAAGGCACAATTTTTGCCCCCAATTTGACATGTAAATCAAATAACGCAGTTTTTAAATTATCGCTCATAATCACCCCTCAAGTGTGTAAAATATTTTAAATAAATATTACCTAAAATATACAGAATCCAGCCAACCCCATAAAATGAGGCCTGCCCCTTCTGTCCATAACCTGAGAGATTTGCCCATATTACCGATGGAAATTAACCAATGGAAAATATGAGTTTGCGCCCTTCGGTGGATATCTTATTCGTAAGAATAAATATCACTCTCCAGAGTGTCATCAAACTGCGGTCCGTTTGCCTGAGAGTTTCCGGGGTGGTTGCTCCTTCGGCGTTCGCTTTCTAGCTAGTGAATAAGAAGAATCGAAACTCTCCCGCAGCTTTCACTTGTATGTAGGCATAATATAAAGCCCGGTGATTAGATGTCAACAAGACTTATGTCAGCGCGACATTAATATCGGTAAATTTAAATTTGCCAGTATATGGCGGGTGGCACCGCCAAATATAAACTCACGTAACCTCGAATGGCCATAAGCGCCCATCACCAGTAAGTCTGCAGCGTTAATTGCCGCCTCATGCAACAAAGTCTCGCCGATATTTCTACCATCACTGGCAACTGTATCGGCAATGACGCTTAACCCATGATGCGAAAACACTTCGGCAATTTCAGAACCGGGTAAATTGCCTGCCAATTTTGGGTTTAAATGCGGGTCAACCCAAACAAAACGAATTTCAGACTGTGAGGTCAGTAAAGGCAATGTATCAAAACTTGCTCGCGCCGCTTCGGCACTCATATTCCACGCTATGTTAACCCGGTCACCGATGGTTTCGAACACTTGCCCACGTGGAATGATGATGACTGGACGACCCGATTCTAAAATGATTTTTTCGACAAAATCAACTTCCACTCCATAGAAATTCTCGGCGTCTATATTGGGCACTAATATCAAATCGGTGGTACGGGCATGGCGTATAAATTCATCTGCTATGTCTGAATCGGTGGAGTTTAAAACTAGAGATTTGCCCAATACATCATTGGCTCTTAAGGCTTTTTCAAAAATCTCGACCGTTTCTTTGGCTTGTTGCTTATACTTTGTTAGCTCTGAGTTTTGCAAATCTAACATGATGCTATCTGAGCCAAATACACCCATTTTAAACGAAAATAAAGGCACTATAAAAATACCAATGAGATGAGCATCATGCCTGCGGGCAAGTGCGCAACTGGTTTTTATTGTGGCATCAACATTATCGACATCATTAAGGTTTATTAAAATGTTTTTAACAGACATAACTTATTCCTTTTCAATGTGCTTAATAAACGGCTTGTGGCGGCATGAAATTACGCTCAAGTGGCTTTGTATTTTTGAACTAGCTCAACATTTAGCTAGATTTTGTTGCGGCAAATTGTACCGCTATGGCCGAATAAATATTGAAACTTATAACCATTGCTGTTATCAAACGTATATTAGTTACTGGAATTATCAATGCAAAAACGACCATTAAAAGTTATCATGTGTGAACCTTTGGGTTTTTGTGCCGGGGTTGACCGCGCCATACAGATTGTCGAAAAATCACTCGAAAAATTTGGCGCACCGGTTTATGTGCGGCATGAAATTGTGCACAATAAATTTGTGGTGGAAAGCCTTAAAAACAAAGGCGCAATATTTGTAAAAGAGTTAGATGAAATACCAGATACCGATGCACCGGTTATATTTTCGGCGCATGGTGTGCCTATTTCTGTGCCCGCAGAGGCCAAACGGCGCAATATGTTCCAGCTAGATGCCACTTGCCCCTTGGTTACCAAAGTGCATTTTGAAGCCAAGCGACATTATAAAAAGCGCCTTGAAACCATTTTAATAGGCCATGCTGGCCACCCCGAAGTTTTGGGCACAATGGGGCAATTGCCAGCTGGCGCTGTATTGCTGGTCGAAACCTTAGAAGACGTTGGTAAGTTGGTGGTTAAAGACCCCACTAGATTGGCCTATATGTCGCAAACCACGCTTTCGGTCGATGATACCAAAGACATGATTGAGGCGTTAAAGGCACGTTTTCCTAGCATCACTGGCCCGGGCAAAGATGATGTATGTTACGCCACCACCAACCGCCAAGAAGCGGTAAAAGCCATTGTTGGCCGCATAGACGGGCTTATTGTGGTGGGCGCGCCGCATAGCAGCAATTCCCGCCGTTTGGTGGAAATTGCCGAACGCGAAGGTTGCGGTGTGTCGGCACTGGTCGAGCGAGCCAGCCAGATAGATTGGGGCATGTTTGACGGCGTGAATGTTATGGGGCTTACCGCTGGCGCATCCGCTCCAGATGTGTTGATTGAAGAAATTGTCGACGCTATGCGCGACAGATTTGATGTGACAGTGGAGACGGTGATTACCGCCAAAGAAACCGTGACCTTTAACTTGCCCAAAGAATTGCGCGAACCTAGGCAAAATAAAACTACAACCAGCGTATAAAATACCCCCCTCCTAAGATTTGAGCGTAATATGGCTGTATATACTGATGTGAGCGAAGATGCGCTCGAACAATTTTTAACCCGCTATAATGTGGGGCAATTGTTGTGGTGTAAAGGCATAGCCGAAGGGGTTGAAAATACAAATTATATTATGGCCACTGACAAAGGCCAGTTTATATTAACGCTTTACGAAGCCCGGGTGAGCGAAACTGACTTGCCATTTTATTTGGGCCTAATGAACCATTTGGCCGAAAATGGCCTGGAAACCGCAAGGCCTATCCGCCAAAATGATGGTGTTATTTATAGCCAATTATGCGGCAAACCGGCGGCTCTTATCGAGTTTTTGGAAGGGGTGGCGCTTAAATCGCCAAACAATCAAAGCCTGTTTCAGTTGGGGGTTCAATCGGCAAAATTTCATCTCATTGCCGCCGATTTTAAACTCAGCCGAAAAAACGCTCTCAATTTGGCCGCTTGGCGCCCCTTGCTGGCCAGTTGCGGCGATAATTTGAGCCATATTGCGCCAGATATAAAAATTGGCTTGCAAGCATTCTTAACCGATGAATTAAATTATTTAGAGGCCAACTGGCCGCAAAATCTGCCACAAGGCATTATCCATGCCGATTTATTTCCCGACAATGTATTTTTTATGCAAGGTGAATTATCAGGCATTATAGATTTTTATTTCGCTTGTAACGAGTTATATGCCTACGAGCTGGCCATCATCATCAACGCTTGGTGTTTTGAAACCAATGGCGAGTTGAATATAACCAAAGTCAAAGCGTTTTTTAGGGGCTATCAGTCCATTCGGCCATTAGAGAAAGTCGAACTTGAAGCCATGCCAATTTTATGCCGTGGTGCGGCCATTCGGTTTTTACTGACACGGCTTTATGACTGGATAAATGTGCCAGAAGACGCTTTGGTTATCCCCAAAAAGCCGACAGAATATATTCGAAATCTGAGCTTCCACCAAACAATAGAAAATTTTAGTGAATATGGAATCGAATGACGCGATGGTGGTAGAAGAGGCAAACAAGGTGGTCATTTACACCGATGGCGCTTGCTCTGGCAACCCCGGCCCAGGTGGTTGGGGGGTGTGGATGTCGTTTAATGGCGCGACCAAAGAATTAAGCGGATTTGTAACCGAAAGCACAAATAACCGCATGGAATTGACTGCCACAATAGAAGCCCTAAACTTGCTAAAACGGGCTTGTGACGTGATATTATACACTGACAGCGTATATGTGAAAGATGGCATTAACAAATGGCTGAACGGCTGGAAAGCGCGAAATTGGCGCACAGCGGCTAAAAAACCAGTTAAGAATGTCGAACTTTGGAAATCGCTCGACTTGGCGACGCAACGGCACAAAATAGAGTGGCGCTGGGTGAAAGGCCATGCTGGCAATGAAGGCAATGAACGGGCAGACCAATTGGCCACTGGGGCTATTGAAAAAGCCCGCGCTGACGGCCTAATCTAAACTTGCCAAAGCGCCAATGAGAGCCGGGTATTTGTGGGTTATGATGTGGGTTGCCACATTGCTTGTGAGGTCTGCCATGCGGCCTTTTTTCTCGAATATTTTGCGAAATTCACTTTTCAGAAAAAACGGCAATATTTTTGGCACAATCCCGCCAGCAATATAAACCCCGCCAAACGCCGAAAAATGCAAACAATGATCGCCCGCGGTGCGGCCTAAGATATTGCAAAATAGGTTGAGGCTTTCGACCGCCAAGTCATCGGCATCATCTAGCGCGCGTTTGGTTATTTCGGTCGGCGAAAGGTCATCAATTTGTTTATGGTCAATCTCGGCCAATGTATCATAGATGGTTTTTATGCCAGTGCCAGATATCAGCCGCTCTATCGACACTCGGTAATATTGTTTGCGCAACGAGCGCACCAAGGCAAATTCGCGCTCGGTATTGGGGCTAAATGTCGAATGACCGGCCTCACTGGGTATGGCGTGCCAATGAGGGTTATCGCCAGCTATATCGCAGGGTATTAATGCCGCCATGCCCATGCCTGTGCCCGGCCCGATGACCAGTTTATTGGCATTTTCTTCGACTTTGCCGCCGCCCACTTGCAACAGGTCGCTGGCTTTCATATGCGGTAAACAATAGGCAAGTGCGGTAAAATCGTTGATGATTTTGAGGGTTTTGAAGCCAAATTTCTGTTTATATTCGAGTTGTGAGAAACCAAAATTAACGTTGGTTAGCTCTATCCGGTCGCCTTTTATGGGGCCGGCTACCGCGATGGCTGCATGGTGAACACTGCCTGGCGATTCTAAACCATGCGATTTTAAATATTTGGCAATTATCTGGTCTAGATGTTGGAAATTTTTGTTTTCGAAATATTCGACATGCAACAATTCGGTGTTGGGGCTTTGGGCCAACGCGAGGCGGGTGTTTGTACCGCCTATATCACCTAAAATTGCATACATAATAAACCCGTTCTCAATCAGCAGAATTCTAGACTCATAGATAGCGAAATTGCCAAATTTGTCTATCTAAAACTCAACAACAAGTTGGATAAATTCAAATTGGTATGTAAATAATTTGTAAAAACCGCATTTATAGTGGAGGAGGATAGAGATTTGCTAGCAATCTAGTTTAGGGTTTTTTGGGTTTGCAAATAATCTTGGCCATTAAAATAGTGAATGGTTAGAGAATGATTCGCGGTTGATTTAGCCAGTTTCATGCCCAAAATATTATAGACTAAATGACTAGAAGAAGCTGAAAACAGTTGATAAAATCTATTCTGGTTATCGGTGATAAATAGATCTCCAACCACTGCCGAATTGAGGCTAATGTTCAGCCTATTGGCGGCATCATATTGAATAGATGACAACGCACTGTCGGCAAAATCTATTGGTTCTGGCAAGCGATCGAAATATTTACCAAATTTTAAAAATGCCATGGTTTTTTGCAAATCACCAGCATCGAGTTTTAGATTGAATACCGCCCGTTCCGGCAAGCAAATTACATCACAAACCGCATAATCGAAAATTACATTCATCGGGCTATTCAGGTTAGTATACTGGCGTTTCAACTCTATAAACAACACGATTTTATCTTTATAACCCCATGTTTCACCATACTTATTAATGAATTTTTGCGGGTGGGGATATAAAATTTTCTGACCATCGGGCATGATGTTAGCGCCCGATATTTCGACCATAGCTGGCACGCCGGTGCTGCCGGGCGATTGCCAATAAGTTTTATAATTTTCAACAATATTAATTTCGACACCCAGTATAATGTCTTGATTGGTTGCCGACAATATATGCGCGCGGGCGGCGCTAAACTCGGTTTTTTGCCATTCGCTGACCAAAATATTTTGTGCCATTACAACGTTAGACAATAGCCAGATAAATACCGATATTGAAGCACAAAGTTTCGATATTTTCAGCAGCATGTTAAATCCTAGGGCTATTTATTGCCTCAACTAGGGCGATAATGGTGGTTGATTTATTAGTTAGTTTAGCAATATTATATTTTGCATGAAGATGATAATCAAAATTTCGTGAGGCGAAAGTGGATTTATCCAATAAATTATTGGTTGCGCTGCCAAATATATTAGACCCTAGATTTGCAAAAGCGGTTATTTATATCTGCTCGCATAATGAAAATGGCTGTTTAGGCCTGACAATTAACGCACCGTCGCAAAATTTAACGGTTGGCGATACGCTAAGCCAATTAAATTTGCCAGAATTTGATATAGACGCACTTATCGATGGTGATGGCAACAATTCTAAACTTGCAAACTCTACCATTGAAATGCCACCGCATTTGTTTCAGATACCGGTGTTAAATGGCGGGCCGGTAGAGCATAACCGTGGGTTTGTGTTGCATTCTAAAGATTATGAGTTAGCAGGCCAGACTTTGAAAATTTCGAATAGTATATCGATGACCTCTACGGCCGATATATTGTCTGATATATCCCGTGGGCGCGGGCCCAAGAAAATATGTTTTGCCATTGGCTATGTCGGCTGGCGGGCTGACCAGTTGGAAAAAGAAATTTCAGAAAACGCATGGTTGGTGATAGATGCCGACGACGACATTGTGTTTAACCATGAGTTTGACAAAAAATATGAAATGACGATGCAATTAATCGGCATCCCGCCCGAAATGGTTTCATCTATTTCTAGCGCCAGTGGCCGCGCTTAGGCATAATTTGCCGATAAGAAGTTAAGGCTATCTTTGGCATTCATCGGTTCACCAAACCTAAAGCCCTGCCCCCATTCGCAACCCAAATCTATCAATTCAAGCGCCTGGTCGTCGGTTTCGATGCCTTCAGCCACAACTTTTAAGCCCAAATCTCGCGCCAAATGAATGATGGCTTTAAGGATGATGGGACGGGTGTCGCCAAAATTTTCGCCATTGATAAAGGATCGGTCTATTTTAATCACATCAAATGGGAATTGATGCAAATAAGACAAAGATGAATGGCCGGTGCCAAAATCATCACAACATAAGCCGGCACCAGCGTCTTTTAAACGGGTTAGTATTTGGCGAGCTAGCTCGGGGTTCTTCATCACCAAAGACTCGGTAACTTCTAATTTTAAAGTCGAATGGATGACGTTAAACCGGCTTAGAACTTCTTGCACTTGCTCGACCAATTTGGGCTGGAACAATTCTAAACTCGACATATTGACCGATACAAATAACGGGTCGCTATGGCTGAAAGTGCGTTGCCAAATGTTCAGCTGTTTCACTGATTCTAATAAGGCAAATTTACCCAATTGGTGGATGTGGCCAGTGTCCTCGGCCAATTTAATGAATTCACTGGGCAATATGTCGCCCTCGACCGGGTGATGCCAGCGAATCAGCGCTTCAAAACCCACCGGACGCATGGTTTTAAGCGAAATTATCGGTTGGAATAACATTTCAAACTCATTGCGCGCTATGGCTTGGCGCAAATCATTTTCGCGGTTAAATTTTTCGCCGCCTTTGCCATTTAAAGCCACGGAGTAAAATATAACCGATGGTTGATCGACTTGTTTTGCGGTGTCTAGGGCAAGCTCAGTATTGTGCAGCAGCTCACTTGGGGCATCATTATTATCTTCCGCCAATGCCATGCCGATGCTGGTATTGAGCACCACTTCACGCCGACCAAGCAATATCGGCTCGGCAATAAGGCTGCGCAAATTTTCGGCCAACGTGGCGATGGCATTTTGGTCGGCATATTCTATCAAAATGATGGCAAATTGGTCGGCACCAAGTCTGGCCACCGTATCAATTCCATGGCCATAATTTTCCAACCTTCGTGCCACGGTCATCAGTAAATTGTCGCCCATGGCAATGCCGACGCTGTCGTTAACTTGTTTAAATCTATCAATGTCGATTATCAGCAATGCAGGCATGGTTTTTTTGTCAGACTTGGCGCGTAATATGGCGCGCTCTAACCTATCCATAAATAACGAACGCCGCGGCAAGCCGGTTAAACTGTCATGCACAGCGTCTTGAAATAACCGATCTTCGGAGGTTTTTTGGTGGGTCACTTCTTTTAACGTGCCAACAAAACTGGTTAAATAGCCTTCGTCATCAGTCAGCGCTACCGCGCGCAATTCAAACCACAGATATTCGTTTTGCGCGTTACGTAACCTGAAATCTTGGTCGATGCGCGAATTGCCATCTTCTAATATGACCGAAAGCGCGTTTTCGAATTTTGGCATGTCATGGGCATGTAAATAGCCAATCCATTCGCTGACCAATTGGGTCATCGTGTCTTGGCCATAATTTAGCAAATCGTCCAAATCTGTGCCACATTTAATCATACCTTCGATTAAATCCCATTCCCACAGCACTTGGCCACTACCGGCAATGGCTAAGTTGGAAAGGTTATTTTGATGGCTGTTAACCGACTTATTGGCCCCAAACGTAGCTGAATTAAAACTAGATTGTTCGGTAACATCGACACCACTTAAGGTATATTCCTCGGCATTGCGGGCGATGAAATATTGCAACAAAGCCACAAATGACATCAGTAAAAATAGCGCATAAAACGCCCCGACCACCAAATTCATATATAATAGATCTGAACCCAAAGCCACGTAGATTTGCGCCACGGCCCATAGGCTAAATATGACCCAAATGGGCAACACCGTTTGGGCGATGGCAAATTTAGCTGTCGGCCAATATTTTACAATCAGCGCGAAGCCCATAACAATCACCAACAGCGCGTTGAGCCGGGCAATTGTGGCCGCCAAGGCAGGCGATACAGGCGCTATAAGCAACGCCACAGCGGCTATTAGCAACGGGAATAACATCGCCAACCGGGTGATGTTGAATTTATAAACCTTGCCGCCAAGCTTGATGGATTTTATATTTTTGGCCACAAAATCAATGCGCCGGTTGAAAAATAAATATAACATTAGCAATGGCAAATTGGCCATAATCACTTCTGAAACCGCTCTGATAAACGACAGGCTATAGGCATTTTCTGGCAATATTACGGTGATGAAACCAAATTCTTGCAAACTAAAAGCCAGGGCAGACCAACAAATGGCCGCCACAATGGCCAACAAAATATCGCGTTTTACCACCAAAAGACCCGAAATAAAGATGGCCAACAGGCCAAAGACACCAATCATTAGACCTTGATAAAATGGCAAATAAATCTGGTGTTTGTTAAACGAGCCTATATCCCATAAACTAAGTTTGTTGGGCAGGCTTTGTGCCACCCGCGCTACAAATGTCACAGTTTTTTCGGCTGGTATAATGATGGAATAAACGTCACTACCGGCGATATTTTGCAATTCTGGTTTTTTATCTTGGCTGCTATACAGCTGCTCTATCCGCTTGCCACTTAGCTTTGGCATAAACACGCCATCATTGCCACCACCAAAATGCGGCGCGACTAAATAGCGTTCTATATCCACTTTGCTGGGGTTGGTGAGCGCAAAGCTAAACCATAACGGGCTGCTGCCATCTGCACTCAAAATATTCATGGTCTTTTTTTCGTCATCGGCGGGGCGAATTACTTGCACCACCACGCTTGTTGCTGGCTCATAGACCGATGTATAATCGGATATATTTAAATGCCGTGCATCTGGATATACCAGAATATTTTCGGTCGCGTTGGCGGTCGTTTGGGCATTGATGGCAATAAAAAGGCCGCAAATAAGTGGTAAAAACCAACTTGCCGCTGTTTTCAACCAATTTGAATATTTTGCCACATATTCTAAAATCATTAAATTTCCCACTGCCCAAATTGAGTTGATTATTGCGCACATAGTCCCATAACGCACGTCGCCACTTAATAAGGCCCAATTATTAAGTTTTAGGTATATAAATCTTTTAACAATAGGTGCAATTCAAAGCAATATTTTTTATGGATTCGCGTTGATAAAATACCCATTTGGTTAATTTTGGGCGATTTTTGCAAATAACCTGTGGTCTTGCCATTGGCCATTGATTTTTAAATACCGTTTGGCTTCGCCTTCGGCCTCAAACCCGCATTTTTCTAGCACCCGAATCGAGGCAATATTACCCAATAATGTGGCTGCTTGTACGCGGTTAAAACCCCATATTTTGAAGCATTTATCGGTGATCAATGTAACCGCTTCGGTCATATAGCCTTTAGAATTTTGGCTTTCCGCCATCCAATAGCCTAATGAACATGCTTGAAATACGCCGCGTTGGACATTGTTAATATTCACGCCGCCAACCAGTGTTTTGCTGGTATTTTCAAAAATTAGGAAGCCGTATTTTCTATCTTGGCCAGCTTCATGCTGGTCATTTCGCACCCGAGCGTAAAATACCTTCTTACTCAGCGCATTAGCCGCCCAAATGGGCTCAAACGGTTGCAGAAATTGCTGATTGGCGCGGCGAACGGCAAAAAACTGCGGATAATCGGATTTTTCGGCCATGCGAATGTAAATATGCTGGCCAATAATCGGTTGTTTGGCCAAAGTGAGAAATTTATTGTCACTAAACATCCACTGCCTCGCCCAAATTAATGGTGATGCTGGGTGTTAAATCTGATAATTGGAATTTTCCATCGGCATTCAGTTGAGCGCCAGATTTTATGAAAATATCATTGGCGACGCGCTTAATGTCAGCCACTGTAACGGCCTCTAATTTTTCGATAATGTCATCTATTTTTATCAGCTGTTTGTAAAAAATACTTTGGCGGGCAATTTGTTCACTGCGCGATACCGGGCTTTCTAAACTCATCAATTGCGCGGCTTTAATTTGCGCACAGGCGCGGTTTAATTCTGGTTGGCTAACATTGGCTATAATGTCAAATATTTCTTTATTTATCAAGTCTTTAACAATGTCTATATTGGCTTGGCTGGCGGCGGCATAGATGAACATTAAGCCGGTATCATCAAAGCCCCAACTGCTCGAATATATGCTGTAGCATAGGCCGGAATCTTCGCGGATATTTTGGAATAAACGCGATGACATACCGCCACCCAAAATTTGCGACATGATTTGCTGGGCAAAATAATCGGCATGGTTAAAATGATAGGCTTCAAACCCGGTGACCAAATAATTTTGTTCAAGTGATTTGGCAATTGAAACTTCATTAGCAGTGAATTTGGCCGGTTGCAGCGCCGGGGCAGATTTTGCGGGCATGGCGGCAAAATATTGCGTCACCAGCTCTAACATTTGCTGGTGAGTTGCGCCGCCAGCCATGGCTATGGTTATGTTTTCGGGCACATATAAATTGTGCAGAAAATCTGTAAGATTTTGTTTTGTTAATGATTTTACCGATTTTGGTGTGCCCAATATAGAGCGCCCGATGGCTTGGTTGGCAAAGGCATCCTCGATCATTCTATCATATAAAATGTCGTCTGGGTCATCATCTGTGGCGGCAATTTCTTGCAAAATAACCTGCTTTTCTTTGTCCATTTCTTCCGGCAAAAATAATGGGTTGAGCAATATATCGGCCAATATTTCGATGCCTAGTGGCAGGTCATTTTTCAGCAATCTAAAATAATAACTGGTCACTTCTATGCCGGTGGAGGCGTTCATATCGCCGCCGACATTTTCTATAATTTCGACAATTTGTTTGGCACTGCGGGTGGTTGTGCCTTTAAACGCCATATGCTCTAAAAAATGTGCAATGCCATTATTGTCCAAAGTCTCATTGCGCGAGCCGGCCTTTATCCACGCGCCGACAGCCACAGATTGCAACGGCATTTCATGGGTTACCACGGTCAGGCCATTGGGCAATTGGGAGGAATAAACACCATCTTCTATTTTTGTGGTTATTATTTCGGTCATAAGTTAATTAACGGCACGGCTGTTGGATTTGATATATTGGGTGATCTGATTGCCATCATTAGGCAAGATATCATATTTTTCTGTCCGTTCAAACAGGTCTGACAGATGATTTGGCAATTTTGGGTGGATGTTGGTTGCGGCTTTGACGGCATCGGGGAATTTAGCCGGGTCGGCGGTCGATAAAACCACCATATTATTGGGGCTATCATATGCGGCGCTATATTGCTGCGCCACATGCAAAGCCACGGCGGTATGCGGGTCGATTAATTTGGCGTTTTGCTGTAGCGCGTTTTTCATCGCCGCGCTCACTTGGTTTTCATCGGCTTTATCGGTGGCAAAACCTTTATTGATAATCTTCAATGTGTCGCTGGGGATTTCAAACTGATCCGATTGTTTCAGGCTGTTCATCATCTGATTCACTTGGCCAGCATCGCGGCCTGAAGCTTCGAACAATAATCGTTCGAAATTAGATGAAATTTGAATGTCCATACTTGGGCTGGTGGTGGCGACCACTTTATGCATGTCATAATGGCCGGTGTCTAACGCACGTTTTAAAATGTCATTCTCGTTGGTGGCGATTATTAATTTGCCCATCGGCAAGCCCATTTTGCTGGCGACAAAACCGGCAAATATATCGCCAAAATTGCCGGTTGGCACGGTGAAATCGCATTTTTTATCTGGCCCACCAAGCGCTAGGCTAGCGGTGACATAATATACCACTTGCGCCACGATGCGCGCCCAGTTGATGCTGTTAACCCCCGATAGTGCCACTTCTGCTCTAAAGCTTGGATTGTTAAACATGGCTTTCACTTGGTTTTGGCAATCATCAAAATTACCTTTAACCGCAATGTTATAAATATTGGCACTGCCCGAAGTGGTCATTTGCCGACGTTGCACCGGGCTGACCCTCTCGTCCGGATGCAGGATAAATAAATCTATCCGTGTGCACGATAAAAACGCCTCGACCGCCGCCCCGCCCGTATCACCTGACGTGGCACATACAATGGTAGAGCGTAAATTACGCTTGGTTAAGGCGCGGTCCATTAATTTGGCGATCAGCTGCATCGCCACATCTTTAAACGCGATGGTGGGGCCGTGATAAAGCTCTAACAGCCATTGATTGGTGTCTAATTGGGTAAGCGGGGTGACAGCCTTATGCGAAAAGCTTGCATAAGCTTCATCTATCATGGTTTTAAGTTCAGCTTTGGGGATGCAGTCGCCAACAAATGGCGCGATGACAAATAAAGCCACTTCGGCATAGGGCTTACCAACCATGCTGCGCCATTGGTCTTGGCTATATGTCGGCCATACATCGGGCACATAAAGGCCACCATCGGCGGCAAGGCCTTTCAGCATCACGTCTTCGAAATTTAGTTTTTCCGGGTTTGAATTTTCATCACGGGTTGAGATAAATAGGGTCATAAATTTCAATCGGTTTTTGCGGGTGGTTTATGGTTTAAATATAATCGCCCTGCATATATATGCAGGTAAATGTATAAAATTAGCAGGCCTGCCGCGAGGGCAAACCAAGTGATTAGGTAGCTTAAGTGATTATTGGCACTTTTAATTTCTATTTTGGTGACTTTTGGAAAATCTTGCAAATCGTTCTGGCTTAAAGATACATAGAAATTATCGGCATTTTGAAAGCCAAATTTTGTGGCCATCGAGGCTATGTCTCGCCAATACCAAACTTCATCTGCCATAACATTATCGGGCAAAAACCCGCCTTGGGTTTCGGCTATTTTTACATGTCCGTAAATAACCAGTTCAGCGGTTGGTAACTGGTTATAAGTTTCAGGCAGGGCAAACGCATTTTCGGTTATAAAACCGCGGTCAATCATAATATATTTTGCCGCCCCCTCGCTTAAATATTCAAACGGGGTGAAAACATAATAGCCATATAATATGGTGCGGGCTGATTTTTTATATTGGCCGCGTACCAACACTTGTTTATCGGCCACATAGTTGCCAGTTATTTTTACCGGGCGATATTTAAAATCTTCGGTTGTACCCAAGGCGGTTAGCGCGCCAAGTGATGCTGGCTCTAACTTGGCAGCGGCGGCAATGTTGGCGTTTAAAATGGTTTTCCACTCATAACGCTGCACTTGCCACACCCCCATGGTGATGAGCGCAGCAAACACCAATGTGGCAAAAAATGTGAGCCAAGGATAAGGTTTAAAAGTCATAACTCTCATTTATCACAACCATGCAAAAAAGGCGACCCGAAGATCGCCTTTGATAGATTTGTTCACCATCTAATGGTTTTGCTCAGCATATTAATTAGTGAGCAACCGGCATTGTGGCCGGGTCGCCAGCGCCAAGCACATAGACAAAGATGAACAGAAAAATCCACACCACATCGACAAAATGCCAATACCAAGCGGCGGCTTCAAAACCAAAATGATGATCTGGTTTAAAGTGGCCTTTAATGGTGCGCACCAACATAACAAACAAACAAATGGTGCCGATGATAACATGGAAACCATGAAAGCCGGTCGCCATATAGAATACAGATGGATATAAGCCGCCATCAAAATCAAAGGTCGCATGGCCATATTCAATATATTGCAGCACTGTGAACAACATGCCCAACAACACAGCGCCAGAAAGACCAGCTATGACGGTTTTACGATTGTCATGGATAAGCGCATGATGCGCCCAAGTGACGGCAAAACCAGACAGTAACAATACCAATGTGTTGATGAAAGGTAAGTCCCAAGCGTCGAATGTACGGATAGACAATGGCGGCCATTGACCGCCCGTATATTCAATGCGTAATTCTTGAATCAATTCATTGGGGAAGAGAGCGGCATCAAAATATGCCCAGAACCAAGCCACGAAAAACATAACTTCTGAAATGATGAACATAAATACGCCATAACGCATATGCAGCTGCACCACAGGTGTATGATCGCCTTTATACTCGGCTTCATTAACAATGTCTGACCACCAGAAATAGGCCATTGCCAAAACCAATAGCAAACCAAAAAGTGGGATAAGACCTGAGCCAATATCGTGCAAGAAAAAGATAAAACCTGCCGCCATAATAAATGTCGACCATGCTGCCAAGAACGGCCACGGACTTGGGTCTACCAAATGATAGTCATGATTTTTTTCGTCAGACATAATGCCCATCTCCTCAATTAACTCACCATTATGTGAGTTTTTATTATTCTGTGTTTAATCTTCAACCGGGTAAAAGGTGTAGGATAAAGTGATTATATTTACATGTTCTAAGTCGGGGTCTGTTGCATATTCAGGATCGATAAAAAATTCCACTGGCATATCCACTTGTTGATTGGGGTTGAGCGTTTGTTCGGTGAAACAAAAACAATCAATCTTGTTAAAATATGCGGCGGCTGCATCTGGTGTTACGTTAAAAATAGCGCTGCCTTTTATATTTTTATCAGTCAAATTTCTAGCCCGATAAAATATCAATTTGGTTTCGCCAATTTTCACCTCAACCTCGTGTTGAGCGGGTTTAAATTCCCATGGCAAATCATTTGATATATTGGCATCAAATTGCACTTTGATTTTACGTTCTAGTACAATATCTGAGCCTTTATCGGCTCTTTGTGTGGTGCCGCCAAAGCCAGTAACTTGGCAAAATGCTTCGTATAATGGCACCGCTGCATAGGCCACGCCGACCATAAACAACACAAATAAGCTTAATGACACCGCCGTTTTGATGGCTTTTTTATCCTGCGTTTGCTTCCCTTCTTTATTGTCCATTTAATTTATTTCTTTATAGACTTCTACTGGCTACATTTGCGCCCAATTGCACAAATGTGGCGATGAAAAATATGGTGGCTAAACCGGCCAAAATGAGTGCAATGGCCACATTGCGCCGTCTGATGATTTTTTTCTGTTCATCAGTTAAAGTCACAGCATCTAGTTCGAAATGTTTATGTGATTTCGCCATTTTACAACCCAATTAGATTTAATAAGTTAAAGCTAACCAATATATCAAAACTATGTTCGGCCAACAATAAAGTGAACAACAGCATGAGGTATAGCAATGAAAACGCAAACATATTTTTGGCCGCTTTGGTGGCCGCATCGCCACTATTATGGCGGTGAACTTGATGCGCAAAATAAATAAAGCCAAAGCCCAACACCAATGCCGCACTAGCGTATAGCAGGCCAGCAAAGCCCAATAAAGCTGGCAACAAACCACAAATGGCGGTGATATAAGTGTAAGCTAATATTTGTCTGCGGGTTGCAGGCTCGCCCTTAACGCTTGGCATCATCGGTATGTTGGCTTTTTCATAATCGCGCTTTATGTAGAGGTTAAGCGCCCAAAAATGCGCCGGTGTCCACATAAAGATAATCAGAAACAGCACAAGGCTTTCTATGGTGATGCTGCCGGTAACACAAGCGTAACCAATCATCGGCGGGAAAGCGCCAGATGCGCCGCCAATAACAATGTTAAGCGGTGTGCGGGGTTTTAACCACATGGTGTAAATCACCATATAATAGAAAATTGTGAACGCCAAAAACCCAGCGGCAAACCAGTTGACCAACATGCCAAGCATGGTGACCGAACCGACCATTAACAAAATGCCAAAGGTTAAAGCTTGGTCGGGCTTGATGCGGCCAGAAGGTATCGGCCGGTTGGCCGTACGCGACATAAGAGCGTCTATTTTATGCTCATACCACATGTTTAGACAGCCAGCAGACCCTGCGCCAATGGCAATGCAAAGAATAGAAATAAACGCAGTGAACGGATGAATATAACCCGGCGCAACCACCAAGCCGACCAAAGCTGTGAACACCACCAAACGCATAACGCTTGGCTTTAACAGCTCAAAATAGTCTTTAACATCCGCCATTTGTTCGGCACCCAACTCGTTAGCAGCTGGGTTGCCATTCTTGGCATTTATGTCAATATTCATATCGCTCATTAGATATCTCTAATTATTTGATTTTTGGCAGTGTGTTAAACTGATGGAATGGCGGAGGTGAAGGCAATGTCCACTCTAATGTATCGGCATATTCACCCCAAGGGTTATCACCAGCTGGCACTTTGTCTCTAAAGGCTTTGATCACGCCATAGATAAAGATAATGGCCGCGCCGTAAGATATATAACCACCGATAGATGAAACCATGTTCCAACCAGCATAAACGTCTGGATAATCGACATAACGACGAGGCATGCCAGCTAGACCCAAGAAATGCTGCGGGAAGAATAGTAAGTTAACGCCAATCATAGTGACGATAAAGTGAATGCGGCCAATGGTTTCGCTATACATGTAGCCAAACATTTTAGGGAACCAATAATACCAACCGGCAAAAATACCAAACACCGCACCAAGTGACAGCACATAATGGAAATGCGCCACAACATAATAAGTGTCATGCATAATGCGGTCAGATGCTGCGTTGGCCAATACCACACCGGTTACACCGCCAACGGTGAACACGAAGATAAAGCCAATGGCCCATAACATGGGCACTCTAAACTCAACACTACCGCCCCACATGGTGGCGATCCAAGAGAAGATTTTAACCCCGGTAGGCACGGCAATAACCATGGTGGCAAATACGAAATAAGCTTGGGTGTCTACATCCATACCGACAGTGTACATATGGTGCGCCCAAACGATAAAGCCAACAAAACCAATGGCCGCCATTGCGTAGGCCATGGCCATATAGCCAAATACTGGTTTTTTGGAGAAGGTCGAAACCACTTGCGACACGATGCCAAACGCTGGCAAAATCATAATATAAACTTCAGGATGGCCGAAGAACCAGAATAGATGCTGGAATAGGATCGGATCGCCGCCACCAGACGGGTCAAAGAATGCCGTGCCGAAATTACGATCTGTAAGTAGCATAGTGATAGCGCCAGCAAGAACTGGCATAGATAAAAGCAGCAAGAAGGCGGTGACCAACATTGACCACACAAATAATGGCATTTTATGCAATGTCATGCCCGGAGCGCGCATGTTAAAGATTGTGGTGATGAAGTTAATCGCACCCAAAATAGAAGCCGCACCCGCCAAATGAAGCGCAAGAATGGCAAAATCCATCGCCGGGCCGGGTTGGCCAGTGGTCGACAATGGTGGGTAGATTGTCCAACCGCCGCCAGTGCCAGTGTAGCCAGACGGGCCATCGACAAACATCGAGATAACCAACAAACAAAAAGCTGGGGGCACAAGCCAGAATGAAATATTATTCATCCGCGGGAAGGCCATGTCTGGCGCGCCAATCATTAACGGCACAAACCAGTTACCAAAACCACCAATAACCGCTGGCATCACCATAAAGAACACCATGATAAGCCCATGAGCCGTGGTGAACACGTTAAACAAATGTTTGCCAGCATCTACTGGGTCATCAGCACCTTGGATATATTCGGCAATCCACGGAAAGAATTGCATGCCGGGTTCGGCCAACTCTATCCGCATACCCATAGATATCGCGCCGCCAACAAAGCCCGCAAAAATCGCAAAGAAAAGATACAATGTACCGATATCTTTATGGTTGGTAGACATTAACCACCGGCGCCAGCCTGTGGGTGTGTGATGTTCGTGAGCATCAAGTGCAGTGTCAGTTGCCATTTTTATAACCCTTATTATTCTGCTGCGCTTATCGAAGCAACTTTAACATTTTGAAGTGACGGCGTTGCCGCAAATTTGATTTTTGCTTCGACCAACCATTTCGCAAATTCTGCATCGCTAACCACGCGTACGGCGATTGGCATAAAAGCATGGTCCTTGCCACAAAGCTCCGAACATTGGCCATAATATATGCCTTCGCGGTTGGCTTTAAACCAAGCTTCGTTCAACCGACCGGGTACAGCATCAATTTTAACCCCAAAGGAAGGGATGGTCCACGCATGCAGTACATCGCTAGCGGTTACAATTAACCGAACAGTTTTGTTTATCGGCACGATGATCTCATTATCAACCGCCAACAAGCGTGGTTGGCCTTCTTTTAGCTCAGCTTCTGGGATCATAACCGAATCAAACGATAAATCGCCATGGTCGGGATATTCATAAGTCCAGAACCATTGGTTGCCAGTGGCTTTAATGGTGAAATCGGCAGGTGGTATAACCCGTTGCTTATACAGCAGATCAAATGACGGAATGGCAATGACCACCAAAATCATAATCGGCACCACAGTCCACGCGATTTCGATGAAAGTATTGTGGGTGAATTTTGCCGGTATCGGGTTCGCTTTGGCATTATATTTAAAGATGACAATAAGCAACAATGCTGAAACAAAAACCACCACGGCGCCGATGATCCATAAAGTTAAATTATGAAAACTAATCATATTGGCCATCATGTCGGTGGCTGGCGCTTGTGTGTCCCATTGCCATTCGCTAGCGATGCCAAAGTCGTTTTCGCCGGCAAAAGCCGCTGAGGCCGATAGCAAACCAGCAATTAGCAAGAAAAAGCCAGATAATTTACGCCATACAAAATTGTTTATGTTTTTAGAATGATTCATCATATTTAATGTCAAAACCCTTTTCTGAGCTTGCCTTAATTTTTATTTTTGAGCATATAATTAAGTGGCAATGTTACAAATAGATGCCGCTTGATTATATATACAAAACCAGTCCTAGTTTGACTTAAGTCAATAACCCAATTGATAACACAATTCAACAAATTAAAACCATTACAATCTGCGTAAAAACCATTTCACTGAATAACTCTTAAAACTGGGCTGATTTTTGGGTGAAAACAAGGGGCAAACGGGCATATTTGATATATATCAAAAGATTAATAGCAGAGCTAAAATCTATTTTGCTGCCATCTGCTGACTGACGACATGCATCTAAATCTAATTGCAGGTTTGTTGGTCATATATTTACTTATTGGCTGCACTATAATTATCAGAATAAATAAACTCTATTCAAGCCAGATATTTAAGCTATATTTAGGCTTCCATTCTACCGGTCTACAAGGTGATATAGTTATGTCGAAAATTGCGAATTATAGCCATTATTTGGTTGCGGCTTTTGGGTTATTAGTGGCGCTAATGGTTAGCCAAACGGCCAACGCTGCCCCCGCCAACAACACAAAATATGGCGATTGGCTTATGCATTGTTCTGATGTGGAGTCACCAAGCCAAGCGGCTGAAAACAGCACCGAAGTACCAACTGAGCAAGTGTGCGCTTTGTTTCAAAGCGTGGCGGCCGAAAACCGTCCACGGTTTGGCTTGACAATATTATTGTCTAAAGATGATGGCAAAACCACCATTCAATCGGGCGCGCCCAAGGCCGCTGGGTTGATAAAAATATTGGTGCCTTTAGGGGTGCTTATTCCCACCGGCATCGGCATGGATATTAATGGCACAAATATCGGCCTCACTGGGTTTTTGCGCTGCTTGCCAAACGGCTGCACGGCGGTTGCCACCCTTACCACCGAAACTTTGGCGAGTTTAATGACCGCCAGCTCAGTTTCATTTACAGTTTTTCTAACCCCTGATGACGGCTTATCAATTCCGATTAAATTAAACGGTTTGGCCGCTGGTTTTGCGGCGCTCAGTTCATAATCAAGCAACAAATCCCGTTATTTATATGAGCAAAATGTATGAGTAAATCTAAAAACATGGCTAACCCCAGCAAGCCAGCGACGCGCAAAAAAGTAAAAGTAGAAGCTAAATTTGTCACCGGCTCTATTATGCGCCATGTGGTTATATTGGCCTCCACCGCCTCGATTGGTTTGGTGTCGGTATTTGCGGTCGATCTGATTGATTTATATTATCTGTCCATGCTTGACGACCAGGCGATTGTGGCGGCGTTGGCATTTGCCTCTGCGATTATATTTTTCAACATGAGTTTTTCGATAGGTCTGTCTATTGCCATGTCAGCCACGGTTGCCAAGGCCATTGGCGCCAAACAAGATTTGCTGGCGCGCGGTCTGGCGATGAATAATTTCATCATCTCGGTGGGTTTTACCGCCGTGCTGGGCTGGGTCACATGGTATTTTCGGTTGGATTTGCTTAAAATGGTCGGAGCCGAAGGCGCAAGCTTAGATTACGCCAACCGATATTTGGGCATATTATTGCCCAGTTTGCCATTCTTGTCATTGGCCATGTCGGGCGGGGGATTGGTGCGGGCGATGGGCGCTCCGAAATTATCGATGTATGCGATGTTGTCTGGCTCCTTGGTGAATTTGATTTTAGACCCGATATTGATTTTTGGCTTTGACATGGGCATTGAGGGCGCAGCATGGGCTTCATTTGCCGCGCGGATAGCCATCGGTGGGTCGGCGCTATATATTATTTATGTCATGCATGATTTTTCGGTCACATTTTCGACTAAAATATTCAAATCACAATTGCCAATTATTTTGGCCATCGCTTTGCCGGCGATGGCGACCCAATTGGCATCGCCTATCGCCAACGCATTTATGACTTGGGAAATGGCCAAATATAGCGAAAGCTACATGGCGGGTTGGTCGCTCGTTGGGCGGCTATCGCCGATGGTATTTGGGGTGTTATTTGCGCTATCTGGCGCAGTTGGACCAATATATGGCCAAAATTTTGGCGCCCGCAATTTTGAGCGAGTGCGCCGGACACTTACGGACAGCATGTTATTTGTGCTGATATATAGTGTTTTTGCGTCGATCGTATTTTATCTGATGCTCGATTATATCATTGCCGCGTTTGGGGTGGTTGGCGATGCCGAAAGCTTTATGCAATTTGTTGGGGTGTGGATTGGCCCGGTATTTGGGTTTTACAGCCTGTTATTTGTGGCCAATGCGGCGTTTAACAATTTGGGTTACCCGCTGCTTGCCACCGCGTTTAATTTTGGCAAAGCCACCTTGGGCACCATACCATTTGTTTTATATGGCTCATACATAATGGGCGCAGATGGCATTTTTGCTGGCAATGGGGTGGGCAATATTATATTTGGTTTAGCGGCATTGGCCGTGTGTTTTTATGTCATCAATAAATTGGCAAATTTAAATGATGGCAAGGGCCCAGAACCCGGGTTTAGAGCGCGCAACAAAAAATAGAATGGCCGAGGAGTGACCATTCTATTTGCGGATTTTGGGTTAAATTACAGCCAAATACTAGCCCGAACAGGGCTTGAGTTAACCGGTTTTTCATGCGCCATTTTTGGGTTAATATCTGGCTCAATCAGCCCCATATCGCGTTTCAAATGGCCGGGCAATCGGGCTAAGGAATGTTCATCATTCCCATTTTTTAGCCAGAAAAAATTACTTAAAAACTTTAGAAACATGGTTTCTGTCTTTCTTATTTGTAGATTATATTTAAATTCAAAGTCTCGCCTTGGCGGCGTTGGGTTTAGCGATTGTAAATGCATAAACATTCCTTTCTTGACGCGGTGAAACGCCAGTGATGATGCGGCTAATTTTAGAAAAAAAGACGCAATGAGTTGATTTTTGAAATTTGAAATTTTCAGAAATTGGAGTCTAACCGTTGGGTAGGCAATCTAGTTTTAGATAGATTTATACCGAGGCGGTGAGGCAATAGGCCGGGCAAATAAAAAATGCCAGCCGAACAAACCCAGAGGTGTTAAATTTGTTGATTATCATTTTATACCTCCATTGTTGTTAAAGTTTCACAATAATATTGTGTGCGGCATGTATAGGCGTGGTTTTAATTTAAATCAAGTCAATAATTCTTATGTAGTTTTCAAATATATTGATGGGTCGGTTTATCCACTCAAAAGGCAATGTCGCGCCGATAGACGATTGACAGTTGAAGTAAATGAATGCAGTTTACACATAGACCAATATTATTGATGTATTAGGAGCAGCATATGGCACAAATTTTAGACATGGATAATTTACGCACTTTTTTGGCCATTGCCGAATCTGGCAGTTTTACCGCTGCCTCACGCGAGGTGTTTAAAACCCAAAGTGCGGTTTCGATGCAAATGAAACGGCTCGAAGACACCATCGGTAAAAAACTATTTTACAAAGAAGGCCGGATAAACCGCCTCACCCGTGATGGCGATATTTTGCTTAATTTTGCCCGCCGAATCATTAGGTTGAACAATGAAGCCCTGCTCACCATCACCCAACCTGAAATTTCGGGCTTGGTGCGCCTTGGCATTGGTGATGATTATGCCGAACGTTATTTGCCAGAAATTTTGGCACGTTTTTCTTATTCTAACCCCAATGTCGAAGTGGCCATTGTTTGTGACGACAGCACCTATGTGGCCAAACAATTGCAAAAAGGTGAATTAGATTTAGCAGTTGGCACTGGCGGCGAATTTAGCGAACATGGTGAATTGCTTAAACGCGAGCGGTTGGTGTGGGCCACCAGCGCGACCCATAGCGCCCAATTGCAAGATGTATTGCCCATTGCCATTTGCGGCGATGATTGTGGCTGGAGCAACCAAGCCACAAAAACCCTTAAAAAAATGAACCGACCTTATAGAGTGGCTTATAAAGCCCGCAACCATGCGGTTATTGCCTCGGTGGTTATTGCCGGTTTGGCGGTAACGGCCATTGCCCAAAGCGGTTTACGCCCGGGCATGCGCACCCTAGGACCAGACGAAGGCTTTGCCGAATTAGGCACCAGTGACATTTCATTGTTAAAACCACTCGCGCCACTATCATCGGCAGCCGAGATATTAAGCCAACACATATGCGATAGCTTGGCAACATTGGGCACAAATGGCCTGCAGAGTTTTAGTGATGCTGCAGAATAATTTTCTACGAAAATTTTTCTGCTTAATTGTTTTTAGCACTGCGTGCGTTCGCTCCGCTCTCTAGCTACGCCCTAACGGGCGGGCCTCAATGGCCATCTCACCAACTTCGTTGGTTCGGGGAAACCTCCTGCAACTTTGTGCAGAGTTTCTGGCTGCCCCAAGAATCCCGGTGATTCGACGAGTGCGCCCAGAAGCCGAGAGGCATTCTGTGTGGCCAACGCGCGGAGGCTAGAGAGCGCAGCGAACGCACGCAAGTGCCAACAGTGAGGCGAAGCCGAACGTATAAATGGGAGTACCCGTAAAGTCAGCAGGAGCGCCAACTGTCTATGTCTTTACAGCATCAAACGCTGGCTCAGCGGTTGAAACTCTGAGTGTGGCTCAGTAGCTATATTCCTTAAATATGCGGTTAATGTCGCCCGCCCATTCGCCGTGATATTGCTCAAGCATAACGTCGGCATGGGTGCGGCCGGTCGAGGTGATTTCGAACAGATTTTCTAAAAATACGGTTTCATTAACGCCGCTGGTGTCTTTTAAATCGCGTGCGGCGAGGCCTTGGCGGGAAATTTCGACCATTTGTTTGGCAATGTCTTGCACGGTGCCATTTCTAAATGGGGTTTGTAGTGCGTCTTTGGGCACAGCGTTGCGCAAGGCCAACATTTCATCTGTGCTCCAGTCTTTGATTAGCTCATAAGCTTGGTCAAGTGCGGCAGAATCATATAACAAACCCACCCATAAAGCTGGTAACGCGCATAGGTTTTGCCAACTGCCGGCATCTGCGCCGCGCATTTCTAAAAACTGTTTCATCCTCACTTCGGGGAATAATGTGGTTAAATGGTCTTCCCAATCGCTTATGGTGGGTTTTTCGCCGGGCAAGCAGTTTAATTTTCCGTCTAAAAAATCTCTAAAACTTTCGCCGGTTGCGTTGATATAGTGGCCATCACGGTAAACAAAATACATTGGCACATCTAAGGCATGATCGACATAAGACTCAAAACCTGCGCCGTCTTCAAACATAAATGGCAACATGCCGGTGCGGGCATTGTCAGTGTCTTTCCAAACTTCGCTTCGATAGCTTTTAAACCCATTGGGCTTGCCATCAGCAAATGGCGAATTGGCAAAAATTGCGGTGGCAATTGGTTGTAAGGCCAAGCTCACGCGCAGTTTTTTAAGCATATCCGCTTCTGATTCGAAATCTAAATTCACCTGCACGGTGGCGCTGCGGAACATCATCTCGCGCCCCAATGTGCCAACGGTTTGCATATATTCGCGCATTATTTTATAGCGGCCCTTGGGCATAATCGGCACATCGGCTAATTTCCATGTCGGGGCAAAACCTAGGCCGATAAAGCTGCGGCAATGCACATCGCCCACTGCCCGCACTTGGCGCAAATGGCTATGCACCTCGCGGCAAGTCTCGTGAATGGTGCTTAATGGCGCACCCGAAAGCTCGAACTGCCCACCCGGTTCCAGGGTGATAGAGCCTAAAATATCTGTGCTTGAGTCTAGTCTTGGGGCTTTTAGGCCAATTAATTTGCCCTCTTCCATCATCGGTGTCCAACCAAAGCCATCGCGCAGGCTGGCCATCAATTGCTCTATGCCGCATTTGCCGCCATAGGGCAATGGTGTCAGCTCATCATTACAATAGCCAAATTTTTCATGCTCGGTGCCAATTCGCCATTGCGATTTGGGTTTGCAGCCCCGGCTAAGCGCTTGGATGAGGTCTTGTTTGTTTTCGATCAGAGGGGAGGTCTTTGCCATTTTTCTAGGCTTTCTAAATTTTAACAGGTGGCTAAATTTTAACAGGTGGCTTAATTTCAACAGGGTGGCTTATTATATAGGATGAAAAGAGTAAATGTTAAGTCAAAAAAACTTGATTAGACGAATAATTTTGATGGGTTTTCTACATAAATTTAGCGTGAAATTTAAATTCACCAATCGCCTATAACCGCCTGCACCAGCGTCAATGCCGCAACTGCAGCGGTATCTGCCCGCATAACGCGCGGCCCCAGCGAAATGGTGGTGACATTATCTAACGCCAGCAATGCTTTGCGCTCCGCGTCACTAAAGCCGCCTTCCGGGCCGACAAGCACGCAAATGTTTTGACCCCTTAACCCAGCAATTTGTGTGATGGGAGAAGCGGTTGTTGCCGCTTCATCGCAAAAAATAAGCGCATGGCTGCTTGTATATTTATCCAGAAAAGCATCAAATTTAATCGGTTCACATATTTTTGGTATGCTTAGCATGGTACATTGTTCGGCGGCCTCGATGGCATTGGCGGTAAGCTTATCGTGTTTTAACTTATGGTTTATGGTGTGGTCGGTTATGACCGGTTGCAATATACCCGCACCTAGCTCGGTGGCTTTTTGCACCATATAATCTAATCGGGTTTTTTTTAACGGCGCAAAAGCATAGACAAGTTGCGAGTTTGCGGTTTGTGGTTTGGTATTTTCTAACGGCTTTAGGCAGATGCGTTTTTTGGTTTCAAACACCAATGCAGCGCGCCATTCGCCATGGATTCCATTAAAAACCATCAGCTCATCGCCATGTTCCATACGCATGACATTGCGCACATAATGCCATTGGTCGGCATCCAAAGCCACAAGCTGGCTGTGGCTTAAAGTTGCATTTACATATAGGCGTGGTAATTTATGTTGGTTATTTCTCATCATGGCGTTTGCCAACATGTATGCGGGTTAATACCACAGCAACGATGATAAACACCGCCAAAATGCCGACCGGCGTGCCGGTGAATTGTTGTTGAATAACTGTTGCAATATCGCCAGTGAAACCAAACATCATGCCATCAAGCAACGGCATCACCACCCAATATACAAAGAAAAATATCGGCAGTAATTTGGCGAAATAAATAATATAGGGTTTGTTGTTTTCCATTTGGCAATCCTTTAGGCAATTCTTGGCGCATTATGGCGTAATTTATAGGCCAATATCAACAAATTTCTGATTGATATATTGCTGGTTTCTTTTATAAATCCGATTCAATTAAATGCAAGTTGAAACTGGCAACAAGAAATATAAGCCTTGATGTTGTGAAATGCGCAAATCCGTTTATAAATGATGTAAATATCGCTAGCATGAGGCCAAAATGAATAACCACAAAGTTGCCGATGCACATAGCCAAAATTGGAGCGACAAATGGCTGCCTAAAAAATTCGCGCCGTATTTTCAACTAATGCGGTTAGACCGACCTGTCGGCGTGTGGCTGTTATTATGGCCATGTTTTTGGGGGCAAATATTGGGGCTATATGCCCGCCATAACCAAGGTTTAGAGCTAAATATGTGGTCGCAATTGCATTATATTATCTTGTTTTTTGTCGGTGCTATTATTATGCGTGGTGCAGGCTGCGCTTATAATGACTTGGTCGATTATAAATATGACAAACAGGTCGAACGCACCAAAAGTAGGCCGTTGCCGGCGGGCAAAATAACCATCAGACAAGCCAAATATCTGTTGTTTTATTTGCTGCTGGCAGGCTTGATGGTGCTAATTCAATTTAATTGGTTCACAATATTTGTTGGCGCGACTTCGCTTATATTGGTGGCCACCTACCCGTGGATGAAGCGCTTTACCTATTGGCCACAAGCGTTTTTGGGCTTGGCATTTAACTGGGGTGCATTGGTTGGCTTTACCGCGGTTACCGGTTATTTATCTGGCGCGGCCATCTGGCTATATATTGGCGGCTTTTTTTGGACAATCGGTTATGACACCATATACGCGCATCAAGATAAAGATGACGATATGATGATTGGGCTGAAATCTACCGCGATATTATTTGGCAACCAAACCAAATTGTGGCTGTTTATTTTATATTCACTGGCCATGGCAAGCTTTGCTTTGGCTTTGTTTGTCGCCGGTTTGGGTATAATGTCGGTGTTGGCGCTAGCGCCACTCGCTGTGCATTTAATCTGGCAAATTATGGCACTCAAATTAGACGATGCCGACAATTGTTTAAAAATATTTAAATCCAATATATTGTTTGGCGGCTTGTTGACGTTGGGGTTTTTTGCCATTTTAATCTTGATCGGCTTTATCTAAATGAGCATTTTATCGGCTGCCGAAATTATAAGTTTACAACAAATCGTGCAGCAGGCTGGGCAGATTGGGCTAAGTTATTTTGGTAAAAATGTTAAAAACTGGCAAAAATCCGACAATACACCGGTTTCAGAGGCCGACTTAAAAGTTAATGAATTTTTGGAAGCTCAGCTTAAAGCGTTTCGGCCGGAATTTGGTTGGCTGTCTGAAGAAACAATAGATGACCTGGCGCGCCAAGATAAACAATATATCTGGGTGATAGACCCGATAGATGGCACAAAGGCGTTTATAAAAGGCGATGCCGAATGGGTGGTGTCTGTGGCCATTGTGAAAAATAACCGGCCAGTGGCGGGTGTGGTTTATGACCCGGTGGCAGGGTTACTATATTTTGCCCAGACAGGCCAAGGCGCACATATAATAGAGGTCAAAAATGGTTTGTTTTTGC
This sequence comes from Hyphomicrobiales bacterium, assembly GCA_013214705.1. Taxonomy (GTDB): domain Bacteria; phylum Pseudomonadota; class Alphaproteobacteria; order Rhizobiales; family OSC116; genus OCS116. Next base: position 811,589 of record JABSRZ010000003.1, read on the forward strand.
CCGACGCGCCGCTTAAAACCAGCATAAGAAGCGATGTCAACAATGCCAATTTATTGGCCTATAAATTCCATTTCGACCATATGGCAGAACGCTCGGGCTATGTTTGGCCAGACATGAATTATAGCAATGTCAACAGCATGGCGCTGCGGGTGGCCTTGGTGGCGCAGGGCAAATTTGACGCGATGGTGAGTTTTACCCAGAAAAGCGAATGGGACATTGCGGCGGCAGATATCATCATCCATGAGGCTGGTGGCCGCATAACTGATGGTTACGGAAATATATTGACCTATAATAAGACTGAGCCTAACCTACCACATATGGTGGCAGCGGGCGGTGAGTTTCATAGAAAAATTATCCAGCATACGATGAATTTCAATTTTTTGACTGACACCAAAATGTAAATTTGGCGCTTATAACCTCTAGGTGCTATTGCCTTTTGCAGGTAATTTGATTATGGAGAGGCAATTACACAGGGTGGAGACCAAATGGCAGACGAACAAAAATTACACATGGTAGCAGGCGGTGAACTTGAAGACCTGAAATCGATTAAATTTCGCGATTTAAGCAAGCTTGATATTGTCGGCATTTACCCCAATTATCAAGAGGCGGTCGACGCTTGGAAATCTAAAGCCCAAGGCACAGTCGACAACGCCCATATGCGTTACTTTGTGTTTAACCTGCATAAACTTATCGATTTGGATATTGATGTGGATGAAGATAAAAGGATTTAGGGTTTTTGGTTGGTTGACGGCTGCTGTTTTTTGCCTGACACTGCGTGCGTTCGCTTGCTACGAGCTTTTTTTCTTAACACTGCGTGCGCAAACTCCGTTTGCTTGCTACGCCCTAACGGGCGGGCCTCAATGGCCAAGTTCGCCAACAAGTTGGCTCGCCTTTTTTACCTTGTATAGGTGGGGCAGACGGAAATTTTGTACTGATTATCATGGGAAAAAAGTCCGAAGCCGTAAGGCTGAGGCAAGCACGACTGCGCGTCGCCGTTAGGCGTGGCAAGCAAACGGAGTTTGCGCACGCAGTGTTAGGCAAAAAAACAGCAGCCGTCAGGCGCACGCAGTGTTAAAAAAATTCACAACTCTGCAATATATTGCCTTGTTAGGTTTTTGCTTTGTTCGACTGCGGGCTGGTCGAAGGCGTTTACTTGCATAAGCTCGGCGGCGGCAATGGTTTCGCACATGAAGTGCATTAGTAACGCGCCCATGGTGGCTTCATCCAATTTTTCTAGCGTGATATAGCGCACGGGAATGGCTTTATCGGCCAAAGTTTGTGCCGTTGCGCGTTGTTGCGCGGTCACAATGTCGCCAATTGTGCGCCCGGCAATATAATCAAATTGATCGCCCGAAAATACGTTTGGCTTAAGCAAATTGCCTTGGCCAGATTGGTCTAGGGTGATGAAAGTTACATATTTATTTTTAGGCCCATCTAAAAATAATTGCTGTTGGCTATGTTGATCTACCGGGCCGATGGATGAAATGGGGGTTATACCTTTGCCATCTTTGCCCAAGCTTTCGGCCCATAACTGCACATACCAAGCGGTGAATAATTTCAACTGGTCTTTATACGCCCAAAGTACGTTTTCACAATGGCCTTTACCATCGAAATAAACACTATAAGCCGCGCCTTCAACCGCATGTTTTGGGTTGTCCATCACCGAAATAGCGCCGCGTTTTATCTCCGCCAAATCTAAATCGAACAAAGCCGCTACAAATAAACCAACGTTAGACAATACCGAAAACCGCCCACCAATGCCTTGATGATGATCTAAAATCGGCATTTTATATTGTTCGGCAAGTTGGCGAATGGGGTTCAGAGTTTGCTTATGTGGCTCGGTTATAATCACCGCGCTGTCGGCCAGATAATCTGCCCCATTATGGCCAATCGACCAATCTAGATATACACTCGCCAACGCCACGGTTTCTAAGGTCGTGCCAGATTTAGAAATGATGACCACGCCAGTGGTTTTGGGGTTAAGACCAGCTAGTAAATTGGCCAAACTTAACGCATCTAGATTGTCTAAAAAATGAATGTTAAACGGTTTATTGGCATCACTGCCGACACAGCCATAACCCGCTAGTTGCACCAAAGCTTGGGCGCCAAGGCTCGAGCCGCCGCAACCAATATGCACAATGTCAGTGAGGCCAGTTTTGAATTTTTTGGCCACTTGGTTAATGTCATCAATTTCAGACATATCGGCAGCATTGGCAAAAAATGCCATCTGTTTAAATTTTGCATCCAAGCCCTTTTGGGCTTCGTTAATCATCAAAGTGATGCGGTCATTGTCAAGTTTTAGCGTTTCAGCAGATAAAATACTGGCTTCATAAAGGCTCATGGAGTTTCCAAAATAATTAGATTTCAGGCGGCTTATTCGGCCGGCCCTACGGTGACTTGTGCCATATTTTTAACGTCAAGTAAACGCGCGGCCATAATACCAATTTCATCTTTGCTGACTTTATTCACCAAATTATTACGCTGGTCGATAAAACCGATGCCAAAGTCGAAATATTGCATCGATAATAACTGATGGGCAATTTTCGAACCGGTGTCAAAACGCAGTGGATACGCACCTGTTAAGTAGGTTTTGGCGTTTTCAAGCTCTTCGTCAGTTACCCCTTTGTCGTGCATTTTTTCTATTTCTTGACGTAAAATCTTAATGGTTTCGGCCATTTTATCGGCAGATGTGGCGGCATTACCGGTTATCAGCGAGCCATGTTTTAACGGGATAAGCGAGGTATGAATGCCATAAGTGAGGCCGCGTTTTTCGCGTATTTCTTCCATCAGACGAGATGAAAAACCACCGCCGCCCAAAATATGGTTAAGCACCATTAAACTCATAAAACTAGGGTCATTTTGCGCCACCGATGGCAAGGCGAAATTGACCACGGCTTGCGGCACATCCATAACATGATGTTGGGTTTGGCCGATGCCAACAAATTCGGCTTCTTCTACTTGTTTGGCTGGTTTGCTTAAGTTTTTTCGGCCGCTAAATATGCGGCTTACCAATGCTTCGGCTTCGCTCTCGTTGACATCGCCGACAATCACCAAATAGGGGTGATCGGCATTAAAATTTTGCTGGGCAGCATGCACCAAGTCGGTTTGGTTTAATGCGTTCAAACTTTGTTCGCTGCCTTTTACCAAATTGCCATAGGCGTGTTCGCCAAAGCATAATTTCATTAGTTTTTTGGCCGCAACTTCTGATGGGTTGGTGCTGGCACTGCGGATGGAAGCTATAATTTGCGCCTTAACTCGGGCGGTAGCCGCTTCGCTAAAATGCGGTTCAAACATGGCCATGTGCAACAGGTCAGCCGCGCGTTCTTTATGCTTGGTGAGCATTTTTAACGAGCCATTTATAATGTCTCTCGTGGCCGAGAAATGCAGATGGGTGGCGGTTTCATCCAAAGCTTTATGAAAAGCTTGGTCATCAAGTTCGCCCGCGCCTTCATCTAACAATGCGCTCATTAAATAGGCCAAACCATGCTGGTTGGCATCTAATGAAGAGCCGCCAATAAACGCAAATTCTATGTTTATGATTGGCAGGCGATGGTCTTCAACCAACCAAACTTCTAAATCGGCTGCCGCAGTTTGGCTGAGCTGTAATTGTTTAATCTGCATTATTTACATCCGCTTCTGCCACAGTTTCGCCAATACCCAAAAGATGTTCATCTTTGCCCCATAAATGCCCGGTAACCGATGATTTTTCATCGATATATTGCGACAATGCGTCTAATATATCGGCTTTTGTCAGGCTTTCTATACGCTCTGGCCAGTCTAAAATATCTTCTAAAGTCATGTTGCAGCATAAGGCTGCGCCAATCATCCGCGCCATCGATGTTTGGTTGTCTCTTGTGTAGAGGCTTTCGGCCACCATCAGGTTTTTGGCACGCTCAAATGCGCTATCCGATGGGCCTTTTTCTAGAAAATTCGCCACCGAAACATCGATCAACTCGGCCATATGCGACAGGCCAAAGGGTTCACGCGGTATGGCGTAAAGCCCTAAAGGTGCGTAATCCATCGCCACCGAATTATACCAGCCACCAGCGGCCACAGCGGCTTGTTGATTAACCACCAAATCGACATATAAATGCGAGGTTGTGCTGCCCGCCAATAACAATATACCCAATTGCAAAGCTTCGGCTTGCTTGTCTTTTTCGGCATTTGCCACCCGTGCAGACGGGGCTAAATATTGCCTAATCCATTGTGGTTGCTCTACTCGTTCATCAAACATATCCACTTGTCGCGCGCACATATGTGGCGGCTCGATGACCCGTTTGCGCGGGGTGATGTTTTGCGATTTTATGCTGCCATAATGTTTTTGTGCCAGCTTTAACACCTGCTCAGGAGTCACATCGCCAGCCACCACCAATATGGCATTATCTGGCGCATAATGTTGTTTATAAAATTTTATCGCGTCATGCCGGTTTAGCTCAGCAATTTCATGATCCCAGCCAATAATTGGCACGCCATAAGGGTGGGCTAAAAATAAAGCTGCGGTCATTTGCTCAAAATGTATGGCGTCGGGTTTGTTGTCTGTGCGTTGTTTGCGCTCTTCGCGCACCACGTCTCTTTCGGGCAATAATACCTCATCCGATAAGGTCAAGCCGGTCATTCTATCGGCCTCAAGCTCCATAGCCAATTCTAACCTATCGGCGGCCAACCGCTCAAAATAGCAGGTATAATCTTGCCCGGTAAAGGCGTTGTCCTGCCCGCCATTTTTGGCAATAATTTTGGAATGCTCACCCGGGGCTATTTTGTCTGTGCCCTTAAACATCAGATGTTCTAAAAAATGGGCGATGCCAGATTTGCCGGCCACTTCGTCGGCAGCGCCAACTTTATACCATAACATATGGGTGATGACCGGGGCACGGTGGTCTTCAATAACCACTACATCCAAGCCATTAGCGAGAGAAAAACAGCTAATGCCGTTTTTCTTTTTTTCTATTTTCATAAGTTCACTTTTCTGAATGTCAATTTATTCACATGTGCAATTCATTCAATAGTGATGAAATATTCGCCACAAGTGAATTTTTTACCTTCGAGCTTGCAACTTGCATTAGCGGCTGCAACCAGCGCGGCCGTGGCCAATGGGTTAACCATTTTGCCAGCGCGCATGTCGGTCCTAAAGGTGAATAAATCGGTAAATTTATAATCTTTGGGGGCTATTTTGCTCACCACTGCCAACTTAACTTCTGGTTTAACTTCGGGCTTTGGCTCTACTTTAACCACCGGCATAATGGCTGGCCGCGGTATTGGCTTGCCGATAACCACTGCTTTGGTAATTTTTGGTGTGGCAATTGTTGGGGCGACAATTTTTGGCGCTATAATTTTTGGTGTGCCAGTAATAGGGTCGACTATAAGCGGCTCTACAACGGCTGCTTCTGTGGCTTGTGGTTGATCAAATAGGCCGAAAAAGTTAAAAAAGTTTGGTGAGCTTTCGGCCACTTTAATGTTGTCATTATTGCCTTGGGGGGTTGGCAATTCACTACCATTTGCTTGCACAAGTGGGGCATTTGTTTCGACATTATTGGCATCAATGCCTTCATTAGATATGCCAATCATTTCGCCAAAACCGCCGGTAGATGAGCAAGATGAAAGGAATGTAGCCACAGCTATAACCATTATAAATTTTAAATAAAATCCCGCAGCCAATTTCATGCCCTACCCCTAATCATTACGCGCTTGTTAACATGCCAATATATTACAGGCTAAATTTAAATTATTCAAACTACTTTACGCTTTGAGAGAATAAAAACATCAAACAGCATTAATATCACCCCCAATGTCATGGCTATATCGGCAATGTTAAACACATACCAGGTGTAATCGCCAAATTTTGGCTGAAAAACATCCACAACCCCTTGGCGAAACCATCGATCAAAGCCATTGCCTAAGGCTGTGCCGATAAAAAATGAATAATATATAACGCTAATTTTTTGTTTGGTGCGCAATGTCACTATGATCAAAATTATAGCAATAACGCTGGTGAGGGCGGCTAAAAAATAACTGCCCATGCCCGATTGTTGAAACAGGCCGTAAGATACGCCCTTATTCCACACCAAAACCAAATTCATAAATGGCAACCATTGCACCACGCCTTTATGAGCTAAATCATAAATTTCGAGCATATAATATTTATGCAATTGGTCGGCGGCAAACCAAAACCCCGCAATTGACGTCAGCCAAACCAAACGTTGTTTAAAACTTAAATGGTTTGGCTGGGTTTCATTTGGCTGGGTATGATTTGGGTTTGCCACGGCACTAAATCCTATTGAGCGGCATCATAAATACGCACTGCCTCAGCATCACGGGCCGATAATTCTGGGTATTTCGGGTCCGAACCCACATCGAGCAAAATCTTCCAACTGCGCTGGCATTTGGTGCCTTTGGCCATTTTATGCACCACAGAAACGCCCGTAACATCTGGCAATGTGAAGCCGTTATCAATGCTTTGGTTCAGCTTCAAATCAGCTTGCGAGGTGATGAAAATATCAGCAAAATCACCATCTGACATGCCGTCAAACAAAGTTAAATATGCCGGATTGTCAATGTATATGTCTGGCGAAGATTCTAAACTAGAGCCGATGCGTTTCTCGCGCCGTTCAATTTCCAACGCGCCGGTTACCACTTTACGCACTTCGCGAATTTTGCCCCATTTGTCGGCCAAGGCATCATCACGCCACGTGTCTTTCATCGGCGGAAATAGGTGCAAATGCACACTGTCGTTCAAATCTGGAAAACGGGTTTGCCACACCTCTTCCATCGTGAAGGCTAAAATTGGCGATAACCAAGCGGTGATGGCGTGGAACACCAAGTCCATAACCGTGCGGCTGGCGCGGCGGTTAATGCTGTCTGGCGCATCGCAATAAAGCGCATCTTTGCGGATGTCAAAATAGAATGCCGACAGATCAAACGCGCAGAAATTAAGCACTTGCTGGCTAACGGTTTTAAAATCATATCCCATATAGGCCGCGCGCACTTGTTTGTCGAGCGCATGTAACCGATCTAAAATATAGCGTTCTAGCTCTGGCATTTGAGCAAAATCTAGCCGCTCAGCCTCGTTGAAATCGCTGATATTGCCGAGCAAAAACCGCATGGTATTGCGCAATTTCCGATAGCTATCCATGGTGGTTTTAATGGCTTCATCGCCAAGCCGGGTATTGTCGGTATAATCGGTCGAACCAACCCAAAGGCGTAATATATCAGCACCTTGGCTATTGGCCATTTTAACCGGGTCCATGCCATTGCCGAGCGATTTAGACATTTTCTTGCCGTGTTTATCGTTGACAAAACCATGAGTTAACACGGCTTTATAAGGCGCTTTACCTCGCGTGCCAATGCCGTTCATCAATGATGATTGGAACCAGCCTCGATGTTGGTCGGTACCTTCTAAATATAAATCAGCTGGCCAAACATGGTCGGCCCGGGCTTCGAGCACAAAGGCGTGGGTCGAGCCAGAATCAAACCAAACGTCTAAAATATCGCCAACCATGTCATAATCTGCCGGGTCATAATTGGTAGATTTTAAGAAATATTCAGCATCTTGGGCAAACCAAATGTCGGCACCATGCTGCTCAAACTCATCGGCAATAAAGTTATTCAACTCATCATCACGGAGCAATTCACCGGTTTGTTTATGGGTGAAACAGCATAAAGGCACACCCCAAGCCCGTTGCCGAGATATCACCCAATCTGGGCGGCCTTCGACCATAGCGCGAATGCGGTTTTTGCTGATTTCAGGATACCATTTCACGTCATTGTCAATGGCGTGTAAAGCTTTCTCGCGCAGGTCATTAACCTCCATCGAGATAAACCATTGCGGGGTATTGCGAAAAATAATCGGGGCTTTTGAGCGCCAAGAATGTGGGTAGCTATGGCGCACGCTGCCTTTGGCTACCATGTTGCCAACCTCGATAAGCTGTTTGATAACCGCGCCATTGGCCGCGCCAAATTTGCCTTTATCGTCAATCACTTGCAAGCCAGCAAATAAAGGCACATGGTCAAAATATTTGCCATCTGCGCCGACAGTTTGTGGAATTTCGAGTTTTTCACGTACGCCAATTTCGTAATCATCTGCGCCATGGCCGGGGGCGGTGTGCACAAAGCCCGTACCAGCTTCATTGGTCACATGGTCGCCAGCAAATAAAGGCACGTCAAAATCATAACCTAAACCGCGCAATGGGTGGCTCATTATGGCGCCGGTTAATTGCGCGGCGGTTAAATCGGTAGTTTTGGTTAGGGTTATGCCCTTGGCTTTCGCCGCCACATCATCGGCTAATTCCACCGCCAAAATAAGCTTATCACCAAGTTGCGCTAGGCTTTCATCCGTCACTTCGGTCACTTCATATACGGCGTAGGGAATTTTTTGGCTAAAGCAAACGGCCCGGTTGGCAGGTATAGTCCATGGGGTGGTGGTCCAGATAACCACCGACGCGCCGGCAATGGCAGGGTCGCCAGAAATGATGGGGAATTTCACCCAAATGGTTGGCGATTTGTGATCTTGATATTCAATTTCAGCTTCGGCAAGTGAGGTTTTTTCGACCACTGACCACATAACCGGTTTTGAACCTTGATACAGGCCGCCATTCATCACATATTTCATAAACTCGCGGGCAATCTGTGCCTCGGCTGGGAATTTCATAGTTGTATAGGGGTTATCCCATTCGCCATTTACGCCCAAACGTTTAAACTCATCGCGTTGAATGTCGACCCATTTTGCCGCAAATGTCCGGCATTCTTGCCTAAATTCGACCAGATCAACATCGTCTTTATCTAGCCCTTTGGCACGGTATTTTTCTTCGATCTTCCATTCAATTGGCAGGCCATGGCAATCCCAACCGGGCACATAAAGCGCATCTTTGCCCATCATTTGTTGGCTACGGGTGATGATGTCTTTCAAAATTTTATTTTGCGCATGCCCGGCATGTAAATGGCCATTGGCATAAGGCGGGCCATCATGCAAAATAAATTTTGTTCGGCCTTTGGCGGCGGCTCTTAATTTTTTATATAAGTCTAAATCCGCCCAATGTTCCAAATGTTTAGGTTCGGCTTTTGCCAGCCCTGCTCGCATAGGAAAACTGGTTTTTGGCAATGCCAAAGTGTCTTTATAATCTCTAGATTCGCTCATTTTTAGCTCTTTTTTGGCGCGGCTATATTTGGTTTACTGCCGGCTATTTTAATGTTTAAGTTGGCTTAAATATCCCGGCCTTGACGTTTAAGTTAACGCAAAAACCGGGCTGATAATTCGTATGAGACGATCGGCTATGGTATATTTTAAGCTAGATTTAAATTTATTTTGAACCAACATATATTGCTCTTCAATTTTCTAAAAGATTAGAAGCTTTATGAACTGAAATGCGGGGTAAATCAAATAATTTTCTGATATTCAAGCGATTTTATGAATTCTCTGGGTTGGAGATGGGTTTTTGGCAAAATATTGCTTAATTTGCACCACATCCTTATCTATAGCTGCAATGAGCGGCTCTAACCCTTCAAACTTTTCATCATCTCTGATGAATTTATGCAGATGAATTTTTACCTGTTTGCCATAAATATCTCGATCGAAATCAAATATAAATATTTCGAACCTGGCACCAACGCCGTTAACCGTGGGGCGGGTGCCATAATTGCCAGCGCCTTGGAATAATTGGCCATCAATTTCTATTTGGGCGGCATAAGTGCCGTGTTTTAACTCGCAATCGGAGCGGGTGGCAATGTTGGCGGTTGGGAAGCCAATGGTGCGGCCCAACTGTTTGCCCTCGACAACCACACCATTTAAATACCAAGAATGGCCAAGCAATTGCGTGGCAAGTGCCGGTTCGCCATCGCGCAATGCTTGGCGAACCTTGCTCGATGAAATGGTTTGTTGGCTGTGTTTTAGTGGCTTCAATACGCTGACGCCAAAGCCATATTTTTCGCCCCACAGGGTTAACATTTCGGCGTTGCCTTGGCGGTTTTTGCCAAAATAAAAATTTTCGCCAACGATAATGTGCGAAATGCCAAGCATGGTGACCAATATTTTTTGCACAAATTCTTCTGCCGTCAACGCCGCCAACTGCTTGGAAAATTCTAGCATAACTAGTATGTCTATGCCCAATTGTTCGAACAAATCGGCACGGGTGGCATTGTCTGTTAACCTAAAAAAATTACCTGTCGGGTTAAAAAATGCCCGCGGATGCGGCGAAAAGGTGATGACCCCAAATGGTTTGCGTTGCTTGGAACTGCCAGTTTGTTGAGCAATTTCAAGAGCCTGTTTCAAGATATATTGGTGACCTTTATGCACGCCGTCAAAATTACCGATGGCCAATATTGCCGATTTTTTGTCGTCAGGCAATTGGCGCGAGCCGTTAACTGTTTCACTGGCATTGGTGGTAAATCGAAACATAGGAGGTGGTCACTAACAAAATTATATTGAGTGTCATTACATGCTTTATGACTGATAAAATAGAGTTTTACATAAAAGTTTACCATAAATCTATTCAATTTGCGTTTGTTAACCTTATTTTTATGTCCTTAGGCAAATATGTACCACAGATAAGTGCGAATTCCCTCGCTATCGTTCGCATTCATTTTGGTATTAGCGTATCGGTTTGATATGAGAGGGCATGTTATACCCCTAAATTCTTGGAGCGAATTGGATGGCATTAAATCTTTCAATGGAAGTTTTGGTTGTTGATGACTATAAAACAATGATCAGAATTATTAGAAACCTTCTAAAACAACTGGGTTTTCAAAATATTGACGATGCGGCAGACGGAGCAGAAGCTCTTGGTAAGCTGAAAGAAAAAAGTTATGGCCTTATTATTTCCGATTGGAATATGGAACCAATGACTGGCTATGAATTGCTTAAAGAAGTTCGCTCTGACGACGTACTTGCGAAAACCCCTTTTATAATGGTGACCGCAGAATCTAAAACTGAAAATGTAATTGCTGCTAAAAAAGCTGGCGTGAATAATTACATTGTAAAACCATTTAATGCCGCGACATTAAAAAATAAAATTAATGCAGTATTTGGCGAGTCATAAAGACCTGTAGCCCCCCAAATTCAATTATATTTTTTGAATTTCGCTAAAAACTAAGGTCAAATATTATGAAATTTAACACCGCATTGTCAAAACACTCTGACGAGATTTTGAAGCTGTTAAAAAATGCACGAGACAAAGACATAAAACTTAATGATGTTATGTCGATGGCTGAAATTATGATGAATAGCATGCATGCTTTTTTTAAAAGTATGGACGTTGCAGTTTATAAAGAAATGCGCGACATTGCCACTTACATCGAAAAAGCCAAAGGCGATATATCAAACCTTCAAGCCAACAAATTAAAGGGCGAGCACATACCTGTGGCTGGCCGTGAGTTGGACGAAGTTGTGGCCGCAACCGAGCGGGCTACCGACATTATTATGGAAAACGCCGAAAATATTATGGCCACCGATACATCCGACCCAATTGCCTACCAAAAGGCGGTGAATGAAGGGTTGATGAATATATTTGAAGCCTGTAGCTTCCAAGACATTACCGGCCAGCGCATAACCAAAGTGGTCGGCACGTTAAAACACATTGAAGAGCGGGTGTCTAAATTTGCCTCTGCCACCGGTGTGCAAGACAGTGAAGGTGTGTTTACTGAAGAAGAAATAAAACGCTTTAAACGCCAAAAAGATCTTATTTTACACGGCCCGCAAGCCGAAGGCAAAGGCACCGCACAAGATGATATTGACGCGATGTTTGATTGATTAGTTGCTAATGAATTTGAAAGCCACCTTTTGGGTGGCTTTTTTTATGCCACAGTTTCTGGATTTGCGCACGAGTTTCCGACGCTGAACCTGCCTTTAATCTTGCTAAGACATAGACAGTTAGCGCTCCTGCGTATACAGGGATTCCTCCATCTATATCGCTCACGGCCATACCGCACTTCGTGCTGGCCTACGCGGGTGCGCCACATAAGTGGCGGCCTCCAATCCGGCTGGTTCAAAAAACACATGAGTTTTTTGAACGGGAGTTATGCGGCAATTTTGCGCTGAATTTCGGGAAACTACGGACAATGAGGTAGTGTGGGTAAAAGGGGCGAGCCAACTTGTTGGCGAACTTGCCGACTGAGGCCGCCGTTAGGCGCAGCAAGAGAGCGGAGCGAACGCACGCACGCAGTGTAGGCAAAAGAATCAGCTTAAATAAACAAAGTGTTTATTTAAGCTGTGCCAAATAGTATTTTACATCAACGCCTTTGAGTTTTATCTGCTGTTCGATAAAGTTGGTAAAATCATCGGAAAATACATCGCCGCCGGTGTGTTTTTCGGATTGTTCGAACTCGCGGGCATGGATGCCATCGGCGACAAATAGCATATCGGCGCCCAATTTATTTGCGCCGGGGACATCGGTCGCCAAGCCATCGCCTATAACTAGTATTTTTTTGGGGTCTATTTTGGTTTCGGGTAGCAATTTGGCCAATTTGTCTAAGGCTATTTGATATATTTGCGAATGCGGCTTGCCGGTATAAATCACCTCGCCGCCCAGCTGTTTATATAAAGCGGCCAAAGCGCCTGCGCAATAATATAACGTGCCGCCGACATCCACAACATTGTCGGGGTTAGAACATAAAAACGGTAAGTTTTTTTGCTTCATTTGGGTCAATAATGGTAAATAATCTTGCAGGTCTACTTCATTTTTTTCGGCCAAAAATGTACATAAAACATAATCGGCTTTGTCTAAATCTACCAATTCAGAAAAATCTGGCTGTACGGCTTCGGTGTCGCTATCTCGCAAGCCTAAATGAAAACATTTCTGCCCGTTTGCTGTCCATTTTTTAATAATCGCTGCAGCCACATCGCCCGAGGTTATAATGTCATCATAAAAGCCATCCTCAGCCTGAATGACGTTTTTAAGATGGTTGATAACTTGACTTGCGGAGCTTGGCGCATTGGTGATCAGAATAACCTTAACGCCTTTGGCACGTGCCGCTTTCAGGGCTTTGACGCTGGCTTTAAATGGCGTCACACTATTGTGAATCACCCCCCATATATCGCTAAATATGGCGTCATAATTGCATAATATTTCATCTAAATTTGTAATTTTCTGCATGGTTTGCCTTATATGCTGGTACGCTGGTCGCGGGTATACTTATTGCTGGTCAAAAAATTCAGGCTATTTGTTTCAACTCATGCAATAGATGAGATTTATCACGCACCAAGGTGGGTTCGCCAAATAAATAGCCCTGCGCATATTTGACTTTATATTCTAACAATTCGGGCACAATATGTTCGTTTTGCACTTCATCGACAATAAGTTCTAAGCCAGAGCGGCGCACATGTTCGGCAAAATCGTCTATCAATATTTGCGCACCATGCGCCTCGGCATTGTTCAAAAATATATTTGCCGATATTTTGATATATCTAAAGCCCAACAGGTGTAGTTTTCTAAAATCGAGGTTTAAATCGGTGACGTTATCGAGCGAAAATCTAAAGCCCAACTGCATCAAACTGAGCAAAGCTTCGCTTTCGATTATACCGGTTTCGGACAATGTATGTTGCGAAAATTCAAAAATCAACATGTCAGATTGATCTTGGTTATTGGTCATAAAATCGATAAACTCATCGAAAAAGGTGACATCCAATAAAGAATGGCCAGAAATATTGCAGAAAATTTTAAGCTGTCGGTTGCGTTCGACAAATCTTTTGGCCAATAATACCGACCTGAATAGCATTAGATTGTCGATAACCGGCATAATGCCAGCGCGTTCGGCGGTGGCTAAATATTCTCGCGGGGTGATAACTTTGCCATTGCCATCGCGCACCCAGGTGTAGCTTTCATAATAAACTATATGTCGTTCGGGCAAGCTCACAATAGGCTGGGCGTATAAATCGACTTTATTATCGGCTAATGATTGGTTCAAAAGCTCAACCAAACCATCATCCGTCACCCGCCCGGCATCGATTGGTTTTTCAATCATTTCAATGTCTTGGTCAAAAGTTACATCAAACAGGCTTTTTTGGTTTTGCCTAATTTGGTCTATATTCAGGCGGTTGCTGCCGGCATTTATCTGTTCGGTTTCGCGTAACAGGTTGGCCAGGCTGGTCTCTATATTATCGGCGAAGAGCCGCAAATTGTCATCTGTGGCGCGGTTAAGGCCATGCATATATTTAAGTTCGTGGTCAAAATGCTGGCGCAAATAAGCTTGTTGCTTGCGCAAAGCAGTAATTTCGGCGGCAATGTAATTAACTTTTTGGTCAAGGCTGGCCTCGCCACTATGCTCAGATTTTAAACTCAGCATAAACACCATATGGGTGATGAGCAAAATGAGCACAATAAGCGTGGTGCTAAAAATGGTTTCGGCAAGGCTTAAACCCAATAAAATGCTCGCAATGGCTGCGCAGGAGGCGGCAATAACTAAGCTGGTGATAAGAATAGAAATTGTGCCTAAATAGGATATTTCTTTTATGCGCATAGGGGCCTCTAAACCTAGATTAATCAAAATCACTATATGGCAGGTATATTGATTTGTTAACTATGTTTTTTAGCTGCGGGCATATAATAATAAAAAATTCACAATTATTGCGCTTATTCCTAACATTATCCATGCGCACGCTTGACTCTTATGGTCACTAACCCTATCTATCTTGCAGTGTTAGCACTCTGTCTTAGTGAGTGCTAATTGTTTGAATAATATTTTTTGGAGAAATTAAATGGCTCTACGTCCTTTACATGACCGTGTTTTGGTTCGCCCAGATGAAGCAGAAACAAAAACTGCTGGCGGTATCATCATTGTTGAATCAGCCCAAGACAAGCCTTCACAAGGTGAAGTGATTGCAGTTGGCAACGGCAGCCGCGACGATAATGGCGCTTTAATCGCCCTTGAAGTTAAAGCTGGCGACACCGTTTTGTTTGGCAAATGGTCTGGCACAGAAATCAAAGTCGATGGTGAAGACCTGATGATTATGAAAGAAGCCGATATTCTTGGCATCGTGGAATAATTCACAATAATAATATTAATATAAATTTAGTTGGAGAAAAACATGGCTAAAGAAGTAAAATTCGGCTCAGAAGCCCGCGAAAAAATGCTTGCTGGTGTAGATATTCTTGCAAACGCAGTTAAAGTTACACTAGGCCCTAAAGGCCGTAATGTGGTTATTGCCAAAGGTTTTGGCGCACCACGCACAACCAAAGACGGCGTAACCGTAGCACGCGAAATTGAACTAGAAGACAAATTTGAAGATATGGGCGCTCAGCTTATTCGCGAAGTTGCCTCTAAAACCAATGACGTAGCTGGTGACGGCACAACAACTGCCACAGTTTTGGCGCAAGCCATTGTGCGTGAAGGCACAAAATATGTTGCTGCTGGCATGAACCCGATGGATCTTAAACGCGGTATTGATATTGCGACTAAAGCGGTTATTGCTGATCTAGAATCTCAAAGCAAAACAGTTAAAACCAACGAAGAAGTTGCCCAAGTTGGAACTATCTCTGCCAATGGTGAAGCTGAAATTGGCAAGCATATTGCAGATGCCATGAAAGAAGTTGGCAACGAAGGCGTGATTACAGTTGAAGAAGCCAAAGGCCTTGAAACTGAACTTGAAGTTGTACGTGGTATGCAATTTGACCGTGGCTATCTTTCACCATATTTCGTAACAAATTCAGAAAAAATGATTGTAGATCTTGAAGATCCACTTATCCTTTTACATGAAAAGAAACTTACCAACCTGCAACCAATTTTGCCAATCTTAGAGCATGTTGTGCAAGCTGGCCGTCCACTGCTTATCATTGCAGAAGACATTGAAGGTGAAGCACTTGCCACTCTAGTGGTTAACAAATTACGTGGTGGTCTTAAGATTGCTGCCGTTAAAGCTCCAGGTTTTGGCGATCGTCGCAAAGCTATGCTAGAAGATATTGCTATTCTTACGGGTGCAACTTTGGTTTCTGAAGAAACTGGCGTGACGCTAGAATCATTCGACGTTGCCGGCCTTGGCAATGCAAAACGTGTTACCATCACTAAAGATGAAACTGTGATTGTTGACGGTTCTGGTAGCGATGCTGATGTTACTGCACGTGGCGAGCAAATTAAAGCTCAAATCGAAGATACATCATCTGATTATGACCGTGAAAAACTACAAGAACGTTTGGCTAAATTAGCTGGCGGCGTTGCAGTGCTTAAAGTTGGCGGCGCAACAGAAGTTGAAGTGAAAGAACGCAAAGACCGTGTTGATGATGCGCTAAACGCAACCCGCGCTGCTGTGCAAGAAGGCATCGTTTCTGGTGGTGGTACTGCATTGCTTAAAGCAACCGTTGCTGTGTCTAAACTAGAAAATGACAATGCTGATATTCAAGCTGGTATCAAAATCATTCTTCATGCCATTCAAGCGCCTATTCGCCAAATTTGCGAAAATGCTGGTGTTGAAGGTAGCGTAGTGGTTAACAAGATTCTTGAATCTGGTAACAAGCTTGGCTTTAATGCGCAAACAGAAGAATATGTAGATATGATTGCTGAAGGCATTATTGACCCAACTAAAGTGGTTAAAACAGCGCTTACCGATGCTTCATCTATTGCTGGTCTGATGATCACAACTGAAGCTATGATTGCTGACAAGCCTGACGCTGGTGGTGCACCTGGAATGCCTGATATGGGCGGCATGGGCGGCATGGGCGGCATGATGTAGATCTGATTTCGTTCGCGGCTATTCTCGCTGCGCTCGGCCTACACGGGGTGCGCCTTAACAGGCGGGCCTCAATGGCCAAGCTCACCAACGAGTTGGCTCGGAGGAATACCATTCTAACGCTGTGCATAAGCAACATACTGTTTATGCGCAGCGGATTTTTCCTTTAGCTGTTACAAGTTAAAAGGTATGAAGAAGGATGTACAGCTTAGGCTGTGCATCCTTTTTTATTGGTAATGCCTAGTTATTCGACCAAGATTTCGCTGCGGGCAATCACTTTTCTGGTGTCCATTAATTTATAGCGAATTTCATATTTGCCAGCGGTTTCTGGCACATAAATAAACAATGGGCTGCCCTGAATTGTGCCAGCTTTGCTCAGTGGGTTGGCATTGTCTTTGGCACCCAATTTGGTAATTTCAATGCGGTCGCCTTTGCTGTTAGGGCCTGTCCAGCTCACTTCGATGGCGTCGCCCGCATTGGCTTTGCTTGGCGCGCTGATGCTGGCATTCACTGGCCTTAGCATCACATCGACATTCGTCAATGTGCGTTTTGACACCCCCACCACATATCTCACTTCAAACAGTCCCAAAGCTTTGGGCACTTTAAACTCCACTGGCGAGCCTCTGCCGGTATAGGCATAGCTATTAAAGCTGCCTTGTTCCGCGCCTTTTTCGACAATGGTTATATAGTCGCGTTTGCCATTAGGGCCTGTCCATTCCACGGTAATTTTGCCGCCCGGAACTGGCGCATTGACCACACTTAGTGTTGCCGATGTTGCCAGCAATTCAATCGGCGCAAAGGCCAAAGTGCGCTTGGAGCTACCAAACACATATCTAATTTCATAATCACCGACCGCATCTGGCGCGGTAATTTTAGCCGGGTTGCCATTTTGGGTATAGGCATAATCTAGATATTCGCCCTCCTCTACGCCTGATGGCACGATGGTGATATAATCGCCTTTATTGCTAGGGCCACTCCAATTTACCAAAAATTCGGTCGAGCCAAACACAGTCGCTGGTGCGTCAATATTGCCAGCAACCGCCGTTACTTTAATATCAACGCTGGCCAAAGTGCGTTTTGAGCTGCCCAATACATAACGTATCTCATAGTCTCCTAAACCATCGGGCGCGCTCAAAGTCGATGGATTGCCGTTTTGCGCATAGGCATAATCTAGATATTCGCCCTCATCTGAGCCTTTGGCTACAATGGTAAGATAGTCTCGATCATATGCCGGGCCGAACCAATTTATCGCAAATTCCGCACCCGCCGCCACAGTTTTGGCCACGTCTATTGTGACGGCGATTTCAGTCACTTCGATGTCGCGACGCGCCACGGTTTGCTTGGTTTCGCCATAGACATATCTGATTTCATATGTGCCCACGCCGTCTGGTGCGGTTATAGCCGCCGGGTTGCCATTCTGAGTGTAGAAATAGCTGGTATAGACACCCGGTTTTGCGCCTATTTCAACAATGGTCACATAGTCAGATTTGGCATTTGGCCCGCCCCATACCACGTCGAACGTGGCACCGCGCGCCACGCTGGCCGGCGCATCTAGTGTGGCTTCTAGCTGTTGCACTTCAACCGGCACTTCAATAATTTGCTTTTGCACATCGGCAATTATGCTGAATTCTGTACCGCCAGATACATTTTGCCCGGCAACCGAAACGCTATAGTCGCCAGCTTCTAAACTGCCGATAGAGGCTTCAAACGCGGTTGTGGTGTGGATGTTTTGGTTATTGGCATCGCTTATTGTCCAATCTAACGAAATCCCGGTAACCCGGTTGCCATTTTGGTCGATAGCGACCAGCCTGACATTGGGTATAATGGCCGCAACGGTTTGGTTTAACGCCTCGACCAATTCACTGGCATTGGCAGCGGAAAAATATTGCCCGCCGGTGTTTTCAGCCAAACATGCCACTTGTTTGCCTTCGGCTTTAGACAAGCCGAAGCCCACCACATGGGCGGTAAAATCCAGCCCTTGGGCTTCTAATGACGTGCCTATTTCGCATATATTGGCTTTGCAGGTTTCCAGCCCATCGGTGATTAATATAACTGTGGCTTTGTCTTCGGTATAACGCAATTCCTTGGCGGCCAATTGCACCGCTGCACTTAACGGCGTTTTGCCTAAAAATTTCAAACTATCGACTTTATTGGCTATTTCATCGGCCGAACCGGCTCTTGGCGGCACGATAAGCTCAATGTCACTGCAATCGCCTTTAACCCGATGCCCATAGGCCATGAGGCCGAGTATAGTTGTATCGGATACGCCTTTTAGCACTTCACGCAGCGTTTCGCGGGCAATGACCAATTTGGGTTTGCCATTAATTTGCCCCCACATAGAGCCGGAACCATCTAGCACAATCATGGTGCGCTCGGCCGCCTGTACCGAAATAGGTATGACGTTGAGATAAACCAGAGCCAACAAAGCCAAAACAGCCTTTGATGCGTCCGTTAATTGCCGAGACCAAAACATAACCTACCCCCTTATATTTTGGCTAACTGTAACAGCAAATTTTAAAATTGTCACATACGCGACCAAAGCAGAAAACCGGTTAATGTTGTTGGCATATATTTCAATCAGTTAAGCTGGATTTTGGCAAATATCTGGTTCTGTGTATAATGGCAGCCATCCGGGGGGAGCAATTATGGTTGATAACCACAAGAAATCATCACTAGCCGATGGCTATAAAAATATTTTGTTTATAGTCTTGCTGGGTGTTGGTTTAGGTTTAACGCCGTTTTTTGCCAGCGCCGGCGAAGTCACTAAAACCCTATTGCAAAAATCGCTCGAAAAAGGCGGGGTGAGTGAAAAAAGCTCTAAACAAATATCAGAATATGCAAATATATTATTTGATGGCGTGCGCGAATATTCGCGTGGTTTTGCGCCCAAACCCGGCACTGCCCGCAGCTCGGTGCCCAACCCAGTCGAGCCATTGGTGGCGGTGGCGGCCAATATAGATACAATTGCCTGCGCCACATTACTTGTGGCCATTCGCCAAGCCCGCACAAGGTTGCATAGCCACATCGTCAAAGATATGCGCGACCCGACGGTGGAAGAATTTAAAATTCTCAACAATCTAAGAATTTTGGAAGGCAAAGTAGAACAAGGTTGCGCCGCCCGTAATGAGGACAAGCCGGTAAAACCCAAAATTGAAACCGTGGTCGATGAGCCAATAAGCATCTACCCAAGCGATTGGACCAATGATGACATAGCTTGTTTGAACAAATGTTATATACCGCATTTAACCTATACCAGGCTTGCGGAAAATAATTTGGAGGCCGGGCGTAATACGCTGAGAGACGCTCAAAATAAAGTCGGGCGTTTGGTTGGTGATCTTTCGACTGAAATAATGACCAATCCATTTTTATGTGAAATAGATGACAGTGCTCTTAACAAGGCAAAAGTCGACCTTAAATCCAAGCGGTTGCAGCTTGAAGAAAATTTAAAGACCATAGAAAGACGCTACCAGCGAGAGGTTGTCGATTGTGTGAAAAAATGCCCGGTAAGGGTGCAAATTAGGCTGGTGAAATTTTATGCGCGCAGTCCATCGCATATAGAATTTGATGAATATTTGTTAAATATGATCATTGCCGAAACCACGCTTAATATGATTATTCCTAGGGCTATTTGCTTAAAACCGCTAAAATTTCTAGCGCCGTTGGTGCCTCAATAAAAAGCTGATAATATCCCTAATCGAATAATGAATCAATATCATCTTGCGAGGATCTAATCGCGCCATCATCTTCAAGGCCAGGGCCAGAAAGCAAAGCGTCATCACCAGTTTTCTTATTCAAGCTATCCGGTGAAATGTCTAAGAAATTCTCCAAACCACCCCAAATAGAAATCATTTTATCGATATGAGCTTCGATAAATTTCATGGTGTCTAAAACTTTATGAACCCGCTGGCCAGTTAAATCCTGAAAGTTACAGGCTTCAAAAATCTTAACGGTTTGCTCTTGGATGTCGAGCACCAAATCTTCATGTTCACTGCCCGAAAGTTTGGCAGCTAGGTCTCGGGCATCCGCATCGATGGTTTCTGCCGCGGTTAAAATGGCATCTGTTGCCGACTCGGTGGCAAGCACCACTGCATCTAATTCATTGGCCACTTGCACCTCGGTGCCCTCGCCAAAATTAGTATGGTGTAAGGTGGCAATCTCGCGTTTTGTTTCGGTTATCGATTGAGAAATTTGTTCTAATTCCTCGCGCAAATGGCGGGCATCTGCCAATTCTTTTTTAAAATCAATTAAAAATTGATTTTCCGCATTCTCAGCCGAATTTGCTGATACACTTAACCCACTATCTTTTAAATCTGCAATGGCGTTTAAAATTTCTTGTTGGCGAGTGGCTTCATCCGCTTGTGGCACTTGCTCAGCTAACTTTAAAGGGCTATTACGTTCTATCCGAAAAATTCTTTTTTGAGCAGATCTCATATTTTTTGTGCAACCAATTTTACCAGTGACAAACACTTGGTTTTTGAATGATAATTTCGCTATAAGATAACCTAAAATGAATTAAAGAATAATTTACAAACCCAACCTAGTTAAAAATTTGCCGCTTTATGTATAAATATTCACACCAAACATATGCAAAAATTATTTCGCTCGCGATTATTATGGCAACAATTGGATATTTATTATGGTCGATATTTACGCCGGTGCCACCAGCATTAGATTACCGCATTGCGCTTATTGCCGAGCTTCCACAAGCAAAACATAAACTTAATGGACAGGTAATATTAAGCGACGGCGATAGTTTTAAAATGGCAAATACAAATGATAGAGTGCGGTTACATGGCATTGACAGCCCTGAATTGGCTCAAAATTGTAGCCAAAACGGCAAAAAATGGGCTTGTGGTTTGCAGGCAAAATTGGCCTTAAGCCGCAAAATAAACCATGCCGAAATTAGCTGTGTTGGCGATGAGTTGGATGCGTATCAGCGGTTAATTGCCACCTGCTATTTGCACGTTAGCGGTCAAGAGAACGAGCTGAGCCTTAATGGATATGAAAATTTAAATCAATGGATGGTCAAAAATGGCTGGGCCATTGCCTATCGGTTTTATTCTGAGCGCTATATTGGATCAGAAAAATTTGCCAAAACCAAGCGGTTAGGCATTTGGCGTGGCAGTTTTATGCCGCCTTATAACTGGCGACGGCAAAACCCCAGATAGTCAATTATCGAGACACCAAACAAGATTTAGGAATGGTAAGCGTGACACTTGTGCCGCGGTTAACAACGCTTTGCATGCGCAAAGTGCCAAAATGCATTTTCAAATAGGCGTTTACCAGCGACAGGCCTAAGCCGGCATTTTCATTGATGTGCTTTATGCCTTGTTCGCATTTGGTATATGGTTCTAATATTTGTTCTAATTTTTCGGGCGTTATGCCTTGGCCTTCGTCATCCACTCTTATATAAAAATCGCCGTTAAAATCTAACCCGGTAGAGACATATATCGAGGTTTCTGGCTGCGAGGCTTTGAGCGCATTTTGCACCACATATAATATCGATTGAGTGATTTTTTCATAATCAATTTTCAACACCACATTAATTTTTGTGGCTTCATAAAAGAAACTGACCAATTGCGAAGCCGCTTGGATTTTCATTGATTCCATCGGGGCTTGCATCAAATCTGCCACCGCAATTGTGGATTCGTTTAAAAGAAAACTCTGGTTTCCATCAGTTGTTTTATCACTGTAATTATAGGCTAAGTTATTCACCTTTGACACCCTTTGCAAT
This sequence comes from Hyphomicrobiales bacterium, assembly GCA_013214705.1. Taxonomy (GTDB): domain Bacteria; phylum Pseudomonadota; class Alphaproteobacteria; order Rhizobiales; family OSC116; genus OCS116. The sequence goes on from JABSRZ010000003.1 coordinate 833,968, forward strand.
CGTATAAACTAATCTGGCTATAGGCATAAAAGCCGCGCCGATTGTTTGATTATAAGGTAAGTGTATTAGCGGTTTGATAAAAAGGCTGGTTAAAAAATGAATTTTTATGCTGGCAATATTTAACTCAAAACCAGGTTAAATTGATAACAAAATTTTAACAATATTTAGTCATCTTTTGGTGAGATTTTATTTTTGGCTGCGGTTTTTTGGCTTCTTTTTAATTTGAAATTATACAGTATCCGCATGGCCGAAGGCAGTAATAATGTGTCGGTTAACAAAGCGCCCATAATGAGCATCATGAGCAAGATGCCATATAATTTAATCAGCGGCATTTCACTAAATACCACAATGCCAATGCCGCCACCGAGCACCAGTGATGTCACCACCAATACAGAGGTAACGCTATCCATGGTTTTGCGCAGCGCGTCTTCTATGTTTAAACCTTCTTGGATGGCGCGTTTATACCTGTGTAACACATGAATGGTATTGTCGACCGCAATGCCAAAGCCGATGGTAAATGCCACCACAGAGATGAATTGCAGCCCTTGATTGGTTATGTATAAAAACAGCCCGGCAAGCCCTATGGGTATTAAATTAGCAATCAGCGCAAACCCGCCTGCGCCCAAAGAACGGAATGAAATAGCGACAACAGCCACGCCGCCAAATATAGCCAATATCAGCGAATAATTGAGGCTATTAATCATGTCATGGCTAGATTTAGCCGACAAAGGCAATATGCCGGTCACGCTTAATTTGGCAAATGAAAACTTAGCTTCTAAAGCTTTGAGATTGGCTTCTAATTGCACCAATTCAGGCAGCAATGCCGATGCATCGGTATCGGGCAACAAGCCAATGACCAAGCTTTGTTTTTGGTCTTGGCGCAACAGGCCGGACGCCACATCTACATTATTGTCGATGAACTCAAAAAATCCATCTACCGATTTATCGGTTTTATTGTTTTGGACATAGTCACGCAATGTATTGAGCGATAAAGTTTGTTTGACAAATTCGGTGTTTTTTAGCAAACCTTCAATGGCAGCATATAGCTCAAAAGTTGGCTCGCTGCGTAGGTTATGGGCTTGGTCAAATTCTACAAAAATTCTAATCTCATTGGTGCCAGATAATTTTTCGCCAATGCGGCTGACCCCAACAAATGCCTCATTATGCTGCGGTAAATTGTCTATATAACGGTAACGCGGCTCGTTTTGGGTATAAAATATCGCCAAAATCGCCACACATAACACCGAGAATATGGCAATTTGTTTTGGCCATTTCATAAATAAAACTTTGCAAAATTCGGTATAGCTATCTAACGCCCGGTGCATGATGGGATGTTTGTAACCGGGTTCTGCCTCGGTCACCAAATGATGCATTTTCATTTTTTTGGGCAATGTAAGTTTTGCCAAAGCGGGTATAAGCGTGAGGGTGATGACGAAGGCAAAGAAAGTGCCAAAGGTACAGATATAGCCAAATTTACTAACAATAGGGTGTTGCGCGGCCAATAATGACACCATGGCCACGCCGGTGGTGATCGAGGTTAAAACGCAGGCTGGGCCAATGTGTTTTACGGTTAGCCTAATGGCCTCATCGCGGTCATAACCCTGCTCTAAGCGCCGCCGTAAGCCATAAACCAAATGCACGCTATCACAAAATGAAATAACCATAATCAGCAAAGGCGCAATGTTAGACAAAACATCCATCTCGATGTCAAACCAGCCAAACATGCCGCGCATGGTGACCATGGACACCACGGTCGGCAGGCCAGCCAGTAACACAAATTTGCCTTTTCTAAAATATAACCAAGAGATTATAAAGCCAAATAAAATGCCAAATAGCGTGAAACTGGCTTGGTCATACAACATATAGCCGATGATTTCGGCCTTAAATATACTAAGCCCTGACATTTCAAAAGCTAGGCTTTTGTCGTTGATTTGTTTTTTTGCCAAATCCAATAGCCTGCTGCGCAAATCTAATAATTTGTCGCGCTCTTCTCGGTCTTTGCCATCGCCAACCGTGGCGTCAGATTTTGGCTCGTTGACGGTGATGATGTATAATATAAGCTGCTTGTCATAAGACAATAATTTGCCGCCAACCAACGGGTGGGTGAGCGCATGATCTAGCACCATATCGACATTATTTGAGGTTATTTCGGCAGGGAAAAGTGGCCCAAAAACATTTTGATCATTGGGGAAATCGCGCATCGAAAACGGCGAAACCACGGCCTTAATGCCGTCATCAAATTCAAATTCGAGCTGTAAGTCATTTAATTTTCTAATGTTTTCTGGTTTAGATAGATTTTCGCCCGATATGGTGAGCAAAAATTCATTGTCGCTGGTGACAAATAAATCATTCACTTTTTCGAACAATTCATATTGCGGGCTGCCGTCTTTAAATAGATCGGTCACATTAGAATTAAACACAATTCTATATTGGCCAAACCACATAAATATTGTGATGAGGATTATGATGACAATTGTGGTTTTGGCATATTTATGAGAAATATAGCCAATAGATTCTAGCCCGAATTTCTCTTTATTCATAATAGATGCACATCTTGTTCACTGAATTTGGCTTAATTTAGCATAGAAATTTAGTTTTGATTAAGCTAAATTTGGCTTATTCACCACATCTAATCATCATGATTAACAGATAAGCGTGGAAAACAGCTAAAAAAAGGCCCGTATTTGTTAAAATACGAGCCTTGATTAGATGCGAAACTAGCTACATGATAGATTGTAGATAATTTTGTTCGCCAACCCGCTCTATAAGCGAAAGTCTGGTTTCTAACCAATCAATATGCTCTTCTTCATCACCCAAAATTTTGGTGAATAATTCGCGGGTTACATAGTCTTTTTTCTGTTCGCATAATGTCAGGGCTTCAGTATATAACGCCTTGGCTTCATATTCTGTTTTCAAATCCACTTCATGCATTTCTTTAACGGTTTCGCCAATGCGAATGCCGGCTAAATCTTGCAAATTCGGGTGGCCTTCGAGCATTAAAATACGCTGAATGATGGTGTCCGCATGGCGCATTTCTTCCAGCGATTCCTCATACATTTTTTTGCCTAAGGTTTCAAAACCCCAATCGTCTAAAATCCGAGCGTGTAAAAAAAACTGGTTCACAGCCGTAAGCTCTAATTTTAGTGCTTTGTTTAAATATTCAATAACCTCTAAATCGCCCTTCATCGCAATCTCCTATAAGTAGTTTATAATAATTCTAATCTATTTGAAAACGCTAGTCAACACAATTAGATACACCAGACCAGCGACATATTGCTGGTATAATATACAAAAATATAGATGACGAATTTAACTTAAGCGACTGATTTTTTGAGTTTTTCGGCCGCAATATAATCGGCATGGGCAAGGTCTATAATATTTTGAATGCCGGTAAAACAGCGGCCACAATTTGGCCGTTTGTCCAAAGCGCTGAAACATTTTTTAATGGAGCCATCTGCATAATGAGCAACTTTTTTAAAGTCTTTGTCAGAAATGGCGTTACAGTTACAAATAATCATAGGCCTATATAGGTTTAGTTAATAATGATTGTCAATTGCTAGTTGGCATCGTGATTAACTTATCCATAGTAATTTACTTGGGATTAAACATGCCGATTGTGACAGGCAGTTTTAGCGAGCCGAAATTAAAAATTTTAACTGGTAATTATCAATGATTTGAAAAAGAAAATGGTACAGTTAGCGGGGCTCGAACCTGCGACCTCCTGGTCCACAACCAGGCGCTCTAACCAACTGAGCTATAACTGCACAAAACTGGTGATAGGCTCACCAAGGTTGGGATTGTTTAGACCCTTAATAATCAATTTGCAAGTAAGATTGTAATTTCTCCCATAAAGATTGTGCAAATATGTATATTTTGTTTATTAATTGGCGCTGGCTTTTCTTTTGAGCCAAAATATGGTTTGATACAGATCAGATTAATTCAGAAATTGAGAGCATTATGGGCATTAATTCTTCGCATAACCTAGTGGCAGATTTACAATTAGGCTCGACCTCCGATGGTTTGGTGCGCATTTATGTCATTGGCGAAGACATCGACCTGCCAATGGATTTCGAACCCGATGAAGCCCGTGAAATTGCTGCCGAATTGCTGAGCGCTGCAGATGAGGCTGAACAAATAACCAAACAGAACCGTAAAAAGGGCAAAAAAAAGTAGTATTAATGACTTAAGTAATTGATTTTTATATTATGTATTGATCTTAACTATGTTTATAAACCTTTCTTTACGCCGGTGGTTATATCTGATTAATTAAAACTTTACCTAGTTTGTAAAATAATTTTTGTTTAGAATGAAATGAGTAGCTTAAGCGTTCTGAAAGATGAGTTGAGTGATGAGTATTGGCCAGCCGAGCAATTTAAATAATTTGATAGATATTGAAAGCAATCTCTACAAATTAACCATACCCGCTTGGGTGTGGGATGCTGACCGAAATCGGATTATTTCGGCCAATGGACATGCGGTTAAATTTTGGAATGAACTCAGCGTTTTAGACCTTATCGACACTGTTTTTGGCATGTCGCACCCGGTTAGCTTCCAATTTTCCAACGCGATAAATTATTTAAAAGCTGCCCCACACTGCATCAGCGTCGCGGTGGATTTTAGCGCCATAAATGTGCCTGGGGGTGTGCCCGGACATGTGAATGGGCCGACCGATTGCCAATTTTCGCGGCTGCCCGCTGCCGATGGCCGCAATATAATATTGATGAAAATAGCCGATGAGGCGGACATTGCACCACAAGCCACCACCGAGCCAGAAATTCTTTCGGCAACTTTAGAAGCCGATGATATGGTGGCTAAAATGCTCGACAATTCGCCGGTTGCGTTGGCACTGTTTGACAGCCAAGGGCGGTTTAATTATGCCAACAAACAATGCCAACAAATTTTTGCAAATTCGGCAGATCAATTTGTAGAACCCAATTCACTGGCAGATTGGTTTGTCGATGATGAGAATAAATTGGACTCGCCCGGTTCAACCGCTCAAAACTTAATCGAAAAATGCATAAAATATAACATCGCCAACATAAGTGTAAAAATAGACACAGCTTTTGGTGCGCGCATGCATAGCATCATCGCCAAATCTTTTGCCATCAAACCATTTGATGATGGCAGCCAATATATATTGGTATATATGCGCGATGTGGCAGATGAGCGACATTATGAACAAATTTTAATCGACCGGATTTCGAAACTTGAACAGCTCACCCAATTGGGCAGTGATTTTTTCTTTATTTTGGATAAAAATTTGAATTTTGTGCAAGTTAGCGGTAATTTTGAACAATTAACTGGCTATGCCACCGCCGATTTGCTTGGCCGAACATGGCAAGATGTTGCCACAAGTTTTAATTTAGACCCAAGGGGTGTGGCATCAGCGCATTTTGCCGACCAAACTTCATTTGACTATTTAAACGTCGAATGGCCGCTTAAAAATTCAAGTGGCAAATTATCGCTATCATGGCGCGGTCGGTCTATTTTTGAGCAACAACAAGATGAAAAATTATTTGTAGGTAGTTTTGTGGCGGCATTTGAACGCAAAGCCGACACCGCGCAACCTTTGCCAGCCGATGGCGCGGCCGAGTTAGACGCGGCTATAGACGATAAATTTGCCACCACCCACCAGACCAGCAAACCTTATGAGTTAGAGGCACTGGTCGGGGCATTGTCGGCAGTCGGTGCAGCGTCAGGGGGCGGCGCTATAACTCATGTGAATGAGCAAACCATTAGCCACAAAACGGCCGCACCGGAAAATGTGGCTAAAACCGCTGAACCTGTGGTTAAACCGGTAGAGACAATTGTTGAGCCGCCTAAGAACATTGTTGAACCGCCAAAGACAATTGTTAAAACCATTGTTCCCAGCTATCAGCCAGAGCCCGAAATAATTACGCCAACGCCGCCCAAAGTGGAAGTGGTGAAACCGGCACCAACACCGCCACAACCGGATTTGGTCGAAAAAGTTGAACGCGTTATATTGCCGCCCATAAAAACATTGGTTGAGCCAACAGCAGAACCGGAAAAAAGAGCAGCCAAACCGCTTGCGGTTACCGAACAGGTGATGGTCGAAAAAATTGCGGTTGAAGAAGTTGTCGTTGAAGAGTTTGTGGCTGAGAAACCAGTTGTAGAGCAGCCAATTGTTGAAGCTACAATTGTTGAAGATGAAATTATCAAAGCCGTGATGGCTGAACTGCCGACAACGACAACACTTGTTGTCGAGCAAGTTGCTGAACCGACCCCTGCTGAACCTACTGAGGCTAAAACCGAAATAACCACACATGATGTCGAACAGAAAACAGATGACATTGCGTTTGCCGCTCAACAAACAAATTTAAGCGACAATGAAGCGGTGAATTTTGCAAACTTAGCCGAAGCTTTGGCAGATTCTGAACAGGCCGAACCCGTAACTACCAAGAATATTGTTATAGATGACATGGTTGCTGAAGATGATGTTGTTCCTGAAGATGGCGTTGTTCCTGAAGATGACATTGTTGTCGAAGATGATGATGCGGTTACATTGGCAGATAATATTGTGCCAGCATTTGGGGCGACCAAAGAAAATATTGCCAAATTTGGCCGTAGTGAAATTGATATATTTAGAATGGTGTTAGACCAAACGCCGATAATGGCCGCCATAACCAGCTTGCCCACGCAAGATATTATTTATACCTTATTCGCCAATAAACAATTTCTGCTATATCTCGGCATCATAGACCATAAACATCAAGATATTTCGGCGTTAGAATATACAAATCTATTGTCAGTTGAATCTATGGAACTGCTGCACGGGCTCAAAGATGAATTTGGCGACACCCCTGTAGATAGAGAAATTAGCTTTTTGGTTGATGGCAATAAAACTTATTATAACGCCAAAATAAATAAAATAAAATGGCAAGATGACTGGGCTTTGCAGTTTATTTTGAGCCCGGTTGTCGAGCTTAAGCTACCCAAACTAGCTGAAAATGATGCCACTATAAATGACATTGTTAACGACAATATAAAAACCGATGCTGAGCCGGTGGCTGCGCCAAACCGGATGCAAACCGCAGATATTTTACAATTCTCATTAGATGGACAGGCGTTTATAGACGAAAACCAAGTGATATTGTCTTGCAACCAAAAATTGGCCGAATTGGTAGATGTTGACACTATATCACACATTATTGGCAAACCAATAGATGCCATAATTGCACCTGAGCAGGTGAGCGCATTTAACGACTATCTATTTTCAGTACTGCAAGATGAAGCCAAAAACTTAACTCTGGATGGCTTAGAGGTTGAGTTATTAAACAAAAATAGTGGCTCACGTGCTGCCTATTTGCACATTCAACGGCTAAAATCTGAGGATGCAAAATATTTGCCATCACGCATTTTGGTTAGCTTGCGCGATGTGAGTGAGTTTAAAAACAAAGAAGCCAAACTACGCGATGCCAAAGAGCAGGCCGAGTTAGAGAACCAACAAAAATCTGGTTTCTTGGCCCGCATCAGCCACGAATTGCGCACGCCTTTGAATGCCATCATTGGTTTTTCGGATGTGATGAGCAATGAAAAATTCGGCCCACTAGAAAACAATCGTTACAAAGGTTACGCTCATGATATCAACGAAAGTGGCGCACATTTATTGAGCTTAATTAACGATTTACTAGATTTATCAAAAGTTGAAGCTGGCAAAGTTGAGCTTAATTTTAAGGCGTTAGATTTAGAGCCATTAATCATTCAAGCCGTGGCGCTCATGCAGCCAATGGCCGATAAAAAACGCATCATCATCCGCACCTCTATTTCATCCACTTTGCCGCAAATTGTGGCAGATACCCGCTCTATCCGCCAAATATTGCTTAACCTATTGTCAAATTCTATTAAATATTCTAACTCCGGCAGCCAAGTTATCTTGAGCGCTTTGTTAAATGAAGATGGCGAAGTGATTATTAGGGTGCGAGATACCGGTATCGGCATGAATGAAAACCAATTAAAAACCGCGATGGAACCGTTTAAAACTTTGGATATGGCGAATATGGCCGAAAACCAAAGCACTGGGTTGGGCCTGCCGTTGGCCAAAGCTTTGGCCGAGGCAAACCGTGCCGAATTTACCATCGAGAGCGCAGTTAGCGCCGGCACTTTGGTGCAAATTAGCTTCCCGACCACGCGGGTATTAGATACCTAAAGCCTGCACGATTTTGGCATTATTATGGTTTTTATAATGGTTTGGAAAATAATGTGTAGACCAAGACGACTCTGCTAAAATTCAACATATTTTAAGGCATATTAAAGCTTAGAGAAACCGTCTTGGAATATATTACACTGCTCTTTGGCATTTCCCCCAAAAGGCCAAGAACACGCACAAAATGCGCTTATTTTATTAACAATTGGTTAAAAAAAGGCGGTTTCAGCTGCTTTATGTTATACTTATGTATAACTCTAACTTAGATTTAGGTGAGTACATCATGCGGTTTACGGCGCTATTTATGGCTTGGTTTGCGCAAATCTATTTCAAATATATAACAAGCGCCGGCTTGCAAAAATAAAATGCCATTTTTAGTCGGTTTGTTGATTAGATATTCTATGGCTAGTCGGGTCATTTTTAGCGTCAATATACCATCGATTAGATGGGCGCTATTTTGGTCTGTTTCTGTCACTTCAATTCTATAGACAAATGAGCTGCCGTCGGGCAAGGATACGCTATCGGCCATCAGGCCTTTGGCCAACAAAATAGTCGCTTCTGGTTGCGAAATACGAAATCGTATTTTATTTTTTTCAAATTTTAAATACATTTATCTCAACATTAGGCAAAGCATCAAATTCCTGTTGGGTATTTATATTGGCAAAAGCCGGTCTGTGTCTATCGGGTATTGGTAGTATGTTGGTTGTGTAAGCATCAATAAACGCCCGCATAGAATAAGTACGGGTCTTATCTTGCGCCAATTTGGCCAGCCCAGCATGCATGTCATCAGATGTTTTTAACAATAGTGGGAAAATCTCACCTTCAAACCGCGCCACATTGGCGGCTTTTAAACCGGCTAACAAAATTTCAAACACATCGCTGGTCAGCAAAGGCATATCTACCGGGATGATGAACCAATATTTAGTTTGAGGGTAGGTCTGCAAGGCTGTATATATGCCGCCAAGCGGTCCTAGATTGGGTGTTATATCGGTTAAGTTTTGGCGGTTATTGATATGAATATCGGTTAGGCCAAGCGCGCTAAACTGCCCAACGCTGATATCCAACAAGCTGTTGCCATCATAAATCAGCCCGGCTTTATCGCGCCCCATGCGGCGCGACGTGCCCGATGCCAAAACCAAACCAGAAATATTTTTCATCTCAACCATAAGCCAATATAGCTTGCAAAGGGTTGATTCGTAACAACTGGTTAGGCTAAAGCCATAACTTGTTGAAAAAAGGCAAAACTGGTATTTAATAACCTCACATATTGTGCCAACATAAACCTATACAGCCAAGCGAAAAGCCTAAGGATTTAATTATGAACCACATCTCACTGCAACCTAACCAACAGGCCATCACGCCCAACAAAATAATTTGCGTGGGGCGCAATTATGTGGCGCATATTGAAGAATTGGGCAATGAAATTACCCAAGCCATAGCCGAAAATATGGTGTTATTTGGCAAGCCAAATTCAGCCATCGGCCTTGACTTAAATGCTAAGCATGGCGGCTTGGATGGCGAAGATTTACATTATGAAGCCGAATTGTGCTTTTTAGTGAAAAACCATAAATTTGTCGCCATCGCCATCGGTTTAGATTTAACCAAACGCAACCTACAGACCAAATTACGCAACAAAGGCCTGCCGTGGGAGCGCAGCAAAGCCTTTGATGGCTCGGCGTTGTTCAGTGACTTTGTGCCCCTTTCTAACATAAGCGATGAGCTGAATTTCAGCCTAGAAATTGATGGCAAAACCCGGCAACAAGGCGATGTTGGTTTGATGATTTATAAACCGCAACAGATTTTGGCCGAAATCACTAAATTTTGCAGCTTACAAGATGGTGACATTGTTATGACTGGCACACCATCTGGCGTTGGCTTGGTAAATTCGGGCAAAAAATTCGAAGCTAAATTATATGATGGCGATCAGCTATTGGTGTCTCAACGATGGTCGGTCAAATAGATTTCTGTGGTGTCCACAATGACATCCCAATAATCATAAATCTTCTCGCCGTCTTTAAATTTGGTGATTTTCACCTCATAGGTCAGCAAATTACGGTCAACATCTAGGGCATCGGTGGTCAGGCTGTCATAATAGCCGTCAGTATAGCCAATGGCACGCCATTTTCTATCTTCATAACGTATGCGAATTATATGGTACCAGCGCTCGCGAGAGCCGCCAAAAGCTTTGAGTAATATAGAGCCGCGGTTAATCTCAAGGCCATCAAAACTGTCGCCAAATGTGCCGCCAAAATCGGCTCTTTCGGCCCAATCATCATTGCTGAATACATGCACAAATGTGCCGTCATTTAGGCCACCAAATACCAATAATTTGCGCGGCGCGGCATCACTTTCCCACTCGTCGGCAACATTTTGCTCAATATATGGCGCTTTATAGCTGACGGTAAAACGTTTTACCGTGTGATTTTCGGGCTGATTTTTTTCAATCAGCACCGCGTAATCTGGGGTTTTATCCTCATTTATGCTGCCTTTTGCGGCGGCAAACACATGCCAATCATCGGGTATTTGGTCGGTCACGCCTTGCGGCAGATCAATCATTTCGGCGCGGGCGATAGAGGCCGAAAAAAACAAGATTATGATTGTGATTTTAAAAAATTTGAACATGCTATTATTTTAAAGGCTAAAAAACCCAATGTCAAAATTTGGCTAGAATTTTGTATAAGCGCATCTGAATTTAAAATCTATTTGGCGCACCAATTCGTTGGGGCTTATAAATTTCAATTTGTCTTGTTCTACATAGCGTAATTCTTTGTCAAACTCCCAATCGGGGTAAGTTTCAAACATTTTTTTGGTTAGCCGGTCTAAATAGACGTAATTTTTTTTAAACCGACAATAACAAGTGGCATTATTAGAACCGTTTTTCAAACAGGCAGTTACTTTTTCTTGGGTGTTCAGTAAAATATTCCGAATGTTGCTTATCACACTGATTTCTTCTTGGCGCTCTAGTTTTCTATAAATGCCGGTTTTGGCAATGGCCTGCTCAACAAATAGGCAAGCCACCAATATCAACGCTAAAAATTTTAACTTGTTCATAGACTGCCTTGAGAGGGTAATTGTGCAATATCATCGGGTTAAATCCAAATTTATCCGCATTGAATTCAATTTACAATCAGTCAAAAATTTTCAACATTTTGCAGTTAATTTAGGGTTAATGAGCTGCGTCAAATTAGATGAATTGACTTGACAGTTGCAATCTGAATGAGCATAACACGAGTTCCTGATGCAGATTTAAAAGCGATTATTTATGGATTTCAACTTCATCTTAGCGGCAGATAGTTATAAAACCTCTCATTATCAGCAATATCCACCGCATACAAATATAGTTTCAAGCTATATTGAATCGCGTGGCGGCGAGCACCCAAAAGTGTTGTTTTTTGGCCTACAAATGTTTGTCGAGCAATATTTAACCAAGCCGATAAGCCAAGCCGATATCGATGAAGCTGAAGATATAATCACCGCCCATGGCCTGCCGTTTAACCGCGAAGGTTGGGAATATATTTTACATCAACATGGCGGGTATATGCCGCTCGAAATACAGGCGCTTAAAGAAGGTTCTTTTTTCCCGTTTCGCAACGTCATTGTGCAAGTGCGCAATACCGACCCTAAATGTTTTTGGCTCACTAGCTATATCGAAACTTCGCTGTTGCGCGCGATTTGGTACCCCACCACCGTGGCCACGCGCAGCCATTATATTTACCAAACCATCAAAAAATATTTAGAATTAACCGCCGATAATTTAGATGGATTGCCATTTAAATTGCACGATTTTGGCGCCCGGGGCGCTAGCTCGCTCGAATCCGCCGCCATTGGCGGCTTGGCGCATTTGGTCAATTTTATGGGCAGCGACACCATGGCCAGTCTTATATATGGCCGTAAATTTTACGATATTGATATGGCTGGATTTTCCATTCCGGCGGCCGAGCATAGCACCATCACCACCTGGGGGCGCGGGGCCGAAAAAGCCGCTTATGAAAATATGATCGATCAATTTGCCACAGAAGGTAAAATGGTTGCAGTGGTCAGCGATAGCTATAATTTATGGCATGCGATAGACCAAATTTGGGGCGATGAATTAAAGCAAAAAGTCATTGACAGTGGCGGCACAATTATCATCCGACCCGATAGCGGCGAGCCGGTCGAGATTGTCACCGAAACGGTTATCAAACTAATGGATAAATTTGGCTTTAGCTATAATGAAAAAGGCTTTAAAATTCTGCCAGATTATATCCGTGTCATTCAAGGCGATGGCGTTTCTGCGCCAATAATTGAACAAATATTAGAGCGGCTATACCAGCTTAAAATTAGCGCCGATAATTTGGCGTTTGGCATGGGGGCAGAATTGCTGCAAAAGCTAGACCGCGATAGCCAACAATTTGCCATGAAAGTTTCAGCCGCGGATATCGATGGGGTCTGGTATGATATATATAAAGACCCGATTACCGACCATCATAAACAGTCCAAACGCGGGCGGTTTGCGGTTATAAAGTCAGGCAAAGATAGTTGCCTGACCATTTCTGAGCGCAGCTTAGGCAGTAATGAAAACCTGCTCGAAACTGTATATTTGGATGGCAAATTAATGCGCCGCCAAAGTTTTGCCGAAATTCGCAAATTGGCCTTGGGGTGATGAATATTTAAACGGAGCGAGATATGCGTGGCTTATTTATACTGGTTTTAACCACCATATTTGTAGGCCTTGCAGCGCCGTTTATTGCCGCAACCAAACCTCAAACCATCATCATAAACGCGCATATTTATCAGCATGCTGATGCCGATATGATTGTCATTAAAAATGGCAAAATTAATGCCATCGATAACCAAACCAATATCGATAATTATGACCCCGATAACGCCCAGATCATAGATGCCGAAGGCGGCTATATTTTGCCGGGGTTTATCGACAATCATAACCATGTTTTTGAAGCCATGTCCGAAGTTGGCGGCACGTGCAGCCTACCGGCCGAGGTGGGCTTAAACCGCATCATTGCCGCGCTAAAATTATGCAAGGCCAATGCGCCGCCAAATAGCTGGGTTATGGGCTATGGCTTTGCGTTAGAAGACATTATCGAACTGCCCGGCCTACAAGCCGCGCAAATTATCAACCAAATATTCCCTAACCAACCGGTGGTGATTGTCGAGCAAACTTCACATAGCGTTTGGGCCAATGATGTCGCGCTAAAACGGGCTAACATAGCGATGCAATTTTATGACGATCAGGCCATATCATTTATGTTGCTGGATTGGGAAACCCTCAAACCCACGGGTATTTTGTTCGACCAAGCTGCCGATGCGCTGATGGATTATGCGTGGAATGCCGCCGAGAATACCCAGCAATTAAGCTATGTTGGCTTGTTAGATGGGCTGGCCGAAGTAGCGGCCAATGGCATAACCACCATCGGCGATGGCCGTTTATATTGGCAACGCGGCTGGTGGGATGTGTGGCAAAAGGTGGCCGCTGAAGGGGCGTTAACTGCACGGGTTTCGGTGCGCCCATGGGTGTACCCAGATGTCGATATGGCCACACAGTTAGATTTTTTCAAACAGATATATAATGCCGACACCAGCAAGTTACTCATCGTTGATCAAGCCAAATTCTATGCCGATGGCATTGTCATTAACGGCACGGCCAAAACCAAAGCCGCTTATTTTGATACCTATATTCCCGATTATCCATATGGGTTAGATTTTTTCAGCCCAGCCGCGCTGCGAAACTGGCTGAGTGAGCTGAGCAAAATTGGTTATGGCGCGCATATCCATGCCATTGGCGATGCCGGGGTGGCCAACGCCCTAGATGCCATTAGCCAACAGACACCCAAAACCGGCATAAATTACACCATTTCGCATGTCGAATTGGTCGATAAAGCCGATATTGCCAGGTTCGAACAACTGAATATCACGGCAGATTTTCAAATCGGGCATGATGACATTGCCAATAATGACCATGCATGGGCAGTGCCATTTTTGGGCGAAACCCGGGCGCAAAACTTTCTAGACATTGGCGCAATTTATAACACCGGCGCTAACATCAGTTTAAGTAGCGATTGGGATGTCTACCCGCTCAACCCTTTAGTGGGCATAAAAAACAGCCTGAAAATGGGCGCAAAAGGCCTGCCAAATATAGACGCGGCGATAGCAGCCTACACAATTAATGCCGCCAAAAGCTTGGGGCTAGATGACATTACCGGCAGCATCACCATCGGCAAATCTGCCGATTTTGTGCTATTAGATGCCGACATTACCCAGCTAAAAATAGCTGACATCGACAAAGCCCAAATCCTAATGAGCATCCTGCAAGGCAATGTGGTGTTTGTGGCCGAGTGATTTTCACTCAGACTACCACAGCCAAACCTCATCAATTTCCAACATCAGCCGGTGAGTTTCTGCCATAGATAAAATCATTTTTTGATAATGCCGAATGTCATCCACCGACAATTCACGCCCCTTACGGTCCTTAAGCCATTTCTGCGCCGGTTGGTAGCCACCAATATAAAATTCCCAAGCCAATTTAGGCACATTGCCAAAATATTGATCCTCATTAATCCAAACATCACCTAATTCACCATCTTTATGCGGCTTAAATACAGGTTTTTCGACCATGCAGTCACCACCGATTGGAAACGTGGTAATCGGCCTGTTTAACATATCTGACTCAAGCAAATGCAATTGCCTAATCTGCCCACCCAAACCCACCATTTGCCAAAACAATCGTTTGCCAGTCGGCATTGGAATACGCGGAAAATCAATTTTTAAAAATTCCTTATAAGTATCGCGATATTTCGGGCTGTGCAGCACCGCATAAATATAATCCAGCAAATCTAACGGCGAAAACTGGCTCTGGTCAGCAACATCTTTATCTTCATGGTCAGCAATGAACGGGATTTTGAGTTTTTTAACAATCTTGGCCACAATCGCCCTATCAAGATTAGGTTTCCGCTTCTCCGCATCTTTTTCCCGCAATTTATCAACCTGTTTGTCATCAATATCAGGGTTAGATAGAGTGGGACTAAACACCTAATAACTCGATTATCTAAAATATAGAACTAGCTTTTTTTAAATAAAACGGTTTACTTTATTTAGAAGGCCATCTTGTACCGTAGCTTGCTATTGCTAATTGTTGGCAAAATGTTTCGTGATTAATTTGAAGGCTGCATTTTTTTAAAATTACATAAATGAGGGTTTCCGCTATAATTTGAACTTGATCTACATCATGGGCTAATGTGCTTCTTTTTCCTTTGTGAATAGTCGATGATCTTAGGTCGTAAAGATTTTTAAATTGTTTAGCGATTAAAGGACGGTATTTTATTTTTTTTGCAAGAATTACCGATCCATGGCGCGCAATAGTATCTTTCACTGGGCTATCTTTCCCTCGAGATAAAATAGCTTCAATTGCCGTGAAAAAATATAACATTTTTATCGAGCGATCACTTTCTCCTCGGCCTTTACTTAACCAGCCAAGCGCATTGAAGACCTGTTCACTAAGCATTTTTGGTTTAAAATTAAAAACAGAGTTAAAGAGTTTCTGATTTTTGCCACTATGTAAATCTCTGCTAATTTTTTTATCAATCAAGTAAATGCTTTGAACTGTTCTACCTCCAGCACTTAGATTATTGCCGTTTCGCACTAAAGGGTTAGTATAAAGTAATTCACTTTTCTCGGTTGGGCTTGGTTCTAGTGTTCCAATTCTGGGATAATGAATGCCCCACTTATCACTTGAAAGTCTAATTAAACTAGTTGCTACTCCTATTTTCCAATTGGCTTCTTCTTTAGCATTGGTTTTATTTGTGTATGTCTTTACTGCCCACATCATTTTTGAAGAAGGGATGCTGGACTCAGAATTTCCTGAAACTAAGAAGAGCTTGGATGCATCATGCTTATAGTTAAATGATATATTTTCATCGGGGTTGTTCATTTTTTTTATAATATTGGTTGTTTCTTTTTCTAAAGAAATCAACGATAAAATTCGAACTGACCCGACCTTCAAAGTAGTTATTTTAGAGTCCAAAATAACTAAATTATTGGGTAAGTATACCTCAATATCTTGGTTAAATATTTTGATAATGTTTTCTTTGAATTTTTTCAAATATTTATCGAAATCGTGATTAGCTTTTTTTGATGCGTGTGCTTGTTCTAAGATGAGATCGGATATTTCACTTTCATCACCAAAACGAGCGCCTAACGATTTTGCTATCAACTTAGAAAATTCGGAAGAAGAAACTCTAAGTTCTTTTGTGTATAATAAATTATATTCTTTTCCCAATGAGAAACCATATTCACTTGAAAATATCTCGTCAGAACTATATGTAATTGATTTATTAAATTCATCATAATAGGTTTTTAGAGTAGGCTCTAATTCCTTATTATTTTTGAATATTTGATTAATTTTGTCGAGTGTCATTTGAAAGAATCCTAATATATTCTTGTTTTGTTTCTAAATGGTTTCTTAGTAAATTTGTATATTAAAATATAAATTAGCATAAGGTTTCATTAAAAACACCCACATTTAGACTTTTAAGATAGACCCCATATTTGAAGTGTTCGACTGATAATTCGCAGCCATTGCTATTTGGAGCCCATTGTTATCAAGAGCCCAGTGCCAAACCATCCACCACTGCGGTGAATACCGATGAGAGCTTAAATTTTGCTTGCGGAAACAATTGCCGCATTTGGTTTTGCACCAGACGCATTTGGCTAGAGCCACCCACATAAATAACCTCATCTACTTGATTTGGTTGGCAGCCAGCTTGGCTTAATGTGGCCAAGACGCTGGTTTTAAGTGTGGTGCAAGCGTCGGCCATAATGCGCTGTAAATCATCGCCGGTTACGCCTACATATAGGCCGGTTTCAATAAGCCCTAAATCTATTTTGGCAACCTCTTCGCCTAATTCATTGGCGCTTATTTTGGTTTTTTCGGCTAAAAAAGCCAACTCATGGCCATTTCGATGTTCAATTAAGTTAGCCAGACGTTTAAATAATAAAGGTTCAAACGCCTGCCGTTCAAGTTCTCTCACAGTGTTTTTTAATTCTGGGGTATAACAAAAAGAGATTTTTTCCCAAGTCGCCAAATCATGAAATATAGATTGCGGCGCGGCAACAATTCCTTCGCTCATTATTTTTTGCAATTGCCCATGCATGCCCAAAAATGGCATGAAATATTCTAAATTTAATATTTTGTCAAAATTTGTACCGCCGAGCCGCACACCGTGCGATGCCAGAATATTAATTTTACCAGTGTCATTATTGCCGCTTTCAAACAAGCAGTAATCCGATGTGCCGCCGCCAATGTCGACAATCAGGCCAAGGCTTTTGCGGTCGGTGTTTTTGGCGCAGGCAAAAGCCGCGGCTTCTGGCTCAAACATAAAATTGATGGTTTTAAAACCCGCACGCAAATAGCATTCACGCAAATCTTGTTCGGCTCTTTGGTTTTTAGCCTCATCATCGGAATGAAAATTAACCGGCCTGCCCGACATTACACTGTCAAAAATCACCCCTTGGCTTTGCTCCGCTCTGTGTTTAAGCTGGGTTAAAAAACTCGATATAATGTCATAGAAATCATATTTCTTGCCAATTATCATGCGTTTTTCGGCCATCAGGCTGGTGCCCAATACGCTTTTTAAGGAACGCATATAACGGCCATGCGCGCCGTTTAACAGGCTTTGGTTGGCCATCGTGCCAAACAGCATAATATTGTCATCGAAATCAAAAAATACCGATGTTGGTAGAGTTTCTGAATTGGCTTCGATGTGAATGCGCCTAACCTCGCCATCCACTAAAGTGGCGACGCTGGAATTTGATGTGCCGAAATCTATCGCCAAAACTGCCATTTTATCCACCTTCACAATGTGCGGAGGGTATTTGTATAATTTGGTGGTGCAGATGGCAAGTGGTTTAACAATATTTTGATTATTTTTGCCCATATTGAGCTGAGAAAAGAGATTTTGATGAGCGACGAATTAAACATCATACAAAAACGCTATAGATTGCGGGAATTTTATGATCTGCATGCCGATGATATTGAGCGGTTGGGGCGCAATTGCTTGTGGCAAAACCCTTATTATATGCCGCAAAAAGCGCTGGAGCTGTTAAATGGGGCTTGCAAAAGTGATGGCATAAATATCGACGTTTTGGCGATATTCAAATTACATGATGATGCCGAACAGCTTATCGGCTTTTTTCCCTATAACGTGCAGCCCAAACGTTGGGGCATAAATTTGCCGGCATATATCATGTGGTGGGATGAGCTGATTAAAAATAATATGCCGTTAATTGACAAAAATCATATTGATGAATGTATTTATTATTGGGCATATTTTATTCAAGACACCGGTGGGGTGTCGCTCATCCATCTATGTGATGATGACCAATTCGCCGCCGCCTGTGACAATGTTTCTGTGCATATTTATGCAGATTATAACGGTTCTAAAACAGCCTATACAACTTACTTAACTTATTGTAATAAAACAAGTTATATCAGGTTGCGCTATGCGAAAACTGCCGAATTTTTGCGGCTAAAAATTAGAGACATTCTAAGGTGAAAAATTTGTCGAAAACAGCGCTTGACATTTATATTTATCGGCCTCATTAGTGTTGCGAATGCTTATCAAAAACAATTAGGTTCTGTGTAAATGTCTATAATTTCAAAAAATAAATTTTCAAAATCTGCGCTTGGTTTAACCGCTTTAATCGCCTCACTTGGTTCAGATGCCGCCATGGCAGCAGAACAAATTAATATCTATTCTTACCGCCAGCCATTTTTAATGCAACCGATTATCGACCAATTCGAGGCCGATACCGGCATTATAGTCAACAGCATTTACGCCAATAAAGGCCTAGTCGAAAAAGTCAAAGCCGCCAAAGGCAAAGACATTGCTGACCTCATTTTAACGGTAGATATTGGCCGCTTAATTGGCGCGGTAGATGCTGGCCTCGCGGCAGAAATTAACAGCGACATTCTTACCGCGAACATTCCGGCCGAATT
The DNA here is from genome assembly GCA_013214705.1 of Hyphomicrobiales bacterium. Lineage (GTDB taxonomy): Bacteria > Pseudomonadota > Alphaproteobacteria > Rhizobiales > OSC116 > OCS116. The sequence goes on from JABSRZ010000003.1 coordinate 853,122, forward strand.
TAGAGACCCAGATGGCAAATGGTTTGGCATCACCAGCCGCTCTCGCGTGGTATATGCCTCTAAAGAACGGGTGGCACAAAATAACATAACTTATGAAGAATTGGCCGACCCAAAATGGCGTGGCAAAATTTGCATCCGTTCTGGCCAACATGCTTATAATCTAGCTTTATTCGCCTCAATGATTGCCCATCATGGTGAAGCTGAAGCGCAAAAATGGCTAGAAGGTTTAAAAGCCAACTTGGCCCACAGCCCCAAAGGCAATGACCGCGCACAGGCAAAAAGCATTTACAATGGCGAATGTGACCTGGCCATTGCCAACACATATTATATGGGCAAAATGCAAACCAACGAGAAAAACCCCGAGCAAAAAGACTGGGCACAAGCCATTAAAGTTATTTTCCCCAATGCCCAAGGCGAAGGCCTTGCTGGACGTGGCGCGCATATGAATTTATCTGGCGTTATGGTGGTAAAAGGCGCTAAAAATAAAGCCAATGCGGTTAAATTTATCGAATATTTATCTAACGATAAAGCCCAAGCCCTCTATGCCGAAGCTAATTTCGAATATCCGGTCAAAGTCGATGTGGAAGTTTCTGAATTGGTGCAAAGTTGGGGCGCGCTTAAGGCCGATAAACTACCTTTGGCAACCATTGCCGCACATCGCAAACGGGCAAGTGAATTGGTGGATATTGTAAAATTTGATGACTAAACGTGGCATTTTAAATTTGCCACGGGACATTAATCCGATGTGGTTGTTGCCTGCTGTTTTTATGGCATTCTTCCTCATCGCGCCTATTTTAACAATTTTCAACCTTGCCTTCTACCCCGAAGAAAATATATGGCCGCACCTCTACAACACTGTATTGGGCGGCTATATTTATGATACGCTTATCCTCATCATCGGGGTGGGCAGCACAACTTTGCTCATCGGCGTGTCGACCGCCTGGCTGGTCACCATGTATGAATTTCCGGGGCGCAAAATAGCCAGCCGCTTGCTACTATTGCCATTGGCCATGCCGTCCTACATCATCGCCTATTGTTATGTCGAAATATTCGATTATTCCAGCATCATTCAAACCACAGTTCGGGACATTGGCGGGTTTGAGTTGGCACGCGATTACTGGTTTTTCGAAATTCGTTCGATGGGCGGGGCGATATTTGTATTGTCCATCGTGCTCTACCCGTATGTTTATTTAACCTCACGGGCGGCGTTTTTACAACAAAATACCAGCATGTTAGAGGCCGCACGCATGTTAGGCCATTCAGCACATTCGACGTTTTTTAAAATCGCCCTACCCATGGCGCGGCCCGCCATTTTTGTCGGCCTAACTTTGGCATTGATGGAAAGTTTAAACGATGTTGGCGCAGTCGAGTTTTTTGGCGTTAATACGCTCACGGTTGGCATATATTCAACGTGGTTGGGGCGCGGTAATATGGGCGGCGGCGCGCAAATTGCGCTGATATTATTGGGCTTTATATTCCTACTTATCGTGGCCGAAAAATGGGCACGGCGCGGCGCAAGCTATAGCCACACTACCCGCCGCATTCGCCCCATAACGCCCGAAAAATTGCAAAATTGGCCGGCTTTTTGGGCAGTGATTATTTGTTATTTGCCCATTATATTGGGTTTTGTGCTGCCGGTCATTCAACTGGTTTCAGACAGTATAGAATTTGTCGATGATACCGATTATGTGGCGTTTATCGGCTATGCCCAAAATTCATTAATGCTGTCTGGCGCGGCGGCAGGTTTGGCGGTCGGCATCGGTTTGTTTTTAAGCTATAGCGAACGTATTTTTAACGTCAAATTAGTCGGCTGGATTGCTAAATTAGCCAGCGTTGGTTATGCCATACCGGGGGTTATTTTGGGTTTGGGCATATTTATCAGCCTGATCGCGTTCGATGATGTATTTGGCACAATGTTGGAATTTTTTGGTGTCGCCAATGCGTCTAGCGAAATGTGGCTTTCTGGCTCGATATTTGCCATTATTTTTGCTTATTTGGTACGCTTTTTGGCCGTATCCTATGGCGCGATAGAAACCGGGTTTGGCAAAATTCCCACCAGTTACGACCATGCCGCCCAAAGTTTGGGCCACAATAAAACCAGCATATTGGGCAAAATTCATTTGCCACTCATACGCCCAGCTTTGGCCACAGCGCTCATTTTAACATTTATAGACTCGATGAAAGAACTGCCCGCCACGCTTATATTGCGGCCGTTTAATTTTGACACTCTGGCCACGCATGTGTATGAAATTGCCAGCCTAGAAATTTTCGAGGAAGCCGCTATTTCGGCGCTACTCATCGTGGTGATTGGGCTTATACCTGTACACATTCTCAACCATATGATGAAAGTGCCAACTTGGCGAGATGGCCGCTAAGGCAATTTTTTTGCAAAAAACTTGGCTTTAGGTGAATATACATTGCGCGCAAGATTCTTTCGTTTATTATGCCAAATATGCAAGAATTAATTGCCAGAATTGTGAATGTATATGCGTGATCTTGACAGCCTCGAAATTAAAATCTTAACCGAATTGCAAAAAAATGGCCGGTTGACCAATCAGGAATTGGCAAATTTGGTGCAGCTTTCGGCTTCGGCCTGTTGGCGCCGTGTTAGATCGCTCGAAGAAGATGGGGTGATTAAAAATTATCAAGCTCGGGTCGATGGCAGCAAGGTCGGTTTCCCAGAAACTATATTCGCCCGGGTCAGCTTAGAAAAACATAGCGATGATCTGGTTAAAAATTTCGAAGCTGCGATGATTAACCGCCCCGAAGTTATGGAATGCTTTGCCACCACTGGCGATAGCGATTATTTGCTTCGCGTTGTGGCGCTACAAATTGGCGATTATGACAATTTCATTCAGAGTTTTTTACTCAAAATTGAAGGCGTCTCGCAGGTGCGCTCTAACTTCCAATTGCGCGAAGTCAAAGCGCTTGCGCCCTACCCGCTTAAATTTTAACATTTGCCTATATTTTGAGCTTTGCCTATATATCGGTTGGCGATGGAAATTTCGCGCCTTTTTGAGCAATGGTATAAGTGGCGGCATCTATGGCGCGGCTGGCCGCTTGCTCAATTGTCGCCATATCAAGCCGGTCAAATTTATCTATGTTTAAATAGCCCGCGCTTTCAAGCCCGCTTAAGAAATTGGCGATAAAGCAATCACCTGCGCCAACCGTATCGATAATGTTGGCGGATTTGCCTTTAAGGTGTAGCCGCTCACCTTGCCACAAAATATAAGCGCCTTTTTCAGCATCGGTAATCACCGATAATTTTGCGCCGCTAGCTTGCCATTTCTGCATATATTCAAAACATATATCTTGGTTTATTTCATCTAAATCATGCATCAGCAATACGTCATCGGCACTGGCTTTGGCAATGTGAGTCATCGGCAATAATTTTTCAAATTGCGCATCCCACAAGCTCATATCTGGTTCGATGGCGTCGCGAATGTTCAAATCTATCGATATAATGTGGTTTTTATATTCATTGGCAATCAGCGCTGGATAGCTTATCGATGTCTGGCCAATCACCAACGAAAATGAGCCAAAATGCAAACAATTCACCTCTGTGCCAAGGGCTAGGTTTTTGGCGTCGTATATGTAATTCTGTTCGGCGGTTTGATGGCCATAATAGCTGTAGGAAGCACTTTTATCGGCATTATAAGCCACAAACATCAGCCCAGTTAAATGCTCAGACCGGGTGATAAATTCATCACTCACGCCGTTTTCGGCCAAATATTTGGCAAAGGCATCGCCAAATTGGTCGGTCGATAAATTGGTCATCAAGGCCGATTTCGCGCCCGATTTGGCCACCGCGACCGAAACATTGAGCAATGAGCCGCCAATGAGCGGCATAAATTGACCAGTTTCGTCAGATTTAAAAAAATCTATCAGCGCTTCACCACATGAAATTATCATCGCTAACCCTTTTAATTTTCAGTATTTGCAATCTTTTCTACCGATTAACAGTATATTTTCGGGCTGTAAACCATTAATCGCGGCGCTGACAAATTCCCCGCGTTTACGTGCACATGTTTCAAGTGTTTACCCGCATAAACTCAGTGCGTTTAGGCAACCAAAATGTCATAAACCATAATGGCATCCGCGCCGCCCTCGGCCATTTTTACCAATTGAGTGCCAATTTTTTTATGTGCGGGGTGGTCGGCATAATTTAGCAGAGCTGTTTCGCTGGCAAAATCTATTATAAACCCGGCATTGCAGCTAGTTTTGTTTTCGAAATCTAGATTATCGCCAAATTCTATCGATAAAAACCCGTCGATAATCGGTTGCAAATCTGCCAATTTCTGAAAAATCGCCAGCCTGTCAAAATGGTTATAAATCGGCTTAAATTCTAAATAGACGCAATGTTTTATTTTGGCCTGCGCTGTCAATGCGGCTCGGTCGGTTAAATTATCAGTCATAGCTAAGCCTAAAAATTAATCTCACGCCTAAACTAACCTAATAAATTAGTTTTTCCAACCGGCATGCATGGCTTCTGGTGGAATAGTTATTTCTTGAGCTAAATATTCCAAGGCTTTAGATGGTGTAAGCGGTTTGCTGAAATAAAAGCCTTGAATGTGACGGCAACCGACTTTTTCCAATGCCACCAACTGCGCCTTGGTTTCCACCCCTTCGACCACACATCGCAAGTGCAGATTCTTGCATAAGGTGACAATGGTTTGAACAATTTTTTTGGTGTTCTCATCATTGGCGATTTCGTTGATGAATGAGCGATCTATTTTTAAGCCTTCTAACGGCAGACGCTGCACATAACTTAGCGATGAATAGCCAGTGCCAAAATCATCCAAGGCTATTTTGGCGCCCTGTAGTTTCAGCAAATTTAGCGCCTCATTGGCCTTTTCAAAATCGTCCATAACCGCTGTTTCAGTAACTTCAAACACAATATTGCGGCTGGGAAAATCTGATTTCTCGATGATGTTTATAATGTTCAATATGGTTTGGGATGAAGCCAGGTCATAAGTCGATAAGTTAAACGACATGTAGAGACCTTCCGGCCATTCACTCGCCGCGTCTAAAGCTTTTTTAAGCAATATAGTGGTTAGTTTGCCGATGGTGCCCATTTGCTCTGCACTGCGAATAAATATGTCAGGCCGCACTTGGCCCAAAACCGAGTTATTCCACCGCGCTAAAGCTTCAAAACCCGAGGTTCTTTGCTCATATATATCCACAACCGGTTGGAACATAATTGACAATTCTTGATCTAAATCGGCTTCGTTCAATTGTTGTTCAATTCTGGCAATTTCGCGGATAATTTGCTCATGCTCGATGGAAAATAACACCGGTTCACCCTTGCTATTCTGTTTAGAATAGCAGAGCGCATAATCGGCGCGTTCAAACAATAATTTTGAATTGTCGGCCATGGTTGGATATTCGACAAAACCGACTGTCGCGGCAATTTGCACCGTGCCATCACGCAGATGAAATGGCGTACGCATGGCATCACATATTTTTTCGCCAATTTCTAAAACATTATTTATGTCATCTTGTTGGGTCATCACCAAGCCAAATTCATCACCACCCAAGCGCGATAACGAAATGCCTGGGCCCAATATATCTTGCAACCGCTGGCTGGTTCTGATGAGTAAATCATCACCTGTTGGGTGGCCAAATATATCATTCACCCGTTTAAAGCCATCAAGGTCTATCAGGCCAACAATAATTTTGTTATTTTTATGTTGTTCAGCTCGTAAGATTAATTCATCTAATTGGGTAAAAAACCGCCGCCTATTTGGCAACGAAGTCAAAGTGTCGATGTTGGCCAAATGTTTGTTTTCATCATTTAATTGCCGCAATCTCTCACCTTGGCGCAGCAGCACAGCTTTTTGTTTAACTAGGCCTTTGAACCTTTTATATTGGGTGAACACTAGTGATATAATCACGATTGAGACCAGCAAGCCGTTTATGGCCAGCGCGCTAAAAATAGTATCTTCTAAAAATACCAGAAATATGAACGACGGCACCATAATGATGAAAGTGATGAGAACCGCGCTCTGCAATATATACATAGAGAAAAAGATGCAGCCAATCAGGGTCATATAGAGAAAATAGACCACCTGAATTTGCATGTCGGGCTTGGCGTAATATAGCAAGGCATATGACAACAAGATAACGATAATTCCCAACATCGAAAACATATAGCGGGTGCCGCGCAAGGCTTTAATCACCTCGGCATCACTGATGTTGCGGCTTAAGTCCCTATAAATTCTGTAGCTTCGAAATGACACCAAAGCTATTAGAATTGCTGGCAACACAATTATGACCAATGCCGGCGCTTGTTGCCAATGGGGGTAGACCATGCAAACCAAGTTAATGATTAGCATTGCACACATGAGCGGAATTTGTTTGGCATGCTCGTTAAACCGCTCGCGGTTCAATTCTGCTTGGTTTTCATCTATGCCCACAAATGATATTAATCTAGATATATATGACACTGAGCCTCCCCCACGCATATGGCAACTAAAGATTAATATAAGTAATTACGCTTAATCATTGGTTAAATAGTTTAAGTAAAATTATATATATTAGATGGGAAAACTATTTCAACTAATAACAACCTAGAGTTGATAGATTAAACCTAGTGGTAACATTAGAAATACCACCAATATAAGCGACATTACATATAATTTTAGCGCTTGTTTTATGTCGGCTCGGTGCAATATTTTTCGGCCTTGCTCATTCATCCAAACGCCATCGACTTGGTTTTCGCCATAAACTCTCGGGCCACCCAAGGCAATTTCCATCATTAAAGCCATAGCTGCTTCGGGCCAACCCGCATTGGGCGAGGCATGTTTAACGGCGTCGTTCCACAAACAAGTCCACAGGCGGCCGGCTTTGTTTATACCGCCGCCCAATAAAGCCATCAACCAAAACAAAGCGGCGGTTATGCGCGCCGGGATGTAATTTAAAATGTCGTCGCTTAACGCCGATGCGCGGCCAAAATGTAAATATTTGAAGTTTTTGTGACCAATCATGCTATCGGCAGTGTTGACCATTTTATAGGCGATTAAAGCTGGCAACCCGCCAACCAAATACCAAAATATTGGCGCGATAACCCCGTCTGACAGGTTTTCGGCTAGGCTTTCGATGGCGGCACGGGTTACGGTAATTTCGGTCATTTTGGTAACGTTGCGGCCAACTATTTTTGCCACTGCGGCTTTGCCATCATTTAAGCCAATATTCAAGGCATCATATACATCTCGCACATGCTTATAAAGCGAGCGAATGGCCAAAAATAGAGAGATTGCAAATATTTTTATTGGCAGCAAAAAGAGCGAAAAACTAAATATAAATTCAAGCCCATAACCAAGGGTTAAACCAATTAGAAATAGCAAAATTAACACGCCATAGCCGCGCATGATTAATGTGGTTTTACCCAGTTGCCAATCATTTAAATATTTGTCAAAAAAACTAATTATTTTTCCAAAATAAACCACCGGATGAGACATTATTCTATATAACCAAGCCGGGTCGCCCAACGCGATGTCCACTATCATTGCGGCTATCATTACCCAGATAAAGTTCATAGTTTAAGCTCCGCAGCGGTTTGTTGAATTGACCTAACAAAATTAGCTATATCGCGTTTGGCTGGCAATCCGAACCTTAAAATTCTATCATTATTTGTAAATTTTCGCACCAGAATATGTTGTTTTGCCAAATTTTCAAAATAATCAATGGCTCGGTAGGCGCTGTTGGGTATTTTGGCCAAGCAAAATAAATTGGTCGAGCCGATGATTTCAAAACCATTATGGCGCAATATGTCATGCAGGATTTTCATTTCAGCGGCCAGTGTTTGGCGCATTTTATGTTGCCATGCCAAGTCGGTCAGCGCTTGGGTGGCAACTTGCAATGCCATGCCCGAAACCGACCATAAACCCAATTTTTTGGCCATTTTATTAAGTGTCACTTTATCGGCCAAAACAAACCCAACCCGTAGCCCTGCGAGGCCAAAAAATTTGCCGAATGAGCGCAATATTATCAACCCATCCTGGCCTGCAAAACGGCTTAAACTATGCTCAGGTTGTACATCTATAAAAGCCTCATCGATGATGAGATTGCCGTTTTTGGCGGCAAAATATGTTTGCAAATGTTGCAATTCGTCGATGCTATATAATTTGCCGGTGGGGTTATTGGGGTTTACAATGAGCAGGTTATCGGCTTGTTTGGCTTCATCCAAGCTGGTTACCAAAACAACCTTATGGCCATATTGGCGCCAACATTTAGCATGTTCTTCATAGGTGGGGGACATGATGGCAATTGTAGAGGGAACGTTGGTCGAGCGAGCAATTATTTGCGGCAAGAGCTCAATTAGCGCCTGCGTGCCATTGGCTGCCAACATAAATTCTGGCGCGCAATCATAGGCCACACTCGCGGCCAAAAGCAATTCATCCAGTGCCGATTTTTGTGGCAATTGCGTCCACGCTTCGGGGCTTGGCATATCAAATGGGTAACTATGCGGGTTGATGCCGGTCGATAAATCTAGCCATTCGGTTTTCGCGCCGCCATATTTATCCATGGCCACATCTAGCGCGCCGCCATGGTAAATTTCGGTTTTAGTAATCTGTTCAGTCATTATCAGATGCCACATCAATCACATGCGCATAGCTGCCCATAATTCTGCCGTTTTTTAACCCCATATCTGGTTGGCCAACCGCTTCAGCATCTGTTGCGCTAAACAAGGCCTCGCCCACAGCCTTGAGCGCGTGGGTATAATGAAATTCGTGGCCATTTAATTCACTTGCCCATGGCAATGCCGAATTATGGCTTAATTGCCGATAGCCCAAATGTCTTTTTGGCTTTTCAAAACTTGTCACCAGATCTAACAATCCAAACATTTTATGCGCTACACCTTTTTTATCCACCAAGGCTTCGCCCATACACATATAGCCGCCACATTCACCATAAATTAATTTATCGGCCTTGGCCATCTGTCGCAATCTCGCGCCAAGTTCAAATTTGCTTGCTAGCTGAGGCGCAAATAATTCGGGATATCCGCCCGGCAAATAAACCGCATCGGCAGCTAAATTTGGCATTTCATTGTCCAAAGGCGAAAAAAAGCTCAATTCTGCACCCATATCGCGCCATTTTTGCAAAATATGTGGGTAGCAGAAAGCAAAAGCCGCATCTTTGGCGATGGCAATTTTTTGGCCCAAAGGCTGTAATGCCGATTTTTTGTTAAGCTTATTAACGGTAGCTTTACTTTTTGTTAAGCATGGCTTGGCCTTGCTTGCTAGCGAATCTAGGTCTATATGCTGTTTAATATAGTTTGCAGCCCGGTCAATAAAGCCATCAAAATTAACCATTTCATCGGCTTGTTTCAAACCCAAATGCCGCGCTGGCAACAGCATGTCATTATGCCGCGCCAAGCAGCCAAACACTTCTAAATTTAGTGGTTTGACGGCAGCTCTTAACATTTTTTCATGCCGCGCGCTGCCAATATTGTTAAATATAATGCCCGCCACCTCAATGTCTGACCTAAAATTTACAAAGCCTTGGATGAGAGCTGCCACACTTTGGCCCATCGCACCCGCATCGACCACCAATATAACTGGTAAATTTAGCCGTTTGGCCACATCGGCGGTGCTGCCAATGCCTTTAACCGGGCCATCAAACAAGCCCAACACACCTTCTATAATGGCCATATCGGCGCGGGCTAAATGTTGCTCAACCATGTTGAGGCTGTCATCATTCATCGCCCATAAATCAAAATTATAACACACGCTATTTATGGCTTTGGCATGAAATGCTGGGTCGATATAATCCGGCCCGGTTTTGGCAACCGCCATGTTAAGCCCGCGTTGTTTAAAAGCCCGCAATAATGCCATAGTGATGAGTGATTTTCCTGCGCCAGAATGTGTGGCGGCAATTACCAAAGCTGTGCCCATTCATCGCCCTTTTATTGTGGTTGTTGCGTATCGGCTGGGTGCGGGTAAAATGGCAATGCATAATCTAACACCCGGTCGCGCAGCTCGACATTTGCCCCCATCACCACAATGGCCGGCGGAGTTATGTCATTTGCCAGCACAAAATCGGCGGCTTCAAACAAAGTGGTTTGCCACACTTGTTGGTCTGGCAAAGTGGCATTGCGCACAAAGGCCACCGGCTCGTTGGCTTGCCGGCCACCAGCCATAAGCCGGTCGCAAATGGCGTGTATATGTTTTAACGACATATACATAACTATGGTTTGCGCGCCCTTGGCCAATGCATCCCAATCTATGGCGCTGGGTATCACGCCTTTAGCGTCATGGCCGGTTAAAAAAGTGATAGATTGGTTGGTTTCGCGGGTGGTGGCGGGTATATGCGCAAACGCCAACCCACCAATGCCAGCGGTGATGCCGGGGATGGCCAAAAACTTTATATTGGCTTTGGCCAAAGCATCTACTTCTTCGCCACCACGGCCAAATATAAACGGGTCGCCGCCCTTTAGGCGCAATACTTTTTTGCCGCGTTTGGCGTGTTTAATAATGGTGTCGATGATGTTGTCTTGGCTTGCAGATGGTTTGCCTCCACGTTTGCCGGCATATATGGCCTCTGCGTCGGCGCGGATGAATTGCAAAAACTGCTTATTGACCAAGGCGTCATAAATGATCACATCGGCTTGCTTTAACGCAAACAGCCCCATAACGCTTATCAGGCCAATATGGCCGGGGCCAGCGCCCACCAACCACACCGATGAAGGCGGGAATTGCGGCATATATTTGGCAAAAATTTTAACATCAGAATCATTTAACATGATTTGATTTTAAGCCCAAATTTCAGAATTTGCTATACTCATAGATGTTTTTACACTAGAGAAAATATTATGAACCAGAAGCATAGGCAAAACCAAAAGCAAAAAGCCGGTATGCTTAAGCGCGGGTGGACAACGGGCGCGTGCGCCACTGCGGCCACAAAATCGGCCTTTACGGCCTTAATAACTGGTGAGTTTTTAGACCCTGTTAGCATCATTCTGCCCAAGGGCGATGCCCCAAGTTTTGCTTTGGCCTATGAGGGGTTGGGCGACAATTTTGCCACCGCAGCCATCATTAAAGACGCTGGCGATGACCCGGATGTGACCCATGGTGCGCTGATCATCGCGGAAATAAAACGCTTAAAGCCCGGTTTGGGCATTATTTTTAAAGCTGGCGATGGGGTGGGCACCGTCACCCGCGCGGGCTTGCCGATAGAGGTTGGCCAAGCCGCCATTAACCCGGTGCCGCGGCAATTGATGAGTGACGTCATCACACAATTGGCAAAAAAATACGCTGTCCCGGCCGATGTAGAAATTTGCATTCGCATTCCTGATGGTGAGAATATTGCCAAAAAAACCTGGAACCCGCGGCTTGGCATTCTCGGCGGCTTGTCAATTTTGGGCACAACCGGCATAGTGCATCCGTTTTCTTGCAGCGCGTGGATTGCGTCTATTCATCGTGGCGTCGATGTGGCGCGGGCAGCTGGCATATTTCACATTGCCGGCAGCACCGGCAGCACCAGCGAAGCAGCGGTGGCTAAATTTCATAATCTGCCCGAAATTGCGCTTATGGATATGGGCGATTTTGTCGGTGGGTTGCTAAAATATGTTCGCCACCAGCCCGTTGAACGGGTAACTATTGCCGGCGGGTTTGCCAAAATAACCAAATTGGCCATGGGTTTGCGCGATTTGCATTCAGCACGCGGGCAGGTGGATTTTAACTGGATGGCCGCACAATTTATAGTTTTGGGCGCGGCTGAAAATCTATTGCCCAAAATTAAAAATGCCAACACAGCGTTGGAAGTTTTAACTTTGGCGGATGCGCATAATGTCGACATCGCCCCACATATTGCGGCGCTGGCGTTAGCGCATGCCATCATAATTACCAATAATAAAACCGTAAAAATAGACATTGTCATCACCAACCGGCAGGGTGATGTTATCGCCCATAAAGAGGCGACGACATGAGCAAAATTCTGCTATTAGGCGGCACAAAAATGGCCAGATTGTTGGCCGCGCATTTGGCCAAAAACCATAACGTCACCTATTCTATCGCCGGCGGCACAAGTCAGGCCTTATTGCCAGATAATTGCCAACACCAGATTGGTGGGTTTGGTGGCCGCGCTGGCCTTGCGGCCTATATCAGCGCCAATGGCATAGACATTTGCATAGATGCCACCCACCCATTTGCCCAAAATATTAGCCAAAATGCGCTGGCGGCGTGCGCAGAAAGTGCCATTCCGATTGTCCATTATGCCCGCAGAAACTGGCCCATAGATTCGAAATTAATTTATAAAAATGCCGCCCAATTAATTGCAGCATTGCCACAAACCGCCAAAATATTCCTGACCATTGGCGGGCAAAATATCGAACCATTTTTAAGCCTAAAACAAAATGTCATCGCTAGGATGATCGAGCCGCCAAATTTAAGCGGCGCAAGCTTGCCTGAAAATTTTGAAATTCTACTGTCTCGCCCGCCTTACAAGCTAAAGCAAGAGTTAGAGCTTATGCAACGGCACAAAATCACCCATTTAATTTGCAAAAATAGTGGCGGCAATAAACTGGCCGACAAGCTTTTAGCCGCGCAAAAATTGGGTGTGCACATTTTGCTATTGGCACGGCCAAAATCGCCACACACAGATAATTATTACGAGACTAGCCAGATAGAAGCTTATTTAAATAATTTGCCTATTTGAACATCTTGCCTATTTGAACAGGCGAGCATTGGTTTCGCCATCATAATATTTTGCATCTTGGTCAATATGGTATAAATGCCGAAAACGGTTACCCGCCTCACCCACATAGATACCAACCTTGCCTGAGTCCGGATATTCACAAACTTCATCGTTAATGGCAGTGGCTAAAGATAAATATTTTAAATCCACCTTACCAGTATTGATAATTTCATGGGCCACACTTGCATCTCCCGGTGGGCAAGCAATAATGTCGCCTTGGCGCAAGGCATATTCTTTGTCGCCAAACCGCAACAGTCCAGTGCCCTCCAAAATCATAAACATTTCTTCATTTATACGATGGTTATGAAACGGACAAGTCGATTTACCGGGTGGGCAAATGGATATATTATAGCCCAATTTTTTGGCGCCAATTTTAGATGCCACTGGCGAATGTCGGCCGGGTGTATTCTCACCGTCTTCAACAAATTCTAATTCATCAATATTTATTACTGGCTTCATTTTCACCCCTATCAAATATATTTAATTTAACCAATATTTTCACTGAGTCAATAAATATGTTCATGTTTTGTTTTCTTGACATTTGGAAGTTTAGGCGGCATGTTGGGCTAAATTCACGGCGTCGTCATGATACGACTGAAAATAATGTTGCTGCCATCGACCCAATTCGGGGATTTAAGCAATAGCTGTTTTAAAGCTGGCTCTTTGAGCGGTTTGTGCGCGCCTTATAAAGAAAAACCGCATGCAGAATTTAGAAATTAACCACCAAATACCCGCTTCATTTATTGAGGCTTTGCAAAAACGTATTTTAGCCGAGCCGCAAAAAACCGGCATTATGATTTGCGGCCATGGCAGCCGTGATTTGGGCGCAGTGGCCGAATTTTCCAAACTTGCTAAAGCCATTGCCAGCCATTTGCCAAATGTGCCGGTCGATTATGGCTATTTAGAATTTGCCACACCGATTATAAAAACCGGGCTTAAAAATCTGCAAGACCAAGGCGTTAAGCGGGTATTGGCGATACCCGGCATGTTGTTTGCCGCTGGCCATGCCAAAAATGACATCCCCTCGGTATTAAACACTTATGCGGCGCAGAGTGGTTTACAAATAGATTATGGCCGCGATCTGTCGATCGACACCAAAATGATCAGGGCCGCATCAGACCGGGTTAAACAAGCCATCATGAGCGCAGGCGACGGTATTTCTAACGATGAAACCTTACTAATGGTCATCGGCCGCGGCGCATCCGACCCGGATGCTAACTCCAATGTGCAAAAAGTCATGCGCCTATTGTGGGAAGGTTTGGGGCTGGGCTGGGGCGAAGTTGGCTATAGTGGGGTTACGTTTCCGCTGGTTCAACCGGCGCTAGAACACGCAGTTAAGCTGGGCTATAAACGCATCATCACTTTTCCTTATTTTTTATTCACCGGCATTTTGGTCAATAGAATTTATGCCTATCACGACAAAGTTGCAGCCCAACATCCCGGTGTTGAATTTATCAAAGCCGGATATTTGAACGACCACCCGTTGGTGATTGAAACTTTTTTAAACCGCCTGCTCGAAATTTTAGATGGCGAAAATTCAATGAATTGTGGCCTGTGCAAATATCGCGAGCAAGTGTTGGGGTTTGAAGACCAGATCGGCTTGCCGCAAGAAAGCCATCACCACCATGTCGAAGGCATTAATGATGCGCCCAACCATACCCACGACCATACACATTCTCATGCACATAGCCATAGCCACGATGATGACCATCACGACCACGCACACCACCCCTACCCGCATGCCGACCACCCGCATGGGCCAAATACGCTCGATAAGGAAATCCCTTAATGCAGTATGATTATATCAAAGACCCCAAAGCTATTTATGCCAAAAGTTTTGAGACTTTGCGTGCAGAAGTAGATTTTTCGACTTTTCCAAACAATATGCATATGGTCATCACTCGGCTCATTCATAGTTGTGGCATGGTCGAAATTGCTCAAGAAATTGCTTATTCTAAAGGTTTTATAGACTCTGCCCAGCAAGCGCTTAACCAAGGCGCGCCGATATTGTGCGATTGCGAGATGGTTAAATCGGGCATCATCAAACGGCTGTTACCCGGCAATAACCAGCTTATTTGCACTTTAAATGATGCCGCCACGCCGTCACTGGCACAGGAGCAGCAGACCACGCGTAGCGCCGCCGCGGTCAATTTGTGGCAGCCAGAATTAGCTGGCGCTGTGGTGGTGATCGGCAATGCACCGACCGTGCTATTTCGCCTGCTCGAAACCATTGCCGAAACCGACTTAAAACCGGCGGCCATTATCGGTTTTCCGGTCGGGTTTGTGGGTGCGGCCGAAAGCAAACAAGCGTTGATAGATGCAAATTTAGATCTTGAATATATAACCATACGTGGCCGCAAAGGTGGCAGCGCTATGGCCAGCGCGGTGTTAAATGCTGTGGCCGGAGGGTTGGGTTAATGGCGGTAGAAGTTGCAACAAAATGGCTGACAATAATTGGCATTGGCGATGATGGCTATAACGGCCTTGCGCCCGCTAGCCAACAAATATGCCAACAAGCCGATATTTTATTGGCCGCCGAACGGCATTTACAAGACATGCCAAAACTTAACGCCCAAACCCATATTTGGGGCAGCCCATTACATGCAGGCATTCAAAAAATATTATCGTGGCGCGAACGCGGTTTGGCGGGCGAAAATATAGTCATTCTGGCCACTGGCGACCCGATGCATTTTGGCATTGGCGCAACTATGGCCAAGCGGATAGACATTGGCGAAATGCACATCATACCCAGCCCATCGGCGTTTTCTTTGGCCGCGGCAAGGCTTGGTTGGGGTTTGCGCAAAATCGAATGTGTGAGCGTCCATGGCCGCAGTTTGAGTTTGTTGCACAAATATATCCAGCATAATGCCCGCGTCATCGCCCTCACTTCTAGCGGCCAAACCATAGATGAAATTGCCGATTTATTGGTCGACCGCGGTTTTGGCGATAGCCAACTCACCATATTGGAACATATGGGCGGCAAAAATGAACGCATTTTAACCAGCACCGCCAATGAGTGGAAAATTGGCACGGCGGCCGATTTTAATAGTCTGGCCATAGAATGCATCGCCGACGAATTCGCGCCGATAATTCCGAACATTGCCGGGCTTGCCGACACGCTTTATGTGCATGATGGCCAGCTAACCAAAGCCGACATCCGCGCCGCCACGCTCAACAAATTATTGCCCACCCCCAATGGCGTGATGTGGGATTTGGGTGCAGGCGCAGGCTCTGTTGGCATCGAATATATGCGGCTGGCCAAAAATTCTGTTTGTCATGCGGTTGAGCGCGATGCGGCGCGGATTGCAAATATGGAAATTAATGCCGAAAATTTGGGTGTGCCAAACGTCAAAATTCATCATGGCAATATAAGTGATTTTATCGACAGATTGCCGACACCCCAAGCCATATTTATCGGCGGCGGATTGACATTTGAAACTTTCATAATTGCCTATCAACATCTGGCGGTTGGCGGGCGCTTGGTTATCAATGTCATCAGTTTGCAAGGGCTAGCGGTGCTGCAACAAATTACCGACAATTTTGCCGATAATAAAGCCCAATCGCGGCACTTGTCGATGCAGCAAATATCGACATCTAAGGCGGTTAAAATCGGTGCACTGACCACATTTAAACCTAATATAATGGTCACCCAATTGTCGCTAATTAAGCGTGAAAAAATTGCAGAGGGTGGTTTATAATGGCAGGTATATTATATGGCATTGGCGTTGGCCCGGGCGACCCAGAACTTATGACCATTAAGGCGGTTAAGCTCATCAAACAGGCCGATATCATCGCCTATCCGTGCAATAAGGATGGCATTAGCATTGCGCTACAGATTGCGCAGGATTACCTGCCGAAAACCGCCAAAACTTTTGGTTTTTATGTGCCGATGAACGTCGATAGGCAGGCCGCAAACCAAGCCTATGATGCAGCCGCTGAAACCATTGCCGAACATTTAGACGCGGGCAGGAATGTCGCCTGCCTGTGCGAGGGCGATGCGTTTTTTTATGGCAGTTTCGCCTATATATTCGAACGTCTTGACGATGAATATTCAACCAAAATAATCCCGTCTATGCCGGCCTTTGTGGCGGCCAGTGCGGCGCTAAAAATACCCATGCTTATACAAAATGAAGATTTGCAAATTATCCCCGCGACTTTAGATGAAGCCATTTTAATCGATAAAATTCGCACCGGCAGCAATGTTGCCATTTATAAAGTCGGGCGGCATTTCAGCAAAATACGCAAAATCATCGACCATTTAAATCTGTTGCCCAAGGCCAATTTGGTCGAATATGTTAGCCAATCGCAACAAAAAGTAACCTGTATGGTCAATACCAATGAAGAAACCCGCCCCTATTTTTCGATGATCATCATCAATAAGAGATAAATTATGCCCGCCATCGCCTATATCGCCCTCAGCCCCAACGGCCTGAACATTGCCGCAAAATTGCAAAAACATTTCGGCGGCGAGATTATGACCAAATCCGATGGCAATATCAAACAGATTATCGGCAGATTATTTGCCCAAAAAACCGCTATCATTGGTATTTGTAGCGCGGGAATTCTGATCCGCTCTGTTGCCGGCGAGCTTGGCGATAAAACCGACGAACCACCGGTCATTGCGATCGATGAATTGGGGCAAAATATCGTAGCTTTATTGGGTGGGCATAGCCAGATATCGGCTTTGGGCAGTGCGGTTGAAATCACTCAAAAATGCGCGCAAATATTAGGTGCAAATGCCATCATCACCACTGCGGGTGATGTGAGCTTTGGCATTGCGCTCGATAATCCACCAGCGGGTTATATATTGGTCAATAAGTCAGATTATAAAAAATTTATGAGCAATTTATTACAGCAGCAAACGGTTAGTTATTCGCCCGATTTCGACTGGCTTGCCAAAAGTAAGTTGCCGCATGCAGCCGCAGCACAATTACAAATAACCGTTTCAAATCAAATGATTGAAGGCTCTGAACAACAGCTCATCTATTGCCCACAAAATATTGTGGTCGGCATTGGCTGCGCGCGTGGCGCAAAAGCATCCGAAATCATTGAGCTTATCGACAAACAACTTGGCGCGCATAAATTAAACCCCCAAGCGATTGCCTATATCGCCTCTATCGATGTGAAATCTGATGAAGCCGGCATCCATGAGGCGGCCAAACATTATAACGTAAAAGCCGTATTTTACAGCGCTGAAGATCTAGAAGCCCAAGCCGCACGGTTGGTTAACCCGTCAGATTATGTGTTTAATGAAGTTGGTTGCCATGGCGTTGCCGAAGGCGCTGCTTTGGCCGCAACCGGGGCAGATAGTCAGCTGATATGCCCCAAAGTAAAAAGCGCAAATGCCACTTGCGCCCTTGCACAAACCACCAAACCCATCACCACATCTAAAGGCAAACCACAAGGCCAGTTATACATTGTCGGCATGGGTCCGGGGCAAGATAGCTGGCGTGTGCCAGAAGCTACCGCCATGTTAGAGGCGGCGCAAGATTGGGTCGGCTATGGCCTATATATCGATTTGCTGGGCGACATGGGCGTGGGCAAAACCCAGCATGAATTCGCCTTGGGAGAAGAAGAAAAGCGCGTTCGCCATGCACTAGAACTTGCCGGGCAAGGCAAGCAAGTGGCGCTTATATGCTCGGGCGATGCCGGCATTTATGCGATGGCAGCCTTGGTTTATGAATTACTCGATCTAGCGTCGAATAAAGGCGGCGTAACGGATGCCGCCAAGCGGGTTGAGGTGCAAATGGCGCCGGGCATATCTGCTTTGCAAGGCGCTGCGGCGCGGGTTGGCGCACCCTTGGGGCACGATTTTTGCACCATTAGCTTGTCAGATCTGCTGACCCCGTGGGAGGCGATAAAAACCCGCATTCACGCCGCGGCAGAGGCCGATTTTGTCATTAGTTTTTATAACCCGGTGTCCAAAAAACGCCGCACGCAATTGGCTTACGCTAAGCAGGTTTTGCTCAACCACCGGCCAGCTGATTGCCCGGTTATTTTGGCCAGCAATATTGGCCGCGCCCACGAGAATATCCGCTATGTGAACTTGGCCGATTTAAATATTGACGATGTCGATATGCTTACGCTGGTAATGGTTGGCTCGTCAAATAGCCGAAAATTTATGCGTGGCAATGGCCATGAATATGTCTACACACCCCGCGGATATGCAAAAAAACGCCGCCTAAACATTATTGAGAAAGACTAAGATGACTGTTTATTTTATTGGCGCAGGCCCCGGAGCAGCTGACCTTATCACCATTCGGGGGTTAAAACTCATTCAGAAATGCCAAGTGTGTTTATATGCAGGCTCGCTGGTGCCCACAGAAATTGTGGCTGAAGCGCCAACAGATGCCTTGGTGATGGACACCGCGCCAATGCATTTGGATGAGATTATTGAGCAAATTAAATTGGCCGATGATGCTGGGTTAGATGTCGCCCGCGTGCATAGCGGCGACCCGTCTATTTATGGCGCAACGGCCGAGCAAATGCGGCGGTTGGATGATTTGGGCATAGATTATAACATCACCCCGGGTGTGCCAGCTTTTGCGGCAGCGGCGGCGGCCATTGGCTGCGAGCTTACCATACCTGAGGTTGCGCAAAGCATCATTCTGACCCGCACGGCCATGCAATCATCGAGCATGCCCAAAGGTGAAGAATTGGCCAATTTGGGCCGCGCGGGCACCAGTATGGCCATTCACCTATCGGTGCGTAATTTGCGCCATGTCGAGCGCGAGTTAACCCCACATTATGGCGCAGACTGCCCAGTTGTTGTGGCCTATAGAGCCTCTTGGCCAGATGAAAAATATATATTCGCGACGCTTAAAACCATGCATAAACAAGTTAGGTTGGCCAAACTCACCCGCACCGCGTTGATTCTCGTCGGCCCGGCGTTAAAGGCCAAAAACTATAGAGACAGCGCGCTATATGATAAAAATTTCAGCCATGTTTTACGCGAAACCTAGTTTTAGCCGATTTTATGTAGAAGAAACCTTTGAATTTGGTATAATTTATGAATTAAATCAATGGCTCGACTTTTCTTGACGTAGTTAGCTATATTTGTCTGGCTTATTTCGCAGTTACCCTGTTATATTTAAGTTGTAGAATTATTGTGTTAATAATTATTTGAATAGTTTTAAAAGACAAATCAACAATTTGCCAACCATTTGTTGAGCTTAAAACCGTAAATACGCATAAACAATAGGCGAGTAAATGGACTATAATATAGTAATCGCAGACGACCACCCGCTTTGCCGCGGCGCGCTAAATCAAACAGTTAGAAAACTTTACCCGGATGCAAATATTTCCGAGGCCGAAAATCTAGAAGATTTAGTGGCGCAAATTGGCAAAAACTCCAATATTGATCTTATCTTACTCGATCTGGCCATGCCAGGTGTACGCGGATTTTCAGGTTTGCTCTACCTTCGTTCGCAGCATCCTAATATTCCCATTTCTATCTGTTCTGCATCAGAAGATTCAACCACAATTCGCCGCGCGTTGGACTTTGGTGCCAGTGGATTTATTCCAAAATCTGCCAGTATGGACATTATGACTTCGGCTATCCACGCAATTATGATGGGCGAAGTGTGGATTCCTGAAGATATTGACCTTAATATAGTCGATAAAGAAGAGCTGATGATTAAGCGCATGTCGACCTTAACGCCGCAACAAATGCGGGTATTGATGATGGTTTCAGAAGGCCTGCTTAACAAACAAATCGCCTTTGCCTTAAACGTATCAGAAGCCACCATTAAAGCCCATGTCAGTGCTATATTGCAAAAACTGAATGTCGAAAGCCGCACGCAGGCGGTCATTGTTGCCAACCGGTTGGGCGTCGTGCAAAATTCAGACATCGCATCTTAAATCATGCCCGGCTTATGTCATCTTTCAACCTAAAGCCTTGTAAGGCAAACCCGCAAGCCACGCCCAACAAAACCGTTTAACATTGGGCGGGTTATAAGTTGCCGACATCTATTCTGCCTAATATGGCACGCAGAATGGCGGGTTTAAGTGGCTTATACATTAATATTATATCTTTATTTTTGCAAACTTTGGACACTTGTTCGGTACGGTCTGCCGTTGCCAAAATTGCGGTTATCGGTTTGTCAATTTGCCATCTAATTTTCTCAATGGCAAATACCCCATTTTCAAAATTCAAATGGTAATCGGCGATGATGGCATCTGGCACAATGCCTCGTTCTTTAATAAGCGCCAACGCGTCTTTTGATGTTTCGCTGTAAATGCCATTAATGCCCCAACCGCTCAATAATGTCTCTAACGCATCTAAAATTTCGACTTCATTGTCTATGCAGACCACATTTAAATTGGCCAATTTGTTACGCGCTGCCATTACGGTGCTATCGGCGCTGTCGATGGCCTTAATTTTGGTGCCAATTTTCACAAAGCAGGAAAAGCGCGAGCCTTTATTCACCTCTGAGGCAATGTCTATTTTCGAACCCAGCATTTTACTAATTCTGTCGACAATAGACAGGCCGAGCCCCACCCCTTGTGCGACGCGCATGCCACTTTCCAATCGTTTAAATTCTTTAAAAATAGTTTTGATTTGGAATGGTGCTATCCCATGCCCAGTATCATAAATATCTATGCGCAATTCATCGCCTTTTAAGCGAGCACCAAACAATACACGGCCGCTCGCCGTATATTTAATGGCGTTGGAAATAAAATTCTGCAATATACGGCGCAAATGTTTGCGGTCAGAATAGACGAATTTTTGGGTTGGCACGAAACCAAGTTTCAGGCCTTTTTTCTCGGCCAATGGTTTAAATTCAATAAATAGTTGTTCGAATATATCGTTGACCGAAAAATGGCTAAATTCGGCGGTAAATACGCCTGAATCTAGCCGCGATATATCTAACAATGCCACCAAAATTTCTTCTACTGAGGTGAGTGACAAGTCTAAATTATGCGCTATCTTAGCTATATCACCCTGTAAATCTTGTTCTAACAAAGCCGTGGAATATAAACGGGCGGCATTCATCGGTTGCGATATATCATGGCTGGCTGCGGCTAAAAACCGGGTCTTGTCTATATTGGCTTCCTCGGCACTGGCTTTGGCTTGGCTTAACTCATCATTTAAACTGGTTAATTCACCCATGCGTTCTTCGACACGATGCTCCAAATAGACATTGGCACTAGCCAGTTCATTTGCAGCGGTCACCCGGTCAGTAACATTATCAAAGGTAATCACAGAGCCGCCTTCGGGCATCGAGGATGAAGTCACCTCGACAATTTTTTGGCTATTTTGCAAAGTCTCTTGCACCGTTTTTTTCAGCACCACATAGTTTAATATGCGTTCTGAAACCGCATCAGAAATATTTCCATCGCCAAAATCACCGCGCTGTGCGCAAAATTCTAATATATTTTCCAACCTCGTGTTTAATTTCAACAAATCGGCAGGTAGGTCTAAAATGGTCAAAAAAGCCTTATTCCAAAAGGTGATTTTTAAATTCTCATCTAAAACACAAATGCCTTGGTTTATATTGTCAATCGCGCTTTGTAATATTTCTCGGTTATGCTGGATGAATTCCGAAGCTTCATCTAATAATTTTTCGGTGCGGTCAATGCCGGTTTTCTTGCGCTCCATAATCAGCGCCATCACAAACCGAGCCGATGAAGCGCCAATGGTGGCAGTGAGTTGTTGTTTGGCAAATTCAACAAATTCTGTATTGGCAAATTCATCTAAATTAAACGCAAGTTTTTTTCGCTGGGCAAAGTCTCTGAACCGTCTTTGCGCGACATCACGACCCAGATATTGGCCGACCAATTCCTGCAAATCAAACAAGCTGGTATTTTTTTGCCACCTTTGCAATACAGGGTTTTCAAAACTATTTTTAATGTCGATAAAGGCTCTATTATGGGCTAATTCTTCGGGGCTGGTTTCCCCGTATAATGACACGCCGATTAACGCCAGAATATTGGCTAAAATCGACCATATTGCGCCATGGGCGATGGGGTTAATATCCAGACCAAATAATGCCGTTGGGCGCAGCCAACTCAGCCCAAATAAGCCCAGCTCTGCAATGTCGCTTTGCAATGTGCCGTTGGCAATTAGATTTGGCAATAATAGGGTAAATAACCCCATCGAAATGCCAGCGGCAAAACCCGCCAACAGGCCCTTGAATGAAGCTTTATTCCAATAAACCCCAGCAACAAACGCCGGAGTCAATTGCAGGAATATTGTATTTGCGTAAAGCGCTAAATTGGGGTTATAACTGCCACCGGTTCGGTAAATGAAAATCACAAAGGCCAATATCAGGGTCGAGATAATAACCGCTCGATTAATCCATTCAATTTTAATATCAGCCTGACGACTGGCTATCTTCTCGCGGCCCAAATTTTTTATCAATAGTGGTAAAATTAGGTCTTTGGTCACCATTGTGGACACGGCCAATAATGTGATTATCATTAACAATATAGTGGCGACTAGGTTTGCAAAATAGAATGATATAGCCAAAAAGCTGGCATCCAGTTTAAACGCGCTGACAAATAAGCCAGACGGTAAATATTCACCTTCTAAAATAACGATGATGGCGAGGCTCGACAATAATGCTAAAATAAAAAATACGCTTAAAAATGGGATGAATATTTTTTGCAATAGCCCCAATTCGGCATCGCTATTTTTATTGACAAAAATAATTTGAAATTGCCAAGGCGCGACTAAATAGCTAAACGAAAGACCAATAGTCATAATGATCAAATTAACCAGTGAAAATTCTTGCCTAATTATATTGGATTGAGATACCAACTCACCAAATTGGCCGATTACCGCGGCGACGCCATCAAGACGATAATAAGTAAAATAGACAAAATAGATAAACATCAGCACAAAATAAACCGCAGCGGTTAGGCTAACGGCAAAAAATAAAGCGTCCGCATTAAATGGCCTGTGCACATTTCTAAACGATATGATGGCCACAAAAACCAATATTGCCAATAAAATCGGGCTGAATTTGTTACCCGCCTGCTGGTGGGCGGCTGCAACCACCATATCACCACCATGAGAGTGCACGAAATTCGCATCGACATAACTTACAATTATATCGCTGTTATCACTGATAAACTGAATTTGGACGCTAAAAAAGACCACAGCAAATAGCAAAAAGAACAGCACCGCCACCACTGAAACAGAATATTTATTTCCATATCGGGCGCTCAAAAAACCCGGGAAACTCTGGATATGTTGGATACGGACTATTTTTGCCACCCGCCGGATGAATGGCAAACCAAACCCGACCATAAGCACCGGACCCAATATATATGCCAAAACGCCCCAGCCATCTCGCAAGATCATGCCATATAGTCGTTGGCCAAAAGCTGTGGTCAAAAACAGTGCGGATGTGATGGCAAACATTACCGGCCGCAAAATGGCAAAGGCCGGGCTATTGCCATTGCGACTGGCATATCCCAATACCCCTGCAAGTATAAGCAATACCAGTAAGATCGTCGAAAAGATGATCCATTCAGCAACCATATTTTAATCCCATTCAACTAAAGCTAACTTGAAATATACTTGTTTTTAAAATAAACTCAACTTAAAATTCTATGCAAGCTTGGGCTTTTACACCAGATCTAAATGGGTGTTTTATCTGGGTCATTTCAGTTACCAAATCTGCCATTTCAACCAGTTCATCTTTGGCGTTGCGGCCAGTGATGATGACATGCACATAAGCGGGTTTTTGACTCAAAACTTCCAAAACATCTGCAATATCAATATAGTCATATCGCAGCGCAATGTTTAATTCATCCAACAACACCATTTTATAGGTCCCACCCAATATGGCGGCTTTGGCGCGTTGCCAGCCCTTTTGTGCCGCCGCAATGTCGCGCTCACGGTCTTGAGTTTCCCAAGTAAAGCCTTCGCCTTCTACATATACATCGACATATTGTTTAAAATTTTCAAGTATATCCCGCTCGCCGGTGGCCCATGCACCTTTGATAAACTGCACCACAGCCACTTTTTGTTTATGTCCAATGGCTCTAAATACCATGCCAAATGCCGCGGTCGATTTGCCCTTACCTTTACCGGTATGCACAATGATCAGGCCTTTTTCTTGGGTTTTTGTCGCCAACATTTTGTCTCTAACGGCTTTTTTCTTGGCCATTTTCAGGTTGTGGCGGGCAGTTTTTTCGGCTTCGGTTAGTATTTTTTTGGGTCTTTTATCTGGCATGTTATGTGGCCTCCAACAGCATTTTTTGCAACTCAAAATAAGTGGCGTTGCGCCTAGGTTTCCAGAATTGCTTTTTTTGTGCATCAAGTAAACGGTTAATAATGTCGGTTAAGGCATCGGGGTTATTTTGTTGCAAAAACTCAAATATTTTATCATCTTCGATATAGGCCTCGTAAATGGCTTCAAAATGGTGGCTTTTCACCGCATTTGTGGTGGCAGCAAAGGCGTATAAATAATCCATGGTAGCAGCCATTTCAAATGCACCTTTATAGCCGTGGCGCATCACCCCTTCGAGCCATTTGGGGTTGGTGGCGCGGCCGCGTAAGGTGCGGGCTATTTCTTGTTCTAAAGTTCGGGTTACTGGTCTTTCCGGCCTTGTATGGTCATTATGATAAATAACCGGCTCTTTGCCCGATATATGTTCAATGCTGGCCGCCATGCCGCCTTCAAACTGGTAATAATCGTCACTGTCTAAAATATCGTGTTCGCGGTTGTCTTGGTTTTGCACCACCACTTGGGTTTTGCGCAAACGCGCCTTAAATCTAGCTTCTTGGCGCTCGCCTTGTTGCTTTTCGCCATAGGCATAACTGCCCCAAGCCAAATACGCTTTGGCAAAATCGGCTTTTTCGTTCCAAATATTTTCATCAATTAAGGCTTGTAGGCCAGCGCCATATGCACCGGGTTTGGAGCCAAAAATTCGCATCCCGGCCTGCTGCTCTGCTTCTATTTCATCCAAACCATTTTGGCAAAGTTGGTTTATTTCTTGGTTATAATTGGCCGCAATCGGGTTAAAATTCAGGTCTTCATCTAGCTTGGCCACCGCCCGTATGGCTTTGTCAAACAAAGTAATTTGCTGCGGAAATGCGTCTCTAAAAAAGCCCGATATACGCATGGTCACATCCACCCGTGGGCGGTTTAGTTTCGCCAGAGGAATGATTTCAAATCCGGTCACTCGCCAGCTCATTTTATCCCATATTGGCTTCACACCTATTAGCGCCATCGCTTGGGCAATGTCATCGCCGCCAGTGCGCATATTGGCCGTGCCCCATAATGATATGCCAATGTTTTTTAAATAATTACCATGAGTTTGGGCGTAGATAGCCAACATGTTTTCGGCCGATTTTTGGCCCAAATTCCAGGCGCTCGGGGTGGGCAAAGAGCGGCTGTCGATGGAATAGAAATTTTTACCTGTCGGCAATACGTCTAACCGGCCGCGGGTTGGTGCGCCAGATGGCCCGGGTTGGATAAATTCACCATTTAACGCCGCCACTAAATTGCCCATTTCGGCCGCACCACAAGAGGCCAATTTTGGCCGCACATGTTGGTTAATATAGGCTAATAATGGCACGGTTAACGGCCAATTTGGCGGCACTGTTATAACGCCCTTCACCAATTTTTGGGCTAAAATCTCAATCCGCTCTATGGTGTCGGCTTGGCTGCGCCAATCTGCTGGCAAAAGCTTGGCTAATATCTGCGGTTTAGGCTCTCGCCATTCAGCCGCCATGTCGCAATCTAGCGGGTCAAATTCAAAGCCTAAATCGTTAGATATCGCCCGAATAAGGCTGATGTCGTTGGCTTTGCCCAAACCGCGCGGCACCCGCATTAAGGCCACCAATAGGTTGGTTTCTAACCAATGGGCTCCATCGCTCAAGTCTTTGGGGCTGCTGCCAAAAATATGCAAACCATCACGTATTTGCAACTCTTTTAGGTCACATAAATGGTTGTCCAATTTTGCCAAAGCTTGAGTTTCATCGTCATCTTCATCCATGCCGCAATCTTGGTCTAAACCGCTGTTACGGGTGAGGTCAAATATCTGCTCGCGTATATGCGTTAAGCGGCGGGTGTCCATGCCAGCAGCGGCGTAATATTCATCAACCAGCGCCTCCAAATCCTTCATCACCCCATAGCTTTCGGCGCGGGTGAGCGGCGGGGTCAAATGGTCTAATATAACTGCACTGGTACGGCGTTTGGCTTGCGTGCCCTCGCCGGGGTCGTTGACAATAAATGGGTATATATTTGGCACACTGCCCAAGGCAATTTCGGGGTAGCAGCTGTTCGACAATGCCAAGGCCTTGCCGGGCAGCCATTCTAAATTGCCATGTTTGCCATTATGTATAAAGGCATGGGCGGCAAAGGCATCGCGCAACCATAAATAAAATGCAAAATAGCCATGCGGCGGCACCAGGTCAGGGTCGTGATAGCTAGATTTTGGGTCTATATTATAGCCGCGCGCTGGCTGAATGGCCACACACACATTGCCAAAAATTGTGATCGGCAGGTGGAATGTATCACCGTGGCAAAATGGGTCATTTTGTGGCGCGCCCCATCGGTCACTAATTTCACGCTGCACTTTAGGCGGCAGTTGGGCAAAATAATCTTGATAGGCCGATAGTTTCAAGGTCTCACCACCTTTATTGGCTTTACCAGTCTCATCATCGCTTAACGCATTGGTCGTGCCTAATTTTAGCCGCTCAATCAACTCATTACCAGTTGCGGGTATTTGGCTGGTTTCATAGCCCTGCGCCGCCAAAGCCTGCATCATATCAATTGTCGATTGCGGCGCATCCAACCCCACGCCATTGCCAATGCGGGCGTTTTTATTGGGGTAATTGGCCAAAATTATCGCCACTTTGCGTATCGCCGCGGTCGCTTGTTTTAGCCGCACCCAATTGCTGGCCAAATCCGCCACAAAATCCACTCTATCAGGCAACGGTTTATGGCATATATTGTAAGATTGAGTGGCTTTATTATACTCACCAGATGATTTATGCGAAATGGCACGGGTTAAAATGCGGCCATCAACCTCTGTTAATGCCACATTCATCGCCAAATCACGCGCGGTTAGGCCTTGGATATTATCCTGCCAAGCCTCTAGACTCTGGCCAGACAATACCACTTGCAATATCGGGCAATTGGGCCGCTCTAAAATATTATGCGCCCGTAAATTCTCATCAATTTCATTCTGCTCAAAACCCGACACCGCAAAAGCCGTAGCGTTTAATATCAATTGCGGCTTATATTGGTTAAATATTGTGGCACAAATTTCCTTAGATATCGGGTCTTTTAATGACGCGACAAATATCGGCAATGGTTTTAGGCCCCGCCGTTTTAACGCGTCAATTAACGCGTCGATTGGGCCAATGTTATCGGCCTCGAGCAATGCCCGGTAAAAGCAAATGGCAATTATCGGTTGCTCTGCTGTTGGCCATAACTCGCTCATGTCGTTAAGCGCAATATGTGGTGTTTTAGGCCAATAAATTCCGGCATTCATCAATAATTTTGCGGCGCTTGGCTTGGGGTTTTGGCCCAATAAATAACCACAATATAGCAACAAGTTTTGAGCATTCTCTAGGCCGCCATGGGTAAAATATTGCCATATTTCGGCCATTTCTGGCAGGTCTATATTGGTGTTTACCCGCAGCTCTTCATCAGGTTTGGCATCACCCGGCAATACGCATAATTTAATGTTGTTTAGCCGGCATATATTGGCGATTTGTTCCAACCCATATGGCCAATATGGTTTGCCGCCCAACAGGCGTAAAATAACTATTTTTGCGTGTTGTAAGGTATTTTCGATGTAATTATCGACCGACATCGGGTGCTTTAATTGCAAAAAATTGGCCAGCCGCAGGCTGGGGTGAGCCGCGTCATCCAAAGCGTTGCCAATGTTAGCAAGCTCAGTGTCAGCGGCAGATATAATCACCACATCTGCAGGCGTTTGGCCTAAATCAACCGCCTCACCTTCATCATCCAAGGTGCCAGATTGTATATTGAGCAAATGCATAGCATGCCTTAATGTGCCGCCAATTGGCGTAATTGTTCGGTTACTTCAACCTCATTAAATTTCGCATCCGAAATGACCACAAGGCGGCTCTGTTGTTGTTCGTCAAAGCCCCACATACGGTCAAAATAACCTTCTATCCGGGGGCCAACAGCTTGGATAATATACCGCATATCCTTGCCCTTGACGGCCATGAAACCCTTAAGCCGCAATATTTTATTTTGGCTTATAAGCCCGGCTAACCCAGCTTCAAACTGAGCCACATCGCTGATGGTTGGCAGGTCGATGGAAATAGATTTAAAGTCATCATGATCATGCTCATGGTGGTGCGGGGCGCCGCTTTCATGCTGGGCTTCATGTTCTAATTCATGGTGGCTTTTGCGGCTTGCAAGGTCATTTTCTGCGTTCATGTCTAACCCCAAAATAATGTTGGGGTCTATAATCCCGCGCGAGATTGCCACCACAGGTACGCCTTCGCGGGCTTCGCGGGTGATTTCAGCGGTTAAATCTTTTAGTTTTTCGGCATTCACCAGCTCGGCTTTATTCAACAATATCATGTCAGCACATATGAGTTGATCTTCAAATAATTCATGTAGTGAAGATATATGGTCGAGGCTTTCATCGGCCTGTCTTTGCGCCTCAACTTCGGCTTCATCATGGGCAAAGCGACCCTCTGCTAAGGCTTCGGCATCGGCAAGGGTAATCACCCCGCTAATGGTGACTTTGGCTTTAATTTCAGGCCAATTAAATGCCGCTACTAGTGGTTGTGGCAATGCCAAACCGGAGGTCTCGATGATAATATGTTCAGGTGGCACATCGCGGGCCAATATTTTTTCGATGGCTGGTATAAAATCATCTGCCACGGTGCAGCATATGCAGCCATTGGTCAGCTCTATAATGTCATCTTCGGTGCAATTTGGGTTGCCGCAAGCCGCCAATAGGTTGCCATCAATGCCCAAATCGCCAAATTCATTGATTATAAGTGCAATTTTTTTATCGCCTATATTTGCCAATAAATGCTGAATTAACGTGGTTTTGCCCGCGCCTAAAAACCCGGTAATCACCGTTGCGGGAATTTTTTTAAGTGAGTTAGCCTGCATGATTCGACCCCAATATGTATATAAGGATTTCTTTATATACTCATTTTAACCAAAGCGGAAGACCTGCCACAATTAATGCCACCTTATCCACTTTTTGTGCTAATTGTTGGTTGAGCAAACCTTGGAAATCTCTAAACTCGCGGCCAAGCTTGGTCTCTGGCACCAGCCCCATGCCCAATTCGTTAGACACAAATATAATGTCGGTTTCAGAGGTTTCCAACACCTTATATAAACGCTCAAAGGCTGGTTCAACATCGTATTTGTGGTAAATTAAATTGTTAATCCACAAGGTTAAACAATCGACCAATATCACCGCATTGCTGGCGTTAGATTGTAAAAATGTAGCAATATCCAGCGGTTGTTCGACATTTATCCAGCCATCATCGCGGCGTTGTTTATGCTTTAAAACCCGCGCGCGCATTTCAGAATCTGCGGCTTCACAGGTGGCCAGATAATATAATTGGCTATTTTTTGCCGCTTGATTGTAGATTTGTAACGCCAAATTTTCGGCAAACAAGCTTTTGCCCGACCGTGCGCCGCCTAATATTAAATGTTTTGCCATCACGCGCCCAAAATACTGTTTAACTTATCATCAAGTTATGGCATAAATTCGGTTATGATTGCAAAATATTAGATCGGAATTTTATGTTTGCCACCCTTAAAGATGTCGAAATTGCTGCCAAAGCCGATATTATACCTAGCCAAACTCATATTAATTTTGCCACCGAGCGCCAAGGACAGCTTACCAAGCCGCAAGCAAGCCTTGGCAAATTAGAAACTATTGCCATTTGGCTAGCGGGCTGGCAAAAAACCCAGACGCCTAGGCTTAACAAAGTCGATACGCTTATTTTTGCAGGCAATCATGGCGTCACCAAACATGGGGTGTCGCTGTTTCCGGCCGAAGTGACGGCGCAAATGGTTGGCAATTTTGAAACTGGCGGCGCGGCGATAAACCAATTGTGCAAGCTTAACGGCGCAAACCTCAAAGTCATGGCGTTAGATTTAGACCGACCAACCGCCGATTTTACCCGAGCCGCGGCAATGAATGAGCTCGAGTTTTTAACCGCCATAAACGTTGGTGCAAATGCAATAGCGGCAGATGCTGACATGATAACTTTGGGCGAAATGGGCATTGGCAATACCACGAGTGCATCGGCCATTACCTTGGCATTATTTGGCGGCAGCGCCACAGATTGGACAGGCAGCGGCACTGGTTTGGCCGATGAAGCCATTGGCAAAAAAGCAGAAATTATCCAACAATCGGTGGCTTTTCATGCCGATTATAAACACCAACCACTGGAAGTTTTGCGCCGTTTGGGCGGGCGCGAATTGGCGGCTATATTTGGCGCGACCTTGGCCGCCAGAGCGAAAAATATACCGGTTTTGCTAGATGGTTTTATTTGCTGTGCGGCCGTTGCGCCACTGTTTAAACTTAATGAAAATGCTTTGTCTATAGCTTTAGCCGGGCATCAATCGCAAGAGCAAGCCCACGTAAAATTGCTCAGCGCGTTGAATTTGGAACCGTTGCTAAATTTAAACATGCGGCTTGGCGAGGGCAGCGGCGCCGCAGTAGCGCTGGGCATCGTGCAAGCGGCCATCCACACCCATAACGGCATGGCGACTTTTGCCGAAGCCAGCGTGGCGAATAAGAATTAATCAGTTAATCTTAGCGCCAAAATGGAGGGGAAATTAATGTTACAAACTGCTAACCAGCTCATAAACCAAACCAAAACCGCCTTTATGGTTTTAACGCGGCTTCCCTTCATCAAAATTAAAAACGATGATTTTGATTTGCGCAACAGCCTGTGGGTTTTCCCGCTGGTTGGCGTGGTTTTGGGCTTGTTGCTATTCGCCGCCATTAGCTTGATTGCCGAATTTCATCTGCCCGCCGCCATTTCGGCAATTTTGTGCTTGTTTATATTGGTTTTACTGACCGGCGCTTTGCATGAGGATGGTTTGGCAGACTGCGCTGACGCGCTTGGTGGTTCTGACCCTGCGCGACGTTTGGAGGTAATGCGAGACAGCCAAATTGGCACTTATGGCAGCATTGCTCTGGTTTTCAGTTTGGGTTTGCGTGCCACAATTATGTATTATTTGTGGGATGGTTCATATTTGGTTGAGGCGCTTATTGTGTGTTTGGTGGCCAGCCGCAGCGCCATGATATATGTGCCATTTTTTACCCAGCCAGCGCGGCCAGATGGTTTGGCGGCGACGTTCAAAAATGTTGAGAAAAAACAACTGGTTATTGGCCAAATTATATTATTTGTTGTCGGTTTATTTACTGTTGGTGAATTGATTTTCTTCATTATGATTGCGACGGTGGCATTCACCTATTTGGCGGCAAAATTCGCTGAGAAAAAATTTGGTGGTTTTACTGGTGATGTATTGGGCGCAGTTGAGCAGATGGTGCAGATTATTTGTTTGCTGATATGTTCAGCATATCTTTGATATTTAAGTGTTTTTCAATATGAATTGCCAATTTATTTAAGGTTTTATCGATAATTTTATTATAATTATCTTGAGTTTTATCCGCGCCTAAATCTTGCAAAAAACCTTCCCGATAAGCATCACTGGCAAAAATACCGTGCAAATAGCTGCCTCTTATGGTGGCGTTTTTTGACATTGCGCCTAAGCCAATATTTTGTTTTATAAACATGGGGTTAGATATGTCTTTGCCGGTAGTTTTTCCCATATGAATTTCATATGCCACCACTTTTTGACCGGTTAAATCTTCGACTTCGATCAATCGGGTCGATTTTTCGGCAGAAATTTCGGTTTCAATGTCTAACAAGCCCAAAGCTTTGATAAATTTTTGGTTGCCTTCGTGTAAATGCGGGTCAGAAATGGAGTTTCCGAGCATTTGGAAACCACCGCATATGCCCAATAGCTGACCACCTTGGCGGATGTGAGATTTAATATCTATGTCCCAACCTTGGGCATACAAATATTGCAAGTCGGCAATGGTAGATTTGCTACCGGGCAATATTATCAAATCTGCATTCGGTGGTAAAACGCCAGATTTTATCAGTTTCAACTCGACATTTTCATGCTGAAAAAGCGGATCAAGATCATCAAAATTGGCAATATGCGGCATTTTTAGTGCCAAAATAAGCAATTTTTTGGCGTTTTTAGGCTGTTTTTTATCGTTTTTTGGTGTTTTTTGGCTGCTTTTGAGCGGCTTTTCGAGCGGCTTTTCTAACGCCATGGAGTCTTCAGCCGGCAACAAGTGTGCATCTTCAAAATGCGGTAATATGCCCAAACATTTCCAACCGGTCATTTTTTCTATCTGTTTTATACCGTCATCAAATAGGCTTATGTCGCCCCTAAATTTATTAATGATAAAGGCTTTGATTTGGCGTCTGTCGGCATCCGACATCACCTGATAGGTACCAACTATTGAAGCGATTACACCACCACGGTGAATATCGCCAATCAAAACAACCGGAATGTCGACTTTTTCGGCAAAACCCATATTGGCAATGTCATTTTGGCGTAAATTTGTTTCGGCCGGGCTGCCTGCACCTTCGACCAAAATCATATTATGGTTTTGTTGTAAAGATTTATAGGCCTGCAAAATATGGCTTAAAAATTCGGGTTTATGCTGGTAATAATCTTTAGCTTTTAGGCTTTTGTATTTTTTGCCATTTAGCACAACTTGGCTGCCGGTTTCACTTTCTGGCTTTAGCAATATCGGGTTCATATTTGTTGTGGGTGCTAATTTTGCGGCTTTGGCTTGCAACCATTGCGCCCGGCCAATCTCGCCCATATCTTGGCTGATTTTTTGTTGATCAAAGTCATAAATATAGGCGATGGCGGCGTTGTTAGACATATTTTGTGGTTTAAAAGGCGCTATATTATGGCCTTTATTGGCAAATAAGCGGCACAGCCCGGCAACAATTAGCGATTTGCCAACGTCTGAACCGGTGCCCATTAACATTAAATGTAAAAATTCGGCGTTTTGAAGTTTGGTGGATTGCGGATTGTTGGTCATGTGCTAGGGTCTGATAAGTTTGGTCAATATGTTAGATATTTAGCCGAAAATTGGAATGCTGTAAAATGAATCCTGCAAGTCGGTTTTTAAACCAGTTCGGCCTAAAACTAGTAAACTACCCCAAAACCATCGGTTTATTGACGCTTAGCTTGGTGCTTTTGCTAGCGGCTGGCATTTTGCAGATTCAAGTTGTGGGTTCGGTGGGCAATATATTTAACCCACAAAGTAAATATGTCATCGAATTTGAGCAATTTATCGACCAGTTTGGGGCGTTAGAACGCGAAATTATCATTGTGATTGAAGCCGATGACATATTGTCGGAAACCATGCGCAATGAAATTAGCAATTTGCATTTGGAACTTGAGTTTTTAGATGAGGTTAGCTCGGTTATCTCAATCGCCTCATTAAGAGACTCGCCCAATGCCACACCCAATATGGGGCAAATAATTGCCGATGATAATTTTGCCAAATATGGAGCCGATACCATACAGCAAAAATTGTATGAACACCCGCTTGCGCAACATAGGTTGATATCTGAAGACGGCAAAAAAACCGTTATGTTGCTAGGCTTAAAGCCGCATGATGATTTAGACTCCACCTTGGGCGAGATTAACCAAAAAGCCCGCCAGCTTGCCGCCCAAGAAATTAAAAGCGGTAAATATTATTTTTCGGGGTTTTTGGCGGTTTCGGCCGAAATTGTGACCGCCATTTTGCAAGATCAGATATTTTTTGTGGTCGCTGGGGCGATATTGGGTCTGATATTTGGTTATATATTTTTTAGGCATTTCACTTTAATTATGGCCACGGCCATTCCGTCTATGTTGTCCATTTTTTTGGTTTTGGGCGCTATGGGCTGGTTGGGCATTGGGGTGAATGTGATGACCAATGTGGTGCCGACCATTATTATGGTGATTGCTTTTGCCGATGCCATGCATATGGTCGACGCGATGAGATACCGATTGGAGCGCGGCGAAACCGCGCAGCAGGCGGTACTTTATGCGCTTAAAGTGGTTGGCCCGGCTTGTGTTTTCACTTCGGCCACCACATCTGTAGCATTTTTAAGTCTAACTTTCGCCAATACGCCAATTGTGGCCGAATTTGGCCAAGCCGCATCGGTTGGTACGTTTTTGGCGTTAATCGCCTCGGTCGGGTTGAGCTGCTTAATTGTGCTCGGTCTCAACCGCATAGTGCCGGTTAAACCCAAACCGAGCGCCAAATACAGAAATGGCATTGTGCATCATAAAATGAGTGTATTTTCTGGTTTTATGGCCAGACTGGCCATTGGCCATGCCAAAAAAATAGTGTCTATTGGGTTTATCATCCTGATTGGCGCGACTTATTTACATTTGCAAAACGCTCCAGAATATCGATATTCTGAAAATCTACCCGATGACAACCCCGCCAGCTATGCGATAGATGTGATTGATAAGGATTTGGGCGGAATTGACAGTTTTTACTTTGTTTTGTCGCGTAAAGACGGGGCAGCGATTGATTTTGACAATGAAATTGTCGACACAATATTAGCTCGATTTGACCAGATGATAGCCGATGAACCGATGTTTACCAGCGTTGCGTCTATATCGCAATTGCGCCACTGGTTGGCCAAGGATGAACAAAACCTGCCAAGCATAAATTCTATATTGGACACGCTGCCAGCTGCTTATACATCGCGTTTTGTGGCCAAAGGCCGCGATAAGATGATTATATCGGCTTTCACCCCAGATTTGGGCGCGGCAACCTTAAAGCCGTTTTTACGCGATGTGCGCCAGCGCGGCGAAAATATCATTAAAAACCACACCGAATACAGGTTTTTACTCACCGGTTTGGCGGCCATGAGCGCCGAGGAAAGCCACGCCATGATTGGCGAATTGAACAATGGCTTGTTGATCGCGATGGTGATTATCATTTTATTTATGGGCATTGTCTTTAGGTCTAGTTTTTACGCATTTGCCAGCATTTTGCCCAATTTAATGCCAATTGTGGCTGGTGGTGCCTTGCTATATTTTATGGCTGATGGTTTGCAATTCACCACCATTATTGCCCTGACCATTGCCTTTGGCATTGCGGTTGACGACAGCGTGCATTTTTTATATCAATACCGGCAGAACCGCAAACAACATAATGCAGCTATATCGATTGAAAAAACCCTGACCCGCATTGGCCCGGTATTGATGGCCACCACATTTATGCTCAGCGCGGGGCTAGGTTTGATGTTCTTTTCTAACCTGCCGCAAATGAGTTTATTTGGGATGACGGTGATTTTTATATTAAATGTTGCGTTATTGGCGGATATTGCCATATTACCGTCAATATTTTATATGAAAGATAAACATAAATCAAAGACCAGTTAGGGACGATATGCGCCGGATCATGCTAAAAACCATTTTATTCACCTGCCTGTTGACGGCGGTTGCAAGCCCGGCCGTGGCGGCAGAAAAAGCCATGAGCGCTGAAGTTGAAAAATTGTTAAATTACGCCCGGGTGACAAAACACCATGAGGTGCTGGCAAAACTAAAAGGCGACTGGCGCGGCCGCGGCAGTTTGGTGAATACCGAAGGTGGGGCAGCCGAAAAAATATTATGCAAAGCCAGTTATAAACTGATTTTGGGCGGGCGTTTTGTCGAACAACAGACAGTTTGCAAAGGCGCTGGGTTTAGTTTTGATGGCGTCGGCCATTTTGGTTATGACGCGCTCAGCCGCACATATGTTGGCACCAGCATGACCACGGCAGACAGTGGTATATCCACATTAAATGGTGTGATGTCTGGCAAAGTGATTACTTTTAACATTAGCCACAATAATATTAATTTGAAAAAACGGGTGATTAGCCGCGCCACTTTGACTATTGAAGATAACGGCGCGCATAAATATGAAATTTCGGCGGCCGATAAATCGGGCGTGATGAAACCAATTTTTAGCGTTACCTATACCAAATAAGCTGTTTGAGGTAATTTATAATGCTGACAAAATTTATCGCCGCTGCCGAGCTAAAACAACAATTTGCGGTGTTTGGTAATTTTTACGACCGCCAGATTACGCCAAAAATGAGCTTTTCGGGCCGCAATTTGTTAGAAATT
The DNA here is from genome assembly GCA_013214705.1 of Hyphomicrobiales bacterium. Lineage (GTDB taxonomy): Bacteria > Pseudomonadota > Alphaproteobacteria > Rhizobiales > OSC116 > OCS116. The sequence continues at coordinate 889,952 of JABSRZ010000003.1, forward strand.
ATCGCCCATGATATCTGCCCGTTAATGCCCAAAGACATTACCGCCATGCTGCCCTGTGCCATTATGGTGATGATGAACCCCGGCTCTTCGCGGCCATTAGAGGCGGGCAGCACATCTGCAAGCTTAAGCCATCAGGCGGATATTGATGGTGATTTGGTGGCCGCTAAGCCCGACACCACGCAATATCAGGTGATGCGGGTGATGCATTATATGGGCTGGCAACATGTAAGGGTGATAAATTTATCGGACATTAGAGAAGCCAAAAGCCCGTTATTTATTAAAAAATTTCACCAGCTTGAGGCCGATTATAATTATGATTTACACTCTATTTTTGCGCCAAAACGCACCAAAGAGCTTGAACTTGCCTTAAGGCGGAAACCCAATGCGCCGATTTTAAAAGGCTGGGGCATTAGTGATAAATTGGACCTACTGATAGAACGGGCTGAAACTGCGTTGCAACTGGCGGCGCAAAATAGTGGCCAAATTGACAGGGTTTTTGGCGTGCAAAAACTAGATTTAACTCCAATAAAATATTTTCACCCTCTGCCGACTTTGCAAAAACGCAAGAATCAATGGGTTGAAAATATGGTGAAACAACTTAAATTAGCTGAATAACCAGTTAATGAGGAGTTGCGCCATATATTTGCTAAAATTATTGACATCGCTCGGTGCAGCCGTCCGCACATTTATTGACCATGATGGGTTTTTAATCTGTGGCAACATTGCTTATTGTTTACTATTGGCTATATTTCCGTTTTTGTTATTTTTAGCGGGTTTAACCACCTTGATCACCGGCGATGTTAACGCCCAAACCATTATTGAATATTTATTTTCCATCGCGCCAGAGACCATTGTGAAGCCCATTGCCAATGAAATTAACAATTTATTGGCCACCGACAATAGCAGCCTGATGACCATTTCTTTATTGCTAACTTTTTGGACTGGTTTGGCCGCGGTCGAAAGCATAAGGGGCGGCTTAAACAAAGCTTATAACGTGGTCGAAAGCCGAGCTTACTGGCTGCGCTTGCTGCAAGATATTATGTTTATTTTTGTCGGCATTATTGGCATTATATTGCTCGGTATATTGCTGTTGTTTGCGCCGCTATTGGTGGCAATGTTGCAGGTTTATTTTCCAACTTTTGCAGATTTAATAACCCAATTTAACATTTGGAGCTACCCTTTGGGTGTGCTGCTATTGACCACTATATTATTCACCACCCATGCTTTGCTACCCAACCAGCGCCCCAAGCTAAAAAAATTGCTACCAGGTGTGGTATTTTCTGTGGTCATTTGGCTGGCAATGGCCGAAATATTCACCCTTTATTTGGAAAGTTTCTCAAGATATGCCGCTATATATGGCAGTTTGGGCGGCATCATCGCCACTATGGTGTTTATTTATATTTCGGCGGTAATATTTATGCTCGGCAGCGAATTTAACCAAAGCCTGAAATAGAATATTAGCCTGAAAAACATTAGATTAATTTAGTAAAAATAAATATATTAATTTAAATTTGATGCATATAATTTATTTGTTAACCAATTGTTTATAAAAATTAGCTAAAATTTGATACAACTTTGGGGATTATATATAGTGAGCCCTTATGCTTAACGATCTGCTTACAATGACTGATGAAAATACCAGCGAAAAACGATTTGAACTGATGAACGCCATTGCGGACATGCTTGTCACCGATGGTAAACGAAAATCTACATCTGAATTAGAATTGTTTAGCGAAGTGTTTATCACCTTGCTTGGCAAACTGGATGAAACCAGCAAAGCGCAAATTTCCCATAGATTTGCCACCATAACCAACATTCCCAAGCAATTTGCCACCGCATTGGCCACAGAGTCGGCCGAAATAGCCGCCCCAATGCTAAAAATATCGACAGTGTTTGACGATGACGATTTAATTAACATTACCAATATCACCACCACAGAGCATCGCATTTGCATTGCCACGCGGGAAAATATAACTACGCCCATTACCGATGCTTTGATAGAACATTGTGAGCCGCCGGTGTTTAAAAGCCTAGTGCATAATGACACTGCCCATATTTCGCTCAAAGGTTTCAGTAATATGATTGAGCACAGCCCAGATGACTGTGCGTTGCTCGATTTATTGCTAAAACGCAAAGACCTGCCAGACGAAATTAAGACATTGCTGCCCCATTTGCCGGATGACATTTACCAACAAGTGGCGCGCGTGGCGGATAATCATCAACCAGAAGAGCTTTCGCAATTGATGGATAAAACCCATGACATTGTCGAAGATGAGCAAAAAGCTGAGGCTCAAATTACCCGCTCTGAGCTTAATGAAGTGAATGAAATTAATAACGGCACATTGAGTTTGGACCAAGCGGTTATACAATTTGCACGAGCCGATGAGCCACGCAAATTGGCGCAGGTCATTGCCGAAATAGAGCAATTAAATCAGATGCATTTGGATTATGCTATGCTGCTACAAAATGGCGAACCAATCACCACTTTGTGCAGATCTATCGACTTATCTGAGGACGCATTTTTGGAAATATGTTATATGCGCGCAACCATGTTGGATTTATCGCCAACGGCGCGCAACCGGATGATTGCAAATTTCAATAATTTGGATGTGAATACCGCCAAGCGCTCTATTAGACATATGAATTTAAAAAGAATTATTAAATCCGAAACCAACTATGTTTAGACCTAAAAGCCCCCCAACCATTTATGTGTTGGAGGGCTTTTTTGTCTAGCTAATTTAGAATTTAGATTTTTGAATCATGGGTGAATTCTGGATAAGCATGTAGGCCTAATTCGGTAATGTCTAGACCGATTTTTTCTTCTTCTTCGCTCACTCTAATGCCGATTGTTTTGTCGAGGATAGTCCAAGCAATAGCAGAAGCGATACAAACAAATGCACCCACAGCAACAACACCTAGCGCTTGCACACCGTAAGTGATGCCATCTTCGGCAGCGTGGCTGAACGGTACGATTAATGTGCCCCAAATACCCGCAATTAGATGGACAGAAATGGCACCAACAACATCGTCGATTTTTAATTTGTCTAGCAATGGAACTGCAAATACAACCAAGACAGAACCGACGGCACCAATGATAACAGCCTCGCCGATTGAAGGGGTTAGAGGTTCGGCAGTGATGGCAACAAGGCCAGCTAACGCACCGTTAAGTACCATAGTAAGGTCGACTTTTTTGTAAAGCAATTGAGTTAGCAATAGCGCAGTCACCGTGCCAGCGGCAGCAGCCATATTGGTATTGGTGAAGATTTTGGCAATCGCAATGGCATCAGCACCTGAACCAAGCGCCAATTGAGACGCGCCGTTAAAGCCGAACCAACCGAACCAAAGGATGAATGTACCTAATGTCGCTAATGGTAAGTTAGAGCCTTGGAAGGGCGTTACAACGTTTTTGCCATTAACTGTGCGGTATTTGCCCAACCGAGGGCCAAGAATAAGCGCGCCAACTAAAGCCGCCCAACCGCCAACACTATGCACAAGGGTTGAACCGGCAAAATCTGCGAAACCAAGCTGGTCTAACCAACCACCGCCCCATTCCCAAGAACCTACAACTGGGTAGATTACTGCGGTAAGTACAGCTGAAAAAATTAGGAATGGGAATAATTTAATGCGCTCGGCCAATGTGCCTGAAACGATTGAAGATGCGGTTGCACAGAAAACCATTTGAAAGAACCAATCGGCATAAGCGCCGTAGCCGGCCGAATAATCGCCGGCGGCAATGGCACTTTCATCGGGTGCGAAAATTGCCATTTGGCCAAAAAAGCCTGAGCCAAAGCCCTCGTTAACGCCGCTATACATCAGGTTATAGCCAACCAGCCAAAACATAATGCCTGAAATGGCATAGAGAGAAATATTTTTGGTACAGATGGTGGCAACATTTTTACTGCGCACCATGCCGGCTTCTAACATTGAGAAACCCGCGGCCATAAACATGACCAAGAAACCGCCGATAAGGAACAATAATGTATTGAACACAAATGCCGACTCGGCATCTACAGCGGCATGAGCGACTGAGGTTAATGCCAGTGTGCCCACACCCACCATGAGGGGAAATTTAATATATTTTTTCATCTGTTTACTCCGTTAGATGAGCGCTTAAAGAGCCGCTTGGCCTTTTTCGCTGGTACGAATTCTGATTGTTTGGTTTAAATCTTGGACAAAAATTTTGCCGTCACCAATTTTTCCAGTGCCTGCAGCGGCAATGATGGTATCGACAATTTTATCGGTAAGTTCAGCCGAAGCGGCAATTTCGATTTTGATTTTTGGAACAAAGACCACTTGATATTCTGCGCCACGGTAAATTTCACTATGGCCTTTTTGACGCCCATAACCTTTAACTTCGGTTACGGTCATGCCTTCGACACCAATTTCGACCAAAGCTTCATGCACTTGAACGAGCTTGTTGGGTTTAACGATTGCAGTAATAAATTGCACTTTTTCACTCCGTTATTGTTTCAGAAATGGTGTAATCGTTATGAGAAGTGACAGGGTTGTTGCCTCATAATTCCACCGGCTTACATAGATAAGCATTCCTCACCTTTCAAGATTGATGCCAATTGTTTATATTGGCCGCAACTCATTGAAATGTTGGAGATTTACAACTTTTTGGCTGGAATCAGTTTGGAACATATGCCTAAATTATAGGCGTTTATTTTTCGATGGGTAAAAAATAGGCGTTTTAACGCCGGCGAGCCAATTTAAATTTGGGCTAGTGGTTTAAACTAGAAATTTTTAAATTTGTAATAAGCGGTTTTTAGCTTGGGTCTTAAATATTTGAGATAAGCCGAGCCATATATTTTGCCTTTAAGCGAAAGCGGTAAAATATAGTCGTAACTGGTGGCAAAGGTGTCATTTGTCCATCTCAATTTATAGGCATCCTCTGGAGCCAGAAAATCAAACACTTCATATCCCTGGCCAAAGACATATTCTAAATTTAACAACATGATGGCATTGCCGGGGCTGGCTTTTACAAATTCATCATTCATCGCCAATAAATAATAGTATATTTTTTTACCGAGGCTGAAAAACACAGTGGATGAAGCCAATTTGCCATCAAATTTTATCATCGAGATGTGGCACTTAAAATCAGCTGGGTTGCTGGCCAAAAGACGGTTTAGCTTATCTATGTTTTCATCATCGGCAAATAAACGACTGGTCAAACCGCGGCTTTTCAACTGAGCTGCCTTTAAACCAACCGCCTGTTGCGCCACGTCATAAGTGATGCCAACACCCGTATAATGTTCGTATTCGCATTCATATTCGCGGTAAATTTTACGCAACCAATAGCGAGTTTTTTTGCTGGTTGTGGCTAAATATTCTTGAAAATCGGTATAATTTGTTAATTCCAGATACGGGGCTTTTTTCTGTTCAATTAAGGTGCCAAATTTTTGACAATAATCAAATAAATGCGAATCTTGGCGAACGTTATGCAAATGCAGAGCGTCGACATTTTGAGCTTTTAAATTATCCAACGATTCAGCGACAAAATGCGCAATGGCGGCTTGATCCGCTCCGCCTTTACAGATTATGTCATTATATTGAATATAGGGTTCGCCGGCCATTTCGGCAATGTTAAAACCCAAGCTTCTACTGGTCTTAACATGTAGGCATAAAGTGGTTTGGCGGCCATCATCCAATGTTGCTGTCTCTACAAAACAAGTTTGATCTGCTAAAGCCCGCCCCTGCCCCCAATGGAGTGAAGAAAAAATATTATTTGCTGGGTCAATCTGCAGTTCAGAAGCTAATTTTGACAGCTCTGCCTCGGTTGTCAGTTTGCGAAATATAGCATCCGCCATTATACGTCCTTTAACTTCTCACCATGATAACTGCTATGAAGTTTGTTGTCGGTTATGCTGCCACGCATTGAGTTCTGCAGCTAGCCGTAAAGCAAACGCAATAATATTGGGTTAAATTGGCCGAAGGTTGCACATATAATTGTGCTGATTTGGTTAAAAAATGCCTTTTTGTCGTTGCAATTTGCGGATATAGGCAACAATTTTTTCGACATCTTGTTTAGACACTTGTGTTTGAGCCGGCATATCGCCATATGGCCAATGATGCGCTCTAACGCCATTTAGGGCGGCCGAATAAAACGCCAGATCGGCATGATGATTTGGTTCATAGACAATGTGTATAAACGGTGGCCCAGCGCCTTCTACGCCCACACCCGCCTCGCCATGGCAACCTGCACAATTGGCGCGAAACAATTTTCGACCGTCATTTAACATCGACACATTTGCCTCTGCCGTGTTAACTTGAGCTTTGCTAGCCGGTTGATTATCGACATAATAGAACCCGAATGCGAACAGAGCCACAACTGCCAAAGCGCCCAAAAACAATTTCATAACCATCTCCTTATAATTGCCTACAAAGTAAAGCTTCTTGTGGGAGCAAGGTCAAGCATTGTATGGTGTAACCAACTCGGTTATTCACTATCAATTAGGCCAAAGCCATGAAAATTTCTGAAATGCGTAATTTGGGTATAGCTTCGGCCGAAAATCTCGCCGATGCCGGCATAGACACACCGGCCCAATTGCAAGAAATGGGGGCGGCCCAAGCTTATTTGGCGCTTAAATTTTTTGTTGGCAGCCAGGTGACGCTTAACTTTTTATGGGGCATTGAAGGCGCGTTGACCCATAAAGACTGGCGCGACATAACGCCTGAACGCAAGCAAGAGTTAAAAATTGCCGTTGGCCATTATAAAGGCGGTTACAAAGGCCATGATAAAAAATCTCATAATAAATCTTGAAAAAATCTTGAAAAAACTGTTCGCGCGCCCATCTTACTAAGGTAACAGCGAAGGAAACCCGATGAATTATGAGACTCAACAAAGTGACAGAAAAAAAACTGACAAAAGCAATTGGCAGCGCACTAACATTGGCATGATGGTGATCGCATTTTTGATATTTATGCCATTTGGTTTGGTGCTGCTTGCCATGTTAACTTTGGGCAGAAATATAAACTTGCTTGGCATGTTTAAAGATTTTTGGCGGCGTATGACCAAGGGTGCAAGTTTTAAACAACCCGATCTATGGGCCAGCGCCACAGATAATTATAAAGCCCAAAATTATAACCATGATAACGCGGCGTTTAACCAATATCGCCAGCAACGCGATGCAAATTTTGATGAAACTGACAAAGCGGCTTTTGCCAAAATGGCCGAAGAAGAAAAAGCTTTTAATGAATATCAGGGGTTTAAACAAGCCGCTGAAGAAAAAGCCAAATTCGCCCAGTTTAAGGCATGGGAAGAAAACAAAGACTGAGCTAGCTGTTACCTCTCCTATCCACACAACGTGCCGCCCAGTGAGCGCGAAAGCGGCCGTTCGAAGCCGCTGCCAACTAACGCGCGGAGGCTAGCGAGCGCAGCGAACGCACGCAAGTGTCAACAGCCCGCCGAAAGGTGGGCGTAAAAATGCAGACTTCCAGAGCACCGGCAGGAGCGCCGCCCATGAGGTTGCTGAAAAGTTGTGAGGTTGAAAATTTGCGCAGGAGTTTCGGCCGCTGAGCCAGCGGTTGATGTTGTTAAGACATAGAAAGTTAGCGCTCCTGCCGACGCTCTGGAAGTCTGCATTTATACGTTCGGGCGGCCTATCGGCCTTCTCACTGTTGGCACTTGCGTGCGTGCTCATATTTTCAATATTCGCACTAGCCTCCGCGCGTTGGCCACATAGTTTGCCTTGCGGCTTCTGGGCGCACTCGCCGAATCGCAGGGATTCTTGGTGGCATACGGAAACTCAGCACAAACTTTCCGGAAGTCTCCCCGAACCAACTTGTTGGCGAACTTGGCCATTGAGGCCCGCCCGTTAGGGCGTAGCAAGCTTTCGGAGAAAGCGCACGCAGTGCAAGCATAAAGCTTTTACCTAAAAATCTTCGTCAAAAGCTATGCTTCTATCGGATGGGCGTTTATATTCTGTTACGCGTTTCTCGAAGAAATTTGACACATTTTCGACGTCTAGGGCGCGCATGAAGTCAAATGGGTTTTCGGTGTTAAATACGCGGTCAAAGCCAAATAAATCAGCTATTCTATCGGCCACGGCTTCAATATATTTCGACATTAAGCCTTTATTCATGCCAATTAAGTCGACAGGTAGCGCGTCATCGACAAATTCTTGTTCAAATTCAACGGCTTCTCTGACCATTTCTTCAAACTGAGCTTGGGTGACACTGCTGTCAATGAGGTCGAGGCTAGACACATCGCTATCGGTTAGGGTGCCAGCTTTAAATTTGTCGTTCAAAGTGTGATACATGAGGGCAGAAAAACTGAAATGCATGCCTTCATCACGGGCAATCCAATCATTTGACAACGCCAAACCGGGCATTAAGCCGCGTTTGCGGAAATAATAAATGGCACAGAAGCTACCGGCAAAAAACAGGCCTTCGACCAAGCCAAAACCAATAAGCCGCACTAGCAAATTATGGTCGCCATTAAGCCATTTGGTAACCCATTGGGCTTTTTTATTGATGCAGGGAATGTTCTCGATGGCTTCGAAAAGCTTGTCTTTTTCATCTGGATCGGAAACATAGGTTTCTATTTGCAGGGCATAAACTTCGGCATGAATGCTTTCATTTAACATTTGCATGGTGATGAAGCAGCGCGCCTCGGCAATGAGGATTTCTTTGTAAAAACGTGAGGCTAGATTTTCGTTTATCATGGCTTCGCTATTGGCGAAAAATGCCAAAACATGATTGATAAAGCGTTTTTCGCCATCATTCAGTTTTTCTAAATCGCGCAAATCTTCGGCGAATGACACTTCTTCGGGCGTCCAAAAAGATTGCACGTGAGTTTTATACCGCGCCCAAATTTCTGGATATTGAATGGGAAAGATGGATGAGACGCCTTTGGAGATCATTGGCTTGGCCTTCGATTTGATTTAATGGTTATAGCCGGAGGCAAAGCTCCGGCTTAAGGGATGTCTGCTTAAGCCGAACAAACCACGCAGATTTCATCTGTGCAATCGACTATGGGGGCTGTAGATGTCGCTGCCACCTGTTCGGTTTTTCTATCAGCCGAAACAGTAACTTTTACATTGTTAGCCGCTGGTTTTGAACGCAGATAATACATGCCGGTTTTCAGGCCAGCTTTCCAAGCGTAAAAATGCATGCTGTTGACTTGGCCAAAGCTGGCATCTTCTAGCCATAAATTCATCGATTGTGATTGATCAATAAATGGCGCGCGGTCGGCCGACATATTAATGATGGTTTTTTGGCTAATTTCCCAAACCGTTTTGTAGATTTCTTTCAATTTGGTCGAAACTTCGGGGATATTTTGCACGCTGCCATTTTCTAGCACAATTTTGTCGCGCATTTCATTATTCCATAGGTCTTGTTTGACCAGATCTGCTACCAAAAACTTATTGATCAGCATAAATTCGCCAGATAATGTTTGGCGTTTATATAGGTTGGAGGTTTGGGCTTGGAATGTTTCGGTATTGCCCAAAATTATGCCGGTAGAGGCGGTTGGCATACATGCCGTTAGCAGGCTGTTGCGCACACCATATTTTTTCACCTGTTTGCGCAACTTTGCCCAATCCCACATCAGCTCATGGCCGGCGGCTTTCGGGCCTTGGTCTTGTGCGTCCCACATATCAAATTGAAACTCGCCCAAGCTCATCGGTGAGCCTTCATAGCTTTCATAAACACCCGATTGTTGAGCCGCGTCTTTAGAGGCGGTGACAGAGGCAAAATAGATGGTTTCAAACACTTTGCGGTTTATGTCGGCGGCCTCGGAGCTATCATAAGCCAAGCTGAGTTTAAAATAAACATCGGCCAAGCCCTGCATGCCAAGGCCAATGGGGCGATGGCGGTTGTTTGAAAGCTCGGTTTTTGCGGTTGGGTAATAATTTACATCAATCACATTATTGAGGTTGATGGTGGCGTTATAGGCCACATCATACAGACCCTGATAATCAAATGTGCCATTATCTTGCACAAATTTTGGCAAGGCAATTGAAGCCAAGTTACAAACCGCAGTTTCTTCTTTAGATGAATATTCGGCTATCTCGGCACATAGGTTGGACGATTTAATGGTGCCCAAATTCTTTTGGTTGGATTTTGAATTCATCGCGTCTTTGTAGCACATATACGGTTGGCCAGTCTCGATTTGGCTTTCGATGATGCGGCTCATAATGTCGCGGGCTTTAACGGTTTTTAGGCCACGGCCTTCGGCTTCATATTGGGTATATAGCTTTTCGAATTCAGCGCCTGATGTGTCTGAGAGTAATGGGCAGGTATCTTGTGACATTAATGTCCAGTCTTGATCGGCCTCGACACGTTGCATGAATAGGTCGGGAATCCACATGGCGAGGAATAAATCGCGGGTGCGGAATTCTTCGGCGCCAGTGTTTTTGCGCAATTCTAAAAACGCTTCGATGTCGCCATGCCAAGGCTCCAAATATACTGCGGCAACGCCCTTGCGTTTGCCACCACCTTGGTCGACAGCGCGCACGGTTTCATTAAGCACTTTTAGGAACGGTACCAAGCCGTTGGAGCGGCCGCCGGTGGATTTAATCCGCGCGCCATTGGCACGGATATTATGCGCGTGTAAGCCAATGCCGCCAGCGGTTTTGGAGATTAAAGCGCAATCCTTCATGGTGTTGAAGATGCCTTCAATGCTGTCATCTTCCATCGCCAATAAAAAGCATGAAGACAATTGTTGCAAATTGGTGCCAGAATTAAACAATGTCGGGGTGGCGTGGGTATAATAGCCTTGTGACAATTGATCATAGGTGGTTTTTACTTTGTCCGCATCGAATTTATCGCCAGTGACGGTTAGGGCGCAACGCATCCATAAATCTTGTGGGCGCTCGACCGGTTTGTCATCTACTTTTAAGAAATAAGCCCGCATTAAGGTGGTTAGTGCGAAATAATCAAACGTATAATCTAAGTCATAATTGATCATTTGTTCAATGACATCAATGTTATCCATGACTTTTTTATAATGATGGTCATTGACCATACCGGCCTTGTGCAAAACTTCGGTCGCGTGGCGGAAACCGCCAGTATCTTTGTGCAAACCATCGACTTTTATGCGCCCAGCAATGATGGCATAATCTGGATGATCGGTGGTGAGTGCAGCCGCGGTTTCTGATAAGAAATTATCGATCTCTTCGGTGGTGATGCCGTCATGTAGACCAGCCACCGCGCTTTGCGATACCAATATAGGGTCGACATTTAAATCGGCAGCCAAAACAGACACCCGGTTGGTAATTTTGTTTAAAGAAACAGCTTGCTGTTCGCCATCTCGTTTAACCACTTTCATTTGCGACAAGCGGCCAGCATGGGTGGTGGTGATTTGATCTACTTGGTCGCGTTGGTCGGCGCGCGCTTGGCGATAAATAATGTAATTTTTAGCCACTTCATAATGGCCAGCCCGCATTAAGGTTAGCTCGACTTGGTCTTGCACATCTTCTTGATGAATGACGCCATAACTTTCGACCCGCTTCATAATGGAGGCGATGGCTTGCTCGGTTAAGGTGATGGATTCTTCATATACATTGCTGGCGGTTAGCTCAACCTGTTTGGTGGCCATCATCGCTTTGTGCAAAGCGGCAAAAATAGGTGCCGGCGAAAATAGCGCGCGTTTGCCCGAGCGCTTTTCGAGCTGGACGCCCTCTGGAATGGTTTTGTTGATTGATTCGAGTGAATTTTCTGGAAGTAATACCCGTTTAAGCCTGACCATGATTGCCTCTTTAATGTCTATAATTTCAATTTGCCGCTACGCACTAAACTAGGTTTTCTTTATTGACTTTCAGCTCAGTTTTACCTGATGGAAAGCAATGCCTCGCAAAACCTTGTTTTTACTAATAATTTTCAAAAACACTATATACAGTAGTGAATTTACATACTAACCACTACATAGTGTAGGGTACAATAGTGCTAAAATGGTTAACAATGCAACATAAAATGTCTGAAAACTGTCTAAATAATTGTTTTTTTTAGCCGAAAAAAACTATTCACAGGGCTGAGGCCAAGATGGGCAACGGTTACAAAAAAACATGCGATTGTTTAAAACTATGTCTTGCATTTGCTAAATAATTTGATTCGCAATGTTCGGCATTAAAAATGCTTAAAAAGCTGGTTTTGATTCTAGACTTTGGTCTAATAGTGATAAGAATCAAGCCAATATCTAATGGCGAAGTAAAAAATTAGGCCTAAGCCAACGCGTTAATGCGCTCTATAATAAGTCCGGATTTTTGATAACCCGATGATATAAGTTGCAATTGCTCGCCATCGCTGGCCAATAATGTGGGGTAGCCGGTCACGCCCCAGTTGCGGCTTATATTAAATTCGGCGGTGGTTTGCGCCTTTATTTCGGCCGATGAAAAAAGCTCTGAGAAAATTTCAAAATCCAACCCAAGCTCACTACATATAGTCTGATAAAAATCGACTTGTTTGGGGTCTTGGCTATCGACGTAGAATTTTTTTTGGGTGGCAACAAAGAAATCTAGCACAATCTGACTATCTAATTGCAAGTTTTGGCATTGGTTTTTAGCCGCAACAATGGCGCGGCAAGCGGGTTCGGTGTCATAATTAAACGCGGCCAAATCAAACAAGGCATCGCCAAATTTTTGCCCCGAGCGCTGCGAAACCTGTTGCCAATGGTGGCGCAAAAATTGTTTAAACTCATCATCCCAAGCTTGGCCACCGCCGACGCGCAAACCGCCAACCATAATGGCAAAATTAATGTCACGGCTGCGAGCAAAGTCAAATACTGCCTGCATTTCGGCAGCGATGCCCCAACACCACGAACATTGCGGGTCACCTACATATATAATGTCTTTAATTTTGCTCATAATGGCTCCAAATTTATAAGCTTAATTTACCGCAATTGGCCATTATGTGCAACCGTAAATGGCGGCCAAAATTCAACTATCGCATTTGGTTTATGGAAATGAAAACTTGGGTTAAGCCGCCAGCAATGAGTGGCAATATGAGCGACACCCCCACGCGGATGAAGGTTATTTTCCAACCGTAAAACCCTGCCTCTATCGGCATTTTTACAAATGACAGCGTAGCGATAGAGGTCAAGTAAGTCATAATTACTGGCAACCCAGCGCCAGCTTTATAAAGCCCGGCCACCAACGGCATGCCAACAATGCCAGCCCCGGGGGTTAATATACCCGCGCCCCAAGCCAATAATATGCCTTTAAAACCAGCCTCTTCGGATAGCCATTTATCGACAAAGCCTTTGGGCATTAGCGTTTCGGCAAACGCCGCCATAATAACCGCCATCACCATAATGGGCACAAAACTTAATAATTGTTTGCCCGAGTTTTTCCACGCCAAGCTGAAAGTTTCGGTGCCTTGTAGCCATGTGTAGAAAATCATGACGGCTAATATCGTGATAAAGATAATTGCGGTTAATTTCATGCCGTCTCTCCTATAACTTTTGATAATATTTCGACATAACCTGCATCGCCATGCACGCGCAACCTATCGCCGGTTTTGATGATTTTAGTGGCATCTGGCACGCCGACCACGGCTGGCAGGCCATATTCACGCGCGATGACGCTGCCATGGGTCATCAGGCCACCAACCTCACAAACCAAAGCGGCCGCATTGACAAAAAGCGGCGTCCAGCCCGGATCGGTATGCGGGGCTACTAAAATTTCACCTTTATGGAGCTGTTCTCTGGTCGGGTCGGTAATCACCTTGGCGATGCCTTCACATATGCCTGCCGATACGGGGCTACCGACCAACGCGCCTTGCGGGGCGTGGCTATTGTCTAACACGGCGGTTAAAATTTCGCCATCTGAGGTTATGAGACGCGGCGGGTCTAATTTTAAAAAATGAGTATAGTCTTGTTGGCGAGTTACCAACTCGACTTTGTTTATTTTGGTTTTTCCATCCAATAAATCTAAAATTTCAGGAATGGAAATGAACCAAATGGCATCTGCTGTTGGCAATTTGTTATCTAGGTGCAGCGCGTCACCAATTTCGAGCAGTAATTTTTTGACCTCATACATGTATTTTATAATCATGAATTTATGATGTTCACGCAGCGGGAATAGCTGGCGAATGACATAAATAAACCGTTTGACCAATGGTTTGCGTACAAAACCAAACACACCTTTACCAGAAGATTTAATGATATTGTTTACAGCTATTTGGTTTTGAACCATTAAATTTTGATAGTGAATTTGGTGTGCCCCAAGTTTGGCGGTCTTTAGAATGGCCATAACCATCAGCATAAGCGCTGTGGGGTCTTCATCCCAACGCGAATTATAGATATTAATCTCGCCGGTACAACGCGCGCCAAATTGAGCCAAGAACGCTTGCCATTGAGTTAAAAACTGTTGACCGCCTTCATATTCAAGGCATTTCGCTATTTTAGTGAAGACGTTTAGCTCAGCCAAAATGTGAGTTTTTAACGCTTCCGACGCTTGTGCGGCATCGGCCAAATCGCCAACAGCTAAGTCCATCTGCGTGGTTACATTGCCCTTTAAACCACGCATCATGGCATCTACGTCTGGTTTAATATCGAGCTTTTTGGTTAATTTGCCAACCAAAAACATAGCTAGCATGCTGGCGGCCAAATGGGTTTTCCAAATGACACCATGGGATAAAACTTGGTGGGATTTTAGTGATATATAGCCGAGCTTTTGAGAATATGAAGACATATTTTCGACCTCAGTTTTTATTTGGTCGATATATTTGTCGGCATATATACCCATTTGATGTGGAATATTTTGATGTTTTTGCCATAACACTCGTTTTACAACTGCAGCCCAAAATGGCAATGCCAATTTGGCAAGAACACGCCCGGTAATTGCTGATTTTTTGGCGGCTTTGGGGTTGTTTTTAACCCACTGCACCAGAGCTTGACTCATTTGTTGATCGGCTTTACCCACCATAATCGGAAAAATTTTTTTGAGTTTAGGATGATTCAAAATATGGCTAGTGTCGATATATAGGCGACCACCTGCGGTGAAGACCAATTCATTTTCTATGCCATTTTTCATGGTGGCAAACGGCACCATTACCTTCATTACCGAAAGAGCTAAAGGCGGCATGGCTTCGGTCATCATTTGCGGATGCCCAAAACTTAGAAATACCTTTTTTTCACTCTTTGGCCATGTTGTGCCATTTTCGGGCATTGGAAATAAAGTGGTGATCGGGCGCGATTGGGTGATGTATAATTGGCCATCTGCCAATGCCCATTCTATATCTTGCGGTTGGCCATAATGCGCCTCGATGCGCGCGCCTAATTGCGCCAATTTGAGGATTAAATCATCGTCTAATGTCTGTGAATGGCTATCGGCTTTGGTTAAATCGACAGTTTCTACACCGCCGCCACTAAGCGGTATGATGGCTAGTTTCTTGTCGGCAATGTCTTTGTGGATAATTTTATTGGTGGTTTTATCGACTTTGTATAGATCGGCAGAAACCAGGCCAGAAACCAAAGCTTCGCCCAAACCAAAACTCGCATCAATAGAGGTGACATTGCGGTTGCCGGATATAGGATCGGCGGTGAACATGATGCCTGACGATTGCGGCAATACCATTTTTTGCACCACCACCGACAAAGCCACGTCGGCATGATTAAAACCATTTTGCATGCGGTATAAAATGGCTCTATCGGTGAATAGCGAGATGAAGCATTTTTTAACTGCATTCAGCAAATTATCTTGACCGATTATATTTAAATAAGTGTCTTGTTGGCCGGCAAATGAGGCTTGTGGCAAGTCTTCGGCGGTGGCGCTAGAGCGCACCGCATAGGCGGCTTCTGTGCCAAACTCACGCCATGCGGCCACAGTTTCATCGGCAATTATTTGTGGCAATGGATTTTTTTGCAATAAATTGCGGATGATTTGCGCCTGCTTGCGTAAGCTAGCCAAATTATCAATGTCTATTTTTTGGGCGGCTTTATATATGGTTTTTTCGGTTGGGGCGATGAATTGTTTATAGGCCTTGGTGGTGATGCAAAAGCCGTTAGGTATATTGATATTGGCGGCAAATAGCACCGCCAAATTTGCACCCTTGCCGCCGACAAGGCCAATGTCTGTGGCGGCAATTTCGCTAAAATTTCGAATATAGTCAGCCATTAATTTAACCCCTTTTGGTAATCTCCAATGCACTGCAAAAGATTTTGGTTATGAGTTTTGCATCCCGATCGATATTGAGTTTACGGCCCAAATTAAGCGGGGCGGTGAGCGCAAAATGCATCAATTGCCCCATAAGACTGGCGACCAAATCTTCGGTTTTTATCTCGACTTGAATTAATTTTTGTGCCTTAAGGTTATGAATATGTTGAGATATTGATTTAAAGGTCGAGCTTGATGCATCACGTATATTGCTGATATATTTGCGTTCTTCGGGGTTGCCAAAAAATAATATTTTCACAATATCGACATTGTCATCGATAAATTTAAGCATGGTTTTGATGAGCAGATATAAACCATCTTCAACCGAGAGGTTGCCGGCCAGTTTAAACTCGGCCATGGAAACATCGGACTTTAAAGCCGTGGTGAAGGCCTGCAATAATTTATGTTTTTCGGCATAATGGCGGTATAATGTGGCCGTGCCTAAGCCGGCTTGGTTGGCAATCTGCTCCATGGTGCAGTTGATAAAGCCGTGTTTGGCCACCACAATGCGGGTGGCGGCCAAAATTTTGGCTTTGGCGCTGGCTTGATAATCGAGCGAAATAAACCCATCGGCTGCTAGTTTTTTGAGCAAATTATGTTTGCTGCCAATGCGGCGGTACAAAGTCGCGCGCGATGTATTGGCCTGTTTAGACAATTGATCGAGGGTGAAATCTTCACCAAATTGGTGAAATAATTTAATGGCGACGCTGTTGATATTTTGTGACATGAGTCGACCTGACATGATACGAGTGATGCTTATACCTATCATCTCGTATCATTTATGTCAAATATACAAAGTCAAGCAACTGCCAACGGCAAAAAGACGCAGATAAACTGTGCTAATTATGGCTTAACTTGTTCGGCCTGTTGAAGCTCTTCTTGCAATTCGGCCTGATCTTCTTTCATCAATTCGTTAAGCTGGGCGTTGAGATTTTTGGCCACATCGATCAATTCTTTATTCTCAAAGTTATCGACATCTTCTTGCCACACTTCGGCCATTTCACGTAGGCCTTTGCGGTCATGTTCAACAAATTTCTGCATCTGTTTTATGGCTTTGGGGCGGGTCATACCCAAGGATTCGAGCGCATATTGCGATGCCCGCACCGCGCTATCGAAAGTCTCGCGCACAATGTCGTTAGCGCCGGCATAATATAACCGATAAACCTCGATACGGTCTCTCGCCCGCGCCACAATGTGAATGTCCGGATGTTCCAAACGGGCTTGTTTGATAAGTTTTATGGCTTGTTCTGGCTCATCAATGGCCACCACTAGTAATTTGGCTTCATGGATGCCAGCCGCATGCAGCAAATCGAGCCGCGTGGCATCGCCATAAAACACTTGCACGCCAAATTTACGCATGCCTTCAATTAAGTCGGCTTGTTGGTCTATCACCACGGTTTTATAGCCCGAGGCGATTAATGTGCGGTTGATAATTTGGCCAAAACGGCCATGGCCAGCTATGATGGCCGTGCCTTTTTCGGTAATGATATCATCTTTGCGGGTTTGGGTTTTGTTGGTCATTGGCAGCACCACTTTGTCGAATAATATAAACAAAGCCGGGGTCAGCATCATCGACATCGCCACAACCAATAATAGTTGATCGGCCAAATCGACCGGGATAACCGCATTTTGCACGCTGAAGGACAGCAATACAAAACCAAATTCGCCCGCTTGAGCCAGACCTAACGAGAATAACCATTTGTCTGACAAGCGCATTTTAAACACGAACGCGATGGCCAACAGCACCAGCGCTTTCAGCCCCATCAGGCCGATGGTTAAGCCCAAAATGGTGCTAAACTCGCTGAACAATAGGCCGAAATTTATGCCCGCGCCGACGGTGATGAAAAACAGACCCAATAACAAGCCTTTAAACGGTTCAATGTCGCTTTCTAGCTCGTGCCTAAACTCACTATTGGCCAACACTACGCCGGCTAAAAATGTACCCAAAGCTGGCGACAGGCCAACCAAGGTCATTAATATAGCGATGCCGATGACCAGCAACAAAGCCGCGGCGGTAAACACTTCGCGCAATTTGGCGGTGGCAATAAACCTAAATAGTGGTCGCGATAAATAATGCCCGCCAACCACCACAATGGCAATGGCGGCGATGGTGACCAAAGTGACTTGCCAGCCAGCTAAGCCATCGATTAAACTATAAGAAGAATGCGCGGCTTCATTGGCCGCATCGCCGGTATTCATAAGTTCAGGCAGTGCCAATAATGGTATAAGCGCCAACATCGGGATGACGGCTATGTCTTGAAATAGCAACACTGAAAAGCTGTTTTGCCCGCCGTCGCTTTTCATCAGATTTTTTTCTTTCAACGTCTGCAACACAATGGCGGTTGAAGATAACGAAAACACCAGCCCGACGGCCAAAGCCACGCTCCAACTTAAGCCAAACCACATGCCAAAGCCCATCACGATGCCTGCGGTGCCTGCCACCTGAAACGTGCCTAGGCCTAATAATTTGTTGCGCATCGCCCATAGGGTTTTGGGGTCAAGCTCTAGCCCCACTAAAAACAGCATCATCACCACGCCGAACTCGGCAAAATGTTGAATGTCTTGGGTTTCTGAACCCACTAAACCAGTGGCCGGGCCAATGATGATGCCGGCAATTAAATAGCCCAAAACCGAGCCTAAACCCAAGCGTTTGGCAATGGGCACGGCGATAACCGCGGCGCATAAATATATAAAGGCTTGAAGCAACAGGCTGGTCATATGTTAGGTCCTAAAATAATATCATTTGAAGTAGCTTATATTAATGTTGGTTAGTTTGTAACCGCGTATTTTTATCCATATGCGCTTCGACGCCGCGCAGCGCTAACGACAATGATATTGTCATCACCAAATATATAAATGTGACAATGTTATAGGTTTCGAAAAATCTAAAAGTACCCGCGGCATATAATTTGCCCATCTGGGTTATATCCGCCACACCTAATACCGAAACCAAAGCGCTGTCTTTAATCATGGCGATGAAATCATTGCCCAACGGCGGCAAGATAACTTTGAACGCTTGCGGCATGGTGATTTTGTAAAAGCGCGTAAAACGCGACAGGCCGAGGGCATTTGCGGCCTCATATTGGCCTCTATCGACGCTCTGAAACCCAGCTCTAAATACCTCGGCAATATAGGCGCTATAGCCTATCATCAACGCGAAAATTGCCCGCCATATCATATCAAAATCACGGATTAAAAACTTATCTAGCCAGCCCCATTGCTGAGGGTAGGTGAATATAAAGTTGCCAATGTCTATCAGCATTGGGGTGCCGACAAAGGCGAAGTAAAATAACAATACCAACATTGGGATGCCGCGCACAATTTCGACATAAAACCGGCAGGTTTGGCGAATGAGCGCCCACGAGCTATTCATCCCCACCGCTAGCAACAGGCCTAACGCGCACGACAAAGCAAACGCCACAGCGGTTACATAAAGGGTGATGCCAATGCCTTTAGCAACGCGGGCAAAAATAAGGTTATAAATTTCGAAATTGATAATCACAAAAATCATGGCAATAGCCAAAATTACCAGTGCAGCTAACCAATAGGGGAAATCATTAGAAGGTTTGTGTGGGTTCATTTATGCAGTCTTGCTCAGATCAAAATAAAAAGGGTGACACAAGCCACCCTTTTTTTAACGCTATATTATTTGTTCATTTTATATTCGACAAACCATTTGTGGTTTATCTTGGCCAATGTGCCATCGGCACGCATTTCGGTTAACGCGGCATTCACCGGCGCAACCAAATCTGAACCTTTGGTGAATATAAAGCCAAAATCTTCTGAGGTTAGCGCATCGCCAACCATTTTAAATGTACCGGGGAACGCATCGACCAAGCCGTTGCCACCCGTTTCATCGGTTAAGATAACATCGACATCGCCAATTTTTAACGCTTGGGTTAAGGCGGCAAATGTATCTAGCAATATAATGCGTGGGTTATCTTCGTTGGCATCTAACATATCGTAAACAGCGGTGTAAAAACCGGTGGTGCCCGGTTGTGCGCCAACTAGGCCTTTAGGGTCGTCAGCAAAGGCTTTGACGTTTAGATATTTGCTTTCATCTGCCCGCACCAGCATAAACATTTGCTGGGTTAAATAGCTGTCAGAAAAATCTATTTGCTGTTGGCGTTCATCATTAATGGTGATGCCGTCCATACCAATGTCATATTGGCCGCCTTTGACCGATTCAATCATCACATCCCAAGCGCTTAAATTCCATTCGACTTTTAGGTTTAGGCGTTTGGCAATTTCGTTAACCGCATCATATTCCCAACCTATGCCATCGCCTGACTTCGGATCGCTAAAATTAAGCGGGAAATAACCATTTTCGGTAACCGCTTTTATGGTTCTGCCACCAAGATCTGGCAGCTCGGCGGCTTGCGCAGTGACGCCAAACAACATGAGTGATGCAGCGACTAATTTTAAACCCATTTTTAGCAACATTTTTGAATCCCTTTTTTAATTATCAGTATTAACATTAAGTTTTTTATCGGCAGAGTTTAGGAGACAAAGCCGATTAATGCAAACTGAAATACGCTTGTCCCCCTGTAATTGAGCTATAGGTAATGGTGTTGGGTTATTTGTAACATATTGGGCTGCGGCCACCCGGGCGGCTATAGGCACTGCGGCCGCCGCAACGTGAGCCATTTGAAGCGCGGTCATACGGGCAATCGCAAGTGCCATAATAAGCCGGGCGGATGGGTTCAAAGCCAGAGCTTAAAGGCGCGGGTTTAACGGATATATTCTGTTGTTGGTCGGCCAATAGGCTGCCCAACACCCAGCCTAATTGTTGCGTTGACGGGTTGAATATTTGATACCAATTGTTGATGATTGCAAAATAGGCCACCCTTGTGTTGAGCTTTAAATTGCCAACTTTTTGGCTATGCACATTTGGCAACGCCCGCACATTGACGCTGTTTTTGCTGATATATTTATAACCGACAATGTCTATCTGAGCCGTGACATGAGCATCTGCCGCTGGGTTAAACGGTGGTATTGGGGTTAGAAAGGCTACGAAAAACAGCGTAAAAGTCACTAAAAAATAGAGTTTGGATGAAAATGTCATGATACAACCTTTGATAAATTAATATACTAAAAGTTGTATTTAACCAAATTACACTTAATGAGTCAATATGGCGATATTATAGTTTAAACCGACATCTGGTCTAAATAATTTTCGACTTGAGTGACCATAGACAATAACAGCGGGTGGGTTAATTGGTTACTGGCCAAGCCACCTAATGAGCAATGTACGGCAAATAGAAACTCAACCGCTTGGGCTGTATCAGCACCCGGTTTTAGCTGGCCTTTTTTGCGGGCTATTTGCAGGCTATGATTAAGGCCGGTTTTAACTTTGCCCAGAAATTCAAAACTTATTTTATTGATTTCTGCATTATGGCTGCCCATTTCGGCAAGTGTTTTAACCACCAAACAACCGAGCATAGGCGCATCGGCTTGCAAATAATTTTTAAACATTTTAAAAAAATCTTTAACGGCTGGCAGGCCTGTGCCATCTGCGGCCAATAAGGGTTTTAGATTTTGCGCGGTCATTAGCTGGCTATATAATGCCAAGCTATGGGCAAAAAGCCCAGCTTTATCGCCCCATTTTTTATAGATGGATTTGCGGCTTAGCCCAGTTGCCTCGACCAATTGGTGAAAATTTGTGCCTTCATAGCCATGTTGCCAAAATACCTGCATGGCCGGCTGTAAATATTGAATATTTTCCATCTGAAACTTATTTCACCAATTGAAGAAGATTTGAATTGACAAGAGAATGGACATTCTCTATGTTGGTGAGAATGGTTGTTCTCAAATTCAAAATAACCAATGTTTTTGCAATTGTAAAGGAAATAAAATGCCCAAATTTAGTGTTGAGAAAATTGTTAATGCCCCCAAAGCCACAGTGTGGACATTGTTGGCCGATTTTGAAAATATAGATTTTTTTAATGACGCCATTAACAAATCCTACTTAACAGAAGGCAGTGACAATGGCGGCCTTGGCGCCACCCGCCATTGCGATCTATCGGACGGCAAGAATTACCTAAAAGAACGGGTGTTAAAATGGGATGAAGGCGAAGGCATGACCATAGATATTTATGCCACCAGCATGCCGATTAAAAGCAACATTGTGCGGTTTGAATTGGAACAATTTGGCGACAAAACCAAAGCCCGGATGATATTTGATTATGAACTTAAATTTGGCATATTGGGCAAAATAATGAGCAAATTGGGCCTAACCGCGTTCATGCGCAAACAGACCAATCTGGTGTTAGATGGGCTGGCTCAAAAAGCCGAGGCTGCGCACAAGCAAGCCAACTTGCATGTGGTCAGCGCTGCCTAAATTAGAACTTGCGGCTCTCACTTCTTGGTAAGAGCCACTTTTTGGTAGGAGCCGCTTTTTGGTAGGAGCCGCTTTTTGGTAAGAGCCGCTTTTTGGTAAGAGCCACGGGGTTTTGCTGAAGTTTAATATTTGTCGGATTTATTATCTTTGATGACTTTTCGCCAATTGCGGTTAAATTGTTTTTCGGCGTAAGCACCGCCTGTTTTGCGCTTATTAAACGCTTCTTCACGTAATAATTTCAAATAATTGTCATAATGGGTTTGGCTCATATCGCCTTGTTCAATGGCTGTAATTATGGCGCATCCCGGCTCTGTTTGGTGGCGGCAATTGTTGAATTTGCATCTGAGGGCAAGGTCAACTATGTCGTCAAATGTTTGTTCTAGCCCGGCTTCGGTATCGAGCAATTCCAGCGCCCGCATACCCGGCGTATCAATGATGGCGACGTTGTTTTTACAATAAAATAACTGCCTATGGGTGGTGGTATGCTTACCCTTTGCATCAACTTCTCTTATTTCCTTGGTGAGTTGCTCTACATCTGAAATCGTATTTATTAGCGTCGATTTACCAACCCCGGATGAGCCGACCATGGCAATGCTAACGCCGGATACAAAATATGGGTCTAACTGTAAATAGCTAGTGGCATCAGCGGTGTTTACCGCATGATAATTGCCAACTTTCAGCGCGGTAATTTGGTCTATATATTCATATTTATCGGCGCATAAATCGGTTTTGGTCAGAATGATGACCGGCTCAATGTTAAACTCATAAGCCATAGCCATATAACGTTGCAACCGTTTGGGGTTAAACTCATCATTGGCGCTGGTGACGATCCATAAATAATCTAGATTGGCAGCAATGAGCTGTTTGGTGTCATTGGACACCCGCTCAATGCGGTTAATCGGCTCGAGCAGGCCGGTGATTTTAAAATGCTCATAAACCCGGGTGGCGATGATCCAGTCCCCCACCGCTAAAAACTGGCTTACGGGTTGTAACTCGTCTGGCACCATTAAGCTTTGATGGCCAGTTTCGCCAATGCCGATGATATGGGTGCGGTGAATGGCGGTGATGCGAAATAGAAAATTAGTGACGTTGAGGGTTTCAATTTCTTGCAGCGACAATTGCTGAAAAAAATGGTTAGACCAACCCAAGGGCTGTAATTTCGAAAGATTCAATGTTTTGCTCCGGCAAAATAATTCGTATAAATAGGGTTGCTGGACGCATGAATATATGGCCATAAATTGAACCAATAAGCCAATTTACCGCCATTCCAATGATCTTCAATCTTGCAAAAAAAGGAGTGATTTAGACCAAAGTTGCCAGCTTTAAAGTGGTTACAATCATAATATCCTCCTCAAAATTAAAAAAACTGAGCCGAGTTTGGCTTAAATTTGCAATTCTGTCAACCAGTTAGCCAAGAGCAAAATTAGATGGTTACCCAGCCGTTGGTTTTTTCGCTGGTTACGAGTGCTTCTAAAATTTTCATCGATTTTATGGCGTCGTCTATGCTGTAGGTCAGGGGTTTTTTGCCTAATATGGCTAAGGCGAAATTTTCGGCTTGTAGGGTATATTGATCGCATGCGTCGATAATTTCTTTGCGCACCAAGCTGCCATCATTGGTTATGGCGTGGTCTATAATCAACGCCGTGGCTTGGTTTGCTGGCGCATTAAACGGGATGACAATTTCTAACCTAGCTTTGGTGCCCAAAATTTCGACCCGTTGGCTCCCGACCAATTGGGTTGACACCATGAAGTTTAAATGTTGGCCATTGCCAAAATCGGCCACTGCCGAAACTGTGCGGTCAGTTTGGAATTTCGGGTCTCTATCTATCAGCGACACAATGCGGTTTGGCTCGGCTTGGAAAAAATAGCGCCCGGCGGTTACTGCATAGCAACCAATGTCTAATATAGCGCCGCCGCCAATGTCGGCTTGGTTGCGCACGTTATTTGGGTCATCATTATAATAGCTGAACACCACATTTATGGCGCGTAATGTGCCCAATTCGCCAGATTTCACAATTTCTAACGCCCGCTGCCATTGCGGGTGGTGGCGCACCATAAAGGCTTCGGTCACCAATATATCTTTTGGCAGTGCCAGCAAACGCATCGCATCGGCAACGTCTAACGCCATCGGTTTTTCGCACAATATATGTTTGCCAGCTTTGGCGGCTTGCAGGGTTAAATCGACATGCAAATGGTTGGGCAGAGGGTTATATACAGCATCAATATCTGGGTCGGCAAGCATAGCCTCGTATGAGCCATAGGCTTTTTCGATGCCTAGCTGTTTGGCGGCGGCTTGTGCCGAGGCTAAATTGCGCGAGGCAATGGCGGTAACCACCGAATGCTCGGACGCCATAATGCCGGGTATCACTTGTTTCATGCCAATATTGGCGGTTGAAATAATGCCCCATCTGATTTTCTTATCACTCATAATTATCTCCGACAATTTATATATTAACGTTAATTTTAAAACTAAATGATTGTGCTTATTTGG
Source organism: Hyphomicrobiales bacterium (assembly GCA_013214705.1). Lineage (GTDB taxonomy): Bacteria > Pseudomonadota > Alphaproteobacteria > Rhizobiales > OSC116 > OCS116. The sequence goes on from JABSRZ010000003.1 coordinate 914,880, forward strand.
CAATCTAAATCTATAATAATTTGCCTATAGCGCTAATATTTGGTTTGCGGCGCGAATGCCCGACAAATATGCCCCATGCAATGTGCCGGCATATTCAAATATGGTATGTTCGCCCGCCAAAAACAGGCGGTTGGCAATGGGTTTGGCGAGTTGGGCAAAATCTTTGGGTTTGCAACCTGCCGCCACATAGCTATATGCGCCCAATGTATGTTGATCGAGCGACCAATGGGTGGCGCGCATATCTATAACTTCGCCGACCGCATCGCCCCATACATCACGCAACACTTTTAAGGCGTCAGCTTGCATATCGGCATCATTCATATTGTCGGCAATGGGCGCATAATCGCCCATGCTTAGGCCGAGCAATATATTTTGCTGGCTAAATGTGCGGTAATTAAGCCAATAATTCCACCGGCCTTTGATGGTGGTTTGGACGCCAAAATATTGGGTGTCTATCGGCCAAAAAGCTTGGTCGAATTTAAGCGCAATTTTGGTGACGCTGCCAAAGCCGATTTTATTTATGCTGGTTTTGTGGGCTTTGGGTAATGGTGGCTCAAACGCCACGTCGGCCGATTTTAATATGCCCAATGGCAGGCTGCATATGACATAATCGGCTTTATATAGGCCTTTATTGGTGTATATTGCCACGCCGTTTTTGCCATATTCTATGTCTGTGACCAAGGTTGATAAGCGGATATTTAAACCTTTGGCTAATGGCGCTAAAATTTTATCATAACCCATAGTCAGGATGACATCCTCGCCGTCAAATGCCTCATCTGCATCATGATAAAGGGCGGATATATTTTCGATGCTGCCGCCTTTTGAAAATTCGGTATAAGCCGATAATGCCCACATGACCCCTTCATCTTTTAACGCCGATGGCGCGAAGGTTTTTATGGCATTGTACAAGCTTCGTGTGTCGCCAATTTCTAACTCATCATCTATTAAAGCCAATAAATCATACCAATTATCATCTATCACCTCACGTTGTTGCGGGGTTAATGGGTTGCCCGTTTGGTCATAAATTATTTCGCTTGCATCATGCGTCACCATTAAATTGGCATCTATATTTTTGGCTGATTGGGTGATGGGATTGTTGGCACTCGGGCCATGAACCCAGCCTGCCCCCAGCTCGAACGGTGCGCCTAGGCCATAATCGGTGCGTAAGCGGCCACCAATATGTGGTTTTGCCTCTAATATTTGCACCTCTGCGCCATTGTCATCTAACTTACGGGCAGCGGATAAGCCCGACATACCAGCGCCGATGATGAGTATTTTTTTACCGCTTAAATCTGCCGCGAAAGTGCGGTTAAACGGCGCGGTGAGGCTGGCCATAAGCGCGGTTTTTAGGAGCTGGCGGCGGGCAATTGATATTGCAGAAAATGAAATTTTGGTCATATAAACATTCAAGTTGAACTAAAACATAATAAGTTTAAACTGATTATATGGACGTTTTTAAGATTCAACAAGCCGCTTTTGCCGCCAGCCTACCACCTAGCTTTGCGGCGCGTATGGGCATATTGAACAAGTTATATGTGGTGTTTAAAGCCGCCGAGGCCGACATGATTACGGCGGTTTCGGCCGATTTTGGCCATCGGTCGGCTTTTGAAACCCGTATGACTGAAACCTCTTTCATTTTGGCCGATATAAAACACACAAGAAAAAAATTAAAACGCTGGATGGCGACAAAAAGACGACCCGTGGCTTTGCATTTTTGGCCGGGCAAAGCCTATGTCGAATATCAGCCCAAGGGCGTTGTTGGCATTATCAGCCCATGGAACTATCCTTTACACCTAGCTTTTGTGCCACTTATTGCCGCCATTGCCGCTGGCAATAGGGTGATGTTAAAACCATCGGAATTCACCCCGCATACCAATAAAGTTATAACCAAAATATTGGCCGAAGTGTTTGACGCTGAGCAAGTGGCAGTGATAGAAGGCGATGCCGAAATTGCCGCCGCATTCAGCGCTTTGCCATTTGACCATTTATTTTTTACTGGCTCTGGCGCGGTTGGCAAATTGGTGATGCAAGCTGCCGCCAAAAACCTAACCCCGATAACGCTTGAATTAGGTGGCAAATCGCCAGCCATTATTGGCAAAAATTATAACATTGCCAAAGCGGCCGAACGCATTATGGTCGGCAAGCTGTTAAACGCCGGGCAAACCTGCATAGCGCCAGATTATGTATTGGTGCCAGAGGCCAAGCGCACCGAATTGGCGCAGGCGCTCATTGCGGCAGGCGAGCGGTTATACCCTGACATTATGCATGGCGGCGATTATACCAGCATCATTAACCGACAACAATATGAGCGCCTGCATGGGCTGTTACATGACGCCGTCGAGCGTGGCGCGCTGCTGTATAAATTATTTGAAGCCGATGATGATGGCCGCAAAATGATGCCAGCGGTATTGGATGATGTCGAACCAGATATGAAGGTGATGCAGGAGGAAATATTTGGACCGATATTGCCAATTATTGGCTATGAAAAATTAGATGATGCCATCAGTTTTGTAAATTCGGGCGACAAGCCATTGGCGGCTTATTATTTTAGCCATGATGATGAAGATGAATTGCCACGCTTAAGCCAAAATATATTATGCGGCGGGGTGACGATTAATGACACCATTTACCATTTTGCCCAAAATGAATTGCCACTTGGTGGCATCGGCGCTAGCGGCATGGGGCATTATCATGGCCATGATGGGTTTAAAACTTTTAGCCATGCCAAAGGCGTGTTTAAACAAGCGCGGTTTAACGGTTTTGGGTTGTTAAAACCGCCTTATTCTAAACTGGCCAAAGCCATTGTCGATTGGGTTAGCTAGTTAAAATTTGGTGATGACGCTAACGCCGTGGGTGTTAAACTTATCCATATTGACCAAAACATCTATCGATTGTTCTAGGTTTATCTTTTGGCCAATGAGTTTTTGTGGTTGCAACAAACAATCATTTATCATATCAAACATCGCGCCATATCGATGCGCTTGCATGCCGTGGCTGCCATAAATTTCCAATTCATTGGCGATCACCTGCCCCATCGGTATAGGCGGCAAAGCGTGTTGTGCCAGCATTAGACCCACTTGAATATGGCGGCCGCGTTTGGCCAAATTGGCGATGGAATTAAAGCAAGTTTGTTGATGCCCCAAGGCGTCAATAGATACATTCGCGCCGCCATTGGTGTGGCTTTTAACCGCGGCTACAATATCGGGAATGTGGTTTGAATTTAGCACAATATCTGCGCCCAGAGCTTGGGCGAATTTAAGCGTTTCAGAATCAATATCCACCGCCACAACTTGCGCGCCCATGGCTTTAGCAATCATAATTGCGCTCAGCCCGACCCCGCCGCAGCCATGCACTGCTAGCCATTCGCCCGGCCTAATTTTAGCTTGGTCGACCACTGCGCGAAAAGCGGTTACAAACCGACAGCCAAGCGAGGCGGCGGTGGCGAAATCTATTTCATCGGGCAAGGCCACCAAATTCTCATTTGCATAATCTAAAAACACATATTCGGCAAAGCTGCCAAAATGGGTAAAGCCCGGCTGAAACTGCGCATCACACACCTGTTGGTTGCCACTATTGCATTGTGGGCAATGGCCGCAACCGCCAACAAATGGTATGGTGACCCGCATATCTTTACGCCATTTATGGCCATCGACATTTTTGCCTAATTCGACAATTGTGCCTGCAAGTTCGTGGCCGGGAATGTGCGGCAAAACAATGTCGGCATCATGCCCCATCCAGCCATGCCAATCGCTACGACAAACGCCGGTTGCGCCTAGTTTTACCACCACACCATTTGGTTGGCATATAGGCTCGGGCATATGCTCTAACTTAGGTTTTTGTTTAAACTGGCGGTAAACTATAGCGCGCATAAAGTTGCTTTCAAATTCGAATTATATTTTAAACTAGGTTGTTTTTTCTGGTCTGTCATTTAATATCAATATTAAATGAATTGTAAGGAATGATATGAATTTCGACCACCTTGTAGACAAAGCCTCTTGGCCAGCGATTAATGACATGGAGCCGTTTGAGTTAGACCATGCGGCCTTACCAGCCCACCGCCAAAAATCTCTTGAACAATCGCGCAGTGACCGCCTTGGTTATAAACCCACCAAAATAATAAAAGTGCCAAACCTATATGATGGACATGAAGTGGAATTGCGGATTTTTGGTGACTTAACTGGTGATCCCAAACCGGCCATATTTCACATTCATGGGGGTGGCTATATATTTGGCACGGCCGAAAATGGCGATGATGACAATTGGCTTATGGCGCAGGATAATAACTGCATAATTGTCGCCACCGAGTATCGCAAGTCGCCTGAAGTTCCGTTTCCTAAACCATTGGAAGATTGTTATTCTGCGCTTTATTGGCTGTATAATGAAGGCGCTAAAATTGGTGTCGATGTGAATAAAATTATTCTCACTGGCGAAAGCGCTGGCGGGGGGTTAGCCGCAGCCACTGCGTTAATGCTGCATGACAAAGCCGAAATTAAAATTGTTGGCCAAGTGCTAATTTACCCAATGTCGGACCACCGCACTGGTGGCCATTTGGACCCCAATTCCAACCCTAATCCAACCACTGGCCAATATTGTTGGACACGCGAATTTAACCAATTCGGCTGGGCAGCCTATCAAGGCAATTACCAACTTGAAAACGCCGATAATGGTTATTTTTCGCCATCTTTGCGCAAAAATTTAACCGGCATAGCGCCGCTATATTTGGCCACTGGCGCGCTGGATTTATTTTTAGAAGAAAATATGGCCTATTGCGCCCGCGCTTCTATAGCTGGTGTGCCGATGGAGTTGCACGTCTACCCCGGGGCGATACATGGGTTTTTTCATTTTGCTGATAGTAGCATTGCGCGTAAATTTTATGCCGATAGAAAAGCCGCCTTTAACTGTTTTTGGGGTCGTGAACAATAGCCAGATCGGCATCCATGCCCTAATTTAGCGCTGCCATTGCATAAATATTGTGGTCAACGGCGGGATAGATAATTTTATAGAATAGTCTTGTCCCAAATCATCATCACCCGCATTTTGTGGCCTGACCGCCTCGATGGGTTGGCGGTTAACCCTGCCCTTGCCGCCATAAATGGTGGCATCGCTGTTTAATTTTTCCAGCCATTTGCCCGATGTAGGTACTAAGATTTCTCTATCCACGCATTCATCTGGTGAAAAATTGGCAATGATCATGATGGGTATTTCGGTTTTAAAACCATGGCGCAACCAAATGAACAGGCTTTCCTCGGCGCTGTCTTTTTCGATCCATTCAAAACCCTCGGGTGCGCAATCTAGCTGGTATAGGCTTGGAGTGGATTTGTATAATTTGTTTAAATCGCGCATATAGGCTTGCACGCCCTCATGCTCATCAGTTTCGAGCAAATTCCAATCTAACCCTTGGTTATGATCCCACTCGCTGCGTTGGGCAAATTCGCCGCCCATAAAAATTAGTTTCTTGCCCGGATGACCCCACATAAAGCCATAAAAAGCTCGTAGATTGGCGAATTTTTCATCTATACTGCCGCGCATTTTGCTAAACAAAGAGCCATTGCCTTTATCCACTAGATCATGGCTTAGCGGCAGAATGAATTGTTCGGAAAACGCGTTTTGCACGCCCAAACTCATTTTATGATGATGGAATTTGCGGTGCATTGGCTCTTCGGATAAATATTGCAATGAACCCTCCACCCAGCTTAAATTCCACCGATAATTAAACCCCAAACCGCCATTTTGTGTGGCCTGGCTAATGCCTTTTGATGGCGCGCTATGCTCGACCATGGTGACCAGATCCTGAGCTTCGCTGCCTAGCGTGGTGCTTAGTTTTCGCAAAAATTTTGCGGCCGGGCTATGGTCTATTTCGGCACGGTTTTTTGGCAACCACTTGCCGGTTAAATTCGAATGGCTCGAGTGGTCGAGCGGCGCAGAAATTTTAAACCGCACGCCATCTATATGATATTCCTTGGCCCAATATAACGCGTTGGCAATGAGAAAATTCTCGACTTGTGGCTGGCCATATTTGAAACTTTGGCTGTTTTTTGCCGCCAATGATGGCTCTATTTGTGCCGAATCTTGGTATAATTGCGTGCCGTCAAACTGGTTGAGGCCATGGGCATCGTCGGAAAAATCATTCACCACCCAATCTAAAATCAGGCCAATATCGGCCTGATGGCAAGCTTCTATTAAAGCGCGAAACTCATCTAATTGGCCATGTCTTGCGGTCGGGGCGTAGAGACCCACCGGGCTATAACCATAAGAATTGTTAAACGGAAATTCGGAAATTGGCATTATTTCTATATGAGTGAATTCCATATCTTGGGCATAGGCCACTAGTTGCGTGGCTAACTCTGTATAGGTGAGCCGCCGGCCAAAATCATCTACCGCGCGCCGCCATGAGCTTAAGTTTACCTCGTAAATAGATATGGGTTGATCGGCCTGTTGCAACAAGCCGCGTTTGGCCATCCATGGTTGGTCAGACCAGTCTTTTTGTGGCAAGTCCCGCACTATCGATGAGTTTGCGGGCGGGTGTTCAGCGCCAAAGCCTAATGGGTCTGATTTTTGCGGCAAAATTTGCCATTTTGCATCGAGCATTTCGAATTTATAGGTTTCGCCAGCCGATATACGTGGTAGAAAAATCTCCCACACGCCAGAATTGCCACACGAGCGCATGACGTGGCGGCGGCCATCCCATAAATTAAAATTACCGACCACCGATACGCGGCGGGCATTTGGCGCCCATACTGCAAAATGTGTGCCCCAAACATTTTCGTGGGTTATGGTGTGCGCGCCAAGCGCATGCCACAATTGCCAATGAGTGCCTTGGATGATGCGGTCTAAATCTGCTGCTGGCAAAACCTCACCAAACCGATAAGGGTCATCGACCATCCACGTTAGGTCGCCCTGTCTGACATTGAGGCGATAGGCAAATTTGGTGGTGCGGCGTGGCACAATGGCTTCAAAAAAGCCCTCGACTTCTTCGCCGCCGACAAAGGGTTTTAGCCCGACAATTTTATAGCCGGTTTTGTCGTCTATCACATCTATTTGGTGAACATCTGGAATGAACACCCGGATGATGAATTTGCCATTTTCTTTGTGCAGACCAAGAATGGAGAACGGGTCACTATGGCGGCCAGCCACAATGTCTTTAACGTCATTTAAATGAGTCAATTATCCACTCTCCTTTGGGGGCATAAATCGCCCCACCCTTCAGCATTTTTTATAATGCCTTAAATATATTAATCTAGTGTTTAAAATATCTAATGTTAAGCCTATAAAATGGATTTTATGCGCTCTATGGCCAAGCCAATATTTTCGATGCTGTTGGCGTAGGACAAGCGAATATAACCCTCACCTAAATTGCCAAAACTGGTACCTGGCACCGTGGCTACCCCCGCCTCTTCCAATATGCGGCTTTGCAATGTAGCGCTGCTTAAACCGGTGCCAGTTATGTTGGGGAATACATAAAAAGCGCCGCTAGGGTCGTGGCAATTAAAGCCAGCTAGCTCATTTAATTTGGGCACTATAAATTGCCGTCGTCTATCAAACTCGGCAAACATCGCCTCGACCTCATCTTGGCTGCCAGTAAGTGCCTCTAACCCGGCAAATTGGGTGGGCGCATTCACACAGGAATGCACATTAACCGCCAGGCGGGTGGCGTGTTCTATCAAATCTGCCGGCCACAGGCCATAGCCCAAACGCAAGCCTGCCATGGCGTAGGTTTTGCTCCATCCATCTAATAAAATCACTCTATCGCGCACTTGTTCATATTCTAATGGCGATGCATGTTGATGTTCGCCATATAACATGCGCGAATAAATTTCATCGCTCAAAATATATAGGTCTGGATAATCATCTAGGCCGTTTATGAGTTTTTCTAGCTCTGATCTTGGGGTTGCGCCGCCGGTGGGGTTAGCGGGACTGTTTAAAATTAACAGTCGCGAATTTGGCGTAAGCCGCTCTAAAATGGCATCGGCGCTGAAGGCAAATTTATTTTCTTCTAAAATCGGGATGGCAACCGCTTTGGCGCCGCCATAATTTATCAGTGATTGATAAATAGGAAAGCCGGGGTTGGGGTAGAGAATCTCGGCGCCCGGTTCGGCAAATAATTGAATGGCAAAAAACATGGTGACTTTGCCACCGGGCACAATCAGCACATTATCGGCCGACACTTTAACCCCGCGTCTGGTGTGTATGTCTTGTGCCACCGCTTCGCGTAATTCTAATATGCCGCGGGTCGGGGTGTAGCTATGGTGGCCATCTCTAAACGCTTTGACCGCCGCTTCCACAATAGATTGCGGGGCTCTAAAATCTGATTGGCCGATGCTGAGGTCAATAATGTCTTTGCCTTGGGCGCGCAATTGGTTGGCGCGTGCCATCACATCAAACGCGGTTTCTGTGCCCAACCGAGACATGGATTTTGCAAGTTGCATTTTGCCCTCTTTTGTTTTTATGGGTTATTTGAGTGAATTATATGGGTCATTAAAAACCAATCAAGTGCTAAATTCAACGGGCTTATTATGAGCTTATATATTGCTATTAAGCTTGACTTCGGGTCAGCTTTAACTTCACTATTTGAGCCACATAAGTACAATTATAAAGGCAAAAAAATGATAGATATTTTTGGTGCAGTGGCGGTGTCGTTAATGGCGTTATTTTACATGTTAGAAACCAGGCATCATAGGTATATATTTTTGTTTGCCACCGCTTGTTTGGCCTCATCAGGCTATGCGGTATTGATACAATCTTGGCCATTTGCAGTGGTCGAGTTTTTATGGGCTGGCTTTGCCTTTTGGCGCTGGTACAAGGTGCAACAACAAGCCTAAGAGTTTTGCCTTCACTATAGAAAATAGGATTCTAATTGTGGTTCACCTAGGCCAAATAACGTGTTTTGAAAGCGGGTAAACTCTTCTTTTTTCTGATGATAATCTAGATTTACATGTTGAATTAAACCATCCGCAACAAAAAATTGGCCGGTGACGAGGGTTTTTTGATATTCACCATCAATAAGCAATAAAATGGTATAATCTACCTCTATTATCTGGTCATCAATTATACGCACTTCACTTATCGTTAATTCAGAATCCTGCTTAACAATTTTGAAGTTTTTTGCATACACTTCAAAGGACTGCTTGAAATTAGAATTCACAGTGAAATAGAAATTAGGAGATACGACATGTGCTAATTCTATGGTTTTATCCATATAGAATTCGCTAATAAAATAATTAATCAAACTGAGATTTTGTGACATTGGGGGGGGGCCTCGTTACTAATCTTAACGATATCATAACCAAAAATGATAAACCAAATTATAATATCTATGGTTATCAACTGGTTAACATAAATTATAGTGGCAATATGATTTAGATTAAAAGAATCAACAACAGTAAATTGTTATATTTGGCTTGACATTTCAACCGATGTTCTTTATTTGTTCTTATATGTTCAGACTCGATAAAATATTAAATTCCTCATCTATTAGCGCAAGTAATTTGCGGCTGCCCAGCCGGTTTGCTAAATTAGATTTGGACCAATTGGGCGCCCATTTTAGCCCCAACCCCATCATTCAACCGGCTGTGGAAACGCTTGATATGCCCGATGAGGCAATGCAGCCTACCATTCCAAAAGGTGCCACATTGGTAGTAGAATATGGCTTAGAACCAGCCCATAACGACATTGTCATTGCCCGTTATTATGGCGATGTTATTTGCCGGCGTATTTTTATCAGCAAGATGAATTCGTGGTTATATACCGATGATAAAGAGCTGGCCTTTATCAAGTTAAAAGACTGTAAGGAAGTGACTATTTTGGGGGTTGTGACCTCTCACTATATAGAGCACGCGGCGGTAAACCGCGCTTAAAATGGTTCTTTTCAACTGGTTATGAGGCTTAAATTATTGGACGATGAGGCGTGAGTTATTGAGCGATGAGGCTGGCATAATAGCCGATATAATAAGCCAATACAGAGGCCGCAACGCCGATGATTAATGTTTCTATGCCCGATTTGAACCAATTGGCCACCGCCCATTTGCTCTTTATCGCGCCGATGGCGAAAAACGCAATAATGGTGCTGACGACCGAAATGTTAAAGGCATTGTCTACGCCTAAAAAATAGGGCAGCAACGGAATGGTGCCAAAAATAAGGAAAGCCAAAAAAGTGCTAAAGCCAGACCTAATTGGTGAGCGCAGCCGGGTGGACAAGCCGTATTCTTCTGTCAACATGGTGTTGATCCAGACATCTTGATCGGAGGTTATGGCCGCAACTGTATGTTCGAGCGCTTCGCCAGTGAGGCCTTTGGCCAGAAAAATTTGCCGCACCTCTTCGCGTTCACCATCCGGATGTTGGGCAATGTGCTTTTTTTCGATGTCTTTAAAACGTGCGAGTTCATCGACTTCGGTTTTGGTGCCACTATAATTGCTTGCGGCCATCGAAAAACCATCGGCGATTAAATTGGCCAAACCCAAAACAAATATTACTTTGGTCGAAAGCCCTGCCCCAACCACCCCGGCAACTATGGCAAAGGTGGTGATGGCACCATCTATGCCGCCATAGACCCAGTCGCGCAAATAATTGGGTTTGTTTTCGCTGGCCAAGCGGGCTTGAATGGCTTTTACGGTATGCTCATGTTCCAAAGGCATGGTATGTCCTGACAATAAATTTATGTGAATTGTTTATATTTAAAACTATCGAATTTTACGATTAGATGTTTTGGTATATATCAAATTATTGTTATATAAACTAAAATATCGTGGTTGGGGTGCAGACGATACAAAGTAAACTAAAATATTGGAAAATATATAATGACTGAAAAACCAAAATTAATTGTTTGTACATCCTGCGCCACAGTAAACCGCGCGCCAGCAAATGGCTTGCTGGCAAACGGCAAATGTGGAAAATGTGGCCATATTTTGGCGGCTGACTTGCCCATCGATATTAATGATAAAGTATTTTTAAAACTACAATCACGCGACCAAGGTGCTTATGTTTTGGACGTTTGGGCAGAGTGGTGCGGGCCGTGCAAAATGATGGCTCCGGCCTATGCGGCATCGGCCAAAAAGTTTGCCGGCAAAGTGCGGTTTTTAAAACTCAATTCGGAGCAATTCCCGCATGCCGCGGCCAGCCTAAATGTCAGGGGCATTCCGGCCTTATTTTTATTTAACCATGGTAAATTGGTGTCACAACAGTCTGGCGCATTGCCCGAAAAAGCCATTACCGAGTGGATAAAAGCCGATTATACAGTTTAGTCAATTTTGCTGGTCTAGCCATTTGATTATTTCGGCATAAGTTTCGGATTTATTGGTTTCATTTAGCATTTCGTGACGGCCATTTTCAAATAATTTTAGGCTCAGGTTTTTATGCCCGCTGTCTTTATAGGCTTTTAATAATTTTGGCAGGCCGGTGCCCATCAAACCCACAGGGTCGTGTGCACCACCTAAAATAAAAATAGGCATATCGGCGGCTATGTTTTTAAGATTGTTTGGCTTATATAGCTCAGCCAGACCGGCCAAAAAATCTGACCAAAGGCCAGTGCTACAGGCAAAACCACATAATGGGTCGGCTATATATTTATCGACTTGCGCGGCATCGCGGCTTAACCAATCAAACGCGGTGCGGTTTGGTTTGAACTTTTGGTTAAAACTGCCAAAGGATAAAAATTGCAACAAACTGCTGCTATTGTCTCTGCCCAGTCTTAAACTTTCTATTTTGGCAACAAAGCCGCCAACCCGCGATAACCAAACGGCTTGATGGTTAGAGCCAGATAGGATAAGCCCAGCAACATTTTGCGGCTGTTGAGCTAAATAAGATTGGGCAATGAATGAACCCATACTGTGGCCAAATATAAAATATGGTTGCTGGTGGGCGCAGATATCGGCACGAACGGCCGCGATGTCTTGCACATAATTTTGCCAGCCATTTGAGCCCTTATATACACCCAGCACAGGTTTTTTGCCATTATTTTCGCCATTATTTTGGCTGGAAATGTGACTAGCGCCATGGCCGCGGTGGTTGTGCGCCACAACCGCATAACCTGCTGCAACTAGGTTTTTGGCAAAGTCATCATATCGCGCGGCATGTTCGGCCATGCCATGCACAATATGCACCCAGCCTTTGGCGGCATCATGCGGCCAAATATAGGTTTGAATTTCATGCCCATCTGCGGCGATGATGTTTTTTTCAATCATGTTTAAAACCCAATTTTTAGCCAAATATAGCATTTGCACATTAGACAGCAAGGCTATTCATCAAGGCTATTTAAAATTAGGCATCTGGTACATTTAACTGGCCTAGCCGATCATGCTCAAATGCGGCATTGATTTCTATATATGTTAATTTATAGTGAAGTTAAACGAGGGAGCTAACAAGATTATGAACTTTATTAAAACCGAAAATATCGCCATTTGGATAACCCTTCTTGCCATTGCTTTTGCGCTTTCTGCAATGGGTTTGGGCATAATGAGCCTGTTTGGCCCGGTGCCCGAGGCCGCGCAAATTACCCCTTATCTAGGCGGGCGATCGTTTGGGCTTGGCTTGGTATTTGCATTCGCCGTATTGTTAAAAAGCCCCGCGACATATATTGCGGCATTTATCGCCGGCGCGGCACGCGAAATTGGCGATATATTTGGCGAACTTACAAATACCACCCCCAGCATGGGCACGATGACCGCCGAAGCAGGGTTTGCGATTGTATGTTTATTGGCTGCCTATCTGGCTTATAAAGCCAGAAATACCAGCCAGTAATCATTCGCCAAGGCTTGTTAGTTGGATCGGCAGATTTGGCGAAAGCCTATATGCACGGCGGCAGATTTATTTATTCGCTATGCCGTTTGCCAAGAGTTTATGGGCTATGAGCATCAGAATGAACACTATTACTGGTGGTATTAGGCTTGCTGTGAAACCATCAAATGAGCCATCGACAAAATAGCTGTAAATACGGGCAAAAATTAGGGCCAGCACAAATAGTGGCCCCACGCGAATGGCGGCAAAATTTTCTGTTAGCGCGCCAATCAATACATTTACGCCAATTGCCAAAATGGCCCCGCCCCATAGCGCGCGAATGCTAGAAAGTGCCGCTGCAGGCTCTACAGACCCGACCAACATGCCTTCGAGCGCCCTGGATGGGTTGAACATTAACATAAGGCCGGTTGCGATAAAAAACAAAGCCACAAGCACAAATATACCCTTGCCCATAAGTTTAGTATTTTTCATAAATTTTCTCTCCTTAATTTTCTACCGTAAAAATTTGATGTGCGGGTTTATGGTTTACTATATCGGGTTGAATTTGAGCCGTATAGTGGTTATAATGCAGCACGATGGTTCGTGTGCGATCCACTTAGCGCCTACATAAATCGGAGGATGTTGATTTGAAAATGCTTGGTTGGGAACATATGCCTTATTTTTTGGCCGTCGCTCGGTCGGGAAGTTTACGGGCTGCGGCGGCAGAATTTAACACCACGCATGGCAAGATTAATCGCCAAATAGGCGCTTTGGAAACTTCGTACGGCGTTCAGCTGTTTTCGCGTAGCCAAACCGGGTTAAATCTTACTCCGGCTGGCGAAACGCTTTTGCCGTTGGCAGAAGATATGGAAGATATGTTTATCGATGCGCGGCGTTACCTTTTGGGGCTTGATCGCAAAGAATCTGGCATCGTGCGCATCTCGATGATGACGACATTTGCCTGTGAAATTATGGCCCCTATATTGGCAAAATTATCTAAGCGATATCCCGATATCAATATAGAGGTTAGCCTCACGGATGGGCTCGAAAATTTAAGCCGTTTAGAGTCCGATATTTCAATTCGGCTGGCTTTTGACATTGAAGATGACGTAGTGGCGCGCAAATTATACCCAGTTGCAATAGGCACATATGCCAGCCAAGCTTATCTGGATGAATATCTGAACAATGCAAGCCCAAATGGACAAGGCTTGCATTGGATAGGCGCAGGCCAAGGCCTGCCAGCAAACTGGGTGGATAATACGCCGTTTCCGAAAGCTGAAATTCGTCATAATATAGCTGAAACTATGTTACGCCTGCAGCTTATCCGCCATGGATATGGCATGGCCATACTCCCCGCCTATGTGAGTCAGAAATACCCAGAACTCGTACAGGTACCCGGAACATCATTAGCTTTGGGGCGCTCCGTTTGGATCTTGCTGCATGAAAACCTGCTCAAAACAACACGTGTGCGCCGCTTTGCCGATTTTATCTCTAATGAACTAACCAAAATCAAACCTATGATGCAAGGCGGCATTGGGTGAAAACAAGTAGTGAAAGGCAGTGATGTGAATTTTTATGATGATGTTGACAATGTGAAAACTTATATTCGGATGTGTGAGGGTTATGATGCTGAAGCGCAGTTAAAAACACTGTTTAAAACTGTGCAATCTGGGGTGAAATTGTTGGAGCTTGGTTCTGGACCGGGAAATGATTTGGCCTTGCTATTGAATGAATATGAGGTTACTGGTTCGGATAATTCTTCGGCGTTTTTGGATGTTCTCAAAAATCGATTTCCGGATTTGGATATTTTGAAATTAGACGCAATATCCATTAGTGCCGACAAAAAATTTGATGTCATTTTTTCCAATAAAGTGTTTCAACATTTAAATGATGAAGATTTGCGAAAATCTGTAAACCGACAGGCTGACATTTTAACCCCGGGTGGTTATGTTTATCATCTTATTTGGCAAAAAATAGAATCGCCTGATGAAAATTTTGGCCTTGATTTTATACCCCGTAGCCAAGCCCAAATGCGCCAAATATTGGCGGACAAATTTGAGGTTTTAAGCATGAAGGCTTTTGCTGAATTTGAAGACAATGACTCTTTGGCAATATTGGCCAAAAAGAAATAGTGTTTTCTCAGCGAATTCATCGGCCAAGCAAAAACCCGAAGCTCATTTTTTGTGGGGTTTATAATAGTCGCTAAAATCATTTTGTTTTTTGAACGGCTTAAACGAATTGCTTGCCACCCATACCAGAAAAATGGGGAAGAAGCCGCCGGCAATGAGATATAAATGCGTAAAGGTGAATTTGGTTAGCAAATCTCCTTCGAATATAACCGCAACCACAAAAAAGCTCGCCCAAAAAACCGTTATTGTCCAAAGGATTATAAATATAATTTTAATGATGGTATTCAATTTGCCATTCCTCTAAAAGAATTTCTGCAAGTACAAATCGTTAACCATATTAGTCCCAAATTCAGCCGCAAGCCAGCCTAATTGCTGCTTATGGTTAATTTCGACAGTTTCATTTGGCAGATGAATAGCCGCTAACTTCGGCAAGACAAACCAACAGCAATTGGGCCGACATTTAGTAATGTCAGCCCAATTGCTTGTGTGAATCGTCCTAATTTGGTGGTTAAAGCAGGCTTTTCAGCGCTGGCTAATCGACATGAAAGACTTCTTCCATGGTCGTCCAGTTTTCGCCTTCTTCGCAGCTATCAAACGGCTTTTGGCAAGGGTCGGTGAGTTTCCACCATTCTTGGGTGCGCGGGTCGGCGGCAATCGCGGCTGAATCGGCAGCATAATCATCGCCATGATATTCCCAATAAGCGAATAGTAGATTTTCTGGTTGCCGCAGATAGATTGAGAAATTTTTGATATTGCTTTTAGCGATGCGAGATAATACATCCGGCCAGACATCTGCGTGTAGGCGTTTATACTCTTCAAGTTTTTCTGGCCGAACGCCAATGACTGTTCCCATTCTTTGCATTTTATAGTTCCTCTGATTGTTTATTTAATGGCCGCCCATTTTTCTGGTTGCGCAGATGGCCAGCTTGTTTCAACTTGGTTGAATTTTGATATAATTTTTTCACACTGCTGGGTGGCGCCTTTCTGGCTATCAAGAGCGCGTAAGTGCCAGTCTATATTTTGTTTTAAATTTACCGGGTTGGCAGTGCCTATTAATGTCGAGGCAATGGCCGGATGTTGAGTCGAAAATTGAATGGCTAATTTGGTGATATCAAACCCATCGGCGGCAGTTTGTTCGACAATATTGGCACAAAGCTCACGTAATTTTTGATTTGCCGGGTGCCAGCTTGGCACGCCGCGTTTGGTCAGCAAGCCCATGCCGGTGGCCGATGCGTTGATTATGCCGATATTATGCTTTACCAAATACGGCAGAATGGACAGTAAACTTTGGTCGTGCAGCGCATAGCGGCAATAGGTGATAATGGCATCTATAGGGAAATTACCAACAATGGCTTTAAATATTTCAAGCGGATAGCCGGTAATGCCGACATTGCCAATGCGGCCTTGTTCCTTCAATTTCATGATGGCGGGTAAGGATTCATTCAATATTTGGCTTGGGTCGGCATATTCAATATCGTGTAGATAAAATATATCGATATAATCTAGTCCAAGTCGTTTGCAGCTTTCATCAAGTGAACGATTGATGCGGTCGGCAGAAAAATCAAACCCATGATCGGCATAACGCCCACATTTGGTGGAGACATAATATTTTGACCGATCTATATCTGCCAAGGCGTGGCCTAACACTTGCTCGGCAATTGTGTCGCCATAATGCGGCGAGACATCAAATAGGTTTATGCCATATTCTATGGCTTTGTGAACGGTTTCAATGCCGACACTTTGTTTGACATCGCGGAACATGCTGCCTAGGGGGGATGCGCCATAACCAATAGTTGAGACGTTCAACCCGGTATTTCCCAACGGCCGATATTGCATATTTGTCATGTTAAATATTCCTCTGGTTTATCCTGTTGGGCGGACTTTATATAGGTCTTTACAAGTTGGCGAATTCCATCCGTTTTCATCTGGTTATAAACTTTAATCAACGCCGATGAAAACCTGTCATTACGGGCAATTTGCCCGGAGAAAATTTGTTTGAACGACAATAAATCCAGCATCTGTTGTTTGGGGTTTTGGGCATTAGAATGCCATGATTGCTGTAATTTATCGCCAATTTGGTCTTGAAAATCAAAGCGTTTGCCGCTTTCGCTAACTTGACCTAAACATAAAGCCCAAGCCGCAATGCCAATTAACAAGCCTTGGGGGATGATGCCCTGCGCCAGCCAATAATTTATAACTGGAACCCACCTTACGGGAATTTTGTGACTGCCATCCATAGCAATTTGAGCGGTCTGATGATGAATTTCGGAATTGCAAAATCTGTCGATTAAATCTTGCCCATAAGGTTTGATTTCAAACCCCGCGGGGCAGCTAACCGATGGTATAATTTCGTTATTCATCACCGTTGAAAGAAATGTTTTCATGTCCGCGTCATCTACAAAATCTGCTACGGTTTCCAAATCCAACATACAGCCAATATAGGCCAATAAAGAGTGAGTGCCATTGAGCATGCGTAGTTTTAGCTCTTGATAAGGCGCGACATCTGCAACCAGGCGAACCCCGACTTGCGAAAAGTCTGGGTGGGTATTGGCAAAATTATCTTTGATAACCCATTGAGAAAATTGCTCACAGACCAATGCCCCGGCATCTTGCATGGCCAAATGCTGACTGGCAGATTGTAGGCCGGTTTTGGTTGTGGCCGGCACAATGCGGTCGACCATAGAATTGGGAAAAGTGACGTTAGACTTGATCCAATTTACAAGTTTAGCATTATAAAATTCCTGACAATATTCTAACAATACACCTTCTAGTAGCCGGCCATTATCAGGCAGGTTATCACAACTTATTATGGTGACAGGCTCAGAAGCGGCATCCATGCGGGCTTTCAAACCATAGGCCAGCCAACCCAATGCAGAGGTGGGCAAGGCTGTATTTTTTTGGTCTGCAATAATGTCTTGGTGACTTAAATCTAGTTTGCCAGTTGAGGGAGTGTGGCAATAGCCTTTTTCGGTGATCGTCAGGGTGATTATTTTTATATTTTGGCTCACCATATATTCAAGATATTCGGCCGCTTGTTGTGGCGCAAAAAGCACTCGTTCTATGCTGCCAATTATCCGCGTCCGATTGCCCGAAATGCTGGTTTCTTTAATAGAATATAGGCCGTCTTGTGAAGTTAAGATATCTGCCATTTTTGGGCTTCTAAGACTGACGCCAACCACCCGCCAATCGCCGCCTGCATTTTGCATAATGTCTTGATATAGTGGCGCTTGATGCGCGCGATGAAAATTGCCAGCGCCAATGTGCACAATGCCCACCTTGGCACCCAGAACACATGGTTGTGGAACAGATATATGTTGTGGAACTTGGCTTAAAGTGTTTCGTGACAGCGTAGTTTTAGTCATCGCAAGTGATCTGCACTTTTGTACTGCTGTTAACATCTAATGCCAATTTAAAGGCATCTGCTGCTTGGCTTATGGGGAATTGCTTAGTTAACAATGGCGCGACGTCGACCATACCCGTTTCCAGCATCTGAACAGATTGTGTGAACTCTTTGTCAAACCTGAAGGCACCGATAACCTGTATTTCCTTGACCATTATTAAATTGCACAATTTTGGTCCTTCGGCAGAAATAAGCGTGCCTATTTGTATCAGGCTACCACGACGATGTAGCGCCTGCAGGCAATTGTCAAACGCATAAGAGCTGCCAGATGCTTCAAAGGCCACATCAAATTGTGTTTCGTCTGAAAAATATTTTTCGTGGTCAGCCGCGTTGAGGCTGTTAATCACCACATCCACCCCGACTTTATGGGCAGTTTCACGAGCAAAATCTGAAGGATCGCTCACAACCACACGTTTTGCACCAAGAGCTTTGGCCGCGATGGCTGTTAACAGGCCAATGGTGCGCCCGCCGGTTATTAAAACGGTTTTTCCGTCCACACCGCCAGCGCGATTAATCGCATGTAAGGCAACCGACAAGGGTTCAGCAAACGCCAATATGCCGGGTTTCACATCCGTCGTAATTTCCACACATTGTCTTTGATGTACAATAAAATGCTCCTGCATCATGCCGCGTGTATGGGGAATGCGGCTGGCACTACCAGCAAACAGGTTATCGGTGCAAAGGTTCGCCCGGTCAGACAGGCAAAATTCACATTTACCACAAGCATCAGAGGGGTTTATAGCCACCAGTTGCCCGGTTTTTAGATGGGTGACCTCTGCGCCAGTTTTGAAGATATATGCCGAAGCTTCGTGCCCAGGCACAAAGTCTTCGACAATCTTGAAATCCCCACAAGCGCCTGTGCGATAATAATAAATGTCGGAACCACAGATGCCTGCACTTGCCATTTTCACCTCAACCTCTTGCGGACCCAATTGATTTTGGACCGTTTGCTTGATGGTTAAATCCAAGGGTCCACGTAGTATGCAGGCTTTCATTTTATATTCCTCGTATTATTCAGTACGGCGAGAACAGATACAGATTAGATATGTTCAATTCTGTATACATAGGCGTGTTGGTAAGGCATGTCAGTCGGCAATTGAATGTGCAGACCATCTTCGGTCAATTTCCATTTTAGCGGCCGATTTTCCTTACCCAGCAGGGTTACCGATTTCACTTCTTCTTGATAGAGAAGCGCCATGGTGCAAACAATGCTTTCATCGCCGGGTTGACCCATGCAGATGGCGTATAAATTCCGGCCTTTGGTGGTAAAACGGAAGTCTACCGCAGTAAACCTTGGTTCATTTTCTTCGGCAAAATGGCCATTATTAACATTGACTGTTGGGCCTTCGCCGCTGGTTATCCACGGCACAGAGCCGTAAATAGCCTCGCCATTAATCTCTAGCCACGCGCCAAGCTCACGCATAGTTACTTGCGCACGTTCAGGGATAGAGCCATCAGCCCGCGGGCCAACATTTAACAACATAACGCCGTGTTTGCTAACCACATCGATTAAATTATGCACCAAACGCTCGCCTGATTTAAAGCCCAGATGGGTGACATGCGACCAACCGGCAGCTTTGCCACTTGAGGTATCAACACTGGTATCGGTAACCCAAACATTGGGTGAAAGGCTGCTTAGATTGCCAACTTCCAAATCGAGTGTGCCTGCCCCTGGTGGCAAGTTGAAATTATTTGCTGGGCTTTCTTTATAAAGAATGTCGACATCACGGCCCCATTCCACGCCTTTATTGTAATAATAAGCGACAAATTCGCGGCGGTAAGAATCTTCAATCTTAGACAGGCAGAAATCAAACCACATCAAATCAGGTTGGTAATTATCGGTAACTTCGATTAGCTTTTTAAGCCATCTATCTAAGAACCATTTGTTCGGGCGTTGATGTTGACCATGCCGATTGGCAAATGCCACACTGCGGGAGCGGTTGGCAGAATGTTCATTATCGGCTTTCAAGAACGGATTGGCCAGAATTTCGGCTTCTTTATGGCGCAGAATGTCATTTTCGCCTTCGCCATGCGGGCCGGTATAAAGATCGCGATATTCTGGGTTGCCACAGTCTAGGGTTTTATCCCAAGTTGGGAAGAAATACCACTGAAACGCATGATGGAAGGTGGTGACAAATTTCATTTCATTGGCCCGTACAGAATCGCGGAGTTGACCAACAATGTCGCGTTTTGGCCCCATTTTGGCGGCATTCCACTTGCTGTTTACTTTGCTATCCCACATCGAGAAACCATCATGATGTTCGGCCACCGGGCCGGCAAATTTAGCGCCGGTATTCTTAAATAGCTCGACCCATTCATCGGCATCGAATTTTTCGGCGGTAAACATTGGAATGAAATCTTTATAACCAAATTTTTCTTGAGGGCCATAGGTGCGGCGATGATGATTGTAAGCGTCCGTGCCTTTTATATACATGTTATGCGGATACCAAGAGCCATTTGTGCCATAGGCTGGTACAGAATAAGGCCCCCAATGGGTGTAGATGCCTAATTTTGCATCTTTAAGCCATTGAGGTGTCTGGTGGCGAGAAAGGGAATCCCACGTTGATTCGTATTGTTTAGACATTAGACACTAGCTTCACAAGAGTATTGAATTTTAAATTGCGGTTTTTATCGCGCAGTAAATTAAGGTTATACCGTTTCCATCTTGTATACAAGTATTCATTAATAATATACCCTAAATTTGCCCGCCACCGAGATTTGACGGCAATAAAAATGTTAAAAAACCATCTCGGCGGCGACTTTGGCTAGGCATAGTAAAACATCTAGTGGCGAATTTTTAACCTATTTTTTGGCATTGACTAGTTATTTGCATATACGACAGCAAAATATATTTTTATATTAATTACTAAATTACTTTTTTTCCCGTTGTTTAACTTGTATACATGAATTTAAGCCGATCAGCTAAAAATTAACGGACCCAGATGCGGGGATATCCACAATCATGATTAATATTATCGATTCCCATATCCACTTTTGGGCCAAAGGGTCTGCACAAACCGCTTGGATGGATTTAGAACCATATGCCAGCGACCCGCAATATAACTTATTGAGACATGATTTTCTGAGCCAAGACCTTGACTTAATTTTGAATAAATTGGGCATTGCGCAGGCCATCATTGTCGAAGCAATTGATGATGACATTGAAAATATAGCCATGTTGGCGGCCGCAGATGACAACCCGCGGATAGCCGCAATTGTCGGCTGGTTGCCATTGCTTGACCGGCAAAAATTAACCGAAAAACTGGCGCATTATGCAAAATTTCCAAAATTTAGAGCGATCAGGCACCTGATAAATACCGAGCCAGATGCTGATTGGATACTTAACCCAATTGTGATTGAAAACCTACGCTTGGCGGCTGAAATTGGCTTAGCCTCTGATTATATTGGCTTAACCCATGAGCATTTAAAAAATCTGCCAAAACTCGCGAGCCAGTTGCCCGGGTTAACCATCATACTTGACCATCTTAACTCGCCACCTATCGCCAGCGGTGACCTTGAGCAATGGTCAAAAAACTTAGCCGCTGCGGCCGCGTGCCCTAATGTTTATGCCAAAATATCTGGGTTGGATAATGCAGCCGATTGGGACAATTGGAAATTTGAAGACCTTGCCACCCCACTAGAGCATGAATTTGACTGTTTCGGATCGGCGCGTTTAATGTATGGCAGCAATTGGCCGGTTACAAATTTATCTGGAGGCTATGAAAAATACTGGTCGGCGATAAATCAATGGTTGGATGGGCATGACGCCATTGACCGCACCAATATTTTGCAGACAACCGCACAAAAGGCATATAAGTTGTACAATCACTAACCAAACAATGGTATTTAAACATAATGAATGAACTCCCACATCACGTAACCAGACAACGCTCGTTTAAGCACCGAAGTGTCGAAGTTTACGAGCAGGTGCGCGCTGATATTATTTCTATGCGGTTAGAACCCGGTGCAACTTTGAGTGAATCGATGATTTGCCGCATGACCGGTGCGTCCAGAACCCCAGTGCGGGAAGCCATTATTCGGCTTGAACGTGAAAATTTGTTAATCGTGAAGCCCCAACAAGGCACATTTGTGGCGCCAATTTATTTGGAGCAAGTTATTGAAGGCCATTTTATCAGGGAATCGCTTGAAATTTCGGCGATGAAAAAAGCCGCCAAAAATTGGCAGCCCGAACACACTTTGCAAGCCCGCCACTTTTTACAGCAACAAATTGAAGCGCTCGAGAAGCAAGATTTTAAACAATGTTTTTATTGGGATACCCAGTTTCACAACCTGCTGTTTAGCGTTGCCGAACTGGCTGGTGTGGCTTATTTTGTGCAGCAATCGCAAGTTCATCTGGACCGGGTACGAAATTTAACTGCGCCGCATGAAGGCCATATGCAAAAAGTTATTCTCGAACATAAAGACATCATCGACGCGTTGGAAGAAAATGATTCGTCAAAAGCCGTCAAAGCTTTAAAGTTTCACCTCAATACGGTGCATAAAACCCTAAAGCGTCTTATGCGTGAAAATAAGAACTTTTTCTACCAGTCAACAGATATTAGCTAACTTAAAACCTAAAACTATTTTGGCTTTAATGCGATGATAATTTGAATAAAACCAAGTGATGTTGCTGGCAGTAACAACCAAATAATCTTGTCGATATTCCATTTAATTGAATTTTTAGTCAAAAATTTGGCCTAAAAATGCTCGTCAATGTGCTGGTGATTTTGAATTTTTAACGGTTTTTACAATTGCGCAACGTCACAAATTATATTTCTTCATCGCCATCTTTCGAATTATATTTTAGCCAAAAAACCCATGCTTTAATCCAGCTCGCTAGACTGTAAATATTTGTAGATATTTGCTAAATAGTAATTCAAGCCGTTGATTAATAATTGACACCTCAAACCTTCATTTAAAATATGAAACTTTTGATATGCAATTTTATTGCATTGTATCAGCATGTTAATAGTTTCAGTTTATTTATATGAATTGTTGCCAATGGCCAGAAGCTAGGCCTTATAAAGTTTCGAGCTAAATCACTTACAAGATAAATTTAGATAATCTCGGCGGCAAATGTCAGCTGATCAAATGATCAAAATAACCCAGAAACTGAACCATGAAATTTCAAAATTTGAGCCGTTTTGGAATTGTTATCCCGGATAATTGCGATGACAATTGACAGTTGAACCGAAATTTAAAGATTCTTGGATTTATTGCTGCTGTGGCAATGCTTTCAGGCGTCGCCACCGCAAAGGATGGTGGATTAGCTGTAGAGGGGGCCTTATGTTGACTATTTATACGTCACAGAACAAGCCTACGCAGCATCCACAGGTAACATAATAAGTGGACATAGTGAATCGCCAACCTTAACTGCATTGGTTGCAAGTGGTGATCTGCCCGACCTTGAAAGTAGATTGCCAACTGATGTTTCAGTTGTCCGTCCTTCACAATTTATTGGTGAATACTCAGCCACCCCATTGAAGTTGTTGGGCACTAATGGCGGGGCAGGCATTGAGTCTCAATTCACTGAATCAATGAATCAAGGCCTGTTTACTACAGATCCTGGTTATTCAAAATTTGTAGCTAACGTTGCCAAAGGCTGGGATCTTGCAGAAGATGGCAAAAGCCTCACTATTTATTTCCGTGAAGGCATGAAGTGGTCAGATGGTGATGATTTCACCGCTAATGACATTGTTTTCTGGCATAAAGAAGTTTTACAAAATGAAGATCTAGGTTTTCCAGTTCCTGAACGTTATTCACCCGGTGGTGAATTGATGGGGTTGGAAAAAATAGATGATTACACAGTGAAATTCACTTTCTCTATTCCATATTTCCGTTCTATCGAAGTGTTTGCGCGAGATGAAGACATTCTCATCGCACCTGAACATTTTATAAAACGTTATATGCCTAGCTATAGTGATGGTGCAGAAGCCCTTGCAAAAAGCGAAGGTTATGGTAGCTGGCAATTGGCGGTACAAGCGCATGCCAACACCACTGCTCAAATGGGTTTCACCAAAGATCCGCTACTGCCCACGCTTAACCCTTGGGTTCTAGAAGACATTTCATCGACCTCTTCACTTTGGGTGCGTAACCCATTTTATTGGCGTGTAGATACTTCAGGCAATCAACTTCCCTATGCCGATTCTCTGCTGATTCAACTAACCGATAAACGTGAAACTACGGGTCCGATTAAAACTTTAGCTGGTGAACTTGATTTCACCGATTATACAGGTTTGGCTCTCACAGATTATCCGGTTTTAAAAGCCGGCGAAGCTAAAGGCGGGTACACAGTTAGTCTCTGGCCTCGTGCTGATCAATCCCATGCTATGGGTTTTGCTCTCAACTATACCCACTCTGATCCATACACAAATAAGATATTCAATGACGTCAAATTTAGACAAGCCCTATCCCTTGGGCTTGACCGTGATGAGATATCTGAAAACGTCTTTTTTGGTCTAGTTGAACCATATACAGCCCCAATGTCACCATTGTGGAGTGGATATGAAGACTGGATGGGTACTTATTTTGCTGAGCATGATGTCGAACGTGCCAACAAATTATTGGATGAGATGGGTATAGCTTGGGATGCAAACAACACTTGGCGCATTCGTCCTGATGGTGAACGGATCATCATTACCGGAACATGGGCCACTGAATGGTTGCCTTATTCTCAGGATGTATTTGATCTGATGTCTCTACAATGGAAAGATATTGGTATTGATTTCCAATCTAAATTTGTAGAAGAAGCTGCGTTGCAAACATTGTTTGTCGCTAACCAAACAGATGTTGGTCTTTCTAATTCTGATGGTGGATCTGAGTTTCTTGCCCGCGGTGATTACCCTATCCGCTTGATGCCACCTTGGCATTGGGGTGATGCTGATTGCTGTGCTATGGCTGCCTACGAATGGCGTACATGGTTAGATTCTGACGGCGACACCGGCATTGAACCACCTGCAGATGTGAAACGGATTTATGAACTTGTAACCCTATGGCAAAATGAGCCATATGGCACAGAAGATTACGTTGCTTATATCAACGAAATTTTGAACATCAATGTCAAAAATCTATATTATGTCGGCACGGTTAGTTCGCCACCAGCAGTATACGCGGTTAGCAACAACCTAATGAATGCACCGCGTGAAGGTGTGTTTGGGCCTTGGGGTGAAGTTCCCTACATGCTCGACACTTGGTATGTAAAAGAGTAAAATACTCAACAAGAAGTTAATTCTGGCCCAAGTTCAGGCTTGGGTCAGAATTTTATTTTTAAAATATAGCTGCAAATCAACCGGGTAGTATAACCAAATGTATACCTATATAATTCACCGCATCTTATTTATGATCGTCACTGTAATTATACTCAGCATTCTTACATTTATGATTATTCAGCTTCCCGCTGGCGATTTTGTGACCCATCTTGCCGCCCAATTTGCCAGAAGCGGACAAAGTTTTGACCAAGCACAACTTGATATTATTCGTGAACAATTTGGCCTAAACGGCACATTGGTTGAACAATATCTAGCCTGGGCTGGCAATGTATTGCAAGGCGATCTGGGTTGGTCTTTTCAATTCACCAGGCCGGTTTCTGAAGTTATCGGCGAACGCATCGGCCTGACGGTGGTTATCTCACTCTCGACTTTATTATTCACTTATTTGCTGGCCATTCCGATTGGCGTATATTCGGCCACTCATCAATATTCGATCGGCGATAACATCGTGATGTTTATTGGTTTTATCGGGCTGGCCATACCCAGCTTTTTACTGGCCTTAATTTTAATGTTTGTATTTCTGAATGCCGGTTTTTCTGTCGGTGGATTGTTTTCGCCAGAATATCTACGTGCCGAATGGGGCCCGGGAAAAATCTGGGATTTGATGAAACATCTACCGCTGCCAATCATCATTATTGGTACCGCCGGAACCGCCGGGTTGATCAGGGTTATGCGGGCGTCATTGTTAGATGAGATTGGCAAACAATATGTCATCACCGCCCGGGCTAAGGGCGTTCATGAAACCAAATTGTTATATAAATATCCGGTGCGGGTGGCTTTAAACCCGATAGCCAGCACCATTGGTTGGGAATTACCAGCGATTGTTTCGGGCGGTATTATTGTCGAACTTGTACTTAATTTGCCGACCACAGGCCCGATGTTATTCAACGCGTTGATGAATCAGGATTTGTTTTTAGCCTCTAGCAGCTTGCTGTTTTTAAATATGCTGACGGTTATCGGTACATTTTTGTCCGATATATTGTTGGTGACAATTGATCCGCGCATCCGCTTTACAGAACAAGAAGGTTAGCCAGTGTCAGATACCGTTGAATTAAACGCTCCAAAAACCGAGTTGAGTGCCAAAGAAAAATATTATCTGGCAACGCCGATGCAATTGATGTGGCAGAAATTTAAACGCCATAAGCTGGCCATTGTTGGTAGCGTCATTCTTATATTTTTATATACCACGGCCATTTTTGCTAATTTTTTAACCCCTTATTCTAAGTCTGAGCGATTCTCAAAATACGCTTATACCCAGCCCAGCGCAATTCATATGATAGCTGAAGATGGCAGCCTTCATCGTCCGTTTGTTTATGGCGTAACATCCAGAAGAGACCCGGAGACGCTGTTGAAAATATACACCGAAGATACAAGTGTCATCTACCCTATCCGATTTTTTGTGCGCGGATCTAAATATGACTTTCTAGGTTTTATACCGTCTGACTTGCATTTATTTGGAGTGGATAGTCCGGCACAAATATTTATATTCGGCACCGATAGCATTGGTCGAGACCTATTCACCCGCACTTTTCATGGCGCGCAATTGTCGCTGACCATCGGGTTGATTGGGGTTAGTTTGTCGTTTTTAATCGGCATAACTTTGGGCGGTATATCAGGCTATTTTGGCGGCATTGTCGATACATTGATCCAACGCTTTATCGAAATTCTGATTGCCATACCAACCATACCGTTATGGATTGCGCTCAGCACCGCTTTGCCGCGCACGTGGAGTGTGACGCAAATATATTTTAGCATTGTGATTATATTATCGCTGGTCGGTTGGGTTGGTTTGGCCCGGGTTGTGCGGGGTAAATTTCTTGAATTGCGAGAATTAGATTATGTATTGGCGGCGCGGGTGTCGGGGGTGAGTGAATTCACCATTATCCGCAAACATTTGCTGCCCAATTTTGCCAGTTATCTGATCGTTTATGTGACATTGGCCATCCCCGGAGTTATTTTGGGCGAAACCGCGCTTAGCTTTTTGGGCTTAGGGCTGCGCTCGCCAGCGGTAAGTTGGGGCGTGTTGCTAGAAAAATCGCAAAATATTCAAAGTGTGGCCATTTATTGGTGGTCTATTATTCCGGCGATATTTGTAATTTTAACCGTATTGGCATTTAACTTTGTCGGTGATGGGTTACGCGACGCGGCCGACCCTTATAAGAAATAAATGTTGATGGATACAATTATGAACTCAGAAATAAATACCGCAGACAGCCAAGATATCTTGCTAGAAGTGAAAGGCCTGAAAACCCATTTCTTGCTTAGCGAAGGTGTTTTGAAAGCGGTAGATGGGGTTGATTTTACCATCAGCAAGGGCGAGTCGCTTGGCCTTATTGGCGAAAGCGGCAGCGGCAAAAGTGTAACTGCCATGTCGTTGTTGAGTTTAATTTCATCGCCGGGCGAAATTGTCGGTGGGTCTATAAACCTGCATTATGACGATGAAAAAATTGACATAACCAGCTTGAACCCGTCTGGCAAAGACATTCGAAAAATTCGCGGCAATGACTTGGCGATGATTTTCCAAGAGCCGATGACCTCACTTTCGCCGGTTCATACCATTGGCGCACAGTTGGAAGAAGCTATTTTTCTGCACCGCACCAAGAATAAAAGCGAAGCCAGAGTCATTGCCATTGATATGCTGCGCTGTGCGGGCATCGCCAACCCTGAACAGCGTTTTAACGCCTATCCGCATCAGCTTTCTGGCGGCATGAGGCAGCGGGCGATGATTGCCATTGCGTTAAGCTGTCAGCCCAAAATTCTGATTGCCGATGAACCAACGACCGCTTTAGATGTGACCATTCAAGCCCAAATTTTAGACTTGATTAAGGACCTGCAGGCCCAATTTAATATGGCTGTGCTGTATATCACCCACGATTTGGGGGTAATTGCCGAGGTCTGTGACAATGTGGCGGTGATGTATTTGGGCAAAATTGTAGAATATGGCGCGGTGCGGGAAATATTCAAAAACCCCAAACATCCTTACACAATAAGCTTATTAAAATCTCGTCCTCGGATGACCAAAAGAGGCACCGAACGATTGGCATCTATTGAAGGCAGTATCCCCATCCCCATTGACTTGCCGTTCCAATGCCGGTTTGCTGACAGATGTTCTGAGGTTATGTTAGGCCGTTGCGATATAGCCGAACCAGAAATGAGCCAAGCCGGAAACAAGCCCGGAAACAACCATTGGGTTCGTTGTTTTTTAAACGAAAAGTTGGACTAACCCATGACCGATAAAAATATACAGACCAACGATCGCCAGTCGAGCAATTCGATTAAAACGGCAAATGCGGATGAAGCGGATAATATTTTAAACATTCGCAACTTGACCAAAAGTTTCAGGGTTAAGTCTGGCATTATCAGTAAAAATGAGTGGGTTTACGCTCTGGATAATATTAGCTTAAGCATTGGCCGTGGTGAAACTTTGGGTTTGGTCGGAGAGTCTGGCTGCGGAAAATCGACCTTAGGGCGGTGCATTGTGCGGCTGTATAAACCGCAAACCGGCGAGCTTGAATATAATTATATTGATGACGATGGCCAGCCACAAACCGCAGACCTTGCGCAATTGAGCAACAAACAGCTAAAGGCTTTTCGCGCCGACATTCAGATGATTTTTCAAGACCCATTTTCATCGCTCAACCCGCGCATGACGGTATTTAATCTTATCAGCGAACCGTTGATTGCCAATAAAATAACTTCTAAAGCTGGCATTGCCAAAAGGGTGATTGAATTGGCCGAAATGGTTGGGCTGAATGCGCAACATTTGCGCCGTTACCCGCACGCGTTTTCGGGCGGGCAGCGTCAACGCATAGGCATTGCCCGGGCCTTGGCAACCAACCCCAAATTGCTGGTTGCCGATGAAGCTGTTTCGGCTTTAGATGTATCTATTCAGGCACAAATTTTAAACTTATTGGATGATTTAAAAATAAATTTGAACTTAAGTTATCTGTTCATCGCCCATGATTTAAGCGTGGTGAGATATATTTCCGACCGGGTGGCGGTTATGTATCTGGGCCGCATTGTTGAACTTGCAGACACAGATGAGCTTTATACCAACCCGCAGCATCCTTATACCGAAGCCTTAATTTCGGCGGTTCCAAAATCCGAGCCCGATGATGTGGTCACGCGGATTAGCTTAAACCATGAAATCCCCAACCCATCTGCGCCGCCCAAAGGTTGCCATTTACACCCGCGCTGTCAATATGCCAAAGATAAATGTAAAACCGATATTCCCGCTTTAAGAGAAACCAAGCCGGGACATTTTGCAGCCTGCCATTTTGCCGAAGAGCTAAGTCTTATTGGCGTAAAAGATGAGGAATAGGAGCTGATATGTCTTTCTTGAGCGGCGTGTTTATATGGTTGTTTGTGGTTATCCTCATCGTGTATGGCCTGACCCATTATTTCAGAAAAATAACTGATTTAATTTTAACTTCAAATTTTCATGCCGCCGAAGCCATTTCAGACGGGTGGATGCCAAGCTTGTGGTTGCGCCAAATTAACCGGCGGTTGCTGAAAAGCAAATTTATTTTGCAGGGTTCAAACTCGTTTTCGGCCGAAGCCATGGCACTGGCAAAACTGGACAAATTGTCGAAGTTTTTTGAGCAATGTAAGTTATTTGAAACTGAGGAAGTTCGTGAAATCCAGCTTAAGCAAATTGAAGACACCCGTGAAAAATGGGAGAATTTAACTTGGGAACAGCTTTCCTCATTAAAATAACGCTCATATATCATCAGTTAATTTCACGCTAAAATGATTGTTTGTTTATGAATAATGCTGATCTGAGTAATAGGTTAAAACAAGCTGGTGAGCGGTGGAGCGTGGCTCAAGCTCAAGCTTGGTACAACCAACAAAAATGGATTGTTGGGTTTAATTATATACCCAGCACTGCCGTTAACTTTGTGGCCATGTGGCATCCAGCTACATTTGACGTAACCACCATCGAACGGGAGCTTAATTGGGCGGCGGAGATTGGCTATAATTCAACCCGGATAAATTTGCAATATAATCTGTGGCAAGATGACCGCATCGGGTTTGTGAGCCGGGTTTCGCGCTATCTTGAAATTTCGCATAAGCTTGGGTTAAGCACGGTTATTTGCTTGTTTGATGATTGCGGGTTTTCGGGCATTGAACCCAATATTGACATTCAACCCGCGCCCAAACCCGGAATTCATAACAGCCGAGCGCTGGCTAGCCCGGGGCGAGATGCGGTGATGGACACCGGCAATTGGCCAGCGTTTAAAGTCTATGTTCAAGACATCATCACTAAGTTTAAAGTTGATGAGCGGGTGCTGTTTTGGGACTTATATAACGAGCCGGGCAATGGCGCTATATTTTCCGAAAATCCTCATGAGCCGCCTTATGATGCAGCTTTGCAGCACAATTCATTGGAATTATGTGTGCAATGCTTCAAATGGGCCAGAGCCATCGTGCCTACACAACCTATCACATCTGGCGCGTGGAAGCTTAGTGAAGCCTCTGCCGGGTCTGGTAAACAATTGCAAGCCTATCAAAACCCAATTGATGAATTTTTGCTGGCGACATCGGACATTGTCACTTTTCATGCCTATTGTGATTTGCAATTTTTTACCGAGATTGTCGAACAGATCGATATGGATGGCCGCCCCATATTATGCACCGAATGGATGGCACGTGCCGCGTCTAGCTATTTAACTGAGCAGTTGCCGGTTATGAAACATAAAAATATCGGCGCATTTCAATGGGGGTTTGTTAGGGGGCGGTCGCAAACCCACCTGCCATGGCCGGCAGAGAAAGCCAAAATAAACAATTTTGATGAAAATGATTTTGAATGGTTTCATGATGTCATTTACGACGATGGTACAGCTTACCGAGACGACGAAATATTGATGGTTAAAAAATTAACCTCACCAAACACCTAAAACTCAGTGGACATGATTAATCTATACCCGAACCCCTCGGTAACAGCTGGGCGGTTTTTGTTCAGACTGTCCAATTTTCAACAAAATTATCATCTACAAGCTGATTTATCGAACAAAGAAAAATCAATAACCATGATCGGAACATTTATGAAAAATATTATCGGCGCGGCCACGTTAGCATTTTTGACACTCATCGCCCCGGCTAACGCCATGGCGCATAGCTTTACTGTGGCGTTGGTTATAGACGGTGCAAACCCTTATAGCGCACAGATAAAGGCCGATTTTGTGCGTGCGGCGCAAGAGCGAGACGGGCATGCAGACGAAACCGCGGACGGGCATCTTGGTGGGTTGGACGTTTATATTTTATATGCAACTAATGCAGGCGAGTTAGCCGCATTGTTAAGCCAACAAGCCATCGACATTTCTGTTTTGTTCGACACGGCAGAGCTAAATAATGGCGTACAAAAATTGACCGTAGAAAATAACGCTGTTTTTATCCATGCCGAAGCGAAAGATCAGGAAAATCAGGGTTATATAACTGCCCAGCGCATCGATATGGCCATAAGATCACTCGGCGAAGTTAATGATAAAGTTGCCCTCGCGAACGCTTTAACACCACGTAATTAAAGCTGATTCACTCAGAAATAATGGCGTCAACTTCAATTTCCACCAACCATTCGGGGTTAACAAATCTGCTGATGGCCATAATTGTATCCACCGGTTGGGCGTTTTGGCAATATTGTTTTCTGGCTTCAATAGCCTGCTTCCAATTGTCAATGTCTGTCAAAATCACCCTTGTGCGCACAATGTCATCTAACCCCGCACCGGCCTGTTCAAGCGCCAACTTTATGATTTCAAAACACTGTATGGTTTGCGCAAAAACATCGCCTATGCCGACAGTTTTACCATTTGCATCTACCGGCGCGGTGCCGCCAACGGCGATGTAAGGCCCGACCCTAACGGCCCGGCTAAACCCAACAATTTTTTCCATCGGGTTGCCATTTGATATGAGTTCTCGGTCATAGTTCATATTCTGCTCCGGTTTGTTAGCACAGGTGAAGATCATACGAATATATTGGCAAAACTCAAATTAATTTAACCATCTGATGAGTGTGCGCGTTGGTCAAAGCAGTTGGCAAATTCTATGATAAATGCTGCCATTATATGTTCCTTTGTTAGCGTGATTATTATGGTTAGGCTACCACATGGCGGTTGCTGGCAAACTTCACAAACTATAAAATTAAACACAGTATATGAAGTATCAAGATGTCGTAACCCCTGTAACTTGATCTTAAGTTTGGTTTAGTTTTTGCAGAAAAATATCATGACATAGTCAATTTTGTCCGATTGCCAAAGCCACAGAAATTCTCGTAGAAAAAAGGACATTGTTGTTAATTAGAGAGTTTTAATGGGCCTTCGCGGCTCACAAATTCGGTGACCAAGTGGATGGCTAGCTGCCCGTTTGCAGCCTTGCCTGACATGAGTTCGGCACGGGCATAAATTTCATTAAATTAGCGACCAATAATAACGCCTAGGTTGCTTATTGCTAACTAACAACCCATTGATTTTGTTAACATAAAAATTAACCACGTTTGATAATTATATTGATTTACCTAAAATTTTAACTATTAATTCACCATAAATCTAGGGGGACTATGATGCTAATTAAAAACAATTTAATACTGTTACTTGGAGCAACGGCGCTCAGCGCTGGTGTATATATTACTCCGGCATACGCCCTGCCTCCCAGTGAAGTCGCTACAATAGTAGATTCTGCTGGCGTAGATCTAACGCCTTCTCAACAATATAATAGTGAATTGAATGGCGTCCAAATTAGCGGCAGTCATAATGGTATAGTTATCGAAGTTTTAGACGCTATTAATGCGACCAATCCCTATGGCGTATATGCTTTAGAAACGGTCTCCGGTGACGTTTCAGTCACATTCAATAAAAATGTAAAAGGTGTACAAAGAGGTGTGCAGGCACAATCTTATAATGGTTCAGCAACTGTAACTGGTAGTGGCAATGCGTCCGCAGACACAGCAGTTGGCATTTATGCCGGCGGCACCGCTGGAATAACAGTTAGCGGCACCGGCGATACAACTACCACTGGCACCCACGCTATATATGCGTTCACAAATAGTGGCGCAGGCAACACGACTATAAACAGAGAGGGTACTATTTCAGGTGTTGACTCGGGTATTTATAGCAAAATAGATCATGCTGCCGCCAATACAGATGCCTTGATCATAACAGGTATTGGAGCTGTTTCTGCATCTGGTTCAAGTTCTAAAACCATATATATGGATAATTCTACAAAAGGCGCCCTAACTTTAGACACATCTAACGCTATTACCAATACCGGTAGCGGTAGAACCTACGGCGTGTATGCCAAATCTGATGCTGGCTTAATCAATATTACTGTTGACGACATAACTATGGATGCTGCCTCAACCGGCTATGCCATATATCTTGATAACTCCTCCAACTCTACCAATAGCACATCTATCAACATCAATGGAACGGTGACAAGCGGCCTGGGCAATGGTGGCGCAGGGTGGGGCATAGTAGGTTCTGGAAATGCAGCGCAAAGCACGAATATTACCATTGGCGCTTCAGGCATCTTAAACGGCACCATAGAACTCCTCTATTCAGACAAAACGACATCTATTCTACAAAATAATGGTGTGTGGAATGCCTATGGCATCAGGAGATCAGTTTTCCAAGGAAAATTGATCAACAATGGTACAATTAATATTCAAGACAATCAGATATCTGCTGATATTTATCTGTCAAATGGCGCAACTCTATCTTCCACTTCCATCATTAAAGTCGATGCTGATGATAGCGGCAAAGCCGATATACTTTATGGTCAAGGCGACGACATCATATTGGATGGCACATTGGATGTGAATGCCATTGGTGACGAGGCCTTATATTCGGCAACAAGCGGTATAACCTATACTTTGTTTCAAAATTTCGGTGGCAGCAATACGTCTGGCAGTTTCGCAACATTAATTGATAACTTAGCCAATTTAGATTTGGAAGTGAACATAATCGGCGATAAAGTAGTTTACCATTTTGTTGCCTCAGCTATCGATTTCAAATCTCACACAGATGGCAGCAATCAAGATGGCGCAGCCACAGCTATGGATGATTTTGATTATTCAACTACCGATGGGCAAACTCTTAAAACTGCGTTTGCAGCACTTACAAATGATGAAGCAGAAAATGCCATAAAACAAATTAGTGGTGGCGATCATCAAGGTGCTTCTCAGTCTGGCGCAGGCATTGCCTCTGGTTTCCAGAGCGCCATGATGGGCGGCGCCAATGGTGGCACAACAGGTGGTGCCAATGGTGGCGGCAATTCCGAACCACAAGTCACGGGCTATACAGTTTCGGCCACAGGCGATGTGCCTGCAATTGGCACAGCGATTTGGGCTAGAGCGTTAGCTGGTTATTCTAAATTAGATAAAGGCACAACCGCTGCCGATTTAACCACAAACACATTTGGTGTTGTTGGTGGTGTAGAATATTATGTGAGCGACGATGCTACCTTTGGCCTTAGCAGTGGTTATACGCGCGCAAACTTTAGCGTTCAAACCACGGGCTCTAGCTCTTATGCCGATAACTTCCATGCAGGGGTTAGCGCACGCTTGGGCGCAAGTTCAGCTTTTGACACTGGCTTTGGCTTATCAGTCGGCGCAGATGCCACCCAGCATAATTATCATACCAAACGTAACATTGTCATTGGCGCGGTTACCAGCACCGCCACATCCGACTATTCTGGTGTTACCATTGGCGGCACAGCAACCGCTCGCTATGGTATGAATATTGGTAATAACCTTGTCGTCTCGCCATTTGCGGGCTTAGACGCTTCACAAACCAGTAATGCGGCTGTTGCCGAAACCGGCGCTGGCTTGCTCAACATCAGCACTGATGCCAGCTCATCACAAAAACTAGGCAGCACAATTGGCTTTGGACTAGCAGGTAAAGTTGGCGACATCTCAGCCTCCATATCTGCAGCTTGGCGGCATGAATATGGCAATGTGAACCACACAACCACAAATACATTGGCCGGATCACCCACTAGCTATACCAGCACCACACCGACAGAGGCTCGCAACAAAATTATGCTAAATGCCAATGCAAGTTTGCCGCTATCCGACAATAGTTCAGTTACGTTCTCGACATTTGGTGACCTGTCTCGCACAACTGTAAATATAGGCGCTAGCGCTAGCTATAAACTTAAATTTTAGACATTATTAGAATTGACTCACTCACGTTTGTTCTTTATTTGTTCTAACATGAGCATTAAAGAAGTTAGACTGATAAAAGTATCTGAATTTGTGGAAGCCGACCATTTTGTCAAAGCCATTTGCAACAATTGCGGCCACTCTTCACGGCTGGATTTCACCATTATTCTTGAAAAATATGGCGACATTGATTTTGACGAATATCGAAAAAAGCTGCCTAGTTTTGCTTGCCGAAAATGCGGCAAAAAAGATGCAGCTCTACAAGGCGGCACTAAGCACATTCAACCAATGGGACATGCTGATTTTGTCCCGGCCAAGTGAAACGGCCAATTGCTGGGCAGATGTGAACTTGTGGAAAACGCGAACACCCCTAAACTGCCCAAACTAATAAAGCGTGTTTACGACCTGTTCATGCAAGATTCTGCATATTGGGAATTTTATTTAGGCTTACAAAATCAGCTGGCAACTTTGCCGCCTAGTTCGTCTTCAATATAGCTGCGGATAATTTCATCAAACGAGGTTTCCGCTGTAAAACCGAGTTGTTTAGCGCGCACTGCGTCGCAGCCTTGCGACCAACCCGATACAATTTTTTCAATATCTTCATCCGCTTCATGATGGATCAAATTCACCGCCGCATCACCAGCAACACGGCGTAGAGCCTCAATTTGTTCGGCGACTGTGGCTGATACGCCGGGCATGTTCAAATTGCGTTGATGCCCCATAGCGGCGGTATCTAGCGTGCTCGCGTGGATCAGGAAACCGACCGCAGATCGAGGGCTAGCATGCCAATGACGCACATCTGCCGCAACTGGCAATATGGCTATTTTCCAGACCAAAGGTTCTCTCAAGATATTCGAAAAGAACCCAGAAGCTGCCTTGTTTGGCTTACCCGGCCGAATGCAAATCGTCGGCAACCGTACGCCAACACCGTCAAAAAAACCGCGCCGTGAATAGTCATCCAGTAGAAGTTCGCAAATGGCTTTTTGGGTGCCATAGCTGGTTAAGGGTGTTCGGATATAAGTGTCGGGAATTCTATCTGGCATGGGCGTGCCAAACACCGCAATCGAAGATGCGAACACCAGCCGAGGTTTATAATTTGTGTCAATTCCGGCCAAACGCACCGCGTCAAACAGCGCGCGGGTGCCATCTAAATTGATGCGATAACCCTTGTCGAAATCCGTTTCGCCTCGCCAGAAACGATGGCCGCCAGATGAAAAATGACATCGGGGCGGGATTGAATTAGCCTTTCGGCAACGCCTTGTTCGGACAAGTCGGCTTTGGTTCGGTTGATCTGACCGGTATATTCCAAAACCTGTTGCGGCTCGATGATGTCAACCAAGGTAAGTGACTTGACCGCTTGCCCACCAAGAGTGGTTTTTTGGGCGATGGCCTGGACAAGTTTATTGCCGATCATGCCAGCCGCGCCTATAATCATTATATGCATTTTGTTTCCGTTTCATCAAAAAAATATACGGCCTATACGCCGCAAAACCCCTATAATTATTCTATACCCTATTGCCTAAAAACCTAGCTTGTCAAATGGCCAAATTTTTAAGACTTTGAAATACTTACTAAATTTCTCTCGCTCTGTGGGGTCTTGCACAGAACGCGCCTATTAACGCTCAGATGTCCTAGACAAGCGCCGCTTACTGATGAACCAGTGGGCGCTATATATAACAGACTAGCAACGCAATAGTTGGCTTGCATAGCGGTTATTGTTTGCTTTAACGGCAAGCTCAGTGAGGTGCCTCCCGTGAACCTATCCAAATTTATGCAAAGTCTGTTTTAACAATTGGGGCAGATAATAAAGCGTACAAAATTTAACAAAGAGCAAATCATTAGGATATTACAAGAACAAGAAAGCGGCATCATAACGGAAGAGATATGCCGCAAACACGGTATTGGCAAAAATATATTTTACAAGTGGGAGCCAAAGTTTGGTGGCATGGATGTTTCAGATGCGCGTAACCTAAGTACCCTTGAGGATGAGAATGTAGGCTTAAAAATTTAGTTGCGGATGCACATTTGGATATTTCTATGCTCAATAATGTTGCAGCAAAAAAGTAATGCCCCGACAGTATTTCCTCGCTTCGCTCACAGCATAACGCCAGTCGTTGAACGTGAAGCAGTTACTTATCTTTAAAATAATTTTGATGTGAGTGAACGGCTGCATGAGCTATCTTCTGAACGTAGCAGGTTTGGCTATCGGCGTTTGCATGTTTTGTTAACGCATATAGGTCGGCAAATAAATCACAAGAAGCTATGGCGGATTTACAAAGAGGAAGGTTTGTCCGAGATTTTGTTAGCGATAGTTTTATGGACGCAGGCGATTTAGAATGTTTTGCATTGTTGATACCCGAAGACTGGGGCAGACCCTGATTAGATTCGCTAATGTTTGGCCTTAGTGCCTGACACGTCTGTTGGTGGTGAACGATTAACGCGAGAGCTAGATAAGCTGATTGATTGGCGACGTGATTACAATCATGTTAGCCCCAGTCATCACCAAACGGCTTAAGTCCATACTTGGCTTTAAAAGAAGAAATGAATAAAATCATTGCAAAACAGAAAAACTAAACAAAAATATCAACCCAACACTCTATGCATAAATAGATCTAAAATTGGGGCAAGGTCACTATAGTTGAGAAGCGGATCAAAGCACTGTCGCTACAACCGCGGTGACTTATAGCTATGTCGATGTGAGTTAGGGGCAAAACAGCGAATGACATAGATTTCATAATTCAAGACGAAATATTCTTGTGCGAGTTGGAAAAGGCTGCTTGGTATTTGAACAAGTCGTTGAGTAATGCTAATGTGGAGTGGATCAAATATGGGCAATGCCAGTAAAATGGTTTTGTTTTGAAAGTGCGTTAAAACAAGAGCTTTGCTAAAGTTATTTTGCTCGCTAGATGTGACTTAGGGGTATATGGAGAGAATATGGATAGTTTAAAAAAGAAATACAGTGCCCCTGCCTTAGATAAGGGGCTTGATATCCTAGAATTATTAGCTCACTCTTCGGTGGGCTTAACGCAGGCAGAAATTGCGAAGGGACTGAATAGGGTTCCCAATGAAGTTTATCGAATGTTAACCACGCTATTAGACAGAAATTATATATGTGGCAATGCAACCGGTGATCGATATTCCTTAAGTTTAAAATTGCTCTCATTAGCAAACTTACACCCGCCGCGTCGGCGTTTATTGGAAATAGCTGAACCGCTGATGAAGCAAGCTTCACGGCAATCTGAACAATCTTGTCAACTCGCTGTTTGGGAGAATGGCCGGGTGATTATCAATGCCTCTGTGCCCGCATTTGGCAATTGGCAATTCTCCATTCGAGTTGGTGCGAGTTTAGGGCTATACAATACTGCGTCTGGTTTAATATTAGCCGCATTCCAATCCGATGGTTTACGCAAACAAATGATCGCTGACTGTCAATTGGCTGCGGGCGAAACCGCCATTGAAGACAAAGAGTTTTCTAAACTTCTAGACGACATAAAACACCAGAGCTTTTATCAAGGG
>JABSRZ010000030.1 GCA_013214705.1 Hyphomicrobiales bacterium
TCAAAATAAAAACATTTGTCATTTTAATATCCGGCATAATTGGACGTGTTGAGAAATATAGGAATTTTCAAATATTTTATCAAAAATACAATATCTACCTGAAAATTTAGAAAACTGTTCTGGACGGGACAATTTTAATTTTTCAGGCATAACTAGGTATGTTAATGACGCATACTGCATAAACCATTATTTTTAGTGAGCCTGCATTGTTTTGCATTATATGAAATACAAATATTGGACAATAATCAGGGTATCTAGGCCAGATCGAATTTCCCTGATTTTCTCCTGACTTCCCTGACTTTTCACGTTTATTTTCCCTGACTTTTTTGTAACTGCTCTTGCTATAAATCGCCCTATAAGATTTTTTTCAACTAATTCCGTATATTTTAAATGTGCTAATGGGGAAATATATAAAATACAATGGTAAAGTTGTAAAAACACAGGAGATAATATTGTTGCAATATTTTTTGTGCGTGTTAGCGCTGATTTTTTTTACATAACTTTCAATATGAATGTTTTTTCGTCAAATATAATGACTTGCGTTAAAAACGCATGAAATTTCAAGTTCTTTTAAATACATCCCTGACTTTTTTCCATTTTCCCTGTCTTTTCCCTGACCCAATTTCAAATCCCTGACTTTTCTCTGACCAGTAGATACCCTGAAATGCATTAATCTTCTCAAAGTAACAATGTTCTGTCTTATATTTTATTTTCTCTACATTATTACCCTGTCTTGAATTGCACAGAGTGAAATATACCACTTTATCTCCTTGCCTCCATAGGCAGGGAAATAAAGTGTTTTCAATATCTGAACAATTTGAAAATTCTCAAATATATTTTAAAAATCTCAAACCCCAAAACAACAACTTAAGGTTATATAATATAGTATTTTTGTAGATAAATACAATGCAAAATAAATTTGAAAGCAAGTTTATTGCTAATGTTTTGTTTATATAAAGTCTTTAAGTTAATTTATCTGAAAGATAAAACATTATGTAAATATGCAATTATGATGAATATAACGTTCTTGTGGATTTAAATTGTCACCATGTGACAAAATGAAGATCAGTAAACAAATCATATTGAATTTAATATAATTCTTATAGTTCTTACTTTTTCTCCATTCTCTCATTTCTGTATTCAAAATATTGCAGAATTCACTTTACATTTTCAGCAATTTCATTATAAACTTTGAAAACTCACAACATCTCAGTAGGGTCGTGCGGGGTAAGTTGGAACGTTTTTGGAGTTTTTTCGAGCTGGCTAACAGATGAATGAAAATATTCGACAATAAACATCGCTATTTATGCGATACATATCTTGACTATATATTCAATAAAAAAATTTGGTATGAAATATATTACCTGCCAGGTGGCATAGTCTTTAAAATATGATGTCAAACGTGCCAACTTACCCCGCTTGCGGGGCAAGTTGGAACGCATGCATTTTTTTTTACAATTTATCCAATATTTCTGGCATTTTAAAAACATAAATGAACAAATTGAATATTTCTGATCTGATATCACCAAAATTTGAACATATAACTTCTTTTTTTGATTAAAAAAATAAAATTCTAGAGCATTTGTTCTCAAAAACTTGATTTTGGGGGTTTAGCATTTTATTCTAGCAGATCTACAGATCACAAAAATTGTTGGAATATTACCAAAATTTGACATATGTAACATCAAACCAATATTTAGAGAGGACTTATTTTTGTTTCGTGAAAATCTTAATTTGCAGATTGTTTTTATCCGTTTTTTCATGGAAAAATGCATTTTTTAGTTTTGGCGGTTTTGTTTTTGGGACCTACAGGTCAAAAAAATTAACAAAATATCACCAACATTTTACACATATAACTTGAAATGAATCTCTAGAAAGTCCCTTCCCTCTATCTAAAAAAAAAGAAGGGACATTTTCTCGAAAAATAGATTTTTGCGTTTAAAAAAATTGGACCATACCTACAGATCATAAAAATGGTTAGAATATCATGAAAATTTGACACGTGTAACCTCAAACCACAGCCTACAAAGTGTTTATTTCTGTTTCTTAAAATTTAGATTTTTAATTGCGTTTTTTATGCTTTTTTCAAAAAAAATTGGGGGGGGGGGTTTTCGACATTTTAGTCTTTTGCAGCTACGGGTCACAAAAATTTATGAAATATCAAATTTGACACATATATTCTAAGATACATGAAATATGATTTAGTGTTGAAATTGTTTACATTTTTTCATAAAATTACTATTTTTAAATGAAATTAAAAAAGCGTTCCAACTTATCCGGCGTACCAACTTACCCCGCACCACCCTATAGTATATTAATTTCTTATTTTTAAACTCAATTGCACATTATTAGTTAACTAATAAGTGTATAAATATATATAAATTAGGAGAATCAAAAACAAGTGGCCTTATTAAAAATATAGAAGAAGAAACACTTGAACATAACAATTTTAAATATTCAAACATTTATGACTAAAATGATAGTTCATACTTTGATTTGAGCTAAAAAATTGTAGGAATTACCGCAATACTTACTTTTTTTAGGGACCGTCCAGAATTGACGGCAACTCATAGGGGGGGGGGGGGGGG
>JABSRZ010000031.1 GCA_013214705.1 Hyphomicrobiales bacterium
AGGGAATCCTCAGGATCCCTGGTATTCCTGGGGTTCCGGAGATTCCTGCTCCTCGTGTAGCCGATTTTCGGAGAGGTACTGGGGGGGCTCCGCCCACTCGCCCGCTTGTGTAGAAACAGAGGGCCGGGCCTGGATTTCCAGGTTTTTGGAGGTTTTGGCCCTGGGTTTAGACCCTTCTTTGAGGAAACTGAGGTTTTGGTGGTTTTACATGTTTTCCATGGTTTCCACTACTTTCCTATCCCAACCGAGGTTTAGGGTGCATTGCGTGCGGAGTATCGACAGATGATCATGTCCTCACCAAACTTTCATGCCCAGTGTTTAGAGTTGGTCGACATCATCAGTGCATCGCACGTTGGGAGTGACACTCCTCCGGGACTGTTGAGTCTACAGCCATTGACGCCTTACCCGACGACCCGGGACCGAAGCCTAAGACCCACCCGCAGGGGGTAGCTGACGGTAGAGCCGGGTCTACGGGTGTACCTGGGACCGTCTCCGCTGGGGGAGCTCCCAGGAGCTCTCCCCCCCAGCTCCCCGGGACCACCCCGGGGACAGTCCCGTGCGCCCCGGGCGCCCGGGACACACCCCGGGCCCCGGGGGCCGGATTCCGGGAAATCCAGGGATTCCAGGATCCCCCGGAAATCGAGGATTTCCGAGGGTCCCAGGATACCCCGGATTCCCGATCCTCAGCACACGCCAGTGGCCCGGACTGCCCAGGACCCATATGATGTGCCGACCCGACGCCCCGGGCCTCGGCACATGCCTCCGGAGAGAGCGAGCGTACGGGACTGGCGACTCCCCACACGAATACCTGCCGACCGGCACCAAGTACACCGGTCGCCCCCTCGGCATTGCATGTCTCGGGAATGAACATCGGTGTCGCAACTTGAAGTTGCTCCAACGCATCATCGAGTCCCCTCGATGTGCTTGGTGTCGCTGCGCTCACCTCGGAACCACCCGGGCAAACCTCGGACGGTGCAAGCGCTGCTTGGCTACGGTATGGGCGTCACTGTGGGTCCTCTCCGCTCGGGAAGGGCCTTTGATGCCGCTTAGGCTGCGGCAAGGTTGGCCCAACCCTCCCTCGAGTCACCCCAGCCCCCACAGCTCATCGCTGTGAGGTACTGGGGGGGCTCCGCCCACTGTCCCGACCCTACGTCGCAATCAGCGCCCGCGCCGCGCAAGCCGACCGCCCGCGCCGACGCCAGACGCCACCCCGAGCCCCCCACCCCCCACTCCCACCCCTCCTGGCCCGGGTCCTGCCGTCAGCCTCCACCCAAGGCACTTGCCGTCGACACTGTCGGGACTGGCCCCCAGTCCCTTAGCGTCCCACGGATACGCATTACGCTCCGCGTGTACCGCACACCGGCACAGGGCCGGACCCCGAGTCGCTACGCTCTGGATGCTGAATGAGGGCAGCCCAGCTGTCATCGTGGCTCACGCGTTCAGTGGATTGGTGGGGACGTGAGGCGTGGACTTGACCCGCACCCTGGGTGACCATACGACCCTCCGGGACTGGGGTATGACCCCCCTACCCCCGGCCCCCTGGAGAGTGCGACCATCCTCCCCTGGGTGAGACCCCCCCACCCAGGGCCTGACCCCGGTACTGGCCCCAGGATGCTGGTCCTGGACCAGGATCCTGGACCCAGGCCCCTGGCCTGGGAGCCTGGGCCCCAGGCCCCCTGGGCCGGCCCGGGCCGGGGTGTACATTTGGGACGGTATTTAATAATTCCCCCAGTCGGGACACTTTTTTAAGTCCGGTTTTTGGCACTTTTCCGCTGGGCCACTTTTCTAGGCCGTT
This sequence comes from Hyphomicrobiales bacterium, assembly GCA_013214705.1. Taxonomy (GTDB): domain Bacteria; phylum Pseudomonadota; class Alphaproteobacteria; order Rhizobiales; family OSC116; genus OCS116. Next base: position 1,796 of record JABSRZ010000031.1, read on the forward strand.
TCCTGGGTCAGTTTCCCTGGTCCAGGACAGAACGTAGCCCTGGGTACGATCTCCAGACCCCCCATACCCCAGTCCATACCCCCCATGGCCCCCCATACCTGGTGACATACCCCCAGGGATAGCGAGGCATGGGGTACCCATGGCGGTATGATGTCGGCATACCCCCCATAGGATCCTGGGTGGCGCCCATGGTTGGTGGTATCCCTGGGTACATCCCACACCATAGCGGTGGGTACGATCATGCCGGCCACTATCCCGGTGGTGGATTGCTACCCAAACCCAGGGAATCCTCAGGATCCCTGGTATTCCTGGGGTTCCGGAGATTCCTGCTCCTCGTGTAGCCGATTTTCGGAGAGGTACTGGGGGGGCTCCGCCCACTCGCCCGCTTGTGTAGAAACAGAGGGCCGGGCCTGGATTTCCAGGTTTTTGGAGGTTTTGGCCCTGGGTTTAGACCCTTCTTTGAGGAAACTGAGGTTTTGGTGGTTTTACATGTTTTCCATGGTTTCCACTACTTTCCTATCCCAACCGAGGTTTAGGGTGCATTGCGTGCGGAGT
>JABSRZ010000032.1 GCA_013214705.1 Hyphomicrobiales bacterium
ACAACAAAGCTTACCGAGTCAACGGCGACGATACTCGGCTACTTGGCGGAGCGTCACTGGCTGTTTACGGTAATGAGCTTTTTTGTTGGAGGCGACTAAGCTCAACGACTTAGCGGAGCGTCGCTGGCTGGGTATGAAAATAAATTACAACAAAGCTTACCGAGTCAACGGCGACGATACTCGGCTACTTGGCGGAGCGTCACTGGCCAGCCCAAAGTGGGTAGACCAATTGGCACTTGCATGCCTAATGATACGCCAATGTCTGGCCTGGTTCCTCTGCGACTACAGGGTTCTGGGATTGGTCATAAAAAGGTTCTAAACTCTTTTTTTTTAAATGTTCTAGTCGACTGGCGTGTCCAGTGTTACCACGCAAATGTTACAACTAGAGGAGGGGGGAAAAAAGGGGGAAAAAATATAAACTTAATGGTAATCAATAGAGGCCAAAGGGGCCAATATGGCTCCTGTAATGCCACGGGGGAGAGTGTCCTGAAGGGACTAGTTTAGCTGGCAACCACCTCCTTCTGGCAAGCGGTTTTTCCGGTAGCCGAAAGGGATTGTCCCCCATGCTGGGAAGTTGGTGATAGAAGGTGGGGAGAGGGGCGGAATTCAAGTTGCCCCTCTTGCGAAACTGCCTGGGGTGGTTTGGTTGGGCTGGATCAACGGAACGAGGGGTAGTGGGTAGTGATGTCAATCGATAGTAAAATCACTATCGATAGGTTTTCGATAATATCGAAATGTTCAAAATCAGTATCGATAGTGTTCGATATTTGATACGATATTGACATCACTAGTAGTGGGGTCTCTATAGAAGTTGGCAGGTAGACCTCACGGGATCAAAGCCCTGATCAACGGGTCCAGCTTGATGAATTACTGGCAGTTCTATATGGTTGTTAGCCCCTGGTATAGACCCAACCACTGGTAGCTTGTCAGTGGCCAAACCTGCACTTACATCCTTAGCCATTGGTGATGCACTACTTTGCAGTACTGCCTTCGCTATAGTAGCGGTAGTCTGAACACCAACCAATGGCTTGTCAACAACCTGTCCGGGCTTTGGTTCAGCTGCTGATTCAACCTTCAACCAAACATCGGACGGAGGAGGGCATGGAGGATGCATGCCACAGTCAACATGCTGACCACAAGCCCCCTTGTGATCGAATCCTAATTTAGCATATGACAATAGACGAGGTGATTCTGCTAGTGTAATTGACTCAACCGAAGTCCCTCTGACCTTAGGTGGAGGGCGCTTCAAGTTTGTCCTCTCCAATGCTAAGCCTGCAGCGGCATGTTGAGCTTTCTTTATGCTTGTACCTGCTGATTGGTACACCTCGAGATGATTATCTGCTCCCAATTGCAATAATACTGTAAAGATTTTCTCGCGTGCCGTGCCGGACTGACTTACTAGATGGTATCGTGGCGTGGTTCCATTGAACCATGCTAACTGATTGATCAGGTACCTCTTGTAGGGACCAATTCATCATAAACAACCTCAACCCCACCCTCAAATGACCACCAGAGTTATCCTTGACTACCTCAGCCTTTTGTGAGCTCCCATCATCCGTTTTAAGATCGTCCAGAGGAAAACATTCGTCGCTGTGTGGACTAAAAACCTAGAAGGACTAGCCTCATTATTAATGATTAGAGCACATCCTTTATCATCCATTCCCCAGTAAACATGTCATTCACGCTAACACTCTTTCCAACCTTCAGAGGGGCGTTGATTGTTCACACTAGGGAGATCCTTTTAATTCATACCTATCGAACTTTTTTTATGGAGAAACCCCGCCATTGCCATTTTTTTTGATAGTGACCTCTTTTAACACCACACGATGTTTAGGCAAACTCGATTAGGCCGAGAAAGCACACAGGTACGCAGTTATGAGGCACCTAAAAGTTCACCACCACCATCATCGGTTCATCTCCACGCTATGGCGACCGTCCAGAGGTAGATCTCGAAAATCAGTATAATCGTAGGTTATCTAACTCTGTCATCATTATCGCATTTTGGTAGTACTGGCTCTCCCTTGTTGGTTAGAATATATGCCTCAAGGAATACCATGTGTACCACTTAGCTAACCAAAGAAAGTAATATAAAAAAAAATCAGTATAGACTCCAGTAACTCCAGCAGGGCCACCACCATCATCGCCAGTAAATCTCCAGACTCTCCCAGGACGATCCCCTTCACATCTAACGATAAAACTAAAATCACAAAACCCCCAAGGGATTAGTCATTAATTGACTAGCGG
>JABSRZ010000033.1 GCA_013214705.1 Hyphomicrobiales bacterium
TATTTATATTTGCTATTTTTAAAAATACTGGTAGATATCACTTACTAAACTAAATCCCTTTAAACCATAATTAATTATCAAAAGATATATCATTAAAATACTAAATATTTTACTATTAACTAATAGAAAAATTATGCTCTGTTTTCACTGTTGATAGTACAAGGGGGATAACTATCGTCGGCCCGAATTTTTTCAATATTTCGCGCGTTACTTTCTCGGGATCATTCTCTTGAGTTTCTCTCACTTAGTCTGTTAATTTATATAAATTTTATAATAGTAATTGTTATTAATATATATACGATTACTTACATAAGTAATAATATAACTTCTGATAATTAATTAACATTTACGATTTCTATGCTCTCTAAGAAGGTAGAATTTGATAGAAACATAAAAGCAATATTTAACTATATTACTACCAAATTTAATGCTGTAAAAATCAATTTAAAACATGTCAAACTATACTTATCTCTTAATATTTACCCCAGTAATTATATTCTATATCTATTACTAGATCTAACCTATATTAACCTAGTTGTTTTATTGAAAATATTTACCTAATATATATTAATCATTTTTTATTCGAGCTCTAGATGAGAGAACTTTTTAAACGTTATTTCTATTACCAGTAGTTGGGAGATAAATGATCTCCATATCTAGTGTATTAATTTTATTAGGAATTTCTAGTTAATATATGTTAATCAATTATGTACCCAAAACCTAAGGTTGACTCTCAAACATTATTTTTATCATTTCTCACCTTAGGAGATAATTATACCTATTTTTATCTCAAAAAAGTATGGAGACTAATGTTTTTTCAGGTTCATAAATAGCATAATATTATTTGGGCGTCTAAGGTTGATAGAGAGAATATTGACCTTATTCTACCTTCTAACTCCAGAGACCGAAGACCATGGGAGTTAGGACCTAGAATAAGGTTAATATTCTCTCTATTAACTAAAGATACCTAAATAATGTTTTTATTGTGATTTGATTTTGAAGTATTTACTCTCATTAGTTTTATGTAATTTATACAATTATTTGTAAAAATGAACAGTCACAGTGGTCACACCCAATATAAGGAGATACATCTAGTAAAATGACAATCCTTACCACACTAATTTATCAAATTCTAAACTTATTGCTTACTCACTTAACATGAAAATAAAATAAGGAAGTAATTTATATTATTATTAATATTATTAATTAAAAATGAAAATAATTATTTATTCTAAGAAAATATATTTATTGTTCTCCTAAAAAATATGATAAGACCAACTAAATTAGATTAAAACCGTCAGACAATAAATAATAGTCATAGTAGATATTCCAGATATTTTACCCCAAATACACTCTAAAATCACAATAATAATTATTATACAAAGTTGCTATATATTTTTAACTAGTTATTTATTCATTAGTGTAGCTAAATTTATATATCTCCTTAAATTACTTAATTTTCATAATGTATAAATTAAATTATGTATATACGAATTTATAAATATATATTATATTATACATAACTAGAGTATTATTTATTAACTAAAATACTGTATATCGATATTTTATATATCACCATATTATTCTTGGAATACGGATATTATTACCAAATTGCCATAGTTAGAACAATAACTTATATTATATCTATATTGAGATTACAGTATGTAAAATAATTAAAAATGGGACCAACAAAAGTTAACTACCAACTAGAAATAAGATTAAAAATATAGAACTTCGAACAAAGTTTTAAAGTGAACCGTTACTTATTTAAGAGAAAAATATGAGTATCATATATCAAAATGATACATGTTACTTTAATAAAATATATCACATGCTGTCCAGCTTAAATCAACATTAAAGAGTGAGGAGTAAAATAATCAAAAAAACCGGGCCGACGAAACTCTAATAGCAAATAGAGTTGAGGTTAAAAAATATACTATAATTCTACTATTAATATGGTAAATATGCTAGGAGAACATTAATAGGTGAATTATAATACGTTTTTTAACCTCAACTCTAGTTACTAGGTGAGTATTGGTGATCTGTATTTTTTTGGTTATTTCAGGTTTAGTCACTTAGCAAGACGTATAACTGTATCCATAAATAATATATATTTTATCAAAGTATCATCTA
>JABSRZ010000034.1 GCA_013214705.1 Hyphomicrobiales bacterium
TATAAATATAAAAAAGAATAGCGCAATAAATAAGAATATAAATAAAATATATAGAAATAAGGGAATAATACCGTAAAACTGAACTCTATAAAATATTAATGTTTTCCTCCATGATCAAGTATAGCTGAAAAATAATACCATGTATATGATACATGTAAAGAACAGGTATATGGTACCAAAGGTCACTTCAAAATCATAACAAAAGTATATCCAAACCCAAAATACAACAAAAAACTAATAGCAAATATACATTACAGAAAATAATTAAAAGATGAATAAAATGTATGAGGAGTTAAGAAAGATGAATAAAATACATGAAGAGATAAAAAAAGAAAGAACAGAAGCAATCAAGGAGAAACTGTGGACAAGGATAATTAATAACCATAAAATAAAAAGAGAAAAAGTACCAGAAAGCATAATTAACGGATCAATGAAATACATACATTACAAAAATATCAGAAAACTAAGACTATACAATCAGCCAAAATACAGAGACCCAAAGAAATACGCGATAAGAGTACTAGCATTTATCGGAAACGACGAAGAACAAATAATAGACTTAAGCTCAGAATATTTGAAAAAATACAATTTTATGAGAGAAACGGAAATGGATTCAGACGTATACTTTATACCAAGTAGCAAAGCTCTAGGAGATTACTTAGATAGAAAAAAGGAACAACGAATTAGAAACAAATGGAAAGAATTCGGTCTAACAAAAGAAAATCCAAAATTACTAAGATACAACTTGAGAAACCCAGAAATATTTACAAATCCTAAAACTCAAATAGCTTACCCAGATCTAGGATATTACCTAAGAGAAAGAGATAAGACATACGAACACGAAACAAAATTGACTATAGAAAGAGAGGAAGGTCTATATGAATATATGTCAAAAGACTACATAGAATTAATCTAAAAACACTATATGTTATATTACAGAAGATGATGTTTAAATATATAATAATCTGGGGACTATTAACAATAATAAATGAGGCTCACATAGAAATACACCGAAAAACGATACATGGAAACTCTAAAGAAATAATAACCAACAGATTAGGAAAATATGGAATAGTTATAAGAAAAATAGGAAATATTAAAATCAAACAAGGGGAATATATAATATTTATACCAACAAATAATCAAAAAATACACAACTCACTATTAAAAATGGATAGAATCCTAAACAGTTTTAAAAGCATACTAGAACAAGGAAAACTTACACTAAAAACAGGAAGAATAAAAAGTATAAAATTCTGGAACAAAATGTTAGGTCAAATAAGCGGAAATTTCGGAAGAAAATTTCAAGAAGAGGTAAAAGTAACAAATGAAGAGATACAAATGTTAGGAGAAAATATAACGGTAGATAAAATAATAAACCTACCCTCATATGAAGACACAATTAAGTATATACTACACGGGTTAGACAAACTCACAGGTGGAGAAGATAAACCACTAGAACAACAAATATTAGAAAGAAACCCGATATTACTAAGAACCTACATAGAACTACATACAAGTAGAGTGATAAAAGGAGTAAAAAAATACGTCAAGGAAACATACATGAAATATATAAGAGATATAAACAATACTAAACAAAAAATAACAACGGAAATAGAAAAAACTATAGAACAATTTAAGAAGAAAATAGTAATGAACAAAGGAACAATATACTTAGAAAATAAAGAATATATATTCGAAATCTCCAAAACATCACCATTTGCCATAATATACCTAGAAAATACATATGTAAAACAAATAGAAAATTACACAAAACAGATACTCAAAATGATTAAGGACATCCTACACTCTATAGTAAATATTCAGAGAAAAGAAAATAAAGGAACAGAATACATACAAGTAATTGAAATTGACCACAACTTAAAAAAACTGACAACGGTAGGACTACAAGAAATAGTCGAAATACGATCAAATATAGAAGATATAATATACAAATTACAACATACTGATACACTATCACCACAATTTATCTCAGAAAAAGTACTACAAAAATTAACGCTAAAAATAATAGAGACACTCCCATGGGATCTAACATTACCAAACATAACCGATGGA
>JABSRZ010000035.1 GCA_013214705.1 Hyphomicrobiales bacterium
CTTGAATTAATTACCATTCATACTTTTACATTATCCATCTGTATTTTCATATCTTTATTTCCTTGTTTCTTTACAAACATCCTGAAGAACTTGAAGAAAATGTTAGCTTCATATTGAGAACCTAATTCAATGAGAGTGTTAACACATCTTAAAAGTAACTCGAACATAAATCTCGCTGGACTTCCTTTTAATACTCGTTTAATATTTCTTAAGCAAGGCTCATAATTTCTCGAACAACCCACTCTTTGCACCCCTGGTTGGATTGGTTCCTCCAATCCCGGAGTGCCGAATCGTTCATTTTAGTGGTTCCTTGGTTTCCCCCTCATTCGCGGTCGCTCGACCACAGAACTCTAGGTCATAATGCTACTTGTATCCGACATAACTAATGAGCTAGTAGCAATCTCCCCGGTGGGGGGAGGGTAAGCTCGCTGACCGACCTAAGCTATTCTTCCAATCGTTAGCTCCACGGGGAACGAATTTTACCGTTCGACTGAACCCTGAGTAGGGCGGTTTCGTTGTAGGAGACCGCTCGACTTAAATCTAGTTGCTTATATGGACCATTGTAGTGCCACGGTCTTCAGACATCTTTGAGTTTAAGGGAGGGATCGTTTTCACCACTTCGTCGTTTTGAATTAATACCCTTGGTTTAGTTTCTCGGCCGCTGAATGGTGGTCACCCATTTGTTCGGACTCTCCCGGTTGAGCCGTGTTGACGGCCGGGTTGTTCTTCTTCAATACATGTAACAATATTCTTCCCCGGCTCTAATTGACTAGACCGATGAAGGTTTGGAACGAGGGACGAAATTTTTTTGCTCAAGTGACCAATTGCTACAGTCGTGCCGTTGCCCATTTATAATCCGTCACTCTTTTTTTTGCAGGTTCAAAATTTATTTATCAATATTCCAAACATGAGATACAATATTACATACAAAGGAACTCTCTCGCAGATGGTGTCTCAAAAGGGGGGAAAATATAGGACATCAAATTGGTAAAATTATGCACATACTAACTACGTTTGACTTGGTTTAAGTTTGCAGGTATAAATATGTGTTTGACAAGGTTGGTTGAGGGTCAACTATTTCGTGGTTTGCAAATAAATACTGGGGTAGTGCGGCTACTGGTGCCGCTTAGCTCTTGTTGTATCGTTTGGGGTCACCAAACGAACCCTGTTGTTTGAGTTTGCGCCGGTTCCGATTTTGTACCTTTTGCAAGCTCTGTTTTCTTGCCATGTATATTAGTCTTGTCTTAAACCAACTTTGAAGCCCAGGCCTCTGTTTTTCAGCGATCCACCTAGAAACGCGGAGATCATCTTGCAAATGTTTAACCACTTCTGAATCTCCCAAACGACGTGGGTATCATTGTGGGGTTAGAACCATCCGGTTCGTTTCCCTCGACCATCCCGACCCGTGAACCAACAGATCTCCGGGCCAAATAACAACCAAAATTCGCGATTAATCGAATTGGATTGTTCCGCTGCTTGCTGTTCTTGATACGGCAGACATGTAAATGTATGCGTCGCCTCAGGCAACCGGAGCGTTCGCGTTTATCCCAGTGACTTAAAATTTCTACCTTGCCTGGTACACTAGTCTCGGTGATCCGCTCTTAACACGGGTCCCTGGTTTCTTTTGAGCTTCGTTCCCATGCTAATCTGTCTGATGAATTGCCGAATCAGTGGCGGGGCCATCAACATTTCGTCGGGGGTTCCTGTTGTCCCAAAGCGACCATTATCACGGGAAAATTTTCAATCGTACCGGTCTATCTTCTTTTGAAAGGCAGCGATAAGGGGAAGGCACCTTCCAGTAATTTGACCCATGCACGGTTCGTCACGTGTTCCTTCCTTTCTTCTCCAACAAATCACCGACTAGCCGTTGGCCAAAACGGGTCCCCCATGTCCTGACGTAACAAGAAATTCCTAAAGGGACTCTTGGTTTCAATTATCCGTTCACCCTCTTTGTACCCAAATTGAATCTGCCAATCGTAATAAAAACACAGTCCCCGATAGTCGT
>JABSRZ010000036.1 GCA_013214705.1 Hyphomicrobiales bacterium
CAGCCCCTCTCCTGCTAAAATACATCGATGCGCACAACGCAGACTCATCCTGATGTAGGCTCACGTGCTAACATTACATTGCTGCCCACAATCCAGGCCCATCCTGATGCACTTTCACCATTCTGGCCTATCCTACTGCCAAAATGTCCCCCACTTTATAATATTTTAATTATTGGTCTATGTAGAATGTACTTCTTGTGTACTTGTAGTGGTTAGAGAGTACTTTATTTATGACTTGTGAAATTATGGCAGATGTAACGTAACACAACTCCTTATGAAATTGTAATATACCGGGTGTTTTTAGCTTTGTCACTATAAAAACTTTAATAACTTCACCAATTTTTATTCAATTTTCAAAAACAAACTATCTATAGAAAGCTTAAAGATGGCGGGTCCCTGTAGCTACAACAGAACGTACATAATTTTAGTCTAACTTACCGAAACTACTTGCTGAACTCTATGCTTAAAATGACCCCCACACGCCCTTATACGTAACTTCATTATGTTAGTTACACACCGTACAATCATTTTCGTACACATAATAAAGACTATAGACATTACTTTTAATTGTTAACTGTTAATATAGTATTATTTCGTATTGAATTATTAGTCAGCGATTGTAAATTATTGAAAAGGTTCGTAAAGTAAGGCTTTATTCTTCAAATAATGGTGTTTGTGAAAATGTGCAACTTAAACATGCCGGGAAGCTGGGATAACCGAAACATTTAATCTCAGAGACGACTTTAAAAAAGCAATAGTTCACATACCGAGTAAATAAGTTATTTGGGAGACTAATGAGGTATTTAATAGATGTAAATGTAAGTCCTGATATAATTTATCGAGTCATGAGAGCCATAATATATAGAGTGAGGATTCGTATAGAGGCCAATATAGGTTATTTTAATCACAAAGTTCAGCAAGTAGTTTCGGTAAGTTTAATCCAATTTTAAGGACATTTTTTTGGAAAAAATGAATTTTTTCGATTTTTGATTTTTTTTTGTCCGGGACCTACAGGCCAGAATATTTTTCGGAAGATAGACAAAATTTGGGATAAAGAACACCAACTCAGCCGCTATAAACTCGCATTTTTTGTTTTTTAAATTCTGAATTTAAATTGCGTTTTTTAACCGTTTTTTTTCTGAAAAAACACGTTTTTTTATTTTTGAGTTTCGCTTTTTGAGCCTACAGGTCGCAAAAATTAATGAAATATCGCAAAAATTTGACACAAATAACTTAAGATGAAACCCTAGGACAGCCTTTTTTAAGTTTTTTTAAATCCAATTTTAAGGACAGTTTCTCGGGAAAAATTAATTTTTTCGATTTTTGAGCATTTTTTTCTTCGGGACCTACAGGCCAGAATATTTTTCGGAATATCGGAAAAAAATGGGATAAAGAACGCCAATTCAACCGATATAAACTTGCATTTTTTGTTTTTTTGAAATTCTGAATTTTAATTTCGATTTTTAACCGTTTTTTTTAAACGCGTTTTTTAAATTTTTTGTGTTTTCACATATTGGGCCCACAGGTCGCAAAAATTAACGAAATATCGCCAAAATTTTACACAAATAATTGTATCTCAATAAACGTTAAAGGTGCCTCATTTTTCCATCGTTTGGTGTAAAAGAAATGCAGGTACCTCAAAAATTCGTGGAGATAATTAATTTCGAGAAAAAATTTAACACATTTTTGAAAAATATTATTACAGAAATGACCGAGCCTTAGCTTTTTTTTATATAAAAGTTGTAGTTATATTTGAAATTTGCTTCTTCGCGATGTATTCTTACACTGCTGCTGTGGAATCTCTACTTGATATATATGTTACAATTTCATAATCAGAAGTCATAAATAAAGTACTCTAACAAGTACACAAGAATTACATTCTACATAGACTCTACTACTACTACTTTACAGCTGTGTTTCCAACACTGCATGGTGGGT
>JABSRZ010000037.1 GCA_013214705.1 Hyphomicrobiales bacterium
GTATGGACACCAATATTTGGCATCCGTACATTTTAGTTAGTTACCGTTTTTTTGGTTCCATTTTTCGACATTTACACCCTTTATGAGCAACCATAATGTAATTATCAATTCGCCCCAGAATAAGTATATGGCAAGCTTGATAGGAAAATTCGGATCAATAATATAAACAAGACTATCGATTAAATATCCAAAACACCCAATCATTAGAAAAACGCCAATAAATTTGGGTAGAAAATCAGATTTGTATACCAAATACCCGAATGGAAACAACCACAAACCCCAGAAAATCTGCACGATAACAATTCCATATTTATGGAAATCGAATAATAATGAAATCAGTTTTGCCGACGGGTCTACATCTCCAACCTGCATTAATAACGCGCCAAAACTGGCTTCATTTAGCAGGGCTATAGGCACGCCAACCATAACCAAAAGTACCATTATTTTGGCGTAGGCTTCACTCACAGGTCGTAATAATTTGTACAGGCAAAGGACCAATGCAAAATGAATGAGCTGAATAAGAATTGCGGAGAACATTGCCCAACGGATAGTTGTTTCATTTGCCAATATGTTGGCAATAGTAGCTGTGATGTCACCAGAAACTTCTAGATTAGCGACATATTCAATGCCAAAAAGCCCGAGGGGGACGAGAAGTAAGTAGAGGAAGCCCGTGCCACGGGCAAATGTTTGAATAGAATGCATATCATGCTCCTTTTAGTTTGGTTAAAAATTAAGTGTTGAATGTCACAACTACATTGCCGACTTTGTGGCCTTTATCTACATATGCATACGCATCTGCAATTTGTTCAAACGAGTAAGCACGGTCGATAATGATTTTTAGCTTTCCGCCTAAGATTAATTTTTTGATGAAAGCTAAGTCAATAATTTGTTCGGCGGCCTTGCGCAGTCCAGTGGCAGCAAAAATCGCTTGTTTACCGCCCCACATATTTCCAAATAACATGTAGGGGATGTTTGAAAAATCTATAGTGGTGGTGAGGTAACGACCTTTATCGGTCAATATTTTGCGACATTTGTGGAAATTGCTTTTACCAATGGTGTCAAATATAACGTCATATTTAATATTATTTTGAGTAAAATCCTGTTGGCCGTAATCAATCACTTCATCTGCCCCAAGCGCTTCTACCAGCTCAACATTGTTGCCGCTGCACACCCCAGTAACATTGGCTCCAAGCTCTTTGGCAAGCTGAACCGCTATTGTGCCAATAGAACCTGATGCGCCAATGATAAGCACTTTATCACCTGGTTTTATTTTCCCAGCATCACGCAAAAATGGCAAAGCGGTGAGGGTGCCATAGCAAATGGCCGCCGCTTGCTCATAGGTCCAATCCTCTGCCATACGCGCCTGTGCGCCATCCTCTGGCAGGCAAATATATTCAGCATGCGCACCGCTGCCATCCGCTGGCGATGCAAATATGGTGTCTCCAACCTTATATTTAGTTACATTTTTACCAACGGCTACAATTTCTCCACTAAGTTCAGTGCCCAATACCTTGTTTTTAGGCTTAAAAAGGCCAGTAAACAGACGCGCGATGTAGGGGTTGCCTTTTAAAAATGCTATGTCTGCGGGGGTAACTGTGCTGGCGAATATTTTCACCAAAATTTCATTTTCTTTGGGCGTGGGCCGCGCCATTTGGCTTAAAGTTAAAACCTCGGTATTGCCATATTCTTGATAGGTTATAGCTTGCATTTATTCTGCTTTCGACAAGGCTATCTGAATGTTAAAAGAGGTTTTAACATTCAAAATAGCGGTTGGTTATTTGCTGAAAGTAAGATAGCTAAATTTATACATATGATAAATTGCCCAAATTGACAGACTATCTATACCAATTTGCATAGTGGTTTATTTTTTGGCAATTCGGTGGATATAG
>JABSRZ010000038.1 GCA_013214705.1 Hyphomicrobiales bacterium
TACATAGTAAACAGAATATTATGGTGATATACCGGACCGGAGTAGTTCAAATTTATAATATACAAAGTATTAAATTTTATTAAAGTTTGACATATTGTTACATCGTAATTAAAATAACTTACCTTACAAATTCTCAATTTTTGTTTTATTACAAAATATGAACCAAAACAAGCTAACTTATATAGTTATGAAACCCATAACCTTGTTTTGATTAGAATCTACCCCTTTTTTTTACCTTAATTAATATTTTAACTTTAGCTAAATTAATATACAGTAACTGGTATAGGTTATTTTGATATTTTAGAGAAATCAGTGCTTTTATAACGGTCAACTTATAGTTTTGGTTACACTATTATGCAATATCATCTATCGAAATAAGATATACCACTATTTTGTATCATTTTTTCAGGTGAGTAATTAAATACTTAAAATCACTTTTGTCTCTCCTAAATATTTTGAATTTTGGGGGGTTAGGTTATTTTGATCGTTATGTAACAAAATATAATTATACACCTTAATTTATATTATGTTAAAAATATAAATACAGGGTTTTAGAGACATATTAAAAAACGAACATAGCCTACAAAGTTCTTCAAAACCTAAAAATTAAAATATTCAACATTTCTTATTCTTACTAAATAAAATAATTCCTAGTGTTTTAGAGATAATAACTACACAGGGTCTCTTTTTCTCCAAATTATGAACTAAAAAAATCACTATGTTTTTATTTAATTGTAAATAGTTAAAAGCTAGCGTACTATATATATGTATCTATCTTGTGCTGCCATGAGTGATGTATGAGTGTACGTATCAACTAACCACAGTATATATAATATATGGTACTCTCACTCCTACTATTCACAACTAGAAATTATTTAAAACATCCTCCAAGCTTATAAAACGGAAAAAATAGTTACCTTACGTAATTAATAGCTGAGCCCTATAACAAGATATACTAGTACACATATCGTGATCTATCTCTACACCCATTAGTTAGCTATGTAACAGGGTTTATCTATAAAGTGAGGAACTAATAGTGGCATCTACTATTATGATAATCCCAGTTAGAGATTAAGTGCTTAATTCTCTACCAAAGTTAACTAGTTATGTTTACGTAGATAACAAAGAATTCACAGATATTAACTTTTCTCTCAAAAATAATACAATATATGAAAAAAAGATTTCACACTTACCCTAATTTTAGATAAAACTATAGATAGAACTTTCGGAAGATATATATTTTTCAAATTTTCTAAGACATAGAAAATTATTTAACTAACAAAAATAATAAGTAAAATTTTGTGAGTTATGTAACCTTAAGAGAACTAGGGTTCTATACATGTATCCACCAAATTCAAACCTTAGGTAATTAGTGAGATTAAGAAAACAAATTTACTATAAGATTTACACTCAAATATTGTAATAAATATTAAATGTACTATATATTTTTTATAACACTAGTTCTTTGAATAATAGAACAATAATTTATTTAGACTCTCATTGTATCTACAGTTTGTTTATCACTATCTTCTTCTACACAGGTGGCTGTAACATAGAATAGGATGAAAATTATAGAGTGATTACTTTATCCCAATGTGACATCCTTGACCTCTTATAAGAAAGAACCGCACTAGCAGGGTTTTTTCTATAGTTCTTAAGACTTCTTTCAGTAAATAATAAAGTTAAGTCATTAAGTAATTTACTGATCTAGACTCACTGACAGTATATATATTTTAACTTCAACCTTGTTAGGATTTCTATGGTCTTCTAAAGCTCTATTTATATAGGTGGTTTGAGACCATATAACAACAACTGTGACAAAAGGGTTCAGTGTTATATCTTAACAATTGGGACATAATA
>JABSRZ010000039.1 GCA_013214705.1 Hyphomicrobiales bacterium
GGGGGGGGGTGTAAGGAAACTTGCCATCGCCTTAGGGAATGGATCGGAAAAATTGACTCATGTTGACGGGGAGGGGATTAAAATGGGAAAAATAGTTGACTTCAATTGTGAACGGTCTCTTATTTCCTTACAGGGAAAAATTTGTGGTAAAAATACCGATCATAGCTCAGAGGGATAATTTTCTACTATGTAAGGCCAAAAAAAAATTAAAACCATTAAGAAACATTAGAGTAGTGAGGCAAACTTAATATACCCACCAACTCATGATTTGCTGAATTTAATTTAAAATTGAAATTTGATCCACTCTTTTATTATTGTAAATAAGAATATTGAGGCTATTCCATAACCATAAAAATCAACAGCAAATATTTTAGAATGATGAAAAACCAACCAGACTATGGACAGGATACCGCCTAGTTTCCCCGTCCTGACCTACATCCCCCGCTCTAGGACCACGGGAGAGAACAACAATTAATATATACCGACTTTATTCTCCCTGTTCTGAAATTTATTTATTTTCACTTCAGGATCGATTAAATTACTAAATCTGCACTTTACATCGACGGCAATTAAGGAGAGATTATATTCCTAATTCTCGAGAGCAAAGAGTCCTCCAAAAATTCTATGAAAAAATAATTTAACTATCCACCCTTTTTTGCTGGAAGTAACCTATATTTATACACATTATTGTGGAATATATCTAATATTTTGCGGAAATGAACAATTTGACTGATATTATGCTGAAGCATTCATTGTTAATCAGGGTATATACACTCATTTTGCCCAACAAGTACATCTCTACAAGAACCGCCAATGATCGATTTTTCCGAATTTCTAAGAACATTTTATGATCACAAAATCAGGTCCAAAAAAATTTAAGAACATTTTAGTATTTAAGAACATTATCATATATTTTACATAATGTTGTTATTGGTTAAGAACATCATATAATCGTGAATCTGAAAAAGTTTTTGTTTTATGGTAAAAAAACATTTGAAGTTTATTTTTTTTGAATTTGTATGTGTGAAAAGGAAAAGATTGTAAAATACGAAAGAAAAATATTTTAATAAGATTAAAAAAGAGTCATCCCAGCCGGGATTCGAACCCGGGACCTTTTGGATTAAGAAAATTAAGAACATAAGAAGATAGTATTCAGAAATCGAAGAACAAAATTAAGAACATTTTTAAGAACACGGATCTTCGATGACCAAAAAGTGTTAAGAACAGATGATACTTCGAAAATTAAGCGTTCTTGTAAAAAAAATGAGTGTACTATTCAGTGGAACACTGAAAGTTTAGGAAGAGTCTAGAAATTTATTCTAATTTTCACAGAAAACTTCCGGGACAACTTTATGAGTTTTTTTACTCGACTCCTGTATTTGATAAAATGAAAGATTTTACTAAGTTTGGTCTATTTCATACATTAAAATGTCTCAATTCTCTCTAAAATGTCGAATTATTATTTTTAAATTTGAATATTCGTCAAAGTCTGTCTTTCAAAAATTACTAATTTGTCTTAAAAAAGTAAATTGCCCCCTGCAAAATTCCCATTTTCGTTCTTTTGAAGTCCCATAAATAAATGATATTCCATTTTGTTTTGGAACAGTCCTGTTTTCTTTGAAAACTCCGATTATTTGAAAATGTCGATAGTCTCTTCCAAAAAAACTATTTTTTTGGAAGGTTTCCTTTTTACTTCAAAAAGTCACTATTTGCCTTTGTAAAATCCCATTTCTCTTAAAAGGTCCCAATCTTCTACAAATTAAAAAAAAAAAAAAAAAAAAAATAATTTTAAAATTTAAATTTTAAACAAAAA
>JABSRZ010000004.1 GCA_013214705.1 Hyphomicrobiales bacterium
ATTCTATGCTCAAAAAAACAACCCCGATGCTGTACTATTGGTGCTAGCGGCCGATCACGTGATTGAGAATGAGGCCGCCTTTCATGCGGCGATAAACATAGCCGAAAAATACGCTGAGGATGACAAATTGGTGACCTTTGGCATTGTGCCAACTCACGCCGAAACCGGTTATGGTTATGTAAAACGCGGCAATGCAGTAGATAATGCTTTTAAAGTGGATAATTTTGTCGAAAAGCCAGATTTAGCCACAGCAGAATCTTATTTGCACAGTGGTGAATACTATTGGAATAGCGGCATGTTTATGTATAAAGCCAGCCGTTATCTACAGGTTTTAAAACAATATCGCCCGGCTATTTATAATGCTTGCCAAAAGGCTGTTAACACCCTCACGTCTGATTTAGACTTTATCCGTCTTGATGAACCTGCATTCTTGGCCTGCCCAGCCGAATCGGTTGATTATGCAGTCATGGAGCCCGCCTGCGCCAGTGACAACAATGAGGTGATGGTTGTGCCGCTAGATGCCGGTTGGAATGATGTCGGTAGTTTTACAGCTTTGTGGGAAGTGTCTAAGCGCGATGAGCAAGGCAATAGCTTCGACGGCGATGTAAAATCGGTCAACACAAAAAACACCTTAGTCCGCAGCCAAGACAGGCTAGTGACCACAGTCGGCGTTGAGGATTTAGTCATCATCGACACCAAGGATTCATTATTAGTCGCCCACAAAGACCACACCCAAGACGTAAAACTAATCGTCAACCAGTTAAAAGCCGATCACAGGCCAGAGGTAAAATTAAACCGTGAGGTATATCGACCATGGGGCAAATATGACAGCATTGACTCTGGCCCAAGGTTCCAAGTCAAACGCATCACCGTCAAGCCCGGGGCAAAGCTGTCCATTCAAATGCATCACCACCGCGCCGAACATTGGGTGGTGGTTACGGGCACGGCCAAAGTTACCATTGGCGATGAGACAAAGTTATTGACCGAAAACCAATCGACTTATATTCCGCTGGGCACTATCCACGCGCTAGAAAACCCCGGCATAGTGCCGCTCGAGCTTATAGAAGTCCAAACTGGCACATATTTTGGCGAAGATGACATTGTTAGATTTGACGATAAATATGGCAGAAAATGATAAATATCGATGCAAGCATCACTGGACACCAATTTCCGAAAAATAGTTCAAATAAGCATCCAAATCTCGTTTATATTTAAACGGGTAGGTCTGCTTTATATAGGCCAAATCAAATTGCGGCATTGCCTCTTTCAAAACCTTATATTCATGTTTGGCTTCAGATAATTTTTCGCCCGCCACCAGCGCAGCTATATAACGCTGCCTGCCGCGTGAATAATCAGGGTCAGACGACAGACATTTCTGCGCATACTCAATGGCCTGTGTGGTGTGACCGCTCAACAAGTAGCAGGTCGATAAATCACCATATAATACCGAAAGGCTAGGCGCGCAGGGGTCTAACCTCGTCATATAATTGCATTGCTCAATGGCTTCTTCAAACTCACCACCAAATTCTAATCCGCATACCAAATAATGCCGGCTTAAAATGTCGGATGGGTTCATTTTAATCGATTCACGGGCGGTTATTAGCCCACCGGTAACGTCATGCTGGCCAAATATTTGGGTAATAGACACCGTAGCCAGCGCCATATAGTTACTATTGTCCAACTCCACCGCTTGTTTGGCTCTAAAAATGGCTCTGTTTAGTGACTTTGCTGGGTCTGCCGACCAACTATTAATCGCATCATGCCAATGGCAAGTGGCTATACCACTAATGGCGTCACTAGATGTCGGGTCAAGGGTTGCCACATCCCTATACATCGCCATGGCGATCACATTACTCTGCTTTGTGCCATAGGTGTGCCCACTCTGAAACTTAGTCACCCGGGCTTTATGCAAAATTTCCCACATCGATAAATTAACCGGGTCTTGCCGATATAATCGGTTATATTCAAACCGGCTTATTTCTGGCTCTAAGCGCCGGGCTATTTCATCGCTCAGGCTGTTTTCCATACTATATAAATCGTCAGCTTTGCCTTCAAACCGCCCCGACCATAATATCAAGCCGGTTAATCCATCACATAATTCAACGGTTATCAGCAAATATTCACCATGCCGGCGCACCGAACCATCTACAATATAGCGCGCGCCCGTCTCGTTAGATATAATGCTTTTATTGCAATTTTTATCTCGGTAATGATTGGTAGAATATCTGCCAATAATCGGAAACCAACGCCAAGCGGCCAAACCATTTACAACGTCTTCAGTAATGCCTTCAGCAATAAAGCTATCTTCTATGTTATCGCTTAAACTTGCAAATGGCAAAACCGCGACGGCCGATCTGTCGCCAAATAATGGTTTTAAAACCGATGATATTTCAGCCACTTTATGTGCCGCAACAACCGAAGGATCGGTAATTTTTGAAACCAGCCTTTTGCCTAACTCTAATGTGAGTCCCGAAGGGCTAATGCCTAGTTCGGTTTTTAGCAATAATTTTAATTTTGTGTAACATAACAGAGCCGCCGCCCGGTCCCCCGATAAATTCAATGCCTCTATTAGAATGCGATGACAAATTTCAGACACCGGGTCAATATGTATAGCATTCTCGGCCCATACACGCGCATTTTCAAAATCGCCAGCGTCAAAATACTGTTGCGCAAGTTTTATCATCAGCGCAATGGCCTTTTTCTCTAAAACATCACGTTCAATCGAAACCCAATTTTCAAATTCTCTGGATTTTGAATAAATGCCATCCAACAAAGCGCCGCTATAAATAGCCGAGGCAGCTTTAAAATTTTTTGGCATGGCCGCCTTGGCATTGGCTAAAAATTCCACCACGTCGATGGTCACCAGATCAGGCGAAAGCCAAATATTTTGATGATCCGCCACCAATACATCATCGCCAATAATATGTTTTAATTTAGATAATTCTTGGCGCAAACTAGCGCGCGCTTGTTCATCTTCTCTGTCTGACCAAATAAGCCCGGCGGCTTTTTCGCGGCTTATGATCAAATTGTCGCTAAGCGACAATAAACATAGCAAACACCCAGCCTTGCGCCCTAGATGCAATTTCACATTGTCTGGCGTTTTTGTAACATTTATGCCGCCAAATAGATTGATACGGATCATTTTCGTCACCTTTAACATCAATAAAATACAACACTATCGCGCTATTTTACGCATTTTTTACGATTGAGCAATCAGTTTATCACGCTTTAATTGCATTCCACTTCTAGCATGTGGAGGTTCGACTAACCTTAAAATTAAAAAAAGAGGAAAAAACAATGATACCTTGGGAACTAAAATTCGATGAATTTGTCAATTGCAATTGCGCCTATGGCTGCCCTTGTCAATTTAATGCATTGCCCACTCATGGCAACTGCGAAGCCATTTCAAGCATGAAAATAACCAAAGGACATTTTGGCGAAGTTGATATTTCCGGCTTAAACGTTATTGGCATATTCTCGTGGCCCAAAGCCATCCATGAAGGCAATGGGTCTTGCGAAATCATTGTCGATAGCAAAGCCAACGAGGCACAACGAGATGCCATCTTAAAAATAATGTCTGGCGAAGAAACTGTGCCTATGGCCACAATATTTTCGGTATTTGCAACCACACTTACCACCGTTCACCCGCCAGTTTTTGCGCCGATTACAATTGATGTCGATGTCGAAAACCGTGTAGCAAACATAAAAGTCGCCAACCACATTGATGTGGTCGGCGAACCAATTCGCAACCCAGTATCGGGCGAAATTCATCAAGCGCGGATAGATTTACCACATGGTTTTGAATATTCCATTGCAGAAATGGGTTCTGGCACCGGCAAATCTAGTGGCAAAATCAAACTAGATCTGACTGACTCTTATGGCCAATTTGCCCATGTACACATGACCAATGAAGGCCCAGTGCGCGCGGCAGCTTAGCCACATATAAAAACGGAGGTTAAAATGTTAGAAACGATCATAAAACATGACCGCATGGTCGTTTTTACCAGTTTAATCTTCATCATCACCGTTTCTTGGCTCTTTCTACTAGACGGAGCTGGGATGGCTATGAATATGTCAGCTATCAGCATGTCAGAAGGCTGGTCATTGTCATATTTTATCACCATATTTATAATGTGGTGGGTGATGATGATCGCCATGATGTTGCCCAGCGCCGCACCGATGATATTATTATTCGCCACGGTGAGTAAAAAACACTTTCCGCAAACAACCGCCGCCCTCTCGACCGCCATATTTACCAGCAGTTATTTAATTATGTGGGCATTCTTTAGCTTGCTGGCAACCATGGCTCAATGGCTTTTAGCAACGCATAACTTGCTTGATATGATGCAAATAAACAATCATTTCATCAATGCAGCTTTGCTTATCACCGCCGGAATTTACCAATTTACACCGCTTAAAGATGCCTGTTTGCGCCTTTGCCGCACGCCGGTGCAATTTGTTATGCTGCACTGGATGCCCGGCCGCACCGGCGCGGTAAAAATGGGGCTGCTACATGGTACATTTTGTTTAGGCTGTTGTTGGTTTTTAATGGCCTTATTATTTGTCGGCGGTGTGATGAACATACTGTGGATCGGCGGGTTAGCCCTTTATGTGCTGATCGAAAAGTTAACCCCATACAATCAAACAGTAGAAAGAATTGTTGGCATAATACTCATCGCCAGCGGCGTCGTAACATTACTCATTAACTAATCTGCCATCACAACAGCCTGACCACCGAACCAAGTTGCAATCAACAGCTATTTAGGTTACCAACAATCTGCATCATTTAAACAACAGGCTATAACGTGCAAATTGTAATATCTCCCGCAAAAACCTTAGATTTCGACTCTAAACCGACCACAAATATCTACACAGACTCAATATTTTTAGACCAATCTTCATTGCTAATTGACCGTTTGGCAAAATATAGCGTCGCGCGCATTGCCAAGCTGATGAGCCTTAGCAAAAACCTCGCCACATTAAACGCCGAGCGCTATAAAAGCTGGCAACTGCCTTTTAACCCAGACAATGCCAAGCAAGCCATATTGGCCTTTAAAGGTGATGTATATTTAGGCCTTGTTGCCGAAACAATGAGCCAGGCTGACCTAGATTTTGCTCAGCAAAATTTGCGCATATTATCGGGTCTTTATGGCGTGCTAAAACCGTTAGATTTAATCCAGCCCTACCGGCTTGAAATGGGCACAAGCTTAAAATACCAGCGGGCAAATAACCTATATCAATTTTGGGGCGATAAAATTACCAATTCGTTAAATGAAGAAGGCCAAGACACGCTAATTAATCTAGCCTCCAACGAATATTTCAAGGCCATAAAACCTAAAAAACTAAATGCCAATATCATCACACCAATTTTCAAAGATTGCAAAGCCGGTAATTATAAAGTCATCAGTTTTTTTGCCAAAAAAGCCCGTGGCATGATGGCCAGATACATCATCGACAACCGCCTTACCCAACCAGAGAACATAAAGTCATTCCAAGTTGCAGGCTATTATTTCAATGCCGAACAATCAACCGCCAATGAGTGGGTTTTTCTGCGCGAAGAACAATAGGCAATTATGCAACCAAAATTGGTGATATTTGATTTAGATGGCACGTTAATAGACGGCGCACAGGCCTGCATTCCGGCCATGCAACATGCCTTTAGAACGGTCAATCTGCCCGTGCCAAATGCGGTGCAGGTTAAAAATATGATAGGCCTTTCCATCACCCCGGCCATTTACCATATTCTCAGTAGTTTCAACGATATAAGGCACGTATCTGAATCAGAAGTTGAGCAGATTGGCGATATATATAAAGACTATTTCTACCAATCTCGCATTGCCAACAAACATCAATCGCCAATTTATTCCGGGGCGTTAAAATGCTTGGCCAAATTACATGCCAACCCCAACATTTTGTTAAGCATTGCCACCGGCAAAAGCCGACGTGGGGTGAACGCATTTCTCGATAAATATGAATTAAATAATCTATTTAGCACCAGTTGGTGCGCCACCGAATGCCACTCCAAACCCCACCCAGAAATGATAGATCAAGCCATGAATACATTGGGTATAGACGCTGAAAACACCATAATGGTTGGCGACACAGAATTTGACATGCAGATGGCCAAAAACGCCAAAGTGCATGCCATCGGTGTCGATTGGGGCTATCACAGCCAAGAGCTGATGCTAAAGTCTGGAGCCAATCAAATTGTCGATAATTTTGAACAGCTAACACTGGCCATTTTTGAACGGTTCAAAAATGCCAATTAAACCGCTTACCAACACTGGCAAAAAATGCTATGCAGCATTTAACAATTTATGGACAAAAAATGACTGACGAAAAACGACCCACCCCCGCCACAATTTTCGATTATTTGCCAATGGGTGATATTGACACTGACAGCATCCAAGAAGATGTCAAAAAACAATTCAAACGCAAATTTCCTAAAAAATTCTTTGACTTAGCCACTTATGCGGACTCAAAAACTGAAGCTGGTTATGTGATTAATTTGGATGGCCGCACCCTCAAAACTCCACTTAAAAATACCCTCACCTTGCCCACCATGCGGTTAGCAAGTGCCGTTTGTGACGAGTGGAATGCTCTGGGTGAATTTATAAATCCTGACCATTTACCGCTCACCAAAACCGCCAATTCTGCCATCGAAAAAACCGCCCCCAACAAATTACATGTGGTGGCCGAAATGGTGCGCTTTGGCGAAACTGATCTGATATTTTACCAGCAAAATACACCAGATGGCCTTGCAAAATTGCAAGAGTTACACTGGAACCCGATATTATTGTGGGCCGAAAACCTGTGGAATGTAAAATATAAAACCACCTTCGGCATCACCCATGTGGCGCAAGACATCAAAATATTAACTCAATATGAGGCCGACATCGCCGTCCTAGATGAACACCAGCTTTCGGCATTATATCTGCTAACCACAAGCTGTGGTTCATTGCTCATCGCCTTGGCCTATAAAGCCAATATGTTGAGCAAAGATGGCGTGGCCAAAGCCGCGTTTGTCGATGAGGATTGGCAAATTAGCCAATGGGGCGAGGACGAAGAAGCCAAGCAAATTCGCCAATTTAAACTGGCCGAAATAGACAGCTTTTGCACCTATCTCGACCTGCTCAAAAACTAAGCCAATTTGGCGATTAATTTGGGGCCTATAAATTCACCAAGTTCGGCCGAAAAGAATTGTCTATCCTCTGGCCAATCATGCATCGCCGCATAGCTATTAAAAATAGCTTCCATTGTCGGTTTATTGTCAATAAATTGCCCGACGGTAGCAATCCATTCATCTGCCAACTTGTCAAACGTAGTGGCATCATAGTGGTCAAATTGCGCATAGGCGCGTTTTATCAAGTCATCCCATTTCGATTTAAGTTGTTGTTTTTCAACGACATCAGGAATATATGTGCCTAATTTAGCCATATCTGCCTCCGACTGGTCTAAATACCAATCTATATTTCTGGATTCCATTTTCATTTCCTTTATTAAGTCAACCCAATCCTGCAACTCGCTGTTCTGATTGCGATTTTCAACTTTATCAATAAGCCCGATAACCCGTTTGATTTCATTAAGTTTTTTGTTCAACGCAGTCTTTTGTGTGGCTAAATTCAAAGTCAACATTTGGTTATTATGTTTAAAATGCTGGCCAATTTCAGTTAAACTAAACCCCAATAATTTAAGCGCCAGCACCGATTCAATTTGGTTTATATGCTTCAAATCATAACGCCTATAACCGTTATCAGGGTTATAATTTGGCAACACCAAACCAAGCTTTTCATAATGCCGCAAAGTTTTAACGGTTAGATTTGTTAGTTTGGCAAACTCGCCGATAGAATAAATTTTCATGACCTACCTTTTAAAGATTATTCTGTTGTAAACGCTGACCTAAGGTACGGGTCAAGCCACGATGCAAAATAAAATAAACTAATCATATTATTCTACCATACGGTATGGTATGGTGAGCTAGTTATGCAACCAGAATCAATCAAAAAATACGGATAGATTATGCAAAATATATTAGAGCAACTCGAGCAACGGCGCAAGATTGCGCGCTTAGGTGGTGGCCAAGCCCGCATCGACCGGCAGCATAAGAAAGGCAAATTAACCGCCCGAGAGCGCATAGACTTGCTGGTAGATAGAGGCAGTTTCGAAGAGTTTGATATGTTTGTCGAGCATAAATGTGTCGATTTTGGCATGGCAGAACAAAAAATTCCCGGCGATGGCGTGGTGACCGGTTGGGGCACAGTTAATGGCCGCATCATATATTTATTCGCCAAAGATTTTACGGTTTTTGGCGGTTCATTATCCGAAACTCATGCCAAAAAAATTCAAAAAGTGCAAGACATGGCGTTGCGCAACCGCGCACCCATTATCGGCCTGTTTGATGCCGGTGGCGCGCGCATTCAAGAAGGCGTAGCGGCTTTAGGTGGTTATGGCGAAGTGTTCAAACGCAACGTGCAAGCCTCAGGCGTTATCCCACAAATATCACTCATTATGGGGCCATGTGCCGGTGGCGATGTTTACAGCCCAGCCATGACCGATTTTATTTTCATGGTCAAAGACACATCTTATATGTTTGTCACCGGGCCAGACGTGGTCAAAACCGTCACCAATGAAACCGTAACTGCCGAACAATTGGGCGGCGCGTCCATCCATGCGGTTAAATCTTCAGTGGTCGATGTGGCGTTTGAAAATGACGTCGAAGCTCTTCTGCAATTGCGGCGGTTTATAGATTTTCTACCGGCCAGCAACGTGCAAGCCGCCCCCACCCTGCCGGTCATAGATAGCCCCAACCGGTTAGACAATGCGTTAGACACGCTGGTGCCCGAAAACCCCAACCACCCTTATGATATGAAAGAGCTGATTTACAGCGTTGTCGATGACAAAGACTTTTTCGAAATCCAGCCAAGCCATGCGCCCAACATCATCATTGGATACGGCCGTATAGAAGGCAAAACCGTTGGCTTTGTTGCCAACCAACCATTGGCATTGGCCGGCGTGTTAGACAGCAATGCCAGCCGCAAAGCCGCTCGTTTCATACGCTTCTGCGATTGTTTCAACATCCCCATCGTCTCATTTGTCGATGTGCCCGGCTTCCTGCCCGGCACCGACCAAGAATATGGCGGCCTCATTAAACATGGCGCAAAACTACTGTTTGCCTATGCCGAAGCCACCGTACCGCTAGTAACCGTCATCACCCGCAAGGCCTATGGCGGCGCTTATGACGTGATGAGCAGCAAACATATCGGCGGCGATGTAAATTACGCGTGGCCAAGTGCCGAAATCGCGGTAATGGGTGCCAAAGGCGCCATCGAAATTATTTTCCGCAAAGACATTGGCGATGCCGAAAAGATTAAAGCCAAAATTGCCGATTATGAAGAGCGATTTTGCTCTCCATTTGTGGCCGCAGAACGTGGTTATATTGACGATGTCATCATGCCGCATTCGACCCGCCGGCGGATAGCCAACGCGCTAAAATCATTAATCCATAAATCGGTCGAAACCCCGTGGCGCAAACATGACAATATCCCTCTATAAGGCTCAATAAGGCTCTAAAGCATGACAATACAAAAAATACTGATCGCCAATAGAGGCGAAATCGCCTGTCGGGTTATAAAAACCGCAAAATTAATGGGCATCAAAACCGTGGCGGTATATTCAGATGCCGACAAAAATTCGCTTCATGTCTCGATGGCCGATGAAGCCGTGCATATCGGCGCTTCGCCCGCCAGCGAATCCTATTTAATCATCGACAAAATTTTAGCTGCTTGCGAGCAAACAGGAGCAGACGCGGTGCACCCCGGCTATGGTTTTCTGTCCGAAAACGCGGCATTCGCCAAAGCTTTGGCCAAGGCCAATATCGCCTTCATTGGCCCTAATATAGAAGCCATCGAGGTGATGGGCGATAAAATTGCTAGCAAGCTATTTGCCGAACAAGCCAACGTGGACATCGTACCGGGCAATACCGAGCTTATGTTAAGCGCCGAACAGGCGGTTAAAACCGCTAACCAAGTTGGCTACCCGGTTATGATAAAAGCCTCCGCCGGTGGTGGTGGCAAGGGCATGCGCGTGGCATATAATGATGCCGAAGCTGCCCAAGGTTTCGCCTTAGCCAGAAGCGAAGCCAAGTCCAGTTTTGGTGATGACCGCATATTCATCGAAAAATTTATTGAAGACCCACGCCACATAGAAATTCAAGTGCTTGCTGACAAGCACGGCAATTGCATCTATTTAGCCGAGCGCGAATGTTCAATTCAACGGCGCAACCAAAAAGTGGTGGAGGAAGCCCCAAGTTCGTTTTTAACCGAAGCCACCCGCAAAAAAATGGGCGAGCAATCTGTCGCTTTGGCCAAAGCGGTCAATTATGAAAGCGCCGGCACGGTCGAATTTATTGTCGATAAAAACCAGAATTTCTACTTTCTAGAAATGAACACACGGCTGCAAGTAGAACATCCGGTTACCGAATTAATAACCGGCATTGACCTCGTCGAGCAGATGATAAATATCGCTGCAGGTGATGAGCTAAAATTTAAGCAGGCCGATATAAAAATCGACGGCTGGGCGATAGAAAGCCGCATCTATGCCGAAGACCCCTTTCGCAATTTTCTGCCTTCCACCGGCCGCCTAACCAGCTATGCCCCGCCAAAAGAACAAGTCAATGATGGCATCACCATCCGCAATGACACTGGCGTTTACGCGGGCGGCGAGATTGCCATATATTACGACCCGATGATCGCCAAATTATGCACCCATGCCCCCACACGTACTGCCGCAATTGCCGCCATGGCAGACGCGCTCGATCAATTCATCATTAGTGGCATTTCGCACAACATCCCATTTGTCGCCAGCCTGATGCAACACCCCGATTGGCTATCTGGCGACATTTCGACCAGTTTTATCGCCACACAATATCCCGATGGTTTTGATTGGGCGGATATGCCCATCGATATAGAGGCGCAATTCAGCGCCATTGCGGTGTTTTTAGACCATAAATTTAACCGCCGAAAAAGCCATATATCGGTTAGCAATCGGCATAAAATATACCAAACATCCGACCAGCGCGTGGTGAAAATTAATGGCCACTATATCGATGCCCAGATCGAAAGTTCAGCCGATACAAGCTTGTCTATCCGCTGCCAAGAGCAAACATATAGTTTAATTTCCGAGTGGGATTTAGGTAACCCACTATGGGTCGGCAACGTCAACGGCACAGCAAAATATTTCAAAATATCACCAATATTAAATGGCTTCGAAATCGAGCATAAAGCCTATAAAGCCAGCGTGCATATATTGTCCAAACGCGAGGCCGAGCTGGACAGATTAATGCTGGAAAAAGTAGCACCAGATACCTCTAATTTGCTATTATGCCCCATGCCCGGCATGTTAAATTCAATAAATGTTATAGCCGGTGATGTGGTCGACATTGGCCAAGCCCTATGCGTGGTGGAGGCGATGAAGATGGAGAATATTTTGGTTGCCGAAAAAGCCGCCACCGTAAAACTGGTTAACTTTAAAGCCGGCGATAATTTGAAAATAGATGACGTGATTGTAGAATTTGAGATTGCTGATTAAGCCCAAAACTAAAACTAAGCTTTGTCGATCAGCCTAAGTTTACCGCCAAATATGGCTTTAAACTTGTCCATCAATACACCATCAAGGTCGGCCATGCTCACCGGCAAGCCAAGGTCGACCAAGCTCGTCACCCCATGGCCACTAATGCCACAAGGCACAATGCCGCTAAAATGCTCAAGCTCTGGCTCGACATTTATGCTAATGCCATGATAACTAACCCATTTACGTAACCTGATGCCCAGCGCGGCTATTTTATCTTCTTTGCCCAAACTCAACGGTTCGCGCCTCACCCATACGCCAACACGGTCTTCGCGCCGCTCGCCATCAACGTTAAAAGCCGCTAAACTTTCTATAATCCAAGCCTCTAACGCGGCCACAAACATCCGCACATCTTTGCCGCGTTTGTTTAAGTTCAACATCACATAGACAATGCGCTGCCCCGGGCCATGATAAGTATATTCACCGCCCCGGCCAGTGTGATAAACCGCAAACCGCTTGGGCGTTAAGAGGTCTTTGTCCTCAGCACTTGTGCCCGCCGTATAAAGTGGTTCATGCTCCACAAACCAGATCAATTCATTCGAATCACCCGCCGCTATTTGAGCCGCTTTGTCCTGCATAAATTGCTCAGCATATGTATAATCTGTCAAACCAGATGAAATAAGGCAATCAACGCTATGATTTGCAAATAATTTGGAGGTTTTTATGATTTCGTCTCTTGAATTAACCATCTATTTACCATATTGAAAGCATTAGTTATTAATATAAATCATCGCCAATTATCAATTGTTAACATATGTCATATCTAAACAATATTAAAATTGACCTCTCAGTGGTTTTAGGCCGCTCCAAAATGCAAGTGCATCAGTTGCTGCGTTTAGGCCGGGGCGCGATTATCGACCTAGATACCAATGAAAATGGCGAAGTGGATATTTTGGCCAATGACCAAATTGTCGCGCGCGGCGAAATCATTGTGGTTGATGACGCAATATCCATTAAAATCACCGAAAAAATCGCCAAATTCTTTTAGTCTAGCGTTAACGATTTTCGAATTTTTCTAACACCAAATCACCGGCTTCTTCATCAAACCCAAATGAGTGGAATGAGTTTTTAATGTGCCCAGAAATCGGCGCCGTAATTTCGAATATCTCACCATTAGACGGGTGGGGAATTTTGATATGCCGCGCGTGCAAATGCAATTTACGCGAAATCTCACCACCAATATGCGCGTCTGTGCCGCCATATTTACCGTCACCCACTATTACATTGCCCATTTCTGCCATATGCACCCGTAGTTGATGTGTGCGGCCGGTAATTGGTCGCAACACCATAAAGCTAGCCAAAGCTGGCACACTGGCGACAGTGGCAAACAATGTGATGGCCGATTTGGCATTTTCATGGCCTTTGGCATCTTCTTCTGCGGCAATTATTTTTTCATGGCCTTTAGTGCCTAACTTAACCAAAGGCATGTTAATTTTGCCTTCACGCAGCCTTGGCACGCCATTCACAATCGCCCAATAGTATTTTTCTGTGGTTTTGGTCTGAAATTGCTTAGTCAGCTTTTGCGCCGCCACTCGCGTGCGGGCGATGAGCAACAGGCCAGATGTATCTTTGTCTAACCGATGCACCAATTTAGGCTTTTCGGTTAAATCATATTTCAGCGCATCTAACATGCCGTCTATATGGCGTTTGGTATTAGAGCCGCCCTGCACTGCCAAACCAGATGGCTTGTTAAGCACAATTAAATGGTCATCAATGTGCAGCACCATATTCTGCATATAATAAATATCATCTTGATGCAGCTCAGATGGCGGTTTTTTGTCGTAAATACGAACCTCCAAATTCAGCGGCGGCACCCGAATAATTTGCTCAGCTTCAACTCGTGTGTTGCTTTTGGCGCGTTTGCCATCAACCCGAATATGCCCTTTGCGCAACAACTTTTGCAACATACCAAACGTCACATCGGGGTAATGCTCTTTAAACCAGCGGTCTAAACGCATTTCATGTTCATCTGCCAATACGGCAATTTTGGCGACACCGCCAGTAGATTTAATCTCACTCATTAGGTGACACTCCGTGTAATATATATCGCCAAAATAAGCGCCGATATAGACAATAGAAAACTAAACGCGATGTATGACAATGCGCCAATATAGGCTTGGCGTTCAATCATTTGCCAAGCATCCAACGAAAAGGCGCTAAAAGTGGTAAACCCACCCAATATGCCGGTCATTAAAAATACCCGCAAATATTCGCTCATACCTTGGCCAACATTTAACCGTTCGGCAAACAATACGAATAATATTCCCATCAAAAATGAGCCTAATATATTCACAATTAATGTGCCATAAGGCAGGGCAGAACCCCATATATTTGCCGCAACCTGCGTGGTTATATAGCGCAATGCCGCGCCAATAGCTCCGCCCAATGCTGCACTGATGGCATATCCAAACAATTTGTTCACTCTTTATAGTTTAGCTGTTTCTTTCTTTGCGCAGCTTATGCCACCAATTGAGTCGTTTGGCAATGTCTCTCTCAAAACCACGCTCCACTGGTTGATAAAACTGCGCCCTTTCCACCTCATCCGGAAAATATTCCTGACCCGAAAACGCATCAGGGCAATCATGGTCATATTGGTAACCATCCTTATAACCTTGGTCTTTCATCAATTGTGTGGGGGCGTTTAATATATGTTTTGGCGGCATATAATTGCCATGCTGTTTAACAAAACTACGCGCTTGATTATAAGCGACGGTGACTGCGTTAGATTTCGGCGCTGTGGTCACATAGATCAAGGCCTGCGCCAAGGCTAGCTCGCCCTCGGGGCTGCCCAAAAACTCATAAGCATCTCTAGCCGCCATGCATTGCACTAGGGCTTGCGGGTCAGCCATCCCCACCTCTTCAGATGCCATGCGCACAATGCGCCGCGCCAAAAACCGCGGGCTTTCACCCGCATCTAACATGCGCCCAAACCAATATAATGCACCGTCAACATCACTGCCACGTACCGATTTATGCAAAGCGCTAATCAGGTTATAATGGCCGTCTTTATTTTTATCATAATTGGCCGCGCGCTTTTGCAACAATAATTGTAATGTTTCGGCATCAATCGGCTTGTCGACATGATTAACTGCAAATAATTGCTCCAGCATATTCAGCAAAGACCGCCCATCGCCATCGGCCATATTCAGCAGCATATCCAATGCGCCATCTTCAATATTTAAAGCAATCTCTTCCAATTCCTCGGCACGCATAACCAATTGTTCAAGCTCAGCATTCTCAAGCCTGTCTAGCACCATCACTTGGCATCTAGATAATAAAGCGGCATTCAAATCAAAACTTGGGTTCTCGGTCGTGGCCCCAAATAAAATGATCGTACCATCTTCAATATAAGGTAAAAACATATCTTGTTGGCTGCGGTTAAAACGGTGTATTTCATCGACAAATAACAAGGTCGATTTGCCTTCCTGATGGCGCATTTTGGCCGCGGCAAATATTTTTTTCAAATCCGCAACGCCAGACTGTATGGCGCTTAACTGCTCCAAATACATATCTGTTTGTTTGGCAACAATGCGCGCCAAGGTGGTTTTGCCAGTGCCGGGCGGCCCCCAAAAAATTATCGACGGTATGCGTCCACTATTTAGCAGTTTAATTAAGCTGCCATTGGCGCCAACCAGCTTTTCTTGCCCCACCACTTCGCTTAATTCTTGCGGGCGAATGCGGTCGGCCAATGGGCGTTTTAGCGCCTCGGGCGCCACGTCTTTTAAAAATAAATCACTCACTATTGCACCCGTTTTACAAGCTTTCTAAGGCTGTTAACCGTTAACAATCGAGTTTATAACCCGGCCACCACGATTGATAGAAAACCGCCAGAATTTTTTGCCATAGCTAACTTCTGTCAGCAAGTCGCCCACGCGCCTAATTTTAACGTTAGAAATAGACACTATAATGTCGCCAATTTTAAAGCCAAACCTTTGCGCCACACTGCCTATTTCTATATGGCTGATGATAACGCCTTCGCTGTCCAATGGCAAAGACATTTCTTCGGCAACGGCTGGCGATATATTCACCACTTCAATGCCAGCAAATGGGTTATTGCCGTCAATGACCGTCTGTCGACGCGGCGGGTTTTCTGGCGCCACCACCATATTTACCGATATTTCTATTATTTCATCATCCCGCAATACCGAAAACACCGAAACCGAGCCGATAAATTTTTGGCTCAATTGATAGCCAAATTGCTCTTCATTGATAATTTTTTTGCCGTCCATAGCAATGATTAAATCACCACGTTGTATACCAGACTGGTATAGCGGCGCATCATTGAGGCCACTTAATACCAGCACCCCTTCGGGTTTTTCCAACCCTAAACTCAGAGCAATTTCATTGTTTAAAGATTGCAACTTCGCCCCCATCCATGGCCGCTGCACCCTATTGCCAATTTTTGCCGCGTTCACCACCAGTTTGACCATATTGGCGGGAATGGCAAAGCCAATGCCGTTAGAGCCACCACTGCGCGAAAATATGGCCGTATTCACCCCAATTAACCGCCCCAAACTATCAACCAAGGCCCCGCCGCTATTGCCGGGGTTTATCGCCGCATCAGTCTGGATGAAAAACTGAAAATCAGATATGCCGATATTGGTGCGCGCCACTGCCGAAACAATGCCGCTGGTTACGGTTTGCCCAACCCCAAATGGGTTGCCAAGTGCCAGAGTTAAATCACCAACTTCGACAGCGTCGCTATCGGCAAAAATAATATGCTCAAATTCAATATCTTTGTCGGCTATAATTTCTAGCACAGCCAAGTCACTGCGCTCATCTTTTAATATCACTCGGGCTTCATATTCTCTAAAATCGGCCAATACCACGCGTATTTTTGTGCCACCCTCAATCACATGATAATTGGTCACAATTGTGCCCTTGGCATCGACAATAATGCCACTGCCTAAAGATTTTTGCACTCTAGGTTGGCTGCGACCAAACTGGCCGCCAAAAAATTGCTCGAAAAAAGAATTATTGCTAAATATTGACCGCTGTCCAGCCACAACTTTGCTCGAAAATACATTCACCACCGTTGGCGATACTTTTTTTACCGTTTTCGAAAACGACAATTGAATTTCTGCATGAGATTCAGGCAAGCGTTTATCTGCCGCCAACACCCAACCATAACTTGCCAACACTATAATTGCGGTTAAAAATATACGCATAAATAACTCCTGTAATTGTCACCCCAATATAGTTGAAATTTAGGCGAAATTAAGTCAGACGATATATTTTCAATTAATTTTAGGCAAAAAAAAGATGGCTATAAGCCATCTTTTCAAAATCATATATGATCAGCAATTACGCTGCGTCTTGATTTGCATCTTGGTCTTGCGTTGGGCCAGAATCTTTACCCTTAGCAGATACATCACGGTCTACCAGCTCAATAACTGCCATTGGCGCATTATCACCATAACGGAAGCCAGCTTTAAGCACGCGGGTGTAACCGCCGTTACGTTCTGCATAACGTGGGCCCAAAACATCAAACAATTTTTTAGCTTGTTCTTTATCGCGCATTTTAGCAATCGCGTGGCGACGTGCATGCAAGTCACCTTTTTTACCAAGTGTGATAAGACGGTCAACAATGGCACGAAGTTCTTTGGCTTTTGGCAAAGTGGTCGTGATTTGTTCATGTTTAATCAGTGCAGCCGCCATGTTTGCAAATAATGCTTTACGGTGACTAGCGGTTCTATTTAATTTACGGCCTTTTAAGCGATGACGCATTTTAGGTCTCCTTAATTTACGTTAGGTGTTTAAAACCTAAAAACGTTCTTCAAATTTTTTCGCAAGATCTTCGATATTCTCAGGCGGCCAGTTTGGCACGTCCATACCAAGATGGAGACCCATCTGAGCGAGAACTTCTTTAATCTCATTTAATGACTTACGACCAAAGTTAGGTGTGCGTAGCATTTCTGCTTCTGTTTTAAGAATAAGATCGCCAATATAAACGATGTTATCATTTTTAAGACAGTTAGCCGAACGAACGCTAAGCTCTAATTCATCAACTTTCTTCAGCAGCGCAGGGTTAAAGGCAAGGTCTGGGCTTGGCTCTTCAACTTCTTTCACTTCTGGTTCTTCAAAGTTTACAAATACTTGCAGTTGATCTTGGATGATACGAGCCGAAAACGCCACAGCGTCTTCAGGGCTAATCACGCCATTGGTTTCAACTTCAAGCGTAAGCTTATCATAATCTAGCACTTGGCCTTCGCGTGTGTCTTCCACTTTGTAAGACACTTTGCGCACGGGGCTAAACAAACTATCTACAGGTATAAAACCAACCGGGCTATCCTCAGTACGGTTTTCGACAGCTGTCACATAGCCTTTGCCAGTTTCAACTGTAAATTCCATACGCAAATGGCCACCTTCATCCAAATTACAGATGAAATGTTCAGGGTTAAGCACCTCAATGTCAGAACCGGCTTCAATATCACCAGCTGTAACAACACAAGGGCCTTGCTTGTCTATAATCATGCGCTTAACAGATTCGCTGTGTTGAGCCACAGCGATTTCTTTAATGTTAAGCACCACATTGGCCACGTCTTCACGAACACCTGAAATAGATGAAAATTCGTGCAGCACGCTATCAATTTGCACACCCGTAACCGCTGCACCTTGCAACGATGATAAAAGCACACGGCGCAAAGCATTACCAAGTGTTAAGCCATAACCACGTTCAAGCGGTTCGACAACAATCTTAGCAAATTTGCGCGGATCATGGCCAGGAACCACTTCAATTTTTGTAGGCTTGATAAGCTCTTGCCAGTTTTTCTGGATCACAATAAAACCCTTTCGGACAATAAATATATACCACTAACGTGGCAACGTATTAAATACGACGACGTTTTGGAGGACGACAGCCATTATGTGGAATTGGTGTTACATCACGAATAGATGTAATTTGAAAACCAATCGATTGAAGCGCGCGCAATGCACTTTCACGGCCAGAACCTGGACCCTTAACTTCAACTTCAAGCGTTTTCATACCATGTTCTTGTGCTTTACGACCAGCATCTTCAGCAGCAACCTGTGCGGCATAAGGGGTAGATTTACGAGAACCCTTAAAACCCATGGTGCCAGCGGACGACCATGCCACTGTATTGCCCTGAACATCACTTATGGTGATCATTGTATTATTAAATGTAGAATTTACATGCACAACACCAGAGGCAATATTTTTGCGCTCACGGCGCCTAACTTTTACTTTTTCTTTAGCCATTAAACTAAACCTCTATTATTTCTTCTTGCCAGCGATAGCAACGGCAGGGCCCTTGCGTGTGCGTGCGTTGTTTTTAGTGTTTTGACCACGAACTGGCAAACCACGACGGTGACGAAGACCACGGTAACAACCAAGGTCCATCAAGCGTTTAATGTTCATCGAAACTTCACGACGCAAATCACCTTCTACAAGATGGTCAGCATCAATAGCTTCACGAATTTTAATGACGTCTTGGTCAGACAATTGGTTTACGCGTACTTCGCGGGCAATGCCCACTTTTTCGCAAATTTGTTTGGCACCATGCGTACCAATACCATGAATATATGTGAGCGCAATCTCGACACGTTTACCTGTCGGAATGTTCACACCTGAAATACGAGCCACGTGTTATTCTCCTTATAATTTAGCCACCCGTCTATCACGTTATAAAAGTCGGGGCAGCCAAATGCCGCTATTTTTACGGCAGTTCAACCAGTAGAACACCTTGTCGATTCAAAAAATCAACAACATGTTCCGTTTTTTCTATTGTGGATGCCTTGTAAAGGATTCCATACCCCTTAGTCAACAACAAACAATAAATAATTATACTTCAGCCAGAATGTCGCTAATTTGGGCTGAAACAGCGTCAATTTGCGCCATACCATCCACAGTCTTTAACACACCTTGATCACCATAATATTTAATCAAGGGGGCTGTTTGTTCATGATAAACCTCAAGCCGTTTTTTTAGCGCCTTAACATTATCATCGGCACGGGGGCCGCCTACTGTTTCTTTGGCCCGCTGCTCAATGCGGTCAAACAAATCTTTTTCCACCACCTCAAGCGAAATGACGGTGTCTAATTTCATGCCTTTTTCATCAAGCATTTTATCCAAAGCCTCGGCTTGGGCGGTGTTTCTAGGAAACCCATCTAAAATAAAACCTTTGGCACAATCAGGAGCTTCGACACGGTCAGAAATAATACCAACAACCACTTCATCTGGCACTAAATCGCCACGGTCCATAATGTCTTTGGCTTGTTTGCCAACTTCGCTACCAGCCGCAACAGCGGCTCTTAGCATGTCACCGGTAGACAATTGCGCATAACCATAATCAGATACTAATTTTTGAGCTTGAGTGCCTTTTCCTGCACCCGGTGGTCCCAATAGTATTAGCTTCATTTTTTACGTCTCCCTCTTAGCTTAGACTTCTTAATGAGTCCCTCATACTGATGCGCGAGCAAACGAGACTGCACTTGTTGCACAGTGTCCATGGTCACACTCACCACAATAAGCAGTGATGTGCCGCCAAAATAAAATGGCAAAGCAAATTGAGATTGTAAAATTTCCGGCAATATACAAACCGCCACCAAATAAGCCGAGCCTATCACAGTGATGCGGGTGAGTACAAAATCTATATATTCAGCGGTTCTAGCGCCCGGGCGAATGCCGGGTATAAAGCCGCCCTGTTTCTTCAAATTGTCGGCGGTATCAGTTGGGTCCATCGCCACACTAGTTTGGTAGAAGGCAAAAAACACAATCAGCACCACAAAGAATAACAGATAAAGCGGTTGGCCACGGCCAAGCAGAGCCGAAACAGTGGCAATAACTTCGTTTTCAGATGTACCGGCAAGGTTAGAAATCGTCACCGGAATCATCAACAACGCGGTGGCAAAAATAGGCGGTATAACACCAGCGGTGTTAAGTTTTAGCGGCAAATGAGAGCTTTCGCCACCATACATTTGGTTGTTCATTTGGCGTTTAGGATATTGCACCAATAATTTACGTTGTGCACGCTCTACAAATACGATGAAGGCAATAACCACAACCGCCAATATCAAAATACCGATGATGAGGAAAGTAGAAATAGTGCCCTGCTGACCAAGTTGCAACATTTGCACCAAACCAACCGGAATGTTGGCCACAATGCCAGAGAAAATGATCAGCGAAACGCCATTACCAATGCCGCGTGCGGTGATTTGTTCACCCAGCCACATTAGAAATAACACACCACCAACAATGGTAATCACCGTGGAGAACTCAAACATGAGCCCGGGGTTAACCACCAGCCCGGGGCTAGCTTCGAGGCTGACCGCCAATGTGTAACCTTGTATAGAGGCCAATAATACCGCGCCATAACGCGTATATTGGGTAATTTTCTTTTGGCCAGACGCGCCTTCTTTTTTAAGCGCTTTTAAGGCCGGTATCATGCTGGTCATCAGCTGAATGATGATAGATGCGGTGATATATGGTATCACGTTGAGCGCAAAAATCGCCATCCGACCAACCGCACCACCGGCAAACATATCAAGCACGCCCAATAACCCAGATTGGTTATTATCAAACGCTGTGGCCAACACCGTTGCGTCGATGCCAGGGATAGGAATAAATGTGCCAAGCCGATAGATAAGAAGCGCACCCAGTGTAAACCAAATACGCTTTTTAAGATCTTCAGCTTTACCAAAAGCTGAAAAGTTCAAATTGGAGGCTAGCTGTTCTGCTGCTGATGCCATTAAATTTGCTCCTAAGATGCGTTTACAATTTTTTTGAAATTAATTTCAAACCCAATGAAACAAATTTCAAAAACATCATAAAAGCATAAAAGCTATAGCGACATTTGAGTCGCAATAGCAATTCATATGCAAAGTTTAAAGGCAGGTTGCCCTGCCTTCAAGCTTATTATGATTTTTCTGCCGCTTTAGCGCGTTTTAGCACTTTAACACTGCCACCAGCTTTTTCGATCGCCGCAACTGCACCAGCACTTGCGCCATAAACTTCAAAATTAAGCTTGGCTTTAAGTTCACCAGTGCCCAAAATACGCACACCGTCTAATACACGGCGCAAAACGCCTGCTGCTACCAATGTAGCGGCTGTGATGGTTGCATCTTTAGCCAATTTACCAGCATCAATCGCTTCTTGAATGCGACCAATATTAACACCGGTTAATTTTTTAGCAAAAATATTGTTAAAACCACGTTTAGGTAGACGCATATGGATCGGCATTTGACCGCCTTCAAAACCCTTAATCGCGACACCTGAGCGAGATTTTTGACCCTTAACGCCACGACCACATGTTTTGCCCTTACCAGAGCCAATACCACGGCCTACGCGTTTGCTATTATAACGGGCACCTTCTTTATCTGCAATTTCATTAAGACGCATAATAATATCCTTTAACTAGTAAAAAGCGCTTACGCTTCTTCTACGATACGCACCATATGCGAAACTTTATTAATCATACCACGTATAGATGGTGTGTCTTCTAAAGTTCTAACACGATGCATTTTATTAAGGCCAAGACCCACTAATGTAGCACGTTGGCTAGCTTCACGACGAATTGGGCTACCAATTTGTTCAATGGTAATTGTTTTTTTAGCCATTGTTTGTATCCTTCAATTTGGAATAAGCAAAAAGCTTATGCACCAGTTTCAACTGCATCACCTGCGCCATCACGACGGCGAGCCACAATATCAGAAACCTTTTTACCACGACGTGCAGCCACTTTACGGGGGCTATTCTCTTTCTTGAGAGCGTCGAAAGTAGCACGAACCATGTTATATGGGTTCGATGTGCCAATAGATTTCGCAACAACGTCCTGAATGCCAACAGTTTCAAAAACTGCACGCATAGGACCACCAGCAATAATACCAGTACCTGGAGGCGCTGCACGTAGCATAACCTTGCCAGCACCGTGATGTCCTTCAACATCATGATGAAGTGTACGGCCTTCACGTAGCGGCACACGTATCATTTGGCGTTTTGCTTCTTCTGTAGCTTTGCGGATGGCTTCAGGCACTTCTTTTGCTTTACCTTTACCAAAACCCACACGGCCTTTTTGATCACCAAGCACCACAAGTGCGGCGAAACCAAAACGACGGCCACCTTTTACAACTTTAGCTACGCGGTTGATATGAACAAGGCGGTCAACAAATTCGCTGTCGCGCTCGTCATTATTTCTATCATTATTTCGTGCCATTATTCTATCCTTTAAAACTTAAGACCGGCTTCACGCGCTGCTTCCGCAAGCGCCTTAACACGTCCATGATACAAATAACTACCACGATCAAATACCACGCTGGTTAAACCAGCAGCACTTGCGCGTTCAGCAACTAATTTACCGACTGCGGTTGCAGCAGCAACATCAGCACCGGTTTTAAGCGACGCTTTAACATCTTTTTCAATAGATGAAGCACATGCCAATGTTTTGCCTAAACCATCATCGATAATTTGGGCATATATATGTTTTGAAGACCGAAATACTGAAAGACGCGGACGACCATTAGCCACTTTTTTGAGGCTGGCGCGTACACGATTCTTACGGCGTTCAGTTGTTTTCCTGTTGGAAACTGCCATTTTATAAGACTCCTATTTCTTCTTACCTTCTTTGCGGAACACATATTCGCCTTTATAACGAATGCCTTTGCCTTTAAACGGCTCAGGTTTACGATATTTGCGAATGTTTGCAGCAACTTGACCAACCAATTGCTTATCGATACCCGATATAACAATTTCAGTAGGTTTTGTTACTTTTAATTCCACACCTTCAGGGGCTTCATAATTTACCTCATGAGAGAGGCCTAGATTAAGGCTAAGAATCTTACCTTTTAGCGCTGCACGATAACCAACACCCTGAATTTCCAGAGTTTTAGAGTATCCATCCGTAACACCAATAACAATATTTGCTACCAGTGTGCGGCTCAGACCCCACATGCTACGTGCGCGTTTGGAATCATCGCTAGGGCTAATTAATAAACCAGCTTCAGTTTTAGAAATTGAAACCTCATTAACCAACACGACTGAAAGACTGCCCTTAGGACCTTTTACCGAAATTTCCTGACCATCAATGTTGAACTCAACATTTGCAGGCAACGGTATTGCTTTTTTACCAATACGTGACATATTATTTTCCTAATCAATAGATGAAAATCCCATCAACCATTCGTTAGAATAGTTGACAAAGAACTTCACCACCAACATTTTCTTCTCTGGCTTTCCAATCTGCCATAACACCTTTAGGTGTCGACAGGATAGAAATACCCAGACCATTATAAACAGCCGTAATGTTTTTCACAGATGAATAAACACGACGTCCAGGTTTTGAAACACGCTTAACTTCCTGAATAACAGGAGCGCCTTCAAAATACTTGAGTTCGATTTCATACTCTAGTTTGCCACCGTCAAATTCAACAGCTGCATAACCACGTATAAAACCTTCATCAGCTAATACGTCTAAAACACGGCCACGTAGGTTAGAAGCCGGTGTAGACACCACACTTTTACCACGCATTTGCGCATTACGAATCCGCGTTAGCATATCACCGAGAGGATCTGTCATAACCATAATTTTATCTCCTACCAGCTAGATTTAACAAGGCCAGGAATCTTACCTTGAGAACCAAGTTCTCTTAGTGCAATCCGTGACATTTTAAGTTTACGATAATATCCGCGAGGACGACCTGTAACTTCACAACGGTTTTTAAGACGGGTCTTAGAGCCATTGCGAGGTAATTTCGCTAGGTCCATACGCGCTTTAAACCGTTCTTCTGGTTTAAGGTTACTATCTTTAGAGACCGCTACAAGTGCTGCCCGTTTTGTAGCATATTTTGCTACAATGCGTTGGCGCTTAAGCTCTCTTTGAATCATACTTACTTTAGCCATATCTAAGTCCTAATCCTTATTCTTTGGGAAAGGGAAATTAAACCCTTTTAACAATGAACGAGCTTCGTCATCAGTTTTAGCTGTTGTACAAACAATAATATCCATACCCCACATTTGATCAATCTTATCATAATCAATTTCAGGGAAAATAATATGTTCTTTAACACCCATAGCAAAGTTACCATTGCCATCAAAACTTTTTGGGTTAAGACCACGAAAGTCACGACCACGAGGCAGAGCAATTGTAATCAAACGATCCAAAAACTCATAAGCTAAAGTTCCGCGCAAAGTCACTTTACAGCCAAGTGGCATTTCTTCGCGAACTTTAAAAGTAGCTATCGATTTGCGAGCTTTGGTGATAACCGGTTTTTGACCAGAAATTAGTGTCAAAGCTTCAACAGCAGATCTAATTTTCTTGGTGTCTTGAACGGTTTCGCCAACACCCATGTTGATCACAACTTTTTCAAGCTGAGGAATGAGCATTTCATTTGAATAGTTATATTCAGTCTTCAGCTCACCACGTACAACATCGTTATAATGCTTTTTCAAGCGTGCCATATTATCAGCCATCGATCACTTCTCCCGAACGTCTAGCAAAACGAACTTTTTTGCCGTCTACGGTTTTATAACCAACCTTAGTTGGTTTGCCGTCTTTAGGGTCTTCAATCGCAATGTTAGAAATATTGATTGTCGCTTCTTTTGTAAAAATACCACCCTCAGCAGTTTGCGTCGGTTTTGTGTGGCGTTTCACTAGGTTTACACCTGAAACGATGGCCCGGTTTTCTTTAGGGATAACTTTAACAACTTGTCCTTTTTTACCAGCATCGCGGCCAGTTAAAACAACAACATTATCGCCTTTTTTGATTTTCAACTTAATCGGCATGTTATAGAACCTCCGGTGCTAGTGACACAATTTTCATGTGTTTCTTGGCACGTAGTTCACGCACAACTGGGCCAAAAATACGTGTACCGATGGGTTCGCCATTTTGGTTCACAAGAACCGCAGCGTTGCCATCAAAACGGATCATTGAACCATCTTTACGTTGGATGTCTTTTTTCGTACGCACGATAACCGCACGACGAACGTCACCCTTTTTAACTTTACCGTTAGGTGTAGCTTCTTTTACACTAACCACTATAGTGTCGCCTACAGACGCAGTTTTGCGTTTTGACCCACCAAGTACTTTTATACACTGAACGCGTTTAGCACCTGAGTTGTCGGCAACTTCTAGATTTGTTTGCATTTGAATCATGACATATGTCCTTCAAATAGCCCCTACTCAATCGAATGAATAGAGGCGATGCTCAACAAATAAAAATCAGTTATTTAATAACTGCCCATTTTTTGTTTTTCGATACCGGCTTGGTTTCTTCGATACGTATAATATCTCCGACCTTAACCGAGTTATTTTCATCATGCGCATGATACTTTTTAGTACTACGCACTGTCTTCTTCAATAGAGGGTCTGTAAAACGACGTTCTACTTTTACCACCACTGTTTTGTCATTGGCGTCGCTAGTCACAACACCTTGTAGGATACGCTTTGGCATATCAAATCCCTTTACGCTTTAGTTTCAGCGCGCAATTGCTGCTGAACTGTTTGAACTCTTGCAATGTCGCGACGCACTTGACGTACACGAGATGAATTTTCCAATTGGCCAGTGGCCTTTTGAAAACGCAAATTAAACTGCTCTTTTTTTAAGCCGAGCAATTCATCATTAAGTTCATCCAAACTTTTGTTTTTTAATTCATTGGCCTGCATGGGCCTGTCCTCTCAACAAATTTGTCCGGCTGCGTAACGAATGATCGGTATATAGACCAGATTCGTAGGGCAGCCAAACAAATAATTAAAGTTATACGTCCAAACGTTGCACAAACTTCACCTTAATAGGCAGTTTTTGTGCGCCAAGACGTAAGGCTTCTTTAGCGGTGTCTAAATCTACACCG
Organism: Hyphomicrobiales bacterium; assembly: GCA_013214705.1. Classification (GTDB taxonomy): domain Bacteria; phylum Pseudomonadota; class Alphaproteobacteria; order Rhizobiales; family OSC116; genus OCS116. The sequence goes on from JABSRZ010000004.1 coordinate 26,427, forward strand.
TCAATTTCAAACATGATCCGACCCGGTTTAACCCGAGCGGCCCAAAATTCTACCGAACCTTTACCCTTACCCATACGCACTTCAAGTGGCTTCTTAGACACTGGTACATCTGGGAAAATCCGTATCCAAACACGGCCAACACGCTTCATGTGGCGCGTAATAGCACGCCGACAAGCTTCGATTTGACGTGCGGTAACACGGTCAGGTTCCAAGGCTTTTAAACCATAGGTTCCGAAATTCATATCCGTACCGCCTTTAGCCTTACCCTTGATACGGCCTTTATGGGCTTTACGGAATTTTGTGCGTTTTGGTTGCAACATTTCCTAATCTCCAATCAAAAGTTAACGACCACGAGGTCGGTTACGGTCACCACCACGATTACGATCACCGCCACGACCGCCAGCAGCAAGTGCTAAACGTTCCTGAGCCATCGGATCATGCTCCATGATTTCACCTTTAAATATCCACACTTTAATGCCAATAACACCATATGCTGTATGCGCTTGGGCAACACCATAATCAATGTTAGAGCGCAAAGTGTGCAAAGGCACACGGCCTTCACGATACCATTCAGTACGCGCAATCTCTGCACCGCCAAGGCGGCCAGCACAGTTAATACGAATGCCAAGTGCGCCTTGGCGCATAGCGGCTTGAACAGAGCGTTTCATGGCCCGGCGGAAAGCCACACGGCGTTCCAACTGCTGAGCAATAGCTTCAGCAACCAAACGAGCATCAACTTCAGGCTTGCGAACTTCAATAATATTGATGGTCACTTCAGCGTCAGTCATTTTGCCAACCATGCGCTTGATACGTTCAATATCAGAGCCTTTTTTACCAATAACCACACCAGGGCGGGCTGTATGGATAGACACACGACAGGTTTTGTGGGGGCGCTCAATCACAACTTTTGAAATGCCCGCAGCTTTGAGTTTTTTCTCAAGCATGTTGCGGATTTTCAAATCTTCATGAAGAAGTTTGCCATATTCACCAGCATCTGCATACCAGCGAGAATCCCAAGTGCGGTTGATGCCGAGGCGAAAACCAATAGGGTTAACTTTTTGTCCCATTACGCTTGCTCCTCAGCTTCTTTAACGATGATTGTTAGCTGACTGAATGGTTTCAGAATTTTGCCAACACGTCCACGAGCTCTAGGCTGCCAACGTTTCATCACTAAGTTTTTACCAACATATGCTTCGCTAACCACAAGTGCGTCTACATCGAGACCATGGTTATTTTCTGCATTTGCAATCGCCGATTGGAGAGTTTTCAATACCGTACCAGAAATACGCTTGTGTGAAAACTGTAGATCAGCCAATGCTGTTTCAACTTTTTTGCCACGAATGAGCTGTGCGAGTAGATTAAGCTTTTGAGGGCTAGTTCTAATCATGCGGGTTACCGCTTGTGCTTCATTATCAGCCAAAGAGCGTTCTCTTTTTGCCTTACCCATGACTATTTCCTTCTCGCTTTTTTATCAGCCAAATGGCCATAATATGTACGAGTTGGTGAAAATTCACCAAACTTATGACCGATCATGTCTTCAGATACATTCACTGGTATATGTTTTTTACCATTGTGAACACCGAAAGTTAGACCAACGAATTGAGGTAGAATCGTAGAACGTCTACTCCAAATTTTAATTACTTCATTACGCCCAGATTCACGCACTTTTTCTGCTTTCTTAAGCAAATAAGCGTCAATATAAGGACCTTTCCATAAAGAACGTGCCATTTATAATTCCTAACGTTTATTTTTGCGCAAATGACGGCTACGAACGATAAATTTATCAGTAGCTTTATTTGAACGAGTGCGTTTACCTTTGGTAGGTTTACCCCAAGGTGTCACAGGATGACGACCACCAGAAGTTCTACCTTCACCACCACCATGTGGATGATCCACAGGGTTCATCGCAACACCACGAACAGAAGGGCGTTTGCCTTTCCAACGGCTACGACCGGCTTTACCAAAGTTTTGGTTCGAATTGTCAGGGTTTGAAACGGCACCAATAGTTGCCATACATTCGCTACGCACAATGCGTTGCTCACCTGAGTTAAGGCGCAAGATGGCATAACCACTGTCACGGCCAACCAATTGCACATAAGCACCAGCTGCACGGGCAATTTGACCACCCTTACCAGCTTTAAGTTCTACATTATGTATAATTGTACCAATTGGCATACTAGCCAACGGCATGGCGTTACCAGGTTTTACATCAACCTTGTTGCCTGCAACAACAACATCGCCAGCGGCTAAACGTTGTGGTGCAATTATGTAAGACAATTCGCCATCTTCATAACGGACCAAAGCAATAAATGCAGTACGGTTAGGGTCGTATTCAATACGCTCTACCGTAGCTACCATATCCCATTTCCGACGTTTAAAGTCGATCATACGATATGTACGCTTATGCCCGCCACCACGGCGACGTGCTGTTATGCGACCGCTATTATTACGACCGCCAGATTTTGTTAAGCCCTCTGTAAGGCTTTTGACTGGTTTCCCTTTCCAGAGGTCAGAGCGGTCGATCAAAATCAGACCGCGTTGACCAGGACTGGTAGGTTTATAACTCTTGAGTGCCATAGTTTATTTCTTTCGGCTTAGAGGACTGGCTTAAAGGCCAGTCGTCACATCAATCATTTGACCTTCTTCGAGGGTCACGATTGCTCTCTTAATATCACTGCGTTTGCCCATAATGCCTTTAAAGCGTTTTGCTTTACCCTTGCGGATAAGAGTGTTAACAGCTCTAACTTTAACATTAAACAAAGCTTCCACAGCCTGCTTGATTTCTGGTTTAGAAGCGGTTTTCGCCACATCAAAAACCACTTGGTTATGTTCCGAAGCACCTGAAGTTTTTTCAGTGATTGCAGGCCCAACGATAATATCATATAGATCAACTTTATCCATTGAAACGTACCTCCAAAGCTTCTACTGCGGCTTTAGTAAGAACTAACTTCTTACGGCGCAATATGTCGTAAACATTAATACCTTGAATTGGCAACACATCAATATTCGGAATATTACGTGCAGCTAAACCAAAGTTTGCATCCACTTCAGCACCAGCGATAAACAAAGCGTTGCTCAAACCCAATTTTTCGAATTGTGCTTTTACATCTTTAGTTTTTGCTGTTTTGCTTGTGACGTTCTCTATAACGATAATTTCACCAGCTTGAGCTTTAGTAGATAAAGCGTGCTTTAATGCCAAAGCACGAATTTTCTTAGGCAAAGAATGGGCATGTGAACGAGGCACAGGACCAAATGCTTTACCACCACCACGGAAAAGCGGAGCTTTTCTGTTACCGTGACGCGCGCCGCCAGAACCTTTTTGACGAACAAATTTCTTTGTTGAGCCAGTAACTTCTGAACGACCTAATGTTTTATGAGTACCAGATTGGCGTTTGGCCAACTGATAATTCACCATACGATGCAATATGTCAGCACGAGGTTCTAGGCCGAAAATATCTTCAGATAATTCGATAGAGCCTTTGGCTTTTGCTTCGAGTGTTGTTACATTTAATTTCATGATTATTCACCCTTCTCTGCAGAAGCACCAGCAGCGATAAAGCTACCTGGTGTAGGTAGACCATCTGGTGTTGGCAGTTTAACAGCGTCGTTTAAGAACACCCAACCACCTTTAGAACCGGGGATAGCACCCTTAACAAGGATAATATCTCGTGCAACATCTGATTTTACAACAGTAAGGTTTTGAACAGTTATACGAGTGTTACCCATATGACCGGCCATTTTCTTACCCTTGAAAACTTTACCAGGATCTTGACATTGACCTGTTGAACCATGGCTACGATGTGAAATAGACACACCATGAGAAGCACGTAAACCTTTAAAGTTATGACGCTTCATAGCACCGGCAAAACCTTTACCGATTGAGATGCCAGTGGCATCGACCTTTTGGCCATCGATAAAATGATCAGCTTTAATTGTCGCACCAACTTCGATTAGGTTTTCAGGAGAAACCCTGAATTCCGCAATCTTTTTCTTAGGTTCAACTTTAGCTTTCGCAAAGTGGCCACGTTGGGCTTTAGATACATTTTTAACTTTTGCAAAACCACTACCCAGCTGTAATGCTGTGTAGCCATTTTCTTCTTCAGTTCGCTGGGCAATAACCTGACAATTGTCTAATAATAGCACTGTCACTGGCACATGTTCACCATTTTCGGCAAATACACGTGTCATACCTAGCTTCTGAGCGATAACGCCTGAACGCATGAGCTCTGTCCTTACAGTTTGATTTCTACATCAACACCGGCAGCAAGGTCTAGCTTCATCAAAGCGTCAACTGTCTGCGGTGTCGGATCAACAATATCTAATACGCGTTTATGTGTGCGCATCTCGAATTGTTCACGACTTTTCTTATCAATGTGTGGACCACGCAGAACTGTATATTTTTCAATACGAGTTGGAAGCGGAATTGGACCACGCACTTGGGCGCCCGTACGGCGGGCAGTATTCACTATCTCTTTGGTCGAAGCATCTAAGATGCGATGATCAAAAGCTTTGAGACGAATACGAATATTTTGTCCGTGCATGTTCATACCTTTGGTATATTAAATTAAAGAAGAGGGTGGAAACCACCCTCGCCTATATCATTGTTATTATGCGATAATTTTACCAACAACACCGGCACCAACTGTGCGGCCACCTTCGCGGATAGAGAAGCGTAATTGCTCTTCCATAGCGATTGGTGCGATTAGTTCAACATCAATGTTAACATTGTCACCCGGCATTACCATCTCTGTGCCCTCTTGTAAAGACACTACGCCTGTTACATCGGTTGTACGGAAATAGAACTGTGGACGATATTTTGTAAAGAATGGAGTGTGACGTCCACCTTCTTCTTTAGTAAGGATGTAAGCTTCAGCTACAAACTTAGTATGTGGTGTGATTGAACCCGGAGCACATAGCACTTGGCCACGTACAACGTCTTCACGTTTCGTACCACGTAGTAGAACACCAACATTGTCGCCAGCTTGACCACGGTCAAGCAATTTGCGGAACATTTCAACACCAGTACAAGTGGTTGTTGTTGTGTCTTTCATGCCAACGATTTCAATGTTGTCGCCAACATTAACAATACCACGTTCAACGCGGCCAGTTACCACAGTACCACGGCCTGAAATTGAGAACACATCTTCAATAGGCAATAGGAACGGCAGATCAACAGGACGGTCTGGAGTTGGGATATATTCGTCAACAGCAGCCATCAATTTAATGATAGAGTTTTTGCCGATTTCTTCGTCGCGGCCTTCAACAGCAGCAAGGGCAGAACCCATTACGATAGGAATATCATCACCCGGGAATTGATATTCAGATAGCAATTCACGAATTTCCATTTCAACCAATTCTAGTAGCTCTTCATCGTCAACTTGGTCAACTTTATTCATGTAGATCACTAGATAAGGCACACCACATTGGCGAGCCAATAGGATATGTTCACGTGTTTGTGGCATCGGGCCATCAGCAGCAGAAACAACCAATATACCACCATCCATTTGCGCAGCACCAGTGATCATGTTTTTCACATAATCGGCATGGCCGGGACAATCAACATGGGCATAGTGACGGTTTTCAGTTTCATATTCAACATGAGCTGTTGAAATGGTAATGCCGCGTTCACGTTCTTCAGGTGCACCATCAATGTCAGCATATGCCATAGCAACGCCGCCAGTGATTTCAGCCATTACCATTGTGATAGCAGCTGTTAGAGTTGTTTTACCATGGTCAACGTGGCCAATAGTACCTACGTTAACATGAGGTTTAGTACGCTCAAACTTTTCTTTAGCCATTAGGGCTCTCCATTTATTAATGCCCAACTTATTTAAGCCAGACGTAAGTTTTATTTTCTATATTCAAGCAAGTTTTGCGATGATTTCATCCGCAACCGCTTGAGGTACTTGATCATAATGATCGAATTGCATAGTAAATTGCGCACGGCCCTGAGTTGCAGAACGTAGATTATTTACATAGCCAAACATGTTTGCCAAAGGCACCATCGCGTCAACAACTTGAGTGTTACCACGAGGTTCAGTTCCAGAAATCATACCACGACGAGAGTTAAGGTCACCAATAACATCGCCGACATAATCTTCTGGAGTTACCACTTCAACCTTCATTATCGGTTCAAGTAATTTCAGACCTGCATCACGTACACCTTCACGGAAGCCCGCACGGCCAGCAAGTTCAAATGCCATTACAGATGAGTCAACATCATGGTAAGCGCCGTCTATAAGCGTCACCTTAATGTTTAACATTGGGAAGCCAGCCAGCGCACCTGATTCAACAACAGATTTGATGCCTTTTTCCACACCTGGAATATATTCTTTAGGAACATTACCGCCAACAATTTTACTTACGAAGTCAAAGCCTTCGTTATTGTCACCAGGTTCAATGATCATTTTAATTTTGGCAAATTGGCCAGAACCACCAGATTGTTTCTTATGCGTGTAATTCACTTCGGTTTCCCGGGTGATGGTTTCACGATAAGCCACTTGTGGTGCACCAACATTCGCTTCAACACCAAATTCACGGCGCAAACGATCGACCAGAATGTCCAAATGAAGTTCGCCCATACCGGCAATAATTGTTTGACCCGATTCAAAATCAGATGAAACCCGGAATGAAGGATCTTCAGCCGCCAAACGTTGTAGGCCAGCGCCTAGTTTTTCTTGGTCAGCTTTGGTTTTTGGCTCAATGGCAATCTCGATCACTGGATCAGGGAATTCCATACGTTCCAAAATAACTGGTTTTAACATGTCAGACAATGTGTCGCCAGTAGTGGTATATTTAAGCCCAGCAAGAGCCACAATGTCACCAGCACGAGCTTCTTTAACATCTTCACGTGAGTTAGAATGCATTTGCAGCATACGGCCAACACGTTCTTTTTTATCTTTAACTGTGTTAATAACTGTCTTACCAGATTCTAACACACCAGAATAAATACGAACAAATGTTAGTGTGCCCACAAATGGGTCATTCATAATTTTGAATGCCAATAAGCTCAAAGGCTCATCATCAGATGCGGTACGTGATGTTTCTTCATCTGTCTTAGCATCGATAGCTTTGATAGAAGGAATGTCAACAGGTGAAGGCAAATAATCGACAACGGCATCAAGCAAAGGTTGAACGCCTTTGTTTTTAAATGCAGAACCACAACATACAGGGTGGAACAACACGTCAATTGTACCTTGACGTATCAAAGCTTTCAATTCAGCGATGTCGGGCATTTCGCCTTCAAGATAACGGTCCATAGCTGCTTCGTCAGCTTCAACAGCCACTTCAATTAGCTTTTCGCGCCATTCTTCGGCTTGCTCTTGATATTCAGCCGGTATATCACCCACTGTAAATTCAGCACCCAATTTTTCTTCAGCCCACGTGATGGCTTTCATTTCAACAAGGTCAATACAGCCCTTGAATTCATTTTCAGCACCAATTGGTAGTTGGACCACACAAGGTGTGCAACCCAAGCGGCTAACCATCATTTCAACACAGTTGAAAAAATCAGCACCAATTTTGTCCATCTTGTTCACAAAGAACATACGCGGCACATTATACTTTTCAGCTTGACGCCAAACAGTTTCTGTTTGCGGTTCAACACCAGCATTGGCGTCCAACAAAGTTACCGCGCCATCGAGCACGCGCAAGCTACGTTCAACTTCAATTGTGAAGTCAACGTGGCCTGGTGTGTCAATAATGTTTAGGCGATGGTCTTTCCAGAATGTAGTGGTCGCAGCGGACGTAATGGTAATACCACGTTCTTGCTCTTGCTCCATCCAGTCCATTGTCGCCGCGCCATCATGCACTTCGCCAATTTTATGACTTTTACCTGTATAGTATAGGATCCGTTCCGTAGCCGTGGTTTTACCCGCATCAATATGCGCCATAATACCAAAATTACGATAATCCTCAATTTTATGCTCACGAGCCATGATTTATCTCCTAAATACTCTGGCTTACCAACGATAATGAGAAAAGGCACGGTTGGCTTCAGCCATACGATGCGTATCTTCACGTTTCTTAACTGCGTTACCACGATTGTTTGCAGCGTCTAACAATTCGCCAGATAGGCGAGCTGTCATAGTTGTTTCGTTACGGCCACGGGCAGCAGCGATTAACCAACGAATGGCCAATGCACGGCGGCGCTCAGGGCGAACTTCAACTGGCACTTGGTATGTAGCACCACCAACCCGGCGCGAACGCACTTCGGTCATTGGTTGTACATTTTCCAACGCTTCATGGAATGTCACTAAAGGCTCTGAGCTAGTTTTAGCTTCAATAGTCTCCAGCGCACCATAAACAATGCGTTCAGCAACTGATTTTTTACCATCTAACATAAGACAGTTCATAAATTTATTTAATACGATATCGCCGTATTTTGCATCTGGCAATATTTGGCGCTTTTCTGCGCGATGACGTCTAGACATATTACATCACCTCCTATTTAGGGCGTTTGGCGCCGTATTTCGAACGACGTTGTTTACGATCTTTAACACCTTGAGTATCAAGAACACCACGGATTATATGATAGCGAACACCAGGTAAATCTTTTACCCGGCCACCACGAATAAGAACAACACTATGCTCTTGTAGGTTATGGCCTTCACCAGGGATATAGCTAGTCACTTCAAAACCATTTACCAAACGTACACGGGCAACTTTACGTAGCGCCGAGTTTGGCTTTTTAGGAGTTGTTGTATAAACGCGTGTGCATACACCACGTTTTTGCGGGCAAGCTTCCATCGCAGGCACCTTGTTGCGTTTAACAGGTGCTTTGCGCGGCTTGCGTAGTAGTTGGTTGATTGTTGGCATTTCTGCTTTTTAACCTTCACAAATTACATCATATTGGACACGTCTTTTCACAAACATTTCCAACATGCACTTTACACAGAAGTAAGTTACCCTACCCTGTGCGCTCGGATGACAATAAATTGCCGATTAGTTCTTCATTTGTACAATAAGGTATAGTTTTTTGACGGATCAAAACCCTACTACTTATTTTATAAAGTGGCCGCAACATAGAAGCATAATAAAGAGTCGTCAAGCGCATTTTTTTGAGATCTTAATTATTTATCAAATATATTCGAAACAAGGCTAATTTCGCGCTTATTTCTCTATATTTGACTGCCTTCTGTTACCGATTCATACCGGTCAGCGCCACAAAAAAGCCGCACTCAAATGAATGCGGCTTTTAATTTTTATTCTAGTTTTGCTTATTCACCAATGTCTGGCAAAGCCAATGGTTCGGCAAATATAGCGCTTTCAGCGGCTTCTTCGCGGGCTTTGGCAGCCAAGGCATCAGCACGTTCTTGTTCGGCCAGTATAAGCTGGTCGCGTTTGTTGGCAATTTTCTTCATACGGGCAAGCATGGCGCCTGTACCGGCTGGCAACAACCGCCCAACAATCACATTTTCTTTCAAGCCTTCAAGTGTATCAACTTTGCCATGTATGGCGGCTTCAGTTAGCACACGAGTGGTTTCTTGGAATGATGCGGCAGAGAAAACACTCTTGGTTTGCAATGAAGCTTTGGTTATGCCCAATAATATTGGCATGGCTTTGGCTTCACGTTTACCTTCAGCTTTAAGCTTGGCATTCATATCTGCAAAATCATGGCGGTCAATTTGTTCGTTTTTAAACAAAGTACCATCACCTTGGTCGGTAATTTCCACTTTTTGCAGCATGTTACGCACAATAACTTCGATATGCTTGTCGTTAATTGGCACACCTTGCAAACGGTAAACTTCTTGAATTTCATTCACCAAATAGTTTGAAAGCTCTTCAACGCCTTTAATTGCCAAAATATCATGCGGCGCTGGGTTGCCATCCAAAATATATTCACCCAATTCGATAAAGTCACCATCTTGCACTTGCAAATGTTTGCCTTTAGGAATTAGATATTCTGCTGGCTCTAGCTCATCATTTTCCGGAACGATAGAAATACGGCGTTTATTTTTGTAATCACGGCCAAATTTAATGGTACCAGAAATTTCAGCAATAACCGCATGGTCTTTAGGCCGACGCGCTTCAAACAATTCAGCAACACGTGGCAGACCACCTGTAATGTCTCGAGTCTTAGCCGATTCTTGCGGCATACGCGCCAATACATCACCTGGTTTCACCACAGTACCTGGTTCAACCGATAAAATAGCGCCCACACTCATCATATAAGAAGCGTCACCGCCTTTAGACAATTTTTTCATATTGCCTTCATCATCCACAATCACCATGGCAGGTGTAAGGCCTGCACCACGAGTGTTTGAACGCCAATCGGAAATCACCCGTTGGGTAATGCCGGTCGCATCATCGGTAGTTTCTTGCACCGAAACAGTCTCAACCAGGTCAACAAATTTAATCGTACCGCCAACCTCAGTCATAATCGGGCGTGAATAAGGGTCCCAATCTGCAATCCGGTCGCCACGTTTCACTTTAGCGCCGTCCTTAAATTTAATGTGCGAGCCATAAGACAATTTATGCGAAGCCAATTCAGCGCCATCAAGGTCGAGAATTTGAACTACCATGTTACGGCCCATGACCACCAGGTCTTTGCCTTGAGCTTTAATGGCGCTGTCATTTTTAAACTTAATCACACCATCTTGTTTGCTTTCAACATATGAGTTATCGACAACCTGCGCCGTGCCACCAATATGGAAAGTACGCATGGTTAGCTGTGTACCCGGTTCACCAATCGACTGCGCGGCGATAACACCAACCGCTTCGCCAATGTTAACCTTTGTACCACGGGCAAGGTCACGGCCATAACAAGTCGCACACACACCATTGGTAGATTTGCAGGTCAAAATTGAGCGAATTTCAATTTGTTGCAAATTGTTGGATTCAATTTTTTCGGCATCCACTTCGTCAATCATCGTGTCTCTTTTGATCAACAAGGTTTTTGTACCCGGTATATATGTGTCTGTCGCCACTGTACGGCCAAGCACGCGCTCAGCAACAGAAGCCACAATTTCACCAGAGTCAACAATCGGGCGCACCACAATAAAGTCTTCACTACCGCAATTATCTTCGGTAATGATACTATCTTGCGCCACGTCAACCAAACGACGGGTCAAATAACCAGAACTCGCAGTTTTCATCGCCGTATCGGCAAGGCCTTTACGCGCACCATGGGTGGAGTTAAAGTATTCGTTAACCGTCAAACCTTCTTTAAAGTTCGAAATAATCGGTGTTTCGATAATTTCACCATTCGGCTTGGCCATCAAGCCACGCATACCAGCAAGCTGTTTCATTTGCGCTGGCGAGCCACGCGCACCAGAATGCGACATCATGTAAACCGAGTTAATCGGTTTTTGACGTCCGGTTTCTTTATCAACCTCAACCGCACTAATGCGTGCCATCATCGCGTCAGCAATTTTGTCGGTACATTTAGACCAAGCATCGACAACTTTATTGTATTTTTCACCTTTGGTAATCAAACCATCAAGATATTGTTGCTCAAACTCTTGGGTAAGTGCAGTTGTATCGGCAACAATTTTCTCTTTGGTAGCAGGGATAACCATGTCATCCTTACCAAACGAAATACCGGATTTACAAGCCCATTTAAAGCCCATGCCCATCATTCTATCGCAAAATATAACCGTCTCTTTTTGGCCACAATGACGATAAACAACGTCAATCATTTTTGAGATTTCTTTTTTGGTCAACAGCTTGTTGATAATGTCAAAATTAATTTTGGCATTTTTTGGCAACAATTGAGCCAAAATTAAACGCCCAGGTGTGGTGTCGTAAATTTTCGAAACTTCATTGCCTTCAGCATCAACGCCCTTATAACGACCTTTGATTTTTGTGTGCAAAGTTACAGCACCAGTGTCTAACGCAAATTCAATTTCAGCTTGATCAGACAATAACATGCCTTCGCCCGGTTCATTTGGCGCTTCAAGTGAAAGATAATAAAGCCCCAAAACAATATCTTGGCTCGGCACAATAATCGGGTCGCCAGAAGCCGGATGCAAAATATTGTTGGTCGACATCATCAACACACGACATTCAATCTGCGCTTCTAATGACAATGGCACATGCACCGCCATTTGGTCACCATCAAAGTCAGCATTAAACGCTGTACATACCAGCGGATGTAGCTGAATGGCTTTGCCTTCAATCAATACCGGTTCAAAAGCTTGAATGCCCAATCTATGCAAAGTTGGTGCGCGGTTTAACATCACCGGATGCTCGCGGATCACTTCATCAAGAATGTCCCAAACTTCAGGACGGGCTTTTTCAACCAATTTCTTAGCTTGTTTCACCGTGGTGCTTAAACCGCGGGCTTCAAGTTTAGAATAAATAAACGGTTTAAACAGCTCTAGTGCCATCTTCTTTGGCAAGCCACACTGATGCAGCTTAAGCTCTGGGCCAACCACAATCACCGAACGGCCAGAATAATCCACTCGTTTACCCAACAAGTTTTGGCGGAAACGACCCTGTTTACCTTTGAGCATTTCAGACAAAGATTTAAGCGGGCGTTTATTGGCGCCTGTAATGGTACGGCCACGGCGGCCATTGTCAAACAACGCATCGACTGATTCTTGCAACATACGTTTTTCGTTACGCACAATAATGTCCGGCGCACGCAATTCGATAAGCCGTTTCAAACGGTTGTTACGGTTAATCACCCGGCGGTATAAATCATTCAAATCAGAGGTTGCAAACCGGCCACCATCTAGCGGCACTAGAGGGCGCAATTCAGGCGGTATAACCGGCACAACCGTCATAATCATCCATTCTGGTTTGTTGTCAGAATAAATAAACGCATCAACTACTTTAAGCCGTTTGGCCAATTTTTTAGGTTTCAGCTCAGTTGTCGCTTCAGAAATTTCAACCCGTAAATCGGCAGCAATTTGCTCCAAATTTAGATTGCGTAATAATTCTTGGATGGCTTCTGCGCCGATAGATGCAGTGAAGCTATCTTCACCATAAGCATCGCAGCAATCCATATATTCTTCTTCGCTCAACAATTGGTTTGGCTTTAGGTCGGTAAGGCCAGGCTCAATGATGATATAGCTTTCAAAATATAGCACCCGCTCAAGGTTTTTAAGCGTCATGTCCAATAGCAAACCAATACGGCTTGGTAGTGATTTCAAAAACCAAATATGCGCAACTGGTGCAGCAAGGTCGATATGCCCCATGCGCTCGCGGCGCACTTTAGACAATGTCACTTCCACGCCACATTTTTCGCAAATAATGCCTTTATATTTCATGCGCTTATATTTACCGCAAAGACATTCATAGTCTTTCATCGGGCCAAATATACGCGAACAAAACAAGCCGTCTTTTTCTGGTTTGAAAGTACGGTAGTTTAAGGTTTCTGGCTTTTTAATTTCGCCATGTGACCAGGAAAGTATCTTCTCTGGGCTAGCAATAGAGATTCGGATTTGGTCAAAATTTTGTTGACCAGCCGCTGGATTGAAAATATTCATGACCTCTTGGTTCATGGCTTTCTCCTTAGAGCAGAAGGGCTACCCCTTCAATAAATAAAATATCCGATATATGAGCGAAAGTCGTCACCTTCGCTCATTTTATTAATCATTCGGCGGCTGTTGGTGTGTCTTCTTCAGCTTTTGCGGCCAACAATTCAGCAGAGTTTTCCAACTGAACATTCAAACCTAATGATCTCATTTCTTTGATCAATACGTTAAAGCTTTCTGGCAAACCGGCTTCAAACGAGTCATCACCGCGCACAATAGATTCGTAAACCTTAGTCCGGCCAGCCACGTCATCAGATTTCACTGTCAACATTTCTTGCAATGTATAAGCAGCACCATATGCCATCAGCGCCCACACTTCCATTTCACCGAAGCGTTGGCCACCAAATTGAGCTTTACCGCCCAATGGTTGTTGCGTAACCAAACTATATGGCCCAATAGAACGGGCATGGATTTTATCATCCACTAAATGATGAAGTTTGAGTATATATTTATACCCCACTGTCACTTTACGATCAAATCGCTCACCAGTACGGCCATCACGCAACCAAGATTGGCCACTGCTATCCAAACCAGAACGTTCAAGCAAATCAACAATGTCAGCCTCATGCGCACCATCAAACACAGGTGTCGCAATTGGCACACCACGTTTCAGGTTGCCCGCAAGCTCAACAATCGCTTCATCATCCATGCTGTTCAGCACTTCATGGTCATCGCCATAAGCAATTCTAAGCGTTTCTTTTAAGCCTTCGATTTTTTCTTGTCCACGTTGGTAAGTCTCAAGCGCATCACCAATTTGGCGACCAAGTCCAGCAGACGCCCAACCCATATGAGTTTCCAAAATTTGGCCAACATTCATCCGCGATGGCACACCCAATGGGTTTAATACTACGTCAACAGGCGTTCCATCTTCAAGATAAGGCATATCTTCAAGTGGCATAATTTTAGAAATCACACCTTTATTGCCATGACGACCGGCCATTTTATCACCCGGCTGTAGCTTACGTTTCACCGCCACAAACACTTTGACCATTTTCATAACGCCAGGTGGCAATTCATCACCACGTTGAATTTTGTCAACTTTGTCCATAAAGCGTTCTTCAAGCAGGCGTTTGCTTTCGTCATATTGGCGAATAATCGCTTCAATATGAGCCATCTCAGCTTCGTCTGCCAAGGCAATGTCCCACCAGCGCGAACGCGGTAGACTGTCTAAAGATTGGTCAGTTAATGGGATACCAGCTTCAATGCCACTTGGGCCAGAAGCGGCTTTTTTGCCAACCAATGCAGCACGTAACTGGCCAAATATGGCGCGGTCAAGTATCAGCATTTCGTCATCGCGGTCTTTGGCCAAACGTTCAATTTCTTCACGTTCAATGGCTAAGCCACGTTCATCTTTGTCAATGCCATGGCGGTTAAATACCCGCACTTCAACCACGGTGCCAGCAACACCCGGCGGTAGTTTCATAGATGTATCACGCACATCGGCAGCTTTTTCACCAAAAATGGCGCGCAGTAGTTTTTCTTCTGGCGTCATTGGGCTTTCGCCTTTAGGGGTAATTTTACCCACCAAAAAGTCACCCGGTTTCACTTCAGCACCAATATAAACAATGCCCGATTCATCGAGGTTTTTAAGCTGTTCTTCACCAACATTTGGTATGTCACGGGTGATTTCTTCTGCGCCTAATTTTGTATCACGTGCCGAAACTTCAAATTCTTCAATATGAATAGATGTAAACACGTCATCGCGCACAATGCGTTCAGATATAAGAATACTATCTTCGAAGTTATAACCATTCCATGGCATAAATGCCACCAGCACGTTTTTACCCAACGCCAACTCACCAAGGTCAGTCGACGGGCCGTCAGCAATGATGTCAAATGTATCAACATGGTCGCCAACTTTAACCAATGGACGCTGGTTAATGCAGGTATTTTGGTTAGACCGTTGGAATTTCAGCAAATTGTAAATATCAACGCCAGATTTACTCGGGTCAACATCGCCAGTTGCGCGCACCACAATACGGGTGGCATCCACTTGGTCAACCACACCTGGGCGGCGGGCAGTAACCGAAGCACCACTATCACGCGCCACAATCGCTTCCATACCTGTACCCACCAATGGGGCTTCGGCTTTTAGCAATGGCACCGCTTGGCGTTGCATGTTCGAGCCCATAAGCGCTCTGTTGGCATCATCATTTTCCAAAAACGGAATAAGCGATGCGGCCACAGAAACCAGCTGCTTAGGCGAAACGTCAACAAAGTCAACTTCGTTGGCTGGCACTTTAAGCACTTCACCAGCTTGACGACAAATTAACAATTCATCAACAAATTTACGATCATCAGTCAAAGGCACGTTGGCTTGGCCAATTTTAAATTTGGCTTCTTCCATGGCTGAAAGATAAATCACTTCATCCGTCAGTTGACCGTTAATAACTTTAACATATGGGCTTTCAATAAAGCCATATTTATTCACTCTAGCAAATGTCGCTAATGAGTTAATCAGGCCAATATTTGGGCCTTCAGGTGTTTCAATAGGGCAGATGCGGCCATAATGGGTGGGATGCACGTCACGCACTTCAAAACCAGCACGTTCACGCGTCAAACCGCCGGGCCCAAGCGCAGAAATACGGCGCTTATGCGTCACTTCCGAAAGTGGGTTGGTCTGATCCATAAATTGTGACAATTGCGATGAACCAAAGAATTCACGCACAGTGGCTTGAATTGGCTTGGCATTAATCAAATCATGCGGCATCACTGTGTCAATTTCGACACTGCTCATACGCTCTTTAATCGCCCGTTCCATGCGCAACAAACCAACACGATATTGGTTTTCAAGCAATTCACCAACACTACGCACACGGCGGTTACCAAGGTTATCAATATCATCGATAAGGCCTTTGCCATCGCGCAAGTTAACCAATGTACGCACAACTTCAATAACGTCTTCTTTGCGCAAAACACCAACCGTGTCTTCACAATCAAGGTCAAGGCGCATGTTCATTTTAACCCGGCCAACAGCCGATAAGTCATAACGTTCAGAACTAAAGAACAAGCTTTCAAACAACGCACTAGAGGCTTCTAGGGTTGGTGGCTCACCCGGGCGCATAACCCGGTAAATGTCAGACAACGCGCCTTCACGGTTAACCGATTTATCAACTTTTAGCGTATTGCGGATATATGGGCCCACATTAATATGGTCAATATCAAGCACTGGTAATTTCTTAAACCCAAGCTCAACCAAAGTGGCTAGCACTTCTTCGTTTAGCTCATCGCCAGATTCTACATAAATTTCGCCAGTTTCTTCGTTCACAACTTCTTCGGCAATATAATGACCAAACAAATCTTCATCAGAAAATAGCAAATCTTTCAGGCCATCTTCGGCGGCTTTTTTAGCTTTGCGGGCAGTAATTTTTGTGTCAGCGGCAAAAACCACTTCACCAGTTTTAGCGTCCACCAAATCTACCGAAGTTTTAGAACCTTTATAGTTAGTGGCTACAAATGGACGTTTCCAACCATTTTTCACTTTGGTGTAATAAACTTTATCATAAAATGTGTCTAAAATTTCTTCATCAGACATGCCCAAAGCGTGCAACATAGCGGTTGCTGGCAATTTACGGCGGCGGTCAATACGCACATTTACAATGTCTTTAGGGTCAAATTCTAGGTCGAGCCACGAGCCACGGTAAGGGATAACCCGCGCCGCAAATAGCAATTTGCCAGAGGCGTGAGTTTTGCCTTTGTCATGGTCAAAGAACACACCCGGGCTACGATGCATTTGCGAAACAATAACCCGCTCAGTGCCGTTCACCACAAATGTGCCGTTTTTGGTCATAAGCGGAATGTCACCCATGTAAACTTCTTGCTCTTTAATGTCTTTTACAGAGCGCGCACCGGTTTCTTCATCTTCTTCAAATACAATCAGACGAAGAGTTACTTTTAGAGGTGCGGCGTAGGTCATGTCGCGTTGCTGACATTCTTCTACGTCAAATTTTGGTTTGTCAAACTCGTAGCGAGAATATTCCATCATCGCATTGCCTGAAAAATCTGTTATCGGAAAAACAGAGCTGAATACCGAATGCAAACCTTGCATTGGGCGGCCGCCTTCTGGCTCTTTAACAAGCAAAAATTGATCATAAGAATATTTTTGGACTTCGATAAGATTTGGCATTTTAGCCACTTCTTTTACTTTGCCAAAATATTTACGGATACGTTTTCTACCGGTAAAGGTACTAGCCATATTCGATCCTCGTCATAAATTTATATGCAAGCAAGTTGCATGTGTCACATAGCACAAATCGCACTCAAAAATACCCATGCTCTGGAAATTTTGGAGTGCGGTTTAAATTTTTAGGTGCCTTCGTTAACTATAATATAAAAGATTCGGCTTCAAAGGCAATATATAATTGCTTTATAAACCCCTTTTAAACCCAAAGGCTACAAAAATATTGAAGGCAGAGCGCAAAGCCCCACCTTCAATTTTATTCGCAATTGAAATTATTTAATTTCAACAGTCGCGCCAGCAGCTTCTAGCTTGCCTTTAACGTCAGCGGCTTCTTCTTTAGTTACACCTTCTTTAACAACTTTAGGTGCACTTTCAACAAGATCTTTCGCTTCTTTCAGGCCAAGACCTGTTAGGCTACGAACTTCTTTAATCACGTTGATTTTCTTTTCGCCGAAAGAGGCTAGAATTACGTCGAATTCTGTTTGCTCTTCAACAGCTTCTGCAGGTCCAGCAGCGGCAGCAACAGCTACAGGTGCAGAAGCAGAAACGCCCCATTTGTCTTCAAGAAGTTTAGCAAGGTCTGCTGCTTCCATTACTGTCAATGCAGATAGTGTTTCTACGATTTTGTCGATATCAGCCATTTAATAAATCCTATTAGGTTTGATACATCATTAATGAATGGGTTATTCTTCATAACCCGATTATTCTATATAAGAGCCTTACGGCAACTTAACCCTTATCAGCATAAGCGCCAATTACCCGCGCCACTTGGCCACCAGGTGCAGCAAGCACACCAGCGATTTTTGTAGCAGGAGCATTGATGAGACCAACAAGCTTACCACGAAGCTCGTCAAGTGAAGGCATAGAAGCAAGGCTCTTAACCCCCTTCTCATCAAGTATTGTTGTGCCCATTGCACCACCAAGAATAACGAAATCTTCGTTATCTTTAGCAAATGCAGCAGCCACTTTTGGCGCGGCAATCACGTCATCTGCATATGAGATAACAGTTTGCCCTACAAACAGGTCGGAAATACCTTCCATGTCTGTGCCTTTGAGAGCCAGCTTAACCAAACGGTTTTTGGCAACTTTAACAGTTGCGCCCGCAGCAGTTGATCTACGACGTAGATCAGTCATTTGCTTAACCGAAAGACCTTTATAGTGGGCAACCACACACACGGCTTTAGTCGAAAACACGTCATGCAATGTAGCAATAAGCTTTTCTTTTTGTGCTCTATCCACTAGCTTTCTCCAGTTTATGCAATCAACGCAAAAAATGCGCCAACCGCGTTGGCTTTAATTGCTTAATAAATTAAACAATTTCTAAGCCTGTCCTGAGTTCGATGAAGTCAAACAAAACAGCCGTTATAAAATAACTGCCATTCGCTCGCCCCTATCTATTACTGGCAAAAATATTTAATAAAATCACTCGCGCAATTTTAACCGGTAGTCTTGGACAGGACTGCCCGAACATTATCCCGTTCGAGCAATATTGAAGGGGCTATACCCCTTCAAATTCATTACGTCAACCTAATTTATGCAACAGTTGACAAATTAACCCGAATACCTGGGCCCATTGTCGAGCTTACAGATATACGTTGTAGATAAGTGCCTTTAACGCCAGATGGCTTAGCTTTAATCACCGCGCCAATAATGGTTTGTAGGTTGGCCAAAATATCAGCTTCAGAAAAGCTGGCTTTGCCAACACCAGCATGAATAATGCCAGTTTTTTCAACGCGAAATTCAACCGAGCCAGATTTTGCGGCTTTAACAGCTTCAGCAACATTTGGTGTAACCGTACCAACACGCGGGTTAGGCATTAGACCACGTGGGCCCAATATCTTGCCCAAACGGCCAACAATAGGCATCATGTCTGGTGAAGCTATGCAACGGTCAAAGTCCATTTTTCCGCCTTGTATGGCTTCCATAAGGTCTTCAGCGCCAACAATGTCAGCACCAGCAGCTTTAGCTTCATCAGCTTTATCACCACGGGCAAACACAGCCACACGTATGTCTTTACCAGTACCAGCCGGCAAGTTACAAACGCCGCGAACCATTTGGTCTGCATGGCGAGGGTCAACACCTAGGTTGATGGCAACGTCAATGGTTTCGTCAAATTTGGCCAAAGCAGCAGCTTTAACCAACTTAGCTGTATCAGCTAAAGAATATAGTGTATCTGAATCGATATTTTCGCGAGATTTAACAACGCGTTTTGCAAGTTTAGCCATGATTATTTACCTTCCACATTAAAGCCCATTGAGCGTGCAGAACCGGCAATAATTAAGCCAGCTGCGTCAATGTCATTTGCACTAAGATCTTTCATCTTAGCTTCGCCAATTTCGCGGCACTGAGCCATAGTCACTGTGGCGGTCATTTCACGGCCAGGGTGGTTAGAGCCAGATTTCACTTTGGCAGCTTTTTTCAAGTAATAAGATGCAGGCGCAGTCTTCACTTCAAAGCTAAATGATTTATCCTGATAAACAGTGATGATGGTCGGGCAAGGCATGCCTTTTTCAAGATCAGCTGTTTTGGCGTTAAACGCTTTACAGAATTCCATAATGTTAATTTGGCGTTGGCCTAGGGCCGGGCCAATTGGCGGGGATGGTGTTGCACTGGCAGCAGGCACTTGCAACTTTAGGTAACCTTCGACTTTTTTAGCCATTTTAATTTCCCTTCCTTATTTAAAAGGAGCTGAAGGGTTAAAGTGGTACGGTTGTTTAACAACAGGCTTCTCTGCTTTGCATTTCATCAAGATAAATCTCAACTCAATGTGTTAAACTTCCTCCCACAACAAATACACGATATAAAAATGTAATAATTTCCTAAGAAATCATCACTTTTTCAACCTGTGTATACTCAAGTTCAACAGGGGTAGCCCTGCCAAAAATAGACACTGATACTTTAAGCCGGTGACGCTCTTCATCAACTTCATCCACCAGACCAGAGAATGAGGCAAACGGACCATCAGAAACTTTAACTTCTTCACCCACTTCGAATGAAATGGTGATTTCTGGCGCTTCAACACCTTTTTCAACCTGACCAAGAATGCGCTCGGCTTCTTTTTCGGTAATCGGTTGAGGTTTGTTATTTGCACCCAAAAAGCCAGTTACTTTTGGTGTATCTTTAATCAATAAATGCGCCGCATCGGTCATTTCCATTTTCACCAGCACATAACCCGGGAAAAATTTGCGTTCAGATATTACTTTTTTACCACGGCGAATTTCGGCCACTTCTTCTTTAGGCACCAAAACTTCCTCAAACAAATGAGTCAAGCCTTTGCGCTCTGCTTCACGTGTAATAGATTCTGCAACTTTGCCTTCAAAGTTCGAGTAAGCTTGCACAATATACCAGCGTTTTGCCATGGTTATAATCCCGTTTAAATTTCTAATAAATTATTGCAGTTAGCTTTATATGCCCAGCAACAAGCCAACGCCCCAGCTAAACACTTTATCCGCCAATAAAAAGAATATCGCCGCCAAAGTGGCCATTATAAACACCATAATAGTGGTCACAATTGTTTCGCGCCGTGTAGGCCAGACAACGCGTCTTGCCTCGGCACTCACTTCTTTTGCAAATTTAACAGGAGACTTTTTAGCCATACTATTCACCAACAATAAAAAGCCCGCTTTATACCTCTAATGCAAGGTAAAGCAGACAGATTCATATAATTATTGGTGGCTTATGACATGCTTTTATGGGTCAAGCAAGCATAAACACGATAATTCACCCAAATTATGCAAGTTTTTTTACCCCGTCAATATTTTTAATTTTTCACCCTCAGAATCTAGTTTGTTGGGATTTGTGATCCACGTCATAGACGCGTGCTAACGAATCCTCATAAATCAAATCCCAAAACTTAATTTCAAAAACCAAGACTTAATTTCAAAAATAGAGGATCAAATGACAAATCTACTTTTCATCGCCGGCAGCAGCCGCAAACAATCATTCAACAAACAATTGGCAAATGCCGCGCTAAAAACTGTGCAGCAAAGCCCAGGTGCCACAAACATCACCACCCGCTATATCGATTTGGCTCATTTCGACATCCCGCTATATAATGGCGATCTAGAAGACGAGTTTGGCATACCGGCCGACGCGCTTAGATTGGCCGCCATATTCACCATGCAAGATGGCATATTCATCGCCTCACCCGAATATAATGGGGTCTATTCGGCTTTGCTCAAAAACACCATAGATTGGATGTTTCGCGCCATTGGCCATCACATTGGCGATGACATCGGCGATGACAATGCCTATGACAAAGGTGATGATATTGAACCATTTAAAGATAAAGTTATTTGCCTAGCCGCGGCATCCACATTAGATGGCGGCGGCGCGCGTGGGCTTATCCAATTGCGCACGCTTATGGGTTATATGCATAGCCATGTCATTCCCAATCAATTCACATTGGGCAATGCCGACCAAGCATTTAATGCCAATGGCAACATAACCGATCAAACCAAACAAGCTTGCCTAGAGCAGGTGTTAGGTCAATTTGTTGCCACCACAACCGCTCTAAGCGGCTCCGAACTTGACCAAAACTTAGCCCAAACAACATTAGCCTATTTATAACCGTTATATGCCTGTCAGCCAGTTCAATCAAAGGTTGACAGATGGCGCGCAATACATAGTATAGCCTCAATTTTGGAGATATATTATGATTAAATTGGTGTTTTTTGCTGGCAGTAGCCGTAGCGATTCGCTTAACAAACGCTTGGCAAAAGCCGCGGCAACTGCCGCCAAAAGTGCCACCAGAGGTGTCCCCAACGGCCCCGAAGTCGAAACCACATTCATCGACCTTGCCGATTTTGACATCCCGATGTTTAATGGCGATTTAGAACATGAACTTGGCAAACCGGTTGACGTCGTAAAGCTCAAAGCCATGCTGGCCGATTGTGATGGCATATTCATCGCCTCGCCCGAATATAATGGCGCTTATACCGGCCTGCTCAAAAATACCGTAGATTGGATGTCGCGTAATATTGGTGGCCAAGAAATCACCCCGTTTAAAGATGCCACCATCGCCATTTGCTCTGCCTCTCCCGGCCCGCGCGGTGGCCTTGCCAGCCTGTCGCCCTTGCGCCTATTGCTCAGCCACATTGGCAGCATGGTCATCCCAAGCCAAGCCGCTTTCGGCGGCGCTACATTTAACGATGATGGCAGCCTAAAAGATGAAAAACAGCAAAAATTATTAGACGCCGTATTAACAAACCTAATCAAAACCGCCAAAGCGCTAAAAAGCTAGCATAATCAGCTTTCGCCACCAACTCGAATGGTGTATTCACGCGCTAGGCCGTCCGAAGCCGCAAACCAAGCAGACGCCTTAGCTCGCGTCTGGTGGTCATCAAATGTCGCTTGGTTAGTGAATATTTCAGACACTAAAAACCGCCCCTCAACGGTTTTGCAGGGTATCACTTCAAACGACACACAACCAACTTCTTCACGAGTGAGGTCAATATGAATGACCAGCGCCGCTTCAACGGTTGCCATTCGATCCGCAGGCACATCAATATAACCATCCAAATGAATTCTCTGATCTTCAGTCATCACAAGTCTCCAATATCACACTCATCCGAGGCGCTAAGCAGCTTCACTATCAATCTTCTTAAGGCCTTTTTGTATTTTACCGGCATTTTTGCGGATGCTAAATTCGTCATAATTGGCTTGCATTCTCAACCAATTGCCAGCTGTAGAGCCTAAAACCACCTCAAGTCTTAATGCCATTTCAGGCGATATTGACGCGCCTTCATTATTCAACAGATTATTCAGCGTTTGGCGCGCAACCTTAAGCGCCTTAGCCGCCGCCGTCACCGTAATTTCCAACTCATCCAGCATATTTTTAATCATTTCACCGGGTCGACTAGGTTTCGCCATACTCATATTCATCTCCTTCAATGATATCTAAAAATTAGTGGCCCAAAATTTGTTAAATATTGTATCACACAATTTGTTGACTGTATTCGCTAATATCTTACAGTATAAGCTAACTTTGGGAGCTGTATCGATGCAATCAATAAAAAACATATGGCAAAAAATGCCGCGTTTATTTAAACTATTCATCTTTTTAGGTTTAGTGGCGTGGTTCATTGGGTATGGTGTGGGAGAACAGATAAACAATCAAACTGAAATTGTGAAAAAACTTTCATACAATGATCTTGTTATAGCTGTTGGAGTTGCTGTCACAGTTGATGGAATGTGCAATGACATTACCTTTTGGCCAAATTCCCTTGGGTATGTTCTAAGCCTGAAAGATATATCATGGGACAGCTTGACAAACGAAACAGGAGACAATTATGATTTATTCATGTCTTCAGTTTCAAGAACTCGATCAAGATTGGGGACCCCACCAACAGATGCAAACTGCAACGAATTTATGCAACTATTTGGCGACAACGGAACTTTTATCCCTAATTTTCTAGACTTTAAATAATAGCCAAATATGGTTCAACTCAGCCACTTTTTCGGTGGCTAGACCCGCAACAAAGTCGCTCCGCCAATAAAGCCTGCGCCTATAGTGGCCATTAATATAATGTCATTTGGCTTAATCAACCCACGTTGGTGATATAAAGACAGTGTCAAAGGTATAGTCGCGGCGCTACTATTGCCATATTTATCGAGGCTAATCGCCACCTTGCTGGCCTCAATCGCCAACCTATCACTCACTTTGTTGATAATGCGTATATTGGCCTGGTGCGGTATAAAATGCTGAATATCAGCAGCGCCAATATTTGCCTCGTTTAGGCAATGCTGGCTCACATCGCTCATCATCTCCACCGCATGGGCAAACACTTTTTTGCCGTCCTGCATGGTCATGCGGGTGTCCATAAGCTGGGTATCATCACTAAATGGTTGGCGCGAGCCACCGGCGGGTATTTTTATCAAATCATAATCTGTCGCGTCCGACACCAATTTTGCCGACAATATGCAGCTTTTGGCATCTGGCTTGGGCGCCAGCACCACCGCCCCCGCGCCATCAGCAAACAATATCGCACTGGCTATTTCATCGGGGTTTATACGTTTGCTCAATATATTTGCCGCCACAATTAACACCGGCTTGTTTTGAGTTTGCACAAACCCATCGCCCAAGGTCAAAGCGTATAAAAACCCACTACACGCCCCGGCAAGGTCAATAGCACCGGCATTGGCCAGCCCCAATTTATGTGCCAATAAGGGCGCAGATGGTGGCAATAAATGGTCAGGCGTGCTGGTGGCTAACAACAGCATGGCAAATTCATCTAAACCATAGCCGCTTTGCTCTATGGCCATTTTGGCCGCCCCATAGGCAATGTCGGTTAAGGCTTGGTCATCATTCACGTAACGCCGTTCACAAATGCCCGAGCGTTTTTCAATCCAACCGGCATCAAGGCCAAATCTAGCCTCAATTTCACTATTTTTAATAATATTATCAGGCACATAATGCCCAAAACCAATTATCTGGCTGCCATTCATATTAACTCATCCACCGCTGCATCAATTTTTTCATAATTTCATTAATTCCAGCCGAATTTCAGCCTGGATAGCCGCTAATAAGCTTTCGCGGGTCAGCGGGTTTAAAATCGGCAAACGGCCCAAATCAGGCACATTTGCAAATTCGATAATGGTTTGTTGGCTATCTATATTCTCATCACCAATAAATACAATGCCCATAATGGCGATGCCTGCATCTTTAAGCGCTTTGACCGATAATAAACTGTGGTTAATAGTGCCCAAACTGGTGCGCGCGCATAAAATAGTCGGCACACCCCATGTGGCAAACATATCAATGGCCAAAATGCCGCCTTGGCCATTTGAGTCTGGCCGCTTTAACGGCACCATCAATCCGCCAGCCGCTTCAATAATTAAATGTCCACCACCACTAATTTCAGGTATGGTTAGGTTTCCCAACTCTAGCTCAACATTATCTTGTTCGGCCGCATAATGTGGCGATGCCGGGGTGGCCAACTTATACGCCTCGGGCACTATTGGCTGGCCAGAAAATCTGGCCACCACCTCACTATCAGTACCCGCATCAAAACCCGCTTGTATCGGTTTCCAATATGTGGCGTTGAGCGCTGCGGTCAGTCCGGCGGCAAAAATGGTTTTGCCAACATCCGTATCTGTACCGGTAATTAATATGTTTTTTTGGCTAATCATGACTTGCCTCCCATAATGGTTTTAATAGGCTCACCATGTCGCCAATGTCTCGCTCGGTTACATTCAACGTCAAGGTTATGCGCAGGCGCGAGCTGCCATCGGGCACAGTTGGTGGTCGCACGCCTCTAATGTCAAACCCAGCTTGCTGTAACTGGCGGGCAATTTGCATGGTTTTTGCTGCATCGCCAATAATTACCGGCTGTATTTGCGTGCCCGATGGCTTAATGCCCAATTCAGCAAACAAGCCAGATGCATATTTTATCAGCTGTTTTAATGTAGCGCTAAGTTCAGGTTCGGTTTGCAATATCTCGAGCGATTTTGCCACCGTGAATGCCATTAATGGCGCGGGCGCGGTCGAAAATATAAACGGCCGCGAAAAGTTGACCATATAATCATAGATAGTTTGCGGCGCGCAGATAAACGCGCCAGATGCCCCCAAAGCTTTGCCGCATGTATGTATGGTTATCAGGTTTTCAGCCCCTTCCCACTTTGCCATCAGGCCTTTGCCGCCCTGCCCCCAAACCCCGGTTGCATGGGCTTCATCGACCACCAAAAAAGCATCATATTTATTGGCCAACCGCATAAAATTAGCTGCGGATGCCATGTCGCCATCCATCGAATAGATAGATTCTATTGCCAGCCAAATCCGGCCTTTAACGCCTTTATTACGCGCGTTTATAATTTTATCTTCAAAATCTTGCAAATCATTATGCAATGCGGCGCGCGTCGTGGCTTTGCTGGCCAACATGCCATCATGTATCGAAGCGTGCACCAATTCATCGTAAATAACCAAATCGCCAAGTTTTGGCAAACAGGTAAACAGCGCATAATTGGCCATAAACCCATTGGCAAAATATAACGCGGCCTGACTGCCGAAAAACTGTGCCGCTTGGGTTTCTAAAACTTGGTGCTCTGTATGATGACCGCGCAATAAACGCGATCCTGTCGCCCCCAACCCCACACCTTCGGCTAAAGCAATCGTCACCGCCGCAAGCAATTTAGGATGTTGGCTCATCGCCAAATAATCATTGGATGAAAAATCTAACCCACTGCCCGATAACACCAATTCGCGGTGGCGCGCGCGGCGTTTTAAACCATTTAGGCTTTTTTCAAATCGGGTTAAAAAATCACTCATCACTCTTCTACTTCAAATTGTGCATTGGCGCTGGTGCGCTCGGTTATAATGTGGATCGCATCTTTTGCCTGGCGTGCATCCATTTTAACGCACCAAACCACCTTGTCACCAAATTGCTTATCTATATCCACAATCTCATAGGCTTGCAAAACCTGTTCTATCACCTGTTGATGAGTATAATCCGAACTACCAATAATATTCACCAGCGGTATTTTATTAGCAATATCAAGCTGTTGCATAGCTTGGTTTAAACTGCCGCCATACGCCCGCACCAAGCCACCGGTGCCTAATTTTATGCCGCCAAAATAGCGGGTTATCACTGCGGTTATATCGCCCAAATCTGAACCTAGTAATACGTTTAGCATTGGTTTGCCGGCGGTTCCGTTGGGTTCGCCATCGTCTGAAAAGCCCAGAACGTGGCTGCCACCGGGCTCTCCAGCCACATGCGCCCAACAATGATGGCCGGCGTCTGGGTATTTATTTTTAATGTCAGCTATAAAGTTTTTGGCAGCATTTAGGTCGGAAGTTGGTGAAATATCGACAATAAAACGGCTTTTTTTGACCATAAATTGGCAATTTATGGCTGTTTTTGGCACATTATAGGCGGTTTTTTGGCGGTTTTTCATGGTTATTTATAGCAAAAAATTTATAAATCATGCCCAAATAACACAAAATTGCCAATATTCATCTGGATAAAGTCAAAAAACATCAGCAAATTTGCCCAAATTTATCTACAGTCATGGGCAATATAATTTTATATTAGAAAACGGATTATTATGAAATCTTCTAAAATTTCTCCCGAATTTATTTTGATCGCTTTTGGCATATTAGTGGCAGCGGCAATCGGTATATTCTACATCACCTATAACCCAGTTAGCGCCCCCACAAAAATATCAGGATCAGACATGCAGACAAATGAACAAATCGCCTCTTACTCAATTGGCCACAATATCGGCAACCAAGTTAAAGCTGAAAAAGAAGTTTTTAAGGTGGATTTGCCTTTATTGCTAAAAGGTTTGGATGATGCCTTTAACGAAATTGACTCGCCGCTTTCTGGCGAGCAAATAACCGAAGCTTTTGAACATATTCAGAAACTATCTGAAGCCAAAAAAGCCAAAGAAGGCGAAGCCGCTTTGGCCTTAAATGTGGCTTATTTGGCCGAAAATGGCAAAAAAGATGGCGTTACCACCACCGCATCTGGTTTGCAATATGAAGTTATAACCAAAGGCAGCGGCACTGAAAAACCACTAGCCACGCACCAAGTGAAAACTCATTATCATGGCACATTAACCAATGGCACCGTGTTTGATTCGAGCGTTGAACGCGGCGAGCCGATTACATTCCCAGTCAATGGGGTTATTAAAGGCTGGATAGAAGCTTTGCAACTTATGGTGGTTGGCGATAAATGGCGTTTAACCGTGCCATCTGAACTGGCTTATGGCGCGCAAGCCCAAGGCCAAATACCTGCCAATAGCGTGTTGATTTTTGAAGTCGAGCTTATCGAAATCATCAAATAATTTGTAAGAAATTTATAAGTTTAAAAAGGCAAGTTGCTTTACGCAGCTTGCCTTTAATTTTGCGCTCAATTTACAAATATCTAGCTTGCAAATGGGCTTTAAAATGCGCGGCATTTAAAGGCTCGCCAGTCGCCTGTGTTACCAAATCATCTGTGCCATAGAGACTGGCTTTTTGCCAAATATTACTGCGCAACCAGTCAAATATTGGCGATAAATCACCGCTGCTTATGGCGGCATTTACATCGACAGTTTTGAGCATAGAGGCTTTAAATTGCGCGGCATACATAGCGCCCAATGTGTAGCTAGGAAAATAGCCAAACGCCCCCATTGTCCAATGTATATCTTGGATGCAGCCATTTTTATAATTGCCTTTGGTGTCCAAGCCCAAATAGTCTTGCATTTTTTGCGCCCAAATATCTGGCACATCTTTATAGCCAATGTTTCCATTCATTAAATCGCGCTCAATTTCATAACGCAATATAATATGCGCCGGGTATGTCACCTCATCGGCATCGACCCGAATATAGCCCGGCTCGACCCGTGTATAGGCTTTAAACAGATTTTCTGCGCCAAATGCGGCGGTTTGGTTGGTGCCAAATAACTCGCTTAACAATGGTGAAACCAGCGCCAAAAACTCTTGGCTGCGGCCTAACTGCATTTCGAAAAACAGGCTTTGCGATTCGTGAATGCCCATAGAGCGCGCCTCGCCAGCTGGCAGGCCAGATAGGTTTTTGGGCAGGCCTTGCTCGTAACAAGCATGGCCAGTTTCGTGCACCACGCCCATCATCGCGCTGACAAATTCGGTTTCATCATAGCGGGTGGTGATGCGCACATCGCTAGGCACACCGCCACAAAATGGGTGAACCGAAACGTCTAACCGGCCATGATCAAAATCAAAACCCAGCAATTTCATGGTTTTTTGGCCGAGCTGCTTTTGCGCCTCTATCGGAAAATTATCGCCAAACCCTATGGCTTTTTCTGATTTTTGCTTTTGCGCAATTTCCGCCACCATAGTGGGCAACCAAGTTTTGACATCGGCAAATAATGTGTCGAGCGATGCGGTGGTTGTGCCCGGCTCATATAGGTTGAGCATGGCATCATAATTGGTTTGGTTACTAACACTAGAATGGCCAGCGCGAATTTGTGCCTCTTGTTGCGATAAGCTCACCACCTCGGCAAAATTTTCGGCAAACCCCGCCCAATCGTTTTCGCCGCGCTGAGTGCGCCACGCATGCTCGCATTTAGACCCAGCCAACGAAGCCGCCTCGACCATATCGGCGGGGATTATCTTATCATTCATCCACACCCGCTTCATCTCGCGTAAGCTAGATTTTTGGTCAGCCGATAACGCCTCGGTTTCGGCCGCTGCATATAAATCTGCCAATTCTGGTTGGCTTTGCAACTGATGGACGTGCAAGGCAAGCTCGGCCATGGCCTCGCTGCGGGCGGTATTGCCACCAGATGGCATCATGGCCGCTTGATCCCAACTGCAAATGGCCGCTAAATGGTTGAATTTGGATATTTTGATGAAGTGTTTTTCTAACTTTTGATAATTTTTCATAATCGCTCATTTCTGTTGAATGAACGATAAAACATTCCAAAATTTTGGCAACAAAAAACACAAACCCACACCCACATTTCGTATGCCCCCAAGAATCCCAGCGATTCGGCGAGTGCGCCCAAAAGCCAAAAGGCAAACGCTGAGGCCAACGCGCGGAGGCTAGCCGCCACTTGCAAAGCAAGTGGCGGCGCACGCACCCCAAGGGCACTTCCTCGCTTCGCTCACGGCGCAAATATGCCAACAGCCCACCGAAAGGTGGGCGTATAAATGAAACTCCCAGAGCGCTGGCAGGACTGCTAACTTAATTATATCCATTATTACAACCCACTGACTGCAATAGCCATTGCTTACTTTTCGCGCAAATGATAGTTTGAAGTTGGATTGATTCATATGAATAAATCTGGGGTTTAGAAACCTCTCACATAGTGGTTGTGTCAACCAAAATGACATCATCTCGATCTTATGGTCGGGGTGGTGGCGTCATGTTCAGGCTTGTGCTTCGGCGCGGACTAAAAGCGTTGCAGTTGTCTATGTGCAACTTTCTAACACCCCGATCACCAGAGTTTTCTCTGGTGGTTATTTAAACTGGGGTGTAGTTTCATGACTTATTTCTGGGTAATTTTTGTATCAATTCTGCCTATTGCAGCGTTTTATATTGTGCAAGGCACAATTCGCCCAATGCTCATACCCAAAGCCGAAATCAGATTAATAGCCGCCAAGCTTATTAAAGAACACGGCCTAAACGCCTATGAATTTGCAGAAATAGCCGAAGAACGCGCTTGGCGATATAGCCGCATATACGACCAAGGCAAATGGAAACGCATAAGACAAGAAATAGCGCAACAATTAAGCCAAGAACATACCTAGCCGCGAAGCCGCTACATTTCGCATGCCCCCAAGAATCCCAGCGATTCGGCGAGTGCGCCCAGAAGCCAAACGGCAAACTATGAGGCCAACGCGCGGAGGCTAGCCGACACTTGCAAAGCAAGTGGCTGCGCACGCAAGTGCCAACAGTGACAAGGCCGACAGGCCGCAGGAACGTATAAATGGGAGTACCCGTAAAGTCGGCCATATGGTGGTGTGGCTTGGGGGTGGAGTGGATACCCGCTATTTGAAAATCATGATATGCAAAACGGAAAATATCCAACTCTTTAATATTACGGGATTTTTATACTTTGTAATGTGCACATATTGATGTAGTTTTCATTGATACATTAACCGGGAAACATTAATAACCATGTTTAATTCAATAATATTAATGTTGAAAAATATGTTGAAAATGGGAAATTCTAGCATGGAAGAAACATCAAATAACCCAAACCAACACCTAACTGACTATTTGAATTATTTTTCTACCCAGAAAGAGACTGACTTTGCGGTTCTAATCACCGCTCCATGGGGGGCTGGAAAAACATACTTTATCCAAAACTATTTGAAACAATACAGAAACACTCGTCGAGAAAATAAGTATAGTACATGTTATATCAGTTTAAATGGTGTAGCAGATACAGCACAAATTGACCGAATGATTGTAAGTTATAAATTTAAAGAAGCGTTACTCAGTGACACAAATAAATCAATTAAACACGAAAGAAGGAAAATTGCATCCCAAGCATCTGAAGTTGTGAGCAATATCAGGATTTTTGGTGTAAGTGTTAACATTTCAAATATGGACTTTTTGAAACACCTGTCACCTAGCGACTATTTGGACGGAAAACTGGTTGTTTTTGATGATTTGGAACGATCAAAAATTCCACTTGATCAGCTACTTGGCTATATTAACCAACTTGTAGAACATGGTAACCAAAGAGTAATTTTAATAGCCAACGAAACAAATATCAAAAATGAAAACCTCGAGGAATACGATGCTAAAAAAGAGAAATTAATAGGAGTAACATTTGAGTATATAAATGATTTGAATGTTGTATTACCCAATTTGCTTGGAAACTTAGAAAATTGTTCTGCCAAGACATATTTAATGAAACTCCAGCCCGAGCTATCGGAGTTATTTCACTTATTTCCAACAATAAGTTTACGTAAAATTAAATATGTTTTACGGGATTATATGCGGTTTTATAACGCAATTGGATCCAATTTTAAGGAAAAAGAATATGAATTTTACCAACTAACAAATATGTTTCTATTACTAAATTTAATGGAGAAAAATAATTGGTTGGGAAATGAAAGATTTGATTATTTGCCTACATTTGTTTTTGAAGTTTTCGGACAACCAGATCGCGCATTAGAAGAAATTAGCAATGAAAACTCCCTGAACGTAGTCGAATTAGGAGGCTTTATTAGGAAAGCGGACGACCAATTCATACCTGATAACATAATTTTAACTAATCAGTTATGGGTTGATATTATTCGTAATAACTACATAAATAGTTATGATTTGGAAAATAATCTGGCCAATAACCCTTTGTTCCTTAACGAATCGGAAAATCCTATATGGTATAGAATATTGTCAATACACAGCCAGCTAGATGACGTGTTTGAACGCAACCTGAGCGCATGGACTACTG
Source organism: Hyphomicrobiales bacterium (assembly GCA_013214705.1). Taxonomy (GTDB): domain Bacteria; phylum Pseudomonadota; class Alphaproteobacteria; order Rhizobiales; family OSC116; genus OCS116. The sequence goes on from JABSRZ010000004.1 coordinate 58,956, forward strand.
CTTTCATAAATAGAGAGTATAAGAACGCTGAAGCCATGTTGCACATGTTTGGATTCAGGTTGTTTCTAAGTAATACAAATATTATCGATGAAAATAGCGATGAAGTTATTAAAAAATCCAAAAAATATATTGATGATATATTGGGTAATAAGCATTATATAGACGATTTGAATTGGGAATTTGGAAGTCATTCCCCCAGTGGCGTTGGCTACTTTCTATCGGATAAGCCACAATTTATTGAAATTTTGAATTACTTGAAACAAGAATCAAAGAAATACAAGTTAGCAAAGTATGAGAAACTAAATCAAAAATTGATGGATGTGTTAAAAATAAGCTGTATTGAGTTTAGAAACAAGTTGAAAAATTTCGAAGAACATTATTATTCTCATCCTTCACTCAATAATTTGAATGTTAAAGAATTTGTTGAAATTATTCTTCAAAAAGAAGACCACAACGACCAAGTTAAAATTTTTTGGCTATTTGGAAGCAGGTGGGAACATAATGATCATTACAAATTGTTAGTAAAAGAATACTTTTGGCTCAAAAATTTGAAGCATGAGTTTATTGCACAGCTTAAGAAAGAAAGTAAATTGACCCAGTATAGAATTCATTCTTTCATAAACGAATATATTGACCCAACATTGATTTCAAACCGTAAGCAATACGATCAGGATTTTATTGGCCCACCGCCGAAATAAATATTTAGTCTCTGTATGGTTAGTTGTGTATCAGCCCCACGGCCTTCGGCCTCGCCCCTGCTCCCACCCGCACCCGCACTTTGTCGCTACGCTCGGGCGCGTGCGCTCCAATCGCTCCGCTCAATACACTAGCCTCCGCGCGTAGCCCTCAGCGTTTGCCTTAAGGCTTCTGGGCGCACTCACCGAATGGCAGGGATTCTTGCGGGCAAACGAAAACCCAGAGGCTGTTGTTAGAAACTCAGCCCAAACACACCACCAGCCGGCCAACACTCTGGAAGTCTGCATTTATACGTTCTTTCGGCTTCGCCTCTTTCACTGTTAGCGCATTTCGCTTTGCTCTTATGCTTACCTGCGGGCGCACGCCTCCGCGCGCTTGCTACGCCCTAACGGGCGGCCTCAGCCGGCAAGTTCGCCAACAAGTTGGCTCGCCTCTTTGCTCACGAAAAATCGGGGCGCACTCGCCGAATCACCGGGGTTCTTGCGGGCAGACGAAACTCTGAGTTTGCTGCTAGTAACTCAACGCTAACCCACAATATGCGTTAGTCGCCCTTCCCTTTAACCCGAATCTAGGCTAATCTATAGGCTAACCAAAAAAGGGTCATTCCGATGAGTAAAGCCAGAGCGCGCGAGCGCAAGAAAAAAAGATTAGCCCAAGCCCATGCAACCGGCAAAGAGCATGTGCCCGCCGGTGTTGCCGAGCAAAAGCACACGGCCAACAAATTTGACACCCAGTTAAACCAACACGGCAAAAACACTGGTGGCAAGAATATACCTAACCTAGCGGCCTCTAGCCGCGGTGCTGCCCGCTCTGGCTAGCTACATTTGGTGCAGCTTACCCAAGTTTAGGTTTATCGAACGGGGGTAAGTTGTGACCATAACAGAAATAACCATTGCCAAAACCGACGCCGATTTTGCGGTAGCGCGGGCGCTTGGTTTTGAGTGGGTCGCAACCCAGTTGGATGATTTTCCTGATTATCAACATATTATTGATCGGGTTTTTGAGCCGGTAGAATATCAACAAACGATGGAAAATCTGCCGCTTATTCATGCGCGGCCGAAAGGCGCTGTGTTGTTAGCTAAGTTAGATGGCGAGCCGGTAGGTTGTGTGATGTATCTGGAGTTAGAACCCGGGGTGGCAGAAGTGAAGCGGCTTTACGTTAAATCTAGCGCCCGTGGGCATAGGCTCGGCCATGCGCTGCTGCACGAAATGTTCGCGCGGATGAAGGCCGACCATTATTCATCTGCCCGGTTTAGCTCTGCTAAATTCCTAACCCATGCCCGCGCGTTATATGTGAGCGTCGGGTTTACGGAAATTCCGCAACCCGATGATCTGCCTGTTTTTCTGCATGATGTGGTTTATTTTATGCAGCGGCGGCTTTAGCCAGTTGGGGTTTGTTTTGGCAATCTACATACCTGCTGCGGCTTTTAGCTTTGCCAAGCGCGCCCGGCTTTGCGCCGACCATGTCTGTTCATATTCATAAAACTCATCGACGCTTTGGTCGGCTTTTGGCAGCACCACCCATGGCTGTTTTGAGCAGGTGTAAATATGCACATCTGGCGGCATTTGGTCTGGGTTATCTAACGTGCCAACGCGGAGGAATTTTATGCGCTCACGCAACCCGCCCATGTTATAATGGCTCCACACCGCGACTTTGCATTTGGCACAGCGGGTGATGTCTTGCCCGGTGCCGCTGGGTGTTGGCACAGTGATTTTTTCGACCTCGCCTGCTAGCAACACCACGCGGTCGGCCTCGTAAAGTGCGTTGATGGCAAAGGCAGAGCCAGAGTTTTGCTGGCAACCGCGGCAGTGGCAGGCATGGACGATCAGCGGGTCTGAGCTGATTTGATAGCGCACATGGCCGCAAGTGCAGCCACCTTGTCTGGTTGGGGAATTGTTGCTCATAATGTCCTCTTTGGGTATTGGCGTGTGATTGGGTGATTGGGTGATTGGCTAAATGGGTTTGGCTTAAGCTTAAGGCGCTATGTTGGTATATCACTTGGCTTAGGCAATGCGAACCTCTACTTTTGATGGTATTGCCCGGCGGCAAGCATCGGCCACTGGCGAATGGGTTACCGAGAAATCAACAATATCGCGCAGGACTTTTTCTTCTATTCCGGTGGCGCCAATTTTCACTCGTGTGCGCAAGCTTAGCGCCCCAGCTGGTACAGATTTATCGAGGCCAAATAGACCACGGTCATCATCTACGCTGTCGGTTTTGACCTCGAGCGTATCGAGTGTTATGCCCAACTCTGCGGCGCGTAATTTTATGCGGGTGCAGTCGCAGGTCGCCAACGCGGCCATTAACAGCCAGCCCGGCGAAGGGGCAGAACCACCGCCACCAACGGCTTTGGGCATATCGGTTACAATAGACCGGTCATTTGAGCCCGTAACTCGGCAGCGTAAGTCATCCTCCATAACCGCGACAAATGGCGGGCTGGTGCTTACCGCCTCTTGCGGGTTATCATTCACATAGGCGATGACATCTTTAACAGAATTCTGAATATGTTTGACTGACATTATAAACTCCCTTTTTTGGCCGCATGGGTTCAGCATTGAGCCCAGCCGGTGGTTTTTTATCTTGCTAAAATTCTAGCACTTGTTAACGTTTATGAGAATTGGCCAAAAATCGACAATCGTTTTGCAAAAATGCACAATGCGGTGGACAGCGGAAGGAAACCGGATGAAATGGGATGACGCGCGGATATTTTTAGCCGTGGCCCGCGAAGGCTCATTAAGTGGTGCCGCCAAACGTTTAGGCGTACAGCATTCAACAGTTTCGCGCCGGATTCACGCGATGGAGAAAGACCTGGCCACGCCATTGGTTGAGCGCCATGCATCCGGCTATGTGCTGACCGAGGCTGGCGAAGAGTTAAAGCATGCCGCCCGCAGAATTGAAAAAGAATTAATATCATTTGAAGGCGCGATAGGCGGGCAATCCGCAGACGCGGCTGGCGAATTACGGGTGACCGCCATTGCCAACATAGCCTCGACCGTGCTGATGCCGTATTTTGCCCGTTTCAGCGCCGCTTACCCCAAAATCAAACTGAGCATCGAGGTTACCAATAACTCTGTCAGCCTGTCTGACCGTGATGCCGATGTGGCCATTAGGCAGACCAATAAACCGTCTGATACCTTAATTGGCACGCGGCTAACCACCGTGGCTTCGGCAGTCTATGGCGCGCGCGATTATTGCGCAGCGGTAAAATCTGGCAAAGCGGCAGAAAAATGGATTGGCGTGGATTGCTGCGAATATCATCGGAATTGGACCAAGCAGGCGTGGCCACAAGCTGACCATGAGTTTTATGTCGATGAAACTTCACTGACCCTCGCCGCGCTAAAACAGGGGCTAGGCGTAGGTTTTTTGCCGTGTTTTTTGGGTGATAACGACCCAGAATTGGTGCGGTTTAAACCACCCGAAAAACAACATGAACTGGGGCTATGGCTGTTGTATCACCGGGATTTACGTGATACCAAACGCGTGGCGCTGTTTCGGCAGCATTTGCAGCGTGAGATAAAACAAGCCGCTGCGTTGTTTGAAGGCGTAAAATAGCCCACCAAACAAAACAAACCTCCCTAAGACAGATAATGAGTGACGTAAAATGCAATTAAAATTTAACAATGCGCGGGCAAAATTTAACAATGTGCAGGAATGGCTAGATTTTGACCGTGAGCATTTGTGGCATCCCTATACCTCGATGATCGACCCGTTGCCGTGCTACCCAATAGTGGGGGCGCAAGATGTTTATTTGGAATTGGCCGATGGGCGCAAATTGGTTGACGGCACATCATCTTGGTGGAGCGCCTTGCACGGGTATAACCACCCCAAGCTAAATAACGCCTTGATTGAACAGTCAAAAAAAATGTCGCATGTGATGTTTGGCGGCATCGCCCACCAGCCAGCATCGGAACTTGGCGCGCGGTTATTGGCCATCACGCCAGATTGTTTTGAATATGTATTTTTGGCCGATTCAGGATCGATTTCGATAGAAGTGGCGCTTAAAATGGCGCTGCAATATTGGCAATCTATCAAGCGGTATGACAAAGCAAAATTTTTAACGGTGCGTGGCGGCTACCATGGCGACCCATTTACCTGCATGTCAGTTGGTGACCCAGAAGGTGGGCAGCATCATATGTTTAGAAGCGTAATTGCCCAACATATTTATGTAGATAGACCGCAAGTTAAGTTTGATGAAGAGTGGCGGCAAGATGACATTGCCGAATTTGCCGAGGCCATAAAGGCCAATCATCATAAAATTGCCGCCGTGATTATTGAGCCAATTATGCAAGGCACCGGCGGCATGCGCTTTTACCACCCCGAATATTTACGCCAAATGCGCGCGTTATGCGATGAATTAGATGTTTTGCTGATATTTGACGAAATTGCCACCGGTTTTGGCCGCACCGGCAAATTATTTGCCATGCAACATGCAGGCGTTGAGCCAGACATATTATGCGTCGGCAAAGCCTTAACTGGCGGCATGATGACTTTGGCCGCCACCATAACCACCAAAAAAGTGGCCATGACCATTTCGGGCGGTGAAACGCCGATATTAATGCACGGCCCGACCTTTATGGCCAACCCGCTGGCCTGCGCGGTGGCATCTGCCAGTATCGACTTGTTGCTAGAGCCGGCAAATGCTGACGAGTTTGAATTTAAATGGCAACAAGATATCGCCAGATTAGAGACGCAATTGCAGCAATTACGAGCCATAGAAGGCCACCAAGCCGTGGCAGATGTGCGCATTTTAGGCGGCATAGGCGTGGTAGAAATGCACGCGCCGGTTGATGTGGAAAAATTGCAGGCCGAATTGGTAAAAAATGGCATCTGGGTACGCCCATTTGGCCGGCTAATCTACGTGATGCCACCCTATATAATGCAAGTGGAACAGCTAAAGATATTATGTGACGGCGTGATAAAAACCATCGAAACACTCTACGAAACGACCTGAAAACATACTCAGAATTTCCATCTGCCCGCAAGAATCCCAGCGCTTCGACGAGTGCGCCCAGAAGCCGCAAGGCAAACCCTGCGGCCAACGCGCGGAGCCTAGCCGACACTTGCAAAGCAAGTGACTGCGCACGCAAGTGCCAACAGCGAGGCCACGCCGAGCGTATAAATGAGACTTCCAGAGTGCCGGCAGGCTGGTGGGGTGTCTTTAATGTCTAATTGGCAGCCAATAATTCATAAATTTCCGTCTACCCCCAAGAACCCCAGCGATTCGGCGAGTGCGCCCAGAAGCCGCAAGGCAAAATCTGAGGCCAACGCGCGGAGGCTAGCCGACACTTGCAAAGCAAGTGACTGCGCACGCAAGTGCCAACAGTGACAAGGCCGCCAGGCCGCAGGAACGTATGAATGGGAGCACCCGTAAAGTCGGCAGGCTTGTGGTGTGCCTATACTGACGAACTGCCCCACACCAATGCCCAAGGGAGAGGTTCGTATTTATTTATCGTTATCATCCTGTTTAACAAGAAATTTCTCTATGTCCTGCATGGTCATGTTTCTGTTATAATAACGACCACCAATTTCAATGTCTTCACCCTCAAACGCAGGGACTAATCCGTGATATTTCGACCCACCGATTTCATAAAGATGATATTCAGCACTTACTTCATCGGAAATTTCAAATTCCTTTTTGATGGTGTCAACCAGCAATCTTTGGAGACTCCTATCCGATGACACCCCGGATATTCTTACTAAAAATATCCGGGGTGTCATCGGATACTTCAATGATATTGGCACACCTTTTTGGTTGTTTCAAATATGTTTCTGCGTGCGAGATTGAATAACCTTCAGCCAGCCAGATTCCATCGATAGATTTTAATAACTCTGCAAACTCCGTTAAGGAATAGAATTCATCAACAATTTTGCAAATTTTTAATTCACCTAGTTCACCCTGTAATGCACTAACATATGACGCTATTCGCATTTGTTCGGCTGGCTGATCTCTCAACAGACCACGCCAAATGCTGGCTTGATTATTAGCCCATTTCAATATGTCTGTTTGACAAGCAACAGGTGTTGCTGAGTCTCTAGCCGCCTTGGTCGGCTGCCCCAAAAATACGCCTGCAAAATTTCCAGCCCCAACCGCTGCCCCACGAGAAACAAAACTGCCACTCACGGCTCGCCAATAATCAAAAGCTCTAGGAAGCAAAGAGGCCCGACCTACTACATTTCCATCAATATCTTTGATGATCTGTAATGCTTTTACAGCTTGTTCAATAACAATATTCCCTCGCCCGCCCCTCGCCAAGTCATGCTCCTTGAATCTGAATGTCCCCGCACCAGTCACTCTTTTATAAAATATTTCAGCAGGTTCCGTTTGCCAATTACTCCCATCAATTACATGACTACTATAAGGAGTTTCAAGTTGAATTTTAATTTCACTACAGGGAAAACAAGATCCAAGTAAATGGTGGAGATCTTGCAATTGTTCTTCATCATCAACCCAAAGACCAGTATGCTTCCAAAAAGAATCTTTAGATAATTTTTTAATATCACACTCAACCTCGATGCTGGTGCCACCTTGGGTTTGGCGGTCTTGCTTTTCGGCTTTGTACAGTATAGGGCGCTCGTTTAAACCGCGTTTGAATTCTAGGATGACTGTATCATCGGGCGACCTATCAAACCGTTTGGATTTGACTTTGACTTTATTGCCTAACATGAAGATGGAGAAAAAACCTATGCCGTAGCGGCCTGAAACGCTGTCCTTGTTTGGTAAAATATCGGTATATTCGCCGATGGCTTGATCGGCTAGCCAACCGCAATTGCCGAATGATAATAGTTTATTCATCATTTCATCCGCAGACATGCCGACGCCCATGTCAGACACTTTGAGTACTGGGTTCTTTCCTTTAAAACTTAGCTCCACTTTTACCGCTGAATCTTGTGCGTTTTTTTCGATCATTTTGCGCATTCTTGTGGCATCCATCGCGTTTTGAATAAGTTCCCGCACGGCCACAAAGCTATCGTTGCCGTAAAGCTCCGCGCCACCCAGCTTCTCGATAAGCCCGGGTATGTCGGAAATTGAAAATGCAGTGTTTACGGGATGCCAATCTTCTGTGCCAATCAATTTTGCTAAGGCTATTGGATTTTCGATATTGGCCACTCTTTTGGCTTTTAATCGGTCTGATTTTGGTCGGTTTCGTTCTAAAATTGAATCTATTCCACGTAATTCAGTATCAATCATAGTTAAAGTATCAAACAACACCCACCAGTCAGCGGCTTCTTCCCGCGTGAATGAAGAGGTGGAGCCAAAATACAGCGCATCATCGCGGCATTGAGCTTGAGTTAACTTATTCTGAAAATTCCAATGGCTTTTTGATAGTCCCGATATCTTGTTTTGGCGCAACGCCCATAAAAACCCAGGGGAGCGACGGTCATCTATTTGCGAGGCATCTGCAGCTCTTAAAATACATGCGATTTTCAACAGATCAATTGACCAACCGCTCGGAAAAGGTGACGGCGCGGGAATGATTTTGTCCTTAAATTCATGCTCCAATTTCTCATGTCCCCACCAGTGGCTTGCGGCAACTTGACCAATAAACTGACCAAATTTATTCAGTAAATCTTCATTTTCGATGAGGGAATACTCGCGTCCATTGGTCGGGTGTGGCCATGTAACGAAAGGCAATTTTTCGGCCTTTATGGCATGCTGTTCTCGTAAAAATATTTCTATGGCAAGTTTTTCATCAATTTCTTCCTTATCCGTGTCCATTTGAAGGCGAGCAACCACTTTTTTCCAAGCATTTGTCTGCTTTATCTCTTCTAGCCCACCTGGGTAGGCGGCGCAGGTCATGGCCGCATCATGCAATAAAAATGCTCCGCCTAACACAAACCCTTCTGCCGGGTTTAAGACAATTTCGTCGTTTATAATCTGGCTGCCAACTTCCCATAGCGCATCCAAATGGCTGATATCATGCACCGTATAATTTGGTAATTCACTGGATATCTCATTAACTAATATGCCAGCTTTGTCGCGCAACTTCTCGAACGCATCAACAAAATATTTGACATGTTCATGATGTTCAAAAGTATCACCGCTAGGAAATGCAACTTGCCACAGTTTAGTTTTTTTTATATTATTCATACTAACCTTTATTTCATTAACTCAAGAACAATCGAAATTTAAATTAACATAGCCGAATTCTTTATTCGTGACAATATAGTCAAAAACTAGATTTAAATATTGTGTTAAGTTGGTGTGGTATTATGTTTGTTACTAACTTCCCTAACTAATCAGTGTACAAGGTAAAGTTCCCACCCCGCAACCACCAGCCGGCCAATTCTACGGGTACTCCCATCCATACGTTCCCACGGCCTAACGGCCTCGTCACTGTTGACACTTGCTCCGCAAGTGTCAGCTAGCCACCGCGCGTTAGTTGGCAGCGGCTTCGATGCGCCGCTGTCGCGCTCTCTGATTGTCCCGTTATGTGGAAAGGAGGCACAATTGCTGATGCAACGCACGGCAGCCTAGCGGCGTATCTTAAGTTTCACCACCCTAAAACCGCAACCGCATATTCACGCTGGCGACGGCTTCATAACCGCCATTTAACGTGGCTCTTACCTCACCTGAAAGGCCATAAGCCAAGCCATCAATCAAAGAATTTCGCCTGAGTGATGCGCCGACAAACCCGGCAAACTCGGCCTCTAGGTTGGCGTTGAGGTTAATTGCCGTACCGCCGACGCTTGTGTTCACCATGTCAGATCCCAAATCAAATTGCGCATCTACACCCGCTCGTAACTTAAATAGGGTGGTTGAACCATCATCATTTGCCGTGGTATGTGGCAGCATAATTTGCGCGCGGGTATTGAACTGGTGCACATTGCGGGCTGCCACCGTCAGTGGGTTGGCAACCGTTCCGGTCTCGGTATAGCCGTTTAAAAACAAGCCGGCATAATTAGCCCTTATTGAAACCACTGCCGGTGCGTTCAAAATCTCGAACGGCATAGCAAGCGTCGCAGACGGCGCAACAAACCAGCTGTTGGCCTGCCCATTGGCTTGGGTGGCGCCGACATTGCGGGTGAATTGATGATCTGCCACACCGGCGATGAGCGCCAGATCGACGCTGTGAGTGCCATAATCTTGCTGCCAATAGGGTGCGGCTATGAGCGAATTCACGCTCACATTACCAGCGGCGGTAGCGACTTTTATATGGCTGCCGCCATAGCCGGCCACCAAGCCAAATGTGCCATTGTTAAGGGCTGTTTCTGCGCCAAATAACAGGCCTGCATAGACATGGTTTAGGTTGGCATTATTGCCCGCCGCTTGCACTAGCTGCGTGCCGCCATAGCCCGATAGCCAATATTTTGCGCCATCACTATAATCACCATTGTCATCAGTATTAGTCGGCAAAAAGCCAAGTGCAGAACTGCCGTTTATCGGCGCTGCCACATCGGCAGCTATCATATTAAGCACCGAATTGGTTACCGAACCCAGAAAAACATCCGCAGCCGCAAAGCCTGTTGAGTCAACCACCACCAAGCTTGTGCCGCCATTAATCAACGCACTTCCGCCAACCACGTTGATAATTTCTGGGGCAGATTCTAGGTCGGTATCGCCTTGGCCAGTGCCGCCAGTATCGGCAAATGTCAGCTCACCATTGAAACCAGCGGCGATGTTTAAAGTATCGATGTCATTGGCGTTTGTACCGCCTAAACCATCATTGCCATTGCCAAAGTCAAGGCTGCCGACAATGACCGAACCGGAATTTAAGTTTAAAATATCATGACCATCGCCCTGAAAATCAATCGCTATGCCGCCAGTGCCTTTCACTTGGCCATAAGTGGTGATGGTCGTGGCCGCCATGTTGGTGCGGACTCTAATTCCAATGCCGATAGCCCCTTCTATATCGCCGCGCGCTATAATGTTGGTGATACCTGTGCCTAGATTTTCGACTTCAATGCCCTCACCAACCGCGTTTCCATCTGCATCGCCAGTGACAGCGTTAACATCTATCATCACCCCGCCCGTGCCGCTTTGAAAGGCGCGAATGCCTTGCAAACCGCCACGAACAGCGCCAGCGGCTGTAATTGAGACATCGCCAGATGCCGCGCCGCCACTATAGGCATCAATGCCGATGCCAAAGCCGTTGCCTTCTGAGTCGCCTATCACATCTATGACGTTTATCTTAAGCGCGCCCGTGCCGGTATTGTCGGCGGCGATCCCTGCAAAGCCGCCGCTAATTATTCCTGTTGCGGTAATCACAACATCTTGGGTGCTGAGGCTGTAATTGTTAATTTCAATACCGCTGCTATTGCCGATGCCGCTGGCGTCACCCGTTACCGATGTAACCTGAATGGTGATGCCGCCAATGCCATCATTATCTGCCCTGATGCCATCACCGCCAGCGACAATAGCGCCGCTGGCGGTAATTAAAACATTGCCCGTGCTAGCGCTGTTGCTAATGTCGACATCAATTCCCAAGCCGATGCCATTGCCGTCGGTGTCTCCAGTAACCGTGTTAACATCGACCATAATATCGCCAGTGCCGAACTGGATAACGCGGATGCCTTGCAAACCACCGCGAACAGCGCCAGCCGCTATAATTGAAATATCGCCAGCTGCTGGGCCGCCATAGGCGTCAATGCCGATGCCGAAACCGTCACCCTCTATATCACCCGTCACCGATTGGACATTGATTCTGAGCGCGCCTGGGCCGTGATTATCAGCGGCTATGCCAGCGAAACCGCCAACGACGTCGCCAGTGGCGGTGATGGTTAGGTCGCCAGTGCTGTTATTAAATGAGTCGATGCCAGAGCCGAGGCCGTCCCCGTCATTATCGCCAGTAACGCTAACGACATTAATGGTCAACCCGCCGCTGCCGCTATTGCTGGCTTCTATGCCGTCATCATCAGCCCAGATATAACCTTGGCTGATGATGGTCAAATCGCCAGTGCCGCTAATAATCCTTATATCAACACCGTCACCTGTACCTCCAACGGTGGATGCGGCATCTAAAATGTTTACAGTTTGCGCGCCCGAACCAGACATGTTTACCCCATCGCCACTGGCGTTAAGCACAGTTGTTGGTGTGCCCGCAGCGCCAATATTTATGCTGAAATCGTCAACAATGGTTGCAATGCCATCAATAGGCGTGGGCGGCGCAACGCAGGTTATGGAGCTGCCAGCCACAGGAGTGATGGGCGTGCAGCCAACAGGCGCGGCCTGTGCGGTGGAAATGCCGATGCCGATGCTCAAGCCCATGCCAAAAGCACTGGCCATGGCGCTGACTAAAATTACGCGGCTAATATTTAAAATATGGGTGGATGTGCGGAAGAAAATTAATTTGCAAATCGCCTTAGCATAAACCATCTATATATCACCCGAATCCAAATCAACATTAAGTATAGTTTCAGAAATAACATCGAAACGCCACACACGCAAATATAAAACCACCCCTTTAACCAAAGTTGTGCATTCCCGTCTGCCACCAAGAATCCCAGCGCTTCGGCGAGTGCGCCCAGAAGCCGAAAGGCAAACTTTGAGGCCAACGCGCGGAGGCTAGAGAGCGCAGCGAACGAGCGCGCCCGAGCGTAGCGACAAAGTGCCCCTGGGGTGCAAGTGCCAACAGTGACAAGGCCGACAGGCCGCAGGAACGTATGAATGGGAGTACCCGTAGAGTCGGCAGGAGTGCTAACTGGCTATGGCTTTACAGCACCAACCGCTAGCTCAGTGTGTGGAACTCCTGCACAAACTTTCAATATCATTATTTTTCAGCAACTTCAGGGAGACGCTCCTGCAGATGTTCTGGAAGTTTGCATTTTCACGCCCACCTATCGGCGAGCTAGTAGCACTTGCGTGCGCAGCCGCTTGCTCCGCAAGTGTCAGCTAGCCTCCGCGCGTTGGCCACAGAGTTTGCCTTTCGGCTTCTGGGCGCACTCACGGAATCGCAGGAATTTTGGTGGCAGACGGAAACTCAGCACAAACTTGCCGAATAACTCCCGTTCAAAAAACTCATGTGTTTTTTGAACCAGCCGGATTGGAGGCCGCCACTTATGTGGCGCACCCGCGTAGGCCAGCACGAAGTGCGGTATGGCCGTGAGCGATATAGATGCACCGGCACCTTAGTGCTGTTAGAAACTCAACGCCAATGCCGGTGTTTGGTGTATATTTTTACAAATTTAGCCGTGCGTTGGCCATATTCTGTGTTCATCATCTATCACAAACACATGGCTGTGGTGCTTGCCTTCACCTTGGTACCTCTCTAAATGCGGGTGATCTAGCGAAAGCTCTGGGTGGTCGTGAAAAACCTCTTTTGTATCATTGGCAGGCCAAACCAAGGTCGCAAAACCAGCGCTTATCAAAGCCATAATACCGAGTATCGCCATTGTAATAGGTAGGCCAAATACCAAACCCGCCCAACCGGCAATAGGATATGTCACCAGCCAACAAACATGTGAAAGCGAAAATTGGGCGACAAAAATTGCTGGCCTATCGACTGTATGGGCTGAGTGTTTTAAAAGACGACCTGATGGCGTGAGAATGGCCGAATATAACACACCGCTAGCTGCCCAGACAAATAACAACATACCCCAAGGTGGCAAGCCGCCGAACACAATATAAACTGCATGCACAATTGTCAGGCTGGCAATGATAATTGCCGCCCAAATCATAACAATTCGGTCGGGCATTATTTCGAGCATGCGAGGCAATGCCAAAGCGGCAAGCATTGAGCCGCCACCAAATGCTGCAAGTGCATAAGCCACTTGGGTTTCTGTTGCGCCATAGCCAACCCGCACAATCATTACAGTGTTGACCAGAATAAACGCACCCACCGCTGCAGCCGTAAAATTTAGAGCCAGCAAACCACGCAATCGTGGGGTTGCAAGGTAAATTCGTATACCGCGGGTTAACTTATCTATAAATGTCCGGTTTATATGGCTTTGCGTTGCTGCCGGGATGGAGGTAACAGACACAAGAACGGCCGATGCGATAAAGCCGACAATGGTGCCACCGAATAGCCAATGAAAATTCATCAAAGTGAGCAGAATACCAGCCAACATCGGGCTAATGAGGTTTTCCAAATCATACGCCAACCGAGAAAGTGACAAGGCTTTTGTATAGTCTTTCTCATCGCTCAATATATCAGGAATTATAGACTGAAACGCCGGTGTAAAAGTTGCTGATGCCACCTGAAGAACAAAAATCAGCACATAAATTTGCCAGATTGAACTAACGAAGGGTAGGAATATAACGATGCCAGCGCGAACCAAATCGGCGCAGATCAACACGGCTTTGCGCGGCAGCTTATCAACTATTGCCGCAGATATAGGAGCAAGCCCGACATAGGCGATCATTTTAATGGCAAACGCCGTTCCAAGAACAGCCCCTGCCTTGTCGCCAGCTAGATCAAAGGCAAGTAGGCCTAGCGCAACGGTCAATAAACCGGTACCAAGAAGAGCAATAACTTGCGCTCCAAACAGTCGTGCGAAAATGGTGTGCTTTAGGACATCAATCATAAGTTCATCTTAGCATAGCTTTAGAAAGTGTAAATTGTGGATTTAAAAATACTGTTGATATTTAGCTGGCAGGGGTGGAGGGATTCGAACCCCCGACACCCGGTTTTGGAGACCGGTGCTCTAGCCAACTGAGCTACACCCCTAATATCCGGCAGGCCTGCCGAAACAGCTAGGCATGTAAAACCACATTGCGCCCTTAAATACAACGAATTTTTTGACATATAGGCAGAAAATTACAATATTGCCAAAATCCATCGGCCTATTGGTTATTCATTCAAAGCCTTCATTTAGCAAGCTTAGATTTGCAAACCCTGCCCGTTGCAGCCGAATGGCCGCACTTTGCGCGCGTGCGCCAGAAGCACAATATAGGGCATATTCGGTGTTTTTGCGCAGGCCAAACTGGGCTGCCACGGCCACTATGTCACTCGAAGTTGCGAGTTTAGCCGCAGGCAGGTTAATGGCATGATTAAAATGCCCGGCGGAAAACTCATCTGCCTCGCGCGCATCTAACAATTGTTGGCTGCCAATATCGGCAAGGCCGAGCATAGCAAACGGCCTAAAATTAGATACATAGTTTTGCGGCAAGGCAATTTTTTGCATCGAAAAATCGAACAGATCGAGCATTATTATTTTATCGTTAACTTCGCCAACACCAGATAGGATCTTAATCACTTCATGGGCTTGCATCAGCCCAAACATACCAGCCACCGTGCCCAACACGCCGCTTTCGGCGCAATTTAGCGCGTTTAGCGACGGCTCGTTAAACAACGCCCGGTAATTGGCATATTTATCGCCGCCAAAAATGCCAAAATAGCCAGACATGCCCTCTATCGAGGCCGAAACCATGGCTATATTTGCCGCCTCGCAGGCATCATTTATGGCATATTTGGCGTTATAATTATCAGTACAATCGACAATTAAATCGAATTCCATCGCCAATTTATTGGCATTATGGGCGGCTAGTTTTTGTATTTTATAATCGCAAACAATCTGGCTGTTGAGCGCGCTAAGTTTTGTAGCCACCACTTTGGCTTTATACTGCCCAATGTCGGCCTCGTCATACAGCACTTGGCGGTGTAAATTAGAAAGCTCGACTTTATCGGCATCTAAAACGCAAATATGGCCAATGCCCGCACCGGCCAAATAGGGCAAACATGCCGCGCCTAAGCCGCCCGCACCAACCACCAAAATGCGCGATTGTGCCAGTTTTTCTTGGCCTGCAACGCCAAAACCGTCGACCAAAATTTGCCGACTATATCTTTCAAATTTCATAAATATTACAAATCGTTATAATCATAACATAATGTTTTGATTCAAGTTATTCTTGCGCATGTGCAGATTGCCAAATATGTGCCGAAATTCTGTGCGACATAATATTTTGCTTGGCGATGAGCCGATCATAAATATATATCGCCAAAATAACAAGCCAAAGCGCGATTATTCCGGCAACGCCCGCTAAGCCCACGGTGAGCGCTGTGCCACCGGCCAACCAAAATATGGCAATGCCAGCCGAGGCATTCAACACCCCGTGCAACATTGACATGGCCAATATAGAGTAGGTTTTGATCATCAAATAGTTGAAAATGGGCGATAAAGCCGTGGTAAATGCCACCATCATAAACACGCCTATAATGGGATTTGCCGGATAATTATGCCCCAATAAGATAAGCGGTGCATGCCACACGCCCCATATAATGCCGATATACAGCGAGGCACGCCAAAAGTTTAACTTTCGAAAACTATGTAACAAATACCCACGCCAGCCCAGCTCCTCGCCAAACGTGGCAAGCGCATTAATGGTTGCGCCTAGCACCACCGCCTGAATGCTGGCCAACAATATCGGGCTAAGCGGCAAATTGGCCATTTGGGTTTTCACCTCGGCTATTTCAGCTTCAGTCAATAGGTCGGCATATCTGGCAAATAAACCAGAAAGATCGTTAGTGATGCTGACACCCGGCATATAGCTGCCAATTTGCAACGCCAAAAATGCCACTGTAATGGGCAGCAATAACACCATTAAATACCACAAGTTAAACCCATTAAAAAATTTAAATGCTTTTAATGTGGCGGTGGGTTTTTGTTTTCTGCCAAGGTAAAAAACCACCATCATCGGCACCAACATATAGGCAACGCCCATAATAAGCTGGGTTGTGCCGCTATAGGTAGCGCCAGATAAATAAAACCCCAAAGCCATTGCGTAATTGATCGCAAAGGTAAGGACTAGAAAATTTTTGGCTTGTCGCATTGGTGCACTCCATTAATCTTATTTATTAATTCTTAATTCGCTAATTTACGAATAACCAAAACAAGCTAATTAGTCAACAAAAAACCGCACCCAAATAAATGAATGCGGTTGATTATTAGCGTGGTTTAAAATTAGTTTTTATAGGTTCTAAAGTTAATTCTAATGCTGGTATTTGTGTAACCCAATACCCGATATTGCGAAATGCGGTTTTGGTTGGTTTTAACGCATATATATGAACCCACCGGCGCTTGGCGCTTGGTCACCACTTGCGAGCTAAAGTTTGCCGCTTTACAGCCGTTATAGCCGCGGTTAGACAAGTTGCCGACCGAAATTTTAGCGCCATTTATGCTTTTCATATATTGCACGCCATTTAACAGACTGCGGAACTGCAAATCGGCGCCCACAAATGTGGTAGAGCCATTGTCTAAATTAAGCTGTCTAAGCTCTCTTAAAGTGACTGTACGGGTAACTTTGGTTTGGGCAGCCGTAAGAACACCCGGTAGGATGGGCACAAAAGTTAAGCCAGGTGCAGCGCCGGTATAAACTTCCATAGACGAGGCTTTTTTGTAAATATTTGCGTGCAAACGAGCGCGGTTATTGCGATAAGTGCGGCAAGCGCCAGCAAAATTATTGTCCAAACAAATGCGAACTTTTGCGCCGTCAAATAGTTTGAGCGAGGCAAATAAATCATTCAAACCCGCCAGCTGGTCATATTTGCGCACACCGGTGCAATATTCAGCTCCGGTATAATTTATCCCGGTATATAAACAAGCTTTTGGCTCTGCTGCTGGCACAGGTGTTGGCAATACGGGCGCAGGTTGTTGTGGGAATTGGGCACCATTGCCAGAATCACACACTGTGCGCACAGACGGCCCACTGGCGTCTATTTTAAATTCTATCGAACAATTTGGGTCGGTCGGGGTGTTGGCGATGGGTTGCACGGGCTCTGGCTCCACAACCGGCTCAATGGTGCGTAAATAATTCACACTCACCCAACCATTTGGCCCATCATGGCTGACATAACACCACTGGTCTTGATGGCATTCGGTAACATCCACCACTTCATTTGCGTCTAGCTGATCGACAATATTGAAATTAGTGCCAGGGCCGGTGCGCACATTTAACGACACTGTCGATGTGGCCGGGCTGGCAAATGCCACAACGCTGGAAGTTAGAATGCCAATGATAGTGGTTGCGGCATAAATAGAATTTTTAACATTTAACATTAGTTTTTCCCTTTTATTGAATTGCTTACGATAATTGGCTATAAGAATTGCCCAGAATAATTGCCCAAAATAATTGCGATGAATATAAGTTATACGTTGCGGGCTGAATGAAAACTGAATGGCTTGTTATATTCTGTTCATATTCGTTAACATGAGCAGAAATGGCCTATATTATGAGAACCGCTTGCCCTTTTAAACGGCATATATAAATAAAAAATACAAATTCAATATAATAAGCAATTTAATATATGGCAAATTAATCTCAAACCTAACCGAAATTACGGCTACAACTTAGGGTTCAAACAATATTTTCTGCCAACATATATTGGCCATTTACTTCGCTACCATACCAGTGTAAAAAGTGAAGAAAATTACGCGAGAACCCTATGCCCGATATCATTAGTCAATTACGCCAAGTTAAAGTTGTGCCGGTTATACGCACCAGCACCGCCCAAGCCGCCGAGCGCGCCGTCAACATTTTGGCCGAGGAAGGTTTTACCTGCTTCGAGCTAACCATGACCACGCCAGACGCCGCCAAGCTGATTAAAAACCTGTCGCAAAAACCGGGTATTTTGGTGGGTGCAGGCACGGTATTGACCATAGCCGACCTGAATGCAGTGGCAGATGCTGGGGCTGAATTTATCGTATCACCCGCCATTGTTGCGGGCATGGCACAAGCCTGCCAACAGCGCAATTTGCCTTATTTGCCCGGCACATCTACCGCATCCGAGGTTTTAGCCGCTCACTTAAGCGGTGTGCCGGTGGTAAAACTGTTTCCGGCTGGTCTACTAGGTGGCCCGGCATTTGTGAAAACCATGTTGTCGGTTTTCCCCGACATAATATTTATGCCAACCGGCGGCGTAACGCCCGACAATATGCTGGACTATTTACAAGCAGGCGCATTATGTGTGGGCATGGGTGGCAATTTGGTCAATGACCAAGCTTTACAAGCTGCCGATGATGATGTCATCCGCCAAGCTGCCCGCCAAGTGAAAGCCATATTGGCCGGAGGTGGATGAATGACTAAGCGCCCCGAAATAATAGCAATTGGCGAGCCATTGGCCGAATTCGTCTATAGAGATGATGTCACCACAACAAATGGTGAAAGCTCCGAAACTGCCGAATTTTACCAACAGGGTTTTGGCGGCGACACCTCCAATGCCATCATTGCCGCCTCTCGCCAAGGCGCAAAAACTGGCTACATAACCGCATTGGGTGATGACCCGTTTGCCAAAGGTTTGCTTAAACTTTGGCGGGCCGAAAATGTCGATACATCCACCATTACCTTGAGCGCCAACGCCCCTACCGGTATTTATTTTGTCAACCCGGTGCCAGATGGGCACGAATATACCTATTTTAGAAAAAACAGTGCCGCAGCCTTGATGACGGCGGATGATTTACCGCTAGATTATATCGCCAACGCCAAAATTTTGCACATATCTGGCATTAGTTTGGCCATATCGCCCAGCGCGCGCGATGCAGTGTTTGCCGCCATAAACCATGCCAAAGCCAATGGCACTATGGTCAGTGTCGATACCAATTTACGCTTAAAATTATGGTCGATAGAGGATGCTAAAGCCGCCATTCATCAGGCTATGCAAAATATCGACATCGCCTTGCCAAGTTATGATGACGCCACCTTATTAACCGGGCTAACAAAAGCCGATGATATTGTGAGTTTTTACCATGATTTAGGCGCCAAAATCGTGGCGCTAAAATTAGGCGGCGATGGCTGTCGATTGTCATTTGATGGCCACAAATATGACATAGCGCCGCATAAAGTGGTTGCCGTGGATAGTACCGCCGCGGGAGACACTTTTGCCGGTGCATTTTTGGCGCAAATGCTCAAAACCAATGACCCCATACAAGCCGCCAAATATGCCAACATTGCAGCCGCATTATGCGTTACCAGATATGGTGCGGCCGCAGCCATACCGCACCGCACCGCGGTCGAAGCCATATTAAACCGCCAATAGACATTAAACTTAGTTTGATCGGACGAAAATCAGCCGTTTCTGGACTTGTCGCTGACTGGACATTATGGCTGACTGGACATTATCGCTGACTAGACAATGTGACCGAAAAGCTGTTAGGCTTATGAAACTCAAATTAAAGGCGGAATTCATGGCCAAAATGCCCACACTTTTCATCCCCCACGGCGGCGGCCCGTGCTTTTTTATGGACAGCGAGCCAGCTGACCTATGGGACAGTATGGAAAATTATTTGAAAAATTGCATTAGCGATTTGCCAGACAGGCCAAAAGCGATTTTGATGATTTCTGGCCATTGGGAAGCAGATATTCCCACCATCCAGACAGGTTTAGCGCCGCCAATGTTGTTCGATTATCATGGGTTTCCACCGCACACTTATGAGCTGAAATTCCCCGCTGCCGGCGCGCCAGATTTGGCCACCAGAGTGGCAGATTTATTGCAGCAAAATGGCATTAAAACCACAACAGATGCACAACATGGCTACGACCATGGCACATTTGTTCCACTTTTGGTGGCGTTGCCAAATGCCGACATACCCGTGGTGCAACTTTCGATATATAGCCATATGGATGCCAAGGCGCATATTGAGCTTGGCCAGGCCTTAGAGCCATTGCGAGATGAAGGCATACTCATCATCGGCAGTGGCATGAGCTACCATAATTTGCCAAAATTAATGGCGAATTTACGCAGCTCAAACCCAATGTCTACACCCAATGAAGGCGGCATTTTGTTCGACAATTGGTTAACAGACACATGTACAAATCGCCAAGCGGATTTGCGCACTAAATTACTGATAGACTGGGCGAGTGCACCCGCTGCCCGCCAAGCTCACCCGCGTGAAGAGCATTTATTGCCCCTGCAT
Source organism: Hyphomicrobiales bacterium (assembly GCA_013214705.1). Taxonomy (GTDB): domain Bacteria; phylum Pseudomonadota; class Alphaproteobacteria; order Rhizobiales; family OSC116; genus OCS116. The sequence continues at coordinate 79,438 of JABSRZ010000004.1, forward strand.
GTGGCAGCAGGCGCTGCGGGCGCCGACCTTGGCAAACAAGTATATGCAGGCGACCTGTTTGGCACGCCGATTTCGGCCTATCAATTTGGCTAAAGAAAGTAAGGTATGCAGCTCAGTGAATTTGAAAAAAAGTTAAACCAGCTTTACTTGCCTTCAGACCAAGACTTCAGCATTATTGACGTGCCAAAAGCGCAATTCGCCATGGTTGACGGCACAGATCCACAAAGCCCGCAATTTAAACCAGCCATAGACTGGCTTTTTAAGCTCATCCAACCGATAAAACAAATTGCCAAGCAACGCATGGGCAAAGCTTTTAAACACCCGCCGCTTGAATGCCTTTTTTGGGGCGAGGATTTTGGCAATTGGCGGCTGATGATTGTGTTGCCCGATTGGGCAGATGATGAATTGTTCAATAATTGTATCGCGCAGGCCAGTCAAAAGCTTGGCACTGCACCCGCTAGCTTGCGAAAACAGAGTTTCGAAGAAGGCAAATCTGTGCAAATTATGCATATTGGCGCGCCAAAAACCCAAGCTATAACTCTAGAGAAATTACATAGCCAGTTTTTACCGGCTAATAAGCTAACCGCGCGTGGCCACCACCACGAAATTTATTTGAATGATGCCAACCACACCGCGCCAGAACAACTGAAAACCGTGATGAGACAACCGGTATGCCCGTAACCGACACAATTCTCCGTATCGGTTTGAATTTCACAATCAAGCGATAAAATGTTAGTCTAATCGACAAAAATCTCGCTATTGTCGGCCACTATTTTAGGCAAGCTAATCACAATTTCTGCCAAATGCAACCTCATTGCCTCACCTGCAAGCTCCGGTGCGCGTTCGGCAACGGCGCTTACCACCATTTCATGTTGCTCAATTAATGTTTTGAGCGGGGTTGCATTGTCCAAAGCAATAAACCGCACCCGGTCCATTTGGGCTTTTAAATTTTCTATGATGCGCCAAGCATGTTGGCAGCCAGCGGCTGTCGCAATGGCTAGATGAAACTCTTCATCATGTTGCATAAAAGATACTGGATCGCCGTTTTGATCATCGAATTGCTGGCGTTCAATCAACTGCCATAAGCCAGTAATATCCTCATCTGAGGCGCCAATTGCGGCTTTTTTAACGACAGCAACCTCAATCGCCTCGCGTATAAACCGCGCATTTTCGACCTCTTTACGCGATATATACATCACAAATGTGCCACGCTGCGGGCGAACTTCTACCAAACCAACATCGGCCAATTTAATAAACGCCTCGCGCACAGGCTGGCGAGATAAGCCAAGCTGTTTGGCAATTTCTGCTTCAGAAATTAAGTTTCCCGGGCGCAGCTGCAACTGTATAATGGCTTGTTTTAAAACATCAAACACACGCTGCGCCATGGTATATCGGCGATGGCTTTCAAGGTTTTGCGGCATAGGTTTTAGTTTAAAGTCTAGTTTCATGTTGACACCCCCCAGTTACCCAATATACTACCATACAAGTTAACAAATGGCTATTAAAACCGTTGATTGCCGCCTAATTCACGGATGTCGACCCAAGGGTTTGGACATTCTAGAAAGCATTTATATGAAACAAACATGGCGTTGGTTTGGCCCAGCAGATTTGACCTCCAAATCAGACATGAAAATGGCTGGGGTTGAAGCCGTAGTTTCGGCACTGCACCACATTCCTAATGGCGAGATATGGAGCCAAGACGAGATTGCCCTGCGCCACCAACAAATTACCAAATTTAAAAATGGTGATGACACTGGCCTCACATGGGATGTGGTCGAAAGCGTGCCTGTATCTGAAGACATTAAAAAACAGAATAACCATTGGCGCGAACATATTGAAGCTTATAAAACCTCATTAGAAAATATTGCTGCCTCGGGCATTCAAACCGTTTGCTATAATTTCATGCCTGTACTGGATTGGACGCGAACCGATTTGGTTATGCCGCTCAATAATGGCGGCACTTGTATGCATTTCGACTATATCGATTTTGTGGTTTATGACATTTTCATCATCGCCAGAACCAATGCACAGCAAGATTTTCCTGAGCAAATTATAGATCAGGCGGCCAAGCGTTTCGCCACGATGAGCGATGAAACCATACAATTGCTAACCCGCAACATAACCTTTGGTTTGCCGGGTGCCAATGACACACTGTCACTTGATGACGTGCGCGCGCATTTGGAAGAATATAAAAATATCGATGCCGATAGATTACGGGCAAATTTTATAGATTTTCTCGAGCAAATTATACCCACCGCCGAAAAACTTGGCCTGCGCATGTGTTGCCACCCCGATGACCCGCCATTTGGCCTGCTGGGTTTGCCGCGCATCATGTCTACCGAGCAAGATTATAAACATATTGTCGATGCCGTCCCCAGCCCCGCAAATGGCATCACTTTATGTTCTGGCTCGTTGGGCGCAAGAGCGGATAACGATTTGCCCGGCATGATGCAACGCCTTGGCGAACATGTGCATTTTTTACATTTGCGCAATGTCAAACGTACGGAACCACGCGACCCAGATGGCATACGCGGCTCATTTTATGAGGCTGAACATCTAGGTGGCGATACCGATATAGTCAGCCTCATCGCCGCCATATTACAACAAGAAACCAAACGCAAAAAATCTGGCCGTGCCGATTGGAATATACCCTTTAGACCCGACCATGGGCAAGATTTGATGACCGATTTGAACCGAAGGGGCCAACCGGGTTACCCAACCATAGGCCGCATGCGCGGGCTTGCCGAATTGCGCGGTGTCATCAGAGCGCTTTCGCATTCTGAACATGGCGTGAGTTAGCTAGGACTGAAAGTTCAAAACCCCTCTAATGGTTATCACGCGGGATGCCTTTGGTTTTGGCAATTCTCTGATATTTAACCGCGTTTTTAAGCACCATGCCTTCGGACAATTGATCGACGATTCCGCGTTGAATCTCTTGCCACGGGGTTTGAGATTCAGGATATTCATACCCACCAGCCGCTTCAAGCTCGGCATATCTTGTGGCTAACTCTTGATCAGAAATCAATATATTGGCCTCGCCTTTGTTCAAATCTATCCGAACTTTGTCACCATTTTTTAAGATTGCCAAACCGCCACCAATAGCCGCCTCCGGCGATGCATTTAAAATAGATGGCGAGCCAGATGTGCCCGATTGACGGCCATCACCAATACATGGCAAGGTGGTAATGCCTTGTTTAAGCAGGTAATCTGGCACCAGCATATTCACCACTTCGGCCGCGCCGGGGTAGCCAATCGCGCCCGTGCCACGCATAAATAAAATCGATTTTGCGGTTATGCCCAGTGAAGGGTCATCAATTGTATTGTGATATTGCTCCGGCCCATCAAATACCACCGCCACGCCTTCAAACGCATTCGGGTCTTCGGGGTTTTCTAACAGACGCTGCCTAAATTCATCTGATACCACGCTTAGCTTGATAATCGCCACGTCAAACAAATTGCCTTTAATCACCTTAAAGCCAGCTTTGTCCATAATAGCATGCTCAAAATCACGTATCACATCTTGGTTGCGCGATGGCTCATTGCGGCAGTTATTGCCAAGGGTATCACCCGAAACGGTCATACAATCTTCATGGATTAAATCATGCTTCATCAGCTCGGCAACCACCGCTTGCACGCCACCTGCCCGGTGAAAATCCTCGGCCAAATATTCGCCAGCTGGTTGTAAATTCACCAATAACGGCACATCTAAGCCATGTTTTTCCCAATCATCTACATTCATATCGACACCGATATGTTTGGCAATGGCGGTAATGTGTATCGGCGCATTGGTCGAGCCGCCTAGGGCTGAGTTGACAACAATTACATTCTCAAAAGCTTTGCGGGTCATAATGTCAGATGGTTTCACATCTTGATGCACCAATTCCACAATGCGTTTGCCGGTTTTATAGGCCAGTTGCGCCCGCTCGCGATAAGGCGCAGGAATGGCACCACCACCGGGCAATTGCATGCCCAGCGCCTCGGATAAGGAATTCATGGTCGATGCTGTGCCCATGGTGTTGCAATAGCCGGGGCTGGGGGCGGAGCTTTCGGCCAAATCCATAAATTCTTCATAATCGATATTGCCCAAAGCTAACTGTTCACGCGAGCTCCAGATAATAGAGCCAGAACCGCACAAAGCGCCGCTGCGGGTATAGCCATTTAGCATCGGCCCACTGCTGAATGATATGGCCGGAATGTCAACCGTGGCCGCCGCCATAAGCACGGCAGGCGTGGTTTTATCGCAACCAGTGGTCAGCACCACGCCATCTAACGGGTAACCGTATAAAATTTCGACCAAGCCCAAATAGGCTAAATTCCGGTCTAACGACGCGGTTGGGCGTTTGCCGGTTTCTTGAATGGGATGCACCGGAAATTCAAAAGCAATGCCCCCAGCCTCGCGGATGCCTTCTCTAATGCGTTTTGCCAGCTCTATATGCGGGCGATTGCAGGGTGAGAGGTCAGAACCTGTCTGCGCGATGCCAATAATCGGCATGCCGGATTGCAGCTCCTCACGGGTCAAGCCATAGTTTAAATAACGTTCTAAATATAAGGCGGTCATCGCAGGGTTGCTGGGGTTATTAAACCAGCTGCGTGATCTCAATGTTTTTGAATTGTCTTTATCATCGCTCATTTTTATGCCTCAAATTTCATATAAACCAATTTACACTTGATAATTCAGCACATTTTACCGCCAAACCACCGATTCCACCAGTGACAAATGTCAAAAATAGTTAGCAAAATGTCGTTATTACTTCAATTCATATTTCTCAATATCTGCGTTTTTATTTTCGTTATCGGTTTCTTGCTCAGCAGAGCTAATTGACAAGCCAATTAGTAATAACACAAGCATTAAGCCGCCTAGTAAATAATACAATGTTAGCCGTATAGTTGAGTTTAATTTCAAACCAAAATATTTAGCATTCTTACTTGCGTGAGAAATTGTAATACCAAGGCCAATTCCTGGAATTTTTCCATCATATTTTTGTTCAATTTTTGCAGCATGATTTACATCTCCTTTCAACAAAGAATGATACCCGAAATCAAAAATATAAAACGCAGCCCACGCAAACAGTGAAGCAATTACAAATATAATTCCTGTGGGCATCGTAAAACCAAATATTACGGTTTCCATATTAAGCTTAAAAGTGAAGCCAATTGCAGCTATCATTGCACCAATTAACACAATGGAATAATTTCTAACCCTTAATTGCAAATCATTAAAATGCTTTTGAACGTCTACAGTTTTTTTCCAAGTTTCCAAGGCAAATTGATTATCGACCAGCGACAAATCTGATTTATTTGAAGAAAAGGATTGAAAATCACAATGCATAAAAATTTCAGAAAATGATCCTTTCAATACAACGGATGGTTCAAAATTGTGACCTTTTGTGATGATTTCATTTTCTCTTTTTATATCTTGCTCAGTCCAGTGGGATACCCGTTGCAATAAACCGTATTCAGGGTTGACCTGACTTGCGCCATATTCAGCATGCACATCTAATACGCCTACATCTCGCGCCATAGCTACGTCTTTAAAAAGGCTATCACCGATATATAGCAATTATTAACAATAGCGCCTTCGGAATTTATTATATCGAGTAGTATTTTGGGATTGGGTTTTAATTCTCCAGCGGGAGTGTTTTTATTTTTAGTAACTTGTAACTCATAATATTCATCTGGTAATCGTCTCAATTCGTCGAGAGATGTGTCAGCAGGAATAACGTGATCTTTGGGGCTGTACAGGACATCTATTACACCATCTAACCCAAAGCGCTTTAATCTATATGCACTATAAAATGCCATGGATTCAGTATATGCAATAATTTTTGTTCCCTTTTTTTAATATCCCACAAACTCTTAAACACACTCTCATACAGTTGCATATTTTCATCTCGCCCCTTTTGAGAAGCACGTAAAGCAGTTTTAAATTGCTTCCTTCTATCACCTTCTTTATCGATATTATTCAACACCTCCAATTTCTCAATTAGAAACGAATATTCCGAAGTACCATGTTTTCGATGAAACTTCCTAATATCTTCTTCCACCTCAGAAGTGTCTTTCTCGCTAATTTCCTTAATACGCTCATAAATTGGATTAAATGAAGCATACCAAAATGCAAACCAGTCGAAGATTGTATTATCCAAATCAATTATTAGCGTGTTAACTTTTTTTAACGTCATTTCAATGTCTATCCAATTTGTTGTAATCAAATGCATCCAATTATCAATTATCATGCATTATTTAAAATTGATTTACAAAATAAAACACAGGCCACAAATTGTGACTACGAAACTCAGATCCTTAGCTTCTTCTAATCATCGCCTACAATTATCCAATCACCATATAGCTGAGCGCCAATGCGCTGGAAAAAACTGTGGATTGCTGAAATCAAACAAGCGAGCCATCGCAACATTTAGTCGCAACAAACATGGGGTGGGGATGAATAAATTGGAGCGGGTGAAGGGAATCGAACCCTCGTCATTAGCTTGGAAGGCTACGGCTCTACCATTGAGCTACACCCGCAATTGCCAAGCATTTTGAGACCAGATTTTTCTTAATAAATAAGAAATGGTGGGGAGAGTTGGATTTGAACCAACGTAGGCGTAGCCAGCGGATTTACAGTCCGCCCCCTTTAACCACTCGGGCACCTCCCCATTCGGGTCTTAAAATATCACGGCCAGTTAAATCCGTGCGCTTGTTATCTAAATTTTAGCCTCATTAGTCAACCTAATATTGAAACAAAGCCAAATTATAATCATCTTTCTGGGTAAAACTATTTAAACCGCATTAGCAGCCGCTTAATTTACTTCAAAAACAAACCAACTTGCTCATTATATTTATTTGCCATATATGTAGCCTTAACAATATTAACTTAGTTGGCCCCATGCAAAATAAAAAATTCGACAAATCACGTTCTAAAAATTATCGGAGTAAAGACCGTTCAAAATCGGCTTCTTCGGGCGACAAGCATTATTTATATGGCTTGCACAGCGTTGCCGCGGCGATAAATAACCCAGACCGGAAATTAATAGAATTGTTAGCCACACCAAACGCTTACAACCGTTTGGTTGATGAATTTAAAAAAGCCGATTTAGCATCTGCCTATGGTTTAGAGCGGCTAGAAGCACTTAGTGAACAAGGTAAAGTTACCGAATCAAAACCCAAAAATATAGATTATCTACTCGGTCAAGACATTGTGCATCAAGGCGTTATGCTTAAAACCACGCCGCTGCCTGAGCATAATGTCAACCAATTGATGAAACAGATAAAGGCCGACCCAGACATTAGCCGCCCGATCGTTATACTCGACCAAGTGACCGACCCGCATAATGTGGGCGCGATATTGCGCACCGCCACTGCGTTTAACGCCCGCGCGCTCATCACCACCCGCCGGCATTCGCCCACCGAAAGCGGCCTATTGGCCAAAATCGCCAGTGGCGGGCTAGAAATCACGCCGATCATTGCGGTTGGAAATCTATCTAGCGCCATAAATGAGCTGCAAGATAGCGGCATATTGTGTATTGGCCTAGACAGTGAGGCCACCCATAATTTCAGCAGCTTATTGGCCGAAAAATATGTCGACACCAGTCCCAAAGCCATAGTGTTAGGCGCAGAAGGCAAAGGTTTGCGCCAAAAAACCATAGAGACTTGCGCAGAATTGGTCAGATTAGATATGCCCGGCAGCATAAAAAGCCTTAATGTCTCAAACGCGGCGGCCATTGCGTTGTTCGCTTTGTCAGACCGCAGTTAAGCCCCTAATTTATTAGGCTATTTTGTAACAATATACTTTTTTAGCAAAATAGGTTAATATTGCTTGTAGGGCAATTGTTAGGGGTTAAATGGGTTGAGGGGTTAAATGACCAAAATATTTAGTCAAATTGTCAACTTATTCGGCATTTCGAAATTGTTTCGCAGTGGCTCACGCCAGCGGCCAAAATTAAACATTTCCTATGCCGATTTAGACTTAACCAAAAACCTATCTTCTACCGAGTTAGATTTGATTTTTGCGATCAACGAGGACTCGGTTATTCCGGCAAATAATTTGGCGCTCAAAACCCAAAGCCAAACCATAATCGACCTGCATTTAGAACCTAACGACCAAAATATGGGCAATGCGCGTTTCAGCCATGCCTTGTCATCTGCCGACATTGTGTTTTCGCCCAACCGCAAACTTGCCACCATGTTGGAGAAAAAACTACAACGCCATATCGTAATTTCGCGCCACTTGACCAAACAGGCCTCGGTTGAAAAATACATCGATCTTAAAAAAGTATATCATCTGATTGAAGACACCCAGCTGATACTTTTTGATGCCAATATTTGCCATCCGTTTATTGCCAAACCGTATGATATGTTGAAACATAATTTAATGTTTTTGGCGGCATTGCTCGGTGATTTGCCACGCCATATGCATGTGGTGGTAACCGGCGGCATAGAAGAAAATAATATATTCGACAAGCATAAACAACTGTTCGAAAAGCATAATTGCCAGTCACGCATCCACTTTTATGTCGAAAATTTGGAAGCCATAAAATACCCGTTAGATTATAGCAATATAGACATTGCGTTGCTTTTGAGCGATCAGGAAAACCACCTTCCGAGCCAATATTTTAAATATCTGCACGAAGAAGTGCCCATATTTGCCACCAAATTTGCTGACGCAAACCAGCTTATATTGTCGGCCGATATCGGCAAAATATTCGATCATCAAAATTCAGAAATATGGGCTAAAGAAATTTTGGAATTGATGAATCTAAGCCTCGTCAAACGTGATGAATTGTTAGAAAAAATCAAAACCCAAAAACAACATCTAAATTGGCAGGTCGAGGCAGATCATCTGATGAGCAGCATAATGAATGTGCTAGATGGCGACAATAGCGACAAGCTAACCGCCGCCATTGTCGATCTATCGGATGATCAGATTACTGACAGGGCGCAAAATATTGGCACTCTGCTGGTAGAGCAAGGGTTTGAAGTCAGCATATTAACCCCCCGGCTGCCCGTAACCCTGGCGCCGGTTGGCCACAATATAGAATATATCAAAGTCTCTTAGGTCAAACGCCCGAGTCTCTTTAGTCTGAAATAGAAGTCTCTTAAATCGAATAATCAGCCGTAAACTCATTATGAAATTGCTTGGTTGCAAATTCCAACAACATATTCGCCGCTTGTTCGACATCATGCTGCGCCGTATCGACCACAAGAGCCGGATTTTTTGGCACCTCATAAGGTGATGATATACCGGTAAAATCAGCAATCTCACCAGCCCGGGCTTTTTTATAAAGGCCTTTAGGGTCGCGCTTCTCGCAGGTTTCTAAATCAGCTTTCACATAAATTTCGTGAAATCCATCACCCTGCACCAAGCCAGCTTTTTCTCTATCGAGGGCAAATGGTGAAATAAGCGAAACGATGACCACAAAACCAGCCCGCGCCATCAAGGCGGCGGTTTCGCTAGCGCGGCGGATATTTTCACCTCTATCTGCATCAGAAAAGCCCAAATTATTGTTCAGGCCGTGACGCAAATTGTCGCCATCCAACACATAAACCTGTAAGCCTTTGCGGAATAATTTACGCTCTAAACTTATCGCCAAAGTCGATTTTCCCGAGCCAGAAAGGCCAGTGAGCCACAACACGCCGCCCTTATGGCCATTATAATTTTCGCGCTCAGCGAGGCTAACAGCATGGTCGACCCGGGTGATATTGGCCTGATGCGCCAACAGCTTAGCCCGTTCATTCTTATAACCATCAAGACTAATCACCCCACCGCCGGCAATGTCATATTTTTCTAGCAGCACAAAGCGCCCGGTTTTGGCAAACTGCCGATAATCATCTAATGCGATTGGTTGACGCGCTGTCAACACCACTTCGCCAAGCTGGTTACGTTGCAATTGTTGGGCCTGACTTTGGCTCAAATTTTCGGCATCTAACACATGATTAATTTGCTTCACCCGCACCTTGATTTCGGCTGTACCAACCTTCATTTTATAGTTTTTACCAACCTCAAATGCCACCGGGTCTAACCAAAATAATTTGGCCGTAAATTCGCTACCTAAATGTGGCGCCACCAAAATATCGGATAAATCATCTGCGGTTTCTATATGCGAAATCACATCGCCACGTTCAACAAATATTTGCTCGGTTAAGGTGATGCCGACCGATTGACCAGCGCCAACCACCAAATTTTGTTTTTCGGCCGCGCTACAGTCATGTGGCCAGCTTTCGATATTTTTAACCACCGCCTCTTTGCCACTTGGCGAAAAGGTAATTTTATCGCCAATGCGCAACGCACCAGACACAATTGTGCCGGCAATAATGCGCCTATCGTCAAATTTATATACATCTTGCACCGGCAAGCGTAATGGCAGATCAACCGGTTTTGATAGGGTTTTAAAATCATCCAAACATTCCGTTACGCTCAAGCCATTATACCAGCTAAGCTTTTCTGATAGCGTGACGATATTGTCGCCCTCACGCGCAGAAATGGGTATAAAACGCGTCGGTGTAACCCCGATGGACTTAAGATATTGCCTATATTCAGCTTCGATTTCATTAAATCTTGCTTGCGAATAATCCACCAAATCCATTTTATTGACCACCACGGCAATTTGGCTGACACCCAGTAAATTGAGCAAATAACCATGCCGACGAGATTGCTCTTGAACGCCCTCTAAGGCATCTATCATTAACAATGCCGCGTCAGATTGCGCCGCGCCAGTCACCATGTTTTTCAGAAATTCTTTATGCCCTGGCGCGTCAATAATTGTGTAATCACGCTGCGTAGTGCTAAACCAAATTTGGCTGGTATCAATGGTAATGCCTTGGTCGCGCTCGGCTTGGAAGCTATCCATTAAAAACGCATATTCGAAATCTACCCCACGTTTTTCACACATGGCGACAATGCTCTCATACTTACCATCGGGCAAGCTATCAGTATCATGAAACAGCCGCCCCACAAAGGTAGATTTACCATGGTCTACATGGCCAACAATGGCCACTTTTAGCAATTCACGTTCAGCGTTTATATTTGGTTGAGCATTCATATTTCTATCCATATTATAAATAACCTTCAGCCCGCAAACGCTCAAAAGCATCTTCGGTTTCGTGGTCCAAAGCCCGGCCACTACGTTCAGACACTTTGGTCTGGCTAAGTTCGGCAATAATTTCATCTATGGTATGGGCTTCACTTGCCACCGGGTTGGTGATGTCCTCATCGCCCAAGGAGCGGTAGCGCATGCCATTATGCGAACGATATAAATCTATAATGGGTATGCCCTCGCGCTTGGTATAGTTCCAAATGTCCAATTCTGTCCATTGCAATAACGGATGAATGCGAATGTGCGTGCCCTCGGGAAATTCGGTTTTATATTGATCCCAAAATTCGGGTGGTTGGTGTCTAAAATCCCACTTGCCTTCGGCACTTCTGGGGCTAAACACCCGCTCTTTGGCGCGTATGGCTTCTTCATCGCGTCTAATGCCAGCAAACAGGCCATTAAAGCCATGTTTTTTGGTGGCGTTGCGCAACCCCACAGTTTTGCGCGCGGCACTGCGTGCGGCTGGCGGCAATGTATCATCCATTTCTTCTATCGGTGGGCACAGCTCGCGGATGAAATTTAAATTCCATTCGACGGCATATTTATCGCGAAAATCGTACATTTCTTTAAACTTTTTTTCGGTATCCACATGCATAACCGGAAAAGGCACAGTGCCGAAAAACGCTTTTTTCGCTAGCCAAACCATGACATTGCTGTCTTTACCCAGCGACCACAACAGAGCGATATTTTCAATTTTGTTAAAAGCTTCTCTGAAAATATAAATAGATTGGGCTTCTAAATCATCAAGTCGCGACATATGGCGCACCTTTCAATAGATTATTTTTCTCGTTTATTCACAATATTTGACGTAAAGTCAACTAAATACACGATACTTAATGTAATATATTATATTTCACATTTTAATTATGTTTAATAGGCGGTTTTTTCTGCATTTCTGGCTATTTTAATTGACAAGTTACAAACCGCGTCACTAGTGTATTTCTATATAAAAATGGGTAAATATATGAATTATAACAAACTTACATTCGTGGCCAGTCAAACTGATGAAGCCCAACAAGCTTTGCAGGAATTGACTTCAACTTATGGCAACGTTGCCGCCGAAAATGCCGATGTGATCATCGCTTTGGGCGGTGATGGTTTTATGCTGGAATGCCTGCACAAATTTAACAATTGCGACATACCTATTTATGGCCTAAACCGCGGCACAATTGGGTTTTTGATGAATGAATTTAGCCAAACCGACCTGTTGCAACGCCTAGATGTCGCCGAGCAGCATAGCGTGCACCCACTAAAAGCCGACATCATCACCATGTCGGGCGAAACCCACACCGTCATTGCCTTTAACGAAGTGTCCATGTTACGACAAACTCACCAAGCCGCTAAATTGCATATATCCATCAACCAAAAAGCCCGGCTAGAAGAGCTAATTTGTGATGGCATAATTGTCGCCACGCCTGTGGGCAGCACGGCCTATAACCTGTCGGCACAGGGGCCAATAATACCCATCAATACGCCGCTTATCGCCCTCACCCCCATTAGCCCGTTTCGGCCACGCAGTTGGCGCGGTGCTTTGCTACCCGATAGTGTGAGCATTTCGATAAAAATTTGTGACCCCGAAAAAAGACCGGTTTCAGCGGTTGCAGACCATCAAGAAATTAGAGACATCAGCCAAATTGTCATTCAACAGAATAAGCAAGATTGCGCGACCATGTTATTTGACGCCAAACACGGGCTAGAAGAACGTATTTTACGCGAACAATTTGGCTATTGAGTTCATTATTTTAAACAATAAAAAACCGCCACTTCAGAGGAAGCGGCGGTTTTTTTGGGTTCAGACTAGATGATGGATGGTCTGATGGGGCGTCCGAACCCAAAATGCAGAAAAGCGCTTCCTGATTAATCCCAATTCATCGACTTGTGTTATCAAGACAAGTCCATAATCAGAAAACGCTTTCCGTAAACTCAATCTACTGAGCTGAGAGACACCCATAATGCTGGATGTGATGTAGATTGTCGTTTAACATACGTGTATACCGTTTGCTGCCAAGGCAGAATGTCCGGCAATAAATTGTCTAGAATCAAATCTCCAATGCTGGTTTTAACCGTTAACACAGCGTGTCCACCGCCATATTCATCTATTGCCACGGTTATCAGCAGCGATTCTTTCGGCCAGCCCAAAGCAATGAGCCGCTTTTGTTTTTCCAATACATAATCTTCACAATCGCCTTGGGTTGTGGGGTAGTTCCACAATTCCGGTTGCTGATATAGATCTTGGTCCGAAATAGCTTCCACCGTTTCATTCACCACATCATTCACATGGTTGAGCGCCACCCAACTGCCCGCATCTAGCTCGACAACCGCCGGCTGCACAGTGCCACCCATACAATCACTCGGAAATCGAGAGCAAAAATTCATAAACCCTAATGGCGCACTGGTTTCGCCATAAATTTGCATATAGGAGGATAAACCAGAAGACCTTTGCCCACCTGCACCACCTGAGCTGGAATTCCCACCAATGCTGTGGGTCACTAAGTCTTTTATATCTACCAAATTGCTGGTTTGGCTCTCTGCATTTACATATGCACTCATAGATAGAGATAGAGCCGTCGCGGCTATACCTATCCTCGCCAAATATTTCATATTACTCATCGTGCCATCCTCACTATTACATCATGGATCCGACTTTCACATATAGTTTTTTAGGAAGTTATAACCTTATAGGCGCAAATTGAATTACAATTTAGTCAAATTTAGATCAAATTTAGATCAAATTGAAAAGGTTTCCGGTAACCCGATAAGCTACTGAAATAATATAATAAATGGAGATATTAATAGTTCAGTAATGCTGCTTCGTACCATATTAGCACAGGCAAATTGCTAAAATATTGCAAACATTGGTCGCAAACCTGTGCCATTTTGGACAAGTGCAAACCAAGGGTAAAATTGAATGATAAAAATGACCAAGTGCCGTTAGGAAAAATTAAACCCTATTTACAAAACGTCACGCATAAAATACTTTTGGATGACATTTTTAGATGGCTTTTCCACAAATTCGAGGGCTATGCCACCCTGAAAATTACGCACAACCACACAAGAGGCATCTTCAAAAGTCACAATAGAGCCGACCGGCACTTTTAAATCGACATTTACCGACATGCCGCCAGCCGACATATCAATTAACCGGCAATTATACAGCTCGCCAGTGATAACCGAAATTTGGCATTTGTCATGTACCGGGCTAAACCTCTGCGCAGATCGATCATCTGCTATGCCGGATTTGTTTAAATTATGTAACCAAGTGAGTTTATCGGCCAATTTATCGCGGTGTTTGCTCGGCGCAGCAATGGACATCACGAATTCGCCGCTGGATGCGCTGGTCACCTGCCCCGACACCCGGCCGACAGTTTCAAGATAAGCGACTATGCGCTCGCCAACGCCAATTGGAGTTGAACACTGCACCGAAACTTCGCCAGCCGACATTATATATGCCAAACAATCGTGCTCGGTGCGGTCAGCACGCATAAGCCTACCCGGCAAATTCACATCAACAGATCTAAATTTAAACGGATAATATGCCGATAGTCTGATTATCTTTCGTCTTAGCGGGTCCATATGGTGCTCGAGTCATTATTTAGCCCAGCATAAAAAGTTATGGTTAACGCCTAATGAATGGCAAGACAATAAACAGCTTAATCCCATAAATTCTAGTTTATTTGACCAAATCTGTTCACAACCAGTTTATATGGTTGAAAACAGACCTATATATAAGTGGGTTAATTCTTGCCGCCATCGATAACCGTAAAGCTAGCTCTACGAGCCACAGGGTCGCCAGTTATGGGCTGAGCGGCCTCTAAGGCGATGGGGGTAGACACATTGACCACAGCCTTTGGTTTGCTGAGCTTCTTTTCAACTGGCCAAATTACCCGCAGGCTCACCATCTCAACATCTTCTAGCGGAAAAAATAGCTTACTCTCAACATCCTCATTAAATCCAAATGAGCCAATGATGCTAGAGCAATAGTCGCCTTGTGCATGAAACAATGGCAAGGCTAAAAATTCAAAACTAATAATCTCGTCACCGGCTTTGCCTTTTAAACCACATATAATGGCCGCGCCTTGTTCAGTCAAAGTATTAAACAACGACACAAAACTGCCTTTGTCATTCTCATTCCATAAGTCTAGAAAATTTCTATCGCGTAGCTCTTCGCCAAAAATGTTTGAGGTAAATGCGCCAGCTAACCTGAAATTATATTCATTTGAATTGACACGGTCCAAAAGAAATAAGTTCGGCAATATATTTTTCAATACATCAGGGTCTAATTCTTTGCGCACAGGGGCTATTCGTTTGCCGCGTAATTCATTCCAATATTCATATAGATATTTTGTGGTTTGCAGCTTCATAAATTCACCCAATTTTGGCACATAATAAGACTTTTTAAAATTCAGCGTCTTAATTTGGTACATTTTGTTTTAATTCAATACAAATAAGACAAATATTTGTGTGTTGAACCCCGATACCAATTATGATTGCAACCTCTATGCCAAACCAATTTGTTAGCAGATTATTAACCAAGTTTAGGCAAAAAAGGCAAGAAAATACCATAAAGTTTACGCTTTTGTTAAACTTTATATTCATAATGCCAGCAGCTCATTGTGTATTGTAAAATGAGCCAGTAATGCAAGAATTGCATGGGGTGTATATATGGATCGCTTAAACATACTTAAAATTGGCACAGCTTTATTTTTATTGGCGACCATACTCATAGCTAATTCTGCCTTTGCCGACCATGCCAAAAACGGTGGCGGCTATGGCGGTCACGACAAAAATGGCGGTGGTGGTTATGACAATGGCGGCACCAATAAAAATGGTGGCTATAACGAATTTTCTATATTGTTTAACAAATCTAACAGTTACCGTTACAAGTTAAATGGCTATGTGGCCTTAAACATTGGTGCTAGTTTTCAAAGTCAATATCAAGCCCAAGTGCAACATCAAACACAATATCAGGCGCAAATGCAGGCCCAATACCAAGCGCAAGCGCAGTACCAAGCCCAAATTCAATACCAAGCCCAGCGCCAATATAGCTTTAGCCAGCAACGAAAATGGCGGCGTGAAATGTTCTATTGTTTGGGC
The DNA here is from genome assembly GCA_013214705.1 of Hyphomicrobiales bacterium. Lineage (GTDB taxonomy): Bacteria > Pseudomonadota > Alphaproteobacteria > Rhizobiales > OSC116 > OCS116. The sequence goes on from JABSRZ010000004.1 coordinate 95,619, forward strand.
ACTGACTTCTTATCGCTTACTTTTGGCAAATATACCAATGGCGGCGTGACTTTTAACAATGGACAATTGTTAGAATGCTCCGAGGGCGAAGGGATTTTCTTAGATTCGGACGGTCAAATGTCTTGCGGCGGGCATCCACGGTCTATCACCCAAACAACCGGTATGCCATTATTATACATTCATGCCACCCAAATTTTGGCCACAAGAGGTGAATGCACATCGCCAAAAGGTGATGTATCACCAGCTTTGACATTATTTACCGAAATTTCGGTATTTTTGCAATCCAAACAAAAACAAGGCTTTTACCAAGGCCAAGGCCAACCACAAGGTCAATATCAAACGCAGGGTCAAGCTCAGGGTCAAGCACAGGGTAACTTCCAAAATCAAGTTCCGAATTATGGCGCTTCATACCCGGTGCCATCGCAATATCCGACATACGGACAATATCCAACATTCCAGCAGCCACAGACCGGTGGACCATATTTAGTGCCATCGCCACATCCAACCGGTGGCCAATATCCGACAAATGGCCAACCACAAACAGGCGGACCTTATCTTGCGCCATCGCCATATCCAACTGGTGGCCAATATCCAACTAGTGGCCAGCCGCAAACTGGTGGACCATATTTGATGCCATCGCAACATCCAACAGGTGGGCAATATCCGACTCCGAACCAATATCCAAACCCAAATCAATACCCCACAACTGGGCAGTTTCCCTCCGGCGGGCAAAATATAATATTGAATTGAGTCTAGGTGTTTTATAGACAAAAAAAGCTCAGCTAAGGCTGAGTTTTTTTGTGCTAATTTTTGGCCACACACCGGGCAAAAAAAAGAGCGGGCAGCCATCAAATGCCCCCCACTCTAATACGCAATACTCTTTTTTACGCAAAACTAATTTCGAGATACGCGATACGCAAACAATCGCCGCCTAATTAAATAAGCAATCAATTTTACAACATGTTTTTGAAAATTACACTAATGAATTCAAATTCATAAGGCATAGATGTTTCTTAACGTCCTGTTAAATGATCTAAACAATTCTTGTTTTTCAATCTCTACAAAGCCAAATTAGCCTAGAATGGTTAACACTCTTTCACCAAACTGACAGAAATGAATTTAAAAGAATATATGCACAAATAAATTGTTTTTATGTAATTTTTTGATTTTTTTGAGCTCATTAATCATACAGTAAGACATCGTCAAATACGTGATTTTTATCAAAAATTATAAACCCACTTGCAACTTGTTTATTTTAAAGCGTAAACTCGTAATTATATAGAAATTACATTTGATTTGATAATAGCGGAGGAACGAGAAATGACAGTTTCAACTTTGATTAAAGGCAAAAGTCATGAAATTATGACGATATCTCAAAATGACAGTTTACGAGATGTCTGCAAAATATTGGCTGATAAACGCATTGGTGTGCTCATCGTTTGTTCAAGTGCAGGCCATGTAGAAGGCATTATATCAGAGCGCGATATTGTAAGGTCTATTGGCACATCTGGCCCGCACATCTTAGATGAATTTGTCAAACAACATATGACCAAAGACCCTGTCACCTGCTCACCCATTGAGTCTATCGACAATGTAATGTCTAAAATGTCGCAAGGTCGTTTTCGCCACATGCCAGTGCTAGAAGACAAAAAGCTGGTCGCCATTATATCCATTGGTGACATTGTCAAAGCCCGCATTGAAGCGATGGAGCAAGAAGCCCGGGCTATGCATGAATATATCGGCACTTAACGTAAATTTGTAACTGACAAACAAAAGGCGCTGAACCAAAATTCAGCGCCTTTTTAAAATTCAACTAATGGTTTAATTATTCAGAAACGGGTACCGACGATTCGCCACCAATAGATTGTTGTAGCAAATTATCTAGGCTTTTTTCTGCCGCCGCTTTATCTGACTCGCTAACCGGAACAGCCGATGTAGCCTCGCCATTTGCATCTGTAAGAATAGATGAGCTACTGTTTTGCACTTTAGATATATAAGCCAAAGACAGGCTGGTCAAAAAGAATAAAATGGCCAGAACAGTGGTTACTTTTGTCAACACGTTGCCAGCACTACGGCCAGACATCATGGCATCGCCACCACCACCACCAATGCCCAAAGCACCACCTTCAGAGCGTTGCAACAAAATTGTTATCACCAATGCAATGACAATAATCAAATGAGAAGCCCATAAAGCGGTTTCAAACGTTTCCATTATTTATCCATTCTTTTTGGTTCAGAAATCTAAACCGATAATCTAATTGAAATTCTTGTACACCAACAACATACAAAAAACAACCAACTTTGTTTATATGCGGTCTATATCCCCCAATTCCCAAGTTTCTACGGTTTTAAGGTAAAAAGCGTCAAATTTATCTTCGGCTATTGCCTTGCGCATTCCGGCCATAAGCTCTTGATAATAAGCTAAATTATGCCAAGTTAGCAACATGGCTGCCAAATACTCATTGCATTTCATCAGATGGTGTAAATAGGCGCGGCTATAGCGGTTAGAGGCTTCACAAGGGCTGGCTGCATTAAGCGGTCTTGGGTCATCTGCATGGCGGGCATTTTTTAAATTCACTTTGCCGCGATGCGTATAACAAAGGCCGTGTCGCCCTGCCCGTGTTGGCATAACGCAATCAAACATATCCACCCCACGGCGGACAGACTCGATCAAATCACTAGGTGTGCCCACGCCCATAAGATAGCGAGGTTTGTCTGTTGGCAATAAATCTGGTGCATAATCTAGCACTTCGAGCATAATTTCTTGCCCTTCACCCACGGCCAACCCGCCAATTGAATAACCGTCAAAGTCCATATCCACTAAGCCTTTGGCGCTCTCCTCGCGTAGGTCTTTATAGGTCGAGCCTTGCATAATGCCAAATAAAGCTTGGTTCGGCCGGTCGCCAAATTGCACTTTTGAGCGGTCTGCCCAGCGCAAGCTCATGCGCAAGCTATCCGCGGCTTGTTTTTCGGTCGCGGGGTGGGGTGTGCATTCGTCCAATTGCATCTGAATGTCGCTGCCCAATAAGCATTGAATTTCGATGCTGCGCTCCGGCGTTAAATGATGTTTACTGCCATCTATATGGCTCTGAAAGGTAACCCCCTCCTCGGTCATTTTGCGTAATTTCGATAGGCTCATCACCTGAAAACCGCCACTATCGGTCAATATAGGTTTGTCCCATTGCATAAATTCATGCAGACCGCCAAGTTTGGCAATGCGTTCAGCCCCCGGCCGCAACATTAAATGATAAGTATTGCCCAACACAACTTCGGCACCCAGCTCTTTGACTTGGTCGGTATACATGGCCTTCACCGTGCCAGCTGTGCCTACTGGCATAAAGGCCGGCGTATGTATGTCACCACGCGGCGTATTGAGCACGCCCAGCCGGGCTTTGCCATTGGTATTTTTGAGGTTAAACTTAATATTCTTACCCATAATTCTGTTTCATCTTTTCTACAAATGCATTTATTTCAGCATAATTTGTTAAGCGTATGGTTTGCTTTTCATGTTTATATTTTTCTAACAATGCCGCGATTGCCTTGCCGCGTTGATATTTGAAGGTCCAAATATAATGTAAAAATTCAAAATCGACTTTTTCGGCGCAACCATCGGCCATATCCGGTCGGGTTTTGCCTCTATATTTCAACACCCGATAACAGACATTATATATACAGCGCCATCTGGCTATATCGACCCACACGATCATATCAGATTTTGCGACCCTTGCCTCATAAGATGTGCGGCTATTGCCATCAAACACCCAACCATCAGCTTTAATTTCGGCCAAAATCATTTCTGTAACGGTTTTTTTGTCACGCTCAACCCAATTGGGCAGCCAATATATTAAATCAATATGCACCGGCCGCAGTTTTAATATAGCGGCTAATTTTGCCGCCAAGGTAGATTTGCCACCACCCGAACAACCTAGTACCATTATGTTTTTTGGTTTGTTATGCTTGAAAATACATCTCCTTATAAAATTTCAATCGCTAAGTTGGCTCATTTCCAATAGGCAGGAATCGCCATAGGAATAAAATCTATAGTCGGTTTCAATCGCCTTTTTATAGGCCTGTTGCATAATCTGCAATGAGGTGAATGCGCTCACCAACATAAATAATGTCGATTTTGGCAGATGAAAATTGGTCAACAATACATCTACGGCCTTAAATCTATAGCCCGGGGTGATGAATATGTCGGTTTCTGCGGCAAATGGCAATATCTCGCCGCTGTCATTAGCCGCGCTTTCTAACAGCCGCAAACTGGTGGTGCCAACAGCCACAATGCGGCGGCCCGCATTTTTGGCGGCGGTCAGTTTTTGGGCATTGTCCTTGGTTATCAGTCCATATTCGGCATGCATAACATGGTCCTCGGTATCATCCACCACCATGGGCAAAAATGTGCCCGCACCGACATGCAGAGTTAAAAATATCAGCTCGATATTTTTGGCTTTAAGTTTGGCAAATAATTCATCAGTAAAATGTAGGCCAGCTGTGGGCGCGGCCACTGCGCCTTTTTCCTGCGCATATATAGTCTGGTAATCGTCTACATCTTTATCATCATAATCGCGTTTGCTGGCAATATAAGGCGGCAAAGGCATTTCGCCCGCCAGCGCTATGGCGGCATCTAACTCTGCGTTAGACCGGTTGAATTTTAGGTGCAGTTCGCCGGCGTTTTTTGCCAATATTTCGGCACTTAAGCCATTTTCAAAATCTAACATTTCGCCAACTTTAACCCGTTTGGCCGGTTTGGCAAACGCCACCCATTCATTTTGGCTTTTCTTCATATGCAGCGTGACAGAAATTTTGGACTTAAATTCACCACGGGTGCGCACAGCTTGCATCCGCGCTGGTATAACCTTGGTATCATTAAGCACCAACACATCACCATCACGCAGCAATTCTGGCAAATCATAATAATGATGGTCAGACATTTTGCCATTATTCACCCGCAATAATTTACTATTGTGCCGCGGCTCCACCGGCCGCAAGGCAATGTTTTTTTCTGGCAATGTAAAATCAAATTCGTCAACGCGCATAGTCTACCCCATAATCAGTTCTCGCTTTTACGCCCATTAGCTGAGCGAAGCAAGCCAAAAAAAAGCCACCTCACAAGAGATGGCTTTAATTTAATATTCATTTCACTGACTAGTGCAAAATTTGACTCAAAAAGAGTTTCGTACGTTCATTTTGTGGATTATCAAAGAATTCGTGCGGTGTATTTTCTTCGATAATTTGGCCCACATCCATAAAGATAACCCGGTCTGCAACTTGCTTGGCAAAGCCCATTTCATGTGTCACCACAATCATGGTCATGCCATCTTTTGCCAAATCGGTCATCACGTCTAGCACTTCTTTAATCATTTCTGGGTCAAGTGCCGATGTTGGTTCATCAAACAACATGATACGCGGCATCATACAAAGCGAGCGAGCAATCGCTACACGTTGCTGCTGACCGCCAGAAAGTTGACCAGGATATTTTGCCGCTTGCTCAGGAATTTTCACTTTTTCAAGGAAATTCATAGCGATTTCTTCAGCTTCAACTTTTGGCGTGCCACGCACCCAGATCGGCGCTAATGTGCAATTTTCCAAAATTGTCAAATGCGGGAACAAGTTAAAATGTTGAAAGCACATGCCAACTTCGCGGCGCACTTCGTCAATTTTTTTCACGTCATTTGTCAGCTCAATCCCATCCACAATAATATCACCTTGTTGATGTTCTTCTAAGCGGTTAATGCAGCGAATCAATGTCGATTTGCCAGAGCCAGAAGGCCCACAAACCACAATAATCTCACCTTTTTTAACGGTCAGGTCAATGTCACGCAACACGTGAAAATCGCCATACCATTTGTGCATTTTTTTTATTTCAATAGCATTTTTTTCTTCACTCATAATGAGCTCCTATCTCTAATGTCCAGTGTGCAATTTTCTTTCTAAATATAAGCTGTAACGCGACATGCTGAAACAGAATATAAAGAAGAAAATGGCAATAAATACATATAATTCATTACTTAGCGCAATCCATTTCACGTCGGCAATCGCCGCTTGGCCAATACCAAGTGGGTCAAGCAAACCAATAATCAACACCAATGTGGTATCTTTAAACAAGCCAATAAAGCTGCTCACAATACCTGGAATTGAAATTTTCAACGCTTGTGGCAATATAACCAGCCGCATGCTTTTCCAATAAGACAGTCCCAAAGCATCAGCCGCTTCATATTGTCCTCTTGGTATCGCTGCCAAACCACCACGGATAACCTCTGCCAAATATGCAGCTGAGAATAATGTCACCATTATCAACACACGCACAAGCAAGTCAAAATTCGTGCCTGGCGGCAAGAAATATGACAATAAGGTCGAAGCAATAAATAACAAAGTGATTAGCGGCACGCCCCTAATGAATTCGATAAATATTGTCGCGAAGATTGAAAAGATCGGCAATGTTGATAAGCGAGATAATGCCAATACAATGCCAATGGGCAGTGAAGCAAAAATACCGGTTAAGCCAATGATAAGGGTTAGCATAAAGCCGCCAAATTTATTTGTTGGCACTCTTTCTAAGCCAAAAAAACCAACGATGAGAATAATACAAGCTACGACCAAAGCCAAAGCCACCCATATTATACCTTTTATCGCACGTAGTCTTTCGACCAATGCAATGGCGACAATTATCGCCACGAGTATAAAGGATATGTTGACACGCCATCTTTCATCTGCCGGGTAGAAACCATATACAAATTGGTCCCAACGTCGGTAGATAAACGCCCAACAGGCACCATCTGGGTTGATTGCATTACATTCTTGACGGCTTTCAGCCCCCAAAACCACACTGTCAATAAACGCCCATTGAATGAATGGCGGTATGACCATATACAGAAATGCCAGCCCTAAAATTGTCACGATGCCATTTGGAATGGATGAAAATAGATTTTCCATCACCCATTTAACCGCACCGGGTTGATGGTTTGGCGCAGGGAGTTCAGGAGATTCACCCACTGGATATTCACGAGTTTGTTCAGACATATCGATTACCTTTCCACCAATTTAACGCGTTCATTATAGATATTCATTAAAAATGAAATCGACAGCGAAATAAACAAATAAACCGACAAGATAATCAGCATAACTTCTAAGGCTCGGCCAGATTGGTTAAGCGTAATGCCGCCCAAAGTCGCCACCAGATCCATATATCCGATCGCAATCGCTAAAGACGAGTTCTTTGTTAGGTTCAAATATTGGCTAATTAACGGTGGGATGATAACCCGCAAAGCTTGCGGAATGACCACCAAACGCATGGTTAAATTGGGTCTGATACCCAAAGCATGCGCAGCTTCTGATTGACCATGGCTAACAGCTAAAATACCTGCCCGCACAATTTCGGCAATAAAAGCACCGGTATAGATGGACAACGCTAACCACAAAGCCAAAAACTCTGGTTTAATAGCAAAGCCGCCCACATAATTAAAGCCTTTTAGTTCAGGCGTACTCACACCAAGCGGTGAACCCATAATATAATAAGTGATAACCGGCAAAACAACGATCAAAGTCAAACTTGCTAACAAAACCGGCAATTGTTTACCCGTCGCGTCTAACACTTTTTTTGCATAGCGCCTGAACATGTAAGCCGCAATTAAGGCAACAAAAAATGCTATCCACACCCAGCCGAAACCATCTTGTGGCAAAGGTTGCGGCAAAAATAAACCGCGGTTGGTAACGATAACGCCTTCCATCAGTGGCACTGCCGCTTTCACCCTAGGGAAGGAATGTATTATAATGCCATACCACAATAGAATTTGTAACAAAACTGGCACATTACGCACCGCTTCGACATAAACTTGCATCAATCGAGACAATACAAAGTTATTAGAAAGCCTAGCCACACCAGCCGTAAAGCCCAATATAGTGGCCAAAATTACGCCACAAAATGCCACCAATAGGGTGTTTAACAAACCAACAACACCAGCTTTAAAATGGGTGTCTGTTGCCTTATAATCTATCAGTGTTTGGTTAATATCATAACTTGCAGTATTCCAAAGGAAATCAAAACCCACACTAACACCGAGATTCTCAATATTCTTTACTGTATTATTAACCAGCCAGCCAAAAAATAATAAAACACCAATCACCGCAAGTATTTGCATAATGATGGCGCGAGCTTTCTTATCTCTCCACAAAGCTCCTAATGAAAACGGTGGTTTCTCCTGAACATCTATAACGCTCATATTGCCCATCCAAATAAAAATTAAAAAAAAACGAACCCTCTATCTTAAGTAAACCTTAAGTTCGCCAGATGAGAGGATTCGTTAAACATGTTATAATAACATCAAGTTATTATTTGATAGGTGGAGCATATTGAATGCCGCCATTTGTCCATAGAGCGTTAAGACCACGTTCTAGTTTCAATGGAGTGTCTGCACCAACATTACGTTCGAATGACTCACCATAGTTACCAACTTGTGTGATGATGTTCATTGCCCAATCTTCACTTAGACCAAGTTGTGCGCCAAGGCCAGCATCAGCAGTACCAAGAAGTTTTTGTACAGCTGGGTTGCTTGCGTCTTTGCTTCTTTCTACAGCGTTAGCAGATGTAACACCTAGTTCTTCAGCATTCAACATTGCGTTATGAGACCATTTAACAATGTCTAACCATTGATCATCGCCATGACGAACTACAGGGCCAAGAGGCTCTTTAGAAATAATTTCAGGCAAAATCTTATGTGCTGATGGATCTTCAAGACCAGAACGTTGAGCAGCTAGTGCAGATGCGTCAGTTGTGTAAATGTCACAACGACCAGCTGAATAAGCTGAGCGACCTTCGGCAGAAGTTTCAACTGGAACTGGCTCATAAGCCATGTTGTTCAAGCGGAAATATTCTGAAAGGTTAAGTTCTGTTGTTGTACCAGTTTGGATACAAACAGAAGCACCATCTAGGTCTAGAGCCGAATTAACACCTTCAAGTGATGTCGGTACCATGAAGCCTTGGCCGTCATAATAGTTAACACCAGCAAAGTTAAGACCTAGGCCAACGTCACGGGTAAGTGTCCATGTTGTGGTACGCACTAGAACGTCAATTTCACCAGATTTCAAAACTTCGAAGCGAACTTTTGATGTCAATGGTACAAATTCAACTGCAGTAGCGTCACCAAGAGTGGCAGCAGCAATAGCACGACATAGATCAACGTCTAGACCCTGCCAGTTACCAGCGTCATCCGGTGTGGCAAAGCCAGCAAGACCAGTTGATACACCACACTTAACAACACCAGCGTCTCGCACGTCAGACAGTGTGCTAGCTGATGCGGCAGATGTTGCAGCCAGAGCAGCAATACCTACAGCTAATGGTAATAATATTTTCATGTTAATTCCCTATTTTTGATTTTAAGCGCAATCTGCTAATGCAGAAAGCTCTCCCCATGCGTATTTCAAATTTTCTGTTCACAATCAAATTTATACCATTTGATAATTTGCAAACATCAAATCCTGCATTCACCCATCAAAAAACTTTACACACCATAAGTCAAGAAAGAATGTTCACTCTTCTACAAAGATTATTGTGAAAAAGCAAACCCTGCGCTTTTAGACCCCATTTACAGCAGAAAATATTGTTATAAATCAAATAGTCAGCATATAATCTCGAAAGCCAAAGTGAGTTGCCGTTTTTATCCAATAGTTATGGTTAATAGCGATGACAATCATGCAACAACGTTGCGATTTCCATCAAATATTTTTATGCATTGATGCCAACCATCACAAATAATATCGATATATCGCAAATATTCAGAAATATTGCAGCAAACATAGCAAAGTAGCACAACTGGCGCATGCCGTAGGGGAATGCGAAAGCCGAAAAACCATCAATAATAGGCTTAGTTGCCGTCATAAATCAAATTTTAAGTGTTTAATTTACCATATATCCGTTTAAAACTAGGCCAATGAGTTGGCCAATATTGCAGCAGAATCAGTGCCACTAACAAGTTGAAAAACCATGACATATTTTGCCAATACATCCGCAAAACCGGTGGTTTTTCAAGGGCTAAAATGGTTAATTATCCCGCCTACAGCAATTCTTTATTGTACTCTTTTTCTAAATCTATAGTATTAATCTATGGTTAACAAATATGTTGATTCGAATTCTTGCAAGTTGGTCCAGTTGAATTTCGAACTAATTTAAGCCATAAGAGTGGCAACCACTCATAATATTTGGCTTAAAAAGCATATTTGCTTATATTTAAATGCGGTATATGGGGAGTTTTCAGTGCCTATATTAGAAGAATATCCATCTTCACAGGGGTCGGAACCTGTCGAAATATTTCAGGTGTCGGGTCGAGTTAAATGGTTTGACCCGGGCAAAGGTTTTGGGTTCCTGGTTGCCGATGACGATAGCGGAGACATCCTAATTCATGTAAGTTGCTTGCGCAAAGGCGGTTTTGAAACCGCTCATGAAGGCGCGCATATTGTGTGTGAGGCCGTAAAGGGCAAGCGCGGCTGGCAAGCCCTTACTATATTAAGCGTCGATTTAAGCACCGCCACACCGCCAAATTCAAAAGAACCAGCCAACACCCATTTTGATGTCAAACCCAGTAGCGATTATGAACTGGCCATCGTTAAATGGTTTAACCGTAAAAAAGGCTATGGCTTTGTAACCCGGCCTAATATGGATGAAGATATCTTCGTGCATATGGAAACCATGCGCCGGTTTGGTTTTTCGGAATTACGCGCCGGGCAAGAATTATTGGTGCGGTTTGGCGATGGCCCCAAAGGCCTAATGGCTGCCGAGTTAAAACCGCTCAGCGAATCTGGGCAATTGAACACTCATTGAGGTGAACACTCATTATATTGCTAGCTTAAAATAGACTGAAAGAGCCAAACTATTGTTTGGCTTTTATTAATTTTACACTGGGTTTATTTGTTTCAGGCTTTGTTTATTTTTTAAATTGCACAATCGCATTGCCCAGTGCAATAAACAACACACCAATAATGGCGGCATTTGACCATAGATAATTCTCAAATATTGTCGACAATCCCAAGGCCACTAACGGCGTAATTACCAATATATAAGCCGCGCGGCTGGCGCCTAGGCGTTCGATCAAATTAAAATAGGCGGTGAAGCCAAAAATAGTGGCAATTAAGCTCAGAAATATCAGCGAGCCGAGATAAGTGAAGCTGAATTCTAGTTTAAATTCCAACCCCAAAGCTAGGCATATCAAAAATAACATGACACTGCCGTAAACCACGCCGTAACTGGTCGACGTTATCGCGCCAATGCCCCTTTTGTTATTGCGCACGGTGATCATATTACCGAGCGAGAAAAAATACACGCCGATAAAAGTTAACCCGACGCCCTTCAAAACATCTACATCTAGCTCAACACCCAAAATATCTTGCCAAAATATAAGCACTAAACCCATGGTGCCAAATAATATACCCCATTTAATCGACGCGGCGGGTAGCTCTTTATATATAATCAAGCTGTTTAATACGTTTAATATGGTGGCCAGCGAGAATATAATGGCAATTAGACCGCTCACGATATAGTGGCTCGCATAATAGAAGCAAATAAAGTTGAAACTAAACAAACACCAGCCTTGAGCTGCAAAAAACAAATGATCAACCGCTACAGTTTTTTGAATTTTGCCCCATAATTTCATCATCGGAAACATGATTATGGCGGCAAGCGCAAAGCGATAAAACACCGAAACAATCGGCGATACGTCAGATATTTGCCATGCAATGGCCAGCCAACTGCTGCCCCAAGTAAAAACCATGGCTATATATAAAAATAAACTCATTCATCATGCCTTTGTAGGATATTGCGCCACTACGCCACACCAATGCGCATCGCCAATATATTACGCCAGTTTTAGCCTAATAATTCTGGGAAATATGTCACAAAACTCATGTTTTGATACAATCTTGCGGTTATATAAGCCAGATTTATTGATTCCACATTCATAGTGGCTATGATCGGGCATGAATTTTGACCTGACAAATATACCGCCTGCATTGCAATCGATGTTTAAGGCCTCCAAGGCCGAGCTTTTAAAGCAGAAAAACCTCAATAAACACGTAGCATTGTCGATGTGGCGCAACAAAAATGACCTTGTCGAAATTCAAAACACCAAACATCACACATTGTCTATATATTTAAAGGGCGGGCAGAATAACCACCGTTTAGACAAAGCAACCAGCAATATTTCGGGCGAAAATAAATTATGCCTAATGCCCAAAGATCAAAAATACATTTGGTCTATCGGCAGCCCGTTTCAACTTGGGCATTTTTACTTTACCGATGAATATTTAAAACAAATCGCTCTAGAGACCTTCGATAGAGACCCTCGCGACATACATTTACAAGAATTAACCTTTGAAGAAGACAATACCCTTGCCAGTTTAATGCGTTATGGCATATTCGAAAATGATTGGAAAAACCAACAAAATCACCATTTTATTGACCATGCTGTGCAAATGATATTGTTGAAATTATTGCAAAATAACACCCATAACCAATTTACCCTGCCCAAAGTCAAAGGCGGTCTATCATTTAAAAATAAAACCCTGATAAAAGATTATATTCATAGCCATTTTTCCGAGCCATTGTCGCTAATGCACTTGGCCAAACTGGTAGGGCTTAGCGAATACCATTTTGCGCATATGTTTAAAGCTAGTTTCGCCACCGCCCCACATCAATATATCCAAACTGTGCGGGTTAACAATGCCGCCAACCAAATAAAAGCTGGGATACCGCTTATAGACATTGCCGATAATTGCGGTTTTTCCAGCCAAAGCCATTTAGGCCGTATATTCAAACAATTTAAAGGGCACACACCACGTAAGTTCAAAATGGCTCTACAATAAACAACTTGTCATTTATCGGCAGAATCTTTACACATAAATCTATATATTTACAAAGGTTAGCAATGACATATATCAACGCCGATGACGCGCCCCTCGCCTATACTGGGCAAATAAAACTTTATGGCGCAAACGGGTTTGCCGGCATGCGCAAAGCTGGGCAAATCGCCGCTGCAGCGTTAGATATGATTGGCGAATATGTCAAAGTTGGGGTCACCACCGCCGCGCTAGACCAAAGAATTCTAGATTTTGGCATCGATCATAATGCCATTCCCGCGACGCTTAATTATAAAGGCTATACCCATAGCAGCTGCATATCCATAAACCACGTTATATGCCATGGCATTCCATCGGATAAAAAGCTTAAAAATGGCGATATTTTGAACATTGACATCACTTATATTGTCGATGGTTGGCATGGCGATAGTAGCCGCATGTATGTGGCTGGCACCCCCAAACGGTTGGCCGAACGGCTGATAAACGTCACTTACGAATCGCTCATGCGCGGGCTAGCAGCGGTAAAACCCGGCGCCACCACCGGCGACATTGGCCACGCCATTCAAACCTATGTCGAAGCTGAGCGCATGTCAGTGGTGCGCGATTTTGTCGGCCATGGTTTAGGGCGGTTATTTCACGATGCACCGAGCATTTTTCATTTTGGAGAGCCGGGCGAAGGCGAAACCTTGGCCGAAGGTATGATTTTTACCATTGAACCCATGGTCAATATCGGCAAACCCAATTCTAAAATTTTGAAAGATGGCTGGACGGCCGTCACCCGCGACCGCTCCTTAAGCGCCCAATATGAGCATTCCATTGGCGTCACAAAAGATGGATATGAGATTTTCACTGGCTCACCAAAAGGCTATAAATGTTGGCCCTATGAGTAGAATTTTAAATAATGAGTGATGATAAACCACATTATTTAGGCCATCGAGATCGGCTTAAAACCAAATTCAAAACCAAAGGTGCCAACGCGCTTGAAGATTATGAACTGCTAGAATTATACCTTTTTCGTTCCATCCCCCGCCGTGATACCAAGCCAATTGCCAAAGACCTTATTAGCAAATTTGGCAATTTTGCCGCGGTTATCTCGGCCGAATATACCCGCTTGATAGAAGTTAAAGGCGTGGGTGATGCGGTTGCCAAAGACATCATGTTAATTAATGCTGCTTCATTGCGGATGATGCAAAATGATTTAACTGACAAACCTATATTATCTAGTTGGTCGGCCTTGGTGCAATATTGCCAAGCCGCCATGGCTTATAAAACCGTCGAAGAGTTTCGCATCATCTTCTTAAACAAGCATAACCGCATCATTTTAGACGAAGTGCAACAACGGGGCACCATAGACCACACCCCGGTTTACCCGCGTGAGGTTATCAAACGCGCGCTAGAACTGGCTGCCAGCGCCATTGTATTGGTGCACAACCACCCCAGTGGCGACTCAACCCCTAGCCCCGGTGATATAAAAATGACCAATCAAATTATCGAAGCCGGCAAGCCCATCGGCATAAGTGTGCATGATCATTTGATAATCAGTAAAGATGGACATACCAGCTTTAAAGCTCATGGGTTGATTTAATCTATTTAACATTAAATTTATGTTGTTTAAATCAATTCACATTAAAATAAAGTTTTATATTGCATTTTACGTCAATGTCGTTATTAATAGGCTGAGATTTAGACATTGCAGATTCTGGTTTTTTATTTTACCTATATATGTTCACTAACCCCATAAGCAATTTAATGAGGAAATCATGGGCGAAATAATTGTTACTGACCAAACCGGCAAAACACAAACCATTGAGGCTGTCGAAGGCTGGCGTGTTATGGAGATTATCCGCGAACACGGCCTGCCGATAAAAGCCGAATGCGGCGGCGCGTGCGCCTGTGCCACTTGCCATGTCTATGTAGCTGATGGTTGGCAAGGCAAACTTGGCGACATGCGTGAAGAAGAAGAAGACATGTTAGACGAAGCCATGGACGTTGCGGACAATAGCCGCCTTTCATGTCAACTCATCTACAACCCAGAATTAGATGGGCTGAGCGTAACCTTAGCCCCCGGCACAGAGCCAGAACCAGTATAAAGAAGCGTGAACCGCTTCAACCCATGGAGCGGAAAATGCATTATTTGCCAATTTCCTTGAAAACTAAAGATGCCCACATCGCCCTGATCGGCAATGGCGAAGCTGCGCTTAACAAATTGCGTTTATTGGTAAAAACCTCTGCCCAAATAAACCTATTTGCACCCGCACCCAGCCTAGAGTTGGCGGCATTCCTCATCCAAAATGAGCTTGGTCATATAAACCACATTAAGCACAACCCAACCAAAACCGATTTCAACAACATAGTGGCTATATTTGCCTGTCATGCAGCTTTGGCCGATAATGAGGCGCTAGCCAAACTTGCTAACGCCCAAAACATTCCGTTTAACAGCCCCGACAACCCACAAATTTGTAGCTTTATTGTCCCGTCAATTGTCGATAGATCGCCCGTTACCATTGCCATATCTACCGAAGGCGCAGCCCCAGTGTTGGCCAAGCAAGTGCGCGCGCATTTAGAGCATTATTTGCCGCAAAACACTGGCAAATTGGCCATTTTTGCTCAATCTGTCCGTCAACAAGTCCAAAACAAGCTATCTAGCGCCAAAGCCAAGCGCCATTTTTGGGAAAATTTCTTCCATGGTAAAATAGCTACAAGCTTTTTAAATGGCCAAACCGCGGCGGCAAAAAAACTGGTCGAACAAAACCTATCCAACCCCAGCGAAATAGCCGGTAAATTATATGTCATTCACACCACCAACCCCGATTTGCTAACCATTAAATCGGCGCGTATTTTGCAATTAGCCGACACCATCTACCAGCTCGAAAGTGATATAAGCGACATCGAGGCCTTTACCCATTTGGCCCGCCGCGATGCCAAATTTGTAAAAATCAGCACCAACCCCGACAAGCCACAAGATGGCGAAATTATCATGCAGATTGCCAACCAGGTTAGGCAAGGCGAAATATCGGTAGTGATTGGCGATGAGAGCAGCCAAAAACGCAAAGATAAAATATCCAATCATCTGTTGGGCAAACAAATAGATGTCGAACATTTAAATTCTGTATTGCCTGATACCAAACCACAAAATCAATTTTCTCAAGCCATTTTTTGAGACTAGGAAAGTTAAACCTTTATGGCGCATGTCAAACCAATAAAGCCGCTTAAAACCCCTGTATCGGTAACCGCAAACCTGTTGCTTAAAGGCCTCACAGTATATCTTGCGCCCGATGGCACATGGTCGGCGAATATAGCCGATGCCGCCATCGCCGAGGATCTAGCCCAAGAAGCCGTACTTTTGGCTTTGGCGAATGTCACGGTAAAAACCCAATATGTCGTTGGCGCTTATTCCTTTGCGGTAGAACTGGTAAATGGCAAAGCCACACCCATTGGCATGCGCGAGATTATCCGCGCCAAACGCCTCCCCACCATCGTGCCAGACGGGCTCACGCCAAAACCGGAGTGGGAAAATCAGTTCACCGCTGCCAATGCAGATAGTGACAATTCGGCCAGCAGTGACAATGTGGCCAAAAGCAATGAGTCTAAAAGGAGCGAAAATGTATAAAGAAAATTTCTCGCCACTTGCACCGGCCAGCGCGCCGCAAGATGTTAAAATGTACAAATATGACCAATTTGATGATGAGTTTATCACCCAGCGCATCGAACAATTGCGCTCGCAAATTAGCCGCCGCCTCGCGGGTGAACTAACCGAGGATGAGTTTAAACCGTTGCGCCTGCAAAATGGAGTTTATTTGCAATTGCATGCCTATATGCTGCGCCTCGCCATCCCCTATGGCCAGCTAAATAGCACCCAAATGCGCACTTTGGCGCATATTGCCCGCAAATATGACAAAGGCTTCGGCCACTTTACCACCCGCCAAAACATTCAATATAACTGGCCGGCGCTTAGTGACATACCCGAAATTCTGGAAGATTTGCAAAAAGTCGAAATGCACGCCATCCAAACCAGCGGCAATTGCATACGCAACACCACATCCGACCCTTTTGCCGGCGTCGCAGCCGATGAATTAACCGACCCGCGCCCATGGTGCGAAATCATTCGTCAATGGTCGACATTGCACCCCGAATTTGCATTTTTGCCGCGTAAATTCAAAATTGCAGTTAACGCCGCCGAAGATGACCGCGCCGCCATTTTATACCATGATGTGGCGCTGCAAATTGTCAAAAACGACGCTGGCGAAATTGGTTTTAAAGTTTATGTCGGTGGCGGCCAAGGCCGCACGCCGGTCATCGCTAAATTGGTGCGTGAATTTTTAGAGCCACAATATTTACTGTCATATTTAGATGCCATTTTGCGCACCTATAACATGATAGGCCGACGCGACAACATGTATAAAGCCCGCATAAAAATAACCGTTAACGAAACCGGGGTTAAAGAATTCACCCGCCTTGTCGAGCTAGAATGGCAGCGCATTAAAGACACTGGCTTTAATTTACCAGACGACCAAAAGCAAACCATTTTTGAACATTTTATATTGCCAAAATTTGAGTCTTATCAATATGATGATGCCAAGTTTGAAACTAACATTGCCGACAATAATGGGTTTGATTATTTTGTTAAAAACAACACATTTGGCCACAAAGCCGATGGCTATACCATTGTGTCTATATCGTTAAAACCGCATGGCGGCATACCCGGCGACATCAGCGCCGATCAGATGGATTTGGTGGCACAATTGGCCGATGATTATTCGCTAAGCGAAATTCGCGCCACCCACCGACAGAACCTTGTGCTCCCGCATGTGAAATTGGATGATTTATTCACGCTTTGGCAAAAGCTGTCCAAAGCCAATTTGGCGGCTGGCAATATCGGCCTGTTAACCGACATCATCGCCTGCCCGGGCCTAGATTATTGCGCATTGGCCAACGCCCGCTCTATTCCCATCGCGCAAATGATTGCCGAACATTTTGATGACCTTAAAAAATTAAATGATTTGGGCGACATTACGCTCAATATATCTGGCTGCATCAATGCCTGTGCGCATCATCATGTGGCCAATATCGGCATTTTGGGTGTCGATAAAAAAGGCGAAGAAAGTTACCAAGTCACGCTTGGCGGCTCTTCGCGTAAGGATGCCGACATCGGCAATATTATTGGCCGTGGTTTCTCTGGCGATGAAATTGTCGGCGCTATAGACACCATCACCAAAGTTTACTTAGCCGGCCGCAAAAACCAGGCAGAAAACTTCCTCGCCTATTACCGCCGTGCTGGCCAAACACCGTTTAAGGAGGCGTTATATAATGTTACTTAATGACCAAGGCGCGCTAGCCGAAAACCAAAACATCATCATCACCAATACCGATTCGCTAACTTTGCATGAAGACCAGATTTTGCCTTTTGACTATTGGTTAGACCAAAAAGAACCTATAAAACAAAATCTTAAGAGCATATCTATTTGGCTCAATAGTGATGACGATATTGACGCGTTGGCAAATGATTTATCTTCTATCAGCTTGATTGCACTTAATTTTCCGAAATTTGGCGATGGCCGGGCATTTACTATGGCGCATTTGCTGCAAGAAAAATATGGCTTTAAAGGCGAAATTCGCGCCATCGGCCACCCGATTGCTGACCAAGCTCAATTTTTGTTCCGTTGCGGGGTTGATAGCATCGACATACCCGAAGGCCAAGACCCCAATATCTGGGTAAAAGAAGCCACCCGAATGTCGCGTTTTTATCAACGCAGCGTCGAAAATATAGCTGCAAATTCAAAATATTAAATCCAATTCTACTGCCTCGTTTAAGGAGACAGATATGACCCAGATTTCGCAACAAGATTTGTCGGCTCTAAATGCCAAATTCGCCACTTCAACCCCACTAGAAGTGCTTCAATATGCGGTAAAACAACAATTTATCGACAATATTGCCTTGGTTTCATCTTATGGCGCGGAAGCGGTTATCCTGCTACATCTGGTGTCACAAGTCGATGCCAATTTGCCGGTTATTTTCATTGATACTGGCAAATTATTTGGCGAAACAAAGCGTTATCGCGACAAGGTGAATCAGCTACTTAACCTCACCAACATCATTAGTTTTAAAGGCGATGAGGACGAGATTAAAGCTGCCGACCCCAAGGGCATTTTATGGGCAAAAGACACAACTGCATGTTGCCTTGTGCGCAAGGTGTTGCCTTACGCTCGTGCCACCGAGCCATATGCCGCGCTCATCACTGGTCGCAAACGTTTTCAGGGCAATAGCCGCAGCCAATTGGATATTTTTGAGCTGGCAAATGGCCAAGTTAAGATTAACCCACTGGCCAATTGGGGCTTAGATGAGCTTAAAAATTACATTTTAGACAATGACCTCCCGCGCCACCCCTTGGTTGCCGACGGCTATCTGTCTATCGGCTGCATGCCGTGTACTGACAAAGTCGAAACCGATGGTGAATATCGCGATGGCCGCTGGCAA
This sequence comes from Hyphomicrobiales bacterium, assembly GCA_013214705.1. Taxonomy (GTDB): domain Bacteria; phylum Pseudomonadota; class Alphaproteobacteria; order Rhizobiales; family OSC116; genus OCS116. The sequence continues at coordinate 114,937 of JABSRZ010000004.1, forward strand.
GGCCAAGAAAAAACCGAATGCGGCATACATATGTTGTAGATGGGCATATGTTATAAAATATTGCATCTTTTTGCTGCTTTTCGCGTCTATGATATAAGCAAATCAAATAGGAGCGAAAATGCAGCCAGAATGGACATATTTTAGCCAACAAATTGGCCGTTTCATTCATTCGCGGGTGCAAAATTCAGCCGATGCCGATGACATAACCCAAAACACCCTGTTGAAAATCCACCAAAATATCGATAGTTTGAACGACAAAACCAAACTCGAAAGTTGGATATACGCCATTGCGCGCAACCATATAAACAGCCATTTTCGCCAGCATAAAACTGACCCGATTGCCAACGGATCAGCCACAAAATTGGACTTTTTACCGATGCAAGATGAAGATGAGGCCGCCATATTTGAGCTGGCATGTTGTTTAGAACCATTCATCAAAAACTTGAACCCATCTGCCCAAGAGGCACTTAACGCCACAAGTTTTAATGGCCAAAGCCAAGTCGATTATGCCAAAGGCGCCAACATCCCCCTACCCACCGCCAAAGCCCGGGTGCAGCGGGCACGCAAACAACTGGCCAAAGAAATTAGCAAATGCTGCAAATACCAACAGGGCGAGATTATTTCGCAAAATAAATGCATCCTTTAACCCCGCAGCGCGTCTCACTTATGTAACCAATAACCGGAGATAAATATGCCAGATAAAGATAAAAATACAACATCATGCGATTGTAATTGCGTATCAGACGATAAATGCAGTTGTAAATGCTCATGCAGCTGCAATTGCTAGCCATTTTTGAGAGTTAGGTTTTAAAACTGAGCCTAACTCTCACATCCGCAACAAGACCATGCCCGCCAATGTGGCCAATGTGGCAACCAGTTTTAACGCGCCAAACTTTTCTTTAAAAAATACCACGCCAATGAGCATGGCAAACATAATGCTGCTTTCACGCAGCGCCGTTACTAAGGCTATCGGCGCTTGGGTAAACGCCCACATGGCGATGGCAAATGCCCCAAATGAGGCCAAGCCGCCAAACACCATTATGAATTTTTGGGTTTTAAATACCAAAGCCAAATTTACCGGTTTGACCAAAGCAATAAACGCCGCAAAGCCAAACCCATTGGCAATGGTCAAACACGCGTAAAAACCCAAACTATCGCCAGATAGCCGAGCGCCGGTGCCATCTACCAAGCTATAAGCCGCAATAAAACATGCGGTAACCAAGGCAAAAACAATGGCTTTGCCATCGCGCCCACCACGGCTATTTTTGGTAAATGCCAGACAAAATACCGCAAATATAATGGCCGCCAAACCCAATATAGTGGTAAATTCAAACTCTATATTCCATACTATTACCGAAAATATCGTCACAATTAAGGGCGCAGTGCCGCGTGATATCGGGTAGACAAGCGACAAATCGCCTAATTTATAAGCGCTTTGCAGCACAATTTGATAACCGATATGCAACAAGATTCCAATGGCCAAATATACCAAACTGGCTGGGTTGGGCCATTGCGCAAATGGCAATGCGACCATGCCCCATAACGAGCTGCCAAACACCAAGGCGGTCATGGTTAGCAATTTATCGGTTTGAGATTTTGCCACCGCGTTCCACGTTGCGTGCAACAAAGCGGCAAAAATAACCGCCGCAAATACAAATAAACTCATGGTTTCACAAACACTCCGTTTGAATTTATCAGATGAATCGCGAACCGAAAAATATTCTGCATATCCACTCCATTTTTGTTGATTAAGCCTTTATAACTCATTATCTTCGAAACTATTAACATTTAATTTTCACTATAAGCATAAGATAATATTATGGACATTAGATTTTTAGAAAGCCTAATTGCCGTCGTCGAGACCGGCTCAATTGCCGCTGCCGCGCGCAAGCAAGGCCTTACCGCCGCCGCACTTAGTGGCCGTATAAAAACTCTTGAAGTGCAATTAGATGCAAAATTGTTATCGCGTAGTGCGCATGCGGCCAAACCCACCGCCGCCTGCTTAAATCTGTTACCGCGCGCGCAAAAACTCATCAAACAAGCGCATTTGTTAAAATTTGATATTGATGATACAGGCCTTTCTTCGCGCCTACATATCGGCTGCATTGCCACCGCCCTCACCCAATTTGTACCATCGGTTATCGAAGCCATTCAAACCAAAGCACCGCGTGCAGAATTGCTGATAAAGCCCGGCGCTTCTAGCCAATTATACAATCTGTTAGTGGCGCAAAAAATAGACGCTGCCATCACCACGGCTCCGCATTTTGAACTGCCCAAATCCATTCATGCCACCATATTGAGCAACCAACAACTAGTGTTAGTTCGCAAATATCCCAGCCAAGCCAGCCTCAAAAATCAATTGTTGCAAAGCCCGTTCATCGCCTATGACAAAACCAGTTGGGGCGGCAGTCGGGTGTATCAATCCATTAGCCAATTGAATTTTAAAAAAAATATATTATGTGAATTGGATTCGCTCGAAACCATAACCGAACTTGTAGATGAAAATTTAGGCATTGCCATTTTGCCCGAATGGCCGGGGCTTTACAAACATTTCAAACATCTAGACATAACCCCGCTTAACGAGTTGGGCCACAACTTACCCCATAGGCAAATTGTATTTTTAAGCCACACCTTGTCAGAACCGCAAAAATTGTTGGAAATAGCCAAAAATTCAATTATAGCTAGCCTATGACTCAATTAACAAAATATGGTTATATAATTTTAGGCAATGGTTATGCGCCAGCGCAACATAATGCCAACATAAATTCGCCGCAATTCTCATCCACCATCATATGCGTTGACACCATTAAGGCCGCCATTAAAGTGGCCAAAAAAATGGTCGCCGATGGCATCCAAGTCATCGAATTATGCGGTGGCTTTGGCCAGTCCGGCGCGTTTGAAATTATCAACGCTATCAATTGCAAAGTGCCCGTCGGTTGTGTTAGTTTTTCTGGTTATGAGCACGATAAATTGACCGATTTTTTGAGCCAAGCAAGTTCTCCGGAGTTAGGCCAAGCAAGCTCAGCCGAATTAGATCAACCAAGCTCTATTGAATAATGAAAGGTGACTAATCTTTTAAAAAATGTCATGCTAAGCCTATGTTCAGAATCATTAGAATCATCATCATTTTTGTCACATTAATAATGGCGCAGACCATTGCCCAAGCCGGCGATGCGGCGCTCAAACGCATAATGGGTTTTTCGCCAGATGGTGTATATTTCACCTTCGAGCAATATGGCATTCAAGATGGTTCGGGCTTTCCTTATTCGGAAATATTTTTCATCAACGCCAAAAACAACACTTGGGTGGTCGGCACCGAGCCAATTCGCGTGGTTTTGCAAGATGAAACCGCAAGTTTAGCCCAAGCCCGCGCTGTGGCCATTGCCAACGCCACGCCCACCATAAAACGCCTAAACACCACATTGCATGGCTTCACCTTGGTTTCCAACCCCATCACCCAACTCGATACCGACAAATATAACGCTCGTTTTGGCATTCATCCGAGCGCGCCGACAAATAACCAATATAAAATTAAACTCACCACCAAAAACGCCAACAGCTCAAAATGCAATGATTTTGCACCCGATGCCAAAATTTTCGAGCTAGAATTAACTTCATTATCGGCACAATATACCTTTGAGACTTATGTCGATACCAATTTGCCAACCAGCCGCGGTTGCCCGATAGATTATTCCATCTCCGATGTGCATTTTTTCGAGGCCGTCAACGGCGATTTGGTATTTATGACCTTTATAAATGTCATGAGGTATGGCTTTGAAGGGCCGGACCGGCGCTTTATGGTCATTCCTTTTTATGTCAGCAATCAATAGGAGCTGGCCTTTATGTCGGCAATAAAAATTCAATTATATAACTGGGTTGGTTATAACCGCGCTAAAATGGCGACGTTAATCGGCGCAATTTCGTTAATCAGCACTAGTTTTAGCGAATATATTTACACCGGCAACCTTGTCACCAATTTCACTTTAGGGCTTGGCAATGGCATTTGTGCTTTCATACTGGTTTTTGCCATGCATTATCTGCTGTTTTCTAAACTAAAATTTGCGTGGCAAAAATATCTAATAATCGCTTTGTTGCCGCTGGTTTTCATGCTGATGTTAATCACCAGTTTTGCCGCCATTTCGACTATGGTTAGCTATTCGGCGTTTGACGTTACATTCACTCATCAACTGTTTTTATTGGGCTATTTTATATTGGGGCAAGGCTATTTTTACCTTATTTTTAGCCCTAAAATCCCTTTCGCCTTCACCTGTTTGTTGGCCATGTGGTTATTTGTTGGCGGCATTAAATCTGCTCGATAAAAGCCCGCTATACGCCGCCTCTATTGCGCCGTTTTCCACCCTTGTTTTTTAGCGGTTTAGCTGTTAAACAAAGCCAACATTCAACCACCCTCTCCTATAAGGTTTTAATATGATACCTCGTTATACCCGTCCTGAAATGGCCGCCATTTGGGAACCTGAAAGTAAATTCCAAATTTGGTTCGAAATCGAAGCCCATGCATGTGATGCCCAAGCCGAACTTGGTGTTATCCCTAAATCTGCGGCAAAAACAGTGTGGGAAAAAGGCGGGTTTAATGTTGCCAGAATTGATGAAATAGAACGCGCGGTAAAGCATGATGTGATCGCATTCTTAACCTCACTCGCCGAACATGTTGGCGATGATGCCCGCTTTATCCACCAAGGTATGACCAGCTCAGATGTGCTAGACACTTGCTTCAGCGTGCAACTTGTACGCGCAACAGATTTGCTAATGGTCGGTATGGATAGGCTGTTAGCCGCGCTTAAAAAGTTGGCTTATGAGCATAAAGACACCGTATGTGTTGGCCGCAGCCATGCCATACATGCCGAACCGGTTACTTTTGGCCTAAAAATGGCCCAAGCCTATGCCGAATTTGACCGCAACAAAGCCCGCTTAACGGCCGCGCGTAAAGATATTGCCACTTGTGCCATTTCTGGCGCTGTCGGCACATTTGCCAATATCGACCCACGGGTGGAGGAACATGTTGCCAAAAAACTTGGCCTGGAGTTCGAACCCATTTCAACCCAAGTCATCCCGCGCGATCGCCATGCGATGTATTTTGCCACCTTAGGCGTCATCGGCTCATCCATCGAGCGTTTGGCAGTCGAAATTCGCCATTTGCAACGCACCGAAGTGTTAGAGGTCGAGGAATATTTCTCTAAAGACCAAAAAGGCTCGAGCGCGATGCCGCACAAGCGCAACCCCATTTTAACCGAAAACCTAACCGGCCAAGCCCGGCTTATCCGCATGGCGGTAACCCCGGCGATGGAAAATGTAGCTTTATGGCACGAACGAGATATTTCTCATTCCTCTGTCGAGCGCCAAATAGGCCCCGACACCACCGTGACATTAGATTTCTCGCTCCACCGCATGGCATTGGTTATTGAAAAACTATTGGTCTACCCAGAAAACATGATGGCTAATATGAATAAATTGGGCGGGCTTATACATTCACAACGGGTTTTGTTGGCGCTGACCCAAGCCGGTGTTTCGCGTGAAGATTCGTACCGTTTAGTGCAGCGCAACGCCATGCCAGTTTGGCGCGGCGAAGGCGATTTCTTGGAGCTGTTAAAAGCCGATAAAGAAGTGACAGCTGCACTTTCAGATGCCGAAATTGAAGCTTTGTTTAACCTAGATTATCATACCAAAAATGTTGGGGTTATTTTTAAACGGGTGTTTGGTGAGTAACCAATAACATTATGGCGAATAGCCAACAATGTTATGGCGAATAACCAAATTCAAGCCAAACAAAAACCCGCTTCAACTCATTGAAGCGGGTTTTATAATTCTGGCTAGTTTATTTGCCCAGCCAATATTATGGCTCAATCGCCTAACAATTGGCCTTCGGCCACGGCTAAAAACTCAGCCAGTTTCTCGACCAATTCAGCTTCTGGTATCAGGTGGTTAGCGGCATCCAAATCGCCAATCACTTTGCGTAAAATATCGGCATCACCGGGTTCTTCAAGGTCAGATATAATCACTTCTTTTGCATAGGCGTCAGCATCTGCACCCTCTTTTTCCAAAATCTCAGCCACCCACAAACCAAATAATTTATCTCGGCGGGCAAGAATTTTGAATTTCATTTCTGCATCATGCGCAAATTTATTTTCGAACGCTGTTTCGCGGTCTTTAAAATTGTCAGCCATGTTTAATTTCCTCCACTTTAAATCAGAATCAATATTCTGAATCATACTATATAATTTAAATAGACATTGGCATGGCTAAAATCAATGTTCAAGATCAAAATTAATCTGTATTTCTTTGCATAAGTGCAAACTTATACCCAAATCTAGGCGCCATTTAAGCAATTTCGCATTTCCGACCAATAGAATGAATAATCGGGTTTGAATCACCAAAAAAACAGGCTATAGAAGCCCCATCAGTCCATATAATATTGGTGGTGAAATTCCCCTATGGAGATAGCAGATGATGAAAAAACGTCGCAAAATTCATGAAGGCAAAGCCAAAATACTTTATGAAGGCCCAACAACGGGTACGATCATTCAACATTTTAAAGATGATGCCACCGCATTCAATGGCGAGCGCCACGAAGTGATAGATGGCAAAGGGGTTTTAAACAACCGCATAACCGAATATATATTTTTAGCGATGGAAGAAATTGGCGTCGCCACGCATTTCATCAAACGCCTAAATATGCGTGAGCAGCTTATCAAAAAAGTTGACATTATACCGCTCGAAGTGGTGGTGCGTAACGTAATCGCCGGCTCGCTCGCCAAACGGTTAGGCATGCAAGAAGGCATAAAATTAAGCCGCTCAATTGTCGAATATTATTATAAAGATGATGCCTTAAACGACCCCATGGTTACCGATGAACACATCACCGCGTTCGAGTGGGCAACCGCCACTGAATTAGAAGATATGGTCGCCACCGCGCTTAGGGTTAACGATTTTCTGACCGGTCTATTTCGCGGCATTGGCATTCAATTGGTCGACTTTAAACTCGAATTTGGCCGCCATTTTGAAAATGGCAATTTACGCATTTTACTGGCCGATGAGTTCAGCCCAGATAATTGCCGCCTGTGGGACATAAAAACTGGTGAAAAGTTAGATAAAGACCGTTTTCGCCAAAATCTTGGTGGTTTGGTTGATGCTTATCAAGAAGTCGCCAGACGTTTAGGTATATTAAACGAAAATGGCGACATTATCGACAGCGATGATGCCAAAAATGACAAACCAACCTTAGTTAAATAAAGCCCGAACTATTGTAAAATAATCACATATTTGATGCAACCCACTGTAGTCACAACACAGAAATGGAACACCCCATGAAAGCACGCATAACCGTCACTTTAAAATCCGGCGTATTAGACCCGCAGGGCAAAGCCATATTACATACGTTTGAAGATTTAGATTTTGAAGGCATTTCAAAAGTCCGCCAAGGTAAAATTTTTGATGTCGAAATTGCCGAAACAGACAAGGCCAAAGCCGAAGCCCAATTAAAAAACATGAGCGAGAAATTACTCGCCAACATGGTTATGGAAAATTACTCATTTGAAATTTTAGATTGAGGTCAAATAAATGCAAGCAAGTGTCATTGTTTTCCCCGGGTCAAATTGCGATAGAGACGTAAAAGTTAGCCTGCAACATGCCACCAAAAAACCAGTTCATATGGTTTGGCATGGCGATAGTGAAATTCCGAAGTCAGACCTCATTGTGCTGCCGGGGGGTTTTTCTTATGGCGATTATTTACGTTGCGGTGCCATTAGCGCCAAAAGCCGCATTATGAAAGCGGTTATAGCCGCCGCCCATAAAGGCACGCCAATATTAGGCATCTGCAATGGCTTTCAAATTCTCATTGAAGCTGGGCTTTTGCCGGGCGCGCTTACCCGCAATGCCGGGTTAAAATTTATCTGTAAAGATGTGTTTTTAAGAGTCGAGAATAACGAAACCATATTTACCAATAAATATAATGCTGGCGCGGTTATTCGCATACCCGTCGCCCATCATGATGGCAATTATTTTGCCGATGAAGCCACACTTAATAGGCTCGAAAGCAACAACCAAATTGCCTTTAGATATTGTGCAGAACAAGGCGAAGTGACCGAAACATCCAATATAAATGGCTCGCAACGTAACATTGCCGGCATTTATAACGAAAGCAAAAATATATTAGGCATGATGCCCCACCCCGAACGGTTAGACCAAGCCATGCTTGGCGGCACAGACGGCGCGCATCTATTTAATAGCCTCGTCGATAGTTTAGCTTAAGGTAACCCAATATGACATATAACGACATTATCACCAAAAAAGTGGTCAAAGACCATGGCCTGACCAAAGATGAATATAGCACTATTGTCAAACGCCTAAACCGCGCCCCAAACCTTACCGAATTGGGTATATTTTCGGTCATGTGGTCAGAGCATTGCTCCTATAAATCTAGCAAGTTTTGGCTTAAAAAACTGCCCACAACTGGCGAATGTGTCATTTGCGGCCCCGGCGAAAATGCCGGCATCATCGACATTGGCGACAACCAAGCGGTGGTGTTTAAAATGGAAAGCCACAATCACCCGTCATTTATCGAGCCATATCAAGGCGCTGCCACTGGTGTTGGCGGCATAATGCGCGATGTATTTACCATGGGCGCGCGGCCGATGGCCAATATGAACGCTTTGCGGTTTGGCGAGCCCTCAAACAAAAAAACCCGTATGCTGGTTAATGGCGTGGTCGAAGGCGTTGGCGGTTATGGCAATTGCATGGGCGTGCCGACCGTTGGTGGTGAGCTGCATTTTGACAAAAGCTACGATAGCAATAACCTGGTGAATGCTATGTGTGTCGGCATTGCCGATGCCGATAAAATATTTTACTCCGCCGCAACTGGCGTTGGCAACCCCGTGGTATATGTCGGTTCAAAAACGGGACGCGATGGCATCCATGGCGCCACCATGGCCTCTGCCGAGTTTGACGAAAATACCGATCAAAAACGCCCAACCGTGCAAGTTGGCGACCCGTTTACCGAAAAACTATTACTCGAAGCTTGCCTTGAGCTTATGGCGACAGATAGCATCATCGCCATTCAAGATATGGGCGCAGCTGGCCTCACATCTTCATCGGTCGAAATGGCCGACAAAGGCAATGTCGGCTTTTACATGAATTTAGATTATGTACCCCAGCGCGAAGAAAATATGACCGCCTACGAAATGCTGTTGTCCGAAAGCCAAGAGCGTATGCTAATGGTCATCAAACCCGGCCATGAAGATAGCGCAAAAGCTATTTTTGTAAAATGGGGCTTAGATTTCGCAGTCATTGGCGAAACCACCGATACCAACCGCCTCATCATCACCCATAAAGGCGAGTCCGTGGTCGATATACCGGTCGCGCCGTTGGCCGATGATTCCCCAGAATATGAACGCCCGTGGATAAAAACCGTGCCACCGGCTGCCATAACCGCGGACGAAGTTGCCACCCCATTGTCGATGAATAATGCCTTGCTAAAACTTTTAGGTTCGGCAAATTATTGTTCGCGCAAATGGGTATGGGAGCAATATGACCATATGGTTATGGGCGACACCATTGCCCGCCCGGGTGGCGATGCCGCAGTTGTGCGGGTGCACGATACCGACAAAGCCTTAGCCATATCGACCGATGTAACCCCGCGTTATGTATATGCCGACCCGGTAGAAGGCGGCAAACAAGCCGTTGCCGAAACATGGCGCAACATAACCGCGGTGGGCGCACAGCCATTGGCCATTACCGATTGCATGAATTTTGGCAACCCAGAACGACCAGAAATTATGGGGCAGTTTGTCGGCGCCATCGAAGGCATGATAGAAGCCTGCACCAAGCTTAACTACCCAGTGGTTTCTGGCAATGTGTCATTATATAACGAAACCAGCGGCGCTGGCATATTGCCAACCCCAGCCATTGGCGGCGTGGGTCTGCTGGCAGACATCAATAAAATGGCCACGTTAAACTTTAAAGAAGAAGGCGACATTATTCTGCTGATCGGCAAGGAAAATGGCCATTTGGGCTGTACCGCTTATGTCGAAGAAATTTTAGGCAAGTCTATCGGCCAAGCGCCAAGAGTAGATTTGGATGAAGAACTTAAAAACGGCAATTTTGTCCGCAATATCATTGACAATGAATATGTAAATGCTGTGCATGACGTATCAGATGGCGGGCTATATATGGCATTGGCCGAAATGGCCATGGCATCTGGCTTAGGCGCAGATATAAAAATGGCCGATTGCAAATTGCCCATTCATGCGGCTTTGTTTGGCGAAGATCAAGCCAGATATGTCATCACCGTGCCACCGGGCGGCGTTGCCACGGTGTTAAAAGCCGCCAATGAATTGGCGGTAACCGTTAGATTATTGGGCACAGTTATCGGATCACGCCTTACAATTGACAACGCAAACCCCATATCTGTATCAAAACTTAAAAAAGCTCATGATCAATGGTTGCCAAACTTCATGAATAAGAATTAAGATAGACAATAGAATTTTTGACTGAATTGAGGTGTTGATATGGCAATGGAAGCAAAAGAAATTAAAGATATGATTATCGAAGCTCTGCCAGATGCGGAAGTTACGATAACCGATATGGCGGGTGATGGTGACCATTATATGGCGCGTGTTGTGTCTAAAGAATTTATTGGCAAAAGTCGCGTTAGCCAACATCAACTAATTTACAAAGCCCTAAAAGGCAATATGGGCGGTGCGTTGCACGCATTATCATTACAAACCGAAGTGCCTAAATAAGACAATGAAGGAAATAAAATGAGTGAAGCTCAAACAATCATAGCTGATACCGTAAAAAATAACGATGTGGTTTTGTTTATGAAAGGCACGAGAGATTTTCCACAATGTGGTTTTTCTGGTCTGGCCACCCAAATTCTTGGCTATTTGAACATCGAATATACCGATGTCAATGTGCTGGATAATGATGACATTCGCCAAGGCATTAAAGATTTTTCTGACTGGCCAACCATTCCACAAGTTTACATTAAAGGTGAATTTATTGGTGGTGCAGATATTTTGCGCGATATGTTCGAAACCGGCGAAATCCGCACTTTATTAGACGATAAAGGCATTGCTTACTCGGTAACCGAGCAATAAAAAACCCTACTTATCGCCGCCAAAACCGCCGACTAAGGCTTTGTCGCCGTTTACAAAATTAACGCTGCCCAATATGCTGGCGCCACTATCTAACAACGTGGCCTCGGCACTGCCGCCGGTAAAATTGCCCAGTTGGCCAAGTGTGCTGGTATATGTGGCGGCATTATTATTAAATACCAAACCCGTCACACCACCAGCGTCTAAGCTCATCGCGCCGCTAAAGGCTATATTGCCAGTTTCAGTGGCTTCGGTATTTGCCACCGCAAATGCGCCGGTTAAGGTCTGCGCCACAAAGTCGGCAGCCACTGTGCCATTGTCATCTTTTAAATAAACCAGCAAGCCGTTCACCACCCCAACGCCTTTGAATTTTGCTGCATAATTGGCTGTTGCAGTTCCTATCAACGGCGTATAATCGGCCACGCTCACCCCATCTGCCCGCGCATATATGCCGGATATTTGGGTAAATTCACCATTCTGCTCGTTAGCAAATGTGCCATAATAGCCATTGCCACTGGCCATTAAATCAAATGTTAATTGCAAATCACCATAGGACACAAGAGCTTTCAACTCGCCCAATTTGGTATTTAAACTGGCCTTCCATATGTTGATATTCGCATGGCCGGGGAAATTGCTGATATCATTTGCCAAGTCCACAATGTCAGTCCGCAGTGTATTTAACTCACTCAACTGAGCCGTGCTAAATGTAATTGCTGCATCGGTATAGGTGGATGAAGCCGCCAAACCGGTTAAGATGCCGCTGAAATTACCCTCACCTTTTATATACGTATCGGCAACGCCGCCTGTGCCGGTTTCGGCTTTGCTAAATGTGGTCACCATTTCATGGCCGCCAACTTTGGCATAGCTTGCGCCGTTTAAAAATGCGGTCGAGGCTCTAAAGGTTATGTTGGCGCTAATGTTGAGGTTGCCCGTATCGGCGCTATAGCTGCCACTGGTTTGGCTAGGATCTATGAAGTTTAAAGCCGATGCCGCATAGTTTCCAGTGCTGCCTCCACCTCCGCCTCCGCCACCGCCGGTGGTTTGACAAGCCGCCAACGACAACACACCTATAATGACGAAGATTTTTTTACCAGTCATACCGAATCGCAACTCATGATTATTTGTAAAAAATATAGCATTAATTAATGTTATATGTGAATAATATGGTTAACGCAGAGATTCGTCTCCTTTAAAAGGTGAGATTATGAGCTTAAACACAACCTCTTTACCAGCCGATACTAACGATCTTTTTCAATTAAATATCAATAGAGACGAGCTGTACAATCGCTATGCATCTGGCATCACCATTACATATTCATCCTTGGATGCCAGCCAAACCACCATTTTCGATGCCTATAAGTCTCAGTTTGGCATTAGCAATGTCAGCCTAGATGGCGTGTTGGTTAGCGATACAAATTGGGCTGCCGATATTGACACCGCCATGCAGGCGGCGGGCGAAATTATCAATTTAAATTTTACACCCGCCAGCGTCGCTGCATCTGACCTACGCTGGACCGGCGTTTCAGATGCTGGCAATAGCGGTATATTGGGCATGTCATATTTAACCCCAAATTGGGATATGGATAATAATGACGGCGATAACAATTTCTTCACCGGAGATGCCGATGCCGGCATATTAATTTATACCAATAATGGGTGGCACACACCCGATTCGGAAACAGGCGGATCAAATGAACGCGTCCTCACTATGTTGCACGAACTAGGTCATTTTTTGGGGCTTTCTCATCCGCATGATGAAGATCCGAGCGATGCCCCGTTTGCCGAGTTGAACGACAATAAATATGACGTCATGTCCTATCTAAATTCCGATAATGACAGACGCAGTCCGAATTTTGGTGGATTTGTAAACTATACGCCTATTAACATGGCCGCCTTGCAATATCTATATAACACAAATACCAATAATACCACCGCCACCACCTATACATTAACCGATGCCGGAAGCACCGCATTAGACATTAATGGCGCCGATGGCAATGTATCGATTGGCCGGGCTTTTTATTCGATATGGGATACAAATGGCATCGATGAAATCGCCTATGGTGGCGCAAACCGCAGCATATTAAACCTAAATGAAGCCACGTTAGATAGAAACACTAATGACGCCGACTTGCTTGAAACTTTAGCCCGGGTGAGCGGAACAGATTTTTATGCCGATTTATTTGCCGATTATAAATTGGAAATTACCGATTCAAAATATTATGCTGGCGGGTTTTTCTCGCAAATACTAACTCCCGATAGTGGCAAATATATCGATGATGTCGGCGGTTACACCATCGCCAAAGGCGCAGAAATAGAAAACGCATCCGGCGGCAGCGGCAATGATTTGATTATTGGTAACGCCTTGGCCAACATTTTAAACGGCAATGGCGGCAATGACACCATATTTGATGGCAATGGCGATGATTTTGTCTATGGTGGCGCGGGCGATGATCTATTTTATGTCGGTAGGGGCGATGATACCTTTAGCGGCTCAACTGGCAGCGACACGGCTGACCTATACACGCCCTATACCCGCTTTCAAATAACCGACAATGGCAGCGGCAACTATACCGTGCAAGATGTGATAGATGGCGATTATGGCACCAATACCTTTAGTAGTGTCGAATTTTTTACCTTTGCCGGCGTAACATTCGAACTGGCCGATTTACCAACCGGCGCCAACGAATTTGAGCGCGAATATAATGATTTGCTGAATAATGATCTGCTGATCGATTTTGGCCTTTCTGGCCTGTCGGGTTATGATTTCGGCTAAAAAAAAGCCACCCAAAACTGAGTGGCTTTAAAACATTATAAATCAATTATCGCGGTAACCTATCATCGCCCAAAAGTGAGGCGAGAGTTGGTTTAACGTGAGTAGAATTCGACAACTAGGTTAGGTTCCATTTGTACTGGGTATGGAACGTCTCCTAGGTTTGGAATTGAGTTTAGAGTGGCTGACATTGTGCCGCCATGTTCTACGCTCATATAATCTGGTACGTCACGTTCTGCTAGCGTCGAAGCCAGCAATACGATTTCTAGTTGACGGCTTTTTTCGCGAATTTCAACAACATCACCGATTTTAACGCGGTATGATGGAATGTTAACCCGTTGGCCGTTAACAGTTACATGGCCATGGTTTACAAATTGGCGGGCAGCAAAAACTGTTGGCACAAATTTAGCACGGTAAACAATGGTGTCCAAGCGGCGCTCAAGCAAACCAATTAGGTTTTCGCTGGTATCGCCTTTGATACGGTTGGCTTCTTTAAAGATAGAGCGGAATTGTTTTTCCGAAATATTGCCATAATAGCCTTTAAGCTTTTGCTTGGCTTTAAGCTGAATGCCAAAGTCAGATGGCTTGCCTTTACGGCCTTGGCCATGTTCGCCTGGGCCATAATCACGGCGGTTTACAGGGCTTTTAGCACGGCCCCAGATGTTTTCGCCCATGCGGCGGTCAATTTTATATTTTGCACTATGACGCTTTGTCATTTCATTTCCAGTCTGGTTAATCTTCCTAGGTTCGATAATAGTGAATTCTATTGTCAAACCGACAGGTGCAAGCACCGCAGATTTTATGAATATCAGCTCTGCCGATATTTAGAGATTTTTTAGTCAAATATCCCGCCTCTGTCAAGCGCCAAAGCATATATTTACTGAGCTTTTGCGCCCCATACATACAAATTCAGGGTCAGAGAAATTACCGGCGGCAACAAAACTCACAATTGCAAAAACTGAAAGCCAATATTTTTCACTTTATAGCCAGATTTTTGTGCGGTTGTATAATAGGTAGAACGGCTAACAATGTTAGTGGTTTGGTGCGGCTTAAACAGTTTAACCACTTGGTTTGCCACCGCTTCGGCGGGGTCGACCCAATTCACCACATAAGGCGCGGCTTGTTTTAATTCATCCAGTAAAAACGGATAATGCGTGCAACCCAAAACCACTTGGTCAATATGCTTCTGTTCTTTAAAGCGCATGGCGCTAAACAATGGCGCTATCTCGCGCGCAACATCAGCAATTGACAATTTCTTGCCATTCAGTTTTTGTTCGGCCAAATGAGCCAAATTTTTAGCCCCATGCAGCTTGACCACGCAATCATTGGCAAACTTTTCAACCAAAGTTTTAATATATTCACCTTTAGCCGTGGCTTCAGTCGCCAATATGCCAATAGCCTTGGTTCGGGTAAGTTTGGCCGCCACTTTTATCGCCGGTACAATGCCAATAATTGGCACATTAAATTTTGCCCGCAAATGTTCCAAAACCACGGTGCTTGCGGTGTTGCAGGCCACCACCACACAATCTAGATTGTTCGCTCGGTCTATAGCAGCCACAATTTGGGCAGCACGGTGCTCGAGGGTCTGTTTGGATAACCGACCATAGGGAAAAAACGCTTCGTCAGCCACATAACTATAATCGACATTCGGCAAATATTTTTGCACATGTGACAATACACCCAAGCCGCCAATGCCCGAATCTATCACCAATATATGCCCGCCAACACCTTGATTCATATCACTTTCGCTTATCTTGCTGTGCAATATATTCATTGATCACATCTTGTTTCGCCACCCGCCTATTGTGCTTGGTGAGCGCGGTTATAATGCCCCGCAAAGTTTGCACTTCTTGATGGGTTAATGCCACCCGTTGGAACATGTTGCGAATATTGCGCGCCATCGCGTCACGTTTTTCGGGCGGGTACAAAAACCCAGTAATGTCTAACTCGGTTTCCAAATGTTCGAAAAACCGCATTAAATCGGCTTTGCTTGCCGGTATATTTGCCGGGTCATGCAAGCCGGTTTTTAAAATCGCCCCACCGTCCATATCGCCATCGCCATAGGTTATATTTTCGCGGGTTTTGAACCATTCGTGGCCGATAAGCAAAACCGATTGCGCCAAATTTATACTCGAAAAACCGGGGTTTACCGCAAAGGTCACAATGGCATCGGCAAGCGCAATGTCGCTATTGTCCAAACCAGATTTTTCACGCCCAAACAAATAACCAGTTTTTAACCCGGCATCCATGCATGAGCGCATTTTCACCCCCGCTTGTTCGGCGTGATAAATTTCTTTCACCATGTCGCGTCGGCGCGCGGTGGTGGCCAATACATATTGCAAATCTTCAATGGCTTCTTCGGTCGTATCAAACACCCGGGCATTGTCAACCACGTGCAAGGCACCGCTCGATGCGCTGCGGGCTTTATCAGATGGCCAGCCATCACGCGGGCGCACAAGGCGCAAATCATGCAGGCCAAAATTGGCCATAGCCCGCGCCGCCGTGCCAATATTTTCGCCCAATTGAGCGCCAACCAATATGATTGCGGGGCCTTCGCAAATCAATGTTTCTGTATTATTTGTACCAGCCATTTGCAACATCTCTTTTTGTCAATTTGGCAAACATTTACGCTAAATTATAACCACAAGCAACCAAGCCTTAGGCTATTTTCGAAATTTAGTTAAAAAATTTGACTCTAAGACCAAAAAACCAGCAAATTAGCGCGAAAAACCACTCTATTGACCTTTTATATAAATATTTTCTCTGCTATACCATGCGCAACAAACACCAAACCAAGAGGCGTATTTATGTCAAAAATTAAGGTAGCAAACCCAGTTGTCGAACTCGATGGCGATGAAATGACCAGAATTATCTGGCATTATATTAGAGATAATCTCATCCACCCTTATCTTGACCTTGATATTAAATATTATGACCTTAGCGTGCAAAAGCGCGATGAAACCAACGACCAAATCACCATAGATAGCGCCAAGGCCATTCAAAAATATGGCGTTGGCATTAAATGTGCCACCATCACCCCCGATGAAGACCGGGTTGAAGAATTTGGCCTCAAAGAAATGTGGCGCTCGCCTAACGGCACAATTCGAAACATTATTGGCGGCACAATTTTTCGCGAACCTATTGTTTGCCAAAATGTACCGCGTTTGGTTCCAGGCTGGACCAACCCTATCGTCATCGGCCGCCACGCATTTGGCGATCAATATCGCGCGACCGACTTTTTAGTGCCGGGCGCTGGCAAACTAACGCTTAAATGGGAAGCCACAGACGGCAGCGAAACCATCGAACGCGAAGTGTTTGAATTTGAACAAGCTGGCATCGCCTTGGCAATGTATAACCTAGATGAATCAATTCGCGATTTTGCCCGCGCCTCTATGGCTTACGGCTTGATACGCGGCTGGCCGGTTTATCTTTCAACTAAAAACACCATTCTTAAAAAATACGATGGTCGCTTTAAAGATCTGTTCGAAGAAATTTTCCAAGCCGAATACAAAGACAAATTCGCCGAAGCTGGCATCACTTACGAGCATCGTTTGATCGATGACATGGTGGCCTGCGCGATGAAATGGAACGGCAATTTTGTTTGGGCTTGTAAAAACTATGATGGCGATGTGCAATCCGACACCGTGGCACAAGGCTTTGGTTCACTCGGCCTGATGACATCAGTTTTGATGACACCCGATGGGCAAGTGGTTGAAGCTGAAGCGGCACATGGCACCGTGACACGCCATTACCGTCTGCACCAAAAAGGTGAAGAAACCAGCACAAATTCAACAGCTTCTATCTTCGCATGGTCGCGTGGTTTGGCACATCGTGCTAAACTCGATGACAACGCAGAATTGGCAAATTTTGCGCAAACCTTAGAAACTGTGGTTGTTGATACCATCGAAAGTGGCCATATGACCAAAGATTTGGCACTGTTGGTTGGCCCCGCCCAAAAATGGCTTTCGACAACTGGTTTCCTCGATAAAATCAACGAAAATCTACAAAAAGCCATGGCGTCTTAAGCTTTGAATTACCAAATTAAAGGCGTTGCGGTTGCAGCGCCTTTTTTTATGCCCATATTCATCTTATGACTATTCATTGGCACTATTTTCTTATATTAATGGGCAAATATCATTTGAATTGGATGAGACATGACCGAGCAACATTCCTATACCGGTATTAAAGCTGTAAAATTCACCATACCCAAACTGCAAAAGTTGAAAAATGCTGGCCAAAAATTTGCCGTGCTGACGGCTTATGACCATTCACTTGCCGCCGCCATTAACAATGCCGGCACAGAAGTTATATTGGTCGGCGATAGCCTAGGCATGACCATTCAGGGCCACAATAGCACGCTGCCAGTCACCCTCGACGATATGGTTTATCACACCAAAAACGTCATTTCCGGCGCACCAAATTCGCTCATTATGGTCGATATGCCGTTTGCCACTTATGCCAATATAACTGATGCCGTGCAAACCGCGGCTGCCTTAATGCGCGCTGGTGCCGAAATCGTAAAATTAGAAGGCCGGGATTGGATAATTCCGATCATCGCAAAATTAACTGAACAAGGCATAGCGGCATGCGCACATTTTGGCCTCACCCCGCAATTTGTCCACCAATTTGGCGGTTATAAAGTGCAAGGGCGCGATAAATCTGATGCCGAACAAATGGTTAAAAACGCCATCGCCGCGCAAGAAGCTGGCGCTAAAATGATATTGCTAGAATGTGTGCCAACCCCATTGGCCAAGCAAATTACCGAGGCCGTCACGATACCGGTCATCGGCATTGGCGCAGGCAAATATACCGACGCGCAAGTGCTGGTCATCCAAGACATTCTTGGCCTCACCGCGCAGCCTGCACGGTTTGCCAAAAATTATTTAGAACAGGCAGGCAGCATCCAAAAAGCCATTGCAGCGTTTGGCACCGAGGTGCGTGATGGCAGCTACCCCCAACCGCAACATAGTTTTGAAAATTAAACCCACAGCAGAGTAATTTATGCGCACTATTTCCACCGTCGCGGACATTCGTGAAGTTATCAATACCGAAAAACAAAACGGCAAAACCGTCGGCTTTGTAGCCACCATGGGCAATTTGCACGCTGGCCACATTTCATTGGTTACGCAAATGCGTGAGCAAGCCGACATCGTCATCACCAGCATATTCATCAATCCGCTGCAATTCAGCCCAACCGAAGATTTTGATTCATACCCAAAAACTTTAGACCGAGATTTGGAAAAATTGCAAACCGCCGGCAATGATTTTGTATTCACTCCAAGTTTAAAAGAAATTTATCCTGATCAAAAATCCAGCAAAACTTTGGTAAATGTGGCAGCATTGGATGGCATATTATGTGGCAAATCGCGGCCAGAGCATCTGACGGGTGTGGCCACCATTGTGGCAAAATTGTTTAACATCATCACCCCCGACTACGCCATATTTGGGCTTAAAGATTATCAGCAATATATGGTCATCAAACAAATG
This sequence comes from Hyphomicrobiales bacterium, assembly GCA_013214705.1. Lineage (GTDB taxonomy): Bacteria > Pseudomonadota > Alphaproteobacteria > Rhizobiales > OSC116 > OCS116. Next base: position 134,305 of record JABSRZ010000004.1, read on the forward strand.
GCAGCCGATTTATGCATGCCGGTTAAAGTTATCGGTGCGCCGATAATTCGTGCCGAAAATGGCTTGGCTCTTAGCAGCCGCAATGGTTACTTATCTACTGCCGAATTGGAAGTTGCCCCGCGCCTCAACCAGGTTTTAAACTATGTAAAACAAACAATTATAGATGGTGAAACCGATTTTCGTGAAATCGAAAAACAAACCCTAATGATCATCAATGAATCAGGCTTTAAAGCCGATTATTTTGAAATCCGCACCCAAGAAAACCTCAAAGTCGCCACCAATACAGACCATAAACTGGCTATATTCGTAGCCGCCTATCTAGGTAAAACCCGCTTAATAGACAATGTTAGGTTTGAACTTGACGCAAAATAGACTGGCGACATAGATAATTATTAGACATTGCTGTTGTCGGTTGTCATGGCGGCGGCGACTTCATTTTGCCGCACCATCGCCTCTTCACGCATCTTCTGGTTAATTTCCGGGTGAATGCTCAGCAAATACTGAAAATCATTTTTGTCTAATTCAAGCACATGCAACTGGGTGGTTGCGGCAACGCTACTGCCATGTATGCGGTCTTCAAGCAGGGCTATTTCGCCAAAATAATTGCCTTCCTTAAGCTCAAACACACCTTCTTCTGTTTCCACTTTCACTGAACCCAAGGTGATGAAAAACATCTGCTCAGCCGGGTCACCAGCTTTAAAAATAATTTCATTTTTGCTATAAGTGCGCGATTTTAGCATGCTCATTATGTTTGATATGGTTTCGGCATTCAGGCCATGAAACACTGGCACACGCGAGACCATGCCCCAGCTTATCACAAATTGCCGTCGATTGGTCTCTTGGCTAAAACCAGTTGCCAAAATACCAATCGGCAGGGCAAACATTCCCAAACCGAGCATCATAAACACCCCGCCGACAAATTTACCCATTGCAGTCATCGGCACGGCATCGCCATAACCAATTGTGGTTAAAGTCGAAACCGCCCACCAAGCCGCAGCGGGTATAGAGCCAAAATCATCTGGTTGCACATCTTTTTCTATCAAATACATAATTGTCGAACTGAATAATATCAGGCAAATCATAATGATTAACGCGCCCCATAACGCGCGCCTTTCATTATAGACTGTGCGGCCAAGTGTTTCGATGGCGGGTGAATAGCGGGCCAATTTTAAAATTCTGAGCAGCCGCAAAATCCGGAGGCCGCGCAAATCCAAACCAAAAATATTACCCAAATAAAATGGCAAAATAGACACCAAATCAACAAACGCTATCGGCCTAAACATATAGCCAATTCGCGCTTTAAACGGCTTCACATGTTTCAAATGTGGGTATTCAACCGCACACCATAGCCGCGTCAAATATTCGACACTAAATATCGCAACTGAAAATATATTAAACCATTCGAACAAGCTGCCATATGGCCGCGCTAAACTATCAACCGTGCCAATTGCAAACGCAATAACATTGGCAATGATGAGAATGATCAAAAAGCCATTTAATATTTTGGAAGGCAGATAATTGGCCGGGTTCACCTCCAATAGGATATATGTTTTATACCTTATTGATTTGTGAACATCCGCCATAATTTACCCAATTTGTTAATTCGAAATCGCTGCGCGTATGGCGCTTATGGCTTCGTCGCCTTTGGTGCCATCGGGGCCACCGGCTTGTGCCATATCTGGCCGGCCACCACCACCTTTGCCACCTAACAATGTAGACCCAATACGCACCAAATCGACCGCATTAAATTTGTCAATCAGATCCGCAGTAACACCAACGGAAATGCCGGCTTTGCCCTCATCCGAAATGCCAATAATCGCCACGATGGCGCTACCATGTTTGGTTTTGGCTTCATCCACTATGCCGCGCAATTCTTTAGCCGCAATGCCTTCAATAACCCGGCCTTCAAAATTCACCCCGTTTATGGTTTCCAGTGCAATTTGGGCGCTGCCTCCACCACCCAAGGCAATTTGGCGCTTGGCATCGGCTAACTCTTTATCCAATTGTTTGCGTTCCACCACCAATTGAGCGACTCTTTCTGCCAATTGTTCGGGGCTGGTTTTCAATATTTCGGCAGTGTTTTTAACCCGCCGGTCTTGCACATTTAAATAACTCATCGCATTTTCAGCCGTTAAAGCCTCTATCCGCCTAACGCCAGAAGCCACCGAAGTTTCGCTGACAATTTTAAGCAAACCGATATCACCCGTCTGTTGCACATGAGTGCCGCCGCACAATTCAACCGAATATGCGTTTTGGTTTTTGCCAGTTAAGCCCATGCTCACCACCCGCACTTCATCGCCATATTTTTCACCAAACAAGGCCATAGCGCCCGATTTCACGGCATCTTCTTGGTCCATAACCCGGGTCACAACCTCACTATTGGCAATGATGTAGCTGTTCACAACTTTTTCAACGCTGGCCAATTCTTCATCTGAAACTGGTTTTGTGTGGCTAAAGTCAAACCGCAATCTCTCATCCGAAACCATAGAGCCTTTTTGTGCCACATGGTCGCCCAATTTGTCGCGGAGCGCCTGATGCAATAAATGCGTGGCGCTGTGGTTAGCGCGGATGGCCCGGCGTCTCTCACCGTTCACTTCTAATATCACTGCGTCACCGACAGCCAATTCACCACTGATGATTTGGCCATAATGCACAAATAAAGTGCCAGCTTTTTTAAGCACATTGATGATTTTGATTTCAACATTGTCGTGTTTAATGATGCCATGGTCGCCAACCTGGCCGCCAGACTCCGCATAAAACGGCGTTTGATTCAGCACAATTTCAAGCAAACCAGTTTCAGCATTTGTTTGAACCACTTCCACAACGCCTTCAGCTTTTTCTGATGAGTAACCTAAAAATTCTGTCGCGCCGAGTTTTTCTTTATGTTCAAACCAAATGGTTTCTTCGGCCGCGCCGCCAGCGCCGCTCCAACTTGCCCGGGCTTTGGTACGTTGTTCTTCCATAGCTTCATCAAAGCCAGCTTTGTCTACCGTCATTTTGCGCTCACGCAAGGCATCTACGGTTAAATCATACGGAAAGCCATAAGTGTCATATAGTTTAAACGCCACTTTGCCATCTAGTTCACCACCCTCAGCCAAAGATGAAGTCTCGTCATCCAATATTTTCAAACCTTTATCGAGGGTTTTCTTAAACCGGGATTCTTCTAATTTCATGGTTTCGCTTATCAGCGCTTTTGCGCGTACCAATTCAGGAAAAGCTTGCCCCATTTGGGTGATCAGCGACGGCAATAATTTATACATCATCGGGTCTTTAACGCCCAACATTTCTATATGCCGCATGGCTCGGCGCATAATGCGCCGCAGCACATAACCCCGCCCTTCGTTAGACGGCAAAACACCATCGGCAATTAAAAAGCTAACACTTCTTAAATGGTCGGCAATCACCCGATGAGAAATATTGTGCGAACCGTCGGCATCGACACCGCTAAATTCGGCAGATGCACCAATGAGAGCCCGCATCGTATCGGTTTCGTAATTGTCATGACTGCCTTGAAGCAATGCAGACAAGCGCTCAAGGCCCATACCAGTGTCTATCGAAGGTTTCGGCAAATCAATCCGTGTGCCATCAGCTAAATTTTCATGCTGCATGAAAACCAAGTTCCAAATTTCAATGAATCTATCACCATCTTCATCTTTAGAACCCGGAGGGCCACCCCAAATATGGTCGCCATGGTCATAAAATATTTCCGAACATGGCCCACAAGGTCCTGTTGCGCCCATCGTCCAAAAATTGTCACTGGTTGCGATTCTAATTATTTTATCATCCGAAATGCCTGCCACTTTTTTCCAAATATTGGCAGCTTCATCATCGGTATGATATACTGTTACCAGTAGCTTATCGGCGTTTATACCATATTCTTTGGTCAATAATTCCCATGCCATCGCAATGGCGTCTTCTTTGAAATAATCGCCAAATGAAAAATTGCCCAACATTTCAAAAAATGTATGATGCCTGGCTGTGTAACCGACATTATCTAAATCATTATGTTTGCCGCCTGCCCGCACACATTTTTGCGAGGTTGTTGCACGTGGGAAATCAGGCTTTTCAACTCCAGTAAATATATTTTTAAACTGGTTCATGCCAGCATTGGCGAACATTAATGTTGGGTCATTTAACGGCACCAACGAGCCAGAAGACATTATTTTATGATCTTTTTTTTCAAAATAATCCAAAAATTTGCTACGAATTTCATTCACTGTCGACATAGATTCACTCATTCAACCAAAGCACGGCATAATTAATTTGTTTCATATGCTTATAACCAGTTAAATTAATGTTTTCAACGTTCAAAACACAAAAAGGAGATGTTTCCATCTCCTTTCAGTAATCAACTAAATATCGCCACAAGTTAACCAGCATTCAACTTTTTAACATTGTCGGTGGCATCTGCTTTTGGCTTAGCCACTTTAATCTCTCCATTTAAGCCAGATTTATCCCTAATCAGTTTTTCAATTTTGTCGGCTATATCGGGGTTTTCTGCCAAAAACTTTTTGGCATTTTCGCGGCCTTGGCCAATGCGTTGGCTATCATAAGAATACCAACTACCAGACTTTTCAACCACGCCCTCATTAACACCCATGTCAACCAGTTCGCCAATTTTAGAGATGCCCTTGCCATACATAATGTCAAATTCAACCAATTTAAATGGCGGTGCCACTTTGTTTTTGACCACTTTAACTTTGGTCAAGTTGCCAACAATTTCATCTTTATTCTTAATCGCCAACCCTCGGCGAATGTCTATCCGCACAGACGCATAAAATTTAAGTGCATTGCCGCCAGTGGTCACCTCTGGGTTGCCATATACAACACCAATCTTTTGGCGTAACTGGTTAATAAATACCACCATGGTGTTAGATTTTGAAATGCTGCCGGTTAGTTTGCGCAAAGCTTGGCTCATCAACCGCGCTTGCAGGCCGGGTAAACTATCGCCCATCTCGCCTTCAATTTCGGCACGCGGGGTTAAGGCAGCCACACTGTCAATAACCAAGACATCAAGCCCACCAGAGCGCACCAAGGTGTCGGTAATTTCTAAAGCCTGTTCGCCATTATCTGGTTGTGAGATTAATAATTCATCCAAGTCCACACCCAGATTTTTTGCATATACCGGGTCTAACGCATGTTCGGCATCAATAAATGCACACACGCCACCAGCTTTTTGAGCTTCGGCAATGAGGTGTAACGTAAGCGTGGTTTTACCAGATGATTCTGGGCCATAAATTTCGACAACCCGACCCTTTGGAAAACCGCCAATGCCTAAGGCAATGTCTAAACCAATAGAACCCGAAGAAATAGATTCTATTTTCGAAACCCCAGAGCCTTTGCCAAGTTTCATAATAGAACCCTTGCCAAAGCTTTTTTCGATCTGCCCCAACGCGGCGGCTAATGCTTTATTCTTATCCATGTTTTTCCCTTTACCCGAATGTTCAGAAAATTAATATTCCAAACGTACTCTTTTTGTTCTATTTTGTCAAGCGCCACTAAGTCATTGAAAATAAACAAAATATGACGTATGTTCTAATTTTGTTCACAGAAAAATTATTTATCTTTGCTCATATATAATTTCACTGTCTCGGCTAATTTTTTAATGCCAACTGGTTTCGACAAAAAGCCAACATTAGCATTTTCTGCAATTTGGTCTCTATACACTTCTTCGGCATAACCAGACATAAATATGGTGGTAACATGCCTAAATTTATCTGGCAGGCTGTTATACATTGTCGGCCCGTCCATTTCTGGCATCATAACGTCAGAAATAATCAAATCTATCTGGCCATCATATTCATTCAATAATTTAAGCGCTTCAACCCCGTTTTCGGCTTGTAGCATGTCATAGCCACGGGCTTGTAATGCCCTCACCGCAAAACTTCTCACGCCTTCTTCATCATCTACCAATAAAATCGTCCCCTTGCCGGACAGGTCAGTTAGCACTTCGGTTTTTTTCTCGCGCTTGCTGCTCATTTCCTTCAACGTTTCATCATCCGGATATTGCCGTGGCAAATAAATATTAAACTCGGTGCCAACCCCCACTTGGCTATCTACATATATATAGCCGCCAGTTTGTTTGATGATGCCATAAGCGGTAGAAAGCCCCAGCCCAGTGCCTTGGCCAATTTTTTTGGTGGTGTAAAATGGCAAGAAAATTTTGCTTCTCACTTCTTCTGTCATACCTGTACCGGTATCCACCACTTTTATTTGCACATAATCCTGTACTTCCATTTCTTGGCGGTCGAGTTCTCTAATTTTGCGGGCACTCACATTTTCGGTACTAATGGTCACTTTGCCGCCTTGTGGCATGGCATGGCCCGCGTTGACCACCAAATTCATCAACACTTGTTCCAATTGGTTATGGTCCACTTTTACCCAACCCAAATCGCGGCCATGATGAATGGTTATCGCTACATTTTTGCCCTTAAGCTGGTCAAATAACAACCGCATTTCAGACAATAGATCGGATAAAACCAACAAAGTCGGGCGCAAGGTTTGCCGCCGCGAGAATGCCAATAACTGTCCCACCAAGCCCGCCGCACGGTTGGCATTGCTTTTAATGCCCATCAAATCCGGAAAAGACGGGTCAGACGATTTAATGTTGGACAATAGCAACTCGCAATTGCCTAATATTGCGGTCAATACATTGTTAAAATCATGCGCGATGCCGCCTGCAAGTTGGCCGATGGCTTGCATTTTCTGGCCTTGCGAAAATTGCGCTTCTAGGGTTCTTTGCTCGGTGGTGTCAAATAAATAGGCGATAAGCTGCACATGCTCTTTGCCGGTTTTGGTTTTGCCAACACCTGACCGCACCCGGTTGAAATATATCTGCCCGCAATTTCTATCATCCACGCCGCTGGTAAAATCTATCGGCACCGCTTCTATTTTGCCGACCAAAGACTGTTCAATAACCCGTTCAATGGTGGGGCGGCTGTCTTCAGAAACCAAATCGGTTAACTTGTTGTTGGCAGTTTTATGTTGTGAAAACATGCGGTTAAACGCCGGGTTGGCAGATAATATCACCCCATTTTCATCTAACGCCGCCATGCCCAACGGTGAGTAATTGAAAAACCGCGAAAACAACACATCTGGGCTGACTTGGCCTAATTTGTCGTTCAAATTCTTTTCAGGCATGACAAATGAGCTAATTTTTTCAACTTCACCTTGCACAACTTTCACCCGGTGCAATATTTTAGCGGCAAAACTTTCGCCGTTAAGTTTAATAAAATCAACATAAATGCTTTGGTCAACATTCACATTCGCATCATCGTCAAAATCATCATTCTGATAACTCAAAATCATCGAGCCATTATCGCCAACCACGTGGGCTAGCTTATTCTGCTCAAATTCATTGCCATATTTACCACCGAGCCAACGCGCCAAAGTGGTGTTCATAAAGGTAATTTCACCATCAGGGTTGCTCGATAAAAACCCGATCGGCGCATCATCCAAATTATCTATGGTTTGGCGCAGCTTGTTGATCATCAATTCTTGGCGTGCCGAGCGGTTAGATATATCTTGCATTTGCCACAACGCACCGCCCTTAAAATTGCCAGCAACCACTTTTGTCACTTGCACAGCTATCCATAATGGCTTGCCAGTTTCGCTTTCACCCGCGGTTTTTAGCCGCATTTCGGCATAATATTCTTGCCCGTTGCGGGCAGCATTGGCAAGGTTGTATAGCTCGTCACTAATTTCACTATTGCCATAAAAGGCTATTTCCGGCGCATTTTCGCCATGGCTATTGTCATTATTAGCCCTTAGCGCCAGTTTTATATAAGAATCGTTAGAATAAACCACACTGCCATCATTGGCGGTAATGATGACCGCATCTTTAAGCCCATCGGCAACGCCAGCAAAGCTTGGGCTGGGTATTTCATCATAGCCAAACCGCGCATAGCCAACAATGAATAACACAAACCAGGTGAGGCCAAATATGCCCATAGAGGTCAATATAATATTCACCAAAATGGTGAATCTCACATCAAATAAATAAATGATTAGGCTGGCGGCGACACTGAGCAAAAACACAAATAGCACAAAGCCCCAGCCGCGCCGCTTATAGTTTAACGATTGCCCTACCAATTGGTCATAATTGGGCATGTCAGTTTTTGCGGAGTTCGTTTTTTCCATCACTTATACCGTTTTTAAATCTTCAGGCCTGCTCATTCGGCCTAGTCAACCGAATCGCCTAATTATTGCATCTTACCCTTCAAACGCATAACATAACCGATAACTTGTGCAACGGCTTTAAAATGTTCCGCAGGTATTTCATCTTCAAGTTCAATACTGGCATATAATGCCCGCGCCAATGGTGGGTTTTCAACAATGGTCACACCATTGTCTTTGGCCACTTGGCGAATGCGCAATGCCACCGCATCTATGCCTTTGGCGATGCATATCGGTGTCGCCATCGACTCGTCATATTTAAGCGCAATGGCATAATGGGTTGGGTTGGTAATCACCACCGCAGCATTTGGCACTTCGGCCATCATCCGGCCACGCGCACGCTCCATTCGCAATTGCCTAATTTTGCCTTTGATAAGCGGGTCACCTTCCATCTGCTTATATTCGTCTTTTATTTCTTTCATACTCATGCGTTGTTTTTTCAGCCAAGTTTGCTTTTGAAACAAATAATCAGCCAACGCAATCGGCGCCATTGCCACCAAGGCGACGATAAATATTTTAATCACCATTTGTAATATAACTGCCAACAGCTGGTTCATCTCGACGGTTACCAACTGGCTTAGCATGTCTTTATCTGGCCATACCGACCAAATGATAAGGCTGGTCACCACCACCAGCTTGAACAGGCTTTTTAAAAAATTGGCAATAGATTGACTAGAGAATAGCCGTTTAGCCCCCTGCAACAATGAGATTTTGCTGAGCTTTGGTTTGATTTTCTCGGTGGTCATTAGCGGCTTATGCTGTACCAAATTACCCGCCACGCCGGCCACCATAAATAACAATAACGGCAAAAACAAAACCGCGCCCGCGCCACCAATAATTTGTATGGTAAGCGCCAATATGCTCGCTTCATCCACCACAATGTCATGCGGCCGCGATATAAAACGTTGCAACAAAATCATCACATCGCTTGAAACCAAAGTCGACATGGCGGCAACCGCCAAAGTTGCGGCCATTAAGCCAAAAAATAAATTCACCTCTTGGCTTTTGGCAATGTCGCCTTTTTTAAACGCGTCTTCCAATTTCTTTTGCGTCGGTTCTTCGGTTTTTTCACCATCATCGCCTTCAGCCATTTATAGCCTCCTGCGATATTGGGTATAAGAGTGTCGATACGCATTCAGTATTCGCTGCGATTTCGGTCATAATACAAAGCCTTGCATCATAATTCCAAAACTATCTAAGAACCATAAAATCATACTGGCAAATAGCAGCATAATCAGCACAAAACCAATGCCAATATTGGCCGGCATGGCGACAAAATAAATTTGAATTTGCGGCATAAGTTTGGCCAAAATGCCTAAGCCAACATTAAACACCACGCCATATAATATAAACGGTGCCGAAAGCTGCATGGCCAGATAAAAACTTTTTGAAATGCTATCCATGGCCATAGCCGCAAAGTCACCAATTGGCAAAAAACCTATCCCATCAGTGGGAAACAGCGTGTAAGAATCTATCATGGCGCTAAAAAATAAATGGTGCAGATCTGACACAAATATAAGCGTCACAGCGGCTAAATTTAACATGGTCGAAAAGAACGGCGCTTGCGAACCTTGGGTGGGGTCAAAACTCATGGCACTGCCCAAGCCGGTTTGCATAGAAATAACCGTGCCAGCAATGCCCAATGCGCTCATAAACAGCTTTATCGATGCGCCAATAAACAAACCAATAAGCAATTCTTGAATCAACAGTAAAAACACCCCGTTCAAAGTCGGCGGTATGTTGGCAAAATTGGCATTTAACATCGGAAAGAAAACCAAGGTTAGCAACAAGGCAAACACCAAACGAATTCTAACCGAAACATAGGTTTCACCAAACCCCGGCAATTGCATAATGATGGCGCCAATGCGTGCAAACAGCAGCAAATACACAAATGCCAATTGAGGTAAAAATGAAAAAATCATTTAAATCGAGCCACCCACTATAATAATGCTTTCCATGGTTTTGTTCATAAACGAGCCTAAGGTCGAGGCCATAAACGGCAGCAGCAATATCAACGCAAAAAATATAGCCACAATTTTGGGCACAAAAACTAACGTCATTTCTTGAATTTGGGTCAACGCTTGAAACAGCGCAATGATCAGGCCAACCAGCAAAGCCACTGCCATAAGCGGGCCTGCCATAAGCAACATCACATAAACCGCCTCACGGGCATAATCTAATACTTCTGTGCCATTCATGTTTCTGCCTGTCTTTATTCATTCAACCGCAACAATTAATCAGTCAGCCAATAGCCAACCTGTGCCGTTCGAATCAAATAAGAATCAAATGGGCATTCTTAGTATATCTTGATATGCAGAAATAACACGATCTCTTATGGAAACTAAGGTTTGTATGGCCACTTCGGTTTCGGCAACGGCGGTAACCACATCCACCACATCCACTTTGCCAACCGCTTGGCTGACCACTCTTTGATCAGCCTGTTGGCCAGACTCAACAATTTTATTAACCGTCTCGCCTATCATCGCTCCAAAGCTACTGGTGTTGTCATCGCCCATACCAAGCACACTGCTGGCTTTCGATTGATTGTCAGAAACGCTGCTCAGCGCTTTCATATACGCTTGGTTGGCTTGCACACTATTGATGGCCATTTATTTAAGTCTCGCTCATTTGGGGCATTATTGGGTCACTTAACCACGTAAAATATCAATGGTACGTGACATCATATTACGGGTCGATGTGATGACATTAAGGTTGGCTTCGTAACTGCGCTGGGCTTCGCGCATGTCGGCCATTTCCACCAACGCATTCACATTTGCCAGTTTGATATAACCATTGGCATCCGCACCGGGGTGGGTGGGGTCATATTTCATTTCATATTCGGTTTTGTCTTGTAATATTCGCCCGACAGACACAACATTAGCGCCGATGGTTTTGTCATACTCTTGCCTAAAAGTAGATATCTTACGTGTATATGGGTTGCCGCCGGGGGTCGACGCAGTCGATTCTGCGTTGGCTATATTTTCTGAAATAACCCGCATACGGCTGCTCTGGGCTCTTAACCCGGTTGCCGCAATGGCTATGGCTTTTAAAATATTCATAAATTCTGCCTCTAAGTTTATTTACCAACTGCCAGTTTCATTAACTTGATGGATTTATTATACAGCGCGGTAATGGTCTGATAATCCAGTTGATTCTCCGCCAATTTCAGCATCTGGTCTTCAAGCACAACGCTATTGCCCGACGGTGTCACTTCCCAACTTGTGGCCTCGGCTGAGGCACCAAAGCCGTTATTTTCCGTGCCAGCTTGGATGTGCATGCCATTGGTGATTTTTAGCGCTCCACCACTTGCTTGGCCGCTAGACTGACGCGCCAAAATAGCCTTAAAATCTGGCTCGGCTAGGTCGCGCGCCTGATAATTAGCGGTATTAGCATTGGCAATATTCTCTGCCAAGATCGTTTGGCGCTGTTGATGCCACTGCATACGCGTTTTTAACAGCGTAAAAATTTGAATATTTCCAATCAAGCGAATGCCTCTTTAATATAAATCGACCGTCTTTTTCATTCGAACTACCGCCACGGTTGGTTCGAATCTAGATAGGTAGATTTTGCCTTCATTATGGTTAACATCTTATTAAGATTTTGCAAACCATTTATTTAACAGTGGTTTTTAAACATAAATTGGACATTATTGCCCACCATGTTAACTTTTGATTAACCTTTCTATAGCCAATAGAATCAGCTATAAAACTAGTAATTATTTTTGAGGACAATATGGACACCACAAGTTTATTTTATTATTTTGGCGTATTAGCCGTTTTGGTTGCGGCCATTTGGGCGTTGGTGTTTTTCATCAAAAAATTCACCCAAAATAAAGGCCGTGTGAGCGCCAGAAGTAACGATATTTTCAACAGCAAAACCAGTTCGTTATTTGTGCAAGAAGTTTTGCCCATCGACCAAAAGACCAAAATCATCATTGTCGGGCGCGATAATTTGCGACATGTTATTTTATTAGGCGAAACCCATTCAAATTTAATTGAAACCGTCACCCCAAATGCGCTGAACAATGCCGAACATTCGACTGCAGTTCAAACCGAATCTGAACAGCCCAACACACCCACAACGGCAGCTAAACTGGCGTTTAAACCTACAAATGATGCACAATTAGGCACCAGAGGCACATCAGCCAGCCAAACAGCTGAACCAACACCCAACTTTAATAGCCTCGTCGCTAATCTCGCTGCAAAACCAGAAATAGCTACCGCCGAACTAGCCCCGAAGTCCGAACCGGTTTTGACCGCAAATGTTGCACCAAAAACCCAGGCCAAACCAAAAGCTGCAGCCAAAACCGAAGCCGGTGTTAAAGCCGACATAAAACCAAAATCCGAACCAAAAGCCAGTTCAACTGGCCTCAATTCGACCAGCGCCGATGCGCCGGCCAAAAAGGCAACAGCTGATAAGACATTGGCTGATAAAACCGAACCAAAAAAACCCGCTCCTGAGCCCATTAATATTGACAGCGCTACAATTAAAATCAATTTAGTTGAAACCGCCACAATTGAAACCACAACCAAAGGCATTGTAAGCAAATTACAAGCTGCCAAAAACTTATCTGATACGGCTAAAGATTAATTCAAAATGACGGTTTATAAACAGCATATTTTAAAATATGCGCGCAGATTTTTCATCATCACATTGCCACTATTTCTGGCATTGTTTTTTGCTGTCCTCAGCGCCCATGCAACCTTCGCCGAAGAGCTGACAATTTCCTTCACCGATGGTTTGGGCTTAACCGATCAAGCGCTACAAATCATCGCGCTGATCACCGTGTTGTCGCTAGCGCCTTCCATTTTGGTGATGATCACCTCCTTCACCCGCATTGTCATTGTGCTGTCACTATTGCGCACCGCCATGGGGGTTCAAACTTCGCCGCCCAATAGCGTCATTATTTCATTGTCACTATTCCTCACCGCTTTTATTATGGCGCCAGTCTTCGAAACGTCTTATCAGGTTGGCATCAAACCGCTTACTGAGGGCACTATGGAGCTAGAAGAAGCCTACGAAAAAGCCATCGTGCCGTTTAAGATATTCATGGCCGCCAACGTCCGCGATAAAGATTTAGAACTGTTTCTTAACATTGCCAAAGAAGAAGTCCCCGAAAATCCTGAAGATATTTCGACAGTGACGCTGATTCCGGCTTTTATGATAAGTGAATTACGCCGCGCGTTCGAAATCGGCTTTCTGATATTCATCCCGTTCATCGTCATCGATATGGTCGTCGCGTCTATTTTAATGTCGATGGGTATGATGATGCTGCCGCCGGTAATCATTTCTTTGCCGTTCAAACTCATATTCTTTGTTTTGGTCGACGGGTGGAATCTCATCACGGGGAGTTTGGTGCAAAGTTTTGGCGTCAATCTGACCGGCTAAATTTACCATTTTCATTGAAATTTGCTTGGCATAGCCCATATTAGACCTATACACTAACCATATCTGAGGAGGCTTTTTTATGTTTCGAATTTTTATATTCACCATCATTGTGATCGTCGTGTTTATAATCGCCTATCGGTTGGTTGTGCATATGCTCAACTCTCGCAACCAAAAACTACAGTTCAAACAAGACCATCCAGATGCAACTTGGCGCTCAATCTACAAACCAATCGGCATTGTTGCGGCCAGTGGCTTTGCGCTCATCGCTCATTATAATATAAATGATTCCCAATATCTGATTGCCCTCGCAGCGGCGGTGTTTGCCGGCATTTCGGTGTGGGTATATCGCAAATGCTAGTGGCTTCTGTGTCTAATTATGGCGCTATTGTTAGCCGCCAATAGTCTCTTTAGCCCGGTCTCTAATGTCCAATTCTTCATTACTTCTATAATCATCAATAAACTCTTTAAGCATATCAATTTCGGCAATTTCTCTGGCTAGTTTTCTGAATTCAATGGCATCTGTTCGGTCTTCATCCACAACCAGTGTAAACGAGCCAGCATGTGACGTGTTTTCCATTTTACGCATGAATTGTTTACGCAATCGGCCTAAAGAAAGCTCATCATTGGCCATTTTGTAAGCAATCGCACTGCGCAATAATATATGTCTTTCATTGTCCAATAATGGCACATCGTCCTGCCATCTATTGAGCACCATTTTCTCAAATTCTTCGCCGGCTTGTTGCCAGAAACTGCCGCGCCAATAAGCCTCAGATTTTATGATCGAAATGTCTTGGCCCACATAACCTTCGAGGCGGATAATGGCGCTCTGCACGCGGCCAATTTCCACCAAAGCGCGGGCTTCTAATACATCTCGTTTTCGCGCAATATGTTTAGGCATACTGGCAATACGAGATTTGGCAATGGTCTGAATGGCGTTTTCTGGCTGATAATTCAGCAATTGCACCATCGCCAATTTCGATGCCACATCGGCCTTGGCAATGCCTTTTAGCCGTTTGTAGACTTGGTGGTCTAGCAATTCTATGGCTTGGTCGAGCAAATCAACATCTATCAATCTATCGGCCAAATTCCTAATCATCTCATCACCTTTGCGGCCAACAGGTGTTAAATCTCTAAAGTCATAAAATAAGCTAAGCGCTTTATATGGTGGCAATTCATTGGCCTTACCGCCCAAATAAAGCGACTCAAAAATAGATGCCATATATTTGGCGGCGTCACGTCCCATCTCATTGGGGTCAAAATTAGCTGCCGCTTGTTTTAGCACCGTCAAACCTTGTCTAAAGTCGCCGTTATCCATGTAAAGCCTGCCCAAACTGACTATATTTTTTTGCTCAATTTTGTCACCGCGCCAGGTCACTATATTGCCATTTAACTGGTCTATAGCTTCATCAATGGTTATTTTTCCGGTTTGATATTCCAGAATGCTTAAATAACCTAGGGCCTCGGCATTTATCGGCCTAACGTCAAACTCCACCGCGGCTTTAAAGCGCAATATCGCCTCAGCTGTTTCATCATTCATCCGGCTAAAATGCGCCATTAAAAGCCAATAATTGGCCTTTTGGTAATCAGTAACCATCACATTTCTGAGCATTATCAAATGTTGCTGCGCTACGTTTAGGTTGGGTATTTGTAAAGCCGCTTCTATCGCCGCAGTTAAAAACTCAGCTTCCATTTCTGCCGGCAATTGCCCCAATAATGCGCTAGAAGCATCAAATTCCTTAAGCGCTTCTTGGTAAACCCCGGTTTTGGACAAAGCATAAGCTCTAAACAATGCTGCGGTGCGGTTGCTTCTAATGGCCACAGAACTCAAGGTATTGATGGCGTTTTTATATTGCCCCGCCAGCGTATAAGCCGCACCTTGTAAGCTTTTAAAACGTGACGAATTGGCCGCCAATGGCACTTTAAATTTTTCAAAGGCCAACAAGCCCAGCGCCTCATTTGCCAGTTGATAAGACAGCATTAACTCGACCAATTCCAACCGATAGATGGATTGATCGGTTTCAGACTCGCTATTATAAACCAGTTCGCGCAAATCGCGCCGGCGTTTTAAAAACTCATCAGCATCATCATCCATATCTCTAAATTCAATGCTGCTTGGCAAAATAATCTCGCCACTGCTTAAATTATCAACTTGGCTAGAGAAACTCTGCCCGACCGTTAAAGATAACCCCTGACGGCTCGAAACCACCACTTGGTCAAAATTGGCCAATACATTGACATCATCCGCTATCGCCTGAAACACCAAGCCATGCACTGTCGGCAAGGCCGCAAATTCAACAAAATTATGAGTTTTTAACAACCCGCGCGCCGGACCCTTAGCGGTAACAACGGCTATTCTGTCGCCAATTTTTTCATCTGTAAACCAATGAACTTTGCCCAAATCGGTAAAATCAATTTGCACAATGGCATGGCCATTCTGCTTGTATTTTCGGTCTAATTTCAGCACTTTGGTGTCCATCAACACCAATTCGCCGAGCGATAATATCCAATCCGAATTTTGCGCCCTAATATGGGATAACAAGCGCCTATCTAATTTCAGCCGAATGGTCGTGCTTTCATCCATCATCCGCACATCATAAACTTCAATCAGTTCAGGCGCTGCTGTCTCGAGTTCGGTAATGTCAAAATTTATTTTCTGCTCAAAAACCAGCCAAAATAATTCGTCACGCTCAAACGCGGCTATCGCCACATCAGTTTCAAACGGAAATATAATTTGATATTCTCGGTTGTTCCGCGCCACTTCAATTTTCACTTTTTTGGCATCAGTTTCTATCGGCCGATAAACCTTTTCCACTTCTGGCTGGTCATTTTTATCAGCTTCCATTTTATCGTCAGTGGAGGTATCTGCCAAGCGCGCCGGCAAATCGACATTTATTTTAATTTCGGGCTTGTCCTCATCCTTAACTTCATTGAGGGCAATTTTCACACTCTGTTTGCCAACAATTTCGTTAGCATTGGGTTTAGTCTCTGGTTTGGCCTCTGGTTTAGTCTCTGGTTTGGCCTCTGGTTTGGCCTCTGGCTGAACTTCAGGCAGTATGGTGGCTTTCGCATCTGCAGCTCCGGCTTCTACATTTTTATCCGCACTTGTTATGGCCTCCTGTTGCCCAAGCAAGCTCGGTTTCACCTCATCGTTAGCCCCATCTTCGGCTAAAGTTTCATCATTGCCGGCCAAAAAGCTAATGGCATTTTTTGCGTTTTGTTGGGTTTGTAGTTTTTGTTGCTCAAGGCTTTTGCCATCAATCAACCCGCCCATTTCGGCAATTTCGCTGTCGCTAATGGTGTCTTTAAGCCGTTCTATTTGGCCGCCCTCACCGCTAGACAGGTCAATCACAAAGCCTCTGCCTTCTTTAAAACCTCTCACATCGGTATTTGGTTCCAATGTCAGTTCAATCACCAGCTCGGTGCGCGTCACCCGATAGTCTATTTTTCTTAAATATTTGGGTGGTGACGATTTTAAATCTTTTATGATCGGTTGCGCATAGTGGTTAAACCGCAGGCTAACTATGTCACCGTTTCGTTCCATTTTGGTTTCGACATTTAAGCTCCAATCAAAAAACAATCGGGTGAATGTAGGCAATTCACCATAACGCACCAAAAGTTGGTTTTTCTTTTTTTTCAGCTCGCGTTGTAATATTTTTTCGCGCGCCGCTATCGATGCCTCTTCGGCGCGTTCGGCAAGTTCGGCAATCACTTCTTCGGGTAAACTAGGCGGCAAACCGGTCCATTTTTTAGGCAAAAAGTCAATAAACAAACGCTCAGCAGCTTCAATTTTGTTAATTTTAACTTCTTGAGCCAAGGCAAATCTAACTCCGGTTTTGTCCGGGTCAGCGCGCGCCACCACAATATAGTCACTCAATTTGTCGGCTAGGCTGCTCACTTGCACGTCAATTTCTTCACCAAATTTAAGCACCAAAACGCCATCTAACATTTCTAATTCGTAATCTGGAAAACTATCAAATGAAAAAATTATCCGCCCATAGCCATCGCCAATTTCAGCCTCGACACGGGCACTATTTTCGGCATTAGCGCTCAAGACAGGGCTCAAAACCGCAAAGAAACCCACAAAAAGTGATAAAAATAAGGTTTTTAGCCCGCGTAGGCGCACATTATTTATCAAATTAATTAACCCAGGAATTTTGCACATGCTTACATAAACTTCTAATATAATTCAATAATTATCATTTAGATTGTTCGAAAATAGACAATTAAATCAAATCGAAAACCATAAAATACAAGTTATCATCTCATAGTTAATGCTTAGCTAATTATCACCCACAATTTTTGGCCAATCGTCAAGCAATCGGCCAACTTCAAATCATTCCAAATTAAGCTTTGGCAGTTCAGATCGGTCAGCTTTCATATTTGGCATTCTGATATTGTCGATGGTTAATTCCTCTGGCGGTTGCGCCAAGCGAATTGTCAAAGCCCGGGCGGCCTTCATGTCCATATCGGCCAAAATAGGGGCTAATTTTTTTGTGCTCATCGAACGGGTGATTTTTTCCATTATATCTAGGTCCAAAATAGACAAAATAGCGGCCGCATCTTTGGATTTCATAGTTTCATAGGTTTTTACCAAACTAGTAAATCTGTCGATTTCTAGTTGATTCACCTCACCTAATTTTTGCTTAATAATTTGTTCTAGCGCGGTTAATTTGGCTATTTTGCTTTCGAGTTGTAATTCCGCGGCTTCTAACAATTTGGCTTGCAAATCAATTTGTCTTTCGCGCCGGTCTAGTAAATCCCGGCGTTGTTTGAGGCTTTGCAAAAGTTCGATTTCACTATCAGTAAAAAACTCTCTCGTGCCTTGATCTTCCCGCCGTTGCAGCAGTAAATCTATGTTTTTTGCATATTCTTCTCGTTCAGTTGCACGTTTTTCGCGCTCTTTATCGATATTTCTTTGCGCTTCCATAGCCGCTTGCCGCTGGGCTTCTGGGTCAGTTTCATCGGGTTTTTCACCTTCACCATGTTCAGCCGCTAAGGCTTGTGGCAATTCGATAACCAGAGCGTTCTGGTCAAACAAAATTGAGAATGATTTCACCGCCAGCACCGCCACGGTCAGCAATATCAAAACGGGTAACAAGCGCATCTATTTTCTCACTTTTTTTTGAACCAACTATTCAATATAAACAGTTGAAATTATCTATCTATCGCGTTTCGCTTAATCTCTGGAATAGCGATTTTATTTGCCCAGCAGATTTGCCCCGCCCCGGCGCCTCATTGGCCGCGTTTTCTGATCTGGCTGGGCTGTCATCCACTTGCGCAAATGCTCGTTTTTCCAGCGCGGCATGCCGCCCCACCATGTCACTTAAACTCATGCCACTGGAGCCATTGGAGCCATTGTGGCTATGTTGGCTTGGTTCAGTAGCACGCGCTGCTGTTGGTTGCGCAATTGTGGGTTGCGCAGCTGTTTGCCGTGGTCGTGGCATAGGTATATTTCTGGCTAAATTTAATGGGCTGGCGGTTGGTTGGCTGCTCACATTTTGTTGTAGCTGGCTCAAATTTGTGCTGGCTTCGCCTTGCATAGCCCGTTCATTGGCTTGGGTTTTTCTGGCGGCAATAGATTTAAGCACCAAATCACGGCTTTCAAGCGCCATTTCTTTATGTGCCGGCTCTAAATTCACCCCCAATTCGGCAGCTGGCCCAGAAGCTGGCTCAGCAGCGAAACCCGGCCGAGAAAACCGGTCCTGCGCCGAATGCACAATCGGGTTAGGCAGGCTTTGCTTTTGTCGCGCCACTTTTTCTAGCGTCTGGTCGGCAAAATTTTTGGCTCTATTTTGCGGCACTGTGGCGGCGGGTGTATTTCTCACATTGTCGCTCATTTGCGGCAAGTTTCGGGGGTTATTCAGGTCTATTCCGTCGCCATAAATCTTGGCTTGTTCGAGCAGATATTTAAGCTCTTCAGCAATAGATCTAGCTTCTTTCAAATTGCCATCAAGCCCGTGCTCAGCATCTCTTACCGTAAGTTTAAGCCCTTGTATTGCCATTTGCGCATTGTCTGTTGCGTGGTTTAATTCTATCACCACCGCTTTAAAACCGTCACCACCGCTCTTTAACATTTTCAATTTTTTGTTGATAATATGCATATAAAACAAGCCTGCCAACAGCAGCACAATCAGCCCAATTTCGAGGTAAAACATAAGTGACATAGATTCCATTTCGATTACCAACCCAACTTATAAGCCTAAGTAGAATCGCCTTCCTCAGTTGCATCACCCAATGTAAATTCAGTCTTCCGGCCCGCTAATGAGCTGTTCAAAGCCACCGCAATATGGTCAGCTTTTCGGCCCATTTTTCCGGTCAATAACTCCACGTCGCCGCAGCGCAGCACAATGTTACTTTTTTCGTGCACATTTAACATAATGGTTTGGCCAATTTCAAAATTCATCGCTTCGCCCAATGGCATGGTAAATTCATCTAACACGGCTTCAATTTCAATTTCAGATCGCCAAATTTCACTGGCCAAATGGTCTTCCCATATACCATCGCGGCCAAATTTTTCGCCCATAAACCCTTGCATTAGCAAATGCCGGATCGGCTCTAAAGTGGCATAAGGCAACATCAGTTCAATATGCCCGCCACGGTCTTCCATATCGATGCGTAATTTAACCAAAATAGCTGCATTTTGTGGCCTAGAAATAGCCGCAAACCGTGGGTTTGTCTCTAATCTATCGATTTTAAAATTAACGCTGCCAATAGGCTCAAAAGCAATGCGGGCATCAGACAATATCACCTGG
Source organism: Hyphomicrobiales bacterium (assembly GCA_013214705.1). Taxonomy (GTDB): domain Bacteria; phylum Pseudomonadota; class Alphaproteobacteria; order Rhizobiales; family OSC116; genus OCS116. The sequence goes on from JABSRZ010000004.1 coordinate 154,620, forward strand.
ATCATCCGCTCTACCAACATGGTTTCAATGGTGGTATAAGGCCGGCCTTCGACCCGCATACTGTTCACACCGCGGCGGCCGCCAAGCAACACGTCAACAATAGAATATATCAGGTTGCTATCAACCGTCAGCAAACCAAAATTATCCCATTCGACCGCTTTAAAAACCGATAATATGGCTGGCAGAGGTATCGAATTCAAATAATCTTCAAATCTAATAGACGAGATATTGTCGAGACTCACCTCAACATTGTCCGATGTAAATGTGCGCAGGCTGGTGGTCATTAAGCGCACCAAACGGTCAAACACAATTTCCAACATTGGCAGACGTTCATAAGACACAAGTGCCGAATTCACAATCGATTCTATGCCGCGTAAATCTGTTTCAGCCAAATCATTAGGGTCAAACCCCAATAGGCCGTCAATTTCTTCTTGGTTTAAAACCCGCTCTGTTGCGCCTCTAGAGCCTTCATCCTCATCAGGTTCATCCATCATGGATGCCCACTGAGCGGCTACATCTTCATCAAACGTGCCGCCTTCGCCTTCAACTTGTTCCTGCAGCGCCGCGCCCCAGTCCGCACTAAGGTCTTCGCCAATATCATCATCAATTTCAGTTGCAGCTTCTGCTTCTGAGTCTGTATCTGTTTCAGACATTATAACTTTAACCTCAAAATATAGCTATTATTTTAGCCTGCGCTGGTTCAAGATCAGCCTATTGAACCACAATTTTTTTAAACAATATTCCGTTAATTTTTTCGGGCGCGATGATAAGGTTAATGCGTTTCAACAATTCCTCACGCAACCTAAATACACCCATACTGCCATCTAAATCATCAGGGGTTAATTCCCTCAAATAGGTTTGAAACAAATCTTCTATCAGTGGCTTGGCAGATATAATGACCGCGGCATCAATGCCTTTTTCATATTCAACGCTCACCAACAGCTTTAGAAACCGCACTTGACCATCGCCAGCCTGTAGGTTAATCAGCATTTCAGGCAAGTCATAATATTGATATTCAATTCTTGGTGCGGCTGGTTGTTCAATTTCGCCACTAGATGAAACCGGGGCAGCGGCATCAAACAAGCCCATAAAATAAGCACCAGCGCCGCCGGTAATTAGCAATAAAACCACGCCGACAACGATAAATAATAGCTTTTTACTGCCTTTTTTCTCACCCGCGTCTTCGCTTTGCGCTGCATCGCCAATATCTTGTGTTTCCGCCATCTTAACGCTCGCCACTTTGTCTTATTCGTTGCTACCTCTATCTTGTATGACAGATTCGCAATAATCCGATAAATCATTTCACCATATTCATACATAATTTATGGTTAATTAAGCATTAACTTTTTATTAATGCGGCAATTTTTACCCTGCAGTTTTTGCCGATACCTAGTTGCGAACAGTCAGACGGCGGCTAACCATTTGTTTTTACTCGAATAAATAACTGGCACACTATGTGCAATCTCATTGGCAATATACAAAAAGTATAACATTTAAAAACAATTGAGCTGAAACCATGAGCAATGCAATTAGAATCGCACTTTCACAACAAGTTGCCCTTAAACGGCAATTAGCGACCGTTGCCAACAACCTTGCCAACATGAATACCACCGGCTTTAAAGCCGAAAACCTGGTGTTTGAAGAGCATATTATGCCCGGCGCAAGCATGGACAATGTCAACATCGGTTCCACTCAAATTTCATATGTATCAGACACAATGTTAATGCGTGATTTTTCATCTGGTGGCCTAAAAACCACCGACAACCCGCTCGATGTGGCGATAAACGGCAAGGGCTGGTTTACAGTTCAAACCCCCTTGGGTGACCGGTATACCAGAAATGGCCATTTTACCTTAAATTCAAACGGCCAACTGGTCACCTCAAGTGGCCATCCGGTTGTTGTCGATGGCGGCCCCTTATCTTTCTCACCCGAAGAAACCGACATCACCATTGCTAGCGATGGCACAATTTCTACCAACCAAGGCGTGAGAGGCAAGTTGCAAATTGCCATTTTCGAAATGGAATCGATCCTTAAAAAAGAAGGTGCCAACTTATTCAGCTCGGTCGACGCGGCGCGAACACCTGAATTTGTATCGTTAGCTCAAGGCATGGTCGAAAATTCAAATGTCGAACCTATTGAGCAAATGACCAAGATGATCGAAATTCAACGTGCCTATGAGCGCACCGCATCGATGATAGAAAAGTTGGGGCAAATGAAGACCAACGCCATCGGCAAATTAGCGCAAGTTGCGGCCTAACATAATTTAAGGATAGACAGATGAAATCATTATACACAGCAGCAACCGGCATGATGGCGCAACAGTTAAATGTTGAAGTCATTTCAAACAACATTGCCAACATGCGCACCACCGGCTACAAACGCCAACGTGCCGAATTTCAAGATTTGTTATACCAAAATCTAAGACGCCAAGGCTCTACAACTTCAGCCGATGGCAGCACAGTGCCTTCAGGCATTCAAGTCGGTGCAGGCGTTAAAACTGGTGCCACCTACCGGGTCATGTCACAAGGTAGCCTAGCCTTTACCGAAAAAAATCTAGACCTAGCCATTAGAGGCGAAGGTTTCTTTCAAATCGAACTTTCTGGCGGACAAACTGGCTACAGCCGCGATGGTACATTTGAGCGCGATGCCGAAGGCAATATGGTTACCCTAGATGGCTATAAGCTCATTCCCAATATTGTCATTCCTGAATCGTCACGCGACATTTCAATTGGCAAAGATGGCAGTGTAGATGTTTTTTTAGATGACAGTACGGTTGCCACAAATGTCGGCCAAATCACCTTGGCACGGTTTGCCAACAAAGCTGGTTTGGAAGCCATTGGCGACAATATTTTACTGGAAACACCCTCGTCTGGCACGGCCAATGTGGCCATTGCCGGCAGCTCCGGCACTGGCAACATATTACAAAATTTTGTCGAACAATCCAACGTCAATGCCGTGCAAGAAATTTCAGAACTCATCACCGCCCAGCGGGCCTATGAAATGAACTCAAAAGTCATCACCGTTTCAGATGAAATGATGTCAGTAACTGCCCGGCTTAAATAAACACTAGATTGAAAATATCATGGCTAACTTCGCTAACATAAAATTCATCAGACAGGCTAGTTTTCTAGCGCTGCTCGTGGCATTGCTGTTGCCAATTACCGCCACAAATATTGCTACGGCACAACAATTAAAAGCCACCCAAATCATCATCAACGAAAATGTGGTGCGTTTGGGTGATATTTTCGATGTCGACTCAATTTTTGTCAATGAGGAATTATTTCAAGCCCCGCCTTTAGGCCGCAAAGGGGTGTTAACTGCCACCATGCTCAACGCCATTGCAGTTAAATTTAACATCGAGTGGCGAAATATAAATAATGTTGAAAAAGTTACCATCAGCCGCAAATCTAGGCTCATAACTGCCGATGACGTGAAGCAATATTTGATAGATTACGCCACCGAAAACCAGCATATAATTGCAAATATTGGCCAACCCCGTGTGCAGCTAAACCGTCCGTTAGCCAATATTGTCATCGCGGCCAACGAATATAATAATTTTGTCATCACCAATTTTGTCTACCGCCCTTATAGCGACCAATTCAGTGCCGAATTCAGTTATGTAAAAGACGGCCAATATGTAACCAAAATACTGGGCGGTAAAATAGAAAACCTGGTGCAGGTGCCGGTGTTCACATCTAACATTCGGCGTGACCAAATTATCAACGCCGACCACATTAAATTCTTGCAAATAAACCATCGCCAATTGGCCGATAACATTATATTAGACACCGCCGACATTATTGGCAAAACTGCAAAAAACACCATCCGCGCGCTGCAACCCATAACTTATTTTTCACTAAAATACCCCGATCTGGTCAAGAAAAATACCCTCATTAATCTGAAGTTTAAACTAGGCCGGTTGCAATTAAACATCAAAGCCCGGGCGTTAACCACCGGCGCAAAAGACGCAATCATTCGGGTTATGAACTTAGAAACCGGCAAACAAATTGATGCCGTTGTCACTGGCGAAGACCAAGCAATGACCCTCAATTCATACGCAAATAAGGCAACAAGGCTTGCCCAATCTAACTAAACCATGGCGACATAAACCAACAGGCTGAAAAAATGACGTTTACCTCATTAAAACAAACCCTAAACCTAGCTTCATTGGCCAGAATAACCGCGGCAATCTTAGCCATTTCAATGCTAACCGCTTGTGGCGCAGTCGATCGGCTTGCCAACATAGGCCAAGCCCCAAAACTAGCGGCGATTGAAGACCCAACCAGCAAGCTTGGCTATAGAGAAGTAAACATGCCGATGCCGGTGCAAAAGCAGCGCGCCAGACATAGTGCTTCGTTATGGTCACAAGGCAATGGCACATTTTTTGGCGATAACCGCGCGGCAAATGTTGGCGACATTGTAACCGTAAATATCAACATTTCTGACAAAGCCAAAATCGACAATTCAACCACCATTGGCCGTTCATCATCTGAGAATTTTGGCATTGATGCTTTTGGCGGCATTGTTAAAAATATTGCTGGTGCGATACCCAATATGGACCCATCAAATTTGGTTGGCTTTGGCAATACCAGCAAATCTAGCGGCAATGGCAGCGTAAACCGCAACGAAAGTTTAAGCCTAAAAGTCGCAGCCATCATCATTCAAAAACTGCCCAACGGCAACCTAGTCATCGAAGGCAAACAAGAAGTGAGAGTGAATTTCGAAGTCAGGGAACTTATCATCACCGGCATCGTGCGCCCGTCTGACATAAGCAGCGACAACACCATAGACAGCAGCCGCATTGCCGAGGCGCGCATTTCATATGGTGGGCGTGGCCACATTACCAATATGCAACAGGCACGCTATGGCAAACAAGTGTTGGATATTCTACTGCCATTCTAAATTATAAATAAAGTTCAGCCGTGTTTCTTAGAAACACAAAACTCAGCCGCAGGTTTTATACCTGCGGTTTTTTTATAAAAAAATGGCCGAACAAATGTTCAGCCATTGGTAATTGTCACTATAAAATATTGAACGCTTTATACGTGGCGATATACTTTTTCGCGTTTTTCGTGTTTTTCTTGAGCTTCTAAAGACAATGTTGCAATCGGTCTTGCCGACAAGCGGTTTAAATTAATTGGGTTGCCGGTTTCTTCGCAATAGCCATATTCGCCTTTATCTAGGCGACGCAAGGCCGAATCTATCTTCGAAATTAATTTTCTTTGTCTGTCGCGGGTGCGTAATTCCAAAGCGCGGTCAGTTTCAGATGATGCTCGGTCATTCAAATCTGGGTGATGTACATTTTCCTCTTGCATGGAATGAATGGTTTCCTTGCTCAAATCCAATATATCGTTTTTCCAGTCGGTCAATTTATTAAAAAAATAAACCTTCTGTTTTTCATTCATAAAATCTTCATCTGGTGAAGGTTCATAACCTTGCTCTAATTCTACAGCCATACCCACTCCAAAATACAAACTGCTAACTAAATAGCCCGCTTTCCAAATCCCACTAGGTTAAATGACAAAGCCAAATAACCCTCCTTTTTCGGGCGACTATACAGTTAAAGCAGATTTTATTCAATCGATTTTGAGTATATGTGGCAAAAAAATATTCGCATTATACTTCAATAGGTTATAATTAGTATGGTTAACCAGCATGGTCAGCGTTGTTGCATTTTCGCCAGTTCAACTTGCGCCCGCAAATCAACTTCGTCTAAAATATTATTTAGGCCCTTATCTTCAAATGCCTGTCTCTCTTCGCTGGCAAGTTTAGACAGGTTATGCACTTTTTGTTCGGGTATATGGCCGCTCAATAAACCAATTCTAATGTCTTCAAGCAAGCCCAACATTTCGCGGCTACGGGCGACAGCGTTGCCGCGTTGGCTTTTTTGTTCAATTTCCTGCAATGCCAATAGGCTATCGACCGCGGCAATGGGTTGCATCGGTGATAATGGCGCAGCGACATTCACTTCCGCCACATCTTCATCAGCCACCGGTTGAAACCCACCCGATGCACCAGAAACTTTTTTTGCATCACGTTTTTTACTCACCGAAGACGCACGATTCTGACTGGTTATTCGCATCTATATCTCCTTACATTTAAGTAAAGGCAATTATCAAATGATTCTTTCAAGCATAGGGCAATTTGCTCACCGTGCCAATCCACAACGGCTGATGACGGTTTTTAATCGGCAAAAACTGCCCTACGCACTTTTTTGCCCCATAAAAGCTGACTTAGCGATTATCATATTTATACCCAACCATCTGTATTTAAACAATTTTTTATAATAAAAAAGTAATTTCAAACATTGGCACGCTTTTCGCTACATATAAATAAAATGCATTCGCAATATTTAATATTTTGAACAAAGCAAATAAAATGGTTGATATAAAAATTCCAAAACAAATCGTGAGAATCATATTTCTAAGTTTCTTTATGTTCACAAATTTGGGCACGGCAGTCGCCGCGTCGCGCATAAAAGATATAGTCGATATCGAAAACATCCGCACCAACAAGCTTATAGGCTACGGTCTGGTGGTTGGCCTAAATGGCACCGGCGATAATCTAGCTTCATCCACTTTTACCAAACAAAGCATGCAAACCTTGCTCACCCATTTTGGCATTAATGCTGGCAATTTAGAGCTAAAGTCAAAAAATGTGGCAGCGGTTATGATCACCGCCGAACTGCCGGCTTTTGCCATGAACGGCACGTTAATTGACGTGGTGATTTCCAGCATCGGCGATTCGAAAAGCCTACAAGGCGGCGTTTTATTGGCCACCAATTTACTGGCCTTAAATGGCGTCGAATATGCTGTGGCGCAAGGGCCAATTTCCATCGGTGGTTTTAAAGCCGAAGGCAAAGCCGCCACCATCACCACCGGCATACCCACAGTTGGCCGCATCGCCAATGGCGCCATTGTCGAGCGCGAGATGGAGCTAGACTTTGCTGGCCGTACAGCGCTAAAAATTGGCCTAAAAAACCCCGATTTTACCACCGCAAAACGCATAGCCCGCACCATTAATGCTTTTATGGCCATGGACATAGCCGAGGCGCTTAACCCCAACACCATTCAATTGGTGCGCCCCACTGCTTATCGCGGCACAATGGTCGATCTGATTACCGAAATTGAACAGCTACGGGTAGAGGTTGACCAAGTTGCCAAAGTTTTGATAGATGAGCAAACCGGGGTTATTGTCATCGGCCATAATGTAAGGGTCAGCCAAGTGGCCATCGCCCAAGGCAACTTGACCATATCCATCACCGAAGCGCCAGAAATAAGCCAGCCTGCACCTTTTTCACAAGGCGTCACCACCGAAGCGCCACGTACCGAAATTACCATCGATGACAATTCGGACAACGCCCTTGCGGTGTTAGAAAAAAGCATTTCGCTAACTGAGTTGGTAGATGGCTTAAATGCATTGGGCGTCGGCCCACGAGATTTAATTTCAATTTTGCAATCTATAAAAGCCCTAGGTGCCTTACAGGCCGAACTTGTGGTGATGTAAGCGATATATTTTTTAGGAAATTTAATATGAATATGGCAACAAATTTAATAGATATAAAATCGATGATGAGCAATGTTTCAACCGCTCAACCCTCTACCAAGAGTGCGACCACAGTCCATGAGTTTAAACAATATCTCAATGCAGAAAACAATCAAAGTTTAAAACTCACCCAAGCCGAAATGCTCAAAATAGACGAAACCGCCGAAGAGTTTGAAGCCATGTTTCTAACCAGCATGCTTGAGCAAATGTATAGCGGCATGGAGCTAGAAAAACCATTTGGCGGCGGCAATTCCGAAAACATATACCGTTCAATGTTGATTGGCAAATATGCCGAAAACATGGCCTCATCGGGCGGCGTTGGCATTGCCAATCAGTTAAAAGACAGCATGTACAAAATGCAGTTAGGAATATAAAATGAACAACAACATCCTTTCAAATGATCTGATTCAAGACCGCACCAAAGCTATGATATTCTGTACTGATATGCATGAAGTGTTGGCAAAACTGCAAGATTTGTTGGTTCAAGAAACCTCGCGGTTAAAGATAAATGATTTAACCGTGCTGGCCGAACTGCACGAAGACAAACAAAATCTAATCGAAACTTATAGCTATTTCGCCACCATATTTAAGGCCAATCGACGCAATTTATCGCAATATGCACCCGACAAATTGGCCAAACTCCGCATCATTATAGAAAATTTTCAAGAAAGTTTACGCCGCAATCATCTGGCAATCGATGCCCAACAGCAAGTGGCCTTGGGCATTATGGAAACCATCACCCGACATGTAGAAAACCGCCAAAGACCAACCACTTACGGCAACCCACGGGTGCCAAAACGTGCGGCTCCCAATAGCCATGTCACCTCGTTGGCTCTCAACCTATCCATATAGGTAGGTAAACTTTTAGTTAAATTTGGCGCTTTAACTTCATCTAACTCTAATATCTCTTTTATATAGTGGCTGCAATATTCGTGGATGGATATTCTGGTGGGCTACATAGAGGTATTACTATGTATGCACTAACATCAACGTCAAGCCCTACAACCAAGGTTGCGGGCTTAACAAGTGACATGCAAAATTCAGCGGGCAATGGATCAGGCGGGCAAAATGCCAGTCAGGTGATCTCCAACACGCCTTCGCTCGAACCCTCGGTTATAGATGCCAGACCACGGCATGCCAATGGTAACAATTCGCCCCCCACTTGGCCTCCTTTTGCCGCGCCGTTTGCTTTCAGCCAAATGCAATTGGCGCGCATAAATGAGTTTAACCTAGAACTTGTCACTCAATCGACACAAAACAAAACCGCGCAATTCAATACTGAGCGCATCATGAGTGAGGCCAATTTCCAACAACAACTTAACCAGTCGCCTTATATGATGATAAGCATCAATCAAAATTTAGCCGCCTTACAACAAGTGGCGGGTGGCGCTGGTATTAAACCGCCGGCATATGACCCGGGCTAATGAAGCCCGGTCAGCTCGAAATACATAAAGTTAGCGCTTAACTATTTGTTTACCTTGTTTAACAAGTATGCGTTAACCACAAGTGCAAACAACTTATTAACCACCTTTAAAAACAGTGTGTTAAGGTTAAAAACGGTTAACCACAAACCTTAATTTCGGCTTCAGGTTTGCAGGGTAAAACTTGCCCTAGTTCGATCAGAAAGATTGGATATCAACATTCCGAGAATTAGGAAAATACTATGTCTGTTACACTCTCAAAAGCCGTACGCCAAAACCTCCAAGCTATGCAGTCAACTGCAAAAATGATGGCTGATACTCAAAATCGTTTGGCGACAGGTAAAAAAGTTAACTCAGCGTTAGACAACCCTACAAACTTCTTCACAGCGTCTGCATTAGATTCACGCGCCAGTGATCTTAGCCTATTAATGGACAGTGTGGGTAATGCCGTTAAAACACTAGAAGCTGCCGACAATGGTGTTAAAGCCATTCAAAAATTGGTTGAATCTGCACAAGGTACTGCGCGTCAAGCCCTTCAAGCACCGCAAAAATCAGAAGCCGTCACCGGCGTAAAAGGCACCACAACAGGTACTGACATGTCGGGTTACACCGATAACGACCTCGGAGTAGCGGAAACCATTACCTTTAAAGTAGGTGGTGGTTCAGAAGTTACGGTTGCATTCGCCGATGGCACACAGGATACTTTAGCCAATATCGCAACACAGTTAAGTACTGGTGCAGGCATCTCAGCAGCCGTGGTTTCTAACAAATTGGTTATCACTGCCGATAACGAAGGCGATAGCATTGAGATCACTTCAACTGGCACAGCCACGCTATCAGCTGTTGGCCTATCTGCTGGCACCTCTACCGATCAGGTAACGGCTGTAGCTGCAACCGACAATGCAACTCGTACCAGCCTAGAAGCACAGTTTAAGGAAACTATGGATCAAATCGATCAATTGACCCAAGACGCTGGCTTTAACGGTAACAACTTCTTGGACTCTGACGACCTTAAAATCACTTTCAACGAAGATGGTTCATCTTCAATGACCATTAAAGGTGCAGATACCTCATCTTCTGGCCTTGGACTGACATCACCGGCCGCAGGCGACTTCCAGGACGATGTGAAAATAGAAGCCGTGTTAAAAAGTCTAGACACAGCAACAACATCTCTTCGTTCAAGCGCATCTACTTTTGGTTCTAACTTGTCAATCGTGCAAACCCGTCAAGATTTCACCGAAAATATGATCAACACGCTTGAATCTGGTGCAGCCAACCTAACAATGGCCGACCTGAACCAAGAAGGCGCCAACATGCTGGCCTTGCAAACCCGCCAATCATTGGCAACCACTGCATTGTCAATGGCATCTCGTGCCGATCAATCAATCTTGAGCCTACTTCGTTAAGCCCAACTGATTAGTTAAAAATATAAAGAGCGGAACTCGGTGTATATCTCGGGTTCCGTTTTTTTGTGCCCTACCCTCAAACAACAAATTTTATTGTGTTTTATTTTCAACGTCTTAAATAATTTCATCAACAGATATACACATCCAAATAACCGCTTTAACCCATTATTAAGGTTACCAGAACAATAATATGCCTATTCACCGAATGTGAATTGAATGCTCACCGAATGTGAGCTTGTAATTAAATAGTCAGAATGATTATTTTTGTAATCCTAGGATAGGAAAAGTAAAATGGAATCTGTAACCCTCTCAAGCGCGGTCCGTCGTAACTTGCTAACAATGCAAGGCACAGCAGACATGATGGCAAAAACACAAACCCGTCTAGCGACAGGTAAACGTGTTAACTCAGCTCTTGACAATCCAACAAACTTCTTCACCGCCTCAGCACTTAATTCTCGTTCAAGCGACCTTATGCGTTTGCAAGATAGTGTTGGCAATGCCGTGCAAACCATCGAAGCAGCTGACAATGGCATCAAAGCCATCACCAAACTTGTAGAATCTGCACAAGGTACTGCACGTCAAGCCCTTCAATCTCCTAAATCCACCCCAGCCGTCACCGGCGTAAAAGGCACTACAACAGGTACTGACATGTCGGGTTACACCGATAACGACCTCGGAGTAGCGGAAACCATTACCTTTAAAGTAGGTGGTGGTTCAGAAGTTACGGTTGCATTCGCCGATGGCACACAGGATACTTTAGCCAATATCGCAACACAGTTAAGCACTGGCGCAGGCATCTCAGCATCCGTGGTTTCTAACAAATTGGTCATCGTTGCCGATAACGAAGGCGATAGCATTGAAATCACTTCAACCGGCACAGCCACTCTATCAGCTGTTGGCTTAACTGCCGGCACGTCTACCGATCAAGTAACCGCTGCTGCAGAAATTCCAAACGCCAGCCGCGCGGCTTTAGAAACAGAGTTTAACGCGTTGCTTACGCAAATCGATCAATTGACAAATGACGCTAGCTTTAATGGCAATAACTTCCTAGATGGTGATGACCTTAAAGTTATCTTCAATGAATCTGGCACAAGTTCGCTAACCATTAGTGGTACAGATACATCTTCATCTGGTCTCGGTCTGTCAGCCAGTGCGTCGGGTGATTTCCAAGACAATGCAAAAATCGACGCAGTACTTGCATCCTTAGATGCAGCGACAACATCTCTGCGCTCAAGTGCATCTACTTTTGGTTCTAACCTGTCTACTGTGCAAGCCCGTAAAGACTTCACATCAAATATGATCAACACACTCGAAACTGGTGCTGCAAACTTAACACTTGCCGATATCAACAAAGAGGGTGCAAACATGTTGGCTCTACAAACCCGCCAACAATTGTCTACGACAGCGCTTTCAATGGCATCACAAGCCGACCAAGCGGTTCTAAGATTGTTCTAAAAACACTCACTTTCATAATATTAAAAGGGTCTCTTCGGAGGCCCTTTTTTTGCAGCTTTTGCCTAGTGGGCAATTTTTGCCCTCGGCATTAACTTTCTAGCTGCCTAAATAGCCGAATCAGCCGCAAATTGCGTTAGGACTTAATTAACCCTCCCCCCGGCTTTTTTCTCCACAGCAGCCCATATCCCGCCAGAACCTAATAAAACACTCCAAAAACCTTGTTTTTCAACGAGTTATGGTTAATCTCCATTAAGCCAAGTAAACAATTGGTTAATATTTTTGCCCGCAAAACCAGCCGGTTAACCATTCGTTAAGGTTAACGAATTAGTTTTTATCCCAACAGAAGTGATGGGAATTAATTTTTCTATATTAACCGATCAGAAGTGGCAGGAGCCCCCAAATGGCAGATATAACATTATCCAGTGCAGTGCGCAAAAACCTATTATCATTACAAAACACAGCCATGTTAATGGGCAAAACCCAAGAGCGTCTAGCCACCGGTAAAAAGGTAAACTCTGCTTTAGATAACCCGACAAACTTCTTCACCGCCGCCGCACTTTCTAGCCGCTCAAACGATTTAAGCCGGTTACTAGACAGCGTAAGTAACGCAGTGCAAACCCTAGAAGCCGCCGACAATGGCATTAAGGCCATCACAAAACTTGTCGAATCCACCCAAGCGACAGCACGGCAAGCCTTGCAATCTGCTAAAGGTGACATCACCACACCGGGTGCTAAAGGCACTTTAACCGGTTCGAATGCAACAGCTTTAACAACTGGTGAAACTCTCGTCTTCACTGTGGGTGGTGTAGATACAACGGTTACATTTACCGGCGCAGAAGCCACTGACCTAGCCACAACAGCAGCCACAATCACAGCTGACGTCCCCGGCTTAACCGCCACAATCAATGGCGTAACTGGCAATATCGAATTAACTTCAGATGTAGATGGCGTTGAAATCGAAGTCACAAACGGCACTGGTGGTCTTGCTGCCGATCTTGGTTTTACAACGGGTGTTGGTTCTACGGATGAAGTGGTCGAGGTTCGCGCAGACAGCACAACCCGAGCAAATTTAGAAAAAGAATTCAACGAATTGCTCGTCCAAATTGATACATTGACCAAAGATGCTGGCTATAATGGCAACAATTTATTGGCCAATGACAGCCTTAAAGTTATTTTTAACGAAGATGGCTCATCGTCCATCACCATTGGCAGTGTTGACATTTCCTCCGCCGGTCTGTCGTTATCACCCAATTCAGTTGGCGATTTCCAAGACGACTCAAAAATTGACACTGTGCTAGCAGCCTTAGACAACGCCATGCTACAACTGCGTAGCCAAGCCTCTACCTTTGGCTCTAACTTATCGGTTGTGCAAACCAGACAAGATTTCACCAGAAATATGATGAACACGCTAGAAACTGGCGCCGCCAACCTAACCTTGGCCGATATTAACCAAGAGGGCGCGAACATGTTGGCACTACAAACCCGCCAACAATTGTCAACAACTGCCCTCTCTATGGCGTCTCAAGCCGACCAATCTGTCTTGAGCTTGTTCTAAAAAATCTAAAGTTAAGGCTGATATTCCATCTATATATCAGCCTTTTTTTATGCAAAATCGGAGGGAATAATGGCCTTAAAAGTTGAACTAAAACCCAACGAAAAAATAATTCTCGGCAACAGCGTCATTACCAATGGCCCTAACAGAGCGCGGTTTTATATAAATGGCGACGCGGTTATATTGCGCGAAAAAGACATCCTCACTGCCGAGAGTGCAAACACGCCTTGCAAGCGCATTTATTTCTCCATTCAAATGTTTTATTTGAGTGAGGAAGAGGTTCACGACCATCGTGAATATTTCGAACAAGTGAACGAAGTTGTTACGGCTGCGCCAACAACTCTTATGTTTATTGAAGAGATAAATAAGCAGATATTAACTAATAACTATTATAAAGCATTGAAGGAAGCTAAAAAGCTCATCGAATATGAGAAGGATCTACTAGATAATGTATAACGCCCACCAAGCTTACGCCAATGCAGCCAAAACTACGGAATCACCACGGGGAAGAGAGGGTCAATTGCTAATAAAAGCCGCAAATAAGCTTTCCAATATTCGTGATAATTTTGACAAATTATCTCGTGAGGAAATGAATGAAGCACTTACATATAACCGGAAATTATGGACAATATTTTCGACTTCAGTGTCCAGCGCCGAAAACCCGCTGCCTTTGCCCATAAAAAACAACATCGCCTCTCTAGCCGTGTTTATTTTTAAACACCAGCTAAGTTTTATGGCCAAGCCAGAGCCAACCAAATTAGAATCACTTATCAATATCAATAGAGACATTGCCAGCGGCTTATTTGCCAACCCAAATGCCCCGCAATCGTAAACCCAAAATTACCAATAATTAACCCCTGAGTTAGCTTTTAACTCAGGGGTTTTTTTTATGCCAATTCAATTTAAAATATGAGCGCTTACATAAAGTTTACCAAATGCACTTGGCTCAACATAGATGTGGTTTTGTAGGAAATCTCTAACTGGGTGTTTAAGGCCATCAGTTGTGCGCTCACCTCATAGGTATCCGACTCTTCAATGTCCGATAATACATTTTCGCTCATATAAACCCGGCTGGCATTGCGCACACTTAAATTATCCAAATGTTTTTCTTTATAGCCCAATTCGGTCGATAAATCCAATATACCCACCTTGCTTGTGCTGGCCGATAAGCCGCCGGTTAGGCGGGTTTTGAGTGCGCCGTAATGGGCGTTAGACTCGGCACTATTGGGGTCGAATGTTTCGGCCACCATAATGGCCATATTTTTCATAAAATCGCGCAATGGTTCTTCATCGGCACGCACACCGACACTTAAGGTGCTGTTTTTAGAGGCAAATATTTTGTAGCTATCGCGCGCCGCACCCGGTGTTTTGTCACCGTTATACCATGACATGGTGTCGGCATCTGTGCCAGTTTTCATGGCTGTAGCGGTAGCAAATGGCGGCCCATCAACTCGTAGCGGCGGTTCACCAAAAAACTCTTCGCCCGCTTGTACGGCACTGCCTGCCATCATTTCACCATTGGCCAAAAATGCCAATGCATCATCTAATGCCGCCTTAAAATTAGCCGCATTGTCAGCGTCACTGCCGCCAATGACAAAGCCATCTTTATCACTCACGCCGTTGGTTTTGGCCTTTATGGTTATGTTCACATCCACGCCGTCTGGCAAGCTAACTTGGATAACAATTTCATCATCAACAACCGGCAAAGCGCCGGTGAAATCAACCCCCAATGTGGCTGGTGCACCCCCAGGCCCAGTGGTAGAAACCCCGGTGATATTTTGGGTTATATTTTTGAGTTTTAGGCCAAAATTATGCACCCCATCCTCGGTTAAGTCCACTTGGTTGCCCACCAATCCGGTGGTGAGGCGGCCATTATTCAAACTGCCCAAATCGGCTAATTTGCGTTCAGAGATATATTGTTTTAATCCGGCTTTTGGCCCCTCGCCGTTTAAAATTTTGTCCATGTCCTCGACCGGTTTGCTATCAAGGTTAGCGCCCGAGAACAAATAACGCCCGGCAATTTTTTCATTCATCAAACTAATGATGTCGCCAAGTCGTTGCTCAGCGCCAATTTTGACCTGCCTAAAACTACCATCATGCAACGCCATGGCGGTGCCATTAAAATCGGCACGGGCATTGCTTTGGATGTCACGCAAACTGGTCAAGACATTCTGCAAACTGCCCAAATGTATATTGGCGCGGTCTATCACTTGGTTATAATTTCGGTAATTTTGAATGTCCGCCCGCATGCGCAAAGCGATGTTGCGGTTATTGCCCATATGGCCATAGGTTTGCGATTTTTTACCGGTCGCTAACTGAACATGCAAATCCGACAATTGCGCGTTCAGACGGCTAATATAGGCGCCAGAGCCGTACGAACTAATTCCTTTAATTGCCATATCTATCTCCACCCATTAAACGCACTTACATGCGCATAATCATATCCATTAATTCTTTTACCACGCTCACAATTCTGGCGTTGGCGGCATAGGCCGTTTGCAAATTCAACAAATTGGCCATTTCTTCATCTACATTCACTTTTGTCTTGGCGTCCATCCGCCCCACAAGGGCACTCAATACCAGCTCTTGATTGTCTCTTAAATTTTTATGCCGCTCCACGCGCGATGTTTGTGTGGCCACCACTTGCCGGGTAAAACCATCTAAACTGCCTCTATATGGCGAGTTTTTGGCCCCAATGCCCGACTCGGCGTTAAATACAAAGGTGGTTTCGGTAAATCTAGATAATAAATCAGCCGCCCGTGTTTGGTCGCCAATAGAAGTCGCCGTTGTGTGTTTCACCAGCAAGGTATTGTCATTGGCAATGGCGCTATTTAATTGTATGCGCGCCGCAAAACCAACTTTTTGGCCGCCGCTTTCTAACGCATTGGTATAATTTATTTCGCCAATGCTGCTAATGTCGGTAAATATGTTAAGCGCTGTGCCCTGCCCTTGGTTTGCGCTCACGGTCTGATATCCGGTCAAACCAATCACGTCAACATTACCCACCGCCCCATCATCAACTATCTGTATTTCAGATGCGCCAACAAGTGTGGTGGTAAAATTGCTGTTTTGGCTGTTAATGGCCGCTTCAATTTGGGTGCGCACACTGGCCATCGTGCCCGAAAAATCGATGCCAAACACCTTGTCGCCGTTAATCGCCGTTACATTGTCATCTAGCGGCAATAGGCTTGGGTCATCGACCTTTACAAAGCTCAGTTTATGGGTTAGCCCGGTTAAATTGTCTTTAAAATCAAACTCAACCACATTACCATTTTGCAAGGCCGCTAAATCTAATTTTTGGCCAGCATTTGCACCGACGGTTACGTCCGTTCCGGCCACTATGTTGGTGCTAAAAGCACTTGCCAAACCATGTGCAAGCTCGTCCAATTGGTTTTGTGCACTGGTTAATATGGTGTCACGGAGTTCCAGCAAACCGGCAATTCTGCCGCTTTTCAACGCATCTTGCTGCAATAAATCAATGCCAGAGCTAGACGATGATGAAATCATAATCGTGCCCACACCGCGTTCTGTATCATCTAAACTATAGGTTTGGCCGGCGCCGATATTGGCACGCTCATCAAAATCCAAATATACCGCATTGCTATCGACCAATAATATGCCATTTTGGGTAAACACTTTCACCGAGCCATTGTTGGCTTCAATGGTTCTGACCCCGAATAATGCCGATAAATCATCAATATAATTGTCTAACTGGTCTTTTAGATCTGCCGTGCCAGCGCCTTCGCCAAAAGTGGCTAACTGGTGGTTTACCCGCGCAATATTGCTCAATGCGTCATTTGCATTGGTCACCGCAACGCCAATTAATTGCTCAATATTTTGCCGCATTTCCTGAATTTGAGCTGACATATCGCGCAAATGTGTGGCCATATAATCAGCATTAACAATCAGTTGCTGGCGGGTTGCATCCATTTGCGGCGCATTGGCAAAATCTACCAATGCCGTACTCACACTGTTGACCACGGTGTCGAGTGAACCATCCGCCCCCGGCCGACCAAACAAATTGTCGACATAGTCCAAAAACTGAGTCTGTACGTCTAATTTGTTAAAATCGGCATATTCACTTTGTATCCGCGTTTGTAAAAAACGGTCGACTTGGCGCGTAACCGCACCCACTTGCACACCAAAAGCCCTGTCGCCAATAACTTTATTGTCAAGCGTTAGGGTTTTCTTGGTATAGCCATCGGTGTTAGCATTGGCAACGTTGCGCGCTGCCAATTCGATGCCCGTTTGGGTTGCTCTTAAGCCACCCAAAGCATTTTGTATACTCTGACTTAGCCCCATTTATCACCTATTTTAAACATGTTAATCAGCCTGCCAATTAACGTTTCATATTAATCACTTCTTGCAACATTTCGTTACTTGTGGTCACAATTCTAGTGCCCGCAGCGTAAGCCTGTTGGGTTACAATCAGTTTCGAGAATTCTTCGGCAATGTCGGTGTTAGAGGCTTCTAACTGGTTAGAAACGATAAACCCGGTGGCCCCAAATAGCGCCAAACCAGACTCAGCGGTTGCCACAAACGCACTACCATTTTGTTTTTGCAAAAATTCATCGGCGTTAAATGATGCCAAGGCGATTTGAGATTTTTCAACCACAATACCATTGGTATAAGTAACCGCCACACGGCCTTTAGAGGTGATGCTCACCCCTGATAATTCACCAGCCGAATAACCATTTTGCTTAATTTCATTCACAATGGCCACGCCGTTTGAATCTGAATATTGGGTCACACCATTGGTGCCATGTTTTAACAAAACATTGCCCAAATTGTCGCCATTTATCGTCATCGCGGTTATGGTCACATCTCCAACCGGCGAAATTAACTGCGAGTTTGCACCAAAAACATAGTTAGTCGGCAGTTTTGTCCATTTCGTATCGGTCGGTAATGCGGGGTTGTTGTCTGACAAATAATACATTCCCCAAGATTCCGCACCCGGCGTGTTTAAATGTTTCGCCCATCTAATTTGAACATCCACATTATTACCCGCTTGGTCATAAATCGTGGTCGCACCGCCCGATAGGCTTTCTTTTAAAAACGTTTCTTCGTCAATATTGTCAATGTCACCCGAGGTAATCAGCGCTGGACTCAATAATTCAGAATCAGGCACAGCCGTTTCGGAATTTGTGGTTCTAGGATATGTCGGTAAGTTCAAACGGTAATCGATTGTCGATGTTGGCTTGGCTGCCAAAAAGTCTTTTGAAAACTTAATCACCTCAGGCACACCACCTGTCGGGTTGCCAGTTACGGCATCAATGGGGTTGCCCATCAAATAATAGTTCGCGCCATTGACTAAGTAGCCGTCTTTATCCAAATTAAAGTCACCCCGGCGGGTAAATCTGTTCACGCTGTTAAAAACTGGCAAGCCATCAGACACGCCCGAACGTTCTGAAATTACAAAATATCCATCGCCATTAATCGCCAAATTGGTATCAACTTCCGAACCCAATAAGTCACCTTGCACAGCGTTTGTGGCTCTGGTAAACGCCGTCACCGCGCCAGATTGTTGCTGTCGGGGGTTGGATGCCGATACAACGTCCATAAACGAAGTTTCGGTGCGCTTAAAACCAATGGTTTGTGAGTTCGCAATATTGTCTGATATATGCTCTAATGCAAATGATTGTGCCCGTAAGCCGCTCACTGCGGTTGTCATAGCGCCAAAAATACCCATTATATCCCCTTTACAAGATAAATCTAATAGACATACCACCCAACCAAACCTTAAGTTTGAGTGAGCCAATGTCGCGACTTTAAAATGAGAATCCCAAATTAAAGACAATAATTCAATCTACCAATATGCATATTATGTGCCAAAATATAAATTTATATATTTCAATGGCTTACCTAAAGCGTCTACTAGAAAACTAGGTAATTTTGGGCACGGGGCATGCCAATGTCGGCATAAATTGCCGCATATAGCGTCGGTTATATAAGCAATATATATCGACATTTTAAAATTCGCAGCTAGACTAAATTTATCCATTCACGCGGCGGGGCACAAATGAAAAAAATACTCAAATATCTGGGCTATATAATTGGCTCTGTTGTCATCATTATTTTTGCCGCCGCAGCCATGGCCTATTTTTATTTTTCCAGCAGCCTACCTAGCTATAGCGGTAATATAAAGCTCGCTGGCCTGCAATATCCAGTGTCAATCACCCGCGATGAGTTTGCCCTACCACATATAAAAGCTCAAAATGCACGCGATGCCTATTTCGCCATCGGCTACGCTCATGCGCAAGATCGGCTATGGCAAATGCAGCTGCACCGCCACATCGCCATGGGCAGGCTGGCCGAATTGGTCGGTAAAAACGGCTTAGAGACCGATAAATTCTTGCGCACGCTGGGCATGTTCGAGGCCGCAAAAGCCTCCTACCACCTGCTTAGCGACAGCACCAAAACCCAGCTCGAAGCCTATAGCGCCGGCATAAATGCTTATTTAGCTGAAGGCAACGTCCTGCCGATAGAATTCACCATATTACGGCTACCAAAACCCAAACCTTGGCAACCCATCCATAGCGTCGCATGGATGAAAATCATGGCGTGGGATTTAAACAGCACATGGCGTAAAGAATTAAACCGGCTGGTTTTATCGGCCAATTTCAGCCCTGCACAAATTGCCGATTTGCACCCGCCCTACCCCGGTGATGCGCCGTTTATATCGCCAGACCCGGAAATATTATATGGTTTCAAATTAAACGCCGCTTCAAACCCAACATTATCGGCGCTAAACAGCCAAATAAAAATTTCCAACATCATCGACAATCAAACCATTCAAGGCATCGGTTCTAACAATTGGGTTATATCTGGCGCATTAAGCCAATCTGGCAAGCCATTATTAGCCAACGACCCGCATTTGGCGTTAACCGCCCCTGCCTTATGGTATCACGCCCATCTGCAAACCGCCGATGGCAAGTTAAACGCCATTGGCTCGACCATGCCCGGCGTGCCATTTATCATACTCGGCCGTAACGACAAAATCGCTTGGGGGTTCACCAATACCGACCCAGATGCACAAGATTTATATGTAGAAAAAATCACCAAAGCTGGGTTTTATAAAACCCCCACTGGCGAGGCGGCTTTCATCGCGCGCGACGAGGTTATTAAAGTCAAAGGCGGCGATGATTATAAATTCACTGTCCGCAGCACCCGCCATGGCCCAGTTATATCCGATAGGCTCGACGATGTCGCCAAACTGCTAGGCGACAATCATGTATTGGCCATGCGATGGACTGCATTGGATAATGACTCAACCACTTTAGACGCCGCCGCTGGCCTCGCCACAGCCCAAAATTGGCCAGAATTCCTTGCCGCAACCCGCAACTTCAAAGCCCCCGAACAAAGCATCGTATATGCCGACATCACTGGCAATATCGGCATGATTGCGCCCGGCGCTGTGCCCATTCGCCACCCCAATAACGAGTTATATGGCCAATATCCATCACCCGGTTGGGTGGCTAAATATGACTGGCAGGGCTACATCCCATTCGATGAATTGCCGCGCAAATTCAACCCGGCAAATGGCATCATCGCCACCGCAAACCATAAAATTATAGATGATGATTATAAACATTACATCGCCAGCAAATGGACATTGCCTTACCGTTATGACCGCATCACCGATTTGCTAACCAACAAACCACCCCACACATTGGATAGCCTACAAGCCATCCAGCTCGATCAATATTCGCTATTTCTGCAAAACATGCGCCCACTGCTCGACACCGCCATAAACGCTGCCAACAAGCTAGACCAACCAAGTTATCAAGCCTATGAATTGCTCAAACAATGGGATGGCAATGGCACAGCAGACAGCGCCGAAATGCTGATTATAACCTTGTGGATCAGAAACATCCAACTGGCCATTTTAGCGCCCGAGTTTAATAGCGCGGCGAAACGCAACCATCAATTTTTAGAAAATATATTTGCCGATAACAATGCCACCAGCCAATGGTGCGGCGATGTAAATGACAAATCTGCTAACATTGCCAACGCCGCCACTTGTGCGCAATTAGCCGCCGATGCTTTGGCCACAACCGTCAGCCAATTAAGCGATGCCTTGGGCAGCGATATGGCCGATTGGCATTGGGGCGATGTTCACAAGGCCGTGGGTGCTCACCGTATATTCGACAAAGTTGCCGGCCTAAATAGCCTGTTTAACATTGTCACACCCGCCGGCGGCGGCAAGATGACCATCAATGTCGGCACTTATGGCACCAGCAATAGCACCGATCTTAACCAAATATTCCGCAACACCCATGGCCCAAGCTTGCGCCATCTGTTCGACTTGGCCGATTTAGAAAATTCTCGCTACATTCACTCTTCTGGCCAGTCTGGCAATATATTCTCGGCCTATTATGCCGATTATTCCGAAATATGGGCAGCCGGCGACTATTTACCCATGGTAATGGATGAAGCCAATTATGCCGCCAACGCCATTGGCACATTAAATTTATTGCCAAAAGATCAATAAATTTGACAAGACATTCGCGCAACAGACCCTTATAACGGCTGCATAAACTGTGGAGCCTCTATGAATTATTTCAAAAAAATCTTTAGCATCGATTTTTCGACCAAATCGCCGTTGGCAATGTTAGCCATTATGTCAATCGCGATACATTTTTCATTTTCAACATGGCGCTCATTGCTTAATAACTTCGCTGTAGATGTTGTCGATTTTAGCGGCGCAGAAATGGGCATACTGCAGGCTTTGCGAGAAGTACCTGGCTTTTTGGCTTTCACCGCCATCTTGATGCTGTATTTTCTACGCGAACAATCATTGGCCGTATTATCCATCATTATCATGGGGTTTGGCGTTGCCATCACCGGTTATTTCCCCTCAATTGTCGGCCTGTACATCACAACTGTTATCATGTCCATTGGCTTTCATTATTACGAAACCATGAACCAGTCGCTGTCTTTGCAAATATTTAGCAAAGATGAAGCGCCTAAAAATTTGGGCAAACTTATCGCCGTGTCGTCATTTGCTGGCCTCATTGCCTATCTGTTTATATTCGTATTTTATGGCCAGTTAAACATTGGCTACAAAAATTCATTCTTACTTGCAGGCAGCATCACAATTCTCATGGGGCTTTATATTTATAAAGTCTTCCCGCGCATCGAAGTGCCGCATGAGCAGAATAAAAAATTGTTTTTGCGCAAACGCTATTGGTTGTATTATGCCCTCACTTTTATGGGCGGCGCTAGGCGACAAATATTTGTGGTGTTTGCGGGCTTTTTAATGGTCGAAAAATTTGGCTTTAGCGTAACCGAAATCGCCGCGTTATATTTTTTTAACGGTGTATTTAACATTTATCTCGCGCCTAAAATTGGCCAACTTATTGGCACTATGGGCGAACGGCTAGTACTGACCATCGAATATGTCGGCTTGGTGGTTATTTTTATGGGCTACGGTTTTGTCGATAATAGATGGGTTGGGGTGTTTTTATTCATTGCCGATCATGCGTTTTTCTCGATGGCCATCGCCCAAAAAACCTATTTTCAAAAAATCGCCGACCCTAAAGATTTCGCACCCACCGCCGGTGTGGCGTTTTCCATCAACCACATTGCGGCCATTGGCCTGCCGGCGGTTTATGGCATCATTTGGGTCACTTATGGCGCGTCATATGTATTCTTTATCGGCGCGGCTTTTGCAGCTATCTCGTTGGTCTTGGCGCGTTTCATACCCAAAAATCCGGCCATGGGTCAAGAATTTATCTGGAGCAAACAGCCTAAAGTAAAACAGGCTTAAACGCTGCTCGGCTCCACAGCCATAACGGCGTATGCATGTCTATCGGCAATAAATCAGTCGATTTCAGCAATTCATGTCAAGCTTCAGCACAAGTTATATGCCTGTTGGCTTCACCCCCGTCATTTAAACATGACGCTTAAATGGCGCATATCTGTGCCGCAGCAGCCGCCCAAAACCGTAATATTTTTGTGCGCTAGGCTTAAACTTTGTAGGCTAGCCCCAAGTTCAACCGGATTGCCATCATCTAATGTGGTGGCTTTATCTAGTTCCGCATGGCTGCATTTAGAGGCGTTGACAACTAAGCCCCTAAGTTTAGACATCCATGGCCCACCGTCTAAAATATCGGCAAAATGTTCGGGGTGGGCGCAATTAATCATATAATATAACGGGTAGCTGGCTGTTGCCGCCTCAACTTGTTCGATGGCATCTTGAAGCGCCATGCCAGATGGCAATTTGCCATCAATCTCCAGTGTGAATGAAATTACAATCGGCATATCCACGGCTTTGGCGGCCAGTGCCAAACCAATGGCTTCATTCACATAAGCTAGTGTGCAAGCGGTGATGATGTCGGCTTTGGATGTGGCCATAAAGCCAATTTGCTCAGCATGATAATGTTGTGATTGCTCGATAGACATCTGCTCTACAGCTAAATAGGCATCGGTTCTAGGCCCAATATTGCCGCTTATAATGGTCGGCACATCACCGTAATCATCGCGCGCCTGGCGCATCACTTCTATGGCATGAGCATTAATTTTTTGCAAATCATCAGGCGTATAGCCTAGGTTTTTGGCTCGGTCTCTATTGGCCATCCAGGTAACGCCATCCAATATAACCCCGATGTTTTTAGTTTTGCCCAACTCTATTAACTGCCGATAATAACCGTCAATTAACCCTAAACCTTGTGGGGTCTCAAGTAACGGAAAAGAGGCAAAATCTGGCAGATCAATGCCTTGGTTAAAAATCAAATCAACTTCAACGCCATAATAGCAAACAAATTGTTGCTCACCAGAAATAAGGTTTTTTATGGCATCAGTTAAAATGATTGGCTCCTAATCTAACCTTCCAGAGGCATGTGCCAACATCAAATATATCTTGCCGGTTTCACTCGAAAGATAAGTATCAATCAACATGCTATCGCGGTCTTGCTCGTAAATTTTAGTCAATAATTCTTCAAAATCGGCAATATAGCGGTCGACATCGCGCCTAAAACCCGAATCATTGTTATATTTATGGCCCACTTCATCAAACAGTTTTTGCCCGCGCAAAGTATATAGACGGCGGGTAAATACGTTGCGTTCGCCATTTCTATAACGCGCCCACAATTGGTCAGGGGCATTATGGTCTAACGCTTTGGCTAAATCTAACGATATGGCGTTTAGTGACTCGATGCTGTGCAACTCTTCATTGGCTTGCGCCCGTTGTGGTCGGGTTTGGCTTGGCGCTGCGCGGCCTCGAGCTTCGCGGCGTGCGGGCGGTCTGCTATGGGTGGGTGGCTCGCTTGGCGGGTTTTGCCGCGTTGCGGCACTTTGCGTGGTTCTGGGCCCGCGTGGCTGCAAATGCTCGGGTAACGATTGATTACTCGAGGCACGCGACAATAGATCAGGCATTTCCCATTTGTTTTGCGGCTTTGCGGTCGCAGATGGTCTGGCTGCCACTGCACTTGTCGGCTGTACTTGGCGTGATGATGCTTGACGCGATGGTGCTGGCTGCGAGGTCGCTTGGCGTGATGGCGCAGGCCGGGCACGCGTGGTTGTTTGCGGGCGTGCGGCGGCTGGCCTAGTCGCTTGCGGCCGGGTTTCAGCGTCATATAGCGGTGCTTGGCGTGTCGGTGCCGCGTCTCTTCGGCTTAGAGGGCTGGCTGCAATAGGTGCAGCTTCAACCGTGCGGCTTACATTTTGCCGTTTTGCTGGGCTTTCGGGTAAGGTCACGGGCGATCCAAAACCACCAACTGTCTTGGCCAAATCGCTCAGCGCGCCCACTTGGTCATCAATATAGCCCTGCATTTCCTGCAGCGCCTGTTTGGCTTCTATTGGCATTTTTGCCACTTGGTCAACCAGGTTCAAACGGGTATTTTCCATCTCACCATCCATCCGATTGGTGATGAAGTTCAAATTCTCAGCCGTGTTACTCAGCTTATCGCCCGCTTGTTCTATGCGGCCGATAATGTCGGCAATTGCCACTTCATGGCTGGCCTTAATTTTCTGCAGGCTCTCTTCGGTATTGTCCACCGCGCTGTCTTTAATCAGCTGCATTTCTCGTTGCATAACTTCGGTTATATTGGTCGCTTCAACTTTTAAATTGTCACTCATCAAATGAGTTTCTTTAAGCAATAAGTCCAAAGCGTCTCGCACTTCAACTTGTGAACCACCAATGATGGCTTGTATGTCATCACGCAAGGCCGTGGTGGCGGTAAAGCTGCTTTCACGCAATAACTGTATTAGTTTTTGGGTTTCGCTAGATGTGGCTTTTCTAATATTGCTCATTTCTTGTTGCAATATATCTGCCGAATCTTGCGCCGCATCACGCAACATAGCTTGCATATTTTGGCTGCGGTCTTCAGCATTTAAGAATGATTTATCAATCACCGAAGCAAAGGATGAAAGCAGAGAGTTAATTTGTTCGGCATTTTGTAACAATTGCTCTGCACTGCCCGATAGGTTCTCATGCCGGCTTTTAAGCGAGGTGTTTATTTCTTCATTGGCTTTCAAAATCGCCTGTGTTGCAAAGCCCAAATCAGCCGATTGGCGTTTAAAATTGCCGCTAATTTTTTCTAATTTGCCAACCGTCGAATTGCCAACGCCGTTTAATTTATCGGTCACTTCGCTTAAATTTCTCGTGCCACCATCAATAATCCGGCCCATATGCACAACATCTTCAACCGTGCGCTCAAACCCAAGTTTAAGCTGTTTGCTTTTGTCTTCAATAGACACGCCCAGCGTGGTCAAACGGTCATCTGCCGTAGCCGCCAAGGCGGTAAATCTTTCGTCTGCCGATTGTACAATTTTCGAAAAGTCAAAGCTGCTTTCTTTCAAACTATCCAATATTTTCGGCAATCTGGCTTCTAAATTGTCGCCGGTGGCAGACATTAGATCACGCTCTTTTTCAAGCTCAGATATAATCTTATGAAAAATATGTTCGTAATTTTTATAAAAGCCCTGAATATTGCCAACTTCGTTGCGAAATTTGCTTTCAAGCGTGGTGGCACGGCCAATTGCCCGCTCTATGCCATCGCCCATCGCCGCCACTTCGCGCCGCACGGCTTGGCCAATAGTGGCGATAGACTCGCCGGCCATATCCTCTGGCTGGGTTAAATGCAAAGCGGTATAAGCCAATGATAGTGAAATTTGGTGCAACTCGCGCGCGCGCCATAAAAACACCGCCACACCCCAACTTAAAATACAGGGAATAATCAAAACCGCAGCAAACGACAGTATAACCGGTAATGATGTCAATGAAA
Source organism: Hyphomicrobiales bacterium (assembly GCA_013214705.1). Taxonomy (GTDB): domain Bacteria; phylum Pseudomonadota; class Alphaproteobacteria; order Rhizobiales; family OSC116; genus OCS116. The sequence goes on from JABSRZ010000004.1 coordinate 181,225, forward strand.
CCGCATCCACCTCGACCAAACCACTATTGAACAGGCTTAAAGCCACTGCAACACACAAAATCAGCCATAAAACCGTAAAGCCCAAAGCGGCAAAAATAGGCCGTTTGTTGGAATCGCTTTTAATTTCTTCGAGCAATTGCGCAGCGTGAGCAATGTCATCATTTGCCGATCCGGTTAAATTATTAACCGGTTTTTGGTTAGTTTTGCGCTGCCGACCATCCGGTTTTTGCCGGGTCAATATTTCAGACAAATTGTCGGACGCATTGCGTTTTGTCCCTGCGCCAATTTGGGCACGCTGGTTGGCCTGTATGGCCGAGTTTTTGGCTCTATTGGCTTTAGAGCCAATATTGGGGTTTTTATTTTCAGTATAAGGGTTGGTTTTCTTTGTGGCCCCTGCCGGCGGAACCCGCTGGCCACCAGTTGGCATTAGCTTGCCGCTGGGTTTGTGGCCTCTGGTGTTGAGCGCTGCCTTTATACGGTCAGGCCTGCCGGATTCAAACGGAGACCGTTTGGCCGTCGGCCGATGGGTTGACTTTTCACTCATAACTAGAATTCCTTAAAAAACCACAGGATATATGTGCCAACATATACATAATTAAGGCTATTAACCTCTTTTATAAACAAATTAGCCCATAAAGCCAAAGAAAAAGGTTAATGACAGGTTAATAACTATCCGCTGGTAATTAATTAACAAATTTTAATAATTTTTGTAAAATATACATAAAATTGTTTCTATTTGGCACATATATCAAAACCCGAAACAATAATTACAGTAAATTGTTAATGATAGACTCCATCAACCTTGCACAGTGGCCCCACGTTAATAACTTGTTATGTTGTTTTTGATGTTATGGGGTAAAGAAGCAGTTCTAACCAATTGCACTATTGTTTTGCTTAGGAGTTCCCATGTTTGCCAATCAATCATCTAGAGATTTAGAATATAACAATAAAAGCGTCTCCCCCATTGACGAATATGTAAATGCCCATTGCGAGGACGCCGTAGATCTGGAGCATTTGGGTCGTTACACTATGGGTAATTTCGAACTTGAACAAGAAATCCTTCAGTTATTTTGCGATCAATGTGTCGATTATGTATCCTCGCTAAAAACCTCATTAGAAGACCCCGAAGGCTGGAAACAAGCCACCCATGCCCTAAAAGGTTCAGCCCGCGGCGTTGGCGCGTGGCGCATAGCTGCCGAAACCCAAGTGGCCGAGCTGCTTATGGGTGACGCTTTATATACCGACCGGGTGAGCGCCGTACATGCCATCGGTTTTGCGGTAGAAGAAGTCGCCGGTTTTGTGAAACTAAAATACGCTTAAAATCTAGATCAACATGAAATTTAAGAACAGGGCCCTTTTGAGCCCTTTTTTTGTGACCCGTCGCCATATATTTCACACTAAATAACTGTGATAACGTTTAATTTACAACAAAATTCGTTTTTATCTTGTCTTTTAGGCATAAATCTTCTATTTACGACCTAATTATGATTGTCTTGCCATTTTTTTTGCCTTATATAATTGAGCGAAATCAATTATGGCCAAATAAAATATAAAAGTCTGCATGTAAGCTATGCCCATTATAAATTTTATCAGTGACAATGATGAGTTAATTCCGGTTACGGTCAAAAGCGGCACAAATGTAAAAGATGCGGCTTTAGACAATAATATAGATGGAATTTTTGGAGAATGCGGTGGCAGCTGCACCTGCGCAACCTGCCACGTATATGTCGATGAAAACTGGTTTGATAAAATTCCCCAATCGGATGAGTTTGAACAAGACATGTTGGAATTCGCACCAGAGGTGACTTGGCAAAGCCGTTTAAGCTGCCAAATTAAAGTCGATGATGCGTTAGATGGAATAAAAATTATTATACCCACAAGACAATATTGAAGTCTGGGGTTTGAAATTGGCAATTATATTGCCAGAATTGCGTGGCGGCTCACACCGCCCAAATGAAGGATAGTTATATGTCAAATAACATCATTGAAACCGATGTTGTCATTGTTGGCGCCGGCCCCGTTGGCTTATTTGCCGTGTTTGAGTTAGGCCTCATCGACATGAAATGCCACCTTATCGATATTTTAGACAAACCGGGCGGCCAATGTGCCGAGCTTTATCCGCAAAAACCAATTTATGACATACCTGGCTTTCCAATAATTTCGGGTGATGGCCTCACCAAAGGCCTGTTAGAACAAGCCGCGCCATTTGAACCAGAATATCATTTCAGCCGCATGGTTTCATCATTAGAAAAACAAGCCGACGGCACATTTATCGTCAAAACCGATGCCGATGATATCTTCCATTGTAAAGTTGTGGTCATTGCCGCTGGCGGCGGCTCTTTCATGCCCAAAAAACCCAACATTCCTAACATCGAAATTTATGAAGGCAAAGGCGTTGCCTATTCTGTGCGCGAAATGGAAGTTTATCGCGGCAAAGATTTGGTCATTGTCGGCGGTGGCGATAGCGCATTGGATTGGACGGTTAATTTAGAACCAATTGCAAAATCGGTCACCCTCATTCATCGCCGCGATGGTTTCCGCGCGGCGCCCGATAGCGTCAATAAAATGCGGGCGTTGTCCGAAGCGGGTAAAATTACCTTTAAACTTGGTCAAGTGTCAGAGTTAATCGGCGAAAATGGCTTGTCACAAGTGGTGATTAAAAATAAGGCTGAGTTCGAAACCATCGATTGCAACGCCTTGTTACCATTTTTTGGACTAACCATGAAGCTTGGCCCCATTGCCGATTGGGGTTTAAACCTCGAGCGCAATCTCATCCCAGTTGACACCGAAAAATTCCAATCCAGTGTCGAAGGCATTTATTCAATTGGTGATATCAATTCTTATCCCGGCAAGCTAAAGCTCATATTGTCAGGCTTCCATGAAGCCGCGCTTATGGCGCAATCTGCAGTTAGATATGCCTATCCAGAGCGTAAAGTTATCTTCCAATACACCACAGCAAGTAAAGATTTGCAGGCCAAATTGGGCGTGCTAGATAACAAATAATTTAGACGATATAATCAAAAAAAGATGGTCAATTTGGCCATCTTTTTTTTGTTCTATGAAATTTTATTTCAAAGTCCAATGCACCACAGACACGGCAATTTTTCCAAATGCCTTGTTAAATGCCAGTGCAATCTCGTGTGCGGATTCCACATATATCTCTTCACGCCGCGAAATTCGGGTCGATTTCACGACCTGAGCGGTTTTCTCATCCACCAATTTCACATATAGCGATACATTCACCCGCAATGGTTTTAAATTATCGGGGTCAGTGCGCAGGCTGGGTTCTATGTGAAAATCTCTTATTTCCATCACCAAATCATATTGGGTATCAAACCCATCGGCTCTCGCGCCGACCGATTTCACCCGTTGGCTATCTTCAAAGGCTTGTATCATCCGCCTGTGGACCAAACGCGCAATGTTATCGGACCATAATATATTTTCGTAATATTGCACAACCACCGGCGATGGGCGCACCAAAACCATATCGGTGGAAAGTATTTTAGCGGCTTTTGGCTCGCTAATCGACAGGCTGAAATTAACTGATTTACCAGTTACCGAACCAGATTTAAGCGGCAATAAATCAAATATTTGAGACGATTCAACAGGCGTCAATCCATCCATCAGCGATGCACAACCGCTCAATAACGACAACACAGCCGCCATAAATATTATAGACAATTTCTTAGAAAACTTAACAATCATGTGCCGCCTACTCATAACTCATCCATAATATATCACAAATATCAAGGGCTGCAAACCGATAATGGCAAGCATAAGTTAAATTTATTAACTATACTCAGCATCCAAGCCAGCAAGTAATTAATTCGAATTATATTTAGGCGTGGTCTTGTCGCCAAATATAAACCTTTGCGGGTTGGATTCCATCTGTCTTACCATACGTTTTATGGCACTTAAAGTGTCTTTGGCCTCTTTCAGCAATAATTCAGCGTCTTTTAAGCCTTTGCTGGTAAAGCGGTTTATGCTTGGCTCTGCGGCGGTCACCATGGTTTCAAACTTAACGCTGGCATTGGCAAAACTTTCAGAAGCTTTAGAGATATTTTCTAAAGTATTACGCACGGCCGCGGCAGTGCCAGCGCCTTCAGTGTCTATAATTTTTTCCAAACTCGTGGCCAGATCTTTATATTTCGTAATCGTCGCCCCCATTTCAGCAATAATTGGTTCAATTTTCTGGCTGATATCGCTGGTAATGGTGGTCACATCGCTGGTAATTTCCGCCACATCTTGCGATACCTTTACCGAATTAGAAGTAATTTTACGCACGTCTTTTAATATAGCGTCTATGTCGCTGGTACGGTCGTTCAAAAATCTCAAACCTTCTTCCACCGCTTCTAAAGATTTGCCGACAGTTTCGTTGTTTTGGGTGATCAGATCGTCAAATCGGGCAATCAATATATTCACATTTTGCAAAATATTGGGAACAGTTTCTAACATTTGGCTCACTTGACTGCGCTTCACTTTAATGGTCGGTAGGTCTTCATCTTCCGTGGGTTCAAGCAAAGCTGCTTTGTCGTCAGATGTGGTCATTTCGATGCCAAACCCGCTAACCCCTTGTAGCGCAAGGCTGGCTATAGTCGATACCCGCACCGGGATACGTTCATCAACCGCAATAACCACCCTCACCCTAGATATATCATTCGGGTGCAAACCAATTTTCTCCACCCGCCCGACAGTGATGCCGCTAATCACCACGTTGGCGGTGTCACTTAGCCCGCTGACCGCTTCTTCAAAGTCAATATTATAACGGTTATAACTCACGCGGTCCTCAAACCTGCCGAGCCAAAACACCGAACTGGCCAATACCCCAATCATAATCAGAACAAATAACCCAATAAAAATATGATGTGCTCTCGTTTCCATATGGTCACAATTCCTTTACTTATTTTGCTGTTGGGCTTGCACTTGCCGCCCTCTTGCGCCACCAAAATACTCTTGTACCCATGGGTGGTCAAATTTTAAAATTTTATCTAATTTACCGTCTACAATAACTTTACCATCCGCCAACACCGCCACATTGCCACAGATTTTGAAAATACTGTCCAAATCATGGGTAATCATCACCACGCTAATGCCCAGCGCATGGGTAAGTTCAAGTAGCAATTCGTCAAATTTTTCTGCGCCTATCGGGTCTAAACCAGATGTTGGTTCATCTAAAAATAATATTTCAGGGTCTAGCGCCAACGCCCGCGCCAACGCCACACGTTTGCGCATACCGCCCGATAATTCAGAAGGCATTAACTGCCCAACCGTCCAATCAAGCCCGACCAAAAACAATTTCATATATGCCAGTTCTTGTGCAAATTGGCCATGTATGCCCAACTGCTCTTTCATTGGCAACCTTATATTGTCCAATACCGATAGAGATGAGAACAAAGCCCCATCTTGAAACAAAACCCCCCATTTGCGCGCCAAACCTAGGCCGCCCTTGGTTTCGGAAAATGGGTTTACGCCCAATATTTTGACACTACCCGCCTCGGGTTTTTTAAGCCCGGTCATGGTGCGCAATAACACAGATTTACCCGTACCAGAACCGCCAACAATTCCAGTGATGACGCCTTTTTCTATGGTCAGATTTAAATCGTCATGCACCAAATTTGTGCCAAATTGGCTGCGCAAATTCTCAACCACAATAATCGCTTGGTTAGCGGGGATATCAGTCATAATCTAGCTCCCCAACAAATTAACTTGAGTGAAATATATGGCAATAATGGCATCGATAATAATCACCAGAAACAGGCCCTTAACCACCGATACCGTGGTATGATAACCCAGAGATGCGGCGTTAGATTGCACCTTCATGCCTTCATTACATGCCACCAAAACCAGCATAACAGCCATAAATGGTGTTTTGACCAAGGCCGTGCCGATGTCATATATCGTCACCCCATCATATATACCGTCTATAAATACGCTTAGGCCAATGTCATATCTTACATAAAGTAAAAATGCGCTGCCCGCATAGCCAGCAAAAATACCAATCACCGTCAATATCGGGAAAGCGATCAGCATCGCCATAACCCGCGGCATCACCAAAAACCGCATCACATCAAGGCCAATCACTTTCATGGCATCAATTTCTTCATTCATCCGCATAGAGCCAATTTCAGCGGTTATCGATGATGAGCTACGCCCGGCAATCAGCATTCCGGTTAGCAATATACTGGTTTCGCGGGTCGTCACCATGCCGATAAACCCAACCACATATTCCTCTGCACCAAAAATAGACAGCCGCCAAGCCACTTGCTCGGTCAGCACCGCACCAACCATAAAACTCACCGCAAAAACGATGGCAATCGCCGGAATGGTCATATATTGGATGTGATAAACCATCGAGGTGAAACGAAATTCAAATGGTTTGCGAAGGGTATGCAAAATGGCCATCAAAAACAAGCCAAGCAATTGCGGTGTTTCGGCAAAAGCCCGGTAAGATCGCAAACAGGCTTTGCCAAAAGCCTCTAACATATCCAACGGGCCGCGAATTTTAGATTGTTTTGGGTGCTTTTGTGTGATGTCAAAATCAGCCAGCTTTAAGCTCAAGCTGTTAAACTCATCCGGCATATCGGCAAGTTCAACATCCATATCCGTGGCAAAAATCTGCATTTTTTTAATCATCAATACGGCAGATGTATCGACAATATCTATGCCTCTGCCAGATATAATAACATTTAATTTGTATGGCTTGCGGCCAAGCGCAAGCTTGTAATCTTTAAACAATTGCCGCTCAATTGCGCCAATATGAGCCAAAGTCCAGCGGCCAAATAAAGCGATGTTTATGCGGTTGTTTTCAACTATAATACTGTATAAATCGCTTTTCATAAGGCCTTGGATTAAAGGGTAAATATGGCAATTATATAACATATATAATTATTCGTGCCAATATAACTAGGTTAATAACTAATTTGTCGATTTCTGTTTTTGTTTTTGCGAAAAGTTTAGCGCCTCACCATTCCAAATGAATTTAAGCCCTAAAGCCATTATCAAGGCGATAAAGCCCAATAACGCCCCAAACCAATAGGTTAAATTTGCATAATCGGCATATAGCCAGCCACTAATAACCAAAGCCACCGACATAAATACCCCGGTGTTTAAACTAAGGTTTATAGCCATAGCTGTGGATATTAAATTATCCGGCACACTTCTAGAAATTAGGTTTAATGAGCCTAAATATACTGCACCAAAAGTTAAACCATGCAACGTTTGGGCAAAGAAAACCAACGGCAATATAGGGTCGAACGCCAATATAACCCAGCGCAGAATAGCCGCAGCCGCCGCCAACATCAGCATCCTTCTCGGGCCAAATATACTTGTAATCCGCCCCGAATAGATAAATAACAGCACTTCGGCAAATACCCCGATCGCCCACAATATGCCGATCAACTCACTCGAATATCCCAAACTCGCCCAATGAATGGCCGAAAAGCCATAAAAAACCGCGTGCGAGGCATGCACAAATGACACCGTAACCAAAATGGTGATGAAAATAGGGTGTTTTATCATCATCATTGCACCAGTTAAGTCAAATTTTGGCGGCTTTGCTTGCTCAGAGTTTTCGCCATCTTCTTGGTCATTAGCCGGCAAAACAGGCAGTATAAAACTGGCAATGGTCGAGGCAACGGCGCCCATTAACAGCCAAGTGATAAAGGCATCTAATCCAAAAGCGTCAATCGCCTTGCCGCAGGCATAGGATGAAATGATAAACGCCACGCTACCCCACAAACGCGTCCGGCCAAAATCAAAGCCAAATTTGTCAGCACCTTTTATCGCCAAGCCTTCCAAAATCGGCACGACCGCCGCCGTGGCGATGGAATAAAACATAACCACAATGAAAATACTGACATAATTATCGACAAAATAAAGCGCCACAGCAGACAAGCTAGTGAGTAGATTCATCAACACGAGCGGGGTTTTTTTATATTTGAACCCATCGGCAAGCAACGCCCCGATCGGCCCAAAAATGCTTCTGACCACCAATGCGATCGCCAGTATAAACGCCACTTCTTCGGAGTCAAAGCCCCGCCCCTTTAACCAGGGCGCAAAAAACACCGCATAAGCGGCAAAACCCCAGAACAAACTGGCAAATGATACCGACATTTTGTTCGAAAATGCCTGACCGTGACTAATTTTCATATAACCTCAGAAATTTCGGTGGCAGTGAGCAAACTAGCCAAATCAAATAAACGCTTCTAATATATGTACGAATCTGCCAAACTATTGCAAAGTAACCACAAGTTAGCGCAAATAATCGGTTTTAAATAGCAGTATGAGTGATAATCTTAAAAATAAAGCTGTTATACAGAATGCTCAGAATCCTAAATCTGACCATGCCTATTCAGCGCGACAAAATCAACCAAATATTAAACCAGAATATGCGGATGACTATGATAAAATTCATATGGCCGTGCTTGAAACCAAACGTGGCCGCTGGTTTATGGCCGAATACGCGCGCCGGAATAAAGTGGTCGAAAGTCAACTTATCATTGCTGCATTGGCTAAAGTCGAGGCCAAAATTGAGCTGAAATTATCAGCAAAAACTCAAAAATTAGAATCAGTTGCTGATGCACCCGTTGCCGCACCAAAAACCTCGCCAATTTTGCCTAAAACAGATTTTGAGTCGGTTCAACAATCGACCCACTTTGGCCAGTTATTCGAACAGTTTAAACAAAAATCATGGCTATCTTTGCAGTGGGCAGGCATAAAAGCTTCCCTGCCGTTTGCTAAAATCCAAACAATCCTTAGTTTTGCCACCCAACAATCTAGCCTTAGCTTGCAAAAGCAAAAAACCGGTTTGCTCGACATTGTTGGCGATTTGGATGCGCAAAATGTCGATAAGAAATTGGTTAAAAAACTAGCCTATATCGCCTCAGAACTTGGCAAATTAGAAAGTTTGCAGGGCAATCTAAATCTTCAACTTTCCGATGGCATAAAATTTATCAGCGAGCTTGAAAATTTGGCGCATAATGCCGCACCAGAATTTGAAAAATTCACCCCAAAACCCACTGAAACGCTGCAAAACAATGCCGAAAAACAGCTAATAACCGCACAAAATGAGCTAAAAACCGTTAAAAATGCCCTAAAAACCATCAAAAATGAGCTAGAAACGGTCAAAAACAAGCCAAAAACCAAACCAAATATCACCGAAACTCCTAATTTGGGCCCAGCTGGTCGGATTAAAAAAATGTTCAAAATTGAACACACTTTCCACGAGCAACAAGCCGAAACAACCTCAGAACCAGCGCAAGCGTTTGATGAAGCGTTTGGCGATGACAAATTAGAAGTTAAAAATAGCAAACTCAAAATAATTGCCAATACAAGGCAAATTTCGACCCCTAAAAACATCGAAAAAGACATCCAACCGCAGCCAAATACGCAATTATCAGCACAAACCCAAAAGCTTTCAAACCTCGGCAGTTTGATGAAAAACACCGATGCTGATGAAGCTAGTGGTTTTGATTTAGGCGATCAAGATATTGGCCAAACAGCTAGCAATCCGCGCATCATTGTCGAAAAAAAGTTTAACGCTCTAAACTCTTTAGCTCTGCTGTCTAAAACCGAGCGCACTATGTTATTCACCCTGCAAAATTAGCCGCTAAAGTGGCGACCATCACAATTGTTTGATGAGGAATATTTTGTCAATATTTTTATCTTTCATCGCGACATAGCGCGCCACCTCTTCAAAACCTAGTTTTTTATAAAATTCTGGCGCTTGAAAACTGTAAGTATCCAAGTGAATTTCGGTTATACCGCGTTGTTTAAACTCAGCTTCTAGTGTTTCAAATATTTGCCCGCCTATGCCTTGCCCGCGCAATTCATCTGCAATCCATAGATATCTAATCATCGCAATATTGCCAACCGTTAGCCCAGTGGCACCGCCTCTAATCTTGCCCTCATCATCGCGGCAAAAACAGGCAATATGGGTTAAATTATCGTCATTAAACACGGGCTTATTAAACTCGACAAGCCCATTAAACACGGTTTTTACATCATTTTCATTAGGGTTGGTTTCAAAAACAATTTGCATAATATTTACCAAAATAATGTGAGTACAGAAATCGCCAATAAGCTGGCCATAATATAATTGAATATGAGAAAAGCCCGTTCGGATTTTAAAAACCGACCAATTTCCCGCCCAAACAAGCACCAGGCAAAAATAAGCGGCAAGCCAACACAAAAATTCACCAGCACCATAATTCCTAATTCGGTAAACTTATCGCCACCAATGGAGATAAAAGTGGCGATGGCACCGATTATCATAACCCACGCTTTGGGGTTAACCCATTGAAATGCTGCGGCTTGTATAAATGTAAGTGGCGAACTTGTCGATTTTCCGGTGGCGCTTTTGCTTTTGGAGGTGGCAATTTTAAACGCCAAATAAAGCAAAAATGCCGCGCCGACAAAGCGCATAATATCGTGAATAATCGGATAGGTGACGAATATTTGGCCGAGGCCTAAGCCCACCATAACCAACATAAACACAAAACCCAAATTAACCCCTAAAGCGTGCGGAATGGAGCGTTTAAAGCCAAAATTTGCCCCAGATGATGCCAACATAATATTGTTAGGCCCCGGCGTGCCGACCGTTGCCAAAACATAAAAGGCATAACCAAATATCAAGCTAGAATATTCCATGACATCACTTCCAAATAGCGTTATCCTACAATGAAATTGATGTAAGTCAACATGCCTGACCTATGATAATATTTGATGAAATAGATGAATATGCTAGATGAGTTACACAAAGTGGCCGAAATTATCGGCGAAATGCCAGTAAAATCTGAGAAAATTGCCCAAAGTTACGACCTATCTATTTATAAATTAGAGTTTAAGCACCGCGCTGCCCTAGTGGCCAAACACGGCCACCCCAAATTGCGCGACCATTTTGAAATCGAATTTAAAATGCTTAAGCAATTGAATGAATTCAATTTTTTACCCACTCCCCAAGCCATATATGTGAGTGATGCACTATATTTGATGGATTATATAGACAATGTGGCGCTGGGGCACCACCAAGAGGCCGAGGCAAAGATAGCCCGAAAAATTGCCCAATTGCACGATGTAAAAGCTCAAAAATTTGGCTTTGAATATGACACATTAATCGGCTCGTTATTGCAACCCAACCGATTTAACACCAATTGGATTGAGTTTTTTAGAGACCAAAGACTTATATATTTTGCCGACCTTTGTTATCAGCAAAAACTAGTGAGCAGCGAATTTAGACACCAAATAGATAAAATTTCCGATAGGCTAGATGAATTATTGCTCGATAACCATAAGCCGACATTGATTCATGGCGATTTATGGTATGGCAATATATTGACCGATGGCAGCGCATTAAACGCCTTTATCGACCCAGCACTATATTATGCCAACCCTGAAATTGAACTGGCTTATGTGACCATGCACAATAGTTTGGGTGATGATTTTTTTAATGAATATCAACAACATCACCAAATTGAAGATGGCTTTTTTGACCTGCGCAAAGACATATATAACATCTACCCGCATTTGATACACATATTGCTGTGCGGCCCAGAATATGCCGTGCCAGTAGAAGCAGTGTTCAAACGCCACGGGGTTTGAGACCCAACACACCACAACATTTCGCATGCCCCCAAGAACCCCTGCGATTCGGCGAGTGCGCCCAGAAGCCGCAAGGCAAACTCTGAGGCCACCGCGCGGAGGCTAGCTGACACTTGCAAAGCAAGTGGCTGCGCACGCAAGTGCCAACAGTGACAAGGCCGACAGGCCGCAGGAACGTATAAATGAGACTTCCAGAGTGTTGGCAGTAGTGGGGTGTGTAATTACAATTTTAACTTGTAGTCATGCCCTTTTTCAGCTATGAGTACATAACGTGTACAAACCAAGTAGGTAATAGGAATAAATAATGGCTGCAATCAAACGAAAAGTGTTTATTAGTTATTACCATGCTGAAGACCAATGGTATAAAGAATATATCGAAACTAACTTCCAAGACCAAATAATTAATAAGTCTGTTGGTATGGGTGACATTGACACAGATAATAGTACAAATTATATTAAGAGGTTGATTCAGCAAGATAATATATCCGACACCTCGGTTGTCATTGTATTAATAGGACCTAACACAAGAAAACGAAAGCATGTCGACTGGGAAATTTCTGCGGGTTTAATGGCAAAAGTTGGAGGCGTCTCTTCATTGATTGGCGTAATGTTACCGGAACTGGCGCAATCCGGCGAAAATAGGTGGTATTGGGATGACATGCCCGCTCGATTTGCAGACAACGGGAAAACTGGTTATGCAATATTTTATAAATGGGATTATTTTATTAATAATTTCAGTTCGATTGTAAACACAGCATTCGAAAACAAAGCTGTTTTGAAAGATAAAATAGATAACTCCCGTATTCAAATGACAAGAAACCTCCCGTAATGAAATCAGTATTCGAATTGAAAATTGATAATACTTGGAATTTATCTATTTTTTTAGACCTTTCTTCCCTGCTGATCATCCTTCTAATTATGGTTTTCGTAATAGCATCTTATTTGTACATCAAGCATAAATTTTTGAGCGACGTTGTTATTGATAAAGTCCATATCGGCCTTGGTTCAGGAAAAATCACCCTGAAAAACGACCCCATTGACAAGAATATCGCATACAAGATTTGGCTTGAATTAAAAACTAGGAAAATAGGGCAGAAAATAGATTTTGAAAACGATGTTATTATTGAAATCTACAATTCATGGTATGATTTTTTTCAAATCACCCGGGAGCTTCTAAAAGATATCCCCTCAGATAAAGTCCATCGTTCACACACGAAAAAAATTATAAACTTATCTATCGAAGTTCTCAATGTTGGCATGAGGCCACATCTAACAGAATGGCAAGCAAAATTCAGGCGGTGGTATGGAGTTGTTGAAGTAAATTACCCCGATTTATCACCGCAAGAAATACAAAAAAAATATCCTTATTTCGATGAACTAACAGAGGAAATGACTAGAATTAACAATGAACTAATCATTTATTGTGATGAGTTATATAAGTTAGTTAGCAAATAAACCCACCAGCAACCCCCACTCGGGTACTCCATTCATACGTTCCCACGGCCTAACGGCCTTGTCACTGTTGACACTTGCGTGCGCTCCACCCACTAAAGTAGGCTACGCTAGCCTCCGCGCGTTGGCCTCACGCTATGCCTTACAGCTTCTGGGCGCACTCACCGAATCGCTGGGATTCTTGCGGGCAGATGGAAAATCAGAATGTGTGTTTAGGGAGACATAGCCAGTTAGCACTCCTGCCGATGCTCTGGAAGTTTGCATTTATACGTTCGGCTTCGCCTCTCTGTTGACACTTGCGTGCGCTCGACTGCGTCTCGCTAGCCGCCGCGCGGGTGGCCGCGGATTATGCCTTACGGCTTCTGGGCGCACTCGCCGAATCGCAGGGGTGCTTGTGGGCAAACGGAACTCACAATGCGCGGCTATCAACACTCCACCTAAACCGCCACACTCCGCAAACCCACGCTGGACATGACTTCCCAATAATTTGGAAAAGTTTTTTCGACGCATTTGGGGTTTTCAATTGTGATGCCATCCAGCTTAATACCCGCCAAGGCGAAGCTCATGGCAATGCGGTGATCGCGCGCGGTTTTGATGAAGCTAACTTCACCATCTGGTCGTAAATTCGGGTCGGCATGGACAATTAAGTCATCACCCTCTATTGTCGCCAGGCCTTGCTTAATCGCGTTTAGACCTGCCGCCATCACTTCGACACGGTCGCACTCTTTAACCCGCAAATTGGCAATGCCGACAAACCGCACCGGCACATTGTTGAACGCCGCCACCACCGCCAAAGCTGGCACGGCATCTTGCATTTGTTCGCCATTAATCACGCTCGGCATGTTGGGAAACATATCAAACAGGGTTTTGGATTTTGCATCTGGTTGGGCGGTGGTTTCAAGGCTTAAATTTTTAGCTTCGACATCGCCATTGGTTAAGGCATTTGCGCCCCAAATATAGGTGCAAGATGAGTAATCTGGCTCGACAATATAGGCGCTGCGGCCATATTCGGCAGGTTTTACCAGCCAACTATTGCCATTGGCCGATGTCACTTTCGCGCCAAATTCCTGCATCATTTTAGAAGTGATTTCGACATAGCCAAAACCGCCAATTTTCACATTGCCAGACAGGCTGATTTTAAGCCCATTTTTAAGTTTTGGTGCCACCATCATCAGTGCCGAAACATATTGGCTAGACAAGCCGCCATCAATTTGGATCGCCGATTTTAGCGCGGCATTGGCTTGTCCATGCACAGTAACCGGCAGGCAACCGGTCGGACTGGTGGCTTTAATGCCCAAAGTGTTGAGCGCATCAATTAACGGCTTAATCGGCCGTTTTTGCATATCTTCATCGCCATTTATCACCACTTTGCCATTGGCCAAGCTAGCCGCTGCGGTTAAAAACCGCGCCGCCGTGCCAGCATTGCCGACATATAATGGCTCATTAGGTGCGGATAATTTGCCGTTGCTTTGAATGGTTATTTTATCGGCGTTTAACTGGCTAATTTTTACGCCCATTTTGCGCAATGCCGCGGCCATATAAATCGTATCATCACTTACCAAACAACCGCTTAGCTCTGTTGTGCCGTTAGACAATGCAGCCAGCAACAGCGCGCGGTTAGAAAGGGATTTAGAGCCTGAAATTGTGACCAAGCCATTTAATGATTGTGAAGGACGAACGATTTTTACAGCCTGTTGAGGTTCTGTAAGTTTGTTCAATTTTTTATCTTTTCTACTTTTGATCGGTGTTTTACCGACCTGATTAGGCAATTGAGGTCAATTTATAGGATTATGCCCGATAAATCAACCTCAAAACCCAAACTCATCAGCTGGCAACATCTATGGTTAGCACCAAGTCATGCGCCTCGACCCGCTTGCCTGCCGGCAATATAATATCGTTGACCACGCCATCGACCTCGGCGTAAACCGCGGTTTCCATTTTCATCGCTTCCATGATGAATAACCGGTCGCCTTTGGCCACTATATCGCCTTTGTTAACCGCAAAATTGGCCACCAAACCTGGCATCGGCGCGCCGACATGGCCTGAATTGTTGGCATCGGCTTTGAGGGTTTTATGCACTTCGCCAATGCGCTCATGGTCCTCTAGCCGCACGGTGCGGGGTTGGCCATTTAACTCAAAAAACACTTTGCGCATGCCATCTTCATCGACATCACCTAACGCCAAATAACGGATGATGAGGGTTTTACCGCGCTCCATTTCGACCGAAACTTCGCGGCCAGACTCCAAACCATAGAAAAATACATCGGTCGGTAAGACAGATATATTGCCATAATCGCGTCTGCGCGCCATATAATCTTTAAACACTTGCGGATACATGAGATGCGAAGCCAGCTCGGCATCGCTGATTTTATAATCGACCAGCTCCTCGACCATTTTGCGTTCGGCAACCAAATCTACTGGTGCGAGTGACGCGCCCGGTCGCTCGGTAAGTGGGGTCTCGCCTTTAAGCACTTTTTTCTGCAAGGCTTTAGGAAAGCCGCCGACAGGTTGGCCTAAATCGCCTTTGAAAAACTCAATAACCGATGCGGGGAAGGCAATGTCCCTATCTGGATCTTGCACCTGTTCGACCGTTAGTTCGCTGGTCATCATATAAAGTGCCATATCGCCAACCACTTTAGAACTTGGTGTTACCTTGACAATATTGCCAAACATTTCGTTCACATCGGCGTACATTTTGGCGACTAAAGGCCATTTTTGCTCTAGCCCCAAACCGCGCGCTTGCTCTTTAAGGTTGGTATATTGGCCGCCCGGCATTTCATGTTTGTAAACATCTGACGCGCCAGATTTTATGCCCGCTTCAAACCCGGAATAATGGCGTCTTACGTCTTCCCAATAGTTGTTAATGCTAATTAACGCATCATCATTTAACCCTGTAGGGCGATCCGTGTGTTTTAATGCGCTATGAATTGAGCCTAGATTAGGCTGGCTGGTGAGGCCAGACATGATATCAAATGCAACATCGACAGCATCGACCCCAGCATCGACCGCGGCCAACACACTAGCGGCCGCAATGCCGCTGGTATCATGGGTATGGAAGTGCAAAGGCAAGCTAATTTCTTGCTTTAAGGTGGTTATCAGCAACCGTGCGGCATCGGGTTTTACCAAGCCGGCCATGTCTTTAATGGCGATGATATGCGCGCCAGCAGCCTCGAGCTGTTTGGCCATATCGACATAATAATCTAATGTATATTTAACTTCTTTCGGGTTGGTTAAATCGCCACTATAGCAAATGGCGGCTTCGCATATTTTGCCACTTTCGACCACAGCGTCCATCGCCACCCGCATATTTTCGACCCAGTTTAAGCTATCAAACACCCTAAACACATCGACACCTTCTTTGGCGGCTTGTTGCACAAAATATTTAACCACATTATCCGGGTAGTTTTTATAGCCCACGCCATTGCTACCGCGCAGCAACATTTGCAACATAACATTCGGCACGGCCTCGCGTAGCTCGTTCAAACGCCGCCATGGGCATTCGGTTAAAAACCGCATTGCCACGTCAAATGTCGCGCCGCCCCAACATTCGAGCGAAAATAAATTCGGCAAATGCTCGGCATAATAAGGCGCAATGGAGGTGATATCTTTTGAGCGCATACGCGTGGCAAACAGGCTTTGATGCGCATCACGCATGGTGGTGTCGGTAATCAGCGTATTGGTTTGCGCCAACATCCATTTAGACACCGCTTCTGCACCTTGGGTTTCGAGCAGGTTTTTTGTGCCATTGGCCAATACCGCACTGCGGGTGGATTTTGGCACTTTAATGGCCGGTGGGTTATTGGGCACAGGGCGGCCTTTGACCTCATCATTGCCATTAACAATGACATTGCCCATAAAGTTTAACAACCTTGTGGCGCGGTCTTTGCGGGTTGGGAAATCGAACAAGCTCGGGGTCTGGTCGATAAATCTGGTGGTATAATTGCCAGTGGCAAAATCTGGATGGTTTATGAGTTTTTCTAAAAACTGCAAATTGGTCGAAACGCCGCGAATTCTAAACTCACGCAACGCCCTATCCATACGGCGGATGGTTTCTCTGGGCGTTGAGCCCCAAGCGGTTACTTTTTCGAGCATGCTATCGTAAAACGGGGTGATAACCGCGCCGGAAAACGCCGTGCCGCCATCTAACCGTATGCCAAAACCTGTGGCACCACGGTAGGCGGTGATGCGGCCATAATCTGGCACGAAATTCTGCAACGGGTCTTCGGTGGTTAAGCGGCATTGCAAGGCATGGCCATTTAATTTAATTTCGGCTTGCGGCGGCACACCGGTTTCTTTGACCTGCCCAACACGGCCGCCTTGGGCGATGCGAATTTGTGCCTTAACAATGTCAATGCCGGTTACTTCTTCGGTAACTGTATGCTCCACCTGTACGCGCGGGTTGACCTCGATAAAATAGAATTGCCCATCATCGACATCCCATAAAAATTCGACAGTGCCGGCATTTTCATAGCCCGCGCTTTTCATCAATTGATGTGCCGATGCGCAAATGGCTTCGCGTTCATCATCACTTAAATAGGGTGCGGGGGCGCGTTCCACCACTTTTTGGTTACGGCGTTGCATCGAGCATTCGCGCTCGAACAAATGCACCACATTGCCATAATGGTCGGCCAAAATTTGCACTTCGATATGCCTTGCGCGGCGGATAAGTTTTTCCAAATAAACTTCATCATTGCCAAACGCTGCTTTGCTTTCGCGTTTGCCGCTTGCCACTTGCGCTTGCAATTCGCTGGCATTCTCGATAACCCGCATACCACGGCCACCGCCGCCCCATGAGGCTTTTAGCATGAGCGGATAGCCGACTTGTTCGGCCAGTTCGGCAATTTGTTCGATGGCATCAGGCAATGGCCCAGTGGCGGGTACGGTTGGCACTTTAGCCAAATCTGCTACATGCCGAGCGGAAATTTTATTGCCAAATTTTTTCATGATGTCAGTTGAAGGGCCGATAAATTGGATGCCAGCTTGTTCGCAGGCTTCTACAAAATCGGGGTTTTCGGACAAGAAACCATAACCCGGATGAATGGCATCGACACCAGACTCGAGTGCCAAGCGGATGATGTCTTCAATGTCTAGATAGGCTTGTACCGGGCGCTTACCCTCACCTACCAAATAGCTTTCATCGGCCTTAAACCTATGCAGCGCAAACCGATCTTCATGCGAATATATCGCCACGGTTTTGATGCCAAGTTCAGTGGCAGCGCGGCAAATGCGAATGGCGATTTCGCTACGGTTGGCAACCAATAATTTGGAAAAAGGCTTAATAGACATATGCTCTCCAATAAGTGTTTCGAAAAACACCAATCATCGCCAAATAAATTGACGACTATTAAAATAATTCTGTCAAATAAACCAACGTTTAGGTGACAAAACGGAATGCACTCGAACTCTTTAAATATGAGATTTAAAGAGTCTTCTCCTCAAGCAAGGCCAATGTGCAAAATGACAGCCAAAATGGCAAGCTATATTTTTATTTATATGTGTGTGGGGACAACTTACAATAAGCCCTTTAGGCTTTGTCGTTTATGGCCGTTGCGGCCAATCACTGTTTCGGCGTGCAGCATGCTGTTAATGATGGCGTCTTCTATCGCGTCTATCGCGGCATCAAAAGCCGTGTCTATTTGATTTTCCGGAAAGCGTTTTATTGTGTCGATGGTTTCGACATCATGCTTTAGCTGATTGGCGGTCGAGAATGCCAAACATACATCGCCACTGCCATGGCCTAAATGGCTGCCGGTTTTGGTCAGCCCAACCGTGGCGCGTTTGGCAAGCCGCTTTAACTGACGGGCATCCATCGGCAAATCTGTCGCCAAAATCATGATAATTGAGCCCTTATCAGCCTCATCCAGCTCAGCATTTTTAAATAATTTTTTCTTAAGCTCATCAGCCATTTTTTTACCCAGATAGGTAAAATCACGTAATCTGCCCATATTGGTTAGCACCAACGCGCCGATGGTGAAAACCTGTTCGCCAAATGTCACGATGCGGGAGGCCGAACCTATACCGCCTTTTAACTTATAAGCCGACATACCACGCCCTGCCCCAACTGAACCTTGCGAGAACGTATTTTGGGTTTTGGCCAAAGCTGCATAAACATGTTCAGCTGTTATATGCTGGCCTCTAATGTCATTTAAATAGCCATCATTACATTCCATCACCACCGGGTTAACCGTCGCCATAGCATGAGTGCCATCGTCTGGGTTTTGCCTGAGCATATATTTAACCAAAGCATCACTTGCTATGCCGACGGACAATGTATTGGTCAGCAAAATGGGGGTTTCTAGTTGCCCCAATTCGTTAATTTGCATGCCCCCGACCGATTTACCGAACCCATTTATCACCTCGATTGCGGCCACACATTTGTTCAAAAACACATTGCCTTGATGCGGCAGCAAGGCTGTCACCCCGGTCTGCACATCGCCATTGGCCAGCGTCACATGGCCAACGCTTACGCCTTCAACATCGCTAATATTATTCAATTTACCTTTTAACATCATCTTTATGGCAGTCTGTTTTTTAAGCTTTGGATACGGTTATAAGCGTTTATTATGGTTTGTTTTTCAATTTGGCCAGCCGCTACCGCTTGCTTAATGACCCCATGCACCCACGCGCCAAGCGAGCCTTTGGCGTCTTTGTTATAGGACATCATCAGCAAATCCGTACCAGCGTTTATGGCTTTAACGATGGCCACTTGTGCGGTGAAGTTTTTGGCAATCGCCCCCATCGCCATGTCATCGCTAACCACCACCCCTTCATAACCCAATTGTCCGCGCAGCACATCGGTTATGGCTTTGCGTGATAGTGAAGTTGGCACTTTGCCGTCATCACTCATGCTATCTAAAAACACATGCGCTATCATCACCATGTCGGCGGCTTGCCAGCCAATCATATAACCAAATGGGTCGAGTTCTTGGACGCGCCAACTTTGGCTGATGTCGACAAACCCGGTGTGGCTATCTTGCGCGCTGCTGCCATGACCGGGAAAATGCTTTAACGCGGTGAGCACGCCTGCCCGGTGATGTGCGTCGACAAACATAAACGCATACTGGCTGACCTGCAAAGGTTGCGCGCCGTAGGAACGCTCTAATTTGGCAATCACCGGATTGTTTAAATTCACCTCTAAATCGACCACCGGGCCAAAATTTACATTAAACCCTACTTTTCGCAAATATTGCGCGGTTTCGAAATATTTATCATGCGCGGCTTCCTTGCTCAGCTTGGTCATTTGCTTGGCCGAAGCTAAATATGGCGCGCCAATGTCTGGCTTTAGCCGCGTCACCCGGCCGCCTTCTTGATCAATCGTCAGCAAGGTTTTGCTTGCAGATGCGGCCTGAAAAGCATTTGTGAGGCCAATAACCTGCGCCTGACTGCCAATATTATGGCCTAAAAATAACACACCACCGACTTTGCCGGCGGCAATGTCTTTAACCAAAGCCTTGGCGCTCAGCGTGTCTGCACTTTTGCCATCAAACCCGACCAGCACCATTTGGCCGATCATCTCATCTAAGCTAGCTGCGTAACTTGATGTGGTGAAAAACAACATTAAAATGATAATTAATTTGCGCATATATAACCCCAATCTTCATGCCAAACGGTAGGGCAATAATGGTGATTTGGCAACTCGTCATTCGGCAGATTTTATAATGCCAAACTTGGCCAAATGCCGACGAGCATCATCACCATGCCGCCCATGGCGATTGTCCAGACCAATGAGCGCAAGCCAAAAACCGCACTCACATAAGCCGGGATATAAACCAAACGCGCCAGCACAAAAACCATGGCGCCCTGCACCGCCAAACCGCTGCTAATGCCATTCATTTCTGCCAATAATGCAAGGGCAAGAAATATCGGCATCGATTCTTTCATATTTTCGGCAGCGCGGGATAAGCGCGCATCAATAACAGAAGATTTGGCAGGTTTATCATGTGCGCCTAACCCATAGGCAATTTGTTTAATGCCGCCAGTTATGTAGCGCAAGCCTGGGGCTGACAATAATTGCACAATATAAAGTGCCAACGCCGCTAAAATCCAAAAAGTCATATAACATCCGATCTATTAAATTTATCTGCGTCTGCTGAAATTTTACTGACAATACACGATTTGCGAAAATAGTATAAGTGAAGCATGACCAAGATTGTACCTAATCGCGCGCCGCCACCAGCGAATATAAATGGCTGGCTATTTCAAACCCAGCATCGCCATAAATCTTTGCCGCTTGGCTGCCATTTTCGGCAATGATGTATATTTCATCTGCGCCTTTATCTAGCGCATAATCGCGTATATGGGCGATCAGCGCCGAGGCATAACCCCTGCCCCGATAGGCTTTGCGGGTGGTGACCGACGCATAACGATAGATGCCGCCTTGCCAATATATGCCGGCAATGGCGGCGATTTCATCTCGATCGACATTCCAAATGGCGAAGAAATTGGCCTGTTTTGCCGCAATCGCATCCAACCTAGATTTTGTCGACCATTGGATAAATTCACGTTGTGCCTCGCCCGCATCGTCTACATAAATATCGACCATTTGGCGAAAATCTGCGGCGATTATCGGTCTAACATTAAATTGCGGCCGCTCAATTTTAGCCGAATCTGCCACATGTTTAAGAATCAGCTCGCACTGGAGTCCATATTTTTTATCGATATTGGGATAATTGATAAATCTTTCCGACTCCCACCGCACCACCTTTTTAACTGCCTTGGCGGCGTGCGGCGCAAGATATTGCCCCCACATAACTGCCAGCTTTTCGCCAGTTACATCTTCGCGCACATGATACAGGTCTAAACAATGGCCAAACCAATAATCGGTTTTTTCGGGGCAGACATAGCCAACTCCAAAATCATACTCGAACCAACACATGCTATCGACAAAATCGATATATTCGGTACACATGCCCCGGCTGAATTTACCCAATGCCGAAATTTCATTATAAAGTTTAAACATATAAAAATTATAGGTGAAGACCACAACAAATCAATGCCCAAAAAGTAATCCACCACAACTCGGTTTAAACTAACCCCTCCCCGAACCAACGAAGTTGGTGAGATGGCCATTGAGGCCCGCCCGTTAGGGCGTAGCTAGAGAGCGGAGCGAACGCACGCAGTACAAGCAAAAAATCGCGCGCACAGTGTTAAAACATAAACCCAATAATTGCTCCGCAATTATTGCGCATGCAATTGCTGGCGTTTTAGCATTAATTTATTCAATGCCGCAATATAGGCCTTCGCCGAGGCCACAATGGTGTCAGTATCTACGCCCTGGCCGATGACCTGTTTGCCATTCTCTTCCAACCGCACACTCACATGGGCTTGGGCATCCGTGCCTTCGGTGACCGCTTGCACTTGGTAGCGCAACAAGTTTTGGGTGTCGGTGGTTAAGGCCTTAATGGCGTTATAAGTGGCATCCACCCCGCCATCGCCAGTGGCAATGTGGTTTTTGTGCTTGCCGTCTATATTTAACACCAAAATAGCTTCGGCAGGCCGGTCTGAACTTACCGCCACCTCTAACGACACCAAGCTAATGCTTTTATTGGCCTCGCTAATTTCACTATCGACCAACGCAATAATGTCTTCATCATAAATGGTTTTCTTTTTATCGGCCAATTGTTTAAACCGGGTGAACGCATCCAAAAATGCATTGTCGCCTAGTTCATAACCCAAATCGGATAATTTTTCTTTAAACGCATGGCGGCCAGAATGTTTGCCCATCACCAAATTTGTGGCTTTCACACCCACGCTTTCGGGTGTCATAATCTCATAGGTTTCGGCATTTTTTAACATGCCATCTTGATGTATGCCGCTTTCATGCGCAAACGCATTTTTGCCAACAATGGCTTTGTTATATTGCACCGGAAACGCCGCAACCGCAGCCACCAAGTTAGACGCGCGCACCAATAGCTGGCTTTGGATGCCGGTATCAAACGGCAAAATATCTTGCCTTGTGCGCATGCTCATCACAATTTCTTCCAGCGCGGCATTGCCCGCCCGTTCGCCCAAGCCATTTATGGTGCATTCCACTTGGCGCGCACCGCCAGCTATACCGGCCATGGTATTCGCAACTGCAAAGCCCAAATCATTATGGCAATGGGTCGAAAACACCACTTTATCGGCATTTGGAACGCGGTTTAGCACCATTTCAAACATCGATTGATATTCATTAGGCAAGCTATAGCCAACGGTGTCTGGCAAATTAATGGTGGTTGCGCCAGCTTTAATGGCGGTTTCGACCACCCGACATAAAAAATCAGGCTCGGTGCGGGTGGCATCTTCGGCCGACCATTCGACATCATCAGTGAAGCTTTTTGCACGCGCCACGCTGGCGGCAATTTTTTCTAACACGTCATCTGGCGACATGTTTAATTTATACTTCATATGCAATGGGCTGGTGGCGATAAATGTATGAATGCGCGATTTTGGCGCGTATTTTACGGCCTCACCCGCGCGGTCTATATCTTTAAAACTGGCACGTGCCAAGCCGCAAATTACTGCGTTTTTGGCATTTTTGGCAATTTCACTCACCGCTTCAAAATCACCATCTGAGGCGATGGGAAAACCGGCTTCAATTATATCCACGCCCATATCATCCAGCAACGCAGCAACTTCTACTTTTTGCTCTAATGTCATGGAGGCACCGGGGCTTTGTTCGCCATCGCGCAATGTCGTATCGAATATAACTATATTTTCTGGTATTTGCTGTGGGTTCATTTTTGTCATTATAAATCTGCACCCTCAGGCCGAGCGGCGCAGTTCCTGCTTATTTAAATTATAATTTGGGTGAAAGGTGCCAGTAGGCCGCAGCTAAACATAGGTTTAACTGTCCCCTAAACATTGGCTTAAATTTATGAGGTAAATTTTCGCTTATCAAATGCCTAGGGGTTAATAAGCAGCAGGAGCTCGTTTGCAAAGTTAAGTAGCAGTAAGGCAGAAATAGTGACAGTCGCGTATAGCGCTGTTTTGGTTAAAAAAGCTTGCTCGGCAGTTTGCGTAGCAGCAATTGCGCGGGCTTGTTTTTTATTTTGGTGGTTTCTATAATGATTGTTCATCATGAAACTTCCTTTTGGCTCAGTTAGGGCTCAACTTCCGATATCTATAGCCTATTATAATATTTCTATAAATCAACCTATAAATGGAAAATATTACCAATTAATAAAATATATGGTGAATCTGTTTCAAATCGATACAGGTTTTAAGCTTTATGCAAGGTTAACCGCGCAAACGGCTGCCGCCAAACAGATGCAGCGGCCAAAATATGCCGATGCAGCATTCGAAAAATGGGCATAATATCGCAATTAAATAGCAAATTAACAATGTGCCAAAGTTTTACCCAAAAAAACATTATAAAACTCAAAAAATCATTGGACAGAGACTTATTGCTGGCATATAACCCGCTTCAACAGACGCAAGCATAAAAGCCTCGTACTTTACTGCATTGCCGATGGGCCCTTAGCTCAGCTGGTAGAGCAACTGACTTTTAATCAGTAGGTCGATGGTTCGAACCCATCAGGGCTCACCAAATTCAACCCCTTGTTAACGCAAGGGGTTTTTTGTTTTCTATGTTGGACAAATGGAAATAGATAAAATGCTGGGCGAGATTGAAAAACAAAAGAAACCAATATACATTCATATCCAAGTCAAGTTAAAGAATAAATCTCTTTGATGTAACCACATGACTTTCTGTCCTAAAATGGCTTAATTTGGCAACCAAAACACTCGAATATTGACCTAACCTATTGATTTTACTATGAAAATTCTAACTTTTAATCAGTAGGTCAGGAGTTCGAGCCCCCTAACCGGAACCATTACAACCTAATGTTTTTATTATGTTTTTTGGGATTTTTGATTTAGACATCAACTAAAATACTTTTCATTAATTCAATTTGTAACCACATAGTAACCACGTGTTGAGAATTAATTTAATTACTCGATGTACGTTCACATCACGATATATTTTTAATTTTGCTTTCCTGCCATTGCGCATAAGTTTTCTTTGTGCCTTTTATTTTCCACGATGTTCGCCCATTGTCCGCACGCCCAACTATAATAGCCGAAGCCGCGCTGGGGCTGGAAAAAGGAGTATCTTTTGTGAAAAAGGCAGTTTTTCCAGCATCTGAAACTCTTATTGTTTGATTACCTAATAACTTGCCTTGTAACTTTGCATAACCTAAATTGTGATTGCCCTCCTGTCGCCAGTTAGGAGTAGTTATTGAGCCTTCTAGAACAATAAATTGGCCATCGATCTCTTGAGCAAACGCCTTTATACCAAGTTTTTCGGATGAAAACTCAAATGTAACGATTTCGAGCGAATTCTTTAGATCGCCATCGACAATTATCGCCTTTGCCTTTGCCTGTGGCGTTAATGTATCAAAACCAATCACCGGCAATATCAATCTAATTTGTTCTATAAAATACTCCATATCAGATACATCCGATTCGGGCAGTGTTTTCGGTACTGGGGTAGCCGAATTGGTTATTTTAGCTCTGCCGATTTTTGTGGCTATATTTATTAGCCTGGCTTCCAAATACCTAGCGTGAGCTTTTGTGATATTTTGGTCTTTACTGGTAACAATACAAGTTTGTGTCCAAAAATCCTTTTTGTCGTCATTGGAATGCTGTTTGAGGCGATTTTTAACATTGTCACTTTCACCAATATAAACCATTAGTTGGTCCAGATCATCGGGGTTCTGGCCGATCAAAAAATAGACTCCAGTTCTATTAAGCTCTTCACGCACCAATAACTTTTCTAGTCTTACTCTGGCACCAGAAACTACATGTCCAGACCAGTTAATGACTTCGGCCGTCACAACGCCATTGATAGATCCATCCACCAGAAAAAGCCTGACACTACGACCCTTTGTTTCTTGCATAATTATGTCCCACCAATTTTGTCAGATAATAGATTCTGAATTATTTGTATTTTGGCCACCTATTGTAACCAATTTCAGGGTTGTTCGATTCGTGTTCTTTTATAAGCTTCGATTCAATTTTATTGTAACGATTCGTCTATACGAGGTTGCATCGTAACTATAAGCTGACGAGCCGACAACGCCATAAGACGGCGAATTCGGTAAAAATAAGCGGAGTGAGATAAGTATCTAAAATTCTGGAATGGAATCAGTAAATTCTAAATCTGAAATTTTCCTTATATTTCCGGTGCTTATAAGAATATGAATTTTATCATATATAGATTGAAATTATTTTCAACTTTATTAGCTTGACATTAATTAGGAGAATGCCTAATTAATATTTAGTCATTTGCCTAATTAGGTATAATGCTAAATAGAAAGTGAACTATGCAAGAAGTGTTAAAGGCCCTCGCCCACCCGATGCGACGTGACATGCTCGCTATGTTACGCGCCGCACCATGTACAGCCGGAGCGATTGCTGAAAAATTTGATGTCACCAAGCCGACTATATCGGGACATCTAAATATATTGAAAGACGCAGATTTAATTAGCCAAGTGCGTAGCGGCACCACCTTGACCTATCACATAATCATAAGAAATAGATAAGCCGAATATATTCTACAAAATAAAGGAAAATAAAATGACATATAGACCCAGAACGCGGCATTTCAGCCGCAATTTATTGGCCGGACTAATATTCGTTTATAGCGCCATATTTGCCCATGCTGGTGATGCTGAAATTAAAATGATTGGCAATATATTTAATGGCCAACCTGCGCAGGTAGACACATTTGAACCGACATTTTTGGCAGTCGCGCCACTGGCTAAAATTCGCGCCATGATAGGCGAAGTTTATGATTTGGTGGGCGCGCCGGTTGAAATCACTGGCGATGAGCTAGACTATGTTGTGACCACCGCAACCCATAAAATAAAGCTTAAAATTAGGCTCAGTGAGAACGGTGCGGTTGCTGGCTTGATGGTAAACCCACCGCAAAAACTGAGTGTTGATACAAGCGAGATGAATGTCGGCGAAATAACCGAAGCCGCCATTGATACGGGCAAAATTATTGGCAAATTTGCCATTTCTGCAGCGACGTTATCGCAAACCACCATCGAGTTTTTGATGAAAGATGACGAGCTTTATTTTAGAAATCCTAATGGCAACCAAGTGCAATTGGTGCGAAAGAATAATAGTGAATTTTACATTTTAAATATGCAAGATATAATCTTCAGCTTTAAACCTGTTGGCGGTGTAGTTAATCAATTGACCTTGGATCAAAAAGGTCAGCTGATTGATTTTACGCGGCTAGATTTGATTTTAGACGAACAGAAAAAACTAGGCGATTTAAGTGAAGTTAGTTTGAGCTCGGTTGGCTACGCCGTACCAGAGGCGCAAAATGATGGCCTAGACGTCGCAGCCCTTGCTGATTTGACCGCGCATGACAAAACAATCTATAAATTAATAGAGAATGTTGAGAATGGTGCCTACGGTAAGATTGACAGCTTGCTGATTGTCAAAAATGGTAAATTGGTGGTGGAGCAATATTATAACTATTTTGACCGCGCACAGGCGCATCAAATGCAATCTGTGAGCAAAAGCATCACATCTTTATTGGTCGGCAGTGCCATTAAGCAAGGCTATATTGACAGCGTTGAAGACCCAATAAGCAAATATCTACCCCAATATGGGCATTTACTAAAAGACCGTAAAGCGGGGATCACCATCCAGCATCTACTAACGATGAGTGCGGGTTTTGATTGGAATGAGCAGAACCCGCCCTATAGCAACCCGAAAAATATCCGCATGCAAGAAGCCACAAGTGAGGATGGTGTTGAGTTTACATTATCGCGTGCACTGATTAATAAACCCGGTGAAGTGTTCACCTATAGCGGTGGTTATGTGACGGTTATCGGCGCAATTGTTAAAAACGCCACAGGTGCTGACAGTGTGCTGGACTATTTGCAAAAAACCAGCACATTGAAAGCTTTGAAATTTGAAAATTTACTTTGGCAAAAGCAAGCAGATGGCCGCATTAATACCGCTGGTGGTGTGATGCTACGGCCGCGAGATTTGGCTAAAATTGGCAAATTGATGTTAAATGACGGAGTTTGGAATGGCCAAGCCTTATTACCAAAAAATTGGGTTGAGGATTCATTGGCCAATCACACACCCACCAAAATGAACGCGCTTACCGATTATGGATATTTTTGGTGGGGCAAGGATTATGTGGTTGATGGCATCACTTACAGTCAGGACTCTGCAGAGGGCTACGGCGGGCAAGAATTGCTGTTATTTACCGAGCTAGACCTTGCGGTGATTATAACTGCCAATAATTTCAACCCCGGTGTGCCGACAACGGGAATGGTTGAAGATTTCATCATCCCTGCTTTTAAATAGATAATTAATTGAGGACATTAAAATGACAATTGACAAAAACTGAAACCTAAAAAAGACGAAGTAAATACTGGCCCCGGCGTGGGTGTCGGTATGGCGCTTGGCGTTGCCTTTGGAGTGGCTATTGACAATGTGGGGCTCGGCCTTTGCATCGGCCTTTGCATTGGTGCCGCCTATGACGCACGACATTTGAATTGATCCTACGGCGACAATTAGAATGATCCAAAATAGCACCATTAACGCATATAAATAATTTAATTTGATACCGTAGCGACACTTTGCTTGATACCAATTTTAGCAACATATTTTTATTTAAGGAGCTATTTAGTATCTTCTTAAATGTCGTTTCAGTATCAATTCAAAAGTCGCGCTACACAATTCTTTGGGGATGGGTCGACTGAGCTTCCAGCCTTTATCATCTTGGGGTCTTTTATGGCTTGATCTAGCGCCTCATAAGTTTGTTTTTGTGTATTGGGCACATCTAATAAAATATGATAATGCGGGTTAACTCCATATCGTCCCCATTTCATTATGCCAAAGCTGGTCATATAATCTTGCTGCTGAAACTTGTACCACCGCTTATTAACTAGCTTGGGGTTGATGTGGGACATCAGCCTTTGAAATCAAATTCACCCGCACATCTTTTGCTCTGGTTGGGGGGGGGTCAAAAGACCACTTTGAACCCGAGCTTGCCCTGCGCGTTGAAATAATCATCGCTACCCAATGCGATGTCGCCAGAGGCGTTGAATGACAGGTTCTCTGTGATCTGTAAATAAAAGTCGATTCCGCCAATCACCGCGACAAGGGCGCTGCGGTCGGTGTCGGCATTTGTGAGCGTACCTATACCAGCAAAAGAAAGGGTCGGCACATCGTTATTGGGTGTTAAGCGCGCCAGAGCGCCAATACGCGCCGTGACATGGCCGCCATAATGTTGGTCAGTCATCTCCAAATGACGGGTTATGCCAACCTCTGCTTTGGCCTCAAGCACACTGGCTTCGCCCGAGCCAACCGTCAGATTGGTCGTTGAACCGGTCTCTGTGTAGCCATCACTCCATTGATGGGCATAAAGCGCGGAAAAGGATCGGGTCAATGTGGTTTGTTCATCAAGAACAAATCCTTTCGACAGGCCAATGCTGGGAGCAATGAATACGCTGCCATAGGAGGCGTTGGCGGTCTCAACAAAGGATGGAGCACCGGCATTGTTGTTGAAACTACGTTCGCTGTCATTGTTCGTCCAGCCACCGATCAGCGAACCTGTTAGTTTCATTTGGTCAGCAAAATTACCCGAGCCATAAATCCCCGCAAAGCCGCCGCGGCTTTCGATCTCTTGAGAGACCGTAAACTGGCTTTCGGCTTTCATCTTACCTGCCAGATAACCACTCATCAGGCCGAAAGTTGTTGCAGCGCCATAATCCTGCTCAACCCCCAGGGCCAGACCATAGTATTGGTGGTCATAGCCAAGGGTAATGTTGGTTGCTCCATATTCCGACGTGAGACCAATTAGATCACCCCAGATCCGGGTATCATCAGCGATAAAACCAAGATCTTTGTTAAGGCTGCCCGGGCCAGTTAGACTAAGGCGGGAAGCCGCGATACTTGAAAGCATTCCAGCTGTATCACCCAGCGCATCGGTGCGGTCAAAGAAACCGGTTGTATCGACGGAATAGAACACATTGCCATCGACAATATAGGCACCTGTTCCAGAAACCTGAATGCCATTGATGATGTTAGAAGTCGCCCCAAAATCCCAGACCGCCGAATGGCCGGGTGTCGTGTCAATGTTGACGTTGTTACCACCAGTTCCCAGATCAATCGCCCCGCCGAGAAAGGCGCCTGTCGTCAGGTTCAGTCTGTTGATGAAGCTGGTGTTATCAAACAGGATGGCATTGGCTTGAGCTGAAGTGAGCAAGCCAGTGAAGTTGAGCGTGTTGTTGTCGCTCTTGACGAACAACAGCCCGATGGCACCAGCCCCTGTTGTTGAGGCGGCACCCGAAAAGTTGATGTCGTAGCTGCTGTGGCTGTCTACAAAAACGACCCCGTGGGAATTGGTCCCCGTTGTTGAGATGGTGCCCGACTCGGTGAGGCTGTTGTTGTTGCTGGTATTAAAATAGATTCCGACGGCAACAAACCCCGTTGTTGAAAGGGTACCTTGGTTGGTGATCGTATTGCCGTTACCAGTAGACCAGATTGCATGAATGCCCGTCGCGTTGATGCCTCCGTCCGGGGTGATAGTCAGACTGTCTGCCCCATCCAGCGGGTGCCCGCCATTTTGCAAAGTCACAATGGTTGAAATCACATTGTCATCGGCATGGGCTGTGGTGGCTCCAAAAGTGCTAGTCATCAACACCGACCCAAGCAATGCGGTAGCCAAAAAATTGCGTGTGCAGCGCGTTACAAGCCCGGTTGCTCTGTCCTCAACAGGTGCGGTGGATTTGTGTGGCGTATGTCTGGCAATCTTACAGTTCATGGTTTTTCCCAGTTAAATGGCTTCATGAACGGCATATTCCATGGCAGCAGGTAAAGAAATCTGACGCAAAACTGCGAATTTCTTGGGCTAAGCTACTAATTTTTATAATGAATGTCTAGTGGTTAACAAAGTTTGTTAGAGAGCACTAAACAAACGTCTGATCGCCACTAACCGAACCCGCCACGGCCCAATTGTTCAGCTCACTGAACCTATTTGTGGATTACCCATTATTTGCGGATCACCCATTGCTTAAAGCTCAAATCCAGCTCTGTGCAAGGCACAAAAATCAGGTCACGCGATTGAAACGGGCCGGCGTTGCTAATGGTTTGTGCAACCGCGATACATTGAGTTGGGTCGGCTGCTATCCTAATTTCCATACTGCCAGCGTCATAGTCGAATTGCTGGGTTGAATCGCCATCGACGCAATCAAGCAAGCCGAATGGAATTTTGGCATTATCGGGGTCGCTTAGTGACATGCATTTATTTTCATAGGCAACAGAGCGGATCATTTTTGTCTCTACGTCGTATGAAAATTGGGTGTCACCACCCCGCGGCTTGCAGGAATGAGCATGAAGTAGGTCGGTTAGACCTCTGCCTTTGGTATCGATACACCAACCAAGTTTGGCTTTTTCACTAAGATTATCCGCTAAAAATATAACACTGCCTTTGGTCTGGATAACAGGCGCTTCGGCCAACGCAGTTTGATGCATGGCGAAAACAAAAATAACCGCCATAATAGCCGTTTTAAGATAAGGCATGTAGGTTGTCCAGCTTCGTATTGTGCCCAGTGGTATCAGGCGGTCGGGTTACATCTAGCGGGAACGGAAAAACGTCTAGATAACAATCATCATATCAGAAAATTAAAGTGTAAAGAATTTTTGTTCAAGCCTCAATTTGCCTACACCTACAATTTTTTACAATAATTTGCTTCTCGCGATGGTTTGCACAAAAGGCATATATATGGCCATTCTGCCAATGATTTTCTTTCAACAGATAGTTTGCAAGTCGCTTTAATTCAGATGGCTTGGCAAGATGAAGCTTTTCAAACCTTAGTGTAACCTTGGGGTCTTTTATGACTTGATTTAGCGCCTCATAAGTTTGTTTCTGTGTATCTGGCAC
This sequence comes from Hyphomicrobiales bacterium, assembly GCA_013214705.1. Taxonomy (GTDB): domain Bacteria; phylum Pseudomonadota; class Alphaproteobacteria; order Rhizobiales; family OSC116; genus OCS116. The sequence continues at coordinate 213,173 of JABSRZ010000004.1, forward strand.
ATCTAGTAAAATATGATAATGTGGGTTAACTCTATTTCGCCCCATTCCATAACGCCAAAGCTGGTCACATAATCTTGCTACTGAAACTTGTACCACCGCTTATTGACTAGCTTGCTGTTGATGTGGGACATCAAGCTATCCAACGCGCTTAGTCTGTAATCTAATAAATCAGGCCTATATTCAAACTCACCATTAAAAGTAACGGTTATCATATAATTCCAGTTATCACTTCTTAGAAACTTCAGCATGTCTAGTTTAGCCTGCTGCATCGCCTTCTCCATATCTTTTAATTAGTACCAGCAAAGCTGAAACCATAATAAATTCACAATAATAATAATTAAAACAAAGTGTTGATGGCCGACGGGCGCTCTCAAACTGAATGTTAAAATGGTTATAACGAAAAGGTTGCAGAACGTTTTAAGCTCTGAACATATGTGTCCAAATCGGTGACCTCATAAAGGCCAGAACGGCCAATTTTGGCAAACGGTGGTGAAGTGCCAACCATTCACATTTTGGCAAGTGTAGAATTTGCAATACCAAGATAACTGGCCGCATCAACACTTCTGATAAATTTTTGGCTGGATTGTGTTTCCATGTTTTTTCACTTTGGTGATATTAAGGTACATGGACATATTACTAGATATATGAATTAATTTCGCGGTGGTTCTATGGGGTGTTTATTGGCCAAGCCTTGATCTAATGGATTTGTTTGATAAAAATGGACACGCCCTGTCAAACAATATAAAAATATCTTTGAAGGATATAGTGACCCGAAAGAAATTTCTCAAAAAGTGCCGCGATGAGGCGATTCAGCTTGCCATAAATAGCGATATACCACCGCGCCGACTTGCCCAAAATTTGGGTGTAGGCAAATCAACCCTGTTCAAATGAGTGCCAGATTAGTTTATGGATACACACGATGTCGCCATAGAGAGAAAACATTGAACTGTTTATTTGATAAATTGGTAGAATTGCACTGATTTCTTATTGCCTCACTTTTTATGGGCTGGCGGTGCGGTATGCCCTTTTTGAGCCAGTATTTGTTTTGCTCGTTTCAATATAGGCAGGTCTACCATTTTATTTTCAAATATTGTCACGCCACCATCTTGTTCAGCTGCCTTTTTTAACACCTCATTGGCCCAATTGATTTCTTGCTCACTGGGTGCAAAATTTTCATTCAGTATGTTAATTGACGAGGGGTGAATGCAAGTTGCGCCATCAAATCCTAAATTTTTCGCTTCAAAAGCAGAAGCAGCAATTTGTTGTAAATCTGTGTAATCTGTGATGGTTCGGCATAAACCAAAGGACATTAAACCATTGGCTTTGGCCGCATAATGCACAGCTTGTTTTGGAAATCGAAGCATATCAGGGCTTGGAAAAGCGTTTAATGAAGTGGCTAGATCCTCACCTCCCACAAGCATCCCAAACATGTTGTTTTGCCTTCCGATGGCATTGGCATTCACCACAGCGGCAGCGTCTTCAATAAGGGCTATAAACTTTATGTCGTTCAGTTTTTTGTCTGCAAATGAACTAGATATACATTGGTTTAAATGTACAATTTTCTGTTCATTCGCTTTGGCGACCATTAACCCAAATGCGCCGCCCTGCAAGGCCGCAATTGCGTCTTTTCTTGCATTTTCTATATCGGCATTAATACGCACAAAGACCGTTGCACCAGATTGACCAACCTGCTTTATAGAATTTTCCAGTTGGTTTCGTGCCAATAACTTTTCATTTGTTGGCACTGAATCTTCTAAATCTAAAATAATGGCATCAGCACCATAACTAGCAGCTTTGTCGATAAATCGCGCTATATTTGCAGGTACATATAACAATGATCTCAGCATCATAGTTTTTGCCTCAAAATTTCATCAATATCAACCCTAGCCACGCCCACTTCGTTCAAAATCTCTTCGGTATCTGCCCCTAAGTTTGGCGCAGATAGCCTGAATTCACCCGGTGTTTCAGATAATTTTGGAATGATATTATGCATAGGCACAGCGCCTAATTCAGGGTCTTCAACGTCCAAATATACCTTTCTTTGAATGAAATGCGGGTCTGCCACAGCATCTTCTATTGAGTATATCGGCCCGACAGTAGCCCCTGCTGCTTGCATCGCGACCATCACTTCATCACTAGAATGTTTAGCGAACCAATCTCCAATAGCCTGATCGACCAGATCGCGATTTATGACCCGTTCACTATTGGTGATAAAACGCGGGTCATCAATCATGTCTGCGCGCCCGATGACACGAAATATTCTTTCCGCAATATTCTGAGTGGAGCCAGATACGGTTAAGTATTTACCATCATTACATTCATAAACATTACGGGGCGAAGATGTATTTGATGCGCTGCCAATTCTCTGTTTCACGTTGCCGGTTAGCTTATATATGGCAGCTTCTGGCCCCAACACCGAAACGATTGGTTCTAGCAAGGACAAGTCGATCACTTGGCCATTTGTTAAGCCTTTTTCTCGCGCAAATAGTGCCATTGATACAGCAGACGAACCATAAAGCCCGGCAATCATATCAGCAAGTGCAAGAGGTGGTAGGATTGGTTGTTGATCTGCATATCCGGTTCGGTAAGCATAACCGCTCATACCTTCCACAATAGATCCGAAACCTGGTAAATTGGCGTTGGGCCCTGTTTGTCCATAACCGGTCACCCTTACAACGATTAGCCGTGGGTTGCGGGCATGTAATTTTTCTGGCGAAAGCCCCATTTTTTCTAACGTACCAGACCTATAATTTTCTATAAATACGTCGGCAGTATCGATTAACTTCCACAACGCATTCATGTCTGTTTTCTGCCGAAGGTTTAATTTAACAGAACGCTTATTACGGCCATAAACTTTCCAATAAAGCGAGTGCCCTTCCTCTTTCCAAGCGCGCAAAGGGTCTCCTGCAGGAGGTTCTATTTTAATTACATCGGCGCCAAAATCTGCCAATTGCAATGACAACATGTTGCCTGCAACCAGTCTCGATAAATCTAACACCCTAATATTATTTAACGGTCCTATCGCATTGGGGTTGAGTTTTTGCATTAATCACTCTCGTTTAAAATTAATTCTTCAGCCGTTGGCATGGCTTCTTGTGCCCCCATTTTTAAGCATGCCAGCGCGCCGGCTTTGCAAGCAAACTTAAGCGCTTTGTCTAATGCTTCGCCCTCCGCAAGCTTTGTTGCCAATACACCAACAAATGTATCGCCCGCACCTGTTGTGTCGATGGCAGCAATTTCAAAAGCTGGACTCAATATTATATTGTTATTAGTTGCGGTGATTGCCCCTTTTTTTCCTAAGGTAATAATTGAGATGATGTCAAATTTATCGCTTAAAATTCTAGCTGTCTCCATGTCTGTTGCTGTCGATTTGCTATCAATAAGGTTTAGCACAGCTGCTGCCTCATGTTCATTCACAACTAAATAATCTGAGATATCCAGCAATTCCAATGTTGCTAGTTTTTGCTTTATTGTGGGTACAGGAGCGACGTTAAAAAGAATTTTTCCATTCAGGTTTATTTTTTTATAGCGTTTCGCCAACTTTAACATCTGATCTAAGGGAACTTCCATCTGAAGAACCAAATAGGAAACCTCGCTTAACAAGCGATCAGGTAATAAACCTTCATCAACACAGTCATTTGAACCTGCGACAATGGTAATGGCATTTTCTGCATCTGGATCAACAAAAATATATGCGGTTCCGGTCGGTGCGTTTACGTGCTGAATTAAATCTACATTTACACCATTATTGACAAAATTTTGTTTGACCCCTGTCGCCACCTCATCATCACCAATCGCACCTGCTATCAGTACGGCAATTCCAGAGCTGGCCCGAGCCGCAGCGGTCGCCTGATTGGCGCCTTTGCCACCGAAAAAACGTTTGATTTCATGTGCTTTATTGGTTTCACCTGGTCTAGAAATTCGTTCAACCTGCATGACATAATCAACATTTATCGAGCCGAAAATTAGTATACTCATAAAATTCTAGATCCAGTCTTCGAGTCAAATAATATTATTTTATGTGATTTTGGCATAATTTGAATCTGCTGACCCACTTCAAAACTTTGCTTGTCGCGCGCAACAACAACAATTTTTTGATCGCCCACACGCAATGTCAAACTTTGGTCTTCACCCGTTGGTTCTACTATTTCCACTTGCGCAGTAATTCCGACTTCTACAATATCTATATGTTGCGGCCGAATGCCATAAATCACTTTCGTTCCCTTGTTAATATTTATCGATTTATTCATTGGTAGTTCAACACCTTGGCTCAACGCCACAACATCAGAATTTTCGCCCATTGAAGTAACTTCAATTAAATTTATTTCGGGAGTTCCAATAAAACTAGCAACAAATGTCGAATTTGGGTTTTGATATACATCTAGTGGCGCGCCCATTTGGGCTATGACACCATCATTCAACACCACCACTTTATCTGCCAAGGTCATCGCCTCAGTTTGGTCATGGGTTACATAAATCATTGTTTTGCCCAAATCACGGTGCAATTTTTTAATTTCGGAGCGCATTTTCACCCTTAGTTTTGCGTCCAAATTAGATAATGGTTCATCGAATAGAAAAGCCTTGGGATTTCGCACAATTGCGCGGCCCATGGCAACCCTCTGGCGTTGCCCGCCCGACAATTCACGCGGCAACCGTTCGAGCAGCTCGCTCAAGCCAAGTATATCTGCAGCTTCTGCTACCCTTTGTTCAATTTCAGGTTTGGGAATTTTTGCAAGTTTTAAAGCCAGACTCATGTTTTTAGCCACATTCATATGCGGATATAACGCATAAGATTGAAACACCATTGCCAAATCGCGCTGTTTCGCCGGCACCCTGTTCGCCACCTTTCCATCAATAAGAATCTCACCAGAGGTTGGGTCTTCAAGGCCCGCGACCATTCTGAGTAAAGTCGATTTTCCGCAACCAGAGGGGCCAATTAAAACAATAAATTCACCTTCTTCAAAGACAAAAGAAATGTCCTTTAACACCACAACTTTGCCAAAAGATTTGCTAATTTTTTTTAGCTCTATTTTTACCATTTATTCAAACCTCTATGATTTCGAAAATGCCCGCAGACATACGCCCTGCCCCATTCATACGCAAACCACACATGCCATAAGCAAACTTATTATCGGTGGCGCGTAACAGCTGTTTGCCATCAATCTTGACCGACAATTTATCACCAATAACGCTAAACGCTATCTGGTATGATTGCCCATGATTCATTTGAAAATCAATTTCTGCTAATATTTCAGTTCCAAAATTTTGTTTTACAATGACCAACTTTCCAGCTTCAAACCCGGCGGCATAAAAACCTGTCGCGCCTTGTGCCCTTGCGGTTAATAGATGTGAATGGCCAGCTAATGGCATTATATCTGCGCTAACAGTTAGATCTGTTGCATAAGCATGTCCTGTCCATAGATCGGCATCCTTATCTGTCAAACCGATTATGCGACCATCTTTTAATTTCCAATAGCCTCTATTCCAAGTGAAGCGGGTTATGGCTTCCCATTCCTCGGCCTCTAAACGAGGGTCAATATAAGTGTTGCCCAAGCCAGAAATTTCGAAACTGGTTAGATATAAATTTCCTAAATATAATTGCCGCCCGGTATATTCCACCAAAATACCAATCTCATCAATGGCCTCACCGCCCGTTTCAGGAACATCAAAACTTACCGTTTCCCATGCATCCGCTGACGGTTTTTTCCATTTGCCAATTTTATCAATCTGTTGGCTCATTGTGCGGCGTATATAAGGCACATAATATAAATCTTCATCGGCATCTATATGCTCGAGATTTATTTCAAAACTCACGGTTTGGCCGGTGGCAACCAGGGGCGAAAACATCGGGCGGTATCGATTGTCATCAAAATCTTCCCGACGGTAAAATGGTTTCCAAAATAAACTGATAACCTGATTCCGCCTAATTCTATCTATATTCAGCTTTATAGCTTTTTTGTCTAAATCATCACTCCAATTTAAAGTTGCGCGGTTAACACCTTCAGCTTTAAATCCATGAGTTGAACCTTCTAACTCAAAATCGAAACGAACGCCGCGTCGTGTTAAATCAGTTTCCCAATTTTCAGGAACATTTTTTTGTTCTAACTTTAAACCCAAACTTGTGAGTTCGGTTGCAAATGTTGGTATATCGACAACATTCAAACTGCCTGTCACACCTGATGCGATGATAACATCATTAATGGGCTTTCTATATTTGTCCCAACTTGGATTAAGCCCTTCAAATGTACCGATAATGGCGCCTGCATTGCCTGCATTGCAATCGGTATCCCAGCCACACATAGTGGCAATTTCAACGGTCAACGTTAGTTCACCTTTGCCATATATCATCGCCAGTGCTAACACGCCAGCATTGGGTATAATATGGCAAACACCGGGGTATCGGTCATAGCCAAAATCCTGCGCGAGCATTTGACGACATGCACGCCAGTCATTAGGTTGTTTTTCATAAAAATCTAACACGGCATTCACCACACGTGCATATTCGGAACCTTTGGGAATTTCCGCCAAACCAGTTGCAAATATTGCTGATACCGTTGGCGCTTCAAATGCCGCCGCTATCATCGCCGCCACAAAACGAGCTCCATAAAGCCCGTTGCCATCATGCGCGACGCTTGCCGCCACTTCTGACATATCTGCGGCTCTCGTTGGGTTAGATGGGTTTACCCACCCCCAACTATCAATAAAAATTTGCCCGCCAATTTGTTCCGCTATATCGGCGCCATTTTGAGCAATAGAGCCCGATTTTGGCGCCTCAATTCCAGCTAACATATTTTTATAAGCAGTGTGCTCGGTGCTAACTCCAAAGCCGCCCCACCAATACATGCCATGGCCTTCGGCGGCGTAATTAAGCCACGTTTTACCAACTTGTTCAGCAGTTGGTTGGAGTTGGAAATCTCTCATCGCTCTGATGAAATAAATCGGTCCATTGGTATCATCATCAGCTGCAAAATTTTTATAATCCCGCAGATAGGTGGTGATTTCACCATAAGTACGTTGAATACGTTCATAGGTCCAAACTTCTGGCTCAACCGGTGTGCCATGTCGCACACCTATGGCTTTACCAATAAAGCCCGAATAAATTCGAAATCTAATTTCTTCTAGCGACAACATTTATATATTCCCTATAGGTCTTTTAACAATTTGAAACGCTGATTCTGAACAGCATGCAATCTTTTTTCATCATCCGTCAATATCGTTTGAGCGGTTCGCACAAAAGTTGCGGTCTCAGCGGCAATATCTAGCCTATTGGCTTCATTTAATTGGTGTTCATCTGCCTCATCTACAATAGATTGGCCATGCATTGCCCCTAATATTGCCCCAATCATAACCCCGATAGAGTCTGTATCACGACCAGAATTTATGCCGTCAACGATTGCCTTTTTAAACTCACCATTTGCAACCAAGCAAAAACCCAATGCCAAAGGCAATTCTTCAATGCTTAAAAAACGTGATGGCTGATAATTGGGCGATGCTTTACCCACTTTATTTACAGTGTGGTTAAGATCATCGCCCATGGGGGAGAAGGGTGTTATTGTTTTCAGAAATACGTCGATGACTTCATCATTTTCAGCACCTTTTTGGCGCAAATCTTCCGCAACCTCTAAAATTTCGTAAATGGCATTATGAGTGCCATCTTTGGCTAAAGAAAGCGCAATATTCGCAATTTCACTCACACTGATATTGGGTGTAAAAGCCGCAGCCACTGCACCCGCCACCACGCCGGCAGCTTCTAAACCATAACTTTGTTGATGCCCAGAGGCAAAGGCGATGGCCTCATTATAAGCGTCTTGTGGGTTACACGCATTTACAACGCCAATGGGCGCTATATACATAGCCGCACCGCAGTTGACCATATTGCCAATACCACCTTGTCGTGGGTCACAGGACGATAATTGATGTCGCTGAAATATCCATTTTTCTGGATAGAATAATCGCTCTATTAATGCTGTTTCTTTTTGTAATTCAGGAATCCATCTTTGGCGCCAAGCTATTTCCCTGACCATTCCATCAGCCATGTCCCACGCGTCTATATGTCTGTTCACATCGTTGTAAACTTCCATCAACGCTAGTGTCATTAAGGTGTCATCTGTCACGATGCCAGCACCACGCACCCGTCCCTTTCGCATTTGCTCGCTTTGGCTGTCTCTATGCCATTTCGTGTTTAAATCATCAACGCGGCCATATCTTTTACGGATGTCCCCAGCTGAGAGTTTCTCAACTGGAGCCCCCATAGCGTCGCCAAATGCGACACCATGGACTAGTCCACGTACTTTTCCCGCAAAGGAAAAGTCTGTTTCCTGGGTTACGCTCATTTTAAAACCTTTCGCGCATGTGCGATTAATTTTGCACCACCATTGGCATTAAATTCAGCAACATAATCATCCCAATCGTCTAGTGACGTTTCGCCTGAAACAAAACGATAAACCGCGGTGCGATAGAAATTTTCAGCTGCATCGACATCCACTGCTAAATCGGCAGGAAAGACAAACGAATTATCAGCACTAAAGAAGCGAACGCCTTGATCTAACGAAGCCTGCGCAACTGGTGAAAGCAAATTCACTGGTGGAGTCCAAGCATTTGGATTGGCAACCATAAAGCGTGGATACCAAGAACCAAGAGCATCATTAACGGTAATTTTGTCACCATCTTTGCTAAAATGCTTACCTTCAAAACCCATACGTTCCATCAATTGACCTTCAGGACTAGCAAGAAAATCGAGCAGTTCCATCACCATTTCTTTGTTTTCTGAAATTGATGAAAGTGCAAACCCGCGAGACTCTTTGCTCACACTAATGGCTTGTAAACCTTGTGCTACGCCTTTTGGAGGCAATAACAACGTAAGTTCGGTACCTGGGTGAACTTGGCGCATTTTTTCACGATATATGCCCACAACTGGACCGGCGGTACCCATAACAACACCTACGCGACCTGCATATAAATCATCTTCTTTGACTTCCCAATTTTTGGTAATAAATTCGGAGTCTAGGATACCTTCAGCAAACAACATCCGGTAATAAGTCAGTTTTGCACGTTCTTCTTTAGACACGCGCGCGTCAACCCATTCACCGTTATTCTGCATCCATGTACCAGTGATACCAAATGCTTGGTTGAAAATAGCATCAAGTTCTTTGGTATTGCCTGGTGCCATAATACCGAAGGTATTATTAGCTCCATCGCCATCAAAATCTGAAACAGAAATCGCTTTTAGCAATGCTGTAAATTCATCCAACGTATTGGGCGCAGCTAGCCCAGTTTTTTCTAGCCAATCTGTTCTAATTAATGGCGCTTTGCTGCGGGCAGCAAAAGGATAGAGCAAATATGGGTAGTTTTTAAGACGCTCAACATTGTGAGGCCAAAGGGCATTTTGCAAATATTCCGTTTTGGCAATCCATGGCTGTAAATCTTCTAACAAGCCTTGATCGGCCATCTGCTCATCGCCGCCTTGGAAATATATTAGATCCGGCACATCGCCAGACAATAACATAAGTTTCAATTTGTCTGCGTAACCAGAACTAGGCAAGTTGACCAATTGAATGTCAATTTCATGACCGTTTTTAGCCATTGCGGCTTCGATACGTTCCATATGTGCCATGTCTTCTGGATTTGTGGTTAACACATCCTTAATGACAATTCGCACTGGCACTGGTTCGGCATTTACTGCTCCTGCCATGCCCGTCAATAGCGCAAGCGCTGCAACGGTTGATATCAGTGTATTCTTAAGCATATTTATCTCCTGTGATTGTTAATGCTTCTTCTATTTCACTGCACCACTCATGGTGCCTTTAGTGAAAAACTTTAAAATTAGTGGATAGATAAAAAGTACCGGGGCGATGGTGAATATGATCATGCCGGCTTTAAGTGATCGCATGTTTATTTGGCTCGCGCCGTCATAATTTCCCATGGCTTCGATGCCGACCATGGCGGCTTTATCGCCCTCAACAACAAATTGACGCAAAACAACTTGTAATGGCCACATATCCTGGTCATTGAAATAAATCATCGGGCGTAAAAAATCGTTCCAGTGATACACCAAATAAAACAGTGTTATGGTTGCCAAAGCCGGCCTCGCGAGCGGCAATACAATAAGCCAAAGCACTTGAAAGGCATTCGCTCCGTCCAGTTCGACAGCTTCAATGAGCTCATTTGGTATTTCTTCAAAAAACCGGATTAAAATAATTAAATACCAAGCGTTGACCATTTTATATAAAATTACCGACCAATAACTATCGATTAGCCCCAATTTTTTGACCACAAAGAAATCCGGAATGATACCTGGCTCAAAAACAATGGTTATCAAAACAAAAATAAATAAGATGCGCCGCCCTGGTAGTTTAGGCCTGGATAATGCCCACGCCATCAACGCGGTAAAAACAACATTTAATATAGTGCCAACAACCGCGATGAAAACCGAGTTTGCCAAGCCAGTGAGAACTCTTGGATGTTGAAATAATATTGCCCAAACATCAAAAGACAGTTTTTCCGGAATAATGGTTAATCCGCTCATTAGCGGCACTTTTGAGCTGTCTGATAACGAAATTGCCAACAGGTTCAGTATCGGCTGAACAGTGATAACAACCAGCAGAAATAACGTAGATAATATTAGTATTTGTTCGACACGTTCAAACGAACTGGTATTTTTTCTCAACATTACCAAACCCCCTTGCCAGTTAATTTTTTAGAAAAATTATGCGCGCCTACAATCATTACCAAACCTATGAGGCCCTTAAATAGACCCGCAGCGGTGGCTAAAGAAAACTGACCCGTTTGCAGCCCAATGCGGTACACATAGGTATCGATAATGTCTATTTTGTCCCGTATCGCATCATTCGTCATGTTAAACACTTGGTCAAAACCAGCATTTAGAAACAACCCAATATTGAGAATAAATAAGGTAGCAATGGTCGGCACAATACCGGGTATGGTTATGATGGTCATTTTCTGCCACCTGTTTGCGCCATCCATTTCAGCTGCTTCATAAAGCTGAGGGTCAATGGCCATAATGGCAGCAAAATATAGTAAGGAATCCCAGCCGGCGCTGCGCCATATTTCTGAAAATACTAACACCCAACGAATGGATCCCGCGTCTGTCATAAAGGAAATGGGAGCAAAACCTGCACCTTTTATTATGTCATTAACAGCGCCGTTAGAAGGCGACAAAGCCGCAATAAAAATACCCGCAATAACCACCCAAGATAAAAAATGTGGCAAATATATAGCTGATTGAATGAATTTTCTTAACCCAGTTGCTCGCACCTCATTTATCAACAATGCCAAAAAAATCGGTACCGGGAAAACAAACAGCATTTTCATTGCCGAAATGATCAAAGTATTGATAAGCACCTGCATGAATACCGGTGAAGTCATCAATCGAGAATAATGATCCAGCCCGACCCAAATATTGTCGCCAAATATACGAAAATTCTCAAATGCCAACTTTGCTTCATAAATAGGCAAATAGTGGAATAATATAAAATAGATGATGCCAGGCAATATCATTACATAATATGGCCACCAGGCTCTTAAGCTTATAAACATAAAACAACCCGTTTAATATAAATTAATTTTGGGAACGTTCCCAAAAATTGCCCTAATATAAATTTCTTCATATTCATTCACCAATATTTGTAATAAGCTAAATCGCTTGATATCTCGCACTCGAAACATCTGCAAGCGATCCTCTAATTTTCAATTCGCACGGCAAAACTATACGTTCATTGCCTTCATTGCCATTTATATTGCCCAACAATAAATCTACCGCGCGGCGGCCAATTTTACGGGCAGGTTTTACAACAGTGCTTAAACCTGGATACGAAATTTCGCCGCTAAATATACCATCAAATCCTAAAATCGAAACATCATCTGGGCAATTTAAACCGGACTCGCGAACTGCCAACAGTGCACCAAATGCCATCAAATCATTGGTGGTGAAAATGCACAACGGCTTGGAACCAGCTCTAGAAAGCAGTTTCAGCGCCGCTTCACGTCCTGAATCTATTGTATATTCGGCTTCTTCCACCAGCAGCTCACCTTGGTCAATATTTTGGATAGAATAATATTCATTAACCGCGGCTAAGAATCTCGCCCTTGCAAGCTTACCGCTTGGCCCTACAATAAATGCAGGTTGCGTATGGCCAAGCGAAGTCAATAAATCCAAGCCAATATGAACGCCTTGTTTAATGTCACTGCCGACGCTCGAAAGCTGCGGGAATAATTCTGCACTTGAGCCAATCAACACCACGGGCATTCCAAAACGATCGAGACCGTCAATGCTATCTTCGACAGGGTTTACGATGGCGCCATCAACACGAGCTTGACGTAATGATTTAAGATGGTCTTTTTCTCGCTTCGGATCCCAGTTAGAGCTGAAAACAAGCAAGGACGCGTTAGCGTCTGAAGCGCGATCTTGCGCACCAGCAGCAACCTCTGCCCAGAAAGGGTTGGCAATATCTGGAATTAAGAGTCCAAGCATGCCTGTACGACCGGATCGCAATGACTTTGCTAAATGATTACGCTCATAACCTATTGATTTTGCGACATTTAAAACTTTTTCACGCGTCGATTTTTTTACGTTTTCGTCGTCAGACAAGACCCTTGCCACGGTAGATTTAGACACACCTGCTAAATCCGCAATGTTAATTATCGTTGGTCTGTTCGCGCTTGGCTTCATTGTTTTTCAACCGATCCCACAAAGTCGTAACCATTAATTTTGGGAACGTTACCATTGATTCATTTTTGAGTCAATGGTCAACATCAAGGTTAAACCCTAACTGTTAAAACAACTCAAATCCAACCCGCCTTATTGGGATTCAAAACAGTCTCATATCAAATGCATGTAAGCCGTCCGAATGTATAGCTGAAATAAACGTGGGGTGAAACAGTCTGGTCTGGTTAGATATGCTATTGATGGCTTTGGAATATTTGGTTCAAAAGACAATGCGGGAAAAGTGACTCACTTTTGGCGCAATATGGCGCGTTTTGGCGCATATAACGCTTGTAAGCCGTTGATCTATAACAGTAGCTATTAACTTTTAATCAGTAGGTCGATGGTTCGAACCCATCAGGGCTCACCAAATTCAACCCCTTGTTAACGCAAGGGGTTTTTTGTTTATGGAGCATAAGAATTTCCTTCAAGCACCTCTAAATACCCGAGTGGCAACCACATTGGTAACCGCATCTGAACTGTTAATAGCTTTTCCGGAGTGTAGTCTTTAGAGCTATTTGAGGTGGACTGAGGGCGCATTAGGAGGCATTTTAGGAGCCTCTGAGGGAATCATTTGATGTTATACAGATGATCTATGGACGCATCTAAAGAGCACCCGTAGGCTCTCCGCAGAAACAACCACAGATGAGCTGCTCAAAATGTCCCTAGAAAAAGCCAAAGAAGCTCGCAAGCTACGCGACTATCATCTTGCATATAACATCTGCTATGACTTCTCAAAAGAAGGCAAAGGGGCCGCAATATATCAGATGGCGAATTACCATGAGAGCGGCATGGGAGTTTCTAACGATCGTGAGGCTGCTAGGCAGAAGCGAGAGCTTATTGAGATGAATCTTGAGGTTTGCTTGCGAAGGTAATTTAAATTTTCTTTATCAAGTAAATCTTACCGCGAGTGGGTGGTGCAAAATCACTTGTGGCGTATCATAAGTCATGAAAATATAATCCAGAATAGCTCGATAGCCTATATAATCTGCTCCATTGCACTGCATGATCTAAAAACGTGCCAACATATAGAGATTACTTTTTAAAGATGATCTGTTAATGTAGGGGAGTTGAAGTTTCCAATCTTGGGGGTAGGTCATGACACAAAGTGGTTTTCAATTGGCTGGAAATGCAGCCGCATTATATGAAGAGCAAAAAGTACCTGCAATGTTTGCACCGTTAGCGGATGCTACTTTGGCATCCCTTAACTTATCACCCGATGAAGACGTAATTGACATTGCTTGCGGAACAGGAATAGTAGCTCGCAAGATACGTGAATTATTAGGGACTAATTCTAGGGTCGTGGGTGTTGATTTAAACGAACCAATGATCGAGATAGCCAGAAATCTCCAAGATGTTTATTCTCAATCCTGTGAATGGCATATTTCTGATGCTACTGATCTGCCTTTCAAAGATAATGAGTTCTCTATTGCTTTTTGCCAACAAGGCATTCAATTCATTCCAGATAAAAAGGGTGTTTTGAGAGAAGCCTACAGAGTTTTACAGCCAAATGGGCGGATTGTGCTTACGGTCTGGGATGGAATAGCTGAATTTATGCTACCTATGGTCGATTCCCTTTCTCGGAACGTGAGTTCGGAAGTGTCAAATATAGCGAAAGCCCCATTTGCTTATGATGCAAGGAGATTGCTCCCTCTTATTGAGAACACTGGGTTTAAGAATATTATAATTGATAGTATAACGATAAACAGAACGATTGCTTCCACAGAACAAGCCATTCGAAATGAAATTATGGGTATGCCATTCGGCCATTTGGTTAAGGCAAAAGGGGATGAAATACTGAACAATGTCATCCACGAAACTCTGATCGGTCTGTCCAAGTTCCAGTTAGACGATAATTTTGTTATCCCTCAACAAACATATTTGATACAGGCAACTCTTAGAGATTAAATAAATTATTTGATATTTCTCACTTCAGAACCCTATAAACACTCGCTTTAGATAGCCCTAGATCCTGCATAACCTCTCTCACAAGCTTGCCCTCAGCCCTCATGAGAGTCGCCTGAGCCTGAATCGCCCGTAATTTGCTAGACACATCAGGGGCGATTCATAACCCAAAAGATCCCTTATTGTATTTTCAGAATTGTATCTTCAGAGAAGCGTGGGCGTTTTTTTCGATTTATTTGGCTTCGGCTTAGGCAATTTGGGTGAACACTGGTAATGCAAAAACAGAACTCATATACAAATCATTTAATTACCTATATATCTTGAATTTAGCTGCAACGATGATTCTGGGATTTTATAGATGACTATTCAACCAAACGCCGAAACGCTTTCTAAAATAATCGCGGGTCTTGCGAATTTCCAAACCGAAACTGATAACATGACGTTTATTCAGCTCATTATCTTGCTTGAGATTGGTAAGTTTCCTCAGGGTGCTCCTTACGATGATATTGTTAAAGCTTTAAATACTCCCCGTAGTGGTGTAGCTAGCACCGTAAAGAAGTATGATAAGTTTGTATCACGCGTTATGCGACTAGATCGGAGTGTTGCCTTCAAATTGACGCCGTTAGGTAATGAACTCATAGGTCGTTTTAGTCATATGTTATCTGACTAACAAATTGATGTATGTGGCAGTGCTTTAATCAGCTCTGAAAAAATGAGGGCAAATATCAGCCAATATCGCCTCTTAATTAGATGCAAAACCGCAAATTATTCTTCTATTCAATGACAAGTTCCACATTGTTTACAATTCAGCCGAAATTTGATATTTTACTCTTGTATACCAATTAGAATGAGAGGAACATCAGGTGAAATCAGATAATCATAAGGCTGTTGAGTTCTTTTTTGGTCAGTATAAGCTTGATGATATCGGCCTTAGAGAAGACATGGTGACTTCTGATTTTGTTTTTTATAGTGCGCTTGAGGGTGACCTTAGCTTTCAAGATTATTTCGAATTTACCTTAAAGATGCGCTCCAGTATAGAGAACACTGAATTTGCCGTGACAGATGATGGCGACAATCGATATGTGGTTTCTGCAAAATACTTGGTGATAGATTTTATGTCGGGTTTTAGCCACGAAATCTACGCAGTCTTGGATGTATTATTTGAGCGTGGCTTGATTAAATCTGTGAAAACACAGCATGATTTAGATGTCGAAACTATTCACAAAATAAACCATTTGATTTCCTAATTAACTATTTACTAATTCAGCTTTGAATAAATGCGGCGACTATCAGAGTGGGTATCATACATAAGTTACTGCGTGGATTTCCACCCGTGCCCCCAACATATCTACACCCGACTTTTAATCAGCTGGTCTATGGTTCGAACCCATCCGGGCTCACAAAAAACCGTTTTAAATTGAAAATCAAAATAGAAACCTGCCTTTCAAAAACTTCTAACCATCTCATATATAACAGCTAATTTTCTGGCGCGATGTTTGCTCCTTATAAGTAAAGCGAGGAGTCGGTTATGAAAATTATGCGCGAAAAGGCTAGCCAACGGCGGCACCACCGTCTGAATGCGCCCTTAACCGTGCTTTTTAAACAACAAGCCTACCTTGTGCATGACTGGAGCATAGGCGGCCTTAGTGTTTACATTGACAGCGCCAAAGGCCCGCAAGTTGGTAAACATTTCGATGCCAAATTATCGCTGCCGTTTCAGGGCTATGACATTCAATTCGATGTCGAGCTGAGTGTCGTCAGATTTGATAAGATTGCGAGTCTGGCTGGGTTTGAATTCGTAAATTTATCCGAACGTTCAACCGACTTACTCAGCTATTTTAGCGAAGAGCTGATCCGCGGGCATATGGGCAGTTTTGAAGACAGCATTTGCCGCATAGATGTGCCGGTAACGCCGATCTCTACCCAACCAACCACCAGCCATATTTCTGAAACACCTATCCGTCGACTGCCATTTAGAACCATATTTATGACCATTATTTATGTGATTTTTGGCTTGGCGATATTCGGCTATTTAGGCATTTTATTCTATTCTAACTTCTTACGTTTAGAAGTCACAAGCTCGGTTATTTCAACCGAAATGAGAACCCTCAAAATGCCCGTGGATGGCATTGTTAACGCTGTACATCTAAAAATTGGCGACCAATTTGATAGCGGACAACAGATATTTGGCTATGCAGATGCCAAGCTTGAAAAACAAATAGAACAGATGAATCTTAACATTAGCCAAGCTCAAAAAAACCTCTGGCGGATGAAACAAAAGCATAACATCGAACAACAACGCATGAGCCTTTATCAAATTGTTAGCCGCACCGATAGAAGCATTACCGAAGCAAAATTAGCCGCGGCTCGTGTGGTTTTGTCCGCTGCTGATGCCAAAGTCATCCGTTTGCAAAAACTGCATTTATCCAATTCGGCTCTGCACAGCAGTTATGAAAATGCCGTCGCAGAACAAGCCGAAGCCGCATCGCGGGTGAAACAAACCGAATTGTTGCTGGAGAAAAACACCGCGATGGAGGCCGCATCATCCAGACGTTATTACAACCAGATAGAATTTGTCACTGATCTAGACTTGCTCACGATTGATCTTGAAATGGCCTATAACCATTTGAAAGTTGAACTTGAAAAACTGGACATTCTGCAAGACATCAAATCCAACACAATTATCAAAGCGCCGTTCCGTGGCCGGGTAACCCAAGTTTATCATGCCTCCTTGGGCAAGGTCGCAAAAAATGAACCCATTTTATTGTTTGAGCGTAGTGATCAGATTTCCGTTACCGCCTTTTTAACCCAAAAAGAAATATTACAAATTAGCCTGAATGACACCGCCAATATTTACATTCCGGCCATCAATAAGAACATTCCGGCCATCGTCACAAGGATAGATAGAAACTCATTATTTTTGAACAATACGTCAACTCATTATGTGTGGCGTGATGATAAAGCGCGTAGTGGCGCGGTTATTTTGACGCTCAACATGACTGACATCCATGAAAAAACCATCAATACCGGCTTGCCTGTGGTGGCCATTTTTAACCGCAAATCAACCAGCAATTTATGGTCTAGTTTGAGTGGTTTTTTCCCCTCCAAAGCTGATAAAATAGAATTGAGAGATGATGCCAAAATCTGACCGCCGCGATTATATTGACGAACCGACCCATTGGCCAACCGGCTTTGACAAATGGAACCGCCTTGGTCTGTTAAACATAAGCATTTATCTGGCCACCTGTGTTTTATTGCTAATTTTAATTCCCAATAGGATTTTTGACCCATCAGTTAGCCAAATCACTTTTGTCATCGGCACGCTGGGTATATGGCGTTATGGCTGGTGGTTTACCCATGCCGTCCGGGCATTTATTTATGGCAAATTTGTCTATCCCAACATTCGCCAACACGCCGATAAAATCTGGCAAGATGGCTGGCGACCGCGCCATTTACATTTCATGATGACCACATTTAGAGAGAATCGCGGAATTTCAGAAAAAGTGGTGCGCTCCATATTGCGCGAAATTAAAACTGCGGGCGTATCAGGTACCATATGGCTTGGCTCTGCAGAAAGACGTGATGAAGACATTATCACTAATTTTATCCGCCGCGAAGGTGCAGATCTAGACATCACTTTACGCATAATTCGGCAAAATGTAGCTGGCAAACGCGCGGCCATTGGCCTGGTTTTACGGGCGATGAGCCGCTCGTCAGTGCATAAAAACGATTTGGTGGTATTTATGGATGGTGACTTTATTTTGGCCAAAGGCGCCATTCGCCGTTGCATGCCATTGTTTAAATATGATGAAAAATTGCAAGCCTGCACCACCGATGAAGAAGTGATTTGCATCGGCCCGAAATGGATTGAAAAATGGTTGCAAATGCGGTTTGCGCAGCGGCGGCTGGCAATGCAATCTCACGCGCTTTCAGGCCGGGTTTTAACCCTTACCGGGCGCATGTCGGTGTTTCGTGCCTCTCACCTGTTAACCCTAGAATTCATCAGGTTGCTAGAAGCCGACCATTTAAACCATTGGCTCTGGGGCGATTTTAGGTTTTTATCTGGCGATGACAAAAGCACATGGTATTATATGTTAAAACACAATGCCCACATGTTATATGTGCCAGATGCCTTGGGCTACACGGTAGAATTTGTCACCGATTTGGGCTTAGACCGGATGGTGCATAATTTTCGGCGATGGTCTGGCAATATGCTTAGAAATGGCGCGCGTGCCATTGCATTGGGGCCAACAAAAATGCCATTTTTCATTTGGTGGTGTTTAATAGATCAGCGCCTTTCAATGTGGACAATGTTGTTCAGCCCGGTGTTGGCATTGTTAGGCACACTTATAATTGGGTTGAATTATTTCATATCTTACCTGATATTCATCGCCATATCGCGGATGTTTTTGTCATTATTCTTATTTGGCTATGCCCGCAAGATAGAAATGTCTTTCCCGTGGATTTTATACCTTAACCAATTGATCAATGCTGCGGTTAAAGTTTATTGTGTTTTTAGATTGGCAAAACAGAAATGGTCAAACCGCGGCGATCAATCTTCTGACTTAACTGGTAGCCGCTGGCTACAGACATTCCGCAATACCATGGCGGTTTGGTGTACATCTGTCGCGTTAATCGCTTTGGTGCTGGTGACATTACACTATTCAAACATGGTCGAAATTCCCTCATCGACGCTAATGTCTAGTTTTTTTCAATTTGGCTAATCCGCAATTCGAAACTCAATATGGCAACCATAATCTCCGATTCAAACCATCTGCCATAACACCCTATATTATATAGATAATTTTACCTTACGTCTGGCACAATCTTTGCATTTTATATAGCAAGGAGCGCAAAGTGACTAAAATTAGTAAACTAGGTATTTTTTATTGTTATGCAATTTCAGCCACATTTGCGGTTGCGTCACTGCCCATTTGGTTAAACATCATCGTCGATCCTTACGACTTAAATAATCTGGTGAGCCTGAATATAAACAAGACATCTATCAGTGAAAAAGCCAATAACCCATTGTGGAAAATTGGTCATTTCACCCCCAATGATACCGATTTAGTTATATTTGGCGACAGCCGAACCAAGGCGCTCAAAATCAAATATTGGCAACAATTAGGGGCAACGGCGGCTTATAATTTTTCTTATAGTGGCGCGACCATGTTTGAGATTTATGACAGTTTTAGGTTTATAAAAACCAACCATAAACTTAAAACATTGGTCATCGGCGTTCAGCTACGCAGCTTTGATGAAAAGTTCAAACGCGGCATGAACCGCGTGCCCGAAGCGTTGCGGCTTTATAACAGCCCCATCGCCTATAATAGCAATTGGTTCATATCACAAGTCGGGTTTAAATTACTTAAGGACAATTATTTCAAACAACTTAATTTCAATTTTTGGCAACAATTATTTGTAACCAAAGCCCATGCAGTGAGTTTATTTGCCAAATCTGCGCCTTCTACCCAACAATTATTAAACGCCAATATTTGCAAAAATTGTAAATTACCCCCAGATGTCGCGCCACAGGCACACCCGATATATATCGAAAAATATCGTCACTTTTTTGCCGACGATTTTGGCATTTGGAACGAATTATGGCTACAAAACCAACCCAACCCAGATTTGAACCCAAAATTCAAACAACAAGTTGCCAGAAATGGCGCGGCGGACTGGCGCAATTATGAATTTTCTGAAAAACTTTGGAATTATATCGAAGAAATATCCATTTGGTGCCGAAACAATGGCGTCGAACTAATTTTAATTGCCCCGCCCACCATTGTCGAACTGCAACACCGGGCCAACGATTTTGGTTTTGGCAAGTTAAACCATATATTGCGCATGCGGCTGGCAAAATTGGCCACATTTGTCGATTTTGATTACTCAAATGGACTCACCCAAAACCCCGATAATTTTAATGATGCCTATCATTTCAATAGAGCAATCTCGCAAAATATCATCAGTGAAATTATACGGCTAGCTCAACCGAGCCGATTACAAACACTTGAAAAATACCCAACAAACTTTATTCAATGCCCGATTGATGACGAAAATATCCGTAGTAAAATTACCGATGGCAAAATCACCGTATTGACTGGTAAATCTTGTCGAATTTGGAGGCAAAATGACGACGCCTAAATTTATTAAAATCATGAAAACCAATTTTTTCCTATGCGTGAGTGTTGTTTTAATGCTGGCAGTAATTTTTATGTGGCTGGACCGAGAAAACATCTTGGTAAAGAGCGCGCCGCTCGACCCTGAAGTCAATGAAATGATATCCCAAGCGCGTGCCTTACAAAAAAAAGGCGAGTTAGAAAACGCTCTCATCACTTTTGAGAAATATGCCATGCGCGGTCACCCTGTGGCTATGTATCATGTTGGCAGAGCCTATGCCCGCGGTTGGGGCACCAAACCAGATTTAGACAAAGCCCGGCACTTTTTTTTATTGGCCGCCAGTTATAGTTTTGCCTATCGGGCTGAAACTGCCTACGAATTGGGCCGGCTTTATCAACGAGCAATTGGCCCAGAATGCAACAAAATGGCCATCGGCTGGTTTTTAAAATCACTCGAATGGAATCATTTCAAAGCCGCCATGCAATTGGCCGTGCATCATGAAAAAGGCCTTGGCACGCCGCAAAATATGGCACAAGCCATATATTATTACAAAATTGCCGCCTCGCACGGCAACGAGCAGGCCTTGCTAAAATATGCCCGTGTGGTTCTGACCGGACGTTATGGGGTCACAGCCGACCCAGAACACGCCTATATTCTGGTGAACCGCGCCCTAGATTCATTATTGCACCGCGCCCGAAATGGGTCTGCAGGTTCAGCAAAACAACTCGGACGGCTTTATCGGGATGGTGAATTGTTACCGTTAGATTATGAACAAGCCAAATATTGGCTGCTACATGCAGCCGAGCTTGGCAACACCGGCGGCATGCATGATTATGCACGTTTGATGCTCACCATAAGTGAACAAGCGGCCGACCATAAAGAGGCACTTGAATGGCTGCGGCGTGCCGCCACTAAAGGCCATGGCGGCGCTATGAACAGCCTCGGAAAATTTCACCTAACCCAAAAGTATGGCCTCGAAAAAGCCGGCGCGGTGGCGTGGTTTAAAATGGGCATTGGCGTATCGCATGGCGCGGCAATCGAACAAATGGCCAAACTATATTTGCAAGGTGAATTGGTGGCAAAAAACATCGAAGCGGCGCTAAAATTGTTAGAAAAAGGTGTTTTACTAGGCCATTCTGGTTCTGAACGCTTGTTAAAAAGAACCCAAAAATCTCTAACCGAAACGCCAAAATCATCGTGATGTTTGAAAGTAGGACCCATGCTATTTAATTCATTAGAATTTATCTATTTATTTATGCCGTTGGTATTGGTGGTGTTTTATTGCCTTAAATATTATCACTGGGAGAACGCCACCATATGGTGGCTCATCATTGCCTCGCTGTCTTTTTACGCATGGTGGAGCCCGCCTCATCTAGTGTTATTAATTG
This sequence comes from Hyphomicrobiales bacterium, assembly GCA_013214705.1. GTDB lineage: Bacteria > Pseudomonadota > Alphaproteobacteria > Rhizobiales > OSC116 > OCS116. Next base: position 235,307 of record JABSRZ010000004.1, read on the forward strand.
GCTCGGTTATTTTTAATTTCTTAATTCACAAATTAATTTTACGCAGCTATAGCCTGGTCATTCTAACGTTTGGCATCATCATAAACTTAAGCCTATTAGGCTATTTCAAATATGCCGATTTTCTAATTGGCAATTTCAATCTCGTCACTGGTGATGATGTGCCTGCACTGCAAATTATATTGCCGTTGGCCATTTCTTTTTTCACCTTCCAACAAATTTCATTTTTACTCGATACCCATAACCGCAAAATTACAAAATGTGATTTCTCTAAATATTGTTTGTTTGTGGTGTTTTTTCCGCAATTAATTGCCGGGCCAATTGTGTTGCAAAAACACACCATCAATCAATTTAATATATCGCATTTCTACCGAAAAATATTCGCCAACTTTTCGGTCGGCATCACATTATTCATCATCGGTCTGTTTAAAAAAATAGTCATAGCCGATAGTATGTCACCCATTGTGGGCGGTGTATTTTCGCTGGCCGAAGCGGGTGAACCGGTGCCATTTGCCGCCGCTTGGATGGGCAGCATTGCTTATACATTTCAAATTTATTTTGACTTTTCGGGCTATTGTGACATGGCATTAGGCCTCGCGCGGATGTTTGGCATTCGCTTGCCGATTAATTTCAATTCGCCATATAAAGCCATAAATATTGTGGATTTTTGGCGACGTTGGCACATAACCCTATCATTATTTTTAAGAAATTACCTATATTTCCCGTTGGGCGGCAATCGCCACGGCATTGCGCGCCGATATCTCAACCTGACCATCACCATGGTGCTCGGCGGCCTGTGGCATGGTGCAAGTTGGAACTTTGTATTTTGGGGGTTTTTGCATGGCTTATTCTTGACCATAAATCATGCTTGGAATTTTTTTATACCCAAGGACAATTTCATGCCTAATTTTATCGCCAAATGCCTATCTCACTCCGTCACCATGTTTGGCGTCATCATCGCTTGGGTATTTTTCAGAGCCGAATCCTTTAGCGCCGCCCAAGCCATTTTAAAAGGTATGTTTGGCTATGAAGAGGTTTATCAATATAAATTATGGGAAAATATTTACGCTGAGAACCTGTATTTTTGGTATTTTGCACCCGCCATCGCCGCTATAATTTACCTAACCCCAAATGCCGCCGAACTGGCGCGAAAATACCGACCCGCCATTGAATTCAGCTACAATTTTACCCGGCTGACATGGCTTACCAGATCTATATTCAATTTTTTAGCTTGGCGACCGACTTTGATTTGGGGCGTTGCCTTTGGCGTTTTGGGTTTGGCGAGCCTGATGCAAGTCTATCGGTTAGATGAATTGACGGAATTTATCTATTTTAACTTTTAGCCTTGCCCAAACATGCCAACAAACCAGTAACAAACCGATTGGCCTCTGCTCCTTTCAGATGTTCACTGAGCCACGCGTATAGACCATGCCATTTTGGTTGGCTTTTTTTGCAAATTGCAAATGAAATTGCAAAAACTCAACCACTCCACCTCATCAACCAGTTAAGGCCTTGAGTTATAACACCTAAATACAGGTTTAATTTGGCATATAAACTGCGTTGTTTTTAATAGCAAATTTATAAAGGCAACATCATGAAAAATATTTTAATCATATTCATTGTAATTTTAAATTTAAATAGCGTTTCACAAGCAAAAATAAAAATTTCATTCGGACTTTATAGTTCTGACAAACCAAGTCTGATGGTTCAACAATTTCGACCGCTGTTAAATTATCTCGAAACCGCATTGTCTATAAAATTACGCGATGATGTGAAAATCAAAACTCAAGTTTTCGCCACCTACGAATTGGGCATCAACGCCATTGCAACGGGCATGGTTGACTTTTCCCGGCTTGGCCCCGCCTCTTATGTTTTTGCCAAAAGCCAACAGCCAGACCTGTCGATACTTGCGGTTGAAAACCAAAAAGGGCGGACATTTTTTTATGGCATTATCGCCATTGCGGAAGACAGCGACATCGTTGCCGTTAACGATTTAAATGGAAGAAGCTTTGCTTTTGGCGATGAAAGATCTACAATTGGTAGATATCTATCCCAGAATTACTTGGTCACCTACGGAATTAAAGCCGGTGATCTTGCAAATTATAGCTATCTGGGACGCCACGACAAAGTCGGAATGGCCGTTGCCGCCAAAGCATTTGATGCTGGCGCACTCAAACAAAGCACTTTTAAAAAGCTAGTTGCAAATGGCCATAAAATTAAAAAACTCGCCGATTTTAAAAATGTTACCAAACCCTGGGTTGCCAGTAAAAACTTAAATGTTGCGATTAAAGCCGCGCTGGTAGACGCTCTCTTATCTCTTAAAGACCAAAAAATCTTAACCCAGTTTGGCAAAAGCGGTTTCTCAATTGTTACAGACAGTCACTTTGATGTCATCCGCACGGCAATTTTCAAGAATAGTCACTTTTTCGAGTGAACCAACGTTAGGAGTAATTTTTTATGACCTTAACATATAGCATACCCAGTTTTAAAAAAATTGAATCCTTCAATCTGTGGCAACAAGTGTCCGGCGCGCTCATTTTGCTCGGCTTGGTCATTGGTGGCTTGTCGCTTTATTTGTCCAACATATATGTTAAGCAAAGCGCAGAAAGCATTATCATTGATCAGAACGAGAGAGTGTTAAATTTTCTCACCGCTGGCAGTATCGATGCCATAATTTCTGAAGATAGACCGGTGCTTGAAACCTTAATAACTCAAATTATTTACACAGACCCGTTCATTCAAAAAATCACCCTGATGAATGAATCGGGCGAAATTTTAGTTGCCAAGGCCAATGAACAACATGCCACCGCCGCACAACCGGCCATTTATTTTCAGGACATTATATTTGAAGGTGAAAAATTTGGCTCGATTGAAATTTGTTGGAATATTGAAGCCTATTTGGGTCAAATTTTAAAGCAAACCAACCGGATCATGTTCATTATGGGCGCGGTTGTGTTGGTGCTGGCGCTGTCTTTCTACTTCCTCACCAAGCATTTCATCGTGCGGCCAATTGCCATCGTCAACCAAAAAATCGCCGAAATATCAAACGGTAAACCGTTTAGAGATATAAAATTCAATGCTGGCACAGCGGTTGAATTGAAAAATCTGGCCGAGGCGGTCAACGACTTGCAAAAATCAAACGCCCAGCGGGCAAAAATATTGCTTGATTTAGAAGACGCAAAAGAAACAGCGGTGGCATCTAACAAAGCTAAAAACAAATTTCTGGCTTTAATGAGCCATGAAATTAGGACGCCCATCAATGGCATTATTGGCATGACAGAAACCCTAAAGGACGAAAATACAAAACTAGACCATGGGAAATATATCCAAATTATTTTGGACAGCACCGAAAATCTAATTCGCATCATTGATGACATTTTGGATTTTTCTAGAATTGAAAAAAACAAACTTTTATTGGTGGATAAACCATTTAATTTGGCACAATTGATTGAGCAAACCAAAAGCCAATTTGAAATTTTGGCCCAAAGTATGCATTTGAAATTTGAAATCATTAGCCATGGAGATCTGGAAATGCAGCTGCTTGGCGACTTCACCCACCTTAAGCAAGTAACCGACAATCTGTTATCTAACGCGTTTAAATTCACCGAAAAGGGCGGCGTGAAGCTAACCATCGTCATAACCGATTTGAATGCGACCGAAAAACGAATTCAATTTTGCATTCAGGACACGGGAATTGGCATCGATCCAAAAAATCATGCCAAAATATTTAAAGAATTTAAACAATTGGACGAAGGCTATGACCGGGCTTATATGGGGCTAGGTTTGGGGCTAACTTTGTCGCAACGCATTATACGCAAAATGGCCAGTGAGATATTTGTCAAAAGCCAACAAGGTTTTGGCACTCAGTTTACTTTTGGCATAAAGCTAAAAAAAGCCACCCAAAAAGCCGATCAATATTGCGTTGCCAAAACAGCTATGGTGCCAAATCTAGGCCAATTAGACGGCCGGCAATTTGAAATTTTATTGGTTGAGGACAGCATTATCAACCAGCAAGTTGTATGTGCAATGTTAAAAGATACGGCTTTTAACCTGTCAATCGTCGACAATGGACAACAGAGCGTCGAGCTGATGAAACAAATGGGAGAGGAAAAATTTGATGCCATCTTGATGGACATTTCAACCCCCAAAATGGACGGCGTCACCGCCACCAAATTAATACGTAAATTACCCTCTAAATATAAAAACATACCCATTATTGCGCTCACCGCTCATGCTTATTCGGCAGATAAACAGCAGTTTTTAGCGGCCGGGATGAATGATTATATAGCCAAACCTGCGCGCAAAAATCAATTGATTGCAACCTTATATAAATGGGTAGATACACCTGATTGGCTGGACCATTCAAACACTGAATTACCGCAATATCACTAGAAAGGAAGAACCATGAATCACCTTGATATATTGATAATTGAAGATTCTTGCTCCTTGACGCAAACCTATATCGAATATTTAAAACCAACGGGTTTTAACGTCATTCATTGCGCCAATGGCACTGATGCCTTGAAATTAATTGATAGCCAATCCCCTTCATTGGTATTGCTAGATTTAAAATTGCCCGACATGCCGGGCATGAGAATATTGGACCATATTCAAGCTTGCACCTCGCCGGCCAACGTCATCATCATCACCGCGCATGGCAGTGTTGAAATTGCGGTGGAGGCCATGCAAAAAGGCGCGTTTGATTTTCTGCTCAAGCCGTTCAGTGCAAATCGCTTGCGCACCACCGTGACCAATGCCTTCAACAACCGAAAATTGGTGCAAATTGTCAAAACTTTTGAAGCCGCTGTGCCCAATTATGCTTCCGATAGTTTTATTGGCCAAAGCCCGGCGATGAAAGCCATTTATCACATGATAAAAAATGCCGCCGCCAGCGACGCTGCGGTGTTCATCACCGGCGAAAGTGGCACTGGCAAAGAATTATGTGCCGAGGCATTGCATTCTAAGAGCAAACGTAACGCCCGGCCATTTGTGGTGGTCAATTGTGGCGCCATACCGCGCGAATTGCTCGAAAGCGAAATTTTTGGCCATAAAAAAGGCGCCTTCACTGGAGCCATTTCCGAGCGCGATGGCTTGGCTTCCACGGCCAATGGGGGTACGTTATTTTTAGATGAAATAGCCGAACTTGATATTAATCTGCAAATCAAATTACTTCGGTTTATCCAAACAAAAACTTTTAGAAAAGTTGGAGGAAATAAAGACATAACGGTCGACATTCGGTTTATCTGCGCCACAAATCGCAACCCTATTGAGCAAGTGCGTCTGGGCAAATTTAGAGAAGATTTATATTATCGGCTTAATGTCATCCCGATAGAAATGCCGCCATTGCGGCAACGCGAGGGCGATGTGTTGCTGTTGCTCAACCATTTTTTAAAATTGTTCAATGCCCAAGAAAATAAAGATTTTTTAAAATTTAGCGATGCCGCCCTTATGCAGTTGACCAACCACCCATGGCCGGGCAATGTGCGCGAATTACAAAACGTAATTCAGCGGACGGTGGTTATGAATAACGGTGGGTTAATAACCAGCAATATGTTGCCGGCTTTAACGGCGCGCAGCACTGCAACGAGCACCCCAATGAGCAACCAAGTGAACCAAATTGCCAACCCCACTTCGGCAAATTGGTTTGTACCAGATGGTAGCGAGGCTGATGGTGAACAGCCAAATTCTTCATCTGTCATCAGTGCCGCAACGCCGTTGTGGATGATTGAAAAAAATGCCATTCAGCAAACCATCGATATATGCAAAGGCAATGTGGTGAAAGCGGCGGCATGTCTTGAATTAAGCCCATCTACCGTATACCGAAAAATGCGCAATTGGGGCATTGAATTATAAAATTCTAATTTTTGAAATTTCAGTTTTGTAGAAATTTGATACGTCGGCAATTATGTCAACAATCTGCTCGGAATTTTTACGCCGAGCGGCTTTTTCGACCAAAGCCATTGCGTCGCCTATTTGGGTTAAACCAAAATTATAGGAGGCGCTTTTTAAGGCGTGGCTTTCATTTTCAATTAAGTCAAAATCATCACAATCTAACCCCTTGGCAATATTGTCCAGATGGTATGTGGCTTCAGTTTTATAAATTTCAAAAATTCGATGCGCAGCCGATTCTCCAATATCGAAAATCAAATTTTGTAGGATATTATTGTCCATATCAGTCTCCATTTATATTTTCATTACCAGCATATGCCTTGATATAGCGCGGTGTCACGTATTTTTGCATTCAACCTTACCAAATCAACGATAATTTTTTTCTGTGAAAAATTTTCAATTAAATCTTGATATTGTTTTAAATGATGGGTCACCACAATCACCTCAGACGCCTCACACACCTCCAAGGCCGTGTGGTTGTTTGGCGTCAATAGATCGGCGATAATTGAGTTGCTTTGGCCGTTCAGCGCTGATTTATGGGGTAAGTTGCCATCATGCACAACAATTGTTTTACCCCTATCTAACAATTGTTCGATGACAGCAATTATAGGGCTTTCGCGCAAATCATCAGTACCAGATTTAAAAGTCACCCCCAAAAAACCGATTTTTTGGCAATGATTTTTACATATTAAATTGGTTATATAATTAATATGCGCTTGGTTGCTGTTTATTATGCTGTTCAATACCGGTAAATTCAGATTGTAATAACCTGCCAAATTTTGAATCGCCCGCACATCTTTGGGCAAACAAGAGCCACCAAAGGCCGTGCCGGGAGTTAAATATTTTCTGGATATATTTAGCTTATCGTCACTGCAAAAAATATTCATCACCTCATGGCTGTCGATTTTCGCAACCTTACACAACCGGCCAATTTCATTGGCAAATGACACTTTTAAAGCGTGCCATGTATTGTCGGTATATTTAATAAATTCTGCCACTTCAGTGTCACATACAAAAACATGCCCTTGCATATCTTCATATAATTTACAGGCAATTTTGGCGGCTTTTTTGTCTTGGCTGCCAATGACCGTCTTGGGCGGGTTGAAAAAGTCTTTAATCGCGGTGGATTCTCTTAAAAATTCTGGGTTGAAACACACGCCAAAATCTAATGTATTTTTTTTACCCGATGCTTTTTCGATAATGGGTATCAATATATCTTGGGTGGTGCCGGGTGGAATTGTGCTGCGAAATATAATCAGATGATAGGTATTTTTTTGTTTAAGTGCGATGCCGATTGTTTCTGCAACCGCTTTCAAGTGGCTGATGTCACAACTGCCATCACTATGACCGGGGGTGCACACGCTCACTAAACTTATATCCGAATTGATAACCGCAGTTTTGGCGTTGGTGGTTGCCTTAAAATTTTTCCGCTTTAAAGCTTCGGCCAGTTTTTCAGTTAACAAGGTTTCTGTAATCGGCGAAATGCCAGAATTCATTTGAGCGATTTTTAAAACGTCAAGGTCTACCCCAATCACATTATAGCCCATATTTGCAAAACAGACCGAGGTCACCGCGCCGACATAGCCCAAGCCGAAAACACTTAATTTGGGTCGGTCTATTACCTCTGTGGTGCTAAATCTTTTGGCTGTAATAGTTTCGAATTTTTCAAATTTTGTCATATTTTCCTCCATACTCATATATTTTGCAGGATGCATGCCATGTTTGATCACATTTTAAGCATTTGATTTAATTGCCTATTTTTATATTTTTGAAAAACTATGCCACCGTTTGTGAGTTATTTCTAAAACAAAACTCATTTTGCTTTTCCGCATAAAACACGCCTCGATAAAATCAAGGCGGTTTTTACAAGCGGTTTTTTTGACTGGTTGGCAAATCATCAGGCGATGCGGTCGTAAATATCATCTAGCCTTACAATGTCATCTTCACCCAGATAATCACCAAATTGGACTTCTATAAATTCTACATCTTCATCAAACGGGTTGGCAATCCGATGCACAGTTTCAACCGGTATATAGACCGCGTCATTCTCGCCCAGTATTTTTACCTCTCGCCCAACTGTAACTTCGGCTTTGCCTTTTACGATGGTCCAATGTTCGGCACGGTGGTGATGCAATTGCAGCGAAAGTTTTTGACCAGGATACACAGTGATATGCTTTAACTGAAACTTTTCGCCACTTTCGACCATTTTATAATTGCCCCAAGGCCGTTCTATATTTGAATGTGCAACGGTTTCTTTGCACTTTTCTGCCTTTAATTTGTCGATTAATTGTTTCAGATTGTCGGCTTGCGACTTGTCGGCAACCAACACCGCATCATCCATCGTAATCACCACCAGATTGTCAACTCCCAACACCGCCACAAGTTGCCCTTCGCTTCTTATATAGGAGTTTTTCGCTTTACTGGTAATCACTTTGCCTATTTTGACATTGCCAAACTCATCATGTTCACTACATTCCCAAACCGCCGCCCACGAGCCAATGTCGTGCCATTGTGGATCTATTTCAAGCACTTTGGCCAGCTTGGTTTTTTCCATCAACGCATGATCAATTGATATCTTTCTAGTGTGTTGATAGGAATATTTATTGAGAAATAAATAATTGTTAGGCGCATCGCCGAGGAATATCGCCGCCTGACAATGTTTCACCATATTTGGTTCGAATTTTTTCAATTCGCTGATCAGTAATTTGGCCGGAAAAAGATACATACCGATATTCCATAAATAGTTTCCGGCTTCAATATATGCCTCGGCGAGTTTTTTTAACGGTTTTTCTTTAAACGCGATAATGGTTCTCAATTCATTTGCATTGCCTTCGCCAGCTTTTATATAGCCATAGGCTGATGAAGCCAAACGAGGTGATATGCCGAAGGCCACGAATGCTTTACCGTCAAGTGTATTTGAAGTTATGGCAGCTTTAATGGTCGATATTTTATCAATCAAGTGATCGCACGGAAATGTCAAAATATATATTTTGGGGTCGCGTTTAATGGCCTGAAGCGCGGCAATCAACATGGCTGGTCCGGTATCGCGCCCGCTGGGTTCTAAAATGACATCAATATCTAATGTGGTAATTTCTAACAATTGTTTTTTAACCAGATGTAGATGCTCCCGGTTGGTCATGATTAATGGTTTTTGTTCAAAATTCATTTCTAAGACACGTGAAATGGTTTGTTGAAACATGGTTTCTGAACCGACCATAGGCTGAAACTGCTTTGGCAAATCTGGCCTAGAAATTGGCCATAGCCGACTGCCAGTGCCACCAGCAAGAATAACCGGAACTATGTTTTTTATCGCTTTAGATTTAATTGACATTTTTAACTCCACAAACAAGGTTTACATGCTTAAAAGTTTGCACGCTCACTAGTTCATGTTTGCAGAATCCATGCCACGCAGATATTATTGTATAAAAACAATGTCTTAACAATAATCAAAGCATAATTTATTGGCTCAGATCTAAACTTTTTTCATTTTAAATTGTAAAATAAAATACTATTAGACTCTAAACGGGTTTGTCATCACAAGTGGCGCTGGTTTTACATCAGGCATAGCGTTTAACATCGTCTTGTGGGTCATTTTGCAAAAAGTCAGCTAAATTAGTGGCCAGCATATCAACACTATCAATTATAAATTTGGCGGTTTTATCATCCATTAAATAGCTAAAGTTAAGCCGTATCCAACCGGGTTTCTCTACTTTTTCGCCGTTTAATAATGCGTGCCTTATGGTTTCGGATTGGGCTTTATTCACCCCCAATAATCTGTGCCCATAGGGGCCAGCACACGCACAGCCGCCGCGCGCTTGGATGCCGGAATAATCACTAAGCAGTTTAGTGAAAACATCATGGCTGACAAATTCACCTTTGCCATTATCGACTAAAAATGAAAATATTGGTATTCTTTCACATTTGTCAGCGGCGAGTATTTTGATTTTGGAATTTTTGCTCCAAACCAAAAAAGCCAGTTCGCAAAGCTGTTTCTCACGCTTGTCAATATATTCCTGCCCAATTGATTGTTTGACTAAAAATACCAAGGCAGCTCTAATGTCGCCAATAATATTGGGCGTGCCAGATTCTTCCCGTTCTGCAATTGAATCCAGATAATCATGCCCCCAAGATGAAACATAAGCTACAGAGCCACCGCCCGGCCATGTGGGTTTATGGGTTTTTATCGCAGAATTTCTAATCACCAATATGCCAGAAGCGCCCGGCCCACCCGGAAATTTATGTGGCGATAAAAATATAGCATCTAAGCCATGACCATCTTCTGGGTTCATATCCATCGGCATATAAGGGCCGCCACCCGCATAGTCCCAAAAAGCCAAAGCCCCATATTGCTTTAACAATCTAGTCACCGCGCTCACATCGGTTAAAACCCCAGAAACATTTGATGCCGCCGAAAAAGACCCAATCAGTAATTTTCGGGTTGATCTAGCCACTAACTCACGCTCTAAATGTTCAAGATCGGGGCCGCCATTTGGGTCTTCGTCAATTTCTACGATTTCAGCGCCACTTTCTCGCCAAGGCAAAATGTTGGAATGATGCTCATAAGGGCCAATAAACACCACCGCCTGTTCGGCTTGGTTATGGTTAGAAAAGTCTGCAACACCAGACAAAGCGACGGCGCGGTTAATGGCGGCAGTGGCGCCGGAGCCTGAAAATATGACCGTACAATCCTCGCCAACATTCAGCGCTTTATCAATAATTTGCCGGGCTTCTGCGCGCAACGCGGTTATGTAAGCCCCGCAATGAGATGCCTCGGAATGGCTATTGGCATAAAATGGCAAAACATGCTCAAGCACAAAACCTTCGATTTGCTTTAACGCCCGCCCAGAGGCAGTATAATCGGCATATACCAGCTTTTTAAGGCCATAGGGGGTCGAGAATTCTTTGCCTTCGCCAATGAGCCCAGCTCTTATGTCCGCGACAATATCAGTGTCCGCGACAATATCAGTTTTCTTCAATTCATCTGCAAATTGACTAAGAACTCCCATGATATTCTCCTCACCTAATGATTAAAATTCTAACTCCATAATATATTGACAATTACCGATATATTTTTAATAATATGGGTAAATTCGCTATAATTAAATAGTTTTGATAGATATTACCGTATGAAAATCGATAAATTTAACATTGAAATATTGAAAGCCATTCAATCTAACCAATCACTTGCCCAACGAGAATTGGCCGAAATGGTCAATCTTTCGCCCAACGCCTGCTGGCACCGGGTGCAGAGTTTAAAAGATCAAGGCATAATTATCGGCCAATCGATTAGGCTTGACCGAAAGAAGCTAGATTTGGGCTTGGTGGTATTTGTGATGATAAAAACCCGTCATCATTCAGCTGAGTGGTTAGAATCTTTCAGAAAACATGTTTCAAAAATTCCCGAAGTTATCGATTTTTATAGAATTGGTGGCGATTATGATTATTTTTTAAAAATAATCACCCGCGACATCGAAACCTACGACAATGTATACCAGAAATTAATTTCGGAGGTCGAGCTTGACTCCGTGACCTCATATTTTGCCATGGAAGCCATAGAAGAGCAGCGGCCATTGCCATTATAATTTAGCCAAAATCAATATTAGGAAATGTTATGTCCAAATCTATAATCTGCACTGAGCTGGTGCAACAAGCGTTTAAAATGGCATCGCCGCACATTGCGCAAATGCTAAAAGACCACGCCAACCAAACAGATATGGCGGTGGTTATTTCGGCCACTGAGGTCATTAACCGCCATAACCCCGACAAATCATTTAAACATAATTGCTATTTGGTCACCGGGTTTGGAGACCAAGCTAAATGGCAACTCGACTATGAGGCTATGGCGCTATCTAAGGCCGAAAAATCTGTCCGCACCGGGAAAAGCTCGGTAAATATAGAGGCACATTATTTGCGCGAAGGTGATACGCCTTACTGGGGTTCAGTGGTATTAGATGACATTGTGGTCGCCTGTTCAGGCGTTGAATCGCATTATGATGAAATGTTTTCAATGTGGATAGCTTCTACAATCAAAGCATTGTGCAAACAACGCGTTAGCCAACTCCCGCAAGGCCAGCATTTTATCTAATGAAGGCAAGCCAAGGCTATAGTTGCGGATTAAGCTCAAAACGATAGCCCGCGCCACGAATTGTGCTTATCGGGTTCGGCAAATCAGCATTCACTTTTAAGGATTTTCGCAACCGGCCAATATGCACATCGACAGTGCGTTCGTCGATATAAACCTCCCGCCCCCAGACATTATCTAACAATTGCTCGCGCGACAATACGCGCCCTTGGCGTTGCATGAAATAATGTAGCAATTTAAATTCGGTTGGCCCTAAATTTATATTTATAGTGCCGCGTTCAACTTTATGGGTGGCGGCGTTAAGTGTAATATCACCAACCATTAACTGTTCGGCCATTTGGCTTGGGGCTGTGCGTTTTAGCACCGCTTTCACCCGCGCCACCAGCTCTTTCATGGCAAATGGTTTCACCATATAATCATCCGCGCCTTCTTCAAACCCTCTTAAACGCTCCTCTTCTTCGCCCCGCGCTGTGGCCATAATAATCGGTATATTTTGGGTTTGTTTGTTTTTGCGCAACCGCCGGCAAATCTCTATGCCAGAGGCACCGGGCAACATCCAATCCAATAATATTAAATCTGGCTGTTTTTCACTTATAAAGGTTTCTACCAGATCACCACGGGTGCACAATCTCACGGCAAAACCTGCCGCTTCTAAATTATAGGTCAGCAATATACCTAAACTGTCTTCATCTTCGACAATAAGAATGGCTGGTTTCATAGCTAATTTCCGCTGTTCATTAAATTTATAGTTAGAAATGCTGGTAAGGTCTAGTTTTGCGCACTCATCATTCAATAGCTCGCCTTCAATTATGTCATGGCGATATTTCCTACAACATTTGAGTCTAATAACTTACAAAAATTGTATAAGCGGCTTATGTTACAGTTTTGTGACAGTGGATTTGCTAAATTTTATCAAACGTCAGAAACACCTGTGTGCCTTCATTCACTTGGCTTTCAAAGTTTAAAACCGCATCATGATGTTGGGCGATATGTTTAACAATTGCCAAGCCAAGGCCAGTGCCCCTTACTTTTTGCGAATGTTTCACCCGGTAAAATCGCTCGGTTAGACGCGGTAAATCTTCCTCCTCTATGCCATCGCCAAAATCGATAATAGATAAAATTATTTTATCGGCCGCATCATTTTCAGTAAGCCGCAATATAATTTCATTTTCGGCTTGGTTTTTCATGCCATATTTGAGTGCGTTGTTTAACAAGTTGGTTAGCAATTGGATAAGCTGATCTCTATCCCCATAAATATGGGCTTTTTCGAGCTTATTTTCTAATTTCAACACCACTTTTTGTGCCTTTGCCAATGGCTCGAATGTATGAAAACAATGCTCAATAATGTCGTTCAAATTAACCATGTCTGTCGGCTTCATATGTTGATTAAGTTCAATTTTACTCAGGCTCAACAAATCGTCAATCAATCGGGTCATTCGGCCGGATTGTTCCTGCATAATATTTAGAAATTTATGATGCGAGGCGATGTCATCCTTGGCCGGGCCTTGCAAAGTTTCTATAAACCCCGCGATAGAGGCCAGAGGGGTGCGCAATTCATGGCTGGCATTGGCAATAAAATCTGCCCGCATCCGCTCAAGCACAATTTCTTGGGTCAAATCTCGAAATGAAAACCAATAATTATAGCTTTTATCATCGACAGAAATTGGCGATATGCTGAACCTAAAATGCCTAACGCCGTTGTCAAAATATTCAAATTTAGATTGCGTGGCTTGTTTGGATTGCTTAACCTGTTCAAAAACCTCAGCAATTTCAGGAATGTGGATTAACCTCCAAATATCTGCGCCGATATGGCTGGCATGGTTTTGTGAGCTGAAATTATTTAGCAAATCGATCATCGGTTGATTGTGATAGCCCACCAGATCATTTTGCCCCAATATCAGCGTGGGAAATATTTGTGCGTCAATAATTTTGTCTATGTCTAATTCGGCTTGGTGCGGCATTGATTATAGCTCATTAATTGGTTTAAAATGCTGGTTATTTGCCATTCATTAAATCATATCATTTTATATAGGGTAAATATCTACAAATATTGCCATATTATTTAGGCTGTTGGTTTGCGGGCGATGAATTGATAGATTTTCATCAAACCAATTGACAAAGGCCGGGGCGAAGTTATACGGTTTTAGCCAGACTATAGACTGCGCAAAAACAAATCTAAACCTGTTTGAACCGATATGCAAGGTGCGGATATGAGTGTATTTAAAAACGTTATTTGCCCAATTTCGAACCAACGTGTCGATGGCAACATCAACCGTTTGACGGTGTTTTTGAACGCCGTTTTTTTGGCTTTATATCTGATGACAGGAATGCCTATTTTTATGACCATTGTGGCCATTGATGCTGGCATTAAAGCTATTTTCCCGCCCATTTACAGCCCGGTTAATTGGGTTTCATCACGCATGGCGCCATTGGTTAAAATGCCAGTAAAAATGGTGGACGAAGCGCCCAAGATTTTTGCCTATCGGGTTGGTTTTTTATTGGCTCTCATCAGCCTGCTACTATACCAGCCCTATCTAGCGGCTAGCTATGTATTGGCCACAAACTTGCTGCTGTTGGCGCTGCTAGACAGCGTGTTTAATTTCTGCGTAGGCTGCCTGACCTATCATTATATTGTTTTTCCGCTGTTAGGAAAAAACCGCTCCTAGCTAACCGCCCGCCCCCAAGCACCCCGGTGATTCGGCGAGTGCGCCCAGAAGCCGAAAGGCATAATTTGAGGCCAACGCGCGGAAGCTAGAAGACGCACACGCCAGTGTGTGGATTCGCACGCAAGTGCCAACAGTGACAAGGCCGACAGGCGGCAGGAACGTATAAATGCAAGCACCCCTGTGATGGCAGGAGCGCTAACTGTCTATGTCTTTACAACATCAAATGCAGATTCAGCGTCTGAAACTCCAGCACAAAAAATCAACAGCACAGCTTTTCAGCAATCTCTTGGGTGGCGCTCCTGTTGATGCTCTGGAAGTCTGCATTTATACGTTCGGCTTAAGCCTCACTGTTGGCACTTGCACCCCAAGGGCACTTTGTCGCTACGCTCGGGCGCGTGCGCTCGGCTCGGCCTCTCTAGCCCCCGCGCGTTAGACGGCAGCGGCTTCGAACGGCCGCTGTCGCGCTCACTGGCTGGCACGTTGTGTGGATGCGGGGGGGCAGACGGAAACTCAGCACAAACTGAATATTACGTGCGGGCGTTTTCGAATTCTGCCCAAGATTTTTCGAACTCTTCGAAGCTCATATTGCCTTGTTTGGCGGGGTTTAGCACAATTTTTTCATTGCGCAGCAAGGTTTGTATAGCCTCATATAAATGTTCGATAATGTCATCGGGGATGACCACCGCGCCGTGCAAATCTGCATGCACCAATGCGCCCTCTGATACATGCATGCCTCTAATATTCGCGCCTTGGCCAATGGTTTTCACATGCACATAACCGTGGCTCGGACCAATAGAGGCCGCTAACACTGGGAAGCCATCCGGCAGGTCACCAAGATCACGCATCACGCCATTGGTTAACGCGCCCGATAGGCCAAATGCCTTGTGGATATTGGTATTCACTTCGCCCCAATATGCCCCTATGCAATTGGGGTAATCGACATCTTCGACCACCACAATGGCTGGGCGCATGCCTTCTGACATATGTTTATAATAAGCCATACGCCGGGTTTTGATAACCTCAACAGCCTCGGTTGGGGGCGCTAACGCTGAAATTTGCGCGGTTCTGGCATAGCCAACCATGACAGAATTTTTTGGGTCGGAGGATAGCATTGTACCTCGGGTGAAATCGTTAAAACCGCGTTTGCCCTGCGCAACTTCAATGGCGTTGCAAACCGTGGGTGTGTCGACCTTTTTCAATAGATCCAATAGAGATTGATTCATAATTCCTCCAGCCAGCGGACAATGGCCGCCGTGGTTTTGTTGGGTTGTTCAAGAGTGGGTAGATGACCCGCATTGTCGATGACTTCTAGCCGGCTCTGCGGCATAAGCTCATGGATCAGCTGATGTCGTTCTATAGGGCAGAGGCTGTCCTCACGCCCGCATAAAACCAATGCCGGGTGTTTGAATGCACGCAATGTTGCGGTTTGATCGACGCGGTCGCGCAAGGCTTTGGATTGGTTTATAAAAACTTCTGCTCCTAAATCCAACGCCATGGCCATGCACAGGTCGAGTATGGCCTTACGGTTGGGGCTGTTGACCAAATAATAAGGCTTCATTTCGTCGCGTATAATCCGCCGCAGGTCGCCCGCTTTGGCAGCACTTATCTGCAAGGCACGACGGGCTTTAACGTCGTCCAGTTCGGCCAGCGGATTTGTATCCATCAGCGCTATTCCATCAACCCGTTCTGGCGCTTGCGCCAATATTTCCATTGCCAAAATACCACCCATCGAAACGCCGAGCAGCGCAAAATGCGGCGGCGCATATGACAAGAAATCGCGCGCCAATGCGCCCATTGTGTCATGCTTGGTCATCGGAACTGTCATTAACGCCATCCGCCCAGATAATGCGCTTATTTGCGGGCAAAATAGCCGCGCATCGCACATCATACCGGGTAGCAAAATCAAAGCTGTCATTTAACCAGCGCCGCGCCCTCGGCCATTGTGGCCAGTTTAGCAAATGCGATATCGGGGTCGACCGCGCCAAAGCCAGCAAAAGTGCCAAAGCCGCAATCTGAACCGGCAATAACCCTCTCTGCGCCAACAATATTTACAAAATTATTAAGCCGTTGCGCAACCAGCTGCGGATGTTCGATAAAATTGGTGGTGGTATCCACAACGCCAGGCACCAGAATTTTATCATCCGGGATTTCGGTCTTACGATCTTGAAAAACGCTCCATTCATGCGCGTGGCGCGGGTTTGAGGTTTCAAACAATACATAGCGTGATTTGGTCGCCATCAAGGTCGGGAACATTTTGTCCATCCCGATGTCGCAACAATGCGGCCCTTCATAATTGCCCCAGCAAATATGCACCCTAACTTTTT
Organism: Hyphomicrobiales bacterium; assembly: GCA_013214705.1. GTDB lineage: Bacteria > Pseudomonadota > Alphaproteobacteria > Rhizobiales > OSC116 > OCS116. Next base: position 252,265 of record JABSRZ010000004.1, read on the forward strand.
CGGCAGGTATATCCGACAAAGCGTGGTTTAACGCCTCTACATGCATATCGGCGACTTTGATAAATTCGGCATCACTCAGTTCGCTGAACAACATATGGCGCGACAAAGCGAGGTCGGGGCAATCGAGTTGCAAATCTAACCCGGCGGCAACAATGGTCTCATATTCGGCCTTCATCGCGTCTGCCAGCGCGGCCAAATAGGCCTCGCGGGTTTTGTAATAATCATTTTGCAAAAACAGTGAGATAACCCCGGGTGATGCCGCGTTCATAAAACCGCGTTTAACCCCATGTTCGGCCATCCCAGCCTTGAGGTTGGCTATGTCTTTCTCTAGTTCGCCATGCCCTAATGAGCGCACTTCGCCGGTGCACTTCGGGCGTGCATATTGCGGCGTGCCACCTTCGTCGGCCAAGCGTTTCAAGAAGCCAGGGAACATTTTTAAATCTGCCGGCGGGTTGCGGGCGCTATCGCCCGAAAAGCCAGAATAACGGTCTTTGACATAGGTTGCATAGGATATTTTAGAGGTTTCACCATCGCTGACAATTGCCACCCCAGCCGCAACCTGTTTGCGCACCGTTTCTGATACCGCGGACTTCATACAGGCATCAAACGCGGCTTGGTCAAAAGACTCTTTGCGTTCGCGGGCGAAGATAAAATCGACCACGTCTTGGGTGCGCGGCAGGCTGCCGACATGGGTTGTTAATATTTTTGTCATTTTAGCCAATTCCCTGTTTTATTTTATTTAACATTATAGAATCTGTCCGGCGCGATTTCAGCCCGATGGCAGGTCTAATCTAGACTAGCGCTCTGGTTAAGCCAGCTTCATCATCGGTGCTTCTAACTCTAAATAAACTGGCATTTCCGGTCATAGACGGTGCCAATTTGCGGCTTAAGCCCTTGGGCACACTGCAGGTATCACCCGGTGCTAAAATTGCGCTGCCGCTCTGCCATTCCAAACGCCAATGGCCATGCATAATCATAATGATTTCGCTTTGGCCTGTGCTATATGCCTCACTGGAAATTGAGCCACGTTTTAACAAATCTATTTCAAATCCCGGGCGGTCAACAATCATCGCATCTGCGCCCAAAACTCTGGCGGGCCGCCGCGTTGCCATCGCCAACATGTCCTGATAACGTGCCACATAATGGGGCATAACGTCGTCAGCAGTTGGCTCGGGATATTTTTTAAGTTCAGCTTCATCCAACAACGGCATGGGTTTTACATCAGCTGGTAAATCTTGACCTTTTTTACGGTCGTATAATTTGCCATTATCGCCCAATATCAACCCATGTGCCGCGGCATCTTTAATCACTTCTGGTGCCCAAATGACCCCCCCACCAGCGTCATTGCCGCCCAATACGGCCATGATCATGCCATAGTCGATGCCGACATTTTCAAATCCCCTAAAAATACCGGTGGGGATGTTAAATATATCGCCTTCTTCGGCAATAAATTCGCCAGCATCGCCATTGCGCCCCCAAAAAAACCGCCAGCGGCCTTTGAGCACAAAAAACACTTCGGCGGTGACATGTGAGTGTAATGAATTTCGGCAATGCGGCGGCTGCCCTGCCGCGCCAATGTTAAAACCCGGCGTTTCATTGATATGCACATGTTGATCTGGACTTTCAGAAACCCCACCGCCAATGATGGTGAAATTTTCTTTTTGGTCGCTGCCCGGCGTATGGGCGTCGATAAACGCGGTTTTGCAAGGTTGCAATTCACCATAGCGCACAATTTGTGGGGTTTGATTTAGGTTCGTCATAATAATCTCCATTGGGTTTACATCGGTCGGCGCGGCGCTTAACCTTGTTGCATATATATTTGCTTCCAGATCGAAACTTCATCATATAATGTGAATTCGCGGCGCAAACCATAAGGTCCAAAATCGGCGTGGCTAAAGCCCATGATATGGACATTTGCACCCGTTGGCGCACCAAACATGCCCATGCCATCATGCTTGCCAGTTAAACTCCAGCGAATGGCGCTGCGCGGCGGTAGTAAAGGGTCGTGCCGGCCAATTACATGATGAATTTTAAATTTGGCAGTGGGGAATGAGGCTCTTAAGCCCATCCAATATTGCTCAACATCTGCCCAAGAATGGCCGCTTTTGCCACCCGGATGTTCAGCTTGGACCGCCCGGTCATATTCTAGCTGAATGACGCTTAAATCTTTGCTCATAATGCGGGTTAAAATGTCGGCAAATTTTTGCCCCCATTCATTGTCATTGCCCTTGCTATGATAGCCACCATCTACATCTTGATCGGGCGTGAACGGTTTTGCGCAATGCTCTGCGCCGCCTTCGCGGGCAATCCAATCACGCGCGAATTGCTTAGGTTCCATACCCAATTGCATGACCAATGCGCTCACATCGCGGGTTAGCCATTCATCATAAATAACATTTTGTTTGGCGGCACAATTTGCGATGGCTCTAATGACAAATTTTTTGCCAGTTGGTGCGCCAAAAAACCCATGGCCGGTATGTGTGCCCATGGTTAAAATTCGATGCGAAGATAAATAACCCTCTTCATCGTCGCCGCACCAGATCACATCTTCGGCTATCAATTGCCGGTTCGGAAACTCGGCCAAAGTCGACAATGTGCCGTTTATCGCGGCTTGGTTGCCAATGGTTAAGCCCGATGGAAACCGCATTGGAATATTTTCTGCATAATAATGGTTAAGCGTGGCTAAACCTCTATCTTCCCATATTTCTTTGGTGATGCCGATGATATAGTCGGGAAAATCTCTCCATTTTTTATCAAAATTTTTCATTCATGCCATCCTTCTGGTATACGGGCTGATTTTCGCACAATAAGCGGGCCATCAATGGTCACTTGGCGGGGTTTATCATCGCCATCTTTAATGTGTGACATCAAAATATTAACCGTCTCCTCGACCATACGGTTAGACGGTTGGCGCAAAGTGGTTAAACTAAAACTCGCCCATGCCGCCAAGGTAACGTCATCATAACCAATCACCGAGACGTCTTCGGGAATTTTGATGTCGAGTTCAAACCGCAGCACATCCATCACCGCCATGGCCATATGGTCGTTAGCCACAAACACCGCATCGGGTCGGTCTTTATTTGCAAACATGCGCCTCGTGGCGGCTTGTGCCTTTTCAAAATTATATTCGCCTTTTTCCCGCGCATAAAGTTCATATCCAGCTTGGTGCAAGCCAGCTATAAAGCCTTTTTCTCGGTCTAGCTGGGTCGAAGTATCTTCCCACCCGGCAATATGGGCAATTTTTTTATGCCCGCCAGCAATTAAAAATTTGGCAATTTTAATGCCGCCCATCACATTGTCAGATGTCACTGACGATAGCCGCTCATCTTCTTGATTTCGGTTAAACAATACCACCGGCACCCCGGCAGACTCGCACCTAGTCGCCAAAGTGGATGACATCGAAGCCGAAGCGATCACGATGCCATCGACCTGATAATCTAATAACTCTTCAAGCAATTGATCTATATTATCCGCTGCCAAAGTCGACATAAAAATCAGCACATGATAGCCCCGATTTTTTAACGAATTAGACAGTTTCTCGATGGCTTCTGGGTAAAATTGATTTTCCAGATAAGCCACCACCAAGCCGATAATATTAGAGCGACCGGTGATTAAAGACCGAGCTAAAACATTTGGACGATAGCCCAGTTCGGCCGCGGCTTTTTTAACTTTTTCGGCCATTTTTGGCGAAACGCTTGCGCCCTCGGTGAACACCCGGCTAACCGCGGACTGGCTAACCCCGGCAAGTTTGGCTACGTGTGACGATGTGATATTTTCTTTATTCATCAATCTGCTGTCCAACCTCCATCGACCAGTAATGCAGTACCAGTGACCAGAGCTGACGCATCCGACGCTAGGTAAATCACTGCGCCCATTATGTCATCCACCTCGCCAATGCGGCCGAGCTTAATTTTATCTGTAACCCATTTTAAAGCCTTGGGATTTTTAAGCGTTTGTTCGCCCAGTGGCGTGCGAATAAATGTCGGGCAAATGGTGTTTATTCTAATGTTGTCAGGGCCAAACTCCACCGCCATGGCTTTGGTAAACCCTTCTACAGCATGTTTGCTGGCACAATAAACCGCGCGGTCGACCCCGCCCACATGCCCCATTTGCGATGACATATTAATCAAAGAGCCGCTCAAACCCTCGGCGATTAATTTTTTGGCAATGGCGCGGGTTAAAAAATAAGCCCCGCGCAAATTAAGCCCCATCACCGCATCAAAATCTTCATAACTAGTTTGGGTGGCGGGGCTGTGGCGTGCCAGACCGGCACAATTTACCAATATATTATAGGCACCGCGCGCATTCAATTCTGCCTCGACCGCCGCAACGTCTGAAATATCGAGTGGTAATATTTCACATTCCAAGTTTTTAAGCTTAAATGCCGCTGCGGTTGCGGCCAAATTTGTTTTATTTCTGGCCACTAAAGTCACGAAAGCGCCTTGCTCGGCCAGTGCCACCGCACAACCAAGCCCGATGCCAGAGGTTGCGCCGGTTACAAATGCGCGTTTGCCATCTAATCTAAACGACGGCGTATTTGGTAATTCTATCATTTTGCTGCTTTTCCATAGGCTATGTTTTTGCCGCCATAACGGCGCACCCTTAAGTTAGCCTGTTCTGCATGCCCAATGAAACCCTCTAATATACAAAGTCGTGAACAATATTCGCCAATTTTGGTGGCAGCTTCATCGGTGGTGATTTTTTGATAGCTGTGGGTTTTAAGATATTTACCAACCCACAGGCCGCCCGTATAGCGACCCGATTTTTTGGTCGGCAAAGTGTGGTTGGTGCCGATCACCTTATCACCATTGGCGACATTGGTGCGTGCGCCCAGAAACAGCGCCCCATAAGAATGCATATGTTCTAAAAAATAGTCGTCTCTGTCGGTCATAACTTGAACATGCTCATAGGCAATGTCATTGGCGACATCTAACATTTCTTGATAGTCATCGCATAAAATCACTTCGCCATAATTTTCCCAGCTCACGCCAGCTGTGTTGGCGGTTGGTAAAATCTTTAAAATACGCTCTATCTCTTGTAGGGTTTGTTCGGCCAATTTGCGGCTATTGGTAATTAATGTGGCGGGCGAATCATAGCCATGTTCGGCCTGACCCAATAAATCTGTTGCGCATAACTCGGCATCAACGGTTTCATCGGCAATGATTAAGGTTTCGGTCGGGCCGGCAAATAAATCTATCCCCACCCTGCCAAATAATTGGCGTTTGGCTTCGGCAACAAAGGCATTGCCCGGGCCTACCAGCATGTGTACAGCCTCGATGCTCTGGGTACCAATTGCCATCGCGCCGACTGCCTGAATGCCGCCCATAACGTAGATTTCGTGCGCGCCGCCCAAATGTATGGCTGCAATTACCGCTGGGTTTGGCACCCCATTAAACGGCGGTGTGGCCGCAATAATTCTGGGCACACCCGCAACCGATGCGGTCGCCACCGACATATGCGCCGATGCCACCATCGGAAATTTACCACCCGGAATGTAACAACCAACCGATTGAACCGGAATGTTTTTATGGCCAAGAATAACCCCGGGCATGGTTTCTATTTCGATATCCAACATAGAATCGCGTTGAGCTTGAGCAAATTTACGCACTTGAGATTGAGCAAATTTAAGATCCTCCAAATCGCGCGGAGCCACTTTGGCAATCAGATCATCTATTTCGGTTTGGCTAAGCTTAAACGATTTCGGGCTATAATTATCGAATTTTTGCGAAAATTCTCGCACCGCAACGTCACCACGTTCCGAAATTTGCTTGAGCGTATTTTCAACAATATTGCGCACTTTTGCATCATCTTCCGCCCGGTCAGCTTCTGGTTTACCTGATTTTAAATACTCTATTGTCATGTTATTTTACTCTTCAAATTTAAGCCGGAAAATTATGCAGGTTTTTGGGGAGTTATTTCACCTCTATCATAAGTTTCCCAGCCCTTACCCTCAAATACGTCAACCCCAAGTTGCGCCAATATGCTAGGGAAATCCACCGTAACCCAATTGTCTTTAATACGCCCATCTTGAACTTCCCAAAAGTCAGTATAATGAATTTTCACCCGCTTTCGAGTGGCAGCAATGCCCATAAATTCGCCGCTATGCACCGCGTCAATATAGCCAAAGCAAGACGCAAATTCACCATCTGCAAGAAATTTTTGTGTTTTATAAACCCGGTCGGTGAATGCCGCTCGCAGTGGCAATTGCCAATTGTTACAAAATTCTTCTAAACTTCTTTTGGTGCCGCAGCCTTGGTTGCCCCGCCACCAGAAATCTTCATGGAAATGTTTTGCCATATCATTAGAACCAGCCGTCAGGGCGGCCTCCATGTCACGGATCACCTTCATCGTCGCGCGCGATTGCTTTAGATAGTCTTCATCGGTCATCTATTTATCCTTTCACTGCGCCTTGGGTTAGACCCGAGACAATCTGGCGTTGGAAGAACATCACCAAAATAAACAACGGCACTGTGGCAGATACAACGGCTGCCACAGCAAACATCACATTGCCCTCGGTTTGGGTTGTGCCAAGGAATGATGCGATTTTTGGCACCATGGTCTGGTTGTCAGTCGACAAAAGCATCGAGGTTACGGCAAAATCGTTATAAGCTAGTAAAAAACTGAACAAGCCTGTGGTGATGACACCCGGCCACATCACCGGTATAATGACACGGCGAAACGCCTGAAATTGTGAACAGCCATCGACTTTGGCACTTTCATCTAATTCTTTGGGGATTTTTTGAAAAAATGAATGCAGCATCCACAAAGTGAATGGCTGATTAATAGCCACCAGAACCACAATTGTGGTGGGTAATTTACCCCAAAGATTCCATTCAAAAAACGGCAGCAGATAACCTGAGACTAATGTAATAGGTGGCATTGCCCGAAAGATCAGCGCCGCTATCAACAGCCAAAATGTGTAGCGAAACGATGACCGCGAAAGCGCGTAACCACCCAAAGTCCCCAACGTAAGCGATATCGTCACCACACTTATACAAACAATTGCGGTGTTTAACACCGACCGCCAGAATTCTTCTTGAACCCAAGCGCCTTCATATCCATTGTCAGTAAACGCTGTGCCATATTCGACAAATGTGCGCGCACCAGTGAGGGCGTTGCGCCAATCGGCTTTGGAAAAAAAGTCCAACTCCACTTTAAAACTGCCCCATAATGTCCAGAGAAATGGAAACGCGGCAATGACAAGCCAGAACACCACAAAAATAGTTGAAAATGTGCGTAGGGCGGGCGGTTGCTTTAAGGCTTTGCTAGACATGTTTTAAACCTTTCTATTAAAGTCGCGCCATGTGCGAACCAGCACCGGAGACAAGAGGATACAAACCCCCAAAATAGTTAATACAGAAGTGGTAGAGGCCGAAGACAACAAACGTGTCTCGCCGGCTAAATCGTTAAAAATAAACCAACTGAGCGAAGTTGCATGCGCGGATGCATTGAAACCGACAATCGGCTCGAACACCCTGAAATTATCCATCAGCTGAATGAGCGCCACAAATGTAACTAGCGGCATAATGTGGGGGATCACTACATATTTAATTTGCTGCCAGCGCGATGCACCATCAATCATCGAACTTTCTAACGTGTCCTGAGGCAATGTTTGCAGGCCAGCATAAAACACCACAAATGCAAATGGTGCTGTATGCCATACGCCATAAACCATTAGCATTACCCATGTCAGCCCAGTTGATGCCTTAAGCGAAAGGTCGGGGTCTTGAAACAACCACTGCAATGCATTACCAAGTATACCGCGGCTATCAATCATCCAAAACAAAACCAGCGAACCAATGAGTGGGGAAACTATCATCGGCAACAGTGAAAAGAAAATAACCAGTCCTTTCAAGTGCCGATGTAGGGAATTTACTGAAACTGCAATCACAAAACCGAGTATAATTGCCAGTGGGGTTACGAGGAATGTAAATGTCAGAGTGAATGCCATGGCGCGATAAAACGGCAGATTGCCTATCGCGTTAAAAAAAGCGCCAATACCGTCACTTTTGAGCCAAGCTGCAGCGACCTCACTCGAAGCCAGATGCCCTCTATCGAGGTAAATATTAAGTCCTGCGAACCTACCTAATGGTTTTTCTGCCCGCAGGGAATTAGTAGCCTCAAGATCAATCCCAGTACTTTGTTTGCACCCAAATGGATCGCAAGTTTCAACTATTTTGAACACTTGCTCATGCGGTGTAAATAATGATTGCATGACAACAGAGACCAGAGGCATTGCAATAAACAACAGCATGGCAACTGCAGTGGGAAGAAAAAACCAGAAAAATGTTTTATGCTTCATGAGGAAATGTCCAGACCGACTATAAATAATTTTCGAGTTGCCAGAAGGGGCATTCCCCTTCTGGCGTTGTTGGTATGAGCTACCTATTTTATAGGAAGCCTTTTTCTTTTGCGGCTGCATTATAGGCGGCTTCAATATCGGCCAATGCAGTTGCAGCGTCTTCTTTACCTTGCATAAAGTCAGTTAATTCTGCACCTAAAGCCGTATGTAACAGACCTTGGAAAGGCAACATTGGATATGGCACAGAACCCGCGTTTGCGGCGGCAATTACACCCTCAGAAGCATCAGTTGGCTCGTAACCACTTATCAACCAAACCGCTTGCGATGACGTTTCTTCGTTCAACATTTCAGGGCGAATGGCATGAGTGAGCGCTATAAACGTCGCTGCTGCATCTTCGTCCGAAATATTTTTAGACACGGTCCAACCGTCCCACCATAATGTTGTGGCTGGAATATTGCCGCCACCAACAGTCATTGGGCCAGCAATGGCCATACCATCAACAACTTCCTGCGCCACACCTTCGGCTTCGACCAATGAAGCTGCACGGCTACCCCACATATTCATGAGGGCAACATTACCAGCGCGGTATTCAGCATTGGTTGCATTGCTATCATGAGTTAAAAAGTCTGGGTTCATATATTCTGAAAGCGACTTCATCATTTCCAGTGTGGCAACACCTTGGGCATTGTTAATAGAAACTTCGGCTGTACCGGCGCTGAAGAATTCACCACCCATACCGATATACATGTTGTTAAACTCTTGGGCCAAATTCCAACCAGAAGCATAAGCGCCACCAACCGGATTTTCCATAATGCCTTGAGAGCGGATCATTTCAGCAGCTGCCAACATTTCTTCGTAAGTTGTTGGCACATCTACACCAATTTTTGCCAACACATCAGAGCGATAGACTAAATGTTGAGCATTGGCCATAAATGCCACCGCCATAACTTTGCCGTCGATGGTAATCAATTGGCTTTTTTGCAAATCTTGGCCATGTTCTGCAATCAAGTCATCTAACGGCCTGATCAGGTCATCATTCATCAACGCAACGATAGATGAGTTGGCAACAATCGCCGATGTATATTCGGCAGGGTCACCCTGCATGCCCGGTACATTTAGAGTTTGATGATCTGCTGTGAGATTGGTCGTAACCTCGCCGCCAGTGCATTCTGAAGCGCCCGCACCAATGGTTTGAATCGCGGGGAATTCATTGCCAATAATGCTCACTCGGCCTGAAATAGTACAGTCGGCAAATGCGGCGCTTGCCGTAAGTACCAACGCGCTTGTCAGCGCTATTCTTTTCAATAACATAGTTTCATTCTCCCAATTGTGTTATGTGCGCCCTTACGAACTCACACTTCATGTTTTCCTGCCAAGCAGGATAAGTTAGGGGCTTTACGCCCCGATAAGCCCACCTGATATAGCGTCAAATAGGTGGCAAATGTCTGCAGGCACGTTAAGCGAAACCATGTCACCAATCTCTGCCCGATGGGTTTTGTCGGCCTTGACGCTGATCAGCGCGCCATCGATCCGAACTGATACCATGGTCGCGTCTCCCAACAGCTCCACGGCATAGACCGGGGCATTAATTTGGCCTTTTTCAGTTTCGGCCAGCGAAGCGTCTTCTGCCCGAAAGCCCAGTGTAACTGCCCCATCAGCTAGCTTAAAACCCGGAACTGAAACATGTTTGGCAACAAATACCCCATTCTCTATCTGGCCATCGATTAGGTTCATAGCCGGTGAGCCGATAAAACTAGCGACAAATGTATTGGCCGGTGTGTCATATATCTCGACCGGGGTGCCAACTTGTTGCACCAAACCCTTTTTCATCACCACCACCCGGTCGGCCAAGGTCATCGCCTCGATCTGGTCGTGGGTCACATATATTGTAGTAACTGCAAGTTCATGCGATAGGTTCTTGATCTGCGCGCGGGTCGAAACCCGCAATTTGGCATCAAGGTTTGACAAAGGTTCATCCATCAAAAACACTTTGGGCTTGCGCACAATCGCCCGCGCCAATGCCACACGCTGGCGTTGGCCGCCAGAAAGCTCAGCTGGCCGCCGCTCGAGAAATTCATCTAATTCGACCATTGCCGATGCCCGCATCACTCGCTCGTGATGTTCAGAGGGGTCTATGCCGCGCACTTTTAACGGAAAGCGGATATTCTCATAAACATTCATATTGGGGTATAAGGCATAGCTTTGAAATACCATCGCCACATCGCGGTCTTTTGGCTCAAAATCATTGACCAAAACGCCGTCAATAATAATCTCGCCTTCGGTGGGATCTTCAAGCCCCGCGACCATCCGCATCATTGTGGTTTTGCCACAACCAGAAGGGCCAAGCAGAACTAAAAACTCTTGGTCGGCGATTGTCAGATCGAATTTATCAACACCAACAACTTGCCCCCATCGCTTGGACAGGCCTTTTAATTGAATTTCGGCCATCGGACCCTCCGTGATGGAAATTATATTTTTGCATACGCTTGCAAACACTATAGTTTAGTGATATAATTTGACAAGTTATTTTTTGCAAACGTATGCAAAAATTTGTTAAGCATCGGAAAACATGAAACAAAAATATTCTAACCTGCAAACCGAAAAAGTTGTAGTGCGCACCTATCAAGCCGCATTGGACACTTGTGGCGTTGATGTCACTGCAGCGCTAAAATCGCACATGTCGGCCACTTATCTGTGGCGCGGATATCATCCATTTGGTGAATTAACTGGCGCGGAACAAGTGGCAAATGGCTTTTGGGCGCCGTTGCGATCTGCACTTACCTCGATGCAACGCCGGGAAGATATATTCTTCGCTGGCCTCAACCAAATAGATAATGAGAAATCGGTCTGGGTGGTATCAATGGGGCATTTAATGGGTTTGTTCGACGCTGAATTTCTAGGCATTCCACCGACCGAAAAAATGGCGTTTCTGCGCTATTGTGAATTCCATAAGATAGAAGACGGGAAGATAACCGAAACCGCGATGTATTTCGACTTACCGCACCTCATGATGCAGGCCGGGCTGCAACCATTTGCAGCTCAAACCGCCGCGCATCTCGTGCAACCAGGCCCTCAAACCCATGACGGGCTGTTATATGCTGCCCAGCCTGCCGATGAAGGCAAAGCCACACTCGCCACCATCAAAGCCATGATTACCAACCTTGGGCAATGGGATAGCCCGCTCAGTCTTGAAGATGAATTGCGCCAATCTTGGTCCGAAGATATGATTTGGTGGGGCCCCGCTGGCATTGGCTCTACCTACACCATCGATAGATATGCCAAGCAGCATTCCGCGCCGTTCCGCGCAGGCCTAACTGACCGTTCAAAAACCAATCATATCGCCAGACTGGCCGAAGGGCATTATGGCGGCTTTTTTGGCTGGCCTAATTTCACCGCCCGACCGACCGGCGGTTTTATGGGCATGCCCGAAACCAATAAATTGGGCGAATTTCGGGTGATTGACATCTATCGTCGAGCGGGCAACCAGCTGGCCGAAAACTGGGTATTTATCGACCTATTGCATTTTTGGAAATGCCAAGGTGTAGACATTCTGCAACGCATGCAAGACAGTAATTTTAAATGAAAGCCGCCACCCCCAACAACCGCGTATTAAGCTGATTTTTCAGCCTGTTGTTTAATATCTGACAAATCTTTATCAAGCATTTTTCGCATCGAACCCATCATCATAAATGAAATAATGCTTGAGATTATTTTTACAAACATATTTGTAGATGTCCCCGAAAATGCCATGGTCAAAATGACTTTGTCTTGCAGCTCTTCAATGCTTAATATGGTCTTATAGATAGCGCCATGGTTCTCAGCGCGGGTCTGATAATAAACATTTTCTTCACAATCGGTGATCCACATGGTCTCAACCGCTTCTTTGCCAAACATCACCCGGGTTTCTCGCCATTTAAGGCCGATCAAGCCGGTTTTTGGACGATCAATAATTTCAACTGACTTAATCCCAGAAATATATTGATCGCAACCTTCTATATCGGTAATCACCTGCCAAACCTTTTGAGCAGATTGATTAATTTCAACTTTACAAACTAGCTCCATAACACCCTCCAATATTATATATCTAATGATACCAAAGTTGGTCGTAAAAGCAATTCGACTCTTTTTTGACCACGACTATGGTTATAAAAAAACTGGGTGCGAAAAAAGCAGAAGCGCTACTCGACAATAAACACTTGCCCGTTTAAGCAACCTTCGACCGCTTTGCTATAAGCCAAGCCAACTGCCTCACTAGATACATGCTGATGACCACGGAAAAAGCCATCATATTTTACGCGCGAGACCTCCAGCACTTCGGGGCTGACAGCGTTGATGCGGATACCCCGCGGCATATCCACCGAAGCGCCAGTTATAAAACCGTCAATAGCACCATTTGCCGCCGCAGCCGCTGCCCCACCGCTTATCGGGTCACGGTTAAGCACGCCACTGGTCAAAGTGAATGAGCCGCCGTCATTCATATAGTCAAACCCGGCCAAAACTAGATTAATCTGTGGCATCAATTTGCCGTTAATGCCTAGCATGAATTGTTCGCTTGTCATCTGCTCAACCGCGCCAAAATGGCCGTGCCCCACCGCGCAAACCAAAGCATCTATTTTGCCAACCTTGGCATACATAGCGCGGATGCTCGAAACATCTTCAATATCAACTTGAATGTCGCCACTGGTTTTGCCAACTGTGATAATTTCGTGCCGGTCTGATAAGGCTTTTACCGCGGTTTGGCCAACCGTGCCGTGTGCGCCAATGATGATGATTTTCATTTATAAATCCTTTGATGATAATTTTATAAGAGATATGAACATTATAGGTAGAGGTGCCAAGCTTGTATATCGGTTTGACTTGTGAATTAGGCGAGTTTTAACCAACGGCAAACTATCTACGGCGTTGGTATATGCGCGGCCAATATACCTTCGGATTTCAATTCGAGCCAAAAATCGGCAGGTATAGTTTCGGACATGGCGGCTATATTTTGGGTCACATGTTTAGGCTCTAGCCCGCTAGGCAAAACCGACGCGACATTGGCATGGCCAAGCGGAAATTGCAACGCCGCCGCCGCCAATGATATATTATGGCTGGCACACACACGCTCTATAGCCCGAACCCGGTTAAGAATTTCGGCACTCGCGGGCTGGTAATTATAAAGCGCGTCTTGTGTTGCGCCTGTCGCCAACACGCCGGAATTGAAAACCCCACCAACAATAAAACCCATGCCTTTTTTTGCAGCCGCGGCCATTTCTGTTTCCAACACCGATTGATCCAATAAAGTATAAGCCAGCGCCACCAAGAAAAAGTCTAGCTCAACCCAGTCCATAAATTGTTGCATTGTGCCTAACTGGTTAATTCCAGCGCCAATGCCGCCAATCAACTTTTGGTCTTTCAGGCTACGCAGCGCGCGGTGGCCAGAGGTGAAAAGCTGCGACATATAGGCATTTACTTTGGCGTCAGTGCCAAAATGCCAGTGATCGATGTCATGGATAACCAGCAGATCAATATAGGCCGTGCCAAGCCGTTGAATGCTGTCTTCAAACGAGCGCATGATGCCGTCATAAGTATAATCGCGGTGGTGAGCGAACGGCAAACCACCGCGCCACGGCGCTGAATCGAAATTTTTAGCATCTTTGGGCAAAGACAATAGCCGCCCAACTTTTGTGGACAATATAAACTCGTCTCGCGGCTTAGAGCGCAAGGCATGACCAAGGCGCAATTCGCTCAGGCCGCGGCCATACCAAGGCGCTGTGTCATAATATCTAATGCCACCGGCCCACGCGGTTTGCAGCGTTGCTTGCACTTGATCTTCAGGTAATGCCTCCCACAATTCACCAATGCCAGAACTACCGAACCCAAGTTGGCTTAGCATCACATTGGTAGTTCCAAGCTGTCGTTTTTCAAATGGGTTCATAGCTAAAACATCCTTATGTCGTTAGGTCTGGTTTATAGTGGCATCATTCGCCCAATTTAGAGGTGCGAACCCGAAGGTCTTGGCGTTTATATACATCCGGATTAAGCGCCATGCCCAACCCCGAACCTTCAGGCGCGCTAATATAGCCATTGTCAATTGGCGGTAGATTGGTCACCAATTCCTGATACCAATCATAATAAAACGCCCGCACCACTTCTTGAACAAATATATTTGGCGCGTGCATGGCCATATGAGTGGATGCGGCCAGCGCCACTGGCCCCGTGCAATCATGCCCGCTAAATGGCAAGCTATGAAAATCGCAATAAGCCGCAACTTTGCGCGCCTCGGTCAGCCCGCCACCCCAGACAATGTCCATTATAACCAGTCCCAGATCCGATTTTTCAATCAGGTCTCTGAACTGCCCGCGCCCACCCAAAAGCTCGCCAACAGCTATCGGCGTTTTCGATGACGCGGTGATTTTACCAACATTGCCCAAATGATCCATCCGCACCGGGTCTTCAATCCATGTGAGGTCAAAATCCTCCAATGCATTGCAAATCAATTTAGCTGTTGGTACATTCCATAGCGAATGTAACTCGCACATGATTTCCATTTTATCACCAACCGCAGCGCGGATTTTTTCGAACGGTAAAATAGCGGTTTTAAGCTGTTGTTTTGAAATATATGTGCCGCCAGAGGCCTCGGCCGCAAAGTCAAATGGCCAGATTTTCATACCATTAATGCCCATGTCTAACAGGCTTTGCGCCAACTCACCGGCTTCATTTAAAAAGCCTTCCAAATCTTCATATGGCCCAGTCGCAGAGCTGGGGTTAAGACCAAAATTAGCCGTGACTTGGGCTGCCGGCTTGCGCACGTAATTATAGCCAGCGCAGGTATTGTAAACCCGTATTCTGTCGCGGCTCGCGCCACCAAGAACTTGATATAGCGGTTGGTTTGAATATTGACCCAAAAGATCCCACAAAGCGATATCAACCGCCGACATGGCGCGCATTTCTGCGCCAGAGCCACCGCGGCCAACATAGCCGGTCATCCGGTGCGAATGACGCTCTATTTCTAGCGCATTCTGGCCCAATAAATAATCGGCAATATATTCGTGAATATGTGCCTCGACAGCAGCCGCGCCAAAAAAAGTTTCGCCAAGGCCAATTAACCCCTGGTCGGTCTTAACATTAACCCATATCAGGTTTGGCATATTGTCCAAACGTACGGTTTCTATCTCGGTAATTTTTAACATCTATCGTAGCAACCTATTTTTGAACATTAAACTGTTTAATATGTGTCGGTGTGAGCATTGTCATTGGTTTCAACAATCAAACATACGGCCGCCCGATAGGCCAACACAAGCAACACGCTAACATTGACGGCTATTTCTTGCAACTAATTTCATGCTCTGCAATTTTTATCAGCAAAAACTCGCTTGGCTCAAAATGATAATGGCTAGCCCAAATTAGCCAGTATTTTCAACTTGATTGCAGTAAAAATACGCATCAAAATATGCACGCCTTGTTAGATTTCCTGTTTCAACAAGGTTAAACGTGCATCTGCCTCATCTGTTTCAAGCTGACGATTCCACATTTGGGCATAGAGACCGTCTAGTTTTAACAGCTCGCTATGTTTGCCGCGTTCGGCTATTTCACCAGCTTTTAGAACAATAATTTCATCGGCATTTACCACGGTCGAGAGCCGATGCGCGATCACCAATGTTGTGCGGTTTTTGGCCACTTGGTCTAATGCCGATTGTATATCTCGTTCGGTTTGGCTATCAAGTGCCGATGTCGCTTCATCCAATATAAGTATGGCCGGGTTTTTCAATATAGTCCGCGCGATGGCGACCCGTTGCTTCTCGCCGCCAGAGAGTTTTAGGCCGCGTTCGCCAACCGGTGTATCAAAACCTTTGGGCAATAAATCTATAAAATCTGATATTTGCGCCAAGCGGGCGGCCTCGCGCACCTCATCGTCACTCGCGCCGGGGCGGCCATAGCGAATGTTGTAAGCGATGGTGTCGTTAAACAACACCGTGTCTTGTGGCACCATGCCGATAGCGGCACGTAGAGATTTTTGAGTTATGTCGCGTATGTCTTGGCCATCAATTTCAACGCTGCCGGTTATGGTATCATAAAATCTATAAATAAGCCGTGAAATGGTCGATTTGCCAGCGCCAGACGGGCCAACAATGGCGATGGTTTTACCGGCAAGCACTTCAAAACTAATACCTTTTAGGATATCTCGGTCGGGGTCGTAATTAAATTTTACGTCCTTAAACGCCAACACAGCGCCGTTAAGTTTCAGCGCTTTTGCATCGGGTTTATCTTGAATTTCAGCATCTTTATTTAGCAATTCAAACATCATTTCGATGTCGGTCAACCCTTGGCGTATTTCCCGATATACGAAGCCAATAAAATTTAACGGCCGGTAAATTTGCATCATGAATACATTGATCAACACAAAGTCGCCCAAGGTCATGCTGCCCGCTAAAACCCCGTTGACCGACATGATGCTAATCACAATCATGCCCACCCAAAAAATCACCGATTGGCCAAAATTCAGCATACCCAACGAGGTCCACATTTTAATGGCAGCCCCCTCGTAAGTTTTCATTGATTGGTCAAACCGGTTTAATTCCATATCTTCGTTGCCAAAATATTTGACGGTTTCAAAATTAAGCAGGCTATCGATGGCTTTGGAATTGGCTTCGGTATCACTCTCATTCATCACCCGCCTGATGCCAATGCGCCAATTGCTAGCTTTGACGGTGAAATAAATATACGCCCCGATGGTGACTAACATGACGATGAAAAACGACCAGCCAAACATCCAAATAAACACCACCCCGATGATGACAAATTCAACCAATGCTGGCGCGGTGCTCAGCATGGTAAAACGTACAATGGTTTCGATGCCTTTGGTGCCACGTTCAATCACCCGCGACAGGCCGCCAATGCGCCGTTGCAAATGATATCTAAGCGATAAATTGTGCAAATGTTTAAACGTTCGCCGTGCTAATCCGCGCACTGCATGCTGGCCCACCGAGGCAAATAAAATATCGCGCAATTGCATAAAGCCAGCTTCAAAAATTTGGCCGACGCCATAAGCAATGGCAAATATAACCGGCAACGACAGGCTTAGATAAAGCATTTGCTGGCTATCTGTAGGGTTGCCTAGCGCGTCAATGAGGCCTTTATAGGCAAACGGCACCACGGTCGAAAACACTTTGGCCGCCATTAATGCGGCGATGGCCAAGATAACCCGTAACTTCAGGTCATTTCGATCTGCTGGCCACATATAAGGCCATAATTTTTTGACGGTCGACAGCGATGAGCTATCTACATTTTTTTCCGCACTGGGCATTCACGTCTCCAAGACTGATGATTTTGTTAGAATCATTCCAAAGAAAACCAGTATAGAAGACAAACCACCCATCATGCAAGTTGCCGATTGATCTGACTAACTTCAAAACTCGTTGTAGAGCCGAGCCAAATATGATTAATTGGGCAAACCAAACGCGCGGCGCAATAGCCACATCTTATTTATAGTTAAAGGAAATTTCATGAGCTCCAAACCCCCATTCACCCTTGTTGGCTTCGATCACATTACATTTCTCATCAATGACATGCGCCAAGCACTCAGTTTTTATCGCGATGTATTGGGTTGTGTTGATGGTTATTCATACCCAACAATAGGTATGGAACAAGTGTGGTGCGGTGCATCGCTTATCGTTTTGTGGGACATCACCCACGAGGGCGCTAAAAGCGCCATCCCGCCAGTAGCAGGAGGGCGTAATGTCGACCATGTTTGCCTTGCACTTAGCCCGTTTAAGCCAGAGGATATGCGCGCTCATTTAGCTACCCATAATGTTGCAATAGACAGAGAGGCCACTCATGGTGGTGCCCGCGGCATGGGGCATTCTATTTATATTTTTGACCCATTTGGCAATAAATTAGAACTTAAAGGCCCAGCCGAATACCCGGACGGCAAGGATTGATTAACTAATTTGGCTAATTTTGGGTTGAAAAAATTTGTCAAAAGCCTATGATTTAATAAGACAAACTTGCATTTGGCTTACTAAAGTTTGTTTTTGATATTCTAATTTGGCTGGTTTATTTGACATCTATCAATTGACAGTTTTTTTTAGGATGATACCTTGTAAGACTAAAGTATAAGATAAAAATATGGATAAGCGCCATAATGAATTCAGATAAACAATTAGCTGAATATTTAGGTACGTGTTTACGTGCAGTTAAATTGCGGGCTTTATCTGAAACAATATCGGCTGATTTCGTGTTTTCAAGCCCGCGTATTAAGGCTTATAATTTCGATCAATATTGCCAACATGTAGAAAGTTGGTCGGTTAGCATTGAAATAGAAATTATCAATATTGAACAAAAAGGCGATGTATTTATAATTGATCAAATTATTCAAGCCGTTGACATTCCCAGAAATTATTTTGCAACCACGAAGAGGCGGGCTTTGATAACCATCACCAATCACATAGTGCAATCGATCCAAGTGGAATTTAGCGACCCAAATGAAATAGCATATATGAACATGGTCAACCCCATACCTGAAGACTTTAAACCATAATTTAATTTGAGTTTATCGATACACATTTAACTACGGATATACAGCCTAATGAATTCGGACAAAGAATTAGTTGAACATTTTACTTCGTGTTTAAGATCCAGTAAATTGCGTAATTTATCTGAATCGATTTCACCTAATTTTGTGTTTTCAAGCCCGCGGGTTAATGCCTATAGTTTTGATCAGTTTTGTCAACATCTTGAAGACTGGTCAATTAACATTGAAATAGAAATCATCAATATCGAGCAAGATGGAAATGTATATATAATTGATCAAGTTATCCAAACCGTCGACATCCCGCGAAATTATTTTGCCACAGCAAAAAGAAAAATTTTTGTAACCGTTACTGATCATATAATACAATCGGTTAGAGTAGAATTTGACGCCGGACCAGAAGAAAAAGCCTATATGGACTCAGTCAACCCCATACTTGAGAAATTCAAGCCCTAAAAATCCAAGCCTTAAAAATCACTGCAACTAGTCATCACCATACCTATATTCAAACACTTGATCTTTTGCCTTTATATTCATGCAAAATTAACCAATCCAATTCACTATGAAAATTAAGATAAATTTTCGTTAGTGATGAGTGTCCTCCAATTTGCTGAACCAAATAATCGACAATAATGACAATAAAGCTATGTATCTTTCACTCCTTTTTGGGGTGTCTTTGGTGCTCGCTAGTTTCATGTTGGCTCTTAGCCCTAAACCCAATAGCAAAGTTGCGGTCATTAATCTCCCTTGGTCACCAAACAACCACGCCATTTTTACAATTGCCCATGCAGATGCACGCATAGCGGCGGTTGGCGACATAAATTGGATTGCAATTGCTGCGGATAATAATAAAAATTTAGTGGATAGGCTCTACCAAGCTGGGGCTTTTTTGGTTTTGGATGCAGCCTTTCTAATTTCATGTGGCATCATCTCTGGTTAATATAAAAGGAATACAAAATGGCGACAACACTTAATAGTGAGAATATTGACGGCTTTAGAGCTTCATTTGGTAAGTTTTTCTTCCCATTCTTATGGCTAAACTTCTTGGTTATATCGGCCATGATGTTTATAAACGGCGTTTATATGGCAGAATGGTTTACCGCCATCGGTTTTGTATCAACAGCGCTGCCAACCTATCTTTGGTCCAAAGATAAATCTTCGGCTTTGGTGCGCAATATGACATCGGCTTCGATGGCTCTATTGGTGGTTATGCTGATAAATGCCTATTCTGGCACGCCTTACCAAATTGACATACATATGTATATTTTCGCCAGCCTCGCGCTGATGGCAGGTTGGATTGATTGGCGCTCTAGTATTGTTTATGTAGCGGTTATAGCCGTGCATCATTTGGTTTTAAACTTTTTATTCCCGCTGGCTGTGTTTCCTGAAGGCGCTAATTTCTTACGAGTTATATTTCACGCGACGGTATTAATTGTTCAAGCCGCATTTCTGGTTTGGTTTATCCAACGTCTAACAAAATCCATCGCTGAAGCGAGTGACGCCGTTATCCACGCTGGTGAGGCACAGAAAAGCGCCGAAATTCTATCGCTAGAAAGAGAACAGAGCGGCCTAGCCTCGACAAAACGCCAGGACCAAGTTGATGAGCTGATTAAAGCATTCCAATCTAACATAGGATCGTCTTTAGACAGCGCGACAGAAAATAGCGCCAAAATGAAGCAAATTGCAGCTGACCTTACTGACATGTCAACCAATGCCAACGATCAAGTGACCATCGCTTCTGGCGCCTCAGAAGAAGCCTCTCAAAACGTCAACACTGTGGCGGTTGCTGCCGAAGAATTATCCTCATCTATTAGTGAGATTACCCGCCAAGTTGAGCAAACGGCCAACATTGTGCAAACGGCGAGTGAAAAAGCTGCCCAAACTAATGAGCAAGTGATTAGTTTGAGCCAAAAAAGCCAAACCATTGGCGCGGTTGTTTCGCTCATCCAAGACATTGCAGAACAAACAAATTTGCTGGCGCTAAACGCCACCATCGAAGCGGCGCGTGCCGGCGAAATGGGCAAAGGCTTTGCTGTTGTGGCATCTGAGGTTAAAAACCTTGCCAACCAAACCGCCAAAGCCACCGAGGAAATTTCGGCCCAAGTTACCGACATTCAGGCATCGACCAAAGATGCAGTCGAGGGCATTCAAGAAATTACCCAAATTATGGCCAAAGTGAACGAATATACAACGACCATTGGCTCATCTGTGGCGCAACAAAACGATGCGACCATTGAGATATCTGAAAATGTGGCACAAGCCTCCAGTGGCACCCAAAGTGTGGCCAGCAATATGAGCAATATAGCCGAAACAATGGGCCAAACCAATTCATCTGCCGCGGATGCTGCCCAAGCCTCAGAACGCATGGGCACTCAAATTGAGAGCCTAAAAACTGAAATTAATGACTTCCTCAAAAGTGTGGCAGCCGCTTAAAACAATGGCGGGAATAGCCACTCTATTCCCGCCATTTTAACAGCCAGTTATTATTCCGATTTTAGCACCGAAACCAAATCGATTTTATCGATATTACGTTTTACCAACCAGCCAGAAACTATGGTGGCCACCACCACCGCAAGGCTAGCCAAAAAGAATGATTCAAAATTCACTTCGGCAGGTATTTTATATAAATCTGTGCTAAAGGCCGTGGCCGTGGCGAACGACAAATAATAGCCCAACACACAGCCAATAGGTAGCGAAACCAGCGTCACAATGGCCAATTCACCTAACAATACATAAGCCGCCTCGCCCTTAGTATAACCAATGCTGCGCAAACAGGCCAAATCGCGCCCGCCCTCGGCAAAAGCAATTTTGGCGCTGTTAAACACAATGCCAAAAGTGATGACAAAAGCGATAATCGCCATCACATAACGCACCGCGCCAGCTCCAGTATCCATTATCTTTTTAAACGCCGCTTTGGCATCTGCGGTGATGCTAACCGCCAATATATAGGGGGTGCTTTTTAACTCATCATAAATAGCCGCCTGTTGGCTTTTGTCCATTTTAATATACACGCCAGAGATAAGCTCACCTTGGTCTAGGATCTTGTTGAGGCTTGCTAAGCGCATATAAACCGGCGAGCCAACCAAAGTTTCGGTTATGGCAGCCACTTTTATATTAAGCGTTGGCCGCGCGCCACTTCTTATTTTTAAGGTAAGATCATCACCCACGCCAACCTGTAATTTTTCGGCCAAAGCCGATGCTAAAATTATTCCGGTTTCAACGATGGGTATGGCTTCAAATTCGACATTTACCGCTCTGTTCAACTCTGGCGCGGCCACCAGCCCAGAAATTAGGCTTTTATGGGTTAATTGGCCATTTTGCAATATGGCGGGCACAGCTCTAAACGGTTCAACTAGCTCTATGCCGGCTATTTTGCTTAACTCAGCCACCACATCTATCGGCATTGGCTGCACAAAATTCACCATCGCGTCGCTGCGGTCAATAACTTCAAAACTCATTTCAATGCTTTTATCGAAGGACGCCATCAGGCTGATCATCGCCACCGAAAGCGACATGCCACTGGCGATGGCAATCATTGCCCCCAGCGCCCTAATCGGATGCCGCAAAAGCGTGCGTATAATCATACGTGAAGGTTGGTTAAACAGCCGTTTTGCCCAGGAACCAAAGCGTATAGACTTGCTAAAATCTGGCGGTGTGGCGGCATGCATTGCCACCGCTGGGTTGAGTTTGAATATATTTTTTAAAATATATGAACCGCCTATGGTAGCCGCAACAACGCTGACCAAATTGCCAATGAAAATAGCCTGATAATCGACCCGAAACTCTAAAAACGGGAATTTATAATAAATCTGATAAACACCGGCAAGTTCAAGCCCACCATAGACCCCGGCAACCGAGCCCAATATAGCCCCGCCTAAAGCAATGATAATGATGAATTTAAGATAATGCCGGCCAATTTCAGCGCTGCTATAACCAAAGGCTTTTAGCAGCCCAATCTGCTGGCGTTCAGCCTGAATGATCCGCGATATAACGATGAAAATTAGAAAGGCAGCAATGCCCAAAAATAACGGCGGCAAGGCTTGGGCACTCGCCTTGGCACCCTTAATTTCTTCACTGATAAACCGGTTAGAAACCAAATCTTCAACCCCATAAGCGCCATAGCCACCATGTGGGTCTAAAATGTCATCGATTTTGGTTAATATATTTGTTGTGTCGGCATCATCATCCAGCAAGAAAATTGCCTCGTTAAATTTGCCCGCGAGGCCAGTTATGTCTTCTAGATATCTTTGCTGCATCCAAATAACCGCAAACCGCGTGTCATCGGGCAATAATTCGCCCGGCATAGCAGCAAATAAAAACTCCGGCGCTTGCGCCACACCAACAACATTAAACTGTTGTTTTTGGCCTCCAATGATGGCGGTTATCGCCTCGCCCACTTTGATATTATGCGCATCTGCAAATGAATTTAACAGCAATATTTCATTCGCCACATCTGGCGCAATCATCCGACCAGCAGACAAGAAAACGTCATTTATTTGGGCTTTGCCTTGGTTAGGGAGCGATAAAGCTTGCGCCAAAACACCGGTTTTGCTGTTTGGCATATCTATCAATATGCTGCCACGCACCCGGCCTTGCACATTTTCTACGCCGTCTATTTTTGCCAACTCCACCAGCACTTGGCTCTGCGCGGCTTGGGTTGGGGCAAATATATCGGCCAATTTATAATCTTCATAATAAGATTTTTTGGTCTCCTCTAACGACACCACCAAGCCGTCCATCATCACCAAAACCATCACGCCGAGTGCCATCACTAGCCCTATGGCAATGGCTTGCCATTTCATCCGCCTTAAATCTCTGAATAATTTTCTATCTAACGAGCTCATCATCGACATGTCCCTTTACCACTCTATTTCATCAGCTTTGGCTTTATGCGCGTTGGTGCGAATGTCGACAATGTTGCCATCGGCAAAATTAATCACCCTATCGGCCATGGCGGCGGTGGCCACGGCATGGGTAACGATGATGATGGAAGTGCCCAGATTTTCATTTATATCCTGCAATATATTTAAAATAGTGCGGCCGGTTTGGCTGTCGAGCGCCCCCGTTGGCTCGTCACAAAATAACACCGATGGTTGTTTGGCAATGGCGCGGGCGATAGCCACACGCTGCAATTCACCGCCCGACATTTGGCTGGGGAAATGGTTCATTCTATCAGTCAGGCCGACCATTTCTAGCGCTTGTTTGGCGGGTAATGGCTGTTTGGCAATTTCGGTCACCAACTCGACATTTTCCAGCGCTGTGAGCGAGGGCAGTAAATTATATTGCTGAAAAATAAACCCCACATTATGCCGGCGATATTTAGTCATCGCCTTGTCCTTCATCGCCGAAACTTCGATGTCGTTAAAATAAACCTTACCTGATGTTGGTTTATCCAACCCGCCTAATATATTGAGCAAAGTCGATTTGCCACTTCCCGATGGCCCGAGCAAAACCACAAATTCCTTAGCCGGAATTTCGACATTTACCCCACGCAACGCATCCACCTGACCATCGCCTTGGCCATAGGTTTTGACTAGGTTTTCGGTTCTAAATGCAAATTTAGTTTCGCCAGACATAATATCTCCACATGCATATTGTTAATAAAATATGAACTAAGTTTATTTTCGAATTAACATTATCGCAACGAATAATTTTAATAATCTAGACTATTGATATGTAACAATATGTTTTTCAATGACTTATTGAGTATACAAAACCATTACACCGCTTATAATTGGGTTATATTTAGCCACAAAATATATTAGGGATATAAGATGACATCACTCGATTTATTTAAATTAAGCGGTAAAACTTGCCTTATTACTGGCTCTAGCCGTGGCATTGGCAGGGCTTTGGCAGGTGGTTTAGCTGAAGCGGGTGCAAAAATAATCTTAAATGGCCGCGATGGCGGCACGCTAAAAACCACCGCCGATGAGTTAAGAGCCAAGGGCGCAAATGTGTACGAACTGGTATTTGATGTGAGTGACCATGGCGCCAGTAAAACCGCCGTAGACACCTTTGAGGCCAACAATGGAGCTATCGACATTTTGATAAACAATGCTGGCATGCAGCACCGCACCGCGTTAGAAGATTTCCCGCCCGAAGCCTTTGACAAGCTCATGCGAACCAATGTTTATTCGGTATTTAATGTCGGGCAGGCTTGTGCAAAACATATGATAAAACGCGGTAGAGGCAAAATAATTAACCTGGCCTCTATTCAGACCGCCCTCGCCCGCCCGTCCATTGCGCCTTACACAGCGTCTAAAGGCGCGGTAAGTAATTTCACCAAAGGCATGGCGACTGATTGGGGGCCAAAAGGCTTGCAAATAAATGCGCTTGCGCCGGGTTATTTCAAAACCGAACTTAACCAAGCTTTGGTAGATGACCCCGAATTTAGTGCGTGGGTGGCAAAACGCACCCCTGCAGGCCGTTGGGGCGACATCGATGAACTTATTGGCGCGGCTATATTTCTAGCATCCGATGCATCTAACTTTGTCAATGGCATCACGCTTTATGTCGATGGTGGCATGTCTAGTTGCATATAGAGTTTATGCGGCGGTTATTTTGGCTCTGAATTCTCTGGGTGTCAGGTGTTTTTGGCGCTTAAATTGACGGTTAAAATTTACCAGAGATTTAAACCCCACATCATGGCTTATATGCGCAATCGCCCGGTCACTTTTTATCAATAATGAGCAGGCTTTGCCGATCCGCAACCTAATGATATAATCTGTTGGTCGGTGATTTGTATAACGCAAAAACATCCGATGAAAACCCGATACGCTCAACGCCGATATATTGGCTAAATCGGCCACTTTTAAGTCATCTGTATAATTTTGGTGCATATATTGCAGCACACGGTCTATCCGCACCGACATAATTTGAGGCGTTAGCTGGCTAGCATAAACCTCACTTGCTAGCGAGCAAGATTGTTTGTCAGTTGTTAACCTTTGCAAAATGGCCAAAAAGCTTAAGGTTTTTTCGGCCGCAGATTGGTTGACCAAAGACAAAATATCTAAACGCAACTCATCCGACATTTGGTTAGAGAATTTAACCGCGCGGCTAGAGCGGGTGAGCAACCCAGCCAAGCCTTTAAGTTCGGGCATTATTTTCACCAAGTTCATCACCCATTCATGGTCAAACCACATAACAATGGCATGGTGCGGTAGTTGTTGGTTCATTTTTGCGTTCGATTGCCAGGTGTGTGGTAAATTTGGCCCAAGCAAGACCAAATCTCCATCTTTATAGCCACCAATATGATCGCCAATAAACCGCTGCCCCTGCGAGTTGAGTGTTAACGTCAACTCATATTCCCTATGGTGATGCCACTCAAACGGTATCGAAACATCTAATTCTCTGTTCATCATCACCCATGATAAATTATCGACCGGGACTATTTTTTCTAACCATAATTTCATATTGATTCTCTTGAGAACAGCTCATTTTATGCCACAATAGTATTAGTATTAGCCAAAAAGCGACGACATACAATGATTTTTGTCCTTAAACTAAGGATGAATAGAAAAGGGAATATTATGCAAGACATTATCGACGCGACCACAGAAAAACGCGCGGGCCACAAAGTGAGCGACATTGTGCGCGCACCACTTAAAGACATTGTTAAAAAATTGCCGTTGCGGGTGTTGAGCGAAGCCGATTTTAAGCATTGGCAAACCAAAGGTTATGTAATTATACGCAATGCTGTGCCGCCAGAGAATGTCGAGAAATTAAAGGCCTTATTGTGGGAATTTGAAGACAAAGACCCAAATGACGTTGCGACTTGGTATGCAGAGCAACGCCGTGACCACGCCATGAAAGAGTTAAACAATGCCGGCATGGTGGAGATTTACCACCATCAATTATTGTGGGATAACCGCATGCAACAAAAGGTTTATGATGCTTTTGTGGACATTTGGGACATGGAAGATTTGTGGGTTAGCATTGACCGCGCCAACCTCAACACGCCCAATAAGGGCAATCGAAAATCCGAAGGCTTTATTCATTGGGATGTAGACACCACCGTGAAGCCGCTGCCGGTGAGCGTGCAAGGTGTATTGTCATTGGTGCATCAAACCGGTGATGGCGACATTGGTGGTTTCCAATGTGTGCCCTATTTGTTTGAACATTTTGATGAGTGGGTGAAAACCCAACCAGATGACCGGCATTGCTATTTTCCGGATATGCAAGGTTTAACCCCGACAAAAATAGAGTTACACCCCGGTGACCTATTGATATTTAACGCCTTATTGGCACATGGTGTAGCACCCAATACATCTGACGACAAAGCCCGCATGGCGCAATATATCAGCATGTTCCCAGCCGAACCAGAAAATACACAACAACGCAGTGAACGCATACATTCGTTCGAAAATTGCGAAACACCTGCCCGTAGCGCCTTCCCGGGAGATCCACGCGGATGGGAAAAAACCAAATATGCCGATGCGATTTTATCTGAATTGGGCGAAAAATTACTGGGGCGTAAAAATTGGTAAACCATATCGCGGCGGCTATAATACAGATGTCGCCGCTAATTCAGTTTCCGCTTCAATTCAATGATAATTAGGGTGCTTTTTTCAAGGCGGTTTGTAATTTTATAAACCGCATGGTTCGTTGCGAGATTTCGCCGCTTAATTCTTTGAAATCATTAACTAACATCATAACTGAACTTGAGGGGATTTTTAGTATCCTACAGCGCATTTCGCCAATTTCTTTAACGGTATCGGCGTTAATCTCGATAGATTTGCACAACACCGCAAGCGCATCGCTATTAAATTGCAACAGCGAATTGGTTACATATTTTTCATCCAAATTCGCAAATTTTGAAAATAAAGTTGCAATTTTTAGCGGCTTATCCTTTTTGGCAAAAATCGTAATGACTTGGTCTTTATCGATTTTGCCATCAGCGACAGATTTGGCGGTTTTTTTGGCGTCTATCTGGTCAGTTTTTTTAACCAATCTATCCTTGGCCATTTGCTTATTTGCGGTTTGCATTAACAAATTTAGCTTTTGTGGGTTGTTTTCGCTCAATAAGCTCGAAAGCTGTAATTGAGTGGTTTTAGAAAGTGTAGACAACACTTTTCTCAATTGGTCAAAAAGATCTTCTCGGTTGATAATGTTAGACAATAATTCGCTGTCATTTAAGGAATGTTCTACCAATTTTCTCAAGCCGATGTCGGACAAGTCTGCACCATCATTGCTTGAAATACAGCGCAAAACTTCATCTTCGCCAAATTGAATCAAGCTATCTGTAACCACAGCACTAACATTTTGACGGCTAGATATCGCCAGTCTATGTTGCTCATCTAAATGTTGGCTAATATCAACCAAATCACCATCCGTAAATACCGGTGATTTCACCAACATTGGCCGGGCAATATCGGCTTTTTGTTTGGCGATGGCCATAGCAAATGTCCTTGGGGTATTGGACAAGGTTGAAAATTGCTCAGATAATTTTGATTTAGCGCCGTCATCCATAATATTGAGCAACTTGGTTAAAATCTCGCCAAACAAATTGATTTCGGTCAGGTTTATATGCTCATTACTATTTACGAATAATTCGACAATGCCATTCATTAATTCGCGGCGTTTTTCGCTTGAATCAACTTCGGCTAATTTTGATAATTCACTAAGCATGGTGAGGATATATCCTTATTTCAAAATTAACAATAGCGACTAAGCCCTTATTTTTTCTTTAATTTTTTCTGTTCCCACTGCAAATTTAGACTAAAGTATAAGGCCTCATCAACAAAATGTATTTATTGTGATTTACAATAGCTTAAATAATTACCGCAGATTTTATTGACTTAACCAAACGATTATGGCTCACTATATTTTTTTACTTTGGGCAATAATATGGGCGAAAATTGGGACTTTATAATCATCGGTGCAGGCAGCGCCGGTTGTGTGTTGGCAAACCGTTTAAGCGCCAATTTCAAACATAAAATATTGCTCATTGAAGCTGGCAAAAAAGACACCCATCCGCTGATAAAAATACCGGTCGGATATTTGTATTTTATGGCCAATAAAGTGATTGATTGGGGCTATAATACCGCGCCAGATGCTGGCCTAAACGGCCGCTCATTAGCCTATCCGCGCGGCAAAGTGTTGGGTGGTTGCTCGGCAATTAATGGCATGATATATAGCCGGGGGCAAAAGCAAGATTATGATGAATGGCACAAATTGGGCAACCAAGGTTGGGCATGGGACGAATTGTTACCGCTGTTTAAACGTGGTGAAAACCATCATCGGTTAAGCAATGAATTCCATAGTCAAAAAGGTGAATTGCCAGTGGTTGAACAAAGGTTAAATTGGCAAATTCTCGACCATGTTGAGCAAGCCGCCAACGAAATTGACATCCAAACCACGCAAGATTTTAATGACGGCGATAATGAAGGCTGCGGATATTTTGATGTGAACCAATTAAGCGGCACGCGTTTTAGCTGCGCCCGCGCGTTTTTAAAGCCGATAAAGCACCGCAAAAACCTGACCATCGTCACCGAAGCCATGGTGCACAAAATTAACATTGTCGATAAAGTGGCAGAATCAGTGGTTTATGAAGCCGTTGGCCAAATGATAACCGCGAAGGCTAACAAAGAAATAATTCTGAGCGCCGGCTCTATAGGCAGTGTGCAAATTATGCAATTATCGGGCATTGGTGATGCTGAATTTTTGAAGTCTGTGGGTGTTAAGCCTATGCATCAGCTTGCTGGGGTTGGCCAAAATCTGCAAGATCACTTGCAAATCAGAACCATATTTAAACTAACTGGCGCGACCACTTTAAACGACCTGTCCAAAAGCTGGTGGGGCAAGTTAAAAATCGGCCTCGAATATATAGTTAACAAATCTAGGCCGATATCTATGGCACCGAGCCAATTTGGTATTTTTGCAAAATCTGCCAGCCATTTTGACCGGGCAAATATCGAATATCATGTGCAGCCACTCAGCTTAGAAAAATTTGGTGAGCCATTGCATAAATTCTCAGCCATTACGGTGTCTGTATGTAATTTACGCCCCAAAAGCCGCGGATATGTGAATATTATCAGCAATGTTGTGCATGATGCGCCCACCATAAAGGCCGATTATCTAAGCCATGAGGATGACAAGCAAGTGGCAATTGACAGCATCAAACATGCCCGCAAACTTATGCAAACAAAGGCTATGAGCGGCTTTAGCCCGGTAGAATATAAACCTGGCGCTGCCATTGTTGCCGATGCTGATTTGCTAACCACAGTTGGCGACATTAGCACCACCATATTCCACCCGGTTGGCACGTGCAAAATGGGCAAAGCCGATGATGAATTGGCTGTAGTAAACCATAAATTACAAGTGCATGGCATTAAAAACCTGCGCATCGCCGATGGCTCAATTATGCCCAACATCACCAGCGGCAACACCAATGCCCCGATAATTATGATCGCCGAAAAATGCGCCGCTATGGTCATAAATGACCATAGCTAGTTTTTGTTTGCACTGCGTGCGTTCGCTCCGCTCTCTAGCTACGCCTAACGGCGGCCTCAGTCGGCAAGTTCGCCAATAAATTGGCTCGCCTCTTTTTCCCACGATATTCGGCAACTTTGTGCAGAGTTTCGTCTGCCACCAAGAATCCCAGTGATTCGACGAGTGCGCCCAGAAGCCGAAAGGCAAACTATGTGGGCAACGCGCGGAGGCTAGAAGACGCACACGCCAGTGTGTGGCTGCGCACGCAAGTGCTAACAGTGAAAGAGGCGAAGCCGAGAGAACGTATGAATGCAGACTTCCAGAGCCTCGGCAGGAGCGCTAACTTTCTTTGTCTTAACGGCTTCAACTGCTGGTTCAGCGGCTGAAACTCCTGCGCAAAATCTCCACATCAGAACTCTCAGCAATCTCAGGGTGGCGCTCCTGCCGATACAGGGGTGCTTGCATTTATACGTTCGGCTTAAGCCTCACTGTTGGCACTTGCGTGCGCTCGACTGCGTCTCGCTAGCCTCCGCGCGTTGGCCACATAGTCTGCCTTTCGGCTTCTGGGCGCACTCGCCGAATCACCGGGATTCTTGGAGGTGGCGGAAGTTCTGAATCTGCGGCTGCACCAAACAAAAAAGCCCCAACCTGACTACCAGACTGAGGCCTAATTTCCAACTTCAGAAACCTAATTCTTAGTTTTTAGCTTGGTCAACCAAAGCACCTTTGGCGATCCATGGCATCATTTCGCGTAGGTTGCGGCCAACTTCTTCAATCGGGTGAGCCGCTAAGCGGGCGCGCGTGGCTTTAAAGCTGGTTTGTGAAACTTTGTTTTCCAGCATCCAGTCGCGGGTAAATTTACCACTTTGAATGTCGGTTAATACGCGTTTCATTTCGGCTTTTGTTTCGGCAGTGATGATGCGCGGGCCAGTTACATATTCGCCATATTCAGCAGTGTTTGAGATTGAATAATTCATGTTGGCAATGCCGCCTTGATAGATAAGGTCAACAATCAACTTAACTTCATGCAAGCATTCAAAATAAGCCATTTCAGGGGCATAGCCGCCTTCAACCAAAGTTTCAAAACCAGCTTTAATCAGCTCAACCAAACCGCCACAAAGCACAACTTGTTCGCCGAACAAATCGGTTTCGCATTCTTCTTGGAATGTGGTTTCAATGATGCCAGCGCGGCCGCCACCAACGCCAGAAGCGTATGATAAGCCTAAATCGTGGGCGTTTCCGCTATAATCTTGGTCAATCGCAATTAAGCAAGGCACACCGCCACCAATTAAATATTCGCCGCGCACTGTGTGGCCGGGGCCTTTTGGCGCAACCATAATCACATCAATGTCTTTACGTGCTTCAATAAGGTTAAAGTGAATGTTCAAACCATGGGCAAACAGCAATGCAGAACCTTCGGTCATATTTTCATGCAAATCTGCATAATATATGTCAGCCTGTAGCTCGTCAGGTGTTAGCATCATCACCACATCTGCCCATTTAGCTGCGTCGGCAACAGACATAACTTTTAGGCCTTCGCCTTCAGCTTTTTTGATAGAGTTAGAATCGCTGCGAAGTGCCACAACAATGTCTTTAACGCCACTATCACGTAGGTTAAGCGTATGCGCATGACCCTGTGAACCATAGCCAACAATGGCTACTTTTTTGCCTTTAATCAGATTAATATCTGCATCTTGATCATAATAAACCCGCATAATTTTATCCTTTTCCTATACGTTTTAATTTTTAATTTTTAACATTTAATTTTAATTTCTATTCGGTATGAACAGCTTCACTGCCGCGTGATGTCGCTGCAATGCCGGTACGCGAAGCTTCTACCAAGCCCAACGGCTTCATTAAGTTGATAAATTGGGTGACTTTTTCAGTTCTGCCGGTAATTTCAAATATAAAGCTATCCACCGCCGCATCTACTGTATGAGCGCGAAAAGCCTCGGCCAAGCGCAACGCTTCGACTCTCTTCTGGCCAACGCCAGCAACTTTCACCAACGCCATTTCACGTTCTACAGAGGCCGTGCCCAATGACAGGTCGACCACGCTATGAACCGGCACTAACCGCACAATTTGTTGTTGAATCTGCGTGATAACTTTCTCATTACCGGTGGTCACAACGGTGATCCGAGACATGTTCGACACCGGGTCAATCTCACTAACCGTCAGGCTTTCAATGTTATAACCGCGGGCAGAAAATAAGCCAATAACCCGCGCCAAAACGCCGGCTTCGTTATCTACCAATATAGAAAGTGTGTGATGATGATCTTGCATAATTTTACTTCCTATACCAATCTTTTGCCAGCGTCAGACACTTCGGTATCTGCCAAAACGTCTTCTAATATCATTTCGTTATGCACCGCGCCAGATGGAATCATCGGCAGGCAATTTGCATTCTTTTCGACCAACACATCAACCAATACTGGCCCGTTATAATCGATCATTTCTAATATTGTTTCATCTAATTTTGCCGGGTCAGAAACTTGCAAACCCAAACAGCCAAACGCTTCGGCCATTTTAACAAAGTCAGGCAGGCTTTCGCTATATGTAGATGAATATCTTTCGCCGTGCAACAATTGTTGCCATTGGCGCACCATGCCCAAACGTTCATTGTTTAAAATGAATATTTTAATTGGCAAGCCAAACTGCATCGCTGTCGACATTTCTTGCATACACATTTGAATGCTGCCCTCGCCGGCTATATCCACAACCAACGCATCTGGGTGTGCCACTTGCACGCCAATGGCGGCTGGTAGGCCATAACCCATAGTGCCCAAACCGCCAGATGTCATCCATCTATTGGGCTCTTCAAATTTATAATGTTGCGCTGCCCACATTTGATGTTGGCCAACTTCAGTGGTGATATAAGTGTTTTTGTCTTTGGTCAGCTCGTATAAACGCTCAACCGCATATTGCGGCGCAATGACATCATCGGTTTTATTATAATCAAAACTACGGCGCGCGCGCCACGAGTTAATGTCTTTAAACCATGCATCAAGCGATGGTTGACCTTGGCTGCAATTGCCGTCTTTCCACAATTTAATCATATCCGCCAAAACAGATTTTACATCACCAATAATTGGCACATCCACCGGGATAATTTTACCAATGCTGCTAGGGTCAATGTCGATGTGAATTTTTTTGCTAAATGGCGCAAAGGCATCTACCCGGCCGGTGATGCGGTCATCAAACCGAGCGCCCACGCAAATCATCACATCGCAATCATGCATCGCCATATTGGCTTCATAACTTCCATGCATGCCCAACATGTTGAGCCATTTATCGCCGGATGCCGGATAAGCACCTAAACCCATTAAAGTTGAGGTCACGGGAGCGCCAGTAAGCTCGACCAATTCTTGCAACAATTTCGAGGCCTCTGGGCCAGAATTTATAACCCCACCGCCAGTGTAGAAGATAGGTTTTTTGGCGTTTTTGATCAGGTTTATAGCTTCAGCTATTTGGTCTGCTGCGCCATCTGTTATAGGGCGGTAGGTTTTATGCGACTTTACAATTTCGCCGGTATATACATATTCAGCAAATTGTACATCTTTAGGAATGTCCACCACCACTGGGCCGGGGCGGCCAGATGAGGCGATGTAAAACGCCTCGTGCAGTGTGCGTTCCAAATCTTCGACATTACGCACTAAATAATTATGTTTTGTGCACGAGCGGGTGATGCCAACAATGTCAGCCTCCTGAAACGCATCGGTGCCAATAAGCGGCGTGCCAACTTGGCCGGTGATAACCACCATCGGAATGCTGTCGAGCAAAGCATCGGCAATGCCGGTAATGGCGTTGGTTGCGCCGGGGCCCGAGGTTACCAAAACACAACCCACTTTGCCAGTCGAACGGGCATAGCCCTCGGCCGCATGGGTTGCGCCTTGCTCATGGCGCACTAAATAATGGTTGATATGATTTTGTTGGTAAATCGCGTCATAAATCGGCAACACAGCCCCGCCGGGATATCCAAATAATGTATCAACACCCTGATCTTTCAGAGCCAGTAAAATAATTTCGGCGCCCGTGGCTTTCATCGACATTTTGTTCACTACCTTTACCCTGCATCAGCTTGATTTCACGATTAAAACTCAAACAAATGACGCTATACTGGGTTTTATCTTAAATTTGACAATTATCCAATTAAAAAAACACAATAATTTAACCAAATAACATTCCACAAACAAATGCCTGTCGAACACAGGTGTTTTAATCGCTAAAAATGCCCGCGTCAAGGCTAAATTGTTATTTTAGACAATATTATTGCCATTTTTCTTTCCGATTGTTGCTCATTAATGGAATTATAGGTAATTAAATTACTTTTCTGCCATGTCATTTGCCGTTTGGCATATCTGCGGCTTTCGGTTTTAGATTTTTCGATCGCCTCGGCCATATTGACATTGCCGACCAGCGCTTCATTTATTTGCCGCACACCAATGGCTTTTAGCGCCGTCATATCGGCTGGCAAGCCCATAGACATCAGTTTTTTAACTTCTTCCACGCCACCAAGTTCGAGCATTTGGTCGAACCTTTGGTTAATTCGGTCATATAAATATTGCCGCTCTGGCTGCAAAATAAACTTGTGCAGCTGCAAACCGGGCAGATTTGGCAAAAATTGTTTTAACGCGGTATTTTGTTGCCAATCGCTCAACATCCGTCCGCTGCTATGAAACACCTCCAACCCGCGGATGATGCGTTGTTTATCTTGCGGTTTAAGCCGCGCGGCAAGCACCGGGTCAACGGCGGTTAATTCTGCATATAAATCGCCCTCATAGCCACGCCAATGGCTTCGTATATCGGCCGTTATATCAGGTATTGGCGAGATACCATCGACCAAGGAAGTGAAATATAGGCCGGTGCCACCAACAATGATCGGCACTTTACCCTGTTGCACAATGTCGACAATTTCGGCACTAATTTGGGTTAGCCAATGGCCGACACTATAAGGTTCAGCTGCCGACATATGGCCAAATAACCGGTGTTCGGCTTGGCTTTCCTCGGCCACAGTTGGGCGCGCAGACATAATCCGCAATTCTTTATAGACTTGCATGCTATCGGCATTTAACAGCACGCCATTAAATTTATTTGCCAGCGATATGGCAACAGAAGACTTGCCACTTGCCGTTGCGCCTGCAATAAGAATGATATGGCAGTTATGCGCGGCATCTAGCTGTATATAATCGCCAATATTTTTAAAAGGAATGCTCATGGTCTATTTGATTACCCTAATAACGCCAAAAAGTAAAAAGGCAATTACACCTGAGCTGTTGGTTAAAATCAAACACATTATTGGCGATGATTTTATCGCCACCAAATGGCTCGCACCAGATGAAGCGCTAGACATTGAACTAAGCGCGCCCCTAAGCGCCGGCATGCAGACAAAAATATTGTCTTTAATCACCCCATTGCCGATAGATTATGCCTTTCAGGACGCGGCAAACCGCAAGAAAAAACTGCTCATCGCCGATATGGATAGCACCATGATTGGCCAAGAATGCATCGACGAATTGGCCGATTTTATGGGCATAAAAGCCAAAGTATCGGAAATTACCGAGCGCTCTATGCGCGATGAGCTAGATTTTGACACCGCCCTAAGACAACGTGTTAGCTTGCTAAAAGGCATGCCACGTAGCGCTTTGCAAAGTGTATTTGATGCCAATATCAGCCTTAATCATGGCGCGCGGACTTTGGTGCAAACCATGCAGGCCAACGGCGCTTATACGGCTTTGGTTTCGGGCGGCTTTACATTTTTTACGGAACAAGTGCAAAAACAAACTGGCTTTGACACCATCCGCGCCAATATATTAAATTTCGAGCAAGACAAGCTCGATGGCAGCGTGGCCGAACCTATTTTAGGCCGGCAAGCCAAACTAGATGCGATGAATGAATTTTGCGCCATGCGGGGCATAAAGCTTAGCGACGCATTGGCAGTGGGCGATGGGGCGAATGATTTAGCCATGTTGACCCATGCTGGCCTCGGTGTGGCCTACCACGCCAAACCGATAGTCGCCAAGCAAGCCAAAGTGGCCATAAACCATGGCGACTTGACCTCATTGCTATATTTGCAGGGCTATAAGAGTTCAGAATTTAAACACTAAGCTTTGGCGTCACTCAAAGCTTCGCGCTCGGCATCGCTAAGTGAGAAATAACGGTTACATTCATTCACGCCGCTAATAACCTCTAAAGTTTTCATCACATTTGCTGATGTAGTTTCAATGCGCAAAATACACTGGTAATTATAAAATTTACTGGCTTCGGTGATCACTTTATTGACAAATTGACCCGGAAGATACGTGTGAGGCACTTGAACCACATAGGTTTGGCCGACAATTTCGACCACTCGTAATTTAGACTGCCAACTATAGGCTTTGGTGCCTTGGCTATTTTTTGCCTGAAACTCACCTTTGCCAAACCTAAAGAAAAAGTCGCCAATTTTTTTGCCTTGCCATTTGGCCAGCGCAACGCTCACTTCTTCTTTAACATCAATAATGGTGAAACAAGATGCAAGTCCCATCGAAAGTACGGCAACAGCTGCCAATTTTGTAAAATTTTGAATTTTCATAATATCCCTCAATACTGATATTCAAACAAAAAAATGGAGGGAAATATATTCCCCCCATCATCTTAATTAATGTTCATTCGATTGGCAATGCCACATATCGAATGCCACCGCTAATGGTCTCGACAAGTAGCAAAATAGTTTTGCGTTCCTTGCCTTTCATTTGGGCGATTTTATCGTTCAGCTCTTTATAAGTATTCACCTCACTTTGAGCGGCTTCTAAAATGCGGTCACCCGGGCGCAGGGCTTTTTCTTCGGCCGCGCTGCCTTCATCAACATCAACCACCATCAAACCTTTTGTGCCTTCATCAAGCTTAAATTGTTCGATAATTTCATCGGTTAATTCTTGCAATTGCAGTCCTAGTATATTCTCGCCTTCAATTTTAAGTTTACTTTTTTCGCCTTCGGCTTCGGCCTTCATTTTAGCTTCGCCATCTTTTAACAAACCGACTGTCACTTTAAGTTCTACCTCTTCGCCATCACGAATGACCACAACTGTAATTTCCTTGTCTATTTCAGTTTCGGCCACAATTCTTGGCAGTTCAACCTGAGATTTCACCTCTTTACCATCAAATCTAATGATGACATCTTGGAGCTCAATGCCAGCATCTTCCGCCGGGCTATCGTTAAAGATCTTGGTCACAAACGCGCCCGTTGCTTCGTCCATACCGAGGCTTTCGGCAATATCTTCAGTCACGTTGCGAATGATAACCCCCAACCAACCACGGCGGGTTGTGCCAAATTCTTTTAGCTGCTCAATAACCGGCACAACTGTCGATGCCGGGATGGAAAACCCAATGCCCACACTGCCGCCAGTTGGTGATATAATGGCAGCATTCACGCCCACAACTTCACCATCTAGGTTAAACAATGGCCCGCCGCTATTGCCTTTGTTAATGGCCGCGTCGGTTTGGATGAAATCATCATAAGGGCCAGAATTAATGTTGCGGTTTTGCGCCGATACAATGCCGGCACTTACCGACACGCCTAAGCCAAATGGGTTGCCAATCGTCACCACCCATGAGCCGGTGCGCAATTTACGGTCATCGCCAAATTTAACAAATTTAAGCTCTCTGCCGGCGTCTATTTTAAGCAAGGCAATGTCAGATTTTTTGTCAGAACCAATCACTTTTGCAATCAATTCTTCGCCATCATGCATCACTATGGTAATTTCTTCGGCATCGGCAATCACATGTTCATTGGTCACCACAAAACCGTCGGCAGATATTATAAACCCAGAGCCTAAAGAGCCAATGGTTTCACGTTTGCCTTTTTTCTCATCGGGTTTTTCGCCATCTTTATTTTGCTGGTCTTTATTTTGGTTATCTTTGAATAGTTTTTCGTTAAAAAATTCCTTTAACAAATCTTCAAACGGTGAGCCTTCGGGTATATTCCTCAAATTTGGCGATTGAGATCGGCGGTCATTAGTATCAACCAGCCGCGTGGTAGAAATATTCACCACCGCTTCTAAATTTTCTTCGACCATGTCGGCAATGGTATCTGGCCCCAAACCAATGGCCGCGCTGCTGGTTACATTAAATAAAGATATAAAAACAATGGAAGCAACCGCCATGGTTTTTGTAGATTTTGTGATAAATTGTTGCCCAATTGTCGCGATTTCAGTGGCGATGCTCATTGAGTTATTCTCCTTATAGATTTAATTATACAGGCCATCAACCTAAGCTTAAATATGGCGTTAAATGGGGCATAAATGCGGCTAGCGCATCACAAATGTGTGATTTGCAACAATTATGTATATTTTTAGGCGAAAAAAAAGAGCAAGGAAAACCTTGCTCTCTTGAAATTATATAACCATTGATAAATTTACAATGACTATTAGCGGCGACTATTGACGACTTTTGTTAAAATAGCTGAAAAAGTCTGAATCGGGTGACAATACCAAAGATGTATTGCTGCCACTCAGGCTGTTTTCATAAGCTATCATCGAACGATAGAATTTGAAAAATTCAGGGTCTTTGCCATAAGCTTCGGCAAAAATTTTGTTTTTCTCAGCATCGCCTTGACCACGTAGGATATCACCTTCTTGGCGGGCTAGCGCCACAATAACTGTGGCTTCTTTATCTGACTCAGCACGTATACGTTTGGCAATTTGCGCGCCTGTGGCTCTATGCTCAGCAGCCTCTTGTTGGCGTTCAGTTTGCATACGGCTAAATACGCTGGCGCTGTTGGCTTCTGGCAAGTCAGCACGGCGAATTTTCACATCCACAATCTCGACACCAAAATCGACAGATTCGGCATTGGCTTGCGATGCAATGCGCAACATAAGCTCAGCACGTTTATCACGCACCACAGATACCAAGCTTTCACCACCCATAACCCGGCGCACGGCAGAGTTAAGAATTGTTGACAATCGCGAGTTAGCAGCAGCAATGTTACCACCGGCAGCTTGTACAAATTTAAGCGGATCTACAATGCGGTAACGGGCAAATGCATCGACAACCAGACGTTTTTGGTTGGCTGTGATCACTTCTTGCTCGGGGCTATCTAGCGACAATAGACGTTTGTCGATATAACGGGCATCTTCATAGAATGGGATTTTAAAATAAAGCCCAGGCTCAGTAAGCGCCCGATCAAATTTACCCACTTGGAAAATAAGTACTTGCTGGGTTTGATGCACTGTAAAGGCAGACATATAAGCGCCAATGGCCACAATGGCAGCAATAATAAGGGATAGACCTTTTAACATTAGTTTGTTCCTTTATTAGTTTTGATCAGCTCGTTAAGCGGTAAATAGGGCACAATTCCATTGCTGCCTTCGCTGTCCAAAATAATCTTATTGGTGTTCATATATATACGCTCTAATGTTTCAAGATATATACGGTCACGCGTCACTTGCGGGGCTTTGGCATATTCTTCATATACGCTTATAAACCGAGCAGCTTGGCCAGTAGCTTCAGCCACTACAGATTGTTTGTAAGCCTCGGCACGTTGCACAATTTGTTGCGCATTACCTGTGGCTTGCGGAATAACCTGATTGCTATAAGCATGCGCTTCGTTGACCATTCTTTCTTGGTCAATACGCGCGGCTTGCACATCGTTAAACGAGTCGATAACCTCAGCTGGTGCTTCTACTTTTTGTAGTTGAACCTGGGTAATTTCAATACCTGAAACATAAAAATCGAGCGACGATTGCATCAACACAAACACGGCTTCTTCAGTTTTTTGACGGGCTTGAGTTAGAATCGGTTGCAAGTTAGAGCGGCCAACAACCTCACGAATAGCACTTTCGGCAATCATTTTAACGGTACTGGCAGGTTGCTGTACGTTAAACAAATAATCCGTCGCGCCATCGCTTTTAATGCGCCAAAACACTGTAAAGTTAACGTCTACAATATTTTCGTCGCCAGTCAGCATGTGGCTTTCATTTTGGCCAGTACGTGAATTTGAGCCAACACTAGTTTGGCGAACTGTCAACACGTTAGGTGTCAGCACTGTTTCAATCGGGTATGGCAAATGATAGTTAATGCCCGGCAGCGAAGTAGAAACGGCTTTACCAAAACGCAACACAACGCCTTGCTCGGCAGGTTGCACAATATATATGCCAGTGGCTAACCAACCGACAAATAACAATGCCACCACAATGATAAAGCCTAGCGGGCCAAAACCACCCGGCATAACTTCTTTTAATTTTTGTTGGCCTTTGCGAATTATTTCTTCCAATTCAGGCGGGGTGTTGTTATTGCCGCCCGAAGGAGGCTTGCCCCAAGGCCCCTGATTTTTAGGGCCATTATTACCACTGCCATTAGAGCCAGATGAATTACCACCAGTTCCCCAAGGGTCTTTACCGTCATTAGACATTTAAGTTCCTTTCGCTTAAGCTTTTTAGGGCTTCACATCTTTAATCTGATACCAACTTTATAAGCAAGGCTGTATTGAAGAGCAAGCCTAATGCTTAAAATTAACCAAATAAACCAAAGTTGGACAATTTGTCACCTTTTAAATAATCATTACATGCTTTATATCAAGGTCTAACGATTTATAATTTGTATTTTTATTGGATAAATAATCACTATGGCCACATCCGACAACCAGCCAAATTTGCCAAGCCGCGCTCAAATATTAGAAATTTTGCAAACTGTGGCAAACCCGTTTGCAACCACCAAACCAGAATCTATTATTGAGGCGGGTTTTATCTCTGCACCTTTGTCTCGCAATATAGACAATAAAGTGCAGATCGGTTTGATATTGGACATAAAAGGCAATGATGGGGGGCGCGGAAAAATTCTAGAAGCCAGCATCATTAAAATCTTGACCGATAAAACCGGCGTTACTAATATTCAGATTATGAGCGACTCGGCGCCTAAAAGCGGCAAGCATAATTTAATTCGCAATAACTCATCAAAACCCGCCGCACCCGCAGGCCACAGACCATTGGGCAGTGGTGCAAAAGTTAACAATGCCTTGGATAATGTAAAAAATATTATTTTGGTGGCCTCGGGCAAAGGCGGGGTTGGCAAATCGACCGTGGCGGCCAACTTGGCTATAGCTTTGTCGGCAAGTGGTGCAAGAGTTGGCCTGTTAGACGCCGATATATATGGCCCAAGCCTGCCAACTATGTTTGGCATAAATGATAAACCGCTATTAAATGAAGACAAGCAAATGGTGCCGCTTGAAAAATATGGCCTTAAATTAATGTCCATCGGGTTTATTGCCGATACCAACAAAGCCATGATTTGGCGCGGCCCGATGATTCAAGGCGCGTTGATACAAATGTTGAACGAATGCGCATGGGGCGAACTTGACCATTTGGTAATCGACTTGCCGCCCGGCACCGGAGACATCCAGCTGACATTAGTGCAAAAGTTTAAAATTGCCGGCGCGGTTATTGTGTCCACCCCGCAAATATTAGCCTTAGACGATGTTAGGCGCGGAATCCAAATGTTCACACAAACCAAAATACCTATATTGGGCATTGTCGAAAATATGGCTTATTTTGAAAGTGCGGACGGGGTTAAAAATTACGTCTTTGGCAAAGGTGGGGCAAAAATGATTGCCGAAAAAATTAATATAGACCTATTGGCCGAAATACCCTTATTGCCGACCATCGGCCAGCATGCCGATATGGGCGAGCCAATTACCCATGCCGAGCCAAATGGAGTTGCAGCAAAATATTATAACCAACTGGCACAAAAAGTGGCTGCAAAACTTTAACCAATGGGGAACAAGCCATGCTGAATAGACTTCTAATGATATTTACCGCGATATTAATGGCAACAGGCACTGCCACTGCCGCCACTATTGAGGAGTTTTTTGCCCAACCTATCTGTTATTTAGAGGCCACAGACAGCGACATACCCGATGGAAATGGCGGCTTACAACAAAATGAAACTTTTATTCAGTTAAATTATGTAAAATTCACACCCCAACTTATTGGGATATTTAATTATTTGCCAGCCGGCGTGGATTCCACCCGTGGGGTGCTTGCCTCTTATGACCTGCAAAAACTGCCAAATGCAACCGATGTATTTCTATTAAAAACCTTCCACCATGTTTCGGTCGAAGGTTATAACGCCATCAATGAGCAATATTTTATGGTCAGCGGCGATAAAATTGCCATAGGTTTTGGCCCTCGCAGCGATGGTGAATTGCCAGACATATACTTTTATAAAAATCCTGATAATATGGACTATAGCTACAGTTTGCCGCGAGTCGATTGCTAGAAATTACTCCATATCAAACGCTTACTTTAATACATTACTAATTACAACTTTAAGTTATATATAAATAAATACTCTCTAAGGTTGATTTTTCTGCCATTTTCAACTTTAATATACTAACGAAAATTTTTAGGCAAACATTGTGATCGAAACCGTTAATTGGATATATTACTGGCTTGTTGGCCTAACTTTATGTTTTGCCGCCTATGTGCCAGTGGTAATTTACCGCTCAAAAATCTACCAAGGCAACATTGTAATTATCGCCGCCGCCACGGAGTTAACACGCTTGGCGCAAACCGCCAGCGACAGAAATTTAAGCCCAAGGCCAGAAGATGTTATGCGGTTGCTGGCAAATTATAACTTTAGCAAATTTAAAATGGTCACCACCATCGAGTTAAGCGCCAAACAAATGCACCAAAACGGCATGGATGAACAATTGGTCAGAGCGAATGCAGAAGCCTTCGCCAACATCGTGAATGCATATTATTGAACGCTAAAGCAAACTCATGCATTTCAATACACCTCCAAGAACCGCGGTGATTCGGCGAGTGCGCCCGGAAGCCGCAAGGCAATCTATGAGGCCAACGCGCGGAGGCTAGTGCGAATATTGAAAATATGAGCACGCACGCAAGTGCCAACAGTGAAAGAGGCGAAGCCGAAAGAACGTATAAATGGGAGTACCCGTAAAGTCGGCAGGACTGCTAAGTGTCTATGTCTTTACAGCTTCAACTGCAGGTTCATTAGCCGAAACCCCTGCGCAAATTTTCAACATCACAGCTTTTCTGTATATTCCGGGGCGGCGCTCCTGCAAGTGCTCTGGAAGTCTGCATTTATACGCTCGGCTTAAGCCTCTCTGTTGGCACTTGCGTGCGCTCGACTGTGTCTCTCTAGCCTCCGCGCGTTAGACGGCAGCGGCTTCGAACGCCTGCATTCGCACTCACCGAATCACTGGGGTGCTTGGCGGCAGACGGAAATTCTGAGCTTATCGCCTATCCAACACCACAAAAGCATAATCACTCTCATCACCTGCTCCAGCCAATACGGTTTTGCGCGACATTTCAACCCACTCACTCGCATCAAATGTTGGAAAATAGGCATCGCCTTTGGGCTCTATATCAACCTCGGTCAGATAAATCCGGTCGGCATGTGGCAAGCCGAGGGCGTATATTTGCCCGCCGCCGACAATCATAATTTCGTCTTGTTCATCACGCATGGCAATTTCGGTGGCAAAGGCAATGGCTTCAGCTATGGATGTAACCACAATGACGCCCTCATCGGCTTTATACTGCGGGTTTCGGCTTATA
This sequence comes from Hyphomicrobiales bacterium, assembly GCA_013214705.1. GTDB lineage: Bacteria > Pseudomonadota > Alphaproteobacteria > Rhizobiales > OSC116 > OCS116. The sequence continues at coordinate 296,058 of JABSRZ010000004.1, forward strand.
ATTATGCTGGTGCGGCCGGGTAGTTTGCCCATGCTTTCGAACGTATTGCGGCCCATTATCATCGGTTTGCCCATGGTTTTGGCTTTGAAATATTTTAAATCGCCGCTTATGTGCCACGGCATTTTGTTATCGAGGCCGATCACGCCATTTTTTGCCACCGCCGAAATTATTGAAATATGCATGTCAACACCTCACACCATTATTGTCTAAACTGCTATTGGGGCTTTAATACTGGGCGCAGCTTCATAGCCGACCAGTTCAAAATCATCATATTTAAACTCAAAAATATTTTTGACATCTGGGTTTATGTTCATTGTTGGCAACGCTGTCGGTGTGCGGGTTAACTGCAGCGCGGCTTGCACAAAATGGTTGCTATAAATATGCGCATCACCCAAAGTGTGGACAAAATCACCAACTTCTAAATCACAAACTTGCGCCAACATCATAGTAAACAACGCATATGAGGCAATGTTAAACGGCACGCCCAAAAATATATCGGCACTGCGTTGATAGAGCTGACACGACAATTTGCCATCGGCCACATAAAACTGAAACAATGTATGGCAAGGCGGCAACGCCATGTCATCCACATCCGCTGGGTTCCACGCGGTTACCAAATGCCGGCGGCTGTCGGGGTTGTTTTTAAGGCTATCAACCAATTTTACAATCTGGTCGATGCTGCCGCCATTGCCATCTGGCCAATTGCGCCATTGATAGCCATATACTGGGCCTAGATCGCCATTGCCATCGGCCCAATCATCCCATATCTTCACCCCATTATCGTTAAGATATTTAACATTCGTATCGCCGGCCATAAACCATAACAGCTCATGGATGATGGATTTTAAGTGCAGTTTTTTGGTGGTTAATACGGGGAAGCCTTTAGATAAATCATAACGCGATTGGTGGCCAAAAACACTTTTTGTGCCCGTGCCTGTGCGATCATTTTTAACCGTTCCGGTTTCGCTCACAAGTTTTAAAAGCTCTAAATATGGCTGCATTTTTGCCCCTAATGACATAAAGAATCGACGGTAAAACTAATTTTTTGTAGATTAATAACATCGCCTCTTTAAATTGTCACAATTATTTGCTATATTGGCTTTGTTAGACTTGTTCTGACTATGATGATAAACTGCCTGTATAATAAACCATTCGGACCCGGGGGCGGTACCCGGCGCCTCCACCAAAAACTCATTTTTGGGGGCGAAATAGGATCGACGAGGGCGTAAAAACTTGTTTTTCATTCGGTATTGTACCACCGTTATCGGACTATTATTATAATTGCAAATGACAATTATGCAGAAGAAGTACGTTTAGCTGCTTAATGCACGCTCGACCTTTTTCGACCTAACTCCGACCCTTCAACCGGTCGGCGGGGCTTTGGGCACCTGGCAACAGAACGCCCTACCTTATTTTCAAAATATTATGCGGCATGAGCCAAACAATATGCCGTTGCCAGAGGTTGTGCGAAAGCACAACGGCGTCGCGTAGCAGCCAAAACCAAGTGACAGAACGCCCTACCTTATTTTTGAAAAAACACACACGGCATGAGCCAAGCAATATGCCGTTGCCAGAGGTTGTGCGAAAGCACAACGGCGTCGCGTAGCAGCCAAAACCAAGCAACAAAACGCCCTAACTAATTTTCATATAATTTTTATACCGCATGTTTGCAGCATTGTCTGCCGCTCTCCCACGTGGTTAATTTTATTCATTCCATATTAATTACTCTTGGGATAAGCTGGGCACAATACAACCTAGGATTCTTGTTTTGGAAATTGACCATATATTTATTTGCATCGAAGATCCCGAAAAACTTGCCAAAATTCTAACTGAATTTGGCCTAACAGAGGGCGAACCAAATTCTCATATTGGCCAAGGCACAGCGAATAGAAGGTTCTTTTTTCAAAATTTTTGCCTTGAATTACTTTTCTTACAACAGGTCGGACGCGCGCTCTCGCCCTTGACCGCCCGCACAACATTACATGCGAGGCTGACCGATAAATCGCTAGATGTTTCGCCATTTGGCATATGTTTTCGGCCCAGCCCCAACAATATAAAAGTCGAAAATTATTCAACTTGGCAATATTTTCCGCTAAACATTCCAAAGACATTTATAATTGATATTTTTGATGCGCCTATTAGCGAACCTTTATACGAATATATGGACTTTTTAACCCCGTCTAGCAGACAAATACATGTGCAGCGAAGGCATAGTTTGGGTGTCAAAAATCTAACCTCTGCCACCATTCACACCCCGTTTGCTAAATTGGACAGCGAGTTAAAACAAGACCTCGAAAAACTTGAAATCATCAAATTTAAAACCAATGAAACCCACATTCTCGAGCTAGAATTCGATCATCAGCGCCAAGGCCAGCGCCAAGATTTCAGACCCGAATTACCGCTGATTATCAAATGGTAAGGTTTTTAGTTTGGCGGTGATATAATGCACCGATACGCCAATAATCACCCCCCAAAACGCCGCCCCAATGCCGCCAATGCTTAGCCCGGAAACTGTCACCAAAAATGTGACAAGCGCGGCCTCACGACCATTTACGTCATGCATGGCATTGTGCAAGCTATTGCCTATGGTGCCAAACAAGGCCATGCCCGCAACCGCCACAACCAAGGCTTTTGGCGCAATTAAAAATAAGCTCACCACCGCAGCGCCCATCAAACCAATAATGCCATAAAACACCGCCGCCACCAACGCCGCTTTGTAGCGGGTGTTTTTATTGGCATCGACATCCTCACCCAAACAGATAGCCGCGGTGATGGCGGCAAAATTGAATGTGAACCCACCAAATGGGGCCAATAATATGGTGGTTATGCCGGTAACCGTCACCCCTGCCGATATTGGCGGCTCATAATTTGCCGCCCGCAATGTCGCCACACCCGGCATATTTTGCGATGTCATGGTGACAATGTAAAGCGGCACACCCACGCTTATCATCACTGCTAGGTTAAATTCTGGCATGATGAATACTGGCATTGCCAACCCAAAATTAACCGGCTGTTGCCCATATAAACCCAACCACCCACTGGCCAAAATACCAACCAATAAAACCAGCGGCACCGCATAGCGAGTTAAATATATTTTGCCCAACAAATAAGTGATGCCCATAATAGACACCAATAAAATTTCTTGCTCCAACTGCACAAATACACCGATGCCAAATTGAAACAATATGCCCGCCAGCATAGCGCTAGCCACTGCTTTGGGCACTAAAATATTTAACTTTTCAAACCAGCCAGAAATGCCGGTAAGCGTTAGCAACAAGCCGCAAAATAAAAATGCCCCTATGGCTTGTGGCAATGGCACCCCAACCAGACTCACCACCAGTAAGGCCGCACCGGGTGTTGACCAAGCAGTTAAAATAGGGATTTTATATTTATAAGACAATATAAACCCACTAATGCCCATGCCTAAGCCGAGCGCCAACATCCAACTATTTATTTGTTGTTGGGTGGCGCCAACGGCTTCTGCCGCCTGAAAAATAACCGCCACGCTGCTGGAATAGCCAACCAAAACCGCAATAAACCCGGCGGTGATATGTGATAATTTTAACCCAAACATATGGCCTCAAAAAACAATTGAAATTTGTAAATAATGTCGTATGCTATAACGCACAAAGCAACCTTAACATCGTATGTTATAACGCACAAGGCCTAAATCAAATTATTATGCAACCGCCAGAAATTGCTCAAAACTTAAAAACCCACCGCACAAAATTAGGCTGGAGTCTAAGCCAGGCCGCAGCAGAAACCAACGTAAGCAAGGCCATGCTAGGCCAGATAGAACGCGGCGAGTCTAGCCCTACCATTGCCACGTTGTGGAAAATAGCCAAAGGCTTCAAATTGCCGCTAACCGCTTTTTTACACGACCAACCTAATGCCAATGATTTGATGCAATTTCGCGATGGCATTCGGTTTAAAACCATTTTTTCATTTGATGCAAAACTAGGTTCTGAAATGTTTCTGCAATTTTTGCAGCCACAGCAAATTCACCAATCTGACGCGCATGAACAAGGTGTGATAGAAGACATCGTCATTTTGCACGGCCAGATTGAGATTTTACACGGCGGCCAATGGCAAATGTTAAAAACCGGTGACAGCTTAAGATTTGCGGCAGATCAACCACATGGCTACCGCAATTTGACCAATCTCGAGGCAACTTTTCATAATATTATGCATTATCCGTCAAAATGTTGATGTTTCAGGTGATTTATTGATAAAAAACTGCCGAAACTATTTACCTGCCCCCCCTTTGTGTGGTTTATTACGGGTACGATGATCGAATTTTAATTTCGGAGTTTTTTATGACCATAGATTTAATGAATTATGACCAGCTAACTCAAGATGCCATGCGCAAAGTGGTTAAAAGTGCATTAGAGCATGTGGCCGAACATGGCCTACCTGGCGAACATCATTTCTATGTTTCGTTCGACACTAATTTTCCGGGTGTCAAAATATCCGAATCTGTTTATGAGCAATATCCTGAAGAAATGACCATTGTTATCCAACATCAATTTTGGGGCATGGAAGTCAAAGATGGCATGTTGCGCATTGAATTGAGTTTTAACAATATACCCGAAAAACTCGAAGTTCCGCTGATGTCAATCATTGGGTTTTTTGACCCGCATGTGCAGTTTGGCATCCAGTTCGAAATTCCCGAAGAAATATTAGAGGCCATCGAAACCGCCGAGGCCAAAGAAGCCGAAGAAGCCGAAGAGGCTGAACAAGCCAGCAAAGATGAAGCACCTACCGAGGCCAGCTCATCTGACGACAAAGACGACAGCAAAGCCGGCGGACAAGTGGTAAGCCTCGATGCGTTTAGAAAAAAAACTGACTAGCTTAAAACAACTCACTCACCAGCGACCCAATTAAGAGAACAAAATATGACCGACATGCGGACTGAAACCGATAGCTTTGGCCCTTTAGACGTGCCTAATGACAAATATTATGGCGCGCAAACCGCACGCTCGCTGATAAATTTTAAAATCGGCATTGAAACCATGCCGATACCGCTGATCAGAGGTCTAGGCATCATTAAAAAATCTGCCGCCATCACCAACCTCGCGCTCGATAATTTAGAAGCCGATATAGCCGCAGCCATTGTCGAAGCCGCCGAAGAAGTGATTGATGGCAAATTAAACGACCATTTCCCGCTAGTTGTGTGGCAAACCGGTTCGGGCACCCAGAGTAATATGAATAGCAATGAGGTAATCTCTAACCGCGCCATCGAAATTATGGGCGGCGTGATGGGCTCTAAAAGCCCGGTTCACCCCAACGATCATTGCAACCGTAGCCAAAGTTCTAACGACACCTTCCCCACCGCCATGCACATTGCAGCTGTGGAAGAAGTGCATCATCAATTATTGCCAGCTTTAGCCTATATGCACCAAGCCTTGGACGCCAAAGCCAAACAATGGGCCAGCATCATTAAAATTGGCCGCACCCATTTGCAAGACGCAACACCGCTAACCTTAGGCCAAGAATTCTCGGGCTATGCCAAACAAATGGAATTTGCCATCGAACGGGTTAAAGCCGCTATGCCGCGCATGTACCCCCTCGCTCAAGGCGGCACAGCCGTTGGCACGGGGCTAAATGCCAAACCGGGTTTTGCCGAAAAATTTGCCGAAACCGTTGCCGAGGTAACGGGCTTGCCATTTATAACCGCTGCCAATAAATTCGAAGCTTTGGCGGCGCATGATGCCTTTGTCGAGATGTCGGGTGTGTTAAACACCATTGCCGTGAGCCTGACCAAAATTGCCAATGACATTAGGTTATTAGGCTCTGGCCCGCGCTCTGGCTTAGGCGAACTGTCATTGCCCGAAAACGAACCAGGCTCATCGATTATGCCCGGCAAAGTAAACCCCACCCAATGCGAAGCCATGACTATGGTCTGCGCGCAGGTGATGGGCAACCACACCACCATAACCATTGGCGGCTTACAAGGCCATTTGCAGCTGAATGTTTTTAAACCGGTTATGGCTTATAACCTATTGCAATCGATTAAATTAATCGCCGATGCGTCCGTTAGTTTTACCGACAATTGCATAGTTGGCATTAAAGCCAATGAACAACAAATCGCCGACTTAATGTCTCGCTCTTTAATGTTGGTAACCGCACTGGCGCCGACAATAGGCTATGACAATGCTACAAAAATTGCCAAAACCGCACATAAAAATGGCACCACATTAAAACATGAAGCGGTTGGTGGCGGTTATGTAACGGCCGAACAATATGACGCTGTGGTGCGGCCAGAAGATATGATCGCACCTAAATAATAAATCAGGTTAGGTGGAGCTCGCTCCGCCTATTATCGCCATGCCAAAACCGCAAAAACATAGCTTTAACATTTCTGGTCACCAAACCAGCATCACCCTAGAGATTGAATTTTGGCAGGCGCTTAAGGCCATTGCACTGGCCAAAAGCCAAAGCCTATCTCAGCTCATCATGCAAATAGATGCCCAACGCTTGGATGAGAATCTTTCGAGCGCGGTGCGGGTGTATATTTTAAAATATTATCAACCGTCATAAGACTGCATAATGCTAATTGGCTGGCAATGGCTCGATGCTTATGACATTGACCTCGTCATTTGGCTGCAAATCACCATTAGATAGACCCAAGCTATTTTGTGAATTGGCATCAAATTCCAAACTATCTTGCTCGGTCAAACTGCCAATATCCAAGCCCGTGCCAAAGTCTGCGCTTGCGCCAAAGTCATTGTCTAAAAATAGGTCATCCGCATTAATAATTTCGTCGTCAGTCAATGCATCTGGCGTGTCTAGCAAGTCAGCTATATCACTCACTTCGGCAGCGGCGGCGGCTTCTTGTTCAAGCTTCGCAGCCCGCTCGGCTTCGCGTATAATATCAGCGGCCTTTTGAGCTTCTTCTGCAATTAATTGTTCGGCCGCCAACTGCTCAGCAATCAGTTTTTCGGCAGCCAATTTGGCAACTAACAATTTGGTTTCTTCGGCCAACACGAGCTGTTTAATGTCAGCCACACCAAGGCTATTTTGGGTTAATTCGGTGGCAAAGGTCATCGTATTGGGAGCAATAAAATCCTGCCTAAGCACCGTGCCGGTCACAAATTTAAACGGCATAGATTTGGGCGCAGGCGGTGTGGTGGCGGCAATTTCTCGTAACTTTCTATCGGCAATTGCGGTTTCAACTTTGTCTTTAATTTCGGCTTTAAAAGCTTCTGCCTCTATTTTTTCTTGGGTATAGCGCGCAATTTCGGCGTCATTTTTGCGTTTAATTTCTATCTGCAATTCCTCTAGCCGTTCGACATTTTTTTCCAACAATTTCACCCGGTAATATTCTGCAATGTCCTCATAACTTACCAATTCAGAATTTTTGCCTTCAACATTCTGCCAGTCCAGCCTGACTTTGGGTACATGATCTTCATCAGATAAAGGGATTTGCAGGGTGAATTGACTGCTATTATTACTCAGGTCGAACTGCCCGCTAAACATAGCCAGCTGCGCGCCAACGGTGCTTTTTTGAAATTCCACCTCGTGCGCAATCGAGGCCAAACCATGCATTAATTTTAGGCTGATTTTTTCTGGCAATATTTTTATCATACCGCGGTTGGCATTTGCGCTGGTTTGGCCAACAACTCCGGCCAATATTTGTTGTATTTCATCTTCACTTGCGGCTGCGGCAATCCGTTGGTTAAAACTTTGGCTATCAATATATTGAGTTTGCAAATTTTTCAAATCCACATCGACAATGCCCGCAAGGTTAGACAATAATCCATCGACACTATAGCCTTGGCCGGTTAAGTCTATATCGATGTCGATTAAGCCGGTGATATATTGGTTGTTTAAGCCCAAGCCAGTGGCCACCTGCGCCACATCTAGGGCAAAACTACGCAACAATACATCCATATAAAGTTGGCCGTCTGTCGGCCTCAATACAAATTCGCCAGCCAATGTGGTGTTGTAAAATTCACCATTATAGGCGATGTATAACGCCGCTTCGCCAGCTTTGGTATAAAATAAAATCTCGGCATTTTTTATGCTGAATGAATCCGATATATGCAATTTATCAGCAATAATTTTGCCGTTTAATTTCATGCCTTCCAGCAGCTTTAGGTTAAACCCACGCGCTCTGTCGGTGCCAGTTCCGCCAACCTCAGCAAACAAATCTTGTGCAGATTCAATCACTTGCTTGGCTGAATCATCTAAAAAACTGATGGTCTCTGGCTCAATACGGTTATTTTCACCGGTTAAAAATGACAATAATTTAAATATATCAGTTTCGCTGGTTTTGGCATTAAAACTAACCTCTTGTTGGTTCTTAACCTCTATTTCAAACTGGTCAAAATGGGTATTCAACATATCAACATTAGCCGACTGAATTTTAACATAATCTTTGGCTATTTCTACATTGCCATCAAATTCAATGCCGCCCATCAGCTGGTTTAAGTTGCCGCCAAATAGGTTCAACTTTCGGGCCACAAGGCCTAAATCGGCAATTTTAAAATTCGTATCGCCCAAAAGCTTCCAATTGTCTGAGTTGCCATCATCGGTAATGCTGGCGATGAGTTCTATTTTCTGGTCGCCTAATAAAGCTAAAAACTTGGCGTCCTGTTGGTTTTCATCGGCTTCACTTTGGGCAATAAACAGGTTCACCACGCCGTCATCACTGGCCGCATCCACATCGGTCAATAGAGCGCTTAAATCAAAATGCCCGGCAAGGTTTAAAGAGTTAGAATTGTTAAGCTGATACTGAATATTCTGCTGCTTAAACCCATCTTTACCGGCTTGAATGTCCACCCCAATCCCAAGCTCGGATGTGCCCATTTCGCCTTCTACTTCCAAATAAAACCCACCTTCTTCAGTGGTGGGGGTTAGCATCCCTTTTAGCGACAATGGACCATTTAACGGGATAATTTTATCCAAAAATAAATTGCCTTCGAGCAAAGTATTATAAACCAATTGCGGGGTAAATATCATGTCTGCATCGACAATCGAAAACTCTAATATTGGTTTCGTTTCGCTCTCATCCAATATGTTTTTGGCCACAAAATTATGCGGCAATGATGCGCTGGCTTTAACAATTATTTTATCACCATTTATCGCCAATTGGTTCAAATGGGTGGTGTCTTTTTCAAACAATAATTCAATGTCTAAAATTCCCAGATCTCGGATGCCATAATAACTTTGATCACTGTGCAATTTAAGCTTGATAGGGCCCAATTCATTGACTAAATCTGCCGGCACCAAGTGGTAACCAATGCTGGCATCGGCTTGGCTAGATTGGGTAAACGCTTGGCGCATATACGGTGCAATATAGTTTTGAAAGCCCAACAAATCATCATTGTCAAATGACACTCTGTCGAAATTCACTTCTAAATTATGCACATTGTTGGCCAAATTATAGCTGGCACTATATTCATATTTACGGGTTCTAACGGCGTTTGAACTAATTTCCACCCCTGCCCGGGAAAGCTGAATATTGCCTTTGGCGGTCAGCTGGTCATTTAGCCCCCAAAAATCAACAATGCCTTCTGGTCGGTTATTTTGAAACAACAGCCAATTGGTTAGTTTCTGAAAATCCAGTGCCGCAAAATCAAACTCACCAACCAAAACAGGGCTCTGGGTTTCGCCTAATGATTGTTTTCTCAACTGATAACTTAATTTGCTATTGCCCGGAAAACTGGCCGAAAATTGTTGCACCGTAATTTGGCTGTCATTAATATTTAACAATGCGTTTATGCGCCTAACCCGATCGACAATTTGATTTTGCAAAAAGCTCAATTGCTCTATATTCAAGCTAACATTGCCCGAAAATGGCATGCCAATTTGCACCAAATCATCGCCATCTGTGGCGATAGAAATATGGTCAGCAAACCAGTTCCTGCCAATTTGGGTCAGCCTTTGCATGCTCTTATATATCGGTTCGGCTTGGCTTAATTGTTCATCTGTCAGCAGTTGCTTTTTTAAATAATCAAAATCAGCTATGCCAATATTTACCGCCCCATTTAGGCTGGGCGAGCGACCCCATTTATAGGTAAAATCACCATTCATTTTTAGCCCATCGGTCAACTCTCTGCCACTTTGCGAGCTGAGCGCTTGTGAACCCATGGCAAATTTGAAATTCTCCAATTTCAATACCGAATAATCCAATGACAGGTTGCCAGTCAAATAAAGCGCATCGCTTAATTTTGAGCTTGTGGTTTGGCCATAACCAATAAGGTCCTCGCCGGCTTGCCCCCGCACCACCAATTCGCCAACCAATAGAGGGTGGGTTTCTAACCCCACCAATGTGCCTAAAAATTGTAGTTTAGAACGCTTTTGCTCGCCCATAATTTGGGCTTTGACGGTAAGTGGCTTGTCAGCCACATAACGCCCGGTAGAAATAAAAAATTCTCGTTGCACAACGGCGTCATTCACTTCGACATTCAGCATGCCTTTCATTTTAAATGGCCCTTTAAGCGAACGCGCGGTCACTTCGGCTTGGGCAATCGAAATGTTCTTTTTGGCTTGACTTACCTCATTAGTAAACTCGACATCCATATTATTGAGCAGTAATTTTTTGATAGAAATATCTTCTAAACCAATGGGTTGGCCAATAGCACTGCCGAAATCAAACAAGTTAAGCGCTTTGCCGTCTGTTTTCGCGACAAATATTTTGCCATCGTTCAAATGCATGCTAGTGATTTCGATTTTTGCCCGTAACAGGCTAGGGAAATCTAATTCCAAAACAAAATCTGCGGTTTCCAATAGCTTGTCGCCATTGGCATTGGTGATTTCTAACCCACCGGTATAAAAAACCGGTTGTGGCAATATTCGCAGTTCAACATCGCCAATAATGCGCACATTTTGACCGGTAATTTTTTGGCCGACAGCTTCGATTTCGGCTTTAAAACTATTCCAATTAATTAGAAATGGTACAAATAAAACCGCCAGCAGAACAGCGACGATGAAACCCGCAATAGCGACCAAAAAATTATTCATTAAAATTCACTCATAGCACCAAATGATTCGACACTTTTAATATAACAATTACAGCAATATAATCCATTAAATCTCGAAAATGCGCCAGTTTTATGACCAAATATCGGCGATAATTTACAATATTGATTTAGCCTAATTAGTTAATTTTCTGATGTATACTTTTTCAATTTAAGATAATTTGATTTAGATCAAGTATAAAGTCTATTTACTCTTATTAATGTTATTATTTTGTTAACCTAGCACAAGTAACAATTAGTTTGTAAAAACCATTATAATCTAGCTACTCATTTGGAGGGGACACCAAATCATATAGCCTTTAAAAAGAAAGCTACTATGTTATGGCAAAAAATTTGTCTCTCACTGGTGTTGAAAGATTTTTTGATGATGACGACATCATCGTCAGCAAAACCGACCTAAAAGGTCACCTCACCTATACAAATAATATCTTCCTCGACATATCGGGATATACCGAACACGAAACTATCGGTCAACCCCACAGTTTAATTAGACATCCAGAAATGCCACGCAGTATTTTCAATCTGCTCTGGCAAACCATTGCTGGTGGCAACGAAATATTCGCCTATGTAAATAACCGTTCAAAATGTGGCGACAATTATTGGGTTTACGCGCATGTAACCCCAAGCTGGAATGACAATAATGAAATAATCGGTTACCATTCCAACCGCCGTGTGCCCGACCGCAAAATTCTCGATCAACATATCATCCCACTCTACGACCAACTAAAAGCCGAAGAAGACAAACAGGCAAACCGCAAACAAGGCATGATGGACGGCAGCTCCTTACTGCGCAACGTGTTAAAAGATGCCGGCATAGCCTATGACGAATTTATCGCCACATTAGGTCAAGACCAGCGAAAAATTGCGAGTTAAATTAGTTTAAAATATTCAATCCCTCAGCCGCGTATATACCGGCTATAGCAAAATTAGGAGTTATATTATGGTTTTTGGCAGCAAAAAAAACGCAATATCTCAGGCCAATGCAGTTTGTACTGCCGTGGCAAACGGAGATTTCGAGCAACGTATATTAGGAATTAAAGGCACAGGTGAGTTAAGCCAATTATTTCATTCGATAAACCTACTTATCGACCGTACCGATGCTTATTTACGCGAATCAAAAGCCTGTTTGGACTATGTCGCGCGCAATCAGCATTTTCGCCTGATTTCCGAAAAAGGCATGATCGGTGATTTTAAACGCGCTGCACAAAGCATCAACAAAGCTACGGATAAATCAAAAATTCGGCACGAAAATTTCTGTGATATGGGCGAAGTTTTCAACCTAAAACTAGAAGATATTGTGAGCAATATTTCTGGCACCATTAGCTCACTAAAAACCGCATCAAATCAAGTCTCTTCAGCCTCTAACGATGCGCAAGAACAAGCCATGATTGCGGCATCTGGCGCCGAAGAAGCGTCAACAAACATTCAAAGTGTGGCGGTTGCCACCGAAGAATTGACCTCATCAATCTCTGAAATTAACCGCCAAGTGCTTACCTCAGCGGACATCGCGCGTGATTCGGTGGCTAAATCTGCCGAAATTTCACAAGACATCCAAGAACTATCAGTTGCTTCCCAACAAATTGGCGATGTTGTCTCACTGATTTCAGACATCACCGCCCAAACCAATCTACTGGCGCTCAACGCCACCATCGAGGCAGCAAGAGCTGGCAGTGCTGGCAAAGGCTTTGCGGTTGTGGCCGAAGAAGTCAAAAACCTTGCAGCACAAACCGCCGATGCAACGGTGAAAATTACCCAACAGATTAATTCACTGCAGTCATCCACTGGCCGCGCGGTAAAAGCCAATAAGGAAATTAGCGCCACCATTGATAAAATTAGCCAAACTTCGACCTCCATCGCATCCGCGGTAGAAGAGCAAAGCACAGCCACCCAAGAAATTGCCCGCAATGTCGAAGAAGCTGCCGCTGGCACCACCGATGTGAGCCAAAGCATTGCCTCGGTAAACAAGGCCACACAAGCCACAGAAAAAACCGCCGCCGAAGTGTTACAAGTTTCAGACCTACTCGCCAAGCAAGAAACCAATTTAGATGGATTGCGCGATGAGTTAAATGAATTCATAACCGAAGTGAAGCGCGTGGGCTAAAACCAAACCCGTTATAGAGCCCAATTTATGTTACAAACAGACAATTCACACCAACTCGTGGATTGTCTGTTTAACCATAAAATATCTTCCCGGGATTCATAATATTATCGGGGTCTAGAGCCTGTTTAATGGCAAACATAACATCCAACCCAGCACCATGTTCGGCGCGCATATATTTGGCTTTTCCACTGCCAATGCCATGCTCGCCAGTGCAAGTGCCTTCATAATCAAGCGCGCGCTGTGCCAGCCTGTCCAAAAATTTCTTAACCTGCGCCATATGGTCTGCAGAATTTTCATCAAAATTCAGCAAAACATGAAAATTGCCATCACCCGCATGGCCAACAATCGGCCCAATCAAGCCAGAATCAACTATATCTTGCTGGGTTTCGACCACGCATTTGGCAAAATTACTAATCGGCACGCATACGTCGGTGGATAAGTGCGACATGCCCGGGGCCAGGTCACAAGCCGCCCAATAAACATCGTGCCGGGCTTTCCACAATTGGCTTCGTGCTTCCGCGTTTGTGGCGGCTTTAAAATCGTCCGAGCCAAATTCAGCCGCAATGTCTTTAAACAGGTCGACCTGTTCCGGACAAGAAATATCAGTGCCATGAAACTCCAAAAACAAAGTCGGTTTTTGCGCCAATTCTAATTTGGAATAAACGTTGCAGGCTTTCACCTGCACCTCGTCGAGCAACTCAATCCGCGCCATCGGCACCCCGGCTTGAATGGTCATAATAACCGCTTCGCAAGCTTGCTCTATGCTATCAAAACTACAAACCGCCGATATCATTTTTTCGGGTGTGCCATATAATTTCAAAGTTAATTCGGTAATGATGCCAAGCGTACCTTCGCTGCCAATCATCAGCCGCGCTAGGTCATAACCAGCCGAGGTTTTTTTGGCGCGCGCACTGGTTTTGACAATTTCACCATCGGGCATAACCACGGTTAAATTAATGACATTGTCTCGCATTGTGCCATAGCGCACGGCATTTGTGCCCGAGGCGCGGGTGGCGGCCATGCCAGCCAAAGTGGCCTCTGCACCCGGGTCGACCGGAAAAAACAACCCGGTATCGCGTAAATAAATGTTCAATTCTTGGCGCGTCACCCCGGCCTGCACAATCACATCCAAATCTTCCGCATGCAATTTCACAATTTCAGTCATTAGCGATAAATCCACACAAATACCGCCATATAGTGCCGCAATATGTCCTTCGAGCGAACTACCTGCGCCAAACGGCACAATGGGCACTTTATGCGATGCGCATATTTTCACAATGGCCGCCACTTGCTCTGTCGATTGCGCAAAAGCCACTGCTTCTGGCGCTTTCATCGCATGATAGGTAAGTTCGCCACCGCCATGCTGCTTTCTCACCGCTGGGCTGGTGACTAATTTGTCTCCCAATAAGTCGGTAAGTTCGCCGATTGCCAAATTCACATCGCCATATGAAGATTGATAAGGTGCCAATTTTTGTGTCATAATAATTTCCATGCCGCTAGATATATTAATCTATGTACAATTCAACAAATGTTTAGGTTATTTTAAACATAAACATTTATTTTAACCACTAATATTAACTAAGTTTACCCAAATATTATGAACAGTCCCATCAAGGCTATTAATAAATTTATATTCAAATATATAGCGCCAAATGCGAGTTACTTTTGGTCGACCAGACAACCATTAGTGTGGTTATTCGCGCTCATCATTGGCATTGTGGTGGCTTATTCGGCCATTTTATTTAGACAATTCATCAGCGCCATCCAATTTTTATGGATTGGTGAAACCTCCGAAATATTTTTTGATCAATTAGCCGATGTGCCGCTATATTTGCGCATTCTAGTGCCAACATTTGGTGGTTTAGTGGTTGGCGTTTTGGTTTATTATTTTTCGCCAGACAAACGCCCAGAAGGCGTTGCCGATGTCATCGGCGCGCGGGCCAAAGGCACGGCATATATTTCCATCAAACGCGGCATAGCCAACATAGTTGCCGCGGGCATTTCACTTGGGGTTGGCGGCAGCGCTGGCCGCGAAGGCCCAATTGTGCATTTTGGCGCTTCAATTGCTTCTAGTTTTGCCAAATTTATTAACATTCCGCCTTCATCACGGCGCTCACTATTTGGTGCGGGCGTGGCGGCTGCGGTTACCGCCAGTTTTAATGCACCTATTGCGGGGGTATTATTTGCACTCGAAGTTATATTAGGCCATTTTGCAGTCGCCGCCTTTGTGCCCATCGTCATTGCATCGGTGGTCGCCACCTTAATTGTACGTTTTCATTTGGGCGATTTTCCGGGTTTTATCATACCCGAATATACCATTTCTTCGGTTTGGGAATTCCCTGCCTTTGCCTTATTAGGCATTGTGGCTGCCGTTGCGGCCATTGGCTTTCAATCGACCATTCGGCTGTGCGAAAAACTGGCAAATATGGTCAAAATCCACCTAATCATTCGCCCGGCCATTGGCGGTTTTATCATCGCCATTATGGCACTTTCTGTGCCCGAAATCATCGGCATCGGCTATGAAGCCACCAACAAAGCGTTGCAAGGCAATTATACATTGGCCACATTGTTTTTATTGATAGCCGCCAAAACAGTGGCCGTTGGCATCACCTTGGCATCACGTTTAGTCGGCGGGGTATTTTCGCCAGCCTTATACATCGGCGCGATGACTGGTGGGGCCTTTGGCTTACTGGCCTCAATGGTGTTTCCCGAATTGTCGTCCGAAACCGGGCTTTATGCCATTATCGGCATGGGTTCGGTGGCCGCCGCTGTGCTGGGTGCGCCCATATCCACCGTGCTCATTGTGTTCGAGCTAACGGCCGATTACCATATAACATTGGCTTTGTTATTTTCGGTATCCATAGCCACTGGCATTTCACAAGCGGTGCAAGGACAAAGCATTTTCATATGGCAACTCAGCAATAAAGGCATATTTTTAGAACGTGGCTCACACCGACAGATCGCCCGCAATGTAACTTTGGTGGATATGATTGACAAATGCGAGCCGTTTAAGTTTAACGCCGAAGAATATCAAGATGTGCCCATATTATCGCAAACCGATACCTTAGAAGATGCCATTAAAAAGTTTGGCGCCCACACCGGTTGCGCCGAAATGGCAGTGGTTAGCACCGACAATAAAACCGGCGAACAAGTTATCATTGGCTATGTTTCTCATAACCGGGCGCTGCAAATTTACAATTATGCGTTGATAGCCACCAATATAGAAGAACATAATTAAATCAGCCATTTTAAAGTGGCCGCAACATCGCTATATTAACAATTCAATATATGCGAGTGAATGATGACTGATTCTAACAATATCGACCCGTTTGATCTGGACGATTTCGACCCTTTCCCCCGGTTCGATGCTGGCAAAGCCGTGGCCAAAGACGATTTGTTTGCCCCAACTCACAATGTCGCCCCAAATGCCGAACTGCCAGCACCAAGCGGCCTCGCGCAAATGGCGCAACAAGCCGCCAACCACCAAAGCCAAGCGCCAGTGCGCAATGCCATCGCCACTTATGATGATTACATGAGCGGCCTAAATGAGCCACAAAGACAAGCCGTAGAAGCCACCGAAGGGCCATTATTGGTACTCGCGGGCGCAGGCACTGGCAAAACCCGGGTTTTAACCACCCGATTAACCCATATTTTAGCCCAGCACAAAGCCTGGCCAAGCCAATTATTGGTGGTGACATTTACCAACAAAGCCGCACGTGAAATGCGCCAGCGCATTGGCGCACAAATTGGCGATGCGGTCGAGGGCATGCAATGGTTGGGCACATTTCATGCGGTAACCGCCAAAATTTTGCGTCGCCATGCCGAACTGGTTGGTTTGCGGTCAGACTTTACGATTTTAGACCCAGATGACCAAATTAGAATGCTTAAAACCATCATCAGAGCCGAAAATGTAGATGAGAAAAAATGGCCTGCCCGCGCCCTCGCCAACAGCATCGACAATTGGAAAAACCGCGGCCTGCAACCCAACCAAGTGCCCGCAAACGAAGCGCATGACTATGCAGATGGCAAAGGCATTGCGCTGTACCAGACCTATCAAAACCGCTTAAAAATTGCCAATGCCGCCGATTTTGGCGATATGCTGATAGAATGTTTGCGGCTGTTTCAGGAAAATGCCGACGTTTTAAAAATCTATCAAGACCGCTTCAAATATATTTTGATAGATGAATATCAAGACACCAATGTGGTGCAATATTTATGGCTCAGGTTGCTGGCTGGCAATGGCAAAGACCGCCCGCAAAATGTCTGCTGTGTGGGCGATGATGACCAATCTATTTACGGCTGGCGCGGCGCAGAGGTCGAAAATATCTTGCGGTTTGAACGGGATTTTAAAGGCGCAAAAACTGTGCGGTTAGAACAAAATTACCGCTCAACCGGCCATATTTTGGCCGCCGCTTCTGGGGTGATTGCCCACAATAGCGACCGTTTGGGCAAAACTTTATATTCTAAAGCCGAAGATGGGCTGAAACTAGTCGTAAAATCTGTCTGGGATGGCGAAGAAGAAGCCCGGGTTATTTGCGAAAAGATAGAAGATTTTAGGCATGAAGGTGTTGATTTAAATGAGATAGCCATATTGGTGCGCACCTCCACACTCATGCGGGCGTTTGAAGATAGACTGTCTATTTTAGGCATACCCTACCGCTTGGTCGGCGGCCCAAAATTTTACGAAAGAGCCGAAATTAGAGACGTTATTGCTTATTTATCCTTGGTTCAGAACCACGATAATGACATCAAATTCCAGCGCATCATCAATGTACCCAAGCGCGGCATTGGCGCATCATCTCTGGCCAAAATGCAACATTTCGCCCGGATGAATAACATCTCATTATACGCCGCTGCCACCCAGATGACCAAAGATGACGGCTTCCCCGCAGCATTGCGCCGCAAAATTAAAAAAATAATCAACACCCTGCCTTATGGAATGGACAAAAATATAAGTTTCGAAACCGCCTTAAGCGACGCTAAAAACAAATTAAAGCCCAACGAAATTGAACAATTTAAGCTTTACGCTGGCCATAAAAATATGAACCTGTTGGCCGCCGCGCAAGACCTCATGGCCAATGAGCCATTAACCGGCAAAACCAAAACCGAACTAACCAAATTAATGCAAAATTTTGACCGTTGGAGCGGTTTCATTACCGAAATGCCACATGCCGAGCTTGCAAAACTTATATTCGAAGAAAGCGGCTATAACAATATGTGGCAGGAGGCAACCACAGCCGATGCCGCTGGCCGGCTGGAGAACTTGCAAGAACTTGTTGGCCAAATTGGCCAATTTTCATCATTGGGTGAGTTTTTAGAGCATATTTCGCTGGTGATGGATGTCGATGAACAAAAATACAATAGCGAAATGGTCAGCCTGATGACATTGCACGCGGTTAAGGGCCTAGAATATGAAAAAATATTCTTGCCCGCATGGGAAGAAGGCCAATTTCCGCACCAACGCGCGTTAGATGAGTCTGGTCAAGCGGGGCTAGAAGAAGAAAGACGCTTGGCTTATGTCGGCATCACCCGCGCCAAAAAATATTGTTGGATTAGTTTTACCGCCAACCGCCAAGTGCATGGCCAATGGCAAAATAACCTGCCCTCGCGGTTTATTGACGAAATACCGCTCGAGACCGCCGAGATAGAACAGGCCAATAACCAATATGGCAATTATGCGCAACAGAATACCAGTTATTTAGACGATCATAAAACCGGATATGCAAGCGACAGCTTTAACACCCCGGGCTGGCAACGCGCCCAAAAAGCCAAACAATCTAGCGGTTATCAAAATTTTAAATCGGCACAAAAAGCCCGCAAAGTCGAAAATAATTTTTATACAGGCGAACGGGTCTACCACAGTAAATTCGGTTATGGCTTTGTTTTGGCAGCCGATGGCAGCCGCTGTGAAATAGATTTTGATGATGTTGGCCGCAAAAAAGTTGTTGCCTCATTTTTAGAACAAACTTGAATATTAGGAAAATCAATGGAAGAAGCCCGTTTTTACGCACAAACAATTGTGAATAAAAAGATAGCCGATAAATATGCCGAAATATTAGAGCAAGCCACATGGCCAGAGGCGATGAGCATCACTTGGTTTGAAACCCATGACGAAAGCCAAGAGTGGGATTTGCGCGCCTATTACGAATTTGAACCCAAAATAGACGAGTTGAACAATTTATTTGTGGCGCAAAGCTTAGCGCCGTTAAACATTAACATCATAAGCCTAGATAAAAATATTAATTGGGTGGCAGAAAGCCTAACTGCGCTTGCCCCCATACAGGCTGGCCGGTTTTTTCTGCATGGCAAACATGATGCAAAAAACTGCCCAATCTCGGCCATTGGTTTAGAAATAGATGCCAATTTAGCCTTTGGCACTGGCCATCACGGCACCACCAAAGGTTGCTTAATCGCCTTAGATAAAATATTATCTGTCGGGGCATTTCACCATGCCATCGACCTTGGCACTGGCACTGGCCTGCTGGCCATAGCCGCCGCCAAAATACTTAAAAACCAAGTCATTGCTACCGATATTGACCCAGTTGCGACCCACATAACCCGCGAAAATGCATCCATAAACAATGTCTCTAACCTTATAAAAACCATCACTGCCAAAGGTTTCAACCATGCCGAGCTACATAAAAACGCCCCGTATGATTTGATCATCGCCAATATATTGGCCAAGCCGCTCACCACCATGGCGGTCGACATTCGCCAACATATAAGCATGGACGGCACACTGATACTTTCGGGCCTGTTGGGCACCCAAGCCAATTGGGTTTCGAGCTATTTTAAAGCCCAAGGGTTTGTAGAAGTTGACCGCAATATAATTGACCAGTGGGCAACACTTATTTTTACCGCTTAAAATGTAATTTCAAAATTTGGCCACAAAAAAAGCCTCTTAGCAAACCTAAGAAGCTCAAATTTGTGTGTATTGTTGGCGAAACCTAAATTTGGCCCCAAACTTTGCTATGTACATCACCACGAGACATACCCATGTCTTCAAGCAAACGATCATCGAATTTTAACAATTCTAGTTCGGCGCGGCGTAATTTAGCAGATTGGTTATATTTTGCTACAAAGCTGGTAAGTTTTTTAGTTGGGTTCAATTTGTTTATTGCAAATATTGTCATATCATATTTTCCTATATTGGAAGTTAAGTTGCGAAGCCATATTGCTTCTGTTCAACATCCATAATATATGTGTTAAACCTTTGCTTTAAAAGCAGAGTTAACGAGCTCCAGCTATGCGCAAAATGCAGGTCTCTTGTCTTATATATGTCATAAACCGATAAAAAAACCCCGCAGCTATCAACTGCAGGGCTTAAATATTGCTGAGAGGCTAACCAGCGCCACTTAAAACGGGCGGTAGCTTTTAGACATATAACTTTTCACATACCGACGGGCTTTTACTTCTTGTGCTTGAATGAAGGCATTGCCAACTTGCTTCAAGAAATTAGGAGCCTTGTGCGAGATTGTGTTGCTGGTATCAATGTCACTAATATCTGGTGTATTTTCCATTTTAGTTCCTTACCTATTCAAATGTTTGCGATATGGGTATTGATTGGTTTAGAATTGACCCCAAACTTTACCATGCACGTCGCTACGAGACACGCCAATGTCAGCAAGCATACGGTCATCAAGTCTTAAAAGTTCTTTTTCCGCACGGCGCAATTTTGCAGCTTCTGTGCTTTTGGCGAAAAGGCCAATTTGTTTTTTAGCTTTTGGGTTTTTGTTATATGTAAAGAAAGCCATGTTTTTATCTCCTAGTTGGGCATCTGACTTAATCAGATATTGGGTAAGTGCTTATGCCCTTACGTCTTGGCTTAAACATAGGCCTATAATAATATTTGAAAAGCTGAATTACGGTATTGCAGCTATGCGGTTTTTGCATACAACCGCTCTATAGCCTCGCTATAGCGAGATGTTGACCTGTATCATTTTATCCATTATTGAATGTTCATGGCCATTAGATTATCCAACTTATTTATAAATGCACTCTCCACCCTAGCACCGCAGCTTATGGCGCGCGTGGTTTTTGACAAATTTTGCCACCCCAAACGCTTCGCCCGCACTAAGGCCGAAACCGCTTGCGCTTTGCGCGGCATCAAATTCATCTTCAAATCTGGGCGCGTCGCCAATATATGGGGTGATGATGGCAGTGAAAACCAAGAT
The DNA here is from genome assembly GCA_013214705.1 of Hyphomicrobiales bacterium. Taxonomy (GTDB): domain Bacteria; phylum Pseudomonadota; class Alphaproteobacteria; order Rhizobiales; family OSC116; genus OCS116. Next base: position 317,318 of record JABSRZ010000004.1, read on the forward strand.
TTGGTGCTGTTATGCCATGGGTGGGAGTCGCGCGGCACCACATTTTATGTGCTCATTGATACGCTGGTTGCCAAGGGTTTTAAGGTATTGGCGTGGAACGCCCCAGCACACGGCTCATCACCCGGCACTAAAACCCAAATATTCGATATGACCAGTGCCTTGATAGAAGATTTAAAACAGCAAAATTTGCAGCCGGTGGCCTTTGTTGGCCATTCTATGGGCGGCGCAATGTTGGGCATAGTGAGCAAATATATCAGCTTACCAAAACCAATAATAATGATATCCTCGCCAAGCCAAATCCTGCCAATGTTTCAAAAGTTTTTTGCCGCGAGGCATTTGTCTAAAAAAGTACAAGCCCTTGTGTTTAAAAAAATAAACCAACTTGGCGATTATACATTAGATGAAATTAGCCTGATCAATTGCCAATTGCAACATGAACAAACGGCGCTAATCATTCACGATAAGACCGACAAACAAGTGCCATTTGCTGAATTTGAAAAACTTCAAACTGTGTGGAAAAAGGCGCAGTTCCACCCGACAGAAAATTTAGGCCATAACCGCATATTGCGTGATGAAAACATCGCCACCCTTATCACCCAACATATTATAAAGCACAAATAATGCCCAAGCGGGCTTGAGCATTATTTTTATTCGTATATTTACCAGCTAATTGGTTTAACCCGGCATTTTCATCATTTTAGCCACTTGCACGCCACCACCCATATTTAAAAATGGGTCGGTTCTGGCAATTTCGATGGCCGCTTCGATATTTTCGGCCTTAACCACCGCAAAACCAGTAAATTTACCGCCTTCATCAACATCAGACACGCCTTCAGATGTGACTAATTTATGCTCCATCATCGGCTGGCCAGGGTTCACCACCGCATCACCAAGGCCTGCCACCCAGTCCATCCAGTTTTGGCGGTGGGCCATGCCTTCTTCTTTTGTTTTGGGCATTTTATCTGGTGTACCAGAGCCGATATATATAATTGCAAATTCATCCATTTCATTGTCCTCAATAGTTACTGGTTAAGTTTAGTTTTTTTCTAACAAAGCCGCAAGCCTTGTCAGAGTTGACATCCAACCATTGCTGCGATTGAAAGTTATTTCTTCGCTGGTTAAACCAGTTTGGGTGAGTTTGAAATCTGTGCCACCCTGCTCATTGGCGGCAATTTCAAATTTAACCACACTCATGCGCAAACACTGCTCATCACCCGGCATCGACATATCAAATTCTACCATATAGGGCGCGTTTACCGCCAGCACCTTACCGCTCACCTTGGCACGACCACCATTTGGCGCCACCATCACAAAAAAATAACTGCCAATTTTGCTAAAATCCAGATGGTTTTCATCTACATAACAACCAATCGGCCCCCACCATTTAAGCAGGTTTTGTTTTTTGGTTACAAAATCAAACACTTTTTGCGGCGATGCTTGAAATGTCCGTTCAAGGGTTAAAACACCTGTGTCCATTAATCAGCCTCGCTAAGTGCTTGTTCAAGCCTGTCCAACCCTGCCGACCAAAATTTACGATAGCTGATAGACCATTCGCAAATTTGCTGCACAGCTTGCGGCCGTACCGAGTATATGCGTTGTTGCTTATCAACCCGCCGTTCAATGATACCGGCCTCACGCAACACTTTAAAATGCCGAGACAAAGCCGGTGGCGACAGGTTATCCATCGTTAAAAACGCCCCCACCGGCAAATCGCCTTCGTTAAGCAAGCGCTCGACAATGGCAAACCGGGTTTGGTTGCCAAGTGCCGAAAATGTATGTGCGAGTTGAGTCATATTTAATTCCAATTATTGTTAATTAACATAAATGATAAATAATAATTGTCAACTTTTAATAATTTCGGCACATAAATCATAAATTACCCACTTATCTGGTTTATTTATCTTGCGCCACCGCCTATAAACCAACAAAAAAGCCAGTGTTAAGAATAAAAAGCCAGTGTTATGAACAAAAAGGCAGTGCTATGAACAAAATGACCCATGGTTGGTTAAACGGAATGATCGGCGTTATAATTTTCAGCGGCTCTTTGGTGGGCACCCGCGTGGCGGTGCAAGATTTAAGCCCGATATTTATAACCTCCGGCCGGGCCACCATTGCCGCACTGTTGGCCATCATTATGCTAGTGGCGTTCAAACAAAAACCACCCGAAAAAGCCGATTTTCTATCACTGCTCATTGTCGCCATCGGCGTTGTGGTTGGGTTTCCACTGTTAACTGCCATCGCGCTGCAATATATATCGGCGGCGCATTCGGTTATATTCATCGGCCTATTGCCGCTAACCACTGCGGTGTTTGGAGTGTTTTTTACCAAACAAAACCCCGGCTTGGCTTTTTGGTTATTTTCATTAATTGGCGCCCTCATTGTGAGTGTTTATGCCGCGCAGCAAGATTTTTCGACCTCGCTCATTGGCAATATATCTATGGCCGGCGCGATAATTATATGTGGCCTTGGCTATGCAAAAGGCGCAGTGCTGACCAAAAAACTAGGCGGATTGCAGGTTATCTCAGGCGCGTTGCTGATCGCACTGCCACTCATGGCGGTCATCGCTTTGTTCAACCTGCCCGATGACCTAAATGCAGTGAGCCCCAGCGCATGGTTAGGCTTTGCCTATGTCTCCACATTCAGCATGTTTATCGGCTTCATATTTTGGTATAAAGGCTTGGCACAAGGCGGCATTTCAACGGTTAGCCAATTGCAATTGTTACAGCCTTTTTTAGGCCTATGCTGGGCAGCATTATTATTGGCCGAAACCATAAACTGGCAAATGATCGTCACCGCCACACTAGTAACCGCCTGCGTAATCGGCACCACCTATTTCGCCAAAAAATAGAGTTCCCTAGAATGACAGTTTCATTCCGAATTTGGTTTTCGCAAAAATAGTGCCCATGAGCGCCGCGCAGACGCCCAAATTCAACGCGAGATGCCGGTTTTACAAATTTGGTTTTCGCAAAAATAGTCTAGGCAGAGTGCGGGGAGTGGGCAATTGCCCATGACCCAAGCTCTAACGACGAATATTGACGCGAAAACCGAATTCAATCGTCCATTTTTAGGGCGTTGATGAATGCCTCTTGCGGAATTTCTACGCGGCCAAACTGGCGCATTTTTTTCTTACCTTTTTTCTGCTTGTCGAGCAGTTTGCGTTTACGGCTTATGTCGCCGCCGTAACATTTTGCGGTCACGTCTTTGCGCATGGCGGCGATGGTTTCACGCGCGATGATGCGCCCGCCCAATGCAGCTTGAATGGGTATTTTAAACAGATGGCGCGGTATCATTTCTTTTAGCTTTTCGCACATGGCGCGGCCACGGCTTTCGGCACGGCCGGCATGCACTATGGTGGCCAAGGCATCAACCGGTTCTTCATTAATTAAAATACTCATCCGCACAAGGTTTTCTTCACGATAGCCGGTTAAGCTATAGTCAAAACTTGCATAGCCGCGGGTGATAGATTTTAACCGGTCATAAAAATCGATAACCACTTCGTTTAGCGGCATTTCATAAACCAGCATGGCGCGCGAGCCAACATAAGTTAGGTTTTTTTGGATGCCGCGTCTGTCTTGGCAGAGTTTTAACACGCCGCCTAAATATTCATCGGGCACCAATATTGTGGCTTCAATCCACGGTTCTTGAATGTGATCAATGCTCATCACATCCGGCATATCAGCCGGGTTGTGCAAAATTCGCATGCTGCCATCGGTCATATGCATTTCATAGATAACGCTGGGCGCGGTGGTGATGAGATCAATGTTAAATTCGCGTTCTAAACGGTCGCGGATAATCTCCATATGCAACAGGCCAAGGAATCCACAACGGAAGCCAAACCCAAGCGCCGCCGATGATTCCATCTCAAATTCAAAACTGGCATCATTAAGCCTTAGCCTGGTCATCGCCTCACGCAATTGTTCAAATTCGCTGCTATCGACCGGAAACAGACCACAGAAAACCACAGGCTGTGCGGGTTTAAACCCAGTAATGACCTCAGCACAAGGCAATTTCGCATCGGTAATCGTATCGCCAACGCGGGTGTCGGCAACTTCTTTAATGGCGGCGGTAAAAAACCCAATTTCGCCGGGGCGCAGCTGGTCAAACATTTCTTGTTTTGGCCTAAACACACCCAACCGGTCTATCAGATGCACACTACCCGCGCCCATCATTTTCACCCGTTGGCCTTTTTTCATCACCCCATCAATAATGCGCACCAGCACCACAACACCTAGATATTGGTCATACCAACTATCGACAAGTGAAGCTTTTAACGGCGCGTCAATGTCGCCTTGGGGCGCTGGCAATTGGTGTATAATGGCTTCTAACACCGCAGGAATGCCAAACCCGGTTTTGGCCGAAACTTCAACCGATTGGCTGGTATCAATGCCAATCACATCTTCGATTTGGGTTTTAATGCGTTCAGGTTCTGCCGCTGGCAAATCTATTTTGTTCAGCACCGTCACCAATTCATGGTCATTATCGAGGGCTTTATATACATTGGCCAAGGTCTGCGCTTCGACACCTTGGCTGGCATCTACCACCAATAGCGAGCCTTCACAAGCGGCCAAAGAGCGGCTCACCTCATAGGCAAAATCTACATGGCCGGGAGTGTCAATTAAATTCAAAACATAGGTTTCACCATCGTCAGCTTTATAATCCAAACGCACAGTTTGGGCTTTAATGGTGATGCCGCGTTCGCGCTCAATGTCCATACTGTCGAGCACTTGTTCTTGCATATCACGTTCAGCCAGCCCGCCGGTTATTTGAATAAGCCGGTCTGCAATGGTCGATTTGCCGTGGTCAATATGTGCAACAATGGAGAAATTGCGAATTTTTTTAATGTCATAATCTGTCATAAGGCTCTCATATCAGAGCTTGGGCTAAAATTCCATGTTTAAATGGCCAATTACGCGCTTATAAACGCCAAAAACGCAGTAATGGTTATCGGCCAAAAAAACATCCACTGCGGGGATGCGCCAAATAACCCATAAATGAGCTTGCCATAAAGCGTCGCCACCACGCCAAAACTAAAAAATAGCACCATCAGCGTGAAGTAAATACCCTCTGCCATATCGGGGCTGAAATAGGCATATATAGCCAACCCAGAGGCGGCAATAAACCACAATGTTATGGCATGCCAAATAAACCCCAACGAGCCTTTAATTAGCTTATTCTGCGGGTGAGATTGCCAATGTTTTAACATCGGTCGCCAAATTTTCTTGCCCCCAATCACCCCGTGAATATAGGTCATTAGCAACATTAAACCTGCGAGTAATAACCCCATATCACACCTGCCTATTTGCGGCTATCAAGGCCATAAAGCTAAAATATGCCATCGGCAGAAACAACACCCATTGCGGCAACAATAACACTCCACCAGTTTGCAACAGGCCATAAAATAAGGCCAAACCACCAATGCCCAAATTAATAAACATGAGACTCATATTAACCCCAGCCGCCAAACTTGGCTTTGCATAGGCCAGCAAACTCAAACCCGCCATAATGATAAATAAAACCGTTAACCCATGCCAAACCAAACCCATGGTTATGCGCACCGTCAAAGGCAGATCGGAGTTATAAACCGGCTGCCAAATTTCGGGCCCGCCACCAAATGCATGGGCGACAATGGTCAGAGCCATCATGGCAAATGCGGTTAAATTCCATTTAGATTTCATATCTTGCTCCAACATACACTTGTGTACGCCAATTTGTAGCGTAAATTATTGACATATGTCAATACACAAGTGTATGTATGTGACAGAATGTCGCAATATTCATTTCCAAAGTTAGAGGTTTTATGACCGACAAATCAAAACCGGGCAGCAACAAGCAAGCGTGGGTAGCGGCTGGCTTTCAGCTCTTATCGGTTGGTGGCATAGACAGTGTGCGGATTGACAGAATCTCTAAAAAAATTGGCCTTACGCGTGGCAGTTTTTACTGGCACTTTAAAAATCGCGCCGAACTATTGGATGAAATGTTAAAGGTTTGGCATCAATTAGGCACTTTGCAGGTCATCCGTCTGGTCGAGGCCGAAAAAACCAACCCGCATAAAAAACTTTCTACATTGTTAGAACTCACCACCCGCCGCCCCGGCGAAAAATATGGTGGAAAATTTACCGAATTGTCAATCCGGGTATGGGGCGGACAAAGTGAGCAAGCCGCCAAAATCATCAAACAAATAGACAATGAACGGGTGGCATATGTGCACAAATTGCTGATCGAAATGCAATTAGAACCCGCATTAGCTAGCTTATTGGCCGAGGTGATTTACAATGCCTTTATCGGCATGATGAGCCGCGATTTGACCGAAAAGCAAGTGTCAGTAATTGCCAACCTCGCGACCAATTTTTTAGAAGATCAGATTTCACAAGTCAAATCCTAATCTTTTGGCACATATTCGATCCGGTTATTGGCTCTAGCAAACCACATTTAACCACTGGCTTTGCTAGCCACTACTTTACGAATATGTAGCCAAAAAGTGCTCACTGCCAAACCGATAATAATCAGCGAACATGAGATTATTTTAACCAGACCAATCTGTTCATCAAAAATAATATAAGAGCCTAATAGCCCAAATATCGGCACTAAAAAGCTAATCAACATGGTGATATTCATCGGGTATTTAACAATCATATTATTGAAAATAAGCCGCCCTAGTAAAGTGGTTGGATAGGCCTGAAACAATAATGAAAAAATCGCAATTGGGGTTAAATTAACCCATAAATTTGTAAACACATCCATGCCATTTACAAAATATGCCATGGCAAAAAGCGGAATGGGCGAAAACAAACTAGACCATACCAACAAGCCAAACATTTGTTTTACCTTTAAATATTTGAACATGATAATGGTTGAGCTGAGCGCCAAAGCGGCAAACATAACCATGCCCATGCCCAATAAAGTCGCCCGCCCATCGGCCACGCTGGCAATCAACAACAGGCCAATAAGCGCCAAGCCTAAGCCAATATACTGCCCAATATTCAATTTTTCTTTAAATATCACCGCCCCCGTAAGCACCACCAAAAACGCACTCAGTTGCAGGATGAGCGACGTCACACCTGCTGACGCGCCAAAATGAATGCCAAGCCCAACCATGCCCCACACACCAACACCGAATAACAGGCCATAACTGGCGATATATTTCCAAGCCAGATCTGGTTTTTTGACAAAAAATACCAACGGGAATGCGCACAGTAAAAACCGCAAGCCATTGAGGGTGAAACTATCTAAAGTCCCCATGCCCAACTTAATGACCGAAAAATTCACCCCCCATATAGCCATAATGCTAACGGCCAAGATAAAATCTTTAACTGGCATAAGTGCCCCTCATCTAAACATTGACAAATTGCCAACAAATTTTATGATATCAGAAATTAAATAATATAGCTTACAGGCTATATAGCCACAGAACTATATAGATATGCCAAATAAGTCAAGTTTAAAAATTTTGAGCGCGCTCGCTAATGAGAATAGGTTTCAAATCATGCAATGGATTTCAGACCCATTGCCAAATTTCAAACCACAATCAGATGGTGATTTGGTCGACGATGGTGTGTGTGTGGGCTCAATAGCCACTAAAATTGGCCTCAGCCAACCCACAGTGACCAAACATATGGGCATTTTGGAAAATGCCGGGTTAGTCAGCCATAAAAAGTTAAAAAATTGGGTATTTTATAAGCCCAACTCCAAAGCTATAGATGTCGCCATGAAGAAAATCGTAGAAGATTTAAAATAAATATCCATTCAGCTAAAGCGGCAAAATATAGGTGCCAAAAAAGCCGACATGCACAATCATGGCTAAAAACCAAAAACTCACCGCGCCGATAACCGGCACCAGTTTAAAATCCGCATGAGTGAGGCGCGTGCGGCCTTGAGCAATCGCCAAAAATGGCAACCAACTTGAATTTTCGGCAGAATTTTGCCAGCGCACGCTGCCTTCGCGAATTTTCCGATTGTCTAAGAAGTAAGAACCGACAACTGCCGACCCAAATAGCGAACCCCAAAACATTTGCGCTTCAATGCTGCCATTACTAACCATGTGCGCCAAGGCAAAAATAGCCACGCCCCAATTGCTGGGGTGGCGGGTGATGGCAAATATGCCTTTGCCTAATTTGGCGTCTTTATCAGGTATATTACCCAACACAATAAATGCAAACGCCACAAACATCAGTGCGGCATTCATCCACAGCCAATAATCTGGCATCACCCATAGGTCTTCAAATCTATTGGCCTGCAAATATTCTAAGGTCATCCAACTGAAAAACCCCAACGAAAATAAGCTGAAAATGCCCATCCACGCGCCTAAGCCATATTTATTGACCATGGCTGCCCTTAAATTGGTGGCAGACACAAAATGCAGCAGCAAAAACCCCAATGATGCGATGAATAGTGACAAATTTTCCATTTAAACCTCTTAATTTTTAGCTGAACCTATCAGCAAAACTGAGTGAGGTAAATATGGTTTTAAATAGGCCAGCAAAAAACATATTGACAAAACTAGTTTATTAGTTATGATGCTTGTATGGAACAAAAACACGCCGCAACAATTTTACATGCATTGGGCCACGAGGCCCGGTTAGGGCTTTTTCGACTATTGGTGCAAGCTGGTGAGGATGGCCTAAACATTGGCCAAATGCGCCAGCAAATTAACATGCCAGCATCAACATTGGCGCATCACATCGCCACCTTAGTAAAGGCCAATGTCATAATTCAACACCAGCAAGGCCGCGAAACCATAAATATAGCCAATTTCACCTTGGTTGAACTTATGGCCGATTATTTATTTAACGATTGCTGTAAAGGCATAGCCAGCTAAGTCTTTTTTTATCATCAAACAACTAAAAAACTAGGTATATAATTATGTATTATCATCTCACTAAATTCTCTGCATGGCATATATTATTTGGTGCTGTGTTGCTCACTTTGGCACTCGACAATAGCCAAGCCATGGACAGCGTTATATTTTTAGCCAATGCGCTGTTAGGCATCATCCCATTTTTGCTATTTGCCATTGTTTTCATGGCCTACGCCAGCGCGTCTAGTCTCGACAACATCATTGCCACCACCTTAAAGTCAAAAGGCAAATATTCCATCATCATCGCCGCGTTAATTGGTGGCCTGTCGCCATTTTGCTCGTGTGGGGTGATACCGCTTATTGCCGCTTTGCTGCGCATGGGTGTGCCATTAAGCGCGGTTATGGCCTTTTGGCTGGCCTCGCCGATCACCGACCCGGCGGTGTTTGCACTCACCTATAGCGTTATAGATTTAAATTTTGCCGTGGCGCGCACTTTGGCGGCGGTAGCGATTGGCATTTTTGGCGGCTCTGTGGTTTATATTTTAAATAGAAACGGCCTGTTCGCCAACCCATTAAAGCCCGAAATTGCCGCCAAAACCAATGGCGTGGTGCTAGACAGTAAAAAAATTATCTGGAAATTTTGGCAACACGAGGCCCGTAAAGCTAGTTTTATTGCCGAATTTAAAACCACTCTATTTTTCTTGCTAAAATGGCTGAGCTTGGCGTTTTTCTTAGAAAGCCTAATGATTGCCTATATACCCAATGAGCTCATCATCAACTTGGTGGGTGGTGAAGGCATATTGCCCATCGCCACTGCCACAATAGTTGGCATACCGGCTTACTTAAACGGTTTCGCAGCACTGCCGCTTATCAAAACTATGATCGACCAAGGTATGAGCCAAGGTGCGGCGCTAGGCTTCATGTTGGGCGGGGCTGTTTCCTCTATGCCCGCCGCCATTGCTGTGTTCGCTTTGGTTAAAAAACCAGTATTTGCGGCTTATATTATATTGGCATTATTGGGCGCGTTCACCTCGGCAGTCTTATTCCAAGCCTATCTAAATATATAGGCCAAAAAAGTCAGACGGCCGCCCTTTAATCTTGTTTATTGGGCGGCTTTCATCTCACCAAATTGATAAAATAGTATGGCTTGTATTTCGACATTAAGCAGGCTAAGCATTGGGTATGACATTTCAAAATTACAGCGAAAATAACGACCCAAGTGTAGGCAGGCGCAACATTGCAGCCCTCAGACGGGAATTGATGAAAAACGACATTACTGGCTTTATCATTCCGCGTGTTGATGCCCATATGGGCGAAAATGTCGCCCCCGCCGATGAGCGTTTAAAATGGCTAACCGGTTTTGGCGGCTCTTGGGGTCAAGCCATCGTAAAAATGGACAGAGCCGGTATATTTGTCGATGGTCGATACACCATTCAGGTGCGCCAACAAGTGGACATAAAGCGGTTTGAGCCTTACCATTTATATGATGAACCACCGACAGAATGGCTAAGTAAATATTGCACAAATGATGACATCATCGCCATCGACCCATGGTTACACACCTCTGCTGAAGTGGAAGGCTATCGCCAAGCTTTGCAAAAATCTGGTGCAAAATTGCTTATCAGTGACCAAAATATAGTCGATTTGGCTTGGGATGACCGCCCCGAATTGCCACAAGGCCAAATTAGCCTTTATCCCGAAAAATATGCCGGCGTGAGCGCGGCCAACAAGCTAGCCTCTTTAGCCAAAGAGGTTAAAAATCAAGGCGCAGATGCCGCCATACTTTCGCTATGCGATGGCATTGCTTGGGCATTTAATATACGCGGCAGCGACATCCAGCGCGTACCCGTGGCGCACAGTTTTGCATTAATTTCGGCAACAGGCGAGCATAAGATATTTATTTCTGGCAAAAAATTAACTGCCGAAACCCGCACATATTTAGCCAATTTGGCGACTATATATGAAATCGAAGATATGCAAAAAGAGCTAAAAAAATTGGGCAAACTCAAGGGTAAATTGCTCATCGATAAGCTCAAAACACCGCATTGGTTTAAGCTGGTTATAGAAAAATCTGGCGGCGGCGTGATGGCGGGGCAAGACCCTACAATTATGCCCAAGGCTTGCAAAAATGACTCCGAACTTAACGCCACCCGCCAAGCCCATATACGCGATGGCAAGCCGATGGCGCAATTTTTACGCTGGTGCGATGACGCTTTGCCCAGCGACAATGTCGATGAGATTCATGCCGCCATCCAGCTAGAAGGTTTCAGAAAAGCCACTGGCGAATTAAAAGACATTAGTTTTGACAGCATTTCTGGCGCTGGCGAAAATGGCGCAATTTGCCATTATCATGTCAACGAAAATAGCAGCATCAACATTCCCAACAACCGTTTATATCTTATCGATAGTGGCGGCCAATATATCGATGGCACGACCGACATCACCCGCACCATTGCCGTGGGCACCATAAGCGATGAAGCCAAACGCAATTACACATTGGTGCTGAAAGGCATGATTGCCATTAGCATCACCAAATTCCCCATTGGCACAACTGGCGCGCAATTAGACGCTTTGGCACGGCAATTTTTATGGGCTGATGGCAAAGATTACGACCATGGCACCGGCCACGGCGTGGGGGTGTATTTAGATGTACATGAAGGCCCTGCCCGCATATCTAAAGCCTCTGACATTCCGCTGCAGCCGGGCATGATATTGTCCAATGAACCGGGATATTACAAACAAGGTGAATATGGCATCCGCATTGAAAACCTGTTAATTGTGTGCAAAGATAAACGCGATAATACCGAAAAACCTATGCTATATTTTGAAACCATCACCTTAGCGCCTATCGACAAACGGCCGGTAGAAAAAAACCTAATGAGCCAAATCGAGATTGATTGGTTTGACAAATATCACCGCGAAGTGTGGAAAAAAATTAGCCCTCAACTGGACAAAGATGAAAAAGCTTGGCTAAAACAGGCCACATCTGCGCTTTAAACATGCAAAAACTAACATTTACCAATCGCCATGGCCACAAATTGGCAGCAACTTTGCACCCCAGCAAAAAACCCAGTCAGGCCTATGCGGTTTTTGCTCATTGTTTCACCTGTGGGCAAAATAGCAATGCTGCGGCAAATATAGCCAAGCAATTGGCGGCCAAGGGCATACATATATTGCGGTTTGATTTTACCGGCATTGGCGCTAGCCAAGGCGCAGTAGAACAAGCATATTTTAGCTCCAATGTGCAAGATATGGTCGATGCGGCTAATTTTTTGGCCGAAAACTACCAAGCCCCTAGCTTGTTAATTGGCCATTCTCTCGGCGGCACAGCGGTTTTGGCGGCAGCGCTACAATTGCCAAATGTCAAAGCCGTTGCCACCATTGGCGCGCCGTCCGACAGTGGGCATATACTCAAAACCTTGGGCACAGATGCGCAAAGCGTGGCGGCTAAAGGCACACATATAATTAAATTTTATGGCAATGACATTACGCTTAGCCAAACATTTATCGATGATTTATGCGTCGATCATTTAACCGATAGGTTGGCCAAACTTAAAAAAGCGTTGCTCATCATGCATTCACCGATAGATGAGATTGTATCGGTAGACAATGCTGGCACATTGTTCCAAATGGCACATCACCCCAAAAGCTTTGTCAGCCTCAATAAAGCCGACCATTTATTATCTAAAAAATCAGATGCCATTTATGCCGCCAGCATTATATATGATTGGGCGTATGCCTATATTAATACTGACACTGGAGCTAAATTCCCCACCGCCAAAAGTGGCCAAGTGGCCGCCGCATTGCGTATGCAGGACACCTATTTAACCCGCATAAACATGGCAGGCCACCAAATATTGGGCGATGAACCTAAAAATGTTGGCGGCACAGATATGGGCGCAGGCCCGTTTCAATTGTTAGAGGCGGCACTAGCCTCTTGTACCACAATAACATTGAGCATGTATATCACCCGTAAACAGTGGGATGTAACCGATATAAATTGTGTGGTCACCACCAGCAAAATAAATGGCAGGCGCGCTTTTGAGCGTCAAATATCTGTTAAAGGCAATTTAACTGATGCCCAGCGCGAGCGGATTTTAGACATTGCCAACAAATGCCCAATACATAAAACTTTAAGCCATGGCTCTGTGGTCAATTCTTATTTGGTTTAATTATAGGTGTTTTTAAATGCGCATTGTCTGCACCATCCTACTGATTATATATCTCACAACCAGTGGCCAAGCCGTCGAAAATTACAAAAATATTTGGCGACTATCCAAGCCAGATATATACCCGCCATATTTGGTAGATTGCACAAATTGTAATGATGAAGAAATTGGCGCAGCGTTTGAATGCGACCCAGAGCGTAAAAAAATAACCCTCGAATTATATGCATCCGCTTTAGCAACAGGTGAAGAGGATGCAATTATGCCCGCAACCCTTAGGCTGAGTTTTGGAGATTATAACCAACCCGCAAAACTCAAACTATATGAATTCCACGGTTATACGCCCGTGCTGAGTTTCGAGTTTAATGACCCCATTTTTAATGAATTAAAACATACCCGTAACATCACGATAAATATCAAAGGCACGATAAGCGAATATAGCGCCGCCGGGCTTTCGCCACTAATCAGCGAGTTTTTACGCCGCTGCAAAAGCCAGTGAATTGGTGGTTATTTGACGCATTAATCGGCCAAATTCTAATGTCCTGATGGGTGGAAATTTGATCGAGTTATAGGAAAGGGATTTTATAGGAAGCCAGATAGGCTTTCAAAATCCCTTGACGCCTAAATCGGCCAAATTTACCCCATCAGCGCGGTTGAATCATGTCCCATTTGTTACCGTATAAATCTCTGAATACGACAACTGTGGCATAGTCTTCCTCGCGTGGCTGCTCAGTAAAATCGACGCCTAATTGTTGCATGCGGTTATATTCTGCCCAAAAATCATCGACATGGTAGAATATAAACACCCGCCCGCCGGTTTGGTCGCCAACATATTTTTGTTGATGGTCATTTTTGGCTTTGGCCAATAAGAGGCTAAACGCCGCATTGGCGCTGGGGGCTACGCGCACCCAACGTTTGCCTGCGCCCATATCTTTGTCTTCAAGCAAACAAAAATTCAGTATTTTGGTATAATATTCAATGGCTTCATCATAATCATTCACCACAATCGCCATATGCACAATGTTATTCATCTGTTTCTCCCTTGGCGTCACCATTGGCGTCACCATTGGCGTCACCATTGGCCATGGCCACCCATTGTTCTTCGGTTAGCACTAATATGCCGAGCTCTGTGGCCTTTTTTAACTTGCTGCCAGCGCCCGGCCCGGCCACCAATATGTCAGTTTTTTTCGATACGCTGCCGGTCACTTTTGCGCCCAGACTTTCTGCCTTGGCCTTGGCTTCACTGCGGGTCATAATTTCTAACGAACCGGTAAACACCATTACCTTGCCAGCCACTGGCGAGCTGTCATCGGTTTTCTCCAGCGGGATGGTGGTGACAGCAGCCAACAATTTGGTTAAGAATTTTATATTATTGTCTTCGGCAAAAAACAATATCAGCGATTGCGCCACCACATCGCCCATGCCATCCAAATTGACCAAGTCGGCATAGGCTTCATTGAACAAGCTGCCATCGGTGCCAATCGGCACACTTGCCGCCACCATGGCTGGCAAAAACAGCTCCATAGTTTCATAATTGCGCGCTAACATGCGGGCGGTAGTCTCGCCAATATGCCGAATGCCTAGAGCAAAAATAAACCGGTCTAAACCAATCTCCCGCCGTTCATTAATGGCGGTAAATAAATTGTCGACGCTTAGCTCGCCCCAGCCTTCGCGCTTGCGAATGGTGTCCCATTGTTGGCCATCATTGGCTTCAATGTCAAAAATATCACTCGCATCTTTAATGATGCCCCATTCATAAAATTGTTGCACTTGCTTCGCGCCCAAGCCATCAAAATCAAACGCATTGCGTGATACAAAATGCTTCAACCGCTCGGTCACTTGAGCCTTACAAATCAACCCACCCTCGCAGCGCCTAATGACATCTATTTTACCAGTTTTAGCGTTTATATCGCGCGCGGCCGCACTGCCACATATCGGGCAAATACGTGGAAATTCAAACGCCACGCTGTCTTTTGGTCGTTTATCCAACACCACTTCGACAATTTGCGGTATCACATCACCCGCGCGCTGGATAACCACCATATCGCCAATGCGCACGTCTTTGCGCTCAATTTCATCTTCATTATGCAGTGTGGCGTTAGACACCACCACCCCCCCGACAGAAACCGGCTCTAGCCGCGCCACGGGGGTTAATGCGCCGGTGCGGCCCACTTGGATTTCTATATCATTAACAATGGTTTTGGCTTTTTCGGCTGGGAATTTATGGGCAATTGCCCAACGCGGCGCGCGTGATACAAAACCCAAACGTTGCTGCAAATCTAGCCGGTTGACTTTATAAACCACGCCATCAATGTCATAGCCCAAGGTCGGGCGTAAATCTTCTATTTTGGCATAATGCGCCACCAATTCATCGGCATTGTCAAATATTTGGGTTAATGAATTAACCGCAAAACCCCATTGCTTAAATTGTTCCACTATGCCCATTTGCGTGGTGAATTGCAGCCCACTCATTTCACCCCAAATTATTTCGCCCGGCGCATAGGCGAAAAAATGCAAATTTCGGCTGGCGGTAATCCGGCTATCTAACTGCCGCAAACTACCCGCAGCGGCATTGCGAGGGTTGGCAAATATTTTTTGCCCAGCAGCTTCTTGGCGCTCATTTAACGCCGCGAACTCGGCATGGCTCATATAAACCTCACCGCGCACTTCAACGATTTTGGGTATATGCTCACCTTGAAGCTGGTGGGGTATTTCGCTGATGGTTTTTAAATTAATGGTGATGTCTTCGCCCACTTGGCCATCGCCGCGGGTTGCGCCGCTTACCAAAATGCCATCCTCATAGCGTAATGATGCCGATAGGCCATCTATTTTCGGTTCGGCGGTTAAATTAATCACCGCGCCATCCAAACCTAAAAACCGGTCTATTTTGGCGTAAAATTCATGCACATCTACGGCGCTAAACGCATTGCCAAGCGATAACATCGGCACCCGGTGAGTGATTTTTTCAAATTTATCTTGCGGTGCATAGCCAACTCTACCTAATGGGTTGTTATCCCCTTCAACTGGAAAAGCCGCCTCTATTTCCTTGTACCATTTTACCAGTTCATCATATTCACCGTCGCTAATTAACGGCGCATCATCACCATGATATGCTTTATCATGTTTTGCAATCTCATCGTTTAAATTCTCGAGTTGAATGCGAGCAAACATTGGAGACATTTTGTCCAATGGAAATTTTTTAATGGCCATAATCTACACCCGGCTATACGTTTAATAATTTTTGTGCGGCGGCGCGCGCTTCATCGCTCACCACGGCGCCCGCTAACATACGGGCTATTTCTTCATGTCGCTCGTCTTCGCTCAGCAATTGCACATTAGTCACCATTCTCTCATCAGCATTTGCCGATTTCGAAATTACAAATTGCCGATCAGCTGCCGATGCCACTTGCGGCGAATGAGTAACCGTAATCACCTGTACTTGTTGGCCAAGCCGTGCCAACCGCGAGCCAATGGCCTCGGCCACCGCGCCGCCAACACCGGTGTCAATTTCATCAAATACCAAAGTGGGTGCGCTGCCCTTATCGGCCAAACTTACTTTTAACGACAGCATTATACGCGCCAATTCGCCGCCTGAAGCCACTTTCATCAACGGGCCAGCCTGTGTGCCGGGGTTGGTCATCACTTCAAAACTCACATTGTCAAACCCGCTGCGCGAGGCGTTCGCCACCCCATGGCTGTTAACAATGCAATAGAATTTTGCCTGCTCGAGCTTTAACGGCGGCAGTTCAGATGTCACCGCCGCTTGCAATATTTTAGCCGCCGCTTGACGCTTTTGGCTTTGTATTTTGGCGGTCTTTTCAAAATCTACTTGCGCCTCATTCATGGCTTTATACAGCTCATCAGCCCGGGCTTGGTCGCCTTCTAAGCTGGCAATGGTGGCTCTGAATTTTTCTAACAATTCAGGCAATTCATCGACCATCACCCCATGTTTGCGTGCCGCACCGCGTAAGGCAAATAGCCGCTCTTCAACATCATCTAGCCGGGCGGGGTCAAACTCCAAATTATGCGAAAGTTCCGATATTTGCATATGCGCTTCTTGAATTTCCACCAAGGCACGGTCTAAAGCATCGACCGACGGTTTTACCAATTCTTCGATATTGGCATCATTTTTTTCGAGTGCCGACATAGCGCTGTTAATGCGCCGCTCGACGCCACCATCTTTGTTTAAAAATTTGATCGCATTGATCACATCTTGCGCCACTTTTTCTGAGGCTTGCAATATCGCCCGCTCGTCGGCTAAGGCTTGCTCTTCTTGGCTAGATGGTTGCAACTGCTCTAACTCGGCCAATACATGGCGGGTGTAATCTTCATCGGCTTGGGCTTTGCGTAAATTTTCTTCGTGCTGGGCGACTTTTATTTTCGCCGCCTGCCACACATCCCACAATTTGCCGATTTTTTTGGCCGCTATAGTTAAGCCAGCGAATGAGTCTAATAACGATATATAGGTCGAGCTATCGGCCAAAGCTCTGTTGTCATGCTGGCCGTGTATTTCAATTAGCAATTCGCCAACTTGCTTTAGCAAACGGGTCGAAACCAATTGGTCATTTATGAAAGATTTGCTACGGCCATCGGCATTTTGCACGCGTTTTAAAATCATTTCACCATCATGGTCAATGTCGTTCTGGGCTAATATTTCAAAACTTGGGTGGTCTAGTGATAGGTTAAATGCCGCAATCACTTGGCCTTTTTCGCTGCCGTGGCGCACCAAGCCAGCGTCTCCGCGTGCGCCCAAAGCCAAGCCCAAACTGTCTAACAAAATGGATTTACCCGCGCCAGTCTCGCCAGTTAATGCGCTTAAGCCGCCCACAAACCCAATGTTCAATTTATCAATTAAAACAATGTTATGAATAGATAGACTATCGAGCATTAAAGTAAAACCTTACCGCTATACTATTTTTTGTTCAGCAAATTAAATGCATAATTATACCATTCGCCAGACGGGTAATTACGCCCCAATAAAGCGGCGTTGGCTTTGGCTTCATCGCGCAAACCCAGCGCTAAATATGCCTCGACCAACCGCGCTAACGATTCTTCTATTTGACGGGTTGTTTGGTATTTATCAACCACCACTTTAAACCGATTTATCGCCGCTGGGAAATTGCGGGCATTTAAATAATAACGCCCCACTTCCATCTCTTTTGCCGCCAACAAATCTACAGTGACCAATATCTTTTTAACCGCGGCTTTGGCTTCTAGACTATTCGGAAAACGCTTCACCAAAGCTTTTAAGCCAGCTTGAGCTTGCAAAGTTATGCGTTGGTCACGTTTAACATCTGCCAAACGAATGTAAAAAGCCTCGGCGCGTAAGAAATAAGCCCGTTTCACATCAGCCGCTTTGGGGTATAAAATAATATATCGATCGGCAGTAAAGGCCACATCATCATAAGCCCTAATTAGGAAATAAGCTTCAACCGCTTCCATCATACCCGCTTGGGTATATTTAGAATATGGATGTTGGCGCTCTAACTCTAAAAACCTATCAGCGGCTTCTTTATAAGATTTTTTAGCCAGATAATTGCGGGCATCGGCATTGATCACATGGGCGGGTTCATCTACTGGTAAAACCGAGATAGAAGACGCACAAGATGTTATCAAAGCAGCCAACAAAACCAGGCTAAAAAATTTAAAAAACCGCATTGAATTCCCTTTTTGTTTTTAGAGCGAAATCCGCCATAAAATATTATTTACATTTATATTCTCAAAACCCATATTGAGCAACAAAAAAAGCACCGAGTCAAACCCGATGCTTTTAAATTTTTATCAGCCATTAAGCTTTAGTTATTTTGGCGTCTTAAAAAAGCCGGGATTTCTAAATTTGGTTGCTCATCCGTATTTTCCGCAGTCTTTTCAAATGGTTTTGGCTCTGGACGACGTACCAAAGGCTTTGCCATTGGCTCGGCTGTGCGGGCTTCTTGGCTGCGGTTTTGCGCACCTTCCACCAAATTGTTATCTTTGCGGCCAAGGCCAACATTGGCCAAGCGATCAAAGAAACTATTGCGTTTGGTGGTTTGGTCTACATTTTGGCTAGAATCAGCTGGTGCAACCTCAGTTTCGCGGCGTTTATTTTCATATGATTGGCGAATTTCGCGCTGTGCAACCGGTGGGAAGTCATCTGTGCGCAAAGCATGTGCAGGACTTTGTTGAGCCAAATTTGCCCGTGGCGTATTATTGCCCAAATTACCAGCCACACGGCTTTGTTCTTGCTCAGACAAACGTTTCATTTGTGGCTGCATCGCCTGTTTGTTCACGCCAATATGGCTGTTTGTCGAAGGGTGCACAGTCGCCGGGCGTTGTGGTTCAAAAGCTTTGGGCGCAACGTTGCCACTGGCCACATCATGAGTTTCAGATTGCTCTAAACGCACACCAGCTTTGCCGACGGCATCAGATGCTGTTAAGCGCCGCACTTCAATATTTTCGGCATGCGGTTTAAGCTCAGCCGTTTCGGTTGCTGGCGCAGGATCGGCCGATTTTTCGGCGGCTGGTTGTGCTGGTACTGGGCGTTGGTAGCCGTTGCTGGCGCTATTGTCCATTGCCAACAAAGCATCTTCTTTATCAATGCCAGTTGCCACCACCGATACCCGCATAATGCCGTCTAAGGTATTATCAGTGGTCGTGCCCAAAATAATGTTAGCTTCAGGGTCAACTTCACTGCGGATGCGCGAGGCAGCTTCGTCAATTTCATATAAAGTTAAATCGTCTCCGCCAGTGATGGCAATCAACAATCCTTTTGCGCCTTTCATCGACACATCATCTAACAAGGGGTTAGAAATCGCCGCTTCGGCAGCTTCGACAGCGCGTTTTTCGCCAGTCGCTTCGCCCGTGCCCATCATGGCTTTGCCCATGTCTTTCATGATCGATCTTACATCAGCAAAGTCTAAGTTAATCAAACCTTCTTTAACCATCAAATCGGTAATGCCTGACACGCCGCTCATCAACACTTGGTCGGCCATCGCAAACGCGTCCGAAAAAGTTGTATTTTCGTTGGCAATGCGAAATAAGTTTTGGTTGGGTATAACAATCAGCGTATCAACATGTAGCTCAAGCTCGGCAATGCCTTGTTCGGCAATGTCCATGCGGCGTTGGCCTTCAAATTGGAATGGCTTAGTCACCACGCCAACGGTTAATATGTCCAATTCACGTGCACAGCGTGCAATAACCGGGGCAGCACCTGTACCAGTACCGCCGCCCATTCCGGCGGTGATAAAGCACATATGGCTGCCTTCCATGCAGTCTGCAATATCTGGCAGACTATCTTCGGCAGCGGCCGCGCCAATTTCGGGGCGAGACCCAGCGCCTAAACCTTCGGTAATCATGGTGCCCAATTGTATTTGGCGCTCTACTTTAGATTGTCGTAATGCTTGTGCGTCAGTATTAGCGACCACAAATTCAACGCCTTCAAGGCCTTGTTCTGCCATGTTATTAACGGCGTTACCACCTGCGCCACCCACACCAAATACGGTAATACGGGGCTTTAATTCTCTTAGTTCAGGCATTTGAATATTTAATGACATTACAAACCTCTACTCTTAATTGATCACTATTGCAGGTTTTAGATGTAAGCCAATATGGTTATCAAACTGTTAAGCCAGCGCTTTTTTTACAGTTTATTAACGTTGTATTTTAATTAAATTTTATGATAATTTTACCCGCCACAACAAATATATAGTTGCAGCAAAACCTATTGGAGTTGGTTTTCATGCCAAAATTTAATGCCGGTTAAAAGTCATTACGCAGCCAATGCGCAATGCGCGAAAATATACCACCATTGGCGGCTATCTTTTGTGCTTGTTCAGCCTCAGCAAGGTTTAGAGCCAATGGCCGTGCGCCCGCGTAGGCCATCATGCCGATGGCGGTGGCAAAGCTGGTGTCGGCATAATCGTCATTTAACCCCGCAATGCGTAATGGCTTGCCCACCCGCACTTGACGGCCAAGCACTCTGGCGGCAATTTCGCGCACGCCGGTTAACTGGCTAGCGCCGCCGGTTAGCACCACTCTATGGCCGGCCACATCGCCATATCCACTGGCGGTTAACCGATCGCGAATAATCTCAAAAGTTTCTTCTATCCGCGGTTCGATAATGCCGGTTAATAAAGATTTTTCAATTTCTTGTTGTTCCCAATCTTCCTCGCCCAGCATCGGTATGCTTATCAGATGGCTTTCATCGGCAATGCCAGCAATGGCCGAGCCGTGCAAAATTTTAGCCCGTTCGGCATGGGCTATTTGGGTGTTTAACCCCCGCGCCAAATCAATGGTTACATTTTGCCCGCCAATGGCTATCATATCGGTATAAATAAATTTGCCTTCAAAAAACACTGCGATGGAGGTCGAGCCGGCGCCCATGTCTATGCAGGTCACACCTAAATCCATCTCATCTTCGACCAAGCAAGCCAGACCAGACGCATAAGGCGCGACTACAAAATCTTGTAATTTTAAATGACAGCGTTCGATGCATAGTTTTAAGTTTTTAAGCGGGCCAATGTCGGCGCTCACCACATGCATATCCACACCCAAATTATCGCCAAACATACCACGCGGGTCGGTAATGCCCCTATTGCCATCGATCGAAAACGCCACCGGCACAGTGTGTAATATTGCCCGGTCTAGCTGCAAGCTTTGGCGCTCGCCTTCTTTAACCACATGCAACATATCTTGATTGGATACTTTTTCGCCGGCCACCATAACTTCAATATCATAAATGTCGCTACGCGCCCGCCCGCCCGAAACGTTCACAATCACTTCGCTCACTCGCACATTGGCTTCTTTTTCTGCCGCCGCAACCGCCAAGCGAATCGAATGTTCAGCCAGTTCCATATCCATTATATTGCCAGCTTTTATGCCTTCAGAGCGTTTATAACCGACACCCAATACATGAATTTGATGGCGCGCCCCGCGCAGCGCACCCGGCCAATTGGTCGAGTGGCCAATTTTAGCAATCATGCAGGTAATTTTACTCGTGCCAATGTCCAAAATAGCCACAAATGGTTGCTTGCTGTGCGCTCTAGGTGCAAGGGGCATATTGATAATGGTCATAAGGTCACTCTTTATTTTACTATTTATTTTTACTATTTATTTCTAATTATTGTCGTTTTTTTCAGCGTCTTTGGCGGCGTGATAGGCTTCGGCCGTAGCATCATCCATTCTAAACCGCACCCGGTCACTTAACCTAAAATCTATAATGTTAATGCCGCGCTCAAATATTTTTTGGTCAACAATCATCCGCTCTAAATCGGCCAACATGGCTTCGGGCTTGGCTGCTGGCAACAACACCCGTATGCCATTGATAAAATCTATATCCCAACGCCGCTCGCCGACCCGCACCAAAGCCCGCACATGGTCTAAAATTTCTAATCTTTCTTCTAATGCGCTCAATAGCCCTAGCGCTTCTGTCGCCGCGCCTTTGCCAACAATTAGCGGCAGATATTGGTAACCTTCGGGTATTTCATCAGCCACCAAAACACCGTTTTTATCGACCAAATAATGTTTGCCATTAATTTGCCAAATGGCATAGGGGTTGCGCTCGACAATTGATACATCTAGCCGATCGGGGAAAATCCGCTGCACATCGGCGCGCTCAATCCAACCTAATTTTTCGATGCGTTTTCTCGCCGCATCGACATCAAAACTTAGCAATGGCGTGCCGATTTTTACATCTAACGCCGCCAAAATATCTTGTTTATTACTGTGTTTACGGTTGTGCAGCTTAACTTCCTGCACATTCACCCCAGCAACGCTCGACCATTCGCCAATCTGTTCAACCAAAGTCATTTTAACCAAGCTAATTTGCCCACCGCGATATAACAATATGGCGCTCACCGCAAATACGATGATGAATAAGGCATTGGCCAAACTACGCAAACTGGTGTTAAAAGCTTTAGTTTGCTCTAATTTCAACACATAATAAGTGTAGTTGCGTTTGGCAAACCTAAACATTAACCTAAATGGCCGCCAAATTATGATGCCAATGCCTTTTATGACGTTTTTACCAAATTCTAGATTTGTCTGATTGATGTCAGCTTGGTTATAACTGGCGTTATATTGCGAATTATGAGTGTGGTTTGCAGCGCTATTCGATGCGCCAGAAACATTTTGTTTCGGCGGTGCGCCAGGGTTATTTACCCCTTGTTGGTAGCGTCCATCGGTTGTTTGCATTTCGCTTGCTCCACCATCCATGCAACAAATTTTTCAAAATCAATGCCAAGTTTTTGCGCTTGTTCAGGCGCTAATGATGACCCTGTCATGCCCGGCTGAGTGTTGACCTCAAGGCAAATTAATTCATCATTTCCATCTTCACCATCATCATATCGCCAGTCTACCCGCGCGACACCTCGACAGCCCAAAACTTCGCAGGCTCTAACTGACCATTTCATTATATCTTGGTAAATATTTGGTTTAATTTTTGCAGGAACTATGTGTACTGACCCACCTTCGGCATATTTTCCTTCGAAATCATAAAATTCGGTGTTGGATATTATGTCAGTCACCGCCAAGGCTTTATTGCCCATCACCGTGCAGGTTAGCTCGCGCCCCGCAACATATTTTTCGGCAAGCATATCGTCACTTAGCGGCCAATCGCTGGCCAATAATTCACGCGGCGGGCGGTTGGCTCCACGCTCGACAATAAACACCCCAAATGATGACCCATCTGCCACTGGTTTTAGCACATAAGGCGGTTCCATCACATGTTCGCGGGCGGCATCAAAACGGTTGATAACTTTGCCTTCAGCAATGGGAATGCCCACCGAGCTAAACAATTGCCGCGCGACATTTTTATCCATCGCCAATGACGAGGCCAAAACATCACTATGGGTGTAAGGAATGCCCATAATTTCCAACAAGCCTTGGATGTGCCCATCTTCGCCGAAGGGGCCATGCAAAGCGTTAAACGCCACATCAGGTTTCACTCTGGCTAATTGTGTGGCCACATCGCGCCCAACATCTATTTTGGTCACTTTATAGCCAACATTTAGCAAGGCTTTGGCACAGGCATCACCCGACCAAATGCTCACCGGCCGCTCGGCTGACCAGCCGCCCATTAGCACCGCAATATGGGTGGTTTTGGGATCTCTTTTCAGCCTATTCAGATCAATAATGGCGTCTATTTCCGCATCTGATAATCTAATGTCAGTCATGATTTGCGCCCAACTCGTTTTATTTCCCAATGCAAGATAGTGCCGGTGTCGGTTTCCACCTTGGCTTTGACCATATCGCCTAATTGTTCGATGTCACTGGCCGTGGCATCGCCCATATTAATTAAAAAATTGGTGTGCATTTCACTCACTTGCGCGCCGCCATTTATATGCCCTCTAAAACCAGCTTCATCTACATATTTCCACGCGCTTTTGTCATCTGGGTTTTTAAATGTGCTGCCACCAGTTCGGCTATTAATCGGTTGTGCCGCCACGCGCAAATCAGTCACTTTGTCCATTTTGGCTTTAATGCTTATTTGGTCAGATGTCACACCTTCGAATGTTGCCGAAATAAATATATAATCCTCATCTATGCCGCAATGCCGGTAACCAAAGCCCATATCATCGAGGCTAAAAATATGCACATTGCCTTGGCTATCTAGTGCCCGCGCCTCTACCAATATGTCTTTAATTTCTGTCCCATGCGCGCCGGCATTCATCCGCAACGCGCCGCCAATAGCCCCGGGTACGCCTTTTAAAAAGGCAAATCCATCTAAGCTTTCATCATAAGCAGCTTTGGCCACCCGGGCATCCGCAACCCCCGCCCCGGCTAAAATCCGGTTGCCGCCAAGCGCTTCTATTTTGCTAAATTTACGCCCCAGTTTAATCACCACGCCGGCAACGCCGCCATCTCGCACCAACA
The DNA here is from genome assembly GCA_013214705.1 of Hyphomicrobiales bacterium. GTDB lineage: Bacteria > Pseudomonadota > Alphaproteobacteria > Rhizobiales > OSC116 > OCS116. The sequence continues at coordinate 342,128 of JABSRZ010000004.1, forward strand.
TGTTCGAGCCCATGCCAATCAGCATCACCGGCACATTTTTGGGTTTATTTTGCAAAAAATCTATCAGGTCATCTTCATCTTCGGGGCTAAATAAAACATCGGCCACGCCACCAACCCTAAACCAAGTTAATTTGGCCAAATCGGCATTTGGTTTGTATTTACCGCGCACGGTTGGCAACATATCAAGGCTGGTTTTTGTCATGCTCTAAAAGCCTTCTTCATTTAGGGTCTGCGGCAAAGCATTGGCCCAATTGGTGATGCTGCCCGCGCCACAAAATACCACAAAATCATTGGCCTTGGCGTTGTCGGCCACTAGTTTTGGCAATTCATCTTCATTCTCAATCGCCACCACATGCCGGTGGCCATTGCGGCGCATGGCATCGGCCAAATGTATATGGTCTATGCCGTCTATCGGCGCTTCACCGGCTTCAAATACCGGGCATACAATCACCATATCCGCATCATTAAAACAGGTGGCAAATTCGTTAAACAAATCGCGCAGGCGGGTATATCTATGCGGCTGAACAATGGCAACCACGTTACGCTCCGAGGCATCGCGTGCGGCTTTTAACACCGCGCCAATTTCAACCGGGTGGTGGGCATAATCGTCAAAAAACGCAATGCCATTCCACATTCCGGTTTTGGTAAAACGCCGCTTCACGCCTTTAAACTCGGCCAAACCTTGTTTAATCGCCTCGCTGCTCACGCCCATATTAACCGCCACGGCTATCGCCGCAGTGGCATTGGCAACATTATGTTTGCCCGGCATTGGCAAGCGGACATTGTCAATGACAGTGGTTTCGCCAGTTTTGCGATCATGTATTTCGATGTCAAACAGGCTATCGCCCTGTTTATAGGTTAAATTTAAAAACCGAATGTCGGCTTGGCGGCTTTCGCCATAGGTCACAATGCGTTTATCGTCTATCCGCCCGACCAGAGCTTGCACCTCGGGGTGGTCGATGCACATCACCGCAAAGCCGTAGAATGGCACTTTTTCGACAAAGCTTTTAAACGCATCTTTAAGTGTATCAAAATCGCCATAATGGTCTAAATGCTCGGGGTCGATATTGGTCACCACCGCCACTTCGGCGGGCAGTTTCATAAAGCTACCATCGCTTTCATCAGCCTCAACCACCATCCATTCGCCACTGCCTAGCTTTGCATTAGTCCCATAGTCATTAATAATGCCGCCATTAATCACCGAGGCATCAAATTCTGCCGCTTCTAAAATACAGGCGATTAACGATGTGGTGGTGGTTTTGCCATGCGTACCCGCCACAGTGACACAGCTTTTAAGCCGCATAAGTTCGGCTAGCATTTCGGCCCGCCGCACAATGGGTAAATATTGCGCCCGCGCCGCCACCAATTCGTCATTGTCTGGCTTAATGGCCGATGATACCACCAACACCGCGGCTTTATCGACATTGCTAGCTTGATGGCCAACAAACACTTTTATGCCCATATCGCGCAGGCGCAGTACATTTGCGTTTTCGCCAATGTCACTGCCTTGGACGCTATAGCCTAAATTGTTAAGCACTTCGGCAATGCCGCTCATGCCAATGCCGCCAATGCCTACAAAATGTATCGCACCCACTTCTTCTGGTGATCGCATAGTTAGCCCCTATCTGCTCTGTCTTTTATCTACACTATATTTCTCAACCAATTTTGCCAAATTTAAGGCAGCGTCTGGTTGGCCTAATTTTTTTGCATTTTTTGCCGCTTGTGCCAATATATCTGGCGATCTTATCCAGTTTAACAGCGCAGTTGCCAAATAATCTGCCGTAAACGCGGGCTGCGGGCATAGCCACCCGCCCTTAACATCGACAATATTTTGCGCGTTATTGGCTTGGTCGGCGTCTAACGCACCGGGCAATGGCACCAGCAATGATGGCCGGCCAATATAACATAGCTCCGCCACAGTGGTCGCGCCTGCCCGGCCAATGACCAAATGGCTATTGGCAATAATTTGCGGCATATCATTAAAAAATGGCGCGACCTCAGCCTGTACATTCAGTTGCTTATATCGGGCTTTCACATCGGCCACTTCTATTTGGCGCACCTGTTGCACCAAGTTAATTTCGGCTCTCACATCTGCCGGCAACAATTTCATAGCCGCCGGTAATATGTCACTAAATACGCTCGCCCCTTGGCTGCCGCCAAACACCACCAAATTAAATTTCTGCTCTGGTTTGTTGTCTGTATTTGGCTCATAAGCCAAATATGGTGTGGCTTTTAGCTGCCGCACCATGCCGCGCAATGGGTTGCCAATAAACGTGGTTTTGTATTTTATATCATCGGTAAATTTTGTGTTAGGAAAACTAAGCGCCACTTGCTTGGCAAATTTGGCTAGCCATTTATTGGCGCGGCCAAGCACCGCATTTTGCTCGTGTAATATGCTGGGTTTGGCCAATAATTTCCCGGCAAACAGCGGCGCAAAACTCGGGTAGCCGCCAAAACCCACCACAATGTTAATCTGGCGTTTGCGTATATAACCCAGCGATTGCCATATGCCGTGGCTAATTTTAAACAAAGCTTTGAATAAAGACCATGGCGATTTCGAAAACACCGTCGCGCCTGCAATGCATTTCACCTCAATGGCCGGAAAATTCTCAGCGAATTTTAGGCCGCGCACATCGGTGGCAAAAAACACCCGATGCCCGCGTTCGGTCAACATTTCGGCCAAAGCTTCGGCGGGGAATATATGCCCGCCCGTGCCGCCTGCGGCTATTAAAATATTATATTTGCCAATGTCTTGCATAAAAATAAACCGCCAATTTACGCCTGAAGAGGTTGGTTATAACGCCCGCCCACCGGCAATTGGTCGGCATGTGGTTGGCGGCGGGTTAGTGCCAATAACAACCCCACGGTTATCGCCATCGACATTAATGACGAACCACCAGATGAAATGAATGGCAAAGTCATGCCTTTGGCGGGTAGCATTTTTAAATTCACCCCCATATTGATGAAGGCTTGCATGCCAAATAAAATGGTCAACCCGGTGATTGAAAGTTTTTTAAACATATTTTCGACCGAAAACGCATGTCGCAAAAAATTAAAGGTGATGAATGAAAATACCGCCACTATCAGCAGGCAACCTATAATGCCAAATTCTTCACCCGCCACGGCAAAGATAAAATCTGTATGCGCATCTGGCAGTTGGCTTTTAATGCTAGACTCGCCGGGGCCTTTGCCAAACCACCCACCTTGGATGAAGGATTGGAGTGACAAATCCACCTGATAATTGTCAGTATCTGCCGGGTTTAAAAACCCATCAATACGCGCTGCCACATGGCTCATCGTGTTGTAGGCGTAAAAACCCCCGACCCCGGTAATGCCCAAAAACCCGGCCAATATCCATAATGATGCGCCAGACAGAAAAAACATCGCCACCCAAACGGCGGTTACCAACATGGTTTGGCCCATATCTGGCTGCAATACCAGCAAGCTTATAAAGCTCGCAAACAAAATAAATGACAATAAATTACCGCGAATTTTAGGGTATTTCATCCCTTGCGAAAACAGCCATGCCGACAATATAACAAACCCCGGCTTGACAAATTCAGAAGGTTGCAAGGTCATAAAACCCAGTGATACCCAGCGGTAAGAGCCTTTAATTTTAACCCCATATAATAAACCACTGATCAGTAAAACCATGCCGCCGACAAATAATGCCAACGCAATATAACGCACCAGACGCTCGGATGTGATGAAACTAATGGCTAAAATCAACAACAACGCCACCGGCATGAATTGCATTTGCTTTTTCACAAAATACATTTCATCACTCATATCTAGGCGTATCGCCACAGCCGGGCTAGCCGCTAGCGACAACACCAAACCCACAACCATTAAAATGATGCAGGCCAACAAAACCATCCGGTCTACTGTCCACCACCATTGGCTAAAATAACTTCTGTCTGTTCTGCTTAATAACATTTAACCCACCAAATTCGCCGGATCAAAGCCAATTTAACTTAGCTTTGCACCCAAATCCTTGGCCATCTGCTTGAACATTTGCCCGCGTTTTTCAAAATTGTCGAATTGGTCGAACGAAGCCGCGGCAGGTGAAAGCAGAATAACCTTTAATCCATCATCGCCAGTATGCATTATATCGGTTAGGGCTTTATTAATAGCCTCACCCATATTTAAAAAAACTTCACATGCGGTAATATTTGTCAATTCATCGGCAAAATCTGGCGCCGATTGACCAAAAACATAGGCTTTTTTAATATGTTTTAAACTCTCATATAACGGCTGCAACCCACCTTGTTTACCTTGGCCTCCGGCCAACCAATATACGTTTTCATAAGCGCCCAAAGCTGGTTTTACTGCCTCGGCATTAGTGGCTTTGCTGTCATTGATAAACAATATATCTCCGGCTCTGCTAGCAATTTTACCAACATATTCCATCCGGTGTTCAAGGCCTTTAAAACTATGCAGGCCCTGTTTTATCACCTCATCTTCAACCCCAAAATATTTGGCTATTTCATAAGCAATCGCAGTATTTTGCGCGTTATGTACACCTTGCAAATTTACAGCTTGGCCAAATTCCAAAATAGGTTGGCCATTCTGCAAAATCTGGCCATTTTTACAAAATATATCTGCATTTTGCTGCACTGCGGATATGCTGACGGCATTATAAATATCGGCAAATTTTGCGCCAAATTCATCATCAATGCCAATAATCGCCAAATCTTCGGCGGTTTGTGGCTCAAATATTTGTGCTTTTACCTGGGCATAATGTTTTAGGTCGCCATGCCGGTCTAAATGGTCGGCCGATACATTTACCAACACCGCAATGTCGGGCGCGAGGCCGGGTTTTTGCAAGCTTGGCATCAAATCTATCTGGTAGCTAGAAAGCTCTAATATATATATTTTTGTCGCCGAAGTCGTTGGCAAATCTAGCGCCATGGTCGAACCAATATTGCCACCCAAATGAGCATCTAGCCCAGCTTCGCTCAATATATGGTGAATCAGGCTTACGGTTGTCGATTTGCCATTTGTGCCGGTAACCGCCACAATTTTGCCAACCCCAGCATGCTTAACCGCCCGTAAAAACAGCTCAATATCGCCCATTATAGGCAGGTTTGCCTGCTTGGCTTTATCGACCACCCAATGCGGTTTCGGGTGGGTTAATGGCACGCCGGGGCTTAAAATTAACCCGTCAAACCGGCCAAAATCAGCAATTGTTAAATCTAATATATTATGCCCATCTTTAGCCGCTTGATGGCGAGATTTTTCTTCATCGTCCCATAAAGCCACTTTTGCACCCGCCCGTTCTAGCGCAGTTGCGGTGGCAAGGCTGCTTTTGCCAAGCCCAAATATGGCAAAATATTGACCTTTAAACAGGCTCAAATCTATCATATCGTGCTTTTCTATACTTAACGAAGTTTAAGTGTCGCAAGGCCAACCATCGCCAGAATAACCGCGATAATCCAAAACCTAATCACAATGGTTGGCTCTGCCCAGCCCTTTTGCTCAAAATGATGGTGCAAAGGTGCCATGCGGAACACCCGTTTGCCAGTGAGTTTAAACGATATCACCTGCACAATTACCGACACGGTCTCGAGCACAAATAAGCCACCAACAATGCCAAGCACAATTTCATGTTTGATGGCCACCGCCACCACGCCCAAAGTGCCGCCCAGCGCCAACGAGCCGGTATCGCCCATAAATATCATCGCCGGCGGGGCGTTAAACCATAAAAAGCCCAAACCAGCCCCCACCAAAGCGCCCAGTAACACCGCCAATTCACCAGTGCCCGGCACAGCATGCACTTGCAAATAGCCCGAAAACACTGCGTTGCCAACGATATAAGCCAATAAAGCAAAGGTCGCGCCGGCAATCATCACCGGCACAATCGCCAGCCCGTCTAAACCATCAGTTAAATTCACCGCGTTGCCAAAGCCAACCACGGTAAACACTGCAAATACTGGGTAGAACCAGCCCATATTCCACAATAAATCTTTAAACAGTGGGAAGGCGAGCGAAGTGTTAAAACCGTCTTGTTGCAGCGACATAACCCCCATCACACCGACCAATGCCACCATAGATTCCAGCAATAGCCTAACTTTGCCAGAAAAGTTGGTTTTGGCGCTGGCGCGTTTTATCTTCAAATAATCATCATAATAGCCAATCGCGCCAAAACCCATGGTCACAAATAATACATACCAGACATATTTATTGCCCAAATCGGACCATAATAATGTGCTAAATACAATGCCAAACAATATCATCAACCCGCCCATAGTTGGCGTGCCCTTTTTGGTCAGTAAATGGCTTTGTGGGCCATCTTCGCGTATCGGCTGGCCTTCGCCTTGCACTTCTTTTAGCTGTTTAATCAGGCTCGGACCAAACAAAAACACCAATAACATCGAGGTCATAACCGCAGCACCCACTCGCGAGGTGATATAGCCAAAGGCGTTTAAGAATGAAAAATATTCGCTAAACTCGCTCAGTAGAAAATGAATCATATGGCTGCCTTACTAGTTTCTTTTAATTTATTTATGATCTCAGACATTTTTGTGCCTAAACTTCCCTTCACCATCACCACGTCATTTGGCGATAATGCTGCATTTAATTTTTTTACCAACAATGCCGAACTGGGCGCATAGCCCGCCTGCATGTTAGCCGGTAGCAATTCATAACAATTTTTCATATCTGGGCCACAGGCCAAAACCAGGTCTATATCTGCGGCCACAATACCCGCTGCCAATTGCGCATGAATTTGTGGCGAATCTGTGCCTAGTTCCAACATATCGCCAATAATCGCCACCTTGCGGCCATCGGGTTTTACAATCTGCGCCGACAATACACTAAATGCCGCCACCATAGAAGCCGGGTTTGCATTATAACTTTCATCTATCAGTTTTATATGGCCATTTTTAAAACCAATGTCAGATTGCGCCCCGCGTCCATCGGTTAATTCAACCATACTTAACACAGACAAAACCCGCACCAAATCAATATCTAAACTTTTTATCGCCAACAACACGGCCAAGCTGTTCGAGATTTGATGTTTACCAGCAACTCCAATTTCATATTTATATTTTTTATCGCCGTCAAAAACTGTAACTTTTGATTGGGTGGGCAGAAGTTGATATTCGTATAAATGTAAGTCGGCTTCTGGATGAGATCCAAATGACACAATGTTAGTTATATTTTTAAGCTTGGCTCTATCAGATAAATAATCAAAAAACTCATTGTCTCGGTTTAATATGGCCGTGCCATTTTTTGCCAAACCATCAAATATTTCCGATTTTGCCAAGGCGATTTGTTGTAAATTTTTAAAATAACCCAAATGGGCAGGCGCAACCGTGGTGATGATCGCAATATCCGGCGATACCATTTTCACCAATGGGGTGATTTCATCCAAATGATTCATGCCAATTTCAAACACCCCATATTCGGTGTCTTTGGGCATGCGCGCAAGGCTAATCGGCACCCCCCATTGATTGTTAAAACTTTTAACTGAAGCATGAGTTTTGCCGCAGGCTTGTAGGCAATCTTTTAAAAATTCTTTGGTCGATGTTTTGCCAACACTGCCGGTAATGGCCACAATTTTGGCTTGGGTGCGGCGGCGCGCGGCCACAGCCACCCGCGCTAGCGATTTTAGCACATCATCAACCAAGACCACAGACGCGCTTACATTCTGGGCATATTTTTCATCCGATATCACCACCACGGATGCGCCATTTTCTGCCGCTTTCTGCACATAATCATGCCCATCAGATAACTCACCTTTAATGGCAAAAAATGCGTCACCACGCGCAATGTCGCGGCTGTCGATAGAAATGCCATCTGCCCCGTTCATCGTGACATTGCTCATCTCGGCATTATTCGTCTCTCCGGCAATCAATATGCCGTCCAAAGCGCTCAGCAGCTCGTCAGCAGGCCATAAAATTGGTTCACTCATTCTCGGCCTTTAACAGTTTTAAAATCTCAATTTGGTCAGAAAATTCATATTCCTTACCCATAATTTTTTGCCCAGTTTCATGGCCTTTGCCAGCCACTAGCAATATATCTCCAGCGTCTAGCAGCGCTATGCCTTTGGCTATGGCCGCACGCCGGTCACCAATTTCCAACGCGCTCGGGCAGCCTTGTTTGGCCATGGCTCTAATACTTGCCGGGTCTTCAAATCTGGGGTTATCATCGGTTAATATGGCGATTTCGGCATTTTTTTCGGCCACTGCGCCCATTAATGGCCGCTTGCTCTGGTCTCTATCGCCGCCACAGCCAAAGATAACCACAAGTTTGGAATCTGTGCCTAAATACGGCCGCAACGCCAATATGGCATTTTCCAAACTGTCATTTGTGTGGGCAAAATCAACAAATATACGGCCTCCTGTTTGGTTTTGGCCAACTAGCTCTAGCCGCCCCTTAGCGCCTTTAAGTTGTTTTAAAGCTTGCATCACCAAATCTACATTTATATCGGGCTGCGACAATGCCAACCCTGCCGCCACCAAGGCATTCTCGACTTGAAAAACTCCAATCAATGGCAAATCTATTTCATAATTTTTGCCCAATAAATCAAAATTCATCCGCTGGCCGTTCTGCAAATTTGTCACTTTATTGAGTTTTATATAATCACCTGCAAACCCCACACATTTGGCATTGCTGCCAGCAAACCCAGCTATATTTGCCACTCGTTTAGAATAAGAACCATCGGCCGAAACCACCGCTTGTGATGTTTTGGGCAGCAATTCGGTAAATAAGCGCATTTTGGCTTCAAAATAATCTTCCATATTTTCATGATAATCAAGATGGTCGAGGGTTAAATTTGTAAACCCTGCGGCGCAAATTTTCACCCCATCTATGCGGTTTTGCACCAACCCATGGCTGCTGGCTTCAATGCCTAAAAATTCAACATTTTTGGCCGCCAACTGGTGTAATATTCGGTGCAAGCTAATCGGGTCTGGCGATGTATGATGCAGCTCAATATGTTCATCTGGTTGGCCATCTTCACATATTTGCACACCCAATGTGCCTAAACTAGCCGCCCGCTTGCCAGCTTTGGCAAATATTTGCCGCAAAAAATCCACGATGGAAGATTTGCCATTGGTGCCAGTTATGGCCAATATTTTAGGTGGTTGGTTGGGGTAGAAATTGGCCGCCAAAAAGGCCAGCACTTTGCGTGGTTCGGCGGATTTTATCCAACTTACATCTGTGGGCATTTCGCCAGCATAATCGGCAGCCACCAAAATAGCCCGCGCACCAGAATTTATGGCTTGCTCAATAAATTGAGTGCCATCAAGCGCAACGCCTTTTAGGGCCGCGAATAAAAACCCGGCCTCTACCTTGCGGCTATCGGCCTCCAAGCCAGTAATGTCTATATCAAAATTGCCAACAATTTCAATATTTTCAATGTTTTTGATCAAGTCTTTAAATTGCATTCATTCACCAATTCACTCATTAGAATCATTATTTAGCGCCACAAAATGTTCTAATTATGGTTTACATCCAAAACATCACTACCATCTATTTTACGGCTATCATAGCGCGGCGCAAGCCCCAATAATGGCGCAATGCGCTCTATAATTTTACCACTTGTCGGCACCACATTCCAGCCAGCGGTGTTAAACCCTTGGTCTTCTTCTAGACCTTTTGGCTCATCAATAGATACCAACATCATATATTGTGGTTTGTCGGTCGGGAATACACTTAAAAACGAGGCTAATAATTTTTCTTTGCTATAGCCGCCTTTTATCGGTTTGTCGGCAGTGCCGGTTTTACCGCCGACCATATAGCCATTGACATTGGCTGTTTTGCCGCTGCCTTCTAATACGTTTAACCGCATGAGCGACACCAGATCGCGGCTGGTTTCGGGTTTGATAACTTGCTGTTTAAGCGCGCTGGCTTCTGCCGCACTGCGTTTTAAAAATGTTGGTTTGATGTAAAAGCCGCCATTCATCATCGCGCCACTGGCCGCAATCATTTGCAACGGCGTAACGGCAATGCCATGGCCGAAGGATATGGTCATCGTACTCACCCGTTTCCAGTTTTTCTTAAGCGGATATTGCGGCTTGCCCGCCCCGGGTATTTCGGTTTGTAATTTATCCAATAAATTTAATTTTCTTAAAAACGCTTGCTGGCGCTCTGCACCCACATCCAAAGCCATAAGTGCAGTGCCGATGTTAGATGAATATTTAAATATTTCAGGCACGGTTAAATAGCGTTTCTTGCCATGAAAATCACTTATAAATTTACCCCTTGTTGATGGCAACGGGCTGGTGGCATCATAGCCGCCCTCCATCGTGGTAACACCATAGTCTAACCCCATGCCGCTGCTAAGCAATTTATATATGGAACCCAATTCATAAACCCCGCCATTAATGCGGTTCAATCGGTCTGCTTTGTTGGCATCGCCGTAAATATTGGGGTTATAATCGGGCAGGCTTACCATACTAATCACTTCGCCAGAATAGATGTCCATCACCACCGCCATGCCGCCAATGGCGTCAAATTTTTCGATGGCAGCGCCCAATTCATCATATACCACATATTGCACGCGCGCATCTATTGAGCTTACCAACGGTTGGTATATTTTGCCGGCATCATCTTGTTTATAATTGGCAATTTTTTTCGGTTTGGCAAAATTGGCAAAATATTCTAGCCCCGCCTGCCCTTCATGGTCAATATTCACATAACCCAAAACATGCGAGGTTAAATTGCCATTTGGGTAATCGCGTTTTAATTCTTTTTCAAAATAAGTGCCAATGATTGCCAAATCTATCACTTGTTGTTTTTGCTCAGGGCTAATTTCGCGCGCAATTTGGGCATATTTAGCATTGCTGTTTAACCGCCTGCGTATTTGCAACCAATTTAAATCTGGAAATACCAACCGCAATTTATCGATTGTGGCCTCGACATCGGCAACTTTTCTCGGGTTAACCGATAGTGATTCAACGGTTAAATCGGTCGCCAGCATCACCCCATTGCGGTCAACAATGTCAGGCCGAGGTTGGTTTATCAATGTCTTTGCAAGCGGGTTAATGTCAACATGCACCGCCTCTATGCTGGTTTCATCGGCTATTGTTAGATATTCGTCAAACCCAAACATCACCAAACGGCCAAACAGCAAGGCAAATAATATGACGCTTAAAAAACTAAGCACCCGGAGGCGCCTCTTAAACACCAGATCATGATTTTTAGAGCTTTGCGCCATTGGGTTAAGCCTTTGGCTAGCTTTTGTCTGTGTAAACGATGCCAAATTTTGCTGCATTAAACCCTTACCCCACGCAAAAACTAAAATTGCTGTTATGATAAAAAAACATTAAATTATTGAGGTAAATATATATTTAACTATTGGTTATTTTAAGCAGATTATTCAGTTGTCGGTTCGCCAGTGAATTCATCAGCTATGTCGCCATCGAACTGCGCGGCCAATTCGGCCATGCTATTGTATATTTTCTGGTCATCACCGTTCAGCGTGGTCAACTCTGGCAACCGCGTCACTAATTTATATGGCAGTTGATCTATGGTCACAAATTGGTCTATTTTTTGTGCCGATAATTGCAACAATTCTAAGTTTAATTGTTTAATATTCTGCGGCTGTTTGGCGCGGCTTAACGCGGCGCGTAAATTATTAATACGTTGTTTTTCATCAACTATTTCGGCTTTTAGTAATTTTATATTCTGCCTAATGTCATTGGTATTATAGCTGACTTCATACAATTGAAACGTCATCAACGAAACCAAAATAGTGCCGGCTATAAGTAAATATCTAAACATTTCGTGTTTTAAACCAAATCAATTAAGCCAAATTAGGCATTACCGGTAGCGGATTAAAATATTCAGCAAACACATCTGCGTCTGTGCGTATTGCGGCGCGTAACTTAGCCGAGCGCGAGCGAATATTAACATCCAACTCTTCACTTGTAGCGGTAATTACCTTACGATTGATTAACACAAAGCTGGGCTTGTCCTGCGTATCGACCACCATAACATAGCGCGAAGGCGCAGAAACATTGCCAGTGCGCAATTTTAAAAAATTTTTAACAATCCGGTCTTCAAGCGAGTGAAAGCTCACCACAACCAACCGCCCATCGGGTTTTAACAATTGTTCTGCGGCGTTTAATGCCTTGACCAATTCTGCCAATTCTTCATTGACAAATATTCTCAACGCCTGAAAAACCTTGGTCGCCACATGGATTTTCGATTTGCCTTTTTTAATGGTATTCTCGATTAAATTTGCCAATTCTAATGTGGTTTCAAACGGTTTTTCTGCCCGTTGGCGCAAAATCGCCCCGGCAATTGGGTAGGAACGTTTTTCATCGCCTAAAATATAAAATATACGGGCTAAATCCGCTTCCGAAAATTGGTTCACCACATCTGCAGCGCTCATACCTTTGGCGCTCATCCGCATGTCCAATGGTCCATCTTTTTGAAACGAGAAGCCGCGCTCGGCTTGGTCAATCTGCATAGATGAAATGCCAATATCAAGCACAATGCCATCTGGTTTTTGCACATTATTTTCACTCAATAAAGTCTGCATATCGCCAAATTGGCCAGCGATAAATTTAAACCTATCGCCATATCCTACTGCCAGCTGGTCGGCAGCCATTTGGGCATTTGGGTCACGGTCTAGGCCAATCACTTGGCAATTTGCATGGTTTAAAATGTTGCGGCTATAGCCACCTGCGCCAAAAGTAGCGTCGACAATTAGGTCACCATCCTGCGGGGCTAAAGTTTCAAGCACTTCGGCCATTAACACCGAATAATGTGGGCTGTCTATATTCGCCATATAAGTTAACGCGCCTTTTGCGCAAATAATTTACGATGCAATATGGCTTTCTCGCGCGCATCTTGCATATAGATTTCAAATAATTCTGGCGACCATATACGAAATTTATCGCCCATACCAACAAAAGTCACATAATCGTCTATTTTTGCATAGTCCCGCATTTGCTGCGGCACAATGATGCGGCCATCAGAATCTATTTTTAAATTTACCGAAGCGCCAAATAACGCAGATGATAAAACATCGCGCTCTTCACTATAGGGTGGCAAGTCTTCAAGTAATTGATATATCTTACTAACCAAGGGCGCACCGCCAGCCTCTATGGCATTCACATCAATGGCGGAGTAACAAAATAGCTGATTTGGCGTGTCGGCCGCTATGTCGGTTTTGGCCAAAATAGCTCTGAACGATGCAGGCACAGAAACCCGACCTTTTTTATCTATTTTATTTTGAAAAGAAGAAACAAAGGGTTGCATAACATACCAATACTCAAAACCAACACTGTATGAACCAACTCAGAAGCATTTGAAATGAACGAGAGAGATGGCCTCACCTCCCTCGTCCTGCAATTAAACAAGAGCGTGGCAGCCGCCGTGCTGCCAACCCCTAACCTAATATTTTCAAACCCGCCGCGATGACATCTAATTCTATTTACGTCATTCCTGGATGATTATGGAATATCATGGGATATTATGGAAGTCAATGGAATTAACCAGACGTTAACCATAAGTATTAGGGCAATAGCTGCTTGCATGTATAAGCGGTATTATTTTGAATTAGATCAATATAAGCCGAAATATTGTTGACATTGGTTTATTTATAAAAATGCTAGATGGCCGATAAGCCGAGTTTTGTAAAAGACAATCATTCATCTGAAATATTTGTTACCAAATATTTTAAGCAACCAACCCGAGCGATCTGATGTAAAAACGCATCCATCATAGATAAATCTTGAACCCGCCGCTCCTATTTGGTCTTGCTCCCAATGGGGTTTACACTGCCGTTTCTGTTACCACAAACGCGGTGCGCTTTTACCGCACCTTTTCACCCTTACCATGTTAAACATGGCGGTATATTTTCTGTTGCACTTTCCCTAGGGTCGCCCCCGCTGGACGTTATCCAGCATTGTGTTTTTATGGAGCCCGGACTTTCCTCTCAGCCAAAGCCAAGCGATTGTCTAGCCATCTAGCGCCCTACATAAAGCGTAAACCCCAACCGATTGCAAGCAAAATTATCATTCTGAATGGGAGAGGAATAATCACTAAGATCCAGCCAATGAACTGATCTTGGAAATTAGTAAGATATTGTAGGAAAAGCCCGAACAAATGGGCAGGTAGCCCATGTGAGTGGCTTTGACGCCCAAGATCGCCCTAATTTACAAGATCTTTTTCTATTTGGTCGAAAGCGGCGTTTATTCTGGCCAATTTTTCGTTGGCAATCTCGACAAATTCTTCGGGCACGCCGCGGGCTATTAATTTGTCAGGGTGGTTTTCTTTCACCAGGCCTCTATAGGCGCTTTTTATGCTTTTAAAATCATCGCCGCGCTTCACGCCCAATATTTTATACGGGTCACCAACGCCAGATACGCCGCCATTATTTACCGTGCCATGTCGGGCAACAATGCGGTCAAACTCATCTTGGCTAAAGCCAAAAATTTGCGCCACATTGGTTAGAAACTCAACTTCATTGGGGTGGATGATGCCATCGGCTTTGGCAATGTGAAACAAGCCATCAATCACATCTTCCAGCGTCGCGCGTTTGTTTTTAAACAGTTCGGCCAGTTGGCCAGCATAGGCTTCATAACCGGCAATGTCTTTTTTAGCCGCGTTAAACAGCCGCGCTACATTTTGGGTTTCGGCTTCTGGCACTTTAAACACTTGCTTAAAAGCCGCCACCTCGTCAGATGTCACAACCCCATCGGCTTTGGCCATTTTAGCGCCTAAAGCAATAATGCCCATGGTAAAAATAACGCTGTCTTCTGGTTGGTTGCGGCTCCAATTGCTGGTTTTGGCATTTGCCCAACCACCCGGGTCGGCGGTTTTATTATGGCTGTGGTCAATTTGGCCACCTTCCTTATCAAAGAAATAATGCCCTGCCACTGCGCCTAACAACGCGCCAAGTGGGCCTGCAAAAGTCATGCCTGCCGCCGCGCCACCAATTTTACCCCAAACCGACATTTCTATCCCCACAATCAAATCATTTGCCTAAAGATAGGCATTCAGAATATAAAAACAAGCCATAGCTTACAATATTTCGTAACCCACAATTTTTATACAATTGACATTTTTACAATTTTTGGCTTAACCTCCCTTCAAACATTTAGAGGATTTTTTTATGAGCATACATATTGGTGCAAAACCCGGCGACATTGCCGAAACCGTTTTATTACCCGGCGATCCACAACGCGCAAAATGGGTGGCCGAAACATTTTTAAAAGATGCAGTTCGTTATACAACCGTGCGCGGCATGTTTGGCTATACCGGCACTTATAAAGGCCATAAAGTGTCCGTTCAAGGCACGGGCATGGGTGTGCCGTCAATTTCCATTTATGTGAATGAATTGTTTAATGAATATGGGGTAAAAACCGCCATTCGGGTTGGCAGCGCCGGCGCACTAACCGCCGATATTAATGTCCGCGACATTGTAATCGCCATGACCTCATCTACCGATAGCAGCACCAATCGCCACGAAATGAATGATTGGGATTACGCGCCCGCAGCCAATTTTGAATTATTGCGCGATGCCGCAGCGTCGGCAGTTAAGCATGGCTTTACCCATCATGTTGGCGGCATTGTTACATCCGATAGGTTTTACGCCACCGATAACGGCCCGTTGATGCGCATTGCCGAACATGGCGCGTTGGCGGTTGAAATGGAAACCACTGCGTTATACACTTTGGCCGCACGCTATGGCTGCCGGGCCTTAACCGTGCTCACAATTTCCGACCATTTGGTCACCGGCGCCGACACAACATCATTAGAGCGCGAGCAAACTTTTGGTGATATGATGACCATTGCACTCGAAGCGGCATTCGGAGAATAAAGCGTTGAAATGGCAATTTTGGATAGACCGCGGCGGCACGTTTACAGACATTGTCGCCCAAAATCCTAGCGGCGATATTTTAGCCCATAAATTGCTGTCTGAGAACCCAGAAAGCTATAAAGACGCTGCCATTCAAGCCATTCGTGATTTAATGAATGTGGGCAAAAACCAGCCCATTCCGGTGCAGTTAATCGACTGCATTAAAATGGGCACCACAGTGGCCACCAATGCGTTGCTTGAGCGCAAGGGCGAGCCAACTTTATTGGTTATCAATAAAGGCTTTGGCGACGCTTTAGAAATTGGCTATCAAAACCGCAAGGATATTTTTGCCCGCCACATTATAAAACCTGAAATGCTATATTCTAAGGTTGTGCAAGTGGATGCCCGGGTCAGAGCCGATGGCTTCATCGACCGAAACCTTAACCCAAATATTTTGCAACTGGCCAAAACCCAAATGCAAAGTGCCTATAATAATGGCATTGATGCCGTGGCCATCGTGCTGATGCACGCTTATAAATACCCGCAATATGAGCTAGATTTAAAAGCTGTGGCCGAGGATATTGGCTTTGCGCAAATTTCTGTTTCGCACCAAGTCAGCCCACTGATGAAAATTGTCGGCCGTGGCGACACCACAGTGGTCGATGCTTATCTCTCGCCCATTTTACGGCGTTATGTCAAACAGATTGAAGACGAGTTAACGGCTGGCAATGAGGCCAATGCGGCCAACAATACCTGCAAATTAATGTTTATGCAATCATCGGGCGGGCTGACGGCGGCCGACCTATTCCAAGGCAAAGATGCCATACTTTCTGGCCCTGCTGGCGGCGTGGTTGGCGCAACCCAGACTTCAATTTTGGCCGGCTTTAACAACATCATCGGCTTTGATATGGGTGGCACATCCACCGACGTATCCCACTATAATGGCGAGCTAGAACGCGCGTTTGAAACCGAAGTGGCAGGCGTGCGCATGCGCGCACCGATGATGAACATCCACACTGTGGCGGCAGGTGGCGGCTCATTACTGACCTATGATGGCACCCGGTTTCGGGTCGGGCCACAAAGTGCTGGCGCTAACCCCGGGCCTGCCTGCTATCGTCGCGGCGGCGATTTGGCGCTTACCGATGCCAATGTTATGTTGGGCAAATTAAGCCCCAAATATTTCCCCGCTATATTTGGCCAGAATCAAGACAAAGCCTTAGATGAAGATGTGGTGGCGCAAAAATTTGAAGCACTTGCCGCCAAAATTAATGACGGCAAATCAGCGGCCGATGTCGCCGAAGGGTTTTTAAGAATCGCCATCGAAAACATGTCCGAAGCCATTAAAAAAATATCGGTCGAACGCGGCTATGATGTGAGTGATTATGCCCTGACTAGCTTTGGTGGCGCGGGCGGGCAACATGCCTGTTTGGTGGCCGATAGTTTGGGCATGGACAAAATATTTCTCCACACGCATAGCGGTATATTATCGGCTTATGGCATGGGCTTGGCCGACATTCGCGCCAGTTTGCAAAAATCTATTGAGCTAGAATTAACCGCACAAAACTTTCAATATAGCCAGACTATTATTGCAGCTTTGGCGCAAGATGTTTCGCAAAAACTAGCCGCGCAAGATGTCGCCAAAACCGACATTTCAGTCGATAAAAAACTGCAATTAAAATATGCCGGTAGCGATAGCACATTGCAGGTTAAACTGGCCAATATACCGGCCATGCAAGCCGAATTTGAACATTTACACACTCAACAATTCGGCTTTATCTCACCCGAAAAAACTCTGATCATCGAATCGGTAAATGTCGAAGCTTATGGTGGCGGCGCGCAATTGCATGAGCAGACATATCCGCTGAAAACCGGCGAAGCCACAGCCATAGACAACACAAAAATATTCAGCCAAGGCCAATGGCATAGCGCCCAAATATTCGACAAGCAAAAAATTCTGGCCGGCCAAACCGTCACCGGCCCGGCGCTCATCATCGAAGAGCATGGCACAATTTCGGTCGAATTTGGCTGGCAAGCCAAAATGAACGCCCAAAACCATCTCATTCTCACCCGGGTCATCGCCCGCCAACAATTACACGCCATCGGCACTCAAGCCGACCCAGTTATGCTCGAGATTTTTAACAATCTATTCATGTCAATCGCCGAGCAAATGGGTGTGCGGTTGGAAAACACCGCTTCATCGGTCAACATTAAAGAGCGGCTCGATTTCTCTTGCGCGGTGTTTGACCCAACCGGCGCGCTCATCGCCAATGCGCCTCATATGCCGGTGCATCTAGGCTCGATGGATAGAAGCGTCCAGTCAATCATCAAACAAAACCCGGTTATGAATGCTGGTGATGTTTATATGCTCAACAACCCGTATAATGGCGGCACGCATTTGCCCGACATCACCGTGGTCACACCTATATTTAACGCCGATGAAACAGCAATATTATTTTATGTTGCCTCGCGCGGCCACCATGCCGATATTGGCGGCAAAGCCCCGGGCAGTATGACACCAGATGCCAAAACATTGGATGAAGAAGGCATACTCATCAATAATTTTAAACTGGTCGATATGGGGGTTTTTCAGGAAGCCAAAACCCGCGCCCTGTTGGCCGACAACCCCTATCCTGCCCGCAATATCAATATGAATATTGCCGATTTAAAAGCCCAAATAGCCGCCAACGAAAAAGGCATTTCCGAACTGCGCCGCATGGTAGCTCATTTCAGTTTTGATGTGGTCAAAGCCTATATGCAACATGTGCAAGATAATGCCGAAGCCAATGTCCGCCGCGTCATCGCCAGTTTAAATGATTGCAGCTTCACTTATGAGATGGACCAAGGCACCCAAATAGCCGTCAAAATTAGCATCGACAAAACCACCAATAGCGCCACAGTCGATTTTTCCGGCACATCTAAACAACAGAATAATAATTTCAACGCCCCCGAACCCGTCACCCGCGCCGCGGTTTTATATGTGTTTAGATGTTTGGTCGATGATGACATCCCGATGAATGCCGGTTGCCTAAAACCAATTAACATCATCATTCCAGATGGTTGCATGCTCAAGCCTTTATATCCGGCCGCAGTTGTGGCTGGCAATGTAGAAACCAGCCAAGCGGTAACGGATGCTTTGTTTGGCGCATTGGGCATACTTGCCGCCGCCCAAGGCACGATGAATAACCTAACCTTTGGCAATGATAAATATCAATATTACGAAACCATTTGCGGCGGTTCAGGCGCAGGCAGAGACCATAATGGCACCAGCGCCATCCACACCCATATGACCAATAGCCGACTTACTGACCCCGAAATATTAGAGCATCGCTACCCGGTTATGTTGCAAAGCTACGAAATTATGCGCAACTCAGGCGGCAAGGGTAAATTTAATGGTGGTGATGGCACGTTGCGAAAAATAAAATTCCTGCAAAAAATGCAGGTCTCGCTGCTCACAGGCCATCGGCGCATTCCACCGTTTGGTTTAGAAGGCGGCGATAATGGCAAATGCGGTCAAAACAGCATCACCCGCGCGACAGGCAAGGTCGAAATTTTAAACCATTGCGACCAAACCTATGCCGATATCGGCGACATTCTAACCATTAAAACCCCATCAGGTGGCGGGTTTGGGAGTAAAAATGATAGATAAATCAACCATTATAGCCGCGTATAAACTCATCAAACCTTATATTCGCCAAACCCCGGTAATCGATGTATCTGCCGCCGATATTTTGGGCGATCGCAACCAGAATAACCGAATAAATTTCAAATTAGAACAGCTACAATATGCTGGCTGTTTTAAACCACGCGGGGCTTTTTATAGCTTGCTTTCACAGCCTCAATTGCCCACATCCGTCGCCGCAGCATCGGGTGGCAACCACGGGGCGGCTGTGGCCTATGCCGCGCATATACTGGGCATAGACGCGCATATATTTGTGCCCAAAGGCTCACCCCAAGCCAAAATAAATAGAATCAAAGATTTTGGCGCAAATGTCATGGTCGATGGTGATAATTACGCCGCCGCGTTAGACAATTGCAACCAATATATCCAACAATCCGCGGCATTTTCCATCCACGCTTATGATGACATCAGCACCATTACCGGTCAAGCCACCACCGCGTTAGAATGGCATGCACAAGTTAAAGATTTAGACACAATCCTCATCGCAGTTGGCGGCGGCGGGCTAATTGCTGGCATGGCAGCTTATTTAAAACAAGTTTCAGATGTTAAAATTGTCTGTGTCGAACCAACCCATAGCGCCAGCATGTACGAAGCGATGGCCAATAACCAGGTGGTGAAAATTACCCCCAACAGCATTGCCGCAGATAGTTTAGGCTCAAGTTCCGCCGGCAAAAACTGCTTTGCCATTGCCCAACAAGATGTCGATGAATTCATTTGCATTGACGATGAAGATATATTAAAAGCTCAACACATATTGTGGAACGACTATCGCATTTTGGCCGAATTAGGTGGCGCCACTGCATTTGCAGCCCTGTCATCTAAGGTCTATGAAACCCAGCCAGATGAAAAAATTGGCGTGTTAATATGTGGTGGTAATTGTAGTGCACTTGGCGAATGAGCCAAATGGCGCTAAGCTTAAGTTTTTAAAAATATAGGTCTCTATGCAAAAATCGCCTAAAAATGTTATCATCACCGGGGCTAACCGTGGCATCGGCCTTGCGCTTACCATCCAATTTGCCAAAGCCGGTTATCATGTATTGGCTACAGCGCGTAAACCGCTACAAGCGGTAAAACTCATCGAATTGGCCGATACAGATGAACATAACATTAGCATTTTTAAAGTCGATGTGACCAATAAAATGTCGGTCAACAATTTTGCCAAAACCATCATCGGCATGCCAATTGATATATTAATCAATAATGCCGGTATTTTAGACACTTATAACAGCAGCATTGACGATATAGATTTAGTCAGCTTTGCCGAAGTGTTGACCGTCAACACCCTAAGCCCGATACGGCTTATGCGCGCCGTTATGCCAAATTTGCGCTTAGGTAATACCAAAAAGGTGGCCAATATATCTAGCTTTATGGGCAGTTTTGAAGGCACTAGCACCGGCGCACATGCCTACCGCACATCAAAAGCTGCACTAAACCGCAGCATGCAAATATTTGGTCTTGAACTGGCAGATGAAGGTTTTACCGTTATGAATTTGCACCCCGGCTGGGTACAAACCGATATGGGCGGCCCGCAAGCAGACATTGATGTCACCACCAGCGCCACAGGTTTGCTAAAAGTAATTGAAACCACTAAAGCCGCAGATGCCAAACATATAATTGGTTATAATGGCAAAACGCTGAGTTATTAACCCAAAATATTTAGATGAGTGAATAATTTTTATCAGACATTACAAAGGTTTTAAATTCGGCCATATATAATTGCACACGGCTAATAAACATTTTTGGCGCTAACAACATTGTTAACTTCAGCATCAAACCATCGACAGTATACTCTGTATTTATTTCCCATTTCGTCTGCCCATTATCCAGTTCTACGAATTTATGGCTAATTTTTAGCTGCATACCTAGCAAGTATACCTCCACATCAATTGTATCGGGCAGATTATTATTCATAAAATGAACAAGCACCTCAACGTGGCGGCCGTTCACCTCATATAGACAGATGCTTTTATTGGCATCAAATTCATTTTTTTGGCGGCTAACCATGCTGGAATGCCAAAGCTCTTCATTGTCACCTTCAGCAAATAGTTCTGTCACGACGTGTAGCGGGCTATCAATTATCAATTGAGTCTTATACTTCATTCAGTATGCTTTCGGGGTTTTCTGCAGCCTCCCCCAAAGCTGCACAAATAGGACGATACATCCCTAAGCGACAAGTAAAAACACGCTTAAGTTGTAAAAACAATTATATAACGCTAATATCCCACAAAACATCCCAACAGTCTAGACCCTACCAAAGTAGTATGTGGCAGCATTCAGGTCCAATAGTTTGTAATTACAACCTAAAATTTGGCAGGTTATTTTGCATTGGCACCATGCTGTTAACCCCTATTAGAGCCATTTTTGCCATCAAGATGGAACTACCTATAACCAGTGTGCCCAAAATGTTAACCTTAAATAAAAATATCGGCCATAACCAAGCAAAAAAATAATATCAATAGCTGCTTTTCGGTCAATTAGCTTGGTATTTGAGTCACTACATTTTTTTGTTTAATAAATATCTGCCATAAACTAAACTATAGCTAAATACATAAATGGTTTAATGCATGAATATTAGTGACGGCATAATTAATTATTATAACAAACCGACCCATGGCAACCCGCACGGGCGGCGGTTTTTTGCTCTGGGTTTCATCCTCTTCACGCCTATTTTTCTAAGCGTCGATTCAACCTATTTTGCTTTATATTTTTTCGATGGCCGATGGCTTGCCAACGCCTTGGTTATTGGCAGTTTTTTCATCATGTTAAATGTTGCCGATACAAGGTTGCGCAAATTAATGTTGGTATTTGTACCTTTGGGTTATTTTGGCGAAGTTATTTTCAGCCATGTTCTAGGCCTATACGATTATCGACTTGGCCACATTCCGCTTTATGTGCCTTTCGGCCATGCGGCGGTATATGGCTGTGGCTATATGTTGCATGCAACCGCATGGGCAAAACAACATGATGCGCTGATGAAAAAAATATTCGCAGTGTTTTTTGCGGCCATATTTGTTGGTGCGGGTGTGTTTTACGGCGATATATTCTCTCTCATTTTTGGGTTTTTATTCTTCTATCGCGGTCTGCGCCGCAAAGCTTGGAATAGCCTATATTATTATGTGGCGTTTTATGTATTATTAGTCGAATTTGCGGGTACATATTTTAACGTTTGGGTGTGGGATAGCTTGGCACTTGGCTTCATTCCCACTGCCAACCCACCTGTCGGCGTGGTATTTTTCTACATCGGCGCCGATAGTGTTTTGTTGCGCATCATGCGCTTTATAGATAGAAAAAACATCCTAACGCCGTTAAATGGCATCCGGCCTAAAGAGAATTGGTAACCTATGTTGGTTTTAACTTACGTCAATAAATATTTTAACAAACCAACCTTAGGTTCGGCCAGTGGCCGCACATTCTTCTCGATATTCTCTGTCTTTTTTATATTTGTATTTTTAGGTTTGGATTCTCAGAATTTTGCCGATGCCTATTTTGATGGCAGGCTCATAGTCACCATCATCGTCATCAGTTATTTTTTCTTAATGCTGCAAGCTGCCGATAGCCGCTTGCGCCGCCTCATGTTGGTCATGGTGCCACTGTCTTATATTGGCGAAATTATATTCTGCAATGTTTTAGATATGTATGATTACCGAGAAAACCGCATCCCGCTATATGTGCCTTTTGGCCACGCCATAGTTTACGGCTCAGGCTATATGTTTAGTTTTACCAAATGGGCAAATCAGCATGACGCAATGATGAAAAAAACATTCGCGGTATTTTTCGGCGCTATATTCATCGGCGCAGGCCTACTGTTTTTCGACATTCTTTCACTAATATTAGGCTATTTATTCTTCCGCGCATTGCGCCGCAAAAAATGGCTCACACTTTATTATTATGTGGCTATATATGTATTAATTGTCGAATTTACCGGCACATACTTTAGCGTCTGGGTGTGGGATGCTTATGCCATCGGCTTCATTCCCACAGTTAACCCCCCGGTCGGCGCAGTATTTCTATATATCGGCGGCGACGCCGTGTTGCTACGAGTTATGCGCTACATGCAAAAACGCAAAATCTTGATACCCACCACCCACCAACGTGCAGATGAAGTCTGGTAACCCACCTCGCCATTGGTTGTAATAAAATCACCATAGAAAGTTTGCGCTCCTGCTGACTTACGGGTGCTCTCATTTATACGTTCCTGCGGCCTGTCGGCCTTGTCACTGTTAGCACTTGCGCGCGAAGCCACACACTTACGTGTGCGTCTTCTAGCCTCCGCGCGTTGGCCACATAGTTTGCCTGACGGCTTCTGGGCGCACTCACCGAATCACCGGGATTCTTGGTGGCAGACGAAACTCTGAATGTATATGGGTAAAAAGGGCGAGCCAACTTGTTGGCGAACTTGCCGACTGAGGCCGCCCGCTAGAGCGTAGCAAGCTTAACGGAGTTAAGCGCACGCAGTGTAAGCGCAATGCGCGTAGCAAGCAAACGGAGTTTGCGCACGCAGTGCCAAGCAAAAAAAGCTACTAAATTATTTTATATAATTTAGTAGCGGAGCTAGCCATCTCTCACACTCATCTAGGCTCATGCCCTTGCGCCGCGCGTAATCTTTAACTTGGTCTTTTTCTATTTTACCGATGCCAAAATAGTGGCTTTGGGGGTGGCTGAAATACATGCCAGAAACGCTGGATGGCGGCCACATGGCACAACTTTCGGTTAGTTTCACGCCGATGCGTTTGGTGGTGTCTAACAATTTAAACAAAGTTTGTTTTTCGGTATGGTCAGGCTGAGCGGGATAGCCGGGTGCCGGCCGAATGCCAACATAGTCTTCTTTCCACAATTCGTTGGTGTCGATTTTTTCATCAACCGCATAACCCCACAATTCTTTACGCACTTTGGCATGCATAAGCTCGGCAAACGCTTCGGCCAAACGGTCGCATAAGCTTTGGAATAATATGGCGCTATAATCATCACCCGCGGCTTTAAATTGCGCCACTTTATCTTCTTCACCTAGCCCGGTGGTTACCGTAAACCCGCCAACATAGTCGGCTATTCCGCTGGTTTTGGGCGCAATAAAATCGGCCAAACAATCATTATAACGGCCGGGTTGTTTTTTCATCTGTTGGCGCAACCCATGAAATTTGGCTAAAATTTCTGTACGGGTGTCATCGGTGTAAAGCGTCACATCGTCAATACTGCCTAAATTTTGATTATCCGGCCACGAGGCTTCATCCACATTGGCTGGCCAAAACCCAACCACGCTGCTGGCTTTGGTCCACCGCCCGGCGATAATTTTATCTAACATAGCGGTCGCGTCTTGGTATAGGTTCTTGGCCGCTTCGCCATATTTTTCATTGTCAAATATACTGGGGTAACTGCCTTTCAGCTCCCAACTGCTAAAGAATGGCGACCAATCGATATATTTCGCAATTTGGGCCAAATCAAAATTCTTATAGTCTTTCACGCCCAAAAATGATGGCTTTTTAGGCTCATATCCAGCCCAGTCAATCGGCAAGGCATTGACCCGCGATTGCGCCAATGTCGGCCGGTCTTTAGAGCTGCGCGCCCGTGCATGTTTTGCCGCCATATCTATATATTCGGCCAAAGTATCGGCTTGGTAGGCGGCGCTGCCATCGCCCATAAGTTTGGTTGCCACAGCCACAGCCCGGCTGGCATCAGTTACATATATGGTCTGCCCGGCTTTATAATTGGGGTTAATTTTAACCGCAGTGTGCACTTTAGATGTGGTCGCGCCACCAATTAACAGCGGAATGCTCAAGCCTTCACGCTCCATTTCGGCCGCCATATGGCACATTTCGTCTAAGCTCGGGGTGATCAAGCCAGACAGGCCGATGATATCGACATCTAGCTCTTTGGCTTTTTTAATAATGTCAGCAGCCGGCACCATAACCCCCATGTCAATCACTTCAAAATTGTTACATTGCAGCACCACCCCAACAATGTTTTTACCAATGTCATGCACATCACCTTTTACCGTGGCCATTAAAATTCTGCCACTATTGGTGCTGGTGTCGCCGGTGGCTAATTTTTCTTCTTCAATATATGGCATTAAATGTGCCACCGCGGCCTTCATCACCCGGGCAGATTTCACCACTTGCGGCAGAAACATTTGGCCAGAGCCAAACAAATCGCCAACAATGTTCATGCCATCCATCAGCGCGCCTTCGATGACGTGCAACGGTCGTTTGGCACCAAGCCGTGCTTCTTCAGTGTCCTCGACAATAAAATCGGTAATGCCGTTGACCAAGCTATGTGCCAACCGGTCGGCGACATTTTTTTCGCGCCATTTTAAGTCTTTTTTACGTTTTACGCCCTTTTCGCCCATATATTCTTGCGCGAGTTCGAGCAAATTATCTGCCGATGTTTCGCCATTGTCTGGCGTGCGGTTAAACAATACATCTTCGATGGCCAGCAACAATTTCTTCGGAATGTCATCATATATGGTCAGCTGGCCAGCGTTGACAATGCCCATATCCATACCAGCTTTAATCGCGTGGAATAAAAACGCGCTATGCATGGCCTCACGCACATAATTATTGCCTCTAAAGCTAAATGATAGGTTAGACAGACCACCAGACACATGCACATGCGGCAGGGTGGCTTTAATGGTTTTGGTGGCTTCAATAAACGCCCGGCCATATTCATTATGCTCTTCAAGCCCGGTTGCCACCGCAAATATATTGGGATCAAATATAATGTCTTCGGGCTTAAACCCAACTTTATCCACCAATACCCGGTATGAACGTGTGCAGATATCAACCTTACGCTGATATGTATCGGCTTGGCCATCTTCATCAAATGCCATCACCACTGTGGCCGCGCCATAGCGTTTGATTAATTTGGCATAATGTATAAACTGCTCTTCGCCTTCTTTGAGGCTAATTGAGTTGACAATGGCTTTACCCTGCACGCATTTAAGCCCAGCTTCAATCACGCTCCATTTAGAGCTATCAATCATAATCGGCACTTTGGCTATGTCAGGCTCGGCAGCAATTAAATTTAAAAATCTAACCATGGCGGCTTCGCCATCCAACATACCCTCATCCATATTAATGTCGATAATCTGCGCGCCATTTTCGACCTGTTGCCGCGCCACGGCTAACGCACCTTCATAATCATCATTCAATATGAGTTTTTTGAAAACCGCACTACCAGTTACATTTGTACGTTCGCCAACATTCACAAAATTCACATTGTCGCTAAATACAAATGGCTCAAGGCCAGACAAGCGCATAAATGTCGGCATAATTTTATCGGTCATACATTTATCCAAATTTCAAAGTTTCTACAATTGGCACTTGCCGAGGCGTAACGCCTTTAACCGCATCGGCAATGGCTTTAATATGCGCAGGCGTGGTGCCACAACAACCACCAACAATATTCACCAACCCAGCGGTGGCAAATTCACCGACCAATTTGGCCATATATTCCGGGCTTTCATCATATTCACCAAATTCATTGGGCAGGCCAGCATTGGGGTAAGCGCAAACCAAGCTAGTCGCCACCGCGCCGATAGATTGCACATGTGCGCGCATTTCTTGAGCGCCTAAAGCACAGTTTAAGCCGACAGAAAATGGCTCCACATGGTTGATGCTATAATAAAACGCTTCGGGCGTTTGGCCAGATAATGTGCGGCCAGACAGGTCGGTAATGGTGCCGCTAATCATAATTGGCAGCCGATAACCAATTTCCTCAAACACCTCTTCGACCGCAAATAAGGCCGCTTTGGCGTTTAAAGTGTCAAAAATAGTTTCAACTAAAATTAAATCAACACCGCCGATAATCAGCGCGCGCGTGGCCTCACCATAGGCAATGCGCAACTGATCAAATGTTACCGCTCTAAACCCCGGGTCGTTCACATCTGGCGACATAGATGCCGTTCTGTTGGTTGGGCCTAATGTGCCGGCCACATAACATTGCTTGCCGGTAGCGGCCAAATGCTCAGCACAGGCTTGCTGCGCCACAATGGCACTTTGCAAATTAATATTATAAGCTTCATCTTGCATTTTATAATCGGCTTGGGCGATGGTCGTGGACGAAAATGTATTGGTTTCTAATATATCCGCACCGGCCTGCAAATATTGCAAATGCAATTGTTTAATGGCCTCAGGCTGCGTGACCGACAATATATCATTATTGCCTTTTATGTCTTGCGGCCAATCGGCATATTTTTCGGCCCTAAATTGCTCTTCAGTAAATTTCAAATCTTGAATTAACGAGCCCATCGCCCCATCCAAAACTAAGATTTCATGTTTAGCTCGGGCATATAGCTCTTGGTTGCGTTGATTTGCTAAGTCTTTGCTCATCTTATTTTCCTAACCAATATTTTCGAGTTGGTGGCTAATTGCATAGGTCAACTCTGCTCTATTCATCGTGTAAATATGGTAATCTCTCACCCCATGTGCATACAAATCGCGCACTTGTTCCACCACCACCGAGGCCGCAACCAAACGGCGGGTGTCTTCATCATCATCCAAACCGGCAAATCTTTTGTCTAACCATGCAGGTATGGTCGTGCCGCATTTTTTGGCAAAATTCTTAGTGCCTTTAAAATTAATCACTGGCGCAATGCCGGGTATAATCGGCACGTTAATATTGGCTTTTTCGCATTCATCTAAAAATCTATAATATAAATCATTGTCAAAAAACATTTGGGTGATGGCTTGGCTTGCCCCGGCATCAATTTTGGCTTTCAAATTATCCATATCGGCTTTTAACGAGCCACTTTCTGGGTGCTGCTCGGGGTAGGCTGCTACGCTAATTTCAAAATCGCCAATTTTTTTAATGCCATGCACCAGCGCTTCGGCATTGGCATAACCGTCAGCCCGTGGGGTGTATTTTTCGCCAATGCCGGCTTGCGGGTCGCCGCGCAAAGCCACAATGTGGCGCACGCCATCATCCCAATATTTCTGCACTATTTGGTCAATTTCATCGCGGCTGGCATCAACACAGGTTAAATGCGCGGCCGGTATCATGCTGGTATTTTGCGCCAAATGGGTTACAATTTTGTGGGTGCGCTCGCGCGTAGAACCGCCTGCACCATAGGTTACCGATACAAATCGCGGTTTAATTTCCTCTAGTCGTTTCACGCATACCCATAATTTTTCTTGCATTTTCTCGTTCGCCGGTGGAAAAAACTCAAACGATAGGTTTAACTTGTCACTCATGGTATTTTTCTGATAAACATCAGAACCTTATATTAATATATTGGTAATTTATTGGTTCAAATTCCCTTAAGAGCAAATCTTAAATTCGTTCAAACAACCATAGTGAGACTGACAATTGCCCATCAGCCTCGTTAAGCATTCGCCCACTTGGCTCAATATTTTTAGATTGGATAAGTTTTAGCCCTGCCAATTCGCCCCATTCAACCATTTGTTCGGTCGAATATCCCAACCGCCGATGAGAATGTGTCTGGCGCAAATCTTCATGGCCATGGCTGGCCAAATCAGCCACCATTAATTTGGCTTTTGGCCGCATAACCCGCACCGCTTCTTTTAATACGCTCAGCGACTCATCTAAAAAATGCAGCACTTGGTGAATGATAACGGTGTCAAACCGCTCGCTCTCCATCGGCAAATTAAAAATATCGCCTTGGCGAACTTGGCTGTTGGTCAACCCGGCTTTTTCAATTTTCAACCGCGCATAAGATAGCATTTCGTGGCTCATATCCACACCCACGCTATGAGTGGCGCGGTTAGAAAACAGCTCAAGCATGCGGCCAGTGCCCGTACCCAAATCTAGCAAATCACCCAACTCAGCTGGCAATATTTCGCCAATCGCGGTTTCGACCTTGCCTTCAGATATTTTTAAATTGCGCAAACTATCCCAATTTTCGGCGATGGAGGCAAAATATATCGCCGCCTCTTCACTGCGCGCCAATTTGACCGCTTCTAAACGGGTTAAATCTCGCTTTAATATCTTATCTGTGGCTTCAACACTTTGGATGACCGAAGCCACAAAGGATTGGTTTCTAGCTTTTTCGGAAAGCCGAAAATAAACCCAGCTGCCCTCGCGGTGGCGGTTAATGAGGCTAGCGTCTAATAATAATTTTAAATGCCGCGAGACTCGGGGCTGACTTTGGCCTAATATATTGGTTAGGTCTTTGACGTTTAGCTCGCCGCGCGCCAGCAACAGGATAATGCGCAAACGTGTTTCCTCAGCAATGGCTCTCAGCTCGGCTAATGTTTGTTCCATCTCAACCTCAATAATCATATAAAGATATATTTATATCTAATAATAAGCAAAGTAAAGATTTATCTATCAATATTTTGAATTTGCAGTATTTTTCACAATATTATATGGATTGATCTCACAAATTTACGGATAAAACATGGACATCGAACAAATCAGAGCCGACACCCCCGCCCTAGCAGATATGGTATATATGAACGCCGCTGGCGCCGCCATCAGCCCTGAACCAGTTTATAATGGCATGGCCTTCATATTAGATGAAGAATCGCGCATGGGCGGCTATCATGCCCATGCCAAATACACGCAAGAATTAGAGGTCGAATTATACACCTCGGTCGCCAAGTTAATAAACGCCAAACCAAGCGAAATTGCCATTGTCGAAAGCGCCACCACCGCGTGGCAAAAAGTGTTTTATTCGCTCGCCCTCACCTGGAATAAAGGCGATATCATCTTATCCAGCACCTTAGAATATGGCGCAAATTTGGTGGCATTTCTGCATGTCAAAAAACTCTACAATGTCGATGTGAAAATTATACCCGATAATGAGTTTGGCGAGATTGACTGCCAAGCGATGGATGCCCAAATTGACGATTTGACCGCGGCAGGTAAAAACATCGTGCTCATTGCCGTCTCGCACATGCCGTCCAATAATGGCCTCATCCAACCGGCCGAACAAATTGGCAAAATTGCCAATAAACATAATATAATATATCTGTTAGATGCCTGCCAATCTGTCGGTCAATACCCGATAAATGTCAAAAAAATTGGCTGCGATTATCTCACCACCACCAGCCGCAAATTTTTGCGTGGCCCGCGTGGCAATGGCTTTATGTATGTCAGCAGCAAACAATTAGAAACCATACAACCCAATGTGTTAGACTTTTTTGGTGCCGAATTAGATGGCGCTAATAATTATAAATTGCGCAAAGATGCCCGCCGTTTTGAACAATGGGAAAACGCCTATACCTTGCGCGCCGGGTTGCACGCCGCGTGCGATTATGCGCTAGACGTTGGCATGCATAAAATTTGGAAACGCGGCCAAATTGTCGCCACCAAATTACGCGCCGCCATCGCCGAAATTCCGCAAATACATATAGCCGATTTAGGCGCTCAACAATCTTCCATTATCACTTGTTATCATGAAAATAAATCGTCCAAAGAAATGCTTACATTTTTGGAAGAAGAAAAAATATACCTAGCTCTGGCAAGTGATTCTAGCGCCCCATGGGATGGTGAAAAACGCAAATTACCCGAAAAATTGCGTTTCTCTCCACATTATTATAATGACGAAAATGACATGGATAAAGTGATTGAAATTTTAAAGATAGCTGCTCAATAACTATTTTGTGGCAATGAATAAATGGCATTTTTGCGGAATGATCAATTCTCCCGCCAGTTTAAACGGTTGCATTTTGTCAAAAACCTCCTCAACAACTTTGGCTACAATTTGCTGGTTTTGTTGTGCCAAAATCATCCCTGCGGGCGTGCTTAAAATTAAATTTTTCACCGCTTCGGACGAGGCTTTTAAAACCCGCAATGTCCCGACCGAGCGCAATTTAATATGCGCATAATCTTGCTCAGCCAACAGCGCCCCGATAATCTTTTCGTCTCTAAACGCAAACGGCGAAAGTGCCTTTTGTTCAGCTTCAAGCCCAATATGTTGCTTAACCGAAGCGGCAATTGCCTCAATCAGCGGGCTTAACTCACTCCACACCGTCAAAATAAATCTGCCGTTTTTTGCCAGCAATCGATACATTTCTTTTAATGATGCAGGCTTATCTGGAAAATATTGCAAACCCTGTTGGCAAAAAATAAGGCTAAATTCCTCATTGTCATAATGGGTATTTGTCACATCTGCGACCTCCCAAATGCAACTTTTAGCATGCGGGTCAGGTAGGCTATTTGCCGTTTCAATCATCGCTTGGTTCAAATCAAACCCGACAATGCGCGGCTTGCTGCCCACCTTTACCCGCACTTCACGTGCCACAACACCAGTGCCGCAGGCGGCATCCAATATCACATCATGCTCAGCAATAGAAATTTCTGCCAGCACAGCCTGTGCCAAAGGCCGTAATACTGCAGGCACCAAGCTGGTTTCGTATTTTTCTGCTGCGGCAATGTCTAACTGAAATCCATCTTTGTCCATAACACCCGCCTCCAAAGTTTTTGTGTCTGTCTAAATCATTTATTTAAATCTAGCTTTACGGCAAATTCAATGCCATTTTCACTAAAGTCTATGCCCATTTCCACTTCCAAATCGACCCCCACAAGCGATTGCATCTGCTCAGGAATGGGTTCATTTTGCAATTCAGCCACTTTTTGCAGGATGTCATAGAATTTAGAATAGTTGAAATAATAGCTAAACAAGCCATTCGGGTCTATCGACTCATTTTTCATGCCAGCAGAGGTTTTTGCCGCGGTCTCACCTTGGAATATATTCAGATGTTGCCCAACAGCCGCAATTTTTGTTATGCCGCCTAATTCATCAGCCTCTATCATATAATCATTCAAATCCACAGGTGTGCCATCTTCTGGTAGCGCCAGCAAGGCTAACCCAGGTGCCAATAATGATGCCATCGCCAATTGCCCAGCTGGGTTTTGCGCGGCTAGGCTTAACAATGCATCTAAAGTTTTTAGCTTCGGTTGGGCGCTGGCCTCATCCAAATCGGCTTTATACACGTCTAATGATATGCCCATAATGCCTTGTGCCATGCCGGTAAACGCGCCCAGAATAGCCGGGTTTGCCTCGGCCAAATTAGTTTGCATTTCTATCAGTGACTCACATTTATAGCTGGTTTGCATAACGTCAGCCCACATATTGATGAGCGCCGTCGGCAATTTATCGACATTTATACCCAGCGCAAAGCTAAATATTTTATCGGCCACATTACTTATGGAATGTGGAATATAACCGCGCATATCCATCAAATTTGAGTTGGTGGTTTGATTTGTGCTTTCAATAATTAGAAGACTGTCGCTCGAGTAACTATTTTCAGAAATTGAGAAACTCTTATTGCCCGCAACGGTGCGCGGCCACGCGGCGGCGATCGAGGCATATTCCGCCCGACATTCTGGCGTCTGAATATCCGCCATGCCTTGCCAATCTTCTTGAGTAATATAATCGATCGGCTTAGTGCCGGTAATTTTATCGACAATCACTTCATGGTTTATGATCAGCAATTGGGTGCTATCAAACTCATATTTATCGTTCAGCTTTTGCAATGTGTCGGTTTGCCCAAACGATTGGTTGGGTTTTGCGCCGCCTAAAGCTATTTCCAAATGCTTATTGTCGGTGGTTTCATATTCAAGCGTAATGGTCACCCAACCATCGTCTATCGCCACCGCAAAAGCTGGTGCATTCGCACTGGCCTGCACAGGCTTATATGATTTATATTTTTTACCAGCCGAAATTTTGTCAATCGCCTTAAAACCAGTTTTCTCAGCCGCTCGGTCTAAAATATCGATAATCGCCTGCGGGTTTGCGGCTTCATATTTTAACACTGGGCTAAAATCTACAGTGTAGAATAAAATGCGAATGTCATCGGCAAAACCAAATCTCTGCATAAATTTGTCGGTGTCGCCAATGGTTTCAAAATATTCATTGGCGATGGAAGCACCAAATTTTTGCATGCGCTTGCCATATTCAAAAACCTCATCAAAGTTTTCTGGTTTGGGTATATTAAAAAGGGTTTGGTTCAAATTTAGATAGGTTTTTAGTGAAAATGGCACCAAATTGCCGCTAAAAATAGCGGTGTTATCTGGCACATAATTTAGGGCATCAAATTTTGCCACCTCCGCCGCCATTGGCATGGATAATATTGACACGCTTGCGGTTAAGATAATGGCCGATTTTTTCAATAAATTTAAATTCATAACGCCCTCCTTTATATATTTTTTTGATTTTATATACACATATTAGTTGCCCAATATTGTTGCGATAATATGTTTTAAATATGACATTTATAGTGATAATAGGCCTCAAACCGGGCTTAAATCAACCATTCTATTTCGGCACCATGCGGGTGAGCATTGCCAAGTTTAATTTCCAAACCTTCAGCTTGGGTGCCATCCCAAATTTTAAAATGCAAATCTGCACCTTTTTGGGCGTCAAACTCAAAAGCCAAATGCACCAACGGGCAGTTTTTTGTCGCTTGCGCGCCCGCCAAATTTATCATTTCAGTCAGTTCGGTTTTTACCGAATCGGGAAAATATTGCCATGCAATTGTGTGGTAAATAACATGGCCATGCCTGGCCTGTAAATGTTGCAATTTATCTTTCAACCAAGCGGCCGCATCCGCTTTATCCACCTTTAATCCAACTTTTCGGCCTATTTTAACCGCCGCTTCAAACCGCTGTTTGCGCCCCGGCATGTCAGGCCAAATATAAGCCCGCAGGCTTAACAAATCTTTCGGGTCATTGACATCTAGCGGGTTTAAATCACAGCCAAATCGTTGCGCAATGTCTAACTTAAAATCTAAATCTATAGCCTTGCCCAGCCAATTGGGGCTTAAGTTTACACCCGAGGCTTTATCGCCCCATTTTTGCCCATTCATCTCATAATAAAAATCGGCAAATAATAAATTCAATCCGGCACTCGCGCCCAATTCATAAAGCGATATTGGCAATTTTATCCGTTTTGAAATTTCAGAAAACGCAGCTAACAACACTGCACTTCTGGCCACCTCGTTGGTTTGTGGGGCTTCTATTACAAATTGTTTAAATTCGGCAATATGACTTTGAATCAACAGTTCGATTTGTGGCCATAATTGCGTATAATCTTGGTTTCCATCTTCATACCACGGCTTTAAATCTGGCGCTTTACCCCTAAGAACCAAGCTATGTATAGCGCCCGTAAACCGCAATGCAGCCGCCGAACCGCGCATATTATTGGCAAATTCCAACATTAAATCAGCAAGTAATTTATTGCCGCCTATATGTTTCGCCGCTTGGCGACATATATAGGCGGTTAATGGCGAGCCTAAATCATCACACCATTGGCTCTGGCGTTCAAATCCCTCAGCAATCAATAAAAGCTGTTTGCGCATATCATCTCCACCATAATTAAGTCAGTATTAATGACCTATTATATGGCAATGTAGCTGTATGTCAAACCAACCCAAAACTCTCCTAAATATGGAATTTTTTGAATTTTAGGCGGGTTGGTCTATCTGCAGCTGCACCTAGGCGGCGTTTCTTGTCGGCTTCATAGTCGGTAAAGTTACCTTCAAACCATTCGACATGGCTGTTGCCTTCAAAGGCCAATATGTGGGTGGCTACCCGGTCTAGAAACCATCTATCATGGGTGATGACCACGGCACAACCGGCAAAATTCATCAAGGCATCTTCTAGTGCGCGCAAGGTTTCTACGTCCAAATCATTGGTCGGTTCGTCAAGCAGCAACACGTTTGCGCCGGTTTTCAACATTTTGGCCAAATGCACCCGATTACGCTCACCGCCAGATAATATGCCAACTTTTTTCTGTTGGTCACCACCCTTAAAATTAAACGCACTGCAATAAGCCCGGCTCGAGCGCTCGAACTTACCAAGTTGGATAATGTCATTGCCTTCAGAAATTTCTTCCCACACGGTTTTGTTGGCATCCAGCGAGTCGCGGCTTTGGTCCACATAGCCAAGTTGCACGGTTTCACCCACCCGAATGCTACCGCCATCGGGTTGTTCTTGCTCCAAAATCATTTTAAATAAAGTCGATTTACCGGCACCGTTAGCGCCAATAATGCCGACAATGCCGCCCGGTGGCAGTCTAAAATCTAGGTTATCAATCAGCAATTTATCGCCAAAAGCTTTATTCAGCCCTTCAGCTTCAATCACCACGCCGCCCAAACGTTCGGAGGCGGGTATAACGATTTGCGCCGTGCGCAAAGCTTCACTATCTTTTTGCTCAACCAAATCATTAAATGCCGATATCCGCGCTTTGGATTTAGCTTGGCGGGCTTTGGGGCTAGAACGCACCCAGTCTAGCTCACGTTCAATGGTTTTCTTGCGGTTTTCATCCACCCGGGTTTCTTGCGCCAAGCGCTTGGCTTTTTGCTCTAGCCAATTGGTGTAATTGCCTTCATATGGTATGCCTTCGCCGCGGTCTAATTCCAATATCCATGCGGTGATGTTGTCCAAGAAATACCGATCATGGGTGACGCAAACAATCGTACCGGTATAATTGACCAAATAATTCTGCAACCAACTAATGGTTTCGGCGTCCAGATGGTTGGTCGGCTCATCCAGCAATAATAAGTCAGGTTTCGATAGCAATAAAGCGCAAATCGCCACCCGGCGTTTTTCACCGCCTGACAATGTAGCAACTGGTGCATCGGCTGGTGGGCAACGCAAGGCTTCCATAGCCACTTCAACTTGGTAATCTAAACTCCAAGCATCTACCGCATCAATTTTCTCCTGCAGAACGCTCATTTCTTCCATCAACTCATCGGTATAATCTTCGGCAACTTTAGCCGCCACAGCATTAAAATCATCGAGTAATTTTTTGGTTTCCGCCACACCTACCATAACATTTTCAATAACCGATTTGGTTTCATCAAGCTGTGGTTCTTGTGCCAAATAACCAACTTTAACCCCATCAGCTGCCCAAGCTTCGCCGCCAATTTCGGTGTCCATACCGGCCATAATTTTTAACAAGGTCGATTTACCACTACCGTTCTCGCCAACCACACCAATATGTGCGCCGGGCAGAAACGATAAGCGAATGTCTTTAAACAATTGCTTGCCACCGGGGAATGATTTAGACAGTCTGTCCATTGTGTAAATATATTGATAAGCAGCCATGCGCACCTCGTTTGATCATAAGTTGAGTATTTGTAATTGATAAAGCCCCAAGCCGCAAGCTGTTACGCTGCATTGCGCGAATGTGTCACCAAATAAATGCCCAAAATTATCGGCACTAGACCCATATAATCACCCAGCGGAATGCTCTCATCAAACGCCAGCCAGCCATAAAACAGCCCCAATGGCGGCATGATGAAATGCAAGCTCGAAGCTTCGGCCATGCCTTTGGTCTCGATCAACTTAAACCACAGCACAAAGCTTAGGCCGATAACCACCACCAAATAAAACATACTCATCACAAATTGCGGCTCAAACCAAACCTTCGGCACATCTTCAAACAGCAAAGCCGGAATATACAACGCCGCCGCCCCGGCCATATTTTGCACACTAAGGCTTAACCAAAAATCTGTTTTGCCATTTAACCGACTGAATAATATTGTGGCGGCGCTAAAGCTTAACAACGCCACACATAAGAGGCCGATAATGTATAATGGCACGCCCTCGACACTCACCCGGCTTTGCAAAATATACGCCACGCCAGCAAAACCCAACACCACGCCAAATAATTTACGCTGGCTAAAACTGGCGGCCACCAATGTAAATTGCGCCAAGGTGACCAGCACCGGGTTGGCGCTAATTATAGTCGCCACCAAGCCAGAGGGTATGCCGTCAACGCTTAAACTATACCAAGCAAACCCCAAATAACCGACATTGTTAAGCAGGCCCAAAACCACCAAACCGGCAAAGCGTTTGCGGCTTAACTTGGCAAGGCGGCCAAACAAAGCGCATAAAGCCAAAAAGAATAAAGCGGTGAGTAAAAACCGCGTGGCCAAAAACCAAAATGGCGGCCAAAATTGCAGGCCGTAT
The DNA here is from genome assembly GCA_013214705.1 of Hyphomicrobiales bacterium. GTDB lineage: Bacteria > Pseudomonadota > Alphaproteobacteria > Rhizobiales > OSC116 > OCS116. Next base: position 379,438 of record JABSRZ010000004.1, read on the forward strand.
TTTGCCGTGGCAAAAGCCGATGCCCACGCCAAACAAAATACCAATATCATCAGGCTAGATTTTATATCAAATTTGGTTTTTCTAGTCACAAATACCCAATTACATAAAAAGATGGAAGATTTTCAAAGATATTCTAGGCGAGCCTTGAGCCAATGGACGAATAGTCCATGCGAAAGGCTCAACGACGAAGAACGACGAAAATGACCCGATCAAGTGGATTTGAGGCGATGAAACTCCCCAGTCTCTTCATTGCCGATCAGCACAATGCCCAGATCTAAATCAAACCATGAGCCGACCATTTCTAGCTCGCCGCTGTCCAGAGCGTCTTGGACAAATTTAAAACTGCGTAGGTTTTTTAGGCTTAACAAAACATTTTGTTGCTCTAGTCGTTTTAATTGCTCGCGCTCAGATAGGACATGGTGATGGGTGTGAATGTCATCACTAATTTCTTGAATCATGCTCATCCATTGGCGGGTAAAGCCGCGGCCAGTAGTGGGGTCTAGCTCGGCGAAAGCATCGGTGTTTTCGTAAGCGGCTTTTATACCACCGCAATAGCTGTGGCCCATCACAATAATCAGTTTTACATTTAATTCGGTAACCGCATATTCAATGGCCGCGCTGGTGCCGTGGTGGCCACCATCTAACTCATAGGGCGGCACCAAATTGCCAACATTGCGTAACACAAACATATCACCGGCCTTGGCCGAAAATATCTGCGTACTGTTAACCCGGCTATCGCAACAAGAAATCATCATAATTTCAGGGCTTTGGCCTTTTTCGACCAATTCTTTGAATAATTTTTCGTGTTTGGGGTATATTTCTTTGCGAAAATTCGCATAACCTTCTAGTAAGTTAGAGAATTTGACTTTGTGCATATTACCCCTCACCAATCAGAACCGATGTCTTAATTTTAGCTTCAAGTCACTAATTTTTCAATCTATTTTTCTTTTATAATGGCTAATAAACTTCCACCTAACATTAAAAAACTGCCCGAAACGCGGTTAATAATCGTCTCCGATTTCAACAGAAAATTCTTAGCTATATTCACCATCAGCGTCCACGCGCTGTCCAAAACCAACGCAATGGTAAAAAAGCTTATCGACATAAGTGCCAATTGGGCGGTTATATTGCCTTCTGGGTTTAAAAACTGCGGAAAAAACGCGCCAAAAAACACCAGTGATTTCGGGTTGCTAATCGAAACGATAAAACCACGCATAAATATTTTTTTGGGGTTAGGCGCTTGCGCCTTCACGCCGCTCAATTGTGAAGTTTTTGCCGTCCAAGTTTTATAGCCTATATATATTAAATACACCACTCCCGCCCATTTTATATAGGTAAGTGTCTGCCCAAGATTTTCCAATATTGCGCTTAAACCCAAGGTCACAAAAACCAGCAAAATGGCCATGGCCACCATGCCACCGGCCACCGTCACCATGCCTATTTTTGTGCCATGTTTTAAACTATTGGCTATCACCACCGCCACGGTCGGGCCGGGCAAAATAATGAGAATGGTGCAAGCCAATATAAACGTCAGATAAACCGATAATTCCATAACCAAATCCTGTGTTTTTGCCATTAACACAGCCGCTGCAAATAATGTCAAATAAATTAATTTGATAAGGTTGCAACGAAATTGATGGTTGCAAACGCAAAAAAGCCACCCCGCTTATCAATTCGGAGTGGCATAAATGCTGAGAGAGTTTTCGGTTTTAATATTCTAAATGGCTGTAATCTGTTTTCTTAACGGTTAAAGATTGAATGAAGCGGCTAGAAACAACGCTTACAATCAAATATCCTATGGCTAAAAAGCCCATAATGGCCATTAATATCGGCATGATGTTGGGCAAATATACATTTTCTAACCACAATATCGATGGTGAGCTAGAGATAAATAACAAGCCAGCCAAAATCACCAAGCCAAAAATAAACGCCCCAATAATAACCAAACTGGCAGGGGTTGTTTTTAACATTAGGCTTATTGGGTTTTTATCAATGCGGCTCATTATATCATTCCGTTAATTTTGTTTTATAACTGCTGTTATTTGTTGTGTTGATTGCAATATGATATAAGAATAAGGCAGCTATTTGCTTCAAATGGGGTCAAATCGTGAAATGATTGTGACGATATTGTGTCATAAGCCGCCCCAATTAATGTGACGAGTTCATTATGTGTCGACTATTTGCCTATCAAGGTGAACCAATTTTTCTATCAGATCATATTTTCGAGCCTGAACATTCGCTCATCGAGCAAAGCCACCACGCCACCAAGGGCAAAATGTCAATCAATGCCGATGGCTATGGGCTTTCGTGGCAAAGTGACCGGCAAGATTCTGTGGTGTTTAAAGACATATTGCCAGCTTGGGGCTGCTCAAACCTCGAAAATATTGCCTATAACATCAAGTCGCCAACCTTTATTGCCCATGTCAGAGCCACAACTTCAGCGCCGGTATCGCGGTTAAATTGCCACCCGTTTAAACATGCGGGTTGGGTATTTGCCCATAATGGCCAAATAAATGAATATCATAAAATTCAGCGACAGGTAGAAAACGCCTTGCCAGACCCTTTGTTTGCCGCCAAGCATGGCCAAACCGATAGCGAAGTTATATTTTTAGGCTTGTTAGATCATGGCTTTGATGCCGACCCAGTGGCCGCCACCCAAAAATATATAGAGTTTATCGAACTTATTGGGGCCAATAAAAATATCCAAAAACCATTAGTGCTCACGGCGGCCATGTATAAACAAGATAAATTGGTGCTGATAAGATATGCCTCCAAAGGCCGCGCCGCGCCAAGCCTGTTTCAAAAGCAATGCGACAAGGGCGTGTGCTTCGCATCCGAGCCGTCAGAAAAAGACAATAAATGGCACAGCGTTGCCAATAACAGCATCACCCTGGTGGTGAAAGGCGAATCGATTCAAAATTTTGCATTAAATAGTTAAGGCGTTGAATCAAGCGGGTTAATTTTATTAACCGACATATCTGTTTGGCGCTTATAGCGTCTAAAGCTAGGTAAAACTCGCAAATAAGCATTAGCGCCAAAGTTAGATTCAAATCAGAATCTTATGCCAATAAGCTGATGTTTTGAGTCAAGCCTCTACCTGCACCAAAATTAAGCGCACAGCACCGGTTTATCTTAAGAGGGCTAATTAATTCAAAGTCTTATACTGGTTTGTTAATCCACTATATTTTCTCTATTTCACCATGGTCTTTGCCGCAATGTTTATGGTCATCCAACACTTCGATAACGCGGCAATTCGCCACTTCACCATGTTGACAAGATTTAATCATGCGGGAAAGTTCTGTTTGCAGACTTTGTAGCCGTTTAATGCGGCTGTTGATGCGTAGTAAATGCGCATTTGCGATGGCATCTATCTGCTCACAAGTTTGTCCCCTCGTGCTAGACAATAATAGCAACTCCTTAATATCATCTAAACAAAATCCCATCTCTCGCCCATGGCGAATAAATTTTAATTTGTTTAACGAATCAACGTTATAGCGCCGTTGCCCAGCTTCAGTGCGCAAGGGTATATCTAGCAATTGCTTATGCTCATAAAACCGTATGGTTTGTACATTTGTGTGGGCCAATTTTGCCAATTGGCCAATGCTAAAGTCGTTAATTTCCATGGCTATATTTAGCGGCAGAGCGTTTAACCATGCAAGCGAATTTATTTTTTATTTAACCCTTGCCCCTATAGTCGCTATAGCCATTACACTTAGATAAATTGAAATTCTACAGCTGAACCGGAATAAAATATGAGTGCAAAATGTGGACATGACGTGGTATTTGATGGCCAAAGCCAAGCTTATAAACGCGCCATTTGGGCGGTAATCTTGCTAAATGCTGGCATGTTTGTGGTCGAAATTTGGGGCGGGCAGATGGCGCATAGCTTGGCTTTATTTGCCGACGCGATGGATTTTTTGGCCGATGCCGCCACCTATGGCATATCCATATTAGTCATTGGCATGCCGCTGGCCATACGCGCCAAAACCGCATTGGCCAAAGGCCTAAGTTTAAGCCTCATGGGCTTGTTTGTATTGGCCAGCACAATTTACAACCTGTTTATATTACAAGTGCCAGAATATACCACCATGGGCATCATCGCCCTTATGGCGTTGGCCGCAAACCTGCTGAGCGTGCTGATTCTGTATAGGTTCAAAGATGGCGATGCCAATATACGCAGCGTGTGGCTGTGCTCGCGTAATGATGCCATTGGCAACATAATGGTCATGCTGGCCGCTGGCGCGGTGTATTATACCAGCTCTGCCCTGCCCGATCTGTTGGTGGCTGGGCTGATGAGCAGTTTATTTTTATCTAGTTCTTACCAAATCATCCGCCAAGCGCGCGCCGAGCTAATAACTGGCAAAGCTGCGGGCAATTCGAATAGGTTGCAATCCGATTAGCCTTTAAAGGCCGTCACTTCTATTTCAATCTTCATGTCATCGGTGGCTAAACCGGCAATAATTATCATCGCCGCAGGTCTTATGTCGCCAAAATATTCGCCAAATATCTCAAAACATTCATTTACATATTCTTGTTTTGTGGTCACATAATTAACCCGCACAACGTCAGATAGCTTGGCATCGGCGGCTTCTAAGGTTTCGATAATGGTTTTGAAACAATTGCGAATTTGCGCCTCCAGGCTTTCGGGCATGGTCATGTCTGCATAATCAAAACCAGTTGTGCCAGCCACAAAAACCCAATCACCTTGCACAACAGCGCGGCTATAGCCAGCCTGTTTTTCCATCGGTGAGCCAGTCGAGATCAGTCTTTTTGTCATGTTTTATACTCCTTAGATGGTCTCTTCTCTGTCCAATGTCGCCTACAAACCGATTCGTAGGATTCTTGCCCGCCTATCACCACTTGTTCGCCTTCGACAATCGGCGCGCCATTGGCGTCCAACCGCAACACCATAGAGGCCTTGCGTCCACACCAACATATGGTTTTAATTTCGCGTAAATTGTCGGCAATAGCCAGCAAAGCTGCACTACCGGGAAATAACTTACCCTGAAAATCCGTGCGCAAACCATAACACATAACCGGTATTTTTTGTGTGTCTGCCACCTCGGCCACTTGCCAAACTTGCGCTTCGGTTAAAAATTGCGCCTCGTCAATTAATATGCAATCAATTTTTTCTTGCGCATTTTGGGCTTTAATCTCAGCAAATAAATCGCTATCAGCATCATAGGTTTTGGCTTCGCTATCAAGCCCAATGCGTGAGGCTATTTTGCCCACTCCGGCACGGTCATCAAATGCCGCAGTGTATAAAATCACTTCCATCCCGCGCTCACGGTAATTATGTGCCGCTTGCAATAAAGTGGTCGATTTACCCGCATTCATCGCGCTAAAACTGAAATATAATTTTGCCACAGATACCTCTTTTATGGTTACTTATCTGATAGCTGAGTCGGCTTGGTTTGGCTAGTGAATCTGTTTAGAATCTTGTCGCCAACATTCACCAGCAACGCTGCCAAAAGCACCAATATAATGCCACCAATTTGAGTTAAAGATAGATTTTGCGCATAAAATACATAATCGACCATGATAGCCACCACTGGGTAAATAAATACCAAAACCGAGATTATCGACACATCTAGCTTGGCAAACGCGCGGTACATGATGATATACATAACAAAGGTATTTAAAAAACCTAATGCCAAAATGTGCATCCACTGATAGCTATTAATGTCCAAATTGCCAAATTCAACAAATGGCCATAAATACAATACCCCCATGCTAATTTGCACAAATGCCACCAATTCAGACTTCAGATTTTTAACTTTTTTAACCACTAAAGTTGCCACGGCATATAAAAAACCCGCCGCCAAAGCCATCAACATACCAATGAATTCATCGTTAGATAGGCTTATCTGGCTGATATCCAGCTCAACGATGAGCAACAAACCAATAAATGCCAATATCATCCACACAGCTTTGCCTAATTTTAACCGCTCTCTAAATATAACCGCATTTAGGATCAGCAAAAAAAACGGCTGAAAATGGTAGGTGACGGTGCTGACCGAGATAGACGCATAGCTAAATGATGTGAATAAAAATATCCAATTCGCCACCAAAGCCGCGCTGCCAAACAACACATATAGCATAGATTTATTAAGCAGAGTTTTTGCGGTTAATAAGCCACGCCACCAACAATATAGCCCCAAAAACACTGCGCCCAATACACACCTAAAAAACACCACAGTGTATGGGTCTTGTCCACTTTCAAATACAAATAAGCCAATAAAGCCCGAAAGCACCATGGCCAGTATCATTTCCACCAGACCAGTTTTTAATTTATCATTCATCATTTCATCTCCAAGTTTCATTTTGGCGACTTTACAAAAAAAAGCTAGCCAAATAAATTTAGAAATTATAATATAGCATTAGTTTAACTAATGGCAGACCCATGACTCATCACTCTCTACCGCCGCTCAACAGCTTGCGCGCATTTGAAGCCACGGCCAGACACGGCAATATAGCCAATGCCGCTAAAGAGCTGGGCGTATCGGCCTCGGCCATCAGCCAACAATTGGCCAAATTAGAGGCGCATTTAGCCACTCAATTTTTCACCCGCAAGGCAAATTTAATCAGCATCACGGCCAATGGTCAAACCTATTTTAACTATGTGAATGAGGCATTCGGCCTGTTGCACAAAGCCACCGAAAATGTACAAAAACACAACGCGCATAATGTCATTCGCATCACCACATTTGCGTCTTTCGCCACCCATTGGCTATTGCCACGCTTGCCATTATTTACCGAAATTCAACCAGATGTCCAATTTGAGATCATCACCAATCTAAATTTGCAAGATTTGGAAAACGAGAATATAGACATTGGCATACGGTTTGGCTTGGGTGCTTATAAAAAATATGCGGGTAAAATACTGTTTGGCGACAAAGTCGCGCCCGTCGCCACCCCCGAAATTGCTGCCCAAATCCACAGCCCTCAAGATTTAAAAAACTTCACTTTATTCAAAAGTGTCGGCATGGCCAATCATTTCGAAAACACCTATGAACATTGGCTTAAAACCCACGGCTTTACGCAACAACAAATAAATGCCCTCAGCTTCCAATCATTTAGTGATGGCAATTTAAACATCGCCGCCGCACTCAATGGCCAAGGCATATATTTAGGCCATTATGCCTATGTGAAAGACCTCGTCAGCCAACGCCGCTTGGTCAATATATTTGGTGGATGGCAAAAAACCGAATATAATTATTATCTAATTCAGTCCAAATTTAGTCACTTCAAACCCGTGGTGCAAAAATTCCACCATTGGTTATCAAAACAAGCGGCTTCATTCGATAAATAATTTGATAAGCTTTTCAAACAATTGACGTTTATGTGTGGTTTTGCGCCACACCAAGGCGATACGCCGCACCGGTGGGTTATGGCTAAATTTAATATAGTGCAAGCCGTCATTTTTTTGCATCGCAAGTTTTGGCATCAGCGTAATGCCGCCGCCAACCCGCACCATTTGGCGCAAAGTTTCGAGGCTGGTCGCCCTAAATTCTTGCTGCTCATTGGCGCCCGATAATTGGCAAATATCCAACGCATTTTGGCGCATGCAATGCCCGTCTTCTAACAATAACAAGTTCTTGTGGTTAAGCTCAGCTAGGTTAATTTCTGTCTGTCCGGCCAATTTGTGAGTGTTGGCCACCGCCAGATAAAACTCATCGTCAAATAAATGCTGATAGTCCAAATTTTCAACAACCACCGGCAGCGCCATAAAGGCGCAATCAAGTTCACCTTTTTGTAGCTGTTTAATCAGGATATCGGTTTTTTCCTCGACCAATAACAGTTTAAGTTTCGGAAATTTCAGCGCAATTTTTGGAACTATTTTGGGTAAATAATACGGCGCCAAAGTCGGGAATGCGCCTAATCTCAGCTCGCCGCTAAAAACATCGCCCTCGCCCTTGGCAAATTGTTTTAAATCTGCCGATTGTTGCAATATCAACCGCGCCCGCATGGTAATTTGGGTGCCAATTTTGGTAATTAACACTTGCTTATTGTTGCGCTCAAACAATAACACCCCAAGCTCTTGCTCTAGTTTTTTAAGCTGCATGCTAAGCGCAGGTTGGCTAACATGGCAATAGGTCGCGGCTTTGCCAAAATGTTTAAACTGCGCCACCGCCACCAGATATTCTAATTCGCGTAAATTCATATCATAAGCATAAGTTATTATTATAATAAAAACAATATATTTTTCTTATACATTTTTTCCACCTATAATAAATTCATCATTTAAACAGGAGACAAAAATGTTAGCTCTAGGCCAAAAATTCCCCGATTACAATCTAACAGCGGTGGCTGCACTGCCGTTGGATGACATCACAATAGACAATGTATTCATCAACATTAACCAGCAAACCTATGCTGGCAAATGGCAAATCATCTTCTTTTACCCTAAAGATTTTACCTTTGTCTGCCCGACCGAAATTGCCGCCTTTGGCGCGTTGAATGAAGATTTCGCCTTGCGCGATACCCAAGTGCTGACCGCCAGCACCGATAGCGAACATGTCCATTGGGCGTGGCGCAAACATCAGGCCGAATTGCGCGACCTGCCCTTCCCGATGTTATCCGATGTGAAACGAGAACTAACCTCTGCATTGGGCATTCTAGGCGATGACGGCGTGGCACAACGCGCCACCTATATTGTCGACCCGCAAGGCATCATTCGCTTTGTCATGGTCAATGATGGCAATGTCGGCCGCAACCCAGATGAAGTACTGCGTGTATTAGATGCGCTACAAACAGACGAATTATGCGCCTGCAATTGGCAAAAAGGCGATGATGCCATCAACACCAAAGCCAAAGACCCAAAAGCCGCCTAAACCATATTATGAAAGTTAGCAAGATGACCAAATACACCTGTAAAGCCTGCGGGGTGCAACATTCAAGCACTCACGCATTGCCAACTCATTGCCCCATTTGCGATGATGACCGACAATCCGTTCCCCCATCAGGCCAGCAATGGGTCATCTTGCCCGAACATTATAATAAACATCAGGCGGATTGGACCATGATGGAGCAAAATGTCCACCGCTTGCCAACCAGTTTGGAAGTTGGCATCGGCCAAGATGCCTATTTTATCGAAACCAAAAATGGCAATTATTTGTGGGATTGCGTGCCATTGGTCAGCGATCAATGGGTCGATAAAATAATGGCCAAAGGTGGCTTGAAAGCCATCATCATCTCACATCCACATTTTTATTCTAACATGGTCTGTTGGAGCGCGGTTTTCGGCAACATCCCCATATATATCCACCATAATGACAGGCATTGGGTGCAAGATGATGCCGACAATATATTATTCTGGCAAGGCGATAGCTTGCGCCTCGAGGATGATTTAACTGTCATTAACCCTGGCGGCCATTTTGATGGCAGCTCGGTGCTGCACTGGGCAAACGCGGCCGATGGCAAAAACGTGTTATTTGGTGCCGATACCATCTGCCCAAACGCTGTGCCGCTAGCCAGAGATGTAACTTTTATGCACAGCTTCCCCAAGCGCATACCTTTGCCAACCCGCAAAGTCGCACATATCGGCCAGACCATCAAACCCTATAAATATGACCGGCTCTACGGCGCATTTAAGTCCAATATAGCAGAACATGCCGACATCATCGTGCAAAATAGCGTCAAAAGCTATATCGAGGCGCTTACCTAGACCGCCACCAACAGCTTATGTCAGTCTAATAACGTATGAACATCAAACACTTTTGTCTGGTTTAAACTGCCGTCAATATTGCTTGCATGTTCGTCAAATGTAGGGAACCCAGCCGGTATAACCGTATTATTCTGCGCCACACCCAAATATATATATTTAGTGGTCTCTGGGTTGCGGTCAAACCAATTGGGGTCATCAAATGTGCCGCCATATAGGCCAGTTACATCGGCAAATCGCTCATATGTATGCAATATCTTGGTGCCACATTGGTCGCAAAAATGCACATACATAAGTTTGCCGCTGCCTTCAGACCGATGTTCGTAAATCTTGGCTTTGCCGTGGGTAATTTCTACATTTGCACTGTCAAATACTGGCGAAACCAAATTGCCGCCACCGGTGGCACGCTGGCAATATTTACAATAGCAATATGTCAGTCGTTGTGGCTGGCCTTTAACCGCATAACGCAATTTCCCGCACAAACATCCACCTTTTGCAATTGTCATCAAATCATTCCCATTAAATAGTCCCAATTTCTACATTGAACAGCATACAATTTTGTCTATGCTGCCATTAAACCAAATTAGGCTATGTAATGCAATTCAAACTATTATCGGTAGATCAATGCCAAGCCATATTAAATTTCGAAACCGAAAATAGAGAATTTTTCGAACAATATGTGCCACCACGGCCGCCAGGTTATTTCCAGTTGGGAAGCCTGCGCAAAATTATTAAAAATTTGGTGGCAGAGCAAGACAGCGGCCAATGCTACTTATATTTAGCCTATCAAGACGATGAAATCATTGGCCGTTTAAATTTGGTCAACGTTCAAAACGGCACTGCCGAACTTGGCTATCGACTGGCCGAAAATTCTACCGGCAAAGGCCTTGCGACAAAACTAGTGACAAACATAATTCACTTAGCCAAAACCGATCATCAACTCATCCAGCTTGTCGCCCGCGCAAAAAATAACCATATAGCTTCACTTCGGGTTTTGACCAATAACCATTTCATCATCGACAAAACCCAAGCAAACAGTGGTGATGCAAAAGATGAGCCACAAGACATCACCCACTTTAAACTGGTCATAAATTAATTTTATCCCTATGCTGCTGGTATATTCATAGCAAAAATCTAGCAGTTTTGATTTTGGGGTACTCATAATGGCTCATATTTTAAAAAAACTAACCACGCAATTTATACTGGCTGTGGCCTTAACAGTGCCAACATTGGCCGATCTAAATGCCGGCAATATTGCCTATGTCGCTGGCGATTTTGAAACCGCCTATGCCGAATATTTACAATCTGCTAAAGATGGCGACGAGCAAGCCCAACAATATTTAGCCGAATTGCTATATGAAGGCCAGGGCACTGAATTAGATTACGCAGCGGCTTTTTATTGGTTTGAACAATTGGCGCAAAAAGGCAGCGTCGATGCCCAGGGCTATTTGGGCAATATGTATGAGCTAGGCGAAGGCGTGGCTGCCGACCCGCAACTTTCCTACGGCTGGTATTTAAAAGCCGCGCTGCAAGGCCATGCGCACTCACAATATGCGCTCGGAGTCTATTACGACCAAGGGGTTATTATTGAGCAAGATTTAACTCAATCGGCCGAATGGTTTGCCAAAGCCGCCGAACAAGGCGACCTAAAAGCCCAGTTTAACTTGGCCAATTATTACGAAACTGGCACAGGTCTGCCTCAAGATATGTCATTAGCCGTCGCTTGGTACGCGGCAGCAGCCGACGAAGGCTTTGCCCCCGCCCAAGCCAACCTAGCCCGCCTCTATTATAATGGCACCAATGGAGTCGAAAAAAATCTAGCTCAAGCCGCCAAATTATACAAAGCCGCGGCCGACCAAGGCATTGGCCTAGCCCAACAAAAATTGGCAATCATGTACTATAATGGCGAAAGTGTCGAAAAAGACTATTTGTTGGCGCATATGTATTTCAGCCTCGCCGCAGCGCAGAATGTAAATAATGCCGAAAAATTTAAAACCGCTGCTGCGGGCAATTTATCCGCCGAAAGCCTGGCACAAGCCCAAAAAATGCAAGCCGAATGGATTGCCGCCCATCAATAAACGCCAAAAAACTGCAATTATACGCCGATGACAGGGCATCACAGCCACATATATATTTCTGAAAACTGGTGGGCCCGGTAGGACTTGAACCTACGACCGATCCGTTATGAGCGGATAGCTCTAACCAACTGAGCTACAGGCCCTCCAAAGAGGAATTTGATTTGTATAAAGGATAAAAACCAAGCTGTAAATTCACAATGACGTTTAAATCACAATTTTTACTTGCCCGACCATTAAATCGTCTAATTTCGGCTTTACGTTCGGGCCAACCCTTTACTTTCAGGCCAACCAAAGAGGATAAAACATGAAATTAGTACCAAAAATTACACTTATCACCCTGTTTTCTATTTCTGCCATTTTCGGGTTGGCGGCTAACAAAGCTTCTGCTGCAAGCCACACCGTCGTCAATCGCATTTCAATTCAAGGCACTGGCGTGGTCATCACCGCGCCAGACATCGCCTATATTAACATCGGCGTTAGCAACCAAGCCAAAACCGCGCGCGAAGCGTTGGATAAAAATAATCTGGCGATGAATAACATTGTCGATTTACTCAGCTTCGCTCAGGTCGAAAATAGCGACATCCAAACTTCGAACTTTTCCATCAACCCGCGTTATGACAGGTCACAAAATAACGGCCAATTGCCAAAAATTATTGGTTACGAAACTTTCAACACCCTTAACATCACCATCCGCGATTTAGATGGCCTTGGCGATATACTCGACCAAGTCGTCACATCAGGCTCAAACCGCATAGACAACATCCGCTTCGCTGTTGCCAACCCGCAACCCCTGCAAGATCAAGCCCGGGCACTAGCCGCCAAAGACGCATTGCGCCGTGCACAAATTTATGCCACTACCTTGGGTTTTGAGCTAGGTAATATTGTCAGCATTACCGAAGGCAGCTCACGCAGCACACCCCGCGCCGAAGCTTTTATGCCCCAAGGCGCGATGATGATGGACAGCATGGCAAAATCCACCCCCATCGAGGCCGGCGAACAAGCCATAACCTCAAATGTAAATATCGTTTGGGTTATCAATCAATAAGTTAATTCACTAGTCTTCGGCTGTAGATTTATCCAGCACACCCCAAGGCGGCGATAATCTATTGCCGCCCGCATGGTATAAAATAACTGTAAACCCACTCGGGTCAACCACGTGCGATTCTCGCCACAGCCAATTCTTGTCTACTGGATCGGTAAATTCAGCAAAGTTTTTACTCCGCAATTCGGCAACTTTTTCATCTAAGGCTTGAACGGTTTCTAGTTCAAAATACAAATGGCAAACCGAAGCATCGGCAATTTCACTGGCTTTAGATAATGAGAAGGTCGAGCCACCATCTGGTGCCAATAGCCGCGCATATTCATCGCCCTCTACCACCATTTTGCAGCCAAGCTTTACATAAAATTCAGCCGACTCCATCACATTCAAAGCCGAAATTGTCACCTGATTCATTTTCATATTAAGTCTCCATTAAGGCAAAAAAAGAGGCGCTCACTAAGCGCCTCATCTAATTTTAACTGTCTAAGAAACTGCGCAATTTACGCGAGCGGCTCGGATGTTTTAATTTCCGCAACGCTTTGGCTTCAATTTGCCGAATGCGCTCACGGGTCACGCTAAATTGTTGCCCGACCTCTTCCAGTGTATGGTCAGTGTTCATACCAATACCAAATCGCATCCGCAATACACGTTCCTCACGCGGGGTTAGTGATGCCAGAACCCTCGTTGTAGTTTCGCGCAAATTGGCATGGATAGCCGATTCAATCGGCAAGATAGCATTTTTATCTTCAATAAAATCACCCAAGCTACTATCTTCTTCGTCACCCACAGGGGTTTCCAAGCTAATCGGCTCTTTGGCAATTTTCATCACTTTGCGCACTTTTTCAATCGGCATAGATAGCTTAACGGCCAATTCTTCAGGCGTTGCTTCGCGGCCAATTTCATGCAGCATTTGGCGGCCAGTACGCACAATTTTGTTAATGGTTTCAATCATATGCACAGGTATGCGGATGGTGCGTGCTTGGTCAGCAATCGAGCGGGTAATGGCTTGTCTAATCCACCATGTTGCATAGGTCGAGAATTTATAACCACGGCGATATTCAAATTTATCAACCGCTTTCATCAACCCAATATTACCTTCTTGAATCAAATCCAAGAATTGCAAACCGCGGTTGGTGTATTTTTTGGCGATAGATATAACCAAGCGTAAATTGGCTTCGACCATTTCTTTTTTGGCTTTGCCGGCTTCACGTTCACCTTTTTGCACCCGCTGCGCAACACGTCTATAATCACCAATATCTAGGCCAGTTTCACTAGCCAAATTTTGCACATCACTACGCACTTGTTCAATCAATGCACCATCGATTTCAACAAATTTTGCCCAGCCTTTTTCTTTCATTTTGCCAACACGTTCGGCCCAACCAAGTTCCAATTCATTGCCATGATGCTGCTTTAAAAAGCTCTCACGTTTAATGCCATGGCCAGTTGCGGTGCGCATTAATTTACCTTCAAGGCTCATTAAGCGTTTGTTTATGTTGTATAAATGTTCGACCAAAGCTTCAATACGGTTATTGTTAAGCGAAAGGCTTTTCACTTCATCAATCACTCTTTGCTTATAGTCATCATATTGGGCTTGAATTTTCTTGGGTATTTTTTCACTGGCACTGTTCAGGCGGTTAATCGTCTCTTGTGCATCGCGCAATTCAATATAATCACCAGAAATTTTGTCAAAAATTTCCATAACTTTCGGCCGAATTTCGGCTTCCATTGCCGCCAATGACATGTTGTTTTCGTCATCATCTTCTTCATCATCATCATCATCGTCATCGTCATCGTCATCCGATGCCGTTTCGTCGTTTAACTGTCGTTCGGCCTTAGCCTTAGCCTCTGCCTTGGCTTTTTCTGCTTTGGCTTTCTCGTCTTCGGCATTTGGTACCTTTTTGCCCTCAGGGCCAGCAAATGTCGTTTCCAAATCAATAATATCACGCAATAATATGCGCTCTTCTATCAGCTCATCGCGCCAAATAATAATCGCCTGAAACGTAAGCGGGCTTTCGCACAGCCCGGCTATCATCGCTTCGCGGCCAGCTTCAATTCGCTTGGCTATAGCAATTTCGCCCTCACGCGATAGCAATTCAACAGTGCCCATTTCACGCAAATACATGCGCACGGGGTCATCCGTTCTATCGCCAGCGGTGCTTTTGGTTTCTTTTTTAACAATCGCGCCGGTTTTCACTTCGGCGGGCAAAGCAGCATCAGAGCTTCCGCTCTCAAGCTCGTCTTCACTCTCGATTACATTGATGCCCATTTCCGAAATCATCGATAAAACGTCTTCAATTTTATCAGATGAAAATTCGCCCGCAGGCATAATTTCATTTATTTCATCATAAGTCACAAAACCGCGTTTTTTTGCGGTCTTTATCATCAATTTTACAGCTTGTTCTGCATCAATTACAGGTGCAGTGTCGGCTACATTATCAGCTGTAGCTTCCGTCGACTTGCTTGCCATTCAGCAATTCTCCGTCCAGATTATGAGCAAAAGCTCGTGGGTAACTGTGTATAACTCGGTCAAAATTATTATTAGCCGAATCATTCCTTATCAATTATAGGGAAAATCTAGTTAAACTTTGCTTAACCAAAACCACAGTTTTTACTTTTAACGCCACTTCTTAAACTCTAATTATCGTCATTGCGCAACATGCGCTCTCTCTGTGCTTTAATTCCTTGCAGCCTCACAAAATTCTGTTCTTCGGTATCATCACCCAAAGCAATAGCAGCGGTCGCAACGTCACTATTCATAGCGTTACCGCGGTATTGACGGTATAAATCGCTCCACCCATCAATCACATCTTGCTGCTCAGCTTCGGGCATTAAAAACCCAAAATTCCGTAAAGTAATAGACCTGTCTAAACGTTCTAAAGTTTGGCCTAACCCTATAGTTTTCATATGGGTTCGAAGGCTGTGGCTGTCAAGATCAGGGTCTGTAGAAGTCACATCTAAAATAACTTTATATATAGAGTCAAGCTCCGTTGATAAAAATTTCATTTTCGAAATGTCATCAAAAAACGCGCCAACCAACCAAGGGTGATGAATCAAGGTCATCAATAATACAATTTCACGTGGCGATTGCACCTTGTGCATGTCCTGCACCAAGGGTGAATTTTTCAATGCAGATGTGCCCGATTGCAATGGTTTTCGACCGCCAAAACCAGCATATCGGTTGCGATTTTGGTTATATTGCGGCTGCCGATTTTGGTATTGGTTTGCATTTGTGCGCCGCTGATCGCCAAATAATTTATACAGCCTGTCTTCCATCGATTTTTTGTAATATTTTGCAATGGTCGGGTTTTGTATTTGCCGCACAGTCTCCAACAAGCCACTTTCCAACATCGCGCGGCGCTCTGGCGTGTCAAAATTGCCATCTTGGGTATGTTCTAACCACAACATTTCATCTAATGGCATGGCATTTTGCAATATTTCATTAAGCGCATCTGCGCCAAAATCGCGCAATATATCATCTGGGTCTTGGCCATCGGGCAGCAAGGCAAATTTGAGGCTTAGCCCGGGTTCAATGTTGGGCAATGCCAAATTCATGGCTCTAAACCCTGCTTTTACCCCAGCTTTGTCGCCATCAAAACACAATATTGGCTCTGGCACGGTGCGCCATAATAATTTTAGCTGGTCTATGGTCATGGCGGTGCCCAAGGGCGCAACTGCATGCTCTATGCCCGCCCGTGCAAAGGCAATCACGTCCATATAGCCTTCTGCCACCACCATTTGCTGGTGGTTAAACGCACTCTGCCGCGCCTTGGCAAAGTTATAAAGTATATGGCCTTTGTGAAACAACGGCGTTTCTGGCGAATTTAAATATTTGGCGGCCACATCTTTAGATAAAGCCCGGCCCCCAAACGCAATTATTTTGCCGCGCAAATCAGCAATCGGAAACATAACCCGGTCACGAAACCGGTCGTATGAAACCGCAATGTCAGGGCCGCCAATCACCAAGCCGGCCTCTATCATTTGGTCTTGGCTTATGTCTTTTTCGGCCAAATAAGTTTTAAGCGCATATCTATCTGCACCGGCATAACCCATCCTAAATTCTAGCTGGGTTTTGGCGGTTATTTCGCGCCCAGCCAAATAACCCCGCGCCTTAGCGCCAACCGGTTTTTGCAAATTTTGCTCAAAAAACTTAGCCGCAATTTCCATAATTTCAACTAGGCTGGCGCGTTTGCGTTCTCTTTCTTCGGCAAATTCGTCACGCGCAGGCAGCATAACCCCGGCCTCATTTGCGCATTTTTCAACCGCTTCCGGAAAGCTCAGCCCTTCAACTTCGACCAAAAACCTAAATATATCGCCATGTTCCCCAGATGAGAAACAATGGTAAAAACCCTTTTGGTCATTGACCGTAAAACTAGGGGTTTTTTCGGAGTTAAACGGGCTTAAGCCAGTAAATTCTTTGCCTTTTTTGGTCAGTTTTACCCGCCGCCCAACCACCGTGGATACTGGCAATCGCGCGCGAATCTCATCCAAAAAATCTGGGGTAAAACGCATTTTTAATCCTGTACCGATACACTATTTAGCAAAATCAAAGGCTCATTAGCAAAAAAAAGAAGGCTCAAGGTGGCAATTCCTTAAGCCTTCAATATATAATTTATTAACCTTGCCTGCAAGCCATAACAATTGGCTATTTTTAGGGCCAATAAAATCGGCAATAAGCCAAAATTATTACCCTATAATATATCGCGGATCATTTTAGATGCCTTGCCAAAATCCATCTGTCCGGTATATTTGGCTTTTAATGCCCCCATAATTTTGCCCATATCTTTAAGCCCTTCGGCATTAATTTTAGCAATGGTGGCCTCACAAGCGGCTTTAATTTCTTCGTCGCTCATTTGTTTCGGCAAAAATTCGGTAATAATGTCTATTTCTTTGGCTTCTTGATCCGATAAATCAAGCCGTCCAGCCTCTTTATATATGCTGAAACTTTCGCGCCGTTGCTTGACCATTTTCGAGAGTATTTCTAATATTTCTTCATCTCCAACTAGGTCTCGGCCGCCGTTTCCGCGGGCGGCAATGTCTCTATCTTTAATCGCCGCGTTTACCAACCTAAGGGTGGAGGTCTTTAAAGAATCACGGGCTTTCATAGCTAGTTTTAAAGCATCATTAATTTGATCGCGCATTTTTCACTCAAATATAATTATAGATGCGGCGATAATAAAACCATTCAACTCGAAACGCAAGTAAAATAATTCACCTAACATATTGAATTATCTATGTAAATTAATTTTGATTTTGCACTTGACGTTTCCATCAGATTTATATATTTTCTGCGCGATTTAAGCATTGCCCACAAGGTCGATCTACATTATATAGTCGATAACTTGCGTAAATATCAGAGGTCGTCCATGAATAGCCCCAAACAAGCCGCCGTCGCTCCTGCAAATTGGTCACTCGAAAAACCCACAGCATTACTATTGTTGGCAGACGGCACCGAAATTTACGGCACCGGCGTTGGCAAGCAGGGCAGCTCTATTGCCGAAGTTTGTTTCAACACCTCTATAACTGGCTATCAAGAAATTCTGACCGACCCTTCATATGCTGGGCAAATTGTCACCTTCACCTATCCACATATTGGCAATATCGGCACAAATGATGACGATATGGAAACCCTAAACTGGCAAACCCGCTCTGGTGTTTCTGGCTTGGTCATCCGCGCCGATATAACTGCCGCCAGCTCTTATAGAAGCACCCAAGAATTTAACGAGTGGCTGATTAAGCGCGACATTATCGGCATTTCAAACATCGACACCCGCGCCCTTACAGCGCTGATTCGCGACAAAGGCACACCCAACGCCATCATTTGCCACAATCAAAATGGCCAATTCGATATAGAAGCATTGCTCAGCCAAGTGCAAAACTGGGGCGGCTTAGAAGGCCTTGATCTTGCCAAAACCGTCACTTGTACCGACATTCTCAGTTGGGATGAAAAACGCTGGAACTGGGAAGTGGCCGACCAAAATGCAACCGGCTTCACAAACTTAAAATCTGCCGAAAAACATATTGTGGTGGTTGATTACGGGGTTAAACGCAATATTTTACGCTGCCTCACCAACCTCAATTGCAAAGTGACCATTGTACCAGCCAATACCAGTGCAGATGCCATCTTTGCGCTCAACCCAGATGGTATATTTTTGTCAAACGGCCCCGGCGACCCTGCCGCAACCGGCAAATATGCCGTGCCGACCATTCAAACGCTTATTAAATCTGGCAAACCAATATTTGGCATATGTTTGGGCCATCAAATGCTGGCGATCGCGCTTGGCGGCAGCACGGTTAAAATGCACCAAGGCCATCATGGTGCCAACCATCCAGTGCTCGACAATATAACCAATAAAGTCGAAATCACCTCGATGAATCACGGTTTCGCGGTCGATGCCGCGACACTGCCCGCTGGCGTGGTAGAATCGCATGTGTCATTATTCGATGGCAGCAATTGCGGCCTCGAAGTTACCGGCAAGCCGATATTCTCAGTGCAGCATCACCCAGAAGCTTCACCCGGCCCTCAAGATAGCTATTATTTGTTCGACCGTTTTTTCGAACTTTTATAATTTTTCAAGTTTAGCCAAACATCAACACTCATTATTAAACCATCACCGTTAGATATCGGCTTAGCGATTGCAGCCACACTAGCAGCACTGCCATTTGCCTGACTAGTAGATTTAGTTGTATATTTGGTTTTACCACTTTAACCCTAAAATAAATAAATAAAAAAATCATTTTACATTTTTGCTAAAGCAATAGATGGTATATATTGCGCATATACTATCCTTCAACCCAAGTTAGTTTATTAAAATAACTGGATGGCGGAGTGTGTGCCGGTCTATGAGGGAGAGCGTATGCCAGATGGTGCATTTTCGTTCGATATCGATTCTTGTTGGGATATCGATGTCGATATAAGCCAACTTGATTTTGTCATTAATGAACCGCATTTAATCACCACTTGGTGGGCAGCGGTGTTTCTAAAAGTCGAAATTTTAGCGGGCGATTATTATAGCCCCGAAGGTTTAAAAGTCAGGCTTTGGACCAAGGGCATGATGCCGCACAGCTTCAAATTTTTAGCGCGGGTATTTCACGACAAGCAAAAAAACCAAGTCATCGTAAAAACCGATGGCGATTTTAATGGCATTGGCACCATTTCATTAAACGCGGTGACCAAAAACAAAAGCCAAATTCACATCAATTGGCGCACCAGCGTTAACAACCACTATTTATACCCACTCATGATATTGCTAAAGCCTATTTTTATAGCCAACCACCGGTGGGCGATGCGGCGCGGTGAGCAAGGCATAAAGCAAGAGCTTATCTACCGCAATGCGCCCCAACAGGACAATATGCGCCAGCGGCAAAAACCAACATTTCCGCATAGTTTATTTATCTCAAAAATTCGCAATTCTTAAAAACCCCAATACTCAATTCTTAAAAACCCCAATACTCAATTCTTAAAAACCAATGGGGCTGACACAAAAACTGCTCATAAATATATAAATCCCATTCTTTTTAATAGCCAAAGCCGTTGTTTTGAGCTACATGTTCGTCAGTTTAACGAGGCTTCACGCCTGTGTTTACCGCAGATCTG
Organism: Hyphomicrobiales bacterium; assembly: GCA_013214705.1. Lineage (GTDB taxonomy): Bacteria > Pseudomonadota > Alphaproteobacteria > Rhizobiales > OSC116 > OCS116. The sequence continues at coordinate 399,813 of JABSRZ010000004.1, forward strand.
CAAAAGCTGTTTTCGGAGTTCAATATGCCAAAACGTACTGACATCAAATCCATTCTTATCATTGGCGCTGGCCCCATCATTATTGGCCAAGCCTGCGAGTTCGATTATTCGGGCACGCAAGCTGTCAAAGCCTTAAAAGAAGAGGGTTATCGAGTCATTCTGGTCAATTCCAACCCCGCCACCATCATGACTGATCCAGATTTAGCCGATGCCACCTATATCGAGCCGATCACCCCCGAAGTGGTCGCCAAAATAATCGAAAAAGAGCGGCCAGACGCGTTGCTGCCCACCATGGGCGGCCAAACAGCGCTTAACACCGCGCTCTCATTGCGCAAAGATGGCGTGTTAGAAAAATATAATGTCGAAATGATTGGCGCCGACCATGAAGCCATCGACAAAGCCGAAGACCGCGAGCTATTTCGCCAAGCGATGGATAAATTAGGCCTCGAATCAGCTAAATCTTGCGTCGCGCATAACCGCCAGGAGGCCGAACTAGCCTTTGACATTATCGGTCTACCGGCCATCATCCGCCCGTCATTTACAATGGGCGGCACCGGCGGCGGCGTGGCTTATAATGCACAAGAATTTTACCAAATTGTAGACTCCGGCATCGATGCCTCACCCACCAACGAGGTGCTGATAGAAGAAAGCATTATCGGCTGGAAAGAATATGAAATGGAAGTGGTGCGTGACACCAAAGACAATTGCATCATCATTTGCAGCATCGAAAATGTCGACCCAATGGGCGTGCATACTGGCGACAGCATCACCGTTGCCCCCGCCCAAACCTTGACCGACAAAGAATATCAAATTATGCGCAACGCATCATTGGCCGTATTGCGCGAAATCGGCGTCGAAACCGGTGGCTCTAATGTGCAATTTGCCGTCAACCCCGCCGATGGCCGTTTGATCGTTATCGAAATGAACCCGCGGGTATCACGCTCATCGGCCTTGGCCTCTAAAGCCACTGGCTTTCCGATTGCCAAGATAGCCGCCAAATTAGCGGTTGGCTACACGTTGGACGAGCTAGAAAACGACATTACCGGCGGCCAAACTCCGGCCTCGTTCGAGCCAACAATCGATTATGTGGTCACCAAAATTCCACGTTTTACTTTCGAAAAATTCCCCGGCGCTAAAAACAACTTGTCGACTGCCATGAAATCGGTCGGCGAGGCCATGGCCATTGGCCGTACATTTCCCGAAAGCCTGCAAAAAGCCTTGCGTTCATTAGAAACCGGTTTTGATGGTTTAGACGAAATTGAAATTCCAAACATCGGCACCGGCAATGATGAAACCGCCATTCATGCCGCCTTAGCCAACGCAACACCAGAGCGGCTCATGTATATTGGCCAAGCTCTACGCCTTGGTTGGACGCCCGAAAAAATCCATCAGGTTAGCCAGTTTGACCCGTGGTATATCGAACAGATTGGCTTGATTGTTGACATGGAAGCCCGCGTCAAAGCCCATGGCCTGCCAGATGATGCGGTTAATATGCGCAAAATCAAAGCTTTAGGCTTTTCCGATGCCCGCCTAGCCGCGCTCACATCCAGCACATCTGACGCTGTGCGGGCCACGCGCCACGCGCTGAATGTGCACCCAGTTTATAAAAAAATAGACACCTGCGCTGCCGAGTTTAAAAGCCCCACGCCATATATGTATTCAACTTATGAAACTCCATTACTCGACATTCCAGTGTGCGAAGCCGAGCCAACAAATGCCAGAAAAGTCATCATTTTAGGCGGCGGGCCGAACCGCATTGGCCAAGGCATCGAATTTGATTATTGCTGCTGCCATGCCGCATTTGCTTTAAGCGATGCTGGTTATGAAACCATTATGGTCAATTGCAACCCCGAAACCGTATCGACCGATTATGATACCTCCGACCGGTTATATTTTGAACCATTGACCGAAGAAGACGTGCTAGAAATCATTCGTGTCGAGCAAAAAAATGGCACATTGCATGGAGTTATCGTGCAATTTGGTGGCCAAACCCCACTTAAATTGGCCGATTTCCTCGAACGCAATGGCGTGCCGATTTTAGGCACAACTCCAGATGCTATAGATTTGGCCGAGGATCGTGATCGGTTCAGCGCCTTAATCGATAGACTGGGTCTATTGCAACCTAATAATGGCATCGCTTCAACCGCCGAACAAGCGTTTGACATTGCCGAACGCATTGGCTTTCCAGTGGTCATCCGCCCGTCATATGTTTTGGGTGGCCGGGCGATGGAAATTGTCCGCGATGCCGAACATTTACAGCGCTACATCACGCAAGCCGTGGTGGTTTCTGGCGACAGCCCGGTGCTGTTAGATAGCTATTTAAAAGACGCCATCGAAGTGGATATCGATGCCTTATGCGATGGCCAAGATGTATTTGTCTGCGCCATCATGGAACATATCGAAGAAGCCGGCGTGCATAGCGGCGATAGCGCCTGTTCATTGCCGCCATATTCATTGCCACAAAGTCAGATTGACGAAATTAAGCGCCAAACCAAAAAAATGGCGCTGGCGCTAAATGTGGTCGGCCTGATGAATATGCAATATGCCATCAAAGATGATCAAATCTATATATTAGAAGTGAACCCTCGCGCCAGCCGCACCGTGCCATTTGTGGCCAAAGTTATCAACGAGCCAATTGCCAAAATCGCTGCCCGCATTATGGCTGGTGAAAAGCTAGCCAGCTTTAATTTACAAGAAAAAACCTTCGATTGCATCGCGGTCAAAGAAGCGGTCTTCCCGTTTGCGCGCTTCCCCGGTGTTGATATTATTTTAGGCCCAGAAATGCGTTCAACTGGCGAAGTTATGGGTTTAGATAGCAATTTCGCCATGGCCTTTGCCAAAGCTCAATTGGGCAGCGGCACCATTGTGCCGACATCCGGCAAAGTGTTTATATCGGTAAAAGATGGCGACAAACAAAACATCACCATTGCCGCCAAACACTTGGTTGCTAACGGTTTCACCCTATGTGCCACCACTGGCACCGGCAAATATCTGCGCGCCCAAGGGCTAGAGGTTGAGCATGTCAATAAAGTGACCGAAGGCCGGCCGCATATTGTCGATGCCATCAAAAATGGTGAAATTCAACTGATGTTCAATACCACCCAAGGCAAAAAAGCCTTAGAAGACAGCAAAGCCCTACGCCGCGCCGCGCTGATGAACAAAGTGCCATATTACACAACTGTGCGCGGCGCTTGTGCCGCTGCCGAGGGCATCGAAACCTATAAAAATGATGAGTTAACCGTGCGCGATTTACAAAGCTACGCGCATTAAGTTGGCGCGTTTATAAACCAGCTTAGTAAATCGTATCTTTCATGCGTGCTGGGTAAGCTTTGTCATAAGCTTCATCATTGTGAGTTTCATCAAAGGCCTTGATCATTTGCCCCGCCGTTGGCAAATGGGAGCGGTCAGGAAACGTCTCTGGCTGCCACAATTTAGATCGGGCAATGGCCTTTTGGCACTGAAAATATATTTTGTCGACCCTAATCGACAATACGCTCGAAGCTGGCTTGCCATTCATCGCAAACGACGCGTTTAGCTCTGCATCGATAATAATTTCAGCCTGCCCGGCAACCCGTATTGCCTCACCCGCATTTGGCACCAAAAATATCAGCCCCACTTGCGGGTTTTCAACAATGTTTTTCAAGCTGTCTAGGCGGTTATTGCCGCGTCTATCGGGCAATAATAAATGTTTTTCATCAACCACCCGCACAAACCCGGCCGGGTCACCACGTGGCGAGCAGTCAATGCCATTTGCACCATATGTGGCCAATATACAAAATGGCGAAGCTTCTATAAACTGCCGGTAATGCTCGTTAATATAATCAATTTCCTTGTTTAACGACGTGTCGCCGGGCAAACCATAAATCTCTGTCAACTCACTTAATTTGGTTATTTTTTTCATCGATATTCCATTCATTCAGCCATCACGCCACACCTTTAACCGCCCAAACCCGCGCCGCCAACAATATTTCACCATCAGGGCTGGTTGGCAATATCGACATTAATTTAGTTTTTATTTTTTCACGGGTTTCATCACTAAGCGAATTACAATATTTAGGTGCCGAACCGGTGCCAGAGGTAAACGGTTGCCAATAATCGTCAAAATTCTTAAATGCCGTGGTGATGTCCAATGCAACCACCTCCACATCGTTAAACCCCGCCTTTTCAAACGCCAATTTCAACGGCTTGGGGTTACATATTAGCGCTTTAATGCCGTCGTCAAATTCATCACCGCCGTCATCAAACTGACGCGCGACATCAAAAAAATATCGCATAATTTGCATTTGCCCAGCATAATCCCATACATATAAAGCGCCGGTGCCACCTATGCGCAGCACCCTTTTCATTTCGGCAATTGCTTTGGCTTGGTCTGGCATAAAGTTCAACACCAACCCACTTACCGCATAATCTAACAGCGCGTCCGCAAGCTTCAAATCAAGTGCATCACCAACCCAAAAATTCCCGGACGAAATTTTATTTTGCGAATATTCAATATAAGCAGATGATTGGTCAACGCCCGCCAAATCCTTAGGCTGAGTTTTTTCCACAATTGCCGTGCTTAATTCAGCGGTGCCACAGCCAATATCTAACCATCTTTTATCTAAATCTGCATTTAACCAATCTAAAAAAAGCGGAGCAATTTTTTGGCTCCATCGCCCCATATAATTGTTATAGGCATCTGCATTTCCAGAAAATTTGCTTTTAGCATCATTCATCTGCACACTCCAATTTGCTTAATTTTACGCATCTAATTGTAGATTACAAGATGATTTTGAGCATTGCTATTTGAACTTATTATGTTACATTAAGTATATATGAAATGGTGCTAATTTTATTCCTCACTGGTTCGATCAGTAGAGGATTTATTTTTTTAGCCAGCTTTAAAAGTAGCGAAAAGGACAAATAATGGAAAAAATCCCCATGACTATTGGTGGACACGCCGCTATGCAAGAAGATGTTAAGCGTCGCAAATCTGTAGCCCGTCCTGCCATCGTCAAAGCCATTGCCGAAGCACGCGCCCATGGCGACCTGTCCGAAAACGCCGAATATCATGCCGCTAAAGAAGAGCAGGGTATGAACGAGTCTACCATTCAAATGCTAGAATCTAATTTAGCCCTTGCCGAAGTGATTGATGTGACAGCACTTTCAGGCGATAGAGTTATTTTTGGCGCCACCGTTGAACTGGTCGATGAAGACACCGAAGAAGAAGTGACCTACCAAATTGTTGGTGAAGCCGAGGCCGATGTAAAATCTGGCAAAATCTCCATCACTTCACCCATTGCCCGCGCACTTATTAACAAAAAAGTCGAAGACAGTGCCGAGGTCAACACACCCGGTGGCGGCAAAACCTACGAAATTTTGAACATTTCATTTGATTAATCACGCCCCGACAGCCGCGTTTATACCGGTTGCACAATTTCAAGCGGCACACCGGTCTCTTGTTTGGCGCATTTTATGGTCAAAGACGTTTTCACATTGTCGACATTGGGCGCGGCGGTTAAATCATTAATCACAAAGTTCTGAAACACCGTTAAATCTGGCGCCACGCATTTTAAAATATAATCAGCCTCGCCAGATAACATATAAGCCTCGCGCACCAAAGGCCATGTATTCACCAACGCCTCAAACGCCACCAAATCGGCTTCAGATTGGTTATGCAAGCCGACCATGGCAAATACCGTTAGGTCAAAACCAAGTTGTTTTTCGGCCAATATCGTGCGGTAACCTTTTATCATGCCCGCCTGTTCGAGCGCCCGCACCCGGCGCAGGCATGGCGGCGCAGATATGCCGACCATTCTGGCCAATTCAACATTGGTAATGCGGCCAGAATCTTGCAAAATCTTTAATATCTGCCAGTCTGTTTTGTCTAATTTCGCTGCCACCATCACTCACCTCTTAGCTTTAAAACATATCGATTATGTTAAAGCATTAGCACATTTTGTAATTTAATTTCAATATTCAATTCGAATATTTCGCAATCATCCAATATTTTTTAAACTTTCACCTTGGCTATGCTTTCAATGTCACCCGCGAAATATATTTGTTAAATTTAAGACAAACCACTTGAAAATAGGCGTCGAATGGGCGACATAAAGGTATAAACAAATAGCAGGAAATAATATGGCCAAAACTCATTCAAAACTCATCATCCTAGGGTCTGGCCCAGCCGGTTATAGTGCGGCCATTTATGCAGCTCGCGCTATGTTAGAGCCGCTCATCATTCAAGGCATTCAGCCTGGCGGCCAACTCACCATCACCACCGAGGTCGAAAATTACCCGGGTTTTGCCGATGAAATCCAAGGTCCATGGCTTATGGAACAAATGCAGGCCCAAGCCGAAAAAATGGGCGCTCTCACCGTTGAAGATCATATTATGAAGGTCGATTTAAACGCCAAACCGATCGAACTTATTGGCGATGGCGGCACCAAATATACCTGCGATGCGCTCATCATTTGCACCGGCGCACAGGCCAAATGGCTAGGTCTACCGTCAGAACAAGAGTTTCAAGGCTTTGGCGTATCTGCCTGCGCCACTTGCGATGGGTTTTTCTATCGCGGCAAAGAGGTTGTGGTGGTTGGCGGCGGCAATACTGCGGTCGAAGAAGCTTTGTTTTTAACCAATTTTGCCACCAAAGTCACCATAATGCACCGGCGCGATAGCTTCAGAGCCGAAAAAATCCTCATCAACCGGTTAGAGAAAAACCCAAAAATCGAAATTTTATGGGACAGCACATTAGAGGAAATTGTCGGCGAAATGCCCAAAGGTGTCACCGGCGCAAAAGTTAAAAATGTCAAAACTGGCGAAACCAGCATTATTCCTGCCGACGGCGTGTTCATCGCCATTGGTCATGCGCCAGCAACTTCATTATTTACCGACCAGTTAGAAACCAAACAAGGCGGCTACTTAATCACCGCGCCAGATAGCACTGCCACCAAGATAGCTGGCGTTTATGCCGCTGGCGATGTAACCGACGATAAATACCGCCAAGCCGTAACTGCGGCGGGTCTGGGCTGCATGGCCGCGCTAGAAGTCGAAAAATATTTGGCAGAACAAGAATAATAAGTTAGGCTTTATCCACTTAAGAGGGAATTTTGTATGGATTGGGACAAATTACGTATATTTCATGCGGTTGCCGCCGCGGGTAGTTTTACCCATGCCGGCGAAGAATTGCATTTAAGCCAAAGCGCAGTGAGCCGCCAAATTGCCAATTTAGAACATGAAGTGAAAACCAAATTATTCTTGCGTCACGCCCGCGGCCTCAAGCTGACTGAGCAAGGTGAAATGTTATACCGCACCGCGCATGATGTTTTCTCTAAGCTAAAAATGGCTGAAACCATGCTAAAAGACAGCACCGAAAAACCGTTTGGCGATTTAACCATCACCACCACCGAAGGTTTGGGCACGAATTGGCTAACCCCCCGGCTCAGCGATTTTATGGATCAATATCCAGATGTGAATATTAAAATATTATTCAGCGATAGAGATGTAGATTTGGGCATGCGAGAAGCAGATTTGGCGATAAGATTGCACCGACCCACGCAGCAAGACCTTATTGCCCGCAAGTTATTCACTGTGCATTTTCATGTATTTGCCTCACCTGACTATTTGGCAGAATATGGTACGCCGCAGACAATAGACGATCTAGAAGACCACAAAATCCTTACCTATGGCAGCAATGCCCCATCATATTATAAAAACGTAAATTGGCTCGAAACATTGGGGCGCGACCCGCGCAAGCCACGCTCAGCCCATTTAAGCATGAATAGCGTGTATGGCCTAAAACGCGCCTGCATGTATGGCATTGGCCTCGCCGCTTTGCCCGATTATATAATCGATGATGCCAACTTGATACAGGTCTTACCGGACATCGAAGCTCCAGAATTTGATACCTATTTGGTTTATCCGGTAGAATTACGCAATTCAAAACGCATCGGTGTGTTTAAAGAATTTCTAGTTTCAAAGGCCAAAGAATGGAAATTCTAGCTATTTCAATGGCTTAATCGGCGCAAACTAGCTATGCATTTAGCGCATAGCTCATACGCATTCATTGTAATTGTAAAAATTTAGCCCATCGCCTATATAAGCAATAACAGATCTCTCTAATTGTGTTGGAAGTTCCCTCCCTCTTTTCTTCCACATACTCCAATCTTCCCTCCCTTTTTGATTGGTAATTAGAGATGACTATGCGGGTAGCCTTTTGGCTCACCCGCTTTTTTTTGCCCCCATTTACTCATGCAATTAGTGCATGGCTACAAAGCGTTCAATATGTTGGTAAACAATAAATGAATGGTCTATATTTATTTCAACAGATCGCTCTAGGGTCTTACAGGAAGTTCCCTCCCTCTTTTCTTCCTGAAACGTCAATCTCCCTCCCTTTTGGTTGACATCTAGAGAATGACTATGCGGGTGGCCTTCTGGCTCACCCGCTTTTTTTTGCCCAAATTGACCCATGTAATTAGTGCATAGCTACAAAGCGCTCAATATGTTGGTAAACAATAAATTAATAACCTATATTTATTTCAACAGATCACTCTAGGGTCTTACAGGAAGTTCCCTCCCTCTTTTCTTCCTGAAACGTCAATCTCCCTCCCTTTTGGTTGACATCTAGAGAATGACTACAAGGCAGCTCTTTATGGGCTGCCTTTTTTTTATGCGCGGCCGAAAAAAAAGGCCGAGAAAATCTCGGCCTAATTAATTTATGAAAATAACCTATACCAGTGAATTGCAAAACACTTTTATTCGTTTACAAGCTTCTCTCAGTGCATCTTCGCCAGTTGCATATGACACTCTAAAATTAGGGCTCAGGCCAAACGCTTCACCCGGCACCACAGCAACGCCTGTTTCGCCAAGCAATTCACTGGCAAATGTTGCATCACTGTCTATCACCACGCCTTTGGGAGTTTTCTTACCAATCAGGCCTTTTATAGACGGGTAAACGTAAAATGCACCTTGTGGGTTGGGGCAAATCATACCTTCAATTTGGCTTAATGCAGCCACCACCAAGTCGCGTCGACCTTTAAATAACTCAGCGTTTTTGGGTATAAAATCTTGGGTGCCATTTAGCGCTTCTACCGCAGCCCATTGGCTAATCGAGGCTGGGTTAGATGTCGATTGGCTTTGAACCTTGCGCATCGCATTGATAAGTTCCACCGGGCCACCACAATAACCAATTCGCCATCCGGTCATCGCATAGGCTTTTGATACCCCATTCATAGTCAAGGTGCGGTCATATAATTTTGGTTCAATCTGCGCTGGGGTTACAAATTCAAAATCATCATAAACCAAATGCTCATACATATCGTCGGTCAAAACCCAAACATGTGGGTGGCGCACCAAAACATCGGTAAGTTCCTGCATTTCCTCGCGGCCATAAGCCGCACCAGATGGGTTGCTTGGGCTGTTAAAAATCACCCATTTGGTTTTGGCGGTAATAGCCGCTTCAAGCGCTTGCGCTGTCAATTTAAAATCATTTTCTATAGTCGCTTCAGCAAACACTGGCGTGCCACCTGCCAACAATACGATATCGGGGTAAGATACCCAATAAGGCGTCGGAATAATCACCTCATCACCGGGGTTTAGCGTCGCCATCATCGCATTGTATATAATCGGCTTGCCACCAGGCGCGGCAAACACTTGGCTCAGTTCATAATCCAAGCCGTTTTCGCGCTTAAATTTGTCAACAATCGCTTGCTTTAATTCGGGTATACCTTCTACCGCAGTATATTTGGTTTCACCGCGGTTAATCGCGTCTATTGCGGCAGCTTTAATATTGTCTGGAGTGTCAAAGTCTGGTTCACCAGAACCAAGGCCAATCACGTCTCGGCCAGCGGCTTTTAGCTCACGTGCCTTAGTGGTAACAGCAATGGTTGCAGAAGGTTTAACACGAGAAAGAGTATCGGAAATAAAGCCCATCACAGCTCCTATTTGGTTAGAAAGTATAGAATGAATACGCTATCAGGCTATGCTTATCTTCTGCATAAGCCAAGTAAAACAACCATTCCTTGCACATATGCTGGTTTTTATGCACTTATTTTTCTCCCGCTTCGTCCGCTGGCCCTATCCAACTAAACGGGTTATAAGCGATTTCCCACAAATGCCCATCTAAGTCGGCAAAATATCCGCTATAGCCACCCCAAAAAACTTTTTGTGGTGGTTTCAGCAAAGTCGCCCCTGCGGCAATGGCCTCATCCATCTGCATATCCACCGCATCTTCAGAAACCATGTTATGAGAAATACTCACTCCTCTAAAAATACTGGCTTTAGATATACTGTCTTTTTGCGGCATAATATTTGCTGCGGCAATGCCGGCATCTTTGGCCAATTCCTCCCACGGAAAAAGCCCCAACCAAGTGCCATTTAAATTAAAAAATGCCACCTCATCACCATCGCGTTCTAACAAAGGCAAGCCTAAGCCATCTTTATAAAACGCCCGCGCCCGCGGCAAATCGGCCACCCCAAGCGTAATCATACTCATTCGTGCTTGCATAATTTCTCCCTCAGACCACACTAGAACAAAAGACGAACATATCGCAAGCTAATTGTTACATTTGTTGAAAAAAATATGCATCATTCATTCCCATCGCCATATTTAGCCACCATATTTAGCCCGTATATTTTGCGGCACATTAATGCCGGCTGTTAAATCCGCCGCTGCCCGTGGTGTGCCAAACCGAGTGTATAGAGGCACCTCACCCGCCCAAAATGGCAAGTCTAAATCAGCTTTGTCATCCACCGGGTCACCGGTGCGTATTTTCGCCACCACATTTTCTATCGGCACAATTAAAAAATCGGTGGCTTTCATTTCATTCGCCGCTGTTACGCGCACATCGTCATATCTACCAGCGACAAACCTATTGGTCACCAAAGCAGCAAATTTGGCTTTTTCATCATCTGTTGCCAAATGCCCGCGTGAGTGAACCACCACACTGCGATAATTCATCGAATGATGAAATGCCGAGCGTCCAAACAGCAAGCCATCAACATGGGTTACGCTAATGCATAACTCCACCCCATCCGCCAATTTACGCATAAACCGCGACTTGCGCGAGCCATGAAACACGATGCTAGCGCCATCTCTCACCCCATACATAGGTATAATTTGCGGCCGGCCATTGGCCACAAACCCCACTTGCATTACCAAGGCTTCATCCAATATTTTATGCACATTTTCGCGGTCATAATTGGCTCGTTGCGGCGCTTGTTTGGGCAAGTTTAATGCGGTTTTTGGGTAGTTTGCCGAATCGTTTGTAGCGTCGTTTGTAGCGTTGTTTATATCTGTCATAATTCACCTATTTAACTATCTTTCCTTGTTTTGCCGCATAATTGGCACTACTACTAGGGCCAATTATATTAAACATATAGAGCCAATTATGCCAAATTCCACCGCCTTTGATGCCGATATTTTACTAAATTTAGCCGCCTCGCCCGCCAACCTGCCCAAATGGCGCAAAATTTACCTGCATTTAAAAACCTCAATCTTAAATGGCAGCCTCAAGGCCGATATTCGCTTGCCGGCAAGCCGCAATTTGGCGCAGCAGCTTGGTTTAAGCCGCAACACCGTCACCACCGCGCTCGATCAACTCATTGCCGAAGGTTATTTAGTCGCCAAACCCGGCAGCGGCACTTATGTGGCCAACATTCAGCCCGACCAAACCTTGTTTAACACCCCCAAACGCGCCACGGCAACAACCCAAAACAATCAAAATCACCTAGGTTTGAGTGAACGCGGCCTAAATATGAGCCAAATTAAACGGCCAAATTTCAGCAGCACCAGCCGTTACATTCCGTTTCAATCTGGCATGCCCGATTTAAGCCAATTCCCGCGTCAGGAATTTGCCAAAATTTTAAGCCAAGTCACCAAGAGCATAAAACCAGACCAGTTGGATTACGATTATAATGGCGGCCTGCCAACTTTCAAACACGCCATTGCCAGCTATTTGGGTGCCTCACGCGGGGTTATTTGCGATGCCGAACAAGTGTTAATTGTCTCTGGTTCACAAGCAGGTTTAGACCTAATCGCTAGGCTGATGATCGACATTGGCGATGATATATGGTTCGAACATCCGGGCTATGGCGGCGCACATTCGGTGTTTTCCAATGCTGGTGCAAACTTTCATGCCTTGCCGATCATCAATGACGAGCATCATTTCCAAGCCGCCATAAAAACCTGCCCACAGCCAAAATTGGCCTATGTCACGCCTTCGCATCAACACCCCACCGGCACCACAATGAGCCTTAAACACCGCCAAACTTTGCTGCAATTGGCACAAGACAGAAATTTCTGGCTGATAGAGGATGATTATGACAGCGAATATAGATATGACGGCCGCCCCATCGCCGCGTTGCAAGGCTTAGATAGTAACAACCGGACCATTTATGTCGGCACATTTTCAAAAATCCTGTCGCCATCATTGCGCTGCGCTTATATTATATTGCCACATAAATTGGTAGAGGCGTTTACCCGCGCGGCGTTTAATGCTGGCATCATAGTGCCAACCATAATGCAATTGGCGTTAACCCAATTCATCAATAATGGGCAGTTTATGGCACATATCCGCAAAATGCGGGTATTATATAGCCAACGCCGAGAGGTTATCCTCAGCGCCATAGACACGCATTTAAGCGCCTATATCAAACCCTTGCAAACCAATGCCGGCATGCATTTTGCCGTTAGGCTTACCCATCCCAAACTACAAAATTTAGGCGATGAATATATATGTCAACATTTACAAAACCATAACATCAGCGCCCGTGCCTTATCTGCCTATGCGTTGCAACCATTGGACGTAAAGCAGCAAGGCCTATTGCTTGGTTTCGCGCCTTTTAAGTCACAACAACTTATCGATGCGGCGCAAAAAATGGCCGTAATATTCGCCAAGTTGACCGCTTAAATTTGCCCCCTCAACCTAGCGCCAAATTAAACACTTATACCCGGCTAAATTAAACACTTGGCAAACCGCTTAAATAAAGCCATTGTTTGGTCGATATATTCCCAAATTAGGCAAGCAAGTGAAGTTCTCGTTAAAAGACAACTTACATACCCACCCTATAGATGTGGTCGAAAATCTAGCCGATGATTTTCACTGGTCAGCAGATCGCGTCGCCGAAGATGAGATAAACATCCACATTGTTGGTGAATGGTGCAAATATAATTTAACCGTACATTGGAACCCCAATATAGATGGCCTACATATGGGCATTGCGTTTGATTTCAAACCCAGTAAAGACCGAGTTATAGAACTGCAAAAACTCATCATGCTGATCAATGAACAATTGTGGCTTGGCCATTTCGAATATTGGGAAAATAGCGATATTTTAATGTTTCGCTATGGCACGTTATTAGCCGAAGGCCAAGGCTTTACCGACATTCAATGCCACACCATCATCAACCATAGCGTCGAAACCTGCGAGCAATATTACGCCGCCTTCCAATTCACATTATGGGCCAATAAAACCGCCGATCAAGCGCTAATGGCCTGCTTGTTAGACATTACGGGCAGTGCATGAAACACCCCTATAAAGACAAAATCAAACATATAAAATTCGAGGCAAATATGATAAAACACATAGACCGTTTGTTGCTGGTTGGCGCAGGTAAAATGGGCAGCGCCATGTTGCAAGGCTGGCTTAAATGCGGCTTAAACCCCAATGGCATTTATGTGCAAGACCCGTTCATTTCAGCCGAAATGCAGCAATATTTAGGCCATAATAACATTGTCTTTGGCGATGCCGCACCGGCAATATTTAACCCGCAAGTGGTGATATTGGCGGTAAAACCGCAGATTATGCCAAAAGTCTTGCCGCAGCTAAAAAACTTCGTCACCGCAGATAGCCTGTTTATTTCCATCGCCGCTGGCAAAAAAATACAATTTTTCGAGGCTGCATTAGGCGATGAAGCTCATATCATCCGTTTAATGCCCAATACACCCGCCGCCATTGGCGATGGTATGAGCGTTTTGGTTGGCAATAAAAATGTCACCAAAGCTCAAACCAAATTGGGTTTAGCGCTGGCCAACACCATCGGTCTGGCCGAATATATAGACGACGAAGGCCTTATGGATGCCGTCACCGCATTGTCTGGCAGCGGGCCAGCGTATGTATTCCACATGGCCGAAGCCATGACAGCGGCGGGCATAAAAGCCGGCCTACCTGCCGATTTATCACATAAATTAGCCCTGCAAACCATTAAAGGTTCTGGCAATCTGATGATGCAATCTGACCAACATCCAAGCGTTTTACGCCAAAATGTAACCTCGCCCGGCGGCACCACCGCGGCGGGTTTAGACATTTTAATGGGCGATAACGCCTTGGAGAATTTAATGATAGAAACCGTATTGGCGGCAAAAAAACGCGGCGAGGAATTGGGCTAATTATGACAGATGAAATTAGTTTTGACGATTTTTTAAAAGTCGACATTCGGTCAGGCAAAATCATCAAAGCCGAACCATTTCCCGAGGCCAGAAAACCCGCCTATAAATTACATATAGATTTTGGCGCCGAAATTGGCATTAAAAAATCATCCGCCCAAATTACCGAAAATTACACATTAGAAGAATTAATTGGCAAAAACATTATGGCCGTGGTTAACTTTCCCCCTAGGCAAATTGGGCCGGTTAGGTCAGAGGTTTTGGTGTTGGGTTTTTATGACCATAATAACCATGTCGAGCTGGTAAGCCATTCAGACAATGTAAAAACCGGCCAAAGGTTAAACTAATAAATTAAAGAGGGTATATGAAAGACCAAGCCGAAACCGGCAATTATGCCGAAACTTTGCAACTTATCGGGTCTAACCTCGATAATTATTTAAAATTTGACCATGATGATGCCCAGACCAACGCGCATATTTGGCAACAACAATTAGACACCCCGTTGCCACAACAAGGTGATGGTTTTGATGCGACCGTCAACCAGCTAATCACTCAAGTCATCGCCAATGCCTCGGCCATTCCCAACCCCGGCTCAAGCGGTTATATAACCACCGGCGCGGTCACCATTGCCACTTTGGCCGCAACCGCTGCCAATGTAGCCAGCCCGCAACGCTACACCTTAACTGCATTCAATTTATTAGAAGAAGTTTCCCTCAATTGGTTGGCGGAAATGTTAGGCATAAAAGGCATGAAAGGCGTGTATTCTAGCGGCGGCTCCGTAGCCAATTTAGTCGCTCTGGGTGGCGCAAAACAATGGGCGTTTGAACAAGTTGGGCATAATGCCGCCGCCGATGGCATAAACCGCGTTGGCGTTATATATGCCAGCGCCGAATGTCACCACACCATCCAACGTAGCGCCGGAATTTTGGGTTTAGGCCGCAATCGCGTTAAATCTATTAAGTGCGATGATAAAGGTTGCATGAATGTAGAAGCGTTAGAGCAAGCCATTAAACAAGACCTAGCCAATGGCATATTGCCCATCGCCATTGTCGCCAATTTGGGCAGCACAAATACCGGCGCCATCGACCCGATTAAGCCAATGGGACAAATTTCCAAAAAATACAAAATCTGGTTTCATGTTGACGGTGCATATGGCCTACCCGGCATTTTAGACCAACGCATAAGCCACTTATATGAAGGTCTGGAACTTGCCGATTCCATCATTATAGACCCGCATAAATGGCTAGGTGCTTCAGTTGGTGTTGCCGCCACATTTGTAAAAGATAGAGATGTATTATTCCGTGCGTTTACCCAAGAACCGGCCGATTATTTAGAAGGCAGCGTAGAGCAAGAGGACGGCGCAGCACCAATAATTGAACATTCCCTCGATGATTTTGGCATCCCTTATTATGATTTTGGCGTCGAGCTAAGCTCTCCCTGCCGTGGGGTGATTGTATGGGCGATGATCAAGGAAATTGGCGTTGATGGCATGCGCGCGCGCATTATGCGGCATAATGATATGGCAAAAAGCATTGCCGAAACCGCCAAAAACCACCCAAATTTAGAATTGATGTTAGAACCAACATTGTCGATCTGCTGTTTTAGATATATATCCGATAAAGTTAATGATTTAGACCTACTCAACCGACGGCTATTGCGCAGATTGGTAAAAGAAAACAATTATTTACCCAGCACCACCCAAGTGAACGGAAAATTAGCCATCCGCCCCTGCTTCATTGGCGCAAGGTCAGAACAATCCCACGCCGATGGCCTCATTAAAGCCGTTCTACGCATCGGCGACGATTTAGCCGACCAGCTCTAAATTTTACCATCTCAACAAACTGAGTAGGCAGAACCCGAATTGCTGGTTTTAGTTTTTGTAAAAAATACTTTGCTTAAATTTGCATCATTGCCAAAATTATCAATCAAGCCCAATCTCATTTGCATAGAAATTCCCACGCAAAATTACATTGTTAGAATTTTCGCCAAACCCGGCAAATGATGATATGAAATCGTCCCTCAATGCGGGGTTACAATTATCCGCCGTCTCGGCGTCAGCGTCAGTTAAAAAAGTAGTTTCTGTATATTTCCATTCGCCATTTACATAGGGTGTTACCCCATATAGCGAATTCTGCGCTTCTAGTCGACCTTTGTCACTCGCCACATAACCAGCAATACTAGCCATATTTAGTGAATTAGCCGCTTGTTGCCATACATTATTTATAGTTTTCTTCTCTAAACCCGCACCGAAGACGACGGCCTCATCAAAGCCCAGTTGATTGGAAAATGAATCAACCGCCCTCAAGACATCTTTGGGCACCAAAAATTGGCCATCATTAATCGGCAAATCGATGCCTTTCTTGATAATTGACGCAGAGTAGCCGCCAATATCCACTTTTAAACCATATTCAAAGCTTGCCTTAAAACCAATATTGGTTGGCTCGAATAGTTGCTGCATATTCTTCAACTCCACCACTGCAATGGTTTCATGATTGTTTACACTAGGTGTCGGACCGCCGCCGACACATTTATTTTTAATAAGCGTTGCGCCGCCCTCCCATGGCACAAATCGCCCACCTATAACTTCTCCGCATTTAGTCTTGGCACTATAGGTAAGAGCTGCACCATCTGAAATAGATAAATGCTCGCCAGCACAAGTCCTAAATTGCCATTTTCCTTCTTGTTCGATAGGAAATCCAATTACCCATGCGCCATTGTTCATATAGCTAAAATCTGCAAAAGCCGGGTTCACCCCAATTAATAAGCAAAAACCCACAAATCTTGAAACCACATGTCTAAAATACATTATCAACCTCACTATCTGTTAGTCTTAAAGCTATAACTCGGAAATATTTTTTTGGACAAAACAAAGGTAGTTCGCTCATTGCTACATTCGGATATTCTTTTGCCGACATAAACATAGTCATCGTCATTCCACACCTCAACCAATTGAGATTTATCAAAAGCTTCTTTCAATCCCTGCCTAGTTTTTACTGTAAGCTGTTCTTCAGATATGGCAGGAAAATTAAACAACCAGTCCGAAGCACCGGTTTCAAGATTATGAATCAACAAGCGTTGGCAAGCATGCCTCTCACCAATAACCGCAGATAAATAAAACATCGTATAAAACGTAAATGGAATCGCCACCCCAAGGCGCAGTAGAACTGGAAAATTTATAAACTGAATTGAAATATTTAATTTCTTAAACATATTTATAATGAATCTAGGAAATTTAAAATATCGGTCTGGATATTGAACCACCAAGATAATAAGAAAAATCAAACCGACAAATTTCCAGGAATAATCTGGAAATCTAAAACTAATAAGATCATGAAAAACAATAAACGAAAAGAAACCATATTGAATTGCCGAAAATTCCTTATAGACTCCGATTAAGCCAAAATAACTGAAATATTTTACCACATAATAAAAACCAGAAAAATATAGAATAGACACCAATACAGGCAAATAAATCTTCATAAACTTATCAAGATAATCCACAACGCTTTCCAATCACTAGTTGTAATTAGCATTAAGCCACTATAGGTTATCTTAAGTAAATATCAATAACTTTATTTTTATATAGAATTTATCGTTCATCCAGCATTCGAATGTCGATGATCCAATTCGGCAGTGTTACGCATTAGTGATAATTTAATAGGCTGGCTTCAAAGCCATTATTTGCGCGCGCGGGCGGTTTTAAACCGTGCCAAAACGTCCTTTTGGTCGCCTTCATCAATCAACGAAAACAAGCCTTCACACACATTTCGGTAAGCATCGGCGCTTAACGCCTTCATGCTTGTCGATATCCGCTCAAGTTGAATTTCAACCAGCTTATCTGCCAGTTTTTGGCCTTTGGCGGTTAGGTATAAATGCCGCCGGCGTTTGTCGCCATCACCTTGTTTTTGATAGATAAA
Organism: Hyphomicrobiales bacterium; assembly: GCA_013214705.1. Taxonomy (GTDB): domain Bacteria; phylum Pseudomonadota; class Alphaproteobacteria; order Rhizobiales; family OSC116; genus OCS116. Next base: position 418,096 of record JABSRZ010000004.1, read on the forward strand.
CTCTTCTTCTATCAATTGTTTCAACACCCGGTTTAAACTCTGTTTGGTCACCCGCAAAATATCCAACAATTCGGCCACCATTAAGCCAGGGTTGCGCGATACAAAATGCAAAGTGCGGTGGTGCGCGCGGCCAAAACCATACGCCAATAGCTCACTATCTGGCTCGGCAGTAAAATCTCGATACGCAAAAAACAGCAATTCGATAAGCTCTGCATAGCCCTGTTGGGTTTTATCAAATTTCATATTTTTGCCTTATAAGTATCAATCACTTAATCAGTAGCAGATTCGAAATGCTTTTTCACGTATAAAAATAATCCTAATAATACGTCAACATTGTTGACATTTAATTCGACAAATGTTACATATTTTCTACTGTTTTGGTAATTATATTCCATAATATTCTCATTTGCGGAATATAATTACCGAAAACTATTTTGACCAAGGATTATAACATGTCATTATCTAGTTTCGAAAACAAGCCCGGTTACATCTGGTTAAATGGCCAATTCATCCCATGGGCCGATAATTACGAGCATTTACTTTCGCACGCTTTGCATTATGGCAGCAGCGTGTTCGAGGGCGACCGTGCATATAATGGCAAGATTTTTGAGCTGGAACAGCATACCAGCCGGTTGTTCGAATCGGCACGTATTTTGGATATTAAAATACCCTATTCAGAAGACGAAATAAATCAAGCCTGCATCGATACGTTAAAAAAGCAAGGCTTTACAGACGCTTATATACGCCCCTATGTATGGCGCGGCGTTGGCTCTAGCCTCACCATAGCCCCGCGTGATGCCAAGATAAATGTGCTCATCGCCATGTGGGAATGGCCAAGCTATTATAATGAAGAGGAATTAATGCAAGGCATTAAACTTTGCTTTGCCGAATATAAGCGCCCCGCCCCCGACACCGCGCCTTATAAAGCCAAAGCCGCCGGCCTCTATGTTATTTGCACCATTTCCAAGCACAAAGCCGAGGCCAAAGGCTATAGCGATGCGTTGATGTTAGATTATCAAGGCAATGTCGCCGAGGCCACATCGGCCAACATATTCTTTGTTAAAAATGGTGAGTTACACACCCCAAAAGCCGATAGCTTTTTAAACGGCATCACCCGCCGCACAATTATGAAACTGGCCGAACAGCACGGCATTAAAGTGGTCGAGCGCCAGATAAAACCCAGTGAGCTGGACGATTTCGATGAATGTTTCTTAACCGGCACTGCCGCCGAGGTTACCCCGGTCTCGGTCATCGAAAACCACACATATAAACCCGCGCAAGTGACATTAAAACTGATGCAAGCTTATTATGAATTGGTCGGCAAATCTTAATGCCTTCGCTATATAAACAAATAGATTATTTTAGGAGAGACTATGACCAATTTAACATTTGACAAGCTACCGGGTTACATTTGGATGAATGGCCAATTCATCAACTGGTCAGACGCAAAAGTGCATGTAATCAACCACGCTATGCACTATGCTAGCAGCGTGTTCGAAGGCAACCGTGCCTATAATGGCAAAATTTTTAAGCTAGAACAACATACCGAACGCTTGTTTAAATCTGCCGAAATATTGGATATGGAAATCCCCCATTCCGTTGCCGAAATTAACCAAGCTTGTGTTGATATTTTGGCCAAACAAGGCCTAAAAAGTGCCTATTTGCGCCCCATCGTGTGGCGCGGGTCTGAGCAAATGGGCATTAGCGCCCAAAATACCACCATTAATGTCGCCATCGCAGTGTGGGAATGGCCGAGCTATTTCTCTCTGGCCGACACCATGAAGGGCATCCGCCTAACTGCCGCAAAATATCGCCGCCCCGCGCCCGATACCGCGCCGTTTCGCGCCAAAGCCGCGGGTCTTTATATGATTTGCACCTTGTCAAAACATGCTGCCGAGGCCAAAGGCTATAATGACGCGCTGATGCTCGATCATCAAGGCAACATTGCCGAATCCACCGGCTCAAACATATTTTTTGTTAAAAATGGCGAGCTTCACACGCCCGACCCAACTAGCTTTTTAGATGGCATCACCCGACAAACCGTCATTCAATTGGCGCAACAAGCCGGCATAAAAGTCGTTGTGCGTGACATCAGCCCGAGTGAATTGCCTAGTTTCGATGAATGCTTCTTATGCGGCACAGCCATGGAGATTATGCCGGTTGCCGAAATAGATGAGCATCGCTTCACCCCGGCAGGCATCACCCAACAATTAATTGAGGCCTATATTCAATTGCATGGCTAAGCTTAGCGCTTTATCAAATCATCCATCCAGCGGAATAATTTAATAACCGGGAATATCCAAATAATGCCAGCGACGGCAAAATAGCTTATTTCCCAACCAACGCCTTTGCCCAACACCAACCATTCGCCCAGCGCTGCGGCCAAAAACACATATATGGTCAGGTATATAATAACCACCATTATACCAATGAGTTTGCGGTTTCGCTCACTAGGTTTATACGCCATGCTGTGTCCTTTATTCGCCTCAAATGTTAACTTCAAATAGTCGGCTATGGCGATTTTGTCAATATTGACTTGTAATTTGATGCCATATTTTTTAACAATGGCCATCATAACTTTTCAGGCTTTACATGATTTCTCATCCGCACACAAGTTGGCACACCCATCCATCCACCCCACAAATTCCGGCCGGGCAGATTTTGGCCCAGCAAATTTGGTTGTGGGTCATTTGCATTTTCATTGGCCTCATGGTGGTGGTTGGCGGCGCCACCCGGCTGACAAATAGCGGCCTCTCCATCACCGAATGGCAGCCGATAATGGGCGCAATTCCGCCGCTTAACCAAACCGATTGGCTGATAGCCTTTGAGAAATACAAATTAATTCCCGAATATTTGGCCGAACATGCCGACATGAATGTCGAAACCTTCAAATATATTTTTTGGTGGGAATGGTCACATCGGTTTTTAGGCCGGTTTGTTGGCATCCTATGGTTTGTGCCGTTTGTTTATTTTTGGGCGCGCAAACAAATCCCGCAAAGCTATTGGGGCAAGTTTTTAATTTTGGGCATTCTGGGCGGCGCACAAGGCGCACTGGGCTGGTATATGGTCATGAGCGGCCTCATCGAGCGCACAGATGTCAGCCAATATCGCTTGGCGGCCCATTTGGGTTTGGCCATTTTTTTGCTGGCTTTAAGTTTTTGGTATGCGCTAGAGCTTGGCCACATGCGCCGATCCCAAGCTGGATATGCCGCAAATATTAATGCCCCTAAAATTAGCAACAATGTCATCACCCGCAAACGCGGACCGTTCGCTTGGTTTTTATTGGCCATTATATTCATTCAAATTTTGCTCGGCGCTTTGGTTGCAGGTACCGATGCCGGCATGGCCTATAACACTTGGCCATTAATGGGCGATCTGTTCATCCCCGATGGCTTGTATGAGTTAACCCCGGCTTGGCTTTCGGCGTTTGAAAATGTCACCACCATCCAATTTAACCACCGCATTTTGGCCTATTTCATCATTATTCTGGTCGGCATTCAGGCGGTGTTTATCTATAAAAACCCAGCCAATAATAAAAAACTGCGGCGCTCACTTATTTGGGTTAAAATTTTGCTTTTGCTTCAAATTGTCCTCGGCATTATGACTTTGCTAACATTTGTACAATTGCACATCGCGCTTGCCCATCAAATTGGTGCGGTTTTACTGCTCATTGCCACCATCAACCATGTGTATAAAATCGCCCATGAACATTTATCCTAATCTGCCTTAAGATTGGCGCATTTAAACCTTATTCAACCATTATGAAAATGCTAAAACTCAAAACCTATATTTTCATGTTAAGCGCCGCTTTGGCTCTAGCTGTGCCCAACGTATCTTTCGCGTCTATCATCACCATCGAGCTGCAAATCGAAAAAATGCAGAATCTTACCGATCAATATAAAGTCCGCAAAATATTGTCATCACTCGATGGCATCCAAAAAGTCATATTGGTCGATGGCGACACCATAATTTTTGTAACTTTTGATGATGATTTAAGCAGCCTATTCGATGTAAAAACCGCTTTGTCTGTACAGGGTTACCCCACGCAAAGCCTCCAACCCGTTAGCCAATAGTCGGCTATTGTTAACCAAATCTAGCAAAATCCAAAATTTTTCAAATTAATTTTGCTTTGGGCTTGTAGTTGCGTTTAGAAGCTTTATATCTGCATACAGTTTCTATTTTGCGAGTCTTGTATACATGTTAGAATATTTTCAATTAATTGGTGGTCTGGTATTGTTGCTAATCGCCGGCGATGCACTGGTTTCAGGTGCCGCTAGCTTGGCCATTAAATTCAAAGTTTCCCCCCTGCTTATTGGCCTCACCATCATTGCTTTTGGCACCAGCGCGCCCGAGCTATTTGTGTCGCTAAAAGCCGCATTTAATGGCACACCCGGCATTGCCATCGGCAATGTGGTTGGCTCTAACATTGCCAATATATTACTCGTGCTAGGTTTGCCAGCCATATTTTACAATATGAATGCCGACAATGCCGACATCCGCAAAAATATGAAAATCGTTATGTTCGCCTCGTTGGTATTTATCGCTTTGGTGCTCACCGGGCTATTGCTCTGGTGGCACGGCACTATATTGTTTTTGGGCATTATATTATTTCTATTTTTCGAAGCTAAAAATTCACACAATGCCCGCAAAAATGGCGAATATGATTATTCCGAGATCCAAGACGAGTTAGATGTCGTGCCAAAACGTGGCTGGAAAATAACCCTATTCATTCTGTTTGGCATTACCGGCCTGCCATTTGGCGCGCATTATTTGGTCGAAGGTGCCAGCACCATCGCGCTCGATTTCGGCATATCCGAAGCTGCCATTGGCTTAAGCATTGTGGCTTTGGGCACCAGCCTGCCAGAGCTGGCAGCCGTATTCTCCAGCGTCAGGCGCAAAGAGGCAGATCTGGCAATCGGCAACATTTTGGGCAGCAACCTATTTAACATGTTGGCGGTTATGGGTTTAACCTCTATCATCCACCCTGTTGCCATCCCAAGCTCAATCATTAATGTCGATATTTGGATCATGCTGGCGGTGACAATATTGTTATATTTGGTTATTTTCCGCATTAAAAAAATCAATACAATCATCGGTGTGACTTTTTCATCTCTGTATTTAATCTATATGTATGTGGTTTTGGCCTAAAGGGAATTTATGATCACCAATCTAGCCGATCAACAGCAAAATTTACGCCACATATTTGTCCATGGGCTAAAACTCAAAGCCTCTATCGGGGTTTATGATCACGAAAAAACCCGCCAACAAATGGTCATCATCAGTGTCGATTTGGCAGTGGCCGAAACCACCCCCCATCATGATGACATCGAAAATGTGGTTTGTTACAAAACCATCGTTAACCAAATAGAAGCCTATATAGCGGCTGGCCATGTGCAATTGGTCGAAACTATGGCCGAACAAATTGCCGATATTTGTTTAAAAAACCCCCAAGTTAAGCGGGTTTTGGTCAAAATAGAAAAGCCGGAAGCTTTTGCCCATGCCACCTCCGTCGGGGTCATTATCGAGCGTTTGCAAGTCTAAATATATCGCTGCACATCAGCGATTATTTAACCATTTCAAATTGCCAAATCTCATCAGGTCTGCTAAGAACAAATAATGAACGATGTTATATCTGGCCCCGAGCTTATAAAACAATATGCCAAAACTTTACCAAGCAAACCCGGCGTTTACCGCATGTTTGCCAAAGATGGCCGCCTGCTTTATGTCGGCAAAGCCAAAAGCTTGGTAAACCGCGTCAACAGCTATACCCGCATCTCTAGCCAGTCAAACCGCATCGTCAATATGATCTTGCAAACCCATAGCATGGAATTTGTCACCACCCAGAGCGAGGCCGAAGCTTTACTGCTCGAGGCCAACCTCATCAAACGCTTGCAACCCAAATATAACATCCTGTTGCGCGATGACAAAAGCTTCCCGTATATTTTCATCAAACGCGACCATGAAGCGGCACAAATTATAAAACATCGCGGTGCGCGCAAGGCCAAAGGCCAATATTTTGGCCCATTCGCCGCCACCGGCGCGGTTAACCGCACCATTTCTATTTTGCAACGGGCGTTTTTATTGCGCACCTGTTCCGATAGCTATTACAACGCCCGCTCGCGCCCGTGTCTATTATACCAAATCAAACGCTGTTCAGCGCCCTGCACTGGCGAAATTACGCTTGAGGCCTATGACCAATTGGTCGGCCAAGCGGAGGATTTCCTACAAGGCAAATCTAGCCATATTAAACAAGAAATTCAGGCCAAAATGGCCGAAGCGTCTGAGGATATGGAATATGAATTAGCTGCGTTTTATCGTGATAGAATGAGCGCGCTAACCATGATTCAAAGCGATGACAGCGTCAACCCCACCACAATTGTCGAAGGCGATATCTTTGCCCTACATCAACAAGGTGGGCAAGTTGCCATTCAGGTATTTTTCATCCGCGCCGGGCAAAATTGGGGCAACCGATGTTATTACCCAAAAATAGACAAAAGCCATGAGCCAGATGATATTTTGGCCAGTTTCATCGCCCAATTTTACGACAATAAACCCTGCCCAAAACAGCTCATTGTATCACATGAACTGCCTAACGCTGCTTTGCTAGCAGAAGCTTTGGCCAGCCGCATCGGCCATAAAGTCGAAATTATCCACCCCAAGCGCGGCGACAAAATGAACATGATGAAACAGGCCTTGCGCAACGCGCAAGAAGCTTTGGGGCGCAAATTGGCCGAAACTTCTAGTCAAAAGAAATTGCTATCGCAAGTTGGTGAAAAATTTGGCTTAACCGACATGCCCGAGCGGATAGAAATTTACGACAATAGCCATATTTCGGGCAGTCATGCCATTGGCGCTATGGTGGTTGCCGGTGTCGAAGGCTTTCTAAAAAGCCAATATCGCAAGTTTAACATTAAGTCAGACATTGCCGCCGGTGATGATTATGGCATGATGCGCGAAGTGTTAACCCGCCGCTTTAAACGCATGCTGGCCGAACAAGATGACCCGACAAAACAAAGCATCATTCCGCAAAAACCCGACATTGTATTTGTCGATGGTGGCAAAGGTCAATTGTCGATAGCGGTAGACGTGTTTAAAGAGTTGAACATCGATGACATTATTTTAGTCGGCATCGCCAAAGGGCCCGAGCGCAATGCCGGCCGTGAGACATTCTACCTGCCAGATGGCACAAATTTCATGCTGCCACCCAAAGACCCGGTGCTTTATTATATGCAGCGCATGCGCGATGAAGCCCATAGATTTGCCATCGGCACTCACCGCGCCAAACGCAGCAAAGCCCTCATTAAAAGCCCGTTAGATGAAATTTCCAGCATCGGCGCCAGCCGTAAAAAAGCCTTGCTCAACCACTTTGGCAGCGCCAAAGCCGTATCAGGCGCCAGCGCCAAAAACATCGCCTTAGTGGGCGGCATCAGCCAAAAACTAGCTCAACATATTTACGACCATTTCCACGAAGATTGAAACTATCGGCACAAACTTACCGCATAACTCCCGTTCTAAAAACTCATGTGTTTTTAGAACCAGCCGGACTGGAGGCCGCCACTTATGTGGCGCACCCGCGTAGGCCTGAGCAAAGCGAAGAATAGCCGTGAGCGAAATAAATGCAAGTACCCGTAAATTCGGCAGGAGCGCTAACTGGCTTTGTCTTTACAGCGTTTAAGGCTAGCTCAGTGGCCGAAACTCCAGCACAAAATTTCAACATCACAGCATTTCAGCAATCTCCGGGCGGCGCTCCTGCCTAAACTCTGGAAGTTTGCATTTATACGCTCGGCTTTAGCCTCGCTGTTAGCACTTGCATGCGCTCGACTGCGTCTCGCTAGCCTCCGCGCGTTAGTTGGCAGCGGCTTCGAACGGCCGCTTTCGCGCTCACCGGGTAGCACGTTGTGTGGATAGGAGGGATAGACAAAAATTCAGCATTCAGCCTGATAGGCAATTATCGGCATGGTTAGGTTTTCAAACCGTTCCAAGTCATCATATATTCTATCAAATGCATCTTCTTCATTGCGTCGTTGGTATAGAGTTGTGACTATTTTATGGTCAGCAATGGCTTGGGTGCGGCAAATGGCAAATATAATAGTTTCAGATAGGGTAAACAAGGTGGGGTTATTGTTCACCTTCACATCCCAATCGGCCAAATATTTATAAGCGCTTTCGCGCTGCTTTTGCGGAAAATTAAAATAGGAAAAATACAGATATTGCAGCTCAAGTTTTTTAAACACCGGCGCAAACGGGTAAAAATTCATCCGTTCTAGCCGAAACCTCTTCACCTCAACAAAGTCATTTTCATTATTCTCAATGCGCACTTCATAAAAAAAACTATTTTCGGTAATCTGCACTTGGTCCGGCAACCTAATGGCATAGGTGCCACCAAATGGCGAGGTGAATTTTGTCAGGTCAACCGTGTCTTGGCTGCAAGACATAAGCAAGAAAAAACAGGTGAATATAATTGTAAAATATTTCATGTTCCTCCCCTTGTTATGGCTTCAACATATATTATCTTATAAGTGTAAAATTAGTGTTCTATTCCAAAGATAAATATTACTTTATCGGTTTAGGGTGTATAATGGCCATATAAAAATCGGATGATGAGACTCATGAATTTAAACATTCCCAATAGCTTAACTATTTTCCGCATCGTGGCTGTCGCGGCCATTGTGGTTTGTTTTTATTTCGAGGGCGATACCGCACGTTGGGTCGCTTTGGGCATTTATTTTATTGCTGGCGTTACCGATTTTCTCGATGGCTATATCGCCCGCAAATGGGATATGCAGTCAGACCTTGGCCGCATGCTCGACCCGATTGCCGATAAATTACTCATTTCCATCGTGCTCATTATGTTGGCCGCTTATGGCACAATTAACATGGGCAATTATTCCATCATTCCGGCCGTCATTATTTTAAGCCGCGAAATTTTGCTTTCTGGCTTGCGCGAATATCTGGCACAATTGCACATAAACATGCCAGTATCCAATTTGGCAAAGTGGAAAACAGCCGTCCAAATGGTGTCACTTGGCTTTTTATTGGCCGGCACAGCGGGCGATCAAGTGCTGCCCTATAATACCGAAATCGGCCTAACAACATTGTGGTTAGCCGCCGCCATCACCGTCTATACAGGTTATGATTACCTGCGCATCGGCATTCAACATGTTATAAATAAAGACTAAACACATGACAAATAACGACATTCTTAGAAACCTCCGCTACACCTTCAACCTCGGCGATACAAAAATGATCGACATTTTTGCCGCGGCCGGTCTTAAAACCGACCGTACCGAAATAAGCAATTGGCTTAAAAGCGATGAGGATGAGAGTTTCGTAAAAATAACTGATGAAGAGTTTGCCACATTCTTAAACGGCTTCATCAACAAACGCCGTGGTAAAAAAGATGGTCCACAACCCGTGGCAGAAACCACGCTTAACAATAACATTATTTTTCGTAAACTAAAAATAGCGCTGAATTTAAAAAGTGATGATATTTTAGACCTGTTGGATATGGCCGATTTTCGCCTCAGCAGCCACGAGCTAAGCGCCTTTTTCCGCAAAGACGGTCATAAACATTACAGAGAATGCAAAGACCAAATTCTGCGTAATTTCCTCCAAGGCTTAAAGCTAAAGCACCGCCCAGCGCCAAAAACCGAATCAGAAACTGAGCCAAAGCCAGAGGCCTAATTTAGCCATATCTGTCATTCATCACGTCGATAGATATGGTAATTATTTCAGCTAGAATATCCAGATTCACATCGGCCAATTTGTTGATATATAAACAAGATTTTCCCGTCTTGCATTTCCCCAAGCGCGCCAACTTGTCTTTATAATCGTCAAACCCCGGCATGATATATAATACCAAATTAGCTTTGCGTGGCGAGAAGCCAATTTTCATGCTGTCGCCCTCGCGCCCACTATCATATTTATAATGATAGGTGCCAAACCCAATCATCGATGTGCCATACATTTTGGGCGGGTAACCGCTTAAAGTCTCCATCATTGCCAGCAGTTTTTCGGCATCGGTGCGGCGCACATCATGCTCGATAGAGGCAATAAACTCCTCAACATCATGGCTGTTAAATCGGGTTTTATTTTGGTTTTTGGTCATGCTATAATTTAAAACCAAAGCCAATATATGCGCAAGTTATTTAAACATTAAACCTGAAATGCAAAATATCGCCATCTTTGACAACATATTCTTTGCCTTCAACCCGGTGTTTACCAGCTTCTTTACAGCCTTGCTCGCCATTATATTGCATGAAATCATCATAATTCATGCATTCAGCTCTAATAAAGCCTTTTTCAAAATCTGTATGAATCACCGCAGCGGCTTTTGGCGCTTTTGTGCCCTTACTTATGGTCCATGCGCGGGCTTCTTTTGGCCCAACGGTAAAGTAGGTTTGCAAACCCAGCAGCTCATAACCAACCCTGATCATCCGGTCAAGGCCCGGCTCTTTAATGTCCAAATCATCCATAAATTCTTTGGCCTCATCGGCATCCAATAGGCTTATTTCAGCTTCAATTTCTGCCGAAATAATCACTGTTGCCGCACCTTCTTCAGCGGCTTTTTTCTCCACCAATTTTGAGAATTCATTGCCGGTGGCAATGCTATCTTCATCGACATTACAAACATATAACACCGGCTTAGATGTCAGTAGATTCAAGCCTTTAAATATAACCTGCTGGTCATCATCTATTTTGGCATGCCGCGCCGCTTTGCCATCATTTAACGGCAGCAATGCGGCTTCCATCACCGCCAATATTTCAATGGCTTCTTTGTCCTTAATGCCAGCTTTTTTGCGTATCGCTGGCAAGCGTTTTTCCAGACTTTCAAGGTCGGCAATCATCAATTCGGTTTCAACAATTTCAGCATCTGCCAATGGGTCGATGCGGCCTTCAACATGGGTGATGTCATCATTTTCAAAACACCGCAATACATAGGCAATGGCGTCCACTTCTCTAATGGTGGCCAAAAATTGGTTGCCCAAACCTTCGCCCTTAGATGCGCCTTTTACCAAACCGGCAATGTCGACAAATGTTAACCGCGATGGTATTAATTCTTTAGAACCTTCAATCGCCGCAATGGCCGCTATGCGTGGGTCTGGCACGGCCACATCGCCAACATTTGGTTCAATTGTACAAAACGGAAAGTTAGCCGCTTGCGCCGCCGCTGTTTGTGTTAACGCGTTAAATAGGGTCGATTTACCAACATTTGGCAAGCCAACAATTCCACATTTAAAACCCATATCAATCTCCTATTTCGTAAACTTATTTTTTAATTCTTTTAATGCCGCAAACGGGTTGCCCAATTTGACTATTTTGGCCTTTTGTGGCGCTTTGGGCGGTTTATCAGCCTTTGTTACAGCCTGTTTCGGCTGTTCATTTATGTCTTCATTGGCCGCACGTTTTGCCAGTTTTTGCTCCACCGCGGCTTTAAAATCGGTCAATTTGTCTAAAGTCAATTTTGGTGCAGCGTCTGCCATGCTTTCCAGCAATGGCAGCAGCCATTCTTTGTCGGCTTTGGCAAAATTGCCCAACACATAATGCGCGACTTGGTTTTTTTGCACCGGCCGACCCACGCCAATGCGCACCCGGTGGTATTCATTGCCAATATGCTGAGTCAGGCTTTTCAGGCCGTTATGCCCAGCCACACCACCGCCAAATTTCACTCTAAATTTGGCCGGTGCTAAATCAATTTCATCGTATAAAACAATAACATCATCTGCTTCAAGTTTATAAAAGCGCATGGCTTCACCCACCGCTTGGCCAGATAAATTCATAAATGTTTGTGGTTTAATAATCAGCACTTTTTCTGTGCCTAGCCGCCCGTCAGAAACCAAAGCGCTAAATTTTTGCTTATAGGGGGCAAAGTTATGGCGGCGGACAATCTCGTCCACCGCCATAAAACCAACATTGTGGCGATTTAGTGCATATTCCGAACCCGGGTTTCCCAAACCAACTATAAGTCGCATGAGCTAGCTCCGTTTATGCTGCCACCAAAAACCTATTCTTCAGCTGCATCTGCATCTGGAGTTTCAGCTTCATCACCTTCAGTTGCTTCAGCATCATCAGCATCATCTGCATCAACAGCACCACCAGGTGCGGCAACAGATACGATGGTAAAGTCGCGGTCAGTAATTGTAGATTTCGCGCCTTCAGGCAACGTGATTTGCGAAATATGAATAGATTCGCCAACATCAAGGTTAAGCAGATCAACTTCAATTTCAGATGGAATTGCGTTGGCACGAACTGTAATCATAATAGAATGACGAACCACATTCAATGCACCACCAGCTTTTAGGCCTGGGCATTCTTCTTCGTTCAAGAACACAACTGGAATTTCCAAATCAAGCGTCGCGCCTTTTCCTAAGCGGAAAAAGTCAATATGTATAGGGATGTCTTTTACTGGGTCTAGTTGAACCGCACGGCAAATCACCCGGGTTTTTGTGCCATTAACATTAACTTCAAAAAGTGTTTGTTTAAAACCACCTCTAAAAATCAATTTATGCATCAAGTTATATTCTAACGAAATGGTTACAGGGTCTTGACCGTCACCGTAAATAACCGCAGGTACATTACCTTCACGGCGTTCTTTACGAGCAGCCCCCTTGCCAACTCTTTCGCGTGGTTTAGCTTCTAAACTAATCATATCAGCCATAATTTTACTCCAAAATAAGCCCAAAATGGGCAGAAATTCGATGATAGGAGATTAATCCCTCCAGGGGTGGAAGATCTGTATACCTAAAATCGATAGCGGTTTATACCACTAAATCCAGCAAATGCAAGCCTTAGCTCAACTTATCAATGTCAAATTATCAATGTCAAAAAATTGAAAACCTTGCAAACATTACCAGCATCAAACACATCACTTATAAATTAGTAAATAAGTCAGAGACCGATTCTTCTGCCGCGGTGCGTTTAATGGCTTTGCCAAACAATTCAGCAATGGTAATCACCCTTATATTCCGGGCGGTTTTCACCGCTTCATTGGCTTCAATAGAATCAGTGATCACTAGATTTTTCAGTTTGCTGTTAACAATGCGCGAAACCGCACCACCAGATAACACCCCATGGCTAATATAAGCGCTAACCGATTTTGCACCTGCTGCTAACATCGCGTCAGCCGCATTGCACAAAGTGCCGCCGCTATCCACAATGTCATCCACCATAATACAATCATAGCCAGCCACATCGCCAATGATATTCATCACTTCAGATACACCGGCTTTTTCCCGGCGTTTGTCGACAATCGCTAGCGGTGCATTTATACGTTTCGCCAGCGATCTGGCCCGCACCACACCACCAATATCAGGCGATACCACCATAATATTTTCACCGCTAAATTGCTTTTTAATGTCGCGCACCATAACCGGTGCTGCTTGCAAATTATCGGTCGGTATGTCAAAAAAGCCTTGTATTTGGCCAGCATGCAAATCCATCGTCAACACCCGGTCAACACCCGCACGGGTGATTAAATTAGCCACTAACTTTGCCGATATGGGCGCTCTGGGCGCAGGTTTTCTATCTTGTCTTGCATAGCCAAAATAGGGCATAACTGCAGTTATGCGGCGGGCAGATGCGCGGCGCAATGCGTCAGTAATAATCAGCAATTCCATCAAATGGTCATTGGTTGGAAAGCTAGTCGATTGAATTATATATACGTCTTCACCCCGTACATTTTCTTTAATTTCGACATATATTTCTTCATCCGCAAAGCGTTTCACTTCGCAGACAACCAAAGGTATGTCTAAATGGTCAGAAATATGTTGAGCGAGGGAGGAGTTAGAATTACCAGCAACCAGTTTCATGGCGACAGACTCTCTTTAAGTTCTGGCGACAGAGGCGGTACACCATCTACACCAGATATGGGTTTCAGCGGCGGCAGTTTTTACACTTAACTTTCTTTAACAGTGATGACCAGAGTCTTCAACAGATGAATCACTTACCCCCAGCTTCCCACTTATTTTTTACCTTCTAACGCGTCTATGCGGGCTAATAATTTTTGGTTTTGCAAGGTCAAATTGGCCACCATTTCTTTGACCACATCAAATTCTTCGCGGCGCACAAGTTCCATATCGTTGACAATTTTTTCGCCTTGGTTTTTGGCCATTTCCTTCACTTCGTCAAATACGCCCTCAGCGGCGCTGACCACATTGGTAGTGGCCTTGGCAACTTCATCAAAAAATCGGTTATTAGTTTGGGTCATATCAGGTCCTTAAATTCCAACTGGCATACTTAACAGATAGTGTGTTTCCCAGCCATATTCAACCATTTACAATCCTAATGGCCAAATAATTCGGCTCAAAATTTGCAAACCATCGCTGCGGGTTGAAATAAATTTTTAATTCCCCACTTAACAGCCAAGCATCCAAAGCACAATTCAGGTTTGAGGAAGTCTATATGGCCAACAAATTGAAATCAATAATGTCAGAACCATATCAAGTCATTCTATATAGCATTCTGGCGCTAGCCGCATCAGCCGGCATCGCCGCTATTGCATCGGCAATAGACAACAGCAATATCAGCATTTTAACCGTCATCACCCCAACAATATTGGCGGCTATTTTTAGCGCTATATTCATCGGCAAAACTGGGCTAAAACAGCTTTTCATTGCACAGTTGTTCAAACCGGTGAAATTAATTTGGCTCAGCATAGCGCTGTTTGGCATCCCTGCCCTTGCGGTCGTCAGTATTTTAATAAGCCAACAATTTGGTGGCGATGGCCTTTACCTTACAAATTCGAACTTGATGCCGCAATTGGTGGTTATCTTACTCATTTCAATTGGCGAAGAATTCGGCTGGCGTGGCTATTTACTGCCCAAATTGCAAAATCACTATAATGCGCTCATCGCGAGTTTAATTTTGGCACTTATTTGGAGCTTGTGGCATTATCCAGCTTATTTAATCGGCGTGGGCACCCCGCTAGATGTGCCGTTTTACATTTTTATGTTGTGGGTATTTCCGGTCACGCTCATCATCACTTGGGTTTACAATAATAGTGGCAGCATATTATTGCCCATCATCATGCATTCTGCGGCCAACGCATCATTCTCATATCTGCCAATTTTGCCCGAAACCACCGGCGAACATACCAGCTTTTACATTTTCATTGCTGTGGTATGGGTAGCGGCCATCACCATGGTCATAATATTCAAACCCGCCAAATTTATTTATACGCCTAACGTGTAACCAAGTTTAATAAGGTCTGGTGTCCGCAAATTTAGGGTAAAGGCCATAAAAGCCTGCCAGCCATGCTTCTAATTCTGGGTGGCTACTGCGCCATTGGCCTTTATTTTCGCCAAGCTCTGTGCCATGTTTGGCGTCTTCATTAATTCTAATGTCTAAATATTCCAGCAATATCGCCAGGCTAATGTTCACAATGTTTAGCTTTTGCAATTGTGGTGGATTGTCTACAAACCAGTTTAAACCTTTGGTCACTTTTGCCATTTGCATATCCACAATCTCTTGGCAATATTTATCGGCAGGTCGCAGTCGGCCTTCATAAACCACCAACAAAGCCGCATCGGTAATGCCTGTGGCCAATTTTGCGTGGGTCAATTGCAAATATTTATCATTCCCCTGCGGCATTAATTTCGCCTCATCGCCGAGGTCATCCAAATAGTTAAAAATCACTTCGCTGTCATATAAACTATCGCCATTTGGCATGATTAATGTCGGTATTTTGCCCAGTGGATTTTCTTTTTCCAACCGGTCATTAACATCATGAGTTTTGGCAATCTGAACATATACTTTGTCACTAAGACCATGATGTTCAACGACAATATCAATTTTGCGGCAAAATGGCGAAGGCACAGCATGCAGTAGAATCATTTGTTTTGACATAATATTTATTATCCTTAGAATCGGCAGCTATTGATAAAAACAAAATATACACTAGCTAATATATATCAACTTAAAAGAGGTAAAAATGTCTAATTTCCAAATTCCAGAAATCAAAATAGCCCGACATTCCGCGCAGGCCGGCCAAGATGACGATATTGACTTTGAAATTAAAGGTCAAGAAATGCAATTTGTCGAAATTGAACTCGACCCCGGCGAAAGCGCCATTGCCGAAGCCGGCGCCATGATGATGAAACATAAAGACATCACTATGGATACTGTATTTGGCGATGGCTCTAAACAAGATCAACAAGGTGGTTTTTTTGACAAATTATTAGGCGCAGGCAAACGCCTCATCACTGGCGAAAGCCTGTTCACCACCGTATTTACCCATCAAGGCAGCGGCAAAGCCAAGGTTTCGTTTGCCGCGCCTTATGCTGGGCATATCATCCCCATTAAGCTCGATAAAATTGGTGGCAAAATAATTTGCCAAAAAGACGCATTTTTATGCGCTGCCAAAGGCGTATCGATTGGCATTCATTTCCAGAAAAGAATCATGACCGGGCTATTTGGTGGCGAGGGTTTTATTATGCAAAGCCTAGAAGGCGATGGCTGGGCATTCATTCACGCTGGCGGCACATTGGTCGAACACGAATTGGCGGATGGCGAAGTGTTACATGTCGATACCGGTTGTTTAGCCGCTATGGAACCGACAGTAGACATGGATGTCGAACGTGCAGGCAACATTAAATCGATGATTTTTGGTGGCGAAGGCATGTTTTTTGCGCGGCTACAAGGCCCCGGCAAAGTGTGGATTCAATCATTGCCATTTTCTCGTTTGGCTGGCCGGATGTTTGCCAACGCACCACAAAGGGGTGGTTCAAAAGGCGAAGGTTCACTATTAGGCGGGGTTGGTCGTCTGCTAGATGGCGACAATTTCTAGTTAACTCACTATTTAATCATAATCACCGATAGTTGGCGGCCTTCTTTTTCTTGATTGTTGTGGGTCGCCCGCCGATGCGAATAGAATAAATCGTCATTCGCATAGGTATCTATTTGAATATGCTCAATATTTCGCACGCCGCTAGCGTATAATTTCTTGGCCGCCAACGCCGGCAAATCAAACATATAATGGCCTTCGCGTTCGGCTTTTTTGAAATGTCCGGCATAGGTAATATCTTGGCGGGTGAAACGCAATATCATTTCTTTGCCAACCTCGTAAGACTGGCCGGCAATGGCCGGGCCGACCGAAGCCACAATTTGTCTTAAATCTGCGCCCAATTCGACCATTTTTTTCAGCACATCTTCGATAATGCCGGCATAAGTGCTCGGCCAGCCGGCATGTATGGCGGCAATGATGTCGCCCTTGCCGCTGCTGAGTAGAATTGGCACACAATCGGCAGTTCTGATGCCCAAGGCTACGCCTTTTTGGGTGCTGATAATGGCGTCTGCCACCGGCTCAATTGCCACCGCGCTGATCCCAGCTTTATAAATGCCGGCTTCGTGTACTTGTTTAACCGTAATTAATTTTGCCCGCGCAATGCCAAAATTTTTGCAGACAATTTCCATATTCACATTTATGGCTTTTTCATCATCTAACGACATTTCAATTTTTGCACAATTTAAACTGCTAAATTCATGCTCAGAAACCCCGCCCAAACGACTTAAAAAACCATGCTGAATTTGGGGGATTTCAGTTAAATTTTTCGCCAGAAAACCAGGCAATTTGCCGATATTTTGTAATTTTTCGTGCATTTTTGGCCCCTTTTTGGGTGTTTTTGAGCCGTTTTAAGCGTTTTTAGGCCATTTTTTGACAGTTTTTTACCTGATATCCTATCATTCTAGCCCAAATCCGGCCGGTGTAAACTGGCTTTTTATGTCTTTATGATCAAAATAATGCAAAGCCATAACTTTAAATAAATTTCCCATTTCATCTTCGGCCACCAAGCGGTTTAAAGCTTCGGAAATTTCTAATTTTTTGTCGGGGTTTTTGCGTATAAGCATTTGCGCTCGCAAACCAATGCCCAGATCATTTAAAAATTTAGCTTGCGTAACCACGGGGTTTGCCACAATATTTTGCGCCTGAGCCCGCTCTGTTAACGCGGTAAAATTCACATGTGCGGTGATGTCTTGACTGCCCAAATTTTCAAATATTTTGGCATATTCATGGTTTTTGACCGCTTGTAATGTGTCGCCAAACCCATGCCCATCATGGCCATAATCTATTATCAAGGCTATGCCTTGGTTGGTTTTCAAAATAGCCAATATTTTATCTAAATAATATAAACTAGCCGGGCTGTCTTCAAAAATTGCCCCGTCCGCTGCGCGGTTTTTCAATATATCCGGCAGGTTTGGCTGCGCTGGTTTCATTGACAGTGTCGGCACTATTTTGCCAGCTTTTTCGCCGACCATACGTTCAAACCATTGGTCGTCTAAAAATTCATATTGCGCAATTGGCAAGGCATCAAAAAATTCATTGGCCAAAAATATACAAGGTGCTGAATTTATAGCGCTTTTTAACTCATCTAAATCTTTATGCCAGTGGATATTCGGCTCAAACTTGGCCAATTTTTTGCGCTGCATTTCAGTCAATTTGGGGCTAATTTCAACCATATGAATGTTGACTTTAGCCTTGCCTTTAAACTTGGCCATTGAGCGCAATATATCGGCCATTAACGTGCCACGCCCCGGGCCTAATTCAATCAGATTAAACTCTGGCTCATGTGGTAATTTCGCCATGCAATCGACCAACCAGAGGCCGATAATTTCGCCAAACATTTGGTTAATCTCTGGCGCGGTGGTGAAATCGCCTTGTTTGCCAAACACATCTGACCTCATATAATAACCATGGGTCGGGTGCGATAAACAGATTTGCATAAATTCAGCAAGGCTCATCAAACCCTTTTGAGCGACGTAGGATTTTAATATATTTTCCATGTTAAACTTGTTTCTGCTGGGCTGATTTTGAACTGGCAACAAAGTAAATGCCTAATAATATCATCGGTATAGACAATATCATACCCTGAGTGACAAAGCCTAAATAATAGCCAATTTGCACATCTGGCACGCGGAAGAACTCAACAAATATACGGCTTATGCCATAAAGAATGGCCGAAACACCGGCAATATATCCCGGGCGTTTTAAACCGCCAAATTTCCACACCAAAACCCACAAAATAACAAAACTAACCAAGCCTTCTAATAAAGATTCATATAATTGGCTCGGGTGGCGCGGCACGCTGCCACCAGCCGGAAACCGCACCGCCCACGCGACATTGGTTACATGGCCATATAATTCACCATTTACAAAATTGGCGATGCGGCCTAAAAAAAGCCCAATCGGCAAAGCTGCCATTAACACGTCAAATAACTGGCGGTAATATATCTGTTTGACCCGGCTATAAACCAGGATGATAAGCGCCGAAAACAACACCCCACCATGGATTGACATGCCGCCATCCCATACCGAAAACACCTCTAACGGGTTTTGTAAATAATAGCTGAAATTATAAAATAAAACATAACCTAACCGGCCGCCAATAAAAATGCCCAAAAAGGTATAAAACGCCATATCTTCGACCGCGGCCGATTTTAATTGCGGCTCTGCGCTCCACAATTTGCGCGTGCTGACAAGTTTTTTAATATATAAACTGCCCAGCACCAAGCTAACCAAATAGGCCAGCCCATACCATTGAATGGATAATGGCCCGATGCTAATGGCCACAGGGTCTATATTGGGGAAAGCAAAACCAATTTCTGGCATAAATTCTGCGCCTTATTTATTGCGAATAATTGCGGCCATCTTATAGTGATTTGGCCAAAATAACCAAACAAAAAAAGCCTGCAAGGAGGGGATGCAGGCTTTGTTTTGGCAATGTTTTTTGCTAAATAGCTATAGCTATTCCATTGCATCTACTTCGGCGTAGAGTTTTTCGTAAACTTTTTTGGCTTTGCTTTTTTGTTTGGTGGCTTTCACGTCTTCATAATTGACTTTATAATCGCCAACTAAAATTAAACCCACCATGCCAAGGCCACGATGTGGGGTACAAAAATAGCCGTATGTGCCATCCACAGTGTAGGTAATTTCATAATCTTTGCTAATTTTGCTTTTCCAATTTTCCGCACCTTCTGGAATGGCTTTTTTGTCAGACTGGCTATTATGACCTTTGTCTGCTGAAATGAATTTAACTGTATCGCCCAATTCAATTTTCAAAACCGCGGGGTAAAATACCATACGTTCTTTTTTATTGTCGGGGTTTTTGTTATACATCAACACTTCATAGGTGGCTGCCCATACTGATGAAAAGCTCACTGCTGATGCTATAACTGCTATTGCTGAAACTGCTAATATTTTACGTAACATTTTATTTCTCCGTGGTTGATATGCCTACTTCTTGATTGAATATTGGCATGTAGAGAAAATTGATGCAAATCAACAAAAATGATAAAATTGTTTATATTACATATAGTTAAACTAGATATTGTACATTAATGACGCAGTTTTCGTTTTTTTTACAGCGGTGGAAAACTTTATATCTTTAAAATTCTACAGCGCGCCCCATATGTATTTTAACAATTATTGAAACCTAATAAATAGATTTTTCGGAGAATATAAAAAATGAATGACCCACAGGTAGCGCAAAAAATGATGGCCTATGATGCGGCAAAAAAAGATGTGGTTTTGGCCTATATCATTTGGTTCTTTTTAGGTACATTTGGCCTGCATAGAATTTACATGGGCTACACATTCTCCGGCGTATTTATGGCGTTGTTGCACATTATTTCTTGGGCGCTCACCATTGTTTTTATCGGGTTTATTGGCCTTGGCATAATATGCCTTTGGTGGTTGATCGATGCCATAAGGTTAATGGGCTGGGTCGAAAATCACAACCAGCGCCTAGCCGCACATATCGGTTAAGCACATAGATGCCGCGTAATAGCCGCTTAATAAGCTGGGATAAATCTACAGACTGAAGCCCATATCATTTAATAACTTGATTAAACACCATAATTTGTGTCACATGATGAAGTGCGACGGCACAAATTGGTGTTTACTCACAATTTTTAAATGACTGTTTTACTATGGACGACCCAAATAACAACCGTAAAGGCCATATTGTTGGTTTTGGTGGGGTGTTTTTTAAAGCCCAAAGACCAGCCGATTTAGCCCAATGGTATAAAGAAATACTAGGAATACCGGTCAGTGACGCCGGTGTGGCTTTGTTCAAAAGATCGAGAATAGATGATTTCGCGCATAATGAAATAACTCTATGGGCGCCGTTCGAGCATAATAGCCAATATTTTGCGCCTTCTGAATCTGGATTTATGATAAATTATCTGGTTGATGATTTAAATATATTGCTCGAACGGCTCAAAAGCCGCGGCATATTGCCGGTTCAACCCATCGAAATTACCAAAGACGGTAAATTTGCGTGGATTATGGACCCTGAAGGCAATAAAATAGAGCTGTGGCAACCCCTGCGCCCCGAAGATGAAGCTTAAATGCCAATATTGATTTACATCTATTGTGCGCTGATTACATTTTCGGCTTTATACGGCATTCATATCTTAAAACCCAGACCCGCATATTTGGCCGGCGTGGCATTATTTGTTAGTTTTTGTTGGCTGATTTGCATCGACTATTATGCAGCTGATTTGCCGATATTTAGGTCGCAAGTAACGCTAGCCATTTATTTTTTATGTGCCGCCCTGTGGCAAATCATTGAAATGAAATCGCTACAAGCCCAACTGAACAGCCAAAAAAACAGTAACAGTGCCAGATTAGAAGCTTTGCAACAAGAGTTTAATGGCCAAAGTTTCGGCCGCCTGACCTATATATTAATGGCCATCGTGGCTATATTTTACATCCCGATTATCTATATGGGTGTTGATATATTCATCAACATACCAAGCTAACATTGTGAACTAAAACAGCCTCTGAGTTTCCGTCTGCCCGCAAGCACCCCTGTGTTTCGACGAGTGCGCCCAGAAGCCGTCAGGCAAACTATGTGGCCAACGCGCGGAGGCTAGCTGACACTTGCGGAGCAAGGGGCTGCGCACGCAAGTGCCAACAGTGAGGCGAAGCCGAACGTATAAATGGGAGTACCCGTAAAATCGGCAGGAGTGCTAACTTTCTATGTCTTAGCAGCATCAACAGCTGGCTCAATCTCCGAAACTCCAGCGCAAAATCTCAACTTCACTGCTTTTCAGCAGCCTCAGGGGCGGCGCTCCTGCCAACACTCTGGAAGTCTGCATTTTTACGCCCACCTTTCGGCGGGCTAGTCGTACCTGCGGGCGCACGCCTCCGCGTGCTTGCTACGCCCTAACGGGCGGCCTCAGTCGGCAAGTTCGCCAACGAGTTGGCTCGCCCCTTTTACCCAAATTCATTCTGAGTTTCTGTCTGCCCCTCGCATCCACACAACGTGCCATCCGCTTTCGCACTCACCGAATCACTGGGGTGCTTGGAGGTAGACGCAAATGCCGAGTTTTCTGCTATTTATGCGCCGTCAAACGCGCATAGGGCTGATACGATGATGCCATCGTCGGCGAGTCTTTTGCTACCACCTAGCTCTGGTAGGTCGACAATAAACGCTGCATGTTCGACAATGCCGCCCAAACGTCTGATGAGTTTAATGCCGGCAAGGGCGGTGCCGCCGGTGGCTAATAAATCATCTAACAATAGAATTTTTTGGCCTTTTTTTAAGGCATCTTCATGAATTTCGATGATGGCGCTGCCATATTCTAGATCATATTCTTCGGAAATTACATCGGCTGGTAATTTGCCTTTTTTGCGAATCGGTATAAAGCCTTTGCCCATTTCTATCGCCAACGCGCCGCCGATGATGAAGCCGCGGGCGTCGATGCCGGCAATCAAATCAAATTCTTGATTTTTATACAGTTCGGCAAGTTGTTGCACCACCTCACGCATGCCATTGGCATCGCCAAATAGCGTGGTGACATCGCGAAACATAATACCTTTGTGCGGGTAGTCGGGAATGGTACGAATGAGCGGTTTGATATCAAATGACATAATGGGTTCCTATAACACTCTGCCAGCAACGGCATCTAATTTAGCGATTAATTCAGGGTCTCTAGCTTCTGGTGCGGTCATAATGGCGAATTCTAGCGCGCGGTCTGAGCCAATTGAGCAAGCCTCATGCTGTTTTGGAAAGCTCTCTAACAATTTAAGCACTAGTTTTGAGGCGTTTTCATTATTTTGTTTTAGCACGGCCATAATTTTGGGGATGTCGACCTCGCCATGCTCGGGGTGCCAACAATCATAATCGGTAACCATCGACACGGCGGCATAGCAAATTTCGGCCTCGCGGGCGAGTTTTGCCTCTGGCTGGTTGGTCATGCCGATGACATCACAACCCCACGCGCGGTACATATTGCTTTCGGCCAAACTGCTAAATTGCGGCCCTTCCATGGCTAAATATGTGCCGTTTAAATGGGTTTTAATTTCAAGCGTTTGCGCCGCGTCATAAACCCGTTGTTGCAAATTGGGGCTAATGGGGTAAGCCAAGGAAACATGCGCCACACAGCCTGAACCAAAAAAGCTTTTATGGCGATTTACAGTGCGGTCGATAAATTGGTCGATGATGACAAAATCGCCGGGTGCATACTCTTCTTTAAGTGAACCAACGGCGCTTAGCGAAATAAGATCGGTAACGCCGGCGCGCTTTAAAACATCTATATTGGCGCGATAATTAATGTCTGTCGGGCTAATTTTATGGCCACGGCCATGGCGCGGCAAAAACACCAATTTCATGCCGTTATATTCGGCAATCAGCAATTCATCTGACGCCTCGCCCCATGGGCTGTTAATTTTGACCCATTGTTTATGGGTAATTTGCGGCAAATCATATATGCCACTACCGCCGATAAACCCCAAAATAGTTTTTGTCATAATTTGCCCTTTAAACAAATCTCACTGTAACCAGATTCGCAACCAATTGCACAAAAAAAGAGGCCACAAAGACCTCTTTTTTATTATTTTGTGACTAAATTCAGAGCATCAAACGCTTAATTTGTAAACATTCGAATTACTAAGGTGTTGTAGGCGAAGCCTGAACAAATGAACAACTAGTTCATGTGAAGGGTTCAACGCCCAACACCGACGTAATTTTAGTGCTTGATGTTTTCCCAGATGCGGCGTTTAACTGCATACATTAGCCCTGCAAGGATGATCAGGTATAACAACACTTTGATGCCGATGGATTTGCGTTCTTCCATTTTTGGTTCTGCTGCCCAAATTAGGAACGAGGTTACGTCTAGCGATTGTTGCTCTAACGTAGCGACGGTGCCATCTGTATAGGTTACAGAATCTTCATATAATGGTTGCGACATCGCAATTTTATAACCATCGAAGAAATTGTTGAAATTGCTATCGCCAAGCTCAAAATGGGCATCTGCATTGGTGATATATTCTGGCACTTCATCTTCATAACCGACTAATAAATTATAAATATAGTTCGAACCACCAGTTAGGCCATCACGCCCCATAAACAGGTCTTTAAAGCTATAATGACCACGGGCTTTGGCGATAAGTGACAAATCTGGTGGCAGTGCACCACCATTAGAGGCTTTGGCCGCATTGTTATTAGCAAACGGTGCTGGCATGGCGTCTTTAGGCAAACGCGGGCGCATGAACATTTCGCCCTCGACATCTGGGCCGTCTTCAATTTCATATTCGGCAGCCAAGGCTTTAACCGCAGCTTCAGAAAATTCTGGGCCGCCAGCATCGCTAAGGTTACGGAATTTTACCAAATCCATACTATGGCAACTGGCACACACTTCTTTGTAAACTTGGTAGCCACGTTGTAGCTGCGCCCGGTCAAACGTGCCAAACACGCCAGCCCATGACCAATCCACATGTTCGGCTTCTGGTGCGCCCTCGACCTTGCTGGCGGCAAAAGCTGCGCCAGTAACTGATGTAGCGATTAACAACGCCAATGCAGTTTTGCGAATAACGGATGTTATATTTTGTGATAGATTATTCATTATAACCCCCTTATGCTTTGGCGTCTACGGCGGCAAGATCGGCTGCTTCTTCGGCAGCTCCCTCTTCGCCCAACACGGCTTCGGATATACTATTTGGCAGCGGTTTGGTTTTCTCTATCAGCCCCAGTAATGGCAATACGACCACAAAGAAAGCAAAATAGTAAAAGGTAGAGAAACGCGACACAATTAAGTTAGTAATGCCATCAATGCCCAAGAAATTATCGGTGGTTGACACTTGGCCAAAATAACCAAGCAATAGGCCATTAAATACAAATATCCAGAAGAAGATACGATAAGCTGGGCGGAACTTAGCACTACGCACTTTTGATGTGTCTAACCATGGCACAACAAACATAATGAGAATAGCGCCAAACATACCCGCTACCCCCATAGCTTTGTCTGGAATGGCACGTAAAATGGCATAGAAGGGTAGGTAATACCATTCAGGCACGATATGTGCTGGCGTTACCAATGGGTTGGCCGGAATATAATTATCTGGATGGCCCATAAAGTTGGGGTTAAAGAATACAAAATAGAATAATATGATGGCAAATAACACAATGCCATACAGATCTTTCATAGTGAAATAAGGATGGAAGCTCAATGTATCTTGCTTGGTTTTAGCCTCGACACCCAATGGGTTGTTTGAGCCCGGTACATGCAATGCCCAAATGTGCAAAACCACCACCGCCACAATAACAAATGGCAGCAAATAATGCAGTGAGAAGAAACGGTTGAGGGTTGGGTTATCGACTGCAAAACCACCCCAAAGCAGAATGCGAATGTCATCGCCAATAAACGGCACAACTTCGAAGAAGTTAGTGATAACAGTGGCGCCCCAAAAACTCATTTGGCCCCAAGGCAATACATAGCCCATAAAGCCAGTGGCCATCATTAAGAAGTAAATCAGCATGCCTAGCAGCCACAAAACCTCGCGTGGGGCTTTGTATGAACCATAATACATGCCGCGTAATATATGAATATACACCGCGATAAAGAACATAGAGGCGCCATTGGCATGGGTGTAGCGCAATAGCCAACCCCAGTTAACATCGCGCATGATATGCTCGACACTGTTAAACGCCATATCGGCTTGCGGGGTGTAATGCATAGCCAGCACAATGCCAGTTACAATTTGCACAATGAGCATAAACATGGCGATGCCGCCAAATACCCACCAATAGTTTAAATTTCTGGGGTTAGGCATAGAAACTGCCGCACTGTGCATGAGGCTAATTATCGGCAATCGCTTTTCGAGCCATTTGCCAGCGTCACTTTTAGGTACATAAGTAGCGTGTCCACTCATAATTTTCTCCCTAACCTATTTTGATTTTTGTGTCTGAAAGAAATTCATAAGCCGGAATTTCCATATTTAATGGTGCTGGGCCTTTGCGGATACGGCCTGCAGTGTCATAAGCTGAGTTATGGCATGGGCAAAACCAGCCATCATATTCGCCAGCTTCACCAAGTGGAATGCAACCTAGATGGGTACAAACGCCAACCATTATTAGCCATTCTGGCCGCTCAGCTCGTTGGGCATCGGTTTCTGGGTCTTTAAGTTCTGACATGGGAACATCTATTGCCGCTTGAATTTCGGCCGCTGTTCTGTGGCGGATAAATACCGGCTTACCGCGCCAACTAACCGTAATTGATTCGCCTTCGCCAACTGATGAAATATCGACCTCGATAGACGCCAAGGCTTTTACCGATGCGTCTGGGTTCATTTGATCGATTAATGGCCACACGCCAATACCAACCCCCAAAGCACCAAATGCGCCGGTTGCGATGTATAGAAAATCGCGGCGGCCAGGTTTATCTAACTTACTTGCGTCAGCCAATATCTTATCCCTTCAACTCACAGCTCCGTTTAACGCGAAGCATTGTGTCACGCCCAGACCATAATCTAGACTTATTTATTCTACTTTTGCCATTGAAAACCCCCAATGTCTAGAGTCAATCTAATGTTTCCCCCAAAAGGGACTTTATGTCGCAGCGTTTTTGAACAAAAACTTCATTAAACCAACAATAACCGCGTATTTTCGTTGTATATTTGGCCGAACCGCCTTAACTAACGTTAAATTAAACCCAAAAATATAGGCAAATCTATGCATTTAGCCCTCTACATGCCTGACATACCGCAAAATACCGGCACCATAATGCGTATGGCCGCGTGTATGAATTTAACCGTGCATATTATAGAGCCAACTGGCTTTAGGATGGATGCCAAGGGTTTGAAACGTTCGGGTATGGATTATTTGGCCAAAACCGTCATGCAACGCCATGTAGATTGGCAACATTTTAACAACTGGCGATTAGACCAAGGCAAGCGTTTAATTTTATTGACCACCAAGGCCAGCACGCCTTATTGTCAGTTAAAATATAGCCCAGATGACGTATTTTTATTCGGTCGAGAATCAGTGGGTGTACCGCAAGATGTGCATGACACCGCCGATGAAAGGGTGATTGTGCCGATGAAGGCTGGCACCCGCTCGTTAAACCTTGCCATGACCACGGCATTTATAATGGGCGAATATTTACGCCAAATGGATGCATTCCCGACAAATACAAACGCCGCAATATAGAGATGACCGATGACCAAAACATTAGCTGAACAAAAAACCCAAACTTATGCATGGTTTCAAAATTTGCAGAGCCAAATTATAGCCGAATTTGAAACCATAGAACGTGAATATGCCGGCCAGGGCGATGATTTGCCAATTGGTAAATTTGTCAAAACCCCTTGGCAGCGCCAACAAGACGGCATTGCCGATGCGGGCGGCGGCACTATGGCATTGATGAGCGGCCGGGTGTTTGAAAAGGTCGGCGTGCATGTATCTTGTGTTAATGGTAAGTTTTTGGGCGATTTTGCCAAACAAATTGATGGCACAGAAGAAGACCCGAGCTTTTGGGCGGCGGGCATTTCATTGATCGCCCATATGCACAACCCTAATGTGCCAGCTGTGCATATGAACACCCGATTTGTGGTGACCAGCAAAAGTTGGTTTGGCGGTGGTGGTGATTTGACCCCGGTTTTAGCTGCTAGACGCACCCAGAAAGACGCAGATTCGATAGAGTTTCATGCCGCGATGCGCGCCGCATGTGATGGCCATAAAGTGGCCGATTATGCAAAATATAAAAAATGGTGTGATGATTATTTTTACTTGCCGCACAGAGACGAGCCACGCGGCATTGGTGGCATTTTTTATGATCGCTTAAATAGTGGTAATTTTGATGATGACATGGCATTCACCAAAGATGTCGGGCTTAAATTTTTAGACATCTACCCAAAGTTAGTGCGCAAAAATATGGCCTTAACATGGTCTGATGAGCAACGCCAACAGCAATTGGTGCAGCGTGGCCGCTATGTTGAGTTTAATTTGCTTTATGACCGCGGCACTATTTTTGGGCTTAAAACCGGCGGCAATATTAATTCTATATTGTCTTCCATGCCGCCAGTTGTAAAGTGGCCGTAAGGACAGCTTTACATTTTGGTGGTGTGTAAAGTGGCCGTGAAAATATATTAAATCTGTGGCAGAAAATTAAATCTGTGATAATAACCAAGTTTTAGTGGGTTTAAAATCTTGTTCCAGCCACAACGCCACAAGCCGTTTTAAGGCTTTGCCCAATTCTGGCCCGGCCTCATAGCCTACTGCCATTAGATCTTGGCCATTAATTGGAAATATGGGCAGGTCAAAAGTCTCAACAAAGTCTAATTTTTGCGTCAAAATATCATGGTCCAGATTGTGCAAACCAGCGTAATATAACAAATTATCACGCACAATCACCGCCCCAAAGCGGTAAATATTTTTGGATAATTCGGTTAAATCATCAGTCAAAATATTTGGTAACTGATTCAAATATTTAACCATTTTACGCTGTTTATTGGATATTTTTAAAGTCTCCACTAGACTATCTGCGTCAATATTAGGGAATGATAAGAGGAATCTAATCAACCAGATATTGTTATAACTTAATGTCGATTTTTGGAAATATGTCGCCGCATCTCGCCGCGCGGATAAACCAAATAATGGCTCGAATATCAAAACCTCAGACATTAATATCAACGCTTGGTTTAAATACTCTCCCGCAAAAAGCCGTTTCAATTCGGCATATATTCTTTCGGCCGACAATTGCTTCAGACCCAACACTAATGGCGCGATTTGCGCGCATTCATCGGCATCAAAACTTAGGTCATAACAGGCGATAAACCGAAAATAACGCAATATGCGTAAATAATCTTCTTCTATTCGTTGCTTGGGCTGGCCGATAAACCTAATTTGTTTCTGTTTTATGTCATGCAGGCCACTGCCCAACGGGTCAAAAACCTCGCCATTCGCAGCCATATAAAGCGCATTTATAGTAAAATCGCGCCGCAAAGCGTCTTGCTGAAAACTTGTGCCATATTGCACCAAAGCGTGGCGGCCGTCTGTTTTGACATCTTCTCGAAGGCTGGTAATTTCAAACGCTTGGCCATCAACAACCCATGTAACCGTGCCAAATTCGACCCCAGTTTCGATATATTTAACCCCATTTTCTTGGGCTAATTTGATAATTTGCTGGGGGTTATGAGTGGTGCAAAAATCTATATCGCCCAAATCCAAACCCATTAAATGATCGCGCACCGCGCCACCAACAATGCGCCCCTCGCCACCATTAAGCGCCAGCAAACTAAAAATTGTTTGAACATTGCTGGCCTTAAGCCAATGCGGTAGTAGGGTCATATTGTTATATTGTCATTCAAAATGGGCTGGGATTTCGACTCCATCGACAACTGCGGCCGGCACATAGGTACCGGTAAGGTCTTTGCTGTCCAAACTAGAAAGATACATAGCGCCAATGGCCGAACCGGCAACACCAATGGCAATTAAGATGGTTAATACCCTTAAATTTAACGCCTCGATTGCCTTTTTTTTGTGAAAAATACGAACATATAAAAGAAACAAAAAAATCGGCGCAAAAAACACCAAAATTTCGACAACCACAAAACGACCCATAACATTTCCTTAGAAATTAATTGCAAAACAGCGGCTCAATAATTTAGCATATCTCGCATATTGTTTAGCATGCCCGCGGTTGCGCCCCATATTTCATGCTGTTTATATTTTAACGCATAATATTGCCGCAGTTTGCCACGCCACACTTTACTATGCAATTTTAAATTGGTTTGTGCCATTAAAAAATCAAGGGGCACTTCGAATATTTCATCCACTTCATTGGGGTCGGCAGTCAATTTGAAACCCGGGCTAACCAGTGCCACAACTGGGCAAATTTTAAAGCCCGAACCAATATGATAAATATCCAAACAGCCCAATATATTTACATATTTTGGGTTTAGGCCAATTTCTTCTTGCGCTTCGCGCAGTGCCGTATGTTTGGCATCGGCATCTTGAGGTTCCAATTTACCACCCGGAAAAGACACCTGACCCGCATGTTTATCCATATGCATGGGGCGGCGGGTAAAAATAACACTGGGGTTTGCCTTGTCTATAACCGCCACCAGCACCGCGGCATGGCGAAACTCCATATCTTCCATCGGCCAATCATCGCCATGATCTGAGACGGTGGTAGAATGATATTCATCGGGTATATTTTTGTGCAAACCATGAGCGGCTTTTTGCAGAAAATCTGGCATAAATAAAACTAAACCGTGAAATTAAAATTGTCACTGATTAATGTGGTTTTACCATTTATTTCAACCATATAATCTGCCAATTGATAGCATAAAGACCTCGATAATTTGGCTTCCAGCCCATAGCGTATGCCTACATAGGCCTTGAATTGATTGTTGGCATGGCAAAACCGAACCGGGTTATTTTTGCCAATTAACACTTGGCCAGCTAAGTCGGTCTGGATGGCTATTTTTTGCCCATCGCCCTGCCCCGAAACCAACATGTCGGTGCCGACAAACCCGACATCGGCCACTTTGATTTTGATTTTTTCAGCCGGGGTGATGAGATAATGCGCGTCATCAATTTCGGTATTATGCCCCATCGAATCGCGCCACAACGCATCGCGCCATAAAACTGTGGCAAACAGCGCGATTAGTTTTTTTCGTTTTATCTCGCTGCCCATATAATGCCATACGCCGTTGGCTTTAATTTCTAAATCAATTTCGCCGCAATATTCTGGCGACCATTGCTCGACCGGGGCATGACCAATTTTTGCAGCCTCGCCAATTTTTTGAGCCAATTCAGTTAAAATATCGGTCATCATTAGCCTTTAAAGTTAGGTTTATTTAACAACATTGGCAGTTTGGTTTGCGACATTAGGTTATGCAAGCCATTGTTAGCTATATCCAAATATAAAATTCTGTTTGGATCTGTTGGTTGTGGGTAATCTAAAGCGCCCAAAGGCACCCGTTTGAAACCAATTTTAGCATAATAATCTAAATCGCCAATCAATATAATAAATTGCCATCTATCCGCTTTGGCATTCACTTTAGCTCTGGCGATGGCTTGGTTTATAGTTGCGGCCATCAAGTAATGCCCAAGCCCCTGCCCGCGAAAATTAGCGTCTACCGCCAACGGCCCGAGTAATAGGGCTTTTGCGTTACCAACCTGCATTTGCGAAAACGCAATGGTGGCGGCAATTATGCTTGGTTTATCGCCATCATTGTGCAAAACAACCTGGCTAAGCTCGGGAATATCTTGGCAAGTTTCGCGCAGTTTATAGCTAGATTTATTGTGTCTATCTGCGCCAAATGCGGCATCGAGTAAGCCGCTCACTTGGTCAACATATAAAGGTTTAAAACTAGTTAGCGAGAGTTGGTTTGTAGCAATAGCAGAGTTTAAACTGCTGGATAAAATAGGGTTCATGGGGCATCCAAAACATAAAAATAAAACTTGAGTGGGTGGTTAAGATTTATTTTTTCGTCGTAATAACATGAATATAGCCTATTTTTTGAATTGCCGCACAGAATTAGCATATTAACCCTGTGGTCACAAGTAAAAATATGGGGGTTTATTTTAAAAACCTTCCATGGCATAATTAATATGATATTGATTAAGTTGTCACACTCACCTACACACTGGTTTGGTGAAAATTTAATCGTCTGGGCGGAGAAAAAATGCAAGCAATGTTTGGTGCAGGTTGTTTTTGGGGTATTGAAGACAGCTTTAGAAAATTAGACATGACGGATGTGGCTGTGGGCTATAGTGGTGACCATAAAGCCGAGCCAACATATGAACAGGTTTGCCAAGGCAATACCGACCATTTCGAAGTGGTGCTGATAGATTATGATGAAAATATCATCTCTTTTGAGCAATTGCTGACTAATTTGTTTGAGTGCCACAACCCCACCCCAATAAATAGACGGGGCCCAGATGTCGGCAGCCAATATAAACAAAAATTAGACGCGAGTGGCCAATTTAAGCAACCATTGCCACCATCATCTCCCCCGCCACAACCTTTTGTCGCGCCGAGGAATATCACCAACAATATTTTGAGAAAAACAACATTCAATATTGCCCGACATAAGCTAACAATATCGCCCCAGATAAGCTAACTGGCGCTAAACAGTAGATTCAACCCATTAATTGAAAACAATATATGCATAATTTTAGGCTCGCACATTTTTCAGACATCCATATGCCGCCCATGCCAAAGCCGACATTTTTGGAGCTAACCGGCATCCGGTTATTGGGGCTTTCATCTTGGCAAATTAGCCGCAAGCATATCCATAAATTAAGCGTATTAAGCGCTTTTGAAAAAGACATCAAACAACAAGAAGTTGACCATTTTGCCTTTTCTGGTGATTTGGTCAACATCGCCTCGCGGGCTGAAATTAAACGCGCCACCAAATGGCTGCGCGGGTTTGCACCCCCCAATAAGATGTCTTATGTGCCGGGCAACCATGACGCGTATACCGAGGATGCCATTGCCAACATATTATACCATTGGCAAGATTATATGAAACCTTGCGACCTTGGCGCGGAAATGCTGGCAAGTTTGAATATAGATTTAGATGCAGGCGTGCCGCATGGTCCGTTTCCCTATATACGCATATTTGGCCGTGTGGCGCTGATCGGCATTTCATCGGCTGTCGCATCGCCGCCATTTATGGCCACCGGCGAATTGGGCAAAAAACAGCGCCGGCGCTTAACCCGCATATTGGCTTACCTTAAAAAAGAAGGTTATTTTAGAGTGGCGATGATACACCACCCGCCTTTGCCGCGCTTAACCCAAAACCCACGGGCTATAAACGATGTGGCCGAACTGAAAGCTATTTTAACCGATGAAGGCGCTGAATTAATATTATATGGCCACAACCATAAAAACCAGCTGACCCAAATAAAAAATAAATATGGCCCTAGCTTGGTGATTGGTGTGGCCTCTGCCACCGCCATCGCCACCGCGCACAAACCAGCGGCGAGTTATAACCAAGTGTTGATTGACCAAAGCCAAAAAGGCTGGCAGGTGAATTTGCTAAAACGCCAATATAATGGCGATGATAATTGTTTTGAAGAGACCGAAGTGACGCCACTTGGGTTTTGGCACATAACATAAAACCGCAAGCATCAAATGAAGTTTTCACTAAATTGTTGTAGTTCAAGCCAAGCGAAGCGGGTAGCAAACCCATGAGCGCGGCTTGAACGCCCAACAATGACGTGAAAAAATCATTTGCGGCTTCTAGGGGTTTTGAAGGATCGGTTGCCTGCTCTGCCGCTGGTGGAACGGCCTTTTGCCATGCCGGGGGTGGGTTTTTTCTCAGCCTTATTATAGTTGAACTGTCTGGCCAACGGGTCATCTAACACCATGAGCTCGTTCTGTTCTAGGCGTTTCACCTCATCACGGATTTTGGCCGCCTGTTCAAAATCTAAATTTTCGGCAGCGTCTAGCATTTGTTTGCGTAAAGATTTTAAATGGGTTGCTAAATTCTTACCCACCATATGGCTTGGCGCCAGTTCGCCCATATCGGCGGTTACATGGTCACCCTCGGACATGCTTTCGATAATTTCGCCAATTTTTTTCTTAATTGATGTTGGGGTGATGCCATGTTCTACATTATAGGCCTCTTGTTTCTCGCGGCGGCGATCTGTTTCGGCCATCGCCCGCTCCATACTGCCGGTTATCCGATCGGCATATAAAATAACCCGTCCCTCGACATGCCGCGCTGCCCGGCCAATTGTTTGCACCAAGGAGGTTTCACTACGCAAAAAGCCTTCTTTATCGGCATCTAATATGGCCACCAGCGAAACTTCGGGTATATCCAAACCTTCACGCAGCAGGTTAATGCCGATCAGCACATCAAACACTCCGAGGCGCAAATCGCGGATAATCTCAATCCGCTCCAACGTATCAATATCACTATGCAAATAACGCACTTTAATGCCCTGATCATGCATATATTCGGTTAAATCTTCGGACATGCGTTTGGTCAGAGTGGTTACCAAAACCCGCTGACCTTTGGCCACGATTAAATGGCATTCGGCCAACAAATCATCGACCTGCGTGCCAACTGGCCTTATGTCAATTTGTGGGTCGGTAAGCCCGGTCGGGCGAATGACTTGCTCAGAAAATACCCCGCCGGTGCGTTCTAGCTCCCACTTGCCCGGCGTGGCCGAAACAAACACACTTTGGGTGCGCATAATGTCCCATTCTTCAAATTGAAGCGGTCGGTTATCCAAACAACTTGGCAACCTGAAACCATGTTCGGCCAATGTGGTTTTACGCGAACGGTCACCTTTATACATAGCGCCCAATTGCGGTATAGTGGCGTGGCTTTCATCGACAAATACCAAACAATTATCGGGTATATATTCAAACAAAGTCGGTGGTGGTGAGCCGGCGGGGCGGCCGGTAAGGTGGCGAGAATAATTTTCGATGCCGCTGCAAAAACCTTGTGCCTCTAGCATTTCGATGTCAAAACTAACCCGCTGCTCAAGCCGTTGGGCCTCTAGCAATTTGCCTTGCTTATGCATATCGGCCAAAGTCACTTGTAGCTCAACTTTAATGGTCTCGATGGCGCGCAGTAAATGCGGGCGCGGCGTGACATAATGCGAATTGGCATAAATACGCTCTGAGTCTAATTGTTTGAGTTTTTTGCCGGTCAACGGGTCAAATTCGGCAATCGATTCCAATTCATCGCCAAAAAATGAAAACCGCCATGCTGCATCTTCATAATGGGCTGGCCAAATTTCTATAATGTCGCCGCGCACCCTAAATGTGCCACGAGTAAAGGCAGTGTCATTGCGGGTATATTGCAAATCCACCAATGTGGTGATGACTTTGCGCACATCATATTCATCACCGACCTTAAGGTCCATAATCATCGCGCTATAGCCTTCGACCGAACCCAAGCCATAAATGCAAGACACCGATGCCACAATAATAACGTCATCCCGCTCAAGCAATGCCCTGGTGGCAGCGTGCCGCATGCGGTCAATCTGCTCATTCACGCTGGCATCTTTTTCAATAAAAGTGTCGGTGCGCGGCACATAGGCCTCGGGTTGATAATAATCGTAATAGGACACGAAATAAGACACTGCATTGTCTGGAAAAAAAGTTTTAAACTCGCCATATAGCTGCGCCGCCAGCGTTTTATTATGCGCCAAAATAAGTGCTGGCCGGTTGGTTTGCTCGATAATTTTGGCCATAGTAAAGGTTTTACCACTGCCCGTTACGCCCAATAAAACTTGGTCTCGCTCGTTACCATCAATGCCTTTGACCAGTTCGGCAATGGCCGTTGGTTGGTCACCCGCCGGTTCGAAATCCGACTCCATTCTAAACCGAATGCCACCCTTAACTTTATTTTCGGCCGGTAAATCTGGCCTTGTGAGCATATCAATATGGGCTATGTCTAGCATTTTGGTCATATATAAATCCGCTGGCAAAGTTATGGTTCAGACTATAACAGGTCTGACCCCGAATGGAAGTTGTTTGTTCTCTATTTGTACCAAATCCGCATCGCCAAAACAGCCCTTGCCATCACAGACATTGCCAACCAAATTGGTTAGCTGGCCTTGGCATTTTTATAGGCAGCAATATAAGCGTCTAAGGTCTTTACAATCTTGGCATCAATATGCAGGCCTAAACGGGTGCGCCGCCAGATAAAATCATCGGTGCAGGTTACCCATTCATGGTCAACCACATAATCAACTTCGGCGGCATAAATATCCGCACCTAAATGCGTGCCTAAATGCTCAATTTGCGTGGCGTCGGCTAAGATGTCGAAGGTTTTGCTGCCATAATGGGTGGCCAATCGCAAAATATAGGCAGCCGGTAAAAAACTGTATTTTTGCGCTAATTTATTAACAAAGGCAGCCATATCGCCATTTGTGCCAATATCCCCATCTCCACCAATGTCGCCGCCGGGCAATATCGCGTGTCGCGTCCAATCCAAGCCCATATGTGGCAAGAAAATGCGTAACCGTTGGCAAACCTGTTGCCCCAAATGCCGAAATGTGGTTATTTTGCCACCATAAACTGTCAGCAACGGGGCAGATTCTGGGTTTTTTTGATCACGTTGGATGTCTAGCCGATAATCGCGGGTTACGGCTTTTGCATCTTTTTCGTCATCATCAAACAGCGCCCTTACGCCGGTAAAACTCCATTTTACATCGGTCGGTTTTATTTGTTTTTCAAAATATTGATTGGCCACATCGCACAAATAGGCGGTTTCCGCGGGTGATATTTTCGCCTGACTTGCATCGCCTTCAAATGGGATATCTGTGGTGCCAACCATGGTGAATTTATGCTCGTATGGAATGGCAAATACCACCCTATTATCTGAGTTTTGAAACAGGTAACATTGATCGCCATCAAATAGTTTTGGCACGATGATGTGGCTACCGGCGATAAGCCGCGTACCGCCTTTTACATCGAGTTTTAGCTTATCTTGGTTGATGCCTTCTATCCAAGGCCCAGCGGCATTAACCAGAGTTTTGGCCTGCACAATATGGGTTTTGCCATCCGCTGTTTGATAGCTGATTTCCCAGACATTATGAACTCGCTTGGCCGATGTAAATTTGGTCTGGGTGAATATTTCAGCCCCGTGCATGGCGGCATCTTGCGCGTTTAGCACCACCAAGCGGCTATCATGCACCCGGCAATCGCTATACACAAAACCAGATTTATAACCCGGTTTTAAGTCAGTGCCATAAGCTTCGGTCTGCAAATTAACCGCGCGGCTAGATTTTAATTTTTTGCCTAAATATAAGCTGTCATACAGAAATAACCCCAGCCTTATCAGCCACTTTGGCCGCTGAAACTGGTTATGCGGTATGACAAAACGTGTCGGCCAAATGATATGCGGCGCACTTTTGAGCAGTAATTCGCGTTCAATGAGCGCTTTGCGCACCAAGGAAAATTGATAATATTCTAAATATCTTAACCCGCCATGAATTAATTTGCTGCTGGCAGATGAGGTTGCCGACGCCAGATCATTCTGCTCGACCAATATAACCGAAAGCCCGCGCCCTGCGGCATCGCGCGCGATACCAGCGCCGTTAATGCCGCCGCCAATGATAAACATATCAATTAATTTTTTCGTCACACCTGACCTCATATAAATAAAATATGACTTATATATAGGCAAATTAGTAGAAATTAAAACTATTTTCTAACCAAAGAAAAAACATCGCGGGTTGTGACGTAATTTGGGCTGGAGTTTCCGACGCAGAGCCAGCAGTTGAAGCTGTTAAGACACTGGCAGTTAGCGCTCCTGCCGGTGCACTGGAAGTCTGCATTTATACGTTCTTTCGGCTTCGCCTCTTTCACTGTTATCACTTGCGTGCGAACCCACACACTAGCGTGTGCGTCTTCTAGCCTCCGCGCGTTGGCCTCAGAGTTTGCCGTACGGCTTCTGGGCGCACTCGCCGAATCGCAGGGGTTCTTGCGGGTAGACAGAAACTCAGCATAGGTTTGCCGAATATCATGGGAAAAGGGGCGAGCCAATTTATTGGCGAACTTGCCGACTGAGGCCGCCGTTAGGCGTAGCAAGCAAACGGAGTTTGCGCACGCAGTGTTAAGCAAAAAACTTGATCATTTGCGAATAAGGCTGAAGCTATCTCTCGTAGTGACATAATTTGGGCCAGAACCACGCCCGACCGCGTCGAGCTTTTGCATGTCTATTTTTGGGTAATCGATAATCTCATCATCAACCTCGATGTATAATATATCGGCTAATATAAGATGGCTCGCGCTTTGCGCGCCAAACTCATGCAAATGCCTAAATTTACACTCAAAGCTCACTTTGGCGGCCGCCACTTTAGGCGCATCAATATGGCGGCATTCGGCTTTTTTAATATCAAGCTCGGTAAATTCGTCCACCTCAGCTTCAAAAGCCGTGCCACATTTGTGCATAATTTCGCGCATATCGTGGCTGACGATTGACACCGAAAAATATTTGGTTTCCAAAATATTTTTCAGGCTATCTTTAGGCTCACCACTAGGTTTGTTTGAAATTGAAATTGATACAACCGGCGGGTTGGTGCTGGCCACGTTAAAAAATGAAAATGGCGCCAGATTATCCACCCCATTGGCATCTCTGCTGCCGACCCACGCAATGGGGCGCGGCAAAACAGAACCAATTAGCAGTTTATACATCTCGTCGTGTGACGCATTTTTGGCATCTATCAGCATTATTGCGCTACCTCTGCGGCTTCTTCGAGTAAAAAACCACCCGATTGCCGTTTCCATAAATCGGAATAAATGCCGTTGCCATTAGCCAGCTCTTCATGCGTGCCATCTTCTATAATCTCGCCTTTGTCGAGCACAATGAGCCTGTCCAAGGCCGAAATGGTCGACAATCTATGCGCGATGGCAATGACGGTTTTGCCAGCCATAAGCTCTAGTAAATTTTCTTGGATGGCAAATTCAACTTCGCTATCTAATGCCGATGTGGCTTCATCTAACACCAATATCGGCGCATCTTTTAAAAACACCCGCGCGATGGCAATACGCTGGCGTTGGCCGCCAGAAAGTTTTACCCCGCGCTCGCCAACCAAAGTGTCATAGCCAGAATTGCCTTTGTCATCCACCAGATCGTGAATAAACTCATCGGCATTGGCGCGTTTGGCGGCGGCAATCACTTGCTCGCGGGTTGCGCCCTCCACACCATAAGCAATATTTTCGGCCACGCTACGATGGAATAAGCTGGTATCTTGGGTCACCACACCAATATTTTTGCGCAAACTATCTTGATCGATTTGCGAAATATCCCGGCCATCGACTGAAATTTTACCGCCCTCGACATCATAAAGCCGCAACAGCAGGTTTATCAAGGTCGATTTACCCGCACCAGAACGACCAACCAGACCGATTTTTTCGCCATGTTTTATATGCAGCGACATATCGTCGATAATGCCACCCGCTTTGCCATAGTTGAATTTCACATGCTCAAATTTAATATCGCCTTTTTGCACGTTTATTTGCGGCGCGTTGGCTGTGTCTAGCACTTCGCGCGGTTGGGCCAATGTGCCCATGCCATCTTGCACTGTGCCAATTTGTTCAAACAATGCCGAAACTTCCCACATAATCCAATGTGACATGCCGTTCATGCGCAATACTAGGCTAATGGCCACGGCGAGCGCACCGACGCTAATGGCATCGGCAAGCCAAAACTGCAATACCAAAAACGAAATGGCAATCAGTTGCACCATATTTATAACGCTGAGCCAAGTTTGAAATTGCGTAACCAGACGCATTTGCGCATGCACAGTGCGCAGAAATTCATCCATGCCTTCTCTGCCATAATCGGCTTCCATTTTGGAGTGCGAAAAAAGCTTTACCGTGGCAATGTTAGAATAGCTATCGACCACCCGGCCGGTCATCATCGAGCGGGCATCGGCTTGGGCTTTAGATATATCTCGCAACTTGGGAATGAAATAATAAATCATGAAAATATAGGCTGATATCCATACGGCCATTGGCACTAATAAACGAATGTCGGCGCTGCCTAAAATGGCCACAATGCCAAAAAAGTAAACCACCACAAACACCATGACATCGAGTAATTTCATCACCACTTCGCGCACTGCCAAGGACGTTTGCATAACTTTTGCGCCAATGCGGCCCGCAAATTCATTGTTAAAAAAGTTTAGGCTTTGCTTTAATAAATATCGATGCGCTTGCCAACGCACTATCATCGGGTAATTGCCCAACAAAGACTGGTGCATAATTGTAGATTGGGTAAAAATTATAATTGGATAAATAACCAGAACCAGAACCACAAGCCACGTTATATTGGTCGCATGATCTTGCCAAAAACTCTGCTTGTCCGTTGTCGATAGCCAGTCAACAATATTGCCCATAAATGCATAAAGATTCACCTCTATCACTGCAATGACTGCGGTTAAGAAAGCCATTAACAACAGCAGTGGCCAAAGGCCTTTGGTGTAATGGTTGCAAAACGCCCAAAGCCCTTGCGGTGGTTCCGTCGGCTCTTCCGCTGGGTATGGCTCAACAAGGTTTTCAAAAAATTTAAATATCATGGCATGCTCGATTCTTATGTTGCATTCACAAAAAATGCAAGATTTCAGCAGTAAGCCTATATTTAGGATTTGGCAAGATAATTCAAATCAATTGAATTTATGGATGGATTTGTTTTATTGATGCATTAAAAATGCCGCAGCGAGGGCACGCTGCGGCAGTCTCTGGAGGGAGGGCCAGTGAATAGAGTTTTATTAGGCCAGTTTTTTGCCCATAACACCGTCAAAATCAACAATAAACTGTTTAATCAATTGGTTGAAATTTACCGGCACAACCGCTTGCACCGATTGCCTATTGCGCAAAGCATTCTGCCATTTTTTCACATGTTTTAAGCCTTTAATAATGTCCAAATCAAGTTCTTTTTCGAATATGTCTAAATACCTGAATACCGGTGCATATACAGCATCAACCGTCGAGAATTTATCACCGGCAAATAAATCGCCCGATGGGTTTTTGGCAAGTTCGGCATCTAGCAAGGTGAATTTACTGACAATGTCGGCTTGTGCCACATCAACCGCAGCTTGATCTGTTTGGGTGTAATAGGCCCACATTGTCATGGCCAAGGCGCTGGCAAATTCGTTCCAACTTCTATGGCGCGCACGCTCTAGGGCATCTGTTGGGTGCAGTTTTGGCACGGTTGTGTCTTCTAAATATTCTAAAATCACATTGGATTCGAAAATCACCACATCATCCTTGCCATCTTCACTTACAATCAGCAACGGCACTTTGCCCAGCGGGGAGATTTTTAAAAACCAATCTGGCTTATTTTTCAAATCGATGTCTTTACGTTCGAATTCTACGCCTTTTTCGGCCAATGAAATGGCAGCACGTTGCACAAATGGGCATAAAGTGTGGCTGATAAGAGTTAATTTTGACATTCATTATCTTTCTGAATTGATATTTCGATGCAATTGCATGAAAACCAAATATAGATGCAGTTGCATGCATTGTCAAGGTTGATGTAATTGCATCTATATGCTATTCAGTTAGCATGAATGAAAACAATATTAGCGATTGCCAAATATCTTGCCAAGCTTGGGCGCAATTTATGCGTGTGTCTGGCAATTTATTGCAAAAGGTAGAAGCCGACTTAAAAGCCGCCGATTTGCTGCCGCTAGCTTGGTTTGACGTGTTGTCAGAAGTGCGGCGCGCACAGCCAAAATGGCTGCGCCCGATAGACATTCAGGAAAAAATGCTGGTAAAGCAATATAATATGTCGCGGTTAATTGAGCGCTTGGCCAATGAAGATTTGGTAGAACGCAAAAGCTGCGATTGCGACAAACGCGGCATGTATATTGTGCTGACCGCCAAAGGCAATGCAGCGCTGGACGATATATGGCCAGTGTATAAAGCCGCAATTGACCAACATTTCGGTGATAAATTAAGCCCTAATGAAATAAGCAGTTTGATGAAAATATTGGGCAAATTGTAAAACCACACTCAGAATTTCTGTCTACCTCCAAGAATCCCAGTGATTCGATGAGTGCGACCAGAAGCTGCACGGCAAACTATGTGGCCAACGCGCGGAGGCTAGAGAGCGGAGCGAACGCACGCAAGTGTCAACAGTGAGCGCAGCGAACGTATAAATGCAAACTTCCAGAGCACTATCAGGAGTGCCAACTGGCTATGTCTTTACAACCTCAAACACAGATCCACCGGCCGCAACTCCAGCACAAAATTTCAACTTCACAGCTTTTCAGCAAACTCAGGGTGGCGCTCCTGCCTACGCTCTGGAAGTCTACATTTTTTCGCCCACCTTTCGGCGGGCTAGTGGCACTTGCGTGCGCTCGGCACGGCCTCGCTGGCCTCCGCGCGTTAGCTGGCAGCGGCTTCGAACGGCGGCATTCGCACTCACTGAATGGCACGTTGTGTGGATGCGAGGGGCAGACACAAACTCAGAATCTACCCTTCTAACTGCTCCAACTGCACCATTGGCCCCAGTGCATTAGGATCTATGCGCATTTCGATGATGGCGGGTTTTTTGGCGGCGCGGGCTTGAGCGAACGCCTCTCTGAACTCGGCATCGGTTTCGACCACTGCGCCAAACGCCCCATAGGCCTCAGCCAGCGCCGCAAAGTTTGGGTTAAAAATGTTTGTCCCGCTTGGGCGTTTTGGAAACTTTTTTTGTTGGTGCAAGCGAATGGTGCCATACATGCCGTTGTTTGAAATCAAAACGATCAGGTTGGCATTATGCTCACAGGCCACACCAAATTCTTGCATAGTCATCTGAAAACAGCCATCACCGGCCATGCAAATAACCTCTTGGTTGGGGCGCTCGATTTTTGCGGCCACTGCGGCTGGCAAGCCAAAGCCCATAGAGCCGCTGGTGGGGGCTAGCTGGGTTCGGTAATTGCGATAGCGGTAATAACGGTGCAGCCATGCCGCATAATTTCCGGCTCCATTGGTTATAATGGCGTCATCCGCCAGCACATCGTTAAGATGCGCGATGACGTTTTCCATTTTTAATTTGCCGGGTGTTGCCACTGGTTTTTGCCAAGTTTCATAATCTTGTCGTGCCTCTAGCGTCCACGCGCTGGCGGTTACTGGCGGTGTATCTGCTAGCCGCTGCGCGATCTGCTCGATGAACAAGCCAGCATCGGCGGCGACGGCGTAAGTTGGGTGAAATACCCGCCCAAGCTCGTTGGCATCGCCATGTATATGCACCAGTTTTTGGCTCGGCACTGGCGATTGCACCAAACTATAGCCGCTGGTGGCTATCTCGCCCAAACGCGCACCAATGCAGAAAATATAATCGGCATCACGCACCCGTTGCGCCAGTTTTGGGTTGATGCCAAGGCCAATATCGCCAATATAATTGGGGTGGCGGTTATCGATAAAATCTTGACAACGGAATGATGCCCCAACCGGCAAATCGAGCGTTTCTGCCACCTGCGCCATAGCTTTAGCCGCCGACTGAGACCAATTGCCACCGCCCAAAATAACCAATGGCCGTTTGGCAGCTTGCATATGCGCCAGCACCGCATCGACATCTGATTCGGCCGCTTTGCCCGATGGCAGCACCGCAAGCGGGGTAGCAACGGCTTCGCACACGGCTGATAACATATCTTCGGGCAGTGCCAAAACCACCGGCCCCGGGCGGCCAGACTGCGCGGTTTGGAACGCGCGCGCCACATATTCTGGTATTCTATCAACCCGGTCAATTTCGGCCACCCATTTGGCCAAAGGGCTGAACATGGCGCGGTAATCCACCTCTTGAAACGCCTCACGATCCCGCTGGTCGCTGGCGATTTGGCCAACAAATAAGATCATCGGGGTTGAATCTTGAAACGCCACATGCACGCCAGCAGAGGCGTTGGTGGCGCCGGGCGCGCGGGTGACAAAGGCCACACCTGGCTTGCCAGTTAGCTTGCCATGCGCCACCGCCATCATGGCCGCGCCGCCTTCATGCCGGGCGACAATATTCTCAATCCCGGCATCATACAGGCCATCTAACGCGGCCAAAAAGCTCTCGCCCGGAATGCTAAAAACCCGGTTCACACCTTGCATTTCAAGCGCTTCTATCAGCACTTTGCCGCCATGTTTAATTTGCTTCATATTCATACCTTTATATTTAGCCAGCTAGGCCGTTCGCCCCTAGCTAAAATGTTGGCTTTCGCCCTATCGCATCTGCGCATACGCTTATTATTTGGGCGCTACGCATCGAAAAATTGACTCAAAAGAATCCACCATTATACCAGTCTTTTTATCTGGAAACGAGCCATGACCTTGGTTATATTCACAACCTAAAATGAGTATATTTTCACCCTCAAATTTGTCAATGTAAATACCCAGCCCAAGCTTGAGCATGTCGGCATAATCAGGGTTTAAATTTGATATTTCTTGCACCAACGCTTCATAAGCTTCTGGGTTATTATTTTGCAATGCCCAAAGGGCGATGGTCAACACAGCTTGCGCATGTTCGTTTTCACTACCGCTAAAGACAGTGGTCGAACTAGAATTTTCAGTATTTTCGGTAAAAATCCGCTCTTCTGCAACCGCCGCAGCCCCAAAAACAACCAAACCAAGCCCAATGAAGAACCCAATTAATGACTTTCGAACACCCATAAAAACCCCCTAAAAATTAAATCACCTTAGGTGGTAGAATATGAATAAGTCAACAATTTGGCCAACGCCAAACACCCAACACATATCGCACCTTTCCGCATACCCCCAAGAATCCCTGCGATTCGGCGAGTGCGCCCAGAAGCCACAAGGCAAACCCAGCGGCCAACGCGCGGAGGCTAGCCGACACTTGCAAAGCAAGTGGCTGCGCACGCAAGTGCCAACAGTGAAGGAGGCGAAGCCGAGAGAACGTATAAATGCAGACTTCCAGAGCATTTGCAGGAGCGCTACCTATAAACACCATAAATAATTCAGATTTTTGACATATAAACCACTACGCTGCAGCTTTTACCCGCTTTGTGAAATTTGTCTGAGTAACGGGGATCATACAAATCGTGACTGATTTATATTTTCGATCATTCCTTAACAACTCATACGTCAACTTTAGCTCGTATTTTGCCATTAACGGTAAGCCCATTTTATCAGGTTTACCTTTACTTTTATTGTAAAGAATCCAAAGTTTTAGATTGTAATCGCGCCCATTTACCTCAGAAC
Organism: Hyphomicrobiales bacterium; assembly: GCA_013214705.1. GTDB lineage: Bacteria > Pseudomonadota > Alphaproteobacteria > Rhizobiales > OSC116 > OCS116. The sequence continues at coordinate 462,985 of JABSRZ010000004.1, forward strand.
GATCCTCTTTAATATAATTTAAAAAACCAATTTTATTTGGATGCTTTGATTCTAAAATGTGTTCGCGTATTTCTTCTAAGAAGACATCATCATTTAAAAAAAACTCGCTATAATACCGAGCCTGTGAAAACAAATGGTTTAATGAACTCGACCCACCATGCCTCTTTACATGAATAATATTCATTTCTTGCTGATGTTGATTATATTCCAGTATGTCACAAAACTCATTATTTTTATTCCCAAGGCTAATTTTCAGTTTTGCCCCGTCAAACTTAATTGCGTTAGCATTTAGAGCACAATACCGCTTATTAAATATTGCTTCTCTATTTTGCTCCCATTTCTGGTCATAAATATATATATTTTTATACTGATCTGAAATAGTTTCTTCTACTAATATATTTTCAATAAAGTCGTTAATTTTAGCGGCAAAATCATCATCTACCTTTTTCCAAAAACCATTTGAAAGTATGAAATAATCCCCACCTAATTGGACTTCAGCAACTACGCAATTATACAATTTCCAAAATTTATAACCTAAAACTTTTTCTTCCACCGAAGAATATGCGTATATTTTTCTGTTCTTTAAACCTGAAATTACTAATTTATCAATATTTAAAATTTCCTTTAAATGCTCAATATCAATATGTCCGTATAAAATATTCTCTTTTGTCTGGTGATTACTATAGGTAAAACCAAATTCATCATCAGCTATAAATTCCGGTATTGCTAAATGAATTTTGTCAAACCGCTGCGCCCGTATAGCGTCCACCAATATCTCGTCTAACTCGCCCATTTTTTCTTTGGAAACGTCTTTTAAATTTGGATAATTGGGAAATAAATCTTTATAAATTTCGGATGCATATCCAGCGATAAATTTTTTACCATATGCTATTAGTTTGTCCCATGACAACTTTTCCTCACCAATAATTTTAATAGTTAAGTTATTTTTTCCTTGTAATGAGACCTTATTATCGCCCGATAAATTTGCTGAGACATACTGCAATATTTCAGCTTCATTCATTCTAAGTTCATAGGCACCAGAAGGTTTACTAATCTGCCTGTCAATATGTTGGGTATTTAACGCATGGGTTCTGCTTTTAGTTTGTCGGACATTCTCATTGCCGCACATATTCATTGCTGTAATAATACCAAAATCTTGATAAAAATTGTCCATTTCCAACCAACTTTTGCTAGAAGTGCCAAAACATGCAGCCAAGACTGTATTTTCAATTTGCAACAATAACAAACCGCTGGGTCTGGTATTTTTTGAAGTAAAATTAATTTTATCGCTATCCAGTTTTTGGTTTATAAAATCCAACCAAACAGGAACATCGTCTTGAGTTACTGTTTTTTGCTGACAGAAAAATCTTAAGTTCACTTCATCAATATCAAATTCTCTGGACTGAAAGTATGTACCTTGTTCTGGCAGTTTACCATCGTTAATTACGTCTTCAAAACTTAGATTTTCTTTTGCTAAGTAAAAAGATATATTGCTTAATTCTCTAGCCACATTAACCCACCTTTACTTCAAAGTAATAGTTTCAATAATCCATAATTAAATAAATAATAGTATAGATCAAATAAAATGCAATATTATATTTTAATAAAATAAACAAACTGGAATGAAGACTCCATCTTATTTTGCAACAGAGTTGGGTAAAAACCAATTCTCTCCAGCAAACACCCACCCACCAGCCTGCCCACACTCTGGAAGTCCCATTCATACGTTCCCACGGCCTACGGCCTCGTCACTGTTAGCACTTGCGTGCGCTCCACCCACTAACGTGGGCCTCGCTAGCCTCCGCGCGTTAGCCACAGAGTTTGCCTTACGTCTTCTGGGCGCACTCATCGAATCACTGGGATTCTTGCGGGCAAACAAAAATTCTGAGATTGTTTCTATGAATTCCCAAGTGACCGCAGCGGCTTCGAACGGCCGCACTCGCACTCGCCGAAACACCGGGATTCATGGGGATATACGAAAAGGCACAATATGTGTTGGCCGCGCCCTGAATATCACGTTGTGTGGATATGGAGCGGTGTGCAAACAATAATAAAAAAGGGAAATGGTGACGGAAGAGGGATTTGAACCCCCGACACGTGGATTATGATTCCACTGCTCTAACCAACTGAGCTACTCCGCCAAAAGATATGGCTTTTATAGTCACTATTGCCAAAAGGTCAACTTAAGATTTTAAAAATCCTGAGTTTTCCCAAATGATCATTAACTACGCTTAGTTTTGAATTAAATTTCAGTTCTTGAATATACCCATACGGTGGCAGGTGGTACATTTTGGGCGACATAAGCTTTGCGGCAGGCGTTAAAACCGGCTGTGGTTTTAAAACTACGGGGGAATGGCTCGTTAACCGCATAGGTAAATTGAATAATGTGGCCATTTGGCCGCAAAATCATATCATATTGCTCTAAAATATTGGCACAAACCGCTTTGGGCAAGCTTTTAAACGGCAGGCTAGAAATGATTTTAGACACTTTGCCCACGCCCAAACTGGTCAGGTGTTTTTGCATAAATTGCGCATCGCCCTCGATGATATGCGCATCGGGAAATTGCACCTTTAGCTCGGGTATAAAACTAGCTTCATTTTCAAACAAATACAGGTTTTTTTGCGGTATGCCTGCGGCCACAAGTTGCCGCGTTACCACGCCCGTGCCAACCCCCACTTCGACCACAATATCATCGGCATTTATGTCGGCTGCGCGCACCATGGCGCGGCATAGCTTTTTGCCACTGGGCATCACAGCGCCAATGGCTTGTGGCGATTTAACCATTTTCTTAATAAAAGAAGATGCTGATTGAATTTTACTGAGCATGAACGAGTTTCGCCCCTCCGCGATACAAATACGTTTTACAGTTGCTTTTGTTAATATCAATGTAGTCTATCAATTGTATATTTCAATATTAAATAATAAATTTTTAAAAAAAATTGGCCTAATTTTCCAGCGCCAAACCTTGGTCTGTTTTGGCAATCCAACCACCGCCTAACACTTGGCGGTCGTCTTTGCCACCATATATAACGCAGGCTTGGCCAGAAGATATGCCCATTTCGCCATCGGCCATTTCGATATATATTGACCAATTGTTTATTTTTAATTTGGCTGGTGCAGGTTTCGCTGTCGACCGCAAGCGCACCAACACGTCTAGGCCTTGTTTAGCGGCACTCTCTACATCGCCCTCGCCCAGCCAATTAATGTCTTTAATATATATTTGTTTGGCCAGCAATGCCTCGCGTGGGCCGACCACAACTTGGTGTTGATCGGGGTTTAAACGCACCACAAATAGCGGGTCGCCACCGCCAATGCCCAAGCCTTTGCGTTGGCCAATGGTATAGCTAATAATGCCCTGATGTTGGCCCAAAACTTTGCCCTGCAGATCGACAATATCGCCCGCGGTTAATGCGCCGGGGCGGAGTTTTTCGATCACCGATTTATAATTGCCATTTGGCACAAAACAAATGTCTTGACTGTCGGGTTTGTCAGCCACAATCAGGCCATATCTGCTGGCCATTTCGCGCACTTCGGTTTTGGGCAAATGCCCCAACGGAAACCGGATAAAATCAAGCTGTTTTTGGGTGGTGGCAAATAGGAAATAGCTCTGATCGCGGTTATCATCCGCCGCCCGAAATAAACGAGCGCCAACCGCATCGCCTTGGCGCTTTACATAATGGCCAGTGGCCATGCAATCTGCGCCTAAATCCTCGGCTGTGCTGAGCAAGTCTTGAAATTTTACCGTTTGGTTGCATTTAACGCACGGGATAGGCGTTTCGCCGCGCAAATAACTATCAGCAAAATCATCGATAACTTTTTCTTTAAACCGGCTTTCATAATCTAACACATAATGTGGAATGTTGAGCAATTCGGACACGCGGCGGGCATCATGTATGTCTTGACCCGCGCAGCAAGCGCCTTTTTTGGCCAACGCTTGGCCATGGTCATATAATTGCATAGTGATGCCAATCACTTCATAGCCCTGTTCGTGCAAATAAGCCGCGACCACGCTGCTATCCACCCCACCAGACATAGCCACCACCACGCGCGTTTCCGCCTCGGGTTTTTTAAAACCCAAACTGTTAATGCCATCGGTGGCAAAGAGCGGTTTGGCTATATTGGTTTTTACAAGGCTTTGAGACATTTTTTTGACTTTAAATTACATGCTATCGGCATTTTTTACCTAATGCAGGCGGCATTTGTCAATTCATTCCTACCATCATCATCAAACAAATATATGAAGTCTATATATAACAGGCACTTACTCGTTCATATTTATTGGCACATTTGTTGCTTATTAACCTGTAGATCTAATTAATTTTGCAAAGTTTTATAAATGTATCAACTTCCTGCTATGCCGAAAATGGTTCCAAAAACCACTGCAGCTGCCAAAGCGCCTCTATTAGACCGAAAACCCCACGCGGCAAAGCCAAATACACCAGCCCATGGACAAAACAGCCAAGCTCATAAAAACCCGGCGCGTGAAGCCCATAAAGCCCGTGTCCCCGCGCACGACCATACGCGCACTGAGCGTAATGAAGACCCAAATGAACCAACTGAAAAGCTTGATTTTTCTCACCTTTTGGCCGGAGCAGCTAGCGGCCAAGCCAAACAACCCAAAGCCACTGCAGTTAAGGCAAATGCCGTTAACGCAGATGAACTTAAGCCAGATGAACTCCAAGCCAATGCAGAAATCGCCGCCAGTGAGCCAGAGGCTGAAACTAATGCCGCAGCCACAGCGCCCGTGCCGCAAAATGTTGAGCCTCAAATCGCTCTGAATGCCAATAAACTAGCTGAGCTGGACATTAGCCAACGCGCCGCGGCTAGCCAACCAGATCAGGCCGAACAAGCCACTGTAGATGTTAAAACTGAGCCACAAACTGCTGATAGCCCGGTTGATGATAGCCTAGTTGATAGCAACCTAATTAATGCCAACCCAAATAATGATGAGCTAAAAACCAGCTCATCAGAGCTACCGCACAAAATCACCAGCGAAATGGCAGAAATTATAGCCAAGCTTGGCAATGTTGGTGAAGTGAGCGGCGAAAAAAACCCAATAGCAGCCGATAAAAATACAAATATTGCGCTGGTTAACCTTGCAGATGTGAATTTAGCCGATGCTGAAGGTCCCAATGGGTTGAAACAAGTGATTGGCCGCATATTGGAAGGCCTTGCCAACTTATCGGCTGAAGCCATCGATAAATCGGGCGTCGCGCCAGACCTTGCGGCTAAACTCACCAGCCAATTTCATAAAATAGTCGACAATTACCGCCAAAACGGCGCTAGCGATGAGGTTAAGGCGGATTTTGTTAAATTCTCACAAATTTTGGCCGAAAGCGCCAAAATATTGAACCCGCGCGCTAACCCAACATCTCCCGCTAACCCAACATCTATTGACCTGACCCAAGCCGATCAAAAAGCTTTAGATTTACCGACAGCAAAAGCCAACGAGGTGCTGCAAGCTTTGGCGCAAAAAACTGGCGAGCCGACCAGCAAAGCGCAATCCGCCCAAAACCAACATGCCGAACCGCAAAACAACCTTGAACTCAATAAATATGCTGGCCGGTATAATAAAAGCAATTACAATGCCCAAGCTGACGCGCCAACCAATGCACAACCAACCACCGAAACCAGCGCCAAAAACCGCTTAGGCACAGCTTACACCGCCGCAGCTTCGGCGCGTGATTTAAACAACAGCACAGCCACATCGGCTTTGGCTAAAATAAACCAAACCAGCCCGATGGATTTTTTGAGCCAAATGCAAGCCAATTTGGGCAACCAACAATTTGACGCTCATAACCAAGATAATGTGGTGAATGTGAAATTGGCCATCCAAAACGGCCGATTGGGGCAGAACCTACCGGTGAATGGCTTGGCATTTCAAATTGGCAAACAGTTGAACAAAGGCAATAGCCAGTTCCAAATTAGGTTAGACCCAGCTGAACTGGGCCGCATTAATGTGAAGCTAACCGTTAAACAAGGCGGCGATGTAAAGGTTCATCTGGTGGCGGAACGCAATGATGTATTTGAGCTATTGCAACGCGATGCACGCGCATTAGAGCGGGCTTTGGCCGATGCCGGGCTAGAAGGCCAAAATATCGACTTAGAATTTTCGCACGCACAGGGTGGCTTTGATGGGCAAGATTTTGCCGACAATATGGCTGACGAAAATAATGAAAATGGCAACGGTAAATTGTCAAAGCCTGAAATGGATGAAGACATGGTGGATATGGTGGCCAACCACATTCCACTACACGTCACATCAAACGCAATTGACCGCAAAATATAAGCGGTTGCGGGTGGTTAATGAAAACCATAAGAGCCGCATAAGAAAGGGATAAAACATGTCTATAGCCTCAGTTTCAGCCGCAGCCGGCGCAAGTTCAGCTTCAACGGTCGACAAAGCGACAATTGCCGATGATTTTGACATATTTTTGAAATTGTTGACCGTTCAATTGAAAAATCAAGACCCGCTTGAACCGTTGAAAACCAGCGAATTTACTCAGCAAATGGTGCAATTTACCCAAGTTGAACAGCAAGTTAAGTCCAACAAGAATTTAGAAAATTTGATCAGAATGTCCCAACAAGCGGCATTCACTTCGAATGTGAATTACATCGGCAAATCCGTGCTGGCAGAAGGTGATACAACTTCGCTTAAAAGCGGAGCTGCAAATTGGGATGTTAATTTTGATGAAACGCCCGAAGAAAACAGCGTTGTCATTACCAATACGGTTGGCAAAGTTGTATATAGCGGCGTAACAGATTTTAAATTTGGCTCTAACTCATTCAGTTGGGACGGCAAGAATAACGGCGGCCAAGACCAGCCAGAAGGGTTATACACGATTAAAATCAACGCCACAAACGCCGATGGCGAACTTATTGATGCCAACACTTTAATATCCGGCACAGTAACCGGTGTGGATATGACCGGCGAATATGGCATGTTATTGCTTGGTGACCGCAGTGTGAAGATTGAAAACGTTAGGAAAATAGAGGCTTAAACGGCTTCATTAATTTTTCGTAAATTCCATCATTCTGCCACAATTAAATGTCAAAATCTCAAATGTTTCCAAAAGCTTAATAAGAATTTTCTTATCAACCTTTCGTTTACCCTATGCGTTAGTCAATTTTTAAACCCGATCCTGTAATCTCTGCTTAAACAAGTTGAAAGTATGAGTTATGGGAAATCAGTATCGTTCTAGAGTAAACTATGTCATCGGCCCAGATGGCAGCCCACTTACAGTCAATGATCTACCACCGACCAATACCCGTCGTTGGGTTATACGCCGCAAAGCAGAAGTGGTTGCGGCCGTGCGCGGGGGACTATTAAGCTTAGAAGAAGCTTGCAGCCGTTACACACTAACTGTTGAAGAATTTTTAAGCTGGCAACGTTCCATCGATAAACACGGCCTTGCTGGCCTGCGCACCACGCGCATTCAAAAATACCGCGCCGACGGCAGTGCGTTTTAAACCCAAAATGCCAATCATATCAATAATGCCAATAATAGATTTTTATTATTGAGCGACAGTTAGAAGCAATAGTATTGCGTACGCTTCTATCAATACCAAGATGAATAACCATTGTGCGGTTGTTTTTCTTGGTTTTTTTGTGTCTGCAATACAGTTTCCCAAATATTTGGCGATTTTTTGAGCCGCCGGTTAAATTGCGACAATTGGCAAAGTGATTTGTTTTTGAACAGATTTTTAGCCTGATTTGTGCTGATTTAGACGATTCTGGTTTGGTGATTTACAACCTATAAGAGAAATTTTGTGGGTAACACGGCTTTTCCACACCTAATTATGTCTTTAATGCGGCAATAATTTCCTAGTTAGTGAAAATCGTTAATACTCTGTTTACCAAAAGGTGGGTAAAATTTACCTAGCCAATCGCAAGTCAACAACAGACAGTTCAAAACGGCTTTGGATGCGATGGTTTAAGCAATAAATCTACGGGGAATGCGGCTTAATCTTGGCGGATAAATAAGCGGCTTAAAAGAAAAAAGAGGCATATGTTTGAGTTTCTACAAAAATTAGGTGTGGCACGTGTGGGTGCTATGGTGGCGGTAGCTATAGGCCTAGTTGGCTTTTTTGGCTTTATAATGGTGCAGGTAAACTCACCAATATATGTGCCTTTATATACCGACCTGTCGATGCGAGACATGCAGGCAGTGGTAAAAAGCCTCGATTCTAAAGTCATCCCATATGAATTAAAAAATGACGGCACCACCATTTGGGTGCCAAAAGACAGTTTGCAAAAGCTCAAAATGTCGTTTGCTTCCGAGGGCTTGCCAACCGGCGGCAGTGTTGGTTATGAAATTTTTGACAATACCGATAGTTTGGGTGTGACATCTTATGTGCAAGACCTAAACCACAAACGAGCCCTAGAAGGCGAATTGGCCCGCACCATAACTTCGTTGCGCCAAGTGGCTGCCGCAAGGGTACATCTCGTGTTGCCAGAAAAAAAGCTATTCTCGCGCGAAACCGCACAACCAACCGCGTCCATCACCATCCGTATTTTGGGCGATATGGACCAATCCACCGTAAAGTCCATTCAATATTTGGTGTCATCATCGGTTAAGGGGCTTAAAACTTCTTTTGTTGCCATTATTGATGAGCGCGGCAGAACCTTAGCCTCGGGCAATGGCGAAGAAGCCGGCCTTGGCATGGCCAACAGTTTTGATGAGCGTTCAAGCGCGATTGAAACCAGGTTAAAAAAGCAAATTGAGTTTTTAGTCGGTTCAGTTGTTGGCGACGACAAGGTGCGGGTAAAAGTAAATGCTGACTTGCAACTTAACAGCATCACCCAAAAAACCGAAACATTCGACCCCGATGGCTCTGTCGTTCGTTCCACCGTATCGAGCGAAAACGCCAATAATAGCCAAAATAACGAAGGTACAAATGCGGTGTCTGTCGGCAATGAATTGCCAAACGCCGCTGCCAATAGTGACAATGGTAACAAATCGAGCGCAGCCGGCAACAGCACCAGCGAAACCATTAATTATGAAATTTCCAAAACCCTAAAAACCGAAGTGATTGCAGCTGGCAATGTGAAAAAACTGTCTGTCGCTGTGTTGGTAGATGGTGTTTACACCATAGATGCTGATGGCAAACCGGTTTATGCCCCACGCCCCCAAGCAGAGTTAGATAAAATAACCGCTTTGGTGCGTACGGCCATTGGTTTTGACGCCAGCCGCAATGATGTGGTCAATGTGATTAACCTGCAATTTATATCCAACGATCTAGTGCCAGAGGAAATTGCTGAAGTCGGTATATTTGATTTTACCAAACAAGAAATGTTTCGCATGGCCGAATTGGGCACATTATTCTTTGTCGCCATCATCGTATTATTCATGGTTATCAGGCCGTTGATTAGACGCATATTAAGCCCCGAAGACATGGAACAACCGCTGCTGATGGACCCAGCCACAATTACCCACACGGTGAATGATGCTGGCCAACCGGTGGCTGTTCTGGCCGATGGAACTGAGGTTTCACCCGGTGTGATTGCGGCGATGGACAAAGAGCCCAAACGGGTCAAAATTTCTGCCAAGTTAGAAACCGCCTTGGCCACCGGCGATTTGCAATCATCGACCATTAAACATGTTGGTGAAATTGTGAATAACAACCCAGATGAAACTTTAAGCATCATCCGTGGTTGGTTAAATGAAGGCGAAGAAGAAAGACGCGCTGTGCCGCTTTAGGCACATGAATGGAAATTGAGACTGAATAATTATGAGCCAAATTGTTAGCATAGAGACCGAACAAGAAGAAAAAACCTACGACCAGCTTGAAGGTAAGCAAAAGGCCGCCTTGTTGATGATGGCTTTGGGCACCGAACATGGTGCGCGCATATGGGAAGCCCTTATTGACGAAGAAATTAAAGAGCTGTCTTTGGAAATGAGTAGAATCGGCAACATTGCGGCGGGAGTGATTGAAGATTTGCTGATCGATTTCATTGGTCAAATGTCGGCATCTGGTGCATTAACCGGCAGTTTTGAAGCCACCGAACGCTTGCTTAAAAAATTCCTACCGGGTGACCGCGTGTCATCTATTTTAGAAGAAATTCGTGGCCCTGCTGGCCGTAATATGTGGGAGCAGTTATCTAATGTTCAAGAAGATGTGTTAGCTAATTATTTAAAAAATGAATATCCGCAAACGGTATCGGTGGTTTTGTCTAAATTACGCTCTGACCAAAGCGCCAAAATACTCGGCATTTTACCCGATGATTTTGCGCTTGAAGTTGTTAACCGGATGTTGACTATGGAAGCGGTGCAAAGAGAAATTCTCGACCGTATCGAAGATACATTGCGCATAGAATTTATGTCTAGCTTAGCCCAAACCAATAGACGCGATGCGCACGAACAAATGGCCGATATATTCAACTCATTCGACCGCCAAACCGAGGCGCGATTCTTAACCTCATTAGAAGAAGAAAACCGAGAATCTGCCGAGCGCATTAAACATCTTATGTTTACATTTGAAGATTTGGGCAAATTAGACACCACAGGGTGCCAAGTGTTATTGCGCGACACGCCAAAAGACAAATTGGCCATTGCGCTTAAGGGCACTACCGACACAATGCGTGATTTCTTTTTTGAAAATATGTCACAACGGGCGGCTAAAATGTTGCGCGATGATTTGGAAATTATGGGCGCTGTGCGGCTTAAAGATGTTGATGAAGCGCAATTACACATGGTCAACTTATGTAAAGACTTGGCCGCCAAGGGCGAAATTATGCTGAATAATGACGCCGATGGTGATGACTTTATTTATTAATCGTTAGGCCGCCAAACATGGCAAGACAAAAACTGTACTGATAGAAATTGGGTTTTGAGTGAGACGAAATTTAAACGAGATTAAAATGGCTGAACCGCTAAAATTTACCTTTGACACCGCTTTTGGCACCCGTTCCGAAGATGTGCGGTTGCGCGAACCGGTGCGGATCATCAGCCAAGATGATGTTGATGCGGCGCGCACTCAAGGTTTTATTCAGGGCCGCATAGACGGTTTGGCCGAAGCTGAAACCCAATATAAAGCCGAATTTAAAACCACGCTCGACCAAATGGTTGGCCAATTTGAAAACCTGTTAACTGGCCAGACCCAAGCGCATAATGAGGCCATGGATAAAGCCCAAAATTTTGCCATATTAATCGCCAAAAAAATTGGCCAATCGGCGTTAGAGCAACACCCGACAAAAACAGTGACAAAATTAATTGCTGATTGCTTATCGCACATTAACAATATGCCGCATTTGGTGGTGCGGGTGAACCCTGAGGTTAGCCAACTTACCAAGGATGAATTGCAACCGCTTATCGAGCAAAAAGGTTTTGAAGGTAAGCTGATGATCATGGGCGAAGAAAACATCGCGTTAGGTGATTGCGCGATAGAATGGGCCGATGGCGGTGTGGCGCATAATAGCCAAGCCATAATTAGCCAAATAAACCAACTGCTGAACCAGTATTTTGGCATCGAAATTAACCAGCAAGCTGTGCCCGAAATAGCCGTTGAGCCACAAGCAGAGCCAGATATAGCGGTTGAAAATTCACCCGCGCAAGACAGCCCGATGTTAACTAAAGATGAGCCAGATGAAGCAGCTGTTGAAGCAGCTGAAGAAATTATGCCTCAGGATATGAGCGCAAGTGAGTTAATGCCACATCCACAAGCGGCTGAAGAAAAGATGCCGCAAGATATTGAAACATCAAGAAACACTGAGTCTAACCCCGATTTAGATTTGGAAGGAAAAACCAATGAGTGACCAAAATTCAGATGACGGCGTTGAACTTAACCAATTTGATGAAGAGAATGATTCCGATAAAAAGCTGCCCAGCGCGCCCGAACAAGACCGCACGGCATCAGATTTGGAAGCCATATTTGATGTGCCGGTCACTGTGAGCGCCATTTTAGGCCGTTCAATGATGGATGTGAGCGAATTGTTGAATATGGAAGAAGGCTCTATCATCCCATTAGATAGAAAAGTTGGCGAAGCCATCGATATATTTGTCAACAACCGCCATGTGGCGCGCGGTGAAGTGGTGATGAGCGAAGGCCGTTTGGGCGTTACCATGACAGAAATTATAAAAAGTGAAACCTAGAACCAAGGCAAATTTTAGCCTTTCCTTTAATATGAGATGAGTGAACCAAAATGAGATTGTTAATTATCGGCACGTTAAACGGACAATTGACCACCGCCACTAAAATGGCAATGGATAAGGGCGCAAAAGTAATTCATGCCGAAAACATCATAAAGGCTATGCACATTGTGCGTAGTGGCAAAGGCGCAGACCTCGCCATGGTTGATGTGGGCTTAAACATCAAGCAGCTCATCGATTCGTTAGAAAGCGAACATATTCACATACCGGTTGTGGCTTGCGGGGTTAAAAATGATGCCGCTGCCGCGGTGGCCGCCATCAAAGCTGGGGCTAAAGAATATATACCACTACCGCCAGACGCCGAACTCATTGCCGCCATCATTGCCGCTGTGAGCGAAGAGAGCCACCGGATGATTAGCAAAGACATCGCTATGGAGCGGGTGGTCGAGCTGGCAAAACAAGTCGCGCCAAGCCAAGCGTCGATATTAATCACTGGTGAAAGTGGCACTGGCAAAGAGGTGATGGCACAATATATTCATCAAAAATCTAAGCGCAAAGACAAGCCGTTTATCTCTATCAATTGTGCAGCCATTCCTGAACATTTGATAGAATCTGAATTATTTGGCCACGAAAAGGGCGCGTTTACTGGCGCGATAGCCCGCCGCATTGGCAAATTTGAAGAAGCCGATGGTGGCACCTTATTGCTCGATGAAATTAGTGAAATGGACATCCGCTTGCAAGCCAAGTTATTACGTGTGGTTCAAGAGCGTATGGTCGACAGAGTTGGTGGCACAAAGCCCATCCCAGTTGACATCAGAATAATTGCGACATCCAACCGTGACCTGCCCCAAGCTGTCCGCGATGGCATATTTAGAGAAGATTTGTTATTTAGGTTAAATGTGGTGAATTTAAAACTACCGGCATTGCGCGAACGCCCGGCTGACATAGCTTTATTGGCCGAACATTTCATTAAAAAATATTCCGAAATGAATGGCATAAATGTCAAACCGTTGGAGTTAAAGGCACTTAAATGCCTGCAACAAGGCGCATGGAAAGGCAATGTACGCGAGTTAGAAAACACCATTCACCGCGCCGTTTTGCTATGCACTGATGATGAAATTACCGAACAAAATCTGCGCACACCAGAAGGTTATAAAATTGGCGAACACGAAAACCAAAACCCGGCCACCCGCGCGGCATTGACCGCCGAAGCGGCAAGCTCGGCACTTATTGGCCAAACCGTTGCCGAAGTGGAGCAAGGCTTAATTTTAAAAACCCTTGGCCATTGTTTGGGCAACCGCACCCACGCGGCCAATATTTTGGGCATTTCAATTCGCACGTTGCGCAACAAGCTCAAACTATATGGCGATTCAGGCGCTGAAATACCGCCACCAAATGCTGGCGAAAGCATGCCCCGCCCTTACATGTAGAGCCTTTTAAACATAGTAATATCCAATTAATCAAACATAAATGTCTAGAATAGATGAGCCTTGAATGAGTGAATTAACCACAGCAGATACTAATGACAGCGCTCAAATACCTAAGCCTATTGGTGCTGCTGGGGCCAATGCTGCTGGGGCTACTGATGCCGCTGGGTCTGCGCCAAAAATATTTATAATTCCAAGTCTGAAACAATTGCTTGGCCGTGCCGACATCGGCTTTGCCTTTGCCATTATGGCCATTTTGACGGTTATGATTTTGCCGTTGCCAACTTATTTGATGGATTTCGCCCTAGCTATATCCATCACGTTCAGCATATTGATTATGATGAATGCTTTATTCATTTCAAAACCATTAGAATTTTCGGTGTTTCCCACCGTATTGCTCATCGCCACATTGTTACGGCTGGCGTTAAACTTGGCCTCCACCCGACTTATTTTGGCCAATGGCCATGAAGGCCCTGCCGCTGCTGGCAAGGTGATCGAAGCTTTTGGCGCATTTGTTATGCAGGGCAATTTCATCATCGGCATCATTGTATTTTCTATTTTGGTATTGGTGAATTTTGTAGTGATCACCAAAGGTTCTGGCCGGATTGCCGAAGTGGCTGCCCGCTTTAGCCTAGATGCCATGCCGGGCAAACAAATGGCCATCGATGCCGACCTTTCATCCGGCATTATCGATGAAAAAGAAGCCAAACAAAAACGCATCGATTTAGAAGCAGAATCAGCTTTCTTTGGCTCTATGGACGGCGCCAGCAAATTTGTCAAAGGCGATGCCATTGCCGGGCTTATCATCACTTTCATCAACGTTTTGGGTGGTATAATTGTGGGCGTTGTGCAAAATGACATGTCGATGGGCGATGCCGCCGAAGCCTATACATTGCTAACCATTGGCGATGGCTTGGTAAGCCAAATTCCTTCGTTAATCGTGTCGGTATCGGCCGGTCTTTTGGTTTCAAAAGCTGGCGTAACTGGCAGTGCAGACAAAGCTTTAATTCAACAATTAAGTGCCTACCCCAAAGGCCTTGGCGTTGTCTCTTCGATGATGATTGGCATGGCATTTTTGCCCGGCATTCCGATGATACCATTTTTCATAATGGGCGGCTTGGCGGGTTACGGAGCCTATAGTGCCACCAAAAAACACAAATTGGCTCAGCTTAAGCGACAAGCAGCTGTTATGGCCGAAGAGCTAACAACCACCAAAGACGCAGAAGATGAACCAATTGCCTCGGCGCTAAAAATGGATGAATTGCGGCTGGAAATTGGCATTAACTTACTGCCGCTGATCAAACACCGCGATAGTGAAGATGAAGATGATCGCCTGACCCAACAAATTAAAGCGTTGCGCCGCCAACTGGCCACAGATATGGGCTTTATTATGCCTTCCGTGCGGATTTTAGACAATGTGCGGCTAGACGGCAATGCCTATAGCATCCGCATAAAAGAAGTTGAAGCTGGCACAGGCACTATATTTATCGACCAACTTATGGTGATGGAACCAACTGGCGCGCCGATAGAATTACCCGGCACCCACACCACCGAGCCAACCTTTGGCATACCCGCGACATGGGTGGCCGAAAGCCTGCGCGATGAAGCCAATATGCGCGGCTACACTGTGGTCGACCCGGCAACAGTGCTCGCCACCCACATTACCGAAACCATTAAAAACAATATGGCCGATCTATTATCTTATGGTGAAGTGAAAGGTTTGTTGCAAGAATTGCCTGAAAATCATCAGAAATTACTCGAAGACATCAGCCCATCATTAATTAGCGTCAGTGGCATACAACGGGTATTGCAAACCTTGCTCACCGAGCGGGTGTCTATTCGGGATTTACCCACCATATTAGAAGCCATTGCCGAAATTATTGGCGTATCGCAAAACCCAGCGGTTATAAGTGAACATGTCCGCACCCGTTTGGCGCGCCAAATTTGCGCGGTAAATAGTGATGTCGATGGAAATTTGGCCTTCATCACCCTAAGCCCGGTATGGGAGCAGAATTTTGCCGACAGCATTGTCGGCCAAGGTGATGACCGCCAACTGGCCATGGCGCCGAGCCAATTGCAAGATTTTATAACTTTGGTTAGAGACCAGTTTGAACAAGCCGCTGCCGCGGGCGACAACCCGGTATTGTTAACCAGCCCCAGCGTGCGGCCTTATGTGCGTTCGATAATTGACCGTTTTAGAAACCAAACTTTTGTGATGTCACAAAATGAAATTCACCCGCAAGCTAAGTTAAAAACCGTTGGTCAAATTTAGTTTGAGCACATATAAAAGATCAAATTTAGTTTGAGCACAATAATAGCGGTCAGATTTAGGTATAAACCATGGCAACTCATATTTTTAGAGGCAGCAGCAAGCAAGAAGCTTATCAAAATCTCCACGCTATGGTGGGCGATGATGTATTCATCATTCGAGAATTTGTCGATCAAGAAGGTCTATATTGCATAGAAGCCGCGCCAAAAGTTTCGAGCCGCAGCGTGAAACAAAATGCCATACCGCAAAACGCCACTCCGCAAAATACCACCCTCAACCCACAGCCAGAAGTTGCCCGCAGCTTAAGCCCGCAACCGCAAGATACCGCAGACCGCTACACAATATCGCAATTGTTAAGCCAGTTACGCTTGGCTGGGTTTCCTGAACCGACCTTAAGGCAATTTATATATTGGGTGAAAAATCAGAATGAAAACAACCCCAGCGCCAATTTAAACCGCCCCAAAGACATAGCTTTATACAAATTTGCCGAATATTTGGAGCTGCAAAAAGTAATTGCCCCTATTTTGGAAGTGCCGCACACCCCCATTTTATTGGTCGGCCCGCCGGGCAGTGGCAAAACCGTAACCACAGCAAGGCTGTGCGCGCGGGCATTGATGCAAGGCCAAGAGGTTGAATTTGTAACTTTAGATTGCGTGCGCACCGGCGCGGTTGAACAAGCCCGCTCGCTGACCCAGTTTTTGGACATTAAACTGGTAGAAATTAACAATGTCAGCCAATTCCAAAACTGGATGAATAAATTTAACCGCGATTTAAACCAAAGCATCACCTTTATCGACAGCCTGTCGACCAATATATACGACATGCAAGATATGCGCTGGTTGTTAGATTATATGGAAGCGGCTGAGCAAAATGATGTAAAAATTGAACCAATATTGGTGATTAGCGCCACCACTGACGCCACCACAATTGGCGATTATGCCACAACTTTTAAATCTATGGGTATTGACCGCGCCATATTGACCTGTTGGGACATTGCCAGCAAACCAGCCGGAACGTTTAGTGCCATTATCGACGCCGGCATGCAAATATCCATGGTGTGCGATAGCCCATATTTAACCGGCGGCATGGAAAAACTAACCAATTTGACCCTAGCCAAAAAACTAGTCGCCAAAAAAGGCATGCCCGCATGGCTAGCCGAAATCGGTAAGTTGAAATAAGACCTACATTCTGAATTTCCATCTACCCCCAAGAATCCCTGTGATTCGTCGAGTGCGCCCATAAGCCGCAAGGCAAACTATGTGGCCAACGCGCGGAGGCTAGCTGACACTTGCGGAGCAAGGGGCTGCGCACGCAAGTGCCAACAGTGAAAGAGGCGCAGCCGAAAGAACGTATAAATGGGAGTACCCGTAAAGTCGGCAGGAGCGCTAAATGTCTATGTCTTAGCAAAATCAACCGCAGGTTCAATCGCTAAAACTCCAGCGCAAACTTTCAACAGCACAGCTTTTGGATAATTTCGGGGTGGCACTACTGCCCATACACTGGAAGTTTGCATTTTTACGCCCACCTATCGGCGGGCTAGTTGCACTTGCGTGCGAAGCCACACACTCGCGTGTGCTTCTTCTAGCCTCCGCGCGTTGCCCACATAGTTTGCCTTACGGCTTCTGGGCGCACTCGTCGGATCACTGGGATATTTGGTGGCAGACAAAAACTCAACACAAAATGCCGAATATAATGAAAAATAGGGCGAGCCAACTTGTTGGCGAACTTGCCGACTGAGGCCGCCGTTAGGCGTAGCAAGAGAGCGGAGCGAGCGCACGCAGTGTTAAGCGCAAAGCGCATAGCAAGCAAACGGAGTTTGTGCACGCAGTGCAAGCAAAAATGTGCGTAATCAGCTCGCAAAGCGAGCAGATTACGCAAGGCATCAATGATGCACTTGCGTTTGAGAATAGAGAAGAGATGCGATTATTTACCGGCCAAAACGACGGTGTAAATTACGGGCAACTTCATCCATATCGGCAGCTTCGCGTTTGGCAAGCATGGTGCGATTGGCTTTTTTCTCTTTTTCTTCAAGCAGCTCAACCCGCTTCAACTCTTCATAGCTTTCTGCCAAATCGTTTTTAGCTAAGTCATGCTGACCTTGCAAACCATCGACAGTTACCTGAATGTTATCAGCGCGGTCTTTTGCAGATTTTGCAAAAGTCGGATACGCATAATGCGTTATATCCGTTATGCCGCTGCGCTCTTGCTCAAAGCGCACCTGTTCGTGCAGGTCAAATTGCTTTTGTTGCAAATCCCGCATCATCATTTCTATTTCGTTCACTTGACGCTGCTTTTCTTCGACTTGGAAGCGACGCAGCCTTATTAAAGATTGTCTTGATTTCATCTACTCTACTCTACTCATTAAAACCAAAGGGGTTACCAGATTTCCCATTGGTTTCGGTTACACTCTGACCGTCTGGTGTTTGGTCAGTACTCTCTCCAACATTACCCTCTGGAGAATTCAAAATATTCTGTAGCATTTCATAACCTTCAATCAAGCCAGTTTGCTCGTCTTTTCTTTGGTTTAAAAATGCCTCTAACGGCTCATGATATAATATCGCCTCGTCTACTTCGGGGTTTGTGCCTTGGCGATAAGCGCCAAGCCTAATCAGCTCTTCCATATCGGTATAAGTCGCCATTAATTTTTTGGCTCTTAAAATCAGCGGTTGCCACTCATCAGGCACGCAGCCCGGCATGGTCCGTGAAACCGATTTTAACACATTTATCGCCGGAAAGCGCCCGCGCTCGGCAATCGCCCGTTCCATCACTATATGGCCATCCAATATGCCCCGCACCGCATCGGCCACCGGTTCATTATGGTCATCACCATCTACCAACACCGTAAACAAGCCGGTTATAGAGCCTGCTATGGGTTCATCATTATCATTGGCAATGCCTTCTAGATATTCGCCGGGCCCTGCCCGCTCTAACAATTTTGGCAATTCCGAAAACACTGTCGGTGTATAACCTTTTGAGGTTGGCGGCTCGCCTGAGCTTAGGCCAATTTCTCGTTGTGCCATGGCAAAACGGGTGACACTATCCATAAGACACAATACTTTTTTGCCTTGATCGCGGAAATATTCTGACAATGCCAAAGTCATATAAGCCGATTGCTTGCGCATTAACGCACTTTCATCGCCAGTTGCTACTACAACAATAGATTTTTTAAGCCCTTCTTCGCCTAAATCATCTTCGATAAATTCTTGAACTTCGCGGCCACGCTCGCCAATTAGGCCGATTATGGCCACATCTGAATCAGTATATCTGGCCAACATAGATAGCAACACAGATTTACCCACGCCACTGCCGGCAAAAATGCCCATCCGTTGGCCAACGCAACAGGTGGCAAAACTGTTTAAACATCTAACCCCTAAATCCATCGGCGGGCCAATCCGCGCGCGTTTATTGGCTTTAGGTGGTTTGTTGCGCAGCGCTATTGGCACATCGCCTTTGGGAAGTGGGCCTTTGCCATCTATCGGCTCGCCCAAACCATTGACCACCCGGCCTAGCCAACCATTATTTGGCAATACCACCGGTTCGGCGGCTAACAGCAAGGCCTTGCAACCCATACGCACGCCATCTATTTCGCCAAATGGCAAACATAGCGCCACATTATCTTTAAACCCGACAACTTCGCAAATAACTGAATGGTCATCTTTGACCATAATTTCCAAATGCGCACCGACATTCATGGCATATAATGGGCCGATAATTTCGACCAGCAAACCCTGTACTGAGACCACGCGGCCCCAATATTCTGTCACTGTGATATTTTCCAACTCATTTACCAAAAGACAACCCACACATGATTAACAAAATAACTTCATAATTAAGCTTACAAGCAAATTAACTATTTTTAATAATTATTTTCTAACCACATTATGCGGCCTAACATTTAAGTTTCGGTAAATATTGCATCAAAAAAAACCTTAAAATTCAGTTACTTTTGCCAAAACATGGTTTATTTTTAATTAGCGCAGCATTAATGAACTGGTAAAATTTATTAACAATAAGGGATTAAATCTTTACTTTGATTAGGATTTGTTAACTAAATGGCTTTAGCTTACTGATTCGAGACATGTGTTTATTTTACGTGTAGAATCGATTAACTAAAAATCTCGAGGCCAAGAGTTTTATGGGTAATTATTTGGTAGGCGACATTCAGGGATTTAGCGGCAAAAGGGGTTACTGATGCGAGTTCTTCTAATTGAAGATGATAGTGCAACTGCACAGAGTATTGAGCTTATGCTCAAGTCCGAAGGTTTTAACATTTATGTGACCGACCTCGGCGAAGAAGGCGTAGATTTAGGTAAATTATATGATTACGACATCATTTTATTGGACCTTAATTTACCAGATATGAGCGGCTATGAGGTGCTTAAAGCACTGCGGCTAGCTAAGGTAGCCACTCCTATATTAATTCTTTCAGGCCTTGCAGGCATTGAGAATAAAGTGCGCGGCTTAGGCTTTGGTGCAGACGATTATATGACCAAGCCATTCCATAAAGATGAATTGGTGGCGCGTATTCATGCCATTGTTCGGCGCTCTAAAGGCCATTCACAATCGATCATTAAAACGGGTGATTTGGCAGTTAATTTGGACAATAAGACCGTTGAGATTGACCAACAGCGTGTTCACTTAACCGGTAAAGAATACCAAATGTTAGAACTGCTTTCATTGCGTAAGGGCACAACCCTAACCAAAGAAATGTTCTTAAACCACCTTTATGGCGGCATGGACGAGCCTGAACTTAAAATTATTGATGTGTTTATTTGCAAATTGCGCAAAAAACTATCAGCTGCAACTGGCAATGACTATATCGAAACCGTTTGGGGTCGTGGTTATGTGCTGCGCGAAATTGAAGAAGAACCATCTAACGATATGGCATTTAGCGAATCTGCTTAAACCCCATATCCAGCTTATTGGCAACTTGTTTGGCGCCACATCGCCGAACAAATTGCCAACCAAAATAAAACCCACCTCAAATTCTGAGGTGGGTTTTTTGTGCTTAAAATTGTAAATTTATAAAGTGATGTTTTGGGTTTATCTAAATTTGTAGAGACCACGCGCGCCTTTAACCGCTTCAAACTTGTCGCAAATTCCCATGACGGTTTCGGCGGCGCCGAGTAATAGATAGGAGTCTGGCTCCATTTGAAGGGATATTTTTTCCAAAACCTTCTTTTTGGTTTCAAGGTCAAAATAAATCAACACATTTCGGCAAAACACGATGTCAAACTTGCCGACATTTGCAAAGTTTTCTAGCAAGTTGCTTTCTTTATATTTCACCATGCGGCGGACGTTTTCATTTAACACCCAGTTTTCGCCTTGCTGAGTGAAATATTTAAGCAATAATTTAATCGGCAAACCACGTTGCACTTCAAATTGGGTATATTGGCCGGCAGTGGCTTTTGTGAGTACGGTTTTAGAAATATCCGTGCCTAAAATGTCAAAATTCCAACCCGCCAATTTTGCGCCTTGCTCCTTTAGCGACATGGCAATTGAATATGGCTCTTGGCCAGTCGATGCAGCCGCACACCATATGCGCAGACGTTTTCTGACTTTGCGTTGCTCCAAAAAATACGGCAGCATAATATTGTCTAGATGCTCAAACGGGGTTTTGTCCCGAAAGAAAAGTGACTCATTTGTGGTCATGGCATCTGTAACGGTGTCCCTTAACTCCAACGCAATAGCCGATTTCATGCTGCTCACCAATTCGGAAATTGACTCCATACCCCTAGAGCGCGCCAGCGGTTCTAGCCGGCTTTTTAGCAGATATTCTTTTTCGGGTTTCACCACCAAACCAGAACTCTTCATTAAAAAATCTCTTAAATATTCGAAATCACGACTATCAATACTCATTACACTTTACCTCGAACTATACGCGAAACTCTCGCTCCAATTTTATTTAGTGGCAATATTTCACACACCACCCCAGCATCCACCGCCGCACCTGGCATACCCCACACCACACTTGACGCCTCATCTTGCACAAGAACCGTGCCGCCCTGTTCAATTATTTGTCCCGCACCCGGTGTGCCATCATTGCCCATTCCGGTTAAAATAACCGCCAATAAGGTCTTCCTATAAATGCCTGCCGCAGTCATAAATAATGGGTCGACAGAAGGTTTGCAAAAATTTATTTGCGGGCCATCACTTAACTTAATTTTAACTGACAAACCGGTGCTGGTTAAGCTCATATGTTTGCCGCCCGGGGCCACATAAATCACCCCTTTTTTGACCAATTCGCCATCGATAGCTTCCCGACAAACCCGATTGACCACTTTGCTAATATGTTGCGCCAATATTTTGGTAAAGCTAGCTGGCATATGTTGAGTAATAAATACCGGTATATGATCTATTGTTGAATCGATGGCTTTGGCAATCTCTAATAATGCCGGCGGCCCGCCGGTGCTGCTGCCAATGACCACGGCCTTGGGCAACGTTTTTGAAATGGCGTGAAAACTGCCTACCCCCTGCCCAGCTTTTGGTTTGGCGTGGCCAACCAAAGAAGGTGCTGTCTCGGCCAAATTTTTACGTAACGAACGAATGACTGGGGCTTTGCGAACGACCGGGGTTTTGCCTGTGTCTGGGGATTTGCTAGTGACTGGGGATTTGCTAGTGACTGGGGATTTGCTAGTGAATGGGGCTTTGCGACTAGATGGCGCATCGGCACCAGAGCTTGCCTTTAAGCTGGTTCTAGCGTGAGCGCGAGAGCGTGATGCCGTTGCGCCTGCCATGGAAGGGCGCACCGCTCCAGAAGCTCTAAAACTAGAGCTGCCAGCACCGCCAGCTTGGCTTGGGTCGACCACACCGCCAAATACCCGAATTTTTTGCAACAATTCTTGTTTGAAATCGGTCGCGCCGGCTAAGCCACCAACGCCGGAAGGCTTGGCCACATAATCCACTGCGCCAAGTGACATTGCTTTAAGGCTAATTTCGGCGTTGCGCGTGGTTAAGGTCGAAGAAATGATTATTTTGGCTGAAGGGCATTTTTCTAGCAATAATGGCAAAGCTGTAATGCCATCCATTTCTGGCATTTCTATATCCAGCAATACCACATCAGGCTTATCTTCGGCAATGTTATCGACCGCAATTTTTCCGTCGCGATGTGTCGCGATGACTTCAATGTCAGCCAGCCCGGTCAGCCACTTACTAAACATTCCGCGGACAACAACACTGTCATCTACAATCATCACCCTAACTTTGTTGCCAAAGTTTCGGGTTTTCATATATTTATCACTAACGCTCATGGGAACTCCATACAAACAAAGCGTTTACTCAATACTGTCACTTGGCCAATTGCTCGGCCATTCTACCAGTTACACGGCAGATATTTTTAAAGCAACCCTACTTCTTGGAATTTATTTTCCAAAATTTCGCGATCAAAAGGTTTCATTATATATTCATCGGCACCAGCTTGAACCGCTTGGGCGATGTGCGAAATATCATTTTCTGTAGTGCAAAAAATCACTTTAGGTTTTTCGCCATTGGCAGTAGAGCGGAGTTGGATCAAAAATTCTAATCCATCCATGACCGGCATATTCCAATCTAACAGAATAGCTTCTGGCATCTCCACTTTACATTGATCCAATGCTTTTTGACCATTCTCCGCTTCCAGAATTTCAAAGTTCAATTCTTCCAACACGCGGCGCGCAACTTTACGAATCACACTAGAATCATCTACCACTAAACATTTTTTCATCACTAACTCCTTCTAAGCGGCTTGCAAATGCAAGACATCTAGCACTTTTTTGACATCCAGAATTACCAGTAGTTGTTTTTCCATTCTGAACACACCAGCCGAAACTTGTGCCCATTTTGGGTCTAAATTCACTGGGTTGGCTTCAAATTCTTTCATGTTTAAATTCAAAACTTCGCCAACATCGTCAATAATCAAACCGTAAGATTCCGATTTATATTCGATGCCCACGGCCATAATTTCACTGTTTTCGGAGTCTTCTGAAACCCCCAAACGGCGGCGCATGTTTATGGCAGTTACGATGCGGCCGCGCAAATTTAGCACGCCTTCAATTTCGAACGAGCTTAACGGCACACTGGTTATGGTTTCTGGCATAAATACATCTTGCACTTCTAAAATCGGCAAACCAAATAACTGGTTGGCAATCATCACGGTGATATATTCCTGCGTTCCGCTAACATCTGAGTCTTCTACAGGTGGTTTGTTGTTATTTTGTTTGAGTGAGCTCATGCCGCTTCTCCTTTTACTTCTAAGGTTTCTTTCAGTGCCGTTACCAGACCTTCACGGTCGAATTTGGCTACATAATCATAAAAGCCCACTTCGCGCCCTCGCTCTATGGCTCCAGGTGAAATATGCGACGACAGAGCCACAATCGGCAAGTCCTTCAAGGCCTCATCATTATTAATGGTTTCAGCAAACATAAAGCCGTCCATTTCTGGCATTTCAATGTCGCTGACAATGATATCAAAATCGCTGTCTTGACCACGCAAAAGTTTAAGCGCTTCAATCGGGTTTTCTGCGGTTATCACGTCATAACCAGCGGCTGATAATACTGGCGACAGCATATTTCTAAAGAAAGCGCTATCATCAACTAGTAACAAACGTTTTTGTTTGAATTTATCGCCTTGTTCACGGCGCTCGAACCAATCATCAAACGCTTGCGGTAGGTAATAACCCACATCCATAATTTCTGTGGCCTGACCGCGTATGAGCGCGCTGCCCAAAATACCCGGTTGTGGCACCATAATCTCGATGTTTAACGGGGTTTCGATAATGTCTAAAATCTCATCAACCACCAAACCCATTGAGCGGTCATCATCTGAAAATACCAACACTGGTTGGCGGCCAGACTCGCGCATCTCGTTATGCCCCTCTACATATAGCAATGGCATCAATTGGCCACGATATTGCACAAGGTCACGCCCAGCAGAAGGTTCAATGTCTTTGACATTAATTTCTTCTAGCCTTGTCACCAACGACAGAGGCACGGCTTTAGGTTCATCTCCGCCAGCTTTAAACATCAACATAGATGTGGTTTGCTCGGCGTAATTTTCTTTTTTGGTTTCTTCTTCTTCTTCCGCAGCTTGGGTGTCGGCCATTTCATTAGAAATATGGTTGGCCATACCGTTCGGGTCGATAATCATAATCACACTGCCATCGCCCAAAATCGTATTGCCCGAGAACATATCAATGGTCCGCAACAGAGCTGATTTTGGTTTGACCACAATTTCTTCAGTATCAAACACTTTATCAACAACAATACCAAAGGTTTGCGGGCCAACCTGAATAACCACGATAAAACCATTTTCTTCTAAGTTATCGTCAATTTCAGCCGCCGCTTCGCCATCGGTTGGCACTATAATGCGTTCCAATTCTAAAATATCATCTAGGCGAATGAGCGGTAATAATTTGTTACGCAAGCGCAACACCCGGCTATTGTTGATTTTTTCAATCCGATGTTCGCTGTCACCATGCGCTCTGACCAGCTCTACCACCGCCAATTGTGGGATGGCATACCGATGATCATTTACCCCAACGATAAGGGCAGATACAATGGCCAATGTGAGTGGAATTTTGATTTTAAAGGTCGAACCTTTGCCAGTCACCGACACCAAGTCTACATTGCCACCAATCACCTCGATATTTGTGCGCACCACATCCATGCCAACACCACGGCCAGATACAGACGTCACAACATCCGCGGTTGAGAAACCAGCCGCAAAAATATGCTTATGAATTTGGTTTTCGGTCATTTGGCTCAGTTCTTCTTCTGTCGCCAATTTATTAAGCAGAATTTTTTGTTTAATTTTTTCGGTGTTTAAGCCACGGCCATCATCTTTAATTTCGATGATGATATGCCCGCCTTCATGATAAGCGCTTAACTTAACTTTGCCAATCTCACTTTTGCCAGCGGCAATCCGTTCGGCGGTAGATTCTAGGCCATGGTCGGCGCTATTCCTCACCATATGGGTGAGTGGATCTTTTATCATTTCAAGAACTTGGCGGTCAAGTTCGGTGTCGGCACCAATCATTTCTAAATCGATTTTTTTGTCTAAATCGTTAGCTAAATCGCGAATGATGCGGGGTAGTTTTTGCCATGCATTGCCAATGGGTTGCATGCGGGTTTTCATAACCCCTTCTTGCAATTCAGCCGTTACATTCGACAAACGTTGCAAAGGCACTTTAAATTCATTGTCACCTTGGCGGCGCAAAATTTCTAGCAATTGGTTCCGGGTAAGCACCAGTTCACTGACCATAGTCATCAGCTGCTCTAAGGTATCTACATTCACCCGGATAGATTGTGGGGTCAGTGCCTTGTCGCGTTTTGAGTTAATCTCGTCATTATTCGCTGTAGGCGTGGCTTCATTTGTTTCAGGCGATGCTTCCATAGGGGGGGGGGTGTCCTCGGTTGTGGCCGTATCTGCAGCCGGCGTCTCGATATCATCAGGCCCGGGCGCAGATAGGAATGCAGCTTCCAAATCATCTAAGGTCACCTCGCCGGGCTTGAGTTCACGCTCTACTATTTTAATTGCCGATGAATCATCTATTTCGCCATCGCTAGCTTTAACTGACGTGGCAGCGGCTTCAACCTTAGACTGCCCACTGGCAGCGACTTCACTTGCATCGGTTAGCTCTTTGCCCTCCGATAGAATATGTAATTGGGCGATGAGGCCATCATCATTGCCAACCGGTTCGGCTTCATTTTCGGCAAGTTCAGCCAATATATCTTTAATAGCATCTAGCGATTTTAAGATAATGGTAACGCCATCGGTGGTTACTGGGGCACCATCTCGGTATTTGCCCATTAAGGTTTCACCAGCATGAGCCAAAGCTTCTAGCCTTGGCAAGCCAAGAAAGCCGCAGGTTCCTTTAATTGTATGAACCAAACGGAAGATATTCCCCAATATATCTTT
The DNA here is from genome assembly GCA_013214705.1 of Hyphomicrobiales bacterium. Taxonomy (GTDB): domain Bacteria; phylum Pseudomonadota; class Alphaproteobacteria; order Rhizobiales; family OSC116; genus OCS116. The sequence continues at coordinate 489,664 of JABSRZ010000004.1, forward strand.
ATTGTTAGGATCTTTTTCAAATCTTACCAATTCAACGTCAACAACGTCTAGACTTTCAACTGTTTCGGTTAAAAATTCACTGAGTAAATCATCCATAATGTATCCGCACCTTATACTTAGCTAATTGCTTACAAGTCTAGTTTGCGACGAAAGGGTTAATTTTGAATTGACTTAATTCCAAAATGATACAATTATAAAATTATCGTTTAAAATCAGCATATTACATGCATATAATTAATTAACAACATTAACGTTGGGTATCAATAAGAAATAAATTCGCCCATCCGACACTAATATTGAAGTAAAAATTATATATATTCGAAATAATCTTCACACCCCCATCAATACTTTAGTCTTATAAATATTATTCTTTAGCCACCGCACCAACGGTAGCCTCTTCACCATCAATGTCTAAAATGACATCCATGTCTATTTCACGTGCGATCAGGCCGGTATAATATACCTGCACATCGCGTGCATCAATTTCGTCCGCATCTATTTCGGCATGTAGCAAAGCGTTTAAATTCGGCTGAATTTTGGCGGCTTTGCCTTTGGCTTTGAGTAAAAATGCTGGATTTTCAACATCATCATCGACAGAAATATCCAAATGGCCACCACGTGGTATCGTGGTCAGCGCGATCAGCACTAAATTTAGCAATAGTTTAACTTTATTCTTGCCCATTGTTGCCACTGGCGCTTGCCAAGACATTGTCACTTTTTCGTTGCCGATAAAGGCTTCAGTAACATATTTTGCATCCATAAGGTCAATATGCGCGCCGGCAGAGCCAGCAGCACCAAATGCCAACCGGGCAAATTGTAATTTCGCCGAGGCTTGCGTGGCAGATTTCTTGATCAGATCCATCGCAAACTCTTTCATTTGCTCATCTTTTTCATCTTCTAACACTTCTAAGCCATTGGCAATTGCACCCACCGGGCTGATAACATCGTGGCAAACCCGGCTGCAAAGAAGGGCAGCAAGTTCTAGCTCACTTAAATTGGTTTGGCTCATGAAAAGCTCCTCATTGATTCTAATTGGCATTTAATAGAAAAATACTTAACAAAATGCTTCTAAGCTTGTAACAATTTTGGATTTTGGTATAAAATTGTGGCACGTTAAATTAATTTTTAGGCAAGCTATGAACCAGTATCTTCAACAATTATCCGCACTTGCTATAGATGCCGGGCGCAGCATAATGAAAATATACGCGCAAGATTTTGCAGTATATACCAAACAAGATCTAAGCCCAGTGACCGAAGCCGACCAGTTGGCCGAACAAATTATTGTGGCCGGGCTGCAAAAACTGACCCCGCACATTCCGATCATCGCCGAGGAAATGGCGGCCGAGGGCAGATTACCCAATTTAACCGGCAAATTAGACCAAGCTTTTTATTTAGTCGACCCGTTAGATGGCACCAAAGAATTTATCAATAAGCGTGACGAATTTACTGTAAATATAGCCCTGATTGACCAAAATAAAGCCATCATAGGCGTGGTGTTTGCGCCCGCCCTCAGCCTACTTTATGTGGCAGATGTGGCAAAAAATATTGCCATAATGTACAAGCTGAATGATGATTTTAATTTGGCCAAGCCAGTTAGTGAAACAGACTTAACTGCCAAAAACAGCGCCAACAAACCCTATACAATATTGGCCAGCCGCTCACATATGAATGTTGCAACCGAGCAATTTATTGACCAAGCCAAGGCACAACATGCCGGGCTAGAAGTTATGCACATTGGCTCATCGCTCAAACTTTGCCTGTTGGCACAAGGCGTTGCCGATATCTACCCCAGATTTGGCCCAACAATGGAATGGGACATTGCCGCTGGCCATGCCATTTTAAGCGCCGCTAACGGCCAGTTGACCACCGACACTGGTGATGACTTTTTATATGGCGACCAAAATAATCAGTTCCGCAATGGCAACTTTATTGCCCACGCCTACAAGCAAATCTAGGTTTTGCAATCAGCGTTGGTCTTTGAAATATTTACCCGCTGCGCCCATTCTTGAGGCGCTGTTTAAAGACCCATTTATCCCAAGGCGTGCTTGTTCAGCTTCGGCTTCAGCTATGGCCATTTCATCGATGGTCATTTCGGTTTTCAAGTCTTTCTGCAACGCCAGTTGGGCTTGGTTTTCTGCCATTAATATGGCATCTGCCTGCAATAAAGCTTCGGCATTTTTTGCCGCTATTTCGGCAAAATTTAACTGGTCTTCAACAAAATTCTTTTCGATGCCAAAGTAATTTAAATTTAGCCAGTTAACTTGCGCACTTTTTACAAATTTGCGTTTGCTGTTATTCCAGTCATCTAACAATTGTTTGGAATGAAATAGATAAAGCCGGTTTTCATAGACATCGCTATATTTAGGGTTGGGTGAAACTTTTAAATTTGCCGCCATTTTTGTGGCGCCATGGCCACCAAATTGTGGCGCATAGGTAAGGGGTGAGCCTCTAAATACCAATAAATTGCCTTCATTTTGAAACCGCCAAACCGCGCCTTTCCAATAATATTCATATTCGCGGCTGCCTCTAAAACCAATGCCACTTAAAAAATAGGATGTCGGGTCAAACCCAGCCATAGCCACGCCGGTTTGGCTATCGACCCAAAATACAGTTTCATCTGCATGACTTGGTTGCCCAAAAAAAATAGCCGCAATAACCGTTAAACTGGCCCAAATTTGTTTGCTAGTTTTTGCATTTGTCGGGGTGGTATATTCTAATCGCTGCATGCGGATGCCTTATTTCTGCTCTAATCGCTATGCATTATATTATGCAGCAAATAATATAAAATTCTGGTTAATCTTTACGATTTTTCAACCATAATTGCCCAAGTTAGTTATATATCTGGCAGCATAAAAACCGAGGTGAACATGCTTTTTAAGACTTTAAATTTATACAACAACACCATGCGAATTATGGCGTTGTTGGCCTTAGTCGGTGCTACCCAGCTAACCGCAATGGCCGCCGAAAATAATTTTAAAAATTCCGATCAAACCCGCATAACCGAACAAAATAAATTTGATGTCAAAGAAATAATGGCCGAAGGGCATAAGTTTTTTGGCGGCGCAAGCGCAAATATCGCCTCGGTTGTTGAGAATGTATTTTCGCAATTCGGCAAACCCTCGGCTTATATTATTGGCGAGGAAGGCTCGGGCGCATTTTTCATCGGCTTAAGATATGGCGAAGGCTATATTTATTTTAGAGATGGCACCCGCTATAAAATATTTTGGCAGGGCCCTTCATTAGGCTTTGATATGGGGGCAGATGGTTCTAAAAGCATGGTTTTGGTATACGGTGTAAATAACCCCAATGAATTGATAGACCGCTTTCCGGGGGTTGATGGCAGCGCCTATATAATTGGCGGTGTTGGCGTAACTTACCAGCAAAATGGGTCTATTATTTTGGCAGTGATTCGCACCGGTGTGGGCGCGCGTTTGGGGGTAAATATTGGCTATCTAAAATATTCTGCCCAGCCAGATTGGAACCCGTTTTAAACCTAGCCATAACCATCATATAACTGAGTAACCACCCATTATTGACCAATGACAAAGCGGCCAATCTCGTTGCCATTTGTGGCGCTTAAAATTATTATCAAATTGCCGATATTGTCATCACTTTTCACATAAACAATGATACGAAAATCTTCATATTCGACCTGTTCAATATGTTGGCTTGGCAACAACTTAATGTTGAAATCTGGAAATTTCTTACCTTCAGGCAGAACAACCAAAGTTTCGCCGGTGACCGATTTTTTCTTATCAAAACCGACAATCAGGCCATAGCCAATGGCAATGATTAAGCCAACAATGCCAATGCCCATGCCGTAAATAATCACATAAAGCCAAGTTGGCGGTTTTTTAACCGGAATAATTTGTTCGTTATTTTGCATTTAATCTTGCTCCGATGGCTTGCATGTGCAACATGGCGTTATGGAAGCACTTGTAACAGGAAATAAACATATTGGGAAACGCTTAGATGTGGTTTTGGCACAGGAATTTGAGGTCTTAAGCCGGTCGCGTTTAAAACAGCTGATAAAGTCTGGCCAAGTTACAATTAACCAATTGCCAATTGCCAAACCCAACCACCGCATTGAAGCTGGCGACGTCATTAACCTTACCCTGCCAGACCTTGTCGACCCCGACCCAGAGGCCGAAGACATCGCGCTTGAAATTATCTTTGAAGATGATGACCTGATTGTGATTAACAAATCGGCCGATATGGTGGTGCACCCTGCCCCCGGCCACTGGAGCGGCACTTTGGTGAACGCTTTATTGTTCCACTGCGGCGCCACATTATCGGGCATTAACGGCGTCAAACGTCCCGGCATTGTGCATCGGTTAGACAAAGAAACCACCGGCCTGATGGTGGTGGCCAAAAATGATGCCGCCCATAGAGGTTTGGCCGAACAATTTGCCGACCATGGCCGCACCAATAATTTGGAACGCACTTATCAAGCGGTAATTTGGAGCAACCCACCCAGATCATCGGCAAAAATTGAAACCCGTATCGGCCGCGCGCCTAACAACCGCATTAAAATGGCGGTGTTAAAAAACCCGCAGGCTGGCCGCCATTCGGTAACTCATTACACCATTGTCAAACAATTGGGCAAACAAGATAAAAACGGCAGCCCGGTGGCGAGCCTCATAGAATGCCGATTAGAAACTGGCCGCACCCACCAAATTCGCGTGCATATGGCACATATTGGCTGCCCTTTATTGGGCGATCCGTTATATGGCACGGCGTTTCAAACCCGCGCCAATAAGCTATCCGATGAAGCTAACTTAGCCCTGACAGCGCTTAACCGCCAAGCCCTACATGCCAAAATGTTGGGCTTTGACCACCCAATAACCGGTGAACATCTAAAATTTGAAAATGATTTGCCATTAGACATGCAAGCCCTAGTCGATGCCATCGAAAAACCCATCGCTTAAGGTTTTCATTGGTTTGGTTCGTTTGATTTAAACAGCCTAGAATATGCTGCGCAGAATAAGGAAGAAAATTGCGGACATGGCGCCAGCTGCTGGCAGAGTTACAATCCAAGCGAGGCCGATGGGTTTCATCAATGCCCAGTTTGCATCCATGTTGACCATGCCGACGCCCAACACGGCACCGATGAGAATATGGGTGCTTGAAACCGGCAAGCCCATGACCGATGCGGCCATAACCACGGCGGCGGCGGCCAGCTCGGCCGCAAAACCCGATGCGGGGTGCATTTTGGTTAAATTATGCCCAACGGTTAAAATAACTTCTTTGCCGATAAACCACAGGCCAACAATCAGCGCCACGCCAAAAGTAATCATCGCAATCGGCGGCACAGCGGCTGTAGAGCCAATTTCGCCAGTGCGCAAAATATCTAAAATAGCTGCAAACGGCCCAATTGCATTGGCAATGTCGTTAGAACCATGGCTAAAGGCAAAACCAGCGGCGGTCAGCACTTGCAGCCATGCAAACATCCGAAAAGTCGATTTTTCAATGTCTTTGCCTTGCAGGGTTTTGGCAAAAATAGCGGTTGCCAACCAAAAGGCAGCGCCAATCATACCAACAATTAACATGCCAGACACGTTGGATAACCCCAACTCCATGTTTTTGAGGCCTTTGACCAATAACATGCTGGTGATGAGCATACTGCCTAGTGCGGCAAAGAAAGGCGCATATTTTTCCAGCGCTTGGGTAGCGTTTATCGCGCGCTTCTGAACTTTAAATTCTTGGCGTTCTCTGTAATAATCGGTTTCAAAATCTTCTGGGTCAAAATCATTTTCTTGTAACGCATAGGCATCACGCGCCATAGCGCCAGCGTAAGACACTTTTTCCTCATGTTCCATAAGGTCAAAATTAGTTCTATGTTCTATTTTATGAGCTTTTTTAGTCTTTTTAAGCGCCGCAATTTTAACTGCAGCCTTCTCGTTATAATTTAATATCAAACGTTTAATTTGCCCATAAATTACATAGGCCACAAAACCACCCAAAACTGGCGACAATACCCAAGAAAAAGCAATCGTGCCGATTTTATCCCACTTCACCACGCTCAAGCTGGTATCTGCGCCGCCAATGACAAAGCCCAATGTCAGGCTAGAACCAACTATACCGCCAATGATGGCGTGGGTAGTCGATACCGGTAAGCCGCGTTTGGTGGCAATTAACAACCAAATGGCCGCAGCAAATAAAGCCGCCATCATGATGAACACAAATTGCATCGGGTCGATGTCTATAACCGACAAATCGACAATGCCTTTGCGGATGGTTTTAGTAACCTCGCCGCCAGCAATAACCGCGCCACTAACCTCGAATATGGCGGCAACCAATAAGGCTTGTTTAATGGTTAAAGTGCCAGCACCAACGCTGGTACCAAACGAATTTGCGACATCGTTACCACCAATATTAAACGCCATAAACACGCCAAAAAAAGTGGCCAAAATAAACAATGTGGTATTGTTATAATTGGTATAACCCAAGCCCCAAAAAATAAAATAACCAACCATGGCGGCTAGGCCAACGGCAAAGGCTAAACTGAGTTTGGTGTCTTTATAGCCGCTAGATATGTCTGATATTGCCATTTTTTTCCATGCTTTTAAACAATGATTGACCCTATTAAATAACCTAAATAACCCCAAATCTGTGCTTGAGTGCCATTTGCCGCATTATACCCATAATGCCATTCAAAACTAGAGTTAAAAAAATAATCCCCAGCCTCTTTAAAACCATATTGATACCATCTATATATAGATGGCTGATGCTTTTAAGGTCAGTGGCAACAACGGCAACAAGAGTAAATTATGTCAAAGAGTAATCTACCTATTATATCTAGCGAGGCTGGATTATCGCGTTATTTAAGCGAAATTCGCAAATTTCCGCTGCTAAAGCCAGAAGAAGAATATATGCTAGGCAAACGGTTTAAGGAACATCAAGATCCAAAAGCCGCCAAAAAATTAGTCACCAGCCATTTGCGTTTGGTCGCCAAGATAGCCATGGGCTATCGAGGTTATGGCTTGCCAATTTCTGAAGTTATATCCGAAGGTAATGTCGGACTGATGCAAGCGGTTAAAAAATTTGAACCCGACAAAGGCTTTAGACTGGCCACCTATGCGATGTGGTGGATTAAGGCCTCCATTCAAGAATATGTGTTGCGCACATGGTCTTTGGTAAAAATGGGCACAACCTCGAGCCAGAAAAAACTATTTTTTAATTTACGCCGCATTAAAGGCCAAATTAAAGCCCTTGAAGATGGCGACATGCGCCCCGACCAAGTGAAGCTTATTGCCGATAAATTAAACGTACCCGAAGCCGATGTTATATCGATGAACAGGCGTTTATCGGGCGATGCATCGCTTAACGCACCGGTTAGCGCCGAAAATGGCGGCGGCGAATGGCAAGATTGGCTAACCGATGAAGAAGCCGCCGACCAAGAAACCGTTTTGGCCGAAAAACAAGAAATGAACCAACGCCATAAAATGTTAGTATTGGCAATGGAAGATTTGAACGAGCGTGAACAGGCGATATTTAAGGCCAGACGTTTGACCGACAAAGCCATAACTTTAGAAGAACTAAGCCAAGTATATGGCGTTAGCCGCGAGCGCATCCGCCAAATTGAAGTGCGGGCATTCGAAAAAGTACAAGACGCGATGAAGAAAATGGCCGCTGAAATGCTGCCTTAATCCTCAGCAGTCATTAATCCTCACCGCTGTTGGCGATCAAGCTGGCTATGCCGCCAGCGGCTGCGGTGTTATAACTCACCACTTGCTCGCCGATAAACCGGTTTAGATAAAGCCGGCCGCCAGCTTTTGGCCCGGTGCCACTAAGCCCCATGCCACCAAACGGCTGTACCCCAACCACCGCACCGACCATATTGCGGTTTACATAGATATTGCCTACCCGCGCATGGTCTATAATATGCTGAACTTGGGTGTCTAAGCGCGAATGAATGCCCAAAGTCAACCCAAAGCCAGTGGCGTTTATTTCGGTTATTATTTTATCAATCTCATCCGATTTAAACCGAATAATGTGCAAAACAGGCCCAAACACTTCGGCTTTTAAATCTGCCATAGTTTGGATTTCAAAAATATGTGGCGCTACAAAATGCCCATGTCTTTCAACATTTACACCGGCATAAAGCAAAGTTTTACTATCGCTAAAATTTGCAATATGAACCATTAATGCGTCTTTTGCCGCTGCGTTTATGACCGGGCCAATGTCGGTATCTACGCGCGCTGGGTCACCCATTTTTAATTGTTCAGCCGCGCCAATTATCATCTCTATCTGTTTGTCGGCAATGTCATCTTGAATGTATAAAACCCGTAAGGCACTACACCGCTGCCCGGCACTTTTAAACGCCGAATTAATCACGTCATCCGTCACCTGTTCGGGCAAAGCTGTGGCATCGACAATCATCGCATTCATGCCGCCAGTTTCGGCAATAAAAGGCACAATGGGGGCATTTTGTTTGGTCGCCAATTGGTAATTTATTTTTTGTGCCGTGGCGGTTGAGCCGGTAAATACCGCGCCAGCAATAGATGGCTGTTTCACCAAAATATTGCCTATATCACCCGCGCCATTGACCAGTTGCAAAACATTTTGTGGCAAGCCAGCTTTAAACATGAGATCAACAATAAACTGGGCAATGAGCGGGGTCGATTCGGCCGGTTTGGCCACCACACAATTGCCGGTGACCAAAGCCGCAGCCACTTGGCCTAAAAATATCGCCAGTGGGAAGTTCCACGGGCTGATGCAAATAAACACCCCGCGCCCGGTTTGGTTATAGATATTTTCTTCGCCCACCGGCCCTTCGTTGGCGTGCGCTTCGCACATATTTTGCCGCGCTTGTTGGGCATAATAACGGCAAAAATCTATCGCTTCGCGCCATTCGGCTATGCCATCATCTATGGTTTTACCACCTTCTGCGCAAAGAATGGCCAAGGTTATATCGCGTTCCGCTTCGAGCACATCGGCCAAATTGTCTATTATACTGGCGCGTTCGACAACAGGGGTTTTTGACCAATCATGATAAGCCTCATTGGCATTGACAACCGCTTGTTTGGCCTCAGCTTCAGTGGCAAAAACCACCGCGCCAACCACATCGCCATCAGTTGGTGAGTATATATTTATGGCTTTAGCGTTAAGCGTATTGCCAACTTTCATCTGTACGATCTGCTCTGAAACCTGCATCATTAAGCCAGTTAACTCCTCCCGGTCACCAAATTCCAAGCCGGTTGAGTTTTTACGTTGGCCATAAATATCTTTAGGCAATTTAATGTTGGCATGGCGCACCAGTTCGGGCTTTTCAAGCATCGCCTTGGGGTTTTTCATCAGCTTCTCGACCGGATAATTGACATCGCCAATGGCGTGCACAAATGATGAGTTTGCCCCATTTTCTAACAACCGTCTGACCAAATAGGCCAATAAGTCGCGATGCCCGCCAACCGGGGCATAAATCCGGCAGGGGATGTTTAAATCTTGTTCGCTGACCAATTCATAAAGTGCATCGCCCATGCCGTGCAAACGCTGGAATTCAAATTTATCCACGCCCAAAAGCTGCATATCCTGCGCCAGTTCGATAATATAAGCCACAGTGGCGGCGTTATGAGTGGCAAATTGCGGGTAAATATGGCGGCTATTTTCTAACAATATTTTGGCCGCTGCCATATAGGCCAAATCGGTCATTGGTTTGCGGCTATACACCGGAAAATCCCGCGCGCCTTCTATTTGTGCATGCTTAATTTCGGCATCCCAATAAGCGCCTTTTACCAAACGCACCATCATTTTTGCGTCATTGGCTTTACATAAATCCGCCACCCACTCAATCACTTGGTTGGCGCGTTTCGAATAAGCCTGAATGGCCAAGCCAAACCCATCCCAGCCACGTAGGCTAGCGTGGCTAAACACACTTTGGATCACATCAAGGCTTAGCTCCAACCGGTCGGCTTCCTCGGCATCCAGAGTTAAGTTTAAATTATAGCTCTTGGCCAATTGCGCCAGTTCTAACACTTTGGGGCAAAGTTCGGCCAACACCGTTTGGCTTTGGCGGGCTTCATATCTTGGGTGCAATGCCGATAATTTAATCGAGATTCCGGCATTTTTATGCAGTCCGGCTGTCGCATTACTACCATCATCCAAAATCGCGTTTTTGCCAATTTCTAATATGGCATGTTTATAAGAATCAAAATATTTATCGGCATCGGCTTGGGTGCGTGCGCCCTCGCCCAACATGTCGTAACTATAGCGATAGCCCTTTTTTTCTAGCGTTTTGGCACGCGACACCGCGGCTTTGATATTTTGCCCCAATACAAAATGATGCCCCATATAGCGCATGGCTTGTTTGGTCGCCACCCGCACCGACGACATGCCCAAACGTTTAATAACCCCGTTCATAATGGCGTGCGGAGTGTCTTCCGGTGCGACAATTTTACTGCCCAACGCCAGCGCCCATGTCGACACGCTTACCAAGGCGGAGCTCGACTCATTATGGGCGCTATGCCAATTTTGTCGGCCTAATTTGTCTTCAATTAATTTATCCATCGTCTCAGCATCTGGCACGCGCAACAACGCTTCGGCCAAGCACATTAGTGCCAAACCTTCTTTGGTCGACAGGCCGTATTCACGCAAAAAATCTTCTAAATTGCCAAACCTATTGGCACCTTTGCGTATGTCATTGACCAGCTTTGCGCCGCGTATAAACACCCGGTCATCAAACGCTTTACCCATATCGGTAATTTGCCACAATATTTTGGCAATATTGGCATCATCTGGTGCATAATCGGCCTGAAACGGCTTAATTTGATCTGACATTCTAAAACTCCTGAAACGAATATAACCGCAGCATAAGGCTAAATTACAAATATTTCTCTTGTATTTTGGCGGTTAATTCAATATTATATTCGGTATATATGACTATTTAAGGATTATCTACGGTGCATGATTTGGATTTAATTGACCGGAAAATTTTAACCCATTTACAAGTTAATGGCCGCATTTCGAATGCCGAGCTAAGTGAGCGCGTTCACCTAAGCCCATCGGCCACTGCCGAGCGCACCAAACAATTGCAGGTGAACGGCTATATTAAAAGTTTTCATGCCAAATTATGCCCCGATAAACTCGATAAATCACTGATGGTGTTTGTGGAAGTGAAATTAGACAAAACCAATTTGGATGTTTTCGACAAGTTTAACCAAGCCATCCAAGAAACTCCAGAAGTGTTGGAATGCCACATGTTGGCGGGTGGTTTTGATTATTTAATCAAAGCCAGAGTGAAAGACATGCATGAATATAGGCAGTTTTTGGGCACAGCTTTATTATCCTTACCCGGCGTGCGTGAAACCCACACTTACCCGGTGATGGAAGAAGTGAAAGATAACAATTTCATCGCTATAGATTGACGCCAGCTAGGCGATAGATTGATGCCAGCTAAATGGGAAATACGTGGGTGGTGATGCGCTGAATAAAATATTTATAAATGCCCGCAATATACCAAGACACAAAGGTAAACCAAATTAGCCACGCGAATAGTTGCAACGTCCAATCTAAAAATATCGGCAGCGACAAGCGCTCAACCGCGACGCCCAAAATATACAGTGGCGAGACCGACAAAGACACCAATAAAAAGCCAAAAAACATACCAAAACCATTGCGTTTGGTAACCTTGTAGGATGTGAAACCAGTGGTTTTAAAATCATCTAACGCGATGGCCGGCAATATAAGCGAAAACCGCACCAATATGAATATCATCAGCAATATAATGCCAATATAGACAATTGCCGTGCGCGCGTTTGACAAGTCATTCAGTTCAAACATATAAAACACCAGGCTCGCAACCAGCCAAGCGAAAGCCACACCGGCAAAAACATATCCGATAGATTTAAGCTCTTGGCGTTCAAATCTCACCGCTGGTTCTTCTTCTAAAAAATAATAGCGCTGCAAAACCACCGAATAACCTCCAAAAATAACCAATATAAGCAGTTTATTTAGCAGTTCGTGAATTTGCACCCACGCCCCTAACGCAACGGTTAAGGCGGCTAAATTAGCTTTTAATATCGGCAACTTATCATAGCCCATCGCCAATGCATCCTTAGGGAAATTGGTCGCAAAGATTACCATTTCAGTTAATTGGTAAAATTCGCCGATGCCAATAAGCTGAAATACCAAAGTGAAAACCGCGTATAAAATCAACCATGGCAGTGCAAACTTTGCTGCCACGCCAATTTCACCATAAGTGTAGGACAAGGTGAACCGCACGCTTTCAAGAGTTGGTATTTTTTTCATCGCTAAAACCTACTATAGTGGGCTTAGGCCAAATCGCCAGCATCTGGAGATGGCACTAAAAATTGATAACATATAGACATGAATGACAGCAAAAACGCCCCTGACAATAATTGCAAAATCATTTGAACCGGCATCAATATAACCAACGGCAATGACAATGAACCGAGCAGTGTCTCGACAATCGATATGACCAAAGCCGGCATGATGCATAACATTGTGCCACCCAATATGCGCCAACTATTGCCCTTGGTTGCCTGCCAAGATGTGCGAAAACTCATCCGCCTGTCTCGCACCGCAATGCCCGGAAAAACCAAACTTAACCGGCCCAATAATAAAAAGCTGAATATAAATAAACCGATCGGCATGGCCACTGGCAAAATTCCAATCTCGGAGTTTATGGCGATGGCGGCTAACACAATATAAGGCAAACCAATGAAAATGAGAATTAGCAGAACCAATAAAACCGTATAGCCGATATATTTCAATTCCAACAGCCCAAACCGCGCCAATGGTGGTATTTCATCAAGCAAACAAGCTCGATGCCACGATATGGCAATGGAATAATAGGCCAACAAAGTCACCACCCACATAGCTAAAAATAGTGAATTACCTAACGTGCCAAAAGCCGCCAAAATATCGTAAAATTTGGCAAATTGGCCCGCTTGCTCGGCTGGCTCTAACGCCGCAGACTGCATAAAGTTGGCGATGGCCTGCATATAGGCATCGCCACCCATAAAGCCAAATGCACCAACCATTACGGTGTATAAAGCCACCCAAATCATCGCAGCTTTTACCAGCAAACTAATGTTAGATAAGGTATATCCAATCGCGTCTTTAACGCTTTCCATAACCGGCAATATTTGCATTCAAATTCTCAATATCGTTATATTTTAATCGTCAGTTTGTTTTAATCATCAGTTTGTTTTAATCGTCAAATGGGTCTTTCACCATAATTGTATCTTCGCGCTCTGGGCTGGTCGAAAGCTGCGTAACCGGACATTCGATAAGCTCTTCAATGCGTTTGATATATTTAATTGCCAAGGCTGGTAATTCGGACCAACTGCGCGCGCCTTCGGTTTTGCTATTCCAACCTTTTAGGGTTTCATATATTGGCACAACGCGGTTTTGTTCGCCCATACCGGCCGGCAGATAGTCGATTTTTTTGCCATCTAACTCATAACCAACGCATATTTTCAGCTCTTTAAACGTATCTAAAACATCTATTTTGGTCAACGCAATGCCGGTAATGCCCGAAATGGCCACTGTTTGGCGTACCAACACCGCATCAAACCAACCACAACGGCGTTTGCGGCTGGTCACTGTGCCAAATTCATGGCCACGTTGGCCCAATTCTTCGCCAACTTCATTTAATTGCTCGGTCGGGAATGGTCCACTACCAACCCGCGTGGTATAGGCTTTGGTGATGCCCAACACTTCGCTAACCGCATTTGCGCCCACACCACTACCCGCCGCCGCTTGGCCGGCAACCACGTTGGATGAGGTCACATATGGGTAAGTGCCATGGTCAACATCTAACAAAATGCCTTGAGCGCCCTCAAACAAAATGCGTTTGCCAGCGCGTCGCGCTTCGGCTAAATATTTCCACACCACATCTACAAATGGTAGAATTTTTGGCGCAACTTCCATCAACTGGTTAAACAATTCATCGCCATCGACTTCGGCCTCGCCCAAACCACGCATTAATGCGTTATGGTTGGCCAATAGCCTTTCTATTTTGCCTTTAAGCGTTTGTGGGTCACGTAAATCCATAACCCGTATCGCCCTGCGGCCGACTTTATCTTCATAAGCTGGGCCAATGCCGCTTTTGGTGGTGCCTAATTTATGATCACCTAATGCCGCTTCGCGTATAGCGTCTAACTGGCCATGAAATGGCAATATCAGCGTGGTATTTTCGGCAATTTTTAACACGCTAGGGTCTACATTTACCCCTTGGCCGCGCAGCCGTTGCATTTCTTCTAACAATGCCCACGGGTCTAGCACCACGCCATTGCCAATGATAGAGATTTTGCCGCGCACAATGCCCGATGGCACCAGCCGAATTTTATACACTTTACCGTCTATAACCAATGTATGGCCAGCATTATGCCCACCTTGAAACCGCACCACAATATCAGCCCGTTCACACAACCAATCGACAATTTTACCTTTGCCTTCATCACCCCATTGAGAGCCCACAACCACTACATTCGCCATAACCATATCCTTTTTCATAAATAGGTCGATATAAACTACGGAACCACCCCGTAAAACAGCTTGCGGAACCACCCCGCAAACGGGCGGAATATAACCCAATGAAGCCTATATTCCTAACGAAATTGCAATTGCGCTGTTTAAAACTTTACAATATGTTGGTTGGTGCATAAATTAAGAAAAAAAAGATATTTTAATATGAAAAAAATCGTTACCAAAGGGTTTAATTATTTATATAACCAGCCTTATTTGTTGCTGATTCTCACGATGTTTTTCTGGGGTGGCAATATGGTCAACAGCCGCTATATCGCCGCTGATTTTGGCCCCTTGTCACTAGCATTTATTCGCTGGGGCATTGCGGTTATAATCCTCACGCCATTCGCCTTAAAATTTGTAAAAGCCGATTGGCAAAAAATCAAACAACATTGGTTCATCATCACTGTTTTGGCAATATCTGGCATCAGCATATACAATACATTTGTATATATTGGGGTTAAGGACACCACCGCTATAAATGCAGTGCTAACCACCTCACTCGCACCGGTTTTTGTTTATATTTGGAGTTTTGTATTATTTCGTCAGAAAATTAGCCTATTGCAAATGGTGGCCATCATCTTTTCCTTGTGCGGCATTATGTTCATAATCTTCAAAGGCAATTTGGAAAATGTGCAAAACTTTAATGTCAATAAAGGCGATTTGACCGTGCTGGTTGCCATTGCAATTTACGGTTTCTATTCGGCATTATTGCGCAAAAAACCAACCATCCATTGGTTTTCATTTATTTATATGACGTTTTTAATTGGCGAGTTAATGCTGTTGCCATTTTTTATTTGGGAGCTAACCACCCAAGGCAATAAAATGTTTTTTAACGTGAATAGTGTGGCGACATTAATATATATCAGCATATTTGCCTCTATTTTGGCTTATATATTTTTCAACCGCGCAGTGGCGCTAGTTGGGGCTAATGGTGTAGCCAGCTTCTTTCATCTGATACCGGTATTTGGCACTATATTGGCCATAATATTTTTGGGTGAGGAATTGCTATATTATCATATCATTGGCTTTTCGATGGTCATATTTGGCATATATATGGGCAGACGAAAACAAAAAGCGCCTAAAGCTGTCAACAATTAGGCGCTTTCACTATAAATTATGTTTTTGGCTAAAAATCCAACGATTTAACTTGGGTCACTTGTTCAATCGCCTCTATTTGTGCAAGCACTTTGGCACTCACCGGCGCATCAACAGCAATAAGTGAGATGGCTTCACCACCCTCTTCCAACCGACCTAGGTTAAAATTAGCAATATTCACTGAGTTTTCGCCCAATACGCTACCCAAAGCGCCAATAAAACCAGCTTTGTCTTTGTTAATCACATATAACATATTCGGGGTCAGTTCGGCGTCCATATTCACGCCTTTCACCTGAATGAGGCGCAATTTGCCATCTGAAAATACCGTGCCAGCCACTGAGCGGGTTTGTACCTCGGTTTCAATGGTAAGGCGGATATAATTTTCGTAAACCCCATGTTGTGAGCGGGTCACCTCTTCAATGATAATGCCGCGCTGCTCGGCAATAATCGGCGCTGACACCATGTTAATATCTTGCATTAACGGCCGCAACACGCCGGTTACTGCGGCAGATGTTAAGGCTTTTATATTCATCAATGCCACATCGCCTTCATATTCGATGCGGATAGATTTAATGGCATTTTCGGTTAATTGCCCAGCAAAACTACCGAGGCTTTCGGCCAAGTTAATAAATGGTTTTAAACGTGGGGCTTCTTCGGCCGTTACTGACGGTGAGTTCAGCGCGTTGGTCACCGCGCCGCTAATTAAATAATCGCTCATTTGTTCGGCCACTTGCAATGCCACATTCACCTGCGCTTCGGTGGTGCTTGCGCCCAAATGCGGGGTGCAAATTACGTTATCCATGCCAAACAAATCATTCTCTTTAGCCGGCTCTACAGCAAATACATCTAACGCAACGCCGGCCACATGGCCAGCTTCTAACGCAGCTTTTAACGCCACCTCGTCGATAAGCCCACCCCGCGCGCAGTTAACAATGCGCACGCCTTTTTTCATTTTGTTTAACGCTGAGGCATCAATAATGTTGCGGGTTTTTTCCACCAAAGGTGTGTGCAATGACAAAAAGTCGATGCGGCTTAGCAATTCGTCAAATTCGACTTTCTCGACCCCAAGTTCGATGGCGCGTTCCTCGGTTAAAAACGGGTCATAGGCGATGACTTTCATTTTAAGCCCCAACGCCCGATCGGCCACGATGCCACCAATATTACCACAGCCAATAATGCCTAAGGTTTTGCCAGTCACTTCCACGCCCATAAAGCGCGATTTCTCCCACAGGCCAGCATGTGTACTGCCATTAGCCAACGGTATTTGCCGCGCTGTCGCCAACAATAATGAAATGGCATGTTCTGCCGTGGTGATAGAATTGCCAAACGGTGTGTTCATCACGATGATGCCTTTGGCAGATGCCGCCGGAATGTCGACATTATCGACACCAATGCCCGCCCGGCCAATGACTTTTAGGTTTTTGGCTTGGCCGATAATTTTTGCCGTGGCTTTGGTGGCAGAGCGGATGGCAAGGCCATCATATTTATCGATAATGTCGAATAATTCATCTTTGCTAAGGCCGGGTATAACATCAACTTCGATGCCATTTTTTCTAAAAATTTCTGCCGCTTGTGGGTCTAATTTGTCTGATATAAGTACTTTAGGTGCGCTCATGGCAACCTCCATTGTTTCAATTTTTAATGATTTTTAATTTAAAGCTCAGCTTTGGCGGTGGCAAAAGCCCAATCTAACCAAGGCATTAACGCCGCAACATCTGACGCTTCAATGGTCGAACCCGCCCAAATGCGCAACCCAGCCGGGGCATCTTTATAGCTGCCAATGTCATAGGCTACATTTTCGGCATCAAGCAATGTGGCCATTTTTTTGGTAAACGCCGCTTGGTCTTTGGCATCTAATTCGGCAATTTCGGCATCGACCACTTTTATGCAAACCGATGTATTGGAGCGGGTATTTTCCAGCTCGGGTAAAAAATCCACCCACGCGGTTTTGGCAACCCAATCACTTATCTCGGCGCTATTGCTATCGGCACGCTTAATCATGCCGTGCAACCCGCCAACCGAACGCACCCAATTCAACGCATCCAAATAATCTTCTACCGCCAACATAGACGGGGTGTTAATGGTCGCGCCAGTAAAAATGCCTTCGTTTAATTTGCCGTTAGAGGTCATGCGGAAGATTTTTGGCAGCGGCCATGCGGGGGTATATGTCTCCAGCCGTTCAACTGCACGCGGGCTTAAAATAATCATCCCATGTGCGCCTTCAGAACCCAAAACCTTTTGCCAGCTATAGGTGGTGACGTCTAGTTTATCCCACGGCAAATCGGTGGCAAATACCGCGCTGGTGGCATCACATATGGTTAGGCCTTGGCGGTCATCCGCAATCCAATCACCATTAGGCACACGCACACCAGATGTGGTGCCATTCCAAGTGAATACCACGTCATTATCAAAATTAACTGCGGCCAAATTGGGCAATTTGCCATAACCGGCAATATGTTTCGTGACATTGTCTAGCTTAAGCTGCTTGACCACATCGGTCACCCAGCCAGCGCCAAAGCTTTCCCATGCCAGCATGTCAACACCGCGCGCGCCAAGCATTGACCACAGGGCCATTTCGACCGCGCCAGTGTCTGAACCCGGCACAATGCCAATTCTATAATCGTCAGGAATTTGAAGAAGGTCTCTGGTTTGCTTGATGGCGTCGGCCAGTTTGGCTTTGCCCGGCTTAGACCGATGAGAACGCCCTAAAGCCGCAGCTTTAAGCGCATCGAGCGACCAATGAGGCCGTTTTGAACATGGACCAGAAGAAAAGTGCGTATTTGCCGGACGCAAGGCCGGTTTTGTAATAACATTCATATGTTATCCTCACAGATAAAATGCCTCTCGTTGGGGAGAGGTGTCCCGTCCGCAGAGATATTAGATTGAGGAATTAATGTCAACAATTATTCACAAAAAAAACAGCGCCAAGATGACGCCGCATAAAATTTTGATGATTTAGAACTTGTAACGCAAGCCAGCTTTAACTTCATGGGTAAACAGATTGTTATAAGCAAAATCTGGTGCAGAAGGCACTGTTTTATTGGTATTAATGGTGTTTTTTATGGCCATAAATCTATAACCCACATCTAAATCGATATTTTTTGTAACACTCATCGAAACGCCTGCCATCAGTGCGCCTGCGGGTGTTAATTCATTGCTGTAAAGTTCTGATGAGCTACCGTTAGACGCGCCCGTCCATGTCGCGTCTATATTTATACGTGAATGAACCAAACCGGCACCAACACCAATATAGGGCTTAAACGGGCTGTCATTTATATTCAGGTCATAATAGGCAGATAACATACCCATAAACTGTGCAGCTTTTACAGATACATTGACGGTTGTAGATCCATCCGTACCTGTACCGGTAATTTTGAAAAAATCTCGATACCCTGCTGATAGTTCAAATCTAAAATCAGATAGTCTATAACCAGCAGATAAATCGGCAGTATATTGTTTCTCGTCGACCGCTATACTGTATACCACACCTCCGTTGGCAATGGCGTATGACGAGCTACCAGCCAAAGCCCTTACGCCATAACCGCCATTCACACTGACATAAAACCCACAATAACAGTTATCTGTAGACGATTTTCGAAGTTCCAAAATTGGGTCTTCAGCTTTGTATATGGCCGAATTGTCAAACAATATCGGCGCACGAAGCGCCGCTGCATCAGCTGCTAGCACTGGTAGCGCGCCGCTTAACACCGCGAGAATGATCGATAATTTAAATTTTGAAAAATATGCTGTTTTTACAAACATTTAGCACCCCTAACTCAATACAATTGGTACAATTAATTGTTAACATAACAATTGATTCAACTATTACGAGAGTGGGGTTAATAACCTGTTAAATTTAAACTATATTTTAGAAATAAGTAAAATTTAACTGAAATTTTGACAATTATACTTGATTTACATCAAAACCGATAGCGCGCGCCAAGCTTAACTTCGTGTGATATGAAATAAGGGTATACAAGCGATTCGCCGCCAGCAAAACCCGCTATATTCACAATGGATGTGCCAGCCGCCGCATTGATGGCCGCCGCGTTATCTGCGCCCGCATAATTGGCATTGCCACCAACTATACCCATAAATTTATAGCCCAAATCTAAGGTGAAATTTTCTGCCACTTGCACGGTAAAACCGGCCATAGCCGTGCCAGCAAAGCTTCTGCCCAAAGTGTAGCGAATGTTGCCATTGGTGGTAACCGCCGCTTTGGTGAAACCCACCGCATAATTGGTTTTGGTATAGGCCAGGCCTGCCCCCAAGCCGACATAAGGCATAATCGGAATATTTGGAATTTCAACATCATAATAAATCGACATTAAAGCCGCATATTGCTCGGTCTTGCTCGAAATTGTATAAGTGCCGCCAGCCGTAGCCCCGGCAATGCTACCAGCTGCATGGCTGCGATATTCGCCAGACGCCTCTGCCCGCAACGCGCCAAATTTGTAACCAGCATTGATAGAAGCGGTATATTGGCGGCCACGCATTGCAATGGTTGGTATCAGCTCATTAAGCGCCGATGGGTTGGCAACAATGGGTGAGCCTTTAGTTAAATAACCCAAATTGCTAAAAGCATAGCCACCGCTAAGGCCAAAATAACCACCATCACAATAGCAATCTTGGCTCACTTGCTTGCGCAAGCCAACATCTGGGTAATTATCGTCATCAGGCAACAGACTGTCTTCAAACACTATATTTTCGGGCAATATTTCCGCATCATCTGCGGGCAATAAATTGCCAATATCACCGCCGCCACTGCCGCCGCCACTGCCGCCGCCATTGACCAGATCGCCCGCATAGACCGCGGTAAACCCAATGGTTGAGGTGAATAATATGGTTAATATTTTTGGTAGATAATTATGCGTTTTCGTGAACATATTTTTGCCTTTAGCCTTTAGCCCTGAACCCCAGCGCCGCAGCGCCGTTGGCAAATTTGCAAGCCAACCCCCAGCGCGCCAGCACCACTTGCTATTTTGCAAGCCAATCAATGGCTAAATTAGTAAACAATCATAGTTAAAACATCATTAATTTCCAAATTATACCATGCAGCGGACACAAAAAAACCGCCCCGGTTTGGAGCGGTAAAATTTGAGCTATCAGACTCAGACTTAGATCCAGATTAAAACTAAGTGGATGTTAAAAACTATAGCGCATGCCAAGTTTAACCTCGTGGGAAGCAAAATCTGGATAAATAAGCGACTCCCCAGCTGCAAAGCCGGTTGGGTTAACCATCAATACACCACCAGATGCCGCATTTATAGCCGCCGCGTTGTCTGCGCCCGCATATTTGGCATTGCCGCCACCTATGCCCATAAATTTATAACCGAAATCCAGCGTAAATTTATCTGTCAATTGCACCGCAATGCCTGCCATTGCCGCACTTGCGGGGCTTGTGCCCAAGGCATATCGGATATTGCCATTGGTGGTAACCCCACCATCTGTATGCGTCACAGCATAATTGGTTTTGGTATAGGCTAAACCCGCCCCCAAGCCCAGATATGGCGTAATCTGAGTGTCTGGAATTTCCATATCATAATAGAGCGACATTAAACCCGCATATTGCTCGGTTTTGCTCGTCATCATATATGAACCGAGTTCGGTAGTGTCGCTGATAGTGCCGCCTGCATGACGGCGATATTCGGCGGACACTTCTGCTCGCAATGCCCCAAATTTATAACCAGCATTAACCCCAATTGTATATTGCTGACCACGCATAGCGACGGTCGGCACAAGTTCGTTAAGCTGGCCAAGGTTGGCCACAACTGGTAGGCCTTTGGTTAAATAGCCCAAATCACTCTGGGCATAACCAACACTGAGGCCTAGATAAATGCCATCGCAAAGACAATTTTGATTCGCCTGATCGGCCACATCAATTTTCGAGTAACTCTCGTCAAAATTGGTTATATCGGCAGCATAAATGGGTAGTGTTCCCAAAGATGAAGCCACCAATAAAGTTAACCATATTAGTTTAGGCCTATGTGATTTCGTCAACATATGATTGTATCCACCCCCAAAAACTCAACGCAACAGACACCGCACGCAGTTTGCAAGCTAACAATCAATAATTTACTAAATAACTATAGTTAAGACAACATTAATTACAAATTAACTCAATTTAAAGTTAATTTGTAACCGAGGAGGATATTCATATTTAATATGTAATCATCACCCAATAGAGCTGATAATATCATCCACCACTTGTTCGGTAAGCCGGGCATCACTGCCTTCTGCCATCACCCTAATAAGCGGTTCAGTGCCCGATTTCCGTATCAGCACCCGGCCAGAATTTTTCAGCCTTTGCCGCCCGTCTTCTATCGCAGCTTTTACCAAAATTTTATCCAATGGGTCATCACCAGACGCATCATAACGTATATTTTTGAGCACTTGCGGCACCGGCTCAAAGCGGCTACAAAGCTCGCTGGCGCGCATGTCTTTTTCGACCATGATAGAAATTATTTGGATGGCGGCCGTCAGCCCATCGCCAGTGGTATTAAAATCAGACAAAATGATGTGGCCAGATTGTTCACCACCCATATTATAGCCGTTTTTACGCATATATTCGAGCACATAGCGGTCACCAACATCGGTGCGGATAAAATCCATGCCATTGTCTTTGATGAAATTTTCTAAACCTAAATTAGACATCACAGTTGCCACAATGCCATTTTTTGCCAACGCGTCCTTGCTCTTCATATGTTGAGCAATGGCCGCCATAAGTTGGTCACCATCAACAACATCGCCTTTTTCATTGACCACAATGATGCGGTCGGCATCACCATCTAACGCGATGCCAATATCTGCCCCATGCGCCAACACGGTTTTTTGTAACAATTGTGGCGCGGTAGAGCCGCAACCTTCATTAATGTTAAATCCATTGGGTGAATTGCCAATTTCAATAATCTCTGCGCCTAGCTCCCACAACGCAGCTGGCGCCACTTTATAAGCCGCGCCATTGGCACTATCGACCACAATTTTAAGCCCATCAAACCGCACTTTATTGCTTATGGTGCGTTTGGCAAATTCTATATATCTGGCATGGGCGCTGTTAATGCGCCGCGCACGCCCCAAATGTTTGGGTACAACCAATTTAGCATTGGTTGCATCATCCATATAACTTTCGATGAGCATTTCTTTTTCATCATCTAATTTATAGCCATCTGGGCCAAATAATTTAATCCCATTGTCATGATAGGGGTTGTGCGATGCCGAAATCATCACCCCAACATCGGCCCGTAACGAGCGAGTTAACATGGCCACTGCGGGTGTTGGCATCGGCCCTAATAAAAATACATCCATGCCCACAGCGGTAAACCCAGCGACCAATGCATATTCGATCATATAACCCGAAATTCTGGTATCTTTGCCAATCACCACCCGGTGGCGGTGGTTGCCATTGGCAAACACTTGGCCGGCAGCCATACCAAATTTAAGCGCCATATCAGCCGTTATCGGGTGTTTGTTCACCATCCCGCGCATGCCATCTGTTCCAAAATATTTACGGCTCATCACAACCCTTTCAATTTAATTGCCCAATAATTAAAGTATTTTAAATAAAATGACTATCGAATATTATTAACTTGCTTAACAATTCTATATTGCTGAAGTGTTTCTTCAACATCATGCACCCGGTTTATGTGCACCCCGGCATTTTGCGCCATTTGCGCCAGCGCCAAAGACCCGCCTAAACGCCGCTCCACGCCATCATTATTAGACATTTGACCAATCATAGATTTGCGCGATGCGCCGATTAATAATGGCACACCGAGCGAATGAAACAAGCTAATATTGTTTATTAACATTAAATTATCGGCCAACAGTTTACCAAACCCAATGCCAGGGTCGATGATAATCTTGCAAATATCAAAGCCTTTTGAAACTAGACTTTCAATTCTTTGTTGTAAATAATCATAAATTTCAAACAATATATTTTCATATTTGGGGGCATTTTGCATAACCTCTGGACTGCCCTGACTGTGCATTAAAATAATGGGACAATTATGGCGCAATATAACTTGTACACTATCGCCACTATCTTCGCCATATTTGGCATGGCTAGCTCTAAATTCTAGCGCCGAAACGTCATTGATAACATCTGCGCCATGGCCGAGTGCAAACTCCATAACCTTGGCCTTACGGGTATCGACTGAAATGCATATGTCAAATTCCTGCAAAGCTTCCAATACGGGCGCAATCCGCTCTATTTCCAAATCACAAGCTATATAAGCCGCATTGGGGCGGGTGGATTCGCCGCCGATATCAACAATTGACAGCCCAAGTTTTTGCCATTGCTCGACCTGCTTTTTTACCTTTGAAAGTTGATTAAATTTACCACCGTCCGAAAAACTATCTGGCGTTACATTCAATATGCCCATCAGTTGCGGCGGGCTAAAAATTAACTTACCCATCGGCGTGCGCAGCTTAGCAATGTTGGCGATTTGCCGTTGAATTTCATTATCATCAGAGGTCAATAATTGCGCAACAGACAAAAGCTCGATTTGCTGATGAGTTCGGTAGTGGATATGCGCCATACAAAAGCCGACTGCATTGCCGCTAACTGCACTGCCACCAATGGGCAAAGCTAGGCCATTGGCAATGGCATCATGCGCCAAGTTGCCGTGCAAAAAACCACTGGGTACAATTAATTTAGAATAGCTCATGCATTGCCTTCTTTGCCACTATTACCAACCAATATTTATCCACCAACTAAAAAGGGCGACCCCGAAAGGCCGCCCTCATTATAAACCTATCTGCATAAATTATGCATCATCTTTCGGTGCATTATCTTTTGCTGCATCATCACTAGTTTTTGCCGTTTGTGGCACATCTTCACTGGTCGGGACAGAGCTGGTATCTGGCACAGTGGCAGCGCCGGCTTTTTCTTGCGCAACCACATTTTCGCGGCCAATATCTTCACCGGCAATCATTCTTTTAATTTCAGAACCAGTCAAAGTTTCATATTCCAACAAACCATTGCCCAAAATATCCAATTGCTTGGCATTTTCGGTTAAAATACGTTTGGCTTCATTATAACCTTCAGACACAAGGCGCTTCACTTCGATATCTATATCCTGCATGGTTTTCTCGCTAATCTTGCCAGAATTTGCCGGTTGGCCCATAAACCCTTGGTTGGGGTCACCAGCATAATCTACCATGCCCATTTTGTCCGACATACCCCATTGGGTTACCATACCGCGCGCCATTTTTGTGGCCTGTTGAATGTCAGAAGCGGCACCAGAGGTAATTTTATCATAGCCAACTAGAATTTCCTCGGCCACACGGCCAGCCATTGCCACTGCCAAATCGGCATGGAATTTTTCGCGGCTGTGCGAAATAGCATCGCGTTCTGGCAAGCGCATAACCAAGCCCAAAGCGCGGCCACGCGGAATAATTGTGGCCTTATGTACCGGGTCTGACTCTGGCTTATACATAGCCACCAAGGCATGCCCAGCTTCATGAAAAGCGGTTAAACGCCTTTCGTCATCACTCATCACCAAGGTGCGGCGTTCAGCCCCCATCATGACTTTGTCTTTTGCGTCTTCAAATTCTTGATCGGTCACCACGCGTTTGCCACGCCTTGCTGCCAATAGCGCCGCTTCGTTACAAAGGTTTGCCAAATCCGCACCCGAGAAACCCGGTGTGCCACGTGCAATGTGCCGCGCTTCGACATCATTGCCAGATTTGATTTTTTTCAAATGCACTTTTAGAATTTGTTCACGGCCAATAATATCTGGGTTTGGCACTTCGATTTGCCTATCGAAACGGCCGGGGCGTAATAAAGCTGGGTCCAACACGTCTGGGCGGTTGGTTGCGGCAATGATAATCACGCCTTCATTGTCGGCAAAGCCGTCCATTTCGACCAATAATTGGTTAAGCGTTTGCTCACGCTCGTCATTACCGCCGCCAATGCCAGCACCACGGTGGCGGCCAACAGCGTCAATCTCATCAATAAATACGATGCAAGGTGCATTCTTTTTGGCTTGTTCAAACATGTCGCGCACGCGGCTCGCGCCCACACCAACAAACATTTCAACAAAGTCAGAACCCGAAATAGAGAAAAACGGCACATTAGCTTCGCCCGCAATGGCGCGCGCTAGCAAGGTTTTACCCGTACCCGGAGGGCCAACCAACAAGGCGCCACGCGGTATATGCCCGCCTAACACAGTGTATTTATTAGGGTTCTTTAAAAAATCAACAATTTCGCTTAAATCTTCTTTGGCCTCGTCAATGCCAGCCACGTCTTCAAAAGTAACTGTGCCACTGCCTTCGGTTAGCAATTTGGCTTTGCTTTTGCCAAAGCCCATGGCTTTGCCTGCGCCACCGCCGCCCATATTGCGCATAAAAAATATCCACACAGCCACCAATAATAACATCGGGAACCAGCTGATAAACACATTCATTAATGTGCTTTCTTCAGCATGTTGAACTTTTACGTCCACACCCTTAGAAGTTAACAATTCTAGCAATTGCGGGTCTTGCAGCGGCACGGAGGCGATAAAGTCACTGCCATTAGAGCGTTTGCCAACAAGTTCACCATTGTTGATGACCACCGATTGCACGCTACCAGCGCCAATGTCGGCCAATAGTTGCGAATAGGTCACCTCGTTAGAGCTGGTGCGGCTGCTAGATATGCCCACCATGTTAAACACGGCAATAAGCAGAATAAGAATGATGGCCCAAAGAGCCAGATTACGAAAATTACTCACGTGGATTCCTTAATTTTCTTTAAATCAAAATGCGTTACCTTTAAATAGGCGCGCAAGGGCTAAATTCCAAGTTAAAAATGCAAATTAATTTAAATAAACCCGCAAATAACTCAATTTTAGCCACCAAACCACTCAAATTACACCGGTTCGGGCTAGGTTTGGGTTTTTAGACTGATGTTTAAACCCGCCTTCGGCTTGGCAATTGGGTGTAATAATTCGCCATTTGGCGCTAGAAAAATTGGCATAGTTTTCAAAACACTTTGCGGGCAATCTTTTAGCTCATCAATGGCATCAATTAGCTGATTTTTATAAAGCTTATTGATTTGCAAATTCACCACTTCAAAGCCTTGTTGAGTTTGGTTGGCGATCAACAACCTATTTTGCCACAATATTTGTTGATTGGCGGGCAACTTATGCGCGCTGTTATAATCCGAGGTCCTATTCTCATAGCCAAACCAAAGCTGATTTTTTTTGAGAACAACCACACAATTACCCAGACAGACTTGCAATTTAACCGCAGCCCCCGCCAACTGAGTGTGCAAATTTTCAATCTTTTGCCAACGTGGTGGGTTGTCCTGCCCACCGATAGACCAGATTAACCGCGCCAATAACCGCAATTGAATCTCCATGGGTTGCGCTCTTAAAACCTCATAATCCAACTTTGCGATGCCATAATTTAACAGCTTAATTTTGGCTTGCCAAAACTGATCCACATAATATTCTAAGGCATCATTGGCCCGCGCAAGCCGACCTGCCGATTGTGCTAGATTTTCGCTTTTCAGCCAGTCATTATCGGTTAAAAACTGGCGCAGCCTCACCCGTTCATAAGCCATATCAACATTGGATTCATCATCATACCATATTTGGCCAAAATGGCTCAAATAGCCGCGCAAATCTGCCCGTTTTACCGCTAAAAATGGCCGGATGACGGCATATGAAAACCCGCCCTTTACTTGACGATGGCTAACCTCGGCAATGGCCGACAAGCCCCGCAAACCCGCACCACGTTTTAGCCGCATTAACAAGGTTTCGGCATTATCTTCTAAATTATGCGCCAAAAATAAGCTCTTAATGTCGTGTGTTTGGCAATATTCGCCGATTAACTTATAACGTGCTTTGCGGGCTTTTTCTTGAACAGCGCTGCCCGGTTTATGCTCAAAATCCCAAACCATTGTATGGTGTTCTATGCCTAAATTTGCACACCATTTGGCCACTTGAATAGCTTCGGTTGCGGCCGCTACGCGCAATTTATGATCGACCGTTAAGGCGACGATGTTGAGATTGAGCTTATTTTCAGCATCATAATGATGCAATGCCAACAATAATGCCATGCTATCACCGCCGCCAGAAACGCCAATGGCAATGGTTTGGTTGGTGGTTAGATGTTGGCCCAGTGTGGTGTTGATTTGGCTGATAATGGTAGATATGTTTTGCGTCATAGCCGCTTATAACAAATAATATTAACTTTGCACATGGCTTGGTTAAGTTTATGTGCAACCATTAGCATGTTGCGCCTCAACCGCTTGGCGGGTTAGCTCGGGGTGCGAGTCAGCGTAGCGCCGTTTAACTTCAAAAAGTGCCGAGCAAGCGTCTGATTTATTGCCAAGTTGCAACATGCTTTGTGCTAACCTAAACAGGTTATCTGGGGCTTTCGCGCCGGTTTTTTGGCGTATATAGCCTTTGTAAAACACGCCCGCGGCAGCGTTATAATTTTGGCGTTTATAATAAGTTTCGCCTAGCCAGAAATAAGCATTTGACACCAAGGCGCTGTCTTCATAATTTTGGATAAATTGGTAAAACATCCGCTCGGCCAACGGGTAATTTGTATCATCAAAATAACCTTTGGCCTGATTAAACGCCAATATATCGGCAGCATCATTGCCTAACACGCCACCAACCACAGTTTCGTTGGAGTTTAAAGTCGGCTTAACCGTGGCCGAAAAAGCCCGCATCGCAATGTTATTCACGGGCTGCGGGTCGCTCAGCACTTGCGGCACTGTATTTAATTCATCTGGGCGCGCAGCTTCTAACTCTGGCGATGCAGACTGCATGCCCTCGGGCAATTCAATTGTGGTCAAAGGAATGGTTGGCAATTCTGTGGTTAGCGGAGGCGCGGCAGCATTGGCAAAAGGGTCTTCTAACGGCTGTTGCAGCACTTGGTCATCTAAAATTTGTTGTTGGCCTATATTGGCGTCAGTCCCGTTATGTAGCGCATTTCCACTCGTCTCATATCGGCTAAGCGCGGCCTCATAATCGCTCAGCCGCTGTTGTAGCTGGTGCAATTCATCTTGCAGGCTCTGGATGCGCTGCACAATTTGGGCATCAAGCCCTGCGGCCTGCAAAGTGGGTATTTGGTTTATATTGGCTTGAATATTTTCTAGTTCATTGTGCATTTTGAGCACCGATTGTGAGTCAAATGCCAGCACCGCATGCGGGTTTACCACGGCCAAAGCCGCATACAGACCAAAAGCCATCATTAATGGTTTTTTGGCCAAACCTTGGCCACATTTAAACCAATTTAATTTTAACGCATGCAACATTTTATATCCGAGGTTAACAATATAATATAATTGACTATATATGAGGCAGAATTATGACCTCAAATAACCCCATTCGCAATTTACAAAACCAAAACAGACCCTAAAATTAGAGTCTGCTTTAATCATAATGTATCGATATTTATTTGGTCACAACCACGGTGACGGCACGCCTATTTTGGCTCCAGCATGAAATGTTATCGCACAATGAAACCGGACGTTCTTTACCAAAAGATAAAGTTTTAATCGTACCGCTATAACCTAGGGATACGAAGTATTTTTTAACACTTGAAGCCCGTTTTGCGCCCAACGCAATGTTATATTGGCGTGTGCCGCGCTCGTCAGCATGGCCATCGATTTTAATTTCACTAACTCCATATTGCACCAACCAAGCATATTGCCTGTCTAGCAAGGCTTTGCCGGCATCATTCATGCTGGTTTGGTTGGTTTCAAACAACACTGTGTCGCCAACTATATGGGTAAATTCGGCAATTGTACCGGGTTTGGCATCCGCCCCCAATATAGATGATGCATCTTGTCCAAGTTCATTTTGGGTGGCACATGCCGCCAAGGTTAGCAATAAGCCTGCCACCATCAGTTTTTTAACGATATTCAATGTCATAATGTTTCCTCATTTCGCAAATTTAAATCTCTTATAACACATTTCATCTCATCTGCATTCACAGATTTAAATTAACATGCCATAGCCTTATCAAATTGTTATTCATCTAAAATTTCTATTTATGGGTTTAGCGGCGACCACGCTGGGTCACTGGCAAATCCATTGGTATTTATTTTACGTTCATTCCGCCCGGTAATGTCCACACTCCAAATAGATGGGCCACCCGTTTCGCCGCGTGTCTCCCTAAAAAACATCAACACACGCCCATTTGGCGACCAAGTTGGGCCTTCATTATGGTAACCACCGGCCAAAATACGCTCGCCGCTGCCATCAACTTCCATAACGCCAATTAAAAATTGGCCACCAATGAGCTTAGTAAACGCAATAAAATCGCCACGCGGAGACCATACAGGAGTAGAATAACTACCGCCGCCAAAGCTAACCCGGCTGACATCGCTGCCATCCGCGGCCATAATATACAATTGCTGTTTGCCTTCGCGGTCAGATTCAAACACAATAAATTTACCATCGGGCGAATAAGATGCCGACGTGTCGAGCGATTGGCTAGCGGTTAACCGCACCATTTTTTTATTGCGCAAATCCATAGTGAATAAATTGGCCGTATCATCATTTTGCAAGCTCATTATCACTTTGTTGCCATCTGGCGAAAAGCGCGGCGCAAAACTCATCGATGGAAAATTGCCGACCAATTCACGTTGACCAGTATCAATGTTCAGCAACATAACTTTTGGCTGCCCGCTGGCATAAGAAATATAGGTCACTTCTTGACGTTTGGGGCTAAAGCGCGGCGACAAAACAATGTCACTACCATCGGTTAAAAATTTGCGGTTAAAGCCATCTTGATCCATCACCGCGAGGCGTTTTATGCGCTTGGCTTTGGAGCCAGATTCGGCAACATAAACAATGCGGGTGTCGAAATAGCCTTTTTCGCCGGTTAATCTTTCATATATCGTGTCAGAAATTTGATGCGCCAATTTGCGCCAATTTTTAGGTTGTGCCGAATATTGTAAACCAATTATTTGCTTTTCACTCAGCACATCCCACAAGCGCAATTCGGCGCTAATATTGCCATTCGGCTGCATTATAATGCGGCCGGTTACCAAGGCTTTGGCATTTGTTGGCCGCCAATTGGCAAAGTTTGGCCGTTGGGTGGCGGAGCGGTTGGTTTCTAAAAAAGCATCTGGGTTTATCGGTGCAAACAAGCCACTATTTAACAAGTCGTTAGTGACAATGGCGGCAACATTTTGGCCAAAGCCAATTTCTTTTACGCTCTGGCCAGAAAAATCTTCTATCGCTACCTTCAACGGGTCGACATTGCCTTGGTTAATTTTAACCTCAACCAACGCCGTAGCCGGCGATGCAAGCGCAATTGAAAAAGCAATTGCAATTATTATAAATGCAAATGCTTGTTTAACCATTGTAGCGGTCTGAACCATTGCGGCGGCGTGAACCAATGGTGTATTGCGCACTATTTTAGTGCCTGAATTTATTATCATAAAGCAACCTATCAACTTTTATCTTCACTATCTATTCAAATAATAATATATGCCTAATTTGCTCAAAATATGGCGCATTTTTGCCACAATAATTTATGCACAATTTTAGAACATATTCCTCGGGTCAAATTCCATCGAAAACTCATTCCATATGTCATATTTTTCGGGTGGCAACATATCATAAGGGCCACATTCTATAATCGCCCGTATCGCCGCCTCGGCCATAATCTTAAAAGCTGGGTGGTTTTGAGAATTTAACAAATAGGGTTGGCCAACAACTTCGGCATTGCGGTTTAAATTAAACCCAACTTTCACCACCACATTGCCAGCATCTTGCGCCCCGGCGGGTATCGACCAACACGCCGCCATCCGCGCGCGCACCGCATTAAATTCAAACTGGCTAAGCGAGGCCACCGCAATGTCTTCGATAAAGTCACCATCCAATGCGCCGTCTAACAAATCATCTATTTCTAAGTCTAACTCTGGTTCAGGTTTTACAAGGCTTTTGTCTAACAATGCCACCGTTTTGGCCGGTGCTTCAGACTTTTTCGGCAATTCTACCGGTTTGGCTTTTGGGTAAGCTGGGCGTTTGGACGGTTTTGGGGCTGTTGCCACCTGCACAAAACTATTTTCTTTAAGCTTGGGCGCGGTTATTTGTTCGACCAATTTTTCAATGGTCTTGGCTTCTTCAACTGGTTTGGGTTGCGGCTGCGGTTGCGGCGTGGGCTTCGGCGTGTCTTTTGCCACCGGCTTGGGTTTGGGCTTCACCACGGGTTCGGGTTTGACAATTGGTTCTGGTTTGGGTTTTGGTTTTTCGACCACAGGTTTTTTAATGGGTTTTTTAACCGGCTCTATTATGGCCTTTTTTACCGTTAGGTCTTGTTTGGTTTTTGTGCCCACTTGCTCTAAAGACGCCGCCGAAACAATTTCGACAATTACCGGGTTAATCTCATCTATATCTAGTTCTTTAATGTTGCTAAAGCTGACAATGGCGGCAAACACCAATGAGCCATGCAAAAACACCGTGGTGATCCAGCCGAGCTTACTCGCAATGGCATTAAGCATGTCGGTTATCGGCTTGCTTATCCATTCGAATTTATTTTGAAACACCTGTTCCATACTGTTCACTCAATTATATATAGGCGCAATGGCTCGATGTTGTTGCCAAGCTAATTTGTGCCGCCGCCATTTGTCGAAACCAAGCCAATGCTTTTAAAACCGGCGGCATTTATATGGCCGATAACCCGCATAAATTCGCCATAGGCCACGCTTTCATCACCACGTATAAATATTTTTTGTTTAAACCCATTTTCACTCAACGCGGTTAATTTTGTCACCAAATCTTCCATCGCCACTTCGGCATCTTGTATATATACTTTGCCTTCCGTGGTGATGGTGATCGACAACGGCTCTTTATCTGCAGCCAAAGCCGCAGCTTCGCTTTCGGGCAATTCTATCGGCACGCCAGAGGTTAACATTGGCGCGGCCACCATAAATATTATCAGCAATACCAACATCACATCCACCATCGGCGTCATGTTAATTTCGGCAATTGGCGCGTGGCGGTTGAGCCGTTTGCGCCTACCCTGTGGGCGGTTATAATGGCCATTTCCGGCAGTCATGCTCATAACTTAAAATCCTTTAAACCCAACCCATTAAGTCGGTTTATTTTCAAATTGGCGCGAGAATATGGCACTAAATTCATCAGCAAAATTTTCCAAATCTTGTCCAATGCGGCCAATTTCACCAGAAAATTTATTATAAAATATCACCGCTGGTATCGCAGCCACCAAGCCAATGGCGGTGGCAAATAACGCCTCGGCAATGCCGGGAGCCACAACCGCCAATGATGTAGATTTAGACGCCGCAATGGCACTAAACGTGTTCATAATGCCGAACACCGTGCCAAACAAACCCACAAATGGCGCGGCGCTGCCAGTGGTGGCCAAAAACATAAGATTGCGCTCTAGTGCGCCCACTTCGCGTTGAATGGCCACATCCATAACTTTTTCTATCCGCATTTGCAGCGAAATATTGTTCATTTCTGCCCCGCCAGTGGCGCTCACCTCTTGGGTGCGTTTCCATTCACGCATGGCCGAAACAAATATAGTTGCCATCGGGTTATCGGGTCTATGGCCAATATTGCGGTATAATTCATCTAAATTTTGGCCAGACCAAAAAGCTTTTTCAAATTGCTGAGATGAGGCCCGGCTTTTGTGAATGAGAAAAAATTTATCGCCGATAATTTTCCAACTCCAAATCGAAGCCACCAGCAACCCAATCATCACAAATTTCACCACTATATGAGCTTGCCAAAACAAATCAAATACCGAAACACCGCCAAGATCATTTGCAGCTAAAGTCGTCACTTCCATTATAAAACCTCAAATTCGTGAGTTAGCTCACATAATATTTTTTAAAATATGTGCCCGGCCATATGTTTCATTAAAATCTGTTCTAATTGCGGCAAACAGACACAATTAGCCCGCACATATGCAAGATAGTTTAAAACTCGTAAAATATAGTTAATTTTCTATAAACTAAGCCAGTTGGGTTTGGAACTTGGCACGGGTATCGGCATCTATCCGCGTGGGTTTGCCTTGGCCATTTATAATGGCGCAGGTGACCACGGCTTTGAACAATAAATCGCTACCACAATATACGTTTTGCGCGA
Organism: Hyphomicrobiales bacterium; assembly: GCA_013214705.1. GTDB lineage: Bacteria > Pseudomonadota > Alphaproteobacteria > Rhizobiales > OSC116 > OCS116. The sequence continues at coordinate 523,314 of JABSRZ010000004.1, forward strand.
GGATAAACCGCACACCTTTAAGCGCCACCAAATGGGTTTTTATCTGCAAAATATCATCTATTTTAGCTGGCGCTAAAAACTCTAATTCCATGTGGCGCACCACAAAAAATAATGGCACATCTAAGCTGGCCAATTGCTCATGCTGTATGTCCAACAGCCGCAAATAATCGGTGCGGCCGCGCTCGCAATATTTTAAATAATTGGCATGATATACCCGTCCAGAAAAATCGGTATCTTCGTAATAAATACGCACTGATAAGCTATGAATTTTGCCGTTAAAACTGCCGCTTAAGCCTTCAGTCATCAAAAAAATTCCCTTGCAGCAAGGCCGGGTTGTTAGGCACTTTTAGGCCCAAATGGGCAAAAGCCTGCGGGGTTAATGTGCGGCCACGCGGCGTGCGCGCCACAAAGCCTAGCTGAATCAAATAAGGTTCAATCACCTCTTCAATGCTATCACGGCCTTCGCTCATTGCGGCGGCAATGGTGTCCGCGCCAACCGGGCCACCATGGTAATTTTTGGCAATGATGTTTAGATATTTATGATCCATTTTATCCAGACCAATTTTATCCACTTCTAGGCGGGTCAGTGAATTGTCGGCAATGTCTTTGTCGATAACGTCATGTTTGGCCACTATGGCAAAATCTCTCACCCGGCGCAGCAAACGCCCGGCCACCCGCGGCGTACCACGAGAGCGGCGGGCAATTTCTAATGCCCCGCCTTTGTCCATATTCACCCCCAACACCCGCGCACCGCGCTCAACAATCGAGCATAATTCGTCAACGCTATAATATTCCAACCGAATGGGTATGCCAAATCTATCGCGCAATGGGGTGGTAAGCAGGCCGGTGCGGGTGGTCGCGCCGACCAAGGTAAACGGCGCAAGTTCTATGCGCACACTGCGCGCCGCAGGGCCTTCGCCGATGATTAAGTCTAGCTGAAAATCTTCCATCGCTGGGTATAAAATTTCTTCGACCGCCGGGCTAAGACGGTGAATTTCATCAATAAATAGCACATCACCTTCATCTAAATTGGTCAACAAAGCGGCTAAATCGCCAGATTTTGCAATCACTGGCCCGGAGGTGGCTTTAAAATTCACCCCCAACTCGCGTGCCACAATTTGCGCCAAAGTGGTTTTGCCCAAACCCGGCGGGCCCGCAAATAACACATGGTCTAAAACATCAGAGCGAGCTTTTGCCGCCTGAATAAACACAGTTAAATTATCACAAACGGTTTTTTGGCCGGTAAAATCCGACAATTCTAACGGCCGGAAACTGCTATCGGTTTCGGCCACATCATCTTCAGATTTTTTATCCGCATCTATCATTCTATCTTCAGACATTAATAGCCAACTCCTCTATTTCGCCAATTCTCTAAGCGCCAAGCGAATGATTTTTTCGGTTTTGGCATCGCTGCCCAATTCGCTAACCACTATGGCCACCGCAGCAGCGGCTTGGCCACTGCCATAACCCAAATTGGTCAGCGCCGATACGGCATCTGCCGCCGCGCTGGTTTGTGGCACAGTTTCGCTGCCCATAAGCAGCGCGGCCACCGAGCCAACTTCGCCGGTAAAGGCCGGTATTTTGTCTTTTAATTCGGTCACAATGCGTTGCGCCACTTTTGGCCCGACACCCGGCGTGCGCGCCACCATGGCTTTATCGGCCAAACTGATGGCGGTTACCAATTCGTTAGATGACAAAGTCGACAATATCGCTAGCGCCACCTTAGCACCTACTCCTTGCACACTTTGCACTAGGGTAAACCACTGTTTTTCGGCCTCAGTGGCAAAGCCAAATAATTTTAGCTGATCTTCGCGCACAAAAGTTTCTATCAGCAAGCTAATTCGCTGCCCTTGGGCGGGCAATGAGGCAATGGTGCGGGTTGACGCGCTGATTAAATAGCCAACGCCATTGACATCCAAAATAAGGCTGGCATCGGTAAAACTATCGACGGTTCCGGTTAATTTACCAATCATATCTACCCCACCACTTTAAGCTGTTTTACGCCTCTATATTGCGCATGTGTGATGGCAATTGCAAGCGCGTCGGCGGCATCGGCATTTTTTGGCGCGGCATTGGGCAATAATATTTTTAGCATGTGCAATATCTGCAATTTATCGGCATGGCCAGCGCCAACCACGGTTTTTTTAACCTTATTGGGTGCATATTCGGCCACCAACAGCCCAAACCTTGCCGGCACAACCAAGGCAATGCCGCGCGCTTGGCCAAGTTTTAACGCCCCCGCCGGGTCTTTGTTCACAAAGGTATTTTCAACCGCTGACTCGTCGGGTTTATATTCGGCAATAATTTCATATAATTGGTCATGCAATTGGCACAGCCGGGTGGCCAAATCTAACTTCCCGTCAGATTTTATCACCCCATTGGCGACATGTTTTAAATGGCTGCCTTGGCTGTCAATAATGCCCCAGCCCATATTGCGCAAGCCCGGGTCGATGCCGATTATCCTGACGCTATGGGGTTTGCTGATCGCCATATTTATCCTTCGGCAATCGCCGTCATTAACGAGTCTGACAATTCTAAGTTCGAATAAACTTCCTGCACATCATCATCATCTTCTAAGGCCGATATTAGGTTATAAACTTTAACCCCAGCTTCATCATCGAGGTCGATCATAATTTGCGGTTTCCAAATCATCGTTGCCGAATTTGGCGTGCCAAATTGGGCTTCTAAAGCTTTAGCGACGGTGTGTAATTCACTCGAATCGCAATAGATATCATGGCCATCGGCAGTGCTTTCACAATCATCAGCGCCGGCTTCAATAACCGCCTCCATCATTGTATCTTCATCGGCAACATCGGCGGCATAGGAAATGGCACCAACCCGGTCAAACCCAAATGACACACTGCCATCAGCGCCCATATTGCAACCAGCTTTGGTAAAAATAGACCGCACGGCAGACGCGGTGCGGTTTTTATTGTCGGTCAACGCCTCGACAATAATGCCCACGCCGCCAGCGGCAAAACCTTCATAACGCAATTCATCATAATTTGCGGTGTCAGCATCGGCCGATTTTTTAATCGCCCGGGTGATCACATCTTTGGGCAGGCTATTTTGTTTGGCTGTGTTCACCGCTAGGCGCAAACGCGGGTTCATATCCACATCTGGTGCGCCCATTTTGGCGGCGACGGTAATTTCTTTGGCCAATTTAGAAAATAATTTAGAGCGTTTTTTATCCTGCGCGCCTTTGCGATGCTGAATATTTGCCCATTTTGAATGTCCTGCCATGTGAATGCCCTTAACATAATAATTTTCGACGCTTGATTCGTCATTGGTGGTCGTTGCCACTTATACTTTGGAAATCCGCAAATTTCAATCAAAAGAACTAAAAAGCAACATCTGAATTTTTTGAGCTTTTAAGCTGGCCAAAAATCTGGCGATTGTGGTTGCAAAACCCCGCCTAACCGCAAAGCTGAACAATGGTTTGCCAGCCCGGTTTTGTCATCAATATCCACACAAATGCCCGACAATGTTACCGCGCCGACAGCTGGGGTAAAACTGCCCATGCGGCGGCCATGCAAAAACCGGTTAAGCGGCTCTTCTGGCTCAGAGCCAATCACACTATTATAATCGCCGCACATGCCGGCATCGGTCATATAGGCCGTGCCGCCGGCCATAATATGGGCATCGCCAGTTGGCACATGGGTGTGCGTGCCAACCATGGCGCTGACGCGGCCATCTAAAAACTGTCCCATGGCCATTTTTTCAGACGTCGCTTCGGCATGAAAATCGACAAATATGACATCGGCCACTTGGCCTAAAGGCGACAATTCAACCTGCTGTTCGATGGCCATAAACGGGCAATCTCGCGGTGGCATAAACACCCGCCCCAAGGCATGGATAACCAACACCATGGCGCCATTTTTGGCCGCATACATGCCCGTACCGCGCCCCGGCGTCCCGGCGGTAAAATTTAATGGCCGCACCAAATTGTCATATTTTTCGATAAATATAAGCGCTTCTTTTTTGTCCCAACAATGGTCGCCCATGGTGATCACATCAGCACCAGCATCGAACAAATCTAGGGCTATTTCTTCGGTCATGCCAAAACCAGCGGCCGAGTTTTCGCCATTCACAATCACAAAATCTAGCTTATATTTGGCGCGCAATTTGGGCAATTCATCATAAACCATTTCGCGCCCCGCACGCCCCATAACATCACCTAAAAATAATAATCTCAACTTATGTCCTAACTCTGATCTATCTGGATAAATTCTTGTTCGGTTAGCAAATAATCCACCGCGCGATCAAATTCGCCGCGTGGCATTTGGTTCACTTGCTGCGCCGCAAACCCCACCCCAATGCTGATGACATTTTTGCCAAATTTAGCCAGTGTCCGGTCGTAAAAACCACCACCATAACCCAACCTATACCCGTGCCGGTCAAACGCCAATAACGGCACAAATATAACATCCGGTGTCACTTGTTTATGGGCTGTTGTTGGCGCTAAAATGTTAAATTCATCATGGCTCATTTGGCAATCTGTTAGCCACTCTCTAAATATCAACGGCGCGTTTTTTTGCACCACCACTGGCAAACAAAGTTTTATATTTTCTTGCCGCAATTGGGTTGCAAACGCGTTTAACTTAAGCTCGCTGCCGATTGCGTTATATAAGGCGATAATGGGTTTTTTGGTGGCTGATAAATTTATGATAGGTTCAATAAATTTGCAAATGTCATTGGCGGCTTTGGGGCTTTGGGCGGCCATAATTTTGCGGGCTTGCGCTTGGCGTTTTCTGGCTGCGTATTTATCGGCAGTTAATTTGTGTTCATCGGCCATTAAACATCATCTATAGCTGCAATAAAAAGTACCGCGACAGCCGTGAGTGATCGAGATCTCGGAATACCTAATGTATAGGTGGGCACCAAATAAACTAGACCACGGTCTAATCAGGGTCAGCTCCCTAGAGAAAAGTAAGGCTCCGGAGAAATATCACCACACCAACTGCGCAGCACTTTATATTTATTATAAATAGACTCATAAAGAAAGCATTTTTGTGGCCAAACCCAATTAACTAGCCAGCAAGCTATTTTTAAGACGGTATACCGGTTATTTTTAAGACGGAATACCAGTTGTTTTCAAGACGGAATAATTGTGTCTTTAGCGGTATTGGCTTCGACCTTGGCGGTTAAGTCTTGCACCCGGCTGGTCACATTGTCCAAAATTTCGGCTATTTGAATGTCAGATTTTTGTTTTTCGTCTTTATTCATATCATAAAAACGTTTGAGGCTTTGGACTTCTTGTTCCAGTGCCTCTAGGCGGTTAACCGCTTCAAACAATTCATCGGCAGCGGTTAAACCGGCCAGTAAAAATAATTTGCTATCGCCATGCACTGTGCCGGTGCTTCTAAATTGGCGCACTCTAATGTCTAAATATTCGGCTAACTCGGTAATGTGGTTTTCTTCGCCATCGTTACAAGAAATCGGGAAGGCCCGGCCATTTACTTTTACAATTACCTCTGCCATTTAGTCCCCCGCGCTGGTGTCTAACATTTGTGTCAATTCACCCATGATAGCGTCAATGCCCTTTTCAACCAATTGATTTATGTTTTGCAACGAATCAATTTTGGCTTTGGCATCATCCAATTGGCTCGCAAGTTGGCTGCGATCTTGCACCAATAAATCAATATCTTGGCTTAAGTTTGCTTGCAAAGCGTTGCCTTTGGCCTGTTTAAGCAACGCATTGTCCAATGCGTCAAACGATTTTTCTAATTTCAGCAAGCTTTGCTTAATAATCACATCCAATTCCATATTTGCGAATATAACTATACAGATTTAATATGCAAACCTAAAATGGTAGCTATTTGCAAAATCAACCTGTTGAGCCTCATAGGTTTTTATCAATATAGCTTTCCGCTAAAATATGGCAAAAAAATGGCAAGATAATGACAGTTACCATTGACTTTGGCTTTCAAATGCTATTGATATAGCCCAAATTTCAAAGCCATCATCGTGAGGTATATCAATGACCGTAACTGAAACTGAAAAATTGCAAAATATGGCCAACGCCATCCGCGCACTGGCTATGGATGCCGTCCAAAAATGCGGCAACGGCCACCCAGGCTTGCCGATGGGCAGTGCCGACATAGCCACAGTTTTATTTAGTAAATTCCTAAATGTAGACCCAAAAGACCCTAAATGGGCGGATAGAGACCGGTTTGTACTTTCTGCTGGCCATGGCTCTATGCTGCAATATGCTGTGCATCATTTACTTGGTTATGAAGATATGACCATTGAGCAGCTTAAAAACCTTCGTCAATTAGGCTCTATAACCGCCGGCCACCCAGAATATGGCCACGTACAAGGCGTGGAGGCCACAACTGGCCCGCTAGGCCAAGGCATTTCTATGGCCGTTGGTATGGCCATTGGCGAGCGCATGATGAATGCCCGCTTTGGCGATGACATTGTTGACCATTACACATATGTATTGGCCGGTGATGGGTGTTTGATGGAAGGCATTAGCCAAGAAGCCATCTCTTTGGCAGGCCACATGAAATTGCACAAAATGGTGGTATTGTGGGATGATAATAACATCACCATAGATGGCACAGTAGACCTTGCCGATAGCACCGACCAAATTATGCGTTTCAAAGCATGTGGTTGGAATGTGGTGAGTTGTGATGGCCATAATTTTACCGAAATTGAAACCGCATTAAACGCCGCAAAAGCTAGCGACAAGCCCACAATGATTGCTTGCAAAACCACCATCGGTTACGGCGCGCCTAATAAAATGGGCACATCTGGCGCCCATGGTGCAGCCTTAGGTGTTGATGAAGTGGCCGCCGCCCGTAAATTTTTAAACTGGCCACATGAGCCGTTTGATATCCCGTGCGAAATACGTGACGCATGGCGCTTAGCCGGTTTGAAATCTTGCCAAGCGCATAAAAGCTGGCAAAAACGCCATGATGCCTTGGATGCCGAAACCCGCGGTGAGTTTGACCGTTTAATGCGTGGTGACTTACCCTCTGGCCTCACCAAAGCCTTTGCCGATTTTAAAAAGCAATTGGCCAAAGATTTACCCAAAGTGGCGACCCGTAAGGCCTCGCAAATGACTTTGGAAGTGATCAACGCCATTGTGCCTGAAACCATTGGCGGCTCTGCCGATTTAACTGGCTCAAACCTTACAAATACCAAAGAAACCACCGCCATAACCGCCGATGATTTCTCTGGCCGGTTTATCAATTATGGGGTTAGAGAACATGTTATGGGCGCAGTGTTAAACGGCCTGGCTCTACATGGTGGCTTTATACCTTATACTGGCACATTCTTTGTATTTACCGATTATTTACGCCCGGCTTTGCGCTTGGGTGCAATAATGGGTTTGCACAATATTTATGTGATGACTCATGACAGCATTGGCGTTGGCGAAGATGGCCCAACCCATCAACCTGTCGAACATTTAGCCTCGGTGCGTTGCATGCCAAATGTAAATGTTTTCCGCCCTGCCGATGCCACCGAAACTGCCGAATGTTGGCAGCTGGCATTAGAAGACAAAAGCCGCCCGTCGATTATTTGTTTAACCCGCCAAGGCGTAGCCCCGGTGCGTACCGAATATACCGAGAAAAATCTATCATCATATGGCGCTTATGAAGTGGCAACTCATGATGATGCCGATGTGTCGATTTTTGCCTCTGGCTCTGAAGTGGGCATCGCCCTTGAAGCCAAAGAAGAATTAATGCGCAAAGGCATAAGCAGCCGCGTGGTTTCTGTGCCAAGTTTTGAAGCGTTTAACACCCAGTCTAGCGCTTATAAAGCCACAATATTGGGCAATGCCAAAGTTAATGTGGCTGTTGAAGCCGCTGTCCGCATGGGTTGGGACCAATTTATTGGTGTTGATGGCATCTTTATCGGCATGGATGGCTTTGGCGCTTCTGCCCCGATGGCAGACCTTTACAAAAAATTTGGCATCACCGCCGAAAACTTGGTCAGCCAAGTCGAAGCCAAGCTAAACCAAGCGAGCTAAACCAAACCAACCTCTTGCCACTAACAAACCGCAAATTAATTGCGAATTTGTAGCGACAAGGGGTAAAAAAATGTCTATAAGGTTCGTGAAAAAGCAAACTGGGCAAGTTAAAATTGGGCAATTTTTAAAAACTGTCATTTCTCATAAGGAGTTATATATATGACAATTCGTGTTGCTATTAACGGCTTTGGCCGTATCGGACGTAACATTTTACGTTCAATCGCCGAAGAAGGCCGTACAGATGTACAAGTTGTGGCGATTAATGACTTAGGTTCAAACGAAACCAATGCATTATTGTTCAAACGCGATAGCGTGCATGGTCCTTTTCCGGGAACTGTAACTCAAAATGGTGACGTTTTGAATGTTGGTTTCGGTGACATTAAGATGACCGCCCTGCGCAATCCAGAAGAATTGCCATGGAAAGAATTAAACATTGACATCGTGTTTGAATGTACTGGTTTTTTCACCAAACATGAAGCCGCTTCACTACATTTAAAAGCTGGCGCCAAACGCGTGCTTATTTCTGCCCCCGGCACAAATTCTGACAAAACCATTGTTTACGGTGTGAATGACAGCGTATTAACCGCTGATGACATCATCGTGTCTAACGCATCTTGCACCACGAACTGTTTGGCACCTGTGGCCTCTGTATTGCAAGAAGTGTGCGGCATTGAAGCTGCGTTTATGACCACAATTCATGCTTATACTGGCGATCAACGTATTCTAGATACCGATCATAGCGACCCACGCCGCGCCCGCGCTGCTGGCTTGTCGATGATCCCAACATCTACTGGCGCTGCCAAAGCCATTGGCTTGGTTATTCCAGAGCTTATGGGCAAATTTGAAGGCACGTCAGTACGGGTGCCAACCCCTAATGTATCTTGCGTCGACCTGGTTATCACCACCTCTAAAGAAGTGACAGCCGAAGCGGTGAATGCCGCGATGATAGCCGCTGCCAATGGCCGCCTAAAAGGTGTGCTGGGTGTGAATGATGAACCTTTGGTGTCTATCGATTTTAATCACAACCCAATGAGCTCAACCTTTGACCTTACCCAAACCCAAGTTGTGGGCAAAAACATGCTGCGTATCTTAAGCTGGTACGATAATGAATGGGGCTTCTCTAGCCGCATGGCAGACACAGCCGTAGTTATGGCCAAATACCTATAAAGATAGCTAGCCTATTAACCCAATTATAGCCTCGTTATTCCGATGAATAGCGAGGCTTTTTTGCAAACCATACCTTTTGAATGAGGACCAAATATGCCAAAATTCCACACCTTAGATGATTATGAAGTGAGCGGCAAACGTGTGTTATTGCGTGTCGATTTAAATGTGCCATTTTTAGATGGCAAAGTGTCAGACGCCACCCGCATTGAGCGCGTTGCCCCAACCATTAAAGAATTATCCGACAAAGGCGCTATTGTGCTGTTATTGGCACATTTTGGCCGCCCCGATGGCGTGGTCGTGCCCGAAATGAGCCTAGCGCCGGTTGCACCCATTGTGGCAGATATTGTCGGCAAACCGGTTAGCTTTGTCACCACCGATTGGTTAGACGACAATGCGGCAGTAGCCACAAAAGATGCCAAAAATGGCGACATATTTTTGCTCGAAAATACCCGCTTTCATGCTGGTGAGACCAAAAATGATGCGCAATTGGCCAAAAAAATGGCGGCTTTGGGCGATATTTATGTGAATGACGCCTTCAGCGCTGCCCACCGCGCCCATGTGTCGACAGTTGGCATTGCCAATTTATTGCCATCTGCCGCTGGCCGCGCGATGGAAGAAGAGCTAAACGCCTTAACCTCGGCATTAGGTGAACCACAACATCCGGTTATTGCGGTAGTTGGCGGTGCTAAAGTGTCATCTAAGTTAGATTTATTGGGCAATTTGGTCGAAAAAGTCGACGCTTTGGTTATTGGCGGCGGCATGGCCAACACATTTTTGGCAGCACTCAACCAACCGGTTGGCAACAGCCTGTGCGAACATGATTTAACCGGAACGGCGCTCGAAATTATGGGCAAGGCCGATGCCGCAAATTGCAAAATTCTTTTGCCAGTCGATGTGGCTACCGCCAAAGAATTTAAACAACATGCCGACAGCAGCAATATACCAGTTGCCGATGTTGCCGATGATGACATGATTTTGGACATTGGCTCACGCGCGATTGCCGCACTAAAACGCGAGTTTGACAACGCCAAAACCGTTGTCTGGAATGGCCCAATGGGCGCGTTTGAAATCCAACCGTTTGACATTGGCACCAATGAGCTAGCTTTGCATGTGGCCAAATTAACCGCCGCCGGCAAACTAACCTCTGTCGCGGGTGGTGGCGATACGGTTGCCGCTTTAAACAAGTCTGGCGCGGCGAAAGATTTCACCTATATCTCGACAGCTGGTGGTGCATTTTTAGAATGGCTCGAAGGCAAACCTTTGCCGGGCGTTGACGCACTTAACAAATAATATCGGCCAAATATCAAACACTTTAGGCGCACTTACAAACTGGTGCGCCTATTTTTTGGCGATGATAAAAGCCGTGCTGCTGGTTTTAGGCGACCAGCTATAGTCTATCTCAAAGCCGGCATTTTTAAGTTTTTGTTCAAGCGCCTGTTTGCTAAGCGCCTTTAGCACTAGCCCCACCACGCGTCCAATGGGGGCAATATATTTGGCTATTTTGGTGTCATCCTCCAAACACACAGTGCTGGAAATAAACACCCCGCCGGGTTTTAGCATCTTGTATACTTTGGCCATCACCGCATCTGTGTCTTTGACCAAATGCAACAAGCTCATGGCCATAATGGCATCAAAACTTTCATCTTCTATTTGCAATTCATCGATGGATGACAATTTAAAAATCACGTTTTTGACATCATTATCGAGCAATTTGGCCTTTGATATTTCAATCATAGTGTCAGAGATATCGGTGGCCAAAATGTTTTTGACATAAGGCGCATGCAACAGAGCGGTGCTGCCAGTGCCTGAACCCAGCTCCAAAATTTGGCTACCCTTGGTAAAATATTCTCGGCTTTTGGCCAATTTATGCTGGTAAGAGGTGACATCGACGATCGGATCTCGAGCGTATTTTTTGGCCAAAAAATTCCAGAAACTGGCTGGTTTTATCATGCGGTTCACTTTCACTCGGTGGTTATAGGTGTAGCCATGGGTTAGATATAGGTATATCAGGCCAATTTACCACCAACAATATTTAACAATATTAATTATAGTTTCATAAATTATGGCCTAATGTTGCATTCAACAGATAAGCTGATTAATATCGGCGGCAGAATAATAATTTGATTCGGAAAGAAATTAGAAATATGGCACAAAACCAAGCCCCCTCCAAAAACGACAACATGTCTAAAATTGTCAGCGATAATTTACACAAAAGCCGCACAATTATGGTTGTCGGTGGCATCGATACCGACATGGCACAATTAGTGTGCGCCAAATTATTGTCAATGGCGGTGGAGAGTGATGAGCCCATAACTATGATTGTTAATTCACCCGGTGGCCATGTCGAATCTGGCGATATGATCCATGATATGATTAAATTTGTAACCCCGCGCGTGCGCATTGTCGGCACTGGTTATGTGGCTTCAGCTGGTGCGTTAATTTATGTCGCTGCCGATAAGGCCGACAGATATTCATTGCCAAATACCCGCTTTTTATTGCATCAGCCAAGCGGCGGCATCGGCGGCATGGCATCTGACATTAAAATTCAGCGTGATGAAATTGTAAAAATGCGCGCTCGTTTAAACCAAATTTTTGTAGACGCCACCGGCCAAAGCATCGAGCAGATCGAAAAAGACACCGATCGCGATTTTTGGCTTACCAACCAAGAAGCCAAAGATTATGGCTTAGTGAATAAAATCATCACCAGTATGGATGAAATTAAATAGCAAAACCATGATAGAGAGCCGATATTATTTTTCTAGCCCTGCCACTGAATTAGATGATGATGTCATTAAACACATTGTCAATATCATCGGCTCTGTCGACACCGCTGCGTTTTTGGTTAGCGCCGATTGCATCGATAATAATGACCCTGACATTCTTAAAAAATTAGTCGAAACCGTTCAAGCGCTTAACATTGCGGTGCTGATATCTGACGACGTCGCTTCGATGAATATTCTGCTGGCCGATGGCGTGCAAATTGCCTCTGAAATCAACCATTTTAAAAGCTGTCGCCAAGCGTTAGGCGACAGGTTTATCATCGGCGCTTATGTCGGCTCATCTAAACATGAAGCTATGTTATTTGGTGAGTTACATGCCGATTATGTGGCTTTTGGCCCAGATATCATTGCCACCAACTCAACGGACTCAGCTGCCAATGATGGCGCGTCCAACCAAACTAGTAACCATGGGCAAAATCGCAACCAAGCGGTTATCAATCTGGCCATTTGGTGGCGCGAAATGTTCGCCATCCCGGCCATTGCCTATTTAACCACCAGCGAAAAGGTCGAAAATATTAAATTTATCGATCAATTTCCAGATTTTGTCGCATTATTGCCTGAATTTTGGGCTAATAAAACCCATGAAAACTGGCTGAAAAGCCTGAATAGCAAAAGCCTCGAGACTAAAAGCCTCGATAACCAAAACCTAACTGGCAAAAGCCCCGAAAGTTAACCTGAATGCAAGCATTGGCAAAAATTATACTGGTTATTTTTTGCGCTTTGCAATTCAGCTCGTTTGCCCATGCCGCCAGCCCAACCATGACTGGCTACCGCGCGTTTGACCAAGGCTTATATAAAACCGCCATAAAGTTAGCCACCAAAGAAGCCCAAGCGGGTAGCGAAAATTCGGCCTATCTACTGGGTCAGATGTACCGCAAGGGTTTGGGCACACCGCTCGACATCGAAAAATCTCTCAGTTGGTACCGCAAAGCCGCAAAAGCTGACCACGCCGAAGCCGCGTTTATTTACGGCTATGCTTTGGCGCAGGGCGAAGGCATAGACAAAGACATTATCGAGGCCAAAACCTATTTTATCAAAGCCGCCAAAGGCGGCCATATGCTAGCGCAATATAATTTGGCGCAAATATATGCCGGTCTGGCTGGCCAACCGGCCGATTATACCAAAGCCTTTAAATGGTTTGAGCGCGCATCCGAAAAAGGCCACGCCCAAAGCCAAATGGATCTGGCGGTGTTATACAATAGTGGCAAAGGGGTTGCCCAAAACCACACTTTAGCCGCGCGTTACATGCTAAAAGCCGCCAAAAATGGCCGCACCGACGCCATGGTGCGTTACGCCATAATGGCGTTTAACGGGGTCGGCATCGAAACCAATTTAGGCGATGCCATTTTTTGGCTTAAAAAGGCCGCCACCTTGGGCCAACCCACCGCCCAAACCCGGCTGGCACGGCTATATTATAAAGGCGTTGGCGTGCCACAAGATGCCGAAATCGCGGTGATGTTATACCGTTTGGCGCAAACCGCCAATGCCGAAGATAGCTGGCTAGAATTGGAGTTTAAAAAACTGCCAATCACCACTTTATCGATCGGCCAAAATCTCGCCGATGAATGGGTCGAACGCAACGCAGCAGCAGAGGCCAAAGCTGGCACCAAAACCAGCGACAAACCTTAATTTAAGCGCCAGCTAGCCCAATTGTTAACAGTAATCGGCAGTTTTTGGATATAATTGCAAAAATATAGTGCAAAATAACTCGACTGCTGTTAGTTTCGCGCTAATTTACCAGCGCCTAAGCCCCGTGGTTGCATAATTGTGGCATGCCGCAAGTCAAATATTGAATTCGAGGATTGAAAATGAAAATTAATGGCAATGAAATTCGCATAGGCAACATTATTGAATATAAAAACGACCTTTATATTGCGGTTAAAACCCAAGCGGTAAAACCCGGCAAAGGCGGCGCATTTGCGCAGGTAGAGCTTAAAAGCATCACCACTGGCACCAAGTTAAACGAACGTTTCAGAGCCACCGAAACCGTCGAACGGGTGCGTTTAGAACAAGATGACTACACATTTTTATATGCCGAAGGTGAAATGCTGATTTTCATGCATGTCAAAACTTATGAGCAGATCGAACTTGAAACCGGTTTTGTCGGTGACCGAGCTAAATTTTTGCAAGATGGCATGTTGGTGGTGGTTGAGTCTTATGAAGGCAAAAATATCGGCATTAAATTGCCCGACCAAGTGACGCTTAAAGTTGCTGACACTGAGCCGGTGATTAAGGGCCAAACCGCCGCCAACAGCTTTAAACCGGCGACGCTAGAAAATGGTGTGCGGGTTACCGTGCCACCTTTCATTAAAATAGATGAGCTGATTGTGGTCGACACCAATGAAGTCACTTATTTACGCCGCGCAGACAAATAGACACTATAATTCGGCTTACTCAGCCACATGAAGGAATAAGATATGGCACGTACAGCTTTATTAAACATAATGGTCAACACAGTGCGCAAAGTGGCGCGCGGCTTGGTCAGAGATTTCGGCGAAGTTGAAAATTTACAAATTTCATACAAAGGCCCGCAAGATTTTGTCACGTCATCCGACCTGCGCATTGAAAGCAAATTAATCGAAGAGCTAAATGAGTTGCGCCCCGGTTATGGCATTTTAAGCGAAGAGGCTGGCGAAACCATTGGCACGGATAAAACCCATAGATGGATTATCGACCCGATAGATGGCACTTTAAACTTTATGCATGCCAACCCGCATTTTTGCATTTCATTGGCGCTAGAGCGCGAAGGCAAAATACAGGCCGGGGTGATCTACAACCCCATTACCGACGAATTGTTTGAAGCCGAGGCTAACCGTGGCGCATTTTTAAACGATTATAAACTTAAAATCAGCGGCCGCAAAAAACTATCCGATACGCTCATTGCCACTGGCGATGGTGGCTTGCGTGATGATGCAGCCCTATATTACCGCCGTTTGGCCCGCGCTCAAAACCGCACCCATGGCGTAAGGTTAGCTGGCGCAGCCGCGTTAGACCTGGCCAATTTAGCTGCTGGGCGCACCGATGGTTTTTATGAGTCTGGCTTAAAAATATGGGATGTCGCAGCTGGTGTGTTGATGGTGCAAGAAGCTGGTGGCACGGTGATGGATATTGACGGCAGCGAATTTGATTATAATAACGGCCGCATTGTCGCCAGCAACCCAGAGTTAATGCCGCAAATTGTTGAAATGCTTAAAATTTGAGCCATATAATGCCCACAATTTACAATTATCCAATGGTCAACCCCTGCAAAGGGTTGACCATTTGCAGGTGACATGTAAATTAAAAAGCAAGCTTATTATTGCGAAATATAACGGCCTTGCAAATAAATGTTATAGGTTGGCTGAGCTAAACTAGCCGATGGATCGGGAAAATAAAAATGAATTATGAAGCGCGCCAAATTTCCAAACCCCGCATTTTCTTACTGCGGATGTTTATATTTGTCGCTTTTGTGCTGATATCCATAACCATTTTGTATAAAGACCTGATCGATGCCTTTGTTTCAAACCCATTTTTAAATGGCCTTATTGTATTTGTCATCCTATTTGGTGCGGCCTTTACCTTTCGGCAAATTGCCAGCCTTTACCCCGAAATCCAGTGGTTAAACAATTTACGCATTGCCGACCCGACCATTCAGTCGGGCGTGCAGCCGAAATTACTCGCGCCGATGGCCACCATGCTGGGCAACCACACCGGCGAAGTCACCTTAAACACCAATTCTATGCGCACCTTGCTAGACTCCATTGGCGCGCGGTTAGATGAAGCGCATGAAATATCGCGTTATATAACCGGGCTATTGGTATTTTTAGGCCTATTGGGTACATTTTGGGGGCTGTTGGACACACTAAACTCCATCGCCAGCACCATTAGAGGCCTAGACGCCGGCGCAGGCGAAGCTTCTGCTGTGTTTGAAGAGCTTAAAGCCGGGCTAGAAGCGCCATTGCAAGGCATGGCCACGGCGTTTAGTTCATCATTATTTGGTTTGGCTGGCTCGTTGGTTATTGGCTTTATGGACATTCAAGCCAATCAAGCCCAAAACCGTTTTTATCTAGATTTAGAAGATTGGCTTTCCACCGTCACTGACATTAGCGATGGCTCATCCAATGAAGGCGGCGGCGCACCACAACAAATACAAAATGCACCCGAAATTAATTTTGCCATTCAAAATATTCACAAATCTATCGCCCAAATGGATGGCCGCCTCGAAGACCAGGCCTTTGCCAATCAGGCGCAAAATGAAACCCTGCATAATATATCCAGTGACGTGCAGCATATCGCCAATGAAGCCGAAAAAAATGGCAATTATGTCAATCAATTGGTCGAGAATCAAAATCAACAAGCCGCCAAAATAAGCAATTTGGCGCAACGTATGCAGAATTTCCATCAAGAAAGTTCGCGTGACGCCGAACCGACACCGCGTGGCTATACACCCAATGATGAAAGGGATTAACCATTATGGCTTTTTCCCGCCGTTCCTCTCGCCGAGAAAGTGTGAATTTCTGGCCCGGGTTTATTGATGCATTATCGACATTATTGCTGGTATTTATATTCTTGCTCACTGTGTTCATGTTTGCGCAGTTTTTCTTAACCCAAGAAATTTCTGGCCGCGATAGTGTGCTTGATAGGTTGCGCGGTCAGCTATCTGAGCTCACCCAAATGTTGGCGCTCGAAAAAGGCAATAGCGCCTCGCTCACCGACACCATCAGCTCACTAAGTTTAAGCTTGGCCGATGCCGAGTCTGAAAAAACCAAACTTGCTGGCCTGTTGGCCGCATATAGTGCCGAAAAAAATCAATCCGGTAGCGCCATCAACGTATTGAACGACAAATTAACCGCCGAAAGCCGGATTAAATCTGAAGCTTTGGCACAAGTCGAATTGCTTAATTTGCAAATTGCTTCTTTGCGCCGCCAAATTGCCACGGTCAGCGCGATATTAGATGCCGCCGAGCAAAAAGACAAAAACAACCAAGTGAAAATTGCCAATTTGGGCCAGCGGCTCAACTTGGCCTTGGCGCAAAAAGTGCAGCAATTGTCTAAATATAGGTCTAACTTTTTTGGCCGCTTACGTGAAATTTTGGCCAAACGGTCGGATGTTAAAATTGTTGGCGATCGGTTTGTATTCCAATCCGAAGTGCTGTTTTCTAAAGGCCGGGTGGAAATTAATGACCAAGGCAAAACCGAATTGGTAAAAATTGCCGAAGCCATTATAGAAATTTCGACCGAAATACCTGACGACATTAATTGGGTATTGCGGGTAGATGGCCACACCGACAGTACGCCGATTAAATCATCCAGTTTCGCCTCTAACTGGGAGCTATCCGCCGCCAGATCAATATCAGTCGTGCGCACGCTTATCGAAGCAGGCGTGCCGCCTCGCCGCCTAATGGCCGCAGGTTTTGGCGAACATCACCCCCTCGCCGAAGGCGATAGCGACGAAGCCAAAGAAATCAACCGCCGCATAGAATTAAAACTAACCGAAAAATAGATTTTATATTTCTTTTTAGGCTGGCACAGCTCTTAAAAAGCAACCCATCGCACAGCCAAAACGCCAGTTTATGAAGATATTGTAGGAGCGCGGTCATGTAGTGGGCGCATAGCCCATGAATGACCGCGCGACGCCCAAGATCGAAATAAACTAAAGTTTTATGCAGGAGAGAAGGCGGTTTTGGGTGATTGCGCCTATATACATTTTGTCGTTAAATTCCACCGCGCCGGAAGCACCAGAAATGCCAAATCCATTTTCCAAATGCACGACTTTTAGTTCGCCGCGTTGGCCACCTTTGGGCGGAGTGGCTCTAAACACCACGCTCGGGGCTATATCTTTAAGCCCACTTATATGAAAAAAGGTCGAAAACATTTTGGGGTGGCCGGCAATGAAAAATGAACCATCTTGGTTGCGGCTAATGTTATCAACCCCGGCATCCATATTTAGGTTACCGGTTTTGGTGAGCGCATTGGTTTGCAAATCGCGGTCATAGAATTCTAAGGTTCGCTTAAGCATGTCGGCCACATATAATTGTTGGCCATCGGCAGATAATTCGATGCCATTGGCATATTCAAACCCATCTGCCACCACTTGGCTTAACTTGCCATCATAATAAATAACTTCGCTATATTCCAAACCAAAAATGCCGTTAAATAAAGAGGATATGCCACTGGTGCTGCCATCTTGAGTGGCATAAAACCGCTCACCATCAATGGCGGTGATGCTGTTTAAACCACCGGGCAAACCGCTTATGGTTTCAATATGGGTTAGTTTAGCTTGCTTGACAGCAAAAATTTCGACCACGCTTTGGGCTTTGGCGGGGTGGCTGATGGCAAATAGGCGTTTGCTGCCATCAGCTAATTTTATCAAACTCATACCATGCGGCCTAAACTTGCCGATAAAATCACCCGACACAAGTTGAATCTGTTCATTCGCACCATTCATATCTAACACATGAATATTGCCTCTGGTGTTAAACCTAGCCGCCCCATCCTGGCGGGCAGAGGCCGATATATATAATAGACCGGTGTCATAATCGGCGACAATGTCTTCCGGCCCCCACGGGGCAGCTATTGGCTGGCATTGATATTCTGATTGCTCACCAATGGTTTGAAACTCACCTTGCTGAATGAATAGGCGCACGGTTAAAAACGAAAATAATACCAAACCTGCAAACACATACCACAGGTAATTTTTTCTATTGATCATGTTGCCGCCATTATATCTTGGGTTTGCAATTGCACAAGTTTTGCATAAGTGCCGTTTTTCTTCATCAACTGCTGATGATCGCCCTGCTCAACAATCTCGCCCTCGTCAATAACCAAAATACGGTCAGCATCGCGAATTGTCGAAAGCCTATGCGCCACAATAAGTGTGGTGCGGCCCTTGGCCAAATTCTCCAACGCGCGTTGCACTTTCTTTTCAGACTGGCTGTCTAAGGCACTGGTGGCTTCATCTAACAACAATACTGGGGCATTGCGCAAAATAGCCCGGGCGATGGCAATGCGTTGGCGTTGGCCACCGCTCAAAGCCATACCGCGCTCGCCCAATGCAGTGTTATAGCCATCCGATGTGCGCATGATGAAATCATGCGCTTCCGCGGCTTTGGCAGCTTCTATCACTTCTTCGTCGGTGGCTTCTATGCGGCCAAAGCGAATATTCTCCATCGCGCTGTTGGCAAAAATCATCACTTCTTGCGGCACGGTGGCAAATTGGTTGCGCAAATCTGCAGGGTCAAAATTAGCTATCGGCTGGTTGTCCAAACTAATTTGGCCAGCATTAATATCGTAAAACCGCATCAGCAAATTAAATATGGTCGATTTGCCAGCACCAGAAGGCCCCACAAAGGCCACCATTTCGCCGGGTTTGACACTAAAATTCAAGCCTTTAAATAGTTGCACTTCTTTTTCGCCATAAGAAAATTCAACATTGTTAAACTCCACATGGCCTTCGACCTTTTTGGTCAATTTAATCGGGTTTTTAGGGCTTGTAATGGCCGGCGTCATGTCTAGCAATTGCATGATGCGTTCTGACGCACCGGCCATTTGCTGAATTTCGCCCCAAACTTGGCTAATCGCCGCCAAACTACTGGCCGCCAACACCGCATAAATTACAAATTCCGAAAGGTCTGCTATGCCTAATGAGCCATCTAACACCGCGTTAGCGCCCATCCACATAATGCCAACAATAGAGGCAAAAACCATAAAAATACTAATAGAGATAAGCCGCGCTTGAGCTTTAATGCGGGTGGTGGCAACCACCAAAGCGGTGTCGACACTGGCTCTAAAATTCTTACCAGCTTGTTTTTCATAGGTGAAAGATTGCACCGTATGAATTCCCGACAAAGTCTCGCCCGCATAGGCTGTGGTCTCGGCAAATGTGGTTTGAGCATCCTTAGCCAAAACTCGCACCCGGCCGCCCATAAGCACCAAGGGGATAATCATCAGCGGAATGGCGGCAACCACCATAAGGCTCAAATACCAAGATGTGGTGAACATCATTATTACCGCGCCAACCATAATAAACCCGTTGCGCAGCACCATAGACACGCTCACCCCAACGGCCGATTTTATGCTCGTAGTGTCTGACGACAGGCGAGATAATAAATCGCCAGTTAGGTTTTGTTGGTAAAATTTTTGGTCTAGCCGCAGTAATTGCTCGTAAAATTTAGCCCGTAAATCGGCCACCACTCGCTCGCCAATTGACATCACAAAATAATAGCGAAACGCGCTAGAAACCGCCATAACCGTTGCCAATAGTAAAAAGGCCAAAAACCGAACATTAATGGTTTCAATAACTTCGGCGCTAAAACCACTTTCAATTAAGTCGCCAACCAATTTGGGCAAAACCAGCGTCGCACCGGCAGCAATGGTTAAAAAAATCAGCGCGCCAAAAACATATGTTTTTTGAACCCACACAAATGGCAGCAGCTTCACAATTGGGCTTAAATCGCCAAACATAGATTTCTTTTTGGGGGCTGGTTCGTCTAAAATTGCTTCGCTCATATATATGTCGCCTATTTATAATTAGGCTATTTATATAGGCTCAATATGGCAAAAAACAATGGCTATTTGGAATTATCGCCATATTGTCGATATTATTGCGCCGATATGTCGGTTCGCTGCGCTTATAAGGCTTGTAATTGTATATATTCTGGTCTATATCAAGCTCCAACAGATTCATTAAAAGCTAGTTAACTGCGGTTGTCGTAGGTTTTCATAGTTTTGTTAAAAAATGTAAGGTTTTGTTATGAGAGCAGATATTCACCCAGATTATCACACAATTACAGTTAAGATGCTTGACGGTACGACTTTTGAAACCCGTTCAACTTGGGGTAAAGAAGGCGATACACTTGTATTAGATGTTGACCCAACAACCCACCCAGCTTGGACCGGCAGCGGCGCCCAACTAACCGGCCGTGGCGGACGTTTGGACAAATTTAACAAGCGTTTCGAAGGTATGTTGGGTTAATTCACCCACTTAACTTTTATAAATTTAAGGCCACTCAGTTTGAGTGGCCTTTATTTTTGTCAAAATTTTTGCCTCTAAAAAACGCCCTGTAAACCTACAGAGCGCCCCACATGCTAACTAAAATAAACGACACCTTTAGTCAGGTTGTTTAAACGCCGCCTCTAACCGGCTTAATTGGTCTCTAGCGCCGCTTTGCACTATTGGCTCACCATCTAGTTTAGACCAAAATTGCTTATCGATTTTTTGCAATCTCACCTGCATGTCAAAACTCTTATGAATAAGATCAATCAACTGCACTGGCAATTCTTCAATTAAAGTTGTCACGTCATCTACCCGACGTTTGGACAATTTAATGCGGTTGCTATCGGATTTAATTTCATCAACACTTAGCTCGCCATTTTTAAGAGCCCGTTGCAACAATAACCAACTGGCAATTTGCATGAGCCGCGTGGTTAAGCGCATGCTTTCAGATGCATAGGCCAAAGCTTGCGGGCGGCTTAACTCGCGGGATTGCTTGCGGCCATCAACATCCAAATAATTTGCAGTTTCTTCCACCAGCGCCATGCCTTCGTTAAACAAAGATTGGAACTGATTTGAAGCGGCAAAAAATTCGACATAATTCACAGTTTCTGGAAATTTATTTTTGTCATTAGATAAGTTCATTCTATCGCACCTTACTCAAAACTAGTATGCACATTATACATTTTTATCGCCGTTGAGTCTCTATAAATATTAACAAGTGGTTAACAAAACATTCAAAGTTAATATTTTTCGAAGTCTAGCCATGACCGGCCATTCCGCAGCAATTTGTGAGCCCAATATATTGGCTTTCTTTACCGAAAACTAGACAAATTTGATTCAAATTAGATATTGTGGATCATTTCAAAAAACCGGGGATAAACAAGTTTGTTTTAACGATTAGTGCCCGAAAAAAAGAGCCGCACGATACGGCTCTGGGAGTTTAATAGGGAGGTGTAATACTGAATATCAATGAAAAAATATTCAAACAGATTTAAAATAAATTTCATATCTGCATCACGTATAACCACTATACGATTAAATTAGTTAAAATATAGTTAATATTATAATTATATTCGAATTAGACTTTAGTTGAATCTGTATTTTTATAGTATAAATCATGTATATATATTAGTTATTATATTTATTATTAACAATTTACTTAAATATAAATATATAACGCCGCTTCAATAATTTTGCCGACTCGTTTACAATGTATAAAGCCGTTTATATATTTATTAGGAGCCATCATGCCCACTGCCAATACATTTTCTAAGTCAGATATACCGTTAAACATGCAGGCGATAACCATCAAAGCCTTTGGCAGTTGGCAAGAACTCGAGTTGGTAAAGCACGACATTCCGGCCATTCAGGCCGGTGAATTGCTTATAAAAGTCGAGGCAGCCGGGGTTAACCGCCCCGATATTTTGCAACGGCGTGGGCATTACCCCGCCCCCAAAGGTGCTTCGCAAATTTTAGGCCTAGAAATTGCGGGTATTGTTGTGGCAAAATCTAGCAGTGCCGATAAATATAACATTGGCGATGAAATATGCGGCCTGGTGGCAGGCGGCGGTTATGCCCAATATGCCACCATTCATCAAGACACCGCCTTGCCAATACCCAAAGGTTTAAATTTTATCGAGGCCGCCAGCCTGCCCGAAACTTATTTTACGGTGTGGAATAATATGATCGACCGCGCCGCGCTCAAGGACGGCGAGACCATTCTCATCCACGGTGGCACCAGCGGCATTGGCGTCGCGGCCATTCAAATTGCCCGGCAATATAAATTTGCCAAAATTTTTGCCACCGCCGCCAGTGAGGCCAAATGCACCACCATTCGCAGCCTCGAGGCCACCGCCATTAACTATTTAACCCAAGATTATGTGGCCACCATCAAAGCCGAAACCGCTGGCAAAGGTGCCGATGTGATATTGGATATGGTCGGCGGCGATTATGTTAACCGCAACATTCAAGTGGCCGCTAAAGATGGCCGCATTGTCAACATTGCTTATTTAAATGGCTCTATTGCCGAGGTAGATTTTATGCCGGTTATGCTAAAACGCCTCACCCTAACTGGCTCTACATTGCGCAACCGCCCTTTGGCCGAAAAAGACAAAATTGCCAGCGCTTTGCACAAAAATATTTGGCCGTTAATTGAAGCTGGTAAAATCAAACCGATAATAGACAATATATTTAGTTTAAAAGATGCCGGCCTTGCGCATAAATATATGGAAGGTGGCAGCCATATTGGCAAGCTCATCCTAACCACGGCATCATAAATTAAGGCTTTTAAAATTTTTTAAAATAGGTTATACAAATGCCATTCCTAATATTCGACAAAATTTTACTTTTGCACTCATTGCAAAAGGCAGGAGAGAACACATGACTAACGGACCCTTAATGCCCAAAGCCACAGCCGTATGGTTGGTGGATAATACCGCGCTTACATTCGATCAAATAGCTGATTTTTGTAGCCTTCACCCGTTAGAAGTGAAAGCCATTGCCGATGGCGACGTGGCCCAAGGCGTGCGCGGGCAAGACCCGATGCAATCTGGCGAGTTAACCCGCGAATCAATTGAAGCCGCGCAAAATGATAGCAGCATCAAATTGGTGTTGGCCAAGCGCAAATTGGTTATTCCTGAAGCCAAAACTCGTAAAGGCCCGCGTTATACACCGCTTTCACGCCGCCAAGACAAACCTTCGTCAATCCTATGGCTGGTTAAATTTCACCCCGAATTGGTCGATAGCCAAGTGATGAAATTAGTTGGCACAACCAAGCCGACCATTAAAGCCATCCGCGAGCGCAGCCATTGGAACATTCAGAACATCAAACCCATTGACCCAGTGGCGCTTGGGCTTTGCAAACAATTAGAGCTAGATGCCGCCGTGGCCAAAGCCGCCGCACGCGCTGCCAAAGAGCGGGTTAAAGCCATTGCCGCTGGCACGTTATTGCCAACCGAAGAAACCACGGCGCCGGCCTATAAAAAAGACAATGAACATTTTGCCGAAATTGTTGGTCATATAGATGACATTGTCGAGGTTGAAGAAACCACTGTTGACAATCTGTTTGACCTTGATGAAAAAACCAAAGAAGTTGCAGAAGAAGATAAAAAAGTATCAGCTGCCGACGTTTTTGCCAATTTCAAAAAAGACTAAGCCAATTTTCAAACCAATCAAAAGCCGACAATTTCTGTCGGCTTTTTTTATGACCAATTTACTCTGCATTTAAATGGGAAATAAGCCCGAAGCCAACAGGCTGAGGCAAGCGCAAGCGCGCGTCGCCGTTAGGCGTGGCAAGAGAACGGAGTGAACGCACGCAGTGCAAACAAAAAATGAGCGACAGCCTCCTGAGAAGGCTAAATTATACCCGCTCGCTTAAACGTGGCGCTTATTTCTGTTAAAATTTCGGGGTCATCAATGGTTGGTGGCATTTTGAAATCTTCACCATCGGCAATTTTGCGCAAGGTAGCGCGCAATATTTTGCCGCTGCGGGTCTTGGGCAATCTTGCCACCACGATAGATTGTTTATACGCCGCAACCGGGCCAATCACATCTCGCACCATTTGTTTTAAACTGGCAATAATTTCATCATGGCTGACCTTTAAATCATTATTTAAGATGATAAGCCCAATGGGTTCTTGGCCTTTTAATTTATCCTTTATGCCAATAACCGCACATTCTGCCACCGCTTCGTGGGTAGATAATATTTCTTCCATCGCCCCGGTCGAAAGCCGATGCCCGGCCACATTGATAATGTCATCCGTGCGCGCCATGATGAATAAATATCCATCTTCATCTAGATAACCCGCATCCGAAGTTTCATAATATCCGCTAAAATTTTCAAAATATTTTTCTTCAAATACCTGATTGGCATTCCACAATGTTGGCAAACATCCGGGTGGCAAGGGGCGTTTCACCACTACGTTACCGGTAATACCCGCCACCACAGGCGCGCCTTCATCATCTAAAACTTGGATATCATAACCCGGCATGGCCTTGGTTGGCGAGCCATATTTTATTGGCAATTGCTCTATACCCAATGGGTTACAAGCCATCGCCCAACCGGTTTCAGTTTGCCACCAATGGTCTATCACTGGCACTTTTAAATGTTGTTCTGCCCACTTTATAGTGTCTGGGTCAGCCCGTTCACCAGCCAAATACAACGCCTTAAACGATGATAAATCATATTTAGCAATTTGCTTTCCACCAAAATCTTCTTTTTTAATGGCTCTAAAAGCCGTCGGCGCGGTGAAAAAGCTCTTCACTTTATAGTCTTCTATCACCCGCCAAAACGCACCAGCGTCTGGCGTGCCAATGGGTTTGCCTTCATATAAGATGCTGGTCGCGCCCTGTAGCAGTGGCCCATAGACAATATAGCTATGGCCAACCACCCAGCCAACATCCGAAGCCGCCCAAAATACCTCGCCAGCTTGTATATTATATATAGCGCCCATCGACCAATTCAGCGCCACCATATGGCCGCCATTGTCACGCACCACACCCTTTGGGGTGCCAGTTGTGCCAGAGGTATATAAAATATACAGTGGGTCTGTCGCCAATACAGGCACTGGTGGGCAAGATTTTTCACTTTGTTTGGCTGCATCCACCAATTGTTGCCAATCGCCATCCACCCCATCAATAAGCGGCACTATTTTTTGTTGACGCTGCAAAATGACAGTTGATTTAACTTTATGATTTGCCAGTTGAATGGCTTGGTCGAGCAAGGGTTTATATTCAACAATCCGGCTCGGCTCGATGCCACAAGACGCCGCCACAATTAATTTTGGCGTACAATCATCAATTCTGGTGGCCAATTCTGGTGCGGCAAAACCGCCAAACACCACACTATGCACAGCCCCAATGCGGGCACAGGCCAACATGGCAATCGCCGCCTCTGGCACCATCGGCATATAGATAATCACCCGGTCACCTTTAGTAATATTTTGGCCTTGCAGCACCAGCGCAAAGGCTTCCACCTCGGCCAATAACTCATTATAGCTATATTGTTTTTTGCTATTGGTAACCGGGCTATCATAAATAAACGCCACCTGCTCACCACGGCCAGCTATCACATGGCGGTCTAAACAATTATAACAGGTATTGCATGTGGCGCCGATATACCAGCGCTCCAAGCCATCCAACTCGCCTTGCACTTGCTCGGCTGGTGTATACCAATCTATCAATTTGGCGGCATCTTGCCAAAACCCTGTCGGGTCATTGCTCCATGATTTATAGATTAGGTTATAATTGCCCATAATTTCGCTCCCGTTTTAACCAATCTACTATCAATATTTAAAAATTAATATCCGACATTTGTCTGAAAGCTTGGCACAAAAAAGCCTCACATCAAATTAAATATATGAGGCTTTCTAATATAACTGATTCTGTAGCTAACTTGCCAGTTTGGCCTCGATGCTCGATATCTCTTCTTTAAGTCTCATTTTCGCTCGCTTTAAACCATTGACCGCCGATTGATCTGCCGATGGGTATTTGTTTTCCGATACAATTTCAGTTTCCATCTGTTTATGCTTTAGTTTCAATTCATTTAAACGTGCTTCAAGAGCCATATTGAGTATCTCCTTTTTGTTAACAATTAAATTTTACACATAAATTTTAAAAAATCAAATTTGTCTGGCATAAGTTTTTATTAAATTTTAAGTATATTTGGGTAGATTGTCTTAACTAAAGCCATTTTATGGGTTGAATAATGAATGAAATAGAGAAAAATCATTTGGTTAAGATACTCGCCCGTCTCTCGCAGGAGCATCGAGATTTAAAAATGGCGATCATTTCGATTAGCCAAACCGAACAAACCGAACCGATTAAAGTTCAAAAATTAAAAAATCGACGCGACCAAATTAAACAGGTCATCGAACAACTAACCGAAAAATTGACCCCAGACATTATTGCATAACGCCAATTTACAATTGCTTATTTAGCCAGAAACT
This sequence comes from Hyphomicrobiales bacterium, assembly GCA_013214705.1. Taxonomy (GTDB): domain Bacteria; phylum Pseudomonadota; class Alphaproteobacteria; order Rhizobiales; family OSC116; genus OCS116. The sequence goes on from JABSRZ010000004.1 coordinate 550,157, forward strand.
CATAAAAAGGAGTGAAATGGCGATTAATGACAGATTGGAATCATAGATGGCTGAAAACACAGCAAAAATTGGCATCATTATGGGCAGCCAATCTGACTGGCCAACCATGAAACTCGGCGCAGATATTCTGGATGAGCTAAACATTGCCTATGAAGCCAAAATTATTTCTGCACACCGCACACCTGACCGCATGGTAGATTATGCCAAAAACGCCCAGAAAAATGGCTTACACGTGGTGATAGCTGGCGCTGGTGGCGCTGCCCATTTGCCCGGCATGGTGGCCGCGATGACCGCGCTACCCGTACTTGGCGTACCGATTCAAACCAAAGCCCTAGGCGGGCAAGATAGTTTATTGTCAATCGTTCAGATGCCCGGCGGCATACCGGTTGGCACTTTGGCCATTGGCAATGCTGGGGCGATAAATGCCGCGCTACTGGCGGCGTCTATCATCGCGCTGCACGACGCTCAGGTGGCAAAAAATCTAGCCGCCTATCGCCAAAAAATTAGCGATTCGATTGCCCTCACTCCGACCCATTAGGTTATAAATGCAAACTCGTCCCCTAGCCCCCAACAGCGTTATCGGCATTTTAGGCGGTGGTCAGTTGGCGCGCATGCTAAGCTTAGCGGCAGCCCCGCTGGGCTATAAAACCTGCATCTATTGCCCCGAGGATAATGGCCCGGCTATAGACGTTTGTCATAGCCACATAGTTGGCGATTATGGCGACCAAGCCAAGCTAAAGCAATTCGCCGCCAAAGTAGATGTCATCACCTATGAATTTGAAAATATTCCCGCCTCAACCATTGCATTTTTAAACCAGTTAATAACCGTCTCACCAAATTTAAAATCGCTACAAACTTCACAAGATAGACTGGTCGAAAAAGATTATTTAAATAGCGTAGGCGCCACCACCGCGCCCTATGCCAACATCGCCACAAAACAAGATTTAGACAATGCGGTTAGGAAATTGGGTTTACCAGCCATTTTAAAAACCCGCACCATGGGCTATGATGGCAAAGGCCAAGTTGGCATTAAAACCATGGCCGATATGCAACAAGCTTATGATTTAGTGTCCAATAATTCATCGGGTCTTGATAAACCAAATTGCATTTTAGAAGGTTTTATAAATTTTGATCTAGAAATTTCAGTCATCATCGCGCGGGATGCCGCCGGTAATGTGGCTATTTTTGAGCCATCCGAAAATGCCCATAAAAACCATATATTAAATAGCTCCACAATTCCGGCTCAAATATCGCCTGACATACGCGCCAAAGCCTGCCAATTGGCCAGCGACATCATTCACGGGTTAGATTATGTCGGTGTGTTGGGGGTCGAAACATTCATCACCACAAATGGCAATACCCCAATCATCATCAATGAAATAGCCCCGCGTGTGCATAATAGCGGCCATTGGACCCAGGATGCCTGCTATATATCGCAATTTGAGCAACATATACGCGCCATTGCCAATTTGCCGTTGGGCAGCGTGGCGCGCCATAGCGATGTGGTGATGCATAACCTAATTGGCGACGGCGTGGCCTTGGCCAGCGATTATGCAAAACAAGCCAATGCAAAAATTCATCTATATGGCAAGCAAGAAATTAAAACCGGCCGCAAAATGGGACATGTTAACCTGCTATTCCCATTAGATAGCCTAATTAAAACCTAGAATGGCATTATTCTATTGATATTTGCTTTTTTTAGTCGCAAACACTAGACAAGATGGATATTTTTTGATAAATCCAAGGCAATAAATTAGCTGGCCAAGCGCTGGTGCAAAAATTCTTGCCGATAATTTGGCTAAAATGCCATTTAGGCAACAGATGAAACAGGAAAAACATAGTGCAAGTACTCGTTCGTGATAACAATGTAGACCAAGCTCTACGCGCCCTAAAAAAGAAAATGCAACGCGAAGGCATTTTTCGTGAAATGAAGCTACGTGGCCATTTTGAAAAGCCTTCAGAAAAAAAAGCCCGTGAAAAAGCTGAAGCCATTCGCCGCACACGTAAATTGGCGCGCAAAAAAGCCCAACGTGAAGGCCTTATTATGGGCAAGGGTCGTCAATATTAATTGATGGCTAACTAATTTTTAAGAGAGGTCACGTTTGTGGCCTTTTTTTGTTTTATAAGTATAAAAATGCCTTATTTGGCCGTTATCTTTACCATAAAGAAAACATTTACTATTATAGCCACTAATAAGCCTGTATTTGAGATATGGATAATAGTTATTTAACTGGAGACAAATGTGCAGTTTAGCAATTTTTTAAAGGCCTCATTGGCCGCCACAAGCCTGTTTGCATTAACCGCTTGTGCAACTGTCGACTCCCCCATCAATACCGACCTATCATCGCTAAATGCAGCGGTTACCCGCAATCCTGATGCCGGGCAGTCACACAATAATTTGGGCGCAGGCCTAGCCAGTTACAGCCGCTACAACGAAGCCTATGATAGCTTTACCAAAGCCATAAAAGCGGCTCCTACGTCGCCACAGCCATATTATAACCGTGGCTTGACGCTTATTAAGCTTAAAAAATACACCAGAGCCATTAAAGATTTTGATTCGGCAATTGCGCGTGACCTAACTTATGACAAGGCCTATGTGGCCAAAGGCAATGCGCTTAAAAAGCTTGGCCGCACCACCCAAGCTTTGGCTGCTTTCAAAAAAGCCGCCAGCTTAAATATCTATAATGCCCGCGCCTTATTCCAAATTGGGTTAATATATCAAGCCCGTAAAAACCACACCGAAGCCGTGACGAGCTTTAACAAAGCGATGAATTTCAGCTCCAATGTGGCGCAAATATTCTATGCCCGTGGCAATTCGCATTACGCATTGCGTGACTATGTTTCGGCAAAGGGTGATTTTATAACCGCCTCACGCCTGATGCCAAAATCATATGACGCTTATATTCGCCTAGCCCGCACCTCAGCCAAACTTGGCGATTGGGAGGACGCGTATAGCGCTTATAACAATGCCGCCATTCGCGTACCAAACTCTAAAGAAGCCGCCATTGGCCGCTCTAAGGCCCGCGCCGAAATTACCAAAGCGGCAGCCAAAGCTTAAAACTAACCCATTAAAATTAATACACTAAAATTGCAAAAGGCAGGATGTCAACATCCTGCCTTTTTTATTTGTCTAATATAATTACGGTAACGATTGGTGTGACCCTATAGCAACGAGCCAGCAATTTGGTTAAACCAAATTGTGTTGCGACTTTCAATTATTAAAGTGCCTTAATGATATTCTCGACCATCTTCTTCGCGTCGCTAAACAACATCATGGTGTTATCTCTAAAGAACACTTCGTTTTGCACACCAGCATAACCCTTACCCATGCCACGTTTTACAAATAGCACTGTACCCGCCTTTTCAACATCCAAAATAGGCATGCCGTAAATAGGGCTTTCTGGGTCGGTTTTGGCCGATGGGTTGGTCACATCATTGGCGCCAATAACAAACGCCACGTCGGCTTGCGCAAAGTCATTATTAATGTCTTCGAGTTCAAACACCTCGTCATATGGCACGTTAGCTTCGGCCAACAATACATTCATATGCCCCGGCATACGCCCCGCAACAGGATGAATGGCAAACGCCACTTTCACGCCATTTTCTTTTAATATGTCAGTCATTTCACGCAACGCATGTTGAGCTTGAGCCACTGCCATACCATAACCGGGTACAATAATAACTTTATTGGCATTTTTCATAATAAACGCCGCGTCATCGGCACTGCCTTGTTTAACAGGCCGGGTTTCTTCCTCACTGCTACCGCCACTTGTGCTCACAGCGCCAAAGCCACCCAATATAACGCTAATGAACGAGCGGTTCATCGCTTTACACATAATGTAGGACAGGATAGCACCAGACGAGCCCACCAACGCACCAGTAACGATAAGCGCTGTGTTGCCCAACGTAAAGCCAATGCCTGCCGCTGCCCAACCAGAATATGAGTTAAGCATAGAAACCACCACCGGCATATCAGCGCCGCCAATAGGTATGATGATTAAGAAGCCTAAAATGGCCGAAACAATCACAATCGCCCAGAATAAATTGGTATCCTCAGTCATGGCAAAATAAGCCACCAACACCACCATGGACACCGCCAATATGATGTTAATTAAATGCCGGCCTGGCAACATAATTGGCGAACCAGACATTAAACCCTGCAATTTTGCAAACGCAATAAGTGAGCCGGTAAAGGTTATGGCACCAATAGCCACGCCTAACGACATTTCGACCAAGCTAGCCACATGGATAGAGCCAATTTCGCCAATGCCAAACGCACTTGGTGCATATAATGCAGAGGCCGCAACCGCAACCGCAGCCAAACCCACAAGGCTATGAAAAGCCGCCACAAGCTGTGGCATATTGGTCATCGAAATTTTACGGGCGATAACGCCGCCGATAATGCCACCAATGGCCAAACCACCAACCAGCATTGCCCAACCTTCTACGGTTGTCGGCCCTGCCATTAGCAAAGTGGTCACAATGGCGATGGCCATACCGACCATACCCAAATAGTTGCCGCGTCTGGCGGTCTCTGGCGAACTTAAGCCATGCAGAGATAAAATAAACAAAATACCTGAAACCAGATATAAAAACGCAATCAAATTAGCACTCATCATCTTCTCCTAATTTTTCTTACGGTACATGGCAAGCATGCGCTGTGTGACCAAGAACCCGCCAAATATATTAACCGAAGCCAATATCAAGCCGCCAAAACCAAACCAAGAGGCAATGCCCGCTGCATCTGCCGCAACGCCAACAAGTGCGCCCACAACAATAACCGAACTAATGGCATTGGTTACGGCCATAAGAGGCGTATGCAAGGCAGGCGTTACGCTCCACACCACAAAATATCCAATGAATATAGACAACACAAAAATCGCCAATCTAAACATAAACGGGTCAATGCCCGCGCTCACGGCTTCATTCATTATTTTCATCCTTATTATAAATTGCATGCACCAATTCACCAGATTTGGTCAATAATGTGCCAGTTATAATTTCGTCTTCCCAGTTTATATTCAGGTTGGCTTTGTCTTCGCTCAACAACAAGGTTACAAAAGTCATCAGGTTGCGGGCATAAAGGTTAGAGGCATCTTGCGCCAACCGGCCAGCAAGGTTTGCATAGCCAATTATCTTCACCCCTTTATGAACAATCACTTTGTCTTTAACAGACAATGGCGTATTGCCACCGCGTGAGGTCGCTAGGTCGACAATAATACTACCCTGCCCCATGCTTTCGATCATGTCTTTGCTAATAAGTTGCGGCGCTGGCCGCCCCGGTATCAGCGCTGTGGTGACCACAATGTCTTGCTTTTTAATGTGACTTGCCACCAGTTCAGCTTGACGTTTCTTATAATCGTCACTCATCTCTTTGGCATAACCGCCAGCGGTTTCGCCAGAATCTTCGGCATCAGGTTCGACCATCACAAATTCAGCGCCAAGGCTTTCAACTTGCTCTTTAGTTGCCATGCGCACATCGGTTGCGGTTACAATAGCGCCCAAACGCCGCGCGGTGGCAATGGCTTGTAAGCCCGCCACACCCACGCCCATAACAAATACCCGCGCCGGGGCAATTGTGCCCGCTGCGGTCATCATCATCGGGAACGCACGGCCAAATTCAGAGGCTGCTTCTAATATAGATTTATAACCCGCTAAGTTGGATTGCGATGACAGCACATCCATACTTTGCGCACGGCTAATGCGCGGCATCAGCTCCATAGCAAAACTGGTTTTGCCGCTATTTTTTAAGTCTGCTAACTCGTCTTCACCCGCATACGGGTCAAGCATTGCCACCACGATGGCGCTGTCAGGCAAATCTATTAATTCTTCTTTTGAAGGGCGCAAAACCGACAATAATATATCAGCATCTTTAACCAATTTTTTTAAACCAGTTTCAATGGTCGCGCCAGCATCTTTATAGGCATCATTGGTAAAATCGGCTTTTAGGCCGGCATCTTTTTCCACCACAACATCAAAACCCAAACCTACATATTTCTGTACGGTAAAAGGCGATGCTGCCACACGAGTTTCCTCTGCTGAACGCTCAGCAGTGATGACAATCTTCATGAATGTCTCCTTAACCTAAAAAAGTGAATATGTATTAAGTGGCAATGGCGATAACAGCCCAAACCGTAAGAATAGCGCAGACAATGCCACTATAAATACAGCCTTTGATAAAGTTAGCATAAGTGTCATTATGCATTTTATAATCCATTGCTGGGTGTTGTTCTTTGGTCATTTACAACCCTTTCCTAAAATCTTGTCTCATACGTTTAGACTAGCTATGTTAACTTGTCTAAGTAAAAAGCATATTTTGCAGCTTTTTTATCCAGTGGTAGCCTTGGTGGCAAAGCTTTACTGGCCTTCTAACGCCTCTAATTCATCTATCAAAACACTGATCGCTTCGAGCCCCATATCCCAAAAAACCTCGTCACTAGCGTCCAAGCCAAATGGCGCCAATAACTCACTGTGATGTTGACTTCCACCCGCTTTGAGCAAATCAAAATATTTATCCGCAAATCCATCTGGCTCGGCCAAATAACAGGCGTAAAGTGAGTTCACCAAACAATCGCCAAATGCATAAGCATATACATAAAATGGGCTGCGGATAAAATGCGGAATATAAGACCAATAATGCTCATAGCCTTCATTTAATATCACCGATGGCCCCAGACTTTCAGCCGAAACCTCTAACCAAAACTCGCCCAACTGCTCTGTGGTAAGCTCGCCATCTTTGCGCGCCAAATGCACTTTGCGTTCAAAACTATAAAAGCATATTTGCCGCACCACAGTGTTCAGCATATCTTCGATTTTGGACGCCAGCATAGAGCGTTTTTCGGTCGCTGATCTGGTTTTTTTGAGCATCGACCTAAAGGTAAGCATTTCGCCAAACACACTGGCGGTTTCGGCCAAGGTTAGCGGTGTGGGCGCCATTAACGCCCCTTGTTGGTTGGCCAAATATTGGTGAACCCCATGGCCTAGCTCATGCGCTAAGGTCATCACATCGCGGGTGCGGCCTAAATAATTGACCATCACATAAGGGTGCTGGCTGGGCACAGTCGGGTGGGCAAATGCACCAGCCGCTTTGCCTTCACGAGAGCGGGCATCAATCCACCCATTGTCAAAAAATTTGGCGGTAATATCGGCCATTTCAGGCGAAAATTCAGCATAAGCTTCTAGGATGATGTCGCAAGCATCTTGATAAGATATGTCAGGCGTTTCAACATTTGGCAGCGGGGCATTTCTATCCCATTGGTCTAATTTCTCGACCCCAAACCATTTGGCCTTAAGCGCGTAATATCTGTGCGATAATTTGGGGTAGGCTTTGCGCACACTGGCTTCTAAGGCATCCACAACCGCGGGTTCAACCCGGTTGGCCAAATGCCGCGATGCAGCCACATCCTCAAACCCGCGCCATTTGTCCGATATGGCTTTGTCTTTGGCCAGCACATTGGTAACATGAGTGAATAACCGCTTATTTTTAGCCAAAACGTCTGATAACGAAGTGGCGGCTTTTTTGCGGGTTGCGCCATCTGGCGAGGTGATTAGGTTCAACACTTGCGACAATGTCAAATCTTGGTCATCGAGCTTAAATTGCAAACTGGCCATGGTTTCTTCAAACAACCGCGTCCACGAGCCAGCAGCGGTAACCGATTTTTCGGCAAATAATTGCTCCAATTCGTCAGAAAGCTGATGCGGCTTTTCGCGTCTAATGTCTTTTAACCACGGCGCGTGATGTAGCAAACAGTCAAAGGTCAATAATTCATCAATCTTAGCGGTCTCAATGCGGTTAAGCTCTAATTCAAAAAACAGGGTTTTTGTGCCCAGCTCGGTTAACCGTTCTTGCACATCGCCCAAAAACTTTATCCGCTCAGGGTTGGTCGCCAATTGGGCATAGACCAAATAAGCATAAGATATTATGCCGCCCAAAAGGTCAGACATAGCTTCATATTGCAGCACCGCCGTGGCTAATATTTCTGCTCGTTGAGCAGCATTTTGTTGGTTCGAGGTTAGCAATCCATCAAGCTGGCCTTTATAAGTTTTTTCAAACTTGTCGATGTCCTTAGCCGCTTGGCTAAAATCTTGTTCAATTTTTGGGTCATCCATACCATTATAGAGACCGGTAAAATCCCATTCCGGCAAACTAGATGCGTCAAATGTGCCTACCTTTGGGGGCGCAGTGGCGGTTTCTGTATCAAATTTTGGTAAATCTAAAAAGCTATCAATAGTGTATCTCATCTATGTCTCATCCCTAAAATATGAAACCCGATATTATGCGAAACCGGCTAAAATTCAACCCAATATTTGCCATTTTTTGGCAACAAATTAACTTTCTGTAAACCAGAATTGCAGTTTGCATTCGATAAACCGTTAACCATTGCCTATATATGGTTATAGCAAAGCTTCAAGCATATCTGACCATTAGCAAATTTACCGGCGCATTTAAGGTTAATTTGGTTAACATTTGGTCTCAATTGGAAACAAGCCCTTAACACACTGTTAACAAATTCACCTCAATATGGCACAATCTATACCGATTTAGGCAGCCTAAACAATTGTCACCCGCCGTATAAACCAGTTTTTAGTAATGAGTAAACAGATGACAAACACAATTTTTATTGTAGATGATGACCCGACGCAGCGGCGCATATTGCAACAAGTGATAAGCCGCGATGGCTATAAAGTTGTGGCGGCCGAAGGCGGGCCTGAAGCTTATGCCATGTTACAAAATTCAGATTTCAAACCCGATGTCATGATATTAGATTTAATGATGCCGCAATTAGATGGCTTCATGTTGCTCGATAAAATGAACGCAATGGGTCTGCACATTCCGACCATTGTGCAAACCGCGCAAGGTGGCATAGATACCATCGTAAAAGCCATGCAAAAAGGCGCAAAAGACTTTATGGTCAAGCCTGCTAGCACCGAACGCATATTGATATCCATTAAAAATGCACTCGAAACCAAGAGCTTGCATAAAGAAATTATCCGCATCAATAAAACCAAATCAGGCCGCTTTTCGTTTGGCGATTTAATTGCCGCCAGCCCGGCGATGGAGCGGGTTAAACAGCTCGGCTTAAAAGGCGCGCAAAGCAATATCCCGATATTAATCGAAGGTGAAAGCGGGGTTGGCAAAGAAGTATTCGCCCGCGCCATCCAAGGCAGCGGTACGCGCTCTGGCAAGCCATTTATAACCGTTAACTGCGGTGCAATACCCGAAAACCTAGTTGAATCTATATTATTTGGTCACGAAAAAGGCTCATTCACCGGCGCCACCCACAAACAAATCGGCAAATTTGCCGAGGCCGATACAGGCACCTTGTTTTTAGATGAAGTCGGCGAGTTACCACTGGCCACACAAGTTAAATTATTACGCGCCATTCAAGAAGGTGAAATAGAACCAGTTGGCTCATCCCGCCCGGTAAAAGTAGACATTCGAATCATTTCTGCCACCAATAAAGACATGATTGAAGCGGTTAAAAATGGTGAATTTAGAGAAGATTTATATTATCGGTTAAATGTATTTCCCATCAACATACCGCCATTGCGCGCCCGCCTAGAAGACATTGCCGAACTATGTCGCCATTTCATCACCCGGTTTGCGGTCGAAGAAGGCAAAAACATCACCGGCCTATCGCTGCAGGCGTTAGAAATGATGTCACAATATACTTGGCCGGGCAACGTGCGACAGCTTGAAAACACTATTTTTAGAGCGGTTATATTATGCGAAAAAAATGAGTTGGACATCAGCGATTTCCCGCAGATTGCCGCCCATGTAGATGGCTATATTTCTCACACACCCGCCGCGCCAGAACCGCGGCTAACTGCCGATAAATACCATCAAGGCCCGGCGATGATTGGCAGTCCAAACCCTAACAATCGGCATAATGGCTATAGTGGTGGCCACACCCACATCCCAGATTTAATGCAGCCTCTTGTCGGTCAATATGATGGAGCCGGGCAATATAATGGCCAACAATATGGCGCGGCAAACTCAATGCCTCAGCCGCCGCACCGCCACACCGCGGCCATGCAGCCACCAGCAACAGCTGGCATACCTTTTTTAAGCCAAAACGGCGAAATGCGCCGCTTAGAAGACATCGAAGCCGATATGATTCGCTTGGCGATGAGCCGATATAGAGGCCATATGTCCGAAGTGGCACGTAAATTAGGCATAGGCCGCTCTACTTTGTACAGAAAAGTCAACGACTTAGGGCTACAACAAAACCAAGAATAAACTTATATTTCTAACTTGTTTGTCTAAATTATGTAGGTTGTTGGCAGCTTAATCACAATAAAGTGACAAGCTTTTCGCAATTTTAAAGCAGCAAATTTAACAAAACAGGGTATAAATGTGTGCCTGCTGATTTAAGTTAACCACCCGCTAACTATAGTTAGGCAAAAATTAAACACTCTGCGATATACAGAATTTAATGATCTAACTTATTTAGTTTTACGAGGTTCCTAATGGGTCGAATAAATAAATTCATATTTGGGTTTTTACTGGTGGCACTTTCTGCAACCTTTAGCCAAATAGCCACAGCCGAAACTGGCGACGCCACTGATGCTGCCGAAACCGCAACAACCCAACCCGTGGATGACCTTGCCGCTGCCGAACAGGCCGAAATATTAGCTGCCGAAGAGGCCGCCATAATTCTAGCCGAAAAACAAGCCAAAAAACTGGCCGAACTTAAAGCCCGTGAGGCCGCCCGCATTGCTGCCGAAGAAGCTGCCCGTATTGCCGCCGAAGAAGCCGCCAGTATTGCCGCCGAAGAAG
>JABSRZ010000040.1 GCA_013214705.1 Hyphomicrobiales bacterium
ATCACCAGTTTATTACTTTAAATAAACATAAATTTGTAAATGTCATAACAAAGCATGATACATAGCATAATAAATATCAAAAATAACAAAAATTAAAATGAAGACAGAGAATATAAATACACATCGTATATTGCAAGAAAGTAACTGAGTAGAGTAAAGTAGGGTTGTCCAAATTTTATGAGGATTTTCACAATCCTATCATTTCAGAGTAAATCTCGTATCAGCTATGTCTGAAGTTAAAAATCATTTATTTGGTTGCAATATTTTTCAGAAATCAAAATTTGTTGATCGGTTTGATGTCTGAAAATTTGGCAAAAATGATTATCATGCTAAAATAGTTGAAGCATTAATGATACGGAAATTTGGACCATGGCTGAATAAAAAATTATACTAGTGATCCTGGCCGAATGGTGGGGGAGAAAACTTTTTTTTCGAAAGGTAAAGCATTGATAACATTATAAATAGTACAGTGTAGTCAACGCAAGGTGGTACATAAGAAAAATCTCAACATTTTTCAAATTTTTTCTTTTAAATTACACAATTTTGACATTTTCGTGAACTTCTTGATAATAGAATGTATAATATTGACATTTAACACATCAAAAAATTCTTTAAAAAAAGCTGAAAAAGTACATACATACCTGCCAACATGGTCAGAAATTCTGACTTTGGTCAGAATTTCTGACTTCGTCTGAAAAAGTCAGAAAAAAGTCAGAATTTTGGGGTTTTGGTCAGATTTTTTTGGAATGGTCCAAAATTTCAGAACATTTATAGTAATATTGTCAGTAATAAGCCTAGAATTTCCTCAATTTTTCCCCAAATCAAAAATAACCATTTTTCCTTATAATTGCATATTTTTAAAGCAAAAATTACCACTTTCCTCTTTTTTTTAGGCTAAATTTTTCTTGCGCATTATCGATTACCGCGTCAACATGATAATTACGTCGTTTTTGGCACGAAATGGCAAAATTACACCATTTTCGCCCGAAAACATACAAAATTTAGTAGTTTTGGTCAGAAAAAAGTCAGAATTTTTAAATATTTTGGTCAGAAAGTGGTCAGAATTTTACAATTTTGAGGTCAGAATTTTTGAGTTTTCCAGTTGGCAGCTATGTTTAAGTAATGTTGGGGTTAATTTTCAAGGTAATTCTAGGTAAAAATTGCGGAAAAATATTTGCGCGGCAAATATTGGCAGGATCGTGGCTCCGGTATGGTCAAGATTTTTGAAAAAAAAAGTGGCAGGTAACATACCTGCCAAAATCAAGATTTTTCTTGATTTGTCAAGAAAATCTTGACTTTTGGGAAAATGTCAAGATTTCGTCAAGATTTTGGGGATTTGTCAAGATTTTTTGGGGGAAACTGAATTTTTAAGGTTTTGGAAAATTAAAAATGGTGAAGAATTGTTTTTAAACATTTCCCATTCTTTACAGCTTAGTAACAAAGTACTTTCTCCATGATAGGGTAATTAATAGATAGAGAGATCAAATAAATCGGTCACGTAACATATTCATGTGCTGTCTATGGGTATTTTCGACCTTTTTTCTGGAGGAAAGCATCGTAATTTGCAAAGAAGTGCAGATTAAGAACTTATGGACAGTATATGGTGTGCCGTGATCGAAATTTTTCAAATATCTCTCGATGAAAATGAGATAGTATTATATTAAAAATCGAAAAAAACGAGATGTAAGGGTGGGTGCTGTCCATTTTATTTTTGGCATGCATCTATATATCAGTGGGGGGG
>JABSRZ010000041.1 GCA_013214705.1 Hyphomicrobiales bacterium
CCCCCCCCCCCCCCCCCCCCCCCCCCCCCCCCCCCCCCCCCCCCCCCCCCCCCCCCCCCCCCCCCCCCCCCCCATAAGTACATGAATTACTTCGACCTCTAAAATAACATGGAATTATGATAATGCATCTTCATTTGGATATCCCTTCATTTTATAATTAATTTTATAATTAAAGTAACAAGTAAGTAATCTGAGAACAGTGACTCTTACACATGTTTATTGTATTTGGGAAATTTATGTAGATGCGAGTTTAATTTTTTTTAGAAAATAGACATTTTTTGATTTTGGTTATGTTAGGTCGAGGTTAGGTTAAAAATTTAATTTAAATCCACCGTTATGTAATAAGTGGCATATTTTTCAGTAAAATCTAGTTAATTTTTTTGTAACATGTTAATTGAAGATATAATAAAAGAATTATTTGTATTTCAGGTAGAAATAACAAATCAATCCCTTTAGCAATATTCTATTTACCTCCGTTGACGCTTCAGTAAATATAATGATAGGGGCTTAATTTCTGCTTTTTACTTGAAATGATATCAATAATTCATTATTAATATCACATAATATACCAGGTGTGCATTAAAAAAACCAACCCCATAACGGTGGTTCAATTACTCAGCTTCTACGATATATAATATAACAAAAATTAGAGACGTTATTAGTAATATAGTTGACATGCCGTATGCAAAATCTAATGTTTATATTCCCATTTTTTCTGAAAATGAGAACGATCAGAGGCGTCGCTAGGTGGGGGCTAGGGGGGCTATAGCCCCCCATCGAAGTACACAAAAATCGAAACGGTCACTTAAGGACACCTGACTCAACATTATGTGTTTCAATTTTCAGGAAATTCGGATGATTTTTTTGTCCGTGACATGAAAAAAATTACATGTATACCCTATTCCAACCTCGCTTCGCGATTAATCTGCGTCTCAGGATTTTAATGTTGTCTCTGTAATATTTAATTATTTAAACGCAAAAGTGAAGTGAAAAACGGTTTCAATATTGTGGTTGCGTGAAATAATGTATATTTTGACAGAAAAGATCCGGGGCTAAATTTTTATTCAGACAGAAAAGATCCGGGGCTGAAGCCCCGTCAGCCAGCTCTAGAACCGTCCCTGCCAACAAATAAAATAAATACACCACACCCCTAGAGTATGTGACCCAAAAATTATATATCTTCGCAAAAAAGTCAGGGTTTTCACTGGGTCATTTTGGGTCAGTAGGGGTAACCTTTTTCTAAAAAAAAGTCAGAATTTTCTTCAAAAAGGCACAGTTTTTCTTCAAAAAAGGCCCAGTTTTTCTTCAAAAAGGCCAATATTTTTACCCTCCCGCTCTTTAACTGTATAGGCAATTCTTGAGCCGAGTCGCTCGGTTCGGAAAGGCGCTTGAGCCTTGCGATCTAGGTTGTGAAGGCAGCCAAAATCACATTTGTGTTGTCTGATGCTGGTAAGAATTCCTTCTCATAGGCGTAAATGACTAGAAGCTGCTGTGAATTTCGCTCAAAAAATGTACATAACACTGCCAGTGTGTCAGAATACACAGTTTATGTAGCTCATCTCTTGTATTCACTAATTTATACTGCTTCTTACAGTATTACCTAATAAATCGAATCTCCCCCAAAATGCGTTCAAAAATTTGTTGTCCGGATTTTCCTAAAAAAACTATCGCTACGTATTTTTATATTACGTAACCGTCGTTTTTTTCGGGGTGGGAGAAGGGGGGG
>JABSRZ010000042.1 GCA_013214705.1 Hyphomicrobiales bacterium
AGTTACAAGTATTTTGAGAATATGTATTTATATATAATATATTTAAAAAAATAATTATGCTTTTAAAAATCACTTTCTAGTGGGTAGGCTAATATGTTAAAAAAAATATTTCGCTCCGCGCATCTGCCTTCACTGTAAACTCACTTTGGGTAACAGTTGATACAAAATCTGGTTCTAATCGATTCAAAATCACTTTTCATTGGGTAAGATGCTAAAAAAACAGTAAACATATTTTAAGTCAAAATTCTTATGCCTTTAAAAAATTACTCTATAATAACTTATTTTGCAATTGCTTTTTCAGTGAATCCAATTAGGGTGCAAGTAGAGGTAGGAGGTCAGAGTGTCCACCGAATCTGGAAAATGAAATTTCCTGATTTTTCGCGTGTAATTTTTTGCTGTGCGTCATTTTTTGCTGTGCGTTATTTTTTGTCCTGCGTCATTTGGTATGTTTTTCAGATGAAGCAATAGTATTTAATGATAATCTAGACGTTTTACATTAAGTACAATTACAAAAGGAAGATTAACTAAATAATATATTTATATATATAATTCCTTAATTTTGTAACGTTTTAAATGCATGAAGACAATCTCGCGTGTTAAAAAATTAAGCACGTGGAAATTGTAGCAAAGTTTTTCCCTGGTCTGAAAAAAAATCCAGATTTTTCCCCTGATTTCCAGAAAATGTGGACACTCTGGAGGTATGATAGGTATGGTCTGGGAATCAACTTGTACACGTCTAATTAGTTGAAACATATCATTTTTTTTTGATTCCAGCCGTAGCATGACGAAAAACTAAGATGGCCTCCGATTTTCGGCCAGCAATCCGTTTTTCCCATTTTGCATGAAAACTATGAACTTTACAGAAAAATGTGTAATGAGAAAGGCGAAGAGCATAACAAATGCTGAAAGTTTGATATTTTTATTTTTTCTGTAGCTCAAATAATTTGAGATATTCGGCCCAAAATAGGCCTTGGGTGGGTTCCGCGGATGCCCTTGAAGAGTCATTTTTTCCAAATTACTCGAAAAATAGGAATTTTTGTGAAAAATACAATAGTGTAACCTCTATTTGAATTTGATTCTGAAGAAAATTGCCATTTTAATTTTTCCCATATTGGCAACGGTTTTTGAGGTAAATACCATTTCTGACGAAAAATTGGCAAATATGCAGAAATTCGGTCTTTTTTAGCTAATTTTGTTAAAGAACTTGAAAAATATTAGTTTTACAGAAAAAGGTTTAATACAAAAAAGTTGCAATGCATAGAAAGAACAACTTTTCAATAAATTTTTTTGGTAGCACCAGTATTTTCCCTCCTACGGGTGAAAATTGGTCACGGACGAGGTCCTCGGGACGCCCTCAAAATTTTAATTTTTTCAAAATAGCTCAAAAAATATTAATTTTATAGAAAATTGTTTAATACAAAAACATTAAAGTACATTGAAAGGAGCAACTTTTGTATTAAACTTTTTTTGGTAGCACCAGTATTTTAACATATATGTGCCAAAATTGGTCCCGAAATCAGTGAATTTCGGCAAATTTGCAGTTTTCCCCTAAATGTTGTCCAATAACATGAAAATTATATATGTTAGAGAAATATGTGTAATAATAAAGTAGAAGAGTATAAAAAATGCTACAAGTTTCATATTTTGATTTTTCCTGTACCTCAAATAGTTTCAGATGTACAACCCAAAATAGCCTCAGGCCGGGTCCGCG
>JABSRZ010000043.1 GCA_013214705.1 Hyphomicrobiales bacterium
GTAAAATAGTTTTTGACCGTGATCATATATACACACACATACACATACACGCACAACATAAACACATCCGGGCACGCTTGTACGCGCACACACATAATTACACACACATACGCACACACACAGACAAACTCACACACGCACGCGCCCAATGACAGACATTATAGACATACACACACATACACACACACTCTCACATACACGTAAGCATACACACAAACACATACACACACACACCCTTACACACACATTTTACGCACACACACATACAGAGCGCCCCTAGCGTCATGATCCAGGGGGGCGTTGGGGCTTTTTCCGGGCAACCAGACTGTTTATCAGCTAACGTCTGATTAATCGTCAGGTGGGTTCAGCCTCTTGCTATATATCCATCCTGCCTTTTTCTAGGTTCTCTTCGTTTATCTCTTTTTTTCTGTTGCAAGCTCGGGGGATGTTTCTAATACGATTGGTAATTTTCTTAATTTAGGACAGTTTACTGGAGGCAGGCCAGTGTTAACTAAAGTGTTAATTAATATGTTTGTTTTCAGATAAAATCTAGCAATAGCCACTTATGGGAACAACACTAAGACTATAAACCCAAGTAACTAACAGACTGAGAGGACCATCTAAAGAACCAATTTTTAGGGAATAGTTTGAAAATTTCAAATATGTAAATTTAATCTAATAGGTAAATTTAATTTAATTTTATAAATGTATAACATGAAGAAGCTCTTGTTCCGGGCAACCAGGCTGTTTATCAGCTAACGTCTGATTAATAGTCAGGTTGGTTTAGCATGCTGCTATTAATCCATCCAGCTCTTTTCTTTGTTCTCTTCGTCTATCTCTATTTCTGTTGCAAGCTCGGGGGGGTTTCTAGTGCGATTGGTTATTTTCCTAATGTAGGACAGTGTACAGGAGGCAGGCCAGTGTTAACTAATAAGTTCGTTTTCAGGTAAAGTATAGCAATAGCCACTTATGGAACCAACACTGAGATTGTAAACCCAATTAACTAACAGACTGAGAGGACCATTTAAAAAACCAATATTTAGGGAATAGTTGTAAATTTTAAATATGTAAATTTAATCTAATAGGTAAATTTAATTTAATTTTATAAATGTATAACATGAAGAAGCTCTTGTTCCGGGTAACCAGGCTTTTTGTCAGCTAACGTCTGATTAATAGTCAGGTTGGTTTAGCATCCTGCTATAAATCCATCCAGCTTTTCTCTTTGTTCCTTCGTTTATCTCTATTTCTGTTGCAAGCTCGGGGGGTGTTTCTAGTGCGTTTGGTTATTTTCTTAATGTAGGACAATGTACTGGAGGCAGGCCAGTGTTAAATAATAAGTTCGTTTTCAGGTGAAGTTTAGCAATAGCCACTTATGGAACCAACACTGAGACTTTAAACCCAATTAACTTACAGACTGAGAGGACATTTTAAAGAACCAATATTTAGGGAATAGTTGTAAATTTTAAATATGTAAATTTAATTTAATATGTAAATTTAATTTAATTTTAGAAATATATAACATGAAGAAGCTCTTGTGAGCGAAATATTTTATTAAAAGCACAGATTATTAAAATATTTGGAGTTTCATTGTCTTTGAAAAATATATATATTCCTCTTTGATATCCAGATATTCATGCACCTCATTCTTGTTATCGTGAAAACATTAATATTAGTATTTATAT
>JABSRZ010000044.1 GCA_013214705.1 Hyphomicrobiales bacterium
TAGCATCAATGATTCTATTAGTAACAGTTCTCATCTCTAATAATACATCACCTAACTTAATGTCTCTGTCTTTTTATTTACATTTAGGTCAGATTTATCTATGTTAATCTTAATAACCATGATTGTATTGTAGTGTCAAATCACTTTGTATGTAATTTAAACCACGTATAACTAAAACTATTTAATTAAAATAAAAACTAGCTGGTCACACATTGGTGCACTCTTCGCATATTTGCTATAAATATTTAGACACGCAGTGGTAACTATTATATATATTTCTTAATAATATATATAATTATATACCGCGGCACATATTGGTCACGATTGCGTCATAAGAAAATATATAAAATTCTAACAATGTTAAAATACTTACTCATAAGCAAAATAATTTTTAAATAACAAATAATGTAATTGTCGTTTCCTATCAGAAAAATATAATAGTAATTATTAGGGAATATTCAATGAAGTCTTCATCGTGAATTTAACATTGAACAAACACTGTTAAATTTGGTAAATATATTCTTGTTAATATATATTTAAATATAAACCGACATAAATATTATGAAACACATAAACTTTGCAAATTGCGGTCCGCGGGAGTCTGGGTGACGAATACCAATGAGATAATTCACACTTTTCAGCATTAAGAAGAATCATAAATGTTAGCATTCTGATCAAATGACTACATTTCACCCAATTAAGTAAAATACCAGTAAATAAAAGTCTACTATAATATATACAATCTGAATGATGTCTCTTTTTAACCTGAAAATCCTAATAATGATTATTAATATAGTTGCCGGAACAAATGAATGTTGGAACTATTATATTATTATGTCTTAGAATCATAGATTATGCGAGTTAACAAATTGATTATTAAGGTGACGAATACCAATGAGATAATTCACACTTTTCAGCATTAAGAAGAATCATAAATGTTAGCATTCTGATCAAATGACTACATTTCACCCAATTAAGTAAAATACCAGTAAATAAAAGTCTACTATAATATATACAATCTGAATGATGTCTCTTTAATAAAAACAAAATTCACCAATTAACCGCAAGAAGGTACAATATAAATCCATGTCAACTAAGTCTTTGTGATGGCAAATCAGTAACCTGAAATACTTAAATCGAGTTAATAGAGAAAAGTTATAAGTAAGATTATCAAGAAGGATGTAATGAAGTGACTATGAATAGTCAACTATCAAAAGTTAACCAGTATCACTACATAATTAAAGCATACCAGTAACAATTAATTAAAGAATCATAATCCAGAGTATTAATAGATATAGTCATAAATATTGCCGTATAGATTTGATAAGAAATAAATGAATAGAACGATTATATTATCTCTTATAATTAATTAGCAAATAGATTATAGCAGTTAGCCTGAAAATCCTAATAATGATTATTAATATAGTTGCCGGAACAAATGAACGTAATGGAAAAAGGAAGACAAGAGTTGGAAACGTATTGTGGAATGGCGCATAGATCGGAAATTGAAAAGGTATACAGTTGAAAAGGTATTATGGAATAAGAATGAATTAAGGAACCATAATAAGCATTAT
>JABSRZ010000045.1 GCA_013214705.1 Hyphomicrobiales bacterium
TAAATCGTCAGTTTCTATGGAACAGATTGGGTTATTTGCATAAGACAGGTTTTGGTTCATCGTAACTCTCTGAAGGAGTGAAGCTGACAACTCGACCAACATTCAAACGAACAAAAGGTGGGCGGGTAATCAAGGACATTCGCCGCGCCACTCGTAAGAAATATTCAGCCGAGGAAAAGATCCGCATTGTGTTAGACGGTTTGCGCGGTGTTGAATCGATTGCTGAGCGCTGTCGCCAAGAAGGCACAGCTCAAAGTATTTATTACAAATGGTCGAAAGAGTTTGTAGAGGCTGGTAAACGCCGTTTGGCTGGTGATACTGCGAGATCGACCTCAACTGATGAAGTGAAGGCTCTACGCCGAGAATCGGGTGATTTAAAGGCAGTTGTTGCTGAGCAAACTTTGGAACTTCGTTTGCTCATATAAAGCATGATCGCGGATTGGGAGGAAATAGAATGAGATATCCAGCCTCAGGGAAGTTTGAGATTATCAGACTTGTTGAACAATCACATTTATCTGCTAAGCAAATGCTTGATAGGTTGGGCACTCCCAGAACCACATTCTACCGTTGGTATGATAAATATTTATGTGCTGGCATTGATGGCTTGGCTGACAAGCCGTCAGGTCAGACACAAGTGTGGAACCGTATTCCTGATGATATTAGGCAGCAGATTGTTGAATTGGCGCTTGATACCCAAAGACAGCGGTAGACCCTGAAACTCATATGTCACCACGGGAACTAGCCGTTCATTTTACAGACACAGAACAATATTTTGTGTCTGAGAGTTCCGTATATAGGCTACTTAAATCACTTAATCTAATTACCAGCCCTGCTTATATTGTCATAAAAGCTGCCAATGAGTTTATAGATAAAACCACTGCTATAAATCAACTATGGCAGTGGTTTTACTTATCTAAAAATAATCGGTTGGGGCTGGTGTATTTATCGACCATCTTGGATGATTACTCACGTTATATAGTGAGTTGGAAACTCTGTTCAACGATGAAGAGCCGTGATGCTTCAGACATGATTGAACTTGCCTTACAGGCTTCTGGCTGTGACAAACCACATATCAAGCAATAACCAAGATTATTATCTGATAATGGCGCTAGTTATGTCTCATCAGAATTTGCAAACTGGTTGGATGAAAGAAACATCAAACACACTCGTGGTGCACCATATCATCCTCAAACGCAGGGTAAGATTGAAAGATGGCAGAGCCTGCCCCTGTCTTTGTGTACCGAACTCTAAAGAACAAGATATTGCTAAACCACTATTATTTACCTGGTGATTTGGAAAACCAGATCACAGAATTTGTTGAGCATTACAACAATCTCCGTTACCACGACAGCCTCGACAACATTACACCTGCCGATGTTTATTTTGGCTGTGGGCAGGAAATATTAAACTTGAGAGAAAGAATTAGAGCCAAAACAACTCAAAAAAGAAGATTGCAACATCAAATTAATGCTGCATAATTAATCAACAAAGATGGATAAAACACTAGCTTAGTTCAAACATCGATTTGTCTCAAAGCATTCGATGATGGACA
>JABSRZ010000005.1 GCA_013214705.1 Hyphomicrobiales bacterium
ATGCTGTTAAGCTCATCACTTCTATCCGTGGCGGCTTGTTTGCGGTTATTTTCTTCACGCTGCTTTAATCTATCAACTTCAGCATTATTCATGTCAAAAATTTCCAAAGCCCGGGCAATGTCACCCACTTCGTCTTTTTGGCTGGTGGCGGGTATATCAAGCCCAATTTCACCTTTAGATGACCGCGCCATTAAGCCGACAATTCTGGCCAAAGGTTTGGAGATAGACCGGCTAATGAGCCAACCAAAACTAATGATTAAAACCATGATAAACCCAACCGCAGACAATATCAGCGTGGTTAAGTTTTCATCATTTTGTTGGCTAATCAGTAAAATATTTTCAATTTTTGTTTCAGTGGCCTGGTTTAGGCTTTCAAATTTTGGTGATATCTGGGCAAATTGGTCATTAAATTTCACCAATATTTCGGCTAGTACATCACTTTCTTTGGCGTAAGCTTTAAATTCGCGAACATATTTACCAAGTTCATTACCAATGCCCTTGCGCACTTCTGTTGATAATCCACGACCATATAACAGGCTGGTCATAAGTGATTTTTCGGTCACAATACGGCCAATATTTTTAACAATATGGGTGTCAAGATATGCCGATTCATAACGGCGTATATTGCTCAACGCCACCATAATTTTTGGCATGCCACCAATTTTAATCAAAGTTGTTTCTAAGGCATCAGCTATAGTAACAAATTTTTTGTGTAAACCTGAACTGTCATTAAAGCCCAATAAAGTCTGTTGTTTTACCAATTCATTAAAAGTCATATGGATTTGATGCGCACTTTCTATAATGGCATCGATTTCAATAGCCACTGACCCTGCATCGGGTAAGTTTTTCATAACTTCTAATGAGTCCATCAATACCAATAGCGATTGTATAATTTCATCGGCGTAAGCAATGTCCTCTCTAATAAAAAACTCTTGTTTTTTCAGTGAGAATTGCAAAAATTCTTTTTCCAAATTAAGCGCTGTGTCTCCCAAGGCTTCAACTTGCTTTTCGGTGGCCAAAAACCGCTGAGTTTCGTTGGTTTTATAATAATTTACTGCCGAAATGGCCGCCATAGCGATCACCGCCATAACCACTAAACTATTAATCCGCGTGGCTATTTTGAATGATGAGAATAAAGCCGGTTTTTGCCCAGCCACGGCCCGCTTATCATTGTTGGTTTTACCTAGATTTTGAAATTTGGAAAAAAAGCCTGAATTGTCAGCAACATTTTTAACCGTCATATTGTTTACCCCCCGAATATGCCTAAATTATTCTTAATTTATCCACTCCACTTTTACACGAACTTAGTTAACAAACTCCAAATTCGAATCCACAGAAAATCAATGACTTAGCGGCTTTGCGGGGTTTTGACATCAATTAAACTAGGTTCAACCAAATTAAAAAAGCATCAAAATATGTCATTATCTGCCGCCAATCAGGACAATAAATATAACCAGATCTGCCAAGAAATGGTCGATTTCAGAACTGGTTTCATCTGTAATTATCGTTAAAAATCAACCAAGCCAGCATGTATTTCGGCCATTAAATCATGCCAGATTAAAGCCGGCAAATTACCGCCGGTTACTTTATTGGTCGGTTTATTATCGTCATTACCCACCCAAACCCCGGCAATATATTGGCTGGTATAACCGATAAACCAGCCGTCTTTATAATCTTGGGTGGTGCCGGTTTTACCGAACACTCGAAAGTTCGCAATCTGGGCGTTTTTGCCGGTGCCGCTATGGGTCACCGCCAATAACATTTCATTCATTTGCGCCACCTCCTGCGGCGCAATAATACGCTCGGCATTGACACCCAAACTAGCGGCACGGTGGCTATAAATATCATCGCCTTTGTCGTTAGATATAAACGAAATAATATGCGCGTCAGCCCCAAACCCACCATTCATGAATGGTATATAGGCGGCGGTTATTTCTTGTAAATTCACTTCACTCGTGCCCAAAGCGATGGATAAATCATCGCGTAAATCTGAACCAATGCCCAACCGCCGTGCCGTGTTGATGATTTTTTTAACCCCAACCTTTTGCGCCAACCGCAATGCCACACTATTCATCGATTTTGCCAAACTTTGGCTTAAGGTTACGTTGCCGTAATATTTGCCATTATAATTTTGCGGTCGCCAATTTTTAAATTGTATCGGCGCATCTGTAACTTGGCTGCTGGGGGTCAATCCAGCTTCTAACGCGGTTAAATATACCAATGGTTTAAACACCGAGCCGGGTTGTCTCTGGGCATTTAACACCCGGTTAAAACTCGACTTTTCATAATCTCTACCGCCAACCATGGCACGCACAGCGCCATATTTGTCCATCAATATCAACGCCGCTTGGTTGGCCCCATATTTTTTGGCATTGGCTTGCATAATATTGTTAAGCGCCCGTTCGGCCACATTTTGTAAATAGGGGTCAATGGTCGATTCAACAATAATGTCACCGCTTAAATCGCCAGCCAAACCTTTTAAATCTCGCATAATCCAATCTGCAGCATATTGCGCTTGTGAGGCCACATTGGTTTGTTTTAACCCCAGCGGCATGCTTTGGGCGATCAGCATTTGGTTTTGGCTAATATAGCCTTCTTCGCGCATGGCGTTTAACACCAGTTTTTGCCGGGCGCGGGCTTTTTTGGGGTGGCGTAGCGGGTTATAGGCGCTGGGTGCTTTCATCAACCCCGCCAATAAAGCCGATTCGTTCAAATTTAAATAACGTGCCGATTTATCAAAATATTTTTGCGCCGCCGCCTCTATCCCATTCGCCCCTGCTCCAAAATAGGCGCGGTTAAAATACAATTCCAACAATTCATCTTTGCTGTATTTGGTTTCCAGCCACACTGCTAACATGGCTTCTTGAACTTTTCGTTTGAGTTTTTTCTCTGGTTTTAAATATAGCATTTTGGCTAATTGTTGCGTGATGGTGCTGCCGCCTTGTGCGCGGTTGCCCTTCATTAAATTGACCATGGCCGCGCGGGCAATGCCAAAAATATTCACCCCATTATGTTCATAAAACCGCCGGTCTTCTATTGCCACCAATGCCTGTTTGGTGTGGGTGGGGAGTAATTTAATGGCTATATGCCCGCTCTGTTGCGCGGCCCTGTGGGTCAAAACCTCGCCATCACTGGTGGTGATGGTAACTGTTGGCACTGGCTTTGGGGTTTTTAAGGTATCAGGGTTTGGCAAATCGAGCGAATAATATAGAAAAAACCCCAACCCAACAATAATGCCTAATGTGGCTAAGAAACTTAACCAATAGACTGAAAATTTTGTCAACCGCCACCACAAAGGCAGTTTTTTACCTGGCTTTTTGGTCGTTTTTTGGCTGATATTGGCGGTTTTTTGGCCATTTTTGCGTCTTTTTGGCGGGTTTTTAAAGCTATTTTTGCTATTTTTTGGCTTTTTCGCGGAGTCCTTAGCAAGTTTTTTGGCAGATTTTTTGGGTATTTTACGAGCCATTTTTAGCCAAATCCGCCAGTTAAATTCACTTTTACGATGAAGAAACTATACAGATTTGCGCTTAAAATATTGTAAACATCAACCAATTATTATGCATCAACTTCGGCGGTCAAAGCATATTTTTCGATGAATTCACGCCTAGGTTCGACCACATCACCCATTAATTTGGTAAATATCTCGTCAGCTTCATCTAACTTATCGACTTGCACTTTAAGCAAGGTGCGGGCGCTAGAATCCAACGTGGTTTCCCATAATTGTTCGGGGTTCATTTCGCCCAAACCTTTATAACGTTGTAGGCTCAAACCTTTGCGCGCAGCGGCAAAGATGGTTTCCAAAAAGCTCAACGGGCCAAAAACATCCGATGTTGTTTCTTTAATCGTAAAACTGCCGGTGGCCTTATAAACTTCGTTTAAATGGCCAGCAAGTTGGTTTAAATTACGCGCTTCAGTTGAGGCTAAGAAATGTTTATCTAACACATAATTTTCTTTCACGCCGCGCAATGTCCGCCAAAATTCTAAGCCGCCATCTTCGGTCACTTGGCCATGCCAACCCTGTTCAAACTCATCGCTAATGCCGTTCAAACGCTTAGCAACCAAGGTGGCTGCGGCTGTAGCTTGGCTTTCATTGGCCAAAATTTCTGGGTCTATCACCCCAGCAATTGCCGCTTGTTCGATGATAAATTTTGGGTATTGCGCCGATATTCTGTTAATTTGGGCTTTGACTTCGCGGGCTTTGTTAACTGTATCAAGCAGGTCATTGCCCATCCGTTCTTCACCATCATGCAAGCGTAATATCCCGCCATCAATGCCAGTGTTGATCAGATAATTCTGCATCGCTTCTTCATCCTTCAGATATTGCTCGGTTTTGCCACGCCGCACTTTATAAAGTGGAGGCTGCGCAATATATAAATAGCCATTTTTGATCAATTCCGGCATTTGACGATAGAAGAAAGTCAATAATAAGGTTCTAATATGCGCGCCATCGACATCGGCATCGGTCATGATGATGATTTTGTGATAACGCAATTTTTCAATGTCAAATTCTTCACGGCCAATGCCGCAACCTAGTGCGGTGATCAGCGTGCCAACCTGTTCAGATTGTAACATTTTGTCAAACCGCGCGCGTTCGATATTTAATATTTTACCCCGCAACGGCAATATAGCTTGGTTTTTTCGGTTACGACCCTGCTTAGCGCTGCCGCCAGCTGAGTCTCCTTCGACTATAAATAATTCAGCTTTTGAGGCATCTCTTTCTTGGCAATCGGCCAATTTACCCGGCAGGCTGGCTATGTCTAACACACCTTTGCGGCGGGTTAATTCGCGCGCCCGGCGGGCGGCTTCACGTGCGGCTGCGGCTTCGGCAATTTTGCCAATAATGCTTCTGGCTTCGCTCGGATGTTCTTCAAAATATTGGGTTAACGAGCTGCTCATCGCGCTTTCCACCACCGGACGCACTTCTGATGACACCAATTTATCTTTGGTTTGGCTAGAGAATTTAGGGTCGGGTATTTTTATCGACAGCACACAAGTCAGGCCCTCGCGGCTATCATCGCCAGAAATCGACACTTTTTCGCGTTTGGCGATGCCCGATGAGGCAGCATAATTGTTTATGGTGCGGGTTAGCGCGGCTCTAAAGCCGGCCAAATGGGTGCCGCCATCGCGTTGTGGGATGTTATTGGTAAAGGCCATGACATTTTCATGATAGCTATCATTCCACCATAATGCCGCCTCAACCGTCATGCCCAGGTCATTGGTAACATTGACCAAAATAGGTTTTTCGAGCAAAGGAGTTTTGTTGCGGTCTAAATAGCGCACATATTCTTCGAGGCCACCATCATACATTAATTCGCTGACCAGTTTTTCGGCCGGGCGATGATCGGTTAAAGTGATACGCACGCCAGAGTTTAGAAAAGCCAATTCACGCAAGCGATGCTCTAAAGTGTCAAATTCAAACTCGACCATGGTGAAAGTGTCAGTTGAGGGCAAAAACGAAACTTCTGTGCCTTTTTCGCCATTGGCATCGCCTGTTACTTTTAACGGCGCGTCAGCCACACCATGGGTGAAGCTAACTTCATGAGTTTTGCCATTGCGCCAAATGCGCAATTTTAGCCATTTCGACAAAGCGTTGACCACGGACACACCCACACCATGCAAACCGCCTGATACTTTATAGCTATTGCTGTCAAACTTACCACCAGCATGCAGCTGAGTCATGATAACCTCTGCGGCGCTTATGCCTTCTTCTTTATGTATATCAGTGGGGATTCCGCGGCCATTATCGCGCACGCTAATCGACCCATCTTGATGAATGGCGACAAATACAGTGTCGCAATGGCCTGCCAAGGCTTCATCAATAGCGTTGTCGACCGCTTCATAAACCATGTGATGCAAACCCGAACCATCATCGGTATCGCCAATATACATGCCGGGGCGTTTGCGCACCGCATCAAGGCCTTTTAATACCTTAATTGAGTCTGCGCCATATTCTTCGCTAACGGTTATATCGGGGGTTGAATTCTCGCTCATAGTTAGGTCCACATCTATATGATTGATTCGTCTCTATTTATAGCCCAAAAACCCCAAATATGATAATTTAAACCGCTTTCCCTGTCGTTTGAGAAAGCCAGAAATGGTAAAATTTGCCGCCCAATTTCAAAATAAACTTTGGCCGGTGAAAATATGAGACATCGGATTAAAAATAACATATAATTCAGTGAGTTAAACTATATTAATGCCGAATATATAGCGGCTGGATTTTTTGACGTGGTTTTGAACCCGCAAGTCTTATACACAGGTGTTAATGTTAAACTCTAATTCAACTACCATAAGTTGGTGGTTAAGACCTCAGCGCCACCCACGTGGCTGTGCCAAGCAAAACCGCGCCGCTGCCACGGCTAAGGCGTTTTTGCATTTTTTGGCTGGTGAATATTTTTGTGGCTTTGGCGGCAACCCAAACATAGGCGCTACAAACGCTGATGAGCACAGCCGCCACAATGGCCAAAATAACCGAAAATTCGGCGATTGAAAACGCCGTTACATCTAATATTTGTGGCATAATGGCGGCATAGAATATAAGTGGTTTGGGGTTGCCAAGCGTGAGCAAAAACCCAGTAGAAATATTAAAAAATGTTGAATTTTTAGCCGTCTCTGGTTTGATTTTGAAGGTCTCACCCTTTGAAGTCAGCAGCTGATAAGCCATAAAGGCCAAAAAAGCCGCGCCTGCCCATTTAATCCACTGAAATAAATCGCCCATAGTTTCGGCCAGCGCCGCCATGCCAAAAAACACCATAGTGACAAACAGCAAATCGCCAAGGGTGATGCCCAATAAAAAGCCCGCACCCGCCGCCCAACCGCTACCTAAAGTGCGAGAAATAAGGGTGATAACCCCAGGCCCCGGAATGATGCAGGCCACGGTTAATATGCCGGCAAAAATCAATAATGTGTCAAATGTCATGAACTGACAATGGCCGCATTTTTGGTGTTTTGCAAATTGTTTTTACGGCGTAAATTGCGGGTTAGTTTTTTTAATATCACATATTCGACAATCAATAAATTAGGCACCCACGCCACCCAAGCCACAGTTTGATAAGCTTCCTCCATCGGGACTCCAGATACAATGAATACGCCTAACCACAACCGCAATGTTACAAATGCAAAAGTCAGCGCGTATGAACGTATCATCCATTGTTTGTGCAGCTCGACCTCTTTACGGCTGATGTGAAACAAGGCTCTAAACGTGGTATATGCCCATAAAACCGCCAACATACCAAAACCAACATGGGTAACAAACCCGCCTTGTGAGACTGTGGACAATAGCAAGCCCGTTGGGGCTGAAATGGCTATCGAACTAATGTAAACAATGCCTAACGTACGATGGACTATTTTATGTTGGTTGCGAAATTTTGTCCAAAATTGAGTGAGGCCGGCAAGGGCAGCAATGATGCCACCGGCAATGTGAATGCGCAACTCCCACGAATAGATGGCATAGACATCTGGCTGGAATGCGCCGGGCATACCGACTCGAAAATATTTTGTAAAGAAAAACGCGGTGGTAACCACAAATAAGGCCATTAAGACCCAACCTATTGGTTTTAATACATTAGTTATTTTCATGGGTTTGCTTTCTGAATCTTTTAAACAAAGTGGTGACCAGCAATATAAAAGCGGTCAATTGAGTGATGGATGACACTACAGATTTTGATATGGTGGCAAAATTAGCCGCTTCAACCATTTTGGCGGTGATGTACTCTGCGTTTTGCAACATATCCGCGATGTAATAATTTTCAGTATAATCGAAAATGGCGGTGAGCAACGGCGCCAAGAGTAAAGTGATAATAAGCCCAGTGCGATAGTGCAGGATTTGTGAGAATTTGGCAATAAGCAACCCAAATGCAATGGCAAAACTAGCTGGGTATATGGCATCTAACCACAATTGTGTATGCAGATAAAAATATTGCCCGTCTTGGCCAAGGGCAGCGATGATGTTTTTGGCTTGCTGCAAATTATAACCCGTTGGGCGGGTGTCGAACATCACCAAACCATTGGCCAGTGAAGCCAAATGCGGCAGTGACCACAGCATGATGGCGGCAAATATGAGGTTTGAGACAATGAGTGAAATGGCAACCCAAAGCCAACTTATTTGATATGATTTCATTTGAATACCTATTTTACAGTGTAAAGTTTGAACTTATATAAGGCTTAATGTTGACACTGTCAAGTGAGCAGAATATACATAGCTATGAAAAAACAAATATCGGCAAAAAAAAATGCCCATCACCATGGTGATTTGCGCAACGCGTTGATATCCGCAGGGATAGAATTGCTCAATGAAGCGGGTGTCGAGGGGTTAACCTTACGCAAATGCGCCGCCCGTGCGGGGGTTTCTCACGCGGCGCCGGCTCACCATTTTAGGGGCCTAAAAGGCCTGATAACCGCCATTGTAACGCGGGGGTATAAGCTGTTTGGCGCAGAAATGAACCAGTATATAGCGGCAGCAGAGCCTGACCCAAAATCGCGCTTACGCGGTTGCTGCAAAGGTTATGTGCAGTTTTCACGCAGCCATAAAGCGCTGGCGAGCATTATTTTTAACAAAGCCAACTGTTTTGAAGATGAGCCAGAATGGCAGGAAGCTGCAGACGCGGCTTACCAAGTATTAGTGGACATTTGCGCGCCATTTAAACACCGGCATGACCGCCCCGAACTAACTGAAATTGCCGTGTGGACGATGCTAGAAGGCTATGTAAATTTTGAACGCAACGGCGTGATAAACGACGGCTACAGACACAGCACCCAACTACATATCGACCTATTAATAGATATGCTGTGCCTCGAAGTTGCCAGTGACTAAATTTCAGCTGGCACCAAGAATGCCTGCCATTCGGTGAGTGCGAAAACAGGCGTTCGAAGCCGCTGCCGTCTAACGCGCGGAGGCTAGAGAGCGCAGCGAACGCACGCAAGTGTCAACAGTGAGGCTTAAGCCGAACGTATAAATGCAGACTTCCAGAGCTCAGGCAGGAGCGCTACCCAAGAGTTTGCTGAAAAGCTGTGCTGTGGAAAGTTTTCGCAGGAGTTTCGGCCGTCGAACCAGCATTTGATCTTGCTAAGACATAGAAAGTTAGCGCTCCTGCCTGAGCTCTGGAAGTCTGCATTTATACGTTCTTTCGGCTTCGCCTCATTCACTGTTGGCACTTGCGTGCGAATCCACACACTGGCGTGTGCGTCTTCTAGCCTCCGCGCGTTAGACGGCAGCGGCTTCGAACGGCCGCTTTCGCACTCACTGAAAATCACGTTGCGTGGATGCGGGGGGCAGACGGAAACTCAGAACCGGTCAGCTAACCACCGCGCCGTCATTAATCTCAAACATTGTGCTTGTGGCGTCGATGGCGGCGAACAGGCTGCGGTCGGTGCCGGTCATAAACAATTGGGCGTTCAAATCGCCCAACTCTTCAAACAATGCGGCGCGGCGGCTGGCATCTAAATGGGCGGTTATTTCATCGAGCAGCATGATCAGCACCGCATCGCCTGACACCTGATCGACCAATTTTGCATGGGCCAATAGCAGTGCGATTAGCAAGGCCTTTTGTTCGCCGGTCGAGCATTTCTTGGCCTCGATATTTTTGCTGCCATGCCAAGCCAAAAGGTCAGATTTATGCGGCCCAAATTGGGTGCGTCCGGTCTGTTGATCGAACGGGCGGTTATGTTTGAGCTTCTGCAGGTAAATGTCTTCGACTTCGATGGCGGGTTTTTCGCCAATCAATTGCTCCAAATCGCCTTGCATGGCGATGCGCGCAAACGGAAATGCGCTTTCTGAACCGGCTTCTAACAAGGCGCTTAAATGCAGCGCAACTTCGCGCCGGGCGGCGGCAATGGCCACGGCTTGTTCGGCCATTTGGCCTTCTATGCCAGACAACCAAACGTCATCTAATATATTTTTTTCGAGCAATTTATTGCGCTCACGCATGGCTTTTTCGAACCGGCTAGTGCGGGCATTATGGCCGGGGTCAAACCCGGTGACAAACCGGTCAAAAAATTTACGCCGCTCGGCTGCTGGGCCGGTAAATAATCTATCGAGCGAAGGGGTTAGCCAGATGGCGCGGACATAATCGCCTAAAATGGTGCTATTTTTGTGGCTTTCGCCATCGATGCGAATTTCCTTGCTATATTTAACTGTGCCGCTTAAATCATCGGCCAAATTAGGCAAAATAGCCGAATTAGACAAGCTTGGCCGCGCGCCGACGCCAATTTTAACCGCGCCAAATTCGGTTTGAATTTGCGAAAAAATGCTAAAACCACTGCTATCGCCACTGCCATCTGCTGCCAAACTCTGGGCATTCACCACGTCTGTCAGGCCCGCCCGGCGCAAGCCACGGCCAGAGGATAGATAGGAAAGCGCCTCTAAAATATTGGTTTTACCACTGCCATTGGCACCATAAAAAATGGTGGCTTTGCTTGAGAATTGCAAACCAAGTTGGCTATAATTGCGAAAATTCTCTAACCGAAGATCGGAAATATAGGGAATGATAAGCTCCTATAATCGCTTAAACTCGCATTGGCATCAGCACATAAATTGTGCCGACATCACCTTGGTCTTTAACCAATACCGGGTCGATGCTTTCGGCGAATAAAAATTCGACCTCATCACCCTCGAGTTGGTTCAAAACATCGAGCATATATTTGGCGTTAAAGCCAATGTCTAATTCCACACTGTCATACTCGACCAATAATTCTTCTTCGGCATGGCCGCTTTCGGGATTATTCACTTCTAATGTCAATACGCCCTTTTTCAGCGCCAACTTAATCGCCCGGCCGCGGTCATTGGCCACGGTTGATACCCGGTCGACCGCTTTGGTCAATGCGCGGGATTCGACCTTGAGTGCATTTTGGTTATTGTCAGGTATCACCCGGTTATAATCGGGGTAATTGCCATCGATTAACTTCGATGTGACCACGGATTGGCCAATGCGAAACTCTATTTTGCTGTCTGAAAGTGAAATGGCCACGCTGTCATCGCCATTATCCAGCAATTTATGCAATTCGCCAACCGTTTTGCGCGGTATAATGATGCCCGGCATGTTGGCCGCGCCGTCTGGCATATCAATTTCGACTTTGGCCAACCTGTGCCCATCGGTGGCAACGGCGCATAATTTAGCCGCATCATCTTGGCTGGTGTGGAAATATATGCCGTTCAAATAATAACGGGTTTCTTCGGTGCTAATGGCAAACCGGGTTTTCTCGATCATCCGCCGCAGCACAGCCACATCTAAGGTGAAATTATGGCTCATCTCACCGCTAGAAAGGTTGGGAAAATCATCTGCCGGTAGTGCTTGTAGGGTGAATTGTGAGCGGCCAGCGCGCACATCAATGCGGGTATCTTCAGTTTTTTCGATCGATATCTGGGTGCCATCGGGCAATTTACGCACAATGTCATACAGCAGATGCGCCGGTGCGGTGATGCTGCCAGCTTGGTCGACAATCGCCGGGGCGCTCTCAACTATGCTAATGTCTAAATCTGTCGCGGTAAATTTTACACTTTCGCCCGCTGCGGTAATGAGAATGTTGGATAACACCGGGATGGTGTTGCGCCTCTCGACAACGCCTTGAACATGATTGAGCGATTTAAGCAATGTTTCGCGCTCTATTGTCACTTTCATTTTGAATATCCCACTCTCGGTTTGACCTATCAAGTTTTAGATCAGAATCAGTTGTAAGCCCTAGAATATAACAGTTTTCCCATAGGTCAAACAAAAAGCACCACACAATATCGGTGATGCTTTTAAAATGTGTATATATGCCTTTGTTGGCAGCTTAACGATGGTTGGCAGATTAACGATGCAAATCGCCAGTTTCAATTTCGCGTTTTAGCCGGGTCACTTCTTCGGCCAAAATAGGGTCTTTTTTCAATAAATCATCTATTTTGCGAACCGCGTGCAGCACGGTTGTATGGTCGCGGCCACCAAAACGCCGGCCAATTTCGGGCAAGCTACGTGAGGTCAGCATTTTGGCCAAATACATGCCAATTTGGCGGGGCCGCACAATAGAACGATGGCGGCGGGCAGAGAATAGATCGGCCTTAGACACCTGATAAAATTCTGAAACGGATTTGATGATGTCGTGCACACGAATGATGCGGTTTTCCTCGACACTCACTTGGTTGCGCAACGCACTGCGTGCCATATCCAAAGTGATGACGCCATTTTGAGCCCGCGACAATACACTCACCAAGCCGCCCTCTAACCCACGCGCGCAGCGCGAGGCGTTTTCGGCAATATATTGCAACACATCAGCAGGCACAGCCAGTGTGGGGTTAACCCGTTGGGCTTCGGCCACTTTGGCTTTCAATATCCTCACCCGCAATTCAAAATCATTGGGGCAAATGTCTATAACCAAACCACCAGAAAGCCGTGAGCGCATGCGGTCATTAAGGCAACTTAATTGAATGGGCGATTGATCGGCCGCCAGCACAACTTGCTTGCCAGCTTCGACCAAGCTGGTGAAAGTGTGGTCAAACTCTTCTTGCACTTTTTCGCCTTGCAGAAATTGCAAATCGTCAATGAGCAACAAATCGACTGACCGAATTTTTTCTTTAAATGACAGTGTGTCGCGGTTTTTAAGCGCGTTGACAAATTGCACAATAAATTCTTCAGCGGTTAAATAGAGCATTTTGCGCTCAGGATATTTAACCATAATTTGATGACGCACCGCATTGAGCAAATGGGTTTTGCCTAAACCTGGCTCGCCATAAATAAACAACGGGCGATAGCCACCAAATTCATTGGGCATGCCATCGGCGACGCGTTTTGCAGCTTGAAAAGCCAAAGCGTTGCTATCGCCGACCACAAAGGTATCAAATGATTGACGCGGGTCGACATGGCGACCACGA
This sequence comes from Hyphomicrobiales bacterium, assembly GCA_013214705.1. Lineage (GTDB taxonomy): Bacteria > Pseudomonadota > Alphaproteobacteria > Rhizobiales > OSC116 > OCS116. The sequence continues at coordinate 12,845 of JABSRZ010000005.1, forward strand.
GCGCGGCCATGGCCGCCCATTTCGCCGGGACGGTTGCCGGCTGCCATTGGGTTGGCATGGCCGAAATTCTTTAAGCCGTTATGTTTGCCTGACCAATCATTGGGGGCAGATTTTTCTAACGGGTTATTGGCGTTGTTAAGTTGTAAATTGGCGTTCGGGCTTGGCGCTTGGCGCGTAGAACAAGTGCGCACCAAAATATCGACCCGCGCCAAAGTGCTAATTTCATTTTTCCAACCGGCCAACAAATTGTCACGATAATGCGACTGAATCCACGAGCGTAAAAACCGTGTGGGCACGGAAACCGTTAAATTAGCGCCGTCAAAATTTTCGGGCATCATGCGGGTAAACCAGCTTGAATATACATCTTCGCCCAATTCAGCACGCAATTTTTTACGCACAATTTCCCATTTGCTGTCTAATTCGACGACTGCTGCTTCCATAATACCTGTTCCTTATGCCCGTTGGTCTATTGAGACCAACGGTAAATCCAAATGGTCTATTGTGACCAAGGTAAATTCAAAAATTGCCAACCCGAAACCTTAGCGCGATGCCCATTAATATCTGGGTCGCCTTCGAAGCCGCCAACTATATTATAACATTTTGTACAACCCATTTGCGTGGCAACTTCGGCCGCAAATTCGCTACGCACGCCCGAGCGGCATAAAAACAGCAAGGGTCTATCTTGGCTTTGTATACCATCTTGTTGTTCCCATTCGGCCAATTGCGCGTTTAATTGCTCAACGAATTTATCATTCTTTTGCATTGTCGGGAATAACTGCCATTCGATAAGGCAATATCTGTTTTTTGCGTCTGCCAAATTTGGCGCGCCGACAAAGGTAATTTCTGCTGATGTTCTAACATCAATTATACAACAAGAACTATCAGACTTTAGTAAATTGTAGGCGGCATTCGCTTCAATAATACCTGCATATGCGCGTGCCATATTTACAATTCCTAATTTAGGTCTAAACGATAAAATAGCTGCATGAATAATGCACAAGCACCTCATTAGCCTTATGTAGGCAAGGCTATAGACTATTTACCGTTTCTGGTTGATGGGCTATAATAAACATGTTTGAGTGGTGAGATCAAGTCAGAGAGCCACAAATATGGCTAAAAAATTAAACTAAATAGGCTTGACATTATTTTACCCATTAAATTCAGCCTATGGGGTTAGAATATTTATACAAGCCGGCTAAGATTCAGTTTTGACTCTGTTTTTTAGGTTTTTCCTAAAGACTTATCACCATTTATGTATAACATTAACCTTTATTAATATTTTAGCTTAATGCCCAATTTAGGCACAAAAAAAGACCTCAAACAAATGAATGAAGAGGCCTTTTTTAAAAACTAAGCAGCAAGTGCTTTCACGCGTTTAGACAGGCGTGAAATTTTGCGAGAGGCTGTTTTCTTGTGATATATGCCTTTTTGAGCAGCACGCATAAGCTCTGCTTGAGCGGTGCGTAAAGCTTCAGTAGCGGTTTTATAATTGCCAGCAACAATGGCTTCTTCTAATTGGCGAAGAAATGTGCGTACGCGAGAGCGGCGAGTTTTGTTTACCGCTGTTTTGCGTGCCATCACGCGGATTGCTTTTTTAGCTGATTTTGTATTTGCCATTTATAAGCTCTTCTAATTATCATTTGTCTCTAAATAGCCACTTGCCTGATAGAGATGTCTGAGTGGAATGTCTGTATTGACGGGCTTATACGCGCACTATTGTCAAAGGTCAAGCAAAGAACGCCAAAATTGCCCAATAAATCCCAAAATTTGCAAACCAAAAGCCAATATTATAATAATATATCACCAACAATTATTTAAAAGCTAAATTCATGAAAATTCTACTTTTTACCTTGGTTGGTTTGGCGTCCATTTTGTTGGTTGCAGCTGCCTATTTCTACTTGGCTTATTTACAACCTATAAAGGGTATGCAGCCAAGTGGTAAATATAACGTCGGGGTGATAAGTTTTGATTTTAAATTTGAGTCTGACTTAACGGGCGCAAGCCGCAAGCTTAATATCAAGGCTTGGTACCCAACTGACGCCACACAAGGCCAGTTGGATTTGCAACAAACCGCCAAAACCGCCATCGCGGTGACTAAAATATTTAATATACCTAGTTTTTTAGCCAGTAAAGACCTTTCGGCCGCCTATATAGATGTCGCCATTGCCAATGCTGAATCTGAGTTTCCGGTTATTATTTTCAATCATGGTTTTGCGTCCTTTATGACCCAAAATACTGTGCATATGCAAGAGCTGGCAAGCCACGGTTATATTGTGTTAAGCCTAGCTCACCCCGGCATTAGCTTGATAACTGAATATACAGATGGCAGCTATGTGGCCTATGATGAAAACCACCCGGCCTATATCGCCTATAGCGGACAATCGACCGATATAGAAGTGATTGGCGGGCAGATAAAAACCATTTTAGATCATGCCAAAGCCGCTAAAGGGTTTGATGAATATTGGCAGGTTATGCATGAATTTTCTGACATTGAAATTTACGCTACGTTGCAGGATGTCATCAGCCAATGGATCGAAGATACAAACCAGCTGGTGAATGTTATCGCCAACGGTGAGGCTGCAAATTTATCAGAAAAAATTGGCAGCTTTATGTCGCCAGATAAAATAGCCACATTCGGCCATTCATTGGGCGGGGTTAGCGCGACATTTGCCAATATGAGCAATTTAAACATCAAAGCCTCACTCAGTTTGGACGTGCCGCCTTTATACGTGGTGTCAAAAAGTGAGTTAAATTTCGACAAATCGACCTGCCATATAATGTCGGACGTTATTATGATGGGTGGGCATAAGCTTGACATGCGCGGCACAAACCGGCCGTTGCTACAAAAATCCACGGCTTTTGGCTGCAACGCCATATTTAAAGATGCGGCTCATCTAAGCTTTACAGATATGAATTATGCGGGGGGTATGAAATTTTTTGGCCTTTTGGGTAAAGCTGATCAGCAAAAACTAGGTGCAGAATTAAACCATATGATTTTATGGTATTTTGACCGCATGTTAAAAAATGGCACGGCAGATTATATGCCGTTAGACCCAACCACCGCTGAACTAGAAGTGTTCAACCCCTAGTTCATGGCATGCAAACTGTGATTATTTTTGGGTTATCTTTGACAAGAAGGGCAATAGAAAGTGGAGCGGCCAGATTGCACAATGCGGGCAATATCATCGCCGCAATTGGCGTTGGTGCAGGCCTTACCTTCGCGCCCATAGGCCGCAAAGCGATGCTGAAAATAGCCTAAATTGCCATCGGCTTGGCGATAGTCATTTAAAGTCGAACCGCCTGCCGCAATGGCCTCTTGCAAAATATCCTTTATAATCGGCACTAATATTTGACAGATTTTGCTGGGTTTGCCAGCTTTTGTGGCCAAAATAGACGCTGGCAAAGTCGGGTTAATTTTAGCCCGAAACAACGCCTCGCACACATAAATATTGCCCAAACCCGCGACAATTTTTTGGTTGAGCAAATGGTTTTTAATATTGGTCTTCTTGCCGCTAGATTTAGTGGCCAAATGCGCGGCATCAAAGCTAGATGTGAGCGGTTCTGGGCCAATATCTCTGATAAGTTTATGCGTTTGCCAATTGCCATCATCGGCCAGCAGCATAAAGCCGAACCGTCTGGGGTCATTATAAACCACCGCTGTGCCATCATCTAAATAAAACACTACATGATCATGTTTTTGCGGCTGTCGCATTTTGGCTTCATTATGGCTAAATATGGTGAATTTGCCGGACATGCCCAAATGGCCGATGAGGGTTTGTTTGTTTTTGGCGCTGGCAAAATGCATCAGTAAATATTTTGACCGCCGCCCAATGTCTGTTATGTGCTTAGCCTCCAAACGTTTTGCCAAATCATCATCAAAATCAAAGCGTAAATTTTTGCGGTTAAGCTCTAGCTTAATGAGTATTTTGCCTTTCATGGCTGGCAGTAGGCCTTGGCGAACGGTTTCGACTTCTGGCAGTTCGGGCATTATTTAAGATCCAATATGTGCGACATTTTGTGTAGGCAGCATAAAAGTCTTTTCGCTTATGGGCAACTACTATATAAATGGATGAGCATCTGTAGTTAGCGAGAAAAATATGGCACAAACCAATGAAAAAACCACCCATTTTGGGTTTAAAACCGTGGCCGAAGACGACAAACAAGCCCTAGTTTACAACGTGTTTGAAAAAGTCGCCGAGCAATATGACCTGATGAATGATGTGATGACCGGCGGCATGCACCGCATATGGAAAGACGCTTTAATTGACTGGGCAGCGCCGCCAAAACATGCAGGCAATTATAAACATTTAGACGTGGCTGGCGGCACGGCCGACATCGCCTTTAGAATGCTAGAAAAAGCCGGCAAAAATGCCCATTCGACCGTGTGTGATATCAACGAGCATATGCTTAAGGTTGGCGAAAAACGCGCGTTAGCCAAGCCTTATAAAGACCGTATAGATTTCACCTGCGGAAATGCCGAAACTTTAAGTTTTGATGATGATTATTTTGACATTTATACCATCGCCTTTGGCATTAGAAACGTAACCCGCATGGATGTGGCGTTAAAAGAAGCATACCGCGTGTTAAAACCCGGCGGGCGGTTTTTATGCTTGGAGGTGAGCAAAATGCAAATTGCCGCCATCGAAGGTATTTATGACAGAATAAGTATGAATTTAGTGCCAAAAATTGGCGAAATGATTGTTGGCGATGCCACGCCGTATAAATATTTGGTAGAATCCACCAGGCGGTTTCCGAACCAAGAGACATTCGCCACGATGATAAAAGACGCGGGTTTTAGCCATGTCGATTATCGTAATTATTTGGGCGGCGTTGCGGCCATACATTCTGGCTATAAGATCGGGTAATTATGGGGCATATATATAGGCTCTTGCGAGCCGGGCACATCATAGCCAAATACCGCATCATACCCAAAGCGGTGCGCGCAGAAATGCCATTTGCACCGCGCTTTGGCTTGTTTTTATTGGCACCGCTCACCCATATATTTGGCCTGCGCAAGCATGACAATGTCGACAAACGCATGGGTTTGGCATTGGCCAAACTTGGCCCCAGCTACATAAAATTTGGCCAATTTTTAGCCACCAGACCAGATTTGGTTGGCGAGGCCATAGCCGGAAGTTTGCGCCAATTGCAAGATGATGTGCCGCCATTTGCACAAGCCTTGGCCGTAGCCCAGGTGGAGAAAAGCTTTGGCAAAAAACTGGCTTTGTTGTTTAAAGATTTTAGCCAACCAGTGGCAGCAGCATCGATAGCCCAAGTGCATAAAGGCGAAATGCTGGATGGCACAATTGTGGCGGTAAAAATATTACGTCCTGATGTCGAACGCCTATTTGAGCGCGATATTTCGGACTTTTTCTTTGTCGCCCGGCTGGCCGAAAAACTCGACCCACAGGCCAGACGTTTGCGGTTGATCGAAGTGGTGGCAACGCTTAAAAAATCGGTCGATGCCGAGATGAATTTACGCTTTGAAGCCGCCGCTATTTCTGAAATGCGCGAATTGCGCGATGGCTTTGGTGACAAATTATCTGGCGATGCAAACTTTAGTTTACCCATTGTAAATTGGGCGCTAACTGACAAGCACATCCTGACCACAAACTGGATAGACGGCACGCCATTATCCGACCTAGCGGCGGTGAAAGCTTTGGGGCTAGATATGCCCAAATTGGCCAATAATATAGTCACCTGTTTTTTAACTCAGGCGCTAGAATTTGGGTTTTTTCATGCCGACATGCACCCCGGCAACATATTTATCAAGCCCGATGGCGGCATCGCCTTGGTCGATTTTGGCATTGTTGACCGCTTGAGCAAAAATGAGCGGCGCTTTTTGGCCGAAATATTATATGGCTTTGTCACCCGTAATTATTTGCACAATGCCAAGATACATTTTGAAGCTGGCTATGTGCCGCCGCAACATAATGTGGAAGATTTTGCCTTGGCCTTGCGCGCCATTGGCGAGCCGTTAATGGGGCAGGGCGCGGAAGATGTATCGATGGGCTTATTGTTAGGCCAATTGCTCAAAACCACCGAGACATTTGACATGCAAACCCAATTGCAACTGGTTATGCTGCAAAAAAGCTTGGTGATTGTAGAGGGCGTGGCGCGCATGCTCGACCCAAAATTTGATATGTTCAAAGCCATTGAACCACTGCTAAAAAGCTGGCTAGAAAAAACCCTAGGCGTGGAAGCTAAGGTGAAAGATGGCTTAGAAGCGGTAACCGAACTGCTGGCACATTTGCCAAAATTACCGGCCTACATCGAGCAGGTTAAAACCAGCATCGACCGGCTTGAAGACATCGCCAAAGCCGATGCGGTTATGGCCGAAGCGGCAAAATCCGGCCGCCGCCATGCACGTGCGCACACGGCTTTGCTGCTGGTGGCTGTGACCGCTTTCCTATCAGCACTTTACTGGTAGCCTTTCTATATCGCTCACGGCTATTCTTCGCTTTGCTCAGGCCTACACGGGTGCGCCACATAAGTGGCGGCCTCCAGTCCGGCTGGTTCAAAAAACACATGAGTTTTTTGAACGGGAGTTGTCCGGCAAGTTTGTGCTGAGTTTCGGGAAACTGCCAACACTGAACCAGTGTGGGTAAAAGGGTCGAGCCAATTTATTGGCGAACTTGCCGACTGAGGCCGCCCGTTAGGGCGTAGCAAGCAAACGGAGTTTGCGCACGCAGTGTTAAACAGAGAGAAGGCCGTAGGCCGCCCGAACGTATAAAATGCAAGCACCCCTGTGCCAGCAGGAGCGCTAACTGTCGCTGAAACCCTTGAGCAAAATTTCAAAAGCTAAAATGGCTTCCTAGCCTTTACCGCTGCACTCAGAGTACCTTCATCCAGATAATCTAACTCGCCGCCGACCGGCACACCATGCGCCAAAATGGTAATTTCGACATCACACAATGCCAAAGCGTCGGTTAAATAATGAGCGGTGGTTTGGCCGTCTATAGTGGCGTTTAAGGCCAATAATACCTCTTTAACTTCGGGTTTGGCAGCCCGCTCGGCCAATTTGGATATGTTCAATTGCTCTGGCCCGATGCCATCTAATGCCGACAATGTGCCGCCTAGCACCAAATACTTGCCTTTGATGACATTTGCCCGCTCTAGCGCCCACAGGTCGGCCACACTTTCGACCACGCAGATCACATCTTGGGTGCGTTTTGGGTTGCTGCAAATGGCGCAGGGGTTGCTAACGTCTAAATTTCCGCATTCTACACAAGTGTCGACATTTTCGGCCGCGTCATCTGCCGCCCGGGCTAAAGGCCGCAGCAATTGTTCTTTTTTTTGAATCAAGTGCAAAGTCGCGCGCCGCGCACTACGGGGGCCAAGCCCCGGCAGGCGCGATAATATTTGAATCAGCCGCTCAATTTCGGCGCCGGCTTTATACCCGCTCATAATCAACCTATCTTGTAAATTTAAAGGCCTAAATTCATGCCTTCAGGCAATTGCATGCCGCCCATAATTTCTTTGGTTTTTTCGGCCACCAAAGCTTCGAGTTTTTGTTTGGCATCATTATGCGCTGCCATAATTAGGTCTTCTAAAATTTCGGCTTCATCGGGTGTTAATAAACTTGGGTCTAGTTTCATACCCTTGATTAGCCCTTTGCCGTTTAAAGTCACTTTCACCATGCCGCCGCCCGAAGCGCCTTCTACGCTCAATAGCTCTACCTGCTGTTGCATGTCGGCCATTTTGCTTTGCATTTCTTGGGCTTGTTTCATCATTTTGCCCATATCACCCATTTTTCCAAACATATCTATTCCTAATCCATATCGTTTAAATCGATGATTTCACTAATGATCGCACCGTCAAATTGTGCCAATGTGTATTTTATCAAATCTTCTTGGCTAAATTTTGCCAGTTTAATTTGTTTTTTGGCAAATAATTTTTCGCGCAAGGTTGTGGTTTCGGCGCTTTGGCTGCGTGGGTCAAAAGTCACCAGCCAATTCTCGCCAGTCCACTCGCTTAGCAATGCCATAAGTTGTTTGGGCATGTTTTTATCGGCCTGCGGCAACGGCTTTAAATGAATTTCACCAATTTTATAACTGATGAGCAGTACATTGCCGAGCAGTTCGAGGCTCAGCAGCAATTCGCGTTGTTTGCGCACCAAGATGACCAGATCTTCAAAATTATTCGGGCTATATATATAATCGCTCGCCGTTGCTGAGCCATTATTTTTGGTATAGGGCTGTTCGAATTCGGAGGGGGCTGCCTCTGCAATGTCATAAAATGCCGCGTCATCATTTTGGTCGCTATCGATTGATAGATTATCTGCATATTGCGACAAATCATTCTGAGTTTTTGCCGGTTCTGGCCGTAGCTCTACCACATTATCCTTGGCTATTTGATCTATAATTTCGGGCGTTGGTTCTGATATTGCTGAGGGTTGCATTTGTACCGCTGTGGCTGTGTTTGATGGCGGGAAACTTAGCAAATTTGTCGTTGAATTGCTAGCCTCAGACGCTAGGCTTTGCGGCGTTACACTTTGAGATATAGCGCTAACGCCAGAGGTGCCGCCGTTATTTTGTGGCTGTGAGGCGGGTGTGCCGTCAGCAGATTGTGGGCTAGCTGCGCCAGTTTGGGCTTTTTGCGCGATTAATTTTTTAATCACATCATCTGGGTTGGGCAATTGTGCGCCATAACCCAGCCTAATCAGCGCCATTTCGGCGGCGGCAAACGGTTTGGGGGCATTTTTAACTTCATCCATGCCTTTAAGCAGCATTTGCCAAGCCTTGGCCAATGAACGCATCGAAAGTTTGGCCGCAAATTCATTGCCTTTGTCATGCGCTTCTTTTGACCAGACATTGTCTTGCAAATTTTCGATGACTTTTAACCGCGTAATCCAATGGCTTATCTCGGCCAATTCGGCCAAAATGCGCAACGGGTCGGCACCTTCATCATATTGGTTTTTAAATTCGGCCAATGCCTCGGGCAATTTGCCTTGCATAAGATTTTCAAACAGGTCAAATATGCGCATTCTATCGGCAATGCCCAACATTTGCCTGACATTCTCGTCACTCACGCCGTCTTTGGCACCGCCTGCCATGGCAATGGCTTGGTCGAGTATCGACAGGCCATCACGGGCGCTGCCCTCGGACGCTTGGGCGATGATGGCCAATGCGTCATCTGACACTTTTACGCCTTCTTTAACCGCAATTTCGGCAAATAAATCTTTAAGCTGTTGCGCGTCTATGCGCCGCAAATCAAACCGTTGGCAGCGCGACAATACGGTGACCGGTATTTTTTGAATTTCGGTGGTGGCGAAGATAAATTTAACATGCTCTGGCGGCTCTTCGAGGGTTTTAAGCAGGCCGTTAAAAGCCGCTGTGGTCAGCATATGCACTTCGTCAATTATATAAACTTTATAGCGCGCATCGACCGGTTTATAACGCACCGATTCGATAATCTCGCGAATGTCGCCAATGCCGGTGCGCGACGCGGCATCCATTTCGAACACGTCAATATGGCGGCTATCCATAATGTCTTGGCAATGGATGCCCAATTTGGGCATAATGGTTGTGGGTTTGGTAACGCTGCCATCGGCTAGTTCATAATTTAGCGCACGAGCCAAAATACGCGCCGTGGTGGTTTTGCCAATGCCTCTAACCCCTGTTAAAATATAGGCTTGGGCAATGCGCCCGGTTTCAAATGCATTTTGCAAGGTTTGCACCATTGCATCATGGCCGATCATATCCTCAAAATTATGTGGCCGGTATTTGCGCGCCAAAACCTGATAGGCGGCTTGTGGTTTGGGTTTTGGCTTATCGTCACTCATGTTAGATCTGCTGCTTAAGGTGGATTCGTTATAGATATTGTAAAGCGCAATAAGCCATTAGGCAAAAAAATAATGCCAAATCAAAACTATATACATGAGGAAAAAGGAAGTTGGACAATAACCCATGAAAAAATCGTTGTGGCTGCTTCCTTCCGGATCTGACCAGGTTGGCGAAACACATGCCCATCGCCAACTTCCCAACCCCTATATGCTCTTTTGCAATTAAAAATACAAGTGGTTTTTTTAACTTGCTACATATTTATTGCGAAAATCATTGCGCTTATAGGTGCCGAATAGTTTTACATATTTGGTGAAAAACTTTAATTCACTAAACGCATGTTTAACCGCTTCATCATCTGGATGACCCTCGATTTCGGCGTAAAATTGTGTCGCGCTAAAATTGCCTTCGACTTGGTAGCTTTCGAGCTTTATCATATTAATGCCATTGGTGGCAAAACCGCCCATTACCTTATACAAAGCCGCCGGCACATTGGTGACGCGGAATAAAAAACTGGTAATCATAACGCCATCACCTGCCGCCACCGCCACTTCATCGCGCGAGAAAACCACAAACCGGGTGGTATTATGCGCCGCATCTTCTATATTTTCGGCCAAAATTTCTAGGCCATAAATATCGGCAGCAATTTTGGGCGCAATGGCGGCTTTTGTTTTGTCACCCCACTCGCTAACCATACGCGCACTACCGGCCGTATCGGCGGCGACATGAGTTTTGTAACCATGTTGATTGATAAAATTGCGGCATTGCGGCAAGCCAACAACATGGCTATAAACGTCTTTAATATCGGTCAATTGCGCGCCTTTAACCGCCATCAGGTGAAACCGAATGGGTAAGAAATATTCGGCAATCATATGTAGTTTGGAATTTGGCAATAAATGATGAATATCAGCAACTCGACCCGCCAAGCTATTTTCAATCGCAATCATCGCCAAATCGGCCGCGCCATCCTCGACCGCTTTAAACGCCATGTCAAAACTATCGCACGGCAAAACATCCATTTCTGGGTAGGCTTGTTGGCACATAATGTGGGAATTTGCCCCGAGCTCGCCTTGGAAAGCAATGATTCCTTTTTTGGACTTTGGCATAACGGATCTTTCTTAAATTTGGCCAAAGGTATGAACAAATTGCTGCAAAACACAAGGGCTATATGTTGAATATATGTTGATTAGCTACTAATTGTCGATGATATGGGCTTATTGGTCTGTTTTGATTTGCTTTTGAGTTTAAAAAATGTTTAATCTAGCAAAAAAATGGAGACCGGTTAATTTTTATTTAAACCCTGTTTGGTAGATAAGTTTAACCACCAAATCTAAACGTTAAGGCTAGCCGAATGAATTCTACTCAATTGTCAAAAATTGCCGCTGCCATTGTTATGTCTTTATTGGCATTGATAGTGATTGGCAAACTTACAAGTTTTGTTTACGCGCCCCAAACACCTGATAAACCGGGTTTTGCAGTGGCGGTTGAAGAGGCACATGACACAGTAGCTGTTGAACAAGCCCCACAAGTAGATTTGGCGGCACTTATGGCCGTTGCTGATGTGGCTAAAGGCCAAACAGTGGCTAAAAAATGCATAGCCTGCCATACTTTTGAAAAAGGCGGCAAGGACAAAGCTGGCCCTAACCTATATAATGTTTTAAACCGCGAATTAGCTAGCAATGATGGCTATAAATATTCAAAAGCCTTTGTGGCCAAAAATGCCGAAGGCACAAAATGGGGCTATGAGGAATTGTTTGAATTCTTTAAAAAACCAAGCGCTTATATTAAGGGCACAGCCATGGGCTTTGGCGGCATTAAAAAAGAAACTCAACGCGCTGACCTAATAGCCTACCTCCGCAGCCTATCCGAGAACCCAGCCGAATTGCCAATGGCTCAATAATTTCACTGAGTTAAGCGCCACCGCCTATGCACGTGGCAAGAAGCAAACGCGCAATGCTAGGTAAAAAGGGCGAGCCAACTTGTTGGCGAACTTGCCGACTGAGGCCGCCCGTTAGGGCGCAGCAAGCTTTCGGAGAAAGCGCACGCAGTGTTAGGCAAAAAGAGAAAAACCGCGAGCCAATTTATTGGCGAACTTGGCCATTGAGGCCCGCCCGTTAGGGCGCAGCAAGCACGCGGAGGCGTGCGCCCGCAGGTACAACTAAAATGCATAAAATTCTCATCGCATCGCTAAAACAATCTAACCAAGGCTGGTATGAAGGTTTTTGCGCCATGGCGCCGCAGGTAAGCATAGACCCCAATGAAATTGCCTATTGGCCACAGGTGAAGGACTTAAACCAAGTTGAATATTTAGCCGTGTGGAAACCGCCACATGATATATGCGCGCAATTGCCAAACCTAAAAGCCATATTTAACTTAGGCGCAGGGGTTGACCATTTATTGCTTGATGATAGCCTGCCCAAACATCTGCCAATTGTTCGGATTGTCGATGAAAATCTAACCCGGCGTATGGGTGAATATATATTGTTGCAAAGCCTTTACCATTTGCGCAGCATGGGCAAATTGCGCGTGGCGCAACATCAAAAAATATGGTTAAACCATTATGACCCAGATGCCGCAGATGTTTGCATCGGCATTATGGGGCTAGGCGAATTGGGCAGCCATTGCGCCAAATTGCTGCATCAATTGGGCTTTAAAACCATTGGTTGGAGCAATAGCGCCAAAAATATTGCTGGCATTGACAGTTATGCTGGACCAGCCGAACTTGAGGCGTTTTTGGGGCAAACAGAAATATTAATTAACCTTTTGCCTCATACCCAAGCGACCGAAAAAATGGTGACTTATGAATTTTTGGGCAAATTAAACCACACCGGCGCTTTGGGCGGCGCTAGCTATATAGCTGCCGGGCGCGGCAAAACCCATGTTGAAGTGGATATAGCCCGGGCATTAAGGGACGGGCGGTTAAAATCGGCCTCTATGGATGTATTTGAGCAAGAGCCATTGGCGCAAGACAGCCCGTTATGGGGCTTAGATAATTTGGTGTTGACCCCGCATAACTCCGCCACATCTGACCGCAAAACCGTAAGCCTGCAAATATTACAGCAAATTGCTAACCATCGCCAAGGTGGCGCGCTTAAAAACATTGTTGATTTAAAACGTGGTTATTAGGCCATATGGTGGTTTATTGAGCGCTTAAACAGCGCGTTTTGCCAGAATAAGATCGCCATAATTCTCGACATATAACGCACCCGAAACTGTGCGTTGAATCAGCACATTGCGCCGGTCTGTGGCATCGCGTTTGCGCGCCAACAGCCCCAACTGGCTCATCGCATCTAAAGCGCGGGTGATGACCGGTTTGGTGACGTTTAACTTTTGCGCCAGACCCCGCACGGTGTGTGGCGCTGGCTCTAGATAAACCGTAAATAGGATGGCAAATTGGCGCATTGATAGGTCATGCGCGCCGCTAGACACTTGATCCATCACCACATCATGCCATAATTCTAATGCGTCTCTATTGTTCATGTGGAGGCGGCCATTCTATTAAAACTGTAAATTAAAAAATCGTTTCGCAACCGTATTATTACTTAAAATGTTCTGGCTGTAAACCATTTATAGGCAATTTCAAACTATATGCACGCGGTTTTATCTGACAAACTAACGGTTTTAGTGCTGCGCGGAATGGCGATCATACTATCGCTATATTCAACGGTGCCAGCCAGATATTTGCCAAAGGGTGAACTATAGGTAAATTCGACAGTTACAAAAATACTATCTTGATTTTCGGGGAATTCTTTGCCCTCAGTGGCGGTGAAATCGCCACATGGTGCGCCTTCATATTCGGCACCGCCAACGATAATCTTGCCCTCGGCATTTTTACTGCCATTAATATGTTGCCAAATAAGTTTGGGGGTGTCCCCGGCATTGCCTTGGCGAACGCTCGATATACGATAGCGAATTTCAGTTGAATCTAGCGGCGCGACCAAGGTTTTGACCAACGGGTGCAAGGCGTTTAACTGAGCGGTACTAATGGAGCTAGATTGCGCCACAATGTCGGCAATGCTAGAGGTGATGTTGCCGAGTTTGCGCACCGCATGAATGTGGCCATAAAGCTCGATGCAACCAAAAAACAAGGTGATGAGTACGGGGAATATAATGGTGAATTCTATGCTCGCCACGCCAGATTGGTCGCGCAAAAACGGCTTAAATTTGCTGAGTAATTTTTTCATATTTAAGCCCCTTCGTTAAAATGGTTCGTTTTTAAAGGCCACAACATGCACTTGCAAATATTGGTTGTCGCCATAATTTGACAGTTGCACCACATTGCCAAATGGGTTGATAATGTTATACAGATAGGTTGTGCGTGCCACGATGATGCTATCGCGGCTACCGGCTTTAAACACTTGATTGTTAACTAATTTTCCGTCGTCATCAAATAGAGATGGTAAATTTGTACCTGACTCAAAATCGCCAAAAACATCGACCTCGACATTAATTTTATCGCAATTGACTAAGTTGAAAGTATTGTCGCAAATGATGGTTTTAAATTGTGCGGCATTCATTGTGCCGCTGACTTGGCCGGTGCGAATAAGCCTCGCCGCATTGGCCAGCGAGGATTCCATCGCCAAATCGGTCAAGAATACATAACCAACTTCGAAAATAGAAAAAACCACTGCCAAAAACATCGGCGCAACCAGTGCAAATTCAATGGCACTGCTGGCTTTATCACAGCGTAGAAATTTTACAAATATATGAGACAGGGTCAACCCGAAACACTCCTTTACCAATAGGCGTTTTACCGGCCAAGTATAAAGTTGAAGTCTTATAGATAGGTTAAATTTGTATGAAGGTGGCCATCGGATGAAGATAAAATCTAAACATCGTTAACATTGTCTTGATCGTTGAAATTGTCTTGATGGTTAAATTGACTAAGGCTGGTTTGCGCTGGCGGCGCATCGACATCATCTAGCTCAATCTGCTGGTCATCTGCCTCAGCGCTGATGGTTTCTCTTAGCTCCAAACTATCAATGCGTTGGCCTTTTTTGATGATTTTTGTGGTCGAAGTTTGAATGGCCATAACGTCTTTTTCGACCATGGCGAAATGTTTAGATAGGTTGGCCACTCTGGTGTCGAGCCGACGCACGTCATCCATCATCTTGCCAACTTCATTTTGAATTAAATGCGCTTGCTCGCGCATTTTGGCGTCTTTTAAAATCGACTGAATGGTTTGAATGGCCAACATAAGCATGTTTGGCGAGGCAATAAACACCCGTTTGCGGTGGCTCTCTTGAATTAAATCATCGAAATTCTCGTGAATTTCGACAAATATATATTCACTCGGCACAAACATAATGGCGGTGTCTTGGGTTTCGCCGGTGATGAAATATTTCTCAGCTATGTCATTAATATGTTTTTTAACGCTGGTGCGCACCTGGGCTTTGGCAATTTTGGCCTCTTGCTCATTACGCGCCTCTTGCCAAGCTCTAAAGCCTTCGAGTGGGAATTTGGCATCAATAACGATTTTCGCCGCTTGGTTGGGTAGGATAATCAGGCAATCCGGACGCTTGCCATTGCTTAACGTGGCTTGAAATTCATAGGCGGTTCTGGGCAGGCCATCGGCTATAATTGCCTCCATTTGGCCTTGGCCAAAAGCCCCGCGCGCTTGTTTGTTGCGCAATATATTTTGCAAATCAACCACATGCGAAGACAAGTCGGTGATGTTTTTTTGTGCATTGTCTATCAGCGACAGCCGTGAATTTATGTGGGTGAGGCTTTCGAAAGTGGTTTTTTGGTTTTGAGTCAGGCTTTGACCGACATTATGCCCAAGCTTGTCGAGCCGCTCATTAAGTGTGCGGGCCAAGCCAGATTGTTGATGGGCTTGAATGTCGCCCAAATTCTTAATTTTGCCCGAAAGTTCAGCATTGGTTTTGATTAAATCCATCATTCGGTTTTCGAGTTGTAAATTTTTGTCTTTTTCGGCCTCAAACCTAGCGACGTCATGCTCAAACCGCACCCGCTCAAGCTCTATTTGTATTTTTTGATTATTTTTAGTGTGGCGGCCAGATAACCACATGGCCAGCAACATAAGCAAAACCAAAAACCCAAAGCCCAATAAGGCGAATAATTCGAAACTAGCGGTGATGGCTTTTTCCACTCTCGTTATGGCTTTTAAACGACTGGCCATTATTGATATTTGAGTTCATTGCTAGCACATATAAAAGAACAAAACTAGTACATAGTTAGTTAATTATTGACGACCCAAGCAGTTTTGACTATTGAGTGATAGCACAGATAAGAAAGAGCTATTGAATGACAATTTTGCCCATTGTGAAACATATAAATGATGTTTTAAGAACCATTTGCGCGCCCGTTGCCACTGTCGATGATGCTGTGCGCAAGTTGATGGATGATATGTTAGACACTATGTATGATGCCCCCGGCATCGGCCTAGCCGCCTGCCAAGTGGGCATTACCCAACGCATTGTGGTGCTAGATTGCATACGCGATGCCGAAGAAGACGAAAAACAACCCATGTTTTTTATCAACCCAGAAATAACTTGGGTGAGCGAAGAACAAGCCGAATATGAAGAAGGTTGCCTATCCATACCCGGCATCTACGAAAATGTAACCCGCCCCGCCGAATGCAAAGTGACTTTTTTGGATTATAATGGCCAAGCCCAAGAAATGCACTGCACCGAACTCCTAGCAACCTGCATACAACACGAGGTAGACCACCTAAACGGCGTATTATTCATCGACCACATTTCCCGCCTAAAACGCGGCATCGCCATGAAAAAATACAAAAAACTAAAATCCGAAACCATGTGATCAGACTTTAATAGGAAAAAAAGGCGAGCCAACCCGTTGGCGAACTTGGCCATTGAGGCCCGCCCGTTAGGGCGTAGCAAGCAAACGGAGTTTGCGCACGCAGTGTTAAGCAAAAAAAGCAAAACATTCGTAACGAAGTGGAGAAAGTTTTGAACATTATTTTTATGGGCACGCCCGACATTGCGGTTAACACTTTGGGCGAACTAATAGCCCAAGGCCATGATATTGTGGCGGTATATTGCCAACCACCTAGACCCGCTGGGCGCGGCAAAACGGTGCGCAAAACCGCAGTGCATGACTTTGCTGATGATATGGGGCTGAACGTATACACCCCGCTTAATTTTAAAAACCCCGCCGACATAGAGGTGTTTGCCAACCATAATGCCGATATTGCAGTGGTGGTGGCCTATGGCCTGTTATTGCCCAAGCCGGTATTAGACGCTCCGAAACATGGTTGTTTAAATTTACACGCCTCTCTATTGCCACGGTGGCGCGGCGCGGCGCCGATTCAACGCGCTATAATGGCCGGCGATGCGCAAACCGGCGTGATGGTGATGCAGATGGATGAGGGCTTAGACACTGGCGACATTTGCCTGATCGAAACCATCCAGATACAGCCAAATATGACCGCCGGTGAACTGCATGACGAAATGGCTCCTATTGGTGCCAACTTAATGGCGCGGGCCATTTCGGCCATCGAATGGGGCGGAAATACTGCAACCCCACAAGCCCAAGATGGCGCGTGCTATGCCAAAAAAATCGACAAAGCCGAAGCCAAAATTAATTGGCAATTGCCAGCCGCAAAGCTGCATGACCATATACGTGGCCTGTCGCCTTTTCCGGGGGCATGGTGCGAATTTGTTAAGGATGGCAAACCAGTACGCATCAAAATATTGCAAACCCAATTGCTTGACGCAAATGGCAATGCTGGCGAAGTTTTAGATGATGAACTTAGCGTAGCATGTGGCATCGGCGGGCTAAAAATCACCCGCTTGCAACGCGCTGGCAAAGGCGTTAGTGGCATGGCCGATTTTCAACGCGGGTTTTTTATCGGCAAAGGCCAAACATTTAGCTAATTCAATCTATGCCAACCATAGTTAGTTAAAGCCTTTAGTGAACGTTTAATCGGCCAGAGAATAAGCCTTTATTTGGCCATAGAAGTCCGTTAGTTTCTAACCATCGAATCAGCAATTAGGGTTATTGAATGGGTATTAGATTTTTAGTGGCAGTTATTTTAATTTTGGTTAGTTTTAGCTCCGCTTTTGCCAACAGCATGCAATTGCGCGATGACCAAATTGCCACCATAAATAGCGTCAGCGCTTATTTAAAAAGCTTTGGCACCATGCAAGGGCATTTTGTGCAAGTGGCGCCAAATGGTGGCCAGTCCGAAGGTGAATTTTGGATAAGACGTCCCGGGTTTATGCGCTTTGAATATGCGGCGCCGGAAAAATTACTAATCATTGCCGATGGCCTCTGGGTTGGAGTAATTGACCAAAAAATTAAACAAACGGCCGATCGATACCCGCTATCTGAAACGCCATTAAGCTTTATATTATCTGACGACCCAGACATTATGAAAAAAACCGATGTGGTTGACTTTTTTTATGAACCCGGCAATTTGATGATTTCGATGGCCGACAAAACCAGCGAAGCCAAAGGCGTGTTGACCATGGTTTTTGGCGGTGATGATTTGCAGCTTAAAAGCTGGACCATAACCGACCCACAAGGCCGCCAAACCACCATACATATAACCAATTTAGAGGTGAATAAGCATGTGCCAGGCGATAAATTCGCCCTCCATAGATATTGACTTGCGCTGGGTTATTGAAAAGCGCTAGATAAATATTGATGTCATGCGGCATTTCTTATATAGGTCACTTGTCAACCTATAGAAGAAAGATGACCAAATGAAAACTTATTCAGCTATAAAAACCACTTTGATTTGCCTTGCCATTAGCGTATCTGCCAATGGGGCGATGGCCAGTGAAAATAAGCTGAATATATACAATTGGTCAGATTATATCGCACCCGATACGATAGCCAATTTTGATGCCTTAACCGGCATTGAGACCACCTATGATGTGTTTGATAGCAATGAAGTGCTAGAAGGCAAATTATTGGGCGGCCAAACTGGTTATGACCTCGTTGTGCCGACCGCAAGTTTTATGGAAATGCAAATTCAAGCCGGGGTTTTTATGCCCTTGGACAAAAGCAAACTTAAAAACTATGCCAATTTAGACCCCGAAATTATGCAACTATTGGCCAAACATGACCCGGGTAATAAATATGCCATTCCGTATTTATGGGGCACAACAGGCATCGCTTATAATATTGACAAGATTAAACAACGCATGCCCGACGCGCCGTTAGACAGTTGGGACATGATATTCAAGCCCGAAGTGATCGCCAAATTTGCCGATTGCGGCGTGGCCATAATTGATGCGCCGAGCGAAAACTTTGAGATTGCGCAAAATTATTTAGGCTTAGACCCACATAGTGGCGCCGAGGCCGATATGGATGCGGCGATAGACTTGTGGAAAAGCATCCGGCCATATGTGCGTTATTTCCATTCCTCGCAACAAGTTGACGATTTGGCAACCGGCGAAATTTGTTTGGCCATTGGCTGGTCTGGCGATATGTTCCAAGCGTTAAATGACGCTGCCGATGCTGGCAATGGGGTGAAAATAGATTATTACATTCCCAAAGAAGGCTCGACCATTTGGTTTGACGTTTTTGGCATACCCAATGATGCAAAAAATATAGACGCGGCTCACAAGTTTTTGGACTATACAATGGATGCCAAAATTGCCGCCGCCAACAGCAATGAAATTTGGTATGCCAATGCGATACCAAGCTCAATGCCGATGATTTTAGACGAGATTAAAAACAATGTTTCGGTATATCCGACGGAAAAAATCAAAGCCAACTTGTTTATTGACAAGCCGGGTGATGCCGCAACCGCACGCGCCAGAAACAAAGCGTGGGCAAGGCTTAAAGCTGGAAGTTAACCCCCCATCCGATAACCATAATCACAGGGCTAGGCAATCGATTTTTTGCCTAACCCTATGATCTAAAAACGCTAAAACCTAATGAAAGGCTATATGCGGATGAGCGAAGCGCAGGTAAACATAGCCGCCGACCGCAAACCATGGGCGCAAAAAACCGAAACACCTTTCATTCAAATTAAAAATATTAGCAAAAAATATGATGGCATAACGGTTTTGGATGATGTGTCTATCGACATATATAAAGGCGAGTTTTTTGGTCTTTTGGGCGGCAGTGGCAGCGGCAAAACCACTTTATTAAGGGTTTTAGCCGGGTTTGAACAGCCCGACCAAGGCGATATAATCATTAATGGCACCAGCATATTAAACTTAGCCGCCAACCGCCGGCCGATAAATATGATGTTTCAATCTTACGCTTTGTTTCCACATATGAATGTGCGCAAAAACATATCATTTGGGTTGGAGCAGGAAAAACTATCCAAGGCCGAAATAGCCGAACGGGTGGCGCATTACATCCATTTGGTGCAATTGGATGACTTTGCCAACCGCAAACCCCAGCAACTTTCGGGCGGGCAGCGCCAACGGGTGGCCTTGGCGCGCTGCCTGATAAAACAACCAGAATTTATCTTGTTAGATGAGCCGATGGCGGCATTGGACAATAAATTACGCGAGCAAACCCAATTTGAATTGGTGGCATTGCAAGAACAATTGGGCCTAACCATGATGGTGGTGACCCATGACCAAAAAGAAGCCATGGCATTATCGACCCGCATTGGGGTGATGCAGGCCGGGAAGATTGAACAAATTGGCGAACCTCAGCAAATTTACAACCAACCCAAAAACCATTTTGTGGCTAATTTTATTGGCGCGGCCAATTTTTTTAGCGCCAGAATTAAAGCTATAAATGTCGAATCTCAACCGATCGCCATTGACACTGAATTTGGCACCGCTCATGCGATATTAAACCGCTTTAGCAATACCAAAATTGGCCAAAAAATGGAATTTGCCATCCGGCCAGAATATATAAATATGCACCCTCGTGGTACAGAGGTTAAGCTTGCGGATGATATGTTGCAAGCCAAAGCCCGGGTTGAAGATGTGGCTTTTCGGGGCGAGAATTCAGTATACCGCCTAAAACTAAACAGCGGCCAAACCTGCATGGTCAGCAGCGCGCAGGCTGATATAAGTTGGGATCAAGAGATTAGCATTTCTTGGCAGGTGAAACATATGATGTTTTTAATGGATTAAGCGATGAAAAAACCATTATCTAACAAAATAAATTGGTTTAAAGGCGTGCTGTTGGGTGTGCCGAGCTTATGGCTGGCGGTGTTTTTATTTTTGCCATTGATGCTGATACTAAAAATGAGTTTTGCCGAGGCCATTTTGGCCCAGCCGCCATTTACCGCATTGTTAAACTGGGGGGAGGGGTTACTGCCAGAGCTGAATATAAGCTTTTTTTCCTATGCATTGTTAATCGAAGATAATTATTATATTGGCGCATTGCTGCAATCGCTAACGCTGGCCACCATCGCCACCAGCTGCACTTTGTTGATTGCGCTGCCCATGGTGTTGGCCATGATAAAAATGCCAAACAAATGGCAAAATATCTTTCTAATCTTGGTCATATTGCCATTTTGGACCAGTTTTTTAATTCGGGTTTATAGCTGGAAGATATTGTTGCGCAACGACGGGTTTATCAACCAAATTTTACTATATTTTGGCCTGATAAATGATCCATTGCCGATGCTTTATAGCCAGTTTGCGGTGCTAATTGGCATTGTATATAGCTATTTGCCATTCATGATTTTGCCCTTATTCGCCGGGCTTAAAAAACTCGATTATGCCTTGGTCGAGGCGGCAGAAGATTTGGGAGCCAAACCGTTGACTATATTTTTTAGAGTCATTTTGCCGCTTATCTACCCGTCAATCATTGCCGGAATAATTTTGGTATTCATTCCTGCCACCGGCGAATTTGTTATACCCGACCTTTTGGGTGGTTCAGATAGCCTTTTAATTGGCAAATTAATCTGGATAGAGTTTTTTAACAATCGCGATTGGCCAACCGCATCCGCCATTGCCCTGATATTGCTTATATTGTTTGCATTGCCGTTGCTGATCTTAAACAAATTCACCAGAAAATCACAAAAATGGCAGGATTTGGTATGAAAAAACTAAAATTCTCACTTATATTTGGTTATGCATTTTTATATTTGCCCATATTGGTGCTAATTGCCTATAGCTTTAATGACAGCGACCGGGTGATGTTATTCACCCATTTCTCGACCCGCTGGTATGCGGCTTTGTGGCAAGATGCCGAGCTGATTGGCGCGGCTTTATTGAGTTTTAAAATTGCCGCCATCTCGGCTAGTTTCTCGGTGTTAATTGGCTTATGCGCTGGCATGGTGTTGCATCGCTATAGCCAATTTAGAGGCCGCACTTTATTTGTTGGCCTGTTGGCCGTGCCGATAATATTGCCCGAAATTATACTCGGCCTGTGCCTGCTATTATTATTTATCGCCAGCCATGATTTGCTCGGCCTGCCCAGCATACGCGGCAGTTTGACCATATCAATTGCCCATATAACTTTGGCTCTAGGCTATGTGACCATTATAATTTTAGCCAGTTTAAACCGCAATTTACAAGAGTTAGATGAAGCCGCGGCCGACTTGGGCGCGAGCGCCTTCACCATATTTTGGCGCATAACCTTGCCCCTATTGCGACCGGCATTGGCCAGCGGTTGGTTGCTAAGTTTTATGCTAAGTTTGGATGATTTAATTGTCGCCAGCTTTGTCTCCGGCCCGGGAGCAAAAACCTTGCCGATGTTGATATTTTCGAAAATTCGGTTTGGCGTGAACCCCGAAATTAACGCCGTGTCGAGCCTGTTAATTTTGGTGACCATATTGATTTTGTCAATTTATTTGCTGTTTGTGCGTAAAAAAGCTAAATAGAGGCAACATAAAAATTAGGTTTGAAGCATGAAAGATTTTTCTGAATATACGTCTAACGAAGACGAGGCGGCACAGCAGGCAGAATATGCCGAAATGCTGAATGAATTGCCCATAATGAATGAGGTCAGCAAGGCCATTGCCACGCTGAAGCGGATCGATTGGTTTCACCATGTTGGTGATAAGCTTGATGCCGAAACCAAGCAAGTTGCTCAAGATTATATGGACTTTTTGGGTTTTAATTATTCTGACTTACATATAGTGCAAGATTGGGATGAGGTGTTTCCGGTAATGGAGACCAATAATTACCAAACTGGCGCTTGGGAAGCCGAGGAAGCCATGCGCGCCGGCCTCACATTTAGAGCCGCTGAACAATTGACCGAACCCGCGATGGAGTTTTTATTCCAATTTCTAGCGGCCGCATTAAACCAGCATATTGATGACCATATCACCGAAATATTCGCCGTATGGGAGCTAGAAGATAGCCAGCTTAAAAACCTGATGATGGGCAGCGCCATGCAAGCTTGCCACACTTATATTTTGGCAAAAACCTTTGGCGATGACGAATATCACCCTTTTATTCTGCGCATAAAGCTATATGCTTCAGGCCATTGGCCGCTCGGTTTTTCGGGCGATAGTTTGGCTGTTTTTTAAGTAAGTTTAGGGATATTGTAAATATGAAAATTCGCATTGCCACTTGGAATATTAACTCTGTACGCCGCCGCATTGAGAGTGTCGAAAGATTTGTTAATGAATATAAGCCCGACATTTTATGCCTGCAAGAAACCAAAGTGCATGATGACGCGTTTCCATTTAAGGCCATTAAGGCCATGGGGTTTGAACATGTCGAAATTAACGGCATGAAGGCCTATCATGGGGTGGCAACATTTTCAAAAATACCGTTGACCAAAGTTGAGAAAATAGAATTTTGCAACAAGGGCGATGCCCGGCATATTGCCATAAGTTTTGACACGCCGACATCTGGCGAAGTGACGGTGCACAATTTTTATGTGCCCGCAGGCGGCGATGTTGCCGATATAGATACCAATGAAAAGTTTAAACATAAGGTAGATTTTTTGGGCGAGATGACCGAATTATTTACCAAAATAGACAATGATAGCAGCGCCATTATGGTCGGCGATTTAAACATTGCACCGCATGAAAACGACGTTTGGTCGCACAAGCAATTGCTAAAAGTGGTCAGCCATACGCCCTATGAAGTTGAATTGCTTAAAAAGTTGCAAGACAGTTTAAACTGGCAAGACATGGTGCGCGAATATGTGCCCACTAGCGAAAAATTATATTCATGGTGGAGTTACCGCTCAAAAGACTGGACCCAATCTAACAAGGGCCGACGTCTAGACCATATATGGGTGAGCCAACCTTTGGCAGACAAACATAAAGGCATGGAAATTGCGCTTGCACCCCGTAGCTGGGAAGCCCCGTCTGACCATGCACCAATATTAGCAGATTTTGTCTTTTAGGCTTACCTGCGGGCGCACACCTCCGGCGTGCTTGCTTACGCCCTAACGGGCGGGCCTCAATGGCCATCTCACCAACTTCGTTGGTTCGGGGGGAACTCCTGCAAATTTGTGTTGAGTTTCTGGCTGCCCCCAAGAATCCCGGTGATTCGACGAGTGCGCCCAGAAGCCGAGAGGCATTCTGTGTGGCCAACGCGCGGAGGCTAGCTGACACTTGCGGAGCAAGGGGCTGCGCACGCAAGTGCTAACAGTGAAGGAGGCGAAGCCGAAAGAACGTATAAATGCAGACTTCCAGAGCTTGGGCAGGAGCGAGACCCTGAGTTTGCAGAGAGGCTGTGATGCGGAAATTTTGTGCTGGAGTTTTAGATGATGAGCCAGTGGTTGAGGCTGTAAAGACATAGACAGTTAGCGCTCCTGCCTATACTCGGGTACTCTCATCTATACGTTCGGCTTTGCCTCTCTAGCCTCCGCGCGTTCGCTGGCAGCGGCTTCGAACGGCCGCTCTCGCGCTCGCTGAATGGCACGTTGTGTGGATGCGGTGGTGGAACGAGATTCCGAGTCTATTTCTAATACTTCCAAAATCGCGGCGTGAACAACACCAAGATGGTGAAAATTTCTAGCCGGCCTAGTAGCATGGCGGCGCTTAGTACCCATTTTGCTGAATCTGGCAGGGGGGCGTAATTGCCAGACGGGCCGATAATTTCGCCTAAACCTGGGCCGACATTGGCCATGGCCGAGGCCGCGCCTGAAATGGCGGTGATGTCATCTAAGCCCAAAAAACTCAAAATAACCGCAATGGCGGCAAAACTAAATATAAACACGGCAAAAAATCCCATCACCGAGGCCGAAATTTTGTCATCTATTTTATGGCCATTATAGCGCGGAATAAACACTCCATTGGGGTGTAACATTTGGGCAATGTGCATTTTCATATTTTGAAAAATAACCTGAAAACGGAATATTTTTATGCCGCAACTGGTAGACCCGGCGCAACCACCAACAAACATGATGAAGAAGAAAAATACACTTGCAAACACCCCCCACACCGTGTAATCAAGCGTGGCATAACCGGTGCCGGTCATAATAGAGGTGACATTAAACGCACTGAAACGGATGATGCTTTCTAAATCTCGATTGCCTTGTGAAAATTGATATACCGACATAATAACGATGAATATCAACAAGGTAGCTAAAAACCATCTAACTTGTGTGTCTTTAAATAGGGCCCAGCGGTTGCCCCGCATATATTGCGAATATAGCAAAAATGGCAAGCTAGCCAATATCATAAATACCACCCCAACATATTCGATGGCGGGGTTGTTAAAATAGCCAATGGAGTCATTATGGGTGGCCATACCGCCGGTGGCGACAGTGGTTAAACTGTGCACAACGGCATCGAACATATTCATACCAAACAGGTAATAGGCCAAGAAACATAAAAATGTGAGGCTCAAATATATAACCGTGATAGAGCCAGAAATTTCGGCGATGCGCGGGGCGGCGCCATCGATATTGTCGGTAAATTCCATCCGAAATAGCTGCATACCGCCAATTTGCAACATTGGCGAAATAGAAATGGCCATGACCAAAATACCAATGCCGCCCAGCCATTGCAATATACCGCGCCATAATAATATGCCCGGTGATGTGGCTTCCAAATCGGAAATTATGGTGGCACCGGTGGTGGTGATGCCTGACATGGCTTCAAAATAGGCGTTGGTAAAGCTCGCGGCTTCGGCGCTGAACATAAACGGGATAGAGCCAAATAATGGCATGCTGACCCAGATAACCGCCACCAATAAAAACGCCTCGCGCACCCGCAATGGCGCTTGGTTGCCCCAGCCAGCAATAATTAAACCGCCGCCGATAAAACAGGTGAGAAATGACGAGGCGACAAATACCGTCCAATCGTCATTGCCGGCAAAAATATCGACAAATGCTGGCAGCAGCATCATGAGGCCAAACATAAATGAGAACAGGCCGATGACCAATAAAAGCGGACGAAAATTCAAATGATTGCCTCATTATAAATTGCAAATCTAAACTCTTGGCTGCAATTTAACAGCCTTATCATAGCTGTGCAAGCGCTTGCTCCAAATCGGCAATCACATCTTCGACATTCTCAAGCCCGACATTTAAGCGCAACAAGCCAGAGGTTATGCCCAATTTTTGCCTAAACTCCTCATCTAACCGTTGATGAGTGGTGGTAGCAGGGTGGCAAATCAGGCTTTTGGTATCGCCCAAATTATTACTGTAGAGTACCAATTCTAAGGCGTTGCAAAATTTAAACGCTTGGTCTTTGCCGCCAGCAATCTCGATGGCCAGCATATTGCCGCCGCCGGTCATTTGTTGTTTGGCCAGCTCATATTGTGGGTGGCTTTTATGGGTCGGGTAAAGCATTTTGCTGACATGTTTGCGGCCATATAAAAAATCGGCCACTTTTTCGGCATTTAAGGTTTGTTGTCTAACCCTTAAATCTAGCGTTTCTAGGCCTTTTAGCATAATCCAGGCGTTAAATGGTGAGCAAGATGGCCCGGTTTGCCGTATATAAGTGAGCACTTGGGCGGCAATCTCTTCATCATTACACAAAACCGCCCCGGCCATCGCGCGGCCTTGGCCATCTATTAATTTGGTGGCGCTGTAAAATACAATGTCGGCACCAAGCTTAAACGGCTCTTGCAAAATGGGTGTGGCAAAAACATTGTCGACAATTAATATTATGCCATTGGCCTTACAAAGTTTTGATACCGCTGCAATGTCGACCAATTCTATGCCCGGGTTAGTGGGCGTTTCTAGCAAAAACACTTTGGTATTGGGGCGTATGGCTTGCTGCCAAGCGTCTATATCGCGGCCATCGACAATGGTCGATGAGACCCCGAAACGTGGCAATAAATCATCGGCAATATAAACATTAGAGCCAAACATAGCGCGGCCGGCCACAATATGGTCACCAGCTTTTAATATCGAGAATAAAGACGTATTGGCCGCCGCCATGCCGGTGGCGGTGGCGTAGCAATATTCTGCCCCATCGAGCAAGGCTAAGCGGTCTTCGAACATTTTGGTGGTCGGGTTGCCAAAGCGGGTGTAAATAAACCCTTCGGCCTCGCCCTTAAAGCGCAATTCGGCGGTGGCGGCACTTTCATAAGTGTAGCCGCTATTCATAAAAATAGCTTCGGAGGTTTCACCAAATTGCGAACGTTGTGTGCCACCATGAATTAAATTTGTTTGGGCACCATATTTAGCATTACGTCGTTTTTCACTCATAACTGTCTCTTATAATTTTAGGGGAGTGACCGCAGCCAAGACCCTTTAGCATTTAATTAAGAGGTTATTGTAAACCTCAGGGTGGCGCAAGCAGTCGCAAATTCCACCGAATAGTGGCAACTTATACCCTAGCCTAGCCATGGTCAACCTGTTTCAACTTGAATGTATTTTGCCAATCGGATAGACCATATATATGAGCCAAAATGAAAATATATTTTTGCCGCACACAACCGGCATTTTGCCTGCCCATAGCATCAAAGCTTTGGTGGCCGAGGGCGTGATTATACTCGATAAACCACTTGATGCCGACCAGATTCAGCCCGCATCATTAGATTTGCGGCTTGGTAAAATGGCCTATCGGGTGCAGGCTAGTTTTTTGCCCGGCGCGCATAAATCGGTCGATCAAAGATTGGGCGAATTGTCATTGCATCAGATGGATTTAAGCGATGGCGCGGTGCTTGAAACAAATTGCGTCTACATAGTGCCATTGCTCGAAAGCCTAAGATTACCGCGCAATATAGCCGCCATGACAAACCCCAAAAGTTCGACCGGTCGGATAGATGTTTTCACCCGGGTGATCACCGACTTTGGCGAAGAGTTTGATAAAATTCCGGCTGGTTATGATGGCCAGTTATACGCCGAAATTAGCCCGCGCACATTTCCTATTTTAGCCCGCACCGGCTCTAGATTGTCGCAAATTAGGTTTCGGTTAGGCTCTGGCAGCCATAATGATACCGAGCTAAAGCGCCTGCATGAAGAATTTAACTTGGTGCAAATGCCAGCTGATAGCAATTTTGAAATTAACATTGATAATGGCATCGCGTTTCGAGTCGATTTAAAAGGCATCGCCGATGGCAACGGTAATAATGGTGGCAAAAATCTAGTCGGTTACCGTGCCAAACGCCACGCCGGTTTAATTGATGTCGATAAAAAAGCTGGGCTTAAAATTGCCGATTTTTGGGAAGCTATATATGCCAATGACAGCCGGAGCTTGGTGTTAGACCCCGACCAATTTTATATATTGGCCTCGAAAGAAGCGGTGCATGTGCCGCCTCATTACGCCGCCGAAATGATACCATATAATACACTTGTTGGCGAATTTAGAGTGCATTATGCCGGGTTTTTTGACCCCGGTTTTGGCCATGATGCCGCCGGCGGGCATGGCAGCCGTGGGGTGTTAGAAATGCGCAGCCATGATGTGCCGTTTATATTGGAAGATGGGCAAATAATTGGCCGGTTGGTCTATGAGCGATTGACCGATGCGCCCACCGAATTATACGGCCAGCTAACCACATCAAATTATCAGGCCCAAGGCTTAAAACTATCCAAACATTTTAAAGCCAACTAGTTTTTGATATCTAATACATTCAAAAATCTGAGAGATCGCCGATTAAAATATCGCGTTTGCCTGCATGGTTAGCCGGCCCGACTACACCTTCATCTTCCATCCGCTCAATAATGGTGGCGGCGCGGTTATAACCGATAGACAATTTGCGTTGGATGTAGCTGGTTGAAGCCTTTTTATCGCGCGCGACAATGGCCACGGCTTGGTCATATAACTCCAATTCATTGCCATTTTCGTCGGTGGTTGGGGCGGGGCCGCCATCGGCAGCGGCGACTTCATTTTCGTCGTCAAGTTCAACCGTGATTTCGTCAATATATGCTGGCACACCTTGGCGCTTAAGATGGTTGACCACGCTTTCGACCTCTTCATCTGACACAAACGCGCCGTGCACGCGCTTGATGCGCCCGCCGCCGGCCATATGTAGCATATCGCCTTGGCCGAGCAATTGTTCGGCGCCCATTTCGTTTAAAATGGTGCGGCTGTCAATTTTGCTGGTAACCTGAAACGATATCCGGGTGGGGAAGTTGGCCTTAATCGAGCCGGTAATCACATCCACCGATGGCCGTTGGGTGGCGGTAATCATATGAATGCCTGCTGCCCGCGCCATTTGTGCCAAACGTTGGATAACCGTTTCAATTTCTTTGCCAGCCACCATCATTAAATCGGCCATTTCATCAATCACAATCACGATGAACGGCAATTCTTCATATTCCAAAGCCTCATGTTCATAAACCGGTTTGCCGGTTTCATGGTCAAAACCAGTTTGCACGGTACGCATTAATGGCTCACCTTTTTCGGCCGCAGCTTTGATGCGCGCGTTATAACCTTCGATGTTTCTAACCCCCATTTTGGCCATTTTTTTATAGCGGTTTTCCATTTCGCGCACGCTCCATTTGAGCGCCACAACCGCCTTTTTAGGGTCTGTAACTACAGGCGTGAGCAAATGCGGAATGCCATCATAAACCGAAAGTTCGAGCATTTTAGGGTCGACCATAATCAGTTTGCATTTATCCGGCGTCATTTTATATAAAATCGACAATATCATACTGTTAATGCCGACAGATTTACCACTGCCAGTGGTGCCAGCGATCAGCAAATGCGGCATCCGCGCCAGATCGACCACAACCGGTGTGCCATCAATGCTTTTGCCCAATGCCATAGGCAGTTTATATTTGTCGGATTTAAATTCATCCGCTGAAATAATCTCATTCAAAAAAACCATGTCTCGATGGTCGTTTGGCAATTCGATGCCAATAATATTACGGCCAGAAATAACCGCGATGCGGGCTGAAACCGCACTCATAGAGCGCGCAATGTCATCTGCCAAGCCAATCACCCGGGCAGATTTCACGCCCGGCGCTGGCTCTAGCTCATATAATGTCACCACCGGGCCGGGGCGGACATTCATAATTTCGCCATTAATTCTAAACTCGGCCAGTACATTTTCTAATATCCGCGCATTGGCGGCTAATATTTTTTCTGAAACCGATGGGTTTTGCGCCCGTTCCAAAGGCATCGCCAACAAATCGATAGATGGCAATTCATACACCCGTTCGGCTTGGGTGAATGTGGCTGACACTTGCTCGACCACACGGCCTTTGCGAACATCCACTTGTGGAGCACTAAGGTCAAACGGTTGGGTGCTTTTTGGCCCGGCATCAACATTTGGCGTGGTAACATGTTGCGGCTCTGCTGGCTGCGGTTCAACGGCTTGTGGCTGCACAGCGGCAGTATAATGGTTGGGCGTTGGCTCAGCAGCGCTGGCATTAAACGCTGGGTGCGCCAATTGCGGCGCAGCAGTGGTTGCTGGTGCAATTTGTGGTGTAATTTGCGGCGCATGCGCCATGGCTTGCATATCAACCGGGTGTGGGTCAAATACCGGATGCTCAAACGCTGGTGCATCAAATACTGGCATGGGAGCGTGTGGCATTGGCGCGGTTTGCATGGGTTGTTGCATCAGTGGTTGTTGCGGGGCATTATGCATGGCATCTGCGTCATGCCAATAATCTTCATAGCTATTGGGGCCATCATAAAAATCGCCCATTTCGGCCGAACCGACAACTTCAACCCCAGCCCGCGACTGCCGGTTGGTTGGCATCTGCGGCGCTGTATTCACTTGGTAAGCCGTTGTTTGATTTAATTTATTTTGTTGGGCATGGTAGTGGGCTTTAACTTCTTGGTTGAGCTCTGGGATGAACGAAATGTCATTGTGAACCGCATCAGCGCCAATCGGCTCAAAGGCGTGCGGGTTAAACACTGGGTCAATATGCTGGGCATTGGGCTGCGGGTTGCGGCCAATGCCTGCCATGATTTTATTTATAAACTGGCCGGTTTTGGCTTTAAGCGCATGTCGATTTTGTTGGCCATTTTTAGCTTTGGATAGAAAGCGAGGTGTGGTTTTCATGTTGATTTCATCTCCATTTGTGGCCATTTGTTGATTTGTTTGCAGCTTATTGGCTACTGGTCGATTTACATTGTTTGATGTGGGATTGTGCCCAGTGGTGTTTTGCCCGGCCAAATTTTTATATTCCAGCGGCGCGCCGTGGTTGCTAGACTTCCAAGGTTTTTTATCTGGGTGAAACGGTTGTTTGTTTTTGGCTTTAAGCCCGGCGACATATGCCCCTAGGCTAAGCGATTTGCGACCCAACAAACTAGATGTATGTTTGACAGATTTAACCATGCTCACCCCAGAATCTATGCGGTTTTCGTTGATAAATGTCAGCGTGGAGAGCATTTCGCGAAACCGCAAACCGCAGGCATAAAGCCCAAGGCCTACGCCCAATATACCCAATAATATGGCCGCAGCACTGCGCGAGGCGATATGGATTGACGAACCAAATAAATCGGCAATGATAGAAATTGTGACGTCGCCACTAATGCCGCCCAAGCCAGTTTCTAGTGGCCATGCGCCCAAAATTGGCAATGCAGACAAAGCCCCGGCCAAGAAACAGCCGGCAAAAATCCATGCCAAAACCCGCAATATCGGCCGTTGCACAATATGGTGACGGGTTAAATTCCAACCCATTAAAACAACTGGAATGAACAAAAATACCACAGCCGCACCAAATGTCTGAATCAGAAAATCAGACAGGTAAGCGCCGGTTAGGCCTAAACTATTTTGCGCCGCATCGGATGTCGCGTGGTTTAAGCTTGGGTCAGCTGGTGACCAAGACAAAATAGACACCGCCGCAAAAATAACCCCGACAATGGCCAGCAGGCCGATAATTTCAAACAACCGGTTGAGCATAAATTGTTGCAAAGATTTAGGAATGATGCGCCCACCACCAAGTCGGCTATTTTGCACGTCTGCGGCCAATTTGTCATAAGCTTCACGTTGGGCATTGTCGCTAATTTCACTCATTGTTAGCCCCCAAATTGGTGTAATAATTGACCAAGCGGGTGAGCGCTTCTGTCGTGTCCTCTAAGCTGCCAACCAAGGCCAGGCGCAAATAGTCTTTTGCGGTTTCCGCCGCATCATTCTGGCTGGCCAGAACCGACAAATATCCGCCCGGTAAAGATTTAATGCCGCAATGTTGCCAAATTTGTTGGGCGCAAATTTCGCCACCGCCATATTGCGCCATATTCAGCCACAGAAAAAACCCGCCTTGTGGCCGCTTATAATCAAACATAGTGCCGATGATTTTATCGGCTATGTCAAATTTTTGGTTGTATAATTTGCGGTTTTGAACCACATGGCTTTCTTCTGACCAAGCTTTAACCGCCACATGTTGCAATGGCGCAGGCACTTGCGGCGCGGCAATGTTGCGCATGGCTTTAAACCGCTTGGTAAAACCTGCATCCCCAGCGCAAAAGCCTGAACGCAAACCCGGTAGGCTTGAGCGTTTGGACAACGAGAAAAAACTGATGACATTTTCAAAATCACCATTTTGTGCAGCAATGTCTAGCGCGCTAATGGGCGGGTCATCAGCATAAATTTCGCTGTAACATTCATCTGAAAAAATGTAAAAATCATATTTCCGCGCCATGGCAATCAGCATGGCAAAATAAGTGGCATCGGCAAATGCGCCTTGCGGGTTTGATGGTGAGCAGATGAAAAAAGCACACATACGCTGCCATTGCTCGGCTTTAATGGTGGTGATGTCGGGCAAGAACCCGCTAGATTTTGCGCATGGCAAAAATAGCAATTCGGCCTGTGCGGCCAAACCGCCTGCCGCATAAACTTGGTAGAATGGGTCGGGCATCGCAACAATGGGTTTGTTGGTTTTTTTAGTATCTAACGCTAATAAAGTGGCGTTAAACAGGCCTTCGCGCGTGCCATTGAGCACGGTGATATGCTTATCTTTATCGGCTTTACCATTTAGACCAAAGCGTTGGTTAAGCCAATTGGCATTGGCATTGCGCAGTTCATCGATGCCCAAAGCGGCCGGGTATTTGCCAAAACCAGCCATCTGTTGGTTGAGGATCGGAGCGACAAAATCTGGAATGCCATGTTTAGGCTCGCCAATAGACATGTCTATGATAGACATTTTTGGCGTGATGCCAGCGATAAGCCCCCGAATTTTCGTAAACGGACCTTCTGGCAATTTATCAAATAAATACTGTTTCATAACCACTCTGAACAAAATGAAACGACCAATAAAAACCCCAAACGGGGCATACAACTACACTTTAACCTATCAAAGCAGAGTTAAGAGCAAGTTAAAGCTCTAGGATATTACGTTATTTTTGCCCAAATATGGAACAGATGGCTAAAATTTTAGTGATAAAGGCCAAATTTGTTAACTTTGATGGCGAGAGATTTTATACACTGATGGCTTGGATTTTATACAATGTCAGATTCTGGTGTGGCGCTAATTTTATGAATGCTGAGGTCTGCACCCTTATATTCTTGTTCATCAGTTAAGCGAATGCCAACCAGTTTTTTGAGCAAGCCATAGCTGATAAGGCCAGACAACATAGCGATGCTGATGATAATGAGCGAGCCGATAATTTGCGCCATAAAGCTAACCCCGCCAAGGCCGCCAAGAGCTTGTAAGCCAAAAATACCCGCCGCAACCGCGCCCCAGAGGCCGCATAAGCCATGTAATGGCCAAACGCCCAATACATCATCTATCTTAAATTTATTTTGGCAAATGTGGAACATATATACAAATATAGCGCCGGCCACACCGCCGACCACAAGTGAGCCAACGGGGTGCATAATATCAGAACCCGCACAAACCGCGACCAAACCCGCCAAGGCCCCATTATGAATAAAACCCGGGTCATTTTTGCCAACAACTAGCGCGGCCAAAATGCCGCCGACCATGGCCATAAGTGAATTCATCGCCACCAAACCAGACACCGCCACCGTGCTAGCGGCAGAAATAACGTTAAAGCCAAACCAACCAATACATAACAACCATGAGCCCAGCGCCAACCATGGAATAGACGAAGGCAATATGCCCATCACCTTGCCGCTACGGCCATAACGACCGAGCCTTGGCCCGAGGAGCACAACCGCAATAAGCGCCAACCAACCGCCAAAGGCATGGACAATGGCCGAGCCAGCGAAATCGTGAAAGGCAGCCCCAAAAGTGACCTCTAACCAAGCCTGTACACCATAATTACCGTTCCAAAACATGCCTTCGACCAACGGGTAGAACAGGCCAACAATTGCCGCAGTGGCAATTACCTGTGGCCAAAAACGGGCGCGTTCGGCAATGCCGCCAGAAATAATTGCCGGAATGGCCGCTGCAAAAGTCGCTAAAAAGAAGAATTTGACCAGACTTAAGCCTTGGGGGCCAAAATTTGAGCCTTCGGTTTGGCCACTAAGCACAGCGGCGTTGACAAAGAAATGGTCGCCATAGGAAATATAATAGCCAATGGTGAAATAAAATAAGATTGAAACCGCAAAATCGACCAATATTTTGACCAAAGCGTTAACTTGGTTTTTATGCCGAACCGTGCCCAGCTCCAAAAAAGCAAACCCGCCATGCATGGCAAATACCAGTATAGCGCCCACCAGCAAGAAAAACACATCGACCCCCACAGAAAAACTCGTGATTTCTTGCGACATGATATTTCCTTTAAATAGGGGATGATTTGGTATTAGATTTAGGCAGCATTTGCATTTTTAATTTGGGTTAATACTGCGTAGAGGCTGTCGATATTTTCGGCCCCATGTATGCCTTCGATATTTTGGCTATCGCGCATAAACCGCGATATACGCGCCAGAGCGGTTAAATGGTCAGCGCCAGCGTTTTCTGGCACCATGAGTAAAAAAATCAAATCGACAGGTTTGTCGTCAATCGAGTCAAACTCCACCTCGTGGCGCAATTTCACAAACATGCCAACAATTTTAGTTAGGCCCTTGAATTTTGCATGCGGAATGGCAATGCCTTTGCCAACGCCGGTCGAACCTAAGCGTTCTCGCTCGAGCAAGGCATCAAAAATATCGCGTTGATCGATATCTGTAGTTTTAGCCGCTTCGTCACTAAGAAACTGTAAAATTTGCTTTTTGCTTTTGGCTTTAACATCAATAAATACATTGCTTGATGTCAGAAAATCCAATATTTCCATTCAGTCACTAAGAATGCAGACAAAATATCTGCATTCAACTCCGTTTTACTTTTTAAAATTACGGCTGCCCGCTAATCTTTGGGGCTAATCCAGCCTATATTTCCATCGTTGCGACGATAAACCACATTTATGGCCTCTTTACCACCATTTTTAAACAATAGAAACGAAGAATCAGAGATATCCATTTGCATCACCGCTTCACCGACCGATAATTCACTGATTTTTGTGGTAGTCTCGGCCACAATAACTGGCGATAAATCGCTTGGTTCGTCTAAATGGTCATCATGTGCAGCAATGATAATGTCTTTAACTTCCATCATTTTAATCGGGTTCAAATTCGATTGATGATGGTTTTTAAGCCTTCTTTTATAACGTCTTA
This sequence comes from Hyphomicrobiales bacterium, assembly GCA_013214705.1. GTDB lineage: Bacteria > Pseudomonadota > Alphaproteobacteria > Rhizobiales > OSC116 > OCS116. The sequence goes on from JABSRZ010000005.1 coordinate 48,351, forward strand.
AGCGTTTGTCGAGTTTTTCGACCGCTTCATCGAAGCTGGTGTAAGCATCCGCATCTTTAAAATGTGAATTTAAATTCATGCCAGAGTCTAAATGCAGTGCACATTCGGTGGTAAATGTACGGCCTTCTTTGATAATTGTGACATGCGCCGATGCGCGTTCATCATCAAAATATTTTGAAACAATGTCAGTGACCACGCTGGTGATATGCTCACCAAAGGCACTGCCGACATCCATTTGTTTACCTGTAACTTGTATTTGCATAACGACTCCTTTTTATGCGGCTCATATTTAATGAGCGTTTATAACGGTTCAAATGGCAGGCCATTTGAACGGCGGGGGGTATAAAGCTTGAAAGCTTCGGACTTACTAAATATAGGTATCAGAACGCGCTTTACCAGACCCAATGGCCGCAGCCATTGAGTGGATAGAGATACCATTATATTGTGTAAACGAAATGTGTAGGCGGTGCATAAACATTGGCAAACGTGCCAAACGCTGGATATGTAGAGCTAAATTGCAATCGTTTTTAACAACGCGCAGAATACTTAACATTAAGAAGTCCTAACCCTTAGCAATTGGCGCAAGAGAATTCGCAAAAACTTAACTAGATGGACAGCAAAATTTTATCTCGAGCACCAATTGTATGTTGAGTGTAAGCCCTAAATAAACAGTTGAGCAAGCAAGAAATGCAAAAATATTCAAAAAAAACTGATATTTTTGAATATTATAGTTAACTTTAGAAAGTTGCAGAAATTAATTATGTTTCAAGCCACATATCGGCGTAAATTGCCCAGAAGCAGATTATCTTGACGCAGATTAATTTGGGGCTAACTGAGCAAATGCTTTTTTTGTTTGCGGCGGTTGATAGATGACGGTAATTTTAGCGCCTCGCGATATTTGGCAACCGTACGCCGGGCAATGTCGATGCCGACTTCTTTTAATAACCCGGCCAATTTGTCATCAGACAAAATCTTTTTTGGGTCTTCATCATCGATAAGTTTTTGAATGCGGGCTTTGACCGCCTCGGAGGAATGGCCCTCACCGCCATCGGCACTAGGCACAGATGAATTGAAGAAATATTTAAGTTCAAACAAACCGCGCTCAGTCATCATATATTTATGATTGGTCACTCGGCTAATGGTCGATTCGTGCATTTCAACGGCGTCAGCCACGGTTTTCAAATTAAGCGGCCGCAAATATTCGACCCCATAAACCAAAAACCCATCTTGTTGTTTTACAATTTCGGTCGCGACTTTAAGGATGGTGGTGGCGCGTTGCTCCAAGCTGCGCACCAGCCAATTGGCATTGCTCAGGCATTCGGTTAAAAACTCTATATCAGTTTTGTCATTTACGGTTTTGCGCAGGTCGGCATAATAATTTTGGTTGACCAAAATTTTAGGTAGGCTGGCACTGTTTAATTCTATGCGCCATGAGCCATCTTTTTTTTGCCGAACAAAAATATCGGGTATAACCGTTTGGGCGTTGGCGGTGCCATATTTAAGCCCCGGCTTGGGGTTTAATTGCTTAATTTCGGCCAACATTTGCGCCAAATCTTCGGCATCAGCGCCGGTGATGGTTTGCAACTCATCTAATTTATGCTCGGCCAAAAGATGTATATTTTCGACAAATAATGTCATCATCGGGTCTAAACGGTCAAGTTCGGCCAGTTGTAAAGCCAAACATTCGGCGACATTGCGGGCAAAAACCCCGACCGGTTCTAACTTTTGCAATTGTTTTAATATACGCAGTATTTTTGCGGACGAGCTGCCAAGCCGTTCGGCCGCACCGTCTATTGTGCCATTTAAATAGCCGCCTTCGTCTAACATATCAACCAAATGCAAGGCTATGGTTTTATCGACAATGTTTAAAAATGTGTAATTAATTTGATCGGTAATATGGCCTTTAAGGGTTATTTCGGCGCTGTTTAAATTTTCCAACGCTTCGGTGCCGCCATATTGGTCTTCGCGGGTGCTGGTGGTGGCGCCGACTGCCACATTGTCCCAACTGTCATCGGCCTGTTTGGTATATTGCTCTTCATTTTGGGCTTTGTCGGCGCGCGCCTCATCGGTATATACATTGTCAAACTCGGTATCTAAATTGCCAGCCTCGCGGGTCGGCAGCATTTCCTCGCTTAAATTTAATTCTACCTCAGAGCTGTCTTTTTGGCTTGAATCTTCATCTAACCGCGCATCATTGGTGGCATTGGGCGAAAGGTCATCATTTTCAACCCCATCGGCCTCGCCAGTGTCAATTTCAAGCAACGGGTTGCGCTCTAATTCACTTTCGATGTGTGACGTAAGCTCGAGGTTAGACAATTGCAACAGCTTAATGGCTTGCTGCAATTGCGGGGTCATCACTAAAGATTGACCTTGTCGAATTTCCAACCTTGGTGTCAGTGCCATGGGGAGCCTTACTGCCCTTTATGCGAAAAAATATCATGATCGCCCCAGCCGAGCAAATCTAGCTCTGCCCGGGTGGCCATAAAATCAAAGCAACTTTTGGCAAGCTCGGTGCGGCTTTCGCGTGCCAACATAACGTCTAGTTTTGCCATAAGTTGGTGCAGGTATAATACATCAGAGGCGGCATATCTTTGCTGAGCGTCAGACAAGGTTTCAGCGCCCCAGTCGGAGCTTTGTTGGCCTTTGTCGAGCGAGACGCCAATCAGCTCGCGGCACAGGTCTTTTAGCCCATGATAACTGGTATAGGTACGCACCAATTTAGAAGCAATTTTGGTGCAATATATCGGCGTGCAATCGACATTTAGATATTGTTTGATAACCGCCACATCAAACCGCGCAAAATGGAATATTTTAAGAATTTTTGGGTCGCTAAATAGCCGTTCTAAATTGGGCGCAGCATAGCGGCTGCGATCAAGCTGCACCAGATGCGCCACGCCATCGCCAAATGACAATTGCACCAAACATAATTTATCGCGCAAAGGGTTTAAACCCATTGTTTCGCTATCGACAGCCACAATGGTGCCAAATTCTAAATCATCCGGCAAATCGCCTTGGTGTAAATGTATTTTTTGGCTCATATAATGACCTGTGTTAATTCGTGTTCGTGATGTTTAGCATCTTAGGCCTTAATGTCAATTCTTCAAACCTAAATTGGTTAAGCACGAGAAATATTCTAGTTTTGCCTTGAGTTGCTTCTAAACAAGCCATATACATAATTAACCAAAATATATGAATTTATCTAACCAAATTAGGCAGGCGGCAATGACCAATTCTACAGATAAAATTGTGACCGTAATCGGTGGTTCAGGCTTTATTGGACGTTATGTAACCAGAAGTTTAGCCAAAGCTGGCTACCGCGTGCGGGTGGCAACCAGACGGCCAGATTTAGCCGGTCATTTGCAAACCAACGGCAATGTTGGGCAAGTGTTTCCGGTGCAGGTCAATATCCGCTACCCCAGCTCTATTGACGCGGCCATAAAAGGTGCCGATTATGTGATTAATTTGGCCGGGATATTAGACCCAAGCGGCAAACAAAAATTTGGTGTTGTTAATGCCGTCGGGGCTAAAATTGTGGCCGAAATGGCAACCAAACACCGGGTTAAGAAATTGGTGCATTTTTCGACTTTAAATGTAGCAGCCAAACAAAATGCCGATGATAAATATAGTTATTTAAGCTCAAATTTTGACGGTGAAGAAAATGCAGCCGCCGCATTTGCCGATGCCATTATAGTGCGGCCATCATTGGTGTTTGGCGCCGAAGACAGATTGTTTAACCGGCACGCCCATTTTGCCAAATTAAACCGTAAATTTGTGCCGGTTTTTAGCGATTTAGACAAAAGCTTTGAACCCGTATTTGTCAATGATGTGGCCAAAGCAGTGGTGGCCATGCTAGAGGGCGACCATGCGGGCAAAACCTTTGAACTTGGCGGGCCGCGCAAAATGACCATGGGCGAAATTGTGCAAACCACATTGAACGCCATTGACCGTGACATTAAAATGGTTCGCCTGCCGCGTTTTTTAAGCAATATTATCGCCTCTATTTGCACCCTTTTGCCATATTCTTGGGTCACCAAAGGCGAACTGAAATTATGGTCAGCCGACCAATTGGTAACCGAAGAAGCCAAACAAGCCGGTCTAACATTGGCTGGCCTGGGCATCGAAGCCACCGATTGCGAAGAAGCTATGCTGCCATATTTGCAACATTTCCGCCCCATGGGCGACTACGGATTGCATGAGCTGAAGCAAGAATAGATCAGCTCTGAGTTTCTATCTGCCCCCAAGCACCCCTGTATCTCAGTGAGCGCGAAAGCGGCCGCTCGAAGCCGCTGCCGACCAACGCGCGGAGGCTAGCTGACACTTGCGGAGCAAGTGACTGCGCACGCAAGTGCCAACAGTGAGAAGGCCGACAGGCCGCACGAACGTATAAATGCAGACTTCCAGAGCACTGGCAGGAACGCTAACTGTCTACGTCTTTGCAGCCTCAACCGCTGGTTCAGACGCCGAAACTCCAGCACAAAATATCAACGTCACAGCTTTTCAGCAAACTCCGGGTAGCGCTCCTGCCCAAGCTCCAGCCTCCGCGCGTTAGTTGGCAGTGGCTTCGAACGGCCGAACACGCGCTCTCTGAATATCACGTTGTGTGGATGCCGGGGCAGACGGAAATTCCCCCGGCTCTCGTCACATATATATGTATGCAATTAAAACCAGTCCCAACACCAAACGATAGACCACAAATGGTAGCATGCTTACGCGTTTGAGCATGGCCATTAAGCCCCAAATAGCCACTAGCGCCACCACAAATGACAGGCCGGCCATGATGACGGCGTCTAGCTGTACACTCACATCGCTCTCTTGGCTTAAATCCAGCAACAATAATAGTGATGCGCCTAAAATTATCGGAATGCCCATCAGCATCGACAATCTGGCCGATTCATCTCGCTTATAACCCAATTTGCGGGCCATCGTCATGGTTGTGCCGCTGCGGCTAGAGCCGGGGATGAGGGCAAAACATTGGGCAATGCCAATCATCACAGCGTCTTTAACGCTAAAATCTTGCAGGTCTTTGGTCTGCGAGCCAATTTTGTCAAAAATATATAAAAACACTGCAAATATAATATTTGCCCATGCAATCACTTCGAGGCTACGCAAGTCATTTACAATGCCGGTTGATTTGAGTATATAACCAACCACAAATACCGGTATGGTACTTAAACTTATCAATAAAAACAATGTGCGGTTTTGGCTGTTTTGCCGCCGAAAAATATCTAAAAACCCAGAAAATATTTTTTTCATATCGCGCCAAAAATATATTATCACCGCCATTAACGAGCCAAAATGCAACGCCACATCGCTCATCACCCCTTGGTCTTGCCAATTGGTTAGCAATGGCAACATGGCCAAATGGCCAGAAGATGAGATTGGCAAAAACTCAGTAATACCTTGAATGAGAGAAAGAATGATGATTTGTTCTATCGTCATATAAATGCCTGTTTTAGTGATTTAAACTGTTAACATGATTATTAATTTCATATATGATTTGAATATTAGAAGCAAAACAATTCAAATTTAAGAAAGCACGCCCCCGAATGATGAAACTTATGCAATTTCCACTTTGTCCATTTTCGCGCCGGGCGCGTATGACATTGGACGAATATAACATTCGTTATGAATTGCTTGAAGAACATCCATGGGCGTGGAATGACGAATTTTTAGCCTTAAACCCAGCCGCAAACTTGCCAGTATTGGTCGAGAGTAAAAATGTGGTATTGTGCGGCGTTGTGCCAATTGCCGAATATTTCGATGAAACCACAGTGAAAACCAGCAGCTCGCATGTGTCGCTATTTCGAGGCACGGCGATAGACCGCGCCGAGGTGCGCCGTCTTATAGAATGGTTTGATGGCAAATTTAACCGCGAAGTGACCGAGCTAATTGTGTCTGAAAAAATATACAAACGCTATATAACCGTGGCCGAAGGCGGTGGCTCGCCCGACACCCAAATTATCCGGGTTGGCAAACAGAATTTAAACTATCATTTGTCATATATCGATCACTTATTAATTAACCGCGATTGGTTGGCCGGTGAATATATGAGCCAAGCCGATTTTGCCGCCGCCGCGCATTTAAGCTGCCTCGATTACACTTCCGATGTGCCGTGGAAGGATTATTTGCAAGTCAAAGAATGGTATGTGCGGATAAAATCTCGCCCATCATTCAGAGGCATTTTAGCCGATAAAATGTTGGGTTATCACCCCGCGCCTCATTATGCTGATTTAGACTTTTAACGCCCGCATAAATTTTGCGCCGGAGCGCAATTAAGAAACCTAATGGATAATGAATTAACTGAAATTGCTGATCGCATAACATCTGAAGCCTTGGCTTTGGGTTTTGACGTGGTGGGCTTTACCCAGCCCGATAAAATTAACTATGCCGGCGCACATTTAAAGCAATTTGTCGCGCAAGACCTCTATGGCGAAATGGGCTGGATGTCAGACACATTGGAGCGCCGCAGCCAGCCTAACAACCTGTGGCAAGAGGTGAAAACCGTCATCATGTTGGGCATGAATTATGGGCCGGAACAAAACCCACTTGAACTATTAGAAAATAAAGATTCTGCGGTGATAAGCGTTTACGCCCAAGGCCATGATTACCACGAATTGATTAAAAAAAAGCTCAAGCATTTGGCACGTTTTATGGTTGGCGAACTGCCCAAACAATTTGCGATTGAAGATGACATTGATGTCAAAGTATTTGTCGACACTGCGCCAGTTATGGAGAAACCCTTGGCCGGCGCAGCCGGGCTGGGCTGGCAGGGCAAACATACCAATCTGGTTAGCAAACAATTTGGCTCTTGGTTGTTTTTAGGCTCTATTTTTACCACTTTAAAACTGCCACAAAGCCAACCTGAGCCAGACAACTGCGGCACATGCACCGCTTGTTTAGACATTTGCCCGACCAATGCGTTCATCCAAAGTCGCCAGATTGATGCCCGCAAATGCATATCCTATTTAACCATTGAATATGGCGGCCATATCGAGCGTGAGCTACGCCCCAAAATGGGCAACCGAATTTATGGTTGTGATGATTGCTTAGCCGCATGCCCGTGGAACAAATTTGCCCAATTGTCCAGCGAAGCCAAATTTCATGCGCGGACAGAGTTAAAAGCTCCAGAATTGACCGATTTGGTGATGCTAAATGACCCCGATTTCAGAACCTTATTCACCGCATCACCGGTGAAACGCATCAAACGCCGCCGGTTTATCCGCAATGTTTTAATTGCCATTGGCAACAGCCAAAACCCAAAATATTTACCGCAAATAACCGCTTTATTGGTGGATGAAGAGCCGTTAATACGCGGTGCGGCCATTTGGGCGGCCGAGCAATTAAGCGGCGCGGATGAGTTTTCGGCGCTATATCATCAATATGCAGGCGATGAAATTGATGACAGCGTTAAGGCCGAGTGGGATGCATCTTTACAGGCATTTTCTGGGAATGCGTTATCTGGGGCGAAAGCATGAAAAAACTAGTTATTTTTGGCATCGGATATGTCGGCCAGCATTTGGCAGCTTCGCTCAAACATCAATATGAAATTATTGCGACCAGCAGGGATATTGCTACGAGCCGCGAGGGCGGGGATGGATTGTTGGCGTGGAGCGGCGGCCAAAACGCCGAATTGGCAACATATATAGAGCAAGCCGATGCGGTTTTATGCTGCATTCCGCCAAATGCTGAGGGCGATTTGGCCTATGTGTCATTTGCCGACATCATACGTCAATCTAAAGTGAAATGGCTGGGCTATTTATCGACCACCGGGGTATATGGCGACCATGGCGGCGGCGATGTGGACGAGCAAACCCCGTTAAACCCGCAAAGTGAGCGCGCCAAAAAACGTGTATTGGCCGAGCGGCAATGGGCAAAATTGGCCAGCGACAAATGCGGCGTCAATATATTTAGGCTGCCCGGCATTTATGGTCCAAATTTGGCTGGCAAAAGCCGCTCGGCATTCGGGGCGTTAACAGCTGGTACTGCCAAACGCATTGATGTGCGGCTTAAAAATGGCAAAAAACATTTTTTCTGCCGCGCCCATGTCGATGACATTGTGCAAGTGATATCCGCCTCGTTAGGAAAAAATCTATTAGGCATAAATATATATAATATTGCCGATGATTTGCCCGCCCCGCAGGCCGATATTGTGGCTTATACGGCCAAATTGATGGGCATCGATGCGCCTAAATTAATAACCCAGCCAGAGGCCAATATGAGCGACATGGCCCAAAGCTTTTATGCCGAATGCAAATATATAAACAATGATAAAATTAAAAATATTTTGGGCGTAAAACTAAAATACCCTGATTATAAACAAGGTTTAAGCGCAATATGGCAACTACAATAATGGCCAAAAATATATGCATTTTGGCCACCCGCACCGGCATCTCGACAGCAGATTTTGCCAGCATAAAAGCCTTGTATAGTGACGCACATTTTACACTTATTGTGCCAAAATTCGACGGTAAAAAATCAGCTAATATCGACATTTGGACAGATGGCGCGCGCCGCGGGTTTTTAAAGGTTTTGACCATTTCTCGGCGCATGTCTTGGGCTAGTTTTGACTTGGTGATTAACTGGCAGCAGGGCGGGTTGGAGCGGGCTTTATGCTTTATGTTGTTGCCGAAGCCAAAAATCATCACAAAAGCCGATATTTTGCGCGATATAGCTTGACTAACTGACCTTTTTGACTTTATGTGCTAATTGCATGGCCAGAATTACTGGCCAATTTTTTTAGGCAATTAAAGGAGCGGATCCATAGCCCGCAGACCCATGAATAAGATGCCAGAACGTACTGGCCCAAAAATTAATCAATTGATTAGAGTTCCCGAAGTTATGCTGGTTGGCGCAGATGGCGTGAATATTGGCGTAATAAGCACCGAAGAAGCGATAAGCCAAGCCTTTTCTCAGGGGTTGGATTTGGTCGAAGTGTCGCCAAATGCCAAGCCACCTGTTTGCAAGCTGATGGATTATGGCAAGCATAAGTTTAAAGCGCAGAAAAAAGCTTCTGAAGCCCGCAAGCGACAAAAAATTGTTGAGGTTAAAGAAGTGAAAATGCGTCCGAACATCGACACGCATGATTATGACACCAAAATGCGCAATTTGGCAAAATTTATTGGCAATGGCGACAAAGTTAAAGTGACTTTGCGTTTCCGTGGCCGTGAAATGGCGCATCAAAATTTAGGTATGGATTTGCTACAAAAAGTAAAAGCCGATGCCGCTGAATATGCCAAGCCAGAGCTTGAACCCAAGCTAGAAGGCCGACAAATGATTATGATTTTGACCGGTAAATAGTTTTACCCAAACTCAGAATTTAAAAGCCACTCTTAATGAGTGGCTTTTTTTACGCCAAAACTTCTGAATTTCTATCTGCCCCTCGCATCCACGCAACGTACCACACAGTGAGGGCGAATGCCGCAACCTCTAACATGCCGTCCGCCACCAAGAATCCCTGCGATTCGGCGAGTGCGCCCAGAAGCCGTTAGGCAAATTCTGTGGCCAACGCGCGGAGGCTAGCTGACACTTGCGGAGCAAGGGGCTGCGCACGCAAGTGCCAACAGTGAGGCGAAGCTGAACGTATAAATGCAAGCACCCCAGTGCCGGCAGGAGCGCCAACTGGCTTTGTCTTTACAGCCTCAATCGCAGTTTCAGCGGCTGAATCTTTCGGCGCAAAATTTCAACATCAACGCCTGATTCATTTTTTCATTGCAACCTTTGAGTGAATCATACTATATTGTAAATATGGAACAAAAAAACTTAACTAGTAAAAATATAGTAATATTTTCTGATGGTACTGGCCAAAAGGGTGGCGAAGGTGTCAACACCAATGTCTACCATATATATAATATGATTGAAAACCGCACTCCTAGGCAAATTGCTTATTATGACAGCGGCATTGGCTCTGGCAGACGGGACAAATTGAAAGGGTTAACCGGTAGAGGGTTTTCGAAGAATATATTAGATTGTTACAAGTTTTTATTTGATAATTATGAGTCAAACGACAAAGTCTACTTATTTGGTTTTAGCCGCGGTGCTGCCACTGTGCGCAGCTTGGCTGGTTTTGTGAATATGTTTGGTGTATTACCAAAATCTCGAGATGATTTAATTAAAAAAGCCTATAAAATTTACAAAATTACCGACAAAAAAGAGCGCAAAACAATGGCGGATAATTTTATTGGCCGACACCATACAATGGGGTGTGATATTAAATTTATCGGTGTATGGGACACGGTGGCGGCTTTGGGTGCGCCCACGCCGATATTGGACAAATTAATAAATTTGTTTCCGTATACTAAACATAAATTCCATGATCTTGGTTTGGGTGAATCCGTACAGCATGCAAGGCATGCATTGGCTATTGATGAAAACAGAAAAACATTTAAGCCCGAAATTTGGGACACAAAATTATGTAAAAAAGATCAAACTCTTAAACAAGTTTGGTTTACTGGTGTGCATACTGATGTTGGTGGTGGTTATGCAGAGAAAGGGCTATCGGACATTGCATTGGAATGGATGCTAGATGAAGCCAAGCCACATGGTTTGTTAATTTATGGCAAAAACAGAGTTATCACATGTCCGGATGTAAACGGCAAAATGCACGACCACAACCATGGCGTTAACAGATGGTTGAGCAAGGCCGACAGAAGTTGGCCGTATGACACGCATGGCACACCCGATGTGCATCAGAGCGTGATCGACCGTGCCGAACATAATAATTACAACCCATGGATTACCCAAAATAAACAAGGTTACAACATCGTAAAATAACTAGCGATTTAGCCCCGAATTCAACATAATCCAGCGCAAAACATTGACGTCACAGCTTTTCTGATATTCTGGGCAGCGCTCCTGCCATTACAGGGGTGCTTGCATTTATACGTTCGTGCGGCCTACGACCTTCTCACTGTTGACACTTGCACCCCACAAGGGCACTTTGTCGCTACGCTCGGGCGCGTGCGCTCGGCGTTGCCTCGCTAGCCTCCGCGCGTTGGCCTCAGAGTTTGCCATTCGGCTTCTGGGCGCACTCACCGAATCGCCGGGGTTCTTGGTGGCAGACAGAAACTCTGAATGCGCATGGATAAAAAGGGCGAGCCAACTTGTTGGCGAACTTGCCGACTGAGGCCGCCCGTTAGGGCGTAGCAAGCAAACGGAGTTTGCGCACGCAGTGGCCACTAGCACACCGATAGGTGGGCGTAAAAAACCGTCTACTTTGCCGAAAGTTTGGCATATTCTAGTGCTTCGAGCATGTAATCTGCATATTCGTCTTCATCTTCAGACGGGATCAGCACCCATTCTTTAAAGCGTTTTTTGGTGAAATTAAATTCTAAACCTTGGCCACTGTCGCATAGCTCATTCACGCGTGCTGCCGAAACTTTTATAATCAGCGCATCGGCTCTGTCGAACATCATGCCAATGAACGCGCCTTCATAGCGCAAGCATTTTGTACCCATCATGGTCGAAACCACGACACCATCATGATCGAGCGGGAAGTTATCGCATAAATCTTCGAAATTCATAATCTTCTGCCTTAGATAATGAGTTGGGTTTAGCGGCTTTATAGGTACTAACTCTACGCCATGTTTGTATTTTTGTGAAATTTAATTTTGCGCAGGAGTTTTAGGCGCTGAGTGTGCATTTGAGGCTGTAAAGACACAGACAGTTAGCGCTCCTGCCATCACAGGGGTGCTTGCATTTTATACGTTTGGGCGGCCTATCGGCCTTCTCTCTGTTTAACACTGCGTGCGCTTTCTACGAAAGCTTGCTACGCCTAACGGCGGCCTCAGTCGGCAAGTTCGCCAACAAGTTGGCTCGCCCCTTTTACCTTGTCACCTGATTATCAGGAGTTTCCCGAAACTCAGCACAAACTTGCCGAACAACTCCCCGAACCAACGAAGTTGGTGAGATGGCCATTGAGGCCCGCCGGTAGGCGTAGCAAGAGAGCGGAGCGAACGCACGCAGTGCAAGCACAAAGCGCGTAGCAAGCAAACGGAGTTTGCGCACGCAGTGTTAAGCAAAAAAGCGCGGAGCGAACGCACGCAGTGCCACTAGCCCGCCGAAAGGTGGGCGTAAAAACCAAAAAACTCCTGAATCCCCTTGCATTGACTGCATTTCCATAATATAAACCGCAGATCAGTGGGCTGGCTCATATGGGTTGCCATGTCTATTGTAAAAGCTTAATTGAACAAAATGGCTACGGCCATGAAAAGAAAGAAGAGCAAAATGCCCAAGTTAAAAACCAAAAGCGGTGTTAAAAAACGCTTTAAGCTCACCAAAAGTGGCAAGGTGAAAGCCGGCCAAGCTGGTAAACGTCATGGTATGATTAAACGTACCAATAAACAAATACGTAACAAACGTGGCACAACAATTTTATGTTCTGCTGACGCGCGTATCGTTAAACAATTTATGCCGTACGGCTGAGCTTAAAGGAATTATCACATGTCACGTGTAAAAAGAGGCGTAACCACTCACGCCCGTCATCGCAAAATCATCAAAGCCGCAAAAGGCTATTATGGTGCTAGAAAAAACACTTTCCGCATTGCAAACCAAGCCGTTGAAAAAGCCGGCCAATATGCATATCGCGATCGCCGCAATAAAAAACGGGCTTTCCGCGCATTGTGGATTCAACGTATTAACGCTGCAGCGCGTTTAAATGGCTTAACATATGGTCGATTTATCAACGGTCTCAGCGTTGCTGGCATCGAAGTCGACCGTAAAGTTTTGGCCGACTTAGCTGTTCGCGAACCTGAGGCATTTGCTACACTCGTAGAAAAAGCCAAATCCGCGATTGCTGCTTAAGTTAAGTTTTAAGCATTAAAGATTGAAGCTCTATGAGCGTATGCATTAGCTACGTTGATAGGGCTTTTTTTATGATTTTTATGTAAGATTATGGGTAAAAATATGGCACAGCTTGCTGAACTGGAACAAAAAATATCGGGTGAAATAGCCGCCGCGACCGACCTTGCGACGTTAGAGATCATCCGCATTGAAGCGTTGGGCAAAAAAGGCCAAATATCTTTATTACTTAAAACCTTGGGCAAAATGCAGCCAGATGAGCGTAAAACCTTTGGGGCTGCCATTAACCAACTTAAAGGCCGCATTAACCAAGCTATGAGCAGCTGCAAAACCACTTTAGAAAATGCCGCGCTGGATAAAAAACTAGCCACCGAAACCTTAGACATCACACTGCCAGTGCAAGCTGACCCGACCAACCAAGGCCGTTTGCACCCGCTTAGCCAAGTGTGGGAAGAAGTGGTAGCTATTTTTGCCGATATGGGTTTTGCCGTCGCCGATGGCCCGCATATTGAAACCGATTTTTATAATTTCACCGCGCTTAACATTCCGCCGGAGCATCCTGCCCGCCAGGAGCATGATACCTTCTATTTTGCCCCAGATGCTGATGGCAACCGCAAAGTTTTGCGCACCCAAACCTCTAATGTGCAAATTCGCACCATGGAAACTCAAGAGCCGCCAATACGCATCATCGCGCCGGGGCGGACATATAGATGCGACAGTGATTTAACTCACACCCCGCAATTTCACCAAATCGAAGCCTTGGTGATTGATAAAAAAACCACATTGGCGCACCTAAAAGGCACGTTGGAAGAATTTTTCAAGGCGTTTTTTGAAATTGATAATTTAAAAATGCGTTTTCGCGCTAGCCATTTCCCGTTTACCGAAGTCAGCTATGAAGTGGACATTGGTTACACCCGTAAAGGCAACCAGATTATCATTGGCGATGGCGATGAATGGCTAGAAATTTTAGGCTCTGGCATGGTGCACCCCAATGTATTGCGCAATTGCAAATTAGACCCAGACGAATATCAAGGTTTTGCGTTTGGCATGGGCATTGACCGCATTGCCATGCTTAAATATGGCATACCCGATTTGCGGGCGTTTTTTGATGCAGATTTGCGCTGGATAGACCATTATGGCTTTGCCCCGTTTGACATCCCATCTCTAACCGGAGGCTTAAGCCGATGAAATTCACCTTAAGCTGGTTAAAGCAATATTTAGACACCGATGCGAGCCTTAGCGAGATTTGCGACACGCTAACTCTAATCGGGTTAGAGGTCGAAGAAATCATTGACAATGCTGCCAAACTTGCGCCGTTTACTGTCGGCTATGTAACTGATGCGGTGCAACATCCCAATGCCGATAAATTGCGCCTGTGCACCGTGGATTTAGGTAATGGCGTAAGCCAACAAGTGGTCTGCGGCGCGCCCAATGCCCGCAAAGGCATAAAAATTGTGTTTGCGCGTGAAGGCCTGACGGTTCCGAGCAATGGCATGCTGTTAAAACCGGTCGAAATACGCGGCGTCAAAAGTTCGGGCATGATATGTTCAGAACGCGAAATGGGCATATCTGACGAGCATGATGGCATTATCGAATTGCCAGATGATGCCGAAATCGGCGCGCCATTTGCGCCCATTTTGGGCATTGATGACCCGGTGATAGACATTGCCATCACCCCCAACCGCCCCGATGCATTGGGGGTTTATGGCATCGCGCGCGATCTAGCTGCCGCCGGGCTTGGCACATTGCGCACCGACCAAGCTAAAGTAACCACAGTCAAAGGCAGCTTTAAAAGTGAAATTGGCATTAAATTAGATTTTAATGATGACCATAAAGCCTGTAAACAATTTGCCGGTCGGCTGATTAAAAACATCGAAAATCGGCCTAGCCCCAAATGGCTGCAACAGCGTTTAATTGCCGTCGGTTTGCGCCCAATATCGGCCTTGGTCGACATTACCAATTATGTATCTATAGATAGGTGCAGGCCGTTGCACGTATATGACGCTGATAAAATTAGTGGCGACATTGTGGCGCGTATGGGCAGGGGCGATGAAAGCTTTACCGCCTTGGATGGTAAGGATTATACCGCCAACGAAACAATTTGCGTTATCGCTGATGATGCCCACATATTAGGCTTTGGTGGGGTGATGGGCGGCGAACAGTCTGGCTCACAAACCCACACCACAAATGTATTTATTGAATCGGCTTATTTTGACCATATTTCGGTGGCCATTTGTGGCCGCCAAACCGGCATCCAATCTGACGCGCGCTACCGTAACGAACGCGGCATCGACACCCAATCTTGCGTGATGGGCATAGATTATGCCACCCAATTGGTGCTAGATTTTTGCGGCACGGACGCCACTGAAATTAGTGAAATAGTGGTGGCAGGCAAAGCCCCAACCCGTGATAAAAAAATTAGCTTCCCGATATCTGAAGTCAAACGAATTTCGAGCTTAGACATTGCCAAAGATAGAATGATTAGCATTTTAACTGACCTTGGCTTTATAGTCAGTGGTGATGGCGATGTGCTGGCGGTAACAGCGCCAGAATGGCGGCCTGATATCCATGGCAAGCAAGATTTGGTCGAAGAAATTGTCCGCATTTACGGCTTTGATGAAGTGGCATCGACAGCTTTAGAGCGGCTAGACGTGATCGCCAAACCGGTACTTAATGCGTTGCAAGATAAAACCGCCCGCAGCCGCCGTGTGCTGGCCTCGCGCGGGATGAAAGAAGCCGTAACCTATAGCTTTATACCCCAAGCGCACGCCGAAATGTTTGGTGGCGGCGCGGCCGAACTGATATTGGACAACCCTATATCGGTTGAAATGTCGACCATGCGGCCGTCATTATTGCCCAACTTATTGGCCGCATCGGCGCGCAACGCCGGGCGTGGCATAAGTGACCAAGCAATTTTTGAAGTCGGGCAGGTGTTTTTGGGCAGCGAAAATGCCGACCAGAAATTATCGGCGACCGGCATCAGGCGCGGCACTGCCAAATTGGCTGGCCAAGGCCGTCATTGGGCAGGCAAAACCGCCAAGGTTGACTTGTACGATGTCAAAGCCGACGTGATTGCCATGCTAAACGGCATTGGCGAGCGGGCAGAGCGTTTCCAAACCGTGGCAGAAGCGCCGAGCCATTACCACCCCGGCCGCAGTGGCACATTGCGCTTGGGGCCGAAAAACATCATCGCCCATTTTGGCGAAATTCACCCGCGCATTCTAAAAGCTTTCGGCATTAATGAAGTGGTTGTGGCGTTTGAAATCACTTTAAATGCGTTGCCCGTTGCCAAAAAGAAAACCATCGGCAAAGGCGCGCTAAACTTGTCTAACCTGCTCGAAGTGAAGCGTGACTTGGCGTTTATTGTCGATGAAAATACCCAAGCTGAAAAACTTATGAATGCGGTTATTGGCGCTGACAAAAAACAAATTAGCAATGTGATATTATTTGACGTTTACCAAGGCACAAATTTGGGCGAAGGCTTAAAATCACTAGCGGTTGAGTTCAGCATTAAACAGACTGACAAAACGCTAACCGACGAAGAAATAACCGCAATTATGAATAAAGTTGCCGCCAAGGTAGAGAAAACCACCGGCGGCAAATTGCGCGATTCATAGAATAAAATGTGATTATCGAGTGGCCAGCTTGTGTTTAATTTGGGCAAATTGCTGGCCATCATTGTTGAAAATATATTTCAGTTCTGCCACGGTAATATAATGCGCGCCTCCTAGTTTTAGCTGTTCAACAATGGCAAACACATTATTTTTATCGGCAAATATTGTAAAATAGTCTTTATCGGCAAACGGCATTTTGCAGTTATATTCAGCCGCAATTTTTGCCACTTTAGTGGCAGATATAGTGGTTGTTTCGCAATTTATCTGCTGCATATGGCGCGCTGATTGTTCGGCGGCGGTTAAAGTCAGTAATTGTTCAAGCACTGCTAGCTGTGCCGCGTCCCATTTGGCTGTGTAGGACATTGTCAAGTTGGCTTCGGAGCGCAAAATAACCCCATCGGCTAATATTTTTAGGTTGTTCGCCACCAGAGTGGCCCCGGTTGAAGTGATGTCGACAATTAATTCGGCACTGCCGGCTGCCGGTGCGCCTTCTGTCGCGCCCGCACTGGCCACCAAACGATAATTCTCGATGCCATTGGCGGCAAAAAAATTGGCGGTTAATTGGTTATATTTGGTGGCGATCCGCAGGCGGCGGCCATGGTTTTCGCGAAACCGATCGGCCACTTCATCCAAATCATGCATGCTGTTTACATCTATCCAACTTTGCGGCACGGCGACAATCACATTGGCGTGGCCAAACCCCAATGGGTTTAATATTTGCACTTTTTCATCGGCATTGATTATATTTTCACGCAATAAATCTTCACCAGTCACGCCCAAATGTACATTGCCTTCGGCCAACGCTTTGGCAATTTCCGAGGCGCTTAAAAACGCAATTTCGACATTGTCTAAGCCTTTATTGTCTAAGCCTTTTAGCACACCTCTATAGCCGCGCGCGCCTTGGCTGCGGCTTATTTTTAGGCCCAATTTTTCAAAAAAAGCTTGGGTATTTTCTTGCAAGCGGCCTTTGCTCGGTATGGCAATGATGAGATTAGACATTTGCGTCTCCTTGCAACAAATTGGCAATGCGGGCATTCCATAATGAGGCACCAACCGCATTTATCGGCTGTTTAGCGCCCAATTGTTTGGCCAATATATCATATCGCCCGCCGCCAATAAGCGGTTTGGCATCAGCTTTACTGGCCTCGGTAATTTCAAACACCATGCCGGTATAATATTCAAAGCCACGGCCAAATAAAGTCCTAAAGGTTATGTTATCTTGCGAGAAGCCATTTATTTTCAGCTCATCAATGGCCGCAAAACGTTTGGCCAAAGCGGCAATATCGGGCTGTAGATTTACCTTATACTTTTGGTCAAATGCTTCTAATTGGCTGATTGCCAATTTGCCATGGCCAGATATGGCCAAATATTGTTTGATGATTTGCAAAACATCATCCGGCAAATCGGGCGTGGCGGCAAGCGCCGCTTGGGCTAAGAAACGTTCGGCAATTTCGCCAGCGGTGCGCCCGCCAATAAGGTCAATATTGCTAATGCTTAATACATTTTCGACCAGCATTTGCGCCGCATCACCATCGAGATTTTCCATAGTTTTTAAGAACGCCGCGCGCTCGGCATTGGCCGGGGCTAATTTGATGTTGCTAAATTGGTTTAGTAAATTCTCTAACTTATCGTGGGCCAAAAACAAGCGTTTCAGTTTGTTGCGCCACGTATCCGAAATGTCCAAATTTTTGAGTAAGGCAAAAAACATTCCGTAATCGCCCATTTGCATATCAACTTGCTTAAGCCCCAAATTATTCAAGGCTTTAAGTGAATATTCAATGGTTTCAATATCGGCTTGAAAGCTATCTTTTGCGGCAAAAATTTCTATCCCGGTTTGCACTTGTTCGCTATATTCATGTTGGCCATTTAGCCGAAATACTGGGCCGGAATAGCAAAACCGCGCCGGCTTGGTTTGGCCATTTTTAAGGCTGTGAATATAATCTTGGGCGATGCAAATGGTAAATTCTGGCCGCAAAACATAGCTTTGTGTGCCGCCATTGCCCAATGCATTTTGGGCGCTAATCAACTGCCGCCGTAAGCCATCGCCCAACAGGTCAAAATAGGCCGTGGCTGGCTGCACAATGTTTGGTCTGGCCTGAATAAAGCCCAATTCAGCAGCCAACTTATTTATTTTTTCATTTATATTTGTCTCAATATTCATAATCCTACCCTTAACTCTATCTCATTGAAGTTTTGCTCACAAAAATCAATGTCGATGATGGGGTTTGGCCAAAATATCTTGCACAGTTTTTACCAAATCTTGGGTTTTGGCGGTCATTTGTGCCACTTGGCTGCTACGCCATTCTTGGTTGTCGGTAATGTCTTTAGAGGCTTTAGCCCCAACCACTAAATCTTTAATGGTAATTTCATCATTCGCTCGTTCATCCTCACCTTGAATGACCACCAACGGTGCGCCTCGTTTGTCGGCATATTTTAGCTGGGCTTTCATGCCACTGCTGCCCATATAAACTTCGGCTCTGATGCCAGCTTGGCGTAAATCCATGGCCATTTGTTGGTAGGTGGCGCGTTCTGATTTATCCATAACGCTGATGATAACCGGCGCGCGCACTTTAGGCGCAGGGTGTTTACCAAGCTTTTCGAGCGCGGCATAAAGCCGGCTAACCCCAATGGAAATGCCGGTTGCTGGCACTTCGATGCCTTTAAAGCGTGCCACCAAGCCATCATAACGGCCAGCACCGCCCACCGAGCCAAAGCGCACTAAATTGCCTTTTTCGTCTTTTATCTCGAATGTAAGCTCGGCCTCCATAACCGGGCCAGAATAATAGCCTAAGCCGCGCACAATAGACGGGTCAAAACATATCCGGTCTTCTAGATAACCGGCGGCCAATATCAGCGTGTTAATTTCGACCAGCTCATCTATGCCCTGTTGGCCAATTTCACTGCCTTTTATCAGCTCAGCCAAGGCGGCCAAAGTGTCTTTATTGGTGCTTTTACCGGCTTCAACAAAAGCTATAACTTTGTCGATTGAAGCTGCATCTAAATTCGCGCCTTTGGTATAATCGCCGCTTTCATCTTTGCGGCCTTCGCCCAATAAAAGCCGCACGCCTTGGCTGCCCAAACGGTCTAGCTTATCCATTGCCCGCATCACGGTTAGGCGGGTATTGCTGGTGGCTTCATCATCGCCCAATAGATTAATTTTTTCCAGCACGCCATCAAGAATTTTGCGGTTATTCATGCGGATGGCATAATCGCCGCGCTCAATGCCGAGTTTTTCCATAACATCAGAAAACATCATTGCCAATTCGGCATCGGCGGCCATTTCGGTGGTGCCAATTGTGTCGGCATCAAATTGCACAAACTGCCTAAAACGACCCGGCCCAGGTTTTTCATTGCGCCAAACAGGCCCCACTTGGTAGCGTCTGAACGGTTTGGCAAGGCCATCATAATTTTCGGCAACATAACGCGCTGTCGGGGCGGTTAAATCGTAGCGTAGCGACATCCACTGCTCATCATCATCTTGCAAGGCAAATACGCCCTCATTCGGCCGGTCGGCATCGGGTAGAAACTTGCCCAAACATTCGGCAAATTCTAGTGCCGGGGTTTCAAGCGGTTCGAAGCCATAAAGCTCATACACTTCGCCAATGGTTTTAATCATGGCGGCCATGGTGCGCACTTCATGAGCTGCTACATCGCCAAATCCACGCGGTAACCTAGCTTTGGGGCGAAATGTTTTCTTGTTTTTGCTCATGACGTGCCTGTTTTATATAGTTATTATGCAAGCCTTTTAGCGCAGTGCCGCTAAATGAGCAAGTCTTTAGAAGTTTTTTGACACCATCATAATGGTCGGACCTAATATGACCACAAAAATAACCGGCAAGAAGAATAATATCATTGGCACGGTGAGTTTAGGTGGCAAGGATGCGGCTTTTTTCTCGGCTCTGGTCATACGGGCATCGCGGTTTTCTTGGCTAATCACCCGCAATGCAGTGCCTAGCGGCGTACCATATTGCTCCGCTTGCACCAGGCTGGTGGTGAGCGATTTAATCTCATCTAACCCGGTGCGGGTGGCAAAATTTCGATATGCCATCCGGCGCGAAGAAAGATAGGATAATTCGGCAGTGGTGAGTGCCAATTCTTCGGCCATTTCGGTGCTTTGAACCGCAACTTCTGTAGCCACTTTGTTGAACGCCGCTTCAATCGCCATGCCAGACTCAACACATATAAGCAACAGGTCCATAGTGTCTGGAAACACCGCACGCAATGTATCTTGGCGTTTGGCGATGACGTTTTTAAGGTATAGATTGGGCAGGTAAAAACCAATCAGCATGATGCCAAATGAATAGACAAAAATCATATTATTGGTAAGGCCATGATTATTTATGCCAAAAAAGTAGGCCAATGCGCCGATGATCAGAATAACCGGCACTGCCAAACGGAAGAACAAAAATACATAAATAGGCGCTTGCCCGCGAAAACCTGCATTGCGTAAGGCATTGGTGGTTTCTTCGCTCTCAAAAGCTTTGCGCAGGTTAAATTTATCGACCACCGATTTCATAAAGCTAATTTGCCCGCCGATGGGCCGCTCTCTGCTCAATGTCTTTTTATTCATCTCATCGAGTTGCCGCGCCCGCAAACGTTTGCGTTCATCGGCCACCGATTTCATCCGAGTGTCTAAAGAATTGCCCGACAGCATCGGCCCAGCAATGATCATTATGGTGATAAATGATGAAATGCCGACCACCAACATCACTAGGTTTTGAGGATTGGTCATAAATGTGATAAAAGTTTCCATAATCCCTCACTAAATCTTCATATTAATCATTTGGCGCATAACCATTATGCCGCAAAACATCCAAAACATCGAACCGCCAATGAGCATATGCCCGGTTGGAGTTTCAAATAACGGGTCAAGATATCCGGGTGACATCGCGCTAATGCCGGCAATAATCATTAAAGGCAACGAACCAATAATGGCCGCGCTAGATTTAGCTTCGGTCGACATTGCGTCAATTTTTGCCCGCATTTTATGCCGGTCGCGAATGATTTTTGATAGGTTTGACAAAGTTTCAGATAGATTGCCGCCCATGGTTTGCTGAATGGTGATGACGATGGCCAAGAAATTAAGCTCTGACAATTCGATGCGGTTATTCATTCGAAATAGGCCTTCTTGAATGCTAATGCCCATTTTTTGTTCGCTAATTAGCACTAAAAACTCACTGCGTAGGGGTTCAGAAGCCTCTTCGGCAATCATTTTGAGCGCATCATTTAGCGGCAAGCCGGAGCGCACGCCGCGCACCACCACGTCAATGGCATTGGGAAATTCTAGCAAAAACTTTTTTTGCCGGCGTTTTTTTAATGAGGCCAAAACCATACGCGGCAGACCCAAAGTGCCAACAAATAATGCCCCTCCTGCGACCATAAGATTGCCATTAAACACCAATGCGCCTAAACCTAAAGCCATGCCGCAACCGAGTGACATTAACCAAAATGTGCTAACCGAAATACCCAAACCGGCTTGCAATAGCCGTTGGCTTAAAGATATCTTCTTAATCGATTTGTCTTTTTCTTGTTTTTTAAGTTTATTCTGAATTTCCTTACGCTTTTGGTCAGTACGTTTGGAATTTAACACCGATTCGCTAATCCGGTTTTTGCTGCGGTTTGCCCGCGCGCCGCCGATGTTTTTATGCCGCAAATCGGCTTTAGATTTGGCGAAGAAACTCGTCAGCACCGTATAGACAACCGCCAATACAGCCAAAGTAACAATGATCAGGGTGGCGGTTTCCACCAGTTCTGGATTAAGCAAAATCGCCTCCATCACCCGCGCTATTGCTCAGGGCAGTGGCTAATCTTTGTTCTTCGTTATAATATTTGGCTTTGTCCCAAAAATGCGGTTTGACGATGCCGGTCGATTGATGTTTGCCAACTAATTTGCCATTGGCATCTTCGCCAGTGATATTATAAGTGAACAAATCTTGCAGCACAATAACATCGCCCTCCATGCCAATAACTTCGGATATATGCGTGATGCAGCGTGAGCCATCGCGCAAACGCGAAGCTTGCACAATGATATCGACCGCCCCGGCAATCATCTCCTTAATGGTGATGCTGGGCAAGCTATAGCCCATGGTAATCATACTTTCCATCCGCGACAGCGCTTCGCGTGGGCTATTGGCATGCAATGTGCCCATCGAGCCATCATGGCCAGTATTCATCGCTTGCAATAAATCAAACGCTTCTGGGCCACGTACCTCGCCAACAATGATGCGTTCTGGCCGCATCCGCAGGCAGTTTTTAATCAGCTCACGCATGGTGATTTCGCCTTCGCCCTCTAAATTAGGTGGGCGGGTTTCTAGCCGCACCACATGGTCTTGCTGCAATTGCAGTTCGGCCGTATCTTCGCAGGTAATCACCCGCTCTTGAGCATCGACAAATTGGGTCATACAATTGAGCAAAGTGGTTTTGCCCGAGCCCGTGCCGCCAGATATAAGCACATTGCAACGGGTGCGGCCAATAATGCCCAAAATGGTCGCGCCATCCTGCGAAATCGAGCCAAAACTAACCAGATTTTGCAAGGTCAGCTTGTCTTTTTTAAATTTACGAATGGTCAGCGTTGGCCCGTCTATCGACAATGGCGGCGCAATGACGTTAACCCGTGAGCCATCCATTAACCGCGCGTCACATATCGGGCTGCTATCATCAACCCGGCGGCCAACTTGGCTCACGATGCGCTGGCAAATATTCATCAATTGCGCATTGTCTTGAAATTTTACATTGGTCAATTCTATTTGGCCATTGACCTCAATATAACATTTATCCGCCCCATTGACCATAATGTCGGAAATTTCATCACGCGCTAAAAGTGGCTCTAATGGCCCATAACCCAATACATCATTGCATATATCTTCGAGCAATTCTTCTTGCTCGGCAATCGACATAACGCCGCCCTGAATGATCAGGATTTCATTGACCACATCGGCAATTTCAGCTCTGGTGGTGTCATTATCCATTTCGGCCAATTGAGACATATCAATGGTTTCGATAAGCGTATCAAACACGGTTTTTTTGGTGGCGTAATATTCGGGTGTTTTTTCCGATTGAACTGGCGGCGGCGCGGCCAATGGCGCTGCTTGCGTCACTTGTATATCGGGCATTTGTGCGGCCAGCATGGCGGCATTTTGAGCATTGGAGCTGGGGTCGGCTAATGCGCCAACAGTGGCACGTAACGCAGAGGGCGAAGTTGGCGCAGGTGCGGGCGCAGATGCAGGCTTAATGCCAGCAGCTGTTTTGGGCGCATTTCCAAAATCATCGCGTTTTCCAAACATATATTCCCCTTAAACCTTACGCAGATCGTTTCAATTTAAACATATCCAACAGGCTTTTTTTACCGCTAATTTGTTGAGTTTTCTTGCCGACAATTTGTTCCGCCAATTCAGACAATTGAGCCAATACACTATCTGTTTTGGTAAATTCGTGCAGCATTTGGCCATTATTTGCCGCTGTGCCAAATAAGCGTGGGTCATAGGCAATTTCGGTCAAAATCGGTATGCCAATGGTATCGGCAAAATCTCTGGTTTTAATTTCTGGTTTTTTAACCATGCCCACCTGGTTCATAATGATGATCGGGTCAATATCTTGACTGCGGTTAGATTTTAAATAATCGACAATATTTTTGGTATTTCGCAACGACGCCAAATCGGGCATCGCAGTGATGATGATTTGATCTGCACCGATGAGGCAAGCTTTGGTCCACTCATTCCAAATATGCGGCAAATCTATGACCGAATTAGCCACATTTTTAGACACGCAATCTAGCAATGTTTGCACGGCTTCAACGCCGATAGTTTCGGTTTTTTCGATCGAACTTATATTGGGCAATAAATTCAAATGACCGCTATATTTAATCACCATTTTATCAATTGTGGCGTCGTCAATTCGGTCGGGCGTTTTGAGCAAGTCGGTTATGTCTTGCATCGGGTCTTGATTGAAATTTAACCCCAATGTGCCGAACGAGAAATCCATATCTATGGCGGTGACGCTGTCTTTTATTTCGCTGGCAATGGTATAGGCCAAATTATGTGCCAATGTGCTAGATCCAACGCCGCCCTTGGCACCATAAAAGGCATATTTTTTGCCCAATGGCTCAGTTGCCGGGTCATTATAAATATCGAAAATGGATTCAATAAAATTAAGCGGCTCCGTGGGCAATACCAAATAATCACTGATGCCTTTTGACACCAATTCGCGGTATAGACGTATGTCATTTTGATGGCCAATAACCAGCACTTTGGTGCCTGCATCACAAACCTCAGCCAATTGGTCTAAAGCGTTGAGCAGCTCTTGCTGGCCAAGCCGGCTTTCGATCACAATTAAATTTGGTGTGGGAATGTTTTGATAAAAATTTGCCGCCGCCACAATGCCACCAGCTTGCATGGTGATGTGGGTGCGTGACATGCGCCTATCGGCAGCGCTGGTTTGTAGCAATTGCGCCGCAACATTGGTTTCATAAAACGCTTGGATGGATATTTGCGGAATTTGCATCACTTTATGTGAGGCTTCAGTCTCCATCGATGCCATGGCAGCTTGTGCGGGTTGGGTTGCCTCTGAAGCATATTCAGTCGGCATTTCACCTTGGTTCAATATTTCTTGCTGTGCCGTTAACGGGTTTTGTGCAACAGGTATATGCGGCGCGGCTTGTGCCAATTGTGCTTCTATGCTGGGCGGCTCAACCGCTTGATTTTGCTGGAGCGGCACAGCGGGTGTGTCCGTTGCCATTATATCTACATTCTGGCGGATGATGGGCGCAGATTGTTGCACGTCAGTTTGGCTGATGTCCATATCATCTGGCAAAGCATCAAAAAAATCTTTTTCACTCATTGTGCAACCTCACTTATGGTGGCGCTTTCATCGGAACTCTTGGCAGCACCTGTGGCCACGCCTGCAATATATTTGCTCCAAATAATTTGCCGGCGTTCGGCAGAAGCGGCGCTTAAGGCCGATGGGCTAATTAAATCTTTAGGGTTAGAAATCATCGCCGCTAAGTTATTTTGATAGGCACAACCAAATGTTTGGTAATTTTTATTCAAATAATTAGTGCCCAGATTTTGGTTGCCCGCCCCACATTTTGCCACGCTGGCATAATAGCGCTTAAATTTAAGCCCCAGCCACGCTTTATCATCGCCAAACGCGTCATATTTATGGTAGCTAATGGCATTGGCGGGTATGGCGGCATCATATAATATTTGCCGCACTTTTTTGTGTGCAGCCGCCACAGCTTTGGTATTGCTGTTGCCATTTGGTTGCCAAATCTGAAACAGGCCTTCGCCTTTGTCGATATAATCTAATATAAATTGTGCGGCCACCGCAGTTTGTACCGACGAGAGGCCACCGGCTTGCGCTGGCACCACTAAATTAACCTGTTGTTGGCCTTGTTTGACAATAATAGGGTGGTTGTTTTTGAACGCTGGTTGGCTAAGTTCGGCCATCGACATATCCGAAGGAATGGTCTGATAACAAGCTGTTAAACCAAAACATGCTAGGGCGATGACGGAGGCTTTGCCAAATTTCTTAAGGGTAAATAATTGTTTCATGTCATTCTCCATCCACAAAGCCGAAATCGCCAGATAATTTGCCACCATCGGCCACCCCACTTGCATCGCCTTGGCCATAAATGGCATTCATCTGCCCCATAAATGAGCCATGAAAATCATCAGTCATCACAAACCCAGAATCGGGCCGCTCTAAGTCACTCTCGGCCACAGCATCGACCAAATAAGGTGTGGCGATGATGACCAGTTCGGTTTCATTATTGATGTAATCTACACTTCTAAATAGCGTGCCTAAAATGGGAATGTCTTTAAAGAACGGGATGCCAGAAATGGTCTTTTTGGTTGATTCTTGAATCAAACCGGCCAACACCAACGACCCGCCAGACGGCAACTCGACCGTGGTCGTGGTGCGCCTGACCTTAATAGATGGCAAAGTTATATTATTGCTAATGGCAAACGCGCCTTCGGATGACACTTCGCTAACTTCGGTATTGACTTTAAGCGATATACGACCCCGATCTAGCACCACCGGGGTGAAGGTGAGGGCGACGCCAAATGGTTTATATTCGACACTAACCGTGCCGGTATCGGCATCATAACCCGATGGAATGGGAAATTCGCCACCCGCCAAAAAGCTAGCGGACTCGCCAGAAATGGCGGTTAACACCGGTTCGGCAAGGGTTTTAACCACGCCAATGGTTTCCAATGCTTTGAGAATTGAGGGTGTCGAACCACCCAAGCCTATGCCGGCGTTTAAGCCGCCAGTGGCATTGCCCAGCGCAAACGGGTTGGCATTGGCAAAGGACACAATGGATGAACCAATGCTAGTGATTGCCGATAAATCGATGCCCAATTGTTTGACGCTATTGCGTTGCATTTCGACGATCGACACTTTAAGCATAACTTGTTCACGGGCGTTATAAGTCAGCATATTGATGACATTTTTAGTGTCTGCACCACCTTCCGACACGCTGCCGGGGTTGATATATTTACCGGCGATAGACACCGCACGGCCAACTTGGGCGGCGCTGCGCACCCGGCCAGAAAGCACTATATTGCCATTAATGGCTTCGACTTTAATGCGGGTTTCGGGCATTTTTGTTTTGAACAGGTTTGCCAACGCCGTTACATCGGGTTCTACATTCACAATGATATTGGCAATGCGTTTGTTACGGGCATCGAAATATATAATATTTGTCGAGCCGAAATCTTTGGCAATGATGTAAGATTTGCGCGCACTACGCGCCACAACCTCGGCAATTTCTGGGTTGCCGATCAATATATCGCGCGCGTTACGCGGCAAATCGACAATTAGAGTTTTATCTTTGCTTAGCGTGACAGAGCGGGAAACAACATTATTCGAGTTCGGAATGTTGATATAACCCTCATCTGCATTTGCATATGACGTTTGCCCCATGACCACAGCCATGGCCAATATTGTGGCCGCCACTAAACTGATTTTTTTAACCCGCAATGTAGCCTTAATTATAAAAGCTAGCGCGGTTGATTTTATGTCCATTAATATCACCATAGATTAAGACTTCCCATGACGTAATATTGTCAATTTATTCTTTTGCAACACCTGTTCTGAATTGTCCGAGTTTCGGTCTGACAGGCTGCGCAGGCTTAAAGTGAGGCTGCCTTCATTATTGGCCAATGCCAAAACTTCAGCTTGCTCGCTGCTCAGTTCCAAGGTCGCGGTTTTGCCGACCACAACTTGTTGGCCATCTTGCTCTTTAATGGTTTGGTCAATCGCCAACACTTTAACATTGACCAATATTGTGCGGGTCTGATTGCGGTCGTTATTATCTTGTTTAGTCAGCAATACATCAACCTTGTCGTTGGGCAATATAAACCCACCAGCACTGGTTTCGGGCGAAATGGGCGTGCTAATGGCACGCATACCTGGCCCCAGCAACGCTGCCATGAGACCACCATTTTCGGGGTCGATAAGTTTGTTAAACCGCACCGGGTCTCCTTCATCTATCTGCACTCTCACCACCGAACCGACGGCTTTTGCCAGCATATCTTCGCCACCAGACTTGACCACCATATTGTCGCGCACCATATCTTTTGGCCACGCCATCCACTCTATATCCGCTTCGGTAACCTTGTGGCCAATGGGCATGTTGCCGCTGGCCATTAACACTTCAAGGGTTTCAAAAGCCTTGACGGCCGGGCGTTCCACTGCAGTTATGGTTTGAGCGGGGCTGGTAAAAGATTTAGACAGCAGCATGGCGCCGATGGCGGCACCAATGGCGATTACAATGATAATAATTTTCGACAAATTCATGAAACGATCCTCAATAACTCAACCAAATTGCCCAAAAATGGGCACATATACCTATAACATTAGCCATTTATCTGGCGTGTATATAACCAAGCCCGCCGCACCAATGGCCACACCATATGGCATCCGCATTTCTGGCGTTACGATGGCCTTTACCCAATTGATTTCACTAACCTTTTTTGGCAACATTTTGCCAATATTCATATAGCGGATGATCAGCAATATAATCGCAAACAACCCACCCAAAATGGCCATGATCAGTAAAAACAGCGCCGTATCTAAGCTCCAGCCCAACCAAGCGGCTATGGCTGCCACGCTTTTGGCATCGCCGCCACCAAAAAAATTCAACGCAAAAGCCCCAAAACCTATGGCCAAGGTGATGAAGGCAGCAAATAAATGCCAGCCGATGCTTACCATTGGCAAATTGACGGCAAAAATTAAACCGATAAAACCAACCATTAGCAAAGCGTTGAGCCAATTGGGGATGGTCATAGAAAAAAAGTCGAACAAAATGATCCCTACCATGATGGCGGGAAAAAAATATCTAATAAAAATTGTTAAGGTGTCACCCATTAGTCCCTCATAAAACATTCAATTGAGGAAAATATCGCATGTTATGGTAAAGCATTCCTTAACATAACCAGACAATAGGTGGGATAAGTTAGCTATTTATAAAGCCCAAAAAAACGGCACCAGAAAGCTGATGCCGTTAAATGTGAATAATCACAATGTTTATTGAACGCTATTTGATAGCTGTTTCAATAGCTTTGAAATTCGTATCTAGGGTTGTACCTAGCGAATTAACGGCAGCGATAATCGCCACAGCAATACCAGCTGCAATTAGGCCATATTCAATAGCCGTTGCGCCAGATTCATCTTTAAGAAAACGAGAAACTAATTTTGTCATAATATACTCCATACACAATATTTTTGTTAAGCACCGTCCAAAATTAAGCATTAACCTCAGAACAACTTCAATATATATGCCAAGTATTACCGACTCATTAATCGCAATAATCAAATAGTATCGATTCTATTTTGAGCTTAAATTCAAGATTTATTTAAATATATTATAGTTATAGTTTATTTAAACTGGTTAAAAATTGGTTAATCAACCAGAAATTCAAAGTCAAAATGAGTTAATATTTTGTTAATTGCCATTTGAACCCAAAAACTGAGCAATTAAAGCTATGACTTTGGCCAAAATTAGCCAAAAATCCGTGCAATTTTGTCGTCTTTTTGCGCCCTACGCACAAATTAATTGGGATATGTGTTTTTTTGAAACAATCTTATCAAATATTTGCAATTCGTTCACCTTTAGACATTACAAATAAAGGGTGAAATTTTGCAATTTTTAGCCAATTTGCCTAGAAATCTGCCATTTTGGGTATGAATTTGGGCATATGCGCAGATATTTCGGCATATAGCAGGGTTTTACAAAGTAATTTACAGAGTGATTTACAAAGGGTGTTTACATGTTTGCGGTAAAATTAGTGACATTGACAATGCGATTGGCAGCCACAGGAATGATGGCTAGACAATTGGCAAAAATTACCATTTCTAGCTTGGCCATTGCGGCAGCGATTCAAACGGCCAACGCCGAAACCTTGCGTATAGAAGTGAATAAAGCCAGCATATTGCAACTTAACGAAACCCCCACCACCATTATCATCGGCAACCCAGCGCTTGCAGACGTCACCCCGCAAGATAACAATTTGCTAGTATTGGTGGGCAAAGCCAGTGGCCGCACCAACATCATAATATTAGATGCCGCCGGTAACATTATGCATAATTATGACATTGCCGTTCAAGAGGAACAATCGGGCAATTTGACTATGTTTAGGGCAGGCGCTCAATGGACATATTCTTGTTCGCCATATTGTGAGCGGGTGGTAAACCCCAATGATGACCCCGAAGCGTTTGGCGCCAATTTAGGCCAAGTGATGAGCAAAATGCAACAAATGACCGTTGCGGCGCAAGAGGCCGCGGCCAGCATTAGTTCAGAGGTCAGCTCAACCATTAGCGGCGGCGTAGCCTCAACCGGCGGCATAACCCCATTGGCTCAACTGCCTGAATTGCAAACATTTACAATATTGCCACCCGATTGAAGATAGCGGCAGTTTCTTATGTATAGATATAAACTAACCATAGAATATAATGGCGCGGCATTTTTTGGCTGGCAAATTCAAGACCATGGCACAACTGTGCAAGGCCAAATAGAAGCCGCCTTGGCAAAATTTACCCAACAACAACCGCGCGTAAACGGCTCTGGCCGTACAGATTCAGGCGTACATGCCTTGGGCCAAGTGGCCCATTTTGAGCTGACAAAACAATGGCCACCAGCCAAAATCCGTGAGGCGCTAAATTTTCACCTAAAGCCAGACGCCATATCCATTTTGTTGGTCGAAGCTGTTGATGATCAATTTGACGCGAGATTTGCCGCCAAACAGCGACATTATATATACCGCATTATAAATAGGCGTGCGCCCTTGGCTATCGACAAAGGCTTAGCCTGGCATGTGCAACAGCCATTAGACATTAAATTAATGCAACAAGCGGCACAATATTTGGTCGGCCATCATGATTTCACCACTTTTAGAAGTGTACATTGCCAAGCTAAATCGCCAATAAAAACTGTCGATAAAGTTGAGGTAACTGGCGATGGGGAAGATATTGAAATTGAGGTTTCGGCGCGCTCATTCATGCACAATCAGGTCAGGTCATTTGTTGGTAGCTTAAAAAATGTTGGCGAAGGCCGTTGGCCGCCAGAGCAAATGCAAACAGCTTTGCAAGCCTGCGACCGGCAACAATGTGGTGAAGTGGCGCCAGCCTTAGGGCTTTATTTGGTGCAAATAGACTATTAAGCTAAGGGCGCGCGGAACTCGCTCATTAGTCGCAATAATCATCGACAATGCCACACATATTTGAACTGATATTTGTAATCGGTTGATTGGCAAAATCGACCAGTGTGAACAGAAAATCTTGATCGCGGTGTTTTACAAATATGAACGCTTCGCGACCTGTTTTGCAAATTATTTTTCGGTAGCCCAAACTATCGTCACTATAAGTTATTGAATTGTTTTTATTCCATCGACTCGACATATATATAGTGGTCTCGCAATTTGCGGCCCGTGGCAGTTTGGGGCTGCTTGAGCTTTCTTCGGCGTGAGCCCGCGGTGCAAATGCCGCCATGGCAAAAATCGCAATGGCGATTGCTAATATAAAAGTTGTTTTAAATGCCCCCCAAATACGTAAATTGTTCATGACATCCTCATCACCAAGTTTTAATAAACTTAACAATATTGGTTAATTATGTCTTAATTGAGGTGACGACAAGTGTATCTATAGTTGTATCGTCAAAATTACTTACTATTTGTCCCCGTTTATCTTTTTCAATTGCGCTATATTTTCATCAACTTGGCTAAGTGGCAAATCTTTTAAGAATATTTTCCGCGCCAATATATATTTGCCCTGCAAACCCAATACAAATGCGTAATTTTGCCGCATTTGCCGCGTGGCCTCAGGGTGGTTGACAGCAATGGCTAGGTGTTTTTCGGCCAAAATAAGCTGCCGATCAAGCATGTAGGTGACGCCTAGATTGGTTTGTATGCTTGGCTCATTTGGGGCTAATTTTAACGCTTGTTTAAAACTATCTAAGGCCAGTGTTTTCTCGCCCATTTTGCTATGTATGCTGCCAATGTCATTATATAAGCGCCAGTCTTTCGGGCGGTTTTTAATGGCCAAATTCATTTTGCGCAAAGCCGGGCCAACCAAGCCTTGCTTGCTTAGCGCTTTGGCTTGGGCGCGTAAAATGTCCGAATTATTTGGGTATATTAACAAACCATCGGTTAAAATTTTAGTGGCGCGGGTGTCGCTGCCAATGGAGGCCAAGGCTTTTGCATAACCCAAAATATTAACAATATCTGTGGGTTTGGCGTCATAGGCGTCGCTCCACAATTGGGTGGCTCTAAAGGCTTGCGCTTGTTGGTCCGTGGCCGCATCGCCGGTGGATACCAGCTGGGTTTGGGCTTGTTGTGACGGGTTTGAGACGCTGGTGCAGGCGGATAAAACCACCATGGCTGCGCCAATTAGCCAATATCTACCTGTGGCGACCAAGGCGTTATTTGTCAACTGCCTGCTGGGCATTGTTGCGATATGAGTTATAGTGTGTTTCATAAATTATTATTGGCAAACCAAGCCAACGACCATTATTTTATCTATCCCTATAATGTCTAGAGATTGTCAATAAAGTGTTAACCATAAATAAATTATAAACAATCCTTACATTTAGTTGTTGTTGTGGAGACAAAAATGAAATTGCTAACAAAATCTGAAATTAAAACCCAGCCCGTTCCGGTTAAATTACTGTCTATAGATGGGCTAGAAAACATTCAAGCCGAGGTACCAAACCACGCCAAATGGCTGGATTTAAACAATTTCACCGCCGCAGAAGGCGAGTTGGCCATCATCCAAAATTCATCTGGCGGCATAGAGCAAGTCTATTTTGGCATGGGCGCGCAGTTAACCGATATATTTGAATTCAGCGACCCATTTAATATGGCCAAACTTAAACAATTGCCAGACGGTGTTTATTGCCTAGATGATAAGTTGCAAAATGCCGACATTGCTTATTTTGCTTTTGCCTTAGCCGGATATAAATTTGACCGCTATAAAAAACCCGACCATGAGGCCGCATCTAATGTGCAACTGGTGGTCTCAGATGATGTGGATCTAGCCGCCATATTGACCCAAGTTAAAGCGGTTGGCATAACCCGCGATTTGGTCAACACACCGGCAAATGATTTAGGCCCCGAGCAATTAGCGCAAGCGGTAAAACAAGTGAGTGATGAATTTGGCGCTACCTATAACGAGCTAGTCGGCGATGAATTGCTCGACAAAGGCTTTAACCTCATCCACACCGTTGGCCGCGCGGCCGATTTTGCAGCTGGCAGGGCGCCGCGGTTTGTCGAGCTGAATTGGCAAGCCACAAATGCAGATAAAGCCGCTGGCAAAGATTTGCCGCAGCTCACATTGGTGGGCAAAGGCGTGGTCTTTGACACGGGCGGGTTGGATTTAAAATCTGCAGCTGGCATGTTGACGATGAAAAAAGACATGGGCGGCGCGGCCAATGTCATTGGCTTGGCGCATATGATTATGGCAGCCAATTTGCCAGTGAAGTTAACTTTATTGGTCGGCGCGGTGGAAAACTCGGTCGCGGCCAACGCTTATAGGCCTTCAGATGTGCTAAAATCTTACCATGGCATCAGCATTGAAATTGGCAATACCGACGCCGAGGGCCGGTTGGTATTGGCTGACTTATTGGCTTATGCCGACGAAAAATCGCCAGATTTGTTAATCGATATGGCAACCTTAACCGGCGCAGCCCGGGTGGCAGTGGGCCCCGAAATAGCGGCGTATTTTACCGATGATGATGAGCTGTCAGCCTTGCTAAACGCCCACTCAGCCAAGGTTTTTGACCCCATATGGCAAATGCCATTGCATAAGCCCTATCTCAAAACCATGAATAGCAGAGTCGCCGATATGAACAATATTTCATCGATGCCATTGGCTGGTGCGACCACGGCGGCATTATTTTTAAAATGCTTTGTTAAAGATGCCAAAAGCTACATCCATTGGGACATTAATTCGTGGAATATAACCGATAGACCAGCGCGGCCAATTGGCGGTGATGCCCAAGGCATCAGAGCTATATTTTCGATGTTAAAACAGAAATATACATAGTTAATAAAACCTTAACTTGCTAGCAAGCAGAGCCTATAGCTAGCGCAAATTTATTTGTGCCAGCTATAGATGATTTTCGCTTAATATAGATTTGCAAATCATCCACGCGGCTAAGATTTAATTTTATAGCCAATTTTTATGAGATAATAACCCCATACCCATAAGCCCACACAGGTGGAAATGCTGACCAATAAGGTGATGTAAATATTGCTTTCACTTTGGCCAATAAACCCATATCTAAAGCCATCTATAAGATAGTAAAACGGGTTGAACATGGTGATAATTTGGGCAAATTCGGGCAATTGCGTGATCGAATAAAATGTACCTGATAGAAAGGTCGCCGGGGTGATGATAAAGTTAGAAATCATGCC
Organism: Hyphomicrobiales bacterium; assembly: GCA_013214705.1. Taxonomy (GTDB): domain Bacteria; phylum Pseudomonadota; class Alphaproteobacteria; order Rhizobiales; family OSC116; genus OCS116. The sequence continues at coordinate 82,669 of JABSRZ010000005.1, forward strand.
CAAATGGTCAAATTTATCGGCCCAAATACCGCCCAATACGCCCAACAATGCCATAACCACACTGCCCAACACACCAAACAATACCACCGCCCATATATGTTGAATGCTAAAATCGACCACAAACATCATGGCGATGCCGGTAGATAGACCCACCACCAAGCCGCGCGTCGCCCCGCCCATGGTGATGGCAAGCATCATTTCGCCGGCTGAAATAGGCGGCATCAGAATGTCGACTATATTACCCTGCATTTTGCCCATCATTAATGACGAGCTATTGTTGGCAAAGGCATTTTGCATCATCGCATTCATCACCAAACCCGGAACAATAAATACCACAAAGGCAACGCCATTAATTTCAGCCCGAAATTTGCCAATGCCAATGGTGAAAATGGCCAAAAACAATAACATCGAAACCACTGGCGCTATAATGGTTTGTAAATATATGGACGTGAAGCGCATGACTTCTTTTTTATACAGGGTGTAAAGACCAAGCCAGTTGACCAAACCAAATTTGCGCACGCCAAATTCATGATGTTCTAAATTGGGTCTATTCATTTTTGACATTTCTGGCTCCTAAAGGCTTTTTTCACAATCTAAATATTGAGCAGGTTATCTATCGGCTCAATTTCAAAACATGTCAAAGACATTGATGCCTCCATGCCAATAAGACTGAATAATTAAGCTGGCCAAGCCGGCGAAAATGCCAAATTTGGCCGCCGGCGCCGGTGGATAAATCACGCCCTGTGTATAAAGCCACCTTAATATAGTTCATTAGACTCATATATCGATGAATTTTCGGGTTTACTGGGGAAAAGCAATTTATTTGGCCTCCGCCACCTTGCCACAGATTCAGCATATGGTGTAGTTTACTATTTGTTAACCACATTATGTGGGGTGGGGGTTAACAAAAGCAGCATTAGTAAATTATGAGGGGGTCTTCATGGCTTGGACGGATGATAGGGTTGAATTGTTGAAAAAACTCTGGAACGATGGCTTAAGTGCGAGCCAAATCGCGAACCAGATGGGCGGCGTAACACGCAATGCAGTTATTGGCAAAGTTCATCGCTTAGGCCTTTCGGGCAGGGTGACATCGACCCGCGGCAGAGCTGCAAAAGGCGCGGGCAAAACCGCAACATCTAAACAGCGTAGCCAGCGCCGCGAACCAAAAATGCCGCCGATTAATATGGGCAGCACGGCGGTAAAATTTGCCGAAGAAGTTAAATTGGCACCGGTAAAACAAGAAAAAATATCACCCCTGGCGTTGGTAAAGCCATCAAGCGGCGACAATATCACTATTTTTGAGCTAACTGAATATACCTGCCGCTGGCCAGAAGGTGACCCAAGCACTAACGATTTTCACTTTTGTGGTGGCAAAAGTACCAGCACTGGGCCATATTGTGAAGCCCATGCGGCGATAGCTTATCAACCGACAGTGCGGCGCGCCAAAGTTAAAAAAGCTTCTTAAAAAAGGCTCTTGAAAATACACTCTAAAAATAGCCTTAATCTAATTGACAAGCCTTGGCATTTGCCAGGGCTTTTTAGTGTCTATGGCCATTTTTATCTGGTGGAAATGCAAATAGGCAAATTACCAAAAAATTTAAAATTGGGCTAAAACCGGGTTAAAAACTAGTTTTTCCACAATTTAGCCAAAAATAAATTAAAAAATTTGATATTTAGGTGGCACATCTAATAACTATATATTATATCCCATGCATATTTTGCATAACTATGGTGAAAACCGACTTAACGGTGAGCACAGCTTAACAAAAAATTAGGCCTCTATGCCGCCAAAAAACTCAGATTCTATGGGTTTTCAGCCCAAAAAAGCAGGATTTGCCGAAATTATGGCGCTTTTTAGAATTTATGCCCCAAACAGATTGGACATTTGCTTCATATTTTGTTATTTAACAGCCGATACGTTTACAGCATATCAAATGCCTGAACCGCTTATTATGCAGATGGAAAATCTACCTCAATGTGATTTTGAGGTTTCGTAAACGATCAATCTAATGCTGCTGGCGATGACGCAACATTGGGTAACAGATAGGCTCACCAGGCCTTCTGGTTCAACAAGTTTAGTTTTAACTGAGTGAGTGGAGCTACGGCTTCTATGGTTTCTAAGGGACACATCATTTGATGGGCGTTTTCTCGTGTCTCCTGAGCCAACACTTAGTATTTTAGAATGTGGTGACCAATATGACCAATTATGATGCAAATTTTATTGCCGATTTAGCTGACCGTAAATTATACGATCATGATAAATATAGCGATAGTTGCGGCGTGGGTTTCATCACTCACAAGCAATCCAAACAAACCCATGATATTTTGGTCAAAACTCACGAAGCGTTATGCACCATTCCTCACCGTGGCGGCATGTCTGCCGAAGGCATTGGCGATGGCGCCGGGGTTAATTTTGATTTATCGCGGCGGTTTTTCCGCATTGTCACCAATAGAAAACAGCTAGAATTAGGTCAATTTGCGGTGGCCAATTTCTTTTTGCCCAAAGATTCAGATTATGATGGCGATGCGGTTAATTTGGTCGAAGAAAGCCTGCGAAAATTTGGCTTCCCCATCATCATGTGGCGCGATGTGCCGGTTAATAACAGCATTTTGACCGATGTATCGGTGCAAGCTCAATTGTCGATCAAACAAGTTATATTTGGCCGCAGCCAAAAACTGGCGGATGCCACGTGGCATGAATTTGATTTAGAAATTGCCCGCTGCTTGGCCGATATAGAGGATGATTGTTATGACATTGCCTCGTTAGATGGTTTTTACCCGTGTTCGATGAGCGCCCGCACCCAAGTGCTAAAAGGCCGGTTGAATTCGAATGAGGTGATCCCCTATTTTGAAGATTTGCGCGACCCAGATCATGAAATTCACTCGATATTTTTTCACACCAGATTTTCGACCAATACCGAACCTGCGACCATGATGGCGCAACCGTTCCGGCGCATGGCGCATAATGGTGAGCTAAATACCGATAAGAAAAACCGCCTTTCTGAAGCGTCTATTGCCAAACAACAAGGCAAAACAGTGCATTTCCCCAAGGGTCAATCTGACAGTGCGCGGCTCGACCAAACCATTGCTAGACGTATTGTTGATGATGGTTTTACCGTGGTAGAAGCCATTGTGGCGATGATGCCACCGGCATGGGAAAACCAAGTGGAAATTGACCCAAAAGTCAAAGCCATGCTCGAATATTTCAGCTTATATGAAGAAAAAAATGATGGCCCGGCCGCCATTATATTTGGCAACGGTCAATATATTGGCGCGCGGCTTGACCGGCTTGGGTTGCGGCCTTTGCGCAGCGTAGAGACCGACGAATATTTAGCCGTTATGTCCGAGGCTGGTCAAATTAATTTCGCCGCCGAAACAGTGTTGAAACGTGGCCGCATCGAAGCTGGCGAAATGCTGTTTTGGAGCCATGTCGAAGGCCGCTCATTTACCGGCGAGCAATATTTGGCCGTGTTGGCCGACCGCGAAGATTATGTGGCATTGTTGGCCGCGGCAAAAGTTGATGTAAGTGATTTGCCACCGGCCGAAATTGTGGCCTTAACCAGCCCCGATGGTTTTAGCCAAGACCAAACTCACATCGCCTATTATATGAATGATGAAAGTTTTCGGTTTCTGCTCGACCCGATGTTGGAAAAAGGCGCAGAACGGGTGTATGCCATGGGCTATGGCCTAACACCTAACGCGTTAACCCGCACCGAGGGCGGCATGAGCCAATATTTTAGCCAACGTTTTGCCCAAGTGACAAACCCACCGCTCGATAGCATCAGAGAAGCCGATGGCATGACATTGCGCGTGGCCTTGGGCGGCAAGCCCGGTTTTGTCGAGGGTCAAAAACAATTAGTGCTCAATTCGCCTATTTTATTGCAGCAAGATCTGGCCAAAATATTAGCCCAAAAGCTGGTTTCAACCCGCATCATCGACATTATTTACACGCCAGATTATGACGACGTTAATAATAACGCCAACCAATTGGTTACGGCATTGGCAGATTTTTGCCAGAAAATTGAAGCCGCAGCGCGGGATAATGTTGGCATCATCATTTTGAGCGATCGTAATATTTCTGACCGCAAAGCCGCCATACCTTTATTATTGGCGGTGGCATCTGCCAATCAACATCTTATCAAAGCCGGTTTGCGGTTTAATTCTAGCTTGGTGGCTGATAGCGGCCAGATCGCGTCTACCCATGATGCGGCGACGGTGCTGGGCTTTGGGGCCTCGGCTATATTTGCCATCACCGCGCAAAACCGCGCCCTGCAAATGGACGCAGATAATGCCGATAATTTGATGAAGAATTTCAAAAAATCGATCGAAAAATCACTAATGAAAACCATGGGCAAATTTGGCCTTTGCACCGCCGAAAGCTATATTGGTGGGGAGTTTTTTGAATCTAGCTTTTTGGACACCAAAGAACCGCATTTAAAACGCATTTTTCCGCAGATAGATAGCCCGGTGGGTGGCGTGCATTATATCGACATCGCCACATCTGCTGCCGAATGGCACCACAAAGCCCGCGAATTAGGCGGCGACACCGATTTGCCAATTTTAGGCTTGTTTAAAGAACGTGGTGATGGCGCAGGCCATAGCTTTGGCGTCACTTCGGTGCGCGAATATGGACATATGATTGATGAAGACATTAGTTATATCGAACAAGCCGAGCCAAAACATTTGCGTCTGTTAGGTGCAGAGGCCAACGCCAGTGACTTACAATATCAAGATTATGGCTATGACGCCCGCACACCTGAACAAATTGATGCCCATAAAATCACCAAAGCCTATGGCCAATTTGCCAGTGAGATGACCAAGGAGCGTAATGAACGCCCGGCAACATTGCGCGATGTGATGGCGTTGCCAGTCGATGTGACCAACGCCCAAACCACGCCTGAATTTAATGTCATTTTGGGCAGCCAGCACATTAAAGGCAATTTAAATTATTACATTCGCGGTTTAAAAGTAAAGTCACTGCCGCGCGGCATATATAAAATTTCATTCACCGATGGGGGCAACGAAAAAACCCGGCTAAAACAATTGGCGGCGCATTTTAAAGCCCGCTTTTCGGCCTCTGATTATAAAATAACTTTCGAGGATGGCTGCATATCTGTAGCGGCTGCCCATATTTTTAACCATTATTTAAGCCATATCAAGACAGCGCAAAGCGCGATAGGGCTTGACGAGGTGCAACCAGCTCACCAGATTACGCGCTACTTCTCCTCAGGCGCTATGAGTTATGGCGCCCTCGTCAAGCCTGCCCATCGGGCAGTGGCACAAGGCACTAACATTGTTGGTGGCCTGTCAAATTCTGGTGAAGGTGGCGAAGAATTCGCCCGTTCAAATACCATTTTGGCCAGTCGCATTCGCCAATTTGCCTCTGGCCGGTTTGGTGTGTGGGCAGGTTATCTGGCCGATCCGCTACTAGAACAGGTCGAAATTAAAATCGCCCAAGGCGCGAAACCCGGCGAGGGCGGGCAATTGCCAGCCAAAAAAGTCACCGTCGAAATGGCCGCTATGCGGGGTGGCACGCCGGGTGTTGAACTTGTTTCACCACCCCCGCACCACGACACTTATTCGATTGAAGATTTGGCGCAACTTATCCACGATTGTAAAGCCACCCGCCGGTTGGTGGTGGTAAAACTAGTCTCATCCGAAGGCATCGGCACCATTGCTGTGGGTGTGGCCAAAGCTGGTGCAGATGTCATTAACATTGCTGGCGGCACTGGCGGCACCGGCGCTGCCCAAGTCACCAGCTTAAAACACACTGGCCGCTCGGCCGAAATTGGCCTAGCCGAAGTGCATCAGGCATTGGCGGCAAACGGCCTGCGTGACAAAGTTATATTGCGTACGTCTGGCGCGCATCAACTTGGTTTGGACGTGGTAAAATCGGCCATATTGGGTGCGGATAGTTTTGAATTTGGCACCGCAGCGCTGATGATGCTGGGCTGTGTGCAAGCCAAAACCTGTAACATTAAATGCCCGGTGGGTTTAACCACCAACCCCGAAGTTTATGATGGCGATGCCCGTGTTTTGGCACAATATTATATGAATATCGCCCACGATGTGCGGTTGGTATTGGCCGATTTAGGCTATGCAAGCCTAGGCGACATTAGGGGCAAAAGCCATTTGTTGCATTTGGTCGACCATAAATGCATTGTTGGCGCGCTAGATTTACGCGGTTTGCTGAAACAAGTCGAACCCGTAATAATCGACAAGCCGATATATTTGGAAGCCGAATATAGGCATGATGACAAAGTGTTTTCTCTGGTGCAAAAACAAATTTTCAGCGGTGAATTGGCCGATGTGACCTATGAAGGCAAAAAATACAGCCTGACCAACCGCCACAAATCATTTGGTGGGCAATTGGCCATAGACATTGAACGGGCGCTTAATTATGAATTGTCAGATGAGCAGCGTGGCAAAATAAAATCGCTCTATCAAGGCCATAACGGCCGCTACCATTTGGGTGAAAATACCATTAAAATCAAAACCACCGGCAGCGCTGGCCAAAGCTATGGCGCGTTCAGCATTGTTGGCATGAATTTGCGCCACCAAGGCACTTGTAATGACGGTGTTGGCAAAGGCATGTCTGGCGGCACAATAGCCGTTATTGCGCCTAAAAATGATGGCGTAAAAATAGGCGTGCAAAATACATTAATTGGTAATTTTGCTATGTTTGGCGCGGTTGGCGGCATGTTATTTGTGGCTGGTGAGGCTGGCGATAGGTTTGCGGTGCGTAATTCGGGCGCTATGTCAGTTGTTGAAGGTGTGGGCGATTTTGGCTGCGAATATATGATAAATGGCGCGGTGCTTAACATTGGCGCTTTTGGCAAAGGCTTTGCCAATGGCATGTCTGGCGGCAATGCCTATCAATATGACCCAGCACATAAATTTGAGCATTTATACGACGCGTCATCGGTGCGATATGGTTATTTAGATGATGGCACAGATGCTGCCATTGGCCATGAAAGCTTTATTAAATATATGTTGGATGAACATGTGCTGGCCACAAATAGCTTAAAAGCGCGAGAAATTCTGGCCAATTGGGATGCTGAGCGTCAGCATTTTGTCTATATGCAGCCACTGGCGTTAGAGCAAACCCAAAGTTCCGAACATCTCGAAAAATTAGGCCGTAAAATTCTGGTCGATGAATTGGCAAGTGCGATGGCTGAATATCAGATTAAACCATTGCGCGAAGCTTTTGCCAAAGGCGAAGCGGTGCTTTCGGGCCAAGCCCCGGCATACCAAGAAATTGATAGCACATTAAGTTTTGAACTGTTAAACGCTTATGGCGTGTTGCGCATTGCAAAACAAACTGTGCATGCATTGGCCAAAAAACAGGGTGTGCCCGTTAACCCGGTATTTGAGGTGAAAGCCGCTAAAAACTTAGTGAAAACTGAGGATTATGCGCTAATTGACGCCTTGGCAAAAGAATGCAAAAAAGCGTTAGAAAAATTTAGCCAGCAAGAATTGGCCATTATGCTGGCCGACAAACGCATACGCGATTATAAAAAGAGCTTGATCCTGCGTGACGTTCAATCTATTTATTCTCTGGGTTCGACCGCTTGGATTATATCTCAAGATCGTTTGAACCGCGAAAAAATGGGGCATATCCCTGATTTTAAAGAAACACTTGCCGAGCAATTGGTAAAAACTGTGCTAAAAGCCAACCAAGCTGCTGCTTAATACCAGTCATCAGCCGCTAGCGATCAGCCACCAGCCGCCAGTATTGTGCATGTTATAAGGTTATATATGTCAGAAGAAGAAAAATTAGATCACCCGTTTAATGTCGATCAACAGCAATGGCTAAGTGGGTTTTTTGCCGGCGCAAACACCCGTTTGCTCAAAACCAGTGACAGCTCTGCCCCCGCCACCCGGCCTTTAACCGTGCTATTTGGCACTCAAACTGGCAACGCCGAAACCATTGGCGAAAATATTGAGGCTATGGCTGGCGACTATGGCTTAACCGCCACATTGCTAGATATGGACGACATCGAAATTGAAGCACTGGCCGACATTGAGCGTTTATTGGTAATTTGCTCGACTTATGGCGAAGGCGAAATGCCCGACAATGCCGAAATCCTGTGGGAAGCGCTGTCCGAAGATGATGCGCCAAAATTAGACAAAGTGAATTTCAGCATATTGGCCTTGGGCGATAAATCCTACGATGATTATTGTAAAGCTGGCATAGATTGGGACGCAAGATTGGCCGAGTTGGGCGCAAACCGTGTGACCGACCGGGTCGATTGCGATGTAGATTTTGAAGATGATGCAGACAAATGGTGCATTGCGGCGCTAGAGGCCATCAAAGACACTGGCTCTGCGCCAGAAGCGGGCGCTACGCCTACTGCCCCAAAAGCCGCGCCAAAACCCAAAGCCAAACCCGAATTTGACCGCAAAAACCCGTTCCCCGCCACAATATTGGTCAATAAACTTATATCGGGCAAAAACTCGAGCAAGGAAATTGTGCATTATGAGCTTGACCTTGCTGGCAGCGGCTTAAGTTATGAAGCTGGTGACGCGCTGAACATTGTGGCGCAAAATGACCCCGAATTGGTCAACCTCACTTTGGCGCATTTGGGCTTAAGTGGCGATGAGTTGATTGACGATGTGAAATTATCGGCCGCATTGCGCTTTACCTATGACATAAAATTGCCAACTGGCCCGTTTTTAGACGCTGTAGCCGCGCATTCTGGCGATGATGAATTGAACCGTTTGCTAGAAAATAATGACCGCGAGGCGTTGAACGATTATTTATGGGGCCGCGATGTACTCGACTTTATCATCGACCAAAAAGTGACATTTGGGGCAGATGAATTTGTCAACCTATTGCGCAAATTGCAACCACGGGCTTATTCCATCTCTAGCTCGGCCAAAGCCCATAAAGACGAAGTGCATCTAACCATTAGCTCGGTGCGCTACCAAAGTTTTGACCGCAAACACGAGGGCATTGCCTCTTGCTATTTGGCCGACCGCGTGGGCGAAAATGACAAAGTCGGGGTTTATTTTAGCCCCAATAAAGCCTTCCGCGTGCCAGAAAATGGCGACATGCCAATTATTATGGTTGGCCCCGGCACAGGCATAGCGCCGTTTCGGGCGTTTTTAGAAGAACGTGTGGCGACTGAAGCCAAAGGCGATAACTGGTTATTTTTTGGCGATAGAAAAGCCGAAGATGATTATATTTACCAAGATGAGATAGAAGCTTGGCAAAAATCTGGCATTTTGACCAAATTAGATTTGGCCTTTAGCCGCGACCAAAAAGACAAAATATATGTACAAACCCGGATGAAACAAGCCGGCGCAGAGCTGTTTAACTGGCTGGAACGCGGTGGCTATTTTTATGTTTGTGGCGACGCCACCCATATGGCCAAAGATGTCGACCAAACTTTGCAAGACATCATTGCCGAACATGGCAAACTAGATGCCGCTGGCGTAAAAGCCTATATGAATGGCCTCAAAAAAGCCAAACGCTATGTAAGAGATGTTTACTGATGCGGGTTATTTGCAGCCAAGCCAAATAATAATATATCACTATTATCAGCAAGCCAACTTGCTCTATATTCAACATTGCCGATTACATTTTCGGCATTGTCGATGGCTAAAAAAGACGCGTGAAAAACTTGGTTGCCTAACCGATCGAGTATGATGCCCGGCAACATATTGGTGTTTATGGATGCGCGTAGAAACCCATTTTTTTGGCACTGGTTCAAAAATTTTACCAGGCCAATTCGGTAATCTTTGAAATTTTTAAAGTCTTTTTTTTCATGCTGTAAAATTTTAAATATGAATCTATGGGTAATAAGGCCTTCAAATATTTCGGCGATAAATAATTCAAGTTTAATGACCATTTCAGCTTGGGTTTTTGGCGTAGTCGCGATGATGCGCAGTGAAGCGGCAAACATATCGTCTGAAATTTGCCCTATTATGGCATCATAAAGACCTTGCATATTGTCAAAATAATGATGGATCATATTGGAGCTTGTGCCGGCCTGTTTGCAGATGCCACGCATTGTGGCCCCTGCAAAACCTTTTTCGGCAAATATTTGCTTGCCCGCTTCGATCAACCGATCTTTCGCTGAAATATGTTCGATTGATCCACTCCTATTGGCTATTTGTTTTCGAATTTACACAGATTGAAGTTGCGCAGTCAATCCGAATTCTTCAAATGCTTTTTGTTTACGAGGGTGCGGATTACCAGTTTCGACAATGGCTTTAAGTTCATCTAAATTGCGGTAGAAACCGTTAGAGAGGCTGGCTCTAATGGGAATATATAAGATATAGCCGAGAAAACCTAATTTGGCCACTGAGGTCCAAGTCACTTCACAACTGTTGGTGCTTAAAGGGGTTATCTGAACATCCGACGTATAACCTGTCATGGGGTTGACGCCCGGCATGTTGATGATATCTGTATCCACCACAAGCCGTTTGTTGGCGACATCAAACAAGGTAATTACCTCTTTTAGACTTGCGCCCTTGGCCGCTTTTGGCCCAATGGCGGCAATGCGACCAACGACGGGCGCACCAGCAGCTTTTGTACCAGTTTTAATTTCGCTACTGGCTTTTATAGAGGCTGTCCACAATTCAACGGGTACAAATTGGTTTGCCAAAATTTCCCATATTTCATCGGCCGATTTTTCGATTATGATTTTTCTAGACACTTGCATGATTTTTATCCTGTGTTTAAACGATTGTGAATCAATAGATACACTAAATATATCACTTGATACATCATGTCAAGCGTTTTGAAATATTAAACGCAATCTCTGAATTTCCGTCTGCCACTCGCCTCCTCACAACGTGCCATTCGGTGAGTGCGCACGCTACCGTTCGAAGCCGCTGCCGTCTAACGCGCGGAGGCTAGCGAGGCAAAGCCGAGCGCACGCAAGTGCCAACAGGGAGGCTTAAGCCGACCGTATAAATGCAAGAATCCCTGTACTGGCAGGAGTGCCACCCTGAACTCGCTGAAAAGCTATGATGTTGAAAATTTGCGCAGGAGTTTCGGCGTCTGAACCAGCCTATAAGGTTACTAAGACATAGAAAGTTAGCGCTCCTGCCAGCACAGGGATTCTCGCATTTATACGTTCCTGCGGCCTAGCGGCCTTGTCACTGTTGACACTTGCGTGCGAATCCACACACTGGCGTGTGCGTCTTCTAGCCTCCGCGCGTTGGTTGGCAGCGGCTTCGAACGGCGGCATTCGCGCTCACTGGATGGCACGTTGTTTGGACGCGGGCGGCAGATGGAAATGCTGAGACGGCGGCTATGCCACGCCGCTGACAATTCTGGTTACATAATCTACTGTTATCTTCCCCGCCTTATCGGTATGTCTACCAACAAGCGCGCGCAATTCATCTAACACTCTGTCATCTGTCGCCTTGCGGGCGGCGGCCATTTTGCTGCTGGAGCATGACATGTCTATGAATTCAGCTTTGGTCATCGCCCGCTGCCAAATAACCTCGTGCAGGTCTATTTTTTCAAAGCCGGCGGCTAGCATTTCCGCGGCATAATCTGTATCACGATAATGGCGGCTATAAATTGGTGAATGGGCTTCGAGTAAATCTTCATATCTGGCGAAAAACTTGTCGGTTTGCCATGAGCGGTTATTTTCAACTAGCGCCAATGTGCCGCCTTGTTTGAGCACCCGCAAAACCTCGGGGTAGAATTTTGGGCGGTCAAACCAGTGCACGGCTTGGCCGACGGTGATGAGGTCTAGCTGATCGGCATCAAAGGGTAAATCTTCGGCCACATTTTCGAAATAATGTATGCCGACGCTCGATTGTTTCGCCTTCGCAATCATATCGGAATTTATATCGCAGCCTTGAATGTGAGCGCCGGGCAGGGCGGCTTTGAGTTGGCGGGTAAGTATGCCAGTGCCGCAGCCAATGTCGAGAATTTCGGCATTGTCGGGGTTGATGAAGCTTGTAAGCTTGTCGATGGATTGGGGCGGATATGTTGGCCGTGCGGCGTCATAAATATCTTGTAGGCCGGAGAATGTGTGTTGGTTTTGGTTCGGCATAATGACCTTTCAAGGTGTTAAATTATAGGCTCTGAGCAATGGCGGCGCTCCTGCCGGTGCAGGGGTGCTTGCATTTATACGTTCCTGCGGCCTATCGGCCTTGTCACTGTTGGCACTTGCGTGCGCTCGGCTTTGCCTCGCTAGCCTCCGCGCGTTAGACGACAGCGGCTTCGAACGGCTGCAGGCGCACTCACTGGAACGCACGTTGTTTGGATGCGCGGGGCAGACGCAAGCTCAGAGGTGGCTATATAACTTCCTCCAAAAATCCTTCCAAATCCTTGGTTTTATATTCGATATGTTCATCATTGCCGTCAAATGCCCATTTGCTATCAGGGTGTTGCACTTCGGCGGGTTGCACTAGCACTGTGGTCATGCCGCGTTGTTTTGGCACTTTTAGGTTTACTGGTAAATCCTCAAACATCACACTGGTTTTGGGGTTTATATCGACCATTTTAAAAAACTTGTCAAACGCTTCGGCTTTGGGTTTTGGCACAAAATCGGTTTGCCTAATGCCGATGATAATGTCGAACATGTCAGTAATCTCCAGCGCATCCATAACATTTATCGCATGTTTACGGGTGCCATTGGTGTACACAATGCGGCGGTTATTTTCGCGCTCTTCGGTAATCCTAAATAGCTGGTTGCGCAATTCGGCGTTGGGCGGTATGTCGCTGGTGTCGATTTGGTGCACATGGCCTAAAAACTCATCAGGGTCGATATTATGCTCGGCCATCAGCCCGTTCAAAGTCGTGCCATAAGTTTGGTATAGGTATTTTTGTTTGGCATAAGCCTCATCTTGCCCAAGGCCCAAATATTTCTTTATATAGCCGGTCATATTCACATCGATTTGATCGAATAATTTATATTTGGGCGGATAGAGCGTATTGTCTAAATCAAACACCCAGTTTTTTATGTGATCAAACCCTGCCATATAACGCCTTGTTTTAAGATTTTGTAATTTGTGTGCCTGCGCCATGATCAGTAAATAATTCGAGCAGCACCGCATGTTCTTCGCGGCCATCCAATATGGTGGCGGCCTCGACCCCATTGTTAATGACGTTTAGGCAATTCTCAACCTTGGGTATCATCCCCCCGGCGATAACCCCATCATCAATTAACTGTAGCGCCAGCGCTTCGGGCAACTCGCGGATGAGTTGTTTATCTGCGCCCAATACGCCCCGTATGTCAGTCAGCATAAGCAGGCGTTTGGCCTGCATAGCGGCGGCAATCGCCCCGGCGGCCGTATCGGCATTTATGTTATAGGTCTGGCCGTCTTCAGATGTGCCAATGGGCGCTATAACCGGTATAATATCACCATCTTGAAAGCTTTTCAAAATGCTGATATTGACATGTTTTACCGCGCCAACATGGCCTAAGTCTAACACTTTTTCGATGTTGCTATCGGGGTCTTTAACTTTTTTAGTTAGTTTTTCGGCGATAATCATATTGCCGTCTTTGCCACAAATGCCAACCGCCATGCCACCAGCTTTGTTAATGGCGGCAACAATTTGTTTGTTAATTTTGCCAGCCAAAACCATTTCGACAATTTCTATTGTCTCATCGGTCGTGACCCGTAACCCACCTTTAAACTCGCTTTTAATGCCAAGTTTTTCGAGCATTTCGGCAATTTGAGGCCCGCCACCATGCACCACAATGGGGTTCATACCGCTTTGTTTTAGCAACACCACATCATGCGCAAATTGTTTGGCCAACCGGGCATCGCCCATCGCGTGGCCGCCATATTTAATCACCACGGTTTTGTCGTCATAGCGTTGCATATAGGGCAAAGCTTCAGAAAGTATATGCGCCATCTCAAAATGTTTATTTTTATTATCGCTCATATATTTCTCACTTCGCCGCTTATTTTGACCCTATACCAACCGCATCATTTCGGCACGTAATTTATCTAAACCCCAGCCCTTGGCGCTCGACGTGGCCAATATAAATGGGTGAGCGGCCGGGCGTTTGGCCAAAGTTTCGCTGGTTTGTTTAAATAGTTTTTCTTGCTCGCCTTTGGGCACTTTGTCTAATTTGGTCAATATAATTTGGTAAGAAACCGCCGACCTATCGAGCATTTTCATAATGTCTATGTCGTTAGATTTAATGCCGTGGCGGCTGTCAATTAACATGAAAACGCGTTTTAATTGCATGCGGCCGCGTAAATAATCGCGTATTAGGGCGTTCCACGCCGAAATTTCGGTTTTGGCGGCTTTGGCATAGCCATAACCTGGCATGTCGACCATTTGCAAATCTTGGTTGAGGTTAAAAAAGTTAAGCTCGCGCGTGCGGCCGGGTGTGTTAGAGGTGCGGGCTAAAATTTTGCGGTCGGTCAGCGCGTTAATAAGGCTAGATTTACCAACATTAGAGCGGCCAGCCAAGGCGATTTCGGCCACGCTTGTTGGGGGCAAACCCTCCATATCAACCACGCCTTTGACAAATTCACACTCTGCCTTAAATGCCACGCGTGCGGCTTCAATTTCGGCATCATCATAGGTATCAAAGGGGCCTAGTTTTATGTCTTCGAGCGTCATAACAGCCCCTTATATTTAACCGGTATATTTAACCAGCGCAGAATTTAACTTGGCTATATTATTTGGCATCGGCTTTTGGTTTTTTGCTCCATAGCGCGCTGATATTATCCCATAGCGAAATTTCAACGCCATTCTTTTTCATAATATAAGCTTGTTGCGCAATGCCCAAAAAGTTACTCCATGTCCAATAAATCACCATACCAACCGGGAATGAGGCCAATAAGAAGGTGAAGAATACCGGCATCCAACCAAACACCATGGCTTGTATTTTGTCAGTTGGTGCAGGGTTTAAGCGCATTTGGACAAATTGCGTGATGCCCATTAAAATTGGCCAAACACCAATCATTAGGAATAATGGCAAATCTATCGGCACAAGGCCAAATAAGTTAAATACCGATGTTGGGTCTGGAGCTGAAAGATCTTGCACCCAGCCAAAAAACGGCGCTTGGCGCATTTCGATGGCGATGTACAACACTTTATAAAGCGCAAAAAACACCGGAATTTGCAGCAACATCGGCCAACAACCGGCCATGGGGTTGACTTTTTCCTTTTTAAACAATTCCATTTGGGCTTGTTGTAGGCGGGTTTTATCATCGGCAAACCGCAGTTTTAATTCGGCAATTTGCGGTTGTAGCTTTTTCATCTTGCCCATAGAAGCGTAGGATTTGCTGGCCAACGGGTAGAATATGGCTTTTACCACCAAAGTGACTGCCAAAATAGAGAAGCCAAAGTTACCAAGCCAGCCATTCATAACATTTAGCAGCCAGAATAACGGCTTGGTGATGAAGTAGAATATACCCCAGTCGATCAGCAAATCAAACTTTTCAAAGCCATTTACATCGCGGTAAGCGGTGATGACATTATCTTCTTTCGCGCCAACAAATAAGTTGGTCACAACTGATGCTTGCCCACCAGCGCCGATCACCCGCTCGGCCAATAAATAATCGGTCTGGTAATTATCTTTGTTAAAACCCGATGCCAAATAACGCGCATCATATTTTTCGCCTTGTGGCGGGATGATGGCGGTGGCAAAATATTTATCGGTAAAGCCTAACCAGCCACCAGTTTCAGAGAAAACCTGCTGGCCGTCATCTGCTACATCTGAATAGCCAATTTCTTGTAGGCCTTCCTCGCCCATAACCCCAACAAGGCCTTCGTGCAAAATGTATATGCCGGTAGTTGTTGGCGTACCATGGCGCGAAATTAAGCTATAAGGCTGCATGCGTATTTCGGCCGCACTAGAATTTTTAACGCTTTGTTCAATGGTGATGAGGAAGTCTTTGTCGATCGTGAATACCCGGTTAAAGGTAATGCCAGCGCCGTTATCCCAACTAAGGGTTACCGGTGTGGTTTCGGTCAAGGTTTTGCCAGAGGTTCTGGTCCACCGGGTTTTGCCGGTCGGCACGGCGACTCCGTTAACCGCTGCCCAGCCAAAATCAGCATAATAGGGTGCTTCTGTGCCAGATGGCGAGAATATCGTTACATCGGGGCTGGTTTCGTCTAGCTCTTCTCTATAATCGTTGAGACTAATGTCATCGACACGGCCACCAATTAACGCAATAGAACCTGAAATGCGCGCTGATTCAATAAACACCCGTAAATTTTGGGCTTTTTGTTCGGCCAAGCTAAGCGACGCTTCTGCGGCAGTGGCGGTTTTTGGCGCGGCGCCAGTGTTGGCGCTAGGTAGGCTGCTGCCATTGGCAGTTGGCAGGCTTGTGCCATTGCTTTGGGCGGTGGCATTGGCGGGTGTGGTGCCATTAAGTTCGGCTAGCTTTTGGGCTTGTTGTTCCAGCTCAAATGCCGCTTGTTCTTTTTCTTGTTGTGGGCCAACAATAAACATTTGCCACCCAAACAAGAATGCAAAGCTTAGTATAAGTACCAAAATTAGATTTTTATTTTCCATTCTAACGTCCTACGCAGGGTGCCGGCCGTTTTGCTGAACATTTTACGGCCGATAAATAATATTTAGACACCTTATAGCCATAAATGACTTATTGTTAAACTCTAAAGTGTCGGTCAACGGGGTTTATTTGCTTATATATGATGGATTTTGCATAAGACAAGTTTTTAGTGGGTTTTTTCGCCCAGTTTAATGGTTTTATTTTAGCGGTTATTTGGCTTTTTAGCGCGGTGAATTTTATGCATGGCTTGTTGCACATCGCTCACCAATTGGTTAAATTCCATGGCCAATATGTTTTTACGGGCGATAAACACATAATCATAACCGGTTTTTGCCACCGGGCTTGCTATGTTTCTGGCCAGCTCACGTAGCCGGCGTTTTGCCCGATTGCGGCACACGGCATTGCCAACTTTTTTAGAGGCGGTAAAGCCAATGCGAATTGACTTATCTATAATGGTGTCAGCCGCAGAGTTGCGCTCAAGCGCTTGCAAAACAAAACCGCGAGAAACATATTTCAGCCCCTTCGCGGTTTTAAGAAAATCGGATCTTTTTTTCAATATATCCATTATTGCATTCTAGCCTTTATGAAAGGCGCAATTGTATAATTGAGCAGACCTAAGCAGATAAACGCTTACGACCTTTAGAACGACGACGGGCTAGAACTTTAAGACCGCCATTAGTGGCTTGGCGTGCACGGAAACCGTGGCGACGTTTGCGAACCAAAACGCTAGGTTGAAATGTACGTTTCATTGACATACTCCAAAATTTGGAAATCTAACCGCTTATGTGCGAAATTAGACGAATTAATAAAATAGTTGAGTGGGTTATAATACATGATTTGGCAAAGTCAATAAATTTGTGCCTAAATAGCCGGCTTTGGGCAAAAACATGTTGGCAATATTTGATAAGTTTGGCCGCAATATTTTAAGCCAATGCGGATATTGTTTAAATCGGCTATTTTTCAAAAACTTCACGCTCGCATCACAAAATATTGTCTTTTTGTGAGCACAAATGCATTTATAAGCCTATATACTTATATCAATATACGCAATTATGGATAATTTATTAGATGCCCAGCCAGATTAAAAAATTAGCCCCATTGGCGGCATTTGCCATTGTCTTTGCACTCATTTGGGCGACCGGTCTGCAGAATTATTTTTCATTTAAAAACATTGCCGAAAACCAAATTGCGCTCGAAACCTATGTAGACAGTCATTTAGCCTATGCTATATTGGCCTATATGGGCATTTACATTGCCGCTGTGGCGTTTTCTTTGCCGGGCGCGACTATATTGAGCCTCATTGGCGGCCTGTTGTTTGGCGGCCTTATAGGCGGGGTGACAACCGTTGTGTCTGCCACCATCGGCGCAATTTGCTTATTTTTAATCGCCCGCACCAGCATCGGCGATATTTTACGCCGTAAAGCTGGCAAGTGGATGGAAAAAATAGCCGCCGAATTTAACCAAGGGGCAGCAAGCTACCTATTATTTTTGCGTTTGGCGCCGATATTTCCATTTTTTGTGGTTAATTTAGCCCCGGCATTATTGGGCGCTCGGCTTTGGACCTTCTGCTGGACAACTTTTATTGGCATCATGCCGGGTACATTTGCCATATCTTATATTGGCGCGGGCATTGGCGCTGTGCTAACCAGTGAAAATGCAAAATATCAACAATGCATCGCCTCGGCCGCCGATATATGTAGTTTCGAGTTAAATGCCAATTCATTTTTAAGCACCGAAATGATCATCGGTCTCATCGCTTTGGGCGTAGTCGCATTGCTGCCGATACTCATCAAAAAATTCAACAAGCGCCGGGCTGTTTAATTAACTTCAGGAGTGGCCATGGCCAAACAATTGTTAAAACCAGATTTATGCATTATTGGTGGCGGTTCAGGTGGCCTAAGCGTGGCGTCAGCCGCCGCGCAAATGGGTGTAGATGTGGTGTTGGTGGAAAAAGCAAAAATGGGTGGCGATTGCCTAAATTATGGCTGCGTGCCTTCGAAAGCTTTATTAAGTGCGGCAAAATCGGTACATGAGCATGGCAAAGCGGCAAAATATTTGCAAAATCACCAAGCCGCACAAGTGAATTATCCGGCGGTTAAGCAACATGTGGCTGACGTCATTGCCACCATCGCCCCGCATGACAGCGTGGAACGGTTCGAAGGGCTTGGGGTTAAAGTTATTGAAGCCTGTGGGCAGTTTTTAGATGATGATACATTGGAAGCTGGCGACTATAGCATTAAAGCCCGACGGTTTATTGTCGCCACCGGTTCTTCGGCCTTTATACCGCCGATAAAAGGCCTAAATCAGGTATCTTACCACACCAATGAAACCATTTTCACCCTAGACGAGCAACCTGAGCATCTGGTTATCATTGGGGCTGGGGCAATTGGGCTAGAGATGGCGCAAGCGCATAGCCGCATCGGCTGCCAAGTGACGGTGATTGATGCGTTTAAAATTTTGGCCAATTTAGATGATGCCTTTACCCAAGTGGTGCTGGCCGGGTTAAAAGCCGATGGCATAAAGCTATATGGTCAAACCCAAGTGGTAGAAGTTAGCCAAACTGGCAAAGCTATAAATATTCACCTTCAACATGCCGATGAGAGAAAACAAGTTTTAACCGCTTCGCATCTGTTAGTGGCGACCGGTCGCAATGCCAATATCGATGGTCTGGGTTTAGCCAACACAAGTGTCAAATCTGATGCCAAAGGCATAATGGCCGATCATTCCTTGCGCACTGCAGCAAAACGCATTTACGCCATTGGCGATGTGGTGCAAATAACCGGCGCCGCGTTCAACCCGCAACTCACTCATATAGCTAATTATCATGCCGGTTTGGTGATCAGGTCCTGCCTGTTGCGCCTTCCGACAAAAGTCAGTTACGACACCCTGCCTTGGGTGCTATATACCGACCCTGAACTTGCCCATGTTGGCCTAGATGCCGAAGGAGCGCAACAAAAATATGCGGGTGCTAAAACACTTTCGGCAAGTTTTGCTGGCAATGACCGCGCCATCGCGATGGGCAAACCACAAGGGTTAGCGCAATTTTACATAACCAAAAAAGGCCATGTTGTCGGCGCCACCATTGTTGGTGAAAATGCGGGCGAGCTAATCTCTATTTTGGCGCTTATGATTGCGCAAAAAATAAAAATATCTAAACTTGCCACCTTAATAGTGGCTTACCCCACATTGGCCGAAATTGTAAAACGTGCCGCGCAAGATCATTATAAAGATATGGCAAAAAATAAAATATTACGCTTCATACTTGGCTTATTGCGTAAATTTGGATAGTTTTGAAACTAAGTCAGCAATTTATTGAAAATAGACATTTATGCCAGAACCATTAAAAAAAGCCAAAATTTGGAGCATTAGAGGCCTTTCTGGCCGCTTGTTATTGCTGACCATTATATTTGTTTTATTGGGTGAGCTGTTTATTTTTGTGCCGTCTTTGGCCAATTTTCGCAACAATTGGTTACAAGAAAAACTCGCCAAAGCCCAAATTGCCACTTTGGTATTGGAAGCCACCCCCAATGACATGGTGGATGCCAAATTAGAGCGCGAATTGCTTACCAATGTCGGGGCCGAAATTGTGGCTTTAAAACGGGGTGACACCCGCCAACTTATGTTGCAGAAACAACAGCTAAACCGCATGATAGACGCCAGTTATGATTTGCGCAGCGAAACCGCTATACAGCAAATAATGGCAGCGTTTGAAAGCTTGTTTGCGGCGCCCGATCGGTTGATTAAAGTGCGTGCCGCCACCCGTTTTGGCGCGGGAGATTTTATCGAAATTATCATTGATGAAAATATGATGCGCCGCGCAATGTGGGATTATGCCCAGAATATATTGGCGCTATCCATCATATTATCGGCCATTGTGGCATCGATGATCTTTTTGGCGCTAAATTGGTTATTGGTGCGGCCGATAAAACGCATCACCCAGTCAATTATCGATTTTGGACATGATCCGCATCAATCTGCCAACATGATAAAGCCCTCTAACCGCACCGACGAGGTTGGCATTGCCGAAACGCAATTGTTGCAAATGCAGCAAGAACTGCAATCGACATTGCGCGAAAAGAACCGGTTAGCCGCCTTGGGCTTAGCTGTCAGCAAAATTAGCCATGATTTACGCAACATGCTGTCATCCACGCAAATGATTAGTGACAGGTTACAAAATATCGATGACCCATCGGTTGCACGGCTTGCGCCCAAATTAGAAGTGGCGTTAGACCGCGCCATTAATTTTTGTGTACGCACCTTAAAATATGGCCAAGCCAAAGAAGAAGACCCGCAGAAAGTATTTTTCGCTTTGCCACCATTGTTAGATGATGTCGCTGAAAGTTTGAGTCTGGACGTTTTGCCAAACTCTCACCAACAAATGGTCGATTGGGTGGTGGATATTGATGAAAATGCCTTAATTTTTGCCGATCGGCATCAATTGTTCCGCATTATTTTGAATATCTGCCGAAATTCGTGTGATATTTTAAAAAATCACACCCCTATTGAGGGCGAGAAATCGCGTATTTTCATTGGCTATTTAATTCGTGATGAGGTGCAATATCTGGTGGTGGCTGACAATGGCCCGGGGGTGATGGAACGCGCCAAGCAATCCTTATTTTCGGCTTTTCAAGGCTCGATGCGCCCCGGTGGCACCGGCCTCGGCCTGGCCATAGCTCATGAATTGGTGGTGGCACATGGCGGCGACATTAGCCTGATAGAAGCGCCTAAGTATGACATCACTGGCAAGCCTTATGCCGAGTTAATCGATATAAAACAAATGAGTGGCGCTATATTCTTAATCTGCCTGCCGATAGACAGTGACTAAGTTCTGGCTAAAGTTTGGATAATGTGTGGGATAAACCGTAGCAGATAAAGAAACCGTTTGCCTTTTGAGTTTCTAAGGCTTAGAAACCAATTATCCGCACCGGTAGCTCAGCTGGATAGAGCACTTGACTACGAATCAAGGGGTCGGGGGTTCGAATCCCTCCCGGTGCACCACTCAACCCATGTAACTAATTGAAATATATAATATATATAATATATATTAATTTCCAGCCTACCTTTTAGAGTGTCTTTTTTCGACAGAAATATGATAATCAGATTAAACTTCTAGTTGTTTTAGAACACTAGAGCATCAGCTTTATCCTCACGAACTTTCGGGTGGGCAACTTCAGCGGGTTGCGATTGATAGGGCCCTTTCGGTCCAACCAGAAATCTTATTGGCGGACGAACCAACAAGCTCATCAGATGTGTCGGTACAAGCTCAGGTTTTGAACTTAATTTCGGAATTGCGTGATAAATTAAATCTGACCGTCATATTTGTTTCCCAAGACTTGGCAGTCGTCGGCAGGGTGACTGAAAATGTCATTGTGATGAAACATGGCCGCATTGTAGAAGCCCGGGAAACCTCAAATGTGCTGCTAGACCCTCCGTACGAATACACTAGAAAACTTGCCCAAGTGGCGCAGGCCGTTCGCCTTTGACGTAGAATATTGTAGATATGTTGGGGACTAGGGAACACTTTTTGTATATTTGATTTACCGGAGAGAAAATTTTATGAATCTGGATGATAAAGAGATTAAACCTAAATAGCGTGTTATTAAACATGCTGAGCAGTTTGGCAATGTTTAAAAAATAAGCAGATATTTTGGTGTTGGTAGAACAAGTATTTATCGATGGTTGTAGGCCTATAAGAAAAATAAAGAGAGTTGATATGATTATAAAAACAAATATCTCAATTATTGGTGCTGGACTAATGGGGCATGGGCTTGCTCAAGTGTTTGCGTTTGCGGGGCATCGAGTTAAAGTATATGATGCCCATCAAATAGCATTAGATAGCCTACATGATCGGATAGTTGTAAACTTGAAATCTTTGGGACAAGACGTTAACTCTTCCGCCAATATTGAAGTTTTTTCGTCTCTTGAAGATGCTGTCAAAGACGCCGATTTTGTGTTTGAAGCTGCGCCAGAAAAACTAGAGATAAAACGCGCAATTTTTGCAGATCTGGTAAAACATGCTCCCAAAAACGCTGTTTTAGCTTCTAACACATCAGCGATGCCCATTACTGGTATTGGTGAAAATTTACCAACAAATGACCGTATCCTGGGTACTCACTGGTGGAACCCACCATTTTTAGTGCCTCTGGTGGAAGTTGTTTCACCGCATTTTACGGACCAAGTTAATGTCGAAAAAATGATGAGCTTGCTGTCTTCAGTCGGTAAATCACCCGTGCATATTAAAAAAGATGTTGTTGGTTTTGTCGGTAACCGTTTGCAGATGGCTTTATGGCGTGAAGCCATCGCAATAGTTGAAGACGGAATTGCAGATGCCGAAACAGTCGACACCGTCGTAAAACAAAGTTTTGGACGAAGACTTGCTGTATTAGGGCCATTAGAAAATGCCGATTTGATAGGTACTGACCTAACATTGGATATCCATAACACCATTTTGAAAGATCTTAGTCGTGCTACTGAGCCATCAAAATATCTAAAGATGTTGGTTGCAGATGGGCGCTTAGGAATGAAGTCTGGAGAAGGCTTCAAATCATGGTCGAAAGATCAAGCTCAACGACTTCGTAATACATTATTTGACCACTTAAAAAACTTCAAATAACCACCGAACCCTGGGAGGGAATAATGGTTAAAAATCTAGACGTGAAAGTATATTCTGGAATGTCCAACTATGTGAGGAGGTGGGTTTTATATCGTTTAATTTCAGATGCTCATGCGTGAAAACTATGTTCAGCCCAAATTATTCCTGCCCGGTGCACCACGATTCTTAATATCCTGTCTTTGTTGCATATTCAGACCACCCTTCAAAAACAATAGTCTTGATGTTCGAAATTGTCGTTGATGAAGAGTCTCGGTCAAAACAGTTCTGGTAACGCGCGGCGCACGGCACTCGCTAGAGTTTGGACATCATCAATAGAAGCACCATCATAAGGCCATAACAATCGCGGTCCAATTGGTCCCCACTGTCCGATTGCGGCCAATAGTTTATCCAGCGCCGGATCGGATAATGTCTTAGTTCTAGCTAATGGAAAGACATATTGTTCGAAGAATTCGTTAATACGGGCTTCCAGCTCTATCGCTGCATCTAGATCGGTCTCGATCATCTGCCAGTGCCGTGTTGCGCCTTCTGGGCTGATACAAGCAACATTTGAATAGGAACCGTCGGCGCCTAATGGGCGACCAAATGCAACTTTATGGCCAGGAACGAAAACCGACAAGTTTGGATGTAGGTTTTGCAGATCAGAATACCAACACTTGTCACCAGCGGCGAGTTTAACACCAACCAGATTGGGAATCCGTTTTTGAAGAACGTCGATTTGGTGTAAATCAAGACGAACTTTTGCGTGAGGCGGGTTGTAGAGAATGATTGGAGTTTGCCCGGCAACCTCTTGCATCCCATCGACAAATCTTTCGATTTCAGCCCACGAAGGTGGCCACCAATCCGGCAGTGTAATCTGCACAGCATCAGGAGACAGCGCCGCCACCTGTGCAAACCTATTGCGCGCTATACGCGGATTTGAGTTACTAACACCGATTTGAAACGGTTTGCCTTGCTTCTTAGCAGCCTCAGCAACGATACCGGTGACTTTTTCAAATTCAGCTTCTGTTTGGTTGTAAAATTCACCAGCTGTTCCGTTTGTATATATGCCAGCGAGGTTGCTGGCACACAAAATTTCGACCTGTTCTTCGAAGTCCTGCCAGTTAATTGATCCGGAATTATCAATGGGTAACAAAACGGAGCCCCAAATGCCTTTAGGCGCTTTTTCGGTGTCTATTGGTGTATGACTTGTTGGGCTTGCCATTTTAACCTCCCTTTGGCTAGACATTTCGATCGCAACATTGATTCCAGATTCAATCCTTAAGTTGATTGCGTGCTTGTTCGATTATGTCGAGACCAACCAGATCGCTCCATGCGGCCATTAACTTTTTTGTAACAGGACCGACCCTTCCGTCACCAATTGTTATGCCGTTAAATCGCGTCGCTGGCATGATACAATAGGGTGTACTGGTGAAGAAGACTTCGTCAGCTGTCGCAAGATCGTAGGGTTGTAAAATGGTTTCCTCGGCTGTGATTCCAAGTTTTTTTGCGAGTTGTAAGGTCGTTTCGCGCGTTATACCTGCAAGGCAATTGCCCGTCGTCGGCGTCTTTAATACGCCGCCGGTTACTACAAAAACATTACCGCCTTTGTTTTCGGAAACATTGCCGTAGATATCCAAAATCACACTCTGGGCATGGGGATCAATCAGCTTCACTTCTGCTTCGGCGAGTGTGTATGCCATTCTACTCCGGTTTTTTATGCGCGCATCCATTGACTGGCTTGGTATCGCGCGGCTCATAGGCGTAACTGCGTGGCAACCGTCAATATAAAAGGGCGCCCAGCTGCGCAAATCCATCGGCTGCACGAATATCATGACTGTGGCTTCGTTTGATGTTGAGGTTGGATCAGATCCGGCGATCGAAATTCCACGAGATATATTATGAACCAACCAGCAATCTTCTGACGCACCATACTCTTCCAAATTTGTGTTCAGAACCTCTAGCGAAATGCGCAACATTTCTTCTTTACCGTACCCGATATCGTTGCGCACCACTTTAAGAGATTTGTATAAACGCTCGATATGTTCTTCAAGTTTAAACGGCTTGTGAAGGAATGTGCGTGTCGACTCTGTGACTGTATCACCCAACATCACAGCACTATCAAAGATGGATATTTTTGCTTCATTTTCAGGGACAAGCCTGCCAGAAATGTGTACAAGGTTCTTTCGCATGGAATACTCCTAACTTGACATCGGATTTAATTTAATCGACTAAACCCACTATGAGCGATCGGACCATTTAACAAACTAGTGACATCCAACCCTTCCTCACATGTTTTGATTTGTGCAAATATTGGATCTAATGCATCGAAATATCCAGATAGGACTTCCGGCGTATGGGCAGTACAAACATAGACACTGTTAGACGACAGATAGCCTTTTTTAAGCATTTCCTGGGTTATGAGTGTTTTGTATGCTTGTGCATTTTCGCTGACGAAGGCGAAGCTGGTAAGCGATGGCAACCCGCTTGTCTTAATCAGCAAATCGTATTTTTTGGCAAGCTCCTGCCAGCGACGGGTTATGGTTTTCCCGGTTTCAATTATAGCCGACCATGGGTTCTCATTTTCCATTACATTAAGCGTTGCGAGCGCGGCGGCGGAACCGATGCGTTCTGTCCAGAACGTACTAGAGATAAACGTGCTTTGGGCTGCCTGCATGACCTCGCTCTTACCGATTACCGCGGTACATGCGTAACCGTTCCCTAGGGCTTTTCCAAACACCGCCATATCGGGTGTCACGTCAAAAGTTTTGTGTAGTCCGCCAAAATTTTGCCTAAATCCAGATGTGCACTCGTCAAAAATAAGCACAATTCCGTTTTTAGTCGCGATGTCTCGAACTTTATGTAGGAAATTATCTTCAGGTGGGAAGTTGCGCATAACCTCCATTTTGATGACGCCAATGTCGCTATTCTTAATTAAGCCTTCTAAACCTTCAAAATCATTATATTTGAATGGCAATACACTACCACGTAGGTTTTGTGGGACGCCATTTGGGTCAAGACCCGGCAAAAGGTGGCCATCTAGGTCGTCACCTTTCACTAAATTGGTTGCGAGGTACCAATCGTGCCAACCATGATACCCACAAATGGCAACATTATCTCGTCCACTGGCAGCGCGGGCTATTCGGATCGCAATTGCGTTCGCTTCACCGCCAGTGCGGGCAAAACGCGCCATGTCCGCCCACGGATGAATATCAATCAATCGCTCCGCTAGCGCGACTTCTTCAGGTGCGTTTAAGGTAGAAAGGTTGCCGCTCATGGCGGCTTTGCAAACGGCCTCGTCAACTTCTGGACGGCCGTATCCCAGAACGTTGGCCCCAACGCCCATAATCGACATATCGACGTATTTTACACCATCAAGATCCCAAACATTACAGCCTTTGGCGCGACTATAATAAGCCGGCCATTGTTCGGGCAAAAACATTTCCGGACGTTTTGACAGCAACATATTACCGCCGGGTATTAATGTTTTAGCTTTTTCCCAAAGCTTTTGACCTTTATCCATTTATTTAGCCCCGCTAGATCGCATCAAGAAAAGCGACGCCCTCAAGCTTGTGGTTTTGCATTAATTGGCGACACTTTTCCTTTAATTCTGCTTCTTCATTGCTGGTGAAATTGTCGAAGGGTTTGCGACAGTAACCTGCATCCGCACCCTGCCAAGCCATCGCGCGTTTGATAAACGATACGCCTTTGTTAGCGATTCCAAAAAATATTATCTTATTTACCACCTCCTGAAGATGTTTGGCCTTACTCATATCGTTTTCTTTGACTGCCTTACAAAGTTCGATAATCACTTCAGGAATCATATTGTAGAACGAACCGATAAGTCCGTCTGCACCATACATCAAACCTGACATGGCCATCTCATCTGTGCCAGAATACACCATGAAATCGGGCCCAATTTCTTCTTTGATGCGGAGAAAATCGAATTGTGTAGGCGCAGTGTATTTGATCCCCCCAACACCCTTGATACTTGAAAGATTCATGATTTGCTCAAATCCCATAAGACCAACCAACGGGATATTATATATGATCATCGGCAGATCAGTTGATTTGGTTAAATCGGTGTAATAATTTTGAATCATATTTGATGTGAATGGCCAATAAAACGGAGGCACAGAGGACAATGCATCAACTCCATTTTCCTGCGCGTGTTCTGCCAAATCAACCGAAGTATGCGTGCCGATCGCGCCAATATGTGCGATGACGGGCAAACGGCCTGCTGTTTCATCAACGACGACTTCCAAAACTCGTTTGCGTTCCTCAGGAGACATAAGAAATGCTTCGCCTGTACTTCCGGTAATGTAAAAACCATCGACTCCGCGATCTATCAAAAAATTTATTATCCCTCGCATTCTTTTTTCGTCAAACTTTTCGTTTTCATCGAAAGGGGTGACGAGGGCTGGCATGACGCCAGTTATATTCTTTAGCTCAAATTTTGGCATGATTTTCTCCGGTTGTTTTTTGATGAATTAAATTGATTCGGGCAAATCTATCAGGTGGCAGGAAGCAAAATGGTCGTCACCATCAATTGAATATCGCTTCAGCGCCGGCACATCTGTTTTACAAATATCCACAGCGCGGTGGCACCGTGGATGAAACGGGCAGCCGCTGGGAGGATTGATGGGACTTGGTACATCGCCATTCAGCACAATACGTTTGGTTTGTTTGTCTAGATCAGCGACGGGAATGGCTGATAGCAATGCCTCTGTATATGGATGCAAATTGTTAGAATAAAGCTCCTCGGAGCGGCAAAGTTCGACAATTTTACCAAGATACATAACGGCAATGCGGTCGCATATATATTCTGTAACGCTTAAGTCATGTGTGATGAATATATAAGTAAGATTCTTTTCTTCTTTTAGCTTCATTAACAATTGTAGAACCTGCGCTTGAATGGAAACATCCAATGCGCTGACAGCTTCGTCGCAAACGATTAGCTCTGGCTCTACGCTTAATGCACGTGCAATACCGATGCGCTGACGCTGGCCACCCGAAAACTCGTGCGGGTAGCGGTCCATATATTCGCGGCGCATATTCACGGCTTCCAGCAGATCACCAATGATTTCGCGTCGTTTTGCCCGTGATTTCACGCCATATTTCTTGAGTGGGTCCTGCAGTGATCCGAAGATTGTGAAGGCTGGGTTAAGTGACGAATGTGGGTCTTGAAAAACTATTTGTAAAAGCTTTCGAAACGGTTCCAAACCCTGCGCATTAAGCTTGACGAGGTTGGTGACCTGATCTCCCGAGTGATAGTTGATGTCGCCATTGGTTACAGGAACGAGACTTAGAATGGATTTTCCAAGCGTAGTTTTACCGCAACCACTCTCTCCAACAAGCCCTAGAACTTCGCCTCGAAAAACATCGATATCAATACCGTCCACTGCCTTTACATGCGCTACAGTTCGTTTGAATATACCAGCCTTGACTGGAAAATACGTTTTCACACCGCGTAAACTCAGGATTATTTCTTTACTGTTATTTTTTTGCATTTGGCAATAACTCCTGGTAGCGCCAGCACATAACTCGATGGGTTTTGTCTATGTAACTTTCATCCGGCATAACATCACATGCATCGACTGCATAACTGCACCTCGGGGCAAACTGGCATCCAATCGGTCTGTTATATGGATCTGGAGTCGAGCCAGGTATGGGTTCGATAATTTGATCTTTACCCATACCAAGCACCGGTATGGAATCTAGTAGAGCTCTGGTATAAGGATGAACAGGGTTGCGCAAGACTTGGTCAACTGTCCCTGCTTCTACAATATTACCCATATACATTACCGCAACGTTGTCAGCCAATTCGGCCACCACCCCCATATCATGGGTAATTAACATAATCGCCGTTCCATGATCAGTTTTCAACTTTTCCATCAATTCGAAAATCTGTGATTGAATGGTTACATCTAGCGCTGTTGTCGGCTCATCCGCTATTAGAATTTTGGGATTGCATGACATGGCCATGGCTATCATTGCACGTTGACGCATTCCGCCAGAAAAAGTATGCGGATAATCATCGATCCGCATTTCGGGTAATGATATGCCCATGTTTCGAAGCAGTTCGATGGTCTTAGTACGGATTTGTTTTCTATCCAAATCGGTGTGGTATTTTAGGCTTTCGCCTATCTGAAAACCAATCGTATAAACTGGATTAAGTGCGGTCATCGGGTCCTGGAAAATCATTGCAATTTCAGAACCACGTATTGAGCGCATTTTTCGTCCGTTGGGCTCTAGCTCTTCAATCGAAATGTCACCCGCATCACTGTGATAGGTAATCTCGCCTTGCTCGATGCGTGATAATTTCGGTAGCAATTGCATAATAGTGGACGCAGTCACGCTTTTACCGCAGCCGCTTTCTCCAACGATACACAAAGTTTTGCCTTTCTCGATCTCAAAGGAAACTCCATTTACGGCCTTGTTACAGCGGCTATTTGTATAGAAATATGTTTTCAAATCTTTAACGCTAAGCGCCACGTTTGGATTATTTGTCATGTTTTAACCTTGCTGGGATGGGTCGGTCGCATCGCGAAGACCATCCCCAATAAAATTGACGCTAAGAACAAACACGGAAATTACCGTACCGACCGGGAGCCACATCCACCAATAATTTTGCAATACCCGCAAATCTTGTGCAGTGTTCAAAATATTCCCCCAAGTCGGAATATTTAACGGTACACCCAGTCCCAGATAACTTAGTCCTGCCTCAGCCAGAATAAATGCGGCAGTTGACAAGGTTATATTTACCATGACCGGGCCCAAAGCATTGGGAAGGATGTGTTTGTAACAAATCGAGGCGGTTGAAAGCCCGAAACTTTGCAAGGCCTGAACATATTCTTCTTCGCGAAGTGACAGCATTTGCGCGCGTGCCATTCGATACATACCGCCCCAGCCGGTTAGAATGAAAATAATCATCAAGTTTAGAAGACTTTGGCCAATAATCGATACCAATAGTAAAACCAGAATAATTTGCGGGAAGGACATAAATAACTCAGAAACACGCAATGCCAACACATCAATCCAACCACCCTTGAAGCCTGTATAAGCACCAATAATGATGCCGATTACTGCAGAAATCAGGCCACTGCCGAGCCCAACAAGAATTGACACTCGACCGCCATACAGCACCCGGGCAAATACATCGCGGCCCGTTTTATCTGTACCAAACCAATGTTCGGCAGAAGGCGCTTTTGAAGCATTGCGAAGGTCTATTTTCAACGGGTTTGCATCCGTCAGAAGCGGCGCAAATATCGCGGAAAATAGGATTATAGAGAATAATATTATACCTAAGACCGCCAAACGATTGTTAAGCAATTTAGCTAACGCTCGGTTGCGCCTGCTGGGCGAAAGCTTTTGAGCCTCTTCCAGTTCGAGAATACGATCAAATTTTCGGTCTAAAGAACGACGTGACATTAAGAACCCCTCAGTTCAATCTTACGCGAGGATCGATTAGCGCCGTTAAAACGTCGATAATCAAACTAGCCATTAGCACAGCAAAAACAGAGAACAGCGCAATCATCATCACAAGTGGGTAATCCGATCCACGCACAGCAGTGATAAATTCATTGCCTATCCCCGGCCATTGGAACACTTGTTCAATGATAACCGAGCCGCCAATTAGGAGTGGCAAACGGAAACCAATCAGCACTACGACCGGCGTCAAAGCTACCCTAAAACCGTGCAGCAAATTTATCCTCCATTCGGGCAATCCTTTGGAGCGTGCTGTGATAATAAAGTCACGGGTCAAAGCGTCTAGCATTGACGAACGCGAATAGCGCATTACGCCAGCAGTCATCATTAATGACAAAACCATAGCCGGCAAGACGATGTGGGGGGCTCTATCCCAAATAGTTTCATATCCTGGCATCAAGCGGCCGCCGGCAGGCAACCAACCCAAATTAAGCGCAAAAATCAGCATGACCGAAAGGCCAAAAAGGAATTCTGGGACCGAAACCCCGAGCATTCCGAATACGGTCAGGAAATTGTCTGTTGGAGACCCACGACGCAAGGCACTAATTGTGCCCAATATACATCCAATAATTGTTGAAAATAGCAGTGCCACAAACGACAGCTCTAACGTGGCAGGTAAGCGATCTAGGAAAATAGTAGCTATTGGCACTCCACCTGCAAGCGAATGCCCAAAATTTCCTTGAAAAATATTGCCCAACCAAATCACATAACGGACCAGAAACGGGTCATTAAGACCGTAGGATTCACGTAGGGCCTGTAACTGTTCGGGCGTTATTCTACTTGCGACCTCTGGATTGATAAGCGATGAAACCGCGTCACCTGGTGTAAGTTCTAGCCCTAAATAGACCAAAAAGCTTATTACCACCAACATCGGGATCAGAACAAAAATGCGTCTGATTACATATACAAGCATGAGCTATATCCTTGCCGCGAATAGAAGTTCACATGAGGAGCAGCGACTAGCGTCGCTGCTCCAGTTATTGTTAGTTATCACTTACTTACGTGAGAACTGATTAATCCAAATCATACGCGTGTAAGGAATATCCACTGGGATCACCCGCATGAAGTCTAGTGCCTCAAGCGAGGCAACGTCACCCGTATTCTTGGTGAAACCGTAATCCATACGACCTGCAGTAGCGTTTTTGATCAGATTTGCGTCGCCATCGTAACTTGGGAAGGCAACAATCTCATCAATTTTCGCAACACCACCATGGTAGTTCTCAAACGGAACGTAGCGTGTAAAGTCGTTCATTTGAACTTCTTCGATTTTGTATACGCCTGAGCCGATTGGATTCTGCCAGAACGGATCTTGTTGGAACTGTAGTGGATCGGCGTTTTTCAGCAGATGCTCAGGTAAAATCGCGAATTGACCGAAGGTGATCAATAAGTTTGGATCCAACGTATCAAAGCTAAGGTTGATGGTGTTGCCATCGACCGAGATGCCGCTAACCGAATCGGCAGCACCGCTCTCATAAGCTTCAGAGCCTGTGAGCGAGGTAAACGTATTGCGCACAACTGCATGTATCGTTGGAATGCGCAACGCAGTTTCGATGCTGAACTTAACGTCATCTGCCGTCAAGGCCTCACCATCGTGCCAAGTCAAACCGTCTTTAAGTGTAAAGCTTGCGGTCAAACCATCGGCGCTAACCTCATAGCTTTCAGCCATGGACCCACCTATTGGATTAAGAGCACCATCAACTTCAAGAAGGCGGTCAAACACGATTTTCGTCGTCATCCAGATTCCCAGATTTAGCCACGGCGCTTCAAAAAATTGAGCAGGTGCTGTATTTGTGTACATTACCTTTTTACCGTTCTCATCTGGGGTTACAGTCCAGTTTTCAATGCCCCAATTGTAGTTATACTGGTCGTTACCATACGCACCACCATTACGATTCACGCGGTCACTCTCAAAGACGAACAACTGTTGGTAATAGAGCGGAATGGAATTTAGGTTTTCGCTCCAGTATTTTTGGATGGCAAAATATCCCTCCTTTTGCACTTCAGGGTCAGAGCTAGAATTAATCTTAGCGATTAACGCGTCGCGCTCAGCATTACCTGGTGTGTGTGAAACCCCACCAGTTTTATAAGGGTTGAAATATTCCTGCCCTACCAGAGCGGCAGCAGCACCATAACCCAGATCCCAAGTGATATTTGCAGGACCGTTCACCGCATCATCCGGCTTCGCTGTTAGCTGTGCACCAACATCACCCTGTAGCTGACGATAGGTTATTTTAATGCCCACATCCGCTAGATATGCTTGAACCGCGGCCATTAAGTCGGCGGTTAACTGGTCGCCGTAATAATAAACCAAATCAAGTTCCCGGCTCGTATCCCAGTCTGCAGCCGCAAGTAGTTCGCGGGCTTTTTCTGGGTCATACGAGTATGGGTTTAACCCATCAGGCTTATTTGGACCGTTTGGTAGCATACTATCTGCAACAAGAGCGCGTCCCTCGAGCAGGGTCTCTACAATGGTGTCCATGTCGATGGCATAAGCAATAGCTTGCCGAACACGAGGATCGGACAGCGCCTCGCTGTTAATCGTTTCTGCAGACACCAAACTTGTGCCTGACATAAACATGGCTGTTGCTAGAGCAACACCGGCTAATTTTTTTAACATAACTTCTCCCATTTGTTGTGACCTCGCGGCCATTTTTTGTTGTGACCTTGCGGCCATTTTTTACAAGTTAACGGTAACCCCACTAAACAGTGTCGGATACAATCCAAACTCATAATTTCTTGAAAGACACGCAGGCAAAATTGCAATCGCGGCTTTCTTGTTTTTCTTCAGAGCAACCTCATTTTGGGTCTTTCTGCCTATGCCGCTGTAGAGGTCATTTGCATGGCTGCTGCCAGTGCATTTCCTAATAGCTGCTTTTTCATTGGCAATACCTTCCCTTTTGGTGTGCTAATTCATCTCGCTCCATTTGTCATCTGGCGGGCTAATGCTTGACGAAAATACGAGCCGTAATTTCGAGTTAAGTGACAGGTAAGGATTTCAACGGCCTTATCTGCCTCTTTGTCCAATATCGCCTCGACAATCTTTTTGTGTTCATCGTTACTGGATTTATTTAGGGTTGCAAAATCGTCTAATACCGGGCGGTTTTTCATCAATCGCTCTACAAATGTTGCATGCAGCGCGACAAAAATTGGATTACCGGGTACTTCAGCCAAAACCCGGTGGAATTTCACATCGGCATTTCTAAAGCCTTCGATGTCCGAAATATGTTTGTCACACTCTTCAATAGCGCTAACCATTTTGGCGATCTGCGCATTAGTTGCGTGGACCACCGCATAGCGCAACATACTGGTTTCTAGAAATAGACGGGCTTGCTCAAGATGTGCATTACCTTCGCTTCCGTTAAAGAAAAATCCGGCGGTTTCGCCCAATCCTTCCATCACTTGGCCTAAAGATGGTGCAAGCACACGTGGACGTTTTCCTTTGTTGTGATCTGCAAGGGTCATGCCTTGTAGGATTGTGAAAGATTCGCGCACCACGTTTCGGCCAACACCATATTGCTCACATAAAATACGCTCAGATGGGTACATATCGCCCGCAGACAATTCACCATCATGCACACTAGCTGCAAGGATTTTGGCTATTTCTGCTGCGGTAATTACTTTTCCCATATCTCTCATGCCCTATTTTCGATTGATGTTAGGTAACCATAGTTTATTTATTGTGCCCAGTTTTTAATTTTTAGTCAACCAAAATTATTATTTAGAATACCAATTTTGATCATTTTCAAAAATAGACCGCCAATCAGAGAATTTTGTATCGCGCAAAAATATCTACCAGCGTGTTGCCGGAACGTATTTCGTCCCGCACTACATTCTCGGCGTTCACTTTTTCGAAAGCTTTTTCAACCACTTCCGCGATAACAGCTTTTGGTACGATAACAATGCCATCGATGTCACCGAATACCAGGTCGCCACTATTAATCAACACACCTCCGATTTCACCAGGCACATCAGACATCATCATTTTACCACGGTACTTTGTGTCCGCAGGGTTGGTGCCGCCGGAAATTACCGGAAATTTTAGGCCTGTAATTTGGCGCGCATCACGTATACAACCATCAGTCAAACAACCCGCCGCACCAAGTTGAACCGACCTTTCGGACAGTAATTCACCCCATGGGGAGATCCGCAAGTTGCCGTGACAAACCAAAACAGGAACATCGCCGGCGTTCAGGCTATCGACCAGCGCAATTTCGTTTTCGTAAACACGTATGTTGTCGTCGTCATGATACACTGGCATATAAAGCCCGACGCGCGCAAAACCGCATAGAGTCAATTTTGAGTCCAATAATTTTAGGCCGGGTTTTACTATTTGGTTATGATATCCAAACGAATCCAATGTATCTGCGATTACCGCCGTATAAAGCTGAGACCTACACAACTTGAGCAAATCTGCTTTTTCTAAACTATTCACTAATATCACCTCCAATTACAGCGCTTCTAACTGAGCATTTCTGTTGACACTCTTAGATATCTGGTTATCATGATAACCTAGTATTTAAGAAAGTCAAACCGAACCTTTAAAGTTTCTGAAGTTTCTGAAAGCATACCGGGAGAGAGACCATTTATAACGTATTAATAATAGGTGCTGGGGGCATCGCACAGCGTCACCTCAGAGGTTATGCAAGTACAGGCCGAGCGAAATTGTCTATTGTGGAGCCAGACGACAAAAAGCGCGAAGAAACGGCTCAGAAATTTGATGTGATCGAAGCGTTTTCAAGCATTGATCAAACCAGTCTTGCCGATTTTGATTTGGCGGTCATCTGCACACCAGCTAACACACATGTTAATTTGATGCAGGCCTGCGTATCAGCAAGTCTACCGTTTATGGTGGAAAAGCCATTGTCCGTTACGGAAGATGGAGTTAGTGAACTACTCAGCCAGATTAGTGCAACAAAATTGGTGGCCCGGGTCGGTTATATTCGTCGCGTTGCCGATGAAGTTCAGGTGCTGCGCAATCAAATATTACAAGGCAAAATTGGCGATCTGCGATTAGCCTATCTTAATTCATCGCAAGAATTTCCAAAGTATCGTCCGGACTATCAGTCAACCTATTATGCGCGCGCCGATATGGGTGGTGGCGCGATTCTGGATGGTGCAAGTCATTTATTCGACCTTTTGATTTGGATTGTGGGTCGACCGGTTGATGTAAGTTGCATGTATGATCGTTTGGTTTTGAAAGGAACTGATACTGAAGACACTTGCCTAATCAATATCCGCTTTGAAAACGGTGCGATGGCAAATATCACTATCAATCAATTCCAAAAACCAAATACGAGTCGAATTGAACTCATCGGAACCGACGGCAACCTGTTGCTTGAACACACAAGATTGTCTTTTTCAGATAGTGACGATCCCAATCCTGTCGAAAGTAAAGACTATATGGAAGGATTAAATCCGGTCGAGGCGCACCAAGCGCGATTTACAATGCAAGCGAATGCGATGCTCGACGCAGTTGAAGGCAAGCCGTGCCATTTGGCGACGCTTGAAGAAGCAAACGTTAATCTAAAGCTTGCGCTTGCGGCCAAACGATCTTGGACGGAGCGTAAAATAATTACGCTTGATAATTAATACGGAGTTACTTTTATGAACAACTTGACAGGCAAAACGGTCTTTGTCGCTGGCGGTGCAGGATATCTGGGCACACCATTATGCCATAGAATTGCTGAGGCAGGTGGGAATATCTGCATTGGCGATTTTAATGAAAACCAGCTAGACTTAGCGGTAGAAACTATTCGATCTATATATCCAAAAACAAATGTCCTTGGCGTAAACCTCGACGTGGGTAATGAAGAATCCATAAAAACAAGTATCGCAAAATGTGTTGAAAGATTTGGGGAAATCCACGGATTAGTAAACGCAACTGCAGGCGCGAGTGGTAAAGAAATTGACGAATTGACAGCGGCTGATTTTGATAAAGCGAATCAACTTAATCTGACCGGCCCGTTTCTTCTTGTACGGGAGGCTGCCAAACATATGACTAGTGGGGGCAGTATTGTAATGTATTCATCCATGTATGGATTGGTTTCTCCGGACAAGTCGAATTACCCGAAAGGCGTTAAGCGAAACCCTATTGAATACGGAGCAGGCAAAGCTGGAATGGTACAAATGGTTCGTTATCTTGCTTCCCACTATGGTCCACAAAATATTCGCGTAAATGCGGTTGCGCCGGGACCATTTCCTAATGTCGAGCAGTTAAAACTCCCCCCTGAATTCATTGAAAATCTAGAACGGGAAACCATGCTTGGCCGCATTGGAGGTGCCGACGAAACCGCTGGGCCGGTTGTTTTTCTACTGTCTAATCAATCAAGTTATATCACGGCCCATACCTTACCAATTGATGGCGGTTGGACAGCATGGTGAAGGAGAATACACCGATGGAATTTCCGATAACGAAACCCAACATCAAACTTGCCATGCTCGGTATGACCGAAGGCAACGGGCATCCATATTCGTGGAGCATTATTTTCAATGGCCGATATGACGCCGAGGCGCTTCAGAACTGCCCATATCCAGCCATCACCGATTACATCGCAAAACAACCCATCAACACGCTGGGAATTAAAGGTGCCGAAGTAACACATATTTGGACCGACGACCCTGCTGATGCCATCGATGTTGCGAAAGTTGCAAAAATTTCAACCGTGGTGGACAACGCTGTTGATGTAATTGGCCAAGTCGACGCGGTTTTGATCGCTACCGACAAAGGTGAAGAGCATGTTGAACGATGTCGCCCATTTATCGAGGCAGGTATCCCTGTTTTTATTGATAAACCTCTTTGCAACAACCGCGCCGATCTAAAACAGTTTTCAGAATGGGCAGCCGAAGGAAAATTGTTCATTAGCTCTAGCGCGATGCGATTCGCCAAGGAATTTGAACCTTACCATCGCGCGACACATGAACTCGGTGCGCTGCGCTATATCAATTTTACTATGGCCAAAAGTTGGGAGACCTACGGCATACATTCTTTAGAGGCCATTTACCCAATCGTAGGTCCTGGGTTTATATCGGTGCAAAATACAGGCGAAAAGGACCGGAATATACTACATTTAAAGCACCGTGGCGCAATAGACATCAATATCGTCAACATATACGATCTGGCCGGTGGCGCTGGCATGATGACCCTAGCGGGAACACATGGTGGCAAGCAATTGAAAATGACTGACAGCTATTACGCATTTAAAACCCAGCTTCAATCTTATGTCGATTATTTGCGAACCGGTGTTCCGCCCGTCCCGTGGCAGGAGACCAAAGAGCTAATGCAATTAGTTATTGCAGGAATAGAAAGCCGCGAACGAGACGGTGCAACCATCTATCTGAAAGACTTGGAGTAATCTATATGCTGGTACTTGAATCATTTTCACTTAAAGGAAAAGTTGCTGTCGTGACTGGTGGCGCCGGTCTCTATGGCCGTCAAATAGTGGCCGCCTTGGCTGAAGCCGGCGCAGAAACTTACATAGCTGCCCGAAATTTAGCTGCACTTGAAGCGGTCGCACAAGAAGAACGCGAAAACGGTAATAATGTCACTGCACTATCTCTGGATTTGGCATCCGATGACTCAATAGAAAAGCTTCATTCAGAAGTGATAGAACGCGCTGGAAGTTGCAGCATACTTGTTAACAACGCTGTAGCACGTTCTGCAACCGATGGCTGGGCACACGACCTCGAAGCATATGACAAAAGCCTTCATGTGAACGCTTCAGCGCTTTTCAAAATCACCCATCTTTTTGCACAAAATATGATCAAACAAAAATCGGGTTCGATTATTAATATTGGCTCTATGATGGGCATGGTTGGCGTAGAGTTGGCAAACTATCTGGGCACAGATATGGAGGCCAATCCTTCACCGATCTATTTCTATGAAAAAGGTGGAATGATCAATTTCACCCGGTGGGCTGCGAGCGTTTTGGGTTCAGACAACATCCGCGTGAATTGCTTGTCCCCTGGCGGCTATGAAAGTGGTCAACCTGAGAAGTTCATTGAAAACTATTGCGCCAGAACGCAGCTCGGACGGATGGCAAATGATACTGACCTCAAAGGGGCAATTGTCTTTTTGGCATCAGATGCCTCGGCCTATTTGACCGGCACCAATATTCCAATCGATGGCGGCTATACCGCAAAATAAGTTTTATTCTAACCTAGGGGACAGATATGTCACAAAAACCATATACCGCCGGACCAAAAACCAACTTCGAAATGCGAGAGAGCCGTGTTTTACGCACAATTCGTGAAGGAAAGGTCGCAAAAGTTCTAAAACTCAACCTTTCAGACGCTAAAGTAGCGGAAATTTTTGCCATAGCCCAACCAGACGCGATCTGGCTGTGCATGGAACATACCTCGACTAGTTTTGAGGCAATTGAAAACCAGATACGTGCCGCAAAAATCCATGATGTCGACTCTATCGTGCGCGTAGCACGCGGCAGTTACAGCGATTACGTTCGGCCTTTGGAAATGGACGCTACAGGGTTGATTGTACCACATGTAGTAAGTTTGTCAGACGCAACGGATGTGCGCAACATGACCAAGTTCGCACCGGTGGGAAAACGCGCGGTCGATGGTGGAAATACTGACGCTATGTTTACGCGGGTAGGATTCTTGGATTATCTGAAAACGGCCAACAAAGAACGTTTTGTTTGTTATCAAATAGAAGATCCTGAAGCTATGGATGATCTAGATGCCATTGCTGAACTAGAGGGTGTTGATGCTCTCTTCTTTGGTCCAGGCGATTTCTCGGTTGCACTCGGTATACCGGGCGAAATCAATTCGCCCCAAATCAACAAAATGCGCAAACGTGTGGCAGACGTTGCGCGAAAAAACGGCAAAATCGCCGCAACGGTGAGTGGTCCAGATACCGTAAAGGAATACGCAGATCTCGGATACAATATGCTTAGCGTCGGCGCCGATGTAATTGCACTGACTCAGTATGCCGATAAA
The DNA here is from genome assembly GCA_013214705.1 of Hyphomicrobiales bacterium. Taxonomy (GTDB): domain Bacteria; phylum Pseudomonadota; class Alphaproteobacteria; order Rhizobiales; family OSC116; genus OCS116. The sequence continues at coordinate 122,150 of JABSRZ010000005.1, forward strand.
ATGCTAGCAGCATTCGACGAGGTATAACCCATGAAAACGAGTTCGATTCGAAAATCTATAGTTGACCGGCGGACAAAAGGCATTCCAGGTACAACGGCCCCCTTTGCGCTTGAAAAAATAGAAAGCCAAGGTTGGAATGTTCTGTCAGAAGACATGCCGCTACCATTAATGGTGTTGAAACAAAGCAATCTGAACTACAACATCGAGCTTTTTGGGGATTATTTACAAAAAAACAATCTGTCGCTTGCCCCTCATGGTAAAACGACGATGAGCCCGCAGATTTTTGAACAACAGCTTCAGTATGGTGCATGGGGAATCACTGCGGCAACAATCGACCAATTACTGGTTATGCGCGATTATGGTGTGGAGCGAATAATCTTGGCGAACCAATTAGTCGGCAAGTCGAACATCTGCACCGTCGCTCAAGAAATAAATGGCGATCCGGATTTCGAATTTTTCTGCTTTGTTGATTCATCAGAACAGCTGGACAACATCGCCGAAAACCTTGCTAACTTAAAACTGTTGCGGCCTATCAATCTGCTTATTGAGGTTGGCGCGGTTGGAGGGCGCACTGGTGTTAGGAATAAATCTCAAGCGTTAGATCTTGTACAGAAAATACTTGAGATGCCTGATCTATTTAAATTTACGGGAATCGCTGCTTTTGAAGGTGCCATTCCTGGTCTGGGTAAAAGTGCGCATCCAATAACAGAATACTCAGATTTAGTATTGGAAATCGCTCGTCAAATACCAGAGCATGCGTATGCTGAACTGGATGAATTCATTTTGACTGGCGGCGGTTCAGCGTATTTTGATATTGTAATTGACCGCTTCAAAACGTTGAATTTGTCAGTTCCGGTGCGCATAGTGCTGCGCAGCGGTTGTTACGTTACCAATGACCATGGAGCTTATTTTACGGCTCAAGAACAAGCGCGCCTGGATCCAAACCGGCACTGGACCCAAAAGTTTCGACCTGCATTGGAAATCTGGTCGTACGTACAATCGCTACCCGAACCTAGGTTAGCATTTTTGACCATGGGAAAACGAGATATCCCCTTTGATGCTGGTCTTCCAACACCATTTAAGCGTTATCGCCCCAATGTAGGATTTCTGGACGTCGGTGAATGCGAGGTTTTTTCCACAAACGACCAACATGCCTATGTCAAATATGATGACGAAAATGACTGGCGCGTCGGTGATATGATTTGTTCAGGTATTTCACATCCCTGTACCGCATTCGACAAATGGCGAATTATCCCCGTAGTCGATGATGACTACAATGTAATTGATGCCTATCGGACATATTTTTAGACAATCGGACCATTGATCCAACCTTCGCTTAAGTTGGATCAATGGTTACAGCGTTAGCAAAACCTAACCTTAAATCAAGGTTTAGAAGCTTGCTGGCGTGTTGCATGAATGTAGGCAACGCAATCCAATTCAAACTTCAACATAGTGCCAAGCACACCTACAATTGTGCTGCGTGTCGGCAGCGGGGCCGAAAAATACTCTGCATAAATTTTGTTGTATTGCCCCAAATCACTCTGATTGGCCACGTATGACTTGACGTTGATAACGTTATCGAGCGTCGATCCACCAGACTCCAGCACCGCGCGTAAATTCTCAATCGAGCGTCGCATTTCTTCTTCAAACGTACCGTTAATGATTGCGCCGCCATCAGGGTCAACAGATGCCTGGCCAGAAACATACATAAGGTCGCCCGCAATGATTGCAGGGCTGAAGGGCAGACTTGATACCGCGCCTTCGTTAACAATTTTTAACATTTGCATCTCTTTCTTGGATATCTAGGGGTTAAAAGTTGCGGCATAAATATGCTGCGTAATGTCAGCTTGACGATTGTCAAGATTTTCATAAATGCTTGGCAATACTTGTTTCATCCAATCATTGGTATTTACAACAAAGCCGGAACGCGTTGAATCCAGTGCAAAGCCATAGATCTCTACTTTTGAATTTGACCAATCCCAGATCAAATCTCTCCAATCTCTATGGACATAGCCACAAATGACATCAGGTTGAAAATCTACGATGGCAGAATGCAGGGCCATCGTTTCTTCTCTTGACTCCTGATTAACACTAATCTCTCTAACTTCCGCTTCCGGGTCGATAGATTTGTGCGCGTTCTTAAACGTCCTTCGACGTGATAATTGTTCAGCTGATTTCAAAACTGAATCAAGATAAAGGTATTTTAATTTTTTACCTCGGACCTTATTAAACATTTCATAAAATGGGGTGCCAAAGTCAATTTTGAAGCTGTTATATGGCAGGCCTTCTCTTAACACCTCGATCAAGCTTACTTGACTTGTCGTTGTGGACAATGAAGCAATGTCCGTTTCATTGGTTATGCCCGTTAGGACTACAGCGTCCAATGCATCCATTATATAGGTTGGCATTGATTTATTGGTAAAACTACCCAAAATAAATTCGTGCCCGTCTGACACCACGCCTTTTTCAATCGCTATCACCAGCCTAGTGTAAAACGGATTGTCAAAAATGCCGCCACCGACAACATCGCGGTTGTAGAAAAAACCGACGCGCCAATACGACTCGACCCAAGGCGTAGTAACTAAAAACGAACCCTTCCCGACCTGCCGCCGAATGATTCCTTCAGATTCGAGGTCCTTTAAGGTCTTTGTGACTGTGATTAGCGAAAAGTCACAGAACTTAATGATTTCATTCTGGGATTCAATCTTATCGCCAACCTTAAGCCCGCCTGTTTTCCAACGCCGGAAAAGGTCGGACCGTAATTGCAGATGACGAGGTGATAAATTTGTACTCAAGGCATTGGATCCCACGATAATTGGCGCGCAATAATTCCACCATCTATATACAACATTTGACCGGAAATATAGCTCGCATTTGAAGACGCAAGAAACACGGCCGCGCCACCAATATTTTCTGGCTTACCAATAACGCCTAGAGGTATTTGCGCCACAAGGGCAGCACGTACCCCCGGTTGATCAAGTCCCAACTTGGTTAGTGGTGTTTCCACAATGCCAGGCCCAATTCCGTTCACCCGAATACCTCGGTCAGCGAGTGATATCGCCAAAGACCGAACCAGCATCAATATTGCGCCTTTACTGCTATCGTAAATAACGCTGTTTTTTTCTGCCGCTAACGAATTAGTTGAGCCGATACATATTATCGAAGCGCCTTTTTGTTCAGGCTTCACTTTGGCGGAAAATGCCTTTGCCGCAAAAAGGTACCCCTTAACGTTCAAATTATAGGCTCGATCAAACATTTGCTCTTCAAGATCATCAAAATCGACATCTGTGAACGTCCCGGCGTTGTTAACCAAAACATCTAGCTTACCAAGTAAACCGTATGCATTTTCGATAAATGTGTTCGCACCAGATACACTGGACATATCCGCTTGTACGAAATGGCATTCCGTCATCTTCCCCAGCGTCTTTGCTGCTTTGGTGTCCGCCTCGTGAGAGTTAATAACCAGTCGCGCGCCTTCTTTCGCAAACGCTTCGGCAATCGCATAGCCAATGCCATGTGTGGAACCAGTTATGCAAACGCACTGCTTTGTCATTAAAACACCCTTGAATAATTCAATTAGTTGATTATAATGGTAACATAACAGGATGGATTGAATCATGCAAGTCAAACAAAAATGGATTAACGTAGTAATTGTAACTCCCGAAGGGGAAGTGAACAAAGATCTGTATGTTATAGGCGGCAGGATATCGGCGATCGAACACCCCGGAGCAGCGATCAGTTCGGACTGGAAAGTAATTGATGGCGGTGGCCAATTTCTATTCCCGGGAATGATAGATATTCTTCAACACGGATTTGACCTAAACTACTATAGCGAACCTACTGCTGGTTGTGTTGCGAGTAGCTCTGAATTGTTGCCCGCCCACGGTGTCACCGGTTTCTTACCTTCGATTTTATCGATGCCGCCCGGTAAAGCTGCAGGTGTATTGTCTGAATTGGCACAGCAATGTGATGAGGCCAAAGGGGCTAGAGCACTTGGTCTACATAGCGAGGGCCCTTGCTTTGGGGTTGCAGGCGCGCACAATCCAAAGAATTTACAAGAACCGACGTTAGCACTTGCCGACGAATTACTAAATGCCGCAAATGGTAAGTTAAAAGCGGTGACCATTGCGCCGGAACTTAATGGTGCCGAAGCATTTATCAAGCATTTAAAACAATCCGGGACTTCCATCCATCTTGGCCACAGCGCTGCAATGGCAGAAAATATCTCGCGTTACGTATCTTGGGGGATTGACGCTGTAACCCATATGTATGACGCTCTGCCAGGGCTTCCGCCCGATGGCAGTGGAGTGCATCTGCTCTCGTTGACTGACGCATTAATTGCAGAGCCAGATTTACCACTTGGCATAATTTGTGATGGCATTCACGTTCATCCAAAGTTGGTCAAACTTTTGGCTCAACTTCAATCGTCGCGTGTCTTCCTTGAAACGGACTCTGTCAAATATGCCGGACGCGGTGGTGCAAGATTTGAACCCTATCCCGGATACTGGGTAACAAGTGCCAAGGGAAAAGCTGTGCGAGACGACAATGGCGGGCTTTGCGGCTCCTCCCTGACGTCCCATGAGGCAATGTTAAACTATATGGATTTCACCGGCAGAGATCTGACACGCGCGGCAATAGCCAGCAGTTTAGTGCCTTCCCGCATTCTTGGCATGGAAGCCGATATAGGAAGTTTAGAAGTTGGTAAGCAGGCAGATTTCGTCATGCTAGACAAGAATACACTATCTGTTAATGCTACCTATGTAAGCGGAAAACCTGTATATGAGCGTGTAGCATGACTAAAAAAGATGACAGGCCCCTACGCTACAACGACGACGGAAACGTCCACATGGATTTTCACGTGGCCACCAATACGACGATCGATTTCATCATCGAAAGGTTCGGCATGGAAGCCATGGACCAGATTTTTGAACGGGTTGGAAAGGATGTTTACGCAAATCTTCGTGAACATCTGATGAATGGGAATTCAGCCGAACTGGTGAAACACTGGCGGCACTTCTTTGACCGAGAAAACGCGGAATACAGTATCGAAATAACAGACGACGCAATCATCCTGATTGTTAACAAATGCACCGCGTATGAACATGTTCAAAAAACTGCCCCCAAAATTTCAAAATTCTTTTGCGATCAAACGATAAAGACCAACGCAGCTTTGGCCGAAGGAACACCTTTCACGATAGATACTGAAATAACGGCACCTGGTTCGTGCCGCCAAATCATACGGAGACGGACATGATACCCAGCGACCATTTTACTCGTTTCTATAACGAGGTTTTCAAGTTTCTGGAAAAACAAGGTGAAGACGCCTTAAGGGCTTACTGGCTCGAAATTAGTAGGAATCAGAGCATGCTCACCTATGATTTATTTCAGCAAAAGGGGCTGGAAGGCATGTATGAGTATTGGGAAAATATCCGAATTGAAGAAAATTGCGACATGGATATGGATCTTCGTGAAGATCGTCTGGAGTTGAGGATGAATGTCTGTCCTAGCCTAAGTAAAGTGATGGACAATGACGCAGCCCCTATGGGCAGATATTGCGACCATTGTGCAGGATGGATTGGACCCATATTAGACAAGCTGGGGTATCACTTAGTTTACGATGTTATAGATAGACAACAACCCCAGTGCGTTATGCGCATTTTCAAAGAAAAAGAAGCCGCGCTCGAGGCTGAAAAGCATGCTAAATTGCTGATGCGTTGGCACGGAAAACTAGAAGATTAAGCTTAGAACATTTTAGTGTGAAAGTGGTTACGATGAAGATCAAGAATACCGGTTATATTAGTCGCGCCGAAGCAGGCACCAATCGGGCCTGCCTAACTTTTGGAACAGTCACTCAAATATCAGACGGCACGCTTCTTGCGACCGCCCGCGCTGGAAATGACAAAGACTCAGATAATGAGCTTATTGAATTCTATCGGTCAATCGATGACGGTAACAACTGGGGAGCCGCAACGACACCATTTCGCGATGTTTTCGTCGATGGAAAGTTTGGAACTTTAAAACTTTGTTACCTAACTGAACTTGCACCTGACCATATATTGGCAGCGGCAATGTGGGTTGATCGAGAAAGCTATCCAGGGAAACCGCTTTTCAACTCAAAAACCGAAGGATGTTTGCCAATGGCTATTTTGTTGGCCAGCTCATCGGATAAGGGTGAAACATGGACAGAGTGGCGTTGCGTGCAAATGCCTGACGAACTCGGTCCACCAAGTCTAACAAATCCAATTCTAAAGATGCCTGATGGATCACTGGCAATGAGCATTGAAACCAACAAGCATTACGACGACTATTCCGCATGGGAACAAAAAGCAGTGTTTCTTTATTCTCACGACATGGGGAAAAGTTGGTCTCTGCCGGTCATAGCGGCAGAAGATTCCGCCGCAAAAATTTTCAACTGGGATCTACGTTGTGGCGTCGGATCGGACGGTCGTGTCGCCAGCTTCGCCTGGACCTATGACACACTTACCGGAAAATACTTAAACATTCATCGGCGAATAAGCGGTAATGGCGGGCATTCTTGGGACGCTGCGACAGATCTTGGCTTTGCAGATCAGGCAGGACCACCCGCGATGCTGCCAGACGGACGTGTGGTTTTGGCTTGGGTTGATCGCTTCGAGGGACGGAATATCCGTGCGCGCATTGCACCAGCGATTGACGCACCGTTTGACGCGAATAGTGAGGTTGTTTTGTACAATCATGACGATTCAAAAATGGAAGGGACTGACAATCTTGGCGATCTACTTGTCGGCATGGAAATGTGGAGCTTTGGCCTTCCTTTTGCTACCGCCCTCAATAATGGAGACGTATTGGTAACATACTACGCTGGTGACCGGCGAAGTATGGGGTTGTATTACGCAAAATTATCGACCTTATAGAGCTTACTCGAAACCTCAAAACCGTCGCCCCGCGCGGATTCAAAATGATCAACCTTTTAAAATGCGCCGCAACACGACGGACAAAAACACCAAAAGTGCGGAATGGGGTTCGACGATTTCTTTGGTTATTTCCAGTACCTGCTCCGCTTCCAACGCGTCACGATGTGAATTACCTACTATTTTGGGACCTAATTGTTGGAGCGCTTGAAAAGCGGATCTGGCATCACCTTTAGCCAAGTCATCTGCAATATTTGGAAACTTGCTAGCACTGGAGCCCACAATTCTATTGATCATCACATGCAATCTGAGCCCTGGATTTTTATTCTCCCGTTGCAATTCCTGTATAAACAACCCTTCACAGCTCAATATTTTAGAAAGAGCAAGCAGAATTACTTTACAATTGGCGTCATCAATTACAGTTTTTTCTGGTATATCGAAACGACAATAATGTCGAACCAAAGAATTAAAACTTCGACGGTCCTGGAATTTTCCTACAGTAGACACCGCGGCCAACCAACAATTGATATCACTTTCGTTTTCTAACAGGTTTCGAATGTCCGCCAAATAGGTGTGATCTTTAATATCGCCAATTGCGCGGATAGCCCTAGCACGTAGCAATGGTTGTTCAGAATTTAGATACACCGCAATCTTTTTACTGCTACTTTTCGCGCCAATCCTCCCCAACGAAGTTATCGCGGCAAACTGCAATTCTAACATGTTCCCTGTGTCCAAACGGGCCTCCAAAGCTCTGACAATGACGGGGCTCTTTGGCAGATGCCCCAGGGCAACGATGGCTTCATAACGCACATCAAAACTTGGGTCATCCAACGCATTCAACAGTTCTTCACGCGCCAACAAGCTCCCAGACCCGCCAAATTGGTGTGCGAGGTCGAGTCTCCGCTCTTCGGATAACCGCTGGCTATATCGGTGAATGCCCCACAACACCCCAATAGGGTTGCTGACGTAAAACTGTCGCACGAATTCTTTAAATCCAGTCGCGCCTTCTTCTTGTAAAAATGCATATGAGATAGTTGAAGCAACAATTGCGAGTGCACATAGCGCAAATAGTATTTCGTAACCCGCAGCGTTTACGCCTAATATTTGTAAATGATTATTTTGAAACCAGAAAATTAAGTAACCCGCACCAAAAGTAGCGACACCGCCAATAACACCGTCCATGCTGTAGGCTAATCCCATATAGCTTTCTTTGGCATCGCTAGGCACGTAATTTAGTAAATAGACGTTTCCCGCGGTAATGCTGGCGCCAAATAATATACCAAACCCCAAGAAAATAGCGCTAAGAACTGGCGTCGCCGCGAAGGCACCAACGGGTAGTATCACAACAAATAATAATGCCACCTGCGCCACCTGCGCCACAATGCGAACGCCGCGCGAACCGTGGCGATCAACCAACCAACCGCCGCTATAACTTCCGATTGCACCTCCTATCAACGAAATCGCAGTCATAAGAACCAACTGGCCCGCTGGCACACCAAATTTATCCTTGAAAAATAAAATCAAGAAAACGTTAATAATTACAAACACCAGATATTGTGTGCCGGTTGAAAATAAAAGGAGCAAAAAGTTTCGATCGCGCAGGGGCCTCAGTAGGCCGCGAAAGGATGCGACACCGCGCGTTTGAACCGCAATAGGACGCCCACCAGTAAGTTTTAGCAAGCTCATAGCGCCCGCAAGCCCTAGGAATATCGCAATCAAAAAAATTGGATAGAACCTGTCCAAACCGGTGCGACTGTCCAGCCAAAGTTTAGCAAAATAAGATGCAAATAAAGCGGCCGGCAAGACATATAACGATAGCTTTCCAAATACGCTGCCACGAATTGATCGTGGGATAATTTCTTGTGTCCATGGCACGAACGCAGCTTCGGCAATTGTTCGAGAAAGTGAAAATAATGCGATCGCCAGAAGCAAAATCCAAAACGCCGCGTCTGGATTTGAATTAAAAACTGGTACCAACAAGAACAGTAAAATAAAAACGTAACGCCCACTATACGCTAATATCGAGATTTTCTTACTACCAAATTTGAGAATTACAGGCAAAAATACTATGCCAAATGCCTGGAAAAAGGGCATAATTCCACCTAAAATGCCAATTTGCTTCGATTCAAACCCCAATTCTGTAAGGTACAGTGTAAACGGTGCGCCTACTGCCAAAAGAAATGCCGTTCCAGTGAAAGTACTGAACAAATACAAAAATGGTAAACGGCGGATCTTATCGTAATCGGTTTCGGTGCTACCTGTTCGGGCTATATTTGACATTGCAGCAAGTCCTCGACCAAACGGTCTCTATAGTTCCAAGAAATACGCTTTAATAACGTGTTGACCGTCTTCAACTGCCCAGCAAGTTGCCAAAAACTCATGCTTACCAATCTGTAATAAGGCGGGTTGCCCGAATTTGAGACTCCCAAACTGTTTGCTAATGTTTTTTGTGTCACTCGCCACGCTCGCTTCAGGTAATAGATTTATGCCTTGCTCGATTGAAATATGGTCTCCAGAAACATCAATTACGCGTATCCACAATCCGACCGGATATTCCCGATGCGAATGGATGGTTAATAATTTTCCGTCCCCGAGCCAAATTAAATTCGACGCTTGCGCCAAAATATTTGTATCTACGGCGCCTCCAAACGAAGCGCCACCATCGTTAGAAAAAACAAGGTAGTTGGTCAGGTTTTCTTGATTTTTTGTGTCATACGCCCAAAATATTATTGCGACATGGTCTGGATCCATCTCAACGATGCGGCATTCCCATGGAGCGATTTCACCATTTTCCGATCTGTAAAATTCTGACAATTTACCCCAGTTTTTACCGTTATCATCGCTATAAACAACCCAGCCAGAATGCCCATCCGAGCCAAGATGAAACGGTGCACATGCACAGAGAATCCGGCCCGAAGCAAGCTGGATGCAAGGCCCCGACATCTCTAGTTGCGCACCTTCAATATTAACCTTCAGAGGCGTCGCCCATGTTTGCCCATTATCGGTTGAGCGCGTCATCAAGTTGTTGAGCGGTAGTATTTCAAAGGTTTTTGGATCCACAATCGGGGTCAAAGGATCGGGTCGTACAAACCCATATCCAGTCGCAAGCAATGTTCCATCTGCTAATACCAGCGGCTTCAAAGTTTCTGAAATCTCATGTGGCTCAAACTCGTGATCGTGCATCCGCCGCGGTGAACTCCAAGTGCGACCCCGATCAGAACTTTTACATACATACATTCGCTGGTCTGCTGAATCGAATGCTTGCCCAATCGCAAACATCGCCAAAAAATCTCCATTTGGAAGCAGAACAACGCCCGGAAATATGGCTTGGCGGCTAACCAATAGTGGGTCTGGGTTTTGATATATTATAACTTGATCAATGCACTTCATTATTTAATCCATTATGTTAGGCAAAAGGTTTCGACCGACGACGGTATTCTCCCGGTGTAATTCCACGGTTTTTTTTGAACGAGGCGAAAAATGATTCAGTATGACGGTATCCAATTTTTTGGGAAATTTCCGCTAAAGTAAAGCCAGTTGTCGCCAACAATTCTTCGGCCTTCTTTAGCCGCAGTTCTCGCAAATAATCGCCAGCCGAAGTCTTCCACTTGGTGCGATGTAAAGTGCGAAACCTACTTTCGTTTATACTTGCGAGTGCGGCAACATCGCTTAACGTTCGTATGGAATTCAAATTTTCGGCCGCAGCTTCCCACGCTGTGTTCAACCTATCATGTGAGTTGGGCAACCGGTCTGAATACCAGTGTTCCTGAGAGCCGAATCCATCAATTATGGCGTGAAGCGCACGCTGCCGTCTTGGTATATCTTTTGGGTCATTTCGTTTCGCCAAAAACATTGCCAGTCCAACTTGATTTTGAATGTGAATGCGTTCGGTATCTCTGACACTTTGATATCCTGGCCTCATAAATTCTGCACCGCAATCGCCGTTATATTCAAAATGGCAAATGGAAACAGTGGCAAATGAGTCAACGGTTCGGCCACTGAATTCAGTATTTGGCATTATCAAGACGCCAGATGGGGCATTAAGCATCACGGTCGAATTCTTTTCGGTAAATTTCAATTCAACCCCTCCCTGATGAACCCAAAACAAATCGTGGAATGGCCAAGTCGTTGGCGCAATATTCATACGTCGATCTATTCGCCCATAAAGATGCGTTTTCAGTTCGAGCTCTTGAGTCACTATTTCAATATTCATAATAACTGTCCACCAATTAAATCTATTATCATCGATATTCCTAATAATAAGTCGATAATACTACAAGACAGTTTCTAAGCAATAGCGTTCAATATAGTCTGAAAATGGAGGTCAAGAATGCAGAAAACAAATTTACAAGCTGTATTGTGCAATGCGAAAACCGATTATGATCGCGATGGATACATCGCTAGATATTCACTAATTGGCCCCAGTGAAATGGTTGAAATCAATACCCAGCTTGACCAATTTATCTTGAATTGCGTCCCACAAATGAGCAATACGGAGGTATACTATGAAGAGAAAGGTAACTCCGGCAACATCAAACAAATGATGAATATGAATAAACATAGTGCCTATTTTCGCGATTTAGTCGAAAATAGCGTGATGCGGGATTTGGCGGCTGAGCTTCTTGGTGAAAATGTTCGGGCTGTTAATGTAGAATATTTCAACAAACCTCCAGGAATAGGCAAGCCAACACCTGCACACCAAGATGGTTATTTCTTCCATCTCACGCCGTCCAAAGCAGTCACTTGTTGGCTAGCTCTTGAGGATGTTGATGACGAAAATGGCTGCATCCACTATGTTAGGGGCTCGCACAAAGCCGAAGGTTTTCGACAGCACAGTCGTTCTAATATTTTAGGTTTTTCACAAGGGATGACAGATTTTGGTACCGCGTTAGATAAAGACAATACTGTTTCTTTTCCTTGCGGCGCCGGCACACTTCTTGCTCATGATTCAAAAACCGTTCATTGGGCAGGGGCAAACCAATCAAATACCAGATCGCGCCGCGCACTTGGATTTGTCTATTTTGCAGAAAGTGCTAAGCACGACAAGATTGCGAGCGACGCGTATCAGGCGAAACTTCATGCCGACCTTAGAGATGCTAAAAAAATCTAGCTCTGTGGCTAGCGTGCTGATATCTGTTTCCCCTTCAGTTTTTTATACGGCAAACTCAATAGATTGCTCGTGCATAGTCCCGCGCTATCAACGTAATAGCTGGCAGCGGCAATCGGATCATAGGCATCTTTATGTGAGACCGCAGCTTTAACAATTACCAAATCACCATTTTTGGGATAAATCCCTTGCGAATGGAGCTGCCCCAAATCCATAGGTGGTATTTTGAGACTCGTCAGCAGAATGGTGGCCTGCTCGTTCACAATTACCGCACATGGCCCCATTTCGATGTGAGATCCCATCATCGATGCAAGGTGGGATTGCTTGTTTTCTAACTCGAATTTTCCGTCAGAAAGATGAAGTATTTCTGCTTTGATTGGAACTGGCTGACCATGGTGCAAATCCGTTTTTGCCCCAACCATCAATTCAATCTTGCTACCAACCCCTGCCTTATTGCATCGCATTGCAGACTCTGGGTCATTTATTACGGCTATAATATTTTTTCTTCTCATTATCAAAAGCGGACCTAAAATACCAGTTCCATCTCCTGGTGTGCCTCCGCCTATATTGTCAGCTGGTTCAATCAATAAAACCGGCCCATTTGGCCGTTTTTCTCTGTCTATGTGCTCTAACGCTTCGTCTAGCGATGACTCTATTGGATAGACATCTGCCAGATGCTGCTCGAAAACTTCCAATAGTTCATCTAAGTATCCCTTTGCGACGGCTTCATCGCCTCGGGTGCAGCAATTCAAACTGAATCCACAGTCAGTTATGTCCGCATAAGCGTAACCTCCCATGACATTTATACATAGTAAATCTGGGTCTTTGGTTTCGAGCATACGCGCATGTTTTAGCACACTTTTCATCGGATCTGCAGCTGTGCTTAAACCGGTTGGTGGCACCACATATTGTGTGGGAAGGTGGTGTTGGCTTATGCAAACCCGCTGTGCCATCGACACATCTAACCTTTTAGCGGCCTCAACGGCTGCCTCACGCGCATCGCTGTGGGGGTTTTTTCTGTATGAATACATACATGTGCTAAATTCCACCATATCGTATGAAACATTGGCATGAAGGTCAATCACCGCGACAACGGGAATGTCTATTCCTTTGGCGGTTAACCTTTTTCGAATTTCGCGCAGTAATGTGCCTTCAACATCATCGTAGCTTTCGCAAACCATGGCGCCGTGCAACACAAGATAGACACCGTCGATTGAGTGGCACTCGCGCTCAAGAATTTTAAAAAAGTGGTTAGTGAAATAATTATATACCTCGTCGGTAACCGTCCCTGAAGGGCTGGCCGCCATCTGTATTGTGGGAATGATTTGCCAGTCATTTTCTTCGGCGTAGCTCAAAAAACCATCCATAGGCGAGCCATTTCCTTGGTTTCGCGAGATGATATCTTGGCCGATATTTATTCCAGTTTCGCGAAATTGATCCATTCCGGTTTTTTGGGACAAAAAAGTATGTGTCTCATGGAAGAGACCTGCCAACAAAATCTTCTTCTGGGCGGGCAAATTCATCGCGGTTATCTCCTTCTAGTTATCATGTTATAATAGTAACATTGTTTATTACTGTCAATCGACTCGTCTGCCTTTGAAATATTTCAAAGGGACGGAGGAAAACCTAGAGGCCATGAGTTTCAGACTGTGCTAAATCTTTGAGATTTATAGGATCAAGCCCATACATGGCATTAAACACAGAAAGGAATAAAGACATTGCAAATAAACAAAAACTGAACAAAATATCAACCCAGGACTCTATGCATAAATGGATCTAATATTGGGGCAGGTCAGAGAGGTTGTTCTGATGTCAGAAAAAAGATCATTAACGTCTCTGTATAGGCGTTTGTGGTTGTATCCACAGCCTACGGGAGAGAATAAAATGGACGACGAACAATATGGCACTAAAGACAAACGTGGATTTTGGAAACCGCACAAATTAATCCGATACCCAGATGTTTTTGTATGGCCGCCAAATATTATCGCCATCGCCAAATGGTTGCCGAAATACCTCTTTCCGTGGGGCGTCACCTATGGGTTATTAGCGCTTCTGGTCTGGAGTTTTCTGACACCATCAGTTGAGCGCATGCAAACTCTGTCTTTTGATTGGGTTGCCCTGATTGCGCTGCGCAATATTGTGTTGTTAATCCTAATCGTAGGCGGTCAGCATTACTGGCTCTATTCCAAACGGGCGCAAGGCACTTCATTTAAATATAATCGCAAATGGCCAGATGGCAAACGCGCTGATGGCAAACACCTTGGTTTTTCCTTTGGCACACAGCTACGCGACAACCTATTCTGGACATTTTGTAGCGGGCTGCCTATTTGGACCACTTGGGAAATAATGACGCTCTGGGCCTATTCCAACGGTTGGATTGCCGGGTTGGATATTGCCGCTCACCCATTCGGGTTCGCCTTGTTGTGGTTTTTTGTACCGTTTTTGCATGAATTACATTTCTACTGTATTCACCGCTTGATCCATTGGCCCCCTATCTACGCCCGTGTGCATAAAATTCATCATCGCAATATCAATCCTGGCCCATGGTCGGGTATATCCATGCATCCAGTAGAGCATTTGATTTATTTTTCAGGCTTCCTCATTTATTGGATCGTTCCGTCTCATCCGTTACATTTCATGCATCTGGGGCTGATGGCTGGCCTTTCACCAGCCCAAGGTCACACAGGGTTTGACCGAATCGTGACTGGAAAAGAGAACAGCTTTCACCTGCCATATTACGCGCATTACCTGCACCATCGCCTTTTTGAAGTGAACTATGCCGATGGCAGCATCCCACTGGATAAATGGTTTGGCTCATTTCATGATGGGTCGGATGTGTCGGATGACGCGCTTAAACTGCGACGGAAAAAAATGGCCACAAAACGTGCGGCAAAACGCGCTACAAAATGAAGCTTGTATACCCGTAGCGTTTACTAAAAATACAGCACAATCGCAACTTGCCGGACATTCGCGTTAGTTCTAATTTTTATTCTTTCGCTAGTCGTAGAAACTATGCGCCCACGCGTGTTTTTTGAGCGCGTGCACTAGTTCGGTTGGAAAAACATCACCATCCGCGTATTTAACATTCATATCCACTTCCTCACAATTGCGCATACCACAAGCCACCGTCGATACGCTTGGGTTGGATAGGCAAAACCGAAGTGCCGCCTCCGCAAGGTTTGTATAATAGGCTGCACATTCAGCTTTAACCGCTTCAACTCGTTTTAAAGTTTCTTCAAATCGGCCATTACGATACATCGAATGTCGCTTATCGGTTTTAGCCCACGACTTGTATGTGTCCTTTGACCAGCCACCGGTTAATGAGCCCGAATCAAACGGCACACGCGCAATGAATGCTGTATTTGTATCACTGCCTGCGGGAAATAATGTCTCAGCAGGGGCTTGCTCAAAAATATTATATATTGTCTGTATTGAACTAACCAAGCCGGTTTTAGCCAAGCCAACTCCTGTTTCAGGCTTAATGTCAGCAAGTGAAACCCCAATCGCACCAACTTTGCCACTTATCATCAATGAGGCAAGACCTTCTAGCCACTCAAAACATTCAACACCATCCTCAATCCATAAATGCAGTTGCAGGAGGTCAATCCGTTCGGTTTTTAACCGTCTTAACGCCGCATCAACTTGGTCTTGCACATACCACGCCGGATATTGCCCCTTAATGCTATCAATATTTTGAATGCCGTGATTAACCCCAATGGGTAGTATTTTGGTGGCGACATAAATTTTTTCTGATCTTCTACTGGCAATAGCTTTTCCGACCAATTCTTCGCTACGGCCGCCACCATAAGCCGCCGCTGTGTCGACCATGTTGATGCCATTGTCAAAGGCATATAAAAGTGTTGAAATGGCATCTTTCTCTGAAACTTGCCCCCAAGTGCCGCCCAATTGCCAAGCGCCAAAAGTAATCTCGCTAATGTCCCAAGGCGTACGGCCAAATTTCCTGTAACGCATATCACACCAACCCATTTGATTAGATTTTATTCGAATTCTTAAGTTGCTCATCTAGGGTTTTTTGGTATATCTGTTTTGTGGCTACATCTAGTTTTGCACTCGCACCATAATAAATAAAACCTAAGGCACGCCGAGACCTTGTTAGAGATTTGTTAGCGCCTGCCCAGTGAATGGTTCTTGCATGATGCATTAAAAATGTGCCGGCCTGACCTGGAAATGAAACTTCATTAGCAAGGTCATCTGCTGTTCCAAAATCGGTTATACCTTGCGAAAACCCAAGAACTCCGGTTTGCCCATGTTTTCTAAATTCCTGTTTATTGTGAGAGCCATTAACATAGTGAATACAGCCATTTTCTTCGTCCACTTCTTCAAGAGCTAACCAACCTGTTACCGCTTCACAGGGAGTTAAATGGAAATAATATCCATCTTGGTGCGGTGGAGTTGGCTGGCCAATTCCGGCAGGTTTATTGAAATATTGCATGTTAACGGCAACAACCTCATCTTGAAGCAATTCTTCAGCGATCTTCCTCGCAGGTCCGTTCATCATCATGTCTTTGAAATATTCGTCATATTCAAACATTTTTTGCAATTGTTTTAATGAGGATCTATCATTTTTGTCCTCAAAATAGACTTGCGCATCGGGCATCGTTGGAACAACATCTTTTATGAACCTTGCAACCTGAGTGTTTATCTCAGCCATTTCTGTGGAGTTGTAGAGCGGCTTAACACAAACATATCCGTCTTTTGTAAATTCATTCAAAAGATTCTGCGGTTTTGTTTTATTTTCTATTTTCGGCATAGTATTTCCTTTAGAATGTTTAATTGGTCCATGCCATGGTAAACTAGATACCGTGTGCGTAGGAACAGAGCAAATAGACTATTGTTTAGGAAAACCGATCATAATTTATTGCGAAAGTTATCTGAGTTTATAGATTGGGGCTAATAGACATCTGCAAGTATGCCCAATAATGCCGCGTTGCGACCTAGTTCTGCTTTTACTAGTTTTGGTCTAAAAATCTCAGGTTCTTGTTTTTGCGCTTGCTGTACTAACGCTAAATAGCCTTCAGCCAAGCCAACACTACCGCCAATAGTGATAATGTCTAAACCCAATATAGACGTTAGATTGGCACATAGCTCCGAAATCACTTCTGCTGATGAAGTGATGATTTTTGTTGCCCAAACTTCGCCGGCTAAATGTGCTTCAAATACTGCCTTGCCGTCTTTAACTGCATGGCCATTTTTTTGAGCAATGGCAGCAATTGCGTTGCCAGATGCCACCGACTCGACGGTTTTTTGGCGCCCACTGCCACATATTTCTGTCGCTGAACGAGATGTTGTAAAACCAATATGGCCTGCTAATCCTGTTTCGGAAATCATCGGCCTACCGCCAAGTATAATTCCTCCGCCGACACCGGTGGATATGGTGATAAATGCCGCACGGTCATAACCTTTTGCTGCCCCCAATATATATTCACCCACCACCGCCGCTGTTGCATCATTTTGAATATTTACAGGGCGAGAAAGTTTATTCTCTAAAATCTGTTTGAGCGGCACATTGCCAATGTCACTCAATGTTTTGCTATTTACGGCTTGCCATACACCTTGCTTGGTAACCCGACCAGCCAGCGCCACAGCTATTTTGTCGTTAGCTGTTATGCCAAGCCGATCCAGTAAATTGATGATTTGTGCTATTTGGGAGTCTATAGCAGCGCCGCCGTCGGTTTTGCTTTCCAAATAGTCAGCAATTTGACCCCTAACGACCCGCGCGGCTGAAATTTTAGTGCCGCCAAAATCAACCGATAAACCATTAAGTTGTTCTGGGTTTTGTAGTTTATTTAAATTGGGCATTAATTTTCCGCATTATTTTCATTTTCAATTTGATCGACAAACCACGAGGTTATATTTTCCACGCGGGTTATCGCACTGCCTACGGTAACTGCATTTGCGCCACATTGCATGGCTTTTTTTGCTAGGTGAGGGCTGTTAAAACGTCCTTCTGCCATTACAAAACAGTTTAATGTGGTAAATTGTTTAATAAGTTCAAAGTCAGGCAATGCGTCTGAACTAACCTCGTCATAAGCATATCCAGAAAGCGTTGTACCTATAATATCAGCACCATCTTTTATCGCTTGGATGGCATCCGCCATCGATGCGCAATCAGCCATTGCAATGCAATTGTTTAATTTTATTTCTGCAACTAAATCAGTTGTCGAAACGGGGCGGGGTCTATTTGTGGCATCATACGCAATTATATCGGCGCCGTTTTTGGCAAGTTTTGTAACATCTTCAATAAACGGGGTGATGCGAACAGAGCTGTCTAAAAGATCACGCTTAAGTAAACCTATAATGGGCAGGTCAATTGCTCGCGAAACAGCTTCTAGGTTTTTAATGCCCTCAATTCTTAACGCTCCAGCGCCGCCAATTTGTGCCGCCTGCGCCATAGACAATACGATATCAGGGCGGTCCATCGGGCCATTATCGACAGGTTGGCATGAAGCAATTAACCGGCGGTTTATTTTAGTTAAAATGTCCAACATATTCGGATTCCTCTAGGTCTTGCTGAATTGTAATGATATCAGATTCAATGTTTTTGTAAGCCAAAATTATGTATTAATACACCGACTATTATACTTCTAACTAGATATTGTTATATGAACCCTAAATCATCAAAGAGAAAATTTGAGTATAATAGAATTGAAATTTTATTTTAAAGTGATACCTTAGGATAGTCGATAATTTTTCGGCCACAACCCATGTATTTTATATGAATAGCGATGATAACTATACCGTAAATATAATTAGGCAGGCATCTGGTCGCTTTGATCGCAGACATATTGTTGGGCCAATTGACTGGCCGCATTTTGATTTGCTGTGGATTCACCAAGGAAGCGTTATTTTGCAAATTGGTGATGAGCCAAATAGGTTAACTCTACAAGCCCCTACTGGTATATTAATTTGCCCCAATACATATTTCAAAGGCCGCGCGATTGATCAATTTGCACTGGCTTCAATTTGTCATTTCAGTGCAACTTTTCCTATAAAGCAACATCAGACTCATTTTTTACCTAATAAACAAGATGAATTGCATTTGCAAAATTTGGTACAGCTATCTTTGAATTATAATAACCGCAAAACACCAGAGCTGATAAGGCATAGGCTATTGCAAACTATAATTGATAATTTTCTGGTAGAAGATATCGGTTTTGACAGTGATATTGATGGTCGGGTTGAACAAGCTTGGCTTCATGCTCTTCAACATTTGGATAAAATTCGTAGTTTGACAGATGTTGCAAATGTTATCGATCTATCAGAAAGTAGTTTTCGCGCGCTGCATTCCAATATGAGTCCAACCTCGGCTGGAAGATATCTTCAAAATATGCGGCTGGATAAAGCCGAGCAGTTATTAATGACAACGGGTGATAAGATAGTCGAAATTGCGAGTGCTGTTGGATATTCACATGCTGAGAGTTTTTCAAGCGCTTTTACAAAGTCAAGAGGACTATCACCAACAAAATATCGTAAATCAGGGAAAATATTTGCCTAAAAATTTAGACTAGATAGGAACCGACTTTCAAATTTCTCAGAGGTTGGTTACCTCATTCTGTATCCTCCCCATCCACGATCTTGCTCTTTTTGAGAAGACGAAGTTCTGGAGTCTGTTAGGCTATAGCTGCCTTTAAATCAGGGGATTCACGGCGCAGAGCCCTCACTTCATCCGTCGATGTTAATCTAGCTGTGGCGCTAACCAATCGGTGTTTACCCGCCTTAAAAAACTCTTTCGACCACTCATACAATATGACTAATTGAAATATACAATATATTTAGAAAATATTATTTTCTAATCCACCTTCTAGAGTGGCTTTTTCCGACGGAAATAGAACAATCAGAATAAACTTTTAAATATTTTCGAACAGTAAAGCATCAGGTTTATCTCTGCGTAACTGCTTCTTTGGCCTGATAAGAAGATTAAACTCCAACTCACAATATATACGGTATGTTTTCCATGTTTAGATCAACAGAGCCTGAGTTTGCATTATTGGAGCGTGTCACTGCTCGGCAATCTCATGCCACTACCCGACAATCTAAAGGGACCGAATGGCGATAATTAGAGATCTCAATTTCGCGTTTAAGTTTGGTTTTTATTTATTATTTTGGCATTGGTTTTTAATAAGATGACCTATTAATTATATCAATATCTAGTGCCAATGCTCTTTCTGGCATCTGGTTTTTGTGGGTTTTAAAGTAACGCCTGTTGTAAATTTATTCGTAGAATTTTAGTTTGCTTACCTTTCCAATGCCTGGGTTAAGGCAATTGGTTGGGTCGAGTTGTTGATAGAAATTAGCAAGATCTGGTTTGGCTTTTATAAACATGAGCAACATTGTGTTCGGCGGGATATTCAGCGCCTTTTTTAACCAATATTGGCAAGACATATAAGTATTTAACAGCCTATATTGTTATTTTCCTAAGGCTCAGGCTTGGTTTATGGATAGGAATGGTTTGCAATATTAAGAGCATTTAGGTTTCGCTCCAATGAGGATTTTTTTGCTGTACCGATTAGCACACTCGATACGATTTGTTTAGATAGTCCGAATTGCATTGCAGCGGTTGCAAGAGGCGTATTTTGTTTTGCATAATGCTCTTCGAGCAGGCGTGTGCGCTGTAATACTTCCTCTGAGGCAACTTCATAGTCGTAATGCGCACCTTTTGTTGGACCTGTTGCCAATATGCCAGAATTAAAAATTCCGCCCAAAACCAAACTTGTATTTCCTGATAAACAAAGAGGCAACAATTCTTTTTCAGCGGAATTGTCAAGTAAAGTCCACCTGCCTGCCAGAAGGATCACATCCAAATTATGGAGTTTCAAAACATCGACACACACTTCGCATTCATTTACCCCTAAACCATAGGCGCCAATTATCCCCTGTTTTTTTAATGTTTCCAGCATTGGCAAGCCCGTTGATAGCAAATCATTTAAATGTTTTTGGTTGTTTTCACCATGAGTTAATGAGCCAATATCGTGGACATAAACAATGTCGACTTTGTCAACACCAAGCCGCTTATAACTGCCTTCTAAGCTTTCTAAAATTCCATCCGCAGAATAGTCGTAATGCACATCATTTGCCAGTGGATTGATAAAGCCATCAGCTTTTAGTTGTTTTTGCCCTGGTCGCAAAACACGACCAACTTTGGTTGATATCAGGGCCTCATCGCGAGGTGTGGTTTTTAAAAACTCACCAAGTCTTGTTTCAGAAAGTCCACGCCCATAGTGGGGTGCAGTGTCAAAATATCGGATGCCTTCTTGCCAAGCATAGGCCAGCAAATCTTGTGTGGCCTGTTCGGTAACTTCATTATATAAATTGCCAATACCCGCACAACCCAATGATATGCGGCTAACAGAAACATTTGTGTCGGCAATGGTGCGGGGCTTCAAAAGTTTATTAATGTCGGTCATTTTTAATCTCCGTATTAGGCTAAGCAGTTCGGGCCAATAGGGTCCAAAGTTTTGTATGTTAACACAAATTCTTGATGGCCAAGTTTTTCAGAAGCTGTTCTCTGACCCTGACACAAATTTATAATTTTGTCATAAATTTCATTTCCGACTTCGTCTAGCGGTGTATTTTCAGACAAAATCCGGCCTGCATTGACATCCATGTCATCGGGCATGTTTTTATAGGTGTTGGCGTTGGCACAAATTTTCAAAACCGGAGAAATTGCGGACCCCACCACTGAGCCACGACCGGTTACAAAAATGACTGCATGTGCACCACATGAAATGAGTTCAATAATTTCAGCGTTATCATTGATGTTCGGGAAACCAAATTTCGGTGCACCATCTGGTACAACGTCTAACAAATATAGCCCGCCCTTCGGCGGTTGAATGCAAGGCTTAATAATGCCACTAATTTGCGAAGAACCCGATTTGGCATAAGCTCCAAGTGATTTTTCTTCGATTGTAGATAACCCACCTTCGGCATTGCCTTGAGAAAAAGACCCATAGCCCATAGCTGCATAGTAAGTTTCAGCTTTTTGCACTGTTTTGACAATGTTATTCGCAAGCTCCGGGGTTATCGCGCGTTCGGCCATGACATGTTCACAACCTATTAACTCACCGGTTTCTTCAAATATACAGGTTGCGCCAATCTCTATTAACTTATCAAACGCTAGCCCTGCGGCGGGGTTGCCGGTGATGCCAGATGTAGCATCGCTACCACCACATATTGTACCTATAACCAGTTCAGATGGGTGCATTTTAACTTTTGGTAGTTCCGATAAACTGAGAAGGGCATTTTGAACCCATTGCCGCCCCGACTCTACAGACGTATTTGTACCGCCTGATTTTTGAATTGTTAGAAGCTCTACTGGCCGGCCGGTAGTTTCTATAAGTGCTTGCAACTGTTTTTTACGAAAGTTTTCACAGCCTAATGAAACCAGTAGAACGGCACCAACATTCGGGTGTGTACACAGGTTTTCCATCATTTTTTGCGCATAATCGTTCGGAAAACAACCCGGGAAGCCGATCACGTGGACATCATCACCCTCAAATGGGCGAACAATTTGGCGCGCAACATGATGTGCACATTCCACCAAATAGGCAACTAGAACTGTGTTTCGAATTCCTTTGCGGCCATCACTACGCGGCCAAGCGGAAATTACTTCGGTTGCAATATTGTTCATTTTTGAGTTGCCTCCATATTTTCAACTATTGTATAGCGGCTTGTGAGGTTGTGAATATGGACATGTTCCCCAGTAGCAATATTTTGGGCAGCAAAACCAATGGAAGCCCCGTATTTCAAAATAGTTTCACCTATTTTAATCGGACGAATAGCTATTTTATGCCCCATATCAAGAGATTTTGAAAAAATGAATTGTTCGTCTTGAATCATGTTGCTGCTGCCCTCTTTTACCGCCCTTTTTAATATGGCAACATTATCTGCAGGGTTAAGAATAAGCAGATTTATTGACGTTGTGTCGGTGTGTTTCATATCGAATTTCTTCCCATATATTTGCATTGTATTATATGCAATAAAAACATATTGAAGCAAGGGAAAATACAATTTAGCAAACATTTATGTATTAAATGCAAAAAAAACAATTGACATCGAAAGCAAAATGTTTTTAATAGATAAAAAACAAATGTTCCATAATTGGAATCAAACCACGGGAGGGGTTTTTGGAAAAAAACGAAATTAAACACCTGCAAAAGGCCAAAAATATTTTGGAGGCCCGTGGGATTAGCAAGCATTACGGCGGCATTAAAGCCCTTGATGATGTTGATCTTGTCCTACGTGATGGCGAAGTTTTGGCAGTCGTGGGCGACAACGGAGCCGGAAAATCTACATTGGTAAAAGCCATTACAGGCGCTATATCGAGAACCAGCGGCACTATCCTATTTGATGGTGAAGAAGTTAGAATCGATAGCCCTACCGACGCAAAAGCCGTTGGAATTGAAACGGTTTATCAAGATCTAGCACTCGTAAATGAGATTTCAATTACCAAAAATATTTTTCTAGGCCGCGAAATTGTCAAGGACAATATTTTAGGGCGCGTATTTGGTGTTCTTGATTTCAAGAAAATGGATACCGAAACCCGAGATTTATTTAAAAAGTTGGATATTCGGATTGCAGATATTTATCGTGATGCACAAGCGTTTTCAGGTGGGCAGCGCCAGGCTGTTGCTTTATCCAAAACTGTGCTGTTTGGGAAGCGTATCGCCATTCTTGATGAGCCAACAGCTGCACTGGGCGTGCGCGAAAGTAAAATGGCGATGGATCTGGTTGCGTCGCTCAAGGATCACGGCCTGTCGGTCATAATGATCACACACAATATGCAACATGTAATGAATTATTGCGATCGCGTTATGGTGCTCAGGCTTGGGCGTTTGGTAGCAGTTCGTGATGTAAAAGACGTCGATGGCGACACACTTGTCGGCCTGATAACCGGTGCAAATAAATCGAAAGTCGCCTGATATGACGAATACACCAAAAAATAGTTCAACCCCCAATTCAAGTCCGACAATGACCTCAACCCCCAATTCAAGTTCAACAAACTGGGACGCCATGAAACACCAGTTCATGCAGATATGGCAGGTGCTTGCTGCACTTGTGCTGATCTATATGGTGTTTTTTATCCTTTCTCCGCCATTTCGTAATATCGATACGCTGTTGTCTATCTTTGGGCAGGCTTCCATTTTGGCAATCCTAGCGTGCGGTACTACCGTTGTACTAATCTCGGGTGGACTTGATCTATCGGTCGGTTCGATTTTTGCGGTCGTTGGTGTGGTGGTTGGAATTGCGTTAGCTGAATATGAATTGCCGGTATATGCTGCTGTGCTGATCGGGCTCGCAGTTGGGACGCTTCTTGGCGCGTTCAACGGCAT
The DNA here is from genome assembly GCA_013214705.1 of Hyphomicrobiales bacterium. Lineage (GTDB taxonomy): Bacteria > Pseudomonadota > Alphaproteobacteria > Rhizobiales > OSC116 > OCS116. The sequence continues at coordinate 146,497 of JABSRZ010000005.1, forward strand.
CGTACAAGTTGTGACCGGTGTTCCCGCATTCATTGTAACGCTCGGGGGACTGACCGCTTACAAGGGTTTTGCCGAGATTTTGGCCAGTGGTCGCGATCTTTCTCGCTTTCCCGATAGCTTTAAAGTCCTAGGGTCAGGTTATCTGATGCCTATGATTATCATGTTTGGTGCGGCGTTAATCATCGGCCTTTTCCTGACCAAAACCCGTCTAGGTAACCACACTTTCGCCATTGGTGGTAACGAAGAAGTCGCACGCCTATCTGGTGTGAAAATCGCAAAAAGCCGAATTTATTACTATATGATCGGCGGCTTGATGGCTGCAACAGCCGCCATACTCGAAGTTTCCAAGCTTAATTTTGCAATGCCAGCCCGCGGGCAAAGCTACGAATTGTTTGCGATTGCTGCGGTGGTAATCGGTGGAACAAGTCTGTTTGGTGGCCGCGGTGGTGTCGGTAAAACAATTATCGGCATGCTAATAATGCAAACAATTAATGTTGGGCTTGCCTATATGGGCGTTGGCACTTCGGTGCAACGCATAGCCATCGGCGCAATCATCATACTTGCAGTATATTGGGACGTTTCGCGCCGCCGCTCTCGCTAATTTATCAGAATTGCTTTGGGTAAATAGGGTTACCCAAAAGCTTTGCCGCCCGCAATGGGCAAAACATTAAACTGGAGGAATATAATGATAATTTCTAAACTCAAAAGGTTCGCACTGACGGCGACCTTGATTGCAGCATCGTCTGTAAGCACATATGCAGCAGATCTTCGCATCGCTTACACTGGATTCTCGACCGACAATACTTTCTGGATCGGTGTTGCGAATGCAGCTGCGGCTCAAGCCGAGAAAATGGGTGTTGAATTCATCGATATGACTGCGTCGTCACCTGATGCCGCTGCTCAAAAAGATGCTGTGGATCGCGCAATCAATATGGGCGTTGATGGCATCATCATCGGTTCTGTAGACAACCGCGCTTTTGATGCTTCTCTCGATATGGCAGCTGCAAAAGGCATTTCTGTTGTTGCGGTGGATACCGGCATCGAACATGACCAAGTTAAAAGCTTAGTGCAAACAGATAATTTGGCTGCTGCTAGTATTGCAGGCGATTATATCGTTAGCCAAATTGAAAGTGGAACAATTTTGATCCTCGGTGGATCTGCTGGCCACCAAACCGGTAACGCACGTCGCGACGGCGTGTTGAACGCAGGTGAAGCCGCTGGCCACGAAGTCATCTTCCATATCTGTGATTGGGCAGATGCTTGTGCCTACGAGACAACTGTTAACTTCCTACAGTCTAACCCAGACATCTCTGCTATCTTCGCAGCATGGGACCCGGGTGCACTTGCTGCCGTTTCAGCAGCTAACTCACTAGGTCGTACTGATGATCTCGTGATTGTTGGTTTTGATGGCAATCCAGCCAACCTTGTTTCGATTGCAGCCGGTGAGCAGAGTGCCACAATCAAACAAGACAATGTGCGCATGGGTACAGAAGCCGTTATCAACCTTGTTGGTTTGATTAATGGTGATGAAGTTCCGGCATTTACACCTATTGACGGAATTCTGATCACTTCGGAAAACGTAAGCGATTTCCAATAATCGTCCCCCTGGACCGCTCGTTAAAAACGAGCGGTCTTTGTTAATAATTTATGAATAGGATATAGCAGGGTTATGAAAGCCTTAGTCATAGACAAAAAAAATCATACCAAATTTTGCGACATTGATACGCCAAAAATAGCTGATGATGAAATTCTTATAGATGTGGATTATGTTGGCATATGCGGCAGTGATTTAAACACCTTTCGTGGCCTCAATCCATTGGTAACATTGCCACGTATCCCCGGGCACGAAATTGGCGGTGTAATTGCAAAAAAGGGCACAAATGTGCCAAACGAATTCAACCTAGGTGATAGAGCCATTGTTATACCCTATTCAACCTGCGGTAAATGTTCTTCATGCCTTTCTGGTAGGGTTAATGCTTGCAAGTTTAATCAAACATTAGGCGTGCAAAAAGATGGTGGCATGTGTTCACAAATTGCCGTTCATTACGACCGTTTAATTTTAAATAAATCATTGCGTTCAACTCATTTGGCTTTAGTAGAGCCGCTATCAGTCGGGTTTCATGCGGTTGCGCGCGGGCGTGTTAGTTCAAGTGATACAGTTGTTATATTGGGCGGTGGAATGATCGGCGTTGGCGCAATATTGGCCAGCTTAGCAGCGGGAGCCCGCGTTATTGTGTCTGAAGTCAGCACTGTTAAACATAAATTACTAAAAGAAATCGGGGTTGAGACCGTCATTAACCCACAAACAAGTGACCTTGAAAATGAGATAAAATTATTAACCGATGGTCATGGTGCAAATGTGGTGATTGAAGCCGTGGGTCTGCCTGAAACATTCGTCCAAGCCGTTGATTTAACCTGCTTCACAGGTCGTGTGGTTTATGTAGGCTATGCAAAGGACAATGTGAGCTACAACACTTCCTTATTCAATTTAAAAGAGTTGGATATTATGGGTTCACGCAACGCCACGCGTGTAGATTTTGAAGCGGTGATAGAATTTTTGGAACATAATTCAGATCTCGCCAACAATCTAATATCTAAGATTTTTTCTTGGGCAGATGCCGATCAAGCATTTGATTATTGGGAGAAAAATCGAAATGAGACTTTTAAAATTATGGTCGATATGAAGGGGTGAATTTTATGAAACAATTGGGCGATATATACGGCCTAGCTGGCAAAACAGCTCTGGTTACAGGCGGTGGAACTGGCATAGGTCTGGCCATTGCAAAATGTCTTGCAGACAGCGGTGCAAAGGTAGTTATTGCTGGGCGTCGAGAAAACATATTGGCAAAATCTAGCGATGAAATTGGCAATAATTGCCAGTATTTGAAGTTGGATTTGCAAAATATAGATAGCATAAAGTCATTTGAAGAAGAAGTTAATAACCAATTTGGCTCAATAGATATTTTGGTCAATAATGCAGGCAATACATTAAAAAAACCATTTGAAGAGTCTAACTTAGATGAGTTTGACAACATATTTGATGTGCATGTCAGAGGGGCGTTAGAGCTTAGTCGTGCCGTTGTGAAAAGGATGTTGGCTAACAACCAAATTGGTTCGATATTATTCATCTCATCGATGACGGCATATATTGGCCAGCCAAATGTATCTGGCTACACAATTTCTAAAACCGCAATAAATGGCGTAATTAGAGGCCTGTCCGCTGAGTTTGCAGGGCGCGGAATACGATTTAATGGGGTTGCTCCGGGCTGGATTGATACCGAGCTATATAGAAACGCCACAAAAGGCGACTTGGCGCGCCAGACTAAAATTTTGAGCCGCATACCGATGGGTAGTTTGGGTGAACCAGAAGATATTGGTTGGACCTGTGCTTTTTTGGCCTCTCCAGCCGCAAAATATATTACCGGACAAGTAATATTGGTTGATGGCGGCGGCGCAACTGGATTTTAAGACGAGATTTTATAATGACCAAGCGGTTTGTTGCCGGTCAGGAATCCCTTAAAAATTTTGGCATGATGTAAGAAAACCTGTTATAAATCAAGAGAACGCAATATATTGAGGGTGAATAATGTCTCGTGATAATTCCATGTATAAGGAGATTTTTAATCTTGGCCTAGACTATGTTAAAAGTCTGGGCATTGATTCTTTGTTGCCCTCAGAGGTTGAATTATCAAAAAAGTGGAAAATAAGCAGAACAACAGTCCGCGCTGTGTTAACCCATCTGGTTGAAAATGACATAATTAGTTGGCAAGGCCGAAAAAAAAACATACTCCGTTTGCCCAAGAAAACTGACTATTTTGCACATGCAGAAACCATTTCAAAAAGCGAAACAGTCGAAACACAATTTATGGAATATATTTTGGGTGGCGACTTAAAACCCGGAGCAATTATACGCGAGAGCGAGCTTGTGCGAGAGTTTGGAGCGAGCACCTCCGTAGTGCGTGAATTTTTGAATTTATTTTCACGTTTCGGCCTGATAGAAAAAAAACCAAATAGGCATTGGGTGTTGCGCGGTTTCACCAGAGAATTCGCGGTTGAATTGTTTGACATGCGTGAAATGTTCGAGGATCGAGCACTCAAAAATTTACTCTCACAAGATTCGACTAGCAAATTACATCAAAACTTACTCGACTTGGAAAAAGATCATCTAAAAATTATCGATGATATAGAAACAGAATATTTGAATTTTCCTCGGCTAGATGAGCGCTTCCATCGCGTGATCGTATCGGATCTTAAGAACCGATTTATAGATGACTTTTTTGAACTGGTGTCGGTAATTTTTCACTATCATTATCGGTGGAACAAGCGAGATGAGAAAGAGCGTAATTTTAACGCTGCTCATCAGCATTTGGCCATAATTCAAGCCGTAAAAGCCGATGATCACGAGAAAATTATCTCTACTTTTGAGCATCACATTGCAGATGCAAGACTTACGTTACTAAATTCAATAGCATGGGATAACAAAGAGTGATTGTAGATGCTCATCAACATTTTTGGCGCATCGATAGAGGTGTGTATGATTGGATTGACGATTCCATTCCAGCACTTCGGCGCGATTATATGCCCGAGCATCTACAAGCCCACCTTAAGCTAAATAATGTCAGTAAAACAATTCTAGTTCAGGCTTCTGAAACGGACGAAGAAAATATTTTTTTGATTTCTTTGGCGCAAAATTTTGATTTTGTTGGCGGAATAATCGCTTGGGTAGATTTAGATGCACCCGGTGCAATTAGCATATTACAAGATTTGGCAAAAAATCCGCTCATTAAAGGAATTCGCCCGGTGTTGCAGGCTATTGAAGATAGTCACTGGATATTGAAAGACAATGTGATGGCATGTTTGCGAGAATTGCCAAAACTCGGTTTAAGATTTGATGCTTTGATACAGGCTCGCCATATTGGTGCAATTGTCACTCTGGCTCAAAAAATTCCAGAATTAAATATTGTTATTGATCATGCGAGTAAACCAAGCTTTAAAAATGGAATTGGCATCGCCCCAGTTTGGCGTGATCAAATAAAGCAGTTTGCGGATCTACCACAAGTCTATTGTAAAATGTCAGGATTAATAACCGAATATGGTGCCGGTTGGTCGGTTAATTCTTTGCAGTCTGTTGTCGATCATATTTTGGATGTTTTTTCGCCTTCTCGGATAATGTGGGGCAGCGATTGGCCGGTATTAGAACTAGATGCTACATATTCTGAGTGGTTTGAAAGCACACAGAAACTCATTAAAAAATGTTCGCCGGCTGATAAAGAAGAGATAATGGGCGGAACCGCAAGCAGATTTTACGGGTTGAATGAGTGAGCGGACTTTTGGATATTAATTGAATTTCATGAAGCAAAAGGCAGTAAAATGAAGAGATATGCGTCAATCATTGGCATTAACGAGAATGATATTGCGGAATATAAGCGTTTGCATGCAAATGTGTGGCCGGAAATATTAGATAGGTTGAGCAAAAGCAATATAACCAATTATTCAATATTTTTGAAACAGCCTGAGAATTTATTATTTAGCTATTACGAATATTTGGGTACAGATCATAAATCAGACCAAGACGCCATCGCAAAGGATACAAAAACCCAAAAGTGGTGGGCAATTTGTGGCCCCAAGCAAAATGCGTTGGCAAGCCGTGCCGAAGGTGAATGGTGGGCTAGTCTGGAAGAGGTGTTCCATTTAGATTAAAATTCGACAATATGTTTATTTAAATAAGATTAGCGGTTAGGGCAGCAATGGTTAAATTACTTTGCATAGGTGAAATTATGCTTGAGTTTTCGCAAATTTCAGAAAATTTATACCGAAAAAGCTTCGCCGGCGATACATTTAACGTCGCACATTATGCATCAATTGTCGGCGGTTCAAGTGTAGAAGTTGATTACTTAACGGCAATCGGCACAGATGAGAATAGTGATCAATGCCAAAGCTTTATTGAACGTAATAAAGTAGGGGTTAAGAAAATTCACCGAGACGAAATACACTCTATAGGCTTGTTCAATCTCTCCAATAATGATGCCGGCGAGAAGCGATATACCTATTGGCGAAGTGATTCAGCAGCCAGACATTTATTTGAGCAAAAAATAGATTTATCTGGTTATGATTTTGTATATATCTCGGGCATAACAGCAGCAATAACCATTCATAAAACTAATCTTATTGATGCTTTGCTGAAAGCCAAAAACAAGGGGGCTAAAATTGTTTTTGATTTCAATTATCGGCCTCAATTATGGGCTGCAGACGAAGCCAAGGAATTTTCGCTAAAACTATTACCCTTGGTGGATATCCTCAAAATTTCGGATGAGGAATTTGAAATATTATTTCCTTGCAAAACGATGTCTGATTTTTCTCGCGAAAACCATGAAGCAGAACTGATATTCACTTGTGGTGGACAAAAAGCAGAAGTCTGGCAAGCAGGCAATTTATTGGCGCAAGAGTTTTTCGAAGCTTCAACGAAGGTTATAGATAGCAGTGCAGCCGGAGATAGCTTTTTGGGAGCTTACTTGGCATCATATTCAAAATTTGATGCATCACAGCGGCTTAAGCGCGCTCATAGAATTGCAGTGCAGGTAATTGCGCATAAAGGCTCAATTGCACCTATAGACATTAAAAAATTGGAGATATAAATATGCAAGATATTTTTACTAAAATTGCACAAATGCCACTAATAGCTATTTTAAGGGGCATAGAACCCCAAGAGGCAGGTGGGGTTTCCACCGCCTTAGTTAACGGTGGGATAAAGTTTATGGAAGTCACTCTAAACAGCCCAGACTGGCAATCAAGTTTAGAAATCATGAATGACAAGCATGGCGATGAAATTATACTAGGTGCCGGTACAGTGATACAGGTCGAACAGGTTGAGAGATTGGCCGACATAGGCGTTAAAGTTATTATTTCTCCAAATATGGATGCTGATATAATCAAAGCAACTAAAGCGCGCGGCATGTTGTCGATGCCGGGTTGCTATACCCCAAGTGAGTGTTTTCAAGCGCTTAAATTTGGTGCAGATATTTTAAAAATATTCCCTGCAGACAATTTGGGGGTGTCACATATAAATGCACTACAAGCTGTGTTACCAAAGGGCACCAGAATTTGCCCAACAGGTGGTGTTAGCCTTAGTAATATGCAGAGTTTCCAAAAGGCGGGAGTATTTGCAATGGGCATGGGTTCTGCACTTTACAAACCTAAAAAACCCACAGAGGAAGTTGAAGAAGCTGCCAAACAATTTGTTTCGGCATATCAATCGGCACTATAAGTAGCAATCGTGCGCATAAATATTATGGAAGCTCCCAAATGTTCAGCAAATCAGCTGCTATTCAGCTTTCTTTAACTCCAAGGTTTAGAATTTTTGTTAAAGCATCGACTAAACAATTAGCTTCTTCTCTGGTGTTATAAACTTGCACTGAAATTCTAACTATACAATGGCCTCTCCATCGAAAGACCGGAATTTCGATGTTGAATTCTTCGTATAATCTTCGTTTCAAATTATCCACGTCACATTCTGGCAATGGAATGGCAATCATTTGGGGCGCACAAAATTCTGGGCTACTAAATAAAGGTAACTGAGTTAAATTACTGATGGTTTGAGCGGTTTCTCTGGCTAAAGCGTCTGCGTGCTTTACTTTTTCACTCCAGTTGTGCAACTTCGCAAATTTAATGGCATCTTGGGTTGCTAACCATGCCGATGGGTCACGCGTTCCGCGAATTTCAAAACAATCTAAAAACCGGCTATTCCCAAAAATCCCCTGTTGCTCTGGCCCGCCTGACTGCGCCGTCCATCCGTGGCTGACCACCAATGGTTCAAGTAATGGTTGCACTTGTTTTCTAGCCCACAAAAAAGCCGACCCTTTGGGAGCCATCATCCATTTATGGCAATTCCCGCTATAAAAATCTGCACCCAGAGCGTCTAAATTCAAATCAATTAAACCTGGCGCGTGTGCACCATCGATTATACTTATAATGCCCCTTTTGCGAGCTTCAGCCACAACATCTTCAATTGGAAATAACAATGCAGTTGGCGAAGAAATATGGCTCAAAAATAATATTTTAGTTTTTTCAGTCATTGCATTAATTAACGCATCGACAAATTGTTCTTTGCTTACAAGAGGCAATGGAATTTCCACCTCCACAACTTTTGCGCCAGATCGCTCTGTTACCAACTCCCAAGTTTTTTCCAGTGCACCATATTCGTGGTTGATGGTAAGAATTTCATCGCCTGGCTGAAGTTTTAGCGAGTGAGCAACAATATTCAGCCCTTCGGTTGCATTGGTAACGCCCACTAGATCTTCGCTTGATGCACCCAACTCGTTAGCCACTGCTATTCTGACAGGTTTCAGATTACTAATAATGTCGCGTGATTGATCCAGAAAAGCGACGGGTTGTCGCTCTAATTTGAGTTGCCATGCCTGATATGCTTCAAATACGGGCTTTGGGCATGCGCCAAATGAGCCATGATTTAAGAACACCAGATCTTGTTTAAGGAGAAATAATTCGCGAATTTTATTGGTCAATTTATTACCCTTTTAAAGTTGGATCAAGCGCGTCTCTTAATCCATCGCCAAATAATGTTGTAGATAGCACAGTAATTGCCAGTGCCAAAGTTGGAAACAGCGCAAGATGCCAATAAAAGAACATAAAATTGATACCTATATTAATCATTTGCCCCCAACTCGGAAGCGGTGGCGCAATTCCGACACCTAAAAAACTTAAACCTGCTTCTAACATCATTGCAAGTGGAATGGCCTGAACAAAGCCAACAATAACTGGAGAAATTGAGTTTGGAATGAGATGTTTGAAAATTACATATTGATGAGAACCACCAAGTGCTTTTGCAGCTCGAATAAACTCTGTATTGCGTAATGCCATTACCTGCCCCCTCACTAGCAAACAAACTTGTACCCAACCAAATAAAGCCGCAATTGCCACGATGCTTAAAAACCCACCGTCTGTAAGCGCGGCCAAAAGCAATGCAGCCATCAAAGGCGGGACAACAGAAAATATTTCCACTATCCGCATAACGAACCAATCAACACTGCCTCCATAATATCCAGAAAGTGCGCCGAGTGGCAGACCTATAAATACGCTGAATGTGGCTGCGATAAATCCAATGCTAAGAGAAATACGCGCACCATAAACAATACGGGCGTAAAAATCTCTGCCCAAATCATCCACCCCAAACCAATGCTCCCAAGAAGGAAAGCCTAAGTTTTCACTGAGGAATTTCTGTTCTTCATAACTTGTTGGCGTGATATACGGTGCAACTATGGCCATCAAAATGATGATTGATAGGATGCTCCCAGCCACGACTGCGCCTCTATTCGCGATAAATCGACGCCATGCATAATATAACGGATTTCTAGCGACTGGTAAGGTTCCAGTTGTTTCCACACTCGAATTGGTTTTTTTTGTTTCGGGCTGCGTTGTGTTTGAATTCGTCATTTAATAACTTTCCCTCCCAATCTAATTTTTGGGTTTAACATTGCGTAGACGATGTCTGTTATAAAAAATGCAAAGCAGAACATAACCGTAATCATGAGAATTAAAGCCATCTCTAACGGGTAATCTCGCGTTCTAATACTTGAAACAAAATAAGCACCAAGTCCCGGCACTCGGAACATTGCCTCTACGAAAATACTACCGGTTGCCGTTCCAATAAACATTGGTAAAAATACAGTAACCATTGGAATTGCTGAATTGCGTAAAACATGCTGAAAAATTACTTTTCGCTCCGGCAAACCTTTGGCACGTAACACCATAACAAAAGGCTTGTTAAGCGTATCGAGCATTGCTGATCTGGCATATCGCGCGTAGGTGGCTGTCGGAATTGCAGCATAAGCAATAATGGGCAATATCCATTTTTTCGGCTCGCCCCATCCGCTAGCTGGCAACCAGTCTAACCAAACCGCAAAAACTAATATTAGCAGCATACTTGTAACAAATACGGGAATTGTAAGGCCAAGCGTTGAAATGCCTGAGGCTACATAATCTATCCAAGTGTTCCGGTTTAAGGCGGCTAATATTCCTAACATGATGCCGAGCGGCGTACCAATAAGCACGCCTCCACCACCCAATACAAGACTTGGCACCCAAGCCCGCCCAAGTAGTTCCAAAACTGTCTCGCCTGGGCTTTGAAAAGGAACACCAAAGTCAAAGTGTAAAACCCCCCACATATATTTCAAATATTGAATATATAGGGGTTGATCTAGCCCGTATTTCGCCATTATTGTGGCTTTGGCTGCTTCCGATAACGGCATATCTGTTGCGTCAAATGGACCACCAGGGATGGAGTGCATCATTATAAACAGCAGGATCGAAACGATTGTGAAGGTGGCACAAATTGAAAGCAGGCGCCGTATAACATATCCGAGCATACTAATTTCTCCTATTCTTTAATAAAGGCTTCAACGAAATGTCCATCGGAAATTTCAACAAGGTGTGGACCCAGCCCATCTAATTGTTTGTCAGTGGATATTTCACCTCTTCTAAATACCGGGATTTGTTCATTTATCTGAGCAGGTGTTATAAAAGTTTTTTGCGAACGTTGTTTTGGGTCTAGTGATGGAATGGCATTCAATAATGATTTTGTGTAGGGATGTCTAGCATTTTGAAATATGGTTTCGGTTGGGGCTTGTTCGACAATATGGCCTCTATACATAACCGCAATCTCATCTGCTAATGAGCGAATAACGTTAAGCTCATGACTAATAAATAAAATTGATAACCCCATCTCTTGCTGTAAATCATGCAATAAGTTGATGACTTGGGCTTTAACCGAAACGTCAAGCGCAGAAGTTGGTTCATCGGCCACCAAAATATTTGGCTTTAGCGCCAGCGCTCGCGCAATTGATACCCGTTGCCGCTGCCCACCAGAAAGTTCATGGGCGTATCGATTGCCATAGCTGCGATCTAACCCAACCATTTCAAGCAAATCACCCGCCAACTCAACCCGTTCCCGGCGCGTATGCATATCGTGAATAACATATGGCTCTGCAATAATTTGAGTTAAGGTCATCATTGGGTTTAAAGATTCATAACTATTTTGAAAAATGATCTGCATTTGCCGCCGTATTGGCTTCAGTTTAGCGTGGTCAAAATTAGTAACATCCTGACCATTAACAAATATTTGCCCTTGGGTTGCCTCAAGCAACCTCATCGCCATTAAACCACAAGTTGACTTGCCTGACCCAGATTCTCCAACTAACCCCAAAACCGTTTTCGGTTTTAAGCATAATGTCACATTATTTACGGCAATATGAGCTTCTGTTTTGCCACCAAATAAAGTTTTCAACCCACCTTTAATTGGGAAACTTTTATATATTTGGCGCAGTTCAAGCGCTGGTGTTATCATTTCACTTGCCAACATGCTGCAGCTCTCCCATTTTCATATGTTAGTAATTCCGGCATTTCAGCGACACATTTCGCATCGGCTTGACTACATCGAGGGTGAAAGGGACATCCTGAAGGCGGCGCAAGCGCATTGGGTGACGCACCCTTAATTTCCTTCAATTTTTGTTTTCCTGCCTCCCGACCGGGGATGCTTTCGATCAACGCTTTTGTATAGGGATGCTTAGGTGATTCAAACATTGAAATCGTGTCGGAAATTTCCATCACACGTCCGCCATACATGACAACAACTCTGTCTACAGTTTCGGCGATGACGCCAAGATCATGAGTGATCATGATCAAACTCATACCCGTTTCAGTTTGAATATTTGTAATTAGCTGCAGGATTTGAGCTTGAACCGTTACATCAAGTGCTGTTGTCGGTTCATCAGCAATCAAAATTTGTGGGTCGCAAGAAAGTGCCATGGCAATCATAGCGCGCTGCAACATGCCACCAGATAATTGATGAGGGTAATATTTTAAAACTTGGTCAGGATTGGTGATTTCTACGCGCACTAGCAGGTCACGTGCTTTCGCGAGTGCCGCTTTTTTTCTCATCGGATTGTGCACTTGAATGGTTTCGACTATTTGATGTCCAATGGTAAAAAGAGGATCAAATGACGCCATGGGGTCTTGAAATATCATCGACACTATATTGCCACGGATATTTGAAAGGCTACGATTGTCAACGTTAAGTAAATCAGTATTTTGCAGCACCAATTTGTCTGCTTTTATAGTGGCGAAAGGTGCCTGCAACAACTTCATAAATGCCAAAAAAGTAACAGATTTGCCTGATCCAGATTCGCCAACGATGCCTAGACTTTCTCCAGCAAAAAGTTCAAGTGATACGCCACGAACTGCTTTAATGGTCCCATCATGATGTTGAAAACTTACATGTAGGTTTTCTATATCAACAATTTTCATTACATCAACTTTACAATTAATATTAATTATTTAAATATCGCCGCCTGCCAAATTTAGGCAGGCGGCGATACAAGGGGAGAAAGTCTTATTTCTCGATGTGTGTATAGAAATATAGAGCAGGAGCCAACGGGGCAAAGCCTAGCTTGTTATTCGTTGTTCCTTCACCTTTAAGTGTATCTTTAACAAGTGATGTTGTGATTGGATGCATCAAAGGCACAATAGATGCATTATTGATCAATTCCATTTCAGCTTGTTCATATAACTCTAGGCGCTTATCCCAATCTGAGCTGGCATCAGCTTCGGCAACCAAAACATCATAAGATTCTAGCTTATGGCTGTGACGGCCTCCATCATAAAAGATACCGAAGAAATTACTTGGATCTAAGTAATCATATTCATAAGGCGATAAAAACAAGTTGTTTTTATTGTTTGTAAGCGCATCATACCAATCACTTGTAGACATGATTTTGATGCCCATATCAATGTTTAGATGCTCTTTAAACTCGGCTTGTAAATATTGCAACATAGGCCCAGTAATCGCACCATTGTAACCACCTTGATCGCGATACCAAATCTCGATTGGTGGGAAATCTTTGCCATCTGGATAGCCAGCAGCAGCCAAATATTCACGAGCTTTTTCAGGGTCGAAAACAGCTAGATCGGCGATCTTCTCATTATAGCCAGGGAAACCTGGTGCTAACAATGAACGTCCTGGCAATGCAAGGTTTTTCAACACTGTACTTGTCATTTCATCACGATCAATTGCATACCACAATGCTTTACGAACATCAATATTGTCAAATGGCGCTACGGTCATATCATAAGAAATATACGACACTGCAAAAATCGGGTTTTTACGAATCTGGTCAGCAAATTTAGCTTCTGCATAAGGAATTTGACCAGCATTTAACGCCGTAAGATCGACATCGCCAGCTAGATATGCAGGGAAGCCAACTTCTGGGGCACCAAGTGTTGGGTCAAGCACAAGCTTATCTACCATTGCAGGCCATGGGCCAGTGTAAGTGGGGCTTTTTGCTAAAACCATACGGTTGTTAGATTTTTCCCAGCTTTCAAGAATGAACGGTCCTGAGGTGACCATCGTATCAACATTTGCGGCATATTCATCACCAAATTTATTCCATTGATGTTCTGGCACAGGATACCAAAGTGACACAACGCTTGGCAAGTAAGGCTTAACTGTTTTAGTGTCTACTTCTATGGTAGTTGCATCCGTAGCACGAATTCCGAGTTCTTCAATTCCCATGGTTCCGTCGACAATTTCTTTCCAATTCTTAACACCACCGGCAAAATCCCAGTACCAACCAAAATCATAACCAGAAGTTGCGGCGCGTTTCATGGCGAAAACATAATCGCTTGCTTTCAGTGGTTCGCCGTCGCTCCAAACTAGGTCTTTTCTTAGATTAAACGTCCAAGTCAGCCCGTCTGTTGATTGGCTCCAATTTTCTGCAGCCAATCCATGCAGCTCAAAATCTTTGTCAAAAGAGGTTAAAGGTAGTGACATCACCTCTGGTTTACCAGCGCGTGCGTAGACTGTTTTCATGTAATCTACGTAACTACCAGAGGTAGAATCGTGGGTGCCGTATGCAGTGGTCTCTGCAAAGGCTGTCCCTGTTGATATTGTTGAAACCACGGCCGCAAATGCAGCGATGATTTTATTTATTGACTTCATTTTACCCTCCCTCGGGTTTGTTAGGTTCTACTTCATTTTACTACTTCATTTATCCGTTTCCGACATTTCGCGAATTTCGTCGACAACATGATCTAATATTATGGAAATTGCTTGAACTGCAGCTTCTGGTTCTCCTGCAACAATTGCATTGCATAAATCTCCATGAGCCATGACCGAACGAATACCGAATTCTGGGCTATCTAGAGGCGAGTCTCTATATTTTGCCGCATGATAAGCGTCATCTAAATCGAATATAATTCGTCCAAAAATCGCATTTCCACTTGCTTCATAAATCTCTGTATGGAATGCGTGATCGACCTCTCGCCACATTAAACCCGAAGCTACAACAACGTTCAATTTCTCAAAACTAGATTTAATTCGTTGCTTTTGTGCTTCAGTTGCATTTATTGCCGCTCTACGCACAACTTCAACCTCAAGAATGCGGCGGACATCAATGATCCTTAATAAACCTTCCGACTCCAGCGTTGTCTCGGTTGAAACCAATCCGCGTGCAGGACGAATATTAGCCGTTAAATACGTGCCCGAACCGCGCCGACGTTTAACCAGACCTAACCCTTCCCATCGGTTCAACGCTTCTCGAATGGTTGAGCGGCTAACACCGAGTTGTTCACTTAATACTGTCTCGCCCGGAAGTTGGTCCCCAATTCCCAAACCCGCTTCCACAATCATCCCAACGAGTGCCTCTAGAACTTCTTGTGTGCGACTTTTTGCACGAATTGGCGTCAATAATTTTGCGACATCTTTATAGCTATCTACATTTTTTATTTGGGTAGTTATTTTAGTTTTTTGCATCGGTTTCCAATCTATATCTGGACAGTAAACCAGTATTATCAGATGTCTGACAACTTGTAAAGTCAGATGTCTGACAACTTTCAAAGTTTCTTGTCTGAGAACTGACAAATCTTTTGTTGAGAACCTGAAAGGCCTAATCTGATTGGTCATGAGGCCGATGATCATCCACAAATATAATTCTAATATTTAGAAAGTTTTAGAATAAATTACGTCCGAATCATGGATTTAATTATATTTTGTTGATCAATTTCTGGTTATGTTGACGTTTTGGATAATGCGGTTAAATAACGAACAGGCCTACCTTTGACGACAGAATTAGCGGCATGAGCAATCGCGTTGGCATCCAACCCATAATAGTGATACAGCTCCGCCACTGTGCCGGTTTGGCCAAAATGCTCTACACCGAGAGATTTGACTTTGTGGCCCAACACAGCCCCTATCCAGCTCAAAGTTAAGGGGTGGCCATCTACCACGGTAACCATGCCTGCATCGCGCGGCACTTGACTGAGTAATTTCTCAATATGCGATATTGCACCCTCATTGCCACGCTGGCGCGCACGCTCGGCAGCATGCCACCCAGCCGAAGCCCGATCGGCAGAGGTAATGGCGAGCACGGCGACATTGCGCCGATCTTCTCCAATCAACCCCGCGGCCTCGATGGCTTCCGGTGCTACCGCGCCGGTATAGGCTATCACCACTTCCGTGGCTGTGGAAGGCGGTCTTAACCAATAGGCTCCATCTAATATGGATTGTTTGAAATTGTTATCTAATACGCGGTTTATTTGTTCCAGAGGGCGTGTGGTCAACCGCAAATACACACTACCACCGGTTTCATCACGCAACCACGATTGTTCTTTTTCGGTCGGCTGGCTACCATCGCGCTGCATATAATCAAAGCTCCAAGCCATTATGGTTGCCAATTCATCGGCAAAAGCCGGTTCAAAATAGGCCAAACCATCTTGAGATATACCAATTAACGGCGTGCCAATAGACTGGTGAGCGCCACCTTCAGGCGCCAAAGATATACCCGAAGGCGTGCCAACAAGTAAAAAACGCGCGCCCTGATAACAGGCATAATTTAGCTGATCCAACGCTCTTGCTACAAATGGGTCATATACCGTGCCTATCGGGAACAATCGCTCGCCGTGTAAGCTGTGCGTAAGCCCCATGGCAGAAAGGTTAAGCATTAAATTGCTTTCGGCGATGCCAAGCTCAATATGTTGCCCGGATTTATTCATCCCCCATTTTTGGGTTGAGACAATTTTATTGTCGGCAAAAATATCGGCAATGACCCGATGGTCAAACAGGCCTTTGCGGTTAATCCAACCTGCAAGGCCGGTTGATACTGATACGTCTGGCGAGGTGGTGACCACACGCCCCGCAAATTCATCATCCATTTTGCCGATATTGTCCATGATCTTACCAAAAGCTTCTTGGGTGGATTGATGCCGGCCAGATGGTATTGTTAACTCGTTTGGTACATTAATATAGGGCGCTGTTGTGCGCCTTTTGCCGTTTTTATTAAATGAAGCCCTGTCAATAAATCCTTGTAAACTTTCGGCATCGCTGTCTAAGCCTTCAAATAATTCCCATTCATGGCCTTCTCGAATGTTGTTTAAATCTCGAAACCTATTCATTTGAGTTACATTCATTAAACCCGAATGATTGTCTTTATGCCCCGCGAATGGCAAGCCATATCCTTTGATTGTATAGGCGATAAAACACACCGGCCTATCATGGTCTATATTGTTAAAAGTCTTAGTCAATAATTCTAGGTCATGACCACCCAAATTGGTCATAAGTGCGTCTAGTTCAGCATCTGAGCGTTTGGCAACCAATGCCATAAATTCTGGATGTTCAGAATAATTTTCAGCAAAATGCGCATGCCAAGCGGATGCACCCTGAAAGGTTAGCGCGCTATAGGTAGCATTTTCGCAATCATCAATAAAATCTTTTAAAACCGCTCCACCAGGCTCTTTAAACGCGGCTTGTTGCAGTGAGCCGTATTTTAGAATAATTACGTCCCAGCCATAATTTTCAAAAGCACCTATAAATTTATCATTCAACCCCTCACGAATCGTTGCATCCAAACTTTGGCGATTATAATCAATAATCCACCAACAGTTTTTAAGGTCATGCTTATAGCCTTCGATTAGAGCTTCATAGACATTACCCTCATCAAGTTCGGCGTCACCAACCAACGCAACCATACGGCCGCGCACAACATTTTGGCCAAATTTTTTGGCCTTGATATAATCTTGAATCAAACTAGAAAACAAAGTTTGTGCCACGCCCAAACCCACAGACCCAGTCGAAAAATCTACATCATCTATGTCTTTGGTGCGCGACGGGTAAGATTGTGCACCACCAAAACCACGTAAATTTGCAATTTTTTCCTGAGTCTGGTTGCCAAACAAATATTGAATGGCATGAAACACCGGTGAAGCATGGGGTTTCACCGCCACTCTATCTTCGGGGTTTAATACATTTAAATAAAGTGACGTCATAATGGTGGTTATAGATGCACAGGAAGCTTGATGCCCGCCAATTTTAATTTTATCGGCTTTTGGTCGAATATGGTTGGCATTATGAATCATCCATGATGAAAGCCATAAAATTTTACGTTCAAACTGTTTTAATAATTCTAGTTGGTTGTTCATTTTTCTCTCACAATAATTTCTGATACTATAATTCAGAATTAAAATAGATATCTTGCGTTTTTATGCTCAATTTCCTACTATTTTGAAAGATATAACTAAAATAATATGGAAAACTCATGGAATCTTCCAATATTGACAAAATTGATCGTTTGATTCTCAAACAACTTTTAGCCAATAGCCGCATCACAAATCAAGAACTTAGCGAACGAGTTGGGTTAAGCCCGTCGCCCTGTTTTCGCCGCGTAAAAGTTTTGGAAGATAAAGGTGTCATCACCGGCTATTCAGCCACGTTAAACGAAAAAGCCATTGGGCTTTCGGTAGCGGTATTTATGCAAATAAAACTCGAACGACAAGTGGATTCTGAGCTTAATCGTTTTGAAGAAGCAATTGCTATGCTGCCTGAAGTTGCAGATTGTTGGCTGATGACCGGTGATAATGACTATTTATTGCGTATTTTGGTGCCCGATTTAACCGAATATGAGAATTTTCTCACCGGCACCTTAACTAAAATCCCAGGCATTGCCTCCATTCAGTCCTCAGTCTCGCTGAGGCGCATAAAATCATCAGACTCCAAATATAATTTATAATTAAATTTAAACATCATCCTGAAACGCCTTCAGATTAGGAGACGCCGTACCAAATCTAACCGCTGTTTTAAGGCGACTTATTGAAGCTGAAACGGGTGAAGGATGGTTTAGGTCAAACGCCCATCAAATGTAGATTATTAAATTCCATCTAATGCATCCCTAGAGGCAATAAGCGCATAGTAACAACCTTTTTACCAGAAAATATAACGCTTGGATTTGGTTCAATATTCATTACAAACATCGGAACAATTTTTTCCTGTGGTTCTAATAGTAATGCAATAGATGGTCACATAAAAGCAGCCGGGAAACCTTGCCTGATTTTGAGTGCAAGCGATTTGTTTCTAGTCCTAATTTCAGACAATCAATCAATTCACCAGTTTATTTAGATAACGGGATTTATTTAGCTAATTGAGGCCAAAAATATAGCCAGTGCCGCGAATAGTGCGTATCGGGCTAGGTATGATTTCATGTACTTTTAATGATTTTCCTAGTCTACCCATATGCACGCCAACATTACGTTCATCTACATAGACTTCCTGCCCCAGACATTGTCTAAAAATTGCTCTCGCGAGAATACTCGTCTCTGTCGTTGCTAAAAAAATGAAGCAATTTAAATTCAGTTGAGGCTAAATCTATGGTTATTTTACTTATCTCTATCTTGGGGTTGAGGCGTTCAGCACTATATCTCTGACAATTAACTGTTCGGCCATTTGAGATGGCGCGTCCTTTTTAACACCGCTTTAACGCGTGCTACGGGCTCTTTCATGGCAAAATGTTTCGACGAGATCGCCACGGGTGCACAGCCGCACCTCAAAACCTACTGCTTCCAAATTACAGGTCAGCAATATGCCTAAGCTGTCTTCATCTTCAACAATAAGAATGGAAGGCTTCTTAGCTATTTATCGGTATTTTCATCAAATTTGTAGTTTGAGATGCTGGTCATATCTGATTTTGGGCGCTCACCACTGATAAGTTCACCTTCAACCATATAATGAATATTTTCTGCAATATTAGTAGCATGATCGCCAATACGTTCAATGTTTTTTGCGCCAAACAGTAAATGGGTGGAAAAACTTATATTGTGTTTATCTACCATCATATAAATTAACAATTCACCAAAAACGCTATTGTAAAGCCTATCCAATTCTGCGTCACGCCGCCATACTTGAAGGGCTTGTTGTACATTGTCATGGGCGTAGGCATTGAGTATATCTTTAAGCAACTGCTGCGCAAGATCGCTCATGGCATCCAAACCGGATATCAAATATTGGGGGGCACGGCCACTAATTGCAATGACACGTTTTGCTAGGTTTTTTGCCAAGTCACCAATGCGTTCTATGTCACCACTTATGCGGATGGTCACTATGACGCGGCGTAAATCTAATGCCATCGGCTGGCGTTTGGCAATGATCAGAATGGCCAGCTCTTCTATCTCAAGCTCCAATTTGTCCAACTCTGCATCTGCTGTGATGGTTTTTTTTGCCAATTCAAAGTCATTGGTTTTTAGCGCCTGAATGGCCATTCGCAGCTGGGATTCTGCCATGCCGCCCATCTTTAATATCTTATTTTTTAAACTGTTTAACTCACATTCAAATGCGCTAACAATATGTTCCTGCATGCTATTCTCCTAAAAATCAACCATATCGACCAGTGATGTAATCTTGGGTTTGTTGGTTCTGTGGGTTGGTGAATATTTGGTCAGTATCGCCAAATTCTACCAAACTGCCCAAATGAAAAAATGCGGTTTTTTGCGACACTCTTGCGGCTTGCTGCATACTGTGAGTTACGATGACGATGGTAAATTTTTGTTTCAATTCATCTATTAATTGTTCGATTATGGCTGTGGCAATTGGGTCTAGAGCGCTACATGGCTCGTCCATTAAGATCACTTCAGGGTTAACCGCAATGGCACGAGCAATGCACAAACGTTGCTGCTGCCCACCGGAAAGACCGGTGCCCGGCGCAGCCAGGCGATCTTTCACCTCTTGCCATAAGCCAGCTTTTTTTAAGCTGGTTTCGACTATTTCATCGGCGTCAGATTTTTGATCTATCATGCCGTGAATTTTGGGGCCATAGGCCACATTATCGTAAATAGATTTTGGAAATGGGTTAGGTTTTTGAAACACCATGCCCACTCTGGCGCGCAATTCAACGACATCTATACCATCATCGTAAATATCTTGACCATCGAGCCTAATACTGCCCTTGACGCTGCAAATATCGATAACATCATTCATGCGGTTAAGGCAGCGTAACAAAGTCGACTTTCCACAACCAGAAGGGCCAATCAATGAGGTCACCTGATTTTCCATGATGTCCAGATTAATGCCGAATAAAGCTTGTTTATCAGCATAATAAACATCCAGATTTTTTGCGGCATATTTGGCCCGCAAAATTGAATTTTCTTGCATATGATTTTCCTCTAATAGCGTGTTGATCATGATTACCACCTTCTTTCATACTTACGGCGCAACAATACGGCTAAGCCGTTCATAACAATGAGGAAAAATAGTAACACTAATATGGCGGCACTCATTTTACTTTCAAATGCCCGCTCGGGGCTGTCCGCCCAAATGTAGATTTGAACCGGCAAAACGGTGGCCGGGTCATTAATATTTGTGGGTATATCGGCAATGAATGCCACCATGCCTATCATCAGTAATGGCGCTGTTTCGCCCAAGGCTCTGGCCATGCCAATGATAGCGCCGGTGAGCGCGCCCGGCATGGCCAGCGGCAGTACATGATGCAAAATGGTTTGCATTTTGGAAGCGCCGATGCCTAATGCCGCTTCGCGTATGGACGGCGGGACAGACTTTAGCGCGGCGCGGGTGGTGATGATGACCGTTGGCAAAGTCATAAGCGACAAAACCAGACCACCAACAAGTGGTGAGCTACGGGACATTCCAAAAATATTGAGGAATAACGCCAAGCCAAGCAAACCAAACACAATGGAAGGTATCGCAGCCAAATTATTTATATTCACTCCAATGAAATCTGTTATACGGCCGGGTTTTGCATATTCCTCTAAATAAATTGCAGCAAATACACCTAATGGAAAACTCAACATTAGCGTGATGGCCAGAGTGAATAATGACCCCATGACTGCACCGCGAATACCCGCATCTTCTGGTGAACGGCTGTCGGCAAATTTAAAAAAATCCCAATTAAACCGGGTTTCTAGTTTTCCATCTGCAATTAGGCTGTCAATCCAGCCAATTTGTTGGTCATTCAAACGCCGGTTGATCTCATCCACCTCGCGCGAAATAAAGTCCTTAATAAAGCTATCCACATCGTCTGAGGATTTTACCCATATGGCGGCTGATGTACCAATGAAGTTTAAATCTGTTGTTTCAGCGGCCAATAAATCACGTGATAAGTGGTAACCTGCCTCGCTCGAAACAAGTTTTTTCAGGTGTTTCTTATCTTGGCGCTTGTTTGCCGCCGGAAATTCTGCATAGAGCGCTTCACGTATAATTTTTTGAAAATCGGCTCTGGCAATTTGTTTTACATCACGTTTATTGTCTACATCTAAAATTTTGGCACTAAATTCTACGGTAAGCTGAATATAGGTTTGAGTGAATGCTGGTATGGCACGCAACGCGATTGTGCTTAACATCAGGCCAAGGAAACCAAGCGCAAACATAATTGCCAGCAGGCCGTAGATTTTAAATCTACGTTCGGCCTGATAACGTTTTTTTGTGTGTCGAGACATTTTATCAATCATATTTTTCTCTGTATTTATTGACTATTTTGAGCGCCAATATATTCAACCCCAAAGTGAGTAAAAACAGCACAAAACCCAAGGCGAATGCCGCCAAAGTTTTGGGGCTGTCAAATTCTTGATCGCCCACCAAAAGGGTTAAAATTTGCACGGTAACGGTGGTGACGGCTTGGAACGGGTTTGCGGTTAAATTGGCGGCCAAACCTGCTGCCATAACCACAATCATGGTTTCGCCAATAGCCCGTGAGGTGGCCAGCAGCACCGAGCTCACAATGCCAGGCAGCGCTGCAGGCAGCAAAACCAATCTGATGGTTTCACTTTTTGTCGCGCCTAAAGCGGCCGACCCATCGCGCAAGGTCTGAGGCACTGCATTGATGACATCATCAGACAAGGAAGATACGAATGGAATGATCATAACGCCCATAACCAAACCGGCTGCCATTGCGCTTTCTGACGAAATTTCCAGCCCCAACTCAAAACCCCAATTGCGCATAAATGGGGCAATGGTCAGGGCGGCAAAAAACCCATAAACCACGGTCGGAATGCCTGCCAAAATCTCGAGCAATGGTTTTGCCCAAGTTCTGAATTTAGGCGTGGCATATTCTGACATGTAAATTGCCGAAAACAAGCCAATGGGCACAGCAATAAGCATCGCAATTGCGGTGATTAGCAACGTACCAGCAAATATGGACACGGCACCAAATGAACCACTACTTGCCACTTGGTCGGCACGCAAAGCAATCTGTGGTGACCAATGCAGACCAAATAGAAATTCTGATACCGATACTTTTGAGAAAAACCGCATAGTTTCGAAAACCAGCGAAACAACCACACCGAAGGTGGTAAAAACCGCAACCAAAGATGACAACAGCATGACCAAAGAAAATGCGGTCTCGACTTTGTGACGCGCTTTAAAACGGCTTGCAATGCGTTTTTGAGCGAAAAATAGACCCAATATGCCAGCAGAAATCAACAATACCAAGCCCGCCATATCTTGTGCTAACCATTGCGGTAAAAAATTTGGACGAAGGGTTTGCCAAGCAACAAACAAAACCAAGCTAGGAATTGCGCACCAAATGGCAACATATGCACCATGAAAACCTGGCAAGCTA
Source organism: Hyphomicrobiales bacterium (assembly GCA_013214705.1). Classification (GTDB taxonomy): domain Bacteria; phylum Pseudomonadota; class Alphaproteobacteria; order Rhizobiales; family OSC116; genus OCS116. The sequence goes on from JABSRZ010000005.1 coordinate 169,395, forward strand.
TGAAATTTAACCTGAGTTGATAGGGCTGTTTGTGAACGTTTTGTGGCAATTGCTCGTTTCACACCCCAAAAATAGGCGGTGACAAGCAAGCAAAGCGAAACAAATATAGAAATAGTGGTTGTGTAGGGCATGGCGTTTTATTTGATAGAGAAAAACGAGGATTGCAAATACAACCCTCGTTTTGCAACTATTCCGCAGATAAATTTACAGGTGTTAAGTTATTTGCTGCCGCAACGGATTTCGCTAAGGCTTCTTCCGCCAAGGGAATGAGGCCTTTATCAAGCAAATAACCGTCTTCACCCATGGCTTTTTCGCTCAAAAATTCTTCAGTAAATTCTCTTAGTCCTGCAATGGTATCGACATGTTGTTTTTTAACATAATAATAAAGTGAACGAGATATACCATAGCTGCCGTCAGCGATATTTTCGAAATTTGGCACTGCGCCATCAATTATTGCACCTTTAATTTGGGCGCGATTTTGATCGAGAAAAGAGAAGCCAAAAATTCCGAGGGCATTATGGTTGGTTTTAAGTTTTTGAACAATTAGATTGTCATTTTCGCCAGCCTCAATATAAGCACCATCTTCACGAATGCTGTGGGCGATAGCCTTGAATTTATTCTTATTTGTTTTGCGAATTGCCACCAAACTTTCAAATGTCTTGGCGCCGCCTTCCATGGCAATTTCTACAAAAGCGTCACGCGTGCCTGAGGTTGGTGGCGGGCCCAATACCTCGATTTTTAACGCAGGCAAGCTTGGGTCTATATCCGACCATTTCACATAAGGGTTGTCGACAAGTTCACCAGTAGCGGTTGGCACTTTGGCCGCCAAGGCCATATAAATTTGCCGTTTTGTCAACGAAAAAACTGCCGCGTTTGACGCATTTGCTAACACAATGCCATCAAAGCCGACTTTAATCTCAACAGGATCAATGCCATTTGCCGCACAATTTTCGATTTCCTTGGGCTTAATGCGTCTAGAAGCATTCGCAATGTCTGGAAAACGCTCGCCAATGCCAGCACAAAATAACTTCATGCCGCCACCGGTGCCGGTAGATTCCACCACAGGAGTTTTGAAATCAGTCGATTTGCCGAATTTTTCAGCGACGATTGAAGAAAATGGAAAAACTGTTGAAGAACCAACAATTTGAATTTGGTCACGCGCAATGGCTATGCTTGATAAGAGCGGCAAGGTGATCGCCGCTATTGTAAATAGCTTTATCGATTTTTTCATAACGATATTTCCTATAACATTTGAGTTTAATAACTTACAAATTTTTTATAGGCTGCTTATGTTACAGTTAGGTGACAGTGGGTTTGCCAAATTTTATCGAAACTCACATGTCCGTCATCAAAATTTTCTGCGGATACGGTTTCAGTTTCTGGTGGGTTGAGAGACAATGAGAAAACCTGTGGTTAGCATTTTGTGCCTCTGGCAACGGTTTGGGCTTCTTTTATCGCACCTAATACATCGCTGGCAATAAAACCGCACACTTGATGCACTTCAATATGTTCATGAATATGTTCATTTTCTTGTTTGAGGAGGTGCTGCCCAAAATTCATAGCCCCGCCTCTTTGGCAAACTTTGAGAATCATCAACTTAGTCCCAACGCTTGGAAAAGCATATTGCGGATGCTTGAAATATCTTTGACTGCTTTTACTAATTTAGATTCTGTCTCAGGAGTGATTGGCAAACTTCCGTCTTGTGCGGCTTTTGCAAGAGATGCAAGGTTAGGAACAATCTGCGACTGTTCTAATTCGCCCAGCCGGGGCTGACAGCTCCCACACTTCACGCATAGCATCGATAGGTTTGGTTTCCATATTTAAACTATATGGCTGGAAATATTCAGCGCTAGCCTATTTAGGCGGATATTTGTAATGTGAGCCACAAAACCTGATTTGGCTCATCGTGTCAGGTAGAAAAACGCTGGCACAGGCAATACGGCTATGCAAATGGCCATTATATAGCCGCCATAGGAAAACATCCGGCTGACGCCGGCAATAAAGGCGATGCCACCACCTCCGCCAATGAGCGAATTGCCCGGTAAATTCAAGGTCAGTGCCAATATCAGATATCGATGGCGCAATAAAAATGGCGAATATCGTGACGAGTCTTTGCCCGTTAACAACGCCATTCGTTGTTCAGAATTTAACGTTGCAAGTTTCATAATAAATTTATTGGCGCGTTTTAAGCCGATAAATTGAGTGATCTGGGCAACAAATGACAACGGCACCAAACGTCCGACCAAAAATGCCAACAAGAGCGCAAACACCATACCAGCATACACCAGAACCGCAATTTTACCGCCAAATAGCATGATAAACCCAAAGCCGATTTCTGCGCCGGGTACAAAAGGAATGGCCGACGCCAAAATAAAAACCACCATCATCGTCATAATGGCGTTGTGGATCATCGGCTCACTAGATGGGGTTATATTCAAATCTATTAAGTTCGGCAGCCATTGCCCGAGCAGCCAACCTCCGCCCAAAATAACCAGGTAAAATGTCGAAATAATTAGCCAAGCTCGATAATTTTTCACCAACAGAAATCCGGTAAATCGCCTTGCAAAGCTTTTATCGAAATTTGCACGGCCTCATTGGCAGGATATGGGCTTTGGCCAGCTATTGTGCTGCCTTCGAATGCCAGCGTGCGCCCGCTTGTCCAATACCAGCGTTGTTTTTTCCAAATCACTTCTACAATCGCTTGGCCATCAATAATCCGGCCTTCATAGACAAATTCTCCGAAACCGCCTTGCAGCTCACCCCGAAAATGAATGCCATCTGCTTCGGTGCGAGTCCAATATTTGCCGGGCTTAAACCCACATCTGATGCAAATTTCAGACCAAAACTGACCATTGGCAAATGACAATTTGTCATCATAGGCCGCTTCGCCGCTTACCCCCATTTGCCCGATAAACACCATCCCGTCAAGGATGCCGCTGGCTTTGTTTTGCTCGGCACTCACAATGTAAACTGATGTAAAACTGAGCATCACCAGCAGCGCGAAAGCTAGGTTTAATCTGAAGGTTTTGGGCATGCCCCGCATAAATGCTCCAATCGGTGATGGATTGATGCTAAAAACATACCATATTTTCAGTGATGGGACAATGTTAGGTGTTATTTGCTAACTATTCAACCCATTCTAATGCCGGTAGGCGCCGGTAACCGCACACGAAATATCAATTTCTCAGATATTTTATCAGCGCGGCTATGCTCAATAATACCAAAACCCCGATCAACAGCATGCCTATGCCGCCAATCCACATCCCATTGCCTGCCATCATGCCATTATTCATCATAGTTCTGCTCCTCATTGGGTTTAGCTGATTGATAAATACTGAACTGCAAATTTTGCTCTTTCTACCAATCTACGACCATTCTATCGCATCTTTCATTCACCATACATGATGCATATCAATATTCAAAACAAACAGCCGGTTTTTAAAAACTCGCCTCCAATCTATGCATAATGGCCTAAAATTACCCACGTAATATTGAGGTGAAACTGCCCATGCCCCTGCCCAAGCATATGCCCAAATTTGAGAAATTACCCGCTTTACTGCTAAAACCTGTGCCTTTGTTTTTGTTACGCCCCATTGCGCAACACATCACCACCAAAATTGGCAAAAAACACCCGCATTTATTTGCCCGATTGGGCAAACATACCAGCACCCGATATTTAATCAAACCGACCAACATACCGCTGGTGGCTTTGCTAATTCCCAACCAACAAACTCCAACCATGCAAATTTTCAAACCATCGCAAACCCCAGCGCATGATGCGGTGATAGAAGGCAAATTTTTGTTTTTACTCAGCATGTTAGATGGCACATCCGATGGTGATGCCCTGTTTTTTAACCGCGAGCTGACCATTGGCGGCGATACCGAAGCGGTGGTTTGTTTGCGCAACGCATTAGATGATGTCGAGGGCAGTGTGGCGGCCGATATTGCCGACGTATTCGGCCCTGCTGGCCGCACTATTTTGGGGTTTTTACGCCGCAAAGAAGCGCAATAGTCCACATCAGATCATCGAGGATTTCCATGACCATAAAAATGAAACCCAAAGCCAACAAATTTACCAAACCCGAGCTGGTTTGCCCGGCAGGTACGCCAGCGTCTATGCGCACCGCGGTCGAGGCGGGGGCAGACGCGGTCTATTGTGGGTTTCAAAACGCCACCAATGCGCGCAATTTTCCGGGCTTAAATTTCACCCCGGATGAGATGCAAAAATCCATCATTCACGCGCATAAGAATGACACCAAAATATTGTTGGCCATCAACACCAACCCACCTGCGGGCAAAATTCAACTGTGGAAGGACGCTGTCGATTTAGGGGCAAAATTTGGCGTCGATGCCTTTATTGTTGCCGATATGGGCGTGGCCAGTTATATCGCCGCCCACCACCCCAATATACGCCTGCATCTGTCGGTTCAAGCCGCGGCATCCACCCCCGAAGCGCTAAATTATTATTGCCAACAATTTGGCGTAAAGCGCGTGGTATTGCCGCGCATTCTGACCATTGCCGAAATCAAAGCCATTATGCAGCAAGTCGAATGCGAGGTGGAGACATTTATATTTGGCAACCATGGTTTAATGGTAGAGGGGCGGTGCAGCTTAACCAATTATGTCACCGGTCTTTCGACCAATATGGACGGCGTATGCTCGCCCGCTAGCCAAGTGAAATATGAGCAAGATGAAGACAAAAACCTATCGACAATATTGGGCGAATATACCATCGATTGTTTTGACAAAGGCGAAAATGCTGGCTACCCGACCATTTGCAAAGGCCGCTATCGCACTCCGGTTAGAGATGCTGGCTATTACGCATTCGAAGAACCGCTCAGCCTAAATGTATCTAATTTATTGCCAGAATTAATGCAAATTGGCGTCAGTGCCTTAAAAATAGAAGGCCGCCAACGGAGCCGCGCTTATGTTAAAAAAGTTGTCTCTTCGTTTCGGGCGGCGGTGGATAATATAATGCAGGGCGGCACGGCCGACATTGCCAGCCTCATCGCGTTAACCGAAGGCCATAAGCAAACCGAAGGCGCGTTTAAAAGTAAAAAATGGAGATAAGATGCAACCAAAACTCACCATAGGGCCGATATTATTTCATTGGTCTGTCGATCAGAAATTAGATTTTTATAAAAAAATTGCCGATGAAACCGATATAGACACAGTTTATTTGGGCGAAATTATTTGTTCAAAACGCGCAGTGTTTTTTGATCAATATTACGAACAAGTGGCAGATAAATTAAAACGTGCTGGCAAAAAAGTGGTCTATTCTACCTTGGCTGAAGTGCTGATAAAACGCGACCGCAACATCATTCAAGATTTTTGTGACATGAGCGAAACCGAAGAAATCGAAGTTAATGACGCTTCGGCTTTGCTACATATATCTGGCAAAGCCCATCGCCTCGGGCCGATGATGAATGTATATAATGAGGACACCTTGGCGCATTTGGCGGCTCAAGGCGCATATCATGCGAGCTTGCCATGTGAGCTGCCGCGTCAATCTATTAAAATTATGGCGGTGCATGCCAAAAAACTGGGTGTGTCGTTAGAAATGCAGGTTTTTGGCCGCATGCCGCTGGCATTATCAGCAAGGTGCTACCACGCCCGCGCCCATAAATTAACCAAAGATGGTTGCCAATTTGTCTGCGAGCAGGACCCCGATGGCATGGTGCTTAAAACCTTGGACAATAAAGAGTTTCTGGCCATAAATGGCATCCAGACCTTGTCATATAGCTTTCTAAACCTAACCAATGAATTGAAACAATTGCAAAATTTGGGGGTTGAATATTTTAGGCTCTCGCCGCATACCAACGACATGGTGGCAACCGCCAACGTTTTTAACCAGCTGTTGAATGACACAATTAGCCCGCGTGAAGCCATGTTTAAAATTCGCGATACCGGGGTAAAAGAGCCGTTTGCCAATGGCTTTTACCATCAAAAAGCTGGCAATCAATGGGTTATAACGCAGAATGGGTCATAACAGCGGCATAATTAGCGCCGTTGAAAATCATACACTGCGCCCAATTTCATAATTTTGGTCAGCTCATCCAAAGCCGCGCAACACTCATGGTAAAACCCGATATCAGCCATATCGGCAATTTCCAAACGGTCGCGATAATGTTTATGCACCCATGTCACCAAATCGGCATATAGGTCATCATCTAACAACACCCGCGCGTTAATCGCTTTCACTTGCGCGTCATTCATCAGCACCCGCAAGCGCAAACAGGCTGGCCCGCCGCCATTTTGCATGCTTTGTTTGACGTCAAAATATTTAACCGCGTTGACCGGACCATTGTCGGCTAGAATTTTACCGATAACTGCGCTAACTTGGCGGTTTTTGGTGCATTCTTCAGGCGCAATTAGGGTCATGCCATTTTTTGCATTGCCAATGATTTGACTGTTAAATAGGTAAGATGAAACCACATCTTTTATCGGCAAATCTTGTTGGCTCACCTCATGAACAAATAATTTTGCTCCCAATGCAGCTTCAATATCGGCATATATTTTTTGGTTATCGACAAATGCCAACTCATGGCACAGAATAAAATTGCCATGCCCCACCGCAATCACATCATTATGAAACACCCCGGCGTCAATCGCATCTGGGTTTTGTTGCCCAAACACAGTTTTTAGCTCTGGCAACCCGTGTTGCCGGGCTATAATGCGCGAGGCTTCTAAGGTTTGCCGCGCCGGGTATCTTTGCGGTTTTATGCCTGTTGCCAAAGCGTCAGCACCAAAGGTAAAAAACTCAACACCTTGGTGATTAATGTCATCAAAAAACCGCGTATGGTTGGCCGCGCCTTCATCGCCAAAAATAATATTTTGCGGCAAAGCGGCATGATGATCAAAATGCGCCGGGTCGGCAAAAATGCTTTTCAGCACCCGCCCGGTGACCACATGTTCAACCGATCGATGATACATAGCCACCAGATTGGCCGGGGTAAAATGCAATTTGCCATTATGTGTGTCTAATGAGGGCGATATGGTGGCAGCATTGGCCGTCCACATGCTGGCGGCACTGCAACATTTGGCAAATATTTGCGGGTGATGTTTGGCCGCTTGTTCAATAATTTCGGCATCATTGCCCGCAAAGCCCAATTGGCGCAACGCTGGCATAAATGGCCTTTCTTGCGGGGGTAAAATAGCCTGCCCCCAGAGCCCATTTTCAAGCCCCATATCGGCCAGTGTTTTGGCCTTTAGCAAGCCCTGTAACGCCGCTTGTTTCGGGTTCGAAACCAATGCTGCATTGCCACTAGATGCCACGTTGCCAAAGCTATGCCCACCATAATGGTGCGACAGGCCAACTAAACCATCAAAATTATATTCTTTAAATGTCATCGTTCACCTGTTGGCGGTTAAAGCCCACTGGTAGATTTGCCGGCAATACGGGTTTTTCAGCTTCCATCGAGGCGATGGGGTAGGCGCAATAATCGGCCGCATAAAAAGCGCTTGGCCGGTGGTTGCCACTGCAGCCAACACCGCCAAATGGCGCTGCGCCCGATGCCCCCGTGGTCTGGCGGTTAAAATTGATAATGCCCGCGTTAGAGGAGGCTAAAAATCGCTCATAAAGCCCGCGGTCATCCGATATCACCCCGGCCGAAAGTCCATATTTGGTATTGTTGGCAAGCTCAATGGCGGCGGCAAAATCATCAACTCTATAGACTTGCAATAACGGCGCAAATATCTCTTCATCTTCTATCAGTTGGGCATTTGTCACGTCGATAATGGCCGGCGTCACCAAGGCCTCAATGTCTCTTAACCGCTGGGGCATTAATATCGGGACGCCGCCATTTTGCACCAATTGCTCACAGGCCAACATATAATTAGTCGCCACCTTGCCGCTGACCAAAGCGCTCATATATGGCGGTTGCTCATCATCCCACAAGCCAATGGTTAGGTTGCTAGTCATTTGGGTTAATGTCGCCAATATCTCATCGGCTTTATCGGTCTCTATAATAAGCCTGCGGGCGCAGGTGCAGCGCTGACCGGACGAGATAAATGCCGATTGAATGATGTGATAACAAACGGCTTCCACATCTTTAACATCCCACACAATCAGAGGGTTATTGCCGCCCATTTCTAACGCCAACATCACCTCTGGCCGCCCTCCAAATTGTTGATGAATTAACTTGCCAGTGGCAGATGAGCCGGTGAAAAACAAGCCATTAATATCGGCTTTGGCCAACGCCATGCCAACAGATTTTTCACCTTGCAATAGGTTCATGACCCCGTTTGGCAGGCCAGCCTGATGCCATAAATCCACCATCAGCCCGCCAGTTTTGGGGGTGATTTCACTAGGTTTGAACAAGATGCAATTGCCAGCCAACAGCGCTGGCACTATGTGGCCGTTGGGCAGATGGCAGGGGAAATTATATGGCCCAAACACCGCCACCACGCCATGGGCTTTGTGTCGCAAAGCGCTGCTAAAACCATCAAATTGTTTGGTTTCATGGCCGGTACGTTGGCCATATGAGCTTTCACTTAAGGCTATTTTACCAATCATCGCACCCACTTCGCCCAAACTATCCCATAAGGCTTTGCCGGTTTCAATGCTGATGGATTTGGCAATTTTGGGCTTGTGCAGCTCTATTAAATTTCGAAATTTTCTGACAATCTTGGCCCGCTTTTCATAGCCCAATTGCCCCCATTTATTTTGCGCTGCATGCGCCGCTTGGCAGGCTAGGTCAACTTGCTTGGAACTGGCGGCATGGCCTTGCCAAACAACCGCCTCGCGAGATGGGTCAATAGAGCTAAAAACCTCGCCTTCACCCTGCACCCATTGGCCATTTATATAGCAGTCAGTTTCATAACTCATTGGTTTTTGACTCCAAATTTATGGTTATTCACCACCCGGCCGGGCGCCACTTTTATCCTGTCACCAATTTTTAGCCCCAAAATGTCGGCCAAATTTTGGTTTATTTTAATCCGCGGCCCGTCTTCTTCCACATCGGCTAAGCAACATTTAAAATCGGCCAAACCTTCGGTGGCGATTAATTGTTTATTCTTGGTTTCGGGCAAATCACTAAACCCAGATATCCGCCGCGTTTGGGTTTGCCTGATGGTATAAATATCCTGCGTATAAGCTTCAACCGTCGGGCCGCCATCAAAAATATCAACATAATTGGTAAATTTAAAACCTTCTTTTTCGAGCATTTTTAACGCGGGCATACTGGCCGGAAACGGCACCCCAATGGCCTCTTGTGCGGCTTTAGGCAATAGGTCGATATAGATCGGGTATTTAGGCATTAAGTCAGATATAAAGCGTTTATCGCTGACGCCAGACATAATATCGGCCTCGTCAAACGCAATGCCGAAGAATTTTTTGCCCAATTGCTCCCACACCGGTGATTGGTCATTTTCGTCTCTAAAACCGCGCATTTCGGCAATGGTTTTTTCGCCAAATCTTTCCGGTCGGTTGCCCATCAACATGTAGCGCGCGCGCGATAATAATGAGCCATTGCCACTTATTCTAAATTCAGGCAATAAGAATAATGAGCCTATCTCGGTCGACCCGGTAAAATCATTGGTCAAGGTGAGCAGGCGAGTTTCTTGAATATGGTCAAGCTCGGGGCAGCGTTGCATCACCCGCAAAACTTTATAAGTGTAAAATGGCAGGTTTAGCCCAACATTGGTATACACCGCCGAGGTGCCGACCAAGTCACCGGTTTCGACATCTTCTAACACCATAAAATAGGTAGCCACGTCTTTGTCGGTAAATTTAGTCCCGCAGGCCTTCACACTATCGGCAATGCGTTTGGCCAATAATTTTAGATCCGCTGGCATGCTGGTCATGCCGCCGCCCGTTTTTTTGGCCAGCCGCATTAAATTGTCTAGGTCTGCTGTTTGCACCGGTCTTACAATTTGCATATCTACCTCTTTTTTTCCACATCGCGAATATAGTTAAATTCGCCTGCCGCCATACGCATTAAAATGAGTGCCAAAAATTCGGCACGTTCAGTTAAACTTTCAATAATCATATATTCGTTAGGGCTGTGTATGCTGCCGCCACGCACGCCCAATGTATCTACATTCGGCAACCCGGCTTGCGCCATATTATTACCATCGCACACCCCGCCAGTATGTTTAAACGCCACGTCCATGGCCAATTGATTGCCAGTATCGGTTATAAAATTTTGTAAATTCCTATTGGCCTTGGTTGCTGGTTTTGGGTTGCGGGTCATGCCGCCAAACAGGCTCACCTCGTAACCAGATTGCTGGTTATATTCTGCCACAATATTTTGTAGCTCTTGGGTAAACCATGCCGAGTCTGGCTTGGTATTTAAGCGGCAATTAAACCGGCCAACCGCCATATCGGGCACCGTGTTTAGCGCCCCACCACCGACAATTTGGGCAATGTTAATTGTCAATTCATTCCGCGCACCATTTAACGCTTCTATCTCGGTTAAAACCTGCATTAAATGCACCAACGCATTGCGGCCAAGCTCAATTTCGCGCCCCGCATGGGCAGCGCGGCCTTTAACCCGCAGGCTAAAATTACCCGAGCCTTTGCGAGCGCCAACCAATGTGCCATCGGCCAACGCTGGCTCGACAATAAACCCAACATCATGATATTGCGCCCGCTCGGTTATATAAGCGCCAGAGGCTGGCGAGCCTATTTCTTCATCAGGGTTGAGCAATATTTCGATGCCCAGCTCATCCATCAAGCCAGATTTTTGCAACGCCTGCAATGCATAAAGCATCACCACCATGCCGCCTTTAAGGTCGGCAACGCCGGGGCCATTTAGCTGGCCGTCACTAATTTCGCAGGTTTGGAAACTGTCATTAATGGCATATACAGTGTCATAATGGGCAACTAGTAAAACAGACCGCTTACCGGGGTTTGGCCTGTTTATGCGCAATATTGGCGGGCTTTTATGGCTGGTTTCTACCCCCGTATCACTAAGCATTATGCGTTCTGGCAGCTCAATCTGTTCCACTTCACCCAAGCAAGAAAATTCGGTTCGCAGCATATCTGCAAAGCTCATCAAGCCTGTATAATTGCCACTACCAGTGTTTATATTTGCCCATTTTATGGTTTTGGCCAGCATCTCAGCTTGCTGGTTTTGCAACCAGTCAAATGTCTTTTGGTGGCTAAGCTTTAAATCGCTCATAATGGCCTTTTTTTATTTCTATCATCATTCAATGCAGCTTAGCTCAATGCCGCAGCAGATTCTGCTTTAGTTCTTTTTTTAAAAGCAGCAACCATTGAATTTTTATCGATTTTCAAAAATTAATTGCACAAACATCTGGCATAATGAAAATTAACTGCAATGATCAAAATAATGGTTCAGGCAAATTTCAAAAGCCATATATGAGGAGTGATTATGACCACCGATAAATATAGCAAATTGGTAGAGACCAACAAAAACACCATATTCCATCCGGCATCATCTATTTCAGATGTGCTCAATAATGGCACCACAATTTTCACCACCGGCAATGGTGCCAGAATCACCACCCATAATGAAGGTGAATTTATCGACGGCATGGCCGGCCTATGGTGCATGAATATTGGCTATGGCCGCCAGGAAATAGGCGAAACCATGTTAAATGCCGCCACAAATTTAGGCTATGCTCAAACATTTGCCGCCACCTCCAACCAGCCACAAATTGAATTGTCCGAAAAATTATTGCAGCTGACTAAAGGCGTATTTTCGCGGGTGCATTATGGCCTGTCTGGCTCAGATTGCAATGACACCGCGTTTAAACTGATAAGGTTGTATAATAATTTACGCGGCAAACCCAATAAAAAGCACATGATGGCCAGGGTCAACGCCTATCACGGCACCACGGTGGCTGCGGCCAGCCTAACTGGCATACCCTCGTTTCACACTGCGTTTGACCTGCCAATAGACGGCATATTGCGCGCCCCGAAACCACATTTTTATGCCGATGGCTTGGCCGGTGAAACCGAGCCACAATTCACCCAGCGGATGATGGATGAGATTGAAAAAATCATCATCGATGCTGGCGGTGCAGATTATGTTGCGGCGTTTTTTGCCGAACCTATTTATGGCGCGGGCGGGGTGATAACCCCACCACAAGGCTATTTTGTGGCGTTGCGTAAATTATGCGACAGATATGATATTTTGCTGGTTGCCGATGAGGTGATAACTGGTTTTGGCCGCACCGGCGAGTGGTTTGCCCACCAATATTATGGTTTCAAACCCGATTTAATGACCACCGCTAAAGGGTTAACATCCGGCTATTTTCCGCTTTCGGCATTATTCATTGGCCCCAAAGTTTGGGACGTTATGGTGCAAGAAGCCGACCAATTGGCGGCGTTTTTTCATGGCTTTACTTATGGCGGACACCCGACCGGCTGCGCGGTGGCGCTAAAGAATTTAGAAATTATCGAGCGCGAAAACCTAGTTGAGCGAGCAAAAACCATGGGCGATTATTTACACCGCGAATTGCGCAACCGCCTACAAGGCAGCCAAATTATTGGCGAAATAAGAGGCGCTGGCTTGCTTGCCGGTTTGCAACTTGTCAAAAGCCAAGACCTCAAACAGTTTTTCGCTAAATCCGACAAAGCGGCGGTAAAACTGCAAGCGGCCGTACGCAAGCATAAAGTGTTGTTGCGCGGCCTGCCAACCGCCGATGCGCTGGCCATCAGCCCAAGTTTTGTCATCAAACAATCCGAAATAGATAGCTTGGTGAGCGCAGTGGTCGCCGGGGTCGAGGAAATAGAGAACATTTTGTTATAGATTTCATAGCAAAAATCCCGCTATCATAAGGCCACAATAAAGTGAGGGCAATATAGTGATGCAGGCATTGGTTTATAACAGATATGGCACACCAGATGTGCTTAGCATGCGGGATGTGCCAATACCCACACCAAAAGATTATGAAGTGCAACTCAAAATTCACGCTGCGTCGCTAAATTCATGGGATTGGGATAAGCTAACCGGCAAACTCACGCCCGGCCGCAAACCCAGCCACCCGATATTAGGCGCAGATATGGCCGGCATTGTCACCGCCATCGGCAGCAAGGTTAGCCAGTTTAACCTCGGCGACGCGGTATTTGGCGACAATTCGGGCGGCAATTGGGGCGGTTTTGCGCAATATGCCTGCATGCCCGAAAATATGCTGGTTTTAAAACCTTCTAACATGAGCTTTGCGCAAGCGGCCGCCATACCACAAGCCGCAACTTTGGCAATTCAGGCGTTAAACGACAGCGGCAGCATCGTGGCCGGGCAGAAAATTCTCATCAATGGCGCTGGCGGTGGGGTGGGTACATTCGCCTTGCAAATGGCCAAGGCTTCGGGCGCGCATGTGACCTGTGTCGACAAAGCCGAAAAATTAGCCATGTTGCAAAAATTGGGCGCAGATGTGGTGATAGACTATCGCAACCAAGATTTTACCGCCAATGGCCAAACCTATGACATGGTGTTAGACGTGATGGCCAACCACAGCCTGTCAGTGTTAAAAAACTGCTTAAAACCTCAAGGCCGCTATATAATTGTTGGCGGTGCGACTTGGCTTATTATGAAATGTATAGCTTTATACCCGCTCATCGGGCGTGGAAAAAGCAAAAAACTGAAACTATTGTGGCACCGGCCAAACCAAACAGATTTGCAACGGCTCAAAACATTGTTTGACAATGGCACTTTCAAGCCAATTATCGACACTGTCTACCCACTAGCAGATGCCGCTGAGGCCTTTGCCAAAATTGGCGCGGGGCAGGTGCAAGGCAAATTGATCATCAGTATAGATCATTAACTTAGCGGTTAAATTTTGCTTTATTTTGCCGGGCATATACCACCACATCATAAGCATCAAACGCCAAACTCACCAGTGTGACCGCCACAGAAACCATAAGCCAAAGCCAACCAAGGGCTGTGCATCAGCCCCATCAATTTAGAAAATCCGGTCATATACACAATCAGATAGCCGATGGGCATGCCGATGGCGGCGCTAAAAAATGTTAGCTGTGCTACCATATGACCTAAAAAAATAGCGGCACAATGGCATTTACCAACACCATAAAGCCAAACCAAATTTGCACCCATAAGGGCATGGCCAGCAAACCCCGCCCCATCAATACCAATGTTCGCATAAGTTTACCCTCCTGCTTGAATTGTAGCGTAACTATTAACAATTGCAAAATGTCTAAATATAATTATGGCCGCAACATTGCTTTTTAGCCGCCGCAATGGTTACATAGCGATGGAGGATAAGATCAATTATCATCGGCTTACGCATTATTCATTTCTTAAATACCCATTCACAAAACTATAAAGGCAGATCTATGAAACATTTTAAAACTCTAAAAAACTTAGCCGCTGGCTTGGCTTTGGGCATATTGATAGCGGTATTTGGCTCATTCAATCTGGCAAATGCCGAAACCTATAATATTGACATTAAGGGCTTTGCTTTTTCTGAAGAAATATTAGAAGTTAAAGTTGGCGATATCATCATCTGGACCAACCAAGATGGCGCACCGCATACCGCCACTGCTGATGACAGAAGCTGGGACACTGGTCGCTTAAATAAGGGCCAGTCCTTCAACATCACCGTTACTACAGACATGGTGTTAAGCTATTTCTGCAATTTTCATCGGAATATGAAGGCTAAAATAGTCATTAACTAGACCAAAATCTAGCTGGCGGTTGCAAAACCGCCGCTTTTTTTGCCCATCAGTTTTTGCGCCTATTTAGCCATTGAATTTAAGCCGAGCAAGACCCGCCGCCCAATACACAGAATTTGGCACAATGTTGGTGGTTAAGTTTAACCGCGCCGCCTTTGAAATTGCCGCCATTGGCAGTTAGGCTTTGTTTAAGGCTGGTGCCCATATCAAATTCTTCATCAAATGCAATCAATGTGCAAGGCACAATTTTCATATTGTCCTCGCCCTTACGGTGCACAACCATGCGGCTGGAGGCGCACATTATATCGGTTGGGTCTAAACCCAAAATATCCCAACATTCTGTGGTTATTTCGGGCACATCTACCTGCTCGTCCATTTCAGGAAATATCACCAATTCGGCGCCACTATAAGCATCAATCTGATAATTTCGGGCTTTAAATAACGCCGCAAACGCATCTCTTGCCGTGGTTTCATCTTCATTCCAAATAGAGCGGGCGGCAATGTTGAGTTTAAACCCGTTTTGGCTTAGCCAATCTATGCCCTCGAGCGCCTTGGTAAAATTACCCAAGCCTCGCTCTTTGTCATGATATTCTGCACTATGATGGTCGAGCGACACCCGCAGGGTGAGCTTGTCGCCAAATTCGCGCTTAATTTTTAGCAATTCTTGTTTCACATTTGGCCGCAATAATGGTTGAGTTGCGTTGGTCAGTACCAAAACTTCAAACCCATGGCTCAGCGCCATTTTTATCATTTCATTCATTTGCGGGTTCATAAACGGCTCGCCGCCGGTAAAACCAATTTCGCGGGTTGCCAGTTTCTGAGTTTTAATTTCATCAATTAGGCTTTGTAATTCGGTCGCGGTGAAATATTGCAAATCATCATTTGTCGGGCTGGAAAATATATAGCAATTCTCGCAGGTAATGTTGCATAATGTGCCGGTATTCACCCACAATGTGTCGAGTTTGGTCAAGGACACAGTCGCCCGTTCATCGCCTTTGGCGGTAAAATCTGGGTTGCGAAATTTTTGGGTCGCCAGTGCGGGGCTGTTTTTGTCGGTTGTTAGCATGGCCTTAACATAGTAATTTATTCAATTAATTCCACTTTTATTTGCCAATATCACATTAATTTGTTTGCGAGTTTATTTTTACTTCGATTAATTTTGACATGCCATGTTCGGTCTTCGCCCAATAAAATGGCCGCCGGATATAGTCTATTATGGCGGCATAGGCGGCAATAGAAATGAGCAACCAATACAGGTGGGCGGTCAGCAATGTCAGCACCAATTTCCAGCGTTTAAATTCGGCAATGGCTTGGTAATTCGCCATTAAGCTAGCGCCGTGGCCAATTAACAAAGCAGCGCAACTGACCACAAATAAGCTCATATCCCAAGGCGAATTCATCAGGCTCATATAATCGAAATTATAATATAAAATGACCGGCAGAACCAAAGTAAGCGGGTGCAATAATGCCGCCAAAATCATGTTTAACATTATAATGGTTAGCCCGATATAGCGCCAAGCGCCAAGCTTGGCCAACAGGTGTTTGGGGTGGCGGCTATGCACAATGGCGGTTTGCAACCAACCTTTTAGCCACCTTGTGCGTTGCTGCAGCCACGGTATTAAACGGTGGTTAGCTTCTTCTAAAGTCATACTATCTAACACCGCCGCCCGATAGCCCGATAAAGTCAACCGGATGCCTAAATCGGCATCTTCAGTTACATTATAGGCGTCCCAGCCGTAAATTTCGCGCAAAATGTCGGTTTCAAAATGGTTAGATGTGCCGCCCAAAGGCAAAGGCAATCTTAAACTTTCAAAACAGGGCAATAGACGGTTAAACTGGGTGGCATATTCGATAAAAAAATGTCTAGACAACCAATTTTCATCCCAATTTTCATATTCTAAACTGGCTTGCAGGCAGGCAATTTCAGGCGCAGAGCTTCTAAATTTGGCTACAGCTTTTAACAATTGGTCTGGTTGTGGTTTGTCCTCGGCATCATAAATGGTGACATATTCACCTTTCACAAATGGCAAAGCAAAATTCATCGCCTTGGGTTTGGTTTTGGGGTTAGATTCATGGATCACCAAAAATTCGAAACATTCCGGCAAATTCAATGCCTTTGCGGCGGCCAGCGTTTCGGCATCATCATGTTCGAACAATAATTTTATGTCCAATTTCGAGCGCGGATAATCTAAATTCAGTAAGTTATTGGTCAGCCGTTCAATAATTCTGGCTTCTTTATATAACGGCACCAATATCGAATAGACCGGCAAGTCGGCTGCATTTAATTTCTGCGCGGCTTGGCTATTGGCGGTATCTTGTTTGCGGGGCAAAAACAAACTGTATATTTTTAAGGTCGATGCGATGATGAATAACAATGATAACCCAATGCCAACAACATATAGGCTGGCAATGGGCGCGGTAAATAGCCCAACAAAAATGGCGCTTAATAACCCCAGCAATATGACTTTTTGGCTTAGATTTAACCCATGTTTGGCGGTTAATTGCGGCGCTTGGTCGCCCAATAAGTTGGCGGCTTGATGGCACAGCGCAGTTTGATTTTTTTTCATGAATAAATGTCTAAAATCCCGCGCGGTGACGAAAGCCTGCCTCTGTAGAGTGTCCTTATAACCGACATTTTCGCTAAACCCAGCTTGCGGAATCGGCAGTGGTACCACATCTGGCATCGAGCCATAAACCGCATTGAGGCCGCCATAATTGTCTATAAGTTGGTAACCATTTTGTGGATCTAGCTGTTGTTCTAATTGGTATAGATTTTCTGGGTTTTTGGCATTTGCCAGATTTAAAAACTCGAGCTTAATATTGTGCGCCGTGGCGATTGCCATTTGCAGGGGTTTATGGGCAATCAAACCAGTTTTGTACAAATATTCGCCAATATTCTGGCCTTCACTGTCGGCCTGCTTAACACTTTCATCATATTGGGTTTCGGTCAATAACTGGCGGCTAAGTAATATATCTTTTAAGCTCGGCGAAAATTGTTTGTATTGGTTGCTGTCAGGATCAATATTCATAAATTCCGGAGCTATATTAAATGTTTACACCAATATAGGTGAATTTAGCGGCGGCAAAACCAACTAAAAAGTTAATAATGAGCATTACAATTTATGCGTGTGCAGACGAAATGAAAAATGCTTTGAATTTAATGCAATTTTTGCATATACATAAGAAAGACCGATATTTTAGGCAATTTATAAGAATGATATGAAAATAATTTCAAAATCTATGTTTATTATCGGCGTTTTGGCGGCCTGTTATGGGTTTGCAGCGGCACAAGATGGAGGCATACACAGCCCAGATAACCTTGTTTTGGCTCAAAATAAACCGCTAACAATTTCTGTCATCGGTTTTGGTTATTTTAAAAAACCCAGCCTTGCGCCCCTGCCGCGCCGCACCTATCGGATATTGGTTGGCAAGGATTACCCGCCCTTTAACTACCGAGACAGCCAAGGCAAAATTACCGGCTTTAATGTCGAAATTGCGCATGCGCTGTGTGTTGAGCTAAACTTAGCCTGCCAAATTGTGGCCAAAAACTGGCCGACGATAGAGGCCGATTTAGCCAATGACCGCGCCGATTTTGCCGTGGCTTCACTGTCGATATCACGCAAAAACCTCACCAAGTTCGAAATGACCGGCAAATATTACGATATGCCTGCTAGATTTGTGATCCGCAAAAACAGCAGCTTTGATGGCAATGATTTAAGCCAGTTGCGAAATAAAAATATTGGTGTGGTGGCCAATAGCGCGCATGAAGCTTATGCCCAAAGATATTTTTCTGAGGCCAACATCACCAGTTATCCAGATTTGAATGTCGCGTTGGACAAGCTAGTGTCGGGCAAATTGCTAACTGTTTTTGCCGATGCCCTCACCACCAAAAATTGGCTGGGCGGCGAAAACAGCCTCAATTGTTGCGAATATACCGGCGATGATTTTTACGAGCCGCAATTTTTTGGCCAAGGTGCGGCCATCGCATTGCCAAAGGGCAAAATCCTATTGCGCGATTGGCTAAATAATGGTCTTGCCACATTATGGGCAACCGGCAGATATGAAGAAATTTACAAACAATATTTCATAAACTAACCATTATTTTTGGCTTTACTTGCCACGGGCTTTACTCACGCGTGGATTTTTGCCAACAAATGGGAATTTCAAGCACCAAATAAAATTTTGGGTTTTCTGCCCAGCACTTTCCTTTAGCCCGATATTAATGTCTTTATCGGCATCATAATTGGCGGTATAGCTGCTAAACAGTCTATCCCATAGGCTTATCGAAAACCCATAATTGCTGTCAGTTTGTTGCTTATCATCACTATGGTGGATGCGGTGCATATTGGGCGTCACCACAATATATTGCAGATATCTATCAATTCTTTTGCCAAACCGGATGTTGCTATGGTTAAACAAAGCGCCAGACGATAGGATAAGCTCGAATATCACCACCGCCAAAGCTGGCGCGCCCAACAGGCTAATCAGCACAAATTTGTAAAACAGGCTTAAAAATATCTCAATCGGGTGAAACCGCACTGCGGTAGAAACGTCCATCTGCCCATCGCTATGATGCACCCGGTGAAAGCGCCATAAAAACTGCCATTTATGCGACAAAACATGCTGCCCATATATCGCCACATCTAGCAATATGACCGACAATATTATGGCCAGAGCGCCATCGATGTTTAGCCAGTTAAATAGCCCGATATTTTGAGTTTCAATATATAATGCAAACGCCGCCGCCGCGGGTAAATATGAATATTTTACCAAGGCCACGCTAAAAAACGACAGGCCAAAATTTGTGCCCCAACGAGAATATGTGCGTTGTTTATGGCGGTAAATTGGCCATGCAAATTCTATAACCGCCAGCAAAGCCACCAAACCCACAAATATGTATAATCTATAATCTTGTAATGTCATGCCGGCACTATAAATCAAAAATTTCATATTGACCATCAAATATTAGTGATTGCTAATATAATGGATGCGAGATTGCAAAGTAATATATATCAAGCTCGCGCCAAACAAGAATACTGAGCCGACTTTCCACGCCATTGCAATGCCAAAAATATCGGCGATATAGCCAATGAATAACATGCCCACCAAGCCGCCAAGCCCCTGCATTAACGAGGCAAACGACAATAATGTCGAGCGTTTATCATCAGGTATATGGTCGTGGAATATACTATTATATGGCGAGTTTATAGAGCCGATAAAAATGGTGTAGATCAACAACAAAGCAACGAATGAATATATATTGGTGGTGGTTGAAATGGCAATAAGGCACAGCGCGCACATAAATGTCAACACCCCCAAAGCGTGCGCCATTTTGTGGCCAAAAAATACAATCGTTGGCTTGGCAATCTCCGAACCCAAACCGACCATAAAGAAAAATACAAAGGTCAGAATGCCGATAATGCTGGCTGCATATTGGTCATTAAGCATCGGCTTTACAAATGGCACCCAAAACGCTTGAAAGGTGAAAAACGCTAGACTGGTGCAAGCCACACCAATAAGCATACTCGAAATTAACCTGTTGCTAAACCCATAATGACCCGCGTCAGATATAATATTACCCAAGTTAGAAAAACCACCAATAATCGCCTTCCTGTTGACTTTATGCGTGGTTTCGATAATCAAATAATGGGTAAATAGCAGCACAAATATACCAAATATTAAACTGCCAATCAATGGCACTTCATATTTAGTGATGCCCCAATGCATAAATCTTGCACCAAAAAAATCCACACTAAAGCCACCAATTATAGACGATATGGCCAGCCCGATAGCCCCGGAAAATTGAGTTTTGGCCAATACCAGTTGGGTCGAATATGTCGGCGCGAGCTGTTTAAATTTTTCGACAAACCAAGCGACAAGCGTGCCCGACATAAGCGCCATGCGCGCGCTCATAAACACCAAACTCAACATGGTGAGCCAGAAACCATCAAATATAATCAGGGTCGCCACACTGAGCAATAAGGCCACAACAGACAACATAAACACTGGCTTGCGGCCAATGCCATCGGCCAAACCGCCAAGCGGTATTTCCAATATCAATCGAGTGCCGGTAAACACCGCAAACAGTATCGAAATATCAAATAGGCTAAAACCTCTATCTTGCAAGGTTAGCAACAGCACCACGCTAAACGGGCCAACGCTGGCAGCGTCTATAAACCGATGCAGGCGAAATATCCGCACAAGTTTTTGCGCATCGGGCGGCAGGTCTTCTAGCGTATAATTAATTTTCATCATCGCCCTTTTTATGGCTAACAATCGGCATGCTGGCCATGCGCTTGGGCAGCATAAATAATATGAGGCCAGAAATAATCACCACGATGCCGCTAATTTTCCATGCTGTGCTAATGCCATAAACTTCGGCCACGTAACCCAAACCCAACATGCCCACAATGCCGCCAAGTTGCTGTATGACGGATTCTAATGACAATAATGTCGAGCGTTTATCATCTGGTATATTTTTGTGAAAAAGACTATCAAGCAGCGAGCGACGTGTGCCTCTTACAGTGTTAAGAAAGAATAACACCACAGCAAATATATATACATTTTCGGTGAAGCTGAAGCCGATGAGAATCAGCCCTGAAAGCACGATTATGAATATGAGCGTATTGGCAGTGCGATTATTAAACAGACTGTTTAATGGTGCAGAAAAACTAACACCAATGGCAATGGAAAAGAAATAAACCGATGTAAGTATGCCAATAATCGACACCGCATATTGGCTGTCTATCATCGGTTCCACAAACACGATCCAATAATTTTCGAGCGCGAAAAAGGCTAAAGAAATTAAACCGATAGACAATAACAAAACCGAAACAACGCGATGCTCAAAACCGTATTTTAGCGAGTCGCGTAAAATAACCGGCACATTGGTAAAGCCATTTATGATGGCCTGGCGGTTTAACGGGTGGCGGTCTTCTTTAATCAATAAAATCGTATAAATCAGCATAATTATGGAAATGACAAAATTAACCATCAGCGGCGCATCATATTTTCCATAACCCAAAACCACCATGTGAGGGCCAAAATAATCGGCAATCAGCCCGCCGATTATAGCCCCAATGGCTAGACCAATGGCCCCACCAAATTGAATTTTGGCCAATATCGGCACCGTCCCAAAATCCGGTGCAAATTTGCGAAAAGTTTCGACATACCAAGCATCCAAACTGCCAGATGAGAGCGCGCGCCCAAAGCCATAAAACGCATAACTTGCAACCGCCGCTTCAAATGTCTGAAAAAACAGCAATGTCAACAAGCCAGCAATATCGGCAAAAACACCTAGTATATAAACCGGTTTACGGCCAATGCCATCGGCCAAGCCACCAAGCGGCAATTCAAATAATAAAGCCGTGGCCGAATATGTCGCGGTAATTATGCCAATGTCAAACAAGTTAAAACCGCGTTCTTGCAACAATAACACCAGAACAACAAAAGTTATGCCAAACCCACCCCAGCTTAAAAATTGCTGAAATTGGTAGATCCGCACATGTTTGCGCGCCGCAAGTGGTAATTCTTTAAACCGATAATTAGCCCTCATCATCAACCTTTTCGTGTGCCACCGTCGGCGTATTTGCCATACGCTTGGGCAATAGGCAATAAATAAGCCCGATTAATGTTATAATAATTCCACTTAGTATCCATGCAGTCGAAATGTCATATAATTCAGCGATATAGCCCAAACTTAACATCCCGATAAGCCCACCAAGTTGGATCACCACCGATTCTAACGACAATAATGTCGAACGTTTATCGTCCGGTACATAATCGTGAAAAATGCTATCCTCAGGCGCGCCTTGCGCCCCCAGCGCAATGTTGAGTAAAATAAATATCGGCACAAAATAATATACATTCTGGGTAAAGGCTAATGCCAATAACGACAGGCCGGTCAATACCACCCAAAATATCAGAGTTTTGATATTGCTGCCGCTAAACAGAGTGACAAAAAATGCAGAAACCGCGGCACCCACCGCCATAGAACCAAAATGAATGGCGCTAATGATACCAATAATCGACACCGCATAACCACCCACCAACATAGGTTTTACAAATGGCACCCAAAATGTTTCCAGCGTAAAGAAAGCAAGTGAAAACAGCGCAGTGCTGACCAATAATATAGATATGATTTGATGTTTTGTGGCGTAAAATAATGAGTCTTTTATGATAAAAGGCACATTGGAAAAGCCAGATTTTATGGTTGTAACATTGATGGCATGGCTAGTTTCTTGGATGAATATAAGCGTATAAACAATTATTAGTGCGGTTAAGCCGATACTGAAAATTAGCGGCGCATCATAGGGTCCAAACCCAAAGGGCAAAAGCATCACACCAAGTGTATCGGCCAAAAACCCGCCAAATATAGCGCCCATAGCCAAACCTACGGCACTACCAAATTGTATTTTTGCCAATGCGGGCAATGTACCAAAACCGGGCGCAACGTCTCTAAATTTTTCGACAAACCATGCATCCAAAGTGCCGGACCTTAGAGCGCGTGAAAGACCAAGAATGGCGTAGGCGCAAATGGCAGCTATAAAAGAATGGAATATGAGCAAAATAGTCAGACTCATTATTGCGGCAATGAGCGAGGCGATGTAAACTGGTTTGCGGCCAATGCCATCGGCCAAGCCACCCAGCGGCAATTCAAACAATAAAGTGCTGGCCGAAAAAGCTGCCATAATAAGCGAAATATCGTATAGATTAAACCCACGTTGCTGCAACAGTAATATGAATATCACTATGCCAATACCCAAACTAACTTGGCTTAAGAATTGTTGAAATTGGTAAATCCGCACATGTTTTCGTGCCGAGAATGGTAGCTCTTTGAAGCTATAATCAGTCTTCATCATCTACCTTTTCATGTGCCACGATGGGCGCATTTGCCATGCGCTTGGGCAATACGAACAATATAAGGCCGGAAATAATCACCACAACTCCGCCAATTTTCCACGCTGTAGCAATGCCATAAGTTTCGGCCACATAGCCTAAACTCAACATGCCGATTAAGCCGCCCAATTGGCCGATAACCGATTGCAACGACAATAATGTCGAGCGTTTGTCATCTGGCACATAATCGTGAAAAATACTTTCGCCCGGCGCGCCCTGTGCACCAACAAATGCGTTCAGCCCAATCAATACCACCACAAATACATATATATTTGTGGTCATAGATATGCCGATGAAAACCAGCCCAGATAAGATCACCAAAAATGCCAATGCCTTGGCACTTTGCCCTTTAAACAAAGCCACAACAGGCTCTGCAAATGCTGCGCCAAGCGCAAACGAAAAGAAATAGATAGAGCTAACAATGCCGATAAATGAAACCGCATATTGGCTATCTATCATCGGCTTGGCGAAGGGAATCCAAAAAGTTTCGAGCGCAAAGAATGCCATAGAAATCAGCCCGACAGAGGCCAGCAAGACCGATATAATTTCATGAGCCACTGCGTAATGATAGGAATTTTTAATCACTTCGGGTACGCTGGCAAAACCGGCCTTTATGCTGGCGCTGTTAATCGGGTGTCGGTCTTCTTTGATCAAAAATATATTAAACAATAAAACAATAACCCCAATCGCCAAAGCCCCAAAAAGCGGTGCATCAAACACGCCATAGCCATTGGCCACAAACTGAGCGCCAAAATAGTCGGCCATAAAGCCGCCAGAAACTGCGCCAATTGCCAAACCACAGGCGCTAGCAAATTGGGATTTTGCCAATATAGGCACAGTGCCAAATTTAGGCGCAAGCCGCCTAAATACCTCAATATACCATGCATCCATAGTGCCAGAAGTGAGTGCCCGACCTAAACCAAATAAACTAAAACTCAGAGCCGTAAACATGTAGGATTGAAAATATAGCAAAATCAAAATGCTGCCAAGATTTGCAAATATCGAAGCGATAAACACCGGTTTGCGGCCAATGCCATCGGCCAGACCTCCAAGCGGCAATTCAAATATTAAGGTGGTGGCCGAAAACACGCCCATTAAAATCGCGATGTCAAATAGGTTAAAGCCGCGCTCTTGCAGCATCAACACCATTATTACCAAAAACACGCCCAAGCCACCCCAATTTAAAAACTCATGAACCTGAAACAGCCGCACATGTTTACGCGCCGCAAGGGGCAAGTTTTTAAATTTATATTTCACTTGCTTTTGCATTAAGAATCACCGACCAATAAAGTAAAACTTCAGCTTATGAGTTTAGTTAAATTATAACAAGGCAATTTAAATGCGCATCAGAAAATCGGTCAGATTGCTGATATTGAACGGTAAAAACCAAACCTTATTAAGCCGTTATCAAGGTCTGGACATTCACGAACCCGGACATGCACCTTTAGGTAGCCACTGGGAAACCATTGGTGGTGGCATAGATGCTGGCGAAACTTTGTTAGACGCCGCATGGCGCGAAGCTTATGAAGAATCTGGGTTAACGACCGAAGATATAGACATTGGCGTGGTGATCTGGCAAGGCCAAAATGAGGTGGTTTATAATGGCGAACATTTGGCCACCCACCATACCTATATGTTGGCGCGTATGAAACGCGATATCGCCGCTGATGCCCTTATTCCGCAAGGCCTAACGCCAGAAGAATTAGGCTTTATGACTGGCTTTAAATGGTGGTCGGCAGAAGAACTTGAATTCACCACGGAAAATATTATTCCGCCGGCGTTACGAGTTGAATTGCCCAAAATCATCTCAGGCAATATCCCTACAACGCCGCTTAAGTTAAATCTAAAATTCGGCTAGCTATTATTGAGTTTTTCTCTCACCAATGCCGCCGCATCTTTAAGCCCAATTTTGTGAACAGCAACCCCTTTAGGAAAAGCCGTTTGCAGCCGCGTCGGCATGCGTTTGTCGAGCATCACAAATACACCTTTGTCATCGCTGCGTCTTATCAACCGCCCAAAAGCTTGTTTGAGCTTAAACCGCGTCATCATATCGGCATATTGGTTGCCGCCAAATTCAGCTTTTCGCGCCCGCTCCAATATTGATGGCCTAAGCCATGGCACCCGATCATAGATCAACAATCGCAAGCTTTCGCCCGGCACATCTACCCCATCGCGCACCGCGTCCGTGCCCAACAAACAGCTATTTTTATTGGCGCGGAACATGTCCAGTAAAGTGCCGATGTCGAGCGGATCAACATGTTGGGCATAGAGTTGAATGTCTTGCGCGCTCATTGGCAAAATAAGCTTATCATAGACTTTTCTCAACCGCGATATGGCGGTAAATAGCCCCAACCCACCACCACCCGCTGCCAAAAACAGGCTTTGCATCGCCGCGGCCACTTGCTCCGGATTGTCTCGGTTAATGTCTTGGATGATGATAATGTCGGTATTTTTAACATAATCAAATGGCGATGAGCACGAAAACCGATAAGCCGGCATCGGCAAATGGCTAGCCCCAGTGCGGCTTTCGGCACTTCGCCAATCTAACAAGTTATCTGTGTCCGCCCCCATATTCACCACATTGGTTTCGACCCTGGCGACATCGTCGATATGGTCGCGCAACGTGGCAGAGGTGATTAATGCGCCGTCGGTTTCAGATAATATATATTTGGCCAATGGTTTGCTAGGGTCGATATAATGCCGATACATGCCGACATCAAAATCTTTGCCAAAACGCCGGTGGATGTGAAACCAATCGACAAAATCGGGGTGGGTCGCGTCATGCAATTCTAGCATGCGCGCACCAACTTCAAGTTGTTTCAGCATTTCAACCCACATCGGAATTTGCATGATAGAGCGCCGCTCAATGCCAGCAATGGCGGCTTCTAGTTTGGCTTTTTGGGCAGGCTCTAAACTTTCGGCCTCATCCACCAATTTGCGCGAAAGCCTATTGCACAAGGCTTTAAGTGGCATTACAATGGCGGTTAAGGCGTCGCGCAAATCATTGGCGTTGTTTAAAATACCATCCAATAATGGGTAACAATCCACTTCTAAATCATAGCCATGTTGGGTTTTGGTGCGGGCATATATCTGTTGTCTTAAAATGCCCAAAAACCGTTCGGCTGGGCCTTGGGCTTGGTTTTCGGCCAAGCGGCTGTTCCACCGTGGTGCCGGCAATTTTGTCGCATTGTGCAACACTTCAGCCAAGGCTTCCATGGCGCTTTCATCATCATAAATCAGCTCTTCAAGCCGCGATTTTAAACCTCGCGCCCGCCCACCAGAAGTGGCTTTTTCGGCGCCTCGCAGCCAGCGGCGCAAATCGGCCATTTCAAGCCCAGTTAGATGTGCGGCAAAACAACTATCGGCAGCATCAAATAAATGATGTCCCTCATCAAATACCAAGCGCGGGCGCTGCACTTCGACTTGTTCACCATCCACTTGCACCAGCTTGGGTTTGGCGGCATTATGCTGTTTCATGAACCCGTCATAAGCCAAATTATGCATCACCAAGGCGTGGTTGCTGATCACCAATTCGGCACGGTTGGCGCGGCGTTTGCTTTTTTCGATAAAGCATTTGCCATAATGGCTGCACGCGCCATGGATGCATTCGCCGCGTGTGTCAGTTAAATTTATGCTCAAACGGTTGGCGGCATCGCTCGCGCGGTGGGTCAGCAATGGCAATAGCCAACTTGGCAAATCACCGCCGACCATGTCGCCATCTAAGGTATTCATGCCCCAACGCGCCAACAGGCCAGCCACCACAGCTTGGGCGCCGCTTTGGTGAATGGCCTTGCCGGCCCATTCCTCAAAATTTAACAAGCACATATAATTTTCGCGGCCTTTGCGGATGACCGTTGACGCTTGTTTAGATTGAATATTGGGGTAAATGTCGGTTAATTGTTGGTCTATTTGCCGTTGCAAGGCTTTGGTATACGTCGATATTTGCACCCGGCCATCATTTTTGCGCGCCCATGCCAAAGCCGGGGCTAAATAGCCCAATGTTTTGCCAATGCCAGTGCCGGCCTCGCCCAATATTATATGTGGGTGCTCGTCGGCCGCGCGGGCGTTAAACGCCTTGCTGGCCTCGGCAGCATATTTTTGTTGCCCCTCGCGTATTTCAGTCCGGTCGCCAGTGTTGGCGTGGGTAAATTTGGCCAGTAAATCTTGCGCTTCTTTGGCGCTAACCTCCAAATTGCCAGCTGGTGGGCGTGGTGCAAATTCTTCCCAATTTGGCAGCCGTGCCCAAATATTCACCCCAGTGCTGTCATGTGCAAGCTCTGGTTTGTCGTAAATTTCGACCCCCATTTGTGCCAATATCGGCGCGCCCCACACCCAGCCTGCCAAATGCATGGCTTGTGCCAATTGTCTGGCTTGGCGTGGCTCATTTATGCCAGCTTTGTTAATTTGATGCGGCGAGCAGCAATTCAGCAAAATATCCACCACCTCATGCAACCGTGTGGCTTGTTCTTCTAAGTCATCAGATTTTGTCAGCCCCAATGCATCCAATATGCCGCCAATCGATGGCCGCACAAAGGTTATCGGGTAGATAAAGGCAAACAGCTCCAAAACATCCAAATGCGGCATGTTAATCGCTTGGGTGAACAAGCTATTGGCATTTCTGTCGGCAAATCTGGCCAACCTATCAATGGTGAAAACACTATGCACCAGCAAGTGTGGCCGGGTTTTAAGCGCCACCAAAGCCTCAACAGCGCTTAAGCTCTCTATACTGCCATCGGCGTCTATCAACAGGGCTTTAATGCCATCATTTAGCATAATCGGGCAGGTGCCAATATCAAGCGGCTCAGCTGGCTTTTGGGGCTGGTTATTTATGGCTTGATGGTCTGGCAAATTCGAATCGTTTGTTTAGTGTTTGTTCTTTTGATACTATAAATATATTTGCCAGCTTAAAAAGGTTTAAATGTTCGGCTGGGCTTAAATACACGTATAATCGGCTCAAAACCAATAATATATTGACCTTTTGGGCATTTTTTCATAAGTTTTGCCCGCCTCCATGGTCTATTTTTAATCGATTTTTGGGGCGCGTTTAACTCAATCCGATGGAGTTTCCATGTCCGATTTACAGCAACAACTTAAACTTGCCGCCCAAGACAGCAAAGCCTGGCCGTATTTAGAAGCCAAAGCGCTGATAAAACGTCTGGATAGAGCAGAAAAAACCAAATCGGATGATGATAAATCTAAACCAGTGGTATTTCAAACCGGCTATGGCCCGTCTGGCCTGCCGCATATCGGCACGTTTGGCGAAGTGGCACGCACCACCATGGTGCGCCATGCGTTTGAGCTGCTAACCGGCCGCAAAACCCGGCTTATCTGCTTTTCAGATGATATGGATGGCTTTCGTAAAGTGCCGACCAACCTGCCTAACCAAGATATGTTGGCCACCCAATTAGGGTTGCCTTTAAGCCAAGTGAAAGACCCATTTGGCACCAATAAAAGCTTTGCCGAACATAATAACCAACGGCTGCAAGAATTTTTAGATAGCTTTGGCTTTGACTATGAATTTATGAGCGCCACCGATTGTTATAAATCGGGCATGATGGATGATACATTGTTGCTAATGTTAGAGAAATTCGATGACATTATGGCGATTATTTTACCAACATTAGGCGCAGAACGCCAAGCCACCTATAGCCCGTTTTTGCCCATTTGCCCGCGCACTGGCATCGTGTTGCAAGTGCCGGTTGTGGCCCGCGATCTGGCACAGGGCACAATTAGTTATAATGACCCAGAAACCGCAGAATTGATAACCTTGCCGGTCACCGGCGGCCATTGTAAAATGCAGTGGAAAGCCGATTGGGCGATGCGCTGGGCAGCTTTGGGTGTCGATTATGAAATGGCTGGCAAAGATTTAAGCGAAAGCGTTATATTGTCATCGCGTATTGTGCGGGTATTGGGCGTCACCCCGCCGGTGGGTTTTTCCTATGAGTTATTTTTAGATGAAGACGGCAAAAAAATATCCAAATCTAAAGGCAATGGCTTAACTATGGAAGAGTGGCTGCGTTACGCCACACCAGAAAGCCTGTCATATTATATGTATCAAAGCCCACGCAAAGCCAAACGGTTATTCTTTGACGTGATCCCCAAAGCCGTTGACGATTATATTACATTTTTAGGCAAATATGATGAGCAAAGCCCAAAAGAAAAAATATCTAATGCAGCCTATCACGTGCATAATGGCAACCTGCCACACGAAAATATGCCGATAAGTTTTGCGCTGTTGCTAAATTTGGTCAGCGTCGCCAATGTCGATGATAAAGCCACCCTGTGGGGCTTTATTCGCAATTATGTTAAGCCAATTGATGGCGTTGCCGCCAATGCAGATGCCTACCCGTTATTGGATAGATTGATAAGCTACGCGCTGACTTATTATGAAGATTTTGTCAAACCGACCAAGCAATTCCGTAGCCCGACAGAGCAAGAACGCGCAGCGCTAGAAGATTTGGCTGGCCGTATGGGCAAAATGGCCGATGATTTAAGCCCCAGCGACATTATGACCGAGGTTTTCGCGGTCGGCAAAGAGCATGGCTTTGAGAATTTGCGCGATTGGTTTAAAGCTTTATATGAAATTTTGCTTGGCCAAAGCCAAGGCCCAAGGTTTGGTGGTTTTGCGGCACTTTATGGCATTAAGGCCACAAAAAGCTTAATCGAAAAAGCCTTGTCTGGCGCATCCATGAGCTAGGAAATTTCCCCAGAACAGAGTTGATTATATGCCACATTGCGTGATCGAATATTCAAAAAATCTACAAAAAATAGTTGAACCGTCTAACTTAATTTCGGCGGTTCATCAAGCCGCCATCGGTTCCGATTTATTTGACACCAATGACATCCGCACGCGCGCCATGGTGTTTGAAGATTTTCAAATCCGCGCCGATAAACACCATTTCATTCATGTAACCTTGCGCATTATGACAGGCCGCACCAACGCCCAAAAAACCCAACTTTCACAAAAAGTCTTGGCCGCTCTTAAAACATTTAATTTCAGCTCCATCATCCTATCAGTAGAAATTCGCGACATCGACCAACCAACCTATGCCAAAGAAACCCTATAATGACCCAAATTGCGAGTTTTGAAAATTTTGGTCACAAGCACATTTTGACCATCGCGATACCGGTTATTTTGTCTAACATCACCACGCCACTAGTCGGGTTGGCCGACATTGCAACCATTGGCCATGCAACCTTGCCAGACGGGGTCAACAGCGCCGCTGCCACCGGCGCGGTGGCGTTTGGCAGCATGTTATTTTCGCTCGTGTTTGGCTCATTTATATTTTTTAAAATGGGCACATCGGGCTTTGTCGCGCAGGCCAAAGGCGCAGGCAATGTGCCCGAAATCGCAGCTTTGTTGTTGCGGAGTCTGTTGGTCGCCATCATCATTGGCCTGTTGGTTATTTTGTTGCGTCAACCGGTTATCGACCTTATATTTTTAGTCTCCAATGCCAGTGCAGATGTGCAGGTGTTGAGCAGCGATTATTATAACATTCGGGCGTTGGCTGCGCCATTCACACTGATGAATTTTGTTATTTTGGGCTGGCTGATGGGGCAGGGGCGCGCCAAACTAGGCTTGGTTGTGCAGTTAATATTAAACTTCAGCAATATAGCGCTAAACCTATTATTTGTATTGGAACTTAATATGGCGGTCGAAGGCGTGGCCTGGGCTAGTTTCGCCGCCGAAATAATTGCCTTTATCATTTCCATCGCCATCATCATCAAGCTTTATGGCAACCATTATTTCAGCCGCCCATTGGCCGATATTCTAAACCGCAGCCAATTGTTGCGCATGTTCAATGTCAACCGCGACATTCTCATCCGCTCCATCGCGCTCACTTTAACCTTCACATGGTTCACCATGCAAAGCGCCAATATGGGAGATGTCACTTTGGCATCCAATGCTATTTTGTTGCAAATTGTGGCGGTATTTGCTTATTTTCTAGATGGTTTTGCCACTTCGGCCGAGGTATTTATAGGCCAATCTATTGGCGCCAAAAACAGCAAAATATTCAACCGCGCGTTAAACCTATCGCTCATCTGGGCGTTTGCCATGGGGTTAATTCTGGCCGCTCTGGGCTGGTTTTTTGGCAGCATGATTATAGATTTTATGAGCCAAGATTTAGCCATACGCAGCCAAGCCAAAGCCTATTTATTTTGGCCGCTTATCATCGTCATGGTCGGGCCGTGGTGTTACACCATGGATGGCGTATTTATTGGCGCCACCAGAGGTGCAGACATGCGCAATATGATGCTTATCAGCTTTGTAACCTATTTGGCATCATGGTATATATTGGTATTTTTCTGGGGCAATCATGGCCAATGGATGGCCTTTTTGGTCATGTATTTTGTCCGCGGCTTTAGCCTGCAAACCCGCATGCCAAATCTGCGCCGACACGTGTTTAATACCTAACCATTGTTCTAGAGCAGTATATCTCATCAATATTTAATAATTTGACTCCAATTTTATTCTGTGGTCTAATTAAGTTATACTTGGTTTATTTTGAAGAAGTTAATTTAGCTAATCAATTTTAATGTGGAGATGAACACATGACCATTGTAAGTGATGAAATTGGAAAAATTGCCCGGGCGCGGATAGCCACAACTGAAGATCAAATATTAAGATCTATCTCTTGCATCCAAGGCGGTTTATCAACACTTTGCGAAGATCGCGATTCACGCATATTGGCTTCGTTAACCCGAAATAGCGGAATGGATAGCCAAACGGCATTGGCATATTTAACTTCATTAAATGACAGGGTCGCCACACCTGAATCAATGTATGGCAATGATGATTTTGTACCCGTGTCTTTTATGCAGCAGGGTTTAAATGTATCCAGGTCTACTGGCCGGATTATTGATAGGTTTGGCACTGCCCTCGGTTCCAGTTTTTTATGTAGCCATCGTTTGTTAATAACCAATCATCATGTAATCGCCTCACCAAGTGCAGCAAAAGCTCATTTAGTTGAGTTTAATTATGAGATAGATTTTGATGGCGCGGCTCGCCCTACCAGCGTATTTGAATTGGCGCCAGAAGACTTTTTTTTTACCGACAAAACAACAGGACTCGATGTAACCATAGTCGCGTTGGGCAAACGGGTGCGGGGCGCACAGGAAATAGAAGAGTTTGGCTGGTGTGGCTTGTCAGCATCATCGCTAAAGCATGCTAAGGGCGACTATGTATCCATAATACAACATCCCAAAGGGCGCTATAAACAAGTTGTATTGCGCGAAAATCGCATCGCTGGCCGGCACGAACTGGTGTTGCATTACATAACTGACACGCAAGTGGGTTCATCAGGTTCAGCGGTTTATAACTCCAAATGGGAGGTGGTGGCATTGCATCATTGGGGCGGCACAAAAATTTGGAAGGGCGACAAAAGCTATTCGTTCAACACCGTCAATGAAGGCATTCGCATCAGTGCCATTCTCGCCAAATTAGCCACCGTTATGCCCTCAATGCCCGCTGCACAGCTAGCTTTGGCCGAGGATATGTTGCTTAAAGGCCAACAAATACCATTTTCAGAAGCAATTTCTAACGGCAAGTCAAATCATCTACCATCGTCAAGCCATATGTCGTCGTCAAATCAATGGCAAACCAAACCCCGCAGCAATTCAAGTGGGGGCATGACATGGACTGTGCCGGTTGAAATTTCGGTAAATTTACCTAGCCTAAATTCTGCCCAAGCGCTCAATTCGGTCGCTTCTAACAGCCCGCAATCCGCTCAAACAAATATTCTTAATTCCCCCAAGATGGCAAGTGAATCAATCCCAACTGGCCGTACAGGTTACCGGCCTGATTTTGTCGATGGCTTTGTGATTGGCCTGCCCAAAATTGCCGACGACGAGCAAATAAATATAGCCCGTATAAAACCCGATCAGCTAGAAATGGGTCAAAATAATACGGAGCTTAGATATGAGCATTTTTCCATTCTCGTAAATGGCGCACGCAGCATGGCCTATTTCAGCGCAGTGAATATTCACGGCAATAATCTGCGTGGGTATGTACGCACTAAAGACAAAATTTACGAATATGATGATAGTGATTTTCCCGAAAACGCCGAGGGTGCCGAGCGTGTGGGGTGGCGGTTAGACCGCAGAATAATGTCGGCATCACAAACTAGTCGTGGTTTCTACAAACAAAATCCAAACTATTTGGTTGACCCCAAACATCACAAAAATTTAAAATCGGAAATTAATTTCGAGCGCGGCCATTTGGTGCGTCGGTTAGACCCGTGTTGGGGCAATGATAGGCAATTGATTTTGGCCGAAGGCGATAGCTTTCATTATACAAATGCCGCCCCGCAAACCACCGAATTTAATCAAGGCAAAGGTGCTGGTATTGTAAGCCCGTCTGAATCAAGACTTTGGGCCGGTATAGAAAATTATATATTACGTAATGCTCTGGCAGATGGCATAAAAATCTCGGTTTTTACTGGCTGTGTATTTGATGGTGGCGACCCAGTTTATGCCAGTTACGATAAAAAAATTGAAGTTCAAATCCCGATGAAGTTTTGGAAAGTGCTGTTTTGGCAAGAAGCTGGCCAGCTTAAATCTTTAGCCATAATTGCCGACCAAACCGCAACAATGACCAATATCCCCACTTCTGGCCAGGAAAATATTTCTGATGAAGATCAACTCGCAATAATTAGCGGTTTTACCACCAAAATAAAAACCATTGAACAGCTAACCGGTTTGGATTTTGGCGATGAATTGACCAAAGCCGACATTAGAAAATTCAAACAAAATGATGGCGACCTTCAAGATTTGAAGGTCAATTAAAAGGGGAAGTCTAATATGTCTATAAACACCGCAAGAACCGAAAGGCTGATAAGGGATGTCTTTGATAGTAGTTTCAGCAATGATTTAATTAAAATTATGAAACACAACAAAACCATCGAAGCTCAAAATGGTCCAGAAAGCCTAGCCACTTTGTTTTTGGCCGATCTGTTTTACAATAAAATAATAGTCGGAAAATTTAAAGGATTGCCAAATTTGGTTTGGTCTGGCCAATTTGAAGATGGTAAAACTCCAAAATTTATCTATGTTCCGAATGAAACCCAACCCTTCCAATTTACTCGCCATAATGGCCAGGTTATCAGCCCTCATACTATGGATACAGATGGCGGCTCCATCCCAAGTTGCCTGCACAGTTTAAAAGATTTTGGCCCTTGGGATTTTGCACTTGGATACATGATCCATGATTGGATTTTTGTCGCTAAAAATTGCAACCACGACACGAATAATATGTTCACTTTCGAAGAATCGGCAATGATTTTAGCTGAGTGCATTAAAACCATGATGGAAGTTGGGTTCGTTGATTTTGACGATAAAAATGTCCAACATCCCAAAAATGAAGACGCCTTATACATCATATTTTTGGCGGTGTCATCTTGGATTGCCAAAGAAGCTTGGAATGATCCAGATAGCTATTTCTGCCGGTTAGATCAGTCAAACAATTGAATAATGTTTTCTAACGGTCTGCCAATGGCGGCATTGTTGTCTTTGACCACGATCGGCCGCTCGAGCAATATCGGGTTGGCAATAATGGCTTTAATCAATTTGGCCTCATCATGTTCATTGGCCAAACCAAGCTGTTTATAAATTTTTTCGCCCTTGCGCATCACGTCTTTGGCGCTCATGCCCAAGGTTTGCAATATAGCCTGCAGCTGTGGAGCATCTAATTGCCCCTCTAAATAGGTCACAATGTCAAATTCAACATTCTGGCTTTCTAGATACGCCAATGCCGCGCGAGACTTACTGCATCTTGAATTGTGATAAATCGTAACCGTCATTTAAACTTCCCTCTGCGCCCAAACATTGGCTTGGCTGCCAATAGCGTCTTCTATGCTGTTAAAACTATCGCGCTTTAAGCCGTCCAAAATACCTTGGCGCAACTCATCAATAATGCCTGTGCCGGTATAAATGAGGCAGCTATATAATTGCACTAAACTTGCCCCGGCGCATATTTTGGCATAGGCGCTTGCGCCATCTGATATGCCGCCTACGCCGATTAATGGCACTTGGCCTTTTGTGGCTTGGTAAAATTTCGCCAGCATATGGGTCGAAAATTCAAATAATGGTTTGCCAGATAAGCCACCGGCTTCATTCTCATGCACATGCCCGGCAATAAAATCGCGCCTTATGGTGGTGTTAGATACAATCACCCCATCAAGTTCTGATGCCATCACTATGGCGGCGATGTCTTCTATGTCTTCATTGGTTAAATCGGGAGCTATTTTAAGCAGAAGTGGGATATATTTACCATATTGCAGTTGCATTTGCGCGCGTTTTTGGCAAATCCGGTCGACCAATTGCTGCAAACTGTCTTTAGATTGCAGCGCTCGTAAGCCCGGCGTATTGGGGCTAGAAATATTGGCGACAAAATAATCTGCCACATTGTAAAACACTTCAATGCCGCTTTCATAATCGGCAATAAAATCGTCACTATTTTTATTGGCGCCAATGTTAACCCCAAATTGCCCCGCTTGTTTGTTCATCCGGGCGGTGCGCATATTCTCTAGCACCGCATCATGGCCAGCATTGTTAAAACCCATGCGGTTAATAACCCCCATATGCTCGGGGATGCGGAAAATACGCGGCTTGGGGTTGCCAGCTTGTGGCTTAGGTGTCACCGAGCCAATTTCGGCAAAGCCAAACCCGGTTTTGATAATTTCATTCGGCACATCGGCATTTTTGTCAAACCCGGCGGCCACGCCAATCGGGTTGTCAAATTTCAGCCCAAATATGGTTTGGTTTAGCCCATGGTTGGGCAAGCTACCACGCGGGGCAACGCCTAATTTTAATGCCAAAATCGCAGCTTTATGCGCCTGTTCTGGCTCTAGTTTAAACAAAGCTGGCTTAATATATTTAAATAGGTCGCGCATCAAAATCCCCTAAATAGCAGTGCAGCTGTTTTAGGAATTTTAACCGCCAAATACCAGCATTATTTATAAGCGGCATCACTCACTTGGTTTTTGCGTTGGTTATATTTGTAAAACAGCGCCAGCGGAATGACTATGGCGGCGCTAATGGCTGCATAACCGGCTATTGATAACAATGCCATTAATAGATAGACAAAAACATCGACAGCTATCAGCAGAGCGGCGACAAATACATCAACCACCACAAATACCAAAATATCGACCGCCATTAATATTGCGGCGACAAACACATCTAACACCACAAATAATATAATGTCGACAAATAGCCCTAAAACTGTGCTGAATAACATGGCCACGCCAATGGTGAAAAAGTTAAATACCAATGCCAAAACCACACAGGCCACAGCAATTTTTAACCAAAATGGTTGAGTTGTATATTTGTTTGATGTCATGACGGCCCTTAATTATTTGATTTGTCTTTAAATGCATTTTTAATTTTATCTTCGCGGTTGCGTTCTGTTATGCGCTTAAACAACCAAATGGGTAAAACCACCATCGCCCCGGTGACCACATAGCCGATAATTTTTTCGGCGCTGTTAAAACTAATATTGATGACATGGCCGATGGTTTCAACCGCCCATTCAAACAAGCCAACCGGCGTGATGTTTAATATTTTTAGCATAAACCCAACAAATAATGACATTAAAATCAATTTAATGACCATTTTGGTCGGCTGTTTGCCCAATAATTCGCGCATTCATCTCTCCCACTTCTCATTCAACATATAGTGATTGTGGTTTTAAATTCAAGTCTATTTAATGCGGGCTTCATTCCATCAAATGTTTTGAACCAATTATGGTTGCCCAAAATTCAACTTACTGTTAGCTTGCTCAAGTTTTTAGGAGCTTATAGGAGCTTATATGTCGTTTTCTATGCCGCCCGCATTTATGGATGCAGTTATTTTATTTTTCTTTGCCGAGGCTTTATTGTGCATCTCGCCCGGCCCGGCTGTCTTGCTAACCATTTCCCAGTCCATGAAGCGGGGTTTTGTCACTGGCCTGTGGGGCACAATGGGCATTTTAACGGCCAATACTGTGTATTTTATCCTCTCAGCAGTGGGGGTTGGCGCGTTGCTCATCGCCTCGGTCACATTATTCACCATCGTTAAATATATCGGCGCGGCTTATCTGGTAATCATGGGCATACAAATGTTATTGCCGTTGATAAAATCGTTTTTCAGCAAATCCAAACCTGCTGATGATGTGGCAGACTTAATGCCAAAAGAAGCCGCAATTAGTGGCAAATCAGCCTTTGCCAAAGGTTTTGTCATTCAGGCCTCTAACCCTAAAAACCTGGTATTTTTTGTGGCCTTTTTGCCGCAATTTGTCATCCCATCTTTGGCGGCCGAAATATCACTAACTGTGCAATTTTCGGTTTTGGCCATTATTTCCATTGTCATCGAGCTTATTGTGCTGATTGTCTATATATTGCTGAGCATCAAATTGGCCACCTGGGTAAAAGCCAAAGCGATGTTATGGATAGATGGCGCGGCTGGGCTATTTCTAATCGTCATTGGCGTTGGTTTGGCATCGATGAAAAAACTATCTGTCGTAAGTTAAAACCAGATAGCTCTCGCTTAAACCAGATAACTATTGTTATTTACGCAGAATCGGGCGATAAAATACCATGCCTGAATTTGTAAATATCATCAGAAAGTTACCCGATATAACCATTAACCGCATCGCGGCCGGTGAGGTTATCGAGCGGCCAGCGAGCGCGGTCAAAGAATTGGTCGAAAACGCGTTAGACGCGGGCGCAACCCACATCGATATAACCTTACTCGAGGGCGGTAAAAAACTAATTCAGGTGCAAGATGATGGCTTTGGCATGTCAGCGGATGATTTAATGATTGCCATCGAGCGCCACGCCACCAGCAAATTGCCAGATGATGAATTGCTGACTATTGAGCATTTTGGCTTTAGGGGCGAGGCTTTGCCATCCATCGGCGCGGTGAGCGAAATGTCGATAAGTTCGCGCCAACAAAATGCCGATAATGGCCATATGGTGCAAGTGTTTGGCGGCACTATAAAACCAATAATGCCCGCCGCGTGCAATAAAGGCACGCTGATTAGGGTCGAGAATATATTTTTTGCCACCCCCGCACGGTTAAAATTTATGAAGTCCGAACGTGCTGAAAATATGGCGGTTATGGATGTGATGAAACGCTTCGCCATGGCGCACCCATTTGTTAGCTTTAGCGTGCAAACCGGCGTTGGCAAACCGGTTAGATATGTCGCCGAACAAGGCGATCAACAGGCTGCACTTAAAAAGCGCCTAGGCACAATTATGGGCGCAGATTTTAGAGACAATGCCTTGTGGCTAGACGCCACCCGCGGCGCTAATGATGCCCATCGTCCACAAATAAACTTGACCGGTTATGCCGCTTTGCCAACGCTAAACCGCGGCAATGCCCAAATGCAATATCTATTTGTCAATGGCCGCCCGGTTAAAGACAAAACCCTGATCGGCGCGGTGAAAGCTGCTTATATGGATTTCTTGCCCAGTGGCCGCCACCCGCTTTTGGCGTTATTCTTAACCGTACCGCCAGATTTTGTCGATGTGAATGTGCACCCGGCCAAAGCCGAAGTGCGGTTTCAAGACGCTGGCTATGTGCGCGGGCTTATCATCGGCGCCATTAAACAAGCCATAACAGAGGCCAGACACCGGGCCGCTAACAGCTTGGGCGAAGGCGCTGTGGCCATGTTCAGCCAACAGCAAATGACCGAAATTAGCAATCGTTCCACAATAAATAATAGTTCAACTGGCGAAACAAATGACAAATATATAGCCTATGACACTCCACCAGATGTCCCAAGGGGTGGGTTTGATAGGTTTAAAACCTATAGCCAAAATCAACAGAAAACTCATGGTGGCAGCTTGCCAAGTCATGTCTATGCGCCGCAAGTGCAATCGAGTTTAGGGCATGAGTTAGAGACACCATCGGCAGATGCAAGGGCTGATGCGGCAGAGATAAATCACGCGGTTCAAAACCTGCCCCTGGGTGCTGCCCGCGCTCAACTGCACGAAAATTACATCATCGCCCAAAGCCAAACCGGCATGTTCATCATCGACCAACATGCCGCCCATGAACGCATTGTTTATGAGCGGATGAAAAACATGTTTCACCATGCCGAGATGGAGCGGCAATTGCTACTCATTCCCGAAATTGTCGATCTAAATGCCGAGGAATTTGCCATCATCATCTCCGCCCAGCAGGAGTTGGAGAGCTTTGGCCTCAGCTTTGAAAGTTTTGGTGATGACAGCATCATCGTGCGCGAAATACCAGCCATTTTAAGCCGCACCAGTGTCCAAACATTGATCAAAGACATTGTCGATGATCTTATGGAATTGGGTCAAGATTTCAAGGTCAAACAAAAGATAGACCATATATTGGCCACCATGGCTTGCCACGGCAGCGTGCGCTCTGGTCGGCGTTTAAATGCCGATGAAATGAACCAATTGTTGCGCGATATGGAGGCCACACCGCATAGCGGCCAATGCAACCATGGCCGCCCAACTTATGTAGAATTAAAATTGAGCGACATCGAAAAATTGTTTGAACGCCGCTAATGTTAACCTTTTCACTGACAGTTTTTGTCAGCAGGCCATGCTAACCTACGGCTAACAGGAGCGTATATGACCAAAATAGATTTTAAAAAAACCCTCAAAGCCTTTTATAACCCCAAGCCTAAAATATATGAAATTATCACCATTCCGCCGATGAACTTTATCATGATAGATGGCATCGGCAAGCCCGGCAGTTCGCCAGCTTATTTAGATAGTTTGGCAGCTTTATACCCGATCGCCTACAAAACCAAATTTCTGGCCAAAGCCAAGGATCAAGATTATGTAGTGCCGCCGCTGCAAGCCCTGTGGTGGGCAGATGACATGAGTGATTTTGTCAGCGGCAATATGGACAATTGGCGCTGGACGTTGATGTTAATGCAGCCCGATTGGGTGGATGCGGAGATGATTGCCGAGGCACGCGCCATAGCGGCCAAAAAACAACTGCCAAAATTGCTAAATAATGTGCGTTTTGAAACTTATGACGAAGGTGTGGTGGCGCAATATCTACACATTGGCTCTTATCCCGATGAAGCCCCGATACTCAAATATATGCACGAGAAATTTATACCCGAACAGGGTTATAAAATGCCAGACTTAGCCGCGAAAATTAGCAAGCATCACGAAATTTATCTGTCAGACCCGCGCCGGGTCGCGCCGCAAAAACTTAAAACTATATTGCGCCAGCCAGTTGTAGCCACTGGCTAGGCTGATCGAATATATATTGCGGGTCATATTTGGCAAGTTCATCACGCCCGCCAAAGCCCCACAAAACCCCGGCACAATCTAGCTGGTTATTTTGCGCCGCCCGTAAATCATATAATCTATCGCCCGTCATAATGCTGTTTTTGGGCGCTTTGCCGCTAGCCAAAAGTTCCGCCAATTGTTGGCTTTTGCTGGTGCCGGTTTCTGCACCGCTGACAAATTCAAAATAATCAAACAGTCCGTGCATTTTTAAAATTTTAATGGCGAAATCTTGTTTTTTAGACGTGCAAACGCCCAGCCTAACCTGTGGCAGGTCATAAAGTTTTTGCAACGTCTCAGCCACGCCGTCATAAACTAAGTTTTCTTGGTAACCGGTTTTTGAATATTCGGAGCGGTAGGCAATAAGCAATTTTTCTGCTAAATCTTGCTCGCCATTTGCCAGTTTTAACATCGTATGGTCAATGGGTGGGCCAATATATTGGGCTAAGTTTTTGGCTGCTTGAGCCGGTAGGCCGTAGGTGTTAAGCGCATGATTAATGCCATTCACAAACCCCAATTCAGGGTTGGTTAAAGTGCCATCCAAATCAAATATAATCATTTCGTAGCGCATATTTTGCCTCTATATTCAGCGTTATATTCAAGCGTTATATCTGGCAATCACAATTTTTGTGTCGCCATAATTACGTTCATCGATTATGTCAAAACAGTCGGGCATTTCAACGCTGGCGCGCTTTGCCTCTTCTAACACCACGATGGCGTTGGGTTTTAACCAGCCATGCATATGCAACGAAGCCAAAGCCTTCTCGCCCAGATTTTGGTTATAAGGCGGGTCAGCAAATACCAAATCAAATTGCGGCGAACGTTTCGACCTTGGGCCAATGTCGGTGGCATTCTGGCGCGAAATTTTACTCTTGCCGTTTAGCCCCAAATTCATGGTATTGTCGCGTATAAGCCCACGCGAAGCCACCGCATCGTCGACAAATAAGCACCACACCGCCCCACGAGACATCGCCTCAATGCCCAAAGCGCCCGTGCCAGCAAACAGATCGCACACATAAGCGCCTTCTAGCTCTAAATTATCGATGCCATGCGCCAAAATGTTAAATAGGCTTTCGCGCACCCGGTCAGATGTCGGGCGGATGTCATTATTCTTCGGAGGGGTGAGGCTTTGACCTTTTAACGAACCACCAACAATGCGCATATAATACCTATTTTTTAGCCGTCACGTCTGGGTGAATTGCTGCGGCGCGGTGCACCAGAGCGGTTGCCAGCAGGCTTGCCGCCACGTGCGCGTTCACGGTGGCCAGTGCCAGATTTTCCCGGCTTGCCTTTGTTAAACCCAGCCGATTTACCACCATATGAGCCTCTGTCTTTGTCATCCCGGCGGGCATCACTACGACCTCTATATTCAGTACGTTCTGGGTTGCGGCCATCATTACGCTTGCCGCGTGTGTCGTCACCGCCTCTAGTGTCACCACCTCGGCCGCCTCTATCATCTCTCTCTTTGCGGTCGCGGTTATAGCTTGGGCGCTCATTATTACGGCCCGGACGTTTCTCACCATCAGGCCGTCTATCAAAACGTTTTTCACCATCAGGGCGTTTGTCATAGCGTTTTTCACCATCACGTCTCTCGCTGCGGTCATTGCCAAATGAACGACCACCTTTAGCGTCGCGTCTTTCGCCACCACCACGTTTGTCATCACGCTCTGCGGCGCGTTTATGGTCAAATTTTGGTTTGTCAGCACGGTCACGTGAGCCACGTTTCTCAACATGATAACCCACTTGGTCTTGCGGACGCAGTTCAGAATCATAACCTTCGTCAATTTCGTCAAACATATCACCCAATTGGTCTTTCAACACTTTGGTGGTAATCGGCTCGACAGTGCCGCGCTCCATATTGTCCAGTTTAAACGGGCCATAAGACAGCCGAATAAGTCGGTTAACTTGCAAACCTAGTGATCCTAGAACTTCTTTAATTTCGCGGTTTTTGCCTTCGCGCAAGCTCAAGCTAATCCAACAATTGTCGCCAACTTGCCGCTCTAACGTGGCCAAAATTGCGCCATATCTTATGCCTTCAATGGTGACGCCATTTTGCAGCCCATCTAATTTTGCTTGGGTTACCTTGCCATAGGCGCGAGCGCGGTATTTGCGCTGCCACCCAGTAGATGGCATTTCTAAATGCCGTGCCAAAGCGCCATTATTGGTAATCAATATCAGCCCTTCGGTGTTAATGTCTAACCGGCCAATCGATACCACACGTGGCAGGCCTTCGCTACGCAAGCGTGAAAACACCGTTGGGCGGCCTTCTGGGTCACCATGGGTGGTCACCAAACCAGCAGGCTTATAATATTTCCACAACCGCGTGGCTTCCGGCGCTTTAATCACCTTGCCATCAACTTTAATTATGTCTTTATCAGTCACTT
Organism: Hyphomicrobiales bacterium; assembly: GCA_013214705.1. GTDB lineage: Bacteria > Pseudomonadota > Alphaproteobacteria > Rhizobiales > OSC116 > OCS116. The sequence continues at coordinate 212,534 of JABSRZ010000005.1, forward strand.
TAACCGCAGGGGTGGTGAGCAAGCGGCCATTTACCGACACGCGTTTGTCTTCAATCCATCTCTCGGCATCACGGCGCGAACATAGCCCAGCGCGTGCCATCACTTTGGCAATGCGGTCAAACTTAACCACTGGCTTTTTGGGTATGCTGCCATGCATGTCGAGGCTGTTATTTTTATCGCCAAATTTTTTATCGCCAAATTTTTTATCGCCGAACTTCTTGTCGCCGAATTTCTTATCACCGAATTTTTTATCGCCGAATTTTTTATCTTTAAAAGGGGGTTTGTTGCCGAAGCCATCTTGTGGGGACATGTGCTTTACCATCTGTTGAGCATGTGGGCCATAGATATCGCATCTTATAACGCCACTGGGTTAATTTTTTAAGTCTTTTAACAGAGCTTGACCCAAAGAGGAAGTGATTTTATATATTTATTATGAACAAACTCACATATATGCAAATCGCACTGCAACAAGCCCATGCCGCCAAGGCACGTGGTGAGGTGCCCGTAGGCGCGGTGGTGGTCGACAAAGCCGGCAAAATAATCGCCCAAGCCGGCAATGAAACGCGCGAGTTGAACGACCCTACAGCCCATGCCGAAATGCTGGCTATCAGGCGCGCATGCAAGGTCTTAACCACCGAGCGCTTGGTTGGCTGTAAATTATATGTAACGTTAGAGCCGTGCAATATGTGCGCCGCCGCCATAAGTTTTGCCCGCATAGATAAATTATATTATGCCGCGCAAGATGCCAAAGGCGGCGCGGTGGATAACGGCACTAGGTTTTACCACCAAACCACTTGCCACCATGCGCCCGAAGTGGTCGGCGGCTTGAACGAAGCCGAAGCCAGCACACTGCTAACAGAATTTTTTGCCCAAAAACGTAAATAAAAAAACGAAAGAAAATCCATGAAACTATCGGTCATATTGTTTGTAAATGCATGCTTTTCGCTGCTAAATGCGGCGTTATTTCTTATCTCTTCACGGTTTTTTGCCGACTTGATACTGGTGCGTGGCTATAATGTTTTGGGGTTTTATGGCACAGAAATTATCCAACTTTTGGCCATCGGATTGCTTATTTTTGGCCTATATACGGCTCTTATAGCGTTTAAAATCGATAAGCTCATCTGGCACACTAGAATCATCATCATGATGGATTGGTCATGGGTTTTGGCCACTTTGGCTTTGTTTATAGCTGTTGATGTTTTTAGCTTTAAAGGCATGGTTTATTTTGGCGTAGTTGGCGCAATCGTCAGCGCATTTGCCATCACTCAGGCCACTCAATATCGCGCCGCAATCGCTCAAAATCAAGCCGATTAGTCAGCTTTGACTTTGCGGACTTTCGAGCGTGATATACCCAGCCGGCTTTCGCGCCAGATAATCAATATACCGGCAAAAATCACCACAGCAGCGCCAACCAACATAATAAAAGTCGGCACTTCGTCGAATATAAAATAACCGACGACTAGTGCCAATATCATCGCCACATAATCAAAGGGTGCGATGACCGCTGTCGGGGCATATTTATAGCTCGAAGTCAGTAAAATTTGGCCGATGCCACCCGTTAGGCCAGCCAAAACCAGCATTACAGCCTCCGTCACAGTGGGCATAACCCAGCCAAACGGAATGGTGAATAATGAAACTATGGTCGAGGTTATGGTGAAATAAAACACAATGGCTATGGTTTTTTCGGTCTTGACTAAACTTCGAATGGTCACCTGCGCCAATGCCGAAAAAGTAGCGGCAGTTAATACCACTGCCGCGCCTAATGTTTCGCCGCCAACAAAGCCATTTACGCCCAGGCTACCAAGCCTCGGCGACAAAATAATCAACACCCCAACCAAGCCCAATATAACCGTACCAATACGGAATGCACGGATGGTTTCGCCCAGCAATATGGCAGCAAATATCACCGCCAAAACCGGCGCAGCAAAGCCGATGGCAGTCACCTCGGGCAAAGACAGTAAAGCCAAACCCATAAACCCAAACCCCATGCCCATAGTGCCCAACAACCCGCGCAGTGCATGGCGTACTGGCCTTTTGGTTTTCAAACCGGTGCGCAATTGTTTGGTGGCTATCAACCAAATAAATATAATGGGTAGGGCAAAAAACGACCTGAAAAACACCGCTTCGCCCGGCGGCACATGTTCGACACTGGCTTTGATAAAACTCACCATAATCATAAATGTAGTTACCGACGCTACTTTTAACATAATGGCGCGTAATGGCTGCATATTTGGCTCAGTGGTGGTTAGCTGGGTAAGTTAAATTCAGGGTTGCATAAATAACACCAGCTCACAAATCAAAATGTTTGATATATGCAGTATAGGCGGGGTTTAGCGGTCCAATTGAGCATCAATCTGGCGTTTCAACTCATCTTTCATCGGCTCTGTGGCTTCCAAAATTTCCAAAGCCTTATGAAAATCCAGAACTTTAAACTGGTCTATTGGCGCGTTAATATAAATATCGGGGGCGCTTATCCGCAGCCTAGCCGCCATAATGGTGTTTTGTAGCAATTGGTTAGAGGCAAATAAAACTTCGCGGCTATTGGGTATTAACACTTCATTTTCGGCCTTGGCAATAGCACGGGCTTTGGCTTTGGTGGTGATGGCCAATTTGGGTTTAACTTGCCGCTCTTGTTTGGGGCGGCCGTTGACATTAATAGCAATGGTGAAATCGCATTCATCCAAAATATGGCTATAGGGCACGGGGTTGGTATAAGCCCCATCTATAAACACGTCTCGGCCAATAATCACCGGTCTAAACACCGCCGGAATGGCCATACTAGCCGCCACAGCCAATTTTATATTGCCTTCTAGAATGATGTTTTCAGTGCCTTGATAAAAATTAGTGGTGATCACTTTTAACGGTATTTTTAACCCTGAAAATTCGTTAGCGACTTGCGCCGGCATTAAAATATCCAACAAGGTTAAGCCGTTTAACAAAGCTGGTTGAAACGGGTTTAACAAATCGACCAATTCAGCTGGCGAAGATGAGAATATCTGCCCAGCAATTCTGGCGGTATTGCTTAGTTTTTCGGCGACAAATTCTAGCAAGTCATTGCCGTTCATACCCGATGCATAACAAGCACCAATCACCGCGCCGATAGATGTGCCGGCAACCAAATCGGCCTTTAGCCCCAATTCATCCAACGCTCTAATCGCCCAAATATGCGCAAACCCGCGCGCGCCGCCGCCGCCTAAGGCAAGTCCAATTTTGGGTTTATGTTGAGGTAAATTCGATTGCGGCATATAATTTCCGTTATTTTGCTTTTTGGGTATTTTTTTAGTTTTTGGTGCTTTCGCGGGCGATGGCGCGGTGGCCAATGTCTTTACGGCAAAACCCGTCCGCCCAATCAATGGCCTCAATCGCATTATAAGCCTGTTTTGCCGCTTCTGTCACACTGTTTGCGCGGGCGACAATGTTCAACACCCGCCCGCCATTGGCCACAATTTGCCCATCTATGTTTTTTGTTCCAGCATGAAAAATGGTGATATTATCCGGCGCTGCCGCTGCATCCAAATTGTTGATTTTTGTGCCCTTATCGTAATTTAGAGGGTAGCCCTTGGCGGCCAAAACCACATTCATAACGTTATCATTCGACCATTTTATATCCAGCTCATCAAGTCTATTTTCGGCGGTGGCTAACAATAATTCGAGCATGTCAGATTGCAATTTGACCATGATCGCCTGAATTTCGGGGTCGCCAAACCGCGCGTTATATTCGATCAGTTTAGGGCCGTCATCTGTTATCATTAAACCGGCAAATAACACACCTTCAAACGGTATGCCACGTTTGACCATGGCCTGTGCCGTCGGGTGGATAATTTCATCCATCACCCGTTTGGTCATGGCTTCATCCAATATCGGGGCGGGCGTGTATGCGCCCATGCCGCCGGTGTTTAAACCTGTATCGCCTTCGCCAACCGCTTTATGGTCTTGCGCGCCAATCATCGGCATCACATTTGTGCCGTTCACCAAAGCAAAAAAGCTAACTTCTTCGCCGGTCATAAAGTCTTCAATCACCACTTCAGCGCCGGCTTCGCCAAACATGCCACCAAATATATCGTCAATCGCCGCATCGGCCTCCACTATAGTTTGGGCAATAATCACCCCTTTGCCAGCGCTAAGGCCATCGGCTTTAACCACAATCGGTAAGTCCATTTCGGCAGCGAAAAGTTTTGCATTTGTCGCGTCTTTGAACCGCTCATATTTGGCGGTTGGTATGTTAAATTCGCGGCATAAATCCTTCATAAAGCCTTTGCTGCCCTCAATTTGGGCGGCGTCGCCATTAGGGCCAAAACACAATATTTCAGCGGCGCGCAAGCTGGTGGCAAGCCCATCCACCAACGGGTCTTCTGGCCCTATAACCACAAAATCAATGTCGTTGGCCTCAACAAATTCGAAAATTTCTAGGTGGTTTTTAACATCCAAAATAACGCTTTGTGCCACATTATCTGTGCCGCCATTGCCCGGCGCAACATATAGTTTTGCCAGTTTAGCCGATTTGGCAATGCCATAACAAAGCGCGTGTTCACGCCCGCCGCCACCCAAAACCAAAACGTTCAATTTTTTAGCCATATTCTACCTAATAAATCTATGAATTCAGAAAATCTTGCCTATCTTTATCAGCAATAGCTGCTAAATTAAACCCCAATATTTATTAAATGAGTCCAGATGAGCCAACCAAAATCTAACATTTTAGAATTGTCGGTTTCACAAATTTCGCAAACCCTAAAACGCTTGGTCGAAGATAATTTTTCTTACGTGCGTATCAGGGGCGAAGTGTCGGGTTATCGCGGCCCTCACTCTAGCGGCCACGCCTATTTTTCGCTCAAAGATGAGAAAGCCCGCATAGATGCCGTGGTTTGGCGTGGCGTATTTGGTAAATTGCGCTTCAAACCTGAAGAAGGCATGGAGGTCATCGCCACCGGTAAATTGTCTACCTTTCCCGGCTCATCACGTTATCAAATCATCATCGAGCAGTTAGAACCTGCGGGCGTTGGCGCGCTAATGGCGCTGCTCGAGGCGCGCAAGAAAAAACTCGCCGCCGAAGGCCTGTTTGATGCAGATCGCAAACAAGCATTGCCCTATTTGCCCAAAGTAATCGGTGTCATCACCTCACCAACTGGTGCGGTCATCCGCGATATTATGCACCGCATTAACGATCGTTTCCCGTGCCACGTAGTCATTTGGCCAGTGCGTGTGCAGGGCGATGCTTGCGCGGCAGAGGTCAGCAACGCCATTGATGGCTTTAACAAATTGCATATAGATGCCAGCCAAAATATTGCCAATATGCCCAAACCAGACCTGCTCATTGTGGCGCGCGGTGGCGGCTCGTTAGAAGATTTATGGGGCTTTAATGAAGAAATTGTCGCCCGCGCGGTGGCCGCCAGCGATATACCACTTATTTCGGCCATTGGCCACGAAACTGACACCACATTGATAGATTTCGTGTCCGATAAACGCGCCCCGACCCCAACTGCGGCCGCCGAAATGGCGGTTCCGGTTAAAACCGATTTAGTTTTCACCCTCGATGATCAAGGCTTGCGCTTAAAACACAGTTTGAACCGCTATATCCAACATAAAAGCCAAATATTATTGGCCACCCAACGCGGCTTGCCCAAGCTGAATGATTTGCTGATGCAGCCACGGCAAAAATTAGACCACGCCATATTGCGTTTGCAAGGCGCATTAAAAACTGGCACTGCCCAAAAGCGCAACCAATTTGAACGATTGGCTGGGCGTTTATCGTCCACTTCATTGTTGCAAAATACCCGTAACTTAGCGCAAAATATTGGCCAATTGGCATTGCGTCTTAATCAAGCCGCAAATACCATGTTTGAACGTAAAAATGTGCAACTTATAAACATTGGCAAATTGCTAAATTCATATTCCTATAAAGGTGTGTTGAGCCGTGGCTTTGCACTGGTATTGGGCGCAAATGGCAAAAGTCTGAAATCCGTCAAACAAGCCAAGCCCGGCACGGCGTTAGACATTCACTTGGCAGATGGCCAGTTTGGCGCGGTAGTGGCAGGTGCAAATGCTAAGCTTGACAAACCGCCCAAAAAGCCTAAAAAAGCAGCCAAATCAAAAATTAAACCCGATAATGGGCAAGGCAACCTGTTTGAGTGATCCTGTTTGAATGATAAAGGCGTGATATGTTTGGGCTAAGTGACCAAAAACCGGCAAAATTGCAATATGGTTCGCCAGATTATTATGTGGTAGAAGCTGGCAATTTTGTCATCTGTGCGGTCACCAATAAACAAATTCCGCTCGATCAGCTTAAATATTGGAACGTTGAGCGCCAAGAGGCTTATGTTGATGGCGCGGCGATGATGAAACGCCAATTGGAATTTAAGGGTTAATATATGTTTGGCATGGGCAAAGAAAAACAGGCAGAATTACGCTATCTTGCGGCAGATTATGTCACCCTGAAGCAAGGTTCATTTGTTGTATGTGCCGTCACTGGCCAAAAAATCCATCTCGATAATTTGAATTATTGGAATGTCGAGCGCCAAGAAGCCTATGTTAACGGCGCAGCTTCGCTTAAACGCGAGCTAGAAGTTAACGCTTAAACATCCACTCCAGCTTCATCTACCGGCAATGTTTCTGTTTCAAGCCTGGCCGCTTGCGACCATTCCTGCATAGCAGGATGGGTTAGTAACTTATCGGCATAAATTTGCGCGTTTGAACTAAGTTTTATGCCATAGGTGTTAAACCGCGAGGCCACCGGGGTAAAAAAGCCATCTACAATGCCATAATCACCAAATAAATAGCCATCTTGTTGGCATTTCGCCCATAAATTGTCGATATAATCTATTTCGCGCTGAACTTCTTTAGAGATATCTACTTTACGTTTTGCCCGTATATTCATTGGCAAATCATTGCGGATATTGCCATAACCAGAATGCATTTCAGCGGTTATAGACCGGGCAATGGCGCGTTGTTTGGCATCGATTGGCCAGCCTTTACCGGCCAAATAAACCTCAGATATATATTCGCATATCGCCAACGTGTCCCAAATCACCAAGCCTTCATCGTGCAATACGGGCATTTTGGCTGATTCCGAATATTGCAACAAGCGCTGTCTAAGCCCATCCTCTCGCAAAGATACATTTATTTCGTCAAATTCTATATGATGGGCTTTTAACAATAACCATGGCCGTAATGACCAAGTGGAATAATTTTTATTGGCAATAATCAATTTCATAATTTAAGTTCATTTCCGTCTAAATATAACCGAGGCCAGCCACCCCATTATGAGCGCAAAAATAACCGCCAGCACACCGTGCAGCCACGGGTAGGTGTTGGCAAATTGCGAAAGCTGATTGCTAAAGCCAAATTTGCGCATATTGATAACTGAATGTTCTTCAAAAACCATATTGCCCGCGCGAAATAGATAAGCGCTCACCTCATATTCACCAATGTCCACATTGGCTGGAAAATCAACATTGGCTCTGAATAACCCATTGCCGACAAATTCCACGCCATTGGGATGATCAATATATAACAGTTCGTTTTTCTTCAACCGCACGACCGAATTTCTAAATTCTAGCCAAGCTTGGGTGTCGGGCAATTTTTGCATCAATGGGTTTGGATCAAAAAACAAAAAATTGGTACCAAGCCCCAGCCTGCCCAAAGTAGGCTTGTCAGAAATCTCCACCAACGGCCTTGTGCTCAAAACCGAATAATAAGATGGCATTTTATTATAGGATTGTTGGTAATAATTCACCCAAATACCGGCTTTATTGACCTTTTTGCGCAACACCATCGGCTTATTGGGTCCGGTGACGGTAATCACAATGTCATGGATTTCGGGGTCGTAATCAAACGCCTCGGTAAAGGTGCCAAATAACAATAATGAAGCGCCGGTAAAAGTTGAATTTATGTCGATACGGCGTTTTGAAAGGTCGGTCACCAAATCGGCTTGCGCCGGGGCAATAAGCACCAAGCTCAACACCAAACTGAGGAGATATTTAAACATATATTCCCCCTATTCTACCCGGTTTAAAGGCATGAGTTGGAACAATTCTTCAGGCTGGACCACCAAGTCATAGCCAATTTTCAAACAAACCAACATCACCATGGCTGCCAGTAGGGCTCTTAGCAATTCGGGCTTTAAGCGCTGGCTAAACCGCACGCCAAATTGCGCGCCCACAACCCCGCCGATAAGTGAGATGGTCGCCAACACCACATCCACAGTTTGGTTTTGGCCGCTATGCAAAATAGTCACCAATGCGGTCACAAACATAATTTGAAACAAAGATGTGCCAACCACCACATTAGTCGGCATTTTTAGCACATATATCATCGCCGGAATCATAATAAAACCACCGCCAACGCCCATAATGGAAGCCAAAACACCAACCAATAGGCCAATGATAAGCGGCGGAATGGCGCTGATATATAAGTGTGATGCCCGAAACCGCATTTTGAACGGCATTTTATGCACCCAATTGTGTGACCCGGGGCGGCGTGACGGCGGCGCTGTGCCTTGGCGTATCCGCCACATGGCGCGCACACTTTCAATTAACATCAAACCGCCAATAATGCCCAAAAATAACACATAGCTAATGCTAATCAGCAAGTCGGCTTGCCCAAGGCTTTTAAGCCAGCTAAACAGCGCCACGCCCAAAAATGAACCAAACACCCCGCCAACCAACAGCACACCGCCCATTTTAAAGTCAACCGTGCGTCGCCTAAAATGCGCCATCACCCCAGATAATGAAGAGGCAACAATTTGGGTTGCGCCTGATGCCACGGCCACGGCCGGTGGAATGCCGGTAAAAATAAGCAACGGCGTGAGCAAAAAACCGCCGCCAACGCCAAACAGACCCGATAAAAAACCGATGCCGCCACCGATGGCCAACAGAAGCAATAAATTAACGCTAATTTCTGCAATGGGCAGATAAATATGCATGCATGGCTTCCTAACGGCACGAAAATGTTATTGTTTACATTATCTAGCACCTATTTCGCTTGTCAAACAAGATTGAATTTAAATTAGGTTTAATTTTTGGCAGTTTTTAGCTGGAATGGTTGAGAATTGCCAACATTAAAGCCCAAACAATGTTTGGGCTTTAATCAATCAGTCGTCAATAACCATGACTAGTTAAAAAAACAAGACTAGTTATAAAAGCCAACATTGTCGGCGGCCATTTGTTTTAATTGTTTCGTCGGTGCAAAGCGTTTGCCAAATTTTTGGCTAAACCCATTTATGCGTTTAACAAATTCGGCACTGCCGACCATATCGATATAAGACAATGGCCCGCCTGTAAACGGCGCAAACCCGAAGCCTAAAATGCCACCAACGTCAGCTTCTCTGACATCGGTCAATACATTCTCTTCAAAACATCTGGCGGTTTCTAGCGCTTGAATAGACAAGAAACGTTGGCCAAGCTCGTCCATATCCACATCGGCCGGGTCAACATGTTTAGCTTGCAATTTCACCAAATCCGGCCAAATGTGTTTTTTGCCATTTTCAGGGTAATCAAACAGGCCTTTGCCATTTTTGCGGCCATAACGTTTGGCTTTCACCACCAATTCTTCGAGCAGGCGGTCAATTGGCCCCTCGACATAGGCATCACCCATGGCGGCTTTGTTGGCAGCGGCAATTTTATACGATACATCCAAGCCAATTTCATCGGCCAATACCAATGGCCCGACCGGCATGCCCGCAGCGCGGCCGGCGTTTTCAATCATAATCGGCGGAATGCCTTCTTCCATCATATGCAGTGCCTCGGTAATGTAAGTCACCACCACGCGAGAGGTATAAAACCCGCGCGAATCATTAACCACAATCGGGGTTTTCTTAATCGCCGCCACATAATCTAGCGCTTTGGCAATGGCCGCATCACCAGTTTTGTCACCCTTGATAATTTCGACCAACATCATTTTATCGACTGGAGAAAAGAAATGAATGCCAACAAAATTTTCTGGGTTAGCGCTCGATTTGGCCAAGCCAGTGATTGGCAAAGTGGACGTATTAGAGCCAAATATTGTGCCTTTGGGCATAATGGCTTCACATTGCTTCACCACTTCGGCTTTGATTTTTGGGTCTTCAAACACAGCTTCAATCACCAAATCAATGTCTTTTAAACCGTCATAATTATCAGCCGGGCTGATGCGGTTCATGATGGCGTCTTTAGCATCGCCCTTCATGCGGCCACGTTTCACCAATTTAGACAATATTTTATCGCTGTAAGTTTTGCCTTTTTCAGCCGCCTCCATATTGCGGTCTATCAACACCACATCTATGCCAGCTTTGGCACTCACAAACGCAATGCCCGCGCCCATAAGCCCCGCTCCGATGACGGCAACTTTGCAAATTTTGGTTTTCTCGATGCCTTTAGGGCGGCGCAAACCTTTGTTTAACTCTTGCATCGACACAAATATCGAGCGGCTCATATGTTTGGCTTCAACCGTGCGCAACAATTGGGTGAAATAACGCGCTTCAATGCGCAAGCCGGTGTCAATGTCGACCATCAGGCCTTCATAAACACATTTCATAATGTTGCGCGCGCCGGGGTAATTGTCATAAGTCGATTTGCGGTATAAAGCGTTGGCCGGCGGAAATACCTGCATGCCGCCTTTAGAGTAAACCTGCCCACCGGGTATGCGAAAACCCTTCTGATCCCACGGGGCGGGCAAAACTTTACGTTCAAATATGCGTTTTTTCGCGGTGGCAACCAGCTCATCAGCCGGAACAATTTCATGTAAAATACCAAGTTTTAACGCCGCTTTGGCATTAATTAACCGGCCCAAAAGCATCATTTGTAGGGCTTCTTGCGCGCCGATGAGCCGTGGCAAGCGCTGCGTGCCGCCGCCGCCGGGCAATATGCCAATGCGCACTTCTGGTAGGCCATATTTGGCACTTACATTTTCTGCCGCTATGCGGTAATGGCTGGCCAAGGCTATTTCAAACCCGCCACCCAGCGCTGTGCCGGTCATGGCGCAAACTATCGGTTTACCGCAAGTTTCTAGATCGCGCAAAGTGTAAGAGAATTTGCTAGCCAGCTCCATTTGTTCCGCAACATTTGGCCCGTCATGCATAATTTGCTCAAACATATTAATGTCAGCACCGGCACAAAAACTATCTTTACCACTAGTGATAATCGCACCCAAAATTTTGGGATTGGTTTTAATCTCATGAATAAATGCAATCAAATCTTCAAAGCCAGCTTCGCTCATCACATTCATGCTTTTGTCAGCTCTATCCCATGTGATGATGGCAATACCATCAGCATCAATTTCAAAGGTAAAGTCGTTTAATTTTAAATCAGTCATAATTTTATACCCCTTTAAACCCGTTCAATAATGGTGGCAGTGCCCATGCCGGCGCCAATGCATAAGGTGATTAAGGCGGTGTTTAAATTGCGCCGCTCCAATTCATCTAACACAATGCCAACCAGCATAGCGCCGGTTGCGCCGAGCGGGTGACCCATGGCAATCGCGCCGCCATTTACATTCACCTTGCTGTGGTCAATGCCCAATTGGTCTACCGCATGCAAAACCACCGAGGCAAAGGCTTCGTTAATTTCAAACAAGTCAATGTCAGAGGCTTTCATGCCAGCTATTTTAAGCGCTTTTTGCGCCACAATGGATGGGCCAGTGAGCATGATACAAGGTTCTGTGCCAATGTTGGCAAAGGTGCGGATACGCGCCCTAGGCTTAAGCCCGGCAGTTTTCCCTGCTTGTTCGCTGCCCATTAATATCGCCGCCGCCCCATCGACAATGCCCGAGCTGTTGCCAGCATGGTGAATGTGCTCAATGGTTTCAATTTCAGGGTATCTTTGCGTCGCCACCGCGTTAAAACCACCCATTTCACCAATCTGCCCAAATGATGGGTTTAACTTGCTAAGTGACTGAGCACTGGTGTCTGGCCGCATATGTTCGTCATGGTCCAATATGGTCAGGCCGTTAACATCGACAACGGGCACTATGGAATTTTTAAAATATCCACCATCCACCGCAACTTTGGCGCGGCGTTGGCTTTCAACTGCCAAAGCGTCGCATACTTCGCGGCTATAACCATATTTAGTGGCAATTAAATCGGCACTAATGCCTTGTGGCACAAAATATGAGGGCAGGGCAATAGACGGATCAATTGGCCAAGCACCACCAGATGAAAATATGCCTAGCCGGCTCATCGCTTCGACACCGCCGCCAATGGTCAGTTGATGCATGCCGGCCATCACTTGCGCGGCGGCAAAATTGGTGGCATCTAAGCCAGAGGCACAAAAACGGTTTATTTGCACGCCGCCAACACTTTCATCATATCCGGCAGTTAAGATAGCCGCGCGAGTGATGTCACCGCCAGCTTCGCCCACCGGGTCAACACATCCAAATACCACATCATCTATCTGTGCTGTGTCCAAATCATTACGGTCTCTAATGGCGCGTAGCACCGTGGCACCAAGCTCTAAGGCCGTCACTTCGTGTAAGCTGCCATCTTTTTTGCCACGGCCTCTGGGGGTGCGCACAGCGTCATAAATATAACAATTAGTCATTTTAAATTCCTTTATTGGCAGCTATTATTGCCAGCTATATTAATTCGATAGGCATGGCGTTTACGCTCGCCGCACCGGCGCATAAGCGCACTTGCAAAGCTTTGGCTTGCGGCAAATGCTTGGCGGCATAATGGTTGGCCAAATATATTTTAGACTTATAAAAATCTTCACTGGCATGTCTTTTGCTATCATCTGCCAACTTTTCATGCGCAACCAGCGCCATTTTTGCCCAAATATGGCCAAATGTCACTATGCCCATTAAATGCATAAAGTCATGCGCTGCCGCCACCGCATTGTCTGGGTTTCGTTGGCCATGTTCCATTAAATAACCCAATGCCACTTGCAAAGCTTCGGAAGCTTGTTGCAATGCCGATACGATGTCAGCAAGCTGTTTATTGGCTTTATTGGCTTCTATAAACCCACCAATATCTTGCAGATAAGCCATAACTGTCTGGCCGTGTTTGGCCGGTAACTTTCGCGACACTAAATCCAGCGCCTGAATGTCATTTGTGCCTTCATAAATCATCGCAATGCGGGCATCACGTACAAATTGCTCCATGCCATGTTCTTGAATATAACCATGGCCACCAAATATCTGTTGCGCCACCACCGCATTGTCAAAACCTTGGTCAGTCATCACACCTTTGACAATCGGTGTGAGCAGATTGACGCGGTCTGTTGCCAAGCTTTTAACTTTTTCATCGGTGGTTTTATGGATAACGTCGGTCAGCACTGAAACTTCGCCGACCAAGGCGCGCGCAGCTTCGTTAAAGGCGCGTATTGACATGAGTGAAGATTTAATGTTGGCGTGGTGAATGATGCGGTCAGCAGCTTCGCCTTGGTCTTTTTGCCCGGTTGCGGCTTTGCCTTGGCGGCGGTCTAACGCATAGGCGCGTGCGTTCTGAAATGCCACTTCGGATATGGCCAAGCCCTGAATGCCCACGCCTAAACGCGCCTCATTCATCATGATGAACATATTTTTAAGGCCATTGCCTTTTTCGCCAATTAGATAACCTTGAGAGCCGTCAAAATTCATCACGCAGGTTGAATTGCCATGAATGCCCATTTTTTCTTCAATCGAACCGACCGAAACATGGTTGCCAGTGCCTAAACTGCCGTCAGCTTCGACATTGATTTTTGGCACTAAAAATAACGATAGGCCTTTCACGCCGTCAGGCATGTCATCGCTGCGCGCCAATACCAAATGTATGACATTTTCGGCCAAGTCATGGTCACCGGCCGAAATAAATATTTTTGTGCCAGATATAGCAAAACTGCCGTCTTTATTGTCAACCGCTTTGGTGCGGATAAGCCCCAAATCTGTACCGCAATGTGGCTCGGTTAAATTCATTGTGCCGGTCCACTCGCAAGCCACCATTTTAGGTAGATATTTGGCTTTTAATTCGGCCGATGCGCAAGTATGAATGGCGGCATAAGCGCCCATTGTCAGCCCGTAATACATCGAAAAACCCATATTGGCGGAGTTTAAATATTCACTTAAAATATTGCCCATCGCCAATGGCAACCCTTGCCCGCCATATTCAGGGTCACATACCAGCCCAGTCCACCCGCCGGCTTTTAACGCCTCAAACCCAGCTTTAAACCCATCTGGCGTGGAGACAACGCCATTGCTCAAGCTACAACCTTGTTTGTCGCCAGTTATATTTAGTGGTGCGACCACATCTGTCATTAATTTGCCAAATTCACCGGCAATGGCGGTTACGGTTTCGCGGTCAATATCGGCAAATATTTCGCCATATTGGTCACCATCTATTTGCAACAAATCAAACAATACAAATAATGAATCATCTAGGGGGGCATTATACACGGGCATTGTGGCTCCAATATTAGGTTGTATAGCAAACAAAATCAGCGGGCGCTGGTTGTTTCGGTTAGTTTGACGGGGCCATCACGGCCATCAATGGCATTTTCAACTTGGTCGCACAAATGGCTAAGCTGCTCAATGGCATTTTGTATTTGTTTTTTTTGTTCAACTAATTTTTGTATTTGCGCTCTAAATTTTTTGCTAGTCAGTTTTAGCTGAGTTTTTTGGCCGTCTCTTAGGTCATAAAGGTCGAGCATTTCTTTAATTTCATCAAGCGAAAACCCAACATTTTTACCCAAAACCACAAGTGCCAAACGGCCTTTGTCGCGTTTCGAATAAACCCGACGCGAGCCAATACGTTGGGGCGATATGAGTTGTTTGGTTTCGTAAAATCTTAAGGCCCGTGGGGTCAAGTTAAACATAGCACTAAGTTCGGTAATGCTGAACTGTTGTTCTGGTTCAATGGTCATTTTGGTTGTCATATTTTTAGGTGCTTTAGGTTGATCGAATCAAGCCTATATTTCCTTTACGTGAACGTCAAGCTAGTTTGACGATTATGGCCAATTATGCAACCAATTCAGAGTCTTTTTTGCCAATTATTCACTCTACATGCCTGTGGGTGAAACAAAAATTAACTGATAATTTACGCTTAATTGCGAAAAGTTAACCATATATTTACCATAATTTGAAAATTTAGAGCCATATAAATGGGGTTGTAGGGCGAGTCGAAATGACACATGCACCGCCCATTTTGCGGATTGAGTTAATTTTAGATGGTAGCAAGGTATGACATCAAGTACACCCTGGAGCATTAAAGGCATCGACTCCGAAACCCGTAAAATTGTGAAACAACATGCCCGCAAAGCCAATCAAACTATGGGTGAATGGCTTTCAAACGCGGTAAATACCGCCTCGCATGATGGCAGCCAAAACCGTTTAGATGGGTTAGATAGCCCGATATTCTCGAACCTGAAAAAAGAATTTATAGCTGACGACACTGATAATTTTAATGCAAGCGGGAACGCTGAAAATATGAGAAATTTAAGACATGATGCAAGGCTAAACCGCACAAATAGCCGGCGTAATTCATTATTAGGCCGCCCTGATGCCGAAGATAGCCATTATATTGCTAATGATTTTAGCGTTATTGAAGACGCGCTGACCGACATTGTCGATCACATCGAATTGGCAGACCAAAATAACAGCACCGCATTGCGCAATATGCAAACTCAAATTGCGCGGCTGCATAATAGTGGCCATGCTGATGAAAATTCCAGCTTGCAGATGTTGCGCCAAGATTTTGGCGATATTGAAACCAGACTTTCGACTTTGGCCGATAGAATGGAAGATTTAAACAACAGCAATTCCCGCATCGTTCAATCGGTACAGGGGCAACATAATATATTGGGCGAGCAAACCCGCCGCGATCAATTTGACCAAGCCAATATGGTCACCCGGTTTGATGAATTATTCATAAAATTAGATGAATTAAACACCCATCAGGCCGATAACAGTCAAAATTCTAAACATGCCGAATATGAGATGCAAAACCAATTGCACGACATTTCAGACCGCATGGCCGAACAATCTGACACCCGCGATGAACGCCATGGCAATGACCTTTATTCCATCGAGCAACGGTTGCAACAATTGTCCGATAGGTTAGATGAAGGGCTTGACGCTGCCCCACGTATAGACCCGCATATTTCTGAACTAGAAGGACAAATCGACAAATTGAGCTTTCAATTGTCCGGCGTTTTAGAAAACCAACAAGCCGGCTATGAACGTGGGCAAGATGTTTATGCCGCAGAAGAAGAAGTGGCCACGGCCGACATTTTAGAATTAAGAGACAGCATCGCCATTATCAATGAGCGCCTACAAAAAACCGAGGAACGCCTGGGTGGCATCGACCGTTTAGAAGACAATATGGTCAAATTAATTTCGTCAGTGACCGACATTAAGGCCAACAGCTATGAGATTGCCAAAGAAGCCGCTTCACACGCGGTGTCAGAATTTGCCGATAAAAATGGCCATTCAGAAAAAACCCATCTCGATGGTTTTAAAACCGTTCAGCATTCGCTAGAAAAAATTATGAACCGCTTGTCGAAAGTGGAGTCAGGCCAGCCAGTTAGGGAGGGGCGAACCCACCCGCCAGAATATGACGGGGCTGGCGCGCGAGCCGACCGGGATTTTACACAACCTGGGGCCGAGAGGAAAGCGGCACAGCCTCAGGATTTGAACATTCCGCACAGCAACAACATTCAGAACGCAGCGCCGGTTTCAGCCGTGGCAGCCATGCCAATAACGGCGGCACCAGCCGTTTCTTCCGCGCCAATAACCAACGCGCAGCCGAACCCAATAACGGCCAGCTATACCCCGCAAAAACCAGAGCCCCAAGTTACGACCCCGGCGGATATGACCGAACAGGCCAACAACCTAGCCGAAATGAGCCAGACGGCCACCAACTTAAACGCTACGAACCAGCCGGATATGAGCCTGCCGGTTACGAGCCAAACGACTACGAACCCAGCTATGGTCAACCCGACTATGGCGAACCCAACCATGGCCAACGCAACGATGGCCAATCCAATGTCGACCAATTCAATGGTCACCAGCCCGTCCGCAGTCAGCCAAGCGGATATGAGACTGGCTCTGCAGAACCAAGCCACGTTAACGCCAGAGCCGACGCAGGCCAGTTTTACACCGCCCGCCCGACAGTTAGACGTACAGAAATCAGGTTCAGAAACCGCCGCGCCAACCGACCCAAATGGTTCAACGCCGGACAATAATCGCCCTGAAATCCGCACCTCCAACAGTAACGATTTTATCGCCGCTGCCAGACGCGCCGCGCAACAAACTTATGAATTAGAAAAAACCGCAGACCCCGAAACTGGTTTGAATAAATCGCTGTTCAGCAAAATTAAAAACGCGGCGCGCAGAGACAAATCGCAATTAGATAGCCAATCTATTCTCGATCAATTAGAGCCATTGCCGGCTCAAATGCGGGGCATAAATGTCGATGCATTACACAAAACGTCGAACCAAAAAACCAAATCTTCTTGGTTTAAACGGGGCAAAAACAAAAAACCCAAAACCGCGCCAACTGCTGTTGCAGCGCCGCAACAACTCGCTGATCCAATAGCCAAACATGTGAATGAAGATGATTTTTTCAGCAATTTGCAATCGTCAGACCCGGCCACTCTCATGGGCCAAATTGGCAATGAATTAAGCGCAAATAGCCGCGATGAAAAAACCAAAAAACCAACTGGCCTGCGCCCTATTGTTGGGGCTGCGGTTTTTGTCACGGTGGCATTGGCGGGCGCAAGCTGGTATTCATTACAAGGCAATGTGCCAAAAATTCCACTAGAAAACATCACCGCATCAGCCGGTGGCAAAATGGTCAGCAGCCAATCTGATGCTGCGCGTGATATTCTTGATGGCGCAAAAATTGGCATTCCCACCAGCAATGGCAGCGCAAAATCTTCAAATAACTTCACCCCAAGTGAATTTCAGCAGCTACCCAATATACCCAACCAAACCCGCCAACCGACAAATGAACAATTAGAGGCGATGCAAAACAAAGATAGTTTGGTGACAAATAGCATAGCCAAGCCAGCCTCGAAACCATATACCACCAGCCTGTTGGGCAATGGCCAAACCACAGATGGCAACTTAGGCTCTGCTAACCTCGACGCTGCCAAAATGGGCAGCTCAACCTTGAGCAAATCCAAATCCAATATTCAGCTAGCCAGTCTAGCGCCTAAAACCACCACTGCAGCCAGCGAGTTGCCACAAGTGACAAGTCACAAACCGCCTAAAGTGGTGGTGTTGCCGCAAATTGTCGAGCTGCCAACAGAAATAGGCCCTAAATTATTGCGCGAAAACGCAGTCGCCGGCCAAGCGGCAGAACAGTTCGAAGTGGCCAATCGCTATGCGCTTGGTTACAATGTCGAGGTCGATTTGGCCAAATCATATTATTGGTTTTCTAAAGCTGCCGGTAACAAATTGGCTGTCGCCCAGTTTAGCGTCGGCATGATGTTAGAAAATGGCAAAGGCACAGATAGAGATTTGGCAAAAGCCAAAATTTCTTACGAAGCCTCGGCCAATCAGGGCAATTTAATGGCCATATACCGCCTGGCGATGATGAATGCCGCCCCGCAAGACCCAACGACAAGGCCAGATTTTAAACAAGCCATAAAATGGTTTAATTTGGCCGCCAATGCTGGTTTGGTGGACGCTCAATATAATTTGGCTGTGCTGTATCAAAAAGGCCATGGCACCGAAATAGATCTGGTCGAAACTTTTAAATGGTATTCGATTGCCGCCAACAAAGGCGATAAACAAGCCGAAGCTAAAGCCGGTGCGGTGAAGCTAGAGCTATCTGCTGCGCAAATTTTAACTGCCAAACAAAAAATTAAAACTTGGCAGGTGACAATGCTGCCCGAAACCGCCAACACCGCGCCCAATTTAAGCTATCTAAAAACCGAATTAGAGACCAATGAAGCTGCTAATGAAGCCAGGGCCAGCCAAACACTACATGTAAAACAAGGCACTTTGGCGACCAATTTAAACGCCGATGAAAAATCGATAAAAGACACCCAAAAAATGCTCGAATTTCTGGGTTGGAATGTCGGGCCAATAGACGGCCTTATGGGTAAAAAAACCCGCAAAGCCATTAGCGAATTTCAAATGCGCCATAATTTAACCATTACAGGTGAAGTGAATGATGAGCTATTGGCAAATTTAGAAGCCGCCACCTTGTGAACCAACAACCATTTAATTTGGCAGCATTATCATGTGCAGCATTATGCCTGCCGCCAAAAATCGGTTGCGACTATCGCAGTTTGATATATAAGCTTTATATCGTTGCCAAGGTTACCAAATTAACCGAATGGGTGGGCGCTACGAAGCTTGCTCAGCAGATACAGCCTGAGCGACAAAATTGTTGGAGAGGTGGCCGAGTGGTCGAAGGCGCACGCTTGGAAAGCGTGTAGGCGGTTTTCCCGTCTCGTGGGTTCGAATCCCATCCTCTCCTCCATTCCTTTATCCAGTAACATCTTGTAGCGCGGCGTTTTGGTTGATACCGTCGCGACACTTTGCTTGATACTGTTACGACGCTTAGCTTGGTACGAATTTAAGTTATTTATATTCATTTACGCAGCTATTTCGGATCATTTCAACTGTCTCTGTAGTATCATTTCAAATGTAGTGCTACACTAGGCAAGTTTGTCACCTTTCAATTGCAAGGCCAAGCCAACGATGTTAGTTAGCCGGGGGTCCGATATCATCATGCGCGCTTATTACTATCGTGAGAAACTCAACAAACACTTGAAGCAAGCCGAGGACGAAGAGTTCGTCCAACTGCTTTGGGCAACTCAGGCTTTGCAGTCGAATTACGCGATTGACACCCGGAAATTCATCCGGCCAGAGACAATACCTGAGGGCGCAATCACAACTGACATGCCAAACAAATTCTCAATTCACAAATGGGAACTCGAAACGCTGGCCAATGAGTTGATGACTGTCCCCAAGGGTAATCTGATCAAAGATGGAAAACTGCGTAAACTGGATTGTATGAATTTTGAAGTATCCATGCTGTGTGCATCTTGGTTGCGCAAAATAGAGAACCAGGAATATCGGATTAACAAAAAATCGAAACCAGTTTTCCTTGAAGTGGGGCGGATAGCAGCCCGCCAATTTGGCTGGCAGAGTGGGGTTGCCAACATTCCTCAATTCTATCGGAATATGTTCGTTTATGGTCAAGGGAAATCCGCGGATTATTTTGAACGGAAATATGGGATTACCATCAACCGTTTTTCCGAAATTGGCTTCATACTCTACGCTATGTTCACCAAGGTTCCGGTTGTTCGGAACGACGCGTTATGGGCAAAGTTAGGCGTTACATCGGGCGAAGTCGAGCTTGTGCTATCACTGATAGCGCTACCCTTTTCAAAAGCAGCAAAACAAGCTCGGGTGAAACGTAAAGCCATCATCCATACTGCGGATAAACCAAGTATCCTGCGCGAAGCACCATGCTTGCGCTTCGGCAGTGAAGGGGAGAGAATTCGCGCTCCGTTACCAGAGCTAATCCTCGAACGGATAACCTCAGGGTTATTTTACGACGTCGTTGGCGGTGGTGACCAAATCACAAACGACTATGGAAAACGCTTCGAGAAATATTGTTTTAGTTACCTGTCTGAGGCAATGCCGGGTCTCGCATGTGAGCCAGAATTTAGGTATGGAAAAAAAGGATTCCCCTTTGACTCCCCTGACATCCTTTGTGGTAAATCTAGCAAACTCGACTTAGTCATAGAGTGCAAAGCGACACGAATGTCACACGAAGCTATGTTTGGTAAAGACCCTATTGCTGCGAGGGGATACGAAGACCTGACAAAAGCTATCTTTCAGCTGTGGCGGTTCTTTTCACATTGCCGCCGTGGCCTGACAGGGCGTGAAGTCGCGGACGACGCTATTGGTGTTGTCTTGACACTCAATAATTGGCTTGTACTGGCTGCAACCCTTCACAAACGTGTCCTAGATGATGCGACCAAGATGGCAAACGAAAAGGAACCAGAAATTACCGCGGCTGATAAACGAGCTATCGTTTTTGTAGCTGTGCCAGAACTTGAAAGAACCTTATCTGTGGCAACGGAAAAAACGTTTAGAGAAGCTTTAATTAAAGCGGGTTCAGAAGAATTTTTAGGATGGCGATTGGATGTGATACATTCTAAATTAGTTTGTGAAGTAAAGTGTGAGGAACGGGCATATCCCTTTGCCAACGAACTTGGCAAGTTGTTGCCATGGTGGGATGAAAGATCACCCCGTGATTAATCTTAAATTGTTTGATCATACTTGGGGTCAAGTTGGGTAGAGGGCAGAATTGTACGTTAAGGCATTTACGCTCTGTGTAACGTACAGATAATCGATCATTTCTACGCCGCCATCTGGTCTAATTTACACTGCCAGTGACAGACCATATTCTGCAAATCAAGTGGCTCACATTTAAGTGCCAAAAGTGGATCATTTCAACTATCGCGCTACAATTGCGGTCAGCAAACTTGTGACTGTTTGTATCTACAGCAAATACCTGTAGCACGGCGTTTTGCTTGATACTGCTGCGGCGTTTTGGTTGATACCAGAATATACTATTAACTTTCGTTAATGTGGCTTATTTATACCTTTTTAAATGTCGCATTAGTATTAATTCAAATTTCGCTCTACATATTTGTCGGCTCGATGTCCGAGCAATATATAGCGGTCATGCCCTTCACCACCATGATAATCGGCATTAATAATTTTATACCCTGTTACATCAACCGCCATAAAGCGCTTTAGCCCAAAGTCTGCTGTAAATCTTCAATATATTTATCCATAGTTGCATGATGCCCAATGATAAACTTTCCGACAAAGCGGAAAATTAAGTTATAAACCTCACCATGCTCGGTGATAGTCAGCTGCGTTTGATTGCCCTGTGCAACCAGATCAAATGTCCACCGACCACCAAACAAGAGGTTTTCGCCGACGACTTGGCGAACTAGTTTTTTCGCTTCGATCAGCTCAAGGGTTTTAAAGGCCATGAAACTTTTTTCATTTTCATATTCCTGCCAAATCTCATCGCCCTTAACATTTTTATTTGCACTCACTCTTACAATGTCTCTGCGCCATTTTGCCATATTCGCAAAGTCGGTTAACTTGTGCCAGACTACATCAGTAGGTGCTTTAAGCAATATGGTTCGGCTCGCCATATGGTTAACTGGCAGCAGTGCCGCAACCAAAAAAATCAACCCGATTATTGCTATAAAAACCCCAAGCCCGATCAATAAATAATTCATATCTACTCCATTTTTGTCTATAATCGAGTTTTCTATGTCACAAGTCTATAATATTTAGGTAAACCGAATGAATGATCGCATTTTAGAAATTCAAAAATTATACCCACGCATCTATATGGCGTGTCATGTTGAACATGTTAAAAAGCGCTCATCAAAGGGGCAAATTTCATCGCGCGACGCTGGCATATTAGCACATTTAGAACAAGGGCATTTTCAGTCACCTAAAACCCTTGCCAAACATTTAAACATTGCTGCATCGACGCTATCAGAAGCATTGCACAATATGGTCGCATTGGGTTTTGTCAGCTTTAAAATCGACGAGAATGACGCACGGCAAACGAAGTTTTCACTCACTAATGATGGTGCAAAAGCCATCAGCCAAAACTCGGTGTTGGATGCCAATAAAATCGCCAATATGCTCGCGCGATTGTCCGAAGAAGATCAGCAGAAAGTCATAGATGGCTTAAAGTTGTTCGCCAATGCAACCTATTGATTTCTGCTACTATAAACCATCTATAGCGCGACGTTTTGAACGATACCACTGCGCCATTAGAATGATCTAAAAATAGCTACATAAATGAATATAAATAACCTAAATTGGTATCAACCAAAACGCAGCAACGGTATCATTCAAAACGTCGCGCTACATTATCGGACCAATTTTAGGGCGCTCACGGCCTCAGACCACCGCACGATATACTCATTTCTATGCAGACCTTATTAGGGACGCTGCTCAGGCTGCAAATGGGTTTATTGGTGAAAGCGGTGGGTGTAAATGATTTGAAGGTATCGAGACAGTGGATCATCAAGGTGTAAATGACAAGCCTTTTGTATTTTGCAAAAACTCATTTGTATTGTTTTTATTAATAAAAAATAAACACTGCTTCCTTAAATTACAAGATAGGCGAACGAAAGCAACATACCCATGTTAGAGAATTTGAAACTAGTAAACTATTTTATCAAAGAAGTTTTTGCCGGTAATGTTGGTCAACTAGACCACATAGTTTCAACAGATTTTGCTTATTATCTAAATTCTAATCCAAAAAAAAATTTCTCCCAATACGGCAAGCGTATGAAGCTGATTCAGCAGAGGACAACTACGGTTATAGGAGAAGTAACTTCAAACGATGATATACACTTTCATTTTGATTTTGACCAGCAAGTCTCTGGAATTACCGGCGAGGGTTCTACGGCTTACGCACATTCCGAATTTGTTGTGAGGCGAGGCATGTTGTGTAAAATCAGAGTCAATTATTTCAAATCCAAAAAAGAGTTTGGTGATTTTCAGAAGCAAGTGGAAGAAAGTCGCGTAGTGCTTCTGTAGAATTAAAAACCATCTAATTGCCCCTCATAGTCCGCTACAGAATCTCCTTAGAAATCTAGAATAGTTCTCCCCAAATGACTCCCCACAACTTTTAAAATAGCTCTTAGAGGTACTCGTTAGCTACCCACTGGAAAATGTATTGGTGAAGGTTCAATCCGTTTGACAATCGGTATGTTTGAGGGTGTATTTTCCAATTGCTTCGAACCAAGCTTCTCGTGGTTCACACTTTTTCAATTCTAATATTTTGATTGCCTCAACGGCCGCATTCCCATATTGCCCCATATCATTTACCCATCACAAATTGAATTTAATTAGACCATACGTTTAGTTTAAGGGCAATTCACCCCACATGATTCAACATGACCTATTATTGTCACTTTGGTTGAGTTAAAATAATAATTGCTTAGTTTGAAATTATACCCACTGCTTTGTGTGTTTATTAGTTTAAAACTGATCGTATGCACGAAGGGCATCTGCTGCGTACATAAGCGCTGGTCCGCCACCCATATAGACACACATGCCTAAAACTTCGGACAATTCTTCTTTGGTCGCACCCAGTTTTTTTAGTGTTTTGACATGAAACCCGATGCAGCCATCGCAATGTTGAGTGACACCTATGGCAAGGGCGATAAATTCTTTGGTTTTTTTGTCAACTTGACCATCGACACTTGCTGCACTTGACATAGCCGAAAAACCCTTCATTACATTTGGTTGTAATTTGCCAAGCTCACCAACATATTGGCCGATGTCTTTAGTGATGTGCTTAAAATCTTTGCTCATTTTTTTACTCTCATTGTGGTTTAATCAAATCGAGCATATAAATATATTTGTACATTAGCAATTGCTAATATTGTCGCACCCCACAATTAATATTGCCTGCTGCGTGCAAGTGATTTTTCTGCGGATTTTAAGTGAAGTTAATTGGTTTCTATAAAATTTGGTTTGGTGTAGCTCCATTTCTGAATTGATACTGAGGCTCACTTTAGTCATAGCTTTAAGAGTAGTAATTCAATTGAAGCCCTCCATAGTTCTCTCAGGACTCGCTGTGGAATCGCTGGGCTGCAATCTAGCCTTACCCACCAGAGCGCCTTAAACGAGCCCTGTTGACTCTTAAAACGAGCCTTAGCATTTTGTTAAGCCTAACTATTAAATAAGTCAATAAAATCAGATTATTAAACACAAATCACTGAACAAAATATAAGTTCACCCCTTTGCGTAAATGGAGGGTAGCCAGTGAGTGGTTTTGAAGTCGACAATTTGTCTGAGCTTGAAGTAGAAATGCTTGAACGAGAATATAATCACGAGGCAAAATGTCCTCGGCTGGCTCTGAGCGAACCATGAGCCGTTTTATAAAAGCTCAACTTGACGGCAGGGAAAATCAGACCGAATATGGATCAGAACTCGAAGGAGTTGCCATAGAAGCGGTCTTAGCAAAGCTCGAAGTTCCAATTAGGGGCAATCGATTTGTAGCAACCAAAATAATTAGGCCTCTAAGCACTCCTCAATCTCCTGATAGATTGTATAGCCAATCGTAAATTGAAATTCTGAACCTAATCCCATTTGCATATTATGGCTCCATATCGGCTATCAGTTTTATTTTTCCTTTAAAGTCGCTTCATAGGTAAATCTTAAGAAGTATTTAAAAGCGCCCCACTATATCTTCAGAGAATATGAACTTATCTGCCCGAATATTGCACTGTAGATATCTCTCAAGAAATGACTATAATCAAAGATCCGGTTACACGTTAAAAAATCCGAATCCTAGGGGCTCTCTTGGTGGCAATCTATAATTGTTTGCGACAAATTATTTTCACACATCCGAATTAATACGGCAGGAAAAATTATGCAGGAAACCATTTATCTAACACATATACTGTTTCTTTTAGCTGCTGCTGTTTTGACAGTGCCAATCTTTCAACGACTTGGTCTTGGCTCTATGCTGGGCTATCTTACAGCTGGAGTAATTGTTGGCCCTTGGGGAGCTGGATTAATAAGCCAGGTCGAGGAAATTCGTCATATAGCCGAATTCGGTGTGGTTTTTCTTTTGTTTATCATTGGAATAGAATTGAACTTTAGCCGTTTGATGGCGATGAGGCGGATGGTGCTTGGCTTGGGGTTAAGCCAGCTCTTGATCACGGGGGGGCTTTTAACTTCAGTGGCTGTGTTATTCAACATTCCGGTGAATACAGCCATTATTGTAGGTTTTGGTCTAGCTTTGTCCTCCACCGCTTTTGGCCTCCAGACTTTAACAGAACAAAACGAAATGGCGAGTCAAACAGGACGTACATCTTTTTCCATTTTACTCTTACAAGATTTGGCCGTTGTACCGCTCCTGACCCTTGTGTCATTTTTAGCGCAAGATGACACAACAACATGGTTTTCTTTTCTACAAGGTTCGCTTGTTATTATAGCTGTAATTCTAACGGGACGATTTGTTTTACCCCCTGTCCTGCGTCTAATTGCTGCGAGTCAAAATTCAGAAGTCTTCATTGCCGCTGCTATCTTGGTTGTGCTGGGTACAGCATGGCTTTTGGAGGCTACAGGGCTATCCATGGCTCTTGGTGCTTTTCTGGCTGGGTTAATATTGGCAGATTCACATTATCGTCACCAGATAGTTGCTGACATTCAACCTTTCCGAGGGCTGCTTCTGGGTTTGTTTTTTATGTCTGTTGGAATGTCTGTGGATTTTGGAATTCTCATGCAAAAGCCGCTCCTAATTGTTGGGCTAGTGGGGGCATTACTAACAATAAAAATTCTTGTAATTTTATCTGTGTGCAAAATTGCACGTATTGAAAGTGGAATATCCATTCGAGTTTCAATGTTACTCTCACAAAGTGGTGAATTTGGATTTGTATTATTTGGACTAGCCGTGGTTCTTGGCCTCATGGATATGGAATTATTTCAAATTCTCACCCTGATAATTGCGATGAGTATGATTATGGCTCCTTTTACGAGCATTCTTGGTCTTAGAATTGCAAAGCGTTTAAGAAAAAATAGTAGGAAAACCTTTTCGGATAAAACGATTAAGCAGTTAGATGAAGAATACTTAATTATCCTGGTAGGATTTGGTCGTGTAGGTAGACGCGTGGCTAAGATTCTTGATGCTGGTGGCGTAACTTATCTCGCATTGGATAGCAGCCCAGATCTCGTAACAAAAGGAGCGAAAGATGGGTTCAATGTAATCTACGGAGATGCTCGCCGCCATGACGTGTTAAATACTATGGGCGCAACGCGAGCCAGTGCTATTGTCATCACCATCGACAAAGCTAATATAACCGAACGACTAGTCCATCTTACCCGCTCTCGTTACCCCGAAATACCTATATATGTTAGAGGACATGATAAAGAGCATTGTGAAAAACTTCATAAAGCGGGTGCAAGCATTTCTGTTTCAGAGACGTTGGAGGCAAGCCTGAAGTTGGGAGGTGCAGCACTCACTGTTAGTGGCATTAACAGTGAAACGGCAAGTGATCTTCTGGATGATTTTCGGGAGGTATATTATGAAGGGTTGAACGACGAATGAAGGATTAAGTTGAAAGACTAGCGTTGTTAGAGCGAAGTTGAGCTAGATCAATATGTGCTTTTCTGATACCGACTAAAATAAGGATAGTGGTTTTCTGGTTATGCAGCAAGACGATTTAACCTTGGACAAACAGGATAAGTGATGACAGATAAAACTATACAATCACATAATAACGACGATGGAAATCACACCCTTAAAAGACAGCTAACACTTCCTCTTTTGACGCTTTATGGGCTTGGGGTTACGGTAGGTGCGGGCATCTATGTGCTGGTGGGCACAACTGCTGCAAAAGCCGGATTTTATGCACCCGTTTCATTTTTGCTAGCAGCCATAGTTGTTGCTTTTACTGGTTTATCTTATTCTGAATTTGGAACGCGTTACCCGGTAAGTGCTGGAGAGGCGGCTTATGTTAAAAATGGTCTGAACTCGCGACGTTTGGCATTGTTGGTTGGGCTTATGGTCGCGCTGTCTGGCGTAGTTTCCTCGGCTGTGATTTCGATAGGCGCGGTGGCCTATGTTGGAAATTTCATTCCTTGGTCACCAACCGTATTGACCATATTGCTCATTCTATTAGTTGGCATAATATCGGCCTGGGGGATTTTAGAATCTGTAATACTTGCCGCTTTATTCACACTGGTTGAAATAGGGGGCTTGGTTTTTGTGATTTATTATGGATTTACGCTTAAACCAGATTTGCTATCAGAAATTGGTCGTCTTGTGCCACCATTTGAACTTAGCGCGTGGACAGGTATTGTTTCTGCAGGTTTGTTAGCGTTCTTTGCTTTTGTTGGCTTTGAAGATATCGCCAATGTTGCGGAAGAAGTCAAAAATCCAAGAAAAACTCTCCCAAAAGCAATTCTTTTTACTCTTGTAATTGCAACAATGCTGTATCTAGCGGTGGTTTCAGTTGTCATTCTCGTTGTGCCAATGGATCAACTCAAAACATCTGCTGCGCCACTGGCATTGGTGTTTAAAAATGCTAGCGTTACCACCCAAGGAGCGTTCTTTATCATCGCGATAGTGGCCACTCTAAATGGCGTCCTTATTCAGATGATTATGGCATCACGCGTTCTTTATGGGTTAGCCTCTCAAGGAAGTTTACCAAAAAGCCTAAGTTACATCCACCCTGTCACTCGCACTCCCCTGATGGCCACTGCACTTGTTGTCGGCATTATACTGACCCTTGCTTTATTCCTACCCATTACCGAATTGGCTGAAGTAACCTCCCGCATTGTATTAATCGTTTTCATGTTTGTTAACTTAGCTCTTCTTCGGCTTAAATTGTCAAATAAACCAACGCCAGAAAATATATTTCGAGTGTACACATGGGTACCAGCAGTCGGTTTTTTGAGTAGTTTGTTATTGCTTTTAACAGGATTTCTTTGAACCAAAAGTTATCACAATATCAACTTTAGAAAAGTGGGGTGAATAGTCTCTTTATTGGTGCCGCTAGCCAGTTTGCGAACTTGTTAGCCGCTGTTCTTTTCTCTGTTAGACTGCGTGCTACATTGTCTTGTGTCTCCATCCATTTATCAAGAAGTATGTTCAATGGAGTTTTAACTCGTGCAGCAATCACTTAACGGGTTATTTCATGGCAATTTGCCATGCAATTAAATCGCGGGAATTTGAAAATATATTCAATAAAAAAGCATGCTGACAATTACATCATCAGCATGCTTTAATTTTGTTTGGATTTTTTAAGGGTCTTAATTACCCATTGCTAACCTTTCTTAGAAACTCTGTTATGTCGTTTTCTAAATCACCAACTTGGGTTTTCATATCTGCCGCAAGGTTAGATACATCACCAGATATATCTTTGGCAGTGCCAATAATGTCAGTGACCACACCCATAGACTCGGCGCTTTGTGACGACAAGTTAGACGCATTGGCGACGTTTGAGGAAATTTCGCCAATCACTGAGCTTTGCTCCTCTACAGCCGCGGCAACACCGATGGATGATTCAGCCAGACTACTAATAACTTCTTCCACATCAGCAATGGCCTTGGCAGCAACACTACTATCTTGTTGGATAGAGGCGATTTGCGTGGCAATTTGATCTGTAGCTTTGCTGGTTTGCTCGGCTAGAGATTTAACCTCGTTTGCCACCACGGCAAACCCACGGCCAGCATCGCCAGCACGGGCAGACTCGATGGTCGCATTAAGTGCCAACAGGTTGGTTTGCTCGGCAATTTCATTAATAAGCTTAACAACTTGTTCGATCTGTTTGGCGCTTTCCGACAAAGTGGCAATTTTATCGACGGTTTCTTTGGTTTTCTTTTTCGCCTCTTGTGCCACAGTTGTAGAGCTTGCAGCGCGTTCTGAAATTTCAGAAATCGAAGCCGACATTTCTTCAGTTGCAGCCGCTGCACTACTCACATTTGTAGAGGTATTGTCTACATTGGCTTGCACCTTTCGGCTTTGCTCAGACATATCTTCGGCTGAACTGCTCAGGCTTTGAGACGCGGCTTCTAAATTGCTAGTGGCAATATTCACCTTATCCAACTTTTGCGCCGAGAAGGTTTTAAATTCTTCAATCGCATTGTTTAAAAACTCTGAGCGTTCTTTATCTGCTTTTATACGCGCTTGCTTGCCAATTTCGCTTTTGACATTCTCCTCTGCATTTTGTTTAAACACCAATACAGCTTTGGCCATTTCGCCAATCTCATCTTTTCTATCGGCGCCTTCAACATCCGCATCAAGCGAACCTGTCGAGAGAGAGGACATTCTGTTTGTGAGCTTTGAAATGGGTTTTGTGATTGATCTTGACAAGAACAAGCCTGCAACAGCTATAAATGATAATGTACCAAGTACAATTATGAGCATATTATTTCTAGCAGAGACGAGCGGAGCGAACACCTCTTTTGACGTTTGGATGGCGACAAGTGTCCATGTAGTACCTTGAAACTCCAAGTTAATGACTGACATAATAGACGGTAGGCCATTATATAATTCATCGTGGCTTGTATGAACGCTGTCAGATGTGGACACCTTTAGGATTGGCGCAGATATTTTAGTTTCGAGAATTTTAAATTCTTCATTTAATTCTGAATCGCTACGCATCAAGCCATCATCACCAACAATAAATGTTTCTCCAGTTTCGCCCAAATTGCCATGAGTTTTCATGGTATTATTGATATTAGCAATTGGCATTTGGAATGCCATCACACCCAAACGTTCGCCAGCAGTAGAAAAAATAGGTTGAGCAATAAAGGAGGCAGCAGCACCATGGCTTGGCGCATAAGGTTTGAAATCATCAAAGGCCTGTTCACCGGCTTCTAATTTCATAGCCTTTTGAAACACTGTACCCAAGCCTGAATTGCTATATTCACCCACGCGTAAGTTCGTAGCATAATCTAATTCTTTAAACACCGTGTAAATAAGGTCACCATTTGTGTTTAATAAGAAGATATCATAATAACCGCGAGCGTATAGGAAATTACGAATTTTTGGATGATAGTTTTTATGAACTTCGTTATAGAGAGTTTTTTCAGGTGCAAAATCTAATTTTTCTTTTTCACCCAATTTGTGTGGATTAGACGAAATATAAGCATTCTGGAGGGTCTCTTGTTGGCCATTTTTCATACCAACCCATGCAGCATCAAACTCAACCAATGCTTGCTGAATTTCAATATTCAACGATTTTTGTTGTAAATCATTTTCAATTTCAGCCAAATAATTTGATAAACTTGCTTTCTGACTAACCAAAACAATCTCAACTCGTTTGTCCACCGCAGATGTAATATTAGACTCAATTTCAACATAACCAAGTATACCCACCAACAGTGCCGTTAAAGCTCCAGCCGCTATGATAGCCGCGGGAAATTTAAACGCTATTTTAGAAAACTTATTAGCATAACTATAAGAAGCTGTCATAAGTACTTGTCCTTAATAAGATAATTGTGATTGAATTCAATTAATTTAAATTCAAATTAGTTAATAAAGTTTAAAAAAGAATTTAACACTAATTGAAAATTACCCGTTACCCCCAGTTTTGTAGTTATTCTTTAGTATAATGTAATTATACTTTAGTATAAAATAGTTATACTTTAGTATATGGAAACTTAGAAATAACTATGCCACTGAATAATATTGGGTTTTTATTTTCACTGCGCATAGGTGCACATATTCTAACCACGGACCTATAGAATCTGGTTAGAGTTGCGTAGTATAGTCGGCACTAACAAATCGGTTTCGACAAGCAATTGGTTAAGTCGATTCAACTGTTTCATAGCACCACCCATTGTCGAAACAGAAGCTATATTTGCCCCAATAAAACGACTTAGCCTGATTGAATTATCTCATCAAACCAACATAATGATCTTATTCTCTAGCATTCTTAAGCATAAAATAATCCGCATTTCCAATATCTCTGCGGCAATTATTACCATGGCAATTATAATTACCGGTGGCTCACCGAACACGCATTATTACTTTTCGCTTTGGTGGAAGCAAACTCCATGCTGAGCATTATTTGGATTTCTTGGAATTCGAAAAAAAATGCCTAACCCACAAACAAAAAAGCCGCGCAAAAGCGCGGCTCATTGCTGACTACATTTAGGCTTTATGCGGCAGCAACTTTTGTCAAAAAGTCGTTCACCAGTGTTTTTAGCGACACAACTTGCGTGTCAATTTCGGCCGACGCCATCGTCACATCACCAGCAGAGCTATTGGTCTGCAGAATGGATTCTGTAATGGCCGAAACATTCACTGCCATTTCTTGTGTGCCTGTCGAGGCACGCGCGATATTTTCACTAATCTCAATGGTGGCTTCATTCTGTTCAGATACAGATGAGCTGATTGAATTGGTGTAATCATTCACTTTAAGCATAATGTCACTGATTTTATTGATGTCGCGCACCGCATCCTGCGTGGCCGCTTGAATGTCAGTTATTTGGGCGGCAATTTCTTCGGTCGCCTTCGCTGTTTGGCTGGCCAAAGATTTAACTTCAGACGCCACAACCGCAAACCCTCTGCCAGCTTCGCCTGCTCGAGCCGATTCGATGGTCGCATTTAACGCCAGTAAATTTGTTTGTTCTGCAATGTCACTAATTAACGAAACAACGTCACCAATTTTATTGCTCTTTTCCGCCAAACCAACAACCTGTTTATTGGTTTCTTCGGTCACAATTGTGGCTTGTTTTACAATATCTGTGGTTTCGTTCACTTGCCGCGAAATTTCATTAATCGATGATGAAAGCTCCTCTGCCGCCACAGCCACAGTGCTCACATTGGTAGATGTTTCTTCAGAAGCACCCGCAGCAGATTCAGCCTTTTCAGAAGCAGAACTAGAAATTTGGGTTAATGTATCAGCTGCCGAATTCATTTCTTGGCTATTTTTTGTCAGCGCTTCCAAGCCAGAAACACTAGAGTTTCTAAATTCACTTATAAGCTTATCAATATAATTTTGGCGGGTTTTATCAGCTTCGCTGGCGGTCTCCTTTTCCAACTCCAACGTATTTTGCTCATTGGCTTTTACTTTAAACACCAACACCGCTTTGGCAATCAGCCCAATATCATCTTTGCGGTCCAAATAAGGAATTTCAACTTCATTATTGCCTTTAGCTAAATCACTCATTACACCCGTCACTTCTTCAAGCGGTTTGCCAACCAGCGCGCGTGATGAATAAATCATCAGTGCCACAATGCCTAACAGCGCGATAATCGAAAAATATATCCGCATTTCACGGGCAGAACTAATGGATGCCTGTATATTTTCTTTACTCCAAGCAATGGCTAAAGTACCAACAAATTCATTTTTCTTGCCACTAAATACCGGCACAGCGGTGACGAAATAATTGTCAAGCTCGGCATCAAATGCGCCTATTTTGGCAAATTCAAGATAGCCAGATAAATCTATATCTACCTCAGCGGACGCTGTATAGCTGGTGAATTCTTTACCGGTTTTATCAAATGTCACAACTTTGGCAATTTCGCGACCATCGGTTTTCACAAATTCACTATATACCACTTCTACCGCATCCACTTTGCCCCAACGCAAGCCGCCACCGACATTGCTGCCTAGCAATTTTGTGATGGTCGAGAAAGACCGGCTGCCCAAAAGGTTTAAATTTTTAGATTCATTAAATTCACTTAATATCGACAAAGCAAAAATAGTCAGCGCCGCCGCTACCGAAGCAACAATAGCCAGCTTACGGCTGACAGTGGCCCCTTTCACACCGCCAGAAAGTTTTTTAGCCCCATTAATTGAGGTATTTTCAACATCATTTGTCATTTCATTTTCTTCAATCATCATGCTAATTTCATTTCTAGTGAAAAGGGCCACTTACAGTTTTATAATTCGTCTACATTAACGCCAACGGTAATGGCACCAATAACTTCGCCGCTGGCGGGGTCTACGATAGACATGCTCAATTGGCTTTGTAGAGTTTGTGAAGACTCGTCCATTTCAACTTCGTCAACAAAAACCGCTTCGGGGCCAACCAGGTAAGTTTTTTGCCATTTGCCTTCATCGCCTTGCCAATAGTCAGATGTCACGTCAGACTGGCCAACATTCATGCCTTTATTGTCCATAATGAAAATTTCTGTCACCATGCCCATACTGGCATCTTTGTAATTTGCCAACAGCGCAGATACCGCATTGGCTAAAATTTCATCTATCATGGGGCGGCTAGACGCGTCTGTTTCTGCACGCCATACATTATCTAAATCAATAATTTGGGCTTCTGTTAGGTCAGCATTGGCAATATTTTGCGCTTTAATGGCATCAATAATAACCGAGTTGGCTATCCATTGTGCAACTGTGTCTTGTGCGTAAGCTTCAAGTGGCGCAACATGTGCACCCGCAGCCATAGCGCTGGTCGACATAACAGCCACAAAACTGGTTGCTAATAGTAATTTACGAAGTGTTTTGGGGATCATATTTCATTTCCTTAATGATACAGGGTTAGGGGATATTCTCGGCTCAAAAAGTAAAACTTGTTTGAATATTAACTACAATTACATTTATTGTTTCCATTTCAGAAACCAAAAATATACTTCTCAGCATCTATGAGGCTGGTAAATATTTGGTAAATTATCGCTCCGCATATTATTGGTATAGCCACAAAATTACAAATATCTGCTACCAGTAAACCAGTAACTTGCTGATCTATTTGTTTAAATATTTTGCAAACCCATCAAGATTTTTACATAAATTAATGTTGATAAACCCATAATATTCAACAACTTTTTCAATTTTATAGCAACACAATAACTTAATCTATAAGCAACCCAAATTAAACTAAGTGTATTCTAATATATTAACTATTAACCGCATACAAACACCAACTTCCAAAATAAATTTGCCCATTTCACTTTAACTCTGTTGACCGAAGTCACGGTGTTAAACAAATATATCGACCAAATTAAACGGTTCGCCAACGCTCAAATGGTTAAACTGCAATTTAAAATTCTATTCAAATTTAATATAGTTTATCTTCAATTTATTTAATGGTTTTTAACCCCAAATCCATCTATTTGGTCGGTTCAATAGCTTATTAATATGTGCAGCCTAATCTTTGAACTATAAATTCAATAACTGGGTATACTGCCATGTTAAAGACATTCAAATTACTAGTCATCATCGCTACCAGCCTGTGGGCTAATACTGGTTACGCCACTAATAATAGTGAGGCTTGGGTTTTGACCAATCTAACCGGCGAGGTGATGCTAACCAAAGCCGGCAACGTCTCCAAGTTAGCCAAATTAGGCGACTTGTTTGCGCCAGGTGATCGCTTAATCACCCCAGCAGATGGCACCGCCGCTGTAACCCGTAATGCAGAAGCGATGATTATTTCTAGCGATAGCGAACTGGAGCTGCCATTGGCAGGCAATACCAAGGTTTTTACCACTATATTGCAAAATAAAGGCACGATATTATTTTCGGCTAAAAAGAAAAATGAGCGACATTTCGAAATTAAAACTCCGTTTTCCGCCGCCATTGTAAAGGGCACCACCTTTGCCATTTCAGTGAACGAAGAGAATTCCCAAATTCAAGTGTTTGAAGGTATTGTTGGTTTAAAGGCCAAAGGCCGCAAAAAAAGCCATGATATAACCACAGGTTTTAAATCCTATGTTTCAAAAGACATTAAACAAAAAATCGTAATTAGTAAGGCTTTAAATGCGCCAAAAATCAACCCACATTTGGGCAGCGATATCGAAAAGCTAGCAAAAACCTATCTTAAAAAGATAAAACTTCGCAGCCAGAAAAAACACGTCTTCAAATTAAAAGCTGCCAAATTGGTAAAAGCAACGCAAGCCGAAAACCCTGCTCAAGTTGAAAACCCAACTCAAGCCGAACCAAAAAACCAGCTAGCTTTAAGATTCTCCAAAAAGCTAGCCAAATTAGATACCAAACTATTACTCAAAAAATTAGGCTTAGCAGAGGCTATTGAACAAGGCAAAGATGTCAAAAAAATCAAACAGGCAATCAAAGCCTTAAAATCTAAAAAAATTACGCAATTTAAAAAGATCGAGAAAACCAGCAAGGCCGTGAAAGCCAAAAGGCTCGAGAAAGCTAAAAAAGCCAAACAAGTCAAACTGGCCAAAAAAGCTAGGCGGTTAGAGAAAGCTAAAAAAGCCAAACAAGCCAAACTGGCCAAAAAAGCCAGACGGTTAGAGAAAGCTAAAAAAGCCAAACAAGCCGAAATGGCCCGAAAAGCCAAACGGCTGGAGAAAGCCAGAAAAGCCAAAATACTAGAGCGAGCCAAACGCCTAGCGATAGCTGAAAAAATTCGGCAAAAAAGAGAGATTAGAAAAAACAAGCAAAACAACTAGTCATATAATTCTATAAGGTGATGATTAAATGTCATCACCTTAATCTCACCATAATTAGATATTTAACTGTGGTAAAATAATGCCGAAGGAATGTTAGTGACTTTCAACAATGCGCAAATTGCCTGCCACAGGTTTGGCCTTGGCGCCAGACCAGATGAAATTATGTTGGCCACCCAAATGGGTGGTCAGCTTTTTTTACAATCGCAATTGGCACATTATCAAGTGCAACCTGAGCCCATCGCCAGCTTGCCAACTTCGGCAGAGCTTATGGCAGAGGCCGCAACAATCAAATTAAGTCTACGCCAAACCACCAACAAAAACGCCAAACAAAACATAAATAAAACCGCCCGCAAACAGGCGCAAGCGGTTTATTTGCAGGCCATAGACATACGCCACAAACTTGCCATTTCTAGCCAGCAGAGTTTTAATGAACGCTTGGTGTATTTTTGGCAGAACCATTTTGCCGTGTCGGCACAAAAACAATCAGTGCGGTTTTTGGCCGCAAGTTTCGAAAACGAAGCCATTCGCCAAAATGTCATGGGCCGGTTTGCCGACATGCTCATAGCCTCGACCCAACATCCAGCTATGCAATTATATCTCGATAATTTTAGGTCCATCGGCCCCGACAGCAAACTGGGTAAAAAACAAAATAAGGGCCTGAATGAAAACCTAGCCCGCGAAATTTTAGAATTACACACATTAGGTGTACAGGGCGGCTATGAGCAAAAAGACGTAATCGCATTTGCCAATATGCTCACTGGATGGGGAGTTGATTATCAAACAGTCAGAGGCTTCAGATTCAACAAAAACGCTCATCAAGGCCAGCCTGCTGAGTTTTTGGGCAAAAATTACAGTCAAAAAGGCATGCGGCAAGCGTTGGCAGGCCTTAATCACTTAGCCGTTCATGCCAGCACTGCCAAACATATAGCCACCAAATTGGCTCAGCATTTTGCTGGCACTCATAACCAACAATTGACCAAGAGCTTAGTGGATGAACTGGAGACAAGTTTTAACCACACCCAAGGGCAGTTAAAGCCGCTTTATGAAATCCTCATCAACCACGGCGCTTGTTGGCAAGCAGCGCCATTGCGGTTTCGAACGCCTTACGAATGGATTATTGCCTTATTGCGCGCCGCCGGCAATGTAAAAATACCGGCAAATGCAATGCTAAACTTACTCAAAAATATGGGGCAACAAACCTATTTTGTGTCATCCCCTGCGGGATGGCCAGATGAAGACAATTATTGGAACAGCCCTGCGGCAATGATTCAAAAATGGCAAAACTCCAAGCGATTCAGCCAAATTGTTAACAAAAATGTCACCCAATATGTCCAAAATATTCTCGGCGAAAATATCGACCAACATACATTATTAGCCATGCAAAAAGCCGGCAAAAAAAACACTCAATTGACCATGCTGTTTTTGTCCGAACAATTGCAATTCAGGTAAAAAAATGAAAAATTCAAAAACCCCCATTTCCAGACGCCAAATATTAAAAGCCCTTTCGGCTTCGGGTGCAGCTTTGGTCGGCACTGGTTTGTTACATTCCAAACTAGCTTTGTCAGCCCAGTTAAAAATGGCCAAAACCAAATCTGATAATATATTAATCTGGATAATTTTGCGTGGCGCGTGGGATGGCTTAAATGTGGTTGTGCCCTATGGCGACCCTTATTATTACCAGCACCGGCCAACTTTGGGCATAGAGGCCAATGAATTGCTTAAAATAGACGGCTTGTTCGGCTTTAACCCGGCGCTGAAGCAAATGCACCAAATGTATAAAGATCGAGAACTATCTTTTGCCCACGCCATTGCTTCACCTTATCGCTCGCGTTCACATTTTGATGGCCAAAAAATACTCGAAAATGGCACCCAAAAGCCCAATGAACCCAGTGGCTGGCTTAACCGCCTCATCGGCATCGACAAACATCATAAAGCCATCGCGATAGACCGGGTATTGCCACTTATTTTGCAGGGCGATGCCATGACAGATAGCTGGTATCCCAACCGTTTAGACGAGCAACAATTTGAAACTGAGTTATTGCAAGAAATGCTGGCCAACAACCCAAGCCTTAGCAAAAGCTTCGCCCAAGCCATAAAAATTGAGAACATGACCAGCCAAATGGGAGCCGATAAAAATCAAGCAAAAAACATCAAAGCCCTGACCAAACAAGCCGCAAGATTCCTAAAGTCTGACGATGAAAACAGCCCCAATATTGTGGCTCTGGAATTAAGCGGATGGGACACCCATGCCGGTCAAGGCACGCTAAACGGTCGTTTGGCCAATAATTTGAAAAGGCTCGAAACCGCAATTATCAGTTTAAAGCAAAATTTGGGTCAAAAATGGCAAAAAACCGTCATCATTGGCTGTAGTGAATTTGGCCGCACGGTTAAACAAAATGGCACTGGTGGCACCGACCATGGCACCGGTTCGGCTTTGCTTTTGGCCGGTGGGGCTATCAATGGTGGTCAGATTATAACCGATTGGCCAAGCCTAAAGCCATCTTCATTATTCGAAGGGCGCGATTTGCAACCAACTATGGATGTCAGAAGTGTGTTTAAAACTATTTTGATTGAACATTTAGAGATTACCCAAAGCGATGCTGAGCAAATATTCCCCCAAAGCGCCGCGGCAAAACCGCTAGATAACATCATCAGCTGATGCCCATTTTTTTATGTGCCAAAAAGTGTTTTTATGCGCCAAATTTCTTGACTAAAAATTTAACCTCAACCTCACTTCCATCGCTTAATGTCAACACCACATGCACAAATTTGCCAACATTAAATAGGTCATTGTCCAGTTTAAACATCATTAAATGGTAGCTGTGCGGGTTAAAACTTAAGCTTGATTTGGCTGGCAGATGGACAAATTCCTGTTTGCGCATTTTCATAACGCCGTTGGTCATTTTGTGGCTATGCAATTCGACGGTTTTTGCGCCCACTGCCACGGCGGACACAATGTTTAAATCTTCATCAGAATCATTTATTATTTCAAAAAACCCGCCAGCAACTTTGTTGGGTGCCACGCGTAACCAAGCATCAACCACACTCACCTGTTGACTTTTCACCTGTTCAGTGGCGCCAGCCGCACCAGAAAACGCGACAATTATCAGCCAGCTTATCAATAATAATTTTTTCATCTTCATCCTTAGCCGTTTGGGGCTCAATAGTTAATCACCAGTTTAAACTCTAGTTCAAACAGCAGCATTGCACGAATTCAATCAATGCCTTTATACGGGTTTTTGCCCGTTTGTAAATGTGCTAAAATGCCGCGCCCGCGCATCCGTATTAACCCACCGGCTATAATTAATTAGCGCATATCTTCAACCACATCATAACCGTCAGATGTCGCGAATTGGATATCCTAATTGCTAGCGACTAGGCGGTTATATTCGGTCATCGCGCTTTTGATATAATTGCAATATTCGATAAATGTCATATTAGTTTGGGGGCTGTTAAAAACAAAAGACGGCGCTATTGAGTCAGAAATTGTTAGCAATTCCGTCGAGTGCATATTTAGTAGAAAATATTTACCAAATCAATATTTGACTCCACACCACCTCAAGTTACTTTTATTATACTTTAGTCTAAAGATTATCGCCGATTTTCAAACTTGTTAACTTTTAATATACAGCAATTTGCAGCTTTATAAACCACTAATACTTATATTAGTTAATATCTATGAAGCAAAATAAGAAATTTAACTTGACTAAATTAACGGTATTATTAAAAATTCAAATGCTGTATTTCACCTAACTTATTCTTATTTTAGAACCGCAAGAATCAACAGTGTTTAACCCATACAACCCAAATAATTGATAATTTAACCGCATCAATATTTAATTGAAAAACGAATAAGCTTATAATTTCAACCAACTACGCTTGTATTCCAAACTGCTGCTACAATCTAAGCATTTATTAACCTTATTTGCCTAGTTTGTAGCAGGATCACACAATCGGGGAACATCATGTTAAAGAATTTTACCATCAAAATTTATAGTTTCATCATCATCGGCTTCATAGCTTTAACCGGTGTTGTATTTTTTGGTAGCTCGGCTTTAGTCACCTATAAAGTTTTCAACGCCGAAGAAAAATGGAATACATATTACACCAATAGCGCCAATAGAGTTTTGGCCTTAAACGCTTTAAACGAAAATATCGGTTATGGCGGCATGATCCAATATTTCAAAACTTATATGTTGCGTAAAGAATCAAAATATATTGCCCTGTTTCAAGGCTCTATAGGCAGTGCCAATGCGGCATTAAACCAATATGAACGTTCCGGCATTACCGAACAAGAGTTAGCATTACTTACCGAAGTGCGTACAATTGTTCGTCAATATTCGCAAAAATTCAACATCGCCGCCGCGTTTGTAAAAATGTCAAAAGCCGCAACAGAAATTGATGCGATTGCCAAAGTCGATGATCCAGTGGCAGTTAATGCCATTGCCAAATTGCAAGAAATATCTTGGGCGTTAAGCCACACTGATGGCGCCACAACCCGCTTAGAATTATTGGCTCAAATGCGCCAAACAATGGGTTTTGGCGGGGCCATTCATAATTTTAAAGACTATCTCATTCGCCAAGAAAACAAATATGCCACCGCGACCGAAACCAGCTTGGTAAAAATGACCGAATATATAGACAAATACAAACAATTCAACTTAACTGAAGTCGAATTAAAATCTATCGATACGGTCGAGAAAACAGTGGCAAAATATGTCGACAAATTGGCACGAGCGCACAATTTAGTGGCCGAAAATACCTTGCCAGAATCTGCCGAAGGCCAATTATTGGTAGATGACGAAGCGGCCCTAATGGCATTTAACAACCTAGCCATCGAAATTGCCAGCATCAACAGCCAAGATGTTTTGCAATTAAACAGCAATCTGGCCGAAGCAAAATTATATGCCGCTTTAATCATCGTCATTGCGGTGGTTTCATCCATCATGTTAATTGGCATTATTGGTTTCATTATGCTGCGCAAAATTATTTTTCCGCTAAATAGATTACGCCAAAGCATGAAATCACTTTCTGAGGACCAGTTAGATGTAGAGGTATTTGGTGCCGATCGAAATGACGAAATTGGCCTTATGTCTCAAACCGTGCAAGTGTTTAAAGACAATGCCTTAAAAATTAAAAAATTCGAAGCCGAAAAAGTCGTTCAAGACATTTTGCATAAAACCGATCAAGAGGTTGCTAACCTTAAACAGCTAGCATCGACCATGATTAGTGTAAATGACAGTTCGCAAAACCTAAAAATGTTAGATGAATTGTCGGGCAAAGTTTCAGCCAATGGCCAATTAATCGCCACGGCAGCGCAAGAACTTGTGTCTGGTATAGATGAAATCTCAACCAATAGCGAGGGCGCATCTGCTGATGCCCAAGAAACCGATAGAACCGTAACCCAGGGCCAAGCCACAGTGTTAATTGTCGATAAAGCCATCGAGGAAATATCTCAAACGGTTGAAAATTCTGTCTCCAGTTTAGATGAATTGACCAAAGCCTCAGACGAGATTAGCCAAATTATTGGCGTCATTGAAGGCATTTCAGAACAAACCAATCTACTGGCTCTAAACGCCACAATTGAAGCGGCGCGCGCCGGCGAAGCTGGCAAAGGTTTCGCGGTTGTGGCATCAGAGGTAAAGAGCTTAGCCCAACAAACCAGCAAAGCCACCGAAGATATTTCTCAACGCATCAGCGCCTTACAATCGGGCATGGCCAATATTTCGCAAACATTAGATACATCTCGCCAAGCGGTAGAAGGTGGCCGCACCTCGATCACCGAAACCTCAGAAACCATGGAACAAGCCGTTACCCAAGTTTCAAATGTGATGAACCGGATGCAAGAAATCACCAATATTTTGAGTGCGCAAAAAATAGCCTCAGAAGAAATTGCCAAAAACATCAACTCGGTTGCCGACATGGCCGGCCAGAGCAAAGAAGAAGTGTTGAATGTCTCGCATTCTATCATTAAATCTAACGAAAACATTCTCAAT
The DNA here is from genome assembly GCA_013214705.1 of Hyphomicrobiales bacterium. Taxonomy (GTDB): domain Bacteria; phylum Pseudomonadota; class Alphaproteobacteria; order Rhizobiales; family OSC116; genus OCS116. The sequence continues at coordinate 254,315 of JABSRZ010000005.1, forward strand.
AGTGCGCACGAATGGTTCACTGGCGAAAACGTGCAATCAATTTGTGAAATGTCAAAACTCGACCATATAATATTCAAAAAGAAAGTTATGGATTGCGTCATGGGCATTGGCGATATGGATGAACATAATTACAAGTCTTTCAACCATAAACGTTTCATCAAATGGCAAGAAAGCAATGATGACAAACAACTTACAAAACTAGCCGATTTTGCCACCCTCAAAACTTTACAAAACAGCATTGAAGACGCCGCTGGCACAGCCATCCGAGCCTATAAAAACAACGATGACAAAGCCATACGAGAAGGCCTAGAAGCTTTGCAAACCCATGGCCAATCGCTCATTGAGACTTTAAATGAACTGTCAGTTACCATCGAACAACAGGCCGCTTAATTCGGTAATTTGAAGTCAAATCATAGCCAACAGCACCCACATTTTTGTGGGTGCTTTTTTGTACGGGGTTAAATCTAAGCCAAAAACTTGATAAAAATCTTCGACAATATTGCCAAATTCACTTAAACTGCCCCCAACAATTCAGATGGATATTTTATGATCATTGCAATCGACGGCCCTGAGGCTTCCGGCAAAGGCACAGTGGCCAAATTAATAGCTAAAAAATACAATTTGCGACACTTAGATTCTGGCTTGCTTTACCGCTTAACCGGTGTGCCGTTGATTGGCCAAAAATTTAACAATAATGCCGAATTTGAAGCCCAAGCCATCAAAGCTGCTGGCCAAATTAACGCCGCCCAATTAGACAGCCCGCCCGAAATTGCCAGAACCATGCAAGGCGGGGTGATGGCCTCTAAAGTGGCAGTTATCCCCCAAGTGCGAGACATATTAACAGCCATACAAAAGAATATTGCCAAACAAAAACCTGGTGCTGTCATTGACGGGCGTGACATCGGCACGGTTGTGTTTCCCAATGCCGAGCTTAAATTTTGGGTTACTGCTAGTATAGAATCGCGTGCAAGCCGCCGTTTTGCTGAGTATCAGGCCAAAGGCCGCAGCGATAGCTTGGCCGCTGTTAGCCAAGCCATAGCCGAGCGCGACCATAGAGACAGCAGCAGAGCCGCATCCCCCATGGTACGAGCCCAAGATGCGCACTTGATTGAAACCTCAAAACTGTCTATAGAAGGCGTTGTTGAAGCATTATCTGTTTTTATAGACGCTAAACTTGCCGATTTAAAAGGCTCAAGTCAAAACTGATAAATTCAACATTTGCGCTTCATGATAAGGGCAAATATTTAAACGCAGTGGTTTGCATGTGCAGGCCGCCTAAGACCAGTTGGGAAACAATTGGCCAACCCTATATATACCGGAGACATTTGAATGTCAGAATCCCTAAATCCAAGCATGGATGACTTTGAACTTTTATTGAATGAGTCACTTGCGGATACCAGCCTAGATGAAGGCTCTGTAGTTACAGGAACAGTCATCGCCATCGAAAACGACTTAGCCATTATAGATGTTGGCTTAAAAACTGAAGGTCGCATACCTTTAAAAGAATTCCAAGTTGCAGGCGAAGAGAACAATCTTAGCGTTGGCGACAAAGTTGAAGTTTACCTTGAACGTGTTGAAAACGCTATGGGCGAAGCTATGCTTAGCCGCGAAAAAGCCCGCCGCGAAGAAAGCTGGATTCGTCTTGAAAAAGCTTCTGAAGCTGGCGAAAAAGTTACCGGCGTAATCTTTGGCCGTGTTAAAGGTGGTTTCACTGTGGATCTAGATGGCGCCATCGCCTTCTTGCCTGGTTCACAAGTTGACATTCGCCCAATTCGCGACATCACACCGTTGATGAATATTTCTCAACCATTCCAAGTGCTAAAAATGGACAAACGCCGTGGCAACATTGTTGTATCACGTCGCTCTATTTTAGAAGAAGCCCGTGCCGAACAACGTGCTGACATTGTTGCCAACCTTGCTGAAGGCCAACAAATGGAAGGCATCGTTAAAAACATCACCGATTATGGCGCATTTGTTGATCTTGGCGGTATTGATGGTCTATTGCATGTCACTGACATCGCATGGAAACGCATCAACCATCCATCAGAAGTGTTAACGGTTGGCGAATCGGTTCAAGTTCAAATCGTTAAAATCAACCCTGATACACAGCGCATTAGCTTGGGCATGAAACAATTGCAATCTGATCCTTGGACAGAAGTTGAAGAAAAATTCCCAATTGGTGCTCGCTTTACTGGTACAGTTACCAACATTACCGATTATGGTGCATTTGTAGAATTGAATGATGGCATTGAAGGCCTAGTTCATGTATCTGAAATGAGCTGGACTAAGAAAAACATCCACCCGGGTAAAATTGTGGCAACTAGCCAACAAGTTGAAGTTATGGTGCTTGAGGTTGATCCTTCAAAACGCCGCATTTCACTTGGTCTAAAACAATGCCTAGACAACCCATGGCTTAAATTTGCAGAAACCTATGCTACAGGTACTGAAATTGAAGGTGAAGTTAAAAACATCACTGAATTTGGCCTATTCATCGGCCTAGATGGTGATGTAGACGGTATGGTGCATTTGTCAGACCTAGATTGGAACATTTCAGGCGACGAAGCGATCAAAACCTTCAACAAAGGTCAAAGCGTTAAAGCTGTGGTCATCGATGTTGATACCGATAAAGAACGCATCAGCCTTGGCATTAAACAATTGGGTCAAGACCCAATGACAGGCGCTGCTGGCTCTGGCCTTAAACGTGGTGCTGTAGTCACTTGTGAAGTTGTTGGCATATCAGACGATGGTGGCCTAGAAGTTAAAGTTGGTGATACCGGCCTAACGACTACAATCCGCCGCAATGACCTATCTCGCGATCGTGATAACCAACGTGCAGACAACTTTAAAGTTGGCCAAACTTTGGATGCCCGCATCACTCAATTCGATGCCCGCTCACGCCGCGTTTCAGTGTCTATCAAAGCACTAGAAATTGCTGAAGAGAAAGAAGCCGTGGCTCAATATGGCTCTAGCGATTCAGGTGCATCTCTTGGTGACATTCTGGGCGCTGCGCTTAATAAGCAAGACTAGTTGATCTAAAATATCTTATGATCCGAAGGGGCGAACTTTTGTTCGCTCCTTTTTTGCGTTTTTCGCCCAGCATATATACGTCGCATATATGCCGTTTGTTTGGCTTGGAAATTCATAACCCACAATTCACACCCATCAATTATATTGATATTATCGTTACACTTATTTTCTTTTCATTATCCTTCATTCATGTAAACTGCGCCAACAAACACATTTTCTAATATAGTGAATCTCCGCATGAACAAACTCTCGACACGGGCGCATAATTTGCCGCGCTTTGAATTTATTGCCCTTATGGCCGCCCTCATGGGGCTAAATGCATTGGCGATAGATGTTATGTTGCCAGCATTGCCTTATCTTGGCGAGGCGCTCAACGTATTATACGAAAATGACCGCTCACTAGTGGTTACCTTTTATATGATTGGCTTTGGTGTAACCCAAATTATTTTTGGGCCTCTATCTGACCGTTTTGGCCGCCGCACGCCGTTGTTAATTGGACTTGTTATTTACATCATCGCGGCTTTTGCCGCCATTTTGGCACCAACTTTTGGCACCTTGCTGTTTCTACGCTTGGTGCAAGGCATGGGCGCCGCTGGCACCCGGGTTATTGTGCTGGCGGTGGTGCGCGATTGTTATTCAGGCCGCGCTATGGCCGAAATCATGTCTCTGGTGTTTATGGTGTTTATGATTATGCCGATCATTGCCCCGGCTGTTGGCCAAGTGTTGCTGCTCACCGGCCCGTGGCAGGCTATCTTTTTATTCATGGGCGGCTTGGGGTGCGTCATTAGTTTCTGGGCGCTCATGCGCCTGCCCGAAACCTTGGCATTAGACAAACGCCGACCGCTCAAATTATCGGTTATTTTAGAAGGTTTCGCCATTGTTTGCCGCAACCGTATGGCCATGGGCTATGCCATGGCCGGTACTTTCATTTTTGGCATCATAATGGGCTTTGTAAACACCGCCCAGCAAATATATGTCGGCATTTACGAGTTAGGTGCGCTGTTTCCTTTAGCCTTTGGCGCCACCGCATTGCTGCAAGCCGTTGCCTCATTTTTGAATGCACAAGTTGTGGGTCGTTTTGGCATGCGGCGCATCGCCCATACCGCGGTGTTAATATTTTTGGTCAATAGCCTTATTTGGTGGGCGACCACAGTAATATTGGGCAAGCTGTCATTTCCGGTTTTATACGCCTTTATGGGTTTAAACCTATTCCTATTTAGCTGGATAGCCACCAATGCAAATTCATTATCTATGGAGCCATTGGGCGCAGTGGCTGGCACCGCATCTGGTCTTTTTGGTTCGTTCCAAACTATTTTAGGCGCGGGGTTAGGCTATGGCATTAGCCAAATGTTTGATGGCACGGTAACGCCAGTTGCCGCCGGTTTTGCGCTTATGGCTCTTGGCACCTTGGTTTGCATGTTATTCGCTGAAAAAGGTAAACTATTTGGCACCGGTGAAGAGCAAGATGAAATCCCCAATAAAACTGCCAATTCCTAAACATTCACGTTTTTTGGCTGTTATTATTCCGATTCCGCATTATGATGGGTCTCAAATTATACCTATATTATGAAATAACCACCTATGCCTCTAAACGCTCATGAAATCGCACAACAACGCTATTTAAAACGCCACCTCACTTTGTGGCGGTTTTTTGCCATCGTCATTCTCATTGCCGGGTTGGTTTCCATTAGCCTTATCAGTGTCGATAAAACCGCGTTTAATTACCGCAAGCAACATATTGCCACCATCGAAATTTTTGGCATCATCTACCGCGATGAAACCTTGTTAGAGCAACTTAAAAAGATCGAACAATCCGATGCCACTTCGGGTCTTATTGTCATCATTGACAGCCCCGGCGGCACGGTTACGGGCAGCGAAGACATTTATTTGGCCTTGCGTAAAATTGCCGCCAAAAAACCCGTCACCGCCTTAATGCGCGGCCTAGCTGCATCTGGTGGCTATATTGCCGCCATCGCTACCGATCAAATATTTGCCAGCGGCAACACCATTACCGGTAGCATTGGGGTTATTTATCAATGGCCGGAATATTTCGAATTGTTAAATAAAGTCGGTGTTAAAATGCAAACCGTTAAAAGCGCGCCGTTAAAAGCCGAGCCAGACCCTAGCCGCCCGCTCACCGAGGAGGTGCGCGCGCAAGTCAAAATCATGGTCAACGATAGCTTTAAATGGTTTGTGGATCTGGTCGAGACCCGCCGCAAATTAAGCCATAGTGACGCGTTGCGCTTATCCGATGGGCGGGTTTTCTCTGGCCGTCAAGCGGTGCAACATAACCTAATAGATGCCCTTGGTGATATAGATCAAGCTAAAGAATGGGTCGAAAATCAACTTAAAATCCATGATAAACCCTATGAAAATCTAGAATTAATTGACTGGACACCTTCATTAATTGATAATACAGGCTTAAGCCAATTCTTAAAAATGCAAATTAATCAGCTAATTGGTTCACCTATTTTTGCCCCAAATAGCGCCCAAGCTTTAACCTCAAATGGCTTAATGGCCATAATGCCTCATTAATCTAACGAGTTTTCTAACGGTTTTATGCATAATTTCAATTCCAAAGCTTAAAACCCTTTACATTTCAACAATTCTTGCTTAGCTTTCGAAGACAAGTAAAACCATTATATAAGAATGGTTTTAGAATAATTAAATTACTTAGAATATAATTCAATAGTTGGGAGGCATGGAATATGATTAAGTCTGAACTCATCCAAAAACTAGCCGATGCAAATCCGCATTTATATCAGCGGGATATCGAACGCATCGTAAATAAAATTTTCGATGAAATTACCGCCGCATTATCTCGCGGCGATCGAGTTGAACTACGTGGTTTTGGTGCATTTTCTGTCAAACACCGCAAAGCCCGCACTGGCCGCAACCCGCGCACCGGTGACGTTGTGCAGGTTGACGAAAAATATGTACCGTTTTTCAAAACTGGTAAAGAATTACGTGACCGTTTAAACGACTAAATTATATAGTGTTAATCCACCATGTGCCCATTGCAATTTATTTAAATTTTATTATATTCGGTTTATAGCATTCCACTCACCGCAATCGATGGAAATTAAATGAAACGCATCATTCGTTGGCTCATCACCTTTCCTATACTTATCATTGCTGGCTTTTTGCTGATCGCAAATCGCCACTCGATATTTATATCGTTAGACCCATTTAACGCACAAGACCCTGCACTTAGCTTCCAATTGCCGTTATACATTGTCATTCTATTGGCCATTTTTATCGGCCTGATGTTGGGCGGCACACTCACCTGGGTGGGTCAGCACAAATACCGCCGCGCCTCACGGGTCGAGCGCAATAATGCCAATAAATGGCACCACGAGGCCGATGATTTGCGCAAACGTGCGCAAGTGACCACCAAACAAACCTATACCCCACCGGTCAAACAGATTGCCAATTGATAAATTATTCGTAAAAATCACCCCAGCAAATACAATGCCCAGTAAAAATCATGTCCAGCAACAACCCCTATAATCCCACATTGGTGGCACTCGATACACCAGATCTAAAACAGGCCTTAAAGCTTGCCAAAAATTTGGCCAGCAAAGTCGGCGGTATGAAATTGGGCATGGAGTTTTTCAACGCCAATGGCCCGCAAGCGGTAAGGCAGATAACCGCTTTGGGCATGCCAGTGTTTATCGATTTAAAATTATCCGACATTCCTAACACCGTCGCCGCCGGTATAACCAGCCTGTTACCGCTAGAGCCGTTCATGCTCAACATCCATATTTTGGGTGGCCGCGCGATGATGGAAGCGGCGGTTGATGCGGTTAACCAAGCCGAAAATTTGGGCTATAACCGACCGTTGTTAATCGGCGTCACCATTGTCACATCTATGCAAGACAGCGACATGCAAGAGCTGGGCTTGGTGCGCAATGCATCCGACCAAGTGGTGCATTTGGCAAAATTGGCACAAGATTGCGGCCTAGATGGCGTGGTTTGCTCCAGCCATGAAATTGCGGCAATAAAACAAGTTTGCGGCGATGAATTCAAAACCATTGTCCCCGGCATACGGCCAAAAGGAGTCAGCGCGCACGACCAAAAACGAGTTATGACCCCGTCTGAAGCCATTGCTCAAGGCGCAGATTATTTGGTAATTGGCCGCGCCATAACCCAAGCCTCAAACCCCGAAGCTATGGCAGATGACATTTGGCGTTCCGTCCGCCATGCCGACCTATAGCCATGCAATTAGATAGATAAAAACAAGATAAGATGAAAAATTCAGTAAAAATATGTGGCATAAAATCCACTCAACATATCGAAATATGTGCCACTGCTGGCGCAGATTATGTTGGCTTTGTTAATTTTGTCAAAAGCCCAAGGCATTTAGAGCTTGCCGAAATAGCCCCGCTTATCAAATTTGCCAAACCATTGCTCAACAGCGTGGTGCTAAAAGTAAACCCGTCTTACGATGATATGTGGGATGTTGCCCGTCTTGAGCCCGATTATATCCAGCTACATGGCGATGAAACTCCGCTATTTTGCCAAGACATTAAAGCCACCACCAATTTAAAAGTTATCAAGGCCATAAGCGTCGAAACCATGGACGATATAGTGACCGCCCGCGCCTATGAGGATATTGTCGATATTTTGCTATTTGACACCAAATCGCCAAAAGACGCTTTGCTACCCGGCGGCAATGGCCAAACCTTTGATTGGGCACTGTTAAGCAAACAATCATTTAATTGCCAAACCATGTTGGCAGGCGGGCTAAATCATGACAATGTGCAGTTAGCCATGAAACAATCTGGCATCAACCAAGTTGACGTTTCAACCGAGGTCGAAATTACCCGTGGTGTCAAAGACCCAGCTTTGATAGAACAGTTTATCAGCAGCGCCAAAGAATAAGTGAGATAGGATTAAGAATGAGCGAAAATAAAAACCCAAACAGCCTGCGTCAAGGGCCGGATAAAGACGGTTTTTTTGGTATATTTGGCGGTCGTTTTGTCGCCGAAACTTTAATGCCCAACATATTAGCGCTCGAAAAAGCATATGACGTAGCCAAGGCCGACCCAAATTTTGCCGCCGAGCTTAAACATTTGGGCAAATATTACACCGGCCGCCCCAGCCCGATCTATCTTGCTGAGCGCCTAACCGACCATTTTGGCGGTGCAAAAGTTTACTTTAAACGCGATGAGTTAAACCACACCGGCTCACATAAAATCAACAATTGTTTAGGCCAAATTTTACTGGCCAAACGCATGGGCGCTAAACGCATCATTGCCGAAACTGGCGCCGGCCAACATGGCGTTGCCGCCGCCACTGTGGCCGCACGTTTTGGGCTGCCTTGCACCGTATATATGGGCGCAAAAGACATAGAACGCCAAAAACCCAATGTATTTCGGATGCGGTTGTTGGGCGCTAAAATTGTCGCCGTAACCAATGGCGCTGGCACCCTAAAAGACGCGATGAACGAAGCTCTGCGCGATTGGGTGGCCAATGTCGAAGATACGTTTTACATCATCGGCACTGCCGCTGGCCCGCATCCCTACCCAATGATGGTGCGCGATTTCCAAAGTATAATTGGCGAAGAGGCAAAAGTTCAATTACACGAAGAAGAAGGCAGATTGCCCGACGCCGTGGTGGCTTGCATTGGCGGCGGTTCAAACGCCATTGGCTTGTTCCACCCGTTTTTGGATGATGAATCAGTTAAAATTTATGGTGTTGAAGCCGGCGGCAAAGGCCTCGATACCGACGAGCATTGTGCCTCACTTGCCGGCGGCGAGCCGGGTGTTTTGCACGGCAACCGCACCTATTTATTGCAAGATGATGATGGCCAAATTCTCGAAGGCCACTCTATTTCAGCCGGGCTAGACTATCCCGGCATTGGCCCCGAACATAGCTGGTTAAAAGAGATTGGCCGGGTAAACTATGTCAACGCCACCGACAAAGAAGCGCTCGAGGCATTCCAACTCTGCACGCTAAAAGAAGGCATTATACCGGCTTTAGAGCCAAGCCATGCCTTGGCTTATGTGGCCAAATTAGCCCCAATAATGGCCAAAGATGAAATTATTTTGATGAATCTTTGTGGCCGTGGCGATAAAGATGTATTCGCAGTTGCCGAACATCTTGGCCAAGACATATAGTATTGAGGATAGATAAATGACCAATTTTACCACCCGCCTCGATGCTAAATTCGAACAATGCAAACAACAAGGCCGCGCGGCACTTAATTGCTTCATCACCGCTGGCGACCCCAATTATGATGATGGCTTGAAGTTGCTTAAATCATTGCCCGCGGCTGGCGCTGATGTCATCGAGTTCGGCATGCCATTTACCGACCCGGCAGCCGAAGGTGTGACCATTCAATTGTCCTACGAGCGGGCACTGGCAGCTGGCCAAACCGTTGCCAAAACTTTGCAAATGGTGCGCGAGTTTCGCAAGGATGATAACGACACTCCAATAGTTTTAATGGGTTATTACAACCCGATATATCATATGGGTTGCGATAATTTTTTAAATCAGGCCAAGGAAGCCGGAGTTGATGGGCTGATCATTGTCGATTTACCGCCCGAAGCGGATGACGAATTATGCTTACCGGCCATTGCCAGCGGCATTAACTTCATTCGCCTTGCCACCCCAACAACCGATGCCAAACGCTTACCACGCGTCTTGCAAAATACCAGCGGCTTCTTATATTATGTATCAATCAATGGCATAACCGGCACCGCCACGCCCGATTTTGCGGTGGTCGAAGCGGCCTTAAAACCTATTAAAGCCGCTACCGATTTGCCCATTGCGGTTGGCTTTGGGGTTAAAACCCCCGCCCATGCCACCGCGGTTGCCAAATTTGCCGATGGTGTGGTTGTAGGTTCGGCTTTGGTCGGCATCATCCCCGCCACCATGGATGAAAATGGCAAGGCCACGCCCGAAACATTTGAGCAATTGACAAACTTGACCAAAGCCTTAAAACAGGCAATCATAAAGGCACGCTAGGCCGATTTAGCTAATATTGATGCTGCATTTAGGAGAATAACCCAGTGAACTGGATTACCAACGTAGTGAGACCCCGCATTCAAGGCATGCTCACCAAAAAAGACACCCCAGAAAACCTGTGGATCACTTGCCCCAAATCGGGCAAGATGGTGTTTCATCGCGATGTTGAAGCCAACCAATTTGTGATACCCGAATCCGAACATCATATGCGCATTGGCGCCAAAAAACGCTTCGAAATATGGTTCGATAATGGCAGTTATGAGCCAATAGAAGTGCCAGATGTGGCCCTAGACCCGCTTAAATTTCGCGACGAAAAACGCTATATAGACCGCTTAAAAGCCGCAAAAACCAAAACTGGCAATAAAGACAGTGTCGAGCTTGGGGTTGGCAAGGTTAATAATGTCGAAATGGTCACCGCGGTGCAAGATTTTGGCTTTATGGGCGGTTCATTAGGCATGGCCGCCGGCGAAGCCATCATCACCGGTATGCAAGCTGCCATTACGCGCAAAACTGCGTTTGTATTGTTTGCCTCATCTGGCGGCGCACGCATGCAAGAGGGTATTTTATCGCTCATGCAAATGCCGCGCACCACGGTGGCCGTACAGCAATTGCGCATGGCAGGCTTGCCATATATTGTGGTATTGACCGACCCGACAACCGGCGGCGTGACCGCCTCTTACGCTATGCTGGGCGATGTGCATATTGCCGAGCCAGATGCGCTTATTTGTTTTGCCGGGCCGCGAGTTATAGAGCAAACCATCCGCGAAAAACTGCCTGAAGGCTTTCAAAAAAGTGAATATTTATTCGAGCACGGCATGGTAGATATGGTGGTGCATCGCCACCTTTTGCGCGACACCATTAGCAAATTGGTACTGATGTTTTTAAACCGCCCCAAAGGCGAAACCGTCAGCACTGTGCCGCGCCTGACAAGTGATGAAACCGCGGCCACAGATGCCGAAATTGTCATTTCTTAAATGTTTAAGTCAAGTTATGCAAAATAGTGACCAAATACTCGCCGGCATGCATAAATTGCATCCAAAATTAATTGACTTGTCTTTAGACCGATTGGTTGGTTTGCTCGAGAAACTTGGCAACCCCCAACATAGCTTGCCGCCCATCATTCACATTGCTGGCACCAATGGCAAAGGCTCGACCACCGCCTATATAAAATCTATTTTGCAAGCCCATGGCAAACATGTCCATGCCTATACATCACCGCATTTGGTCAATTTTCACGAGCGCATTCATTTGGCCAATGCCCCTAATACCAACGCCAACGCCAGTCCCACCACCAGCGCCGATATATCCGAGTCCTACTTGGTAAAAATGCTAACCGAGGTTATTGCGGCCAATAATGGCGAGGCGATCACATTTTTCGAAATGACCACCGCTGTTGGCCTGTTGGCTTTTTCGCGCCAACCTGCCGATTATCTAATTTTAGAAGTGGGTCTAGGCGGGCGGTTCGATGCCACAAATGTCATGGCCGAAATTGCCTTGGCCATCATCACCCCGGTCAGCATCGACCATGTGCAATTTTTGGGCACTGAATTAAACCAAATCGCGTTTGAAAAAGCTGGCGTCATAAAACCAAATTGCAACCTCATCATCGGCCCGCAACAAACCGAGGCGTTTGAGGTCATAGAGCAAGTCGCTAACCGGCATAATGCCAATATGATCAGCTACGGGGTCGATTTCCAAGCCTATGAGGAACGTGGCCGGCTTATATACCACCATCTAAGCGGCCTGTTAGATTTGCCGCTGCCAGCCCTGCAAGGCGCGCATCAAATACAAAATGCCAGCATCGCCATCAGCGCAGTCAAATTTCTATTGGCAGATGCCTTTAACGAAACCCACACTGCAAATGGTTTAAAAAATACCATATGGCCAGCACGGCTTCAGCGCCTAGTTTCAGCCGAGTTGGCCAGTTTAGCGCCCAGCAACGCCGAAATATGGTTGGATGGCGGCCACAACGCCGCTGGCGGGCAAGCCGTTGCACAATTGCTGAGCAATTTACAAGCCAAAGACCCGCGCCCGCTTTATTTGCTCATCGGCATGATGAATAGCAAACAAGCCGATGAGTTTTTGCAACCCTTCGCTAAGCTAAACCCGATAGCCTATTGTTTGGCCATAGAGGATGAGGCCAATAGTTTCAGCCCGCAACAACTAGCCGAAATGGCCAAAAATACCGGCATTAAAACCCATACAGCCACCCATTTTACCCAAGCCTTAATGGCCATAAAAAGCGAGTGCGACCAAGCCGCCCGCATCCTCATTTGCGGCTCACTATATCAAGCTGGCAATGTGCTTAAATACATTCAAAACCATAAAAAAAGCCGCTGATAAACATCAACGGCTTTAACGGGTGATAAAACGGTTTAAGCGTTTTCTTCAATCCATTCAGCAATTTTACTTTTTGGCATCGCGCCCACTTTTGTCGCTGCCAATTCGCCATTTTTAAACAGCAATAAAGTTGGGATGCCACGCACACCAAATTGCATCGGCGTGTCGGGGTTTTCATCGATATTCACTTTCGCAATCGACACTTTATCGCCCATTTCAATGGCCAATTCTTCTAATGCTGGGCCAATTTGTTTACATGGGCCACACCAGTCTGCCCAAAAATCTACGATAACAGGTTTGCTAGATTTCAACACATCAGCTTCAAAGCTATCATCAGTGACTTTAATCGTCGCCATAAGATTTCCTTTTCACAATTTCATTTATATTCGAAGTGTAAATTTAAGTATTCCATCCTGTTTCGTCAAGTGAATAGCGCAAAATATAAACTATTTATGCAAAAATTTTCTGATAGGCCTGGTCCAATTGCTCATCATCTAGCCACATTAAATCGCCAGTAAATGTCCATAATAGCGCGGTTTTTATGCTATGTTGGGGGTAGGTTTGGCGCAACAAATCTCTATAAGCTGCCATTTGCCCCAAATATTGCAGCGCCACATTTTTTGCCTCTTTTGGCGGCGGGCGGTTAGATTTATAATCTAGAATCAGTATTTCATCCGCACCAATCACCAACCGGTCAATCTGGCCAGAAATCAATTTCTTCTGAGCTTTAAGGCTAATTTCTCCCACAATCGACACTTCAGATTGCGAATTTTGGCCAAATAATGCCGCAAACTGCTCATCATTCATAATCCTCGTCACCTCATCACCAATCTCGGCCAATGTTGCTGCGTTAAAATCATCATCAAATTTCCGCAGATAATTCTGCATCGCAGCGTCGTGCAATTCTGGGGCTAGTTTTGGCAGGTTTTCCAACAATTTATGTATTATGTTGCCGCGCAAAAACCTCCTCTTATCGTCTGTTTGCAACGGCGATAATACTAGGTCTGTTAAATCCATATTTTCGAAATCAGCAGCCTCCCAATTGGTTTCTAACAGGCTCGATGGCGCTTGCGGGCGCAGCAATTGCTTTGGCCTTGGCGCGCGCTCAAACGCCCATTGCGATAGCTCGACGTCATGCACATCCGCCAACGCCGCATCCTTAACCGGCTCTTTTTCGCCATCAGTTTCAAACCGCAAAATAGTTTGTCCATCTATTTCAACTTCTGTTGCCCAACCTTGCATAGCTTGTTCGACCAGTTGGTACCAATTGAAAAACTCTTCCTTGCCAGTGGCGGGTTTTTTGGCATACCCAGCCATATATAATTCATCGCCCGCGCGGGTCATGGCCACATATAATAACCGGTGATATTCCTCAATTTCTTTGATATAATTGGCGGCTTTAATCTGCCTGACCAAGTCAGGTTCGGTGTTTTTGCTCGGCCGCCAATAGGCAAATTCATCGGCAAACGCCAAGTCATCGCCGCGGCCTTTTCGCGGTGCGGCGCAGGTGTCTGGCAATATAACTATGTTCGATTCAAGCCCCTTTGCGCCATGCACCGTCATAATGCGGACTTCATCTTTTTCTTGGTCAATCTCCCGTTTTAGCTCTTCTTCATCGCTTTCAATCCATTTGATCAAATGGTTTAAATCGGCAACATGGTTCAGTTCAAAATTTTCAACCAAATTTAAAAATTCATCTAGCGGGTCAAGTGCATCTTTGCCCAACCGGGCGATTAATTTCTTCCGCATGCCGTTAGCAGATAATATCTGGCTATAGAAATCAAATGGCCGTATCTGTTGCGACAATCGCCGCCAACTGGCAAGTTTAGCGTATATATTTCGCCATTCAGCTGTCTGCGCTTGGCCTAGGCTATGCCATAAATTACCTGTGCGGCCATGGGCAAGCTCAAATAATTTTTCATCATCAATGCCAATAAACGGGCTTTTTAATATGATCGCTAGGTTTAGCTCATCTTCAGGCAGCAAACAAAATTTGCCCAAAGCAATCATGTCTTCGACAATCAACTCATTGCGTACCCGCATCCGGTCGATGCCAGCCACTGGTATGTCGAGTTTTTTCAAAGCCCTAATCAGCGCGTTCACAAAATCATTTCGCCGGCGAACCAAAATCAATATATCACTCGGTTTGACCGCTCTATTGGTCGATTTTAAATGTCGTTTGCTTGATATCCAATTGGCAATTTTCAGCGCTATATTATCGGCTAGCATACGGCTTGGGCTTATCGGGCTTAACTCATCTATAGGCGCGCGCCAAGCATTTGGCACATCAACTTCTAAACCAGTTTCAACTGGCCATAATTCCACAATGCCGCCCACTTTACGGTGGGCAAAATGCCGTGGCTTCAGGGCATCATTTTTTATCTGTTCAGCATTGTCATCATAAACCCCGCTGGCGGCGGCTGCAAAATTAAACACCCGGTCAACCGCGTTCAATATAGCTTTAGATGACCTGAATGACAGGTCAAGTTCTATAGTTTCCCACGCCAAGCCCGCCGCCTCAAAGTCGTGCTTAAAGCCAATTTGTTTGCGCTTAAATTCTTCTCTGTCCGCGCCTTGAAATTTATAGATAGACTGTTTTTCATCACCCACCACAAACAGGCTGCGCGGCGCATCATGCGCACCTTCACCAGCGGTAATCTCCCGCACCAATGGCTCAATCACCGCCCATTGGTTGGGGCTTGTATCTTGGGCTTCATCTATTAATATATGGTCCAAACCATTGTCTAATTTATACAGCACCCATGCCGTTTGACCGTTATTTTGCGCGCCATCGCCATTTAGTAATTTGGCAGTAATGTTAATCAGGTCGTCATAATCGACCATGCTTTTGGCTTGCTTTTGCTGCACAAATTTCCACAAAATAGCGTTGCCAATTTCAAACAAGGCGGTCGACGCTTGGTATAGTTTTACTGCCGATAAGGTTTCAAATTGTTCCGCTGCCACCTGCTGTGCGGCCAACATTTTTTCATAAATTTCCGGCTGGTCTTGTTGCACCGGCTTGCTTATCCACCGCACCGCTGGCTTTCTATCTTTGGTCAGAAAAATATCAAAATAAGTCTCAATTTTAAGCTCTTTATCATTCACCGAAAGCGCCAAGTCAATCGACGCAGCTATTTTCAAATTTGTCGCGCCAGAGGCTTCTTGCAATATTTCGGCCAATGCCACAAATAGTTGTTTAGGCCATAGGCTGTCATCGGCCAATATGTCGGCATAATATTCGGCGACATCAACGCCCTTTTTGTCAGCCGCATCCAGCCATTTTTCAATGCCCAATTGCTGGCCTAAATTGCCCAATGGTTTGTAAATAAAAGGTGCAAATTCGGTTTTTATGTCGGTAAAATCATAGCCAATTAATTTGACCATTTTCTGCCTATTCTTAATCAGCACATTAAGCAATTCGTCAAATTTTGCTTCATTCACATATTGGCTAATCACCGGCATTATATTGCCAAATTTTCCTTCGGCATTCTGGGCTTCATTCAACACATCGCGCTTAATCACACTCAGCATTTCGCGGGCATTTCTATCGTCAATCACCTCAAATTGTGGCGATATACCCGCTTCGATCGGAAAAGTATGTAATATGCGTTCGCAAAAAGCATGTACGGTCTGAATTTTTAACCCGCCGGGGGTTTCTAACGCCTCGGCAAATAGCCGCCTCGCCTTGCCGAGGTCATCTGGCTTTAGTGTCACCGCCGCCGCATCAAAAACCGATTTTATCAGCCTTTCATCATCCATCACTGCCCATTCCGATAGGGTTTTAAACAACCGGTTTTGCATTTCTGCGGCTGCAGTTTTGGTAAAAGTTAGGCATAATATTTTATGCGCCAACGTGCCGGCAAGTAAAATTCTAATCACCCGTTTCACCAACACATGGGTTTTGCCGCTACCCGCATTGGCGCTCACCCATGCCGATAATTCAGGTGAGGCTGCCCGGTTTTGGTTGTGCGTGGTCATGGCCAATTTATCGGCTGGGTTTACAATGTTGGTCATAAATCATCAACCTCGTTTAACGACCATTCTTTGGCCCGCGCCAAATGGTCATAATCTCTAAACCTCGCGGCAAACTCGGCCAGCTCGCGTGGTTTATAAGCGGTATTTTGGTCAGCAAAATCGGCAATTCTTTGGGCCAGGCCGCTCTCCGCATCTTTAATTAATTTTTCCGTATCCAGTTTACTAAAATCGTGAGTTTTACCGGCCGGGTATCCCCCGGTGAGTTGAATATAGGTGAAACCAATCGGTATATCGCCAGCCACATAACAATCGTCAAACCCGCCCGCTGCCAATATGGCCGCCTCGAGCAATAATTGTGGCGCAAACCCCACCACCACTTGCTTGGTTGCGGGTGGTGCGCCGGTTTTATAGTCTATAATTTCGGCTTTTTCGGCATATATATCTAGCCTGTCAGCCCGCGCCGTCAGCCTAAATGGCGTTTGCCCATCCGCCCCATATTTGGCCGCAAAATCTAAGTTGCCTTGCCGTTCGGTGTAAATTTTTGGCTGGGCTGTACGGCGTGGGGTTTCCTGATTTAAAAACCAATCTGCCACGCGCAAAAACCGTGGCCACCAAAACGCATATAATTGCGGCCACGCCTGCTTAATATCGGCAAATTCTGCAGCCCCAATTGCCACCAATATGGGTTTGGCCTCAGCGGTTATTTCGCCGGTAAATTGCTGGCTAAACTGGTGCAATATTTCATGAAATAATGAGCCTTTTTCAGCCGCATTAATTTCCATCTCAACATCATCTAACGGCTTTAATTTCAATATCTTTTTGGCATATATCGCATACGGGTCGCGTATCCAAGTTTCGATGTCGCTAACGCTCATTTGTTTTGGCCTTGCACTCACCGGCGGGCGTGGTTCGGGTTTTTGGGTGGGCTTAATCTGCACAGGCCTATCAAGCTGTTGCGCCCAGCCATTCCATGGCAATGTTGGGGCTAATATTGTCGCCAAATCCAAACTATTTAACACCGCCCTTAAGCGCAATAACCAGCGCGAGGCGATGGTCGGCGCGCCGTTAAGCTTTTGGGCACGGGTCATATATATTTTTGGCACACAAAATGCCGCCACAAAGTCATGTGCCGATAAGCCAACCCGCCGCTCTGGCGCGGGCAAGCCAATTTGTTGCATCATTTGGCGGCTTACCCAGGCATCGGCTTGCGGCAATTGCGGCCACATACCTTCGTTTAAACCGCCCAAAATGGCAATGTCCAAATCTGCCAATCTGGCTTCCATCGCGCCCAAAATTGCCAACCCACCATAGGATGCGTCTTTACTGCGCACCATAATGCCGGCCATCATTTGGCTAAGCAACGCCTCATAATTTTGCAAATTCACTAGGTCGAAATTAGCCGCACTGGCCAATATGTCTTGGCTTAATTTGGCCAAGCTTTCACCCTCATGGCTTTGCCACACAATCGAATTGCCAACGCTATCTATTTGGCTAAGCCGCTGCATCAACCCAATATGCGCGCTGAAAATTTCTATAAAATTTGCTTCACTGGTAAATTGCAACGGCGCAAAAATATACTTCAAATTTTCCAGCAGCAGCCGCGCCAACTCCCAGTCATCCTCAGTTAATTTGGCAGTCAGCGGGTGCAGATATTTCTGCTCATCAGCATGGTGAAATCTCTGGTCATGCTTCACTTGCAAGGCGCTAAGCAACCCGTCTATGCCATAGGCTGGCCGCACCCCTCGCAGTAAAATTAGCTCCAGTGCCAACACCGCTTGCTGCGCTTCCTCAGCGCTTAAAGCCAAGGCATCATCTGCCCAATATTGAGTGATAAAATATGGGTGTTTTATCAGGCTTAACAGGGCAGACGGGCTAAAACCCGCGAGCTGCGCCATAATGATATGCTGCATAAACAGTGCCGGTTGGGTGTCGTTAAGCGGCACACCACTTGAGTCATCAACCTCAATATCCCATCGTTTCAGCTCACTTTGCACCCGCCGCGCCAATTGCCTATCAGGGGTAATTAAAGCAGCTTTTTTACTCTCATGCACGGCATTGCGCATCATCAAACTAATGGCTATCGCTTCTTCTTGCACGGTGTTGGCCTCAATTAACTCCACCCGGCCACGAAGCGCCGCAGCCACAGAATCGCGGTTTAGGCTTTTGGGCAGCTTGTGCCACATATGCGATGTCGCGGTTGGGCGCACCATTTCACTGGCAATTTGCCGCCTTAACCGGCTGGCATCGGCTTCGCTTACCGCTATGGATGGCAGTAATTTAACATCTTCTCGGCCTAAACCAGCATGTTCGAGCAAGCTTTTCAAATTATGTTGCGGGTGCGCCAAGTCGACACTCTCCCAACTATCCGCATCCATATAATTGTCTAACCCGGGCAAGATCACTGCGCCCAAATCCAAACTTAATATACCAGTTAGAAATTTTTTGGTCGCCATTACCGAACCGGTCGACCCGGCGGCAATAATGGCGCGGCCGTTGCCGTGTTTTTGCTGTTCGACAAAATTAGCCAGCTCATAATCCATAAGCATCTGGCGGCGGATAATTTGATCAATTTTGCCTTCTGCTGCCAAAACATCTGGCCAAGTTTTAAACACGATGTCCAAAAATCGGGTGATTAATAACCAGTTTTCAGCAAATTCACTTTCGACCAAACTTTCGAACTGGCTGGCGTCGGCTTCTTCTATCAACACGCTGTCAAACAATTTGGCCAAATCTTTCGCCATATGCAACGCCATGCTGGGGTTTTCCAAATTCAACCGGCCATCTAACCCGCCTTGTTTAGACAATAAACCGATATATTTGGCCAAAATAAGTTGCCGATCAAGTGGCGATATAGCTTGGCGAATGTCTAACATATGAGCATGTTCACCCAGCGCTGCCTCGTCGGCAACCGTTGCCCAATCATCCTCTAACGCACCAAAGGCTTTAATTTCAGGCATAATCAATGCCTGCCTATTATTTTCATCAAATAATATTTCGCGCAAATCTCGGCAGGCTCGTTGGGTGGGTAATAAAATCAACAATTGGCTAAAATTATGGGTTTCAAATTTTTGCATATTGGGCAATTGCTTGCCAAGAATAGCCCGCGCAAGCTCACGCAGAAAACTATAACCAGAGGGAATGTTGTATATATTTTGCATTCAGTCACTCAAAATTAAGGGGTAGTTTCTAATCTTTTTGCCCAACTCTCAGTCATCATCATTTCTACAGTGCGGCTATGTTGGTCTTTATGTTTAAATAAAATAGTTAGGGCATTTTGCGGTATATCGCCGTCAAGCCGGCTCGGCCATTCTATCAGGCAAATGCCTTGTTTGAGCGCATCCTCCAAGCCCAGTTCATAGGCCTCATCGGCGCAGCTTAATCTATATAAATCAAAATGCCAAATAGGCGGTGACAATTGGTCATACATTTGCACCAAGGTAAATGTCGGGCTAGGCACTTGAAATTGCTGGCCCAATTGTATTTGGGCCAAATGGTTTATAAACTGGCGCGAAAAAAAACTTTTGCCAACCCCAAGCTCGCCATCCAATAAAAATACATCGCCTTGTTGGGCAACATTCGCCAACATGATGGCAAAATTCTGCATGTCTAGTTCTGATCCGATATTTATCAACTTGCTAATATAGCTCATTCAACGCTATCTTTTTCATCAATATTGCTAATATCTTGGCTGGCATTATCAGTATTTTTTTCGTCTTGGCGGCGGCGTTTATACAAAGCTGCTAGTTTAGAATCGGCGAATACCGCTTTGCTTTGCGCCCGCACTTTCAAACCAGAAGGGGCGATTTCCGCCTCGTCATTGCCATCTTTTTTCACGATGTCAGCAATCACATCTGCAATGCCATTGGCATTGGTTTCTGCGGTTTTGATGGCCTGTTTTATATCAGTTTCGACCTGGTTTAGAGCCGGTTCTATTTCTGGTTTTTCGGCGTCACTATCTACAATGGTGTCAGATACAAAACCCGGCATGATCACCGGGTCAAGCGCAAGTTTTGGCGGCGGTGTTGGCGCGGCGTTGGCGGTTTCAACCTCTTGGCTGGCTTCGCTTTCACTAGCTTTAATGTCAACACCTTCACTGGCAACAGTTGCTGGCAACGGCTCATCCGCTACCGGTTTAACGACGCCATCAATATTTTGATCCACATTTTCCTCAAGGCCCGCCGCCGTGGTTTTTTGTTTTTTCTTCAGCCGTAAATTTCTTAATTGTTCTAACGGCGAGAGTTTTTTCGCCATATTGCCAATGATGTTTTTTGGCTTAATTTTTGGTTCAACTTCGGCCTCTGGAGCTTCGACCACTTTAGGTTCTAGCGCCCGCACAGCCCGCAAAACTGTCGCGGTTTGAGGCATCGCCAGCTGCGGTTTTGGTTCAGGCTTTGGTTCGACTTTTATTTCGGTCTCTATTTCAGGCTTGTGTTCAGTCTGTATATCGGTTTCGGCTTCATCTAGAACATCCAACTCAGCCGCTACTTCTTTATCAGCCGCCACTTTGGCATCAGCTTGTTTTCTCCGTCGCAGTTTTTTCATCTGTTCAAACGGGGTCATTTTTCCCACCGCGTCAGCCACAACCGATATTTTCTCAAGCTTGTCATTCACCTGTGAGATGTCGGTCGACGCTTTGTCAAACTCAGCTTCATCTTTAACCAGCATTTCTAAATCATCTTCTACATCCAAATCAACCGCCGCAAACTTAACTTCTGGCGCAGCCAGCTCGGTAAATTCAGCCTCAACAGGCATGTCTGCGGCTTCAGACTCTATTTCCAGTTCTGGTTCTGGCTCAGGTTCAGGTTCAGGCTCAGGTCTTGGCGGCACAAATATTGGCAAATCAATCTCTGGCACACTATCCACCACTTCGCCTAGCAATCTAAATGGCACCACATTATTTGCCTCATTGGCGTTAAGCGGGGCAATAGGTTTGGCGCGTGGTTTTTGCTTTATCGGGAAATAACAGCTCACAATTGTTCCCTTGTTCAATTCAGATGAAATCTTAACCTCACCGCCATGAAATTCGACAAGTTTTTGCGCCAACGATAAGCCAAGCCCCGCGCCAACGGTTTGGTCAGAATAGAATTTAGTGAATATATTCTTGAGCTTATCTTCACTTATGCCCGCACCCGCGTCGCGCACCCACAACCTTATATGGTCGTTCTCTTTTTCGGCACCAATAGACACAATGCTGTCTTTTTCACTGTAAAATATAGCGTTTGCCAATAGGTTATATAGCACCTGCGAAATGCGCTCTTCATCGCCTTCAAACTCACCAATAGCTGGCATAATGATGCGGTTCAAAACAATATTTTTTTGTTTCACTGGCATTTCAACGGTCAGGATGGCGTCATCTATAAGCTCCGCCACTTTAATGTCATCATAGCGCAGTTCAAGCCGGTCAGCATCAATAGACGCAAGGTCTAGAATGTTATTAATAAGCGCCCGCAGGCCAAAGCTAGACGAGCGAATGATGTCGATATATTCTAATTGTTTGGGGTTAAGCTCACCAAATAATTGGCCTTCCAACATTTCAGAAAAGCCTAAAATATTGGTCAATGGTTCGCGGAACTGATAAGACACATGCGATATAAAATCGGTTTTTAACTGGTCTGCCGTCATCAAAGCTTCATTGCGTTCTTCTAACAATCGGTTAGATTTGGCGATAATTGTCACGTCGGTAAATGTCATCAAAGTCGCGCCATTGGGCAAGGGGATGGTCGCATATTCAATAATAATGCCATCGCGGCACTCAATGCGGCCGTTAGATATTTTGCGTTCGTCAACAATGGCGGTGACGCTGGTGGTAAGCGTATCCCACACTTCGCTATTTGGTGATTGTTTTTGGCACCATTTCAGCACCTTTTTCACATGCGGTTTTTCGTCTAATTCTTCGGGCTTAAAATGCCATATTTTGGCAAATGATGGGTTGAATATTTGCAGGTCGCCATTAGGGCCAAACACCGCCACCCCATCGGTTAATTTGTCTAATGTTTCAGATTGGGTCTGGTCTAATTCCTGATATTTACTTTCCAGAGCCAAATGCTCGGTAACATCATCATATAAAAATGTCACCCCGCCAAACGGGTGGGGGTCGGCCAAAATATGCAAGGCCATGCCATTGGGCAAATGCCACCATTTTTCGCTTGATTCTACTTGCCTAAAGGCGCCAAGCTCGGCATCACGCCAAGTTTTAAAATTGGCCTGTTCGGGCATTTTTTTAAGGTTTCTTATCTCTTCTAGCACCATTGACAGGCTCGGGCGGCTGTCTAAAAAACCAGCTTGCATGCCAAATAATTCTTGATAGGCCGCATTGTAAAATTCTAAATTTTGGTCGGGACCAAATTGCGCAATCGCGGTTTTTAATTTATCCAAAGTTTGTTTATGGGCGTGGTTATAACGCTTCAATTCGTCTCTGGCTTGTTCCAATTCGGTGGTGTCAAAAGCCGTGGCGATAATCGCGCCTTTAATTTTTTGGTGTCTAATTTTTAAGGAGCATCTCTCACCTTTAACCACTGCAAAAACTTCTTGCTCTATCACATCGGGGCCTAGTGAAGTGAAGTCCATGTCAACCACATTGCCACTAATATTATTGGTTGGCGCTGGCCTATCGGCATCTTCAGCTTGGGCAGTCTCATCGCCATCTATTTCAGGTTTTGGTTTATCAGCCTGCGCAAGCTTGCTGGCATCGACAAAATATTGCCGCGCTTTGTAAACATCCGCTGGGGCGATCAGCTCAATTTTGTCTTGTATCACATTGCCGCTATCTTCAGCTTCCACCGCTTGAATATAGGCCTCATTCACCCACACCAATTTGCCGGCATCATCGCGCAACCAACTTGGCAGCGGGCAATTGTTTAACAATATATCATAGCGCTCAACTTGGCGCTCTAAATTTGCCCATTTTTCGTTGCCGCGCGCCAAATCCAAACGGTCTTCTTTTAGATCTTTCACCCTAAATATAATTTCATGGCCAACCACATGGCCAGACATTTCGACCCGCTCTACCGCCCGGGTTTTGACAAAAAATGTAAATTTTTTGCCGGTTTGCGCCAACTCAACCAAGGCCTTGTGGGTTTTAACAGCGCCAGCTTGTTCTATCCATTTTTCAAAATTCAATATGTCTGCAACGGCTTTGGGCAAACCAATTACATTTTGCAACCCGCCAATAACCCGCGCAGATGCTGGGTTTATATCTGCCCCTGCCAACATGGTGTCGCGCGCTGTCCACACAAATAACAACTGTTCATCACTGGCCAACACAGTTTCTATTTGCACCAATTTACTGTTAAGCAATTTTGTTTCTTGAGCAAATTGCTTGCGTTCACCAATGCGTTTACGCTCTGACGAAAGTAGGAAAACCAAAAATAGTATAGATATTAAAATCACAGAACCTATGATGAGAATGAGCACCATATCTTGCGGGTTTTTAAATAAATTTAGGATATAATCTAAACTAAAGAATTTCTGCAATTCCGCCATATTCAATGTCTCTATTCAATTTCTATCGATTTTTTTGGTAATTTAAACACAACGACATCACTTTAGCGCCAACAAATCGATTTGCCCATTAAAATCAAACTTTAAAGTAAAGAAAAAGGGAGCCAAAGCTCCCTCTATAAATAATTTTATGCAAATCTATATTATCGATTAAAATTTAACTTCGATATTCAATAAGCCAAACTGTAAAACTACAAAGCTAATCTTAATATCTATATTGGTCAGCTTTAAATGGCCCATCAACCGATAGAGACAAATAATCTGCCTGATCTTGGGTTAATTTTGTGAGCGTTACACCCAATTTCGCCAAATGCAAGCTAGCCACTTTTTCGTCTAGATGTTTTGGCAACACATATACTTTGTTTTCGTAAGTTTTATAATTTTCCCAAATTTCAATTTGCGCCAGCACTTGGTTGGTAAAACTAGCGGACATCACAAAGCTTGGGTGGCCAGTGGCGCATCCAAGGTTAACCAAACGACCTTCGGCCAATACAATAATGCGTTTGCCATCCGGAAATTCAACTTCATCAACCTGTGGCTTTACGTTATGCCATTTTAAGTTGCGCAAAGCCGAAATTTGAATTTCGCTATCAAAATGGCCGATGTTACAAACAATCGCCCGGTCTTTCATGTCACGCATATGATCAATGGTGATCACATCTTTATTACCGGTTGTGGTCACAAAAATATCGCCCACTTTGGCCGCAGTGTCCATAGACACAACTTCATAACCTTCCATCGCCGCTTGCAAAGCACAAATCGGGTCAATTTCTGTCACCATCACCCGCGCGCCTTGGCTACGCAAGCTTTCAGATGAGCCCTTGCCAACATCGCCATAACCAGCAACCACACAAATTTTGCCAGCAATCATCACGTCAGTGGCGCGTTTAATGCCATCTACCAAGCTTTCGCGGCAACCGTATAAATTGTCGAATTTAGATTTTGTAACGCTGTCATTGACGTTAATAGCCGGCACTTTTAACGTACCAGCTTTTTCCATTTCATACAGCCGCATCACGCCGGTTGTGGTTTCTTCAGATAGACCGCGCACGTCATCCATAAGTTCAGGATATTTGTCATGCATCATAATGGTTAAATCGCCGCCATCGTCCAATATCATATTGGGTTTCCAGCCATCTGGGCCATTAATGGTTTGCTCAATACACCAGTCAAACTCTTCGTCAGTTAGGCCTTTCCAAGCGTATACAGCTATGCCGGCTTCAGCAATGGCCGCTGCGGCTTGGTCTTGAGTCGAGAAAATATTACAGCTAGACCATCTAATTTCAGCACCCAAAACAATCAAAGTTTCAATCAACACCGCGGTTTGAATGGTCATATGTAAACAACCAGCAATGCGCGCGCCGGTTAAAGGTTTGGTTGTGCCAAACTCACTGCGCAAAGCCATCAGGCCTGGCATTTCAGTTTCGGCAATTGCAATTTCCTTGCGGCCCCAGTCGGCAAGGCTCATATCCGCCACTTTATAATCTGTGAAACTCATCATTTTCTCCAAAATTTAAGAATAATGAAAATTTTATAGCAGAACTATTTTAATAAGACAATAAGGATATAAACATTTCTTTATAATTGGCCAAAAGTGGTTCGATTAAGCGCCATATATTAGCAATCTTCATCAAACCGCCGCGCCACCAATTCCGAAATAGCGTTTAACGCATCTTCGGCATCTTTGCCTTTGGCCTCAACTTCTATAGTGCAACCAACAGATGCACCTAGCATCATCAAGCCCATTATCGAGCGCGCGTCGACAGATGAGCCATCTTTAGACACCATAATGGTGGCTTTAAATTGCTCGGCACATTTGACAAATTTCGCCGATGCCCTTGCATGCAAACCACGTTTATTACAAATCCGCAATTCTAAAACATCCATCTAACCCGCCAACACTTGGCTAGCGATGGATATATATTTGCGGCCAGCTTCTTGCACTTGCAGCGCCGCTTCCGCCAATGGCAGGGTTTCTCTTACCGCCGCTAGTTTAATTAACATCGGTAAATTAACCCCGGCAATCACTTCCACATTGGGCATATCCATCATCGATATGGCTAAATTAGACGGCGTACCGCCAAACATGTCGGTCAATAAAATCACGCCTTTGTCATTGTTAACTTCTTTGACAGCATCAACAATTTCTTCGCGGCGCTCGTCCATATCGTCATCAGGGCCAATAGAAATGGTGATTAAATGTTCTTGCTCGCCTACGACATGCTCCATTGCAGCCCTAAACTCGCCTGCCAATGCGCCATGAGTTACCAGCACCAAACCAATCATCCAAAAATCCACCATCTCGTTTTATCGAATTCTCACTCTGAGCTTATTTTTAATTGGAATCAATAGAAATTATGAAGCTCGTGGCTTTTTTCACTAATTTCAGTTTTCACCCCCCCCAAAGCCTATTGGATTTTGACGGGGTGGCTCGACAAATTCAGACATTCACCAAACCACCCAGCGTTAAATACATAAAAACCAATAAACCCAAACATCCACCGTCACATTCCTGCCCACTAAGCTTAATGAATTTGGATTGGGTGGTGAACCAGCCCCCGACCAGCGGCTGAGTGGCTTAGCAAATGAACGGAGTGAATGCACGCAGTGTTAAGCAAAAAAGCACACGCAGTGCCAAACATCAAGTTACCAATTTTGCCCTTGTATGCGCGTATAAGGCAGCCCGTACGCGCGCTTTGGCCATCCGGTCATGTTTATAAATTTGGATATAAGCTATTTCAACCCCCAATATAGTGCGGGTTTGGTTTTTCGGCTCGGGCATACGCGCCGGCATATTGTCGATAATTTCCACATATAAATGCATAGGTGCGGGCGATCTAAACGGCAATTTTATCAAACCTAAGCCACGCACTTCTAACAATCCTTCAATATTTTTTGGGCAATGTGCCAGCAACAACGGCTTGCTATCTTGTGTGTCCCTGGCCATATGGGTTTGGTCATCTGCCACCAAAAAGTTATTGCCGCCGTTGAGCAATATAAAATCAAACCCATGGGCATCATTTAACAGATCTAGCGCCAAAGCCGATTTGCCAATACCGGCAGGCCCACAGATGAATATGCCATAGCCATCCAAAAAAATACTGGTCGCATGAATTAGCTTGGTGGTTTCAGTCATCGGCTCGGCTCATCATTTTGGTGAATATATTGGCAATATTATGGAAAATTTCGCGCCGCAAATTTTGTCATCAACCACAATGTTACTGGCCTCAATCCGGCCCTGATGCGCCTCGACAATCTGTTTGCAAATGGACAAGCCAAGGCCCGAATTTTTGCCAAAATCCTGGGGTTCATAAAGCGCAGGGTCAACATCTAACATATGTTGGCGGTCAGTGTAAAATCGCTCAAATATACGTTCTACATTTTCGGTTTGTATGCCCTTGCCTTGGTCGGCAATGTCAATATATACAAATTCATCATCGCGGCGCATCTTCACATCAATTTGGCTATTTTTGGGCGCAAAACTGCGGGCATTGCCAATGATATTTTGCACCACTTGGCCCAAGCGGATATTATGTCCAGCAATGGCAAACGGCTCTTGGCCAGCATCCATATCGGCTGCAGGCAGTTCAATTTCAAGTTTAATAGTGGCTTCATTGGGCTTTTTGGTGTCGTTGGCAATCAGGCATAAAGTTTCCAATAAACTGCGCAAATCAACCAGTTCTTTTTCGTCTCTGGCAAGTTCGGCGTCCAAACGCGATGCGTCAGATATATCGGTTATCAACCGGTCAAGCCGTTGTATGTCTTGCAATATAATTTCAGTTAAGCGCTGTTTATTGGCCTCCGTTTTGGCTATTGGCAAGGTTTCCACGGCACTGCGCAATGAGGTGAGCGGGTTTTTCAACTCGTGCGAAACATCGGCTGCAAACCGCTCAATGGCTTCGATGCGGCTAAACAAAGCTTCAGTCATCTTGCCGAGCGAGCCAGATAAATGGCCAATTTCATCTTTGCGGTTCGAAAAGTCGGGTATTAAATCGGCATTGGCAATGTCTTTGCCGACAAGTTCAGCGGCATTGGCTAATTTTCTAATCGGCGAGGCCACCGTTTGCGCCAATATAAATGACAATATGGCAATAACCAAGGCGGCAATGCCAAATAATTTAAACAGGTTCACTTGCTCGGTATAGACCATGGCTTCAATGTCATTGCCGGTGGTCGATAAAAATAATATACCCAAAACCGAGCGCAATTTTTGTATCGGCACCGCCACTGACAATACCAAATTTCCACTCGCATCGACCCGCACATTAGTGCCCGCTTCGCCATTTAATGCGGTCGCCACTTCCGAATATTTGCGGCCATTTTCGCCAGAATATTCTTTATATAATGCCAAGTCGCGGCGTAAATATTCCACCTTCACCCAGCGCCAAACCGCGTCATACCATTTTAATTTGCTTTCGCCAATTGGCGCCAATGCGCTGGTCAATATGTCGCCCACCGAATATAGCGAGCGCGAGTCGAGCAATAACACACCTTCGGCATCAAAAATACGCGCCCGGGTGCGTTTTTTTAACAAAGAATGCCGCAAAATTTCCGCCGCGGCCTCAGGGTCGATGGGCACATTTATGGTCGAATATAAATCTTCTTGAGATATTCTAACTTCCGTGTCTTCAATCAGTAAATCATCAAAACTTAAGTCAAACCCGCCCAAATCATCTTCGGTGGCGCTGGCGCTTATGGCCCCAGCTATCACCACACTTTGAGTGATCAGGCTTTCAAGCTTGGCGTCAATCAGCCCTTCTTTGGTCTGATCCAAATATAAAATGCCCGACAATAAAACCGCCAAGGCCAGCACATTCATCACGATGATGCGGCCATAAATGGTCGAAAACCCAACATAGCCGATAAACGCGCGCCACAGCGCCCGCATTTTCTGCCATCTATTATGTGGGTCTATTTCGTCAGTCACGAAGGGCTCTTAACATTGCTGAGTGCGTGGTTCAATTGGTTTTATATCGATAACCGACACCATAAAGCGTCTCGATATTGTCAAAATCATCATCAACCAATTTAAATTTTTTGCGCAAGCGTTTTATATGGCTATCAATAGTCCGGTCATCAACATATATCTGTTCGTCATAAGCTGCGTCCATTAACGCATCACGGCTTTTCACAATGCCCGGGCGCAACGCCAAAGATTCCAAAATTAAAAATTCGGTAACCGTCAAAACCACATGTTTTTCATCCCACAACACTTCATGGCGGGCTCGGTCCATTTGCAACGCGCCTTGGGCTAGCAAATTGTCACTGGCCTCAGCGGTTTCTGTGCTGGTTTTGGTTTGCTCTCTAGCGGCACTACGGCGCAATATAGTTTTTAGCCGCTCAATCACCAACCTATGGCTAAATGGCTTGGTGATATAATCATCAGCGCCCATTTTCAAGCCAAATAATTCATCAATCTCATCATCTTTTGAGGTTAAAAATATAACGGGGAACTGGTCATTTTGGCGCACCCGGCGCAGCAATTCCATGCCATCCATGCGCGGCATTTTAATGTCAAAAATAGCGATGTCAGGCTTGTTATTTTCAAACCCAACCAATGCATCTGCACCATTATTATAAGTCGCCACTTCAAACCCTTCGGCTTCTAAAGCAATAGAGACAGACGTAATGATGTTCATGTCATCATCAACCAAAGCAATTTTAGGCATATTATTCCTCATTTTTAAATTCAGTATAGCCAATAAACACAAAAGTTGAACAAAATAAGGCAAGTTATGCAAACCCGGTTTATTTTGCCAATCACTTGTAATTATTGGCCTGTAACGTTACAGTAAAATCCTACACACATAATAATACCAATATCTACATTTTACGATTGCACTCTTAACCAACATATCTTATGCCTATTTCATGTCATGGCTATCTGTAGTATGATAGATAAGGCATTTTCTCCTGGGCGGGAGAAATAATCGGGTTTTTTAATAGCGTTGATTAATATCAATTTCAGCAAATTGGTATTGTTATATGACATTCTAAAGCCTCTGGGTAAACATATTTGGTTTAGGGCCAATATATTAGTTAGGAGACAAAGGATGAGCATCCTTGAACGGTATGACGACGCGCTTTTAAGCTCCAATAGTGGGTTTAAAAACTTAAAGCAACTTCATGTAAATGATGGCACAGAAGCGCTGTTCCAAATGGCCGTTATGTTTGGCGAAGGCATTGTTGCCAAAGGTGGTGCATTGGTGGTCGACACTGGCAAACACACTGGCCGCAGCGCGTCCGATAAATTCATCGTGCGCGATGCGACGACCGAAAACACGGTATGGTGGGATGCTAATAAATCCATAACCACCGCACAATTTGATTTGCTACATCAAGATTTTATCGACCACGCCCAAGGCATGACCTTGTTTTCACAAGATTTATTTGGCGGAGCAGACCAAGCCAATACATTGCCAACCCGCATATTTACCGAATTTGCTTGGCACGCTTTGTTCATTCGCCATTTGTTGCGCGAAGGCACGCCAGAGCAAATGGCCAATTTCACTGCCGAAATGACCATCATAAATTTGCCTAGTTTTAAAGCCGACCCAGCCCGCCATGGCTGCCGCAGCGAAACCATCATTGCCTGTGATTTTAGCCGCAAAATTGTGCTCATTGCGGGCACCGAATATGCTGGCGAAATTAAAAAAAGCGTATTTTCTATGCTCAACTATATGTTGCCGGCAAAAAACATTATGCCAATGCATTGCAGCGCCAACATTGGGGCTGAGGGCAGCGCCATTTTCTTTGGCCTTTCAGGCACTGGCAAAACCACATTAAGCGCCAACCCAGAACGCATATTAATTGGCGATGATGAGCATGGCTGGTCAGAAAACGGCCTGTTTAATTTCGAAGGCGGCTGTTATGCCAAGGTCATAAAGCTGTCCGAAACTGCCGAACCGGAAATTTATGCAACCACCCAACAATTTGCCACGGTGCTCGAAAATGTTGCCGTAAATTCGCAAACGCGTGAATTAGATTTAGATGACAGCTCATTGACCGAAAATACCCGCGCGGCTTATCCGTTAACCGCCATTCCGAACGCTGCCAAATCTGGCACAGGTGAGCAACCTAAAAATATCATCATGCTAACTGCCGACGCATTTGGCATTTTACCCCCATTGGCCAAACTAACCCCAGAGCAAGCCATATATCACTTCCTCTCGGGTTACACTGCCAAGGTGGCAGGCACCGAAGAGGGCGTTACCGAACCACAAGCAACCTTCTCCACTTGTTTCGGCGCCCCCTTTATGTCTCGCCACCCCATCGAGTATGGCAACCTGTTGCAAAAACTCATTAAGCAACATGACGTCAATATTTGGTTGGTCAATACCGGCTGGACCGGCGGTAAATACGGCATAGGGAGCCGTATGCCTATTAAAGCCACACGCGCCTTGCTCGAAGCGGCGTTAAGCGGCAGTCTGGATAAAGTCGCAATGCGTATAGATGAAAATTTTGGCTTACAAGTGCCAATTTCTGTCGCCAATGTCGACACCAAATTGCTCAACCCACGCGATACATGGGCCGATGAATCGGCTTATGACCAACAGGCCGAAGCTTTAGCAATCATGTTCCGCAATAATTTTGTGAAATATCAAGACCGCGTGAGCGTTGCGGTTATGGACGCAGCTCCCAAAGGTTAATAATGGCTAATAAAGGTTAATAATGGTTAGCCATGGCATCACACCACTTCTACCCCCCAAACTCTAGTATTTTTTGGGGGGGCGTTTGGAGGGTGTTGTGGCTCTCTACAACTCACAATTTTGTGACAAAATGTGAATTGTCAAAACCAAATTATGCCCATAATATAGTCCCAAGACAATAACAGGACTAAAACCATGAATAGACGAAATTTCATTAGCATTGGCCTGCTTGCTGGCGCGGCCGTTTCAACCGCTCCATATTTTAGCTTTGCCGCCAACAATAATAGCCTGCCCGATTTCGACCAATGGCAGCTAACCAATAAACAATGGCGCAGCCGCTTAACCGATGTGCAATATGATATATTGCGCGATGCAGGCACAGAGCGGGCTTATTCTAACGCTATGGAAGCCAGCAAAAAAATTGGTACTTATCATTGCGCCGGGTGCGATTTAGCCGCCTATAGCTCTGAACATAAATATGAAAGCGGCACCGGTTGGCCCAGTTTTTGGCAACCGATAGATTTAAAATTTGTCGATACAAAAACCGATTTTAGCGCCATTTGGCCAAGAACCGAAGTGCATTGCGCCCGCTGTGGCGGCCATCAGGGCCATATATTTAAAGATGGCCCTCAGCCGACTGGTTTGCGTTATTGCCTAAACTCTGCTTCTATTATTTTTAAACCCGCATAATATTTTTAAATTTACCCGCATAATATTTCAAATTTTTAAGGCATTCATATGAAAGTAATTCTCATCAATCGCGCTGCCATCCTGCTTAGCGCCATCATGCTAAGCATCATCATATTCGGTGCATCGCAAGCGGCGGCCAAAACCGCCAAAGTTGTGTTTGCTGGTGGCTGTTTTTGGTGTATGGAAGGCCCGTTCGATAAATTAAACGGCGTCACCGACACCATATCTGGCTATACCGCTGGCAAGGCATCGACTGCCACTTATAATCAAGTTTCATCTGGCCGCACCGATCATATAGAAGCGGTCGAGGTCACTTATAACCCCGATGTCATTTCCTACGAAACATTGCTTAAAACCTTTTGGGTGAATGTCGACCCGTTCGATGCAAGAGGCCAATTTTGTGACAAAGGCCACCATTATACCGCCGCTATATTCCCCAAAGATTCAGCCCAACGAAACGCCGCTTTGGCCAGCAAACAAGCCATGCAAAAACTGCTCGGCAAAGTTTTTGTAACCAAAGTGACCGACTATGTGAGCTTCTTCCCGGCCGAAGATTATCACCAAAACTATTATCTAACCAACCCAATTAGATATGCCTATTACCGCGCTGGTTGCCGACGCGATAGACGCCTACAAGCCGTCTGGGGCGATTTGGCCTCTCACTAAATCTCATCCTAAAGCCAGTCTAACCGCTTGGCTTTAGGCATATTGGCTTTAGTTTTTGTGGATTTAAATTTAATGGCTTTAGTTTTTTAAGGCCGAGACAATCAATTTAATCGCATCTTCAGCCTCAACCCCGGCATCATTGCGCAAACTTAATTCAACATAGCCGTGCAAAAAAGACCATAGGCTAAAAGCCAATTTCTCGGCATCATCAGCTTTAAACACCGCTTCGCTTTGGCCTTTTAAAATCACTATTTTTAGCACTTCATACATTTGTTTGGCCAATTTCGCAAAGTCTGCATTCACCGCGTCACCTTGGGCAAAATCACCATTCATCAGCCCGTAAATAGATGGCTGATATTTGGCAAAATTAACATAGGCCAGCGCCGCATCACATAATTGCTGCTCTACCGAATGCTCTGGCCGCTTTAAACTTGTCGCCATTTTAAGCATCAGCGCCGTGTAACCTTTGGTCGCCACTTGCAACAACACCGCGTCTTTATTTTTATAATGCCGGTACAGCGCCGTGTGGCTAATGCCTAACTCTGTCGCCAAAAACCGCATGGTTAATTTTTTACCACCCTGTTTTTGCACAATGTCATAAGCAATATTCACAGCGTTCTGCTTCACATCACCTTTATGATAGCTCGGTTTATCGCTCATTTACGCTCACTTTTTTATTTGCCTCTGCGTCCATTTAATCATTGTATTTGCAAACGTTTCAAATTACAAATAATCATCCTTTTTAAAAATATATCGTTGGAGATGAATATGATTGGCGTTGGCGAAAAACTACCCGAATTTAAGCTTGTGGGCGTAAAACCGGGCTTTAATAACCCCGAAGAAAATGGCACAAGCGCGTTTGAAGACCTGACTAATGGCAGTTTTGCTGGCAAGTGGAAAATCATCTATTTCTACCCTAAAGATTTCACCTTTGTTTGCCCGACCGAAATTGTGGCATTTGCCGAGTTGAATGACGATTTTGATGCCAGAGACGCCGTGGTTATTGGCGGCTCGACCGACAATGCGTTTTGCAAACTTGCTTGGCGCCGGGAACATGCCGATTTAAACAAATTAAACCAATGGAGCTTTGCCGATAATGGCGGCACATTTATGGACGCTTTGGGCATTCGCGATAAAGACGAAAATGTCGCTTTGCGTGCCACTTTCATTGTCGACCCGGACAATATTGTGCAACATTTAAGCGTTAACCCTTTATCTGTTGGCCGCAACCCAACAGAAACATTGCGCATTTTGGATGCCATCCAAACCGGCGTAAATTGTGGTTGTAACCGCGAAGTCGGCGGCGAAGTGCTTTAAGTTCAAATATTGATTGTCAATTTGAAGCCTTCACATATTCATTGTGGAGGCTTTTTTTTGCCAGCAAAATCAGAATGAGGATAAAACATGTCAGAACATAAACACCCATTTGTAAAATATGCACGCTACCGCCCAGACATGCCAGATGGGAACATTGCCAGCTCAAAACACTTTTTTGATCATATGAATAAACGCCGCACCGTGCGCCATTATTCTAGCGAAGCCGTAGCCCGTGAAATTATAGAAAATTGCCTCAAAACAGCCGGCACTGCCCCTTCGGGCGCACATCAGCAACCATGGCATTTTTGCGCCATTTCCAACGCTGCTGCTAAAACCACCATCCGCCAGGCCGCCGAGGCCGAGGAGCAAGAATTCTACAGCACCAAAGCCAGTGCCGAATGGCTCAGAGCGTTAGAGCCTTTGGGCACAGATACCAATAAACAATTTATCGAAACCGCCCCATGGGTCATCGCCATATTTGCCAAAAAATATGGCATAGATGAAAATGGCAACAAGGTTAAACATTATTATTTTAACGAAAGTGTCGGTCTTGCCACCGGCATGCTCATCACCGCGTTGCACAATGTCGGCCTGTCCACCCTCACCCACACCCCAAGCCCGATGGGGTTTTTAAACCAGCTATGCGACAGGCCAAAAAACGAAAAACCCTATATGCTACTCATTGTCGGCTACCCGCAAGATGAATGCATGGTGCCAGACATAGCCCGCCTTCCGCTCGATAAAATCTCAAATTTCATCGAGTAGCCGAAGCTCCGGAGTTGAAATTTTGTGCTAGAGTTGCAGCCACTGAGCTAGCTGTTGAAGTTGTAAAGACATAGACAGTTGGCGCTCCTGCCGACTTTACGGGTACTCCCATTTATACGTTCGGCTTAAGCCTCACTGTTAGCACTTGCGTGCGCAGCCCCTTGCTCCGCAAGTGTCAGCTTGCCTCCGCGCGTTGGCCACAGAGTTTGCCTATCGGCTTCTGGGCGCACTCACCGGATCACTGGGGTGCTTGCGGGCATACAGAAACTCTGCACAAAGTTGCAGGAGGTTTCCCCGAACCAACGAAGTTGGTGAGATGGCCATTGAGGCCCGCCGTTAGGCGTAGCAAGCAAACGGAGTTTGCGCACGCAGTGCCAAGCAAAAAAACTGAAACATGTAGAAACGCAGATTTTGCTTTAATTTCTGAGGCAATCGAATATGATAATCATCAACATATTCACGCGTTTCAGGAAAAACTATGCCCGATAAACCACATCTATATTTAATCGATGGTTCAGCCTTTATTTTTCGGGCTTATCACGCTTTACCGCCGCTAACCCGCAAGTCAGATGGCATGCCCATCGGCGCGGTTTCGGGCTTTTGCAATATGTTGTGGAAGCTTATTCAACAAGCCCGCACACCCGAAGGGCCAAGCCATTTGGCGGTCATATTCGATGCCAAGGGCAAAACCTTTCGCAACGATATTTATGAGCAATATAAAGCTCACAGACCCCCCGCACCCGAAGATTTAGTGCCGCAATTCCCGGTCATCAAACAGCTGGTCAAAGCCTTCCACGTCCCGGCCATCGAAAAATCTGGTTTCGAGGCCGATGACATTATGGCAACCTATGCCAAAGATGGCGTGGCTGCTGGTATGAAAGTCACTCTTGTCACCTCCGATAAAGATATGATGCAGTTGATTAATGACGATGTCGATATGCTCGACACCATGAAAAATAAATTCATATCTTATGATGGAGTTATGGAAAAATTTGGCGTGCACCCCAACCGGGTTATCGACATTCAAGCCCTCGCGGGTGATAGCGCCGACAATGTACCTGGCGTGCCTGGCATTGGCGTTAAAACCGCCGCATTACTGATTAATGAATATGGCGATTTAGACACATTACTAGAACGCGCGGGCGAGATCAAACAAAATAAACGCCGCGAAAACCTCATCGAATTTGCCGACCTCGCCCGCGTCAGCCGCACATTGGTAACCCTAAAAGATGATGTTGAATTAGACGAAAAAGTGCAAGATTTTAAACTTGCTTACCCCGACATTGATGAACTGCTTAACCATTTGCAAGACCTGGGCTTAAACAGCGCAGTTAAGCGCATCGCCAACGCTCATGATGCCGACATCCCGCTTAAAGAAGCCTCCACATCAGCCAAACCAACAGCCAAAATTGGCGATGATTTCACCCCGGCCAGCCTCGCCCAAAAACGTGCGCAAAAGCTCGCCTCCATGCCGGTCAAGCCCGATGATTATCAAAGCATAATCAGCCTCGATAAGCTGAATGAATATATTGCCAAAATCTACGATGGCGGCCAAGTCAGTTTCGATTTAGAGACTGACAGCCTCAACCCGATCGAGGCCAATATTGTCGGCATTTGCCTGTCCACCCAAGCTGGTGAGGGCGTATACATTCCGGTCGCGCATAAAATAAAGTCCGAAAAACTCGATCTTTTCGCCGCCGAAACAACCGATGAAACCATCGAGCAGATAGATTTTGATGTGGTCATGGCCATCATGAAAAACCTCCTCGAAGATGCCAGTATATTAAAAATTGGCCAAAATCTAAAATACGACATTAGCGTGCTTAAAAAATATAGCATCCACCTAAAAAGCTTCCATGACACCATGCTCATTTCGGCGGCACTAGACACCGGGCGCACCAATCATGGTATGGATGCGCTGTCCGAATATCATTTTGACCACAAACCCATTGCGTTTAAAGACGTTTGCGGCAGCGGCAAATCTCAAATCACCTTCGACTATGTGCCGTTAGATCTGGCCACCAAATATGGTGCCGAAGATGCCGATGTCACCCTGCGGCTGTTCCAAACCTTATACCCACGCCTAGCGGCTGAAAAAGCCACCCAAGTCTACCAATCTATGGAGCGGCCATTGGTGAATATATTGGTCGATATGGAGCAGCATGGCATCAAAGTCGACCGCGAGAAACTGCAACAATTATCGGCCACTTTTGGCGAGAAATTGGCAGTTCTTACCACAGAGATTTACCAGTTAGCGGGCCAAGAATTTAACATTGCCAGCCCCAAACAATTGGGCGAGATATTGTTCGAAAAGCTCGGCCTGCCGGGCGGAAAAAAAACCAAAACCGGCGCTTGGCAAACTGGCGCAAAAGTCTTGGATGATCTGGCCGCCGAAGGCCATGAATTGCCGGTTAAAATGCTCGAATGGCGCGGTCTGTCGAAGCTAAAATCGACCTATACCGATAGCTTGCCAAACCATATAAACCCCAATACTGGCCGCATCCACACCAGCTATGCCATGGCACACACCACCACCGGCCGCCTGGCTTCGACCGATCCTAACCTGCAAAATATCCCGGTGCGGACAGAAGAAGGCAGGCAGATCAGAACGGCGTTTATCTCCGAAGCTGGCCATCACTTAATCTCTGCCGATTATAGCCAAATCGAACTGCGTCTGCTGGCTCACATTGCCGATTTAAAAACCATGAAACAAGCTTTTGCTGATGGGGTCGACATCCATGCCCTCACCGCATCTGAAATGTTTAATGTGCCAATTGACGGCATGGATAGCTCGATCCGCCGCCAAGCCAAAGCCATTAATTTTGGCATTATATACGGCATTTCGGCCTTTGGTTTGTCCGTACAATTGGGCATCAGCCGCACCGAAGCCAAAGACTATATCGAAAAATATTTCACCCGCTTCCCCGGCATCCGCGATTATATGGAAGACACCAAACAATTCGCACGCGAGCATGAATATGTAAAAACCATATTTGGCCGCGTCTGTCACATGCCGCATATTAACGACAAAAACGGCATGCACCGCGCCTTTACCGAACGCGCCGCCATCAACATGCCCATTCAAGGCGCCGCGGCCGACATCATCAAACGCGCCATGGTGCAAATGCCCAACGCATTAAACCAAGCCGGTTTAAAGGCAAAAATGTTATTGCAAGTGCATGATGAATTGATTTTCGAAGCGCCAGATGATGAAGTCAAACAAACCATAATCATCGCCAAGAAAATTATGGAAAATGCGCATAACCCAGTGGTGCAAATAGATGTGCCACTAAAGGTAGATGCCCAAGCTGCGCTAAATTGGAATGACGCCCATTAACCGCTTTGCCGTTTACCATCACCAGACATATATCTTGACATGTAATCTAGCGCTGACATATAATTAGGCATGACTTACCGAATTCAGGGTGTTTTTTCGGTCATTGCCGACCCTAAACGCCGCAAAATGTTAGATTATCTCTCGGCTGCAGACCGCACAGCTGGCGACATTGCGTCTAAATTTGAAATTTCGCGCCCCGCCGTGGCCAACCATTTGCGTATATTGGAACAAAACGGCCTGATAAATATAGTAAAAATCGGCCGCACCCGTGTGCATAAATTAAATGCCGCCCCTCTAAAAGAAATTAAGGATTGGATTAATAGTTACGAGCGATTTTGGGACCAAAAATTAACCGGTCTCAAACTATTAATTGAATCAGACTTAGCCAAAAAATAGCGGGAGACAGACTTGGGCAAAATCATTCGATCCATCAACATCAACGCCAAATTAGCTGATGTCTGGCCATATTTTACCGACAGTCAAAAAATAGCCGATTGGCTGATGCCCAACACATTTGAAGCCTTGCAAGGCAGCAAATTCACTATGGATTGCCCACCAGAAGCCGGCGCAGGCGAAGTGGTGGAATGTCAGGTTAAGCAGCTAAAGCCGCCTAAAAATGGCATGGCGCAATTGGTATATACCTGGGTCATCAACAACCCGTATACCGAAACTTTGCTCGAACTTGAACTGGTCGAAACAGCCGGCACCACTCGCGTCAATCTGTGTCATTCAGGGTGGGAATTAGGCCAATCTGACCACAAAACCCGTCACGAAATGGGCTGGGACCACCTGCTCATCAATGCGCTAATACCGCTAATCGAAGTATAAAAGGCAACAACCAAAGGAGAAAGAAAATGGAAGAATTCAATGCAGTCAACTGGACAGCCATCATCGTCGGCACAATCGCCGCCTTTGTGTTAGGCATGATTTGGTTTAACCAAAAAGTATTTGGCAAAAAATGGGCAGAAGGCTCAAATGTGCCAGAAGATAAAGAAGTGAATATGGTGCTGGCCATGGGTGCCAACATAATCGGCCTGTTTTTACTGGCTCTGGTTGTTGGCTTCACCCAAACCACCGAAGCCTTGCTAACCGCATTGGCTGCCATATTCTCATTGGCTATTTTCACGGCGTCTATGGGCGCATTTGCTAAAAAATCAACTTATGCCATAATGGTCGATTTCGGTTATGTGGTCGTGGCTGGTGGCTTAATGATTCTTGCCCAAGGCATTTTTTCAATGTAATAAATTTAGGCAACACACAAATGTGGCCAAGCAACATTAATTCTACGCCATAAAATATCTAATATTTTTATGGCGTATTTTTTTGTCCACCACGCCAAAATCAGCATATGTTTTAGCCATTTTATGCAATTTCGGCACGCAATTATCAGCATCTACATCTGCCGCCCAAGCGACATCTGGCTCAAAGCCTCGGCTGCAAAGTTCTTGGCCAGATACACAATTCAACATCTGCTGTTTTAGATTATTTTTTACTGCCTTAAAAGCCGCTTCGGCGGCGAGGGCTTCGGTGGTTTTTGCACCTTCTAATCCAGCTATAATTGCCCCACTCGCCACCCAATCTTCAAACGCCGGGCGCAACGTGCCATCGGGCCACTTTTCTCCTGCTGCCACAATCATAACCCGCTCGGGCGTAGCCGTGTTCAACCAAGCTGCCACCGCCACCGCGTTACGCAAACAGCCTGCTACCACCAAATCAGCTTCAGCAAATAACGACAATGTCGAGCCATTCGGCGAAGGCAAAATAATCTGTTCATTTGGTTTTAGCCTCGCTAGGCTGGGCGGCGATAATGTCATCCCGCCCTGATCACGCTTATTGGCAACTCTAATGCCATTTTGGCTGGCAAAATCCACCACTTCATCCGCTAAACCAAACGGGTAAACTTTGGCACCTTTGCCGCCTGCAACGCACACAGCGGTGCTAAAGCTTAAACAATCGACAATCACCAAAGCGTCACATTCGGCATCTAATGCCCGCATACCCCATTCAACATGAATTTTCATTTCACCGCCAAATTTTCAAAATGCGCAATGCTGGTTTCGGCCAGATCTAAAGCTTTGTGCCAAAAACTTTGGTCTTCAATATTCTCATGCAAATATTTCTGCACCAAATCTTCGGCGCTCATCCGACCGGTATCTTGCAATAATAGCTTATAATCAATCACAAATTTGGTTGGGTTTTGTCTGGCTTGTTCACTCAATATCAGGCTGATTAAATAACCAAAAATATACGGAAAATTATAAAAACTCGTATCGGCTATCGAAAAATGCCCAACAGTCGTCCATTTATATTCATCATAACCGCCCAGGCTATCGCCAAACCATTTAACAGCACAGTTTTGCATTATATCACACAATTTATCGGCCGCCATATAACCGTCAATACGCTGTTCATTTAGCTGTTTTTCAAACTCATACCGGCTGGCCATTTCATTCAAATAACCCGCCGCATTCAACGCGTCTTCCCATAATATTCTTAAAACCTGCTGCTCATCATTTGCGGTTTTTAGCAAATGTTGTTTCACCAAATTCTCGGCAAACAAGCTGGCTGTTTCGGCCAGACTATGCGGGTAATCAGCCTCCGCAGGGTCAATGTCGCGCATCACCCAATAATGCCAAGCGTGGCCCAATTCATGCGCCAAAATCATTATATTAGATGGCGAACCATCATAATTCATAAATATACGCGGTTGGCGCGGTGCTATAAATTGGTCGCAATAACCCCCAGCGGCGGAATTTTCATTCATTTCTGCTTGTATCCATCCGCGCGTGGCCATCATCTGAGCAAACGCGCCCATTTCTGGGTCAAATTCAGCAAAACAGGCGGCAATAATATCTATGGCTTCAGCAAATTCGTAGCGTTTGGCATCCACATCTAGCAGTCTGGCTTGCAAATCCCACGGCATCATTTTTGTAATTGCCAAATGTTTTTGCATCGCTCCAATGGCTCTGTGCCCAATGTCCCGCCGCTGATAAACCGCACTCATCATGGCCTCTAAAGTCAGGCGGCTTATACTATTATTTCTTGCCGCCACGTCCAAATAATGCAAGTTTTGAACGGTAGATCGGCGGTTATTCTCTTCTATACGCCAACTGGTTATGGCATTTAACACCGCCGCTTGCGGCTCTTTTACACTCTGCCATGCGGTCTGAATGGCCTCATAAGCTTTTTGCCTAGTCGGCCTATTTGGCTCACTAACCATATTGTAAAGCGCGGCTAGATTTTGGGTCTTGCCATTCACATTAACTTTTAGGCTGCGCCAAAAACCCTGATTCATATTATACCAAGCGTGCAAACCATTTTGGCTCAGCGCCTGCAGCAGTTTTTCTTCGGCAATCGGCAATAAATGTTGGGCAAAAGCCCGTTTTTGTTTCATTTTAAATAGGTAAGCATGGCAATAATCTTGCCCAAATAACTGCGCTGCAAATTTATCATCCACCCGCGCCACAAACCCCATTATCGGTGCAAAAGCCTGTTCCAAATTTGACTCGAGCTGCTGGGCTATGTCCAAATATTTTTGCGCTTCGGCCGAACTGCCGTCCAAATCCGCTGCCGATTCTGCATACGTCCTTAAATTTCCAGCAATTGGCGATAGCATTTTATGTGCGTTAAACACCCGGCCTAAAATTGCGCCGATATTTTCATTCCAGTCGGGATAAACCGCCGCTTTTACAATGTTTTCAAAATATTTAGCTTCATCGCTCAGCGTGGTTATTTTCTGTTTCAACTGGGCTATATCAAGCTCAACTTTAGGGTCAGTTATGCCCAAATAAAAATCTCTATTGTCCCAATTTTGTTGATAGGCCATACCCGCACTCCCTCAAGCTCGTCTGCTGTAAAATCAGCATAAGAGTGCAAGAAGACCATATTGGTTATTTGCTGTCAAGCGCCTCAAATTGGTTTATGGCAGCCTCGACCATGTCTAAACTATTGTCCCAAAAAGCTTCACCTTCTATGTCTTTTTGCAAATGTTTCATCACCACTTGTTCGGCAGTCATGCTGCCGGTGTCGCGCAATAAACCGGTATATAAGTCGTTAAACCTATTGCCCAATTCGTCTTTTTGCTGGTAAACGCCCAAGCTGAACAAATAGCCAAATAAATACGGGTAATTGTAAAACCCCATACCCGATATCGAGAAATGCAGTTTTGTCGCCCAAAAATACGGGTCATATTCGCTTAAACTATCGCCATACCATTTGCCCCACGCGCTTTGCATCAGCTCGACAAGTTGTGGCTCTGGCACAAACCCAGTTTGCCGCGCCTCTACCAGTTCACGTTCAAAATCAAACCTTGCCGGAATGTTGTTTAACATTGCGGTGGCCATTTCGGCGTCATTCCAGCCTATCAACAACCGCGCATCATCATCCTTTGCATGGCTAAATAAATAATCGCGCACTAAGTTTTCGGCAAATATGCTGGCGGTTTCGGCCAATGTCATCGGGTATTGGGTCTGGCTATCATGCATGTCGCGCATCACCCAATTGTGCCAAGCGTGGCCAAGTTCATGCGCCAATGTGGTCACATTGGTCATCGTGCCTTCAAAAGTCATAAACACCCGTGGCTCACGCGGTTCACTAAACCCGGTGCAATAAGCACCCGTGCGTCTGGTGTCGGTCGGTTCGGCATCTATCCAGCCTTTTTCGGCCATCATCACCACAAATGCGCCCATTTCGGGGTTAAAGGCGCTAAAACATTTGGCAATTAAATCAATCGCTTCATCATAAGTGTATGTGGCCGCCTTGCTCACTGGCGCTGGGGCCGATAAGTCCCACGGTTTAAGCTGGTCTAGTTTCAAATGTTTTTGTATGCCGGCCAAGGCTCGGTGGCCAATGTCGCGGCGTTTATAAGTCACGCTCATCATCGCATCTAAAGTTTTGCGGCTCACATGGCTATCGCGCACCGCCTCATCTAAATAATGATATTCAGTAATAACCGAACGCTTTTTGCGCTCTTCAATGCGCCAACCATTTATCGAGTTTACTATCGCCGCCGCGGTTTCAGCCCGGCCACTCCACGCCTGTTGCGTGCCGCGCCACGCTTGCTCGCGGATAGAACGGTCAGTGTCAGATTGCATATTGTATATTTTTGCCAAGCCATACGTTTGGCCGTTCACCTCAGCGGTTAAACTAGCTGAAAGCTCATTATATAAATTGCCCCAAGTTTGCAGGCCATTTTGCGCCATTGCGGTCAGCAGGTTTTCTTGCTCAACGCTTAGCAATTGGTCTTTATATTTGCGCCCATAATCGATTTTAAATTTAAACGGTTCGATGAATTCAGTTTTATATAATTCATCAATAAAACCGTCAGACACCCGGGTTAAAAACACCATAACTGGCGCAAAGGCTTGGCCGATGGCCGCACCAATGTTTT
This sequence comes from Hyphomicrobiales bacterium, assembly GCA_013214705.1. Taxonomy (GTDB): domain Bacteria; phylum Pseudomonadota; class Alphaproteobacteria; order Rhizobiales; family OSC116; genus OCS116. The sequence continues at coordinate 297,942 of JABSRZ010000005.1, forward strand.
GGGTTACCGAAATTAGCTTTTTGGCCGCAACATTGCCGCTGTCAATGGTTGCCACACTTTGCACATAAACCGATAAATTATGAATGCGTGGCGAAATTAGGTCAATTTTTGCAAAAACCTCGGCCAATTTAATAGCTATTTCAGCATCCCATTCCGGCAAATTGTCTGCATCCAAATGAGCCGTAAAAACAGCAGTATCGTCCGCCAACAAAGCCACATCTTTATTTAGCAATTCCACGTCAGCAGCAATTTTCGCATCTTCAATATCGCTGTAGTGAATTTTATTGTCCCAATTTTGCAGATAAGCCATTTAGCCCTCCAAATCAAATTTAATGCCCTGAGCCAATGGCAATTCTTTGGAATAATTTAATGTCGATGTCATCCGCCGCATATAGGCTTTCCAAGCGTCAGAACCACTTTCGCGGCCGCCACCGGTTTCTTTTTCGCCGCCAAATGCGCCGCCAATTTCAGCACCAGATGTACCAATATTGACATTGGCTATGCCGCAATCACTACCGGTTTCCGAGGTGAATATTTCGGCTTCTAATACATCGCGGGTAAAAATCGCGCTCGATAAACCTTGTGGCACGTCATTTTGGCGGGCGATGGCATCGTCCAATTCAGTATATTTAAACACGTATAAAATCGGTGCAAAAGTTTCGGTTTTTACATTGGCATCAGCCGCGCTCAACTCCACAATGGCCGGGTTCACATAATAAGCATCGGGATATTGTGCCTCTAATATACGCTCTCCACCCAATATTTGCCCGCCATTTTGTGCCGCCACGCCCAGCGCCGCCTGCATATTTTTATAAGCATCAGCATCTATGAGGGGGCCGACCAATTTGTCTTCATCTAGCGGGTCACCAATTTTTATCTGGCCATAAGCGGCTTTTAATTTTGGCACCAATGTGTCATATATATCGGCATGTACAAATATCCGTCGGGTCGATGTGCAGCGTTGGCCACAAGTGCCCACCGCGCCAAATAAAATACCCTGAAACGCCAAATTCAAATCGGCACTTGGCGCGACGATAATCGCATTATTGCCACCAAGTTCCAAAATAGACTTGCCAAATCTATCGGCCACTTTTGCACCCACAATTTTGCCCATGGCGCTGCTGCCGGTAGCGCTAATTAGTGCCACTTTGCGGCTTGCCACCATTTGCGCGCCCGCTTCGCGTTCACCAATAATCACCTGCGTAAGATTTTGCGGTGCTGCGCCTTGCCCATCTTTGGCAAATTCATCCATCGCCAATTGCATAATATTTTGGCAAGCCAATGCGGTTAACGGTGTCTTTTCAGATGGCTTCCAAATAACGCTATTGCCACAAACCAACGCCAGGCTTGTATTCCACGACCACACCGCAACCGGAAAATTAAACGCGGATATAATGCCGACAGGGCCAAGCGGTTGCCAATATTCACGCATTTTATGCAGCGGCCGTTCAGAGGTTATGGTCAGGCCATAAAGCTGGCGGCTAAGCCCAACAGCAAAATCACATATATCAATCATCTCCTGAACTTCGCCCAAACCTTCTTGATATATCTTGCCACATTCCAGCGCAACCAAAGCCCCTAAAGCCTGCTTTTTATCGCGCAAAATATTGCCCAAAATACGCACCAACTCACCACGGCGCGGCGCTGGCACTTCTCGCCATTGCTTAAAAGCCTTAACCGACATAGTTAACTTTTCGTCAATATTATCAGCGCTATCGGCGCTAACATCAGCAATTTTTTGCCCGTCAATCGGCGTATATACCGCCATATCCCCACCGGATGTTAATTCCGAATTCAGGCCCAATTCAGCATAAATATTCTGTCTATTTTCTAGCGTATTTTTCATAATAATCACCTCAGATTTTGCCATTTAGGCCGTAATTTCACATTTGTTAACCCGCGAGCCAACATAGCTTTTTATAGGCTATCAGTGTTAGCTTCAAACCAGATATTTGGCAATAGAAGGTTATAATTTTTTCCCAATATTATGCCATAGTTTCTGCATTGCATGGCTCCTCACATCGGAGTCTCAAACCAATTTTCAGAAAATAAAAGTATTTTTTAATGTTACCAATGGTTTACGATGGCCATGTCGGCAAATTTTCGGTTGGGCTACATCTGCGGCCATATTGGGGTTTTAAAAAATTTTATATTGTCGCCAACGCCCCAAACGGTGTTGCTGGCATAATGCACCGCTCGCCAGCAAACAAGCAGCGGTAATATTCTGTTAATCTATGCCTAAACCGCTGATATGATTATTCATATCACAATGTTTCCGTAGGTAACTTATAATTTCCCAATTTCAAACCGTTAACAAAACCTTAATAAGTTGCTGAATTTCCAGCGCTTTTTTGGCAACACAATGGCATTATGTGTCAAAATTACCATTCAATATTGGTCAAAAAACATCAATCTGGCCAATATTATAAGCTATAAAAACCACCAAACAATGTGGCTTTTTCAATCTATTCAAGCCGCTTCAAATTCCACTCCCGCATCTTGCCCTGTTTAACCATATGCCTATGCCACAAATCGAAATGTAAACCATCCCAACAATTCTTTCGCCGAATATTTTGCCAAACTAAGTCCAATCACTTGGTCACGAATTAAATTTTATACGCAGGAGTAAATGTCAGTCCTTGTAAACTTGCCGACACAATATGAACTTGTTGCAAAATGCATTTTTTCCAACTCACAAGCCGCTTATTTAGCGGCATTTGGCCAACCAAATATTCCGATCAATCGCCAATACACCAACAGTTTCAAAATCTTCTGATAACAGCAAGGGCGGCTACACAACAATCCAATTTCAAAACAAAAATTAGTTAACACAATAACCGGAGTCATTTTTTTAGTTCTGTTTAAAAAACCCTAAGTTTGTTGAAAATAGAACGCGCTAAAAACTTTCAACTCAATGGCCCAATAATTTGACTTTACCGCCTATCCACCCTATATATTCTTCAATAAAATCATTTCAATATTAGGAATATATTATGAGTGAACTCAGCATTGTCATCATCACGCTCAATGAAGAATTTACCATTTCAAATATTTTAAATGACCTAAAAGCGCAAACCGTTGCAGATTTTGAGGTCATCATTGTCGATAGCGCCAGTGATGATGATACCGTTAACATCGCCACAAAATTTACTAACGACTTCAAACATTTCCAAATTATTGAAAACAAATTACGCGGCGCAAGTTTAGGCCGCAACACCGGTGCTGTAGCCGCCAAATATGAACGGTTATTATTTTTAGATGCTGACACCAGCCTACGCCCCAATTTCATAGAGACCGCGCTTAACATTGTCGATGGCCAAAATATCGACGTAGCGGGCATATATATGGATATGAAAACCGGCCGTTTTGCCAACCGCGCCACCGCCGCAATTGTCAATTTAGGCCTATGGTTCACAAAATGGATCTTCCCGACCATTGTTGGCGCATGTGTTATTTCCACCAAAAATGCTCACACGCTAGTGGGTGGGTTTAACGAACAGATTAAGATTGGTGAAGATTGCGAATATGCGGTTAAAATGACCAAACAAAAAAGCCTCACATTCAAAATGATACCACTGACTTTTATTTTCGATATGCGCCGCTTTGAGCAAGAGGGTTATGCTAAAATTCTTTTCACTTGGGGCATAGCCAATATCCGGCGCTTCTTTTTTGGCGAAATTACCAAAGACCAAATAAAATACCAATTTGGTCATCATGCCAAACCGCAAAACAACAAAACAAAGAACAGCTCTTAAATGGCCGATCTGACAGACCTGCCCATTCCCCTGCTTACTTTTTTAGTCGCTTATGGCGATGCGCTTTTTCCGGTGAATTTCTTTATACCCGGCGAGCCAGCATTTCTGCTAGCCGGGTTCGAGCTTGGCTCTGGCAAAGGTTGGAATTTAGTATTTTTGGTATTTTTGGGTGCAATATTAGGCGACCAATCTTCCTATCTTATTGGTCGGCTATACGGCACTAAAATTTTCAGCCGCTTCAAAAGTCCAAAACGCCGCCGCTTCATTGCTCGGGGGCGATTAATGATCAAAAAATATGGCGCGCGGTTTGTATTCACCTCACGCTTTTTAGGCCCTGTGTCTTGGGTGGCGCAAGCCATGGCAGGTACCTATAAGTTAAATTATTTCCGCTATACTTTGGCTTCAGTCTCTAGCGCCATCATCGCCATTTCACAATTCATTGTAATCGGTTATCTTTCTGCCATCGGCATCGAAATCTTCGGCCTTAGCGAAACTTGGGATGCCACAATATTAATTATGACCGAGAACATCATACTGTCCTTGCTCACTGTACTATTGGCGATGGCGTTAATTTGGTGGCTACAAAAAACCATCCGCAAATTCATCAGACAAAAACGTCTAGCTAAATTACCCGTCGATGAGCTTTAGCGTCTCCACCACCAGTCGGCACTTACTGAGTGCCGACTAATTAGCTTTACCTTAACCTTGGTCTTCAAGCCTCAACCATTTGGCATTCTGTGCCGACGAGTTGACCACCGCCATTATAAATTGCATACCTTCGACGCCATCTTCAATGGTTGGCAACATGCCTGTGTTCAATTCTCCACCTCGCGCCAAACGAATAGATTTAGCCGCCCCATTATATATGGTCGCAAAACCTTCCAAATATCCTTCGGGGTGTCCGCCGGGCGTGCGGCTTACGGCATTGGCACTTTCAGATGCACCCACTCCACCGCGGGTTATAATCTGCTTCGGCTGGCCAAATGGCGTGTAATATAAAATGTTGGGGTTTTCTTGCGCCCATTCTATACCGCCTTTGGTGCCATAAACCCGCAAGCTCAAACCATTCTCGTTGCCCACCGCAATTTGGCTAGACCATAACATACCCTTTGCCCCGCCTTTAAAGCGCAGCATCACGTTGATATTGTCATCAAGCGGGCGGCCGTCAACAAATGCGTCAATGTCGGCAGATAGGCTATCAAGCTCCAAACCGGTCACAAACCGGGTCAAATTATACGCATGTGTGCCAATGTCGCCCACACAACCACCCACGCCAGAACGTTTTGGGTCGGTGCGCCATGCGGCTTGTTTATTGTCAGCATCGGCAGGTTCGGTAAGCCATTCTTGCGCATATTCGGCCTGTATCATCCGCACCTCACCAAGCGTGCCATTTGCCACCATGTCTTTGGCTTGGCGGATCATCGGGTAACCGGTGTAATTATGAGTAAGAATGAACAATTTACCCGAGGCTTTGGCCACAGCTTCAAGCAACCGCGCTTCTTCAATGGTCGAGGTTAAGGGCTTGTCACAAATCACATGGATGCCAGCTTTTAAAAATGCAATTGCCGGGCCAGCATGCATATGGTTGGGGGTCACAATCGCCACTACTTCTATGCCATCGGCGCGGGCAGCTTCGGCCACCGCCATGTCTTCATACGAGGCATAAGACCGCTCAGCGTCAATGCCCAATTCCAAGGCCGAGGCCAAAGCCCGTTCGGCGTTAGATGACAAAGCCCCAGCCACCAAATTAAACTGCCCGTCAATGCGCGCTGCAATGCGGTGAACTGCGCCAATAAATGCGCCCTGCCCGCCGCCAATCATGCCCAAACGAATGGGTTCAAATTTTGTCATAATAAATCCTATTTAATGCCCATCATGTCGCGCAACATTTGCTTGTCTGGCGCACCTCCGGCAAAGTCGTCAAAGGCTTTGTCCGTGGTTTCGATGATATGTGAATTGATAAACGCCACACCTTCAGCAGCACCTTGTTCAGGGCTTTTAATGCAACATTCCCATTCTAACACCGCCCAGCTATCATAGCCATATTGCGATAATTTCGAGAAAATGCCTTTAAAATCAATCTGCCCATCGCCCAAAGAGCGGAAACGACCAGCTCTGTCAATCCAACTGGCATAACCAGAATAAACCCCTTGGCGACCGGTCGGATTAAACTCGGCATCTTTAACATGAAATGCCGCAATACGTTCGTGATAGATGTCGATAAAGGCAAGATAATCAAGCTGTTGCAGCACAAAATGCGAGGGATCATAGAGAATGTTAGCCCGTTTATGGCCATCAACCGCCTCCAAAAACATTTCAAAAGTTGTGCCATCAAACACGTCTTCACCCGGGTGAATTTCATAAGCCAGGTCAACACCAGCATCTTCATAAGCGTTTAAAATCGGCTTCCAGCGACGCCCCAACTCGGTAAACGCTTCTTCAATCAACCCTTCAGGCCGCTGTGGCCATGGGTATAGATAGGGAAACGCCAACGAACCAGTAAATGAAACCGCGACATCTAAGCCTAAATTTTTGCTGGCTTTGGCAGCGTTTATCACTTGATTTACCGCCCATTCTTGCCGTGCCTTGGGGTTGCCATGCACGTGTTCTGGCGCAAATGCGTCAAATTGCGCGTCATAGGCTGGGTTCACGGCCACAAGTTGGCCTTGTAAATGGGTCGAAAGTTCGGTGATTTCCAAACCAGCGTCAGCGCAAATGCCTTTCACTTCATCACAATATGTTTGGCTGGTTGCTGCCAAATCTAAATCAAATAAACGCGGGTCAAATGTGGGTATTTGCACCCCTTTATAGCCCAAGCCTGCCGCCCATTTTGTGATGTTTTGTAAATTATTATACGGCGCTTCGTCACCTGCAAATTGTGCCAAAAACAACGCTGGGCCTTTAATCAATCCTGCCATTTTTATCTCCCTTTTTAGTTTTTTAGTTGCCGCTTAAAGCGGAGTATAGTTAAAATATTCATAGTCGGCTGTGTTGCCGCGGCCGCTGGTATCAAACGCCACCATGCCAATAAATGCGCCAGTAAATGAGGCATGCTCACCCCGGCCACCTTCGTCAGAAATCACACTAGCGTCAAGCACCGGGCCAATTTTTGTCCACTCAGTTTCACCCTGCATTTTGTAATAAAATTGCAAATCACAATGGTCTACATCGGCCCGCAATTCAACATAATCGCCTTTAAGCGGTATAATTTTCGTTAGTGGAAATTGCAATTGGCTTTCTGGGTAATCACCCGGGCACGTCATTACGGTTAATATTTTGCCATATTTAGAATCGTGGGTCACGCCGACAAAATGTAGCTTATGGCGGTTATAATAATGGGTTAACCCAGCGGTTTGCTGGTAGGTTTCAGTCTCAAATGTCAGCTTGGTTTGGGCGCTAAATTTTAGATGCTGCTGCCGACGGGCTACCAGGGCCTGCTCAAAATATGAACCAAGAGACTCGCGGCCAATTAAGCGCAAACAATCGCCCGTTAATTCAAAAATCCGTTCGGGGTGCGGGGTGCGCAACCATTGGAAATCAATCGGCAATTCATCACCATCAAATTTACAATGCACCGCTTGGGGAGCATGAGGCATAATGCTATTGTCCGGCGATGCCACTTCAACATCTGGTATCAACGTGCCATTTTCCAAATATAACCAATCATCATCTTTCCATACACATTTTTGCAGCCCGGTTTCGCGCCCAAGCGGGCTACGATGATAACCATTTTCACCATCAACCAAACTCAATGGTCGGCTCATCAGATGGCTGTGGTACACATCGCCCTCCGGAGTTTCTACATATTGGCCATGTCCAGCGCGTTGTATAGCGTTTAATGGCGCATCTTTGCCAGTCATCAAATGATTGTTGGGGTGCAATTCATACGGCCCATTAATGTTGCGGCTACGCGCCATAGTCACCACATGGTTATAGCCAGTGCCGCCTTCGGCCGTGGTCATATAATAATAACCGTGTTTCTTAAATATATGCGGCGCTTCAACCAATTTATGCGCACTGCCAGCAAATACATTATTAATGTCGCCAACCAATTTGCCTTGTTCAGCGTCAAATTCTTGCAGTAAAATACCATCAAATGCGGTGCCGGTTGGTGAACCACCAATTGAATCGGTATCATGCCGCCATTGCATATTCATAAACCATTTTTTGCCATCATCATCATGAAATAAAGACGGGTCAAAACCCGATGAATTGCAATAAATTGGGTCGGACCATTCACCTTCAATAGTCTCGCAAGTTACAATATAATTATGCGTATCTTTAAAATTGCCGTCATAACGTTTTACGTCGGTATAAACCAGCCAAAATTTGCCATCGGCATAAGATAAGCAAGGCGCCCAAACGCCACAACTATCTGGGTTGCCGCGCATATCCAGTTGGCTTTTGCGGCGCAGTGGCCGAGTGATAATTTCCCAATTCACCAAGTCTTTAGAATGGTGAATTTGCACCCCCGGGTACCATTCAAATGTCGACACCGCAATGTAATAATCATCCCCAACCCGGATGATAGACGGATCGGCATTAAAACCGGGCAATATGGGGTTTATAATCATTTATCTCTGCCTTGTTTTTATTCTCTATTCTCTATTCACTAACCAACTCATGAATGTGGATGATTTTTGATGTAGTCGTAGGCACGACCTTACCCATAGCCAATAGGCTTTGGGTAAGGTCATAACGCCCGAATGCCAAAAAGCACCGCATTCCGTCAGCTTTCTGATGACTTAGCCCATAAGTTTGGCTTTGGGTGAGGTCATAACGCCCGAATGCACAAAAAGCACCGCATTCCGTTCAGCCTTCTGATGACTTAGCCCAAAGGTTAATATCTTCCTCATTGGCATAAATATCAATTTCGGCCAGCTCAGCTTTGCTGAATTCGATATTGTCAATCGCCCCCACACAGTCGGTAATTTGGCTCACTTTTGAAGCGCCAATTAAGGCTGTGGTTATGCCACCATCACGCAATACCCAAGCCAAGGCCATTTGTGCCAATGTTTGCCCACGCTTGCCAGCAATGTCATTTAATTTATTAATGTTGGCAATGGCTTTGTCATTCAACATGCTCGGAAACAACGATTTGCTTTGGGTGACGCGGCTACCCTCGGGCACGCCGTTTAAATATTTATTAGTCAACATACCCTGCGCCATCGGCGTAAAGGCAATAGAACCCATGCCTTCTTGTTTCAAAGTTTCTTTCAAGCCATCACGCTCAACCCAGCGGTTAATCATATTATAGCTAGGTTGGTGAATGATGCATGGCGTGCCCAAATCGCGCAAAATAGCCGCCGCGCGTTTGGTATCGGCACTGCTATAAGATGAAATACCAACATATAACGCTTTACCAGCTCTTACAATGCTATCTAATGCGCCCATAGTTTCTTCTAACGGCGTATTGGGGTCAAAACGATGCGAATAAAAAATGTCGACATAATCCAAACCCAAACGCTTCAGCGATTGATCGCAAGATGAAATTAAATATTTACGGCTGCCCCATTCGCCATAAGGGCCATCCCACATTTCATAACCAGCTTTAGAGCTAATCACCAATTCATCGCGGTAACCGGCAAAATCGGTGCGCAAAATTTCACCAAATGCGGTTTCGGCCGAGCCAGCGGGTGGGCCATAATTATTTGCCAAGTCAAAATGGGTGATGCCAGCATCAAACGCGGCACGGCACAATTCACGCTTTAATTCATGCGGGGTATCGCCACCAAAATTATGCCAAAGGCCCAACGATATAAGCGGTAATTTCAAACCGGAATTGCCACAATAGGCATATTTCATCTTGCTATAACGGTCTTCTGCGGGGGTATAAGTCATTTTTCAATTCCTATGGTTAAAACATATGCCAACCGCGGCATACAACCGATTTAGCATCCAATATCGACATTTCATATGCCTAATAATAACGTTAATATATCTTAGACTGTTTCCACCCGCACCATCAAGTTTTTTTTGACCTTGGCGCGGGTGATTATTGCATGCAACAGCCCTGAGCTTACTTTAAAAGCGCTTGCGCTTCTTCTATTCCCAGTGGAGCCGGTTGAGTGCATGTGGTTTTAATGTCCACAAATTGCCCAGTTTCACCAGATTTCAAAATAGATGTCATCACATCTACCGCATGCAAAGCCCGCTCTAAAGAGCATCTATGCTCACGGCCTTCCACAATGGCAGATGCCATATCCGCCAAACCGGCGGTGCGGTAGTTAGCCATCATCTCGCCCTGGTTATTCTCTTGGTTTGGCACACCTAATGGGTGGTCCCAAGCTTCGACAGGTTTAATCTCACCATCGGCCATGGCATATTCCACTTGCCCGCCAAAAAAGTTAGGGTCAGGCACATAAATCGTACCTTCAGTGCCATAAAGCTCCATATTGGCATGACGGTGCGATTTTATATCCCAACTTGTAGACAAAGTGATGGTCGCGCCATTTTCAAATTCTAACAAAGCGTGGATATTGGTCGGGGTTTTAACCGGCACGGTTTCGCCAGCCCGGTCACCCGAACCTATAGTGCGGGTTTCGGTTGGTGATGTGGTCAAAGCCGCAACCCGTTTCACCGCGCCAATGAGGTTAATCAAATTGGCCACATAATATGGCCCAACATCTAACATCGGGCCAGCGCCCGGCAAAAAGAAAAAGTCAGGGTTGGGGTGCCAACTTTCCATACCTTGGCTCATAACATGGGCGCTGCCGGCAATAATTTTACCAACCAAACCTTCATCTATTTTTTTGCGTGCCAGCTGGTGGCTACCGCCCAAAATAGTGTCTGGCGCGCAGCCAACCCGCAGGTTTTTGGCTTCAGAAATGGCGCGTAAATCTTCGCCTTGCTCCAAAGTCAATACCAGAGGTTTTTCACTAAACGCATGTTTGCCAGCTTCCAATATTCTTTTGGTAACCGGGTAATGCGCATCAGGAATGGTCAAATTCACAATCATCTGAATGTCGTCAGATGCCAATAACTCATCCACCGTGCGGGCATCCACCCCAAACTCCTCGGCACGCGCCTTTGCGGCGTCAAAATTCAAATCCGCAACCGCGCGAATTTCCAAATTTTTAAACATTTTGCTAAGCCGTAAATAAGCAGCACTAATGTTGCCACAGCCAATAATTCCTACACCAATATCACTCATAACCTGTCTCTCACATTTGAATTAAAGTTGTTTTGCGGCGGCAATAGAACGTTTGGCAAAACGCGCTGCGTCACTTGGGTTATCATGCTCCATCACAAAATATTTAGCGTTGGTTTTTTTCAGCGCAACCATAATGCCGCTCCAGTCCATAGTGCCCTGGCCAACATCTGCCCAACCATCTTCGTCGGTACATTCACCTGCCGGAGCAATGTCTTTTACATGCGCAGCCACGATGCGGTCAGCATATTTTTCAATCCAAGCGATAGGGTCTTGTTTGCCAATCACCCCCCATGCCACGTCAAATTCTAGCGCCAAGCGCTCGTCGGCTTCTAAAATAAGGTCTAAGGGCATTTCACCAGTTTCGGTAACCGCAAATTCAAAAGCATGGTTATGCCAGCCAAATGTTAGACCAGCTGCCCAATATGGCGCACCAGCAGCGGCAAGTTCCTTACCAAATGCCCGCCACCCGGCCGCGTCTTTTTGGCGCTCTTCTGCGGGTATGGCTGGTACAAATATACCTTCCATATTCAACTCTTTGGCAATTTCCAACACCCGAGCCGATTCATCACGCACCATTTCAAAGCCAAAATGGCCAGTTGCCATGTGCAAACCATTGGCTTTTAGGTCAGCTTTTAAAGCTTCAAGTTCGGTAAGATCAGCATATAAGCCTCCATAACCTTCGACCTGCTTATAACCCAATTGGCCAAGCATTTTTAAAGTCTCGCTCAACGGTGGAAAATTACGTGAGCTATATAATTGGTAAGAAAAATCAGTCATTTTCATCTCTTTTTAAAGTTAATTTATGTCGAGTAGCATGCCCTCTCAGGCACATTATTTAGGTTTTTTATTGAGACCTTTTCCGGCCATTAAGGTAGGCTATCTCAGCCATTCTGGGCCTATACGCGGCCAAGTTATTAATGAAAACAGCTATTTAAGCCATTTGTCATAATCAGATACAAGTAAATGTAACGGGTCTTCATTTTCCGATATGGTTGAAAAACGCCCAATCGGGTCACGGAATATATTGTCCGTCACATCATCATTCACATTGCTAACTTCGCCAATCAACACATCGCCGCCCTCGCCCCAAAAGGCGTGCCAATGGTTCACTTCTAAGGTCACACTTTCGCCCGGTGCTAAAGCTAGGCGGGTGCCGGCTTTTAATGTCCGGCGGCGGCAATCGGTATAAACATGCACGTCAGCGTCAGGGTCTATAGAGCCATCAGCAAAGGCGCTAAATAACTCAATCACCAAAGTCCCACCACCGCGGTTTATAATGTCTTCGGTTTTTTTATTATGCCGGTGCATTGGCGATATTTGCTGCTCACGGCTAATCATAATTTTTTCGGCATATAACATGCCCATGCCCTTGGCTATATTGACGTCATTGCCATTGCGCGTGGTGAATAAAAACAGGCCCAAATCTTTAAAATTACCTTGGCCATAATCGGTAATGTCCCACCCCAAACGGTTGTCAAAAATACCGGCGCTATCTGTGGCGACACGTAGTTTCAATTCCCGCGCGCTCCAATAGGCAAACGGCGGCATGATATAACCAAACGAGCGGATAAACGCATCACTCTCACGTATAATTTCATTAATTTCTGAACGTTTCATATCTTCACTCTTGTTTAAGTCTCATATGTACTTGTGTATAAATCACGAACCACAATAGATTTTTCTGCCGCTCTTAGCGCCGCCAATGTTGTGCCATCTTTAGGCGTAAACACCAGTTCGCATTCGTCATTTTTGGTCATCATAAAGCAATTGTCACTATAGCGGCCAGCCACATCTGCCTCTACAGTCACAAATAATGCCAATGAGTCGCTGCTTATATTAACGATAACACTAGCATTGTCGATGCGGGTTGTAAATGTTATTTTAGGGTCACTTAAATCCAAAACCTTATAAGCCACAGGCGTATAATGGTCAGCGCCTTGCATACCGTTAGAGGCGTTAAATTTATAACCTAAAATATGATCAGCATCTATATCAGCGGTTTTAATTGTGGCCAATGTCTTGGCCGCATCAGGCCCCACATTGCCGCTCACATTGTTAAGCAGCTTGGTCGTTCCATCTAACGCAATTAAGCTAAGCTCAACATCTAGTTTCACATTTTCATGCAAATCATTAACAGCTTGAATTTTCAACAAATCCCCATCGGGTATAATAGACACCGCCACGCTTTGGTAAAAACGCTTGACCATATAATGCATCAATTTCCAGTCGCCGCCATAATCTAGGCTGGCCCAACTGGCCACCGGCCAAACGTCATTTAGCTGCCAGTATAATGTGCCCATGCAATGCGGCTTTATCGAGCGCCAATATTCCACAGCGGTTCTGATCGCCAGACCTTGCTGTATTTGGCTCACATATACAAAATTTTCAAACCCAATTGGGAAGCGGAAATAACGGAACATGGTTTCTGCGATGCGCGCGTTGCCACCAGCATTTTTCTGATGGCTCTCCATAACCGGAGAGGCAATATTCATATCCGCTTTAGACGCAAAAGTGCGGATGGTGTTCATCGATGGGAAGGATTGAAAGCCAAATTCAGAGCAAAAACGCGGGTTGATTTTCAAATAATTATCAAAACTCTTGCCCTCATGCCATACCGACCAATAATGCATATCACCGGATGAATCATCATGCCATGCATCGCCAAAATTCATCGGGCCAGATGACGGGCTGGATGGCCACCAAACCGCGTTGTCAATCGTCTTGTTAAGCGATTGCTCAATCACTCTGTTAAGCCGGTCATAACCAACAAGATATAAATCGCGGTTTTTTAAAGTTTCTTCAAACCAAGTTAACGCGCCAACCAATTCATTGTCACCGCACCATAATGCCAAACAGGCATGGTGGGACAATCTGGCAACTTGCTCGCAAGCCTCCGCCGCCACTTCGGCTAAAAATTCTTCATCACTGGGGTAAATGTTACAAGCAAACATAAAATCTTGCCACACCAACAAGCCAAGTTTAGAGCATTCCTCGTAAAATGAATCCGCTTCATAGCGGCCGCCGCCCCAAACCCTGATCATATTCATGTTGGCATCAACTGCGCTTTGCAACAGGTCTAAGGTTTTTTCATCACTAATGTTAGATGGCAATGCGTCGGCTGGAATCCAGTTGGCACCGCGCATATAAATATTTTTGCCATTGACCTTAAACGCAAAGCTTTTGCCCGCTTCATCATCCAAAGTCTCAAGCTCTACGGTGCGCAAACCAACATTTCTAACCTCTTGCCAGTCACCGACTTTAAGCTTTAACTCATATAAAGGCTGTTCGCCAGAGCCAGCTGGCCACCAAATTTTAGGGTTGCTAATATTAAATTCAGCACTGACAACGCTGCCATCGCTAATGCCATTTATTACTTGGCCGTCAAATTCAAAACAATAATCTTGGCCACTTACATCGCCGCTAATTTTGGCTTTCACCTCTAGCTTAACCATGCCATCAACATGGTGCTGATCCACACAAATTTGGCCAATTCTAACGCTTACCGGCCGAATGCTAATGTTGCCATAAAGCCCAAATGGTGCCAAAGCCACGCCCCAGTCCCAGCCAAAATCACATTGAATTTTGCGCAACATATTGCCATCAGCTATGTCGCAATTGCCTTTTTGATACGGCACAGGGTAAGGCTGCAGTTTTTGCAAACGGGTGGCTTCTTTGGTATTGGAATGAAATAAAATCTCTATTTCATTGTCGCCATCCTTCAAAACATCAGTAACGTCAACGGTAAAAAATCGGAACATATTGCGGGCGCTTAATATGGCCACACCGTTAAGTTTAATATCCGCCACACAGTCTAATTGCGAGACATCAAAATCATAACGGACACCCGCTTCAACCACAAAGTTAAAGCGGCGCGACGCTGTCCAATCGAGGTCGGCTATCCAACGCACATCATATTCATTGCGCCCATAATACGGGTCTTCAATTTTTTGAGCGGCCAACAATGCCGAGATTGCATCCCCCGGAATGGCCATTTGAACCGAGTGCGAACCCTGCGCATCGCGCAGAGTCCAATTTCCTGAGAGATCTAACATATAGAAATCCAATTGTTAATTAGATACGCTGTTCTGTATTCACATCAAATAATGATGCTTTGGTCATATCAAATTTAAGATGAACAACAGTCTTTTTGTCAACAATGTCTTCAGCTTTAATTCGGACAGACATAGCTTGGCCTTCAGCTGTCAGCCATAACAAGCTGTCAGAACCCATCGGCTCATCCAAATCCACCACAGCTTCTAATGTTTTGCCAGCAATGCCGGTTGTGTCTACCGTCGTATATTCTGGGCGCACACCCAAAATAGCGGTGCCATCGGTTAATTTACCGCCATCATAGCCGTCTAATGACATTGTGGTGTTGCCAAATTTAAACGCTTTGCCGCCGTCAGTAATTTCACCTTTTAGAAAATTCATCGAAGGTGAACCAATAAAGCCAGCCACAAATAAATTGGTCGGTTTGTTGTAAATTGTATGCGGGTCATCCAATTGTTGAATAATGCCACTCCGCATAATCGCAATCCGGTCAGCCAAGGTTAGCGCTTCAATTTGGTCATGGGTTACATACACCATGGTGTTGCCCAAACGGTTATGCAAGCGTTTTAATTCAACCCGCAACTCAGCCCGTAATTTGGCATCAAGGTTAGACAATGGCTCGTCAAACAAAAATACATTGGCCTCGCGCACCAAGGCACGGCCAATGGCCACACGCTGGCGTTGACCGCCAGATAAAGCCGCAGGTTTACGGTCTAACAAGTCTTCAATTTGCAAAATATCGGCAGCATAAGCAATGCGCTTGGCAATTTCTTCTTTAGATACTTTTTGGTTTTTAAGCCCAAAAGACAAGTTGCCTTTAACCGTCATTTGCGGGTATAGCGCATAAGATTGGAACACCATACCAATGCCACGGTCTTTAGGTTCAGCCCAAGTTACGTTTTTACCATCGATAAAAATTTGACCATCCGTAATGTCGAGCAAACCCGCTAGGCAATTCAACAAGGTCGATTTACCGCAACCAGAAGGGCCAAGCAAAACCAAAAACTCGCCTTCGAATATGTCAATATTCAGTTTTTTGAGAACCTTTACCGACCCAAACGCAAGATCAAGATCTTTAACTTCAATAGATTTATTCATTCAATTAGCCTTTCACGGCGCCAGCAGCAATACCGCGGACAAATAGTTTACCAGAGACAAAATACACAACCAACGGTACGATCGCCGTCAGCATAGTCGCCGCCATATTCACATTATACTCTTTTACACCTTGCACTGAGTTCACAATGTTGTTCAGCTGCACGGTGATAGGGTAATTTGCCGGCTTGGTATAAATCACCCCAAACAAGAAATCATTCCAAATACCCGTTACCTGCAAAATAATCGCCACCACAAAAATAGGCAATGACATCGGCAACATAATTTTTATAAATATACCCCAGAAAGCTGCACCATCAACCCGTGCGGCTTTAAACAGCTCCTCAGGCAATGAGATAAAATAGTTTCTAAACAATAAGGTCAATATCGGCATACCGAATACAGTATGAACGATTACCAAACCCGCCAATTTTGTGTAAAGCCCAATTTGGCTAAGCAGAAGCACAATAGGGTAAATCAAAACTTGGTAAGGTATAAACGCGCCAAAAATTAGAATGGTAAAGAATACATTTGCACCCTTAAATTTCCAATTTGCCAAGGCATAACCATTCACCGAAGCGATGAGGATAGAAATAATAGTCGAAGGCACGGTGATCATCACACTATTCCAAAAACCTCGGCTCAAACCATCACAATTCAAACCTGTACAGGCATGTGCCCAAGCTTTCACCCATGGCTCAAAGGTAATTTCAACCGGTGGCGAAAATATATTGCCCATGCGAATTTCGGGCATGCCTTTAACCGAAGTCATGATCATCACATAAAGCGGAATAAGGTAATAAATAGCGGCCACAATCAACACGCCATAAACCATAATATTTCGGTTCGATAAAACCTTTTTGGGCTTGGTGCCACGAGGCTCCACAGCCTCAATATTTACATCAATAGCGGTCATCTTTTTTCCTTGCCCCCAAATTCAATAATTGTCCACGGTATCAAAATAATCAATACACCCAGCAACATCATGGTAGATGCCGCGAGGCCTTGACCCAGATTTTGTGCCGTGAATAAATAGGAATAAACATACATGGCCGGAACTTGTGAAGACAAGCCTGGGCCACCATTAGTTTGAGCCACCACCAAGTCATAAACTTTCAAAATGCCGGCGGTAATCAGCACCAATGTGGTCACAAATACCGGTCGCATCATCGGAATCACAACTTTAATATAGGTCTTCCACATGGGGATGCCGTCAATACGCGAAGCCTTCCATATGTCTTCATCAATGCCGCGTAAACCCGCTAACATCAGGGCCATAATAAAACCAGTGCCTTGCCACACACCAGCAATTAGGATGCCGAACATCACCAAATCTGGGTTTTGCAATGGCGCAAATTCAAAATTCTCGAAACCCCAACCGCGGACAATTTTTTCAATGCCGAATGTTGGGTTTAAAATCCATTGCCACACCAAGCCGGTGATAATGGCAGACATCGCATATGGATATAGATAAATGGTTCGAAAGGTGTTTTCAAACCTAATTTTTTGGTCCATAAACGCCGCTAAAATAAAGCCCACAACTAAGGAGAACACCAAAGCAAAACCGGCATATAATGCCAAGTTTTCGATAGACGTTAGCCAGCGCGAGTTGCTCCACAAGCGGTCATACTGCGCCATGCCGACAAAACTTTTTGTCACAAAGCCAGTGATATAATACACATCAAAAGACCCGTCTTTGATCAGCCATGTCGGCATCGGAATCGAAAACAAATCTTCAGTTGTAAATAGTGGTTTTGGTAATAATTTTGATCTTGTAAACGAATACACAAACGACCAAACCGTACAACCAACAAAAATAACCAACGCTGTTAATACCATCGGAATGGCAGCAAATTTGGCACTTAAATTTCTGAATAGTTGCGAAGGGCGAGAAGCTTTTTCCATTTAATCTCTCTCGATCTAGTTAAAGGCCAAGCTGCGGCTGCGATAACCAGAGATATAGTATTTAATATGAATCTCCCGTCGATGAAAACATCGACGGGAGCAATTATGACTTAACTAACGATTAGTCAGCATCAGCAATAATAGAAGCATAACCTTTTTGCACTTCTGCAGGTGTAATGCTCTTATCGTTCCAGAATTCAACCATTAGATCTTCTAACTGAGTATTTGTATCAGGTGAAAGATGTTGGTTGCCATCTGGTAAGATGTTACCGCTAGCCAAAATTTCTAGGCCTTGCTTCATGCAATCATTAGCAGAACTTAAATCAACGTCACCACGGATCGGTAGAGATCCTTTTTTCAAGTTAAACGCAACTTGAACTTCTTTAGACATTAACTGTGAAGCCATGCGCAATTGAGCGGCTTTGATGTCAGCATCATCAACAAGTGGGAAGTAGAACGCGTCACCACCAGTAGAGATAATTTTGTTCACACCCAAACCTGGAAGACATGTATAGTCTTCGCCAGCAACTTGGTTAGCCACTTGGAATTCACCCTGCGCCCAGTCACCCATGATTTGACCACCAGCTTGACCAGTGATAACCATGTTAGTTGCTTGGTTCCAATCTTGAATATCAGCGCCATCAGATAGTTGACGTGCAGCACCAAAAGCTTCAAACACAGCTGTGTATGCTGGGCCCATTACGGTGTCTACGTCTTTATCTTTAACAACTTTTAACCAAACTTCAGGACCAGCCAAAGCAACAGTTAGCACGCCAAACGCGCCAGATGTTTGCCAAGATTGTTGACCCATAGCTAAAGGTACAACGCCAACAGCACGTAGTGCAGGGGCAGAAGCTGTAAACTCATCCCAGTTAGTTGGTACAGGAACGCCAGCTTTTTCATAAGCTGCATGGCTCAACCAAATCCACTGCCATGAGTGAATGTTCACTGGAGCACAGTAAATTCTGCCATCAACCGTACAAGCATCAAGCAAAGATGTTGGGTTTACAAAGTCAGCCCAGCCTTCTTTTACAGCTAGATCTGTAAGGTCTGTCATCAAACCAGCTTCGATAAGCTCTTCAGCTTGGCGGCCATGGTTCAATTGAGTGGCGCCCATAGGCTCACCACCAATAATACGTGAAACAATAATTGGTCTCGCAACACCACCAGAACCAGCAATCGCACCATCAATCCAAGTGTCACCACCTGCATTAAATGCTTTCGCAAATTCGGCAACAGCAGCAGCTTCGCCGCCAGATGTCCACCAATGAGTTACTTCAAGTTCAGTTGCTGTAGCAGGAACTGCTACTGAAGCTGCTAGAGCAGCAGCTATTAAAAAACGACACTTCATTATAGGATCCTCCCTCTATATATCGTATCAATCTTACTTTATTCATTATGAGTAAAAATTTAATCACTTAAATGTGTAAATCTAAATCGTTACAGTTTTTAAGCTAGACCAAGCAAATTATAAAATCAACAAATTTATTTTAGGGGGTAAAAATACCGCATAAACCGCCCCAAAAATAGCCTTATACATCTATTAACTACCATTGTTAACCCTCCCCAAAACGTTTGCTGTAGCCATATCTTAGGCTATACAAACGATTTTTTTACTTTCTTTATTACATCTTTAAAATGTGGATAAAACCTTGGCTAACACCAGTTTCTCACCAATAACTGTAACGTTACAGTTATTGCTTCCCAATAGACAAAAAATATGCAAACCTTTACTTTATATATTCCTTATTTGGGCAAAAAGGCAGAGGTATCGCGGTTTATTTATAGGCTCGATAATTGCAATATGAGCGCAGAAACAGACGACATGGTTAACGGTGGTGGTTCAAAAACTACCGATTCGGCAGCGCGCCCATCAGGTGCTGAACTTGATGCTGGCAAACCTAATCCAGATATTTCCACCGCACAAACTGATGGCCACAGAACCGCCGAAGCCATTGGAACCGCCGAAGCCATTGGAACCGCCGAAGCCATTGGAACTGCCGAAGCCATTGGAACCACCGAAGCCGCTGGCATCGTCGCACCACAGCGCAAAGGTGGCCGCCCCACACTTAAAGACATTGCTTATATAACCGGCTTGGGCGTCACCACCGTTTCGCGCGCACTAAACGACGCTCCAGACATTGGCAAAGCCACCAAAGCCCGGGTGCGTTTGGTGGCGCAACAAATTGGTTACCGGCCAAACCGTGCAGGCGTTAGGCTGCGCACTGGCAAAACCAACGTCATCAGCATCATCCTAAATACCGAAGAAGAAGTGATGGGCATGACCGCTTCTATGCTGAACGGTTTGGCCAAAGCCATCGGCGAAACCACCTATCATCTGGTGCTCACACCCTATAATCTCGATCAAGATCCGCTCGACCCAGTAAAATATGTGGTCGAAACTGGTTCGGCCGATGGCATCATACTTTCACGTACCCAACCAAATGACCCCCGAGTACGCTATTTAACCGAGCAGAAATTTCCATTTGTTACCCATGGCCGCACAAATATGGGGCTAGAACATGCTTATTTCGATTATGATAACCAAGCCTATGCCGCATCTGCTGTTGCAGCTTTGACTGCACGAGGTCGCCAACAAATAGGGCTTATAGCCCCGCCAAATTTTATGACCTATTCAACCCATATGTTAGAAGGACTTCATACAGAGTTGGAAAAACACAATTTGGTCGAGGTGCCGATTCGCAATATAAATACCGACTCAACAGCCAATCAAATCGAAGCCGAAATCTTGCGCATCATGATGTCTAAACAACCGTTAGATGGCATAATTTGTGCCAGTCCGCATAGCGCCATGGCCGCCATCGCCGCGGTCGAAACCTCCGGGCGGGTTATCGGCAAAGATGTCGATATAGTTGCCAAAGAAACCTTCGATCTACTCAATCGCTTTCGCCCCGACCTCATCGTATTTGAAGAAAGCTTTAAAAGCGCTGGCTATGCACTCGGCAAAATGGTCATTTCCATCATTAATGGTGATGAACCAAGTAAACACCAAATGCTAGAAAACCCCAAAAGATAGGCATTATCACTCATCATTGCCGCTCTCTTTGCCTAAACAGCCTATCTTGTGCGTCTAATAATTACGGGTTTTTACCACCACCAGCCGCACCAAGTCTTCACAGCCTTTCAACCGGAGCCGCGAATGATGGTTTATAAGCCCCTGACCGTCCAACCTGATTGCCTTGTCGACTCATTACTTTGTGGCTATTGTCGGGGTTTTATGGAGGTTGAAGGTGCAATTATTTGACGAAAGAACTACAAAACGACATTCAAAATTGGCGGGTTTAGCATCTATATTGTTAGCTTCAATTTTTCTTGAAGTCTCAATTGAAACGATCCCAATAATCGGAGTTACAGATGTCGATTCCGATAAAGTATTACTGATCATTTCAGGATTAATTATAGTTTGGTTTTTTTTATGGTTTCAACTTTTTATTTTTGATCGGAAGAAGAATTATTCAAGAGAGGTTTTTAATAATTTAACTTACTATTTAAAAATTGAAGTTGAGGAAACAGAAGCGTTCAAAAAACTATTTAATGATGATGCCAGTCTTTCTTTTTACATTCACGCTCGAGATAATACGGGCAGTCTGTTTGATTGGATTGAGTAGCAAGACAAACCAGCTAAGAAAAACCCAAATACAATAGCTGCTCGTAAATTTGTTAACAGATATAGAGGTGAATATTTAGGTAAAAAACTTCTTTATCTTATTAGCTGGAGTCTCCACGTTCTCTCTGCATCTGCTTCATTATTTGTCGCAATGTGGTTTTTATATAAATATTTCGTCTCAGTTTAACTGCATGTTTTCTCTTTGAGATTTCTAATTTTCAAATTCTATAATGTTCAGTACGCTGTCTATTAAACCAAGTTTATCTTCACTATTAAGATGAACAAATAATATCCGAAGTTCAATTTGCCTTAAACTTGAGAGCAATTCATCAATGTATTCGGTTCTTTTATCATCGGTTAGAGAATCGAGCGATATTGCCAACTTGCAGATCAATACTAAATTATGAGGAATAAAATCAAGTTTGTAATTGAACTTATAAATGTCATTTGCGAAGTGTTTAACTAAATTTGCTTTGTTACAAGAAGAAATTGAGAATTTCCGTAGGTGGCCTTCAGAATGGTCAGAAACTACGGTAAGCGTTTGAGCAGCTGACACACCTCTTAACGTTTTAACTATAGTGTATTCAGTAACTATATGTTCAATATTGTTAAGCTTCGAATTATAAATTTGTAATTGCCCAAAATACCTATTCTGTAAATTTTGCAATTCTATAGCTTCTCTTTGTCCTTCCAGCTGTTCGGTTGACCTAGCTGTCTCCTCTCTTTGAAGTTTCAGTTCTTTACGCTGCAATCGCAACTGTTCAGTGTTGTTTTTTAATTCAATCTGTTGAGTTTTTAATTGAGTATGCTGTTGAAGGATTGTCCAAATTAAGCCAATGAACGCCAGACCAGTGAACAAGGAAGTCAGCGAACCGAAGGCATCACCCATTGGTCCAATAGCATTTTCATCTAGCCTGACAATACCAAAATTGAAACCGAGATAAACATATGCAGCCATTGCAGCCCACAGCAAAACTACAACCGCAGCCCCAAATATTAACAACCTATAATCTGTCTTGATTTCTTTTTCAGTTTTTTCTTGTTCATCAGCCATATCGATTCTCCAAAAATAATTTTGAATAAATCTAGAAGTAATAAGTGATTCTGTAAACTATAGTTGTATTATTGTTTACTGCCACCGTTCCACTCCAGGAAAAAACCCACGCGGCGGCGCAGACTTATAGCATTTTCGAAAATTATTTATGGCTAGTCATCTCATATCAGCCGCCTTTTTTAGCCTAAAATTTACATAATACTTTTGATTATTAGACCATTTGCTAAATTGACTAGTGACTAAAAAGTTATTAAACATGCCTGTCTCTGCATCTGTCCCTCAGATTGCAAAGACTGGCGCTCTTAAGGGGACAAGAGAGCGCCTCCCCCTCCCAATTGGATATTCCGCATTCAGATACATTAGTTTTAAAGTCATTAGCTATTGGTCAATATTGCTCCTGTCACGGTTTGATGCCGTTGGATTTTTTGAATCGAAAAGGAGCTAGACCATCCATATTCTTTCTTTATAAGCCTGAACGGATACTTGCGCTTCAAGACCATCAAGGTTGAACTAATATAGAGACACACAAGGCAAACTAGATATCTGGCAGAAATTGATATATTTAAATATATCAATGGGTTCTATAACCCTAGGCGAAGGCATTCTGCGTTAGGCTGGAAAAGCCCATTGGCTTTTGCACAAATCGCCGCTTAAATGAGAACATGGAGCGGCACGAAAGCGTGACATCGCCATGATGTCGCATGATATCAAACCATGTCATCAGATGATAATTATGGCTTCAATTTTATTGCTTGTTTCGTTTCATCTGCCAGATGCTTTACCGGATCAGATGTTCTGTCTTGCTCAAGTGTAACTTGTTCATTATCCTCATGAACATCTTTCATTTCTTTCTTAAAGACGTTTATTCCCTTTGCAAAGTCACCCATAAAACTTGAAAACTTATTGCGGCCGAATAGTAAAAAAACTAAAATAACCACAAGTAAAATTTGTGTCCAACCTGGCATGATATATTCCTTTGTTAAGCTTGTTTTTCGATAATGTCGCCATTAAAGTCTATAAAAATAGCCTTTTTCAATTGCGGGAACTTATTCCAAATGGCTTCTATTTGATCCATTTGCATGATGTAGAATGCCGTCGACAACATATCGGCTGTCAAAGCGTCTTCAGCCACCACCGAAACTGAGGCATAAACATTGGCACTTAAACCTGTTTTGGGGTTTAATAAATGATGATGCCCACCCTTTGAAAATGGGCTGCCATATCCACCAGATGTGGCAATGGCTTGGTTCTTAAGCTCCACCTGTTTCACAATTTCACCTCGATTTTGGGGCGACAAAATACCTACGCGCCATTGGCGCCCATCATCATGTTGGCCGAAGCCATAAGTCTCACCCATATGCACAAGCATGTTTTCAAAACCTGCTTGTTGCAAAATATTGGTAATTTTATCGGTTAAATATCCTTGCGCAACGCCATTTAGGCTGATGGCCATTTTGGGTTTTGAAAATAAGATTTTGTTTGCGTTCAATTGAATGCCATCTGACCCAATGAGTTCGAGTGTATCATTGAGTGCTTGCATAGGCAATTCAGCAGACGAATTGGCAAAATGGTTTTCATAAAGCTTCCAAAGCGGTTGAATGGTGACATCAAAGGCACCTTTGGTAATTTGCGCATAGGATTTGCAACGTGATAACAATTCAACAAATTCAAAATTTGGGTTGGGCAGTTCACCGTTTGCATTTAACTGCGAAATTTGGCTGTTTGGCTTAAATAGGCTGAATAGGTTTTCAACACGTGTGATTTCATTTTCACATTTTTGAAATAGGTTATTAGCCTGTGTTTCACTATGCGCATATAGGGAAATTTGTGCCGATGCCCCCATTGCAACGCCATGCCATTCATATAGTTTTGATGATTGAACTGCGGCTTGTACGCCACTCGCATGTAATATACCAACACCAATTACACTTGCCGAAATGCAAATAAAACGCCTTCTAGTTGGTTTCATATTCACCTTCATCTCCCCATAAATAATCTAACGGAATTTCACTAAATGCCACCACAATGCCTTTATGTATTTTGGCAAACTCTTCGGCGTCGGTTCTATGTTTAAAAGGTATGGTCTCGCGAGCCCCCATACCTCCACGTTTTTGGCTGTTAATCACATAGAATGCAGTTTTCGCTTCAATCCATATGCCATCAACTTGCGGCTTATCATAACTTGTCGCCTGCCCCATATCATGCACATAAATAACCGAAATATTTTGTGCTTCACCGGGCATGGATCGGTAGGCAAACGCATCTCTGACTTGCGAAAACCATAAAGATTTTTCTTTGCCTTTTTCAAACACTTGAGCTTTAGGGCCTGCGTGGTCAGCTACAATCATCGCACAATAAAAACCAATGGAGTCCCTGGTCATTTTTTCGGGTAACGGCAAAACCATTTCCTCACCACATGATGATAATAACAAACTCATGATGAGTAAAAGACTAGCTCTAAATTTTATCATATAACCCGCCTTTTTAGTATAAACCCGGCAAGGCTCAGCGGAGCGACTATCCACGCCAACATGATAAGCCCCAATATGTAATCGCTGACTTTATTTTCAGCGCTTAGCCCTGTCATGCCAGATAGCAATGCAGTTTCATTTGTAGAAGTCAGGTTGTACATTCGGTAGCTATCCGTTGGGTTGACCAACATTAACCATTTTACCAATTCTGCACCCATAATTTGGCCGCTATCAGCGGCTAAAATGGCCAATAATCCCATATCGTATAAAAGTACAAATACCAACCACACCCCAATGGCGATGGCGGCGGCAGTTGAACGATCTTTCACGCCTGCGCTAATGACATAGCCGACGCTTAAAAACACCGCACCCAAAATAATTGAGGATGAAAGCAACATGATGAAACTCTGCCAATTATGTTCTAAAAAATGGGTCTCGGAGCTTAATGCGATTGCCAAACCGGCGGCACTATAGCCAATGAGAATAGCAAGAGAAAGTAAAATCAAATGCCCGATAAATTTGCCAATTATAATTTGGTTTCGGCTTATCGGGTAGACCAATAACAAAGTCAATGTACCGCGCTCTGCCTCGCCAACAATGCTGTCATAAGCCAGAAGTAGCGCAATGAGGGGTATAAAGAATATGCTTAAAGATGACAGGCTCACCACCGTCACCGCCAAGGGGCTAATGCTCGTTGCGCCCATCGGCGCGCTACCCAAAAAACTCAATGTCAGCGCCAACAATGCCATCACCACGGTAATCATAACCACCCAACGATTGCGGAAACCATCGCGAATTTCTTTAAAAATCAATGTCAGAACTTTATCCATTTGCAGCAATCTCTTCATTGGTATTTTCAGTGTCTAAAGTGTATTTCATAAACACCTGTTCGAGGCTAGGGTCGATAATTTCAATATTCGATAAATCAAGGTTCAACTGAAACAACGCCTTTAACAAAATCGGTTTCTCATCAAGCGGGCAAGCCAATAAAATTTGGTTTTTATTGGCTTCAAGTTTAAGAATGTTTGACATAAAGTTTTGACTTATGGTCTCTATCTCTTGAAGCTTGGCCGAAACTCTAATGATTGATTTTAGCCCAATATCGCGACGCAAATTTTCAATACTATCTATGGCAACAAGCTCACCTTTATTTAGAATAGCAACCCGATCAATGCGGTTATCTAGTTCGGTCAAGGCATGAGACGACACAAATACTGTGGCTCCGGCTTTTTTCTCTTCATCAATAATGCTGTAAACGGTTTGGCGCGACAAAGGGTCAAGCCCCGAAGTCGGTTCATCCAAAATCAGAACTTTCGGATGGCCAATTAATGCCTGCGCCAAGCCCAAACGTTGCCGCATACCCTTGGAATAGGTCGAAATTTTATTGTCTGCAGCAGCCAATAAATCTACGCGCTCAAATAAGCCATCAATTTGGTTTAATTTAGCGTTTTTAAGCCGAGAGTAAAACTTCAACATTTCACGACCCGTCATATTGGTTTGGAACAAAACCTGCTCGGGCAGAAACCCGATATCTTCGCGCAGCTTATCAAAATTTGTATCTTGTGGGCTGCCGCCCATTATTGACAATTCGCCAGAGCTGGGCTGTAAAAGACCTAAAACCAGTTTAATGAGCGTTGTTTTGCCGGCTCCATTATGCCCCACTAAGGCCAAGCATTCACCTTGTGCAATCGAAAAATTAATGTTTTTTACAGCAAAACTATCACCATATAGCTTCGAAACATTTTCAAGCCGAATTGTCGGAATATTACCCATAATTCTGTTCACTCACTTTTACTTATCCCTACATTTGTAGGTATTTTCATTAGCGGCGCACTATCAACAACACCGCCGGGGTGTAATGCAGGAAAAGCCGATTGAGCCCACCTTAACACCTGAACCGCAGGGCTGTTGATGAGTAATTTTGCCGCAGGGTAGCGCCATAAAATCTGGTCAGTTAAATCATTCGGGCGGTATAAATTGTCGGCGATGCCGTTTCCATCAAGGTCAAAAGCCGAATTATCACTCCAATAATTACCCACCCCGTCGGCTGACCAGTCTATCCATTTTGTGCCAACATATTTAACCTGTGTCTGGTTGTTAACAAATGCATTATTCTGAATGATATTTTTTTCTGATCCTGCGGTAAAATGCACGCCAATTTCGCAATTCGCAAAATAATTTTGTTTAATTTCATTGCCATTGCTATTGTAGATGAATAAGCACTTATTTGCTGCATTGGGGTTGTTTTTTGCATACACTTGATTGCCAATAATTTTAACGCCATTGGCATAATTAAACAAAATGCCACGGTCATCATCATCAATCGATTTATTGTTAATCACCTTAACATTTTTTGAAAACATTATGGCAAATCCAATTGTATTGCCTTCTGAAATATTGTTCTCAACCACGCTGTCATTGGTATACATATAATGGATGGCAAACCGAACTTCATGTATGTAGTTATTGCGGTAAATATTCTTCTTGTTGGTGGT
This sequence comes from Hyphomicrobiales bacterium, assembly GCA_013214705.1. Taxonomy (GTDB): domain Bacteria; phylum Pseudomonadota; class Alphaproteobacteria; order Rhizobiales; family OSC116; genus OCS116. Next base: position 325,548 of record JABSRZ010000005.1, read on the forward strand.
GGTAAAAATGCCGTCGCGACCAAATTGAATGTCGTTATTTTCGACAATTGCACCTGGCGAATTCCACAATTGTACGCCATTGCCGCGCTCGTTAACGCGCATATCTTGCCGCCCACGAATGACATTGTCAGCAACAATTGCATTTTTGGCACCCCATACATAAACCCCAATTAAATTGTTTAATATTTTAAGGTTTCGAACTTCAATATCCGAGGCTTGTTTCGATAAAAATACTCCAGAATCTTGGGTTTCAAGTAACAATCCGCTGCCCGTAACGGTAAAATTTGATAAAGAAATATGTGAACCGGTAACCGTAATCACATTGCCAACATCATTACCTTTAATGATGGTATCTTCTGTGCCAACAATGCTAATGCTTTTGTCGATATTTATCGGGCCATAATAAGTACCCGCTGCCAAAACAAGCCGATCGCCCACTTGGGCATCATCAATAGCTTGTTGTAAATTCGAACTGATATTTATGTCTTTCGCCGCTGCAACATTGCAAAAAATCGTAGCAAAAGTGGCAGCGAAAACAAGTTTCGCTACCTTCATTGTTAAAAATGATATTTTATTCAACATAGATTTTGTAACCTATTTAGGTTCAACCAACATACGACCGCGCATTTCCATATGCAGAGCATGACAGAACCATTGGCAATAGAACCAATGCACACCTGGTGCGTCGGCTGTGAAGGTGACTGAAGCTGTGGCCTGTGGCCCCACTTCCATCGCCACACCATAATTGGAAATGGTGAAACCATGAGTTAAATCATCAATATAATCAATATTAGTGATGATCACTGTCACTTCATCACCCTGCTTAACAGTGAATTTTTCCATAGAAAAACTCGGCGCAGCTGAATACATATAGACACGTACTTTATTGCCATCGCGGATCACACCATCAGCTCTTTCAATGTCATCCCAACCGTCTTTTTTGGCTTGAGCTTGCAATTCAGCAAACATGACATCTTCTTGATCATAGGTGTTTAAAGGGTTTACGATAGAGCGATGCACCATGATGCAATCATGCGGTTCGGCAAATGTTGGGCCGTCATGTACGATCTTCATCACATCACCCGAAATATCAATCAATTGATCATTCTCTGGTTTCAGCGGGCCACAATTAATGAACCGATCTTTAGAGAATTTATTCAATGAAATAAGCCATTTGCCATCGGCATCAAGGGTTTCACCCATAGTTGTATGGTTATGACCTGGTTGATAATGCACATCCAATTTTTGAATGATCGGGTCAACATCTTCACCAGCATATTTACGAATGGCATCGTTAACATTCCATTTGCAAATTTGGCTGTCCAAGAATAGGGTTGTGTAGGCATTGCCACGGCCATCAAAAGCAGTATGCAATGGGCCAAGGCCTAGTTCAGGCTCGGCAACCACAACGCCACGTGGTTTGATTTGATCTTTAAACAAAGCGTCAAATTTAGTCACATCCAACACGCTGACTGTTGGCGATAGTTTGCCGTTAATCATGATGTGTTTTCTATCAGGCGCGGCATTCACACCATGTGGACTAGTTGAAATGGGCACATAACGGGTATATTTAGAACCTTTGCGGCCATCCAGAACAGGCACACCACCATCATAGACTTTAAAGTCGCCAGCTTTAACACCAGCTTCAATCGCCTCAATATCAAATATAACCACCCAATCTTGCTCGGCAGATGTCATTTGTTCGAGGTTTACGCCTTCTTCAGAGTTGTAACATGTGGCAACTGCATATCTGCCAGTATAATCGGCATCGACATTGTCCAAGTTACCATCAACAATCACTTGCCAAGCGACTTCCATTTCCACCGCATTGATGCCAGTGAAAATAGCGTGATATTTGCTCGGGTCATCCAACACAGTGCCATCATTTGGCAGTGGCACACGATGTTCACCATTGGCAAATAGATAGTTGGTTTTTGGCACTTTTTGTGGGCGTAAACCATGAATGTCAGCAGCATTTGGAATGGAGATAATCTTATCTACCTTCATAATGTCGCAACGAATACGCGCTACACGTGTATTGGCTTTGTCATTCACATAGATAAATTCGCCATCATAAGTGCCATTGGTAAATGACATATGCGGATGATGGGTATCACCGTTCATTGGGAAGCCGCCTTTGTCTTTCCAAAATTCTTTTTCTTGTGGCAACATATTTTCTGTGAGAATTTTAATGCTTTCGTTGGTTTGTCCCCAACCTGTTGCGCTACAACGGTTAAACACTGGAATGCGCATTAGCTCACGCATAGATGGCACACCAACTATACGCACTTCGCCAGATTGCCCGCCAGACCAAAAACCATAATACTCATCCAGGTCACCGGGGTGAACTTCGTTGTCCCCCATTGCGCCGGTTTTGGCTTGTGCTGTGGTGGTTAACATGCCAGCAGCGCCCATTAAACCAACGCCCGCAGCCACTGCCGAACCCCCAAGCATGGCGCGGCGTGATACACCTGTTTTTTTAATTTCTTCTGTCATTTTGTCGTCTCCTTGGTTTATCGAGCATATGAAATTAGCCCAATGTTTTTGCTCATTCAGTCCAATTCAGATGAATCAATGTCTCGTTCTTTATTCAACCGACGTGGAATGTTTAAGCGGGTTTTTTTTGGTTTTACGGCATCGTCTGATGTCGAAAGATTGGCAATAGGTTTGCCAGCTTGTTTGGCACGTTTTCGCAGCCGCGTGTCTTGATGGATGATGACCGGACAAACTTTGTGATCGTGATAATTTTGCTGACAACCCATGCAATGAATGCATTCGTTAGGGTTTATATTACCCAATGGATCAATGGCTTGCACCATGCAGTCGGTGGCACACACGTGGCATGGGTCGCCACAATTACGGTACCGTTTGAGCCAATTGAACATAGATATTTTGCCGGGTATAGCCATTGCAGCGCCCAATGGGCACATATAACGACAATAGAAACGTTCGACAAATAAACTGATGAATAACAGCACCATTGCAAACAGAACAAACCACCATTCACGCATCATTTTTAAGATGATGACGGTTTTAAACGGTTCGACTTCGGCCAGATGTTCGGCTGTATTCATTGAATAGAATGACATGCCGAGCAGACCCAAAAAGATAATATATTTGATCGGCCAGAGGCGCTCATGCAGCCACCAAGGCACTTTAACTTGTGGAATTTTGAGCAACCGAGCAAGTTTGTTTAAAAATTCTTGCAAGGCCCCAAATGGGCAGAGCCAACCACAATAAACGCCACGCCCCCAGAATATCAATGCCACGGCAACACTGCACCACAGGATGAATATCATGGGCTCCATGAGGAAAAATTCCCAGCGGAAATTAGACACCATGGCGTTGATAAACACCAGAACATTGACCACCGAAAGTTGTGCCTGTAAATAAAAACCAATGTAAAATAAAGTGAATGCCAAAAAGCCCCATCTGACCCAATCGGTCAAGCCACGATATTTAACCATTTGATCTTGCAAGAAGAATAACAAAGTTAAAAACACCAAGGCGATGCCTAAAATAACCACATCAACTTTTTTGGCAATCCACATACGTTGCCAAAGGGCGGTACGCGCTGCGGCTTCCTCTTCATCTAAAGTTAGCGCAATCTTGTTTGCAGCAGATGCTGGCGCAGGTGGTTGTTCAATTTTGACATATTGGCTAGGCAGCTGATAGTTCAACTCATAAGAGATGAATACTTTTTCCAACGGGCCAACGGCGCGCTGTACCAATAATTGCAACCGCCAACTATCAGCAGGATTAAAGATGGCATCAGCGGGAGCATAAAATAGTGCAACCTCCCTAAAATCAGGTGAGCCTTCGGCCAAGACCTCGCCTAGGTTTTTATAACCACGGTCAGTAAAGCGCATACCCTCACCATCTTGCACCACTTGTATACGGTCAAAAATACCGCCACGAACATAGCCCGAACCGCGAAATGAATACGCCCCGTTACCCATAACGACAAATGCGCTTTGGCCCTGCTTTATACGTTTCAAATAATTGCGGTATTCCCACTTACCCAAAAGGCTTTTGGCAATTGAGGGCACATTTAAAGACGCAGCATAAAGGTCAATAAATATATCTTGGTCTGCACCTTTTTCAGGGCGCGCAATAGCTTGTTGATTGCCTTGGTCGTTGAAACCCTCATTCACATCAGCAATTGTAAGTTTCAACCTTCGCACCGAACCGTCACCAATTAAAGTTGTCCAATCCAACTCTTCTAACTCGCTAGGGATCAATGTTTTTTTAGCTTTGACTGCATTTGATTGCGCCAAACCGTTTAAACCAAGCACAATCGCGGCACGCAGCGATGCGCGTTTGATACTATCGTCAATCACCATTATGGTAACAGTCGCACCAGATACAATATCAACCGGCGGCGGCTCGCCACCTTTCTCCTTGGCCATTTTAATAATATCAATGCCTTTGTAACCATCAATAAAACTAGTAATTTTTGCTTCGGGTATGCCGGTTAGTACAATTGGCTCTGAGTGTTTTAATAATTTAGCGCCAGTAATTACACCCTTCAGGTCAATGGCAACGAGTACGACAATTGGTTTACCTGAATAACCAATTGCGCCGACAAAGTCGGTATTTAGAAATGCATAGCCAACAATTTCTCCATTTTTTTGAATGGGTGCAATTTTGCCGTTATGTAGCAATTCTCCATAAGCATCTGCCGTTTCGAATATTTCACTCGCAGGGTTTTGAGATAGAAATTTCTGAAATTCTCCAACGGATGCCGCAAAACCGCTGCCAACGAACAAACAAATAAACAATGCCAGACTTACCAGCCGCAATATATGTGAGGTCAAAAAATTCAATTCACTCATCTTTCATTAGTGTAATTTTTGGTCTGAATGTCCAAAAACATAAGACAAGCCTAATTTATTTGCATACCCAAGCTAACACTTTGATTTAAATCAATGTTTGGATGCTACATATTGCCACAGACTGTCCATATGCTGTATAACTCAGGTCAGAGGCAGGTGCAGAGATTTTGGCTCACAATATGTAACTATTGTGTTGTTGGGCAGCGTTCACAACGTGAACAACATATGAGAACCGAGTGAATGGCACCTCACCTCCCTCAACGTTTTGATTTCATCACTAAATGAGATGAATGCGATGCTTAAAGTCAGGTCAATGAATATGCGTCCCATCGTTGAACTGGCCCATGAAACTGCAATTTTGATGAAAGTAGAAGAAAGACAAGATTTTGACACGCCAATAACCTATAAGCGGTTGAATGCAGAACAGTAACGACTTGCCATGTTTACCTTGAATTTTGATAGGAAATATAGAATCTTTAATAAACCATCAAAGCCAAAACAACAAAAAGAGAAGATTGCAACATCAAATTAATGCTGCACAATTAATCAACAAAGATGAACAAAACTCTAGTTTAGTTCAAACGACAATTTATCTCAAAGCACCCGAAGACGGACACTATAAATCGTCAGCTTCTATGGAATAGATTTCCGTGGTTGCATAAGATAGATTTTTGGTTCATGGTTACGCTCTGATTGAGTGAAGATGACAATAAGACCAACATCCAATACCCAAAATGCAATCGCCAAAATCTTAAAACTGGCTTAACAAACAAAGGCTTAAATCATGATTGAAAACCTAAAATTCTATATAGATGGCCAATGGGTGCTGCCGCAGGTGAAAAATGATTTTAATGTCATCAATCCCGCAAATGAAGAGGTCTGCGCCACAATATCTTTAGGCGATAAAGCCGATACCGATGCCGCGGTTGCCGCTGCCAACAAAGCCTTCCCTAGTTGGTCCGCCACCCCACATGCAGAACGCATCAAATTAATCGAAAAACTATCCGACATTTACGAAGCTAGACGCGCCGAAATGGGCAAAATGATCAGCATCGAAATGGGCGCCCCCATCGACCTTGCTATGGGTTCACAAGCCGGCTGTGGCACAGGCCATATTGCCGATTTTCTAGTCGAACTTAAAAAAATAAAATTCGAGCGCATGTTAGGCGACCACGCCCCCAATGATAGAATTTTCATGGAACCAATTGGCGTGTGCGGCCTCATTACGCCATGGAATTGGCCGATGAACCAAGTCACTCTCAAAGTCATTCCCGCCATCGCGGTGGGTTGCACCGTGGTGCTAAAACCGTCCGAAATTGCGCCCCTTTCATCATTGCTATTCGCCGAGATGATGGATGAAGCCGGCTTCCCCAAAGGTGTGTTCAATCTAGTCAATGGCGATGGCGTCGGTGTTGGCTCACAACTCTCCGCCCATGAAAACATCCAGATGATCAGCTTCACTGGTTCATCACGTGCCGGCGTTTTAATTTCACAAGCGGCGGCCCCAACCATCAAACGCGTATCATTAGAGCTAGGCGGCAAAGGCGCAAATGTAATTTTCGATGATGCCGACAAACAAGCCGTTCAACGCGGCGTGGAACAATGCTTTAACAATAGTGGTCAATCCTGCAACGCCCCCACCCGTATGTTGGTGCAGCGCGGCAGATATGACGAAGCGGTCAAACAAGCCACGCAATATGCACAAAATACCCCGGTCAAATTATCGTCCGAAAATGGCAGCCATTTAGGGCCCGTCGTATCGCAAGTGCAATATGATAAAATCCAAAACTTAATCGAAGTTGGAATCAACGAAGGCGCCAAACTCGTCGCCGGTGGCCTCGGTCGCCCGCAAGGCCTTAACCGTGGCTATTACATCCGCCCGACTATTTTTGCCGATGTCAGTAATGACATGCGCATAGCCCAAGAAGAAATCTTCGGCCCGGTTTTATCCATCATCCCGTTTGATAGCGAAGAAGAGGCAGTGCAAATCGCCAATGACAGCCTCTATGGCTTGACCCATTATGTGCAAACACAAGATAAAGACAAGGCACACCGCGTGGCCAAAGCCCTACGTGCCGGCATGGTCGAAATTAACGGCCATTCACGCGGCGCAGGCGCGCCATTTGGTGGCTATAAACAATCTGGCAATGGCCGCGAAGCCGGCATTTGGGGCATTGATGACTTCCTAGAAGTTAAATCTGTCTCAGGCTGGTAAATACCATTAAAACGCCCACTAGTGAGCGTCTCTCGGCAATATTAGCCCAATAGGTTGTGACAACTTAGCGGCGAAAGAGACTGGTCATGTTCACTTTTATCAGATAAATCCAGATTTGCAATTCACGTCGCCCTGTAGAATTATCGCCTTTTAACAGCATGATTTTCACAGTTACCTAAAATTTAATTTCGCTGCCGAAACATTATATGGTTATCAATATTATTATTATATTTTCTACAGTATTGGTTGGCGCTATTTTATTCTTACCTCATTTGGCAAATAACAATTTTTGGCGGGCGACCATTACCCCATTGGCATCTATAATTGGCAGTGGGTTTTTAATCTTAGGCCCTATTTTGAGCCAGAATTTTGGCGGATACGCGCCTTTGGTCATGGCAATATTATGCTTGGTTGGGTTTTTATTTGGCGTGGCAATACGCTATAATATTAAACAACATATGGTTGTGCGAGATGATTCATTGGTTAACTCACTTGAAACATTATCTTCTTGGGTTCTAGCTTTTGCCTATATAATCTCGGTAGCTTATTATTTGAACCTATTCGGTGCGTTTGGCATCCGATTAACCTCGGTTGATGATACGACCAATGCCCGCATTCTGACCTCTGGCATATTTGTATTTATATTGATGGTGGGTTGGACGCGTGGCTTTGATGCCTTAGAGCGTTTGGAGCAAATATCGGTGAGCATAAAACTTGCCATTATCATTGGGTTGGTTGTTGGCTTGGCAATGTATAACACCGAAGCTGCTTTGGCCAATGAGCTGATATTTAGCAGTTCAAAAACACTCGACTGGTCCTTGCTCACCTTAAGTTTTGGGCTTATTGTTACCGTTCAAGGTTTCGAAATATCACGTTATTTAGGCGAAAAATACAGTGCTACAACCCGCATAAAATCAATGCAGTTAGCTCAATATATCTCGTCGGCAATCTATATTTCATACATTGCATTGATTTCGTATATCTTTAAACCAGAGAGCTTTGGTCTGAGCGAAACCGCAATTATCGATATGATGCTGGTGGTTGCGCCTATATTGCCAGCATTGCTAATTGTAGCCGCATTGAGCGCCCAATTTAGCGCCGCCATTGCCGATACAGGTGGCTCGGGTGGTTTAATGCACGAGTTAACAAATGGACGCATCAAAACTCGCTATGCTTATTTACTATTGGTTATGATTGGCTTGTTCTTAACTTGGTCGGTGGATATTTTTGCCATTGTGAGCTACGCATCGAGGGCATTTGCATTTTATTATGGTCTTCAGGCATTAATCGCGGCGATTTTTGCAAAAAAATCGGGAGAACCGTGGCACAAAATGGCACTTTATATCGGCTTATGCGGGCTAGGTATTATCATTGCTATTTTCGGTACGTCTGTCGAAGTTTAAATTGTCTGCCTTCGAATGCTATGGGATTAATCAGTGGTTGGACTAAGTTAGGGATTTAAAAACACCCTATAAAGAACAAACCGAAACAAAGCTTAAACCAAATTTATAGAAAGCAAAAAAGTTAGAGACAGCTCACCGTGTTTAGGCTAGCATATTCATATTCAATAAATAAATCAAAGACTTGTTTATTGGGCGCACCCCAAAACTACTTCGCTCGGGCGCTGGGATAGGATTTGTCCTTTTATTACGCTGCTATTCCTGCGGACTTCGCCCTTGGGCAGCTTATTGGGTTCTCTTCCTCACCCCGTTACAAACACACAAAAAGCGCCCCTTTGGGACGCTGTTTATATTTTGGCTGCGGAGGTAACTACCTAACTGCTGTTTTTTTGTGTACATGCGTGTTTGTTAACATGTTATATAACAATAAGTTAAATGAATTGTAGTTTACTGGTGTTTATGGAGATATGCTCACATCCATGTTTCATTTGTGGGTTGAATTGTGGGTAGAATATGGCAAGACAAGTTAATAAACTCTCTGATCGAGGTGTA
>JABSRZ010000006.1 GCA_013214705.1 Hyphomicrobiales bacterium
TACACCTCGATCAGAGAGTTTATTAACTTGTCTTGCCATATTCTACCCACAATTCAACCCACAAATGAAACATGGATATGAGCATATATCCATAAACACCAGTAAACAACAATTCATTTAACTTATTGTTATATAACATGTTAATAAGCACGCGTGAACGTAAAAAAGCAGTAGTTAGGTAGTTACCCCCGCAACCAAAACAATAAAGCCACCCATCGGGTGGCTTTTGTTGTTTTAGAGGCTGGGATGTTGATTTGAACCTAAAATAATGCCCGAGCCCGAAGGGTGAAGGAATAGCATTATAAACAAAGCGCAAATCCTACCCCCGCAACCAATATCTACAGCAAACTCAGAATGAATAGGGTATATCAGGCTCCGCCTGAGGTAGCTCGTCCATACGGCGCTTACGCGAACACACCTGTGTTCACGGTCGCCTCCAGCATAACCTGAAGGTCGCCCCTAACGAGACTTCTTACAGTCGTAGGTTCAAATCCTACCCCAGCGCCCGAGCGAAGCGACAAAGTGACCTCGGAGGGCAACCAAATAACATTGTTTTTATTGGTAAATACCGTTTAAATACACTCTACCCACAAAACTACCCACAAACTGTGTAAGTGCTTAAATTTGGCATTTGCTAATTATGCATTTGCATCAACTCTTCACTTTTTTCCGTACTGCCCTGTTCGTTGTATGACGAAATGTTTCTTTATCTGGTTACTGGGTGTGTCAACGCCAATTGCGGGACATTAGACATGCTCATAAATTCAAATAATATTGTGTCACCAAAGAGAATGAATTTATGCTCACCCAGCCCATCGCAGAACCTTCCAAAGTGAATATTTAAAGACCCGATGTGTCTAGTAAACCAGCGGCACCTCAAGGTTTGCGCTTGCAAACAATACGCCAAATTGCTTGCACCAAATAACCACAGACCCGTAGTCGTTTAAGTTAATGCCCCCGGGCAAAGTATAATTTTGGTTGCCAATATTGCCCCTTAAAATAGCCACTTCTAGGGTTTTGCTGTTTTTAACCGCGGCTGAGTTTTTTGGGTTTTCATCGGCCACTAGCCATACATATAAATCGGGGCCATTGGTCACTTTAAAGTTTTCAAACAGCATTATAGTTTGGCCATTTATAGTTACAATTTCAACCTTTCCACTGCCTTGATGTGATGAGTCGGCATTTTTAAATTCGCCCTGTTTCACCAATAATGCCTGTCTGGCTTCAAACGGCCGGACTTCATCGACCACACGGTCAATCCACAGTGGTGAGGCCAAATACCAAAATAAATTACCTGCAACAAAGCCAACCAATAATATTAGAATTTTTGCAAATATCGATTTCATATATTTCTCCATTACGTTTAGTGGAATGTAATATTTTTTATAGACTATCTTATCATTAAGTTGACCTAAAGTTAATGATAGAATTTTTGGCTTATTTGAAGGGCATAATAGCGCCTAGACTGGAGGACATAAAGCGGTAGAAGTATCTTGGGAGGTAGACCCACTTAAAGGGGTTAAATTGGTTAAAATAGTTGGCAAAAATTCGGCCACTGTTGGGTGCACGGGCAGCGCTTGTTGCATATATTTATAGCTTGCGCCAGTTGCCATATAATTGGTTATCACCGCAATAATTTCATCACCGCCAATGCCAAATATTGTTGCGCCTAAAAATTGCTCACTGTCTGCATCTACAATTAGCCTGATAAAACCGGTGGTTTCGCCTTCTTCTCTGGCGCGGCCAATGTCATTCATATCGCGGGTTGAAATTAGGATGTTTTTGCCCTGAGATGCTGCTTGATGTGCATCCGCTAGCGACATGCCGACACGGCCAAGTGGTGGGTCGGTAAATAATGCATAACTCATAGGGCGTTGATCGGCATCTTGCCATTGATGCAGCGGTTGAGGACGCAGCTTTTGTGAAAAATCATCCATATGGGCCATTTCTCCCATATGAGCCAAGACAATTTCATGGTCATGATAGCTGGTATGGGTAAATGCGCCGCGGCGGTTAATATCACCCAATGCCCAAACGCCTTTAACATTGGTTTTTAACTGTTCATCAGTCGGCAAATAGCCAAATTTATCAGTCTTAAGGCCAATGGCTTCGGTGTTTAATCTATCACTATTGGGCGTTCGGCCAGTTGCGACAAATATATGCGAACCAGAAATTTTGACCCCATTTTCTAAGGTTAGCGAAACTGTTTTATCATTGTTCTCGGTTTTTAAAGTGGGTTTTTCGGCTTTTGAAATGGGGCTGCCTTTATATATCTTTATGCCTTCAGCTTCGAAAACATCATTTAATATTTGCGATGTTTTTTCATCTTCGCGGCTGGCAATACGTGCGCCGGCTTCGACAATTGAAACTTTTGCGCCCAAACGGCTAAATATCTGCCCCATTTCTAGCCCAATATAGCTACCGCCGATAATGATTAAATGTTCAGGGCATTGCTTTAGCGCCAACAGGCTGACATTATCTAAATATGGAATAGATTTTAAACCTTTGATCGGCGGAATAAATGCCCGTGTGCCGGTGTTTATATATACTTGCTCACAAGAATATTCTGCGCCGCCCGCAGCAATGGTAAAAAGATTATCTTGATGTTTAACAAAGGAACCCCAGCCCTGAATTAACTCGATATTTTCTTGGTCTTCTAGCCAACCTTTAAGCCCTGCTCGGGAATTTTCAACCAATTCGTGCATACGCTGCATGACTTTTGCAAAATCAACTTTATAGCCATTTATTATGACGCCAAACTTTGCTGCATTTTTTACCTGATGAGCGACTTTGGCCGATTTTCGTAACGTTTTTGTCGGCGTACAACCGACATTTACGCACGAGCCACCAATTAAATGGCCTTCAATTAAAGCTACTTTTTGGCCTTTATTACTCAATGCCGCCGCTAAAGCCGGCCCGGCCTGCCCCGCACCAATTATGATTGCCTTAAAATGCTTTGTCATATTATTTCCCGTTCTGGCATGCGGTTTTTAGGTTTTAACAAATTGACTGTGTTGCTTTAGTATTTTTTTTAATTTTGGTTCTATATAGCGCGTACAAAATTGGCCTTCTGAATTATTTTGATAGTAATTTTCATAATTCTCACCCACTGGTTTAAAGCCAGCATAATTTAAGTTTTCTACAACCAGTTTATCAGTTAACAGGTTGTTTTTACGAGCTAAAATTTCGGTGACTTCAGCTAATTGCAGCTCATTAAAACTATAAATAGCGCTCTTATACTTGGTTCGCATCGAATGGTTTGAGCTGCTGGAATGGGTTAAAGTATGAATGTCGATTAAGGTTTCTAAATCAATTTCAATGGGCGCAAAAGACACTATTACACCCTCAGAAAACTTGAGCGGGTCGTCAATCGATGCAAGCCAACCAGCTTGCACATTTGCCACGCCAATAAGCGCTTGAAACACAGCCTCCGTGCACCAGTGACAACCGCCGCCTAAACCAACTTTTATAATATTTTTATCCGTTGCATTCAAAATCTATATCTAACCAAAATGTCCAAGCAATTTGTAAAGGATACCCAAGTATGCGCGGTGAGCTAGTGTTATGTCTAGTTTAATCACAAGTTCACTGCTAGGCTAGTTCAAAAAACCAGACATATTGAACACTCAAATCAATTGGACATCATGGCTTATTTATTACCCTTAATAATATTATTAGCAGCTTTTTGTTTTTCTATAATTTCAAAAAAAATAGAGGCTTCCTATTTAACCCTGCCGATGTTTTTTACTGCGCTGGGTTTTAGCATTCAATTTTTTGTGCCCGACATTGCCCATGCTTATGCGAATAACGAATATATTCTTTTATTGGCCGAATTGACGCTCATATTGGTGCTGTTTTCAGATGCGGCTCGGGTTAACATTAGCATATTAAAACAAAACATCTTCATCCCCACGCGCATGCTGTTAATTGGTATGCCGCTGACCATTTTACTTGGTACGTTTTTCGCCTATTTGGTAAGCCCAAATGAGCCATGGCCATTGGCCTTGTTATTGGCAGCCATGTTAGCCCCAACCGATGCCGCTTTAGGCCAAAGCCTCATTAACAATAATAATGTACCTGAAAGCCTGCGGGTTACGGCAAATGTCGAAAGCGGTTTAAACGACGGCTTTGCCGTGCCGGTTGTGACCGTTGCGGCTATTTTAACAGCCCAAGCTTACGGCACCATGCATATGGAAGATGACAACCTAGTTGCCTTCACGCTAAAACAAATTTTCTTAGCGCCAGTTGCCGGTGTGTTCATTGGCGCCATTGGTGGTAAAATTTTGCTAAAAGCCAAATCTTCTGGCTTAATTGCAACACCGCATAAAGCTTTGGTGTTTTTGTGCCTTGCCTTAGGCGCTTATTTTTTCGCTAGCCTCATCGGCGGCAATGGGTTCATAGCGGCTTTTGTAGCCGGCTTGGCCTTTGGCTATGTTTCAAAAAAGCATGACCGCGATGTTTATACGTTTATGGAATCTCAAGGCCAACTTTTAACCATTGTCAGCTTTATGACTTTTGGAGCAATATTGCTGCCAATAGGCCTTGCCCATGCCACCATGAACACATTTTTATTAGCCATAGCCTTTTTAACCATTGTGCGTATTTTGCCCATCTGGATATCACTAATAGGCACTAAATTACCATTTTCACATAAACTAACTTTGGGTTGGTTTGGCCCGCGCGGCTTGGCGTCGATTTTATTTTCCATCATCATTTTAGAGCATTATGACATTCCGCATGTCGATGAATTGTTAGCCTGCATCGTGTTAACCGTTGTCATGAGCATTATTTTGCACGGTTTAAGCGCCAAACCTATTGTCGATATGTTTAAGCGCAGCAAAAATAAATAGCTCAGCTTTGGTGTTAATAGATTGCCTAACTTGGCAACACCCAATCAGCCCGCGGGAAATGACAGGTATAACCGTCAGGTCTATCTTCCAAATAATCCTGATGCGCCGCTTCTGCTTGCCAGAAATCGCTAACTTCTGCAACTTCAGTGACCACTTTGCCCGGCCAAAGGTCGGTTGCATTTACATCGTCAATTGTGCGCAAAGCTTCTAGGCGTTGCGCCTCTGAAGTGTAAAAAATCGCCGATCGGTAGGATGTACCGGTGTCATTACCTTGGCGGTTATCGGTTGACGGGTCATGAATTTGAAAGAAATATTCTAATATTTTTCGAAAACTGGTGATCGCTGGATCAAACAATATTTCTATCGCCTCGGCGTGGGTGCCATGGTTACCATAAGTGGCGTTAGGCACATCACCGCCAGAATAACCTACCCTTGTGTTTGCCACGCCCGTTTGCTTGCGAATTAAATCCTGCATACCCCAAAAGCAACCCCCAGCAAGCACAGCACGTTCTAATTTATCAGTCATCTTACACTCCCAACTATGAATCGAATAAGTCTACTAATTCTGCATATCATGCTTTTTGCATTTGCTCCAAAGCATAATTTTTAACGATGCCGAATTAATGCCATATCGCACGCAAGAATATACCTTCAGCCATCATAAAACACCTACCTGAAGTGGTTATCTTGGTGTTTAGAACCGATCTAAAACAGCTAAATTTCCAATTCTTACCAAACACTTGGCCCAACACTAATTGCACTTTTTAGGGAAGTGGGCTTGAATTCAACTTACAAAATTGGCAAACATCAACCCTAGTTTTGACTCTCAACCACTTGAATACATTAGAATAATTCTCAATTATAGATGTGGATTACTTTGGCAAATGCCGGCTGTGCAATTGACAAGCATTCTTAACTGAAATAATTTCGGGCGACTTTTTACTTTTATCAAAAACCAATTCGAAAGACATTATGAAAAACCTATTGCTTAAATCTAGCCTTGCTGCCCTGGTGGCGTTAACAGCCTCCCAAGTTACCCCAACTTTTGCCGAACAAATCACAATCTTGACCGCAAAAGGTGAAATTACGTTGCAGGAAATTCCTCAAAAGATAGCCGCATTAGACGTGGCTGTTATTGATAATTTGGACGCATTGGGTATTAGACCTGTTGGTGTATTAAATGGCCTTTATGTCGATTATTTAAACCATGTCGAAAATAGTGACGCAAAAAAAATTGGCACCTTTTTTGAACCTGATTTTGAAACCATTAACTCACTGGAAGCTGATTTGGTTATTGTTGCAACCCGTAGTGCGAAATATTTGGGTCAGTTAAACGAGTTTGTGCCAGCGATAGACCTAACCAGTGAATGGGAGAATTTTCTACGATCTAGCATTGGTGCATTTGAACAAACAGCAAAACTAGTTGGCAAGTCGGAGCTAGGCGCAAAACTTGTAACTAAACTGCAATCTTCTGTGGTTGATCTACGTGCACAAGTCAAAGACAAAGGCACTGCCCTTATAATCATGACTAACGGCCCAAAAATATCTGCTTTCGGCCCTGGCTCTCGGTTTGGTTGGGTGCATGATGATTTAGGCATAACCGCTGCCATTCAAAACGTCGAAGCCGTAACGCACGGTGATGCAATAACCCATGAATTTGTATTAAATGCCAACCCCGATTGGCTGATTGTTGTCGATAGAAGCGCAGCCATTGGGCGCGAAGGTAGCGCCGCTGCGACCCTCGACAATGAGTTGATTGCCAAAACCACTGCGTGGCAAAAAGGCCAAGTTATTTACGTGAACTCAGCCACTTGGTACATTAGCGGAAATGGCATTCAAGCCATGCAAGCCACCGTTGATGAATTATCTGCCGCTTTTAACAAATAAATTAGTAAAGAACGGCGGCAATGACATTGCTGCCGTTTAGCCACCCTCTATGCTTTTAAAATATACATTAGCTTTAATTTCAATATTAATTCTATTCACCACCAGCCTGTTTGTGGGTGTGGGCGAGTTGAATATTAGCGGCTACTTAAATGGCAGCCATGAACAAGAATTAATAATGCTAGCTAGCCGCTTGCCACGTAGTTTCGCCGTTGTCCTAACGGGCTCAGCACTGGCTATTGTCGGCGTTATTATGCAAAAAGTTGCGCACAATAAATTTGTTGAACCAACCACGGCCGGCACTATGGACAGCGCCGCGTTGGGTATTTTGGTGGCATCGATTTTAATGCCCCAGTCGAGCCTTATGGCCAAAATGTTGGTGGCGACTGGTTTTTCATTGGTTGGCTCGTGGGTGTTTTTAAGAATTCTCAAACATTTACCAATAACAAACCCGCTTTTGGTGCCACTGGTGGGCATTATGTTAGGCGGCGTTATTGGCTCGGTCGCTGGCTTTATAGCTTATGAGGCGGATTTAATTCAATATTTGTCAATATGGATAAGTGGTGATTTTTCTGGCATTTTAAGAGGGCGATATGAAATGCTTTGGCTTACCTTTGGCTTGTCAATTGGCGCATATCTTATAGCAGATCAACTCACAATAATTGGAATGGGTAAAAACATCTCATTAAATTTGGGGTTGAATTATCGGGCCATCACAAGTTTGGGGTTGATAATTGTGTCTATGGTTACGGCAATTATTGTTGCCACAGTCGGTATGATTCCGTTTATCGGGCTGATAATTCCGAACTTGGTGAACCGGTTTGTTGGTGATGATTTGCGCCAAGCTTTGCCGATTATTGCCTATGTAGGCGGGTGTTTAACCTTGCTGTGCGACATTGCCGGCAGGTTGATTATTTTCCCTTATGAGGTGCCGGTTTCCACAATTGTTGGTGTCACCGGTTCATTGGCCTTTATATTCCTGCTGCTCAAAAGGGATACAAATGTTTAAATCTGATAGAAATACTCTGATATCCCTAGGCCTATTGTCAATTACATTTATCATCTTGTTTTTAACCTATAATGTGGGTGGCAGTTGGAGCTTTGCGCTGGCATTTAGGGGCAAAAAATTAGTTGTTTTGGTGCTCATTGCCATCGCTATTGCCACATCAACCATTCTATTTCATACCGCTACCCAAAACCGAATTATCACCCCCTCTATTATGGGTTTTGACGCATTATTCATATTCATCCAGACGGTGTTGTTGTTTTTTATGGGGGCAATCCAATTTATTAGCTTCGAAGGTATTGCTAAATTTTTGGTCGAAATGGGCGTTATGGTGTCGGTATTCTTAGCGATGTTTTATTGGCTATTTTTAAGAGGGAACCGCTCGGTATATCTGTTGGCACTAACCGGCATTATATTGGGGATTTTTTTTCGCAGCCTGGTCAATTTCATTTTCAGAATACTCGACCCCAATAGCTTTGCTGTTTTGCAAAGTGAGTTATTCTCATCATTTAACGCAGTCGAAACCAATCTAATCTTCATAGCCGCCCCAATGATAATTGCGTGCCTGTTTTTTGTGTATTTGCTGCGCTATAAATTAGAAATTATCGCTCTGGGCAAAAACACAGCTGTTGCATTAGGGGTGAATTATCGCGCCACGGTTTTTGCCATGTTGGCCATCATCGCCATATTGGTGGCTGTTTCAACCGCATTGGTTGGGCCAATTACATTTTTTGGGCTTTTGGTATCGCATTTGGCGTATCAAATAACCAAACATCAAAACCATTTGAATCTTATAATTATATCTAGTTTAATTGCCATATGCACATTGGTTGGCGGCCAGTTTATTTTCGAAAAACTATTAAATATGCAGGCCACGTTAAGCATTGTCATCGAATGTATTGGTGGCATTACCTTCCTATTGATATTGATGCGGGCTCATAAAAAATGATTGAAATTAAAAACCTATCAAAATCTTTAGGTAATAAACAGGTTTTAAAAGACATAGCTTTTAATTTGCCAAAAGGTGGCATCAGCTCGATCATCGGGCCAAATGGCGCGGGCAAGTCGACATTGCTTTGCCTAATGGCACGTTTGTTATCTCTCGATAGTGGCAGCGTGGCATTTGATGGCCTAGACATAGCTAAAACGCGAGATGATACGCTGGCAAAAAAAATTAGCATTCTTACGCAAAGCAACGCCATTAGCAGCCGTTTAAGCGTTGAGCAATTGGTTATGTTTGGCCGTTTTCCTCACCATAGGGGTAGACCAAGGTTGGCCGATGAAGAATTTGTAACCATTATGTTAGAATTAATGGAGTTAACAGACATACGTTTTGATTTCATAGATGAATTGTCGGGTGGCCAACAACAACGCGCCTTTATTGCCATGATATTAGCCCAAGACACAGATTATATTTTGCTAGACGAACCGCTGAATAATTTGGATATGAAACACGCTCGTAACATTATGAAGACACTAAAAGATGTTGCAGATAACATGAATAAAACCATTATACTTGTTATCCATGACATAAATTTTGCCGCGCATTATAGTGATTATTTCATTGGGCTGAAACAAGGTGAAATTATCGTTCGAGGTGATGTCGATACGGTATTAACCCAGAGCCAAATAAAATTGATTTACGACATCGACGTATCAATTAACATTATAAACAACAAGAAACATATATTCTATTATAGTTAAACCCGTCCACCCATCCAGACCATCAGGAGATTTCAATGTACAAAACTCACACAAGTATCAAAACCAAATCAGCACACAAATATGTAGCACAATTATGCAAACATTTTGCCCACAAAGTAGAAACTTCTTTTACCTTAGATAATGAGGCAAAAACGGCAGAGGGCTTAACTGTTTTCCCAATGGGCAAAGTTGTTTTCACGGCAAAAAACGACATATTAACAGTGGAGGCAGAAGTTGAGAATTTAGAAGCCTGTAAAGCTCTACACAATGTTTTTGATTCACATATCGAAAAATTTGCTTTTAGAGAAACGCTTAATTATAAATGGGAAATTGATGGCTAAACAAAAGAAAAACAACAGATAATGAATATAAAAAGCAGAACAAAATTAATAATGAGAGTGGCCGCAGCGGTTGTTACGGTTGCCAGCATTTATATATTCGCACCTTGGCAAGCTGGCATCTATTATTTTATGCCGCTGCCAGCAACGGTCCAACAACAAGTTGACGATGCGGTTAATCAAGGTTTGGATGGCATCATTGTTTATGTTCATAAAAAAGGCCAACAGGCCGAGTTTTATGCAAGCGGTTGGCATAATAGAGATAAAAAAATTCCTGCAAACCCAAAAGCGCTGTTTAAAATTGCTAGCATTGGCAAATTATATAATGCGGCGGCGGTCGCAAAACTTGTGGCAAATGGCACGCTTGTCCTTGATCAAACACTTGGGCATTATTTACCATCATTAGTGGGGCGTATTGAGCATGCTGATGAAATTACGTTGCGCATGTTGGTGCAGCATCGTAGTGGCATACCCAATTATACCGATCATAAAGATTTTGATTGGGGACAGGCTTTGGGCGGCGATGATCGCTTAAATTTAATAATAGGCAGCGCGGCAGATTTTAAACCAAACAGTGATTATGAGTATTCCAATACTAATTATTTATTGTTAGGCAAAATAATGGATAAAGCCCTCGGCTATGATAAGGCACAATATTTTAAGCGTGAACTATTGGCTCCACTTGGCCTGATGCATACATTTTTCTCTATAAATGATATTGAAATTGATGAACTTATGAGCGGCTATCATGTGGGGTATGACGAGGATTTTAAACAATTAGACCAGGGCTATATTGCCACTGCAGAAGATGTCGGTATATTTCTCAGAGCCTTAATTGATGGCACATTATTTACCGATGAAGAGCAGGAAATATACTCGTCAATTTATGTATATGAGCATACTGGCTGGGTGCTTGGTAATTCAAGCCGAGCGCATTATCATAAAGATATTGATACAGTGGTGATTCAGTTTGTGAACACGACTGGTGATGATACGGTGGTGATGACAGAGGTTATTTACAACAGAATTGTTAGGCTATTAAGTGAACGCTAAGCCCCCGTTTGGTGTTGTTGTTTAACAGATATTTCGACGCCAAATTTGCCCAACGCATCGCTAGAAATGTTTGTGCGTTACTAGAAATGTCTGGGCGGTAAATCGCGAATTGGGGTGACTTCATCATCAAAAGGTACATATCGCCGCCGAAATGTTACGCCTTCGACATATTTGGGCTGGCTTATCCGATCCATTCGAAAATGACGGAAGTCTTTACGCGCAGGGTCCCATGCCACCAGATACCATAATGGCGGCAAGATCAGCATGGCTTGCGGTTCGACATGCCTGTTGGTTATAACGCCTTTTGCATCACGATACTGAAAACGCAGGTGCAGCCGCCCAAGAAACGCAGTCTCGAACGCGGGTAGCAGTTTAGAGTCCATGTCGCCCATATTTGATATGTCTACCTGCGGCGCTAGTTGCCCGACATATAAACAATCCAGAAAACGGCGCAGGTCACGCACTTTTTCTGATGGCAAGGCTTGCTCAATTTTGGCAAGCCCAGCATCTGCTAGGCCTGAAAAGGGTAGATTTCCGGCGGCGCGCATGGCCGCAACACTGATGAGCAGCGCAAAGACTTCAGCTACTGAAAGCCGGGCTGTGGTCTGAACCGATTGCGGGTCAAGCTGTAGGCCACCGCCAGGGCCGGGTTCTGAATGAATGACAAAGCCTTCGTCGCGTAGCGCGCTAATGTCGCGTAACACTGTCCGTCTGGAAGCGCCAACTTCTGCCGCTATGTCGGCTATTGTCGAAGTGCCGTTGCGGCGCAGATGGCGCACAATGGCGTTATGGCGGAGGCGAATGTTCATTTATTAGAGTTACCATTTAATGGTGACAATATTTGGCACCATTAGGTTATAGACACTGGATTAGATGTCAGCAAGCAGATTTTGAATGCCTGCACATCCGAAACATTTGGGCTGCTAGGAGCGCCATTTTAAACAATTGGCAGCATCTGAACCGCCCACAAAAATAAAAAGGAACTATAATGATTAACCTAATTGATTTTCCCGAGGCCACTCTTATTGCCGTCAACGGTGTCGAACTCGAAGTTTTCGAAGCCGGCCAGCAAAATACCGGAAACCCGATTGTGCTTTGTCATGGCTGGCCAGAGCATGCTTTTACGTGGCGCCATCAGGTGCCAGCTCTGGTTGCTGCGGGCTATCATGTTATCGTGCCAAACCAGCGCGGTTATGGCAATTCATCGTGCCCAAGTCGGGTGACAGATTATGACATTGAACACCTGGCGGGTGATCTCATCTCTCTGCTAGATCATTACGGGTACGAAAAAGCCACTTTTGTTGGCCATGATTGGGGCGCGGCGGTTGTTTGGGGGCTGACTTTATTGCACCCTGAGCGGGTAGATAAAGTGATAAATCTAGCCTTGCCTTACCAAGAGCGTGGAGACATTCCGTGGATAGAGATGATGGATGCCATATTTGGTGCTGACTTTTATTTCGTTCACTTTAACCGACAGCCTGGTGTTGCGGACGCGGTGTTAGACGAAAATGCTGCCCAATTCCTTGGCAATATATTCCGCAAGAATGTACCCCTCGACCCGCCAGAGCCTGGCATGATGATGATTAACCTCGCCCAAACCGAAAAACCCCTTGGTGAGCCGATAATGAGTGATGGCGAACTGGATGTATTTGCCTCTGCGTTCGAAAAAACTGGGTTCACCGGCAGCATAAATTGGTACCGAAACCTTGACCGAAACTGGCATATATTGGGCGGTGTGAACCCAATTATCCAACAGCCGACGCTGATGATTCATGGCGATAAAGATATGATACCGAAGTTTGAAAAACTAACCGAGTTTGTGCCCAATGCAGAAGTGGTCAGTTTGGATTGTGGTCATTGGATTCAGCAAGAAAAGCCGGAAGAAACCAATCTGGTCATTTTACAATGGCTAGAGAAGCAGGCTGCCGTTTAGCCGCAACAACGCCAAAATTAGGCCTGCCCTTGGACTTGATCGGAGGGTAGGTTGAGTGTTGTGGGCTTTGCTTACGCATTTATGGGTACCAAACAACAAATCATTCTGTCAAAAAATCGACTAAACGTTTGGTTAAACTATCTTTTGGGGCGTTGGGTGGCCAGACCAAATGCACCGGCACTTCGCGCAATTTCCAATGAGGCAAAATTTCCACTAACTCGCCTTTTGCCACCGGGTCAGCATATAGAAACTCCGGTGGGCTAACGATGCCAAGGCCTTGCTCGGCAAAATGTTGCGCTGCTGCAATGTCATCAACTGTTATACGCGGTTTATAATCTAGTTTAAAAACTTTACTATATTCATCATTTTCACCCTTTTTGCCATTTCCGCCAAGAAACAACTTATTAAATGGCCGTTGGGAAATGCCGATAAAATCCCAAGTCGCCAAATCGTTGGGATGCCGTAAATCGGTTATTTTCAACTGATTATTTTCAATATATTTGGGCGACACAAGTAATTTCAGCGACAGGCTATGCAATTTTTTTGACATCAATACGCTATCAGGAAAATCACCGGCTCTAATTGCCAAATCAATGCCTTCATCAATCAGGTTCAGCGGCAAATCATCAAACTTTATGTCAAAATCTACCCGTGGGTGATCAATTGAAAATTTTGCAAGTTTGGCCAATATAGGATTTTTAGAATAAACCGCAGGCATGGCAATTTTTAACGACCCAATTAACTGAGTGTGCTCTCTAGCAATCTGATCGACCCCGAATTCGGCCGCGCTCAACATCTTTTTAGCCGAAATATACAGCGTTTCGCCATCATGGGTTAAAGCCAGTTTACGGGTGGAGCGGTATAGTAAAGCCACACCAAGCTGTTGCTCCAATTTCGCCAAATGATGGCTCACCACTGATGGCGTTAATTTGAGGGCTTTTGCGGCTTCGCGGAAGCTGCCACGGTCGACAATTGTGGCAAATATCGCCATGGCCTTTAGATTGTTTATCATTATATTGGACTATTTGTCATTGTATCAAAATTTCGAACTATTAATTACATTTATACTATATTTTAGTTTTACAAAATTTCAACTATCCTTTATGAAATTGATTTTAGGAATATCTATGACATTATTCATCGCCATGACAATTTTTGTTTTTAGCATGTCCGCATCACCGGGGATGGTTAACATTATCATCCTGTCATCGGGGTTAAACCATGGGTTTAAAAAAACACTGCCATTCGTATCAGGGGCGAGTTTCGGCTTTATTGGCTTGTTTTTATTGGTCAGTTTAGGCCTTAACCAAATGGACCTGCAAAACCTGCTAATTATCAGAATATTTGGCCTTTGCGGCGCCGCATATTTGCTTTATCTGGGCTTTAAAATGGCAAGCTCCAACCAAGACTTAAAAACCAAGCAGCAAAACCGCCCAACCTTTATGCAAGCCGTGTGGCTACAATGGTTAAACCCAAAAGCTTGGGGCGCGAGCCTAGCGGCTGTTTCGGCATTTGGCCTAATTGGTTCAACCCAATTAACTTTAGCTTTCGCAGCGCTTTATTTTGTGGCTTGTTACGCTTCGTTGACACTTTGGGCATTTGTTGGCCATAAGCTGAGCCATATTTTGCAATCTGCAAGCCATATGCGAATTTTCAATTTAACTATGGGCACATCGCTTATTATCATTGCTGTTTATTTGGGCTATCAACTGTCATTCAATTAAGTGGTCATTATTCCTATGAAAAACAGGCTTGCGGAGCCCAGAGAAGCCGCAGGAGTGAAGGGAATCCGCAGGAGTGAAAGGAAACAGAAGGCGTTTCGACCTCGGCGGTCAGCCAATTTGGTGGTTCGCCAATGTTGCGCCAATGTTGCGCCAATGTTGTGCCGATGGCGAACCAGGTTCAGATCATTTTTCCTTAAGGGGAAAGGACAAACAAATGACAAACATGGCTGCGGTGCCAAAAGTGCCAGCAAGAAAAGCCAGAGTTGAATTCAAATATTGAGCAAAATACAACGCTGCTAAAAAAGGAACAAGGCAAAGAATGGCTGTGTAAGAAATTCCTATCTTTTTGCCGCAAGTCTGACAGATGCCGGGAGCACCTGGCGACAGAATCAAGCGGCGAAATAGGCTCATGCCTTTTCCACCACAGCTGGGACAAACGAGTGTATTTTCCATAACAACCCCTTATGTTAGTTTCTTTTGAACAGCGCCGGTTTCTTCGGGTGACCATCCGGTGACGTTCATCAGGCCTGACGGATAAATTTCTGGTTACGCTCAGCTTTGGTAAGCGCCCATATGGTCACCCTCCAAAAGTAGCACCATGGTAAAAACTCGTCAACTGCAAGCTGCCTGCTGGTCATTCACCCATCTAAAATTCCTTGGGTGCGGCTGGTTATTATTCTACTGTCTATTTTTAATTCTGCTGAGCCCAACGGGGGTGATGCCAAGATATTTTGCAATGTCATTCTGGGTTACCATTTCAAGTAAATCTGGTTTGTCATTCACCAGTAAGCGATATCTATCCTCGGCCGACAAACAAAGAAGTTCATATTCTCTTTGCTCTTTTTTCATGGCAAAAATCGTTAAAAATTCAACCATTTTATTGGCAATTTGTTGGTTTGTACTGCTATCGATTACCAGCTTAGCAAAAGAAAACTTAATGACTTTACAGTCAGACAGACATTTTAAGCTAAAGCTGCATTTTTTGCCCAAATATGCGGAGGTTAAACTGCCAATAATATCATTCGGCATTATGAATGACTTGATGGTCTCTTTGCCGTCCGCATTATTATAATAAGCTTTTAGCGTCCCTTCTTTTATAAAGTGTAAAAACTCATTTTCATCGCCCTGCCTAAATAGATGGGTGCCTTTTTCCAAAATGATCTCGTTGCCAACTTGTTTTATATATTCAAAAAAATCCATATTTTTAACCTGGGTTAATGATCGATCACAACAAATTGCCTATTCAATATCCAAACTAACATAAAGGATATGAAATTGCATATTACAAATAAATCAATTGTTATCACTGGGGGGACTTCGGGAATTGGCTATCAAATGGTACGCCAATTATACAACGAAAATTCACTTATTGTCATTTCTAGAAGTTCCGAAAAACTTGAAGCCCTCAAAAATGAATTGCCTAATATTGCAATTTTCCAAGCTGATTTATCAAACATATCTGAGCTCGAAACATTGGTCGATGATATAATCAAAAAACACAATTCTATCGACATTCTCGTTAATAATGTCGCAGTTCAATATACCCCATATTTAACTGATGACGATTTCGATTATGCTTCAATCTCAACTGAGATTAACTTGAATTTCACCAGCATATGCAGCCTATGTTATTTGTTTTTACCAGCATTAATTAAAGACAGCCGCTCAGCAATCATAAATATTAATTCAGGTCTCGGGCTTGCCCCTAAAACCTCATCGGCAGTTTATTGCGCCACCAAAGCCGGGCTAAACAGCTTTTCTAAATCTCTTAGATATCAGCTAGAAAATACCAATATCAAAGTTTACCAACCGTTCTTAGACCTGGTTGATACCGGAATGACCGAAGGCCGAGGTAAAAATAAAATGACCTCAAAACAAGCCGCGGCCGACATTTTATCTGGCGTAAACCTAGATAAATTTGACCATTTTATTGGCAAAGTAAAATGGCTCAAACTCCTACTGCGCGCCACGCCTTCAATTGCCGCTAGAATTTTGAAAAAAAACTAACGCTCATAACAAGACCAATATCTAAAAACATAACATTTATAAAGGTCGCAATATGCAAATGCCTTTTCTGAGTAATGCACTTGAAATCACCGATTTGTACAGTGTCTTCATGATGACACTTGTTGAAAAATTCATCCCGATACTGCCATCATATGTCATGCTGCCAGCCATTGGCATGAGCGCAACTAGTATTTATGACCTCACATTTCGTTGGCTTCTGGCAACTTTAGGCTCAATATGTGGGGCATTGGGGTGGTATATGCTTGGGTATATTATGGGTCCAGAGCGAACTAGAAATCTTGTCCGGAACTATGGAAAGTGGTTATTTCTAAAAGTAGAACTATATGACAAAATTGCCTTATCATACCAGCGAAAATCTTTTTTTATCACGAGTGCTGGGCAATTATTACCAGTGGTTCGAACCTATCAGGCGCTCCCGGCTGGTGTATTAAAGTTACCAATATTTGCTTTTCTTGCCGCAACTGCTGTCGGCGCGCAGGTTTGGATTATAGCCCTTACGAGTGTTGGTTATTTTTTGAATTAAACACACTAAATTAAACAAACTAAATTAAATACAATTTCAATTCAGATCTTGTATTACTGTTTGGCAATAATAATCTTTAACTAAACATCTAGTCATTGCAGCCAAAATTAGTTGAGTTA
The DNA here is from genome assembly GCA_013214705.1 of Hyphomicrobiales bacterium. GTDB lineage: Bacteria > Pseudomonadota > Alphaproteobacteria > Rhizobiales > OSC116 > OCS116. The sequence continues at coordinate 17,163 of JABSRZ010000006.1, forward strand.
TATTTATGAGTATGGCTATTGCTAAGACCGCTTCTTTTAGTTTAGTCGTTACCATTTACCTGCTTAATGGGTCTTGAAATTCAGGTGAAATTGCTGATTAGATAAACAAAGTTATTGCCGATAAATTTTGTTACATTGAAAACAGTGCTAACGAAAAATGTATGGAAACGAATGATCAAACTTCGCGTTTCACGACAGATTTATATTTAGTTCTCAAAAACTCCCTGCCTACAATATTGAAATCATTTTCGAAATTGAACCAAATTTATTTGGTTAAAGATTTTGCACTTGCCGATACTGCCGCATATTTTAGCAGATTAACTGAAAGCATATATTTTCCAGAAGCTAGTTTTGTAAATGCCATAAGACACCATGACGAAGAAATATTTTTCATCAGTTATGCGGATCTCTCAGATTATATGACGGTAGACCTATCATTTATCAGTAATGATAATTTGCCAAGAAAATTCAGTTATTCTTTTGCGACAACCCTTTATCATGAACTTGCACATTTTATAGAATATTCAACGCTTTCAGTGCCAACATTTGGTTGTTTGGATGTTAATATTTTCTCAAAAATCATATTATATGAAATGGACTTTAGCGAGGGAAGAAGTTGTGATCGAAATATCTATTGACGGGGACTTTAGAGGCAAATTTCACCATTAAAAAGGCAAATAAGTTGCGGTTTGATTTAAAGCAAAGAATGTCTCATGAAAACATGCAGGCCAAAATTAATATTGTAAAAGGTATGTTGAAAATAAATGACATGATTTTTGATGATTTAGAGCTGTTAGAACTAAACCGGCTTACCTGCTCTGGAATTTTTGATTAGTTAGTGGCTGAACAGCTTATTTAAATCGCCGGGGTCAATCTTACCATTTTCGTCAATCTCTAAAAAATAGGGCAATTGCCAACGTTGAGCTTTTTTGCCCGATTCTGAAAAAACCTTTGTGCCCACATCACCTCTATCTTGGCTCCATGGCGGGAAAACGCGAAATCCGGTTTTTCCTTTATTTTTTCCTGAAGAAACAATTCCCTTTTCAACCAATAGCGTAATAGGAAAAATGAACATTCCATGCTTGGGTTTATTTATCGAACCTTCGTTACTTGCGGCTTTTGAATGCTGTTGCACTTGTACAAACAAATAGTCGAGCTCATCAGATTTCAATGGGATAGGTTTGTCAACGTTGGTGGCTGTTATAGCTGGGCGCCGCCAAACCGCTAAAAAGGCCCCCGGCCTATCTGGTGTCACTTTGCCTTTGCGAAAGATAATATTCTGACCATTTAGATCAAAAACCAATGCTGCATATTTTGAGCTTTCTGGGACGGGGTCTAATTCAATATTTTTAGTAAATTTGTAGTCGGCAGGGATAAATTCTCTAATGAGAAGAGTTTCTAATTCGCAGCTATAGTTATTTTTCAAAACAAAATACTCTCATTTTTTTGAACGCAGATTAACCGGCCATGGCGCACCCATAATTGACGCCGCCCGTCAAGCCATTAGAGCGACCATCAAAAGGGATTTTTGAGTTATTTAATTGATTATTCGAACCTAAAATATTGAAACAGAAAAGGCTCTAATAGACACTAACCAATATCCATTTCCTCTGCATCTGGCGTGATACCAGCCATTATTTTACGATAGCTCAAATGTGTAGCGATGGAAAGATTGCATCCTTTCATTTTAGTCATTCTTATTTTATGGTCTCGATGTTTGAATGGGGTTTTCAATTTCAATTTTGTCGTTTTGGATAATATTTCGATTACCCCAACGGTCTAGCTAGAAAGGGTCGATAAAGTTTTACCACGCCCCACTTCATCATATTATCGAGAAATTTCCCTTTCGAATTAAAGAAATTCGATCTGACAATGGACATGAATTCCAAGCCAAATTCCATTGGTGTGTTGAAGACTTGGGAATACGGCATGCCTATATAAAAAGGGTTCGCCGCAATTAAATGGAAAATTAGAAAGATCTCATCAATCTGATCAACGAGAATTCTATCAATTGCTGAGCTATAAAGGTGACGTAGATCTTGTTACAAAATTAGATGAAAGGGAGACGTTTTACAACTTCCACAGGCCTCTTGGGCCACACAACGGGAAAACCCCTTATGAAGTGTTGAGAGATAGGCTATGATGAAGTTGAAAGTGTTTTGCTAGGGCGTCCAGTTTACAGTTCTAGCACCAGTCCCCAAATCTCATCTAATTAAAAGTGTTTTGGAAATGCTCGCCTACCGGATTTTCATCTGTATTTATATTTGGCCGCTATACCAGATCATAATAATAGTTTTGGCTCAGCCAGGTATCATATTCAGCACTGGTTATGTCGGTTATATGCCCCAAATCATGCAAATCCGCCACATCTACAGTGGTGGCGGGGGCATTGTTGAATATTAACAATTCGACTGAGTTAAGTAAGTCGGTATTGCTAGCACCAGACGCGGTGTGAATGATTTGTAAATTATCGCCTTCGGTTTTAAATGAATAGTCGCCAATATCACCTGCTTCGGTGAAGGTGTCTATGCCATCATCTAGTTGCACAATATCCACTCCAGATGTGGCGGTTTTAGAATCGGCACTAGCTGTACCAGATATTATGTTGGTAACTGACATGAGTATAGAAATATTGGTTGTGGTTGCAACACCAGCAGTTGATGTAGATGTCACACTAAGGGTGAATTGATGAGTGCCAGAATAATTGGAGTCAAAGGTAATTTTCAGGCCTGCCAATTGGGCTTGGGTGAATGTCCAACTACCATCATTATTATCCGTGCCTTGGTTAAATGTGGCTTCATCGGGCACGCCAGAAACAGTTACATCGCTTAACGTATCGGATTGATGATTTACATGGAGCGAGCTATGGATATTAAAGAGATTGGTTTCACCATCATTGTAAGTCAGCGCTTCAATTGGCTTATATATTTGGGCTTTGATGCCTGTAGAACTACTATCGTCTACACCATCATAAGAATACCAGGTAATGACAAAACCGCCGTCATTTAAGGATGTGATAGATGGATATCTTTGATGAGAATTTGTCTGGCTATTCACCAAAAACTCATCACCAATCGCATTTCCATTTTCATCATATATTTGAGCTTTGATGCCATAGTCACTGGTGTCATCAACGCCGTCCTTAGAACCCCAAGTTATGACAAATCCACCATCTGATAACGCGGTAATAGACGGGTTAAGTTGAGAAAAATTCAATTGGCTGTTAACCAAAAATTCGTCACCAATTGAATTACCTTCTTTATCAAATATTTGGGCTTTTACACCAAAGCCATGGGCATCACCTACCGTGTCATGGGATGTCCAAGATATGACAAACCCACCTTGGTTTAACGCCGTTACAGTAGAATCGGTTCGAGCCAGGCTTAGGTGGTCGTTGACTAAAAACTCATCACCTAAAACATTACCATTAGAATCATATATTTGCGCGGTGATGTTATAATAAATTTTGGTGCCTACAACATGTTCTGAAACCCAGTCGATAACAAAGCCGCCCTCATTCAATCCGGTAATAGATGGTGTGGAATAAGTAAGAGATTGGGGTCTTAGAGAATCATATACTTGGTTCTCGATTAGGAACTCATCACCAACCTCGTTGCCGGTCTTATCATATATTTGGGCTTTAATGCTTGTGCTATCTGTGTCATTTACATCTAAGTTAGAATACCATGTGATGATAAACCCACCATTACTTAAAGCACTGATAGCTGGTTTAGATTGGCTGCCATCGGTCTGGCTGTTGACTAAGAATTCAACACCAATAGCGTTTCCTGTCTCATCAAATATTTGGGCTTTAATGGCGTAACTACTATTGTCATCTACCCCATCGTGAGATTGCCAGGCAATCACAAAACCCCCGTTATTTAGAGCGGAAATAGTTGGGTATATTTGTGCATGATAGGTCTGAGTGTTGACCAGAAATTCATCACCGATTGTGTCTCCAGCCTCATTATATATTTGGGCTTTAATGCCATACCCGCTCGCATCATCAACTTTATCTTCAGAAGCCCATGTTATGATGAAACCACCGTCGTTTAAAGTCGTTATTGATGAGTCTCGTTGTGACCTATTTGTCTGACTATTGACTAAGAATTCAGAGCCAGATGTACTGTATGGGACTAATTGCAAAATTGGCTCTTCAATATCAGTTACTGTTATATTAGCATCACGGGTTGTCGTTGCATCTACAGCGCTGACAGTGATATCATAAATATTGTCTGCGCCAACATCTAGCGGGGTTTCAAAATCCGGCGCTGTTTTAAACGTAACTCTGCCTGCTGTGTCGATATCGAATAGAGCGGCATCATCGCCCGTTAGTGTATAGTTAATGTCATCGCCATCTAAATCGGATGCTGCCACAGTTGCGACATCTGTTTGGTTCTCGGCAACCGACACTACCAAGGGGTCCGCGCTGGCAAATTCTGGCGCATGGTTTATATCGGTAATTTCAATAGGAACACTAACTTGGCTACCTCTTACAATATTATTCACATCGGTAGATATGACGCTAAGGGTTAGCTGATGAATGCCAGAATAATCGGCAGCAAAACTAATCTGTAGGCCAGATAATTGGGCTTGGCTGAATGTCCAACTGGCATCATTGTTATTTGTTCCTTGGTTAAATGTCGCCTCATCTGGCACGCCAGATATAGTTACATCGCCTAATGTATCGGTCGGGTGGTTGGCATGCAGTTGGGCATTAATTTTAAAATCATGGGTTTCGCCATCATTGTAATAAACAGTTTCCGTTGATGGCTGATATATTTGAGCTTCGATGCTGGTGCTGTTTACGCCATCTATTATTTCTTCAGAAGTCAAAATGCTAACATAACCACCATTGTTTAATTCTGTTTCAATTGGGTTGGTTAGATAATTATCTGGCTGGTCATCGACCACGATGCTTTCACCCACAGCCGTTCCAGCTTCATCATAGATTTGAGATTTAAGATCGGTGGGTTGATAGGAGCTATCAAATGACTGCCAAGTGATGACAAAACCACCATCGTCTGAAGCAGCAATAGATGAAACAGACTGAGAAGTTTCTGTTTCAGTATCGATGAGGAATTCAACACCAATTTTTGTTTTATCCGCATTATATATTTGGGCTTTAATGCCGTAGGTCTCTGTGCCCTCAGTATATTCATAAGCCATCCAAACTATTACAAAACTACCATTATCTAGGGTAACCATTGATGGGAACATTTGAATGTCATCGGACGCATCGTTGGCAAAAAATTTGCCGCCATTTGTGGTTCCATCTGCATTAAACATTTGGAGTTTGATTTTTTCTCCATTTGGGGTTGCAACTGGGTCATAAGAAAGCCAAGAAATTACAAACCCACCATCATTTAAGGCGATAATAGACGGGTCAGTCTGATAATAATTTCCCTCGTCATTAACAATGAATTCATTGCCAATTGTTGTACCATCGGCAGCGTATATTTGGGCTTTGATGGCATTTGGTGTGCCGGAACCACCACCTTCATTTGTATCCCAAGTAATTACAAAATTACCATCTTTTAAGGCTGTGGTAGATAGGTTAAATAGGAAGACAATTTCTTCGCTGTTAACTTGGAATTCATCGCCAATTGGCAAAAAGTCATCTTGCAATAATTCTATTATGGGTTCGCCATAATTAGCAACCGTTACATCAACGTCGCGGCTGGTGGTTGTGCTGGCATCTGCCGCATTTATGGTAATATTATATATATTGTCTGTGCCATTATCTTGCGCAGTTTCAAAATCTGGTGCGGTTTTAAAAACCACCTTACCGTCTGTATCGATATCAAAAAGGGCAGCATCAATGCCGGTTAATGTGTAGGTTATGTCATCGCCATCTTGGTCGGAAGCGGCGATACTAGCAACAGAGGCGGTGTCCTCAGTAACATTGACTTCCAGTTTAGATGTAGATGAAAATTTTGGGGCATCATTAACGTTAGTTACGCTGATAGTTACATTTTCAGTGGTAGATTTGCCATGTTCATCTTGGGCATTTACGGTGATGTCATAGATATTGTCTGCACCGACATCGTGCTTGGATTCGAAATCTGGTGCGGCCTTAAAGCCTAAATTACCCGTCGCATCAATTTCAAACAATGCCGCGTCTATGCCTGTTAGCGTGTAGCTTACATCGCCTACAGCAGATTGGTCGGTTACGGCTGTTTGGCCAACACTCGAGCCGTTTTCGGCAATCGAAAAAGCTGTACTGCCGGTAAATGTCGGCAACACTTCATCGCCTTTGCTGTTTAATATGGTAATGTCGGTTGCAACTTGAATGTCATCTAAATCTAAATAACCAGTTACGGCTTTAATGCTACCCGTGCCATTAATGGTTGTCACGCCAACAAGGTCAGCCTGATCGGCCAACAAAGTAACCCCTGCGTCTAACGTTAGGGTTTCTATATTTTGCATAATGATCGACGATAAATCCACCTCTATGGGCGCGCCACCATCATTGGTGATGGTGATAGATGTTGTGCCATCACCCTGAAAATGAGTGAGAGTTCCGCCATCGATAAGTGTAGAAATTGTAGAGGCTGAAATAAAAACATTGCTATGCACATCGATAATGGTGATGTTTATAAGCGTAACGCCCGTAAAATCAACATTGCCATAAACAAAAAGTATCGCCCCATCTGCGCCACCATCTATAATTTCGCCAGGCTCTACATCGCTAATGTCGTTATTATTTAAATCATCAATATCAATTAAGCTCGATAAATCAATGCCCGTGCCATTGGGGTTGGTTAAATCGCTTAGGGTGTATCCGGCATCATCGGTAACACCGATTAAGACTATTTTATCTACGCCGCCACCACCTTTGATATTGTCTGCGCCTGCGCCGCCCCGTATTAAGTCGGCTAGCGCGCCGCCAACAACCACATCATCGCCATCGCCTAGGTCAACAGTGCCTGCATTACCGGTGACCCCTAAGGTGATAGTGTCATCTCCTGAGGTGGCATCGCCAGATACATCGCCAATGGAAACAAGTTTATTAGCATCGGTGCGGCAAGCGGCAAGAAGAGCCATCATAGACACTAATATGAAATATTTGGATTTATGGTTTTGATTAAGTTTTTTTGATTTCATTTTACCAGCGATTAATTGCTTAAAGATAAATGAAATCTACAAATTATATTGTATAATATGTATAGGGAAGACTCCCTATATTGTTGTGAAATTTTTTATTCCATCACAATGCCGTGCTCAAGTGCAAATAGGGTCAATGCTGGCCGCGCCCTGACACCGGTTTTATTATAAATGCTCTGAATATGATGATCGGCAGTTTTGGGCGATATGTGCAAACTCTCGGCGATTTGCGCTGTAGTTTCGGATTTCATCAGACCTGATAATACTTGAGATTCTCGCCTGGTTATGCCGAATGGTAAGGCTTGGCTGGCAAGCCGCACGTTATGCCCTGCTGCTTGCAAAACAGCCGTAACCGCGGTTGGCAGGAATTTTTTATCGGTGGCTGCTTTGGTTAGTATTTCAGTTGCTTTTTCTGGCGTATAGGCTTTGCGCGCCGGTGTTGAGTGAGTTAATTCATCATATTCATTGGCAGCGGCTAAAATATTGCATGCTAGATCAGACATAGTCTGCCCTCGGTGATAACCACTGCCATCCGCGCGCTCCTGCACGGCAGATGAAAGCGAGGAAAATTGGTTAAACGGCTTGCCATGAGAGAGTATATATTCGGTTTGGTAGGTGTGGCCTTGCATTTCTAGCAATTCAGAACCGCTTAACTCAGTTGCTTTGTTCCATATCCTGTTGGAAATTGCACATTTTCCGATGTCATGTACAAGGGCCGCCAGGCGTAAATTATCGATTTTATCGGCAGGTAGATTTGCTATTTGTGCGGCGGCCGATGTCAAGCTAGAGACGCGCCGTGAATGGCTTTGAAAATGGGTTGATTTATGGTCTATCATATCGGCACCAACTTCGGACAACGTTTGGCGACAAGTTGGGGTCATTTTAATCGGTTCACCCGGTTCGGCGGCTATATAGGTTTCAAATTCTGGTGTCACGCTTGCTATTTTAAATATTTCATCGGCATGTTGTAGAAATATTGCCCCAATATTAGGGTCCAACTCGTGGCCAAGTTTAGCTTTGATGACTTCTTTGGCTCTCGTATTGGTGTCTAAGCGGCGCACAAGTTCCGCCATTTCACTCACCCGAACCAAGCGCGAAAGGTAGGGTACATCTTCGCCACCAAAAGGCAATATCTTGCCATCATAGCGGGCATAATAATAAGGAATGGCGTGCAGAACAGCCTCAGAGACAGGCAGGCGCTTGGCCAAAAGATATGCCTGCTCGCAATGGGCGGCGGTAAAATCTGGCGCTGCGTCGGGTAAAATATCGCAAATAAAATCAAACGCTTTGTCGCGTGTCTCGGTGTCGTCATCTAACGCTACGAAACGATCTAAATGGTTTTTTAAATCCTGTTTATCGGCCCAATCACCTAGCATTGTGGCAACTGCAAAACCTTGATCGTCGCCTATCGCCATCAAACTAGTTTCGTTGCTGGTAATGGTGCAGCCAATAAACCTAACAGAGGCTAAATAAAAAGCATCCTTTTGCTGTTCGACATTTAACCCAAGTTTTTTAGCCAATTCTACAGCAACAATTGCGGCGGTTAAGCCTGAGCCCTTTGGCCGGCCCGTCGCAATATCAGCAGCGATTGCAAGGGTTGCAAGACCTTCGGTGATATTTGCCATATTTAATCCGCATTTATTTTACAAACAATTGAAATAGTTACTAATATCAATACTCTACGATATTGTTTGCACGCTATCATATGAAAAATTGATAGTCAAAAATTTTTTTTAACGTTAATATGATAATAATTGCCGTTATGCGTGCGTATTTGTCAGAGTTCTTAGTTTTATCAAATGATCTGTCCGTCTTCGAATAAACTGTAACTATTTTATTTTGTTGGTGCACCAAACGAAATTCGAACTCATGACCTCTGCCTTCGGAGGGCAGAGAAAATTATTACGGAAAAAAAACGATAGGTATTTGTCAAGATAACTATGATTTGAATGTTGGAAGGATTACATCCTGCCATTTCAATAATTCCTAATTCCTAATTCCTAATTCCTAATTTATATTTTTATTGTTTGAATGGGGTTTCCAATTTCTATTTCTCCGTTTTGGATTATGTTTCGATTACCCCAACGGTCTAGTGAGAAAGAGGCAAAAAGGTTTTACCCCCGCCCCCCCTTTAACGGGTTGTCCGCCATGAATAATATTCAGACTTGGACAACTAATACAATTTACAAAGCCGCATAACAACCTTGCCTGTCTTCTGGGCATCGATAGTCCTCTAATGCACTACTTTCGGCTAGCGAAGAAGGCGGCTGCTTTTGTTATGGTGTCACGCTCCTTGCGAATTATCTTGTTTTCTTTTAGTGCCTCAGTAATTCCAGTTTTAATTCAATGCCTAACGTGACGACATTATCAGACAAGTCTCGCTTTTGTTGGTATTCAGTCACCTATTTGAATATGGGTGATTTACCAACAACTAAGTCTTTGGCCAGTTGGTGCTATGGTATATAGCCATTTCAAGCTAGCCGAATCGCCTCATCGCAGAATTCAATGGTAGAGTCCCTTTGGGTCATTATATTCCCTAAAAAATATGTTATATTTTTTGAAGAGCGTGTTCACTTTTAGACGTTCATTTCTCACTCTAATTGGATAGATACCTTCGTGTAGACTTTTCTTACACTGAAGAGCTTCTGCCCTTGCTTTTGCTAGCGAGACTGTTTGAACTGAACCCAGCCCCATCTCACGTGATCTTTTATCGAGCATATAACGGAATAACCAAGACTTGGTGCCTGACTTGCCAACTTGTAAATACAATCCGTTGCCATCAGCATAGCGACCTTTTACTCGTGCTGCTTTTACACCTCGATCGGAGAGTTTATTAACTTGTCTTGCCATATCCTACCCCTGCGCCCGAGCGAAGCGACAAAGTGCCCTTGGGGTGCGCCCGAGCGAAGCGACAAAGTGCCCTTGGGGTGCAACCAAAACAATCCAACGTCACATTATGTCTTAATTACATTGTGGCGCTTTCTTATGGACCGACCCTCTTTTATCGATCCCATGCAGAATGGTTTTGTAGAGAGGTTTAACGGTAAGTTAGGTGATGAATGTCTCAAAGAGAGGTTGTTTGAAGACCTTCATTATATCCGTGGGATATTAGCGGATTGGCAACAGGATTACAATTTAGTTAGGCCTCATTCATCATTAAACGGCTTAAGCCCATACATTGCATTAAACACAGAAAGAAATAAAGACATTGCAAATCATGAAAAACTGAACAAAAATATTAACCTAAGACTCTGTGCGTAAATGGATTTACAATAGGGGCAAGGTCAACTCGATAATGCCTAAACTATGAATCAAAGGGACACATCATGATTTCTTCTCTGTCAGATCGTGCGCATTATAACAGCCTCGCGGACGCGATCTACCTTAATCAGGCATCACTTGGGCTGACGGGCCAGCCTGCCGTCTCAGCAATGCATGCTTACCTCGATGATATTGGCCGACATGGGAATATGAATTTGACCGATGCGCAAGAGGTTGGCTTGTTCACCCCGCTTCGCAAAAATGCGGCAGCTCTGATGAATTGTCCGCCAGAACAGCTGGCCATTATGTCCAGTGCCGGCGAAATGCTCAGCCAATTGCCGTATCTGTTCAACGTGCCTGCCGGTGGTAAATTTCTGTCGGTTTCCACTGATTTTCCGGCGATAACCCGGCCATGGATCGGCTATGCTGAAACCCATGACATCGCGTTGCAATTTGTAGATGAGAAGGCCGATATTGACCTAACCGATGCGCTTATCGATGCGATAGACGAAAGCACGTCTGTTGTTGCCGTCAGTTATGTACAGTTTTCGACCGGAACCCGTTGCGATGTCTATCGCCTGCGCGCAGCCACTCGTAAAGTGGGTGCATATTTGGTGGTTGATGTAACACAGGCCGCAGGCGCGGTGCCGATTGATGCCAAAGGCTGGGAGGCCGATATTGTGGTCTGCAGTGGCTATAAGTGGCTGGGCGGACAAGGCGGAGTTGGGCTTGCGGTTGTAGCGCCCGCGTTAATAAAACAAACACCGCCGGCACCGGGATGGATGGGCGCACCAGATCCGTTTGATATGCAGGCGACCAAATTGCCGTTGGCGGATGATGCGCGGCGGTTTACCCAATCCACCATGTCCTATATATCAATGGCTGGTCTCACGGTTGCCCTTGGCGAATTGCTGAGCATGGGCGCGGTGAATATAGAAGCCCATGCACAATCTTTGGCAAAGTTATTGGATGAAGAATTGAAAAATACAGGTTGGACGCCGTTTCGCTCAATTGATGACAAGGCCGCTTCGGCGCATATTATCACCCTTGGTAACCCGACGGGTAACGTCGAGAACACCCTTATGACAATGCGCAATGCAAATATTGTCTGTGGCAGCCGCAATCGCCGTATTCGGGTTTCAATTGCGCATTTTAATGACGAAACTGACATTCAAGCACTGGTTAAAATACTTCAACAAGCCTGATTATAGTAAAACGTTTTGGTTTAATCTGACGCCGTGGATCAATGTTTCAATCGCCAATATATCAAACGACAAGCGATAACAGAAAAGGAAAGACAATGGCTGGACTTATTCTACTTGCGGTGGTGACACTGCTCTATGCCGGATATAATCTGTTCATCAAACTCTCTGGCGGGCACGTGCCTGTCGAGGCAACAACAACAATTTTAGCCACCATCGGCATTCAACTTGCCGCCTTGTTCACCTCCGGTGTGTTCCTAAGCTATCTGCTGTTAAGAGGCGGACAGGTTTTCTCGCTCTCAAATGCAACTTATTTTTGGGCTGCTGTGGCCGGGGTCTGTATTGGTGGCGCCGAAATCGGCTACATGTATTTGTTCGGGGGGATTGGCCAGTCAAAGCCGATGGATGCAAGCCTCGCCATTCCGACAATCGTCAGTGGGACTATTGTGATTGCCATGTTGTTTTCCTACTTTGTGCTCAAAGAGACAATCGCCTGGAACCAATTGGTTGGCAGTCTGTTGATAGTGGGTGGCATCATCATGTTTTTCGTTAAGGGACAGGTGTCGGTGTGAGGTGGCTTTTGTTGGTTTAGGCAACGGAATGTTTGAAGGATGCTGCACAAAACATAACCTATGTTGAAATTTCAAATATATCTCTTGCGTTTCGCAAAAAATGGGTGGTAAAATATGTTATATCTACTTTAAATGGTATTTTCAAAGCAGAAAACCGCAAATTAGCTAGAGTAAATGGCGCGATACCCACCTTTCAAGGGCCATAATATACCAGCCAATATGGGAAACCAAAACATGAATAAATATATTCGCAATAGAAATAAGCAACCATTATTTAATGGTGGAAATTACGAGATTCATAATGCAGATAATGGGGCATGTAGCCATTTGCCAGATATTTCTAGCTGTTTGGACATTGGTCATTTTGAGAATTGCAATGACGCAATAAAGCAAGCTAGAATATTGTGGCCAGATATTGCGGGTGACATAGACGGGTGTTATTATTGTTGCGAAGCCTGCCACACCGAATAAGTGGTGTTTCAGGCCACAGCTTCAGGCCACAGCTTCAGGCTACCGTTTCGATGATTTTTACAATCCCGTTGGTGCCGTCAACTTCTAACAAGTCACCATCCTTAATGATTTTTGTAACGCCGGGCAGGCCGCTAACGCAAGGGAGGCCATATTCACGCGCGATGATGGCACCATGTTGTAGGCCGCCGCCAACTTCGAGCACTACGGCCGAGGCGTTGACAAATATGGGTGTCCATGACGGTTCGGTTGCCACGGTGACCAGAATTTCGCCGGGCTCTAATTGTTTTTCGTAAGGAGACAACAGGACTTTAGCCCGGCCAGTATATGTGCCATTTGACACTGCCATACCCGCCAAGTCACCTTCGCCAGCAACCAGTTGTTTGCGGAAAATCTTGCCCCGGCTATCGAAAAAGCTTGGAAAATATTTTACATTCGCATAGATTTGTTGCGGCTTTATGTTGGCCTTAACTAAGGGCAATAGGGCAATCTTTTCGTCTTTTTGAGCTTTGGATATTTGTTCAATGGTCAGGTCGAATATCTGATTAGAGTTTTCAAGACGTCCTTGATTTACGAAAAAATCGCCTATTTCTAGTGCAACTTTACGTAGGCAACCATTCATAACCACGACAAGGTATTTGGGTGTTTCGCGATGGCCATAAGTAAGTTCAATGGTTCGGACATATTTATTGAATTTTTTTAATTTGCCTTGGCTGCGGGCAATGGCGCGCATTTTTTCGAGCGATTTTTGTTTGCGCACTGCAACATTTAAAATTTGGTTATCATCGACATTAAAAGCTTTGAGTTGAATGAAAAATTCGTCTAGGCGCTCCATAACAACGGGCGAGGCCACATCTATTTCTTTAAAACCACGGTCGCCATATTTATAGATATATTCGTCGAATGCGGCCACAAATTCTGGCGAATAAGTCTTGTTGACAATGCGGTCCTCGAAGGTTTTTGCATCTGGTGTTTCGCGAATTTCGGGCATGCTGGCTAGTGCTAACATGGCGTGCCCCATGGCGCTAGATGGGTTTGAAGGGATGTCCATTAAAACCGAGGATGTGAGCGGTTCTCCCTCGGTGCCGCGCATCATACGTTTTAAGCGCCATTCGGTGAGCAGACCAGAAAAGAAACAAACCATATTGGGCATCTCTTTAGCAAAGTCTACAAACGCCTGATCGACAATCTCATCGAACGGTTTATCATTTTTTATGGTTCTGAATGTTTCGATTAAATGTGCCGCCGCAGTCTCAGTTTTTTTGGCAGATTTTTCTGGGTTGAATATGGAGCTAATCATGCTTGGCCCCAATTTGCCGATGATAGAGAATTGTGCGCGCCGACCTTGTTTCATCAGTGGTGTCATTTCCTGACCTATATACTCCTTGAATATTTTATCTTCACGGCCTTCAAATGCGTTGTCCATACTAGAGACAAATTGGAGCGCTCTCTTGCCTAAACCTTTAAACATATTGTGCAATTGAAAATATTGGCGGCCATGGAGGCCGTGAACATAGCCGTCTTGCCCAATTGGGATAGTCCCTTGTTTTAATTCACCTAAAACAATATTCCATACGTCGCCGCCGAGAATAGACAGATTTTCGCCAAACCCTTGTGACAATGGTATGATGTCCATATAGAGTTTTTTGCGCTCGCCAGGTTTGGTCATAACCTCTTTGTGCAGTGGGAAATAGGTGGTAATTGGCCGTGCTTGCAACAGGTGCAATTTACCGTTTTCATATGCCCATTCTATATCGACCGGGAAACCATAATGGCTTTCGGTGGCTTTAATGAGCGTGGTGAGTTCCAATATTTGGGTTTGTGACAGCGCTTGAGCTTTTGGGTCGGTCGGTGCTTGTTCGGATATGCCGCCATCTGGGTTTAGGTGCATGGCAATGGCTTTATCTGACACGCGCTTTTCTAATATCTGCATGCTGACTTTATCGACAATATAATTATCTGGCGTGACAATGCCGGACACGATGGCTTCACCGAGGCCAAAGCTTGCATCAATCACTGCTTCATCAAAGCAATTATTCAACGGGTTGAGGGAAAACGCCACGCCGCTTACATCGCTGGCAATTTGAACTTGCACAATGACGCTGATGCTGGCATTTTGTAGCGCAAGGCCATGCTGTGCCTTATATTGCATAACCCGGATGTCGAACATTGAGCTGAAAGCATTGGCAATGGCGGTTTCGAGAGCCGCTCTGGTTGTGCCAAGGAAAGTTTCATACATGCCGGCAAAGCTTGTGCCTGAAAGGTCTTCTTCGGGCGAAGAAGAGCGAACGGCATAGGTGCTTGTACCGCCCAAATTATCGAGATTTGTGTTTAGGGTGATGCGTTGATCATCTGTAAACTGCATTTTTGTGGCGAGTTGTTTGACTTTATCGCAATTGGCTTTTGTGGGCGCTGCTAACAGTTCTGCCCATTGCGGCGTTTGTTTTACCTGCGCTGTCCACGGTTCGAAAAAGGCCACGCTCAGCGCAAAACCGGCAGGCACAGGTAACCCGGCTTTGGTGGTGCTGATAAGGCTAAGCGCTTTGCCACCGACCTCAAAAAGTGCCGGTGTTGCGGGGGTATCAAACGCGTATATGAGCTTTGTCATGTTTTACCTTTTAGGTTCGGCCATTATTAGACTTATATAAGTCACTTACGAGGGTGAATTGGATGTTGGAGGATTTGCCGCGAAGCCGTTAATCAGCATGTCGGCATATATTTTTGCCGCTTGATTAATGTCCAGCCCTGAGGCGATGGATTTTTCGAGTGCGGCGGGCATGGTGTAGATTAACCCGAGCAGAGCGGCGCTGCGGTGTTTGATATCTTGCTGCCTATTGTCGCCGGCCGCCACAAAGGGTTCTAACAGATATTCAAACGCTTCGGCACGGTGTTCGGTTATTAGGGTGGTAATGTCTGGGCTAAGTTCGGCCAAAACGGGCTCGAATTCATTGCCCGGCAGGGTAAATTGAGTTGTCAACGGCATGTGAGAGAAAGCGCGGGCAGTCTCGTATAGATAGCGCCAAAGGCGCTGGCGCGGGTCTGGTTCGTCCATAACGTCGAGGAAAGTTGCCACCAATGGGGCTTTTTCGGCTGCCACCGCATAGAGCAACAGCTCGGGCTTGGAGGCGAAGTATAAATAGACCGTACCCTTGGCCACATTGGCGTCGCGCGCCACTTCGTCAATGCTGGTTTTGCGATAACCAAAGCGCAAAAACAGCTTTGTGGCAGCCGCGATGATTTTGCGCCGTTTACGCTCTTTTGCGTCTACGGCGTCATCGGCAATGCGAAATTTTTGTATCAGCGCCTCTGCGGCTTCTCTTGTCCAAGTCATAATGACTATTTAGGTGCATTCAGTCATTTAGTCAAGTGGTGACTGAATATGATTTTGGGTTTGGCGTTTTGGCTTAGGCGCGTAGTCTTAATTCAGTTTTGACATCAAACAGATAAACATTTTCGGCATTGAATTTAATGCCGATTTTGTCGCCGCGTTTGATATCAGTGCCGCTTGGGGCTTCGATAATTAACCGCTCATTGGTTTTGGTATAGCTGTAAATATAGCTTACACCGCCGAGTTGTTCGACAATATCTACCGTCAGATCATCGCCGCTGGTGTCAATTTCGATATGCTCGGGGCGCAGGCCAATATAGACTTCACCACTATGATCTTTCGGCGCATTTAACCCAAGTTCTTTCAGTGTGTCACTTTTTATCATGCCATTGGCGCTTTGGCCTTTGATGAAATTCATCGATGGTGAGCCAATAAACCCGGCGACAAATTTATTGTCAGGGTTTTTATATAGCTCCATCGGTGCACCGACTTGTTCAATTATGCCGGCGCGCAGCACAACAATTTTGTCGGCTAGTGTCATGGCTTCGACTTGGTCATGGGTTACATAAATCATCGTCGCGCCAATTTCTTGGTGCAGACGGGCAATTTCTACCCGCATGTCAACCCGCAACTCGGCATCTAAGTTAGACAATGGTTCATCGAACAGAAACACTTCTGGCCCGCGAACCAAAGCCCGGCCAATGGCCACACGTTGGCGCTGGCCACCAGAGAGTGCCTTGGGTTTGCGGTCCATATAGTCACCAAGCTGCAATATTTTGGCAACTTCATCTACTTTGGCTTTAACTTCGGCCTTGGGCAGGCCGCCCATTTTTAGCCCAAAACCCATATTGGCTTCTACCGTCATATGAGGATATAGAGCGTAAGTTTGAAACACCATGGCAATGCCACGGTCGGCGGCATCGACATTGGTGACATCGCGGTCACCAATTTTTATTTGGCCTGACGTGGTTTCTTCCAGCCCGGCTATCATCCGCAGCAAAGTGGATTTGCCGCAGCCTGAAGGGCCAACAAAAACACAAAATTCACCGGGTTCGACTTTTAAATCGACACCATGGATCACTTGAATTTGGCCATATTTTTTGACCGCTTTATTGAGCGTAACACCTGACATTATATATTTCCTCCTGTATCTGGGAACATCCACTGGAAAGCGGCTTCACCGATTTTATCGGCTGTTGATTTGAGATCGTCGCTATAGTTTTGAAGGTTTTCTAAACTTACACGATTTGTAGAACTGGTGATGGATATACCGCCAATGACCCGCCCAGAGGGGGTTAAGATTGGCGATGCGATGCAGATGATATTTGGCTCATGTTCTTCGCGATCAAATGATATGCGGGTTTTGCGAATTTGTTGAAGTTCGGCTTCAAGCTGCTCTGCAGAGGTGATGCTATGGTCGGTATATTTGAAAAAGCTCTGCTGGGCGATTAAATTATTGCGAGCGTCAGCTTCTAAAAATGCCATCATGGCCTTGCCGACGCCGGTGCAATAGGCCGGGCCAACTTTACCGGCGTCAGAGAACATGGAAACCGGGCGTATGGCATTTCGCTTGTCTAAATATAGCACTTGTGCGCCATCAAGCTGGGCAAGATGAATGGTTTCGCCAGTTTTTTTGGACAATTGATCTAAAAAAGGCGCGGCCACTGGTGCCAATGAGGCTTGTTTCCACGCCGAATGTGCCAAGCGCATTAACCGCACGCCCAAACTATAATGGCCAGTGTCGGGATTTAGGGCCAGCATGCGCTGATTGGTGAGGGTTTGCAAAAATCGATATGTGGTGGGTTTGGGGTAGGGGCTGCGGTGCATAATTTGCACGAAGCGAACTGGCTTGCCGAAATCCTCAACAATATCCAAAATGTTAAGAGCTTTGCCTACCGTGCCATCGGCATGGCGAGTTATTTGGCTAATGTTTACAGGATCGGACAAGTTATGCGTCGCTTTCATTTCATTTTGTGATTGACTTGTAGCATTAATCATGGCTAAGTATCAATACTTAATATCAAGTTTCAACTATTGAGACAATTAAGTCAACTAAAAAGGGAAAATTATTCATGATTAAACGTTCAATAATCGCGTTAATTACAAGTGCAGCATTCGTCTCGACAGCGTTTGCTGGAACTCTTGTTATTAACTTCGATGATCCAAACCCTGCCCCAAAGGCCGGTTTTGAAGCTGCTGTTGCTGCATTTGAGGCTGCAAACCCAGATATTAATGTGACAGTGAATATTAATGATCGCGAAGCGCATAAAACTGCGATTCGTAACTTCTTATCTGCCAATGCACCAGACATTACATCTTGGTATCCTGGTAACCGGATGGGACCATTTGTAGATGCTGGCCAATTTGAAGATATTTCTGATCTTTGGGCATCTGATGAAAATCTGTCATCAAACTTTGAAGCCATTAAACCAACAATGACTAGAGACGGTAAGCAATGGGGTGTACCTTATACTTACTACCAATGGGGTGTTTATTATCGTGCCGATGTTTATGCCGACAATGGCCTAACAGAACCAGCCACTTGGGATGAATTGCTAGCAAATTGTGATACACTTAAAGCCAATGGCATCACACCATTTACAATTGGTACTAAATATCTTTGGACCGCCGCTGGCGTGTTTGATTATTTGAACTTACGTACAAATGGTTATGACGTGCATAATGCTCTAACAGCTGGTGAAATTAAATATACCGATGACCGCATTAAGGCAACATTTGCCAATTGGGAAACTATGCTTGAGCGCTGCTCATTTATAGATAACCATGCGACAATGTCTTGGCAAGAAGCTATACCACCATTTGCTTCTGGCGACGCTGCCATGTATGTAATGGGCAACTTTGCTGTTGCGGCGTTTAAAGACGCTGGTTTGACAGATGACCAAATTGGTTATTTCCCATTCCCAGAAATCACACCGGGCATGCCGCGTGCTGAAGAAGCGCCTGCTGATGCTTTCTTCATTCCTTCTGGAGCGAAGAATAAAGAAGATGCACGTAAATTCTTGTCGTTCATTGCGCGCCCAGAAATTCAAGCTGCATGGAATAAAACCATTGGCCAATTGCCACCTAACTCAAAATCTGCAATTAACACAGATGATAAGTTTATTGTAGAAGGCTTTGCAACCGTGTCTACTGCCGCTGGTTTGGCACAATTTTATGACCGTGATGCCCCTGCTGAAATGGCAAAAGGCGGCATGGAAGGGTTCCAAGAATTTATGATTAAGCCAGAACGTCTAGAAGACATTCTAAAACGCTTAGATAAAATTCAAGATCGTGTATATAAATAAGCAAACACTATAAGCAACATTTGCTGTGGCGCCCTCAAGCCATAGCAAGTGAATGCAACAACATTGTGCGGCGGAGTTCATCCGCCGCATTATTAAAACATAATATCACTATACGGAGTGGATATAGATATGGCTGATAATTTTGACACGCGCTCAAATAGGTCTTGGTATTCAAGAAACCGGCAAAAAATTGCCCCGTGGATTTTCCTCGCTCCCGCTCTTATATTTTTCACCGTCTATGTCGTTGCCCCGATATTCCAATCGCTGTGGATCTCGCTTTACGAGTGGAATGGCATTAGCGAAGCTAAGTGGGTTGGGTTGGACAATTATGTCGAGCTGTTTGACGACAGACGCTTTTACATTTCACTTGAAAACAACATTATTTGGCTGGTGCTTTATATGCTGGCCGTGCCAGCTGGTTTATTTGTGGCGCTATTTCTTAACCAGACCATCATGGGAATGCGGTTTTATAAATCGTTATTTTTCTTCCCGTTTGTAATTTCGCAAGTTGTGGTCGGGCTTATATTCAGCTGGTTTTACAACCCAAGTTTTGGCGCTGTCGGCATAATTTGGGAATATTTTGGCGCCGTGCCGCCGTCTATATTAGGCGATGAGCGGTTTGTAACCTACGGCATTATTTTTGCCGGGCTGTGGCCACAAGTGGCTTATTGTATGATCCTTTATTTAACCGGCCTTAACAATGTATCGCAAGACCAGGTGGAAGCAGGCCGCCTCGATGGCGCCAAAGGCTGGAAAATGTTACGATATGTGGTATTGCCGCAATTGTGGCCGGCGACTTTCTTGGCGATAATTGTGACGGTAATCGGCGCGCTTAGGTCATTTGATATGATTGCCATTATGACCCAGGGCGGGCCGTACGGTACATCTAATGTATTATCTTATTTTATGTATGAAACCGCTTTGTCAGAATATGGCTTTCGCATGGGTTATGGTTCTGCCATTGCCGTTATGTTGTTTGTTATCATGCTGTTTTTCATCAGCTATTTCTTATGGGTGATGTATAAAGACGAAAAAGGAGAACGCTGATGTTCCCAACTCCCATTGCCCAAAGATCACCTTCCAGACAAATTGCTTATAAAATATTTGTGCCCATCGCGTTATTTATTTGGCTATTGCCGCTGGTGTTGATTTTTAAAACCTCGATCAGCCCGGTGTCTGACATCAATAATGGCAATATTTTCTCGTGGCCGTCAGAATTTATGCTGGTCGAAAATTATTTAGCGGTGTTTGAACGATCACCGGCGTTTACCTATTTTTTAAACTCGGTAAAAATAACCATACCAACGGTAATTATATCGGTGTCATTGGCTTGTTTGGCAGGTTATGCGCTGGCGATTTATAAATTTCGCTTGGCCATTCCGTTGTTTTTCTTGTTTGTGGCCGGTAATTTCGTGCCGTTTCAAATTTTAATGGTGCCGGTGCGCGAGCTTTCGGTTAGTTGGGGCCTGTATGACACCGTCACCGGCTTGGTGTTGTTTCATTCGGCTTTTCAAACAGGTTTTTGCACCTTGTTTATGCGTAATTTCATTAGGGCTTTGCCATTTGATTTGATAGAATCGGCGCGCATTGAAGGGGTTGGAGAATTTAAAATATTTTGGTATTTGGTGTTGCCGTTGGTAAGGCCAGCCATTGCCGCGCTTTCGGTGCTAATTTTTACCTTTGTGTGGAACGATTTTTTCTGGGCAACAGTGTTAACCCAAGGTGAAGCCTCTAAACCAATCACTGCCGGCATCAGGGCGTTAAATGGCCAATTTGTGCAACAATGGCATTTAATCTCGGCGGCCTCAATACTTACCGCTGTGCCACCGGTGGCGATGTTTTTTGCCATGCAAAAACATTTTATTGCTGGGCTAACGCTTGGGGCGGTGAAATGATCCAGACTTGGCGTTTAGATACGCCCACTCAGACAATGGTGCTTGGCGCTGCGAATAATCGGCTACCATCAATTGTATATTGGGGCATGCCTTTGCGCACGGATGAAGATTTGGAAAGCCTATATCATGCTGCCCGTATTGATCTGACCGGCGGCATGTTAGATGTAAACCCTGACCTTTCGATATGCCCAGAAGCATCTGCGACATTTCCCGGGCAAATGGGGATGATATTATACAGCCAAGATGCCAAACCTATTTTGCCAAAATTGAGGTTTGAAAGCTTCACTCAAGATGATGATGTGTTGACATTAAACTATGCCAACGACGATGGCGCATTGCGTTATCAAGCTCGGTTTGAAGCGTTTCAGGATAGTGGCCTCATTGCGGTTTCGGCAACGGTCGAAACTGACCAGCCCGTGCGGCTAGATTGGCTGGCCGCACCGGTTATGCCAGCCTCACAAAGCGCCACCGAGATGGTGGATTTTTCTGGCCGTTGGTGTGGTGAATTTAACGAGGTTCGCACGTTGTGGCAAGCGGGCATTCATAGCCGCGAAAACCGCACCGGCCGCACCAGCCACGAACATTTCCCTGGCCTAATGATACCTAGCCAAGGCGCACTCAATTGCCAAGGCGAGGTGTATGGGTTTCATTATGGTTGGTCAGGCGGTCATAAAATGATGGCCGAAGAACTACCGGATGGCCGCAGACAAGTGCAATTTGGCCACGCCACTGGCAGCGAATTGGCTTTGGGCACTAGATTTGAAACCGCCGCGTTATATTTAACTTATTCTGATGTTGGTTTTAATGGCTGTGCTGTTGCATTTCAGCGCCATGTGAGACACCATATTGTAAAATATCATGAGCCATCACGCCTCCCAAAACGCCAAAGACCAGTGCATTATAACTGCTGGGAAGCGGTATATTTTGATCATAATGTAGCTGAACTTAAAGAAATTGCTAGCCTTGCTGCCAAACTAGGCGCAGAGAGATTTGTGCTTGATGATGGTTGGTTTATTGGTCGCAATGATGATACCAGCTCTTTGGGTGATTGGGACATTGATGTTGATAAATATCCAGATGGGTTGCAGCCGCTTATTGACCATATCCACGCCGAGGGCATGACATTTGGCATTTGGTTTGAGCCAGAAATGATCAACCCAGATTCGAACACTTATCGGCAAAACCCGCATTGGGCATTGGGCGATGGTGACCAAATATTAGGCCGTCAACAAAAAGTGTTGAATATGGCATTGCCAGAAGTAAGAGATTTCTTGTTTGAGAAGATATCGACTATTTTGCAAAACCATGATGTGGATTATATAAAATGGGACCATAACCGGGTATTGCCGTTGCCAGACGCCGATCAGGCGCGGGGGGTTTATGCTTTAATGGATAGATTGAATGCTAAATTCCCACAGGTGGAAATTGAAAGCTGCTCATCTGGTGGTGGGCGGATAGATTATGGCATCTTAAAACGCACGGGCAGAGTTTGGTTGTCTGATAGCAATGATGCTTTGGAGCGGGCGCGCATCCAATTTGGTGCGGCTTTATTTTTGCCAGCATGCATCACTGGTAGCCATGTTGGGCCAAAAATCTGCCACACATCTGGCCGGGTGTTGAGCATGTCGTTCCGCGCTTGGGTAGCAGCTCAGCGCCATATGGGGTTTGAAATGGACCCCCGCGAATTAGATGAAGATGATACGGTTACTCTGACCAAAATAACCAAATGGTGGAAACAAAACCGCGATTGGATGATGCAAGCTGACATATTGCGCTTAGATAGCCATGATGACGCCATATTGGCTGAACAGCATATGAGCCAAGATAAAAGCCAATTTGTGGCCTTTGCCAACCGGATTGACACTTCAAAACAAATATCGCCAAGGCCATTAAAATTTACCGCGTTGGATGCGGCGCGCGATTATATAATTGACTTGGTTAACCGCGAAGATGTGGTCAAAACATCGCGCGGCAACCCGGTGCTTAAGACCCAATCTATAATTTTGAGCGGACAATATCTTATGTCGCACGGCGTTGCCTTGCCATGGGCATTCCCAAATAGTTGTTGGGTTGTAAAAGGAAATTTAATATGAAAAAACCCAACCGCCGCTCGCAAAATTGGTATGGCAAGTCCGATAAAGATGGGTTTATCCATCGGTCATGGATGAAAAACCAAGGTTTTCCTGACCATGTTTTCGATGGCAGACCTATCATTGGCATATGCAATACTTGGAGCGAATTAACGCCGTGCAATTCTGGCCTGCGAGATTTGGCCGAGGCGGTAAAACGCGGCGTGTGGGAAGCTGGCGGGTTTCCGGTTGAATTTCCGGTGATGAGCCTTGGCGAAACCCAGATGAAGCCAACGGCAATGTTGTTTCGTAACTTATTGGCGATGGATGTTGAAGAAAGTATCAGAGCTTATGGCATTGATGGCGTGGTTTTGCTGGGCGGTTGCGACAAAACCACACCCGGCCAATTGATGGGCGCAGCGTCGGTTGATTTGCCGACCATTGTGGTGAGTTCTGGCCCGATGTTGAACGGCAAATGGAAGGGCAAAGACATTGGCTCTGGCACCGATGTTTGGAAATTTTCTGAGGCGGTACGTGCTGGTGACATGAGTTTAGATGATTTCATGAAGGCTGAAAGTGGTATGTCACGCTCTAAAGGTGTGTGCATGACCATGGGCACGGCTAGCACCATGGCCTCTGTGGTCGAAGCTATGGGTCTTTCGTTGCCAAACAATGCCGCGTTGCCAGCGGTGGATGCACGCCGCGCTATGTTGGCGCATTTAACCGGCATACGCATTGTAGAAATGGTCGAAGAAGAGTTGATTATGTCGAAAGTTGTGACCAAAGCTAGTTTTAAAAACGCCATTTTGGCCAACGCAGCGGTTGGCGGCTCGACCAATGCGGTGGTGCATTTATTGGCCATTGCCGGGCGTATGGAAATTCCGCTGACGTTAGAAGATTTTGAAATTGCCAGCGACATACCTTTGCTGGTCAATTGTATGCCATCGGGTGAATATTTAATGGAAGATTTTGCTTATGCAGGCGGCATGCCGGTGGTTTTGGCAGAGCTTTCAGCCCATTTGCACAAAGCCAATACGGTGATGAATAAAGACATTGGCTTTTATTCAGACGGGGCGGAATGTTATAACCGCGATGTGATATACCCATTTGACGCGCCGCTAAAACCGGCGGCAGGCCTGCGGGTTTTGCGTGGGAATTTAGCCCCAAAAGGCGCGATTATTAAACCCAGCGCCGCCACCGATGCTTTGCTAGAGCATGAAGGCGCGGCTTATGTATTTGAAAATATAGAAGATATGAAAGCCAATATTGACCGGCCAAATTTGCCCGTTGATGAAAATACCATATTGGTGCTCAAAGGCTGTGGGCCGAAAGGTTATCCGGGTATGCCAGAGGTGGGCAATATGCCGATACCAAGGGTTTTGGTTGAAAAAGGCGTTCGCGATATGGTGCGGGTGTCAGACGCGCGTATGTCGGGCACAGCTTATGGCACGGTGGTATTGCATGTATCGCCAGAGGCCGAAGCCGGCGGGGTTTTGGCATTGGTAAAAACCGGCGACAGAATTAAATTATCGGCCTCGGCAGGAATTCTAGAGCTGTTGGTTGATGACGCTGAACTTGAACAAAGGCGGCTAAGTTGGCGGCCAACAAAGCCGCATTATACCCGCGGTTATGCAAAATTATATATCGATCATGTATTGGGCGCTGAGCAAGGCGCAGATTTAGACTTTTTGGTCGGTAAAGACACCAGATTAGTAACAAGGGAGAGCCATTAATGCGTGCAAATTATCCAGATTTAAACGGCAAACATGTTTTCATTACCGGCGGCGGTTCTGGCATTGGTGCGGCGCTGACCCAAGGCTTTTTGAACCAAGGCGCAAAGGTGAGCTTTGTTCAGAGGTCAGACGCGGCTGAATTTGTTGAGCAAATGCGCAAGAAAACCCAACAGACACCAAAATTTTACCAATGTGATTTGGCCGACATTGAAGCGCTCAGAACGGCTATGCAACAGGCACAAAGTGAGCTAGGCGATATCGATATATTGATTAACAATGCCGGCAATGATGTGCGCCATTCGCTTACCGATTATAGCGTGAGTGATTGGGACCAAAACCATGCGGTGAATTTGCGGCCGTATTTTTTCACCGCGCAATTTGTAGCGCCGTTTATGAAAAAAAACGGCGGCGGGGCGATTGTTAATTATTCTTCGATCAGTTATATGATGGGCGGCGCAGGTTACCCGGCTTATGTGACGGCAAATGCAGCCATTACTGGCTTGACCCGGGCGCTGGCGCGTGAATTAGGTGCAGACAAAATACGGGTGAATACCCTTGTTCCGGGTTGGGTATTAACCCCCAAACAATTGGACAAATGGGCCACCCCTGAAGATCTAAAAGCCCACATGGAAAAACAATGCCTTAAAGAGCATTTAATGGTCGAAGACATGGTAGACCCTACATTATTTTTGGCTAGTTTGGCATCGAAAATGATGACCGGGCAAGTGTTGGTGGTTGATGGCGGCGTGGTGGCAAGCGGATGAAAAATATGAAATGGATTGCCGTCGATTGGGGCACAAGTAAATTACGAATTTGGGCAATGGATGAGTTTGGCCAAGTGTTAGCAGAAGTGCGTGCCGATGATGGCATGGCTGGGTTAAACCAAAATGACTATGAAAAAGTGTTGTTGAGCCATATTTCAGGCTGGCTAACCGATGAGGTAACCCCAGTTATTGCGTGCGGCATGGTTGGCTCTCGCCAAGGGTGGTTTGAAGCGCCCTATGCCAAAGTGCCCACCAAAGCTGCGGCCAAATATGTAAATGTGGACATTGCTGACAGGCGTTTCAGCTTAAGCATAGTGTCTGGGGTTATGCAAAGCCATAAAGCCGATGTGATGCGCGGCGAAGAAACCCAAATATCGGGGTTTTTAGTTGGCCAACCAAATTTTGAAGGGGTGATTTGCCTGCCGGGCACACACTCTAAATGGGTGCAAATAGAGGCTGGCGAAATTAAGCAATTTCAGACCGCCATGACCGGTGAAATATTTGGCTTATTGAGCCAAAAATCGGTATTGCGCCACAGCCAAGGAAGTTGGAGCGACGAAGCGTTTAAGCAAGCATTTGAAGACATATATAACGCGCCTGAAAATGCCTTATCTTCATTATTTAGCATTCGCGCGCAAGACTTGTTAAATGGTGATGGCCATGGAGTGGCTCGACTTTCGGGCAGTTTAATTGCCTCTGAATTTGCTGGTATGAAGCATTATTGGCAAGGCCAAACGCCGGTGCTTATTGGTGCGGGCGAGCTTGTGCGGCTTTACCAGCTAGGGTTTGAACTGCTGGATTTAGAGGTGAAAGCCTTGCGGGCCGCGCCGTTGACCATGGCCGGGCTACACCGAGTATATGAAGAGGTAAATTTATGAACCGAAATTTAATTGCCATATTGCGCGGTGTGACCGCGGATGAAATTGATGACATAGTCGAAATTTTGTTGGCTGAAGGCATAACTAAAATCGAAGTGCCGCTAAATTCTCCTGACCCGTTCAAAACCATTGAAAAAATGCTGTCTAAATATAAAGGTCAAGGGGTTTTTGGCGCGGGTACGGTGTTGAATGTCGAGCAAGTGACAGCGTTAGCCGAGCTTGGGGCAGATTTGATTGTTTCGCCAAATTGCAACCCCAAAGTGATTGCGGCAACAAAAGCTGCTGGCATGTTGAGCTATCCCGGGGTGATGACGCCGAGCGAATGTTTTATGGCGCTTGAAGCTGGTGCAGATGGCTTAAAATTCTTTCCCGGCGATTTAGTTGGCCCGGTTGGGCTAAACGCCATGCGCGCGATATTACCAAAACAGGTGGATTGTTATGCGGTGGGCGGCGCGAATGCTAGCAATTTTGGCCAATGGGTTAAAGCCGGGGCGACGGGTTTCGGCATTGGATCTGCTTTGTATAAAATTGGTGATACACCACAAATTGTGCAGCAAAAAGCTAAAGCTATTGTGACGGCTTTTGACTTGGCGGTAAAATAATAAAATATCAATTGAAATTATAGAGATTACAGCATGAAACCAGAGCTTGGAGTTTGTTATTACCCGGAACATTGGCCACAAGACGTGTGGGCCGAGGACGCCAAGCGGATGGTTGAGACCGGCCTAACTTGGGTGCGCATTGGCGAGTTTGCCTGGGGTAAATTGGAGGCCAAACAAGGTGTATACACTTGGGAATGGCTCGACAAGGCGGTCAAAATTTTGGGCGATGCTGGCTTAAAAGTGGTTATGGGCACGCCTTCGGCAACCCCGCCAAAATGGGTGGTGAATAAATATCCGGACATGTTGGCGGTGGATGAAGATGGCCGTGAACGCAAATTTGGCTCGCGCCGGCATTATTGTTTTTCTCATCTGGGGTTTAGAGCCGAAGCGGCGCGTATGGCCGGTGATATGGCCAAACGCTATGGCAAAAACCCATATGTGCAGGTTTGGCAAATTGACAATGAATATGCCTGCCATGATACGACATTATCTTATTCGGCGGCGGCGCGGCTGGGGTTTCAAGATTGGTTGGCGCAAAAATACCAATCGCCAGCGGCGTTAAACCGGGCATGGGGCAATGTTTTTTGGTCGATGGATTGTGATGATTTTGCCGAGATTGACCTGCCAAATTTAACCGTAACTGAGCCAAACCCCGCCCATGTTTTAGATTTTAAAAATTATTCATCCGACCAAGTTGTGGCGTTTAATGCCGCCCAAGTGAGCGCTATGCGGCGCTATACTGACCGTGATTTTGTCCATAATTATATGGGTATTGAAACCAGTTTCGACCATTTTAAGGTTGGTGAAGATTTAGAAATAGCCAGTTGGGACAGCTACCCATTGGGCTTTTTAGAAAGATTTGAAACCAATGAAGGTGACGATTTTAAAGCCAAATATGCGCAACAGGGCAACCCAGATTTTCAGGCTTTTCACCATGATTTGTACCGGGCTGTTGGCCGTGGGCGCTGCTGGGTGATGGAACAACAACCCGGGCCAGTCAATTGGGGACTTTATAACCCAATACCGCTAGATGGCATGGTTAAATTATGGTCGATGGAGGCCATCGCGCATGGGGCGGAGGTGGTGAGCTATTTCCGCTGGCGGCAAGCGCCGTTTGCACAAGAGCAAATGCATGCTGGCCTGTTGCGGTTTGACCGGGTAAATGCCCAAGCCCAAATTGAAGCTAAACAGCTGGCGGATGAGCTTAAAAACCTAGGTGATATTAGCCACAAAACCGCTCAGGTGGCGATTGTGTTTGACTATAAATCGGCCTGGGCATGGGATATTCAGCCACAGGGTGCGAGCTTTGATTATTTTAAATTGGTGTTTGAGCAATATTGTGCTTTGCGCAAATTAGGACTTTCGGTGGATTTTATACCGGCCAATGCCACAGATTTTGGCAACCGCAAACTGGTGCTTATACCGGCATTGATGACGTGGAGCGAACAGTTAAACAAGGCGATTGCCGATTTTGACGGGGTGGTGATAGCGGGGCCGCGTACAGGCTCTAAAAATGCAGATATGCAAATTAACCAGCCGCTCGGGCCAAATTTTGCCGGTGCAAAAGTATCGCGGGTTAGTAGCCTGCGGCCAAATGTTAAACTTCCGCTTAAAAGTGCTGGCAATGCTATAAATTGGTTTGAGGAAATTGAACTAAGCCAAGGTGCTGAGGCCGTGGAATTCACCCAAGATGGCGCGCCGATACTAACCAAAACTGACCAACATTATTATTTGACGGCTTGGTTAGATGTAGAGGCTTATGCAAATATATTTGAAATTTTGGCAAAACAAGCCGGCTTGAAAACCAGCCTCATGCCAGAAGGGGTGCGCCTGCGCGACATGGGGACAAAACAATTATTGGTAAATTACAATAATTGCGAAGCCAAATTTGGTGACATACATTTAGCGGCAGCAAGTTATAAAATATTAGAGGGCTTAAACTAGCTTTGCATGCATTGCATGGTTGAGGGTAAAAATCACGGCATTTTCTAAGTCTATGATGAAATTTTTGCGGCTTTTAAACCGTCTAACATCGTGGATGTCGTGATAAATATAAATTCTTTTTGGGGCATCTTTTTGGCCATCGCAGATAATGTCTACATCTTCAGCGATTTTAGCAATTTTGTATATTTGGTTTGTTTTGCTGCGCTTCCAATCAAATAATATATTTGATGCTTCTAATTTTGAATCTTTCAATTGAGCAGCCACCCAATTTACGGTTGCTTTGGCTTTTTTATCTTGAGGTGGCAGGATTTCTAAAGCAACAGATATTCTACGTGAGATTAGATCGGCGGTTACCGATATTTCAGACTTGGAATCCTTAAATTTGAATTTGGCTTGTAATTTGTAATTTTCGGCTAATTTTTTGCGCTCAAAATCTAATCTTGTTTCTTGGTCGGCGCGACTGCCCGCATCGTGGATGAATGACACATCGCCGTTATAAAGGTGCATAATTTTAGAGGTTAAATCGCGGCATTCTTGCTGCCAGCCGTGAACAATTTCAGTTACCCCTGCAGTGTTAGTTTTAAACCCGACGCCAATACTAGATGATTCTATGAACTTTTTCCAATCTGCTGGCATGGCATCATAGGTTAATATTCCGCTTTCTTTAATCCAAAAATAGTTAAGACATTGTTGAATAAGCACTAGTTCAATGGAGCTGCAACTATTGTTGTTGGTTAAAAACAACTCCATAGACGTACGAATTTCTGCCCACGCGAAATGCACTATGTTAGGTTGGTTTTTTCGGGTTTTTTGCAGGTTATAAGGTAATTCTTGTGGTGAATTGGCAAATTTATTTGAAATTGAAATGATGGTATCTACTTCTAAAACGCCCGCTAGATCGATATATCTTTTGATTTGTTCAGAAGTTATAGGGTTGTTTACCGCCTTGGCTTCTATAAACGCTGTCCAATTAGTCGCGCCGCGTGTGCAAGCCAACAAGCCGTCTGGCCGTGCTTCATCTTTGGTCAGTCTGGATGACTTGTAATTAGGTTCCATAAAACTTTGATAGTTACAAGTTTTACCAGAATTATAACCACATTGTTTCAGAAATTCGCCGCGATATTCGGGCACCATTTCGAGCAAGCACATAAAAATAGACAATAAGCGCCGTTCGGTTTTTTTAAAAATCGGAATGAGCTGAGGTTGGTTATTATGGGTCGAAAGTTCGGTGACAGATTTCATACACACATCCAATATAATTGCATTAAACTCAAATACAACTATAAGTATATATGAAACTTGTGCAAGTTAAGACTCAACTGGTCGAATGTCGACTTGGGCGGTTTGGCCTTCGAAATGGTGCTCAATAAGGTTTTCGCCTGCGCCATCTCTGTCGACAATCCAGAAGTTTTGTTGTTCGGCCAATGTTAGTAGCGGGTGATGCCACACGCCTTTATTATATTGTACGCCTTGCACGCCGGTGGCGATGAAGGCTTGGCAGGTTTGGGCGGTTGGCACATTGCCGGTGGCAACTACAATTAGCCAATTATGGCCTTGCATCGGCAAAAAGGCTTGGCTGCCTAACGGATGTTTTTCCATCATTAATATTTGTAGCGGAAACTGCCAACGCTTTGATTTAAAAATGGAAATGATGCTGCTGCCATTTTGCGTATCCGTATCGCTTGTGGCAAGCTTATGATAGCGGCGGGTCATATCTTGGTTGATTAGATATGATTTATCCTCATCCATTTCGATGACATCGCCAAAGGGCGCGAATGCCTGTTGGGTGAGCGGTTTGGGGGTTAATATTAACGGTTTGGGGTTGCTCATTTTGGTCATTTGGCTAATTTGCCAAAAATACGCAGGCGCGAAATGCCACCATCCGGGTATATATTTAATTTCACATGGCTTATTTTGCCAATGTCATTTAAGTGGCTCTTATCAAAATAATGTTGGTTGTCGGCGCTGAGTTTTTGTTTGGGCAATAATTCCTGCCAAAACATGGCATCGGTGGTGATGCTGCTATCGGTGCCAGCCTCAATATAGGCGGCATCTAACGAAAACATATCCGGAAAATTGCCTTTAAAATGAGCGGTATCGCATTCGATTTTTTCGATAAACCCGGCATGGCCAAGTTCGATGATGATCCAGTCATTGCCTGGTTCGCGGCGGCGGCGGGTTTCCCATCCATCGCCCATATTTATGCCGCGGCCTTCTGCTAATAATGCCCACACCCCGCCATAATGGGCATTGTTATAAGCCACAATGCGGCCAGCGTTTTTAACCGCCGAAAGCTCATGTATATCGGTGGATGATTTATTTTGCCAGTTGCAAAACGGCACGCCATAAACCCGCAAGCGGGCAATGCCGCCATCGGGGTGCATGTTTAAACGCAACCAATTATACGGGGTTTCATCATCCACTTCTACAATGGTATGAGTGTTGGGCCCGAGGTCTGTGGCGGGGACAATTTCAACCCAGACCGATTGGTCGGTTGGTGGGGTTTCGCTAGCACATGCGAATATCGAAGCCGCTGGCGGGTAATTGCCGGTAAAATAGCTGGTGTCGATATCAACCGCTTTAATTGCGCCCAAACAACCAAGTTTAATGATCGCATGGTCTTGGCCACCATCACGCCGGCGGCGGCTTTCCCAGCCGTCCATCCATTGGCCATTATTATCAAATGTGCCTAATTTGCTAATCGGCTCGGCATCGGCTATCAGCCGTTGTTTGTCGGCAAAAAAATCGTCAGTGGCAAAAATAACTTCTGCACCCAGCCGGGCTGAGGCCAAATTTACATATTCATTTTCATATTTATCAGCAAGTGTGTTTTTAGTGGTCATATTGTCACCATTATTTAGAGGGATGGGTTTCCACCCAATGATTTGCGATGTCGATGCGCCGGGCGAACCAGACATGGTCTTTAGACTGTGCATAATCGACAAACCGTTTGAGCGCGGCAAAGCGTGCAGGGCGGCCAATGATGCGGCAATGCAAGCCGATTGATAGCATTTTGGGTTTGGTATCGCCTTCATCATATAGGCAATCGAAAGCGTCTTTAAGATAGGTGAAAAATTGATCGCCAGAGTTAAAGCCTTGCGGTGCGGCGAAGCGCATATCATTTGTATCTAGGGTGTAGGGCACAATTAAATGCGGTTTGTCGGTCACGCGCGACCAGAAGGGCAGGTCGTCTGAATAATCGTCAGCATCATAGGTAAAACCGCCATGTTCGACGAGCAAATTGCGGGTATTTTCGGATGTGCGGCCGGTATACCAGCCTAACGGAACTTCACCGGTAATTGACTTATGAATTTCGATGGCTTGTTGCATATGCGCGCGCTCGACATCTTTTGGTAGGTCTTTATAATTTATCCAGCGTAAGCCGTGGCTGCAAATTTCATGCTGGTCTTTTAGCGCTTGTTCTATAACCGCTGGGTTGCGTTGCATGGCCATGGCCACGGCAAATAAGGTGATCGGAATTTGGCGCTGGCGAAATAGCTCCAAAACCCGCCAAACACCGGCGCGTGAACCATATTCATATATCGATTCCATCGACATATGGCGTTGGCCATGAAATGGCAAGGCACCGATAATTTCTGACAAGAAGGTTTCTGACGCGTCATCGCCATGTAAAATATTATTCTCGCCGCCTTCTTCGTAATTTAGCACAAATTGCACCGCAATGCGTGCCTTGTTTGGCCAATTTGCCTGTGGAGGAGTCTGCCCGTAACCGCTCATATCACGGGGATATGTTAAATTATTCATATAAATTCCTTTAATGGCCTGTTCTAAAACTCTCTGGTTGATCTATAAAGCATTATTTAAAGCGGTGATTGATGCCAAAATGTAAGCTTAACAAATGGTTAACTTTCTAAGTTACGAAAATGGTTGAGTGCAAGGTCCAAATGCGAAATAAATGTCCGCGGTGCGAGCGATAATTCATGGGTATTATTGGTGACCAATACCAGCTGATCGGCAGGCAATTCGGGCTCGGAAATGGGCACAAAAACCAACGAGCCTGCGCGTTTCTCGGCCTCCATACCCAATTTGGTTTGAAACGCAATATAGCCGCTTTCAAACACCAATGACTTCATAAAGCGTAGTGAATTGGTGCGCACCATGGTGTGGGGAGTTAGTGAATTTTGTTGCATAACTGTTTGTAATATATGGCCAATAGACAGATTGTCGTTGGGCATGGCGATGGGGTGTTGAATGCATTGTTCTAACGTACAGCTTTGGTTTTTGGCCAATTCGTGGGTTGGCAGCATCACCGCGCCGATGGTGAGTTCTTGGCAATTTACGCTGGTCAACTCGCCATGATTTGGCACATTAAAGCCAATGGCCACATGCACATCTGCGTTGGTGATGGCCTGCATAACCCGGGCCGAGCTGCCCATAAAAATTTCGATTTGGATGCCGGGGTAAGTTTTCTGAAAGCGCGAGACCACACGTGCCATAAGGCTTTCTGATACGCTTTCGACCACCGCAACTTTAACCATGCCGCGCTTGAGGCCGCTTAAATCATCTAGGGCTTCCAAGGCGCTATCAAAATCGGCCAAGGCGCGTTTGGCATGCACCAATAAAACTTCACCGGCTTCTGACAATATAATGCCACGGCCAACCCGATCGAATAATTGCAAGCCAAATTGTTGTTCTAAATTAAGTATTTGGCGGTTAACGGCCGATGAGACTACATTTAGGCCGCGCGCGGCACCGCGAATTGAGCCAACCTTGGCGACCTCGACGAAATAACGTAAGGCCGGTGAATAAAAGACATGTGCAGCATTATTTTTCATGTTAAGCTTTTTTGATTGATGCTATAAAGACATCAATTTCATTACATTATATTACTTTTATGAGCAATTATAATCTGACAATATTGTGCGAATAAATATAGAGGTAAAAAATGGGCGCGTTAACAACACATGTTTTAGATACCGCCAGCGGCACACCGGCTGCGGGTTTGAAGGTCGAATTATGGTTTTGCAGTGGGCCAGAGAAAATTTTGCTTAAAATGGCAAAAACCAATCAAGATGGCCGATTGGACGAAGCCGCACTGGCGGGGGATGATTTTGTGAACGGAAAATATGAATTGCGGTTTCATGTTGGCGAATATTTCGCCCAACGTGGGGTGGTCAATGAACCAGCGTTTTTAGACATAGTGCCAATTTGTTTTGGGGTGGCCGACTGCAGCAGCCATTATCATGTGCCATTGCTGGTGTCGCCGTATAGTTATTCGACTTATCGAGGTAGTTGATATGCCAAATAATCAAGTAGAATTTATACGTGGCGGCCAGCTAAATAGTGTGGCAAATGTGAAACCGACTGACACTTTGCTCGACCATTTGCGGCTTAACGATGGTGCATATGGCACCAAAGAGGGTTGCGCCGAAGGCGATTGCGGCGCTTGCACGGTGGTTTTAGGCCGCCAAGTGAATGGTGAAATGCAGTATCGACCAGTGAATAGTTGTATTTATTTTATGGGCATGGTCGATGGACAAGAGGTTATAACTATTGATGATTTGGCCGCCAGAGGCCAAGATTTGCACCCTGTACAGCAGGCGATGGTCGATTTGCATGGTTCGCAATGTGGGTTTTGCACCCCGGGGTTTGTGATGGCATTATTTGCGTTATACCATGGCCAAGGCAGCGTGGACCGAGATGACATCACCACCCAGATTGCCGGTAATTTATGCCGTTGCACTGGTTATCGGCCCATCATTGAGGCTGGGCTTAAAGCCTGCCAAAATAGGCAAGATGATAGGTTTGACGGGCAAATGCAGGCCACAGCTAAACTGTTGGCAGCAAGGCCGTTAGAAGATTTATTTATTGGTGATGACACACGGTTCTTTGCCGCGCCAAAATCTCTTGCCTCATTGGCAGAGCTATATGCCAAACATACTGACGCCACCATTGTGGCTGGCGCGACCGATGTCGGCTTATGGGTGACAAAACGTTTGATGGATTTGCCAAAAATTATTTATATTGGTGACGTTGTCGGACTTGACCACATTATCGACCAAAGTCAAAACCTAACCTTGGGCGCGGCGGTAACTTATGCGCATGCAGAGCAAGCATTGGCCAGAATAGATGCTGACATTGGCGAAACCTTAAGGCGCTTAGGCTCAAAACAAGTGCGCGAAAGTGGCACGGTGGGCGGCAACATTGCCAATGGTTCACCGATAGGCGACATGCCGCCGATATTAATCGCATTGGGTGCAGACATTGTGCTGCAAAAAGCCGATAAAAGCCGGGTGTTGAAATTAGAAGATTATTTCATCGCCTATGGGAAACAAGACCGGCAACAAGGCGAATTTTTAAAAGAAATTATCATTCCTAAACTGGCAAAAAATGAATATTTCCGATGTTATAAAATTTCAAAACGGTTTGACCAAGATATATCAGCAGTGATGGCGGCGTTTCATTTTACAATAGTTGAGCAAAAAATAACCCAAGCGCGCATTGCATTTGGCGGCATGGCGGCCACGCCAAAACGTGCTGCGGCGACCGAAGCGGCATTGGTTGGCTTAGACATTTTAAGCTTTGATGAAAATCATACATTGCTGGATAAATTGGCTGAGGATTTTACCCCGCTAAGCGACATGCGCGCCAGCGCACAATATAGGTTAGATGTGGCCAAAGGTTTATTGACCAAAGCGATTGTTGAAGCGGGTGAGCTGGCGGGCGAAACCCGAGTGATTAAGCGGCGGGAGGCAAGCTGATGAGTGACTTAAACGTGGTAGGCAAACCCCACCTGCATGACAGCGCTAAAGGCCATGTCAGCGGCACGGCTATCTATATAGATGACCGGCCGGATTTAGCTGGCACATTGCACATTGCGCCGGGCTATGCAGATGAGACATGCGGCAGCATAAAATCCATCGATTTAAGCGCAGTTAAAGCCGCTGAAGGTGTGGTTTGCGTATTAACCGCGGCCGATATACCGGGGGTTAATGATTGCAGCCCGGCAATGGGCGATGATGAGATATTCGCCAGTAGTGAAATTACCTTTCATGGCCAAGTGGTGTTTGCGGTGGTGGCCAAAACTCGTATTTTGGCACGGCGTGCGGCAAAATTGGCCAAAATTGAGATTGAGACCAATGAGCCATTAATAACCGCCAGTGACGGGCGCAAGGCCAATGCCAGCGTATTGCCGACCTATAAATTTGAAGGCGGCGATGCCGATTTGGCCATCAGCAATGCGGCGCTAAAAATAACCGATCAGCTAAAAATTGGCGGGCAGGAGCATTTTTATTTAGAAGGCCAGATTGCCCTAGCGATACCCAAAGATACGGGCGAATATATAATCTATTCCTCCACCCAACATCCGGCCGAAATACAACATACCATAGCCAAAATGTTAAACCTGCAAGACGCGGCCGTGGTGTGCGAAACCCGCCGCATGGGTGGTGCATTTGGCGGCAAAGAAAGCCAAGCTGCGCAGTGGGCAGCCATAGCGGCATTGGCGGTATTTGTAACCGGCAAGCCAGCTAAAGTGCGGCTCGACCGCGATGATGACATGATGATGACCGGCAAACGCCACGATTTTGACTGCCAATGGAGTGTTGGATTTGACCAAAATGGCGTGATTGAAGGCATGAAAGTGAATTATGATGCCCGCTGTGGGGTGTCGGCCGACCTTTCGATGGGCATTAACGACCGGGCGATGTTCCACACTGACAATGCTTATTTTTACCAGAATTTTGACATCACATCGCACCGGGTGCGCACCAACACCGTATCTAACACCGCATTTAGAGGGTTTGGTGGCCCGCAAGGTGTGCTATTTGCCGAACGAATGATAGAAGGCATTGCCATTAAAACTGGGCGCGACCCATTGGACGTGAGATGCGCTAATTTTTACCGCGAGGGCAAACAAACCACGCCTTATGGCATGCAGATAGAAGACAATATCATCGCCGATATTGTGACTGAATTAGAAGCGACCTCTGACTATAGAGCGCGGCGGCGCGAGATAGAAAAATTTAACCAAAATAACCGCTACCTTAAAAAAGGCTTGGCGTTAACACCGGTTAAATTTGGCATCGCGTTTACGCTTAAACATTTAAACCAAGCCGGGGCGCTGGTGCATGTTTATGCCGATGGCAGCGTGCAGATAAACCATGGCGGCACCGAAATGGGGCAGGGGCTAAACACAAAAGTGGCACAAGTGGTGGCCGAAGGGTTCGGCATCGATTTAAGCCAAGTTTACATAACCGCAACCAGCACCGATAAAGTGCCCAATACCACCCCCACTGCAGCTTCTAGCGGTAGTGATTTAAATGGTAAAGCCGCGCAAGTTGCGGTGGAGAAAATTAAACAACGGCTTATTGATCTGGCCGCAAAACTATATGATGTAGAGACAACTCAAATTGAATTTGCTAACAATCAGGTGATTTGTGGTGAGCATAAATTAAGCTTTGCCGCGCTGGCCAATAAAGCGTTTTTAGCGCGTATTTCACTGAGCGACACTGGGTTTTATTCGACCCCCAAAATCACTTGGGATAGAGACAAGAAAACCGGCAGGCCGTTTTTATATTTCTCTTACGGCGCGTCATGCAGTGAGGTGATAATTGACACTTTAACCGGTGAGATGAAGGTGACGCGGGTGGATATATTGCACGATGTTGGCAACTCGATAAACCCGGCGATTGACATTGGCCAAATTGAGGGCGGGTTTGTGCAAGGCATGGGCTGGCTAACCACCGAAGAATTGATGTTTGATGGCAAAGGCCGCTTAACCACCCATGCACCATCGACCTATAAAATACCCACAGCCTATGATGTGCCAGAAGATTTTAGAGTGAATTTAAACCCTTCTAATGGCAATTTGGAAAACACCATTTATAAATCTAAAGCCATTGGCGAGCCGCCGGTTATGCTGGCGACATCGGTTTATTGTGCGGTGTTTGATGCCATTGCCAGCCTGAAAAAAGGCGCTGTGCCAAACTTGCCTGCGCCAACCACGCCAGAAGCTATATTAAACGCCATTAAGGCGATATAGGCGCAATATGCAAGTTTGGGCACTGATAAATGACAGTCTAAAAGCCGGCGAGGCCTGCGCTTTGATTTCGGTGGTAGCGACCAAAGGCTCGACCCCACGCGAAGTTGGTGCGCGCATTGTGACCCGCGCAAATGGCGGGTTTCATGGCACAATTGGCGGTGGAAATTTGGAGCATAAATGCCTGCATTTGGCGTTAGATATGTTGGCTGATGCCGCACCGGACTATCATTTAGAACGGCATT
This sequence comes from Hyphomicrobiales bacterium, assembly GCA_013214705.1. GTDB lineage: Bacteria > Pseudomonadota > Alphaproteobacteria > Rhizobiales > OSC116 > OCS116. The sequence goes on from JABSRZ010000006.1 coordinate 55,537, forward strand.
TATTAGGCCCAGATATGGGCCAATGTTGCGGTGGCGCGGTGACAATATTGATTGAGAAATTCAGCCCCGACATGCAAAACCCAGAAATGCAAAACCAAGTGCAGTTATTTGTAGATGCCGAGGTTAGGGGTAAATTTTTTACCTTGGCGCAGCTGGCTGACAATGTGGTAAAACGCAAGCTAATAGACGGCGAAGCGGAGGGACTTGGGCTTAAAGCTGCCAACCAAATAAGTGAACAATTTGGCCAACAAAAATTACCAATATATTTGTTTGGCGCTGGCCATGTCGGGCGGGCGTTAATGCTAAATTTGGCGGTTCTGCCGTTTGATGTGACTTGGGTGGACAGCCGAAAGAGCGAATTCCCGCCAGCTGTGCCAGCAAATTTTACCAAGATCTTTTTAGAACAACCACATGAGGTTTTGGCCACCGCGCCCGATGAGGCGCAAATTATTGTTTTAACTCATGACCATGATGTGGATTTTGACATTGCGTTAACCGCACTAGAAATGAACCGGTTTGATTATGTGGGTATGATCGGTTCGAAAACCAAAAAAGCGCGGTTTAAAAGCCGTTTTAAGGCCGCTGGTTTAGACAAACATTTAAGTGACAAATTACACACGCCGCTTGGCATTGTCGGCATTAACTCTAAAAAACCGGCGGCCATTGCGGTGTCGATTGTGGCCGAAATTTTGAGTAGAAAAGAAATTTAAAGCTGTCTATATTTAAGTGCGAGTGTGCAGACATTCACCGGCGACATAGGTGGCGGATATCGCCCGGTCATCGCCCAAAATAGCCAAGGCGAATAAGGCATCATTTAACGATTCTGAAATTTGTTGCCGCGCGGCCAACAATGGGGTCGCCACTGGGTCTATAATGATGAAATCTGCCCAATTGCCAACTTTTACCGAACCTATCTCATGGTCTAGGCCCAGAGTTTTGGCATTGCCCAAAGTGGCCATGTAAAACCCTTCTAAGGCGCTGAAACTTATATTGTTAAACGATGCGACTTTAAACGCCTCGCCAATGGTGTGCAGCATAGAATAGCTGGTGCCGCCGCCAATGTCGGTAGCCAAACCAACATCAATTGGCCGTGAAGCTTGGCGCAGATGGCCTAAATTAAACAGGCCAGAGCCTAAAAATGTGTTGGATGTCGGGCAATGTACAACGGTCGATTGGGCTTGGCTAAGGGCAGCACATTCGCGCTCCGAAAGGTGAATGGCATGGCCGAAAAAGCTGTTTTTTTGCAGCAGGTCATATTGCTCATAAACCGCGGTATAATCTTTGGCGTTGGGAAACAGATTTTTGACCATCTCGATTTCTTCAGCGCTTTCAGATAGATGAGTTTGCATATAACAATCGGGATATTTTTGATATAATTCGCCAGTGAGTTGCAGCTGTGCCTCGGTGGAGGTGATGGCAAAGCGCGGGGTAATGGCGTAGCGCAAGCGGTTGTGGCCATGCCATTTTTGCAGCAAAACTTCGCTGTCTATCGCGCCTTGTTCGGCTTGGTCTAATACATTGTCTGGGGCGTTTCTATCCATCATGGTTTTGCCGGTAAAAAACGCCATATTGCGCTTGTCTGCAGCGTTAAACAATATATCTGTTGCGCCTTTATGTACCGATGAGAATGCCATGGCAGATGTGGTGCCGTGGGCAAGCAGAAAGTCCAGAAAATGCTCGGCGGCATCGGTTGCATGGCCAGCATCTACATATCTGGCTTCTTCTTTAAAGGTGAATCTGGTCAGCCAATCGAGCAGGTTTTTGCCCGGAGCGGCCAGCATCCGATATTGCGGGAAATGCAAATGCGGGTCGATAAAACCGGCCATAAGATATTGATTATTATAGTCAGTTATAGGTAATTTGACATATTGTTGCGGCAAATCTGATTTATCGCCAACCCATATAATTTTGCCCGCTGCTGATGTGACCAGCGCGCCCTTTGGATATTGGGTGACGGCTTTTTCGGCTAGATATTGCGGGTCATCGTGAAATGTAATGATGTATGCACAGATGATTTGTGGTTGAGTCACTGGACTTGATCCTCTATTCGGAACATGAATATGCGGCATATATTTTCAAGCGCGGTGGCAAATTCTTGTTGCGGATTGTTGTTTATTCGTTGTTCAAACCCTGCCAATATTTGGTGTTTATCCGCGCCTTTAACCGCAAAAATAAACGGGAATTTAAACTTGGCTTTATAACTGGCATTGAGGGCTGTAAAGCGTGTTAATTCATCTGTTGTCAGACTATCAAGGCCAGCACCGGATTGCTCAGAATGGCTATCGGCGGTGAGTTTAGCTTTGCCCGCCAAATCTGGATGGGCGATGATCAGCGCCAATTGGGCAGGTCTATCGGCTTGGTTTAGCGCGTGGCAAAATCCATCTATCATGGCCTGTTTGCTGGCAAACGGGCGCGCTGTTGCCGCCGCTGTTGCCACCCATGGCGAATGTTCGGCAATGTCGGCAAAATTAATGGTAAATGCATCGACTGACATGGCATTAACCTGAGCAAGATTATGAGCCATATATCATTCCTGCGCTGCTAGCCATGCGGCCAATTGGTCACGTTCGGCTTGGGTCATATTGGTTTCATTGCCCAATGGCATGGTGTCGGCTTGTACCACATTGGCATGAATTAGATCTTTAAATTTGCGAATGCTTTCGATGGAATTTATCACCACATTTTTAGGTGGCTGGTCGAACGACTCGTGGCTAGGGGTGATGGCATGACAAGATATGCAATGTTGGTTTATCATGCCCATTACCGCTTTGTCGCTTATGATGTCGCCCGCTTGCTTCTGCCCCACTGGTGTGCTGGCAGGCATGGTCATATACATAGCCGCGGCCAAGGTGATGAAAATTACCGGCAATGTCCAGACATAGCTTTTAAGCGGGGCATGAATTTCGTGTTTGATGATCAGATGCCGCAATATAGCGCCACCAACAATGATTAAGCCAACCAATAACCACGCTTGCGGGTGGTTAGAAAGCAGCGGATAATGCCCGCTGACCATCATCACCAAAACCGGCAAAGTTAGATAGGTATTGTGGATAGAGCGCTGCTTGCCAATTTTGCCATATCTGGCATCGGGTTTTTGGCCATTCAGCAATGAGGCGACGATTTTCTTTTGATTGGGGATGATGATGCTAAACACATTGGCGGCCATAATGGTGCCAATAAATGCCCCGACATGGATGAGCGAGGCGCGGGCAGAAAATACATGGGTGTAGAAATAAGAAGCCGCCATAATCAGCAAAAATGTGACCAGCATCAATAAATTGGTGTTTTGGCCGATAGATGATTTGCAAATGGCGTCGTAAATAAACCAACCGGCAGCGAGGCTAACCATTGAATATATAATGGCGGTTTGTGGCGCGATGTCGAGCACGTTGACATCGACCATATACAGGTCAGCATGCCAATAAAATTGCACAATCATCAGCGCGATGCCGCTGGCAAAGGTTAAATAGGCTTCCCATTTATACCAGATCAAATCTTTAGGTAATTCGGGCGGGGCAACTAGAAATTTTTCGGTATGGTAAAAGCCGCCGCCATGGACTTCCCACGCGCTGCCGAGCACGCCCTTTTTTTGGTGTTCACGGGCTTTGAGTGAAAAATCTAACGCCACAAAGTAAAATGAAGCGCCAATCCAGCCGATGCCGACAATGAGGTGAAACCAACGAATGAGTAGATTTAGCCACTCCAATATAAATGGTGACATGGGGTTTATCCTCTAAGCTTGGCCAGATTTTAACAAGGCATAACGTTTGGCATGCAAAATAGGCTCGGTATAGCCAGATGGTTGATTAATGCCCTCGAATATTAGCGCGCAACTGGCGGTGAAAGCCAGTGAATTGTCAAAATTTGGCGACATGTTGATATAAGCGGCATCACCAGCATTTTGGCCATCGACCTTGGCCGCCATGTCTTGCATAATTTGCATCACTTGCGCCTCGCTACATACTTCATGCAGCAACCAATTGGCGATATGTTGGCTCGAAATGCGCAACGTGGCGCGGTCTTCCATCAGGCCGATGTCATTAATATCGGGCACTTTTGAGCAGCCAATGCCTTGGTCTATCCACCTGACCACATAGCCCAATATGCTTTGGGCGCTCATCGCCAAATCATGTTCTATCTCGGCTTGTGAGAGTGAATTTTTGCCAACAATTGGAATGTTAAGCAGGTCTTTTAGCGGCGGTAAATCGCCATCTATAGCGGTTTGCACTTCGGCTACATTGACCTGATGATAGTGGGTGGCGTGCAATGTGGCGGCAGTGGGTGAGGGCACCCACGCGGTGCTCGCCCCGGCATTGGGGTGGCCAATTTTTTGCGCCATCATATCGGCCATTTCATCGGGCATTGCCCACATGCCTTTGCCAATTTGGGCTTGACCTTTAAAGCCACAATCTAGGCCAATTTGCACATTGCGTTGCTCATAGGTTTTTATCCAATTCGAGCTTTTCATCGCGCCTTTGGTGACCACGGGCCCAGCTTGCATAATGCTATGAATTTCATCGCCAGTTCTATCTAAAAACCCGGTATTGATGAAGAAAACCCGGTTTTTAACTGCGCGGATGCATTGTTTTAAATTGGCGCTGGTGCGTCTTTCTTCATCCATAATGCCGATTTTTAGGGTGTTGGGCGCAAGGCCTAATAGGTTTTCGACGCTTAAGAAAATCTCATCGGCAAAGGCCACTTCTTCTGGCCCGTGCATTTTTGGTTTAACGATGTAAACCGACCCATGCTGACTGTTTTTAAAGCCGCTATGGTTGGGGTTTAAATTGTGCAAAGCGATGAGCGCGGTGACGAAGGCATCCATAATGCCTTCGGGAATTTCGCTGCCATTATGCAAAATCGCGTCGCTGGTCATGAGATGGCCAACATTACGAATCAGCATGAGGCTACGGCCTTTAAGCGTGGCGGCTTGGCCTTTTATGTCGGTATATTCTATGTCGGCATTTAATTTGCGGGTGATGGTTTTGCCGCCTTTGACCATATTGATCGATAGGTCGCTTTGCATTAAGCCCAACCAATTGCTGTAAACCGCAATTTTTTCGGCAGCATTTACCGCCGCGACGCTGTCTTCGCAATCCATAATTGTGGATAAAGCCGACTCGACCATTATATCGGCAATGCCAGCTGAATCTGTGCTGCCAATTTGGTTGTCACGGTTAATTTTGATGATGATGTGCAGACCGTTATTTTTAAGCACAATGCCGGTAGGCGAAGCTTCACTGCCTTGATGGCCGATATATTTGTTTGCCTGAGCCAGAGAGGTTTTGCCATTTTGGCTGGTCACAATAAGTTGGCCATTTTCGATGGTTAGCGCAGTAGCCTCGGTATATGAGCCGTCTTTAAGCGCAAAATGCTGATTGAGGAAATTACGACCCCAGGCGATGGCTTTGGCGCCATGGGCCGCGTCATAACCAGTGGTTGAAACTTCAGACTTGTCGGCCAGCACATTGGTGCCATATAGCGCATCATAAAGGCTGCCCCAACGGGCGTTGGCGGCGTTTAAGGCATAGCGCGCATTGTTAATAGGCACTACCAATTGCGGCCCGGCTAAGGTGGCAATCTCTTCATCTATATGACTAATTTCGATTTTGAAATCATCATCTAAAGGGGTTAAATAACCAATTTTTTCAAGGAAATCAAGATAGGCTTGGCTATCAGTTATTGGCCCCGGGTTGGCTTTATGCCATTCATCTTGCTGTTGTTGCAAGGTTTCACGCTTGGCCAGCAAGGCTTTGTTTTTGGGCAATAAAGTTGTCAGCGCGGTGTCTAACCCGCGCCAAAAATGGCCAGCGTCTATGCCCGAATTGGGAGTGACTTGTTGGCCAATAAATTCATATAAATTGGCATCGATGGCCAATGCGCCCAATTGAATGCGGTCTGTCATAAAGTGCCCTTGATATTAATGCTGGTAAAATTGGCTCAATTATAGGCTCTAAAGCCTATTTAAGTATATCAAAAAAAATTGATTTTATTTTCAATATTTTTTTGATAATGTAAATTATGGCTAGATTAGAAGATATGAAATTATTTATGCGGATTGTCGAAAAGCAGAGTTTTTCGGCTGGTGGGCGAGATATGCGGTTATCGCCAGCGGTGGTATCGAGCCGGATGGCGCGGTTTGAAAAATATTTAAACACCAGACTATTCATTCGCACCACTAGAAAAGTGCGGGTGACCCAAGCTGGCCGCCGCTATTACGAAGATTGCCAAGAAATTTTGCACAGAGTGACCATGGCCGAGGCGCGGCTAGGCACCGAAGATGATGAGGCCACAGGCATCATTCGCTTAAGTGCCTCGACCTCTTTTGGCCGCACTTATTTGAAAGATTTTATTGCTGAATATAGCCAACGCTACCCCGACATTGCGGTGCATTTGCAAATTACCGATAGATTGGTGGATTTGGTCGGAGAAGATATTGACTTGGTATTTAGAATAGCTCCGCTGAAAGACATGAGTTTCAAGGCGCGGATATTTCAGGAGGTGAAACGTTATATATGTGGTTCACCAGATTATTTTGCAGCTAATGGCGTACCGCAAACCCCGCAAGAGCTGGAACAACATAATTGTCTATTGCTGCGGTTTCCCGGTTCGCGGTTATTTCGTTGGCCGTTTGAAAATGAAGATGGTGATTATGAAATTGCGGTGTCGGGCAATTTGGAGTCCAACCGCGGTGATGTTTTGCTGGATTGGGCGGTGCAAGGCCGCGGGCTGGTGCTTAAGACTTGGAACGAAGTTGAAGGCTTGGTCGGGGCAGGTAAATTGATGGCCATAATGGGTGATGAATTGCAGCAAAATTCATATTTGCACGCCATTTACCCGTATAATACCCATTTGCCAGCGCGGGTAAGGTTGTTTTTGGACACGCTAGCGAATGAGCTTAAAAGTGGCAAATCTTGGTTGGCCTAAAACCAATACAGATTTAAAACTTAAAGCTAGCTGCATAATCATCAATTGCCGCCACATGTTTATCTATAGCTGCTTGTGGTAAAAATGAGCCGATAAAGCTATTTTTCGCCAGCAAAGTCAGTTCAGCAATAGACAAGTTAAGCGGGTGAGCGACCGAGCGGTAATTGTCATTCATATAGCCGCCAAAATAGGCTGGGTCATCAGAATTAATGGTGGCGATGATGCCGCTTTCTAACATGGCTTTTATCGGGTGTTTGGTCATATCGGTGACCACCTGTAATTTTAAATTAGACAAGGGGCAGACGGTGAGGGCGATTTTTTGTTTGGCGATGCGGGCGACTAATATTGCGTCATCCATACATCTATTGCCATGGTCTATACGGTCTACATTGAGCAAATCTAATGTGTCATATACATATTCTACCGGGCCTTCTTCGCCAGCATGAGCGACCAATTTATAGCCTTGGTCTTTGGCCATTTTAAACACAATTTCAAATTTTTCTGGTGGGTTGCCAAGCTCAGATGAATCCAACCCCACGCCGGTTAGCAGATGTTTAAATGGCTTGGCTTGGTTTAAAGTTTTGATGGCGCTGGCTTCATCTAGATGGCGCAAAAAACACATGATGAGTTTAAAACTAACCCCCAATTCGCCGCCCACTTGGGTGAGCGCGTTGTGAATGCCGGTTATGGCGGTTTTAAAGCTGATGCCGCGCTCTGTATGGCCTTGCGGGTCGAAAAACACTTCGACATGGCGGGTGTTTTCGGCCGCGACTTTGCGCAAATAGGCCGCCGTCAGATCGAAAAAATCTTGCTCGGTTTGCAGCACATTCATGCCCATATAATAAATGTCTAAAAAATCTTGCAGTTTAGAAAATTGATATGCCGCCTTTACTTCCGCAATCGATGTATAGGGAATATCGATGTCATTGCGGCGGGCAAACTCGAACATTTGTTCGGGTTCTAAAGAGCCTTCTAGGTGTAAATGTAGCTCGGCTTTTGGCAGGCCAGCTATAAACTCATCGATATTTGCATTCATTATATGCTCCGTATATTTGATTTCCAAACTATTTCGATCTTGCAGCATAAAGCCAATTTGGAATCGCTGTCAACTCTGAAAAGCCCGGTAATGATGCCTTTTTTAGATTGCTGCACTCTGTTTTAAATGCTATTCATTTAACTGAATTATCTTAGTTTGTTATCAAGCTTAAATGATATATCCAGATCTGGGAGGGTGAGGATAAGTGGCATCAGCACGAGGAAAGACTGGCGACGCCAGCAACGAAGTTTACTTGCTAGAAGCCAAAAACATCACCAAAAAATTTGGTGAATTTACCGCCAATGACAACGTATCAATTGCGTTAAAAGCCGGAGAAATACACGCTTTATTGGGCGAAAATGGCGCTGGAAAATCGACCTTAGTGAAAATGATGTATGGCTCGTTACAACCGACTAGTGGCACATTGTTTTGGAATGGCGAACAGGTGGAGATTAACAACCCATCTATGGCTCGCGACCTTGGCATTGGCATGGTTTTTCAGCATTTTTCATTATTCGAATCGCTTAATGTAGTCGAAAATATAATTTTGGCGATACCAGAAGAAGATGATATTGCGGCGCTGGCGGTTAAAATAGAAAAAGTATCAGCACAATATGGCTTGCCGCTTGAACCCTATGCTGTTGTGGCCGACCTATCGGTTGGTGAGCGACAACGGATTGAAATTGTGCGCTGTTTATTGCAAGAGCCACGCCTGCTGATTATGGATGAACCAACTGCGGTGTTAACCCCGCAAGAGGCCGAGCAATTATTTATTACATTGCGCAAATTAACCGCCGAAGGGGTGGCGATATTATACATTTCACATCGGTTAGAAGAAGTGCGGAAGCTTTGCCATGATGCCACCATATTGCGCCGTGGTATAGTGGTTGATAATGTCGACCCGCAACAAGAAACCGCCCAAAGTTTAGCCCAACTTATGGTGGGCGAGGCCATTCATAAAATAGAGGCGCGCAGCGCCAAAAAACTGGGCAAAACCTTACTTAAAACCCAAAATTTAAACCTAAAATCTGGTTTGCAATTTGGGGTTGATTTGATTGACATTAATTTAGACGTGCGGGCAGGTGAAGTGTTGGCCATAGCGGGCATTGCTGGCAATGGGCAAAGTGAGTTATTTGACGCATTGTCGGGCGAAACTAGGGTGTCGAAAAAATCCACAATCCAGTTAAATGGCGTTGACTGCGGCACGCGTGGCATACGCTTTAGACGCAAATGCGAGGCAGCCTTTGCGCCTGAAGAGCGGTTAGGCCATGGCGCAGTGCCAAGTTTTAAATTGTCTGAAAACGTCATTCTAACCCGGCATGATTCGGATGATGATTTGGTGAGATACGGCTTTATGGATGGTAAATTGATGAAAGCCATCGCAGCGCGCATCACCAAAAAACGCGATGTCAGGGTGAGCAAAACAGACCCTGAAGCTGAATCACTCTCGGGCGGGAATTTGCAGAAATTTATTGTTGGCCGCGAACTTGACCGCGCGCCAAAAGTGCTGATCGTTAACCAACCGACTTGGGGGGTGGATGCCGGCGCGGCCGCGATGATTAGGCAAGCGTTGATAAATTGCGCCGGGCGTAATGCCGCCGTATTGGTGATTAGCCAAGATTTGGACGAAATATTTGAATTGGCAGACCGCATAGCGGTTATATCTCGCGGGCAATTGTCGAAAAGTTTTGCAGTGGAAGATATGACATTTGAAAAAGTTGGGTTGTTGATGGCAGGGGCACATGAAAAAGCGCTGCCAGCAGATAATGATGCGGCAGACAATGATGCTGCAGACGTTGAAGTTGAAGACAATGGAGCGCCAGTATGAAAATAATTTTAGAAAAACGCGCCCAACAATCTAAAATAATGGCCTACGCTTCGCCGGTTTTGGCCATTGGTTTAACGGTTATATTGGGCGGCATTATTTTTGCGCTTGCAGGTTATGACCCTCAGACGGCTTTATATTATTATTTTGTCGAACCATTAACAAATTTTTGGTCGATAGAAGAAGTCATAGTCAAAGCCACACCGCTTATTTTAATCGGCGCTGGCTTGGCCATTTGTTTCAGCGCCAATATTTGGAACATTGGTGCCGAAGGGCAATTGACAATGGGGGCATTGGTCGGCTCGTTCATCCCGGTGATGTTTACCGACTGGCAATCGCCACTTGTATTGCTGCTAATGTTGGTGATGGGCGCGATGGGCGGTGCAGCATGGGCAGGCTTGGTGGCATTTTTAAAAAATAAGTTTAATGTCAACGAAATTTTGACCAGCTTAATGTTGGTTTATGTGGCGCAATATATTTTAGATTGGTTTGTGCGCGGCCCATGGCGTGACCCAAATGGCTATAATTTTCCTAAATCGGTGAGTTTTGAAGGTTGGCAATTGCTGCCCACATATGGCGATGGACGGATGCATATTGGGGCTTTAATCGCGCTTATTGTGGTGGTTCTGCTAACCATTATGATGACCCGCTCGTTAAAAGGCTTTGAGATTCGCGCCATTGGCAATTCGCGCCGCGCCGGGGCGTTTGCCGGTTTTTCTTATAAAGGTATGACTTGGTTTTGCTTTTTGCTTTCGGGCGCTTTGGCAGGGCTGGCGGGCATAATGGAAGTGGCAGGCCCGGCAGGGCAGTTGCTGCCGAGCATATCGCCGGGTTACGGCTTTACTGCCATTATCGTGGCATTTTTAGGCCGGCTGAACCCTATGGGCGTGCTGTTGGCGGGTATATTATTGGCAATCAGTTATTTGGGCGGCGATGGCGCGCAGATGGAATTGGGCGTGAGCGTCAAAACCGCACAAGTGTTCCAAGGCATGTTGTTGTTTCTAATTTTGACTTTCGATACGCTGATTAGATATAAAGTGAAAATCATTCGCAGCCAAACTGCTGAAGGAGAGTTAACATGACCGGTTTTGAAGCGGCAGTTTTGACCATTATCACCGCATCCACACCCTTATTAATGGCCGCCATTGGCGAATTGGTGGTGGAACGCTCTGGGGTGTTAAATTTGGGTGTCGAAGGTATGATGGTGATGGGCGCAGTGTGTGGGTTTTTAGCGTCTTATTATACTGGGTCGTTAATTTTGGGCATATTGGCCTCCATGATGGCCGGGGTATTAATGTCATTATTATTTGGCCTGTTAACCCAAACATTTGTGACCAACCAAATGGCCACCGGGTTGGCATTGACCATTTTATGCCTGGGGTTAAGCGGGCTTATTGGCGAGCCATTAACTGGCGAGCCAGGGCTTAAATTATCAGCGATTAGCATACCTTATTTAACTGACATTCCTTATGTCGGCAAAATATTGTTTGGCCAAGATATATTGGTTTATGTGTCCATCGCCTTGGTATTTGCGGTGCAATATATGTTGTTTAAAAGCCGCATGGGGCTTATCATTCGTGCGGTTGGCGATAGCCATTCATCGGCACATGCATTGGGCTATAGCGTTATCAAAGTGCGGTATTATTGCATTATGTTTGGCGGTGCGTGTGCGGGCTTGGCCGGTGGTTATTTGTCGCTGGTTTATACGCCGCAATGGATAGAGGATATGACCGCTGGGCGCGGGTGGATTGCGCTGGCACTGGTGGTGTTTGCCACATGGATGCCGCGGCGTATTTTATTAGGAGCCTATCTGTTTGGCACGGTGTGGATAATGGGGCTATATGTGCAAGGCGCTGGCATTGCCATACCTTCACAAGTTTTATCGGCATTGCCATACGTGGTGACCATTGTGGCCTTGGTGATTATTTCCAGAAATGCGACCTTAACCAAATTAAACACGCCAACCTGTTTGGGGCAATCTTTCGTGCCAGACCGGTAAGGCTAGGTTTAGTGAACCGATTATAAGCTTGAGATTTTGAAGCTATATAATTATAACTGTATGAAGAATTAGAATTGTTTCGTTAACATAAAAAAGGGAGAGTATAATGAGCTTATTACGCAAAACAATTGCGGTTGCAGCTGCAATTTCAATGTCTACAATGGCGATGGCGGCTGAGAAGCTAAAAATTGGCTTCGTATATGTGGGTGATACGGGCGATGGTGGTTGGACTTTCCAACATGATGCAGGCCGTAAAGCGCTTGAAGCCAAATTTGGTGACAAGGTTGAAACTATATTTGTTGAGAGTGTGGCTGAAGGCCCAGATTCTGAACGGGTGATTACGAGAATGGCGCGTAATGGCGTTGGCTTAATTTTCACCACTTCATTCGGTTATATGGACCCGACCATTAAAGTGGCGGCTAAATTCCCTGATGTGAAATTTGAGCATGCAACCGGTTATAAACAATCCGATAATGTATCAGTATATAGTGCGCGTTTCTATGAAGGCCGTTATATTATTGGTCAAATTGCAGCCAAAGAATCTAAAACTGGTATCGCTGGTTATGTGGCTTCTGTGCCTATTCCAGAAGTGGTGCGCGGCATTAATGCCTTCTTGTTAGGGGCACAATCTGTAAACCCTGATTTCCAAGTTAAAGTGATTTGGGTAAACTCATGGTATGACCCGGGCAAAGAAGCTGATGCAGTGAAAGTATTTGCAGCGCAAGGTGCTGATATCATTACGCAACATACCGATTCTACCGCGCCGATGCAAATTGCCGAAGAATTGGGCCTTAAAGCCTTTGGCCAAGCCTCTGATATGGCTAAATTTGGCCCAACAGCTCAATTGACAGCGATTGTTGATGACTGGGCGCCTTATTATATCGAACGCACGCAAGCGGTTTTGGATGGCACTTGGGCATCTACAAACACTTGGGATGGCATCAAACAAGGCATGGTTCATATGACTGAGTTTAAAAACATGGCTGCTGATACCGCTGCTATGGCTGTGGCAACCAAAGAAGCCATCCGCTCTGGTGAATTGTTGCCATTTGCTGGCCCTATATACAACCAAGCTGGTGAGCTTGTCGTTAAAGAAGGCGAAAGTTTAGATGATGGCGCACTTGCTGGTATGGACTGGTATGTAAAAGGCGTTGAAGGTAACTAAGTTAGCCTAACATTGATTAGATTAAGAGTGATGTGTTTGACGCATCACTCTTTTTTTTGCATTTTTTTTGGCTCTAATGGTGTTTGAGAATTACAAAATAACTTGATGTTCTGGCTGGCCTTTAACGTCGGTTTTTACGCTGAATGTGCGGCCAGCATTTGCACTGTCATCACCGTCGGCGGCCGAGGTGCAGAATAATGTTGTTAAATCATCGCCGCCAAATGCCGGGCAAGTGGTTTGTTTGGCATCCGGCATATCGATGGCAGATAAAAATAAGCCATTGGCATCATATCGCGCCACGCGAGATGCGCCCCACTGGGCGTTCCACAAACAGCCCTCGGCATCGACAACGCTGCCATCTGGCGCAAAACCAGCTTGGTTTAAATCGATAAATATTTCGGTATCACCGATAGGCCAACCTTGGGCATCCAAGGTTTGGCGCATAATTTGTTTGGTCGGAGTGTCGGTAAAATAAGCCGTGCGGCCATCAGGCGCAAAGCAAATGCTGTTTGAAATGGTGATGTTGGGGTATAATGTGCGCACTTCGCCACGGTAATAGCGGTAAATCGCGCCTGCATGTTTTTCGGCTTGTTTGCCCATAGTGCCTATCCACATACCACCAAACGGGTCGGCACGGCCATCGTTAGAGCGGGTTATCGGGTTATCAGCTTCTAGTGGCGCGAGAATTTCCTGCGCACCAGTGGAGATGGTGAATTTAAAAAATGCGGTTTCGCTGACAATTAACAATGTATCGGCATCGACCCATCCGGCGGCAGATACATGCTCATCAAATTGCCAAACTTTGCGCTGGCCGGATGCGGTTTTGGTCAGCAATTGCATGGCATTTATATCGAACCAAAAAAATTGTTTTAACAGCGGGTGCCATAACGGCCCTTCGCCGAGTTGGCATTTGGTGGTGTCAAAAATCGATACAGACATAGGGTTTCCTTAAAACTTTATTTGGCTATTTATTAGCTAGGCGATTTGGGGCTAGGCGATGAGAATTGTGGAACCAGTGGTTTTGCGGCTTTCTAAGGCTTGGTGTGCCAAGCCAGCGTCTTTGAGGGCAAAGCTCTGGTTGATGTTTATTTGAACTTTACCGGCGGCAATGATGTCAAATAACTCGGTGGCGCAGGTTTCAAGTTGGGCAGAAGTGGCGATGTAATTAAACAATACTGGCCGGGTGAGGTAAAGCGAGCCTTTTTGCGCCAAAAGCATGGGTATGAGTGGCTCAATTGGCCCAGATGATTGGCCAAAAGTGACCATGGTGCCGCGCATTTGCAAACAATCGAGCGAGTCTAAAAACGTGGTGGAGCCAACGCCGTCATATACCACTGGTAAACCTTGGCCATCGGTAATGGTTTTCACTTGCTCGACAAAATTTTGCTCGGTGTAAATGATCGGGTGATGGCAACCATTGGCTTTGGCCAGAGCGGCTTTTTCTGCGGTGGAAACTGTGCCGATGACGGTTGCGCCTAACGCCGCCGCCCATTGACACATGATAAGCCCGACACCGCCTGCAGCGGCGTGAACCAATATGGTGTCGCCAGCTTTTACGTTATAGGTTTGGCGCAGCAGCATTTGCGCGGTCATGCCTTGTAACATTATGGCTGATGCTTGTTCGAATGATATTTCATCGGGCAATTTTACCAGTTTTTCGGCATCTATAAGCCGCTCTTCGGCATAGCTGCCAATCGGGCCGGCATAAGCCACGCGGTCGCCATTTTTAAAATTGGTAACGCCTTCACCCACGGCCACAACAATGCCAGCACCTTCGACACCGGGTATAAGTGGCAAAGGCAGGTCGTAAAAACCAGTGCGGTGATAAACATCAATAAAATTCAAACCAGATGTGACTTGTTTTAACCGCACTTGGCCTTTTGCTGGTTGGCCAATTTCGACGTCTACCCAGGTTAAAACTTCGCTGCCGCCATATTGGTTTATTTGTATTGCTGAGGTCATCTCATGCCCTTATCGATTTGAATATATGTGCAATTTAGGTTGTGTGTAATTTTAGTCAAGTGATTTTGGCGAGCAAACTCATTAGTGTTTTTTGTTCGGCCTGGCTTAATTTTTTCAGCATTTTTGCTTGGGTGCTCACATGGGTCACCACCATTTCGTTGGCCAAATCAAAACCTTTTTGGGTGAGAGATATTTTAAGGCCTCTGCGGTCATCTGGGTCTGGATGGCGTTTTATCAGCGCGGTTTTTTCGAGTTTATCGAGCCTATTGGTCATAGCCGATGTGGAGAGCATCATTTCATGCGCAAGTTCAGATGGCGATAGTTTTTTGCCTTTGCCCTGCCGCCTGAGTGCAAATATAACATCTGACTTGGCCGAATCCATGTCATATTTGGTTTGATTTGCCCGCACTTTTTTGCGTAATATTTCGCTTGTGCGCCACACTTGGCCGCACATGGCCATGGGGCTTGCATCTATATCGGGCCGCTCGCGTTGCCATTGTGCGAGAATAGCTGAAATAGAAGTTTGGTCTTGACTCATGTCACATCCAACATTATATAGTTTGATATCAAATTACTTTACATCGGAATATACCAAATAAAGTAATATATATGAAGTTATAATGAATTGTCCAAAATTGCAAAGGATAAGATGTAATGCTAGCCAACATTTTGCGCTCGCCCATTGGCTTATTGCTGGTCACCGGTATATTGATCGGGTTTAATTTCCCGTTGGGCAAAATTGCCGGCATAGCTGGTGTTTCGCCAATCGTATGGGCTTTGCTGGTATCGCTAGGGGCGACCATATTTTTGCTGCCAAAACTATTGCTGCAAAAACGCCTAGGCCTGCCAAGTCTGAAACTGTTGAAATATGCAGTTATATCGGGCTTGGTGTCATTTGTTGTGCCGAATTTACTGTTATTCAGCACGATACCCCAAGCTGGCGCGGGTTATACTGGGTTGATGTTTGCGCTATCTCCGGTATTCACTCTGGCTTTGGCGCTGATGTTTAAGATGAATGCCCCAGCCGATTGGGCGTGTTGGGCATTGCGATTGGCTTAGTGGGGGCGGTGGTGGTCAGTGTGACGCGTGGCGCCTCGCCCGAAGCGCCGGCGCTTATCTGGGTATTTGCCGCTTTGCTTATTCCGCTGTCGTTAGCTTGTGGCAATGTCTACCGCACACTTGCGTGGCCGAAGGGAGCATCGCCAGATATATTGGCATTCTGGTGCCACATGGTCGCCGTGATGACATTTATAATTTTGCTGTTAGTGCGCAATCAACAAAGTGAGGTTGATATATTTTACGGCCTGGCAAATGTGCCGTGGGCGGCAAGCTTACAATTCATTGCCGCTGGCATTATGTTTCCGATATTTTTTCGGTTACAGAATATTGGCGGGCCGGTGTTGCTTAGCCAAATTGGCTATGTGGCGGCGGCTGTAGGGCTGCTTAGCTCGACCGTGTTTTTGGGCGAGGAATATGGCTTATTCACGTGGGTTGGGGCTTTGGTTATTGCGGCTGGCATTGCCGTGACGATTGTGGCTCAAAATTCAAATAAGCGCGACCTATCAAATAGTTTGAATTGAGTTTATGGTTAATGTCTGTAATCTCCGGCAAAAGGAGATTTTATGGGCAGTAACATATCATCGCGCTGGTTAATTGTGGCGGTTGGGTTTGTGATATTGAGCTTGGTGTTCACCATTCGCTCGACCATAGGGCTGATCATACCCATATGGTCGGAAGAATTTGGTTGGTCGCGCTCGCTTATATCCACCGCAGCATCATTATGTCTAATTATGATGGCCTGTGTTGCGCCGTTTGCTGGTAGTGCGGTCGATAGATATGGCCCGCGCGGCTTTTTGGTTGGCGGTTTAATCGCCTTGGGCATCGGCACTTTTTTGCTGGCCAATATGCAAAATGAATGGATGTTATATATTGCATTTAGCCTCATTTCGGGTCTGGGGTTTGGCATTGTGGCCACCCATGTGATTGTGGCGGCTGTGTCACCGCAATTTGAAGCCAATAAAGGTTTTGCGGTGGGCATTGCCACCTCTGGCTCAACCGCTGGGCAGTTATTATTCATCCCATTAATTGCGGTATTTTTGGTTAGCCTTGGCTGGCGAAATACATATTTAATATTTACAGTCATTTGTTTTGCGGCGGCCTTGTTATGTTGGAAAATATTGGCAGTGCCTAAACCAGATAATGCAACGGCCATCAATGCGCCCAAGGCCAAATCTACATTTATGCAGGATGTGAAATATTTGGTTAAAAAACCGGTTTTCCACGCGGTGTTTTGGAGCTTTGTCATTTGTGGTTTTACCACCGCCGGGGTGATTGAAACCCATTTAATTCCCTATTTGGTCTCTTGCGGCTACCCGCCGTTGGAAAGCGCGTTAAGCTATGGTTTCTTATCCGGCTTTAACATGTTGGGCATGATGTTGGCAGGTTATCTGAGCGACAAAATGAACAAGGTTTTATTGCTCTGCATTATTTATGTAATGCGCGGCCTAAGCTTTATTGTGCTGATGTTTGTGGTCGATGATTATGCTGCCTTAGCTATATTTAGTGTGGCGTTTGGCTTGTTCGATTATTCGACTGTGCCGGTGACCGCGGGCATTATTGTCGATCATTTAGGCCAGAAATTACTCGGCATCACCATGGGCATATTGGCTGCAGGGCATGCGTTAGGCGCGGCGGCGGGGGCATATTATGGCGGCTATCTGTTCGACCTATTTGCCAGATATGAAGAAATGTGGATCGCCTCTATAATTTTAGCCATCATAGCCGGTTTTATCGTGTTCACCATCAGGTTTATGCGGCCCGAACCGCGGCTTGCTTAGGCGGTTAGTTTTGGCAAAAACTGGCTTCCAGGCGGCAGCCACGCCCGCCATTCATGCAATAGCCCATGGCCAAATCATCGGCATCCGCCTTATCATTGCCTTGGCCAAACCATAAGCTATTATCCGAAGCGTGGGCATATGCATGGCATTGCGAGGTGGATATAATTTCGACTTTGCAGGTTGATTGACCGCAATTGGTTAGCGCGGTTTTTACTGCAGTTTTTTGCGAATTAGATGTGGCATGGCCGTATGTGCCATCATCAGCGATGGCGAAAGCCATATAAGGCCCAGAATTATTGGTAACCGCTATTTGAGGGCATCTATACAATATGCCATCTAGTTTGATGGTGTCAGAACACATAATGCCACCCCATTGGTATGAAGCGACTTTACCAGAACGCACCACAAACCAATCATAGCCGCCCATTTCAACGCCGGAATTGGCTTTGATGTTAAATTTAGCGCCGTAAGCTAGGCTGCCAACTTTTGAATATTCAATGCCCGGGCCACTGCGCAATGTCCCGCCCAACGACATGCCGGATTGGTTGTCAAATGAGCGTTCACCAGCTGTTTGGGTTTTGCGAAAACTATCTGAACAACCATATATATTTTTGCCAATGGTTAAGCTGCTGCTATCTGGCAACAACTTAAAACCAATTTGCTCAAATGTATTTACATAAGCGCCTTTGCCATTATAAATAGCCGGGATGGACTGGCTTTTATAATATATTTGGACGCGGCTTTCGGACTTAAATAACTCGACAATATTGCCCTCGCACTCGTAAGTGGTGACGGTATCGGCATATGACGCCGTGGCGTTTAACCCAAAAGACAAGCCGATAAAGCCAGCTATTAATAATTTATTATAGGACATATCACCCCCTTAAGCGCATAAGATGAATTTAACTTATGGTTAAATTACGGCAAGTTTACGGCCTAATTATAGACCAATTTGTTGAATTTTTTGGCCATGAAATAAATGGCTATTATTTGCGCCAACGTGCCAATGGCCAACGCCAACCACCATAGGTTATTGCCCTCTAACGCCAGCCAATAGGCTTTGTGCACCAAAAATGGCGGAAATATACCCAGCAACCACTGCCAAGTGTCTGGCACAAACCAGCCAATCATGATGGTAAAACCTGCAATGGAGGTGAATTTACCCATGGCAAAACCTTGCACTTTATTTTGCGCGGTCAGCACCAAAAACAATGCCACAATGGTCGAGACCTGCGAAGCCGAAATACACAATAGAACCAGTTGCCAAGCTGGCAGTAGCAAAATATTAATGATATATACCATGATGAACATTACCACAGCGCTGAATATAGATGCCAAGCCAAAGCGATATATTGTGTAATAATGTAGCGGCACGGGGGTGACGATGAGGGCTTGTAATGTGCCTTCGTCTTTTTCATCTAACAATAAAAAACCGGCCACCATGCCCGAAATTATGCCGCCATTGTAAAGCGCTGTAAAGCTAACCAACATCGGGTATAAATCGTGCAATGCATAGGGGATGGACGCGCTAGGCATCAGGCCTTTTTCGATCAGGGCTGCGTCTGCCCACGGCAATAAGTAACGCATAATGATGGCAATGATGATGCTGATGATGGTCATAAATACCAGAAATTTATCTCTGAATATTAGTTTTCTATCATTGCGGGCAAAGTTGGGTAACGCGGTGAAGAATGACATGTTTATGCTCCTACAATATGTTTGGCAAAGGCTTTTTGTGCCCATATGGACAGGCCAATTAGCAATAAAAGGCTATAACCAATGCCATAGATATATTGCCAATTCTCCAACCCATCAAACGCGCCCAACATCAGCATGGTCGGAGGCGAAATGGGAAAAATCAACCATAACCAATGGTCTGATATGCCAATAAAATAGAGTATCGGCAGCGACAGAATGAGCATCAAACCCGCCATCGGCATGATAAAGTCAGTAATTTTTTTGTGGCGCACCACCAAAATAATACCCATCAGCACAAATATAACGCAAATGGTTAGCAGGCTAAGCGTGAGGATGAAGAAATTGGGCAAGATAATATCGACAGCCTGAAAATACATGATCAAAATCGCGCCGTAAAACATGGTCATAGCCTCCAAGCTGGCCAAAATGGCAAGGCTGGTTATTTTGGCCGCCAAATATTCACCATGGGTGAGCGGCGAGATGAGGGTGGCATAAATAGTGCCTTCATCTTGCTCAAATAAAATCATCGCGGCGACATATAACACTGTAGATGCGCCCACCACCAATATCATAATGCCGGCCATGGCCAATGACATGGCTTCGATGCCGATAAGTTGCGAGATGATGATGGCGGTGATGATGCCAACGCCCAACCCAACATGGTATAAGCCATTGCGAAATTGCACGATGACATCAGTTTTTATTGCCCTCATAAGTCGGTTCATGCCATCAATTCCTGACCTGTTAGCTCGATAAATACATTTTCTAATGTGGTTTCTTGGCTGTGTATGGTTTCTATTTGTTGGCCAGAATTTAGCAGTTTAAAAAAGTCTGAGTTTTGGCCTAAATCATCTAGCGAAAAATTAGCAATTGTCGGTTTTTTGGCCACGCCTATATATTCAACATCAACAAAACGTTTGCCATATTGCTTTTTAAAATCCGATGGCTTGTCGATGGCGCGTAATTTACCATTGGTGACAAATGCCACCCGGTCGCACATTTGGTCGGCCAATGTCATGTTATGAGTGGTGATGAATATGGTTGTGCCTTGATCGCGTAAATTAAACACCAGATTTTTGATTTTGGCGGCATTAACCGGGTCTAAACCCGATGTTGGCTCATCTAAAAATAAAATTTTGGGTTGGTGTACCAAAGAGCGCGCCACGTTAAGCCTAATTTTCATGCCTTTTGAATAATCCGAGGTTTTTTTATCGGCATCTTCGGCCAAACCAACCCAAGACAATACCTCCATCACATCATGTTTTTTGCCACTATATAAAGACGAGAAATGCTGTAAATTTTCGCGTGCGGTGAGTTTTAAAAAATGGTTTGGAAGCTCGAATGATACACCAATATGCTCATAAAAATCTTTACCCCACTGGTTTAACTCTTTGCCCATAATTTCTATATTGCCAGCATAATTTTTAAGCATGCCGATGAGAATATTTTGAGTGGTGGATTTGCCAGCCCCAGATGGGCCTAAAAAGCCTAATATTTCGCCCTTGGCGACTTCGAAATTTAGCCCGTATAAGGTCGGTGCGTCCGCTGTTTTATATTGGAAATTTAAGTTTTTAACTTTTATCATTATTGTCTCCGCTGTGGCTCTTCATTAATTTAAGTGGTTTTAAGATCATTGGGGTCGATGCCATATTTGTTGGTAAAATCATCAATCGAACTTTTGAAAATCTGACGTAGCACTTGTTTGCCAGCCTCGCTATTGCCGCCATCATCGGGGGTTAAGGCGCGGTCCATAATGTCGGCAAGGGTGGCGATGGTGTCTTCTATTGGTGGGGCGGCGGCTTTATCCATCACTTGGCCGATGGATACCAAACCGTGCGATATTATATTCATAATATGGGCGGTGGTGAACGGGTCTAACTCTTTGCGCACACAGCCAACTTGCTGCATCATTTTTACAAATTCTTGGCGGGTATTTTGCTGATATTGTTGCTTAAATAGGCTATTTGGCTTGTATAAATAGCTACCGAAAAACTGGCCGTCTTGGCTCATCATGGCGGTTATGAAACTATCTTTATGCATGGCGTGCAGCATATTTATATAGATGCCAGCCATGGTTCCGCCCTTGGGGTCGGCCTCTACATAGGCCATCCACACATAGCTGAACTTGGCCATTTGGGTGGTTAGCAGAGTTTCGAACAATTCATCTTTGCTGTTAAAATGCAAATAAATAGCGCCTTTGGAGATGCCTGCTTGTTTGGCGATGTCGGCCACCGAGGTTTTGTCATAACCAAATTTTATGAATAGGATTTTGGCGGCAGATAAAATCGCTGTTTGACGTAATTTTTGTTTATCATTCATTTTTTCACCGATGATGTTTGACAGTTTGACCGTTTGACCAATATTGTAATTTGGGTCAAACATAAAACCAGAATAACCTAGTGTCAAGTCAAATGTTCAGGTTTCAATTGGCAAAAAATACAATGAAGGCCACCAGAATGGCTGCCAAAATAATGCAAACCAGTGCTATTATGTGGTTAACATTAAGCGTCCACTCAGATTTGTAGGCTTTCCAACCGGTTATCATTGGCAGGATGAGATTATTTTTAAAGATGAAAAAATATACCGCGATTGCCAGCACATGCAGGGCCACCAAAGCCAGTATAATATTTGCCCCCATTGGGTGGTAATTTTGGGCAATTATGTTCACTTGTTCAGTGCCATAATGCGCCAACGGGCCGGATAAAAATATGTCTTCATCATAATAGAATAGGCCGCTAATCACCTGAAATAGAAGTATAAACAGCATAGCCATCACCGACAATGCGCCCAGCGGACTATGGCCATAAGTTGCGCGGTGTTGGCTAGGGTGCATTAGCGATTTTAGATAGTGGTAAATCTGTGTGGGGCTTTTGATGAAATTTACAAATTTTGCGGTTTCGCTGCCAAAAACACCCCAAATGATGCGAAAAACCAACAGGCCGATGATGCCGAAACCAGAGATAAAATGAAGCTCCAAATTGTCGAAAAACCTAATCGAACTGTAGGAAATAACCACCAGAACAGCCAATAACCAATGAAATATTCGAATGTAAATGTCCCATATTTGGGTTTTGCTTTGCTTGTCAACCGACATTTAACGCTCCGTATTTTGGATATTTTAGCCAATTGAATTATTGGTGAAAAATGTTACAATTTGTTGATTGAAATACTGCCACATATATGTCCTAATGCGAATAAAAACTTGGAGATTATATGAAACGCATACTTATCATTACATTTGCTCTATTCGCCGCTACATTTTTTCAGGCGCAGGCAGATGAGTTATCTGACCGTAAACAATTAATGAAATCAATAAACGATTATATGAAAATACTGCAGGCGCAAACACAAGATTTTGATGCAAATATTGTGTCTATTCAAGCCACTAATATTGCTGTGGCGCTAGAGAGTGTAAAAACATTATTTAGCGAAAAAGGCGTTGGAGAAACCGCCGCAAAAGATGAAATTTGGCAAGATTATGATAGATTCTTAGAGCTGTTTGCCAACAGCATACAAGCCAGTGAAACCGCCGCTGCATCGGCAGATATGGATAGCTTGAGAAGCAATTTCCGAAAACTATCGCGCAGTTGTGGCGGATGCCATAGAAATTTCCGCATCAGAAAACAATAATCAAATGAGCAATTCTTTCTCGCATCAAATTTATGAGGAAACCCTATGACATTATACCAAGCCGCTTGCCATTGTGGCGCTGTAAAATATCAAGTCGAA
The DNA here is from genome assembly GCA_013214705.1 of Hyphomicrobiales bacterium. Taxonomy (GTDB): domain Bacteria; phylum Pseudomonadota; class Alphaproteobacteria; order Rhizobiales; family OSC116; genus OCS116. Next base: position 78,712 of record JABSRZ010000006.1, read on the forward strand.
GGTGAGTTTGAATATTTAATAGAGTGTAATTGCTCGATTTGCAGCCGCCGCGCTCATATATTATGGTTTGTGCCGCTAGCCAGTTTGCAATTTGAAAGTGGTGAAGATCAATTGACAAATTATAAATTCGGTAAACGACGTTTAAACCATAGGTCTTGCCAAATATGCAGCACCGCAATGTTTACCCATGGCGATGATAAAGGCACAGAAAAATCTGGCCTAAACATTCGCACTTTTGCGGATATAGATATAACAGCCTTAGACATCACTCAGTATGACGGCAAAGCTTTATAAGGCTGAGTTTTTTGGCTCGGCTAAGTTTTTTAAGCGCGGCCTCGCGTTTTGAGGCAGCGCTTCTGTCTGTGCTGGGCTCATCATATACCAATTGCACGGGCAACCTGACGCGCGTATATTTTGCGCCTTTGCCGGCATTATGGGTGCTGACGCGTTTTGGCACATCATTGCTAATGCCAGTGTATAAACTACCATCGGCACATTTAACCATATATACAGACCAATTTGACATATAATTTTTGTAAAACCTGTGATTTTATTAAAATCTAAATTGTTTTTATTTTTTTAACCCTTATATTTCATGAGTTGATAATAGTAGCAGTTTGTTAAAGAGACCATAATGACACAGAGCCGTAAGCATCTTTATTTTATTTTATTCATTGTTTTGTTAGACGTGGTCGGGTTGGGTATTATTATACCCATTTTCCCGCAATTGCTTATGGAACTGGGTGGCACGTCATTAAGCCAATCGGCCATTATCGGCGGTTATTTGGTGTTTGTTTATGCCGTTATGCAGTTTTTATTTGCCCCGGTTATGGGTGCATTGTCCGATCAATTTGGCCGGCGGCCGGTTATTTTAATTTCGGTATTTGTATTTATGCTCGATTATATTTTGCTCGCCAACGCACCGAATATTTGGTGGCTGGCCATTGGCCGGGTTATTGCGGGCATCGCCGGCAGCAGCATAACCACAGCGCATGCCTATGTGACCGATATTAGCAAAAAAGCCAACCGGGCTAAATATTTTGGTTTGCTGGGCGCGGCTATGGGTTTGGGGTTTATTTTAGGGCCAGCGTTGGGTGGCTTTTTAGGCGATTATGGGGTGCGGGTGCCGTTTTGGTTCTCGGCCATTGTATTGGGCATTACTTTCGTCATCGGTTATTTTGTATTGCCAGAAAGCCTGCCGATAGAAAAACGCCGTAAATTTGAATGGTCACGGGCAAACCCGATTGGTGCCTTAATCCAGATGAGCAAATATAAATGGGTTATCGGCCTGATGGCGGTGATGTTTTTAATGGAAATGGCCGGGCAGGTTTACCCAACGACTTGGACATTTTTCACCATCGAACGGTTTGATTGGTCGATTAAAGAAGTGGGCGGCTCACTGGCATTATTTGGGGCCTTAATGGTGATTGTACAGGGCGGGCTTATTGGCCCGATTATCAAAAAATTTGGCAATGTAACAACTGTGTTTATCGGCCTAGTTGCTTCCACCGTGACCTTTGTGGTGGTGGGGTTTGTAACCGAGGCTTGGATGCTATATTCGTTTATGCCGATTATGGCATTGGGCGGCATTGCCGGGGTGGGCGTGCGCACCATGTTATCGCACCAAGTGCCAGATAATGCCCAAGGTGAGCTGCAAGGCGCTTTAACCAGTGCATCGAGTATTGTGGCGTTTATCTCACCATTAATGATGACTCAAATATTTGGTTATTTTTCATCTAAAGATGCCTATATTTATTTGCCCGGCGCGGCATTTTTGGCAGCGGCTGTGTTGTCGCTCATCGGGCTATTTGTGTTTATTAGCGCCAGCCGCGCGCCGGATGAAATTCATATAGTGGCAGAGGGTGAAGCATGAAAATAGGTTTGTTAATGGCTGGGATTAACTCTGGCGCTATAGCCGAAAAATACGGCGAGTATGAGCAACAATTTATAGATATGTTTGCGCTGGTGCACACGGATGATATGCCGCCCTTAGAGTGGAAAATATATAATGTATGGGATGGTGATTTGCCAAAATCGGCCGCTGAATGTGATGCTTATTTAATCAGTGGCTCAAAGTATGGAGTTTATGATGACGACCCATGGATGCAAGGTTTGGCAAAATTTATCCGCGAGATTGTGGCGGCAAATAAACGTTTAACCGGCGTGTGTTTTGGGCATCAAATTATCGCTCATGCAATGGGCGGTGAGGTGGTGAAAGTCGATAAAGGCTTTGGCATTGGTTGGCATGATTACAAAATTATGATCCCATCTGCCATTGTACATTTAGCAAGAGATTACAAATTTGATCTGACCCTTAAAACTCAGTTTAGCGTCAATATATCGCATGCCGACCAAGTGGTTAAACTGCCTGATAGTGCCGAGATTATTGCGTCATCTGAATTTTGTGAGATTGCTGGGCTTTACTATCCGGAAGGCATTTTAACATTTCAGGGTCATCCGGAATTTGATAATCAATTTATTAAAGAGCTGATCGAATTTAAATGGAGTAATAGTCAGGGGTGGATCACCAAAACCAAAATTGACGATGCATTATCTGTCAATAACCTTGCCACAGACCGGCTGCCAATTGCTAAATTTATGCTAAATTTTATGACCGAAGGCCACCGATAAAGAATAGGGATAAAAATGACCAAAAAAATTGCCATTATAGGTGCAGGTTTGATCGGCACATCCATAGCTTTGCGTTTAGCGCAAAAAGGCTTGAATGTGGATTTAATTGACCGGTCATTTAGCCAGCAACCGGCCTCGGGCGGCAATGCCGGCATCATCGCCTATAGCGATATATTCCCGATGATTAGTGCCAAAACCTTGCTTAAAATTCCGCTGTGGTTGGCCGACCCAAAAGCCATGATTACATTGCGGCCAGCCTATGCGTTTAAAATGCTACCATGGTTTTTCCAGTTGATAAAATCGACCCAGCCTAGCCGCAAAAAAGGTGCTATCGAAGCCCGATTGGGGCTGATGAAAACTGCATTGAACGACCATTATGAGCAGATTGACAAGGCTGACATAGCGCGATTTATAGCCGAAACCGGCACTTATTATTTATACCAAAAAGAAGCTAGTTTTAACTTTGATGCAAGCAACCGAAAGCTAAAAGCCGACTATGGTTACGAGCCTGAAATCGTTTCAGCCAGTGATGCCTATAAACGCATTAATGGCTTGGAACAGGGGGTTTATAAAGCGGTGTTTGAAAAAGACAGCGCGGTGTTAAAAAGCCCGATGGGCCTGCTGCAATATTTACGTGACAAAGCCCGCGGTCTTGGGGTTAATTTTGTCGAGGCCGAAATTTTGGCAGTAGAGAGACATGTCGATGACATAAAGTTAAAAACCAAACATGGCGATGACATAACAGCCGATGAAATTGTGATAGCTGCAGGGGCTTTTTCGCGCAAAATGACCAAAGATTTAGGCTTTGATGTGCCATTAGATACCGAGCGAGGCTATAATGTCACCATCCCCAACCCGCCATTTGAATTTGACTGCGCGGTGATTGCTAAAGATGCGCAAATTGCGGTTAGCTCGCTAACTGAGGGGCTGCGCGTTGGCGGCGGGGTTGAGTTTGCTGGCATTGATGCCAAACCAAATTATAAACGCATCGACATGATGTTGAAATTGGCCAAACAGCTTTTTCCATCAATACCTGATGATCGCGGCGTGCGGTGGATGGGCTGCCGTCCATCGATGGCGGATGACATGCCAGTCATCGGCCGCCACCCGCGTGATCGGCGGGTATATTTCGCGTTTGGCCATGCGCATTTGGGCATGACCATGTCAGCAGTAACCGCCAAACATATCTGCAACCTAATTGTCGACGGCAAAACCGACGTAGATTTAACCCGCTTTAGGGTTGATAGGTTTTAGAGTGGCTGAAGGTGCTGCGTAAAGTTTCCACATCACAGCTTTTCCGCCAGTTCTGGGTGGCGCTCCTGCCCAAGCTCTGGAAGTTTGCTCCTATATCGCTCACGGCTATTCTTCGCTTTGCTCAGGCCTACGCGGGTGCGCCACATAGGTGGCGGCCTCCAGTCCGGCTGGTTCAAAAAACACATGAGTTTTTTGAACGGGAGTTGTACGGCAAGTTTGTGCTGAGTTTCTTAACAACATTAACCTCAGGTTCAGCCCCCGAAACTCCTGCACAAACTCTCCACATCACAGCTTTTCGCCAAATTCAGGGCTGCGCTGCTGATGAGCCAAAATAACCCATTGACCTCGCATCGGGTTTGTATATATTTGGTTTTGATCTCACGGGGTGCAATGAAAATGTTTAATCATTTTTGGCGCTGAGATGTCCGCAAGGATGACCCGTCGAACCTGATCCAGTTAATATTGGCGGAGGGATGGGATGTGACGGACGATGTGCAATAATGTATGTTTTTTCGACCCACTCGCTGCCCTTAGCATTTAAAACAATGCACATAGGGAGCATATAATGCAACAATTTACTAAATTAATAGCCACCATTGTGGTGACAAGCAGCCTGCTATTTGGCGCGGCTGCGGCACAAGCTAAAACGCTGAATGTATATACATATTCATCATTCAGTGCCGATTGGGGCGTTGGCCCAAAGGTGAAACAAGGGTTTGAGGCCATATGTGGTTGCGAGCTAAAATATACCAGTTTGGACGATGGTGTGTCGGTGTTAAACCGGATTCGACTTGAAGGCGCGCAAAGTGTAGCCGATGTGGTCATCGGGCTGGACACCAACATTACCGAAACCGCTGCCAATACCGGCCTGTTTGCCGAACATGGGTTAGATTTAAGCACCACGCCAGTGCCAACCGGCTGGTCACATGCGCAATTTGTGCCGTTCGATTATGGCTATTTTAGCTTTATTTATAATAGTGAAGTGGTCAAAAATCCGCCCACATCTATGCAAGAGCTTATTGATGCCCCAGACAGTTTAAAAATTGTAATTCAAGACCCGCGCACCTCGACCCCGGGCTTAGGTCTGTTGTTATGGATGAAAGAAATTTATGGCGATGATGCGCCTGCCAAATGGGCGCAGCTAGCGCCAAAAATTGTGACCGTCACCAAAGGTTGGTCAGAAGCTTATTATACCATCTTCCAAAGTGGTGAGGCCGACATGGTGCTCAGCTACACCACCAGCCCAGCTTATCACATTACCGTTGAGCAAGATGAAAAATATAAAGGCGCAGATTTTAGCGAGGGCCATTATATGCAAATTGAAGTGGCGGCAAAATTAAAAGCCGCAAGCGAGCCAGAGCTTGCCGATATGTTTTTGCAATATATTGGTAGTGATGAGTTCCAAAGCTTTATACCACAAGGCCAGTGGATGTACCGTTTGGGCGCAGGCGATGCTGGCGTGCCTGATAGTTTTGATAGCTTGGTGAAACCAGCCAAAACATTGCTTATCGACCCGGTTATAGTCGAAGCCAACCGCAAGGCTTGGGTAAACGAATGGCAAAATGCGCTTAAATAGAGCGTAATATTTAGCTAAATAGCCCATGTTTTGCATGGGCTATTTTTATGGGCTATATTTGGCCAGCAGGCTTTTTACCGTATGAATGTCGGCAAAACGGCCCTGCAATACCAGTTCGGTTTTTTGTTTTATTTCGCCGGCGGAATAAACTGTGCCACTGGCTTGATGTTGCATTTCAAAAGTATGGGTGGCTTCGGTTACATAATCGACATGATAGCCAAAATCTGAAGCGACGCGGGTGGTGGTTTCGCAGCATTGCTCGGTTCGGATGCCCGATATTATGATGTTTTTAACTTTATGTTCTGCGAGCCATTCGGCCAAGCCGCTATCGGTCAACGCATTGTGAATGGTTTTTTCGAACTTTCCATCTAGGTCGGTTGGCATAAACTCCATCGGCACACAGGTGCCAGATTGTTTAGACCAATTGCCAGTGGGTTCGATATGGATAATCTGCAATGTCGGAATGTTGAGCGCTTTACAGCCGTTAATGAGGTTTAAAACGTTGGCTCTGAATTTATCAAACCCTTCGGCCGACCAATATGGCGCGCTGAAAAAGCTATCCTGAATGTCGATGGCCAAATGAATGGTGTCAAAAGTCTTGGTCATAAGCTCACTTTTCTAATTTTTTGGTGTCTTCATCATCATCTACAATTAAATGTTTATTGATGAAAACCATGCTGGCCATAGAAAATACAATGGTGATGGGCATAATGCCAAACACTTTAAAATCGACCCATGTGTCGGTGCTAAAGTTGCGCCAGACAATCTCGTTAACCACGGCAAGGCAAAAGAAAAATATTCCCCACATCACGGTTAGCTTGTGCCAACCGGCGGCGTCTAATTTTAAAAATGGCCCCATAACATATTGGATGAGGGTTTTTTTGAAGAATAACCCACCCAATAATATAGTGCCAAAAATCACATTGACGATGGTAGGTTTGAGTTTAATGAATAATTCATCATGCAAATATAGGGTCAAACCACCAAAAATTAACACCACAAATAGGGTGATGATGGGCATAATGGCTATTTTGCGATCCATAACCCAGCGTATGCTGAGCGCGGCTATCAGGGTGACCATAAACGCGCCGGTGGCATAATAAATATTTTCCGACTTTTCGATGTCAAAAAACTGATGGGCGCGGCTATTGCCAATAAAAAACACCGCAAGTGGGAAGACTTCTAATAAAAAACCGAGGGTTTTTTTTGTATTTTCATTCATAATTTGGCTCAAATTTTAAGTTGATTAGGCGGGTTATAAGTTGGTTTGGGTGAGGGCATCGGCGAACTGTTTGGCATCAAACGGGGCTAAATCATCAATGGTTTCGCCAATGCCGATATAATGCACTGGCAGTTTAAACTTGGCGGCAATGGCGACCAATATCCCACCCTTGGCAGTGCCGTCCAATTTGGTCATCACCAAGCCAGAAATGTTGATTTTATCACCAAATATCTGCGCTTGGTTTACGGCATTTTGCCCCGTTGTGGCGTCTAATACCAGCAACGTCGCGTGCGGTGCGGTGGCATCTTGTTTTTTAATAACCCGGACTATTTTTTCTAACTCATCCATAAGTTCACTACGGTTTTGCAACCGGCCAGCGGTGTCAATTAGCAGCACGTCAATATTTTGCGCGCGGGCTTGGTCTATGGCCTCAAAAGCTAAGCTTGCGGCATCGCTGCCTGCGGGCGCGGTGACAACAGGCACATTGGCGCGTTGCCCCCAAATGGTCAGCTGTTCAACCGCTGCGGCGCGAAAAGTATCGCCAGCCGCCAGCATTACTTTTTTGCCTTCAGCTTGTAATTTGGCAGCCATTTTGCCAATGGTGGTGGTTTTGCCAGCGCCATTTACGCCGGTCATTAAAATAATATAGGGTTTTATTTTGGTGTCGATGATGAGAGGTTTGGCAACCGGGGTGAGGATTTGGGTGATTTCTTGGTTCAATAATTGCCTGATTTGCTCGGGTTCTATTTCTTTGTCATAAGAGGTTTTGGCCAGAGCTTCGGATATTTTCATCGCGGTTTGCGTGCCCAAATCGGCCTGTATGAGAATGTCCTCAAGCGCCTCTAAAGTTTCATCGTCTAATTTTTTTTTGGTAAAAATATTACCAATGCCCGAAACCAAATTGCTATTGCTTTTGGATAGGCCTTGGGTGAGACGCTTAAACCAAGTTTTTTTGCTGGGCTCGGGCACGGCAAGGTCTGTGGCGGGGGTGGATGGTTCAATATTTTGGTCTGCAGCATTATCGGCTGCCAATGTCGCTTCATCGGCAATATTTGCGCTGTCTTCATTGGCGTTGTCTTCAACCGTGTTGGTTTGGGCTTTTTTGCCAAATAGTTTTTTAAACATAGTTAAACATCGCCTTCGCGCCAAACGGTCGCGCGTAATTCTGTGTCAGTTTTGCCAATAATCTTGGCTTTTATAATATGGCCTGCTTGATGCTCATTATCAAGGGTGACCGCGGTGAAATGTTCTGTACGGCCTTTATTGTTTTTTTCGACCAAAATATGCCGAATGCAATTTTGTTCTGACTGCAAATGTCGGTTTAGCGCTTGTTTGGCTTTGTGGCGCAATTGTTGCGCGCGCTGTTTAATGATGCCTCCATCTAATTGTGGCATACGGGCAGCTGGCGTTCCCTGGCGGGCAGAAAATGGAAAAATATGCAAATTGGTCAGGCCGCAATCATCTATCAAACTAAGTGAATTGGCGAACATGGCATCGGTTTCGGTCGGGAAGCCGGCAATCAGGTCTGCGCCCAAAACAATATCGGGGCGGATTTTGCGGGCATCTTCGCAAAATTTAACCGCGTCATCGCGCAGGTGACGTCTCTTCATGCGTTTTAAAATCATATCATCGCCATGCTGCAAACTTAAATGCAGGCTCGGCATCAAACGTAAATCGCTCAAAGCATCCATAAGTTCAGCATCGGCTTCGACACTATCGATGGATGAAATGCGTAAACGCGGCAGGTCGGGCACCATTTTTAAAATGCGCTGCACCAAATTTCCCAATGGTGGCTGGTTGGGTAAATCGCTGCCATATGATGTGATGTCAACCCCGGTTAGCACAATTTCTTTATAGCCATTGCCAACCAAGATTTTGATTTGGTTGATAACTTCACCGGCGGCAACACTGCGGCTAACCCCGCGCCCAAACGGGATGATGCAAAAAGTACATCTATGGTCGCAGCCATTTTGCACTTGCACAAAGGCGCGGGTATGCTCACTCATGCCTTGAATGAGGTGGCCAGCGGTTTCTTTGACGCTCATGATGTCGTTAACTTTTAAGCGCTCCTCGCGGCTTAAGCCAAAGTCGATGGCTTGGTAGCTTTTGGCGTGCATTTTTTCATCATTGCCGAGCAATAGATCGACCTCGGGCATGGCCGCATAAGTGTCGGTTTCGACCTGAGCGCCACAACCAGTGACGATGATACGGGCAGTGGGGTTAGCTTTTTTGGCTTTGCGAATGGCTTGGCGGGCTTGGCGGCTGGCCTCGTTGGTGACCGCGCAGGTGTTAAAAACAATGCTATTGTCGATCCCAGATTTATCCAAATTGGCTTTAATCACCTCAGATTCATAGGTGTTGAGCCGGCAACCAAAGGTGACAACTTGATTTTCGATGAAGTTCTTGGCGGTCATTTGCTGGCTTCCTGTGGCGCAAAAACAGTGTCTTTTAACAAAAATATCTCGGCAGCTAAACTACTTTCATAATCTAGCATCCAGTCGCCGCTCATCAATACATTATTATTGGCAGTCCATTCGATGTTGATTTGCCCGGCCGGTACCAAAATAGCCACTTTATTGCCAGTGAATCCGCGTCGATGCGCCGAAACCGCTGCGGCACAAGCGGCGGTGCCGCAAGCTTGGGTTATGCCAACACCGCGCTCCCAAGTGCGCAATATAACTTGGTCATTTGGCAACACCTGAGCCACCGATACATTGGCTTTTTCAGGAAACAACGGGTGGTTTTCAATCATCGGGCCGAATTTTTCTAGGCCATATTCGTCGGGGTGTTTATCGGCCCAAAAAACCACATGCGGGTTGCCCATATTCATCACCGATGGAGTGTGCAATATCGGGTTGCCCAACGGGCCAACCTCTAATTCTATGCCCGCCGTGTCGTGAAATTCTTCACTTAGGGGGATTTGATCCCAATTTAATTTGGCTTGGCCAATGTTGGCGGTCACTATGCGTTGCTCGGCCATATTGGTATTTTGGCTGCACAGCTCAGCTTCAAACCGGGCGAATTTTTTGCCGTCATTGGTCTCGATGCTGCATTCATCTTGGCCTAAATTTTGCATTATCAACGCACCAACACAGCGCGTGGCGTTGCCGCAGGCGTTCACTTGGCTGCCATCGGCGTTATATATACGCATAAATACGTCGGCAATTTGCGAGTTTTCAAGCACAATTAACTGGTCATAGCCAATGCCGGTTTGTTTGTTGGCAATGGCTTGCAGGGTGGCGACAGACAATGAGAAATCGTGTTTGCGGGCATCTAACACCACAAATTCGTTGCCCAGCCCATTCATTTTTAAAAACGGAATGTCTTTTTGCATATTTATCACCAGTTAAATTGCGCTTATAATAGCGTAATTATCATCTTTTTTGAAGCCTTGTTATAGAGCGGCTTAGCTCAGGTTTAAAGGCTTTATTTCAGATGGGTAAATTATGCTTTTATCTTGTTGTAAATATGTTTATATTGCAAGTTAGTGAGACTAAATGAGAAACCTTAATATGCGTTTGCAAATTGTGACCGATGCTTGGCATCCTCAGGTGAATGGCGTTGTACGCACCATAGAATACATCATTGCCGAAGCGCGCAAACTTGGCCATGAGGTCGAGTTGATTACCAGTGACGGCCTCAAAACATTTGCCATACCGTTTTATCCCGAAATTAAAATTGCCCCCAGAGCCAAAAACCATGTGGTGGCACAAATTAAGCAGTTTAAGCCCGATTATGTGCACATTGCCACCGAAGGCACATTAGGCCTTGCGGCGCGAAATTATTGCAAAAAAAATAATATAGAATTTATCAATTGTTACCACACAAATTACCCCGAATATTTTAAGCAGATGATTCATTTCCCTGAATTCATAACTTATGCGGCGTTAAGGTGGTTTCACAAACCAGCAAAAATCGTGCTGGCCACCACCGAGCGGATGGTGAGAGATTTGCGCGCCCGTGGTTTTAAGAATATTGCGGTGTGGGGACGCGGGGTGGACACCAAATTATTCACACCTGAGGGCGATAAAGCGGTCGAGCTAGATGGCCCAGTATTTTGCTATATTGGCCGGATTTCGGTCGAAAAAAATATCAAAGCTTTTTTAGATTTAGATTTACCGGGCAGTAAATTGGTGGTGGGTGATGGCCCACAATTGGCCGAGCTAAAAGCCCAATATAAAGATGTTTATTTTGCCGGCAACCAACAAGGTGATGATTTAGCTGCCTATTATAGAAGCGCCGATGTATTTGTATTTGCAAGCAAAACCGACACATTTGGTTTGGTGCTGTTAGAAGCGCTGGCTTGTGGGTTGCCAGTGGCGGCCTACCCGGTGCGTGGCCCGGCGGATGTATTGCCAGGTTGCGAAGCTGCGGTGATGGATGATGATTTGCAAAAAGCCGCGCTGCAAGCGCTACCCTTAAGCAAAACCAAGGCGCGTTTATTTGCCGAGCAGCATAGCTGGGCAGCTTGTGTGGCTGATTTCCTAAAATATATGCAATGAGAAAGACACTATAGCGGTAAAGATGGACAAATTACATCTCGACTTTTGCCCATAATTTTTGCGACAATTCGGGCAGGGTGTTGAGCTTGCCTTGTTTAATCCACGCAACCAATTCACCGGCAACATCCGGCCAAGTGACTTGTTTGGGTATGTTTTTTAACAGCCATTTTTCGATATTTTGGGTATTTATTTTATCTTCGGTTTGCGACCAGTCCAATTGATCTAGCGTATTGGCATTTGAAATTTGCTCAATTTGGTTTTGCAACGGTTCGATTAACAGTTTTTTGCCCATTTGCAGCGCTTCGGACGGCAATTCAAACCCTGCATTGCTAATAATACCATCACACCGCGCCATATATTTGGCAAAGCCATCGCGTGAGAACGCATGAAAATGCAAATGATCATATTTTGCCTCGGCCGTATCAGCATGAAAAATATGGAAATTATATTTTTTGAAACCGCGCAATAATTCGATTATTTCGCTGGTGGAATGAAATGGAATATAAACCAAAATTTCATTATTCGAACTGGTTATTTTATTGGTATTTGGGGCAATAATTGGCGGCAATATATGCTCGTCAAATTGTTGCCAATGTATGCCAATGGGTTGGCTGGTAGGGGCATAATGCTTCATGCTTAAATTAAAAATGAAATTGCGTTTTACAAAGGGTATTTTATATAAAAATGCCGACTGGTGTGACAGACCGATGGACTTGAATTTACTAAGCTTGGCCGCCCATGCGGTTACCGGTTCAAAATCATTTATCAGCAGGTCATATTGGCTGAAATCGATTGATTTAATGTCTTTGTAAAATTGGAGAAGCTTGGCGCTAAACATAGATTTGAGAATGTTTAATTTGTGGTTTTCGATGATGAAAGACAAGCCATTATAGGTTTTATAATTGCCAAAAACTTGCATATCAAAATACTGCGCCGCTGGGCGACCAGAAAACACCCAATCGACCTCGATGTCGTATTTTTTTAATGCAGCCGCCATAACACGCGCGCGGCCTATATGGCCGTTGCCGGTGGCTTGAACTGCATATAGAATTTTCATAAATGAATGCCGAGGGTTGTTTCGGCCGAGTGTACATTATTTTGTTAATATGTAAAAGAAAATGATGCAGAAACAAACGTCTGCATCATTTTAAAGTTAGCGAAATTTTACTGGTTTAGCCTTTATGTCCGCCACCATGGTTACCACCGCGTTTGCCGCCTTTAGGGCCGGCTTTGGCGCCTGCTGCTAATTCTTCTGGGCTAATTTGGCCATCTGAATCGGTATCTAGCTTGGCGAAGCGTTCGGCTTGCATAGCGGCTTTTTTAGCATCACCCCAAGCGGTTAATTCTTCTTGGCTTAATGTGCCATCGCCGTTCACATCATAAATTGCAAATTGGGCATCTTTATAAGCTTGCATTTCGTCTTTGCTCACTTTGCCGTCGTCATCTGTGTCCGCCGCATCGATGATAAATTGTGGTAGTTGACGTGCGCCTTTGTTAAAGCCGCCTTTTTTAGATTGTTTTTCATAACGTTGGCCACCTTGGTTGTTGCTATCTTCATGATGGGCGTAAGCCGCTGTGCCAGAAAAAATTACGGTGGCAGCTATTAGAGAAGCGATAAGAGTATTTTTGGTCATTTTATGTTCCTTTAAGAGAGAGTTTATTGTGTCTACAACATCAGATATAGAGGTCAATTGTTACTGAAAAAGGGCAAAAAAACACTGTTTGGTTAGCAAATGTCACAGGCGTGGCTGGTGTTACAAATTGTTACATTTATTATGGTTTTAAGTGAATATAAGCGCATATGATGTATAAGTGAATATTGTTTAGTGGTTTAATTTGGGTAAAACAAAAATGCAAAATGGACATATATATATAGTCGATGACAATAAGGACATTCGTGACCTTACCGGGCGCTATTTAACCCAGCATGGTTATAAGACCAGCACGGCCGAAGACGGGCGTGCATTACGCGCCTTGGTAAAAGCCGGTTTGCCCGATTTGGTGGTGCTAGACATTATGATGCCCGGAGAAGATGGGTTAAGCATTTGCCGGTTTCTACGCGAAACTACGCAAGTGCCAGTTATTTTGTTAACCGCCATGGCCGATGAGACCGATAGAATCATTGGCCTAGAAATGGGCGCCGATGATTATTTGGTTAAACCGTTTAACCCGCGTGAATTATTGGCGCGGATCAAATCGGTGTTACGCCGCACCCAAAGCTTGCCACCGCGGAAATTGCATGACATCGAAACCTCGACTTTTGCCAAATTTGACCGGTGGAAGTTAGACGTAAGAGCGCGGGAATTAATTGACGAAAATGATGTGAGCTATGTTCTAAGCACTGCCGAATATATGTTGCTTTCGGTGTTTTTATTGCATCCAAATGTAGAGCTTGACCGCGATAAATTACTTGACCTGGCGCGGGGCCGCGAGGCGCAATTATTCGATAGATCTATCGATAATTTGGTCAGCCGCTTGCGCCGTAAAGTTGAGCTAGATATTAAAAAACCCGAATTGATCAAAACCGTTTGGGGCAAAGGTTATATATTTAGCTCCGAAGTGGAGTTGATATAATGAGCTTTTATCCAAAAACTTTATGGGGGCAACTGGTTTCATTATTGTTATTGGCGCTCATCATATCGCAATTGATTGCACTGGCTATATTTGCCGACACGCGGCGGATTTATGAAACCAACCTATCTGAAGAGCAGCTGATTAGCCGCATCGTCATTGCTGCCAAGCAAATAAAAAACTCTGATAGACGTTTTGCCCCCCGCATTTTGCGCGATGCAAGTAACCGCAATGTTAGGCTAACTTTGGCTCGCCGTGTGCCGCCTATGCCAGATAATATGCCAACCTATTCAGCCAATCTGCAAACTAAAATATTGGCAGAACTTACCGATGTGACCAAAGTTGTAAATGTTACATCCTTTGCGCCCAATGCGCCCCAACATTTGGCTTTTTGGCGCGACAGACGGCCGGATAAAATACATGTGAATGTGAAATTGTCGCCAAACACCTGGTTGGTGGCCGATTATTTTCAAAAAAAACCAGTAAATGGCTGGATTTCCCCGCTATTGGTGACCATGCTATTGATGGTTATATCCATTATTTTAGTGGTTTCACTGGTGGTGCGAAGGCTCACCAAGCCGTTGGGCGAGCTGGCCAAAGCCGCTTACAATTTGGGACATGGCCAAGATGTTGGCGAATTGCACGAAGTGGGCACGGAAGATGTGCGCAATGTGATACGCTCATTTAACCAGATGAACAAAAAAATAAAACGTTTTGTGGATGACAGAACCAAAATGTTGGCGGCCATTTCGCATGATTTGCGTACCCCGATAACTTCGCTTAGGTTGCGTGCCGAATTTATTGAAGATAAAGACATGCAGGGCAAGATTTTAGCCACGTTAGAAGAAATGCAAATGATGACCGAAGCGGCGCTTAAATTTGCCAAAGACAGCCATTCCAAAGAAACTACCAAAAATATAGATTTGGCCAGCCTGCTTGAAACATTGGCGAGTGATTATAAAGATATGGGCAAATCTGTATCGTTAATAGATGATGCCGATGTGGCGCAGATCATTCTGCCATTGCGGGTGCAATCGATAAAACGGGCGATCAGAAACCTCATTGACAATGGGTTAAAATATGGCGGCGAAGTGACCATGCGGTTTGCGTTGAATAAGCCTGAAAACCATGCTGAAATTTATATTTGTGACAATGGCAAAGGCATTGATGAGAACGAGTTTGAACAAGTATTTGAACCTTTTTTTCGGCTGGAAAAATCGCGTAATAAAGACACAGGCGGCGTGGGGCTAGGCTTGTCTATAGCGCGCAATATTATTGCCGCGCATGGCGGCGAGGTTAATTTGCACAATGTCAAAACAGACGGCAAAACAAACGGGTTTGAAGTTCAAATCATTCTGCCATTATAAAGTTTTTTATCACTCATCCAGCTGGTATTTGGCTTTCATCACATCGGGGCGATAAAATACCCCATATTGCAAGCTGTTGGCAATCTGATGGGCTTTTTTCATAATGTGCGGCACAGATGTGGCCGGGCAGCAGGCTTTTATGCTCTTCTCGAACGTTATAAGCCAGTGTAAAAAATCACTTTGTTGCAACCCGGTTAATTTGGTATGTGCGGGCATCGGGCGGCCGTTAAAACGGTTGGTTTTTAACAATATTGCCGACCAAAAATTACACATTTTGTCTAGATGCTCGTCCCAAGTTGCGTCCATTTGTTTATGAAAATACGGGCCTAAAATCTCATCATCATGCACCACATTGTAAAAATGGGTCACAAATTTTTTTATCATCGCTTCATCTATGCCCATAGTGGCAAAGTCTTGTGCGCTCGGGTCGGTTGCTGAGGTCATGTTATGCCTTATTTAACGCAAAATTATGGTGCGGTTGCCATCTATAATCACCCGGTGTTCGGCATGTTGCTTAATGGCGGTGGACAATACCCGGCGTTCTATATCGCGGCCAATGGCAATAAGCTCGTCAGGCACCATCGCGTGGGTGACATGTTCTATGTCTTGGCCAATAATGGGGCCTTCATCTAAATCTTTGGTGACATAATGGGCGGTGGCGCCAATTATTTTGACCCCACGCTCATAAGCTTGATGATAGGGCTTAGCGCCCTTGAAACTGGGCAAAAACGAATGATGGATATTGATGATGCGGCCAGAATATTCGGCGCTGATTTTATCGGATAATATCTGCATATAGCGCGCCAGAATGATCAGGTCAGCTTGGTCAGCCTCTATCACTTTGCGCAAGGCGATTTCTTGCTCATCTTTGGTCTGTTTGGTTATCGGCAAATGATGAAATGGCAGATTGTGGAAATCGGCTATGCGCTTGGCCTGTATATGGTTGGAGACGATGGAAGTTATCTCGATGTTTAAATTGTTCATGTAGCATCGGTGCAAAATATCTTGCAGGCAATGATCGAATTTAGACACCATCAACACAGTTTTTAACGGCTTATCGGCATCGTAAAAAGTGAATTCTAACTTATATTGGTTGGCAATGTTGGCGAATTTATCGGCCAAATTTTGGCTGATATTTACGATGTCTGCTGCCAAATTAACCGCTTCGATGCGCATAAAAAATTGCTGGCTATTGGCATCGTTAAATTGTGTGCTTTCGATGATATTTAAGTTATGGTCGCATAAAAACCGCGTGACATCGGCCACAATGCCCATTTTATCTTGGCATTTAATGTTTAATATTATTTTTTGGGTCATGTTGTTTTTCGCGTCATGTCGTTTTTTAGGCTAAGGTTTTAAGCAGCTGGCTAAATTATCGGCCATATTGTTCAGTAATATATGGAATGAATTGGGTTTTAATTCAAGCTCAAACCCTAGCAGGTCCCAAGTTCCGATGCGCATATTTGGCCGGCTATTGGAAATTATTTTGGCATATTTGGTGCTAAATTGCGGTTCTAGCATCAGGCAATTGACATCTTTTTGTTGTGCAATGGCAATCAGGTCTTTAATTCTCTTGGCCGATAATTGGTGGTTTAGCGTCGGGGTGATGGCCAAAGAGCGGTTGAGGTTAAAGCGGTTTGTCAGATAGCCATAAGCGTCATGATAACTAAAAAAATCTAAACCTTGCAGCGGTTGTAATTTTTTATGCAGACTTAGGTCTAACTTTTTAAGATGGATGGCTTGTTGTTTGGCATTATACTGATATTTTTCGCGGTTTTTTGGGTCCAATTTCGATAATAATAAGGCAATATTATCGGATATTTTTATGGCATTTAGCGGCGATAACCAAATATGCAGGTCAAAATTATTGTTGCTATGGCCATGGCCATTGGTCTCGTGCCCCGTCAGGTGGGTTTCATTGGGCAATAAGGCAATTTCTTTGAGCTGGGCGACCGAAATAACCTCGGCAGTTCGGTTATTATTGGCTATTATTTTGGTGAGCCGCGGCTGAAATTTAGCATCGATTCTAAAAATAATATCAGCCGATTTTATTTTTTGAATGTCCGATGGTTTGGGTTGATAATCATGTGGTGATAACGCGTCTGCAACCAGTAAATTATGGGTATTAATGCCTTGGTTTACCCCTTCGACCAAATAATATAGTGGCCGTATGGAGGTTAATATATTGACCTCGGCCAAAGTTAGGCTGGGCATTAAACTGCCGAAAATTACAAATATTAATGGCGCTAATTTTAAGGACATAATGGTGTTTCTGCTGTGGTTTATGGCCAAATTTTAAAAGGCTTGGCTTGCTAAGTCAACTGTTATGTTATAATATAACAGTTGGAGGTTCGAATGGATAGTCACAACCACAATCAATGCATTACAAAATGCCTGCAAGACGCCCATCATATTGCAGTTCAGGCTGGCAAAAAGCTAACCCCACAGCGTTTGCAAGTGTTGCAAATTTTGCTGAATGACCACCGGGCGGTGGGCGCTTATGATATTTTGGCCATTATGCAACGAAAACCACTTGAAGACCGCACCAAACCTCAGCCGCCTACGGTATATAGAGCGCTGGAATTTCTGCTTGAGCTGGGACTCATTCATAAAGTCGAAAGCCAAAATAGCTACTATGCCTGCACCATCGACAAGCCGGAAAATCGCCAGCATGTGGCACAGGCATTTATTTGCAACCTTTGCGGCATTGTCGAAGAAAAAGCCGCGTTAGCGGGCGCACAAGGTCTATATAAAAAAGCCGATGGGTTTGGGTTTAAAATCGACCGGGTGATTATGGAATGCCGCGGCACATGCGCGGTTTGTCAAACAGAGCAGAGGCAAACCGGGCAGAGGGCAAACACAGCAACGGGCGTGAATATATGAGTGAGAGTTTAATTAAAGCCACAGCAGCAGATTTAAAACTAGGTGCCAGACAAGTGCTTAGAAATATAGATTTTGACATTAAAGCTGGCGAAATTGCCATTTTTATCGGCCCTAATGGCGGCGGCAAAACCTCGCTGATAAAAATGCTATTGGGTTTGTTTCGGCCGCATAAAGGCAGCGTTTGGCGCAAGCCCAAGCTTAAAATATCTTATGTACCACAAAAATTCGAGTTAAATAGTTTTTTGCCGTTAAAAGTCGAGCG
Source organism: Hyphomicrobiales bacterium (assembly GCA_013214705.1). Taxonomy (GTDB): domain Bacteria; phylum Pseudomonadota; class Alphaproteobacteria; order Rhizobiales; family OSC116; genus OCS116. The sequence goes on from JABSRZ010000006.1 coordinate 96,980, forward strand.
GTTGCTTAACTTTACCAAAACTTATCGCCACGCCGAATTGCATGCAGCGCTAGAGGAGGTAGATTGTGGGCATTTGCTAACTGCCCGAGTCGGTAGCTTATCTGGCGGCGAATTGCAGCGCATCTTATTGGCGCGCGCCATGTTATCTAAGCCCGATATATTGGTGTTAGATGAAGCGTTGCAAGGTGTTGACCTCGCCGGCGAGGTGAAGTTAAACAATTTAATTAGCCAATTTTCAAAAACCAACAACACCGCCATTATTATGGTGTCGCACGATTTGCATTTGGTGATGAAATCGACCGATGTGGTTTATTGTATTCACGGCCATATTTGCTGCCATGGCAAGCCAGAACAAATAAAACATATGGATGAATTTAAAAATATTTTCGGCTCACTTGCCGACCAATTTGCGGTTTATACCCACGAGCATGACCATACTCATACCGCAAGCCACACTCATGTTGAACATGATCAAAATGGCGACCACACGCATTAATTAGGGCTTGAATATGTTAGAATTTTTAGATGATTTTTATGTAAGAGCCATGGTGGCGGGCCTACTGGTGGCATTTGTTGCGGGGCCATTTGGTTGCTTGTTGGCGTGGCGGCGGATGGCATTTATGGGCGAAACCATTGCCCATTCGTCTTTATTAGGTGTGGTTTTGGGCATTATATTGGGCATCGCGCCACAATATTCGATTATCATATTAGCTCTAGTTATGGCGGTTGTCTTGTTTCTGCTCGACCAATCTAAAGGCTTGGCGCGGGATGTATCGCTTAATGTGGTGGCGCATGGCTCGTTGGGGGTTGGCTTGTTTATTGTCAGCCTAATGCCCGATGTGAATATAGATTTGGAGGCCTATTTATTTGGCAGCCTATTTGCCATAGATGATTTGGATTTACTGATTATATTTGCTGGGGGTGGCGGCATATTGCTGATATTGTTATATTATTGGCGAAGCCTAGTGGCGCTAACCATCTCGCCAGATTTGGCACGGGCAGAAAATTTAGTAAAACCAGATTCAGAGTTTATATTCACGCTTTTGGTGGCGGTTTTGGTGGCGATAACCATGAAAATAACAGGTTTATTATTGGTTTCGGCGATATTGATAATACCCGCAGCTGCGGCGCGGTTTATTGCCAACAGCCCCGAAAAAATGGCGGTCTATGCGTCACTTATTGGCATGATATCGGTTGCTTTGGGGCTTTATATATCGCTGATAAATGATGTGGCCGGCAATGCGGCAATTATTGTGGTGGCTATAGGTTTGTTTATTTTGAGCTTTTTGGCTTCCAAATTTATATTAAGCAATCGTTAAGTTTTATAGTGAATATCTAGTTAATTTATATTATGCTGAACCCATTAGTTTTGAGTGGGACGATGATATGAGCATAATTTTCAAATTAATATTCAGCTTGATATTAGCACTGACAATGGCGCTCGGCGTTGTGCCTCAGGTGTTGGCCGCAGGTAATAGTATCAATGTCCACCAAGTGCTGCTCCAATTGGCACATAGCACACCCAAAGTTAAAATTCAAAAAGTTGCCGCAAAGCCAATTGTCTATAACCCGACAAAAACTTGGGTGAATATAGACGCTAAATATGCCATTGGCACGCTAATCATTAAAACCTCTGAACGCAAATTATATTATGTAATATCTAAAGGCCGCGCCTTAAGATATGGCATAGCCGTCGGCAAAAGTGCTGGTCGGCAATGGAAGGGCAAATCTTTCATCAGTTTAAAACGTCCTAACCCGACATGGTCACCTACCGCAAAAACCCGCCTCGCTAACCCCAAACTTGCCAAGTCTTACCGGCCGGGGCCACGTAACCCATTGGGTGTGCGGGCGTTGAATTTGGCCAATACGCCTTTGTTGCGCATCCATGGCACAAATAACCCAAGTTCAATCGGCAAAGCCGTATCGCTTGGCTGTTATCGGATGTTAAATGCCGATGTCATCGACCTGTATGACCGGGTGTCGGTGGGCACAAAAGTGTTGATACAATCGTAAAACCAAACATTATATATTTATAAATTCATCTAGTTTTGGCGGTAATTTGCCGTCTAAAATATTATGTTGTTGTAAAATTTGGCCATTCACCACCAAGCTAACGCTATCGGCAAATGCCAACATTTCGGTCGGGTTGTGCGAGACGATAAGCACGGTCAGCCGATATTTTTTGGCAATGTCGGCAATTAAATTGCGCATATCTAACCTTGTTTCGGGGTCTAACGCCGAAAACGGCTCGTCTAACAACAATATCGGCCGGGGGTTTAGCTCATCTCGTGCCCGTGCCAACGCCCGCGCCAAAGCCACACGTTGGGCTTCGCCGCCCGAAAGCTGTTTTGGCAAACGGTTGGCTTTGCCCCTTAAGCCGACATTGTCTATCGACATTTCTACCAAATTAAGTTGGGCCTTGGTGAGTTTTAAGCCGGGGTTTAAACCCAAGGCAATGTTTTTAAACACGGTTAAATGCGCAAATAAATTATGCTCTTGAAATAAAGAGGTGATCGGTCGTTGATGAGGATCTTGGCCAGAAATGACCTGTTCATCCCAACTGATAGTGCCGTTATTTAGCGGCTCAAACCCGGCGATAAAATTAAGCAAGGTGGATTTACCTTCGCCAGATTTACCAACAATGGCGTGTATCTGATTTGCGGCAAAGCTGACGTTAAAATGAAACTCAAAATCGCCAATTTTGGCTTTTGCAGTCTTAAGCTTTAGCATGTCGGCCTCCTATAATTCGGTCGATTAACGTATAGAGGCCAAATGCCAAGATAACCAATATACAAGCGATAACCGCGCCATCGGCGCTGCGATAATCGCCGATAGATTGGTAGAGCAGCATTGGCAGGGTTATGGTTTGGTCATTGCCAAATAGCGCGATCACGCCAAAATCGCCAAAGCTTATTGTGGCGGCAAGCGCCACGCTATGCGCCAAAGGTTTGCGCAAAGTTGGCCAGTCTATAATGCGCCAACGGTCGAGGCGGCTAATGCCCAAAGCGCGGCTTAATTTACTATGTTGTTTTGCCATATTCTCGATGGCTGGGCTAAGCGTCTTGAGCATATACGGCAAAGCCATCAGGGCGTTGATGACCAAAATTATGTGCAAGCCATATTCGAATATATTAAAATAGGGGCGCAATAGTAAAAACAAACCCATGCCAAATACCAATGACGGCACAATGAGGATGACATTGCCGACCGAAGAAAATAAATGATAGCCTATATTGCTAATTTTATGATCGGCCAAAGCGCGTTTGGACAATAATAATGACAAGGCTAAAAATGTCGCAAAGCCTGCGGCGCATAATGATAATATCAGGCTGTTGTTAACCGCCCGCCACAATATAACCCGGCCAAAAACCGAAAAATCAGTTTGCGCCAAAGCGTTGTAAAAAACTGAACTGAGCGGCAATATGAGGGCAATGATAATGATGAATATCACCAATGTATCAGCTATATAACTAGTTTTACCATGCGGTTTAGGGCGGGCATTGCCTAGGCCAATGCTATGCAGCAAATTAATTTGGGTCGAAAATCGATGCAGAAATAGGCTGAATAACAGGCAGAAACTAAGCTGCAATATAGCTAGGGATGCGCCTTTGGCCAAATCAAAATCGAACTTTAAACTTTGGTAAATTGCCACTTCTAAGGTGGTGGCGCTTGGCCCGCCGCCTAAGGTTAAAACGGTGGCGAAACTTGTGAAATGCAAAATGAATAATAAAGAAGCCAAGCTGGGCAAGGATAAGCGCATTATCGGCCATTCTATCTGCTTAAAAATTTGCCATTCACTCAAACCCAATTGCTTAGACAGGCGCCAATATTCGGCAGGTATATTGTCTAATTCGGATAAAAATATGCGGGCGCTAAACGGCATGTTGATGAAAATATGTGCCAATAATATGCCGGTTAACCCATATAAATAAGTGACGCGCTCAAACCCAAACAAGCTATAAAAATCGTTAAAAATGCCCTGCCTGCCATGCACGGCAATGATGCCAAATACGCTGACCATAGTCGGCATGATGAAGGCCAATATGAATAGTTTGAGCAAATAGCTTTTGCCCCAAAATTGCCGCCGGTATAAAAATCGCGCCACCGGTATGGCGATGAGAATGGCGACAAAGGTCGAAAGCCCGGCTTGTAAAAAACTAAAATAGGTGATGTGACGAATGTAATCATCGGCAATTATTTGGCCAAATATATTAAAAAACCCGGCCACATTGGCCGATGAATGGCCAAGCAAAGCCACAAATACCAACACAGCCAGACCGATGATGAAGGCCAATATGAGATAGCCCATATAGGCCAATTTCAAGGCTTTTATGGGGTTAAAGGCTTTTAGCGGGTTGGATATGTGGTTTGATGTTGGCATGGATTATTCATTTGTCGGAATTGGCAAGGTGGCAGCCTGAAATTGTTTGACAAAATTATCGTAATTTTCGCCGGGTAATATTGGCCCAATTTGTTTAAACCGTATCAGCCCATTTTGGTCGATGATAAAAGTTTCGGGTAAAGCACGCACGCCAAAATCTATGCCAACCCGGCCGTTTTTATTGGTGCCAACCGCGTCATATACATTGCCATATTTGGACAAAAATTCCAACGCATTGCCATCATCATCTTTATGGTTGACGCCGTATATCTTAATGCCACGCTGGCGTAATTTGTCTAGCTCGGCATGCTCGGCGCGGCAGGCCACACACCAAGATGCCCAAAAATTTACCACCTTCACATCGCCTTGAATGCCGCTGTTAAAATCGGCGCTGCTAAAGTTAGGTAGGTCACCCAACGCCGCTAACTCAAATTGCGGTATAGGTTTTTGCAACAAAACCGAAGGAATATATGAAGGGTCTTCGCCATTTAGCCGGTATAAGAATGTTGCGGCCAGACCAACAAAAATAATGATTGGAATGAGGCGTAAAAATTTGAATTTTTGTTTCACTTATTAATGGCCTTATTGGCTTGTAACCGCCTTAACCGCGCGCGCTGTTTTTGACTGTTTATTAAAATATAACCGGTTAGACCCAGCACCCCAATGGTAACCAGTGTATAAACGGCAGTTACATAATGTGTAAATTCTGTAAGGCTTAAAAATTCCATTAATCTGGCTCTTGGTTGTTGATGGCAGCGCGGGTTGAAAGGTTGGTTTGGGCAATATTTTGTTGCAATATACGCATCTCCATCGCCCGCGCGCGGCGGCGGTTTATCTCGGTTCTGATGCTGATAAACAACAGGCTTGTGAACAAAAATGTAAACGCCGCGAACATGATTAGCAGGGCGGTTAGCATGCTGGGGTGGATGGCCGAGCCGCTGGTGGTGAGGCTGGCAGGTTGGTGCAAAGTGTTCCACCATTCGACCGAAAACTTGATAATCGGAATGTTAATTAAACCAACAGCCGCGACAATGGTGGCCACACGCGCGGCTTTGACTTGGTCTTCTATCACCTGCCAAATGGCGATATAGCCCAGATACATAATGAATAATATAAATACCGAGGTTAGCCTCGCGTCCCATACCCACCAAGTGCCCCACGCTGGTTTGCCCCACAACATGCCGGTTATAATGGTTAGCAACGCAAAGGTTGCGCCAATGGGGGCGGCGTTTTTGGCCGCCATATCGGCTAAAGGGTGGCGCCAAATATAACCAGTAAAATTAGCCAATGCCATAAATACATAGGCCGCTTGCGCCAAATATGCTGACGGCGCATGCACGTATAAAATGCGGCTTAACGGGCCTTGTAAATAATCTTCCGGCGCGGTGAACACCATATAAAGCCCCCAGCCAAATAAGCCAAGGGTGGTGATGATGAGGTAAGGCAATAAGATGCCCGAAAACCGCATGAATTTTGTTGGATTGGCTAGCCCGAACATATGTGTCTCTTTTTAGTTTGCAAGTTAAGCCCCTGAATATTAAGCATTGGCTTTTAGCGCCTGAGCGGCAGCAAAAGGCGCGATGATGAGTGAAATTAAACTGATGGCGGTTAAAATAAGCAGAGCCGTATAGGGTTGGTCTAGCTGAAAAGTAAGGTCAGTTGTGGCGCTAACCCCAAATATCAGTGTTGGTATGTATAGCGGCAATATGAGCAATGAAATAATCTGGTTGGCGCGGCGGATGCTGACCAATATAGAAGCGCCAATGGTGGCCAAAGCGCACAGGCCAAGTGAGCCAATAAACATGCATAAAACCAGCGGCCATAACCCACCAGCCGGCAAGTTAAGCAACAAGCCCAATAGCGGGGTGATGACCAGCAACGGCAGGGCTATACTCACCCAATGGGCTAATAATTTCACCAAGATAACCATTTCTGGCAACGGGCCTGCGGTCAGCAATAGGGTCAGGCTGCCATCTTCCAAATCATCGGCAAATATCCGCTCGGCCGAAAGCAGGATGGCCAGCAACAGCACCACCCATAACACCCCGATGGATATGCGGGCGAGCAAATTTAGCTCAGGCCCAACCCCAAATGGGAATAAAATAACCACAACCAAATAAAACCCAATGGCTTGGCCAGCGCCGCCGCCACTTCTGAAAAATAGGCTGATGTCGCGTTTGAATAAAGCCAATAGAGGTTTCATAAGGCAGCATCCTCCATTATATAATCGTCATCAAACATATAGCGGCCACCATCTAATTCTAGAATATATGTGGCCTCTATACCCAACGGAATGTGTGATGAGGCGATGATGATGCCGCCAGCATTTATATGCTCATGCATTAATTTCACCAGCAGTTTTTGGCCTTCGCTATCTAATGATACGGAAGGTTCATCGAGCAGCCAAAGTGGGCGAGACACAGTTAATAACCGCGCCAACATTAGGCGTTTTTTTTGCCCGGCGCTTAACCGTGCGGCCAATATATGCGGCATAGGCTCTAAGCCGACAGTGATTAACGCGGTGTCGATGCGGCTATTGTCGCCGTGCATAAAGTCGGTCCAGAAACGTAAATTTTCATAGACGGTTAGGTTTTTTTTCAGCGCATCTTGATGGGTGATGAAATGCGAAATACCAATAACCCCATCGCCGCGCGGCTCGGTGGGGTTGGCGGCCATAAACATGTCTATTTGGCCGCTACGGGGCTGTTCAGAGCCTGACAACAAATGCAACAAAGTGGTTTTGCCACTGCCATTTGGCCCGGTGAGCAACATCGATTGGCCGGCGCTAAGCTCAAATTCGATGTTTTCGAATAATTGCCGTTCGCCTTTTTGAGCGCTTAGATTTTGGGTTTTTAATCGGTCAATTTTCATATGGGTAATAGTATAGGCCTATTTTAAATTTATAGGCATCATAAATGGCTTTATGCGCAATAAAAACCGGACAAATTGACCCATATATAAAAATTGGTTTTGTTTATTTGGCCAAAAGCCTAAGACCCTAGGGCTATGATCGGTTAATTTATATCAAAATAGGCCATAATTATCGAAAAAAAGCTTATTTTTGCCTCTGAAGGGCTAGAATATAGTTTAAAATGATTCTATAAGTTGCGCAGAAATTCAGCAATGTGATTGATTCACATTTTAAACAAACGTGGCGGCTGACTGTTCGATACCAGCATGAACAGAATTTATGCGCGTCACCACTAAGAGGGTATCAAACCATGTCAACACCCCTAACTTCAATAGATAGTTTTAATTGCCGCCGCGAGCTTACGGTTGGCGCCAAAAGCTATGTTTATTTTGACCTAAAGGTAGCCGAAAAAAACGGCTTAACCGGCATTTCTAGTATGCCAAATTCACTTAAAGTGGTGCTCGAAAACCTGCTAAGGTTTGAAGATGGCCGCTCTGTGACCAAACAAGATATATTGGCGGTTGCCAATTGGGTTGAAAATGCCCATAGCGACGCTGAAATTGCCTACCGCCCCGCCCGGGTTTTGATGCAAGATTTTACCGGCGTGCCAGCTGTGGTGGATTTGGCGACCATGCGCGCGGCGATGGAAAAAATTGGCGAAGACCCACGGAAAATTAACCCGCAAGTGCCGGTCGATTTGGTGATTGACCATAGTGTGATGGTGGATAATTTTGGCACACCAACGGCGTTTGAGCAAAATGTTGAGATGGAATATATACGCAATAAAGAGCGTTATGAGTTTTTACGCTGGGGCGCAAGCGCGTTTGATAATTTTCGGGTTGTGCCTCCAGGAACCGGAATTTGTCACCAAGTGAACCTAGAATATTTGGCACAAACGGTTTGGACACGCAGCCAAACTATCGATGGCAAAGAGGTTGAAGTGGCCTTCCCAGATACATTGGTGGGCACAGATAGCCATACCACGATGATTAACGGCATGGCTGTGCTGGGTTGGGGCGTTGGCGGCATTGAAGCCGAAAGCTCGATGCTAGGGCAACCTATTTCTATGCTAGTGCCAGATGTTGTCGGGTTTGAACTAACCGGTAAAATGACCGAAGGCACAACCGCAACTGACATGGTGCTGACCATAGTTGAAATGTTGCGCGGGCTTGGCGTTGTGGGTAAATTTGTAGAATTTTATGGCGATGGTTTGAATGATTTAACCTTAGAAGACCAAGCCACTATTGCCAATATGGCACCTGAATATGGCGCGACTTGTGGCTTTTTCCCGGTCGATAAAGAAACGCTTAAATATTTACATCATACAGGCCGTGATGAAGACCGCATTGCCCTCGTTGAAGCTTATTCTAAAGCTCAAGGCATGTTCCGCGATGAAAATTCGGCTGAACTAAAATTTACTGACACTTTGCATTTAGACCTTGCCGATGTTGTGCCGTGTATTTCTGGCCCTAAACGCCCGCAAGACCGCATTAAATTGGATGTAGCTGCCAGTTCATTTGCCACAATTATGGGCAAAGAATTTAACCAAGCAGGTCAACATAACAAACGGGTTGCATTGGTCGGCAAAGACCATGACCTTGGCAATGGCGACATTGTGGTGGCGGCCATTACCTCTTGCACCAATACATCTAACCCCGCTGTGCTGATTGCAGCGGGTTTGGTGGCAAAGAAATGTAATGAATTGGGCATTAGCGCTAAACCTTGGGTCAAAACCTCTTTGGCTCCGGGCAGCCAAGTTGTGACCGATTATTTAGAAGCCGCTGGTTTGCAATCTGAATTGGATGCAGCAGGCTTTAACCTTGTGGGTTATGGTTGCACAACTTGTATTGGCAATTCAGGGCCTATTGATCCGGCTTATGTTAAAGCGATTGAAGAGCATGATTTGGTGGCTTGTAGTGTGCTTTCGGGCAATAGAAATTTTGAAGGCCGCATCAGCCCCGACGTGCGGGCAAACTTTTTGGCATCTCCGCCATTGGTTGTGGCCTATGCCATTGCTGGTAACCTAAATGTCGACGTCGCTAACGATGTTTTGGCGGTCGATAAAGATGGCAATGATGTTTATTTAAAAGACATTTGGCCATCTAACCAAGAAATTGCCGACATTGTTGGCAAATGCATCACCCGTGAAATGTTCCAAAAACGTTATGCCGATGTATTTAAAGGCGATGAATATTGGCAAGCGATTGAAGTTGATGGTGGCCTGACTTATAACTGGAATTCAACCTCGACTTACATTCAACACCCGCCTTATTTTGAAGGCATGGGCGCAGAACCAACCCCATTGCCGGGCATAAAAGGCGCGCGGGTTATGGCATTGTTGGGTGATACTGTCACCACCGACCATATTTCACCAGCTGGCCAATTTAGGCCTGAACACCCGGCTGGGCAATATTTGGTCGATCGTCAAGTGGCACCAAAAGATTTTAACTCTTATGGCTCTCGCCGTGGCAACCACCAAGTTATGATGCGTGGCACATTTGCCAATATACGCATTAAAAACGCCATGATACCGGGTTCAGAAGGCGGTGTGACCCGTCATTACCCGTCTGGTGATGATATGTGGATTTATGACGCGGCCGAAAAATACAAAGCCGAAGGCGTGCCTTTGGTGATATTTGGCGGCAAAGAATATGGCACTGGCTCTAGCCGTGATTGGGCGGCAAAAGGCACTAACCTATTGGGCGTGCGGGCAGTGATTACCGAAAGTTTCGAGCGCATTCATCGGTCGAACCTTGTGGGTATGGGGGTTTTGCCATTGCAATTTAAAGCTGGCACAAGCTGGGAAAGCCTCGGCTTAATTGGCGATGAAGTTGTGAGCATAAATGGCATCGACAATCTATCCCCACGTTGTGACCTAGAATTGGTTATCACCATGGGCAATGGCGATGTCAAGAAAATGCCAGTGCTATGCCGCATCGACACGCTAGACGAGCTAGATTACGTGCAAAATGGTGGCATATTGCAATATGTGCTACGTGACCTAGCTAAATAATTTGGTAATATTATGAATTTAAAAAACCGCCTTATGACTAGGGCGGTTTTTTTGCTGATAATCACCAAAATGTGAGCCATTATAGCGCGATGTGATTGGTCAGGATTTATTTTATATATTATGTTAGGCTAGAAACTAGGTTTGTAGGGCAGTATTCATGCGTAAAATATTTATCATATCGTTATTTTTGTCTGTTATATGGGCGACAAACGGCTATGCAGAAAATAAGTTTAAATTCACAAAAGTCGATGGCATAGTTGAATTATTCACCTCGCAAGGTTGTTCTTCCTGCCCACCAGCCGATGCCTATATGGGCGAAATTAAGCGCACCAAACCCAACCATTTGGTGCTGACTTATGCAGTGACTATATGGGATTATTTGGGTTGGAAAGATAATTTCGCCACCGCCAAAAATACCAACCGCCAACGCAATTATAGCAATTATTTGCATTTGAGTAGTGTTTATACGCCGCAATCGGTGGTTAACGGCAGCATCGATGTTGTCGGCAGCGATAAGCATAAAATAACCGAACATTTGGCCAAATCCCACCTAAATAATATAAATATTTACATGCCGATGCTGATCACCCAAGATGAAATGAAGGTGAAAATTTCACTGCCCGCTGCCTCGGCAGAGTTGCTGGCACTGCGCAAAAAATTTGATGCCACTTTATGGTTGGTCAAATATAAAGACCTTGCCAATGTCAGCATAGCTGCCGGAGAAAATTCCGGCCGCGCGATAGATTATCATAATGTTGTTGGTGATTTTGTACCGCTCGGCATGTGGGAAGGCGAGGCGCGCGAGTTTACGGTTTCGCATAGAGATTTAAACGGCCAAGTTGGCGATTTAGCCACCAACCAAGTTGCCTTTATATTACAACTCGATGGCGTCGGGCCAATAATTTCGGCGATGAAATCTAAATAGCCCACCATTTTGAAATAAGCTCGTTCAACAGTGTTTCCTGCGCGCTCGGTGAATTTATATAGCCGCCCTTATATAAGGCAAGTGTATGAAAGTAAAATGCTTGCATGGCTTGTGTGCTTAATTCGGCATCTGCCGGGCTGGTAGGTGTATGTTTTTGGGAATGGTTTTGCAGCGTGTCACGTATAATTTGCTCAAAGTTGCCACATAATTTTACAAATTCATCCGTCCATATGCCACTTTTCAAAGTCGATTGAACCAGAAATAATTGTGCAAAATCGGGGTTTTCTCTAAAAATTTTCAACCATGGTCGATATAGCTGCATGAGTTTTTCACTCAGATCAGCAGAGGGTTTATTTGCTACTGATGATTTTTGAGTTTCTAATAGATCGACTAGAAACTTTAGTTTTATGGCGATGAGTAAACTAGTTTTGTCGCCAAAGTGTGAGAATATACTGCCTTTTACCACCCCGGCTTTGCTAGCGACCTGCTCCATACTGGTGTTTTCGAAACCATGCTTATCGAATAATTTTTCGGCAGCAATCAAGATATTATGCTTGGTCTCAATTGTTCTTTTTTGGGGCTTGCCAACCATTTTTTAACTCCTGTTTGTATATTTTTCCAAACTAATATTTTTCTTGACCTTAGTCAAATATTGACCTAAGTCATTAAATGACTATGGACATTAAATGACTTAGGTCAAATAAAGGAGACACATGACAAAAATATTTATTATAGATTGCCATCCCAATGGCCAATCTTTTAGCCTTGGTTTGTTTGAGCAATATATCAAGGGTGCGCAAAAAGCTGGGCATGAGGTGAAGTCAATGCGACTATCGGCCATGGATTTTGAAATAGACCTAGCCAAACAAGATGAAACAGACAAAATGGAGCCTTGTTTGGTGGAATTTCAACACAAACTCACATGGTGTGAACATGTGGTGTTCATTTCTCCTTTATGGTGGGGCTTTATGCCGGCAAAAATGAAGGGTCTTATCGACCGGGTATTTCTGCCTCAATATGCCTATGCTTATGATGGAAAATCGGCGTCACCCATAAAATTACTCAACGGCAGGAGCGGCGATATTTTGGTCACCAGTGATACACCAAATTGGTATTTTAATTGGATATACCGATCCGCAGCGTTTAAAATCATGCGTATGCAGATATTTGAATTTGTCGGCATTAAACCGGTAAAATTTCATATGTTTTCACCACTTAGGCAATCAACCGAACGGTTGCGGTTGAAATTATTAAACCGGGCTTGGAAACTAGGAAACCGAGTTTCTTAGGGTTGCGAGCTAGCAAAATACTCAAAGATAAAGAGGCTATAGCTGGTTTTCGCAGACAGTTATTATGGTCCAGCAGGTTTGAAATGCGCGGAAAGCCGGGTTAAACAATTGTTAAGCATAAAATGTGTGCTAGCGAGCGATAAAATGAGTCTGCAAACCAAAGCAGTCAAAACCAAGCAAAAAAAGCTAGCGCGAGCTAGCTTTTTTGAGGTCGGGGAGAGGGTAACCTGACATTGCCAAACCTTTATGGAGTGAAAGGAAGGATTGGTATCATTCACAACGGGGATGCGAACGATACCAAATCCAGAGGCAACATTAATAATATAGGTATGAAACATGGCAAGACAAGGGCTTAAACTAGGCAAAACTGTGATAAATTATCACATGTTTGTGATTTTTGCGTCGATCTTAGTCGTTGGAAATTCGCTCATGTACGTTATGTCCAAATCGCTACTTTCCACCTATAATATCTTAGCAAAATAACCTTAGTTTCGAATTGGGTTGGATTTTGCGTTTGGGTCAGATTTTGCGTAAATTTTAGTTGTTGGAAATTTGCTCATGGACGTTATGTCCATATAGCTACTTTCTGCTTATAACAGCTTGGCAAAATAACAGCCGTTTCGAATAGGGTTAATTTTTTGTTTTCATATTTTTCTAGATGAGTTAGCATAATGCCATTGGAGACATGGATGAGCCAAAAGCCAAAAAATCAAATAATGAGTTTTCAGCGCCTTGAACTGCATATGATTCAAGGCATGTATGGCCGCGGCGTGGCGGCCGGCGTGTGGAAAGATTATGCGATAGATATCGGGCATAAAGTGGCGATATTCTCTATCTACCGCAATGCCAGTGAAGTGCCGATATATCAAGTGATTAAAGACCCAAATCTGCGCCATAAACAGGGTCAATATAGAGTGGTGAGCCAAACCGGGCAGATTTTAAGACGTGGCGATGAGCTTAAACAAGTTTTAAAAATATTAGATAAATTCCAAACCCATCTTTCGGTTATCTGATGAATAGCCTAAATAAGCCCAAAAAAAAGCCCTCGCTATATAGTGCGAGGGCTTTAATAATTGCGGTTTAAGGCTTAGTCACGGCTCATGAAACCCATAATGCTTAGGATGTGAATGAATAAGGTGATGAAACTACCATAAAGCATGAAAGCCCCAAAAATAGCTTTTTCAGTCACCGGGCCACCTTGGTAATACATGCGTTTAATCATTTGGGTTTCATAAGCGGTAATGCCAGAAATAAGCAATATAACGCCACATGAAACGATGACACTAAACCAGTCAGATTGGAAGAAGAACAGGTTTAAGAAAGACACGGCGATGATGCCGATAAACGCCATGGTGAAGAATGTACCAAGACCTGATAGGTTCTTTTTGGTGGTATAGCCAAATAAGCTCATGCCGGCAAAGGCCACAACTGTATAAGCCAAAGCTTGGAAGATAAGAATTGACTGGTCGGCCAATAAGAATGACGCCACCATCGGTGAAATCATCGCGCCCCAAAGGCCAGCATAGAGCCAAAAAGCGCCATGGGCTAATATCGGATTGCCAGAGAATATGAGCTTAGGCGAAAACCAGCCAAGGCCCAAAATACCAGCAAATAACACCCATTTCATCGGGCCACCGGCGATGGTAATCATCAGCTCAACATTGCTAGACATATATAACACAATTAATGCGGTAAAAGCTAAGCCCAAACCCATATAATTGTAAACTTTTAGCATGTAAGCCCGCAGGCCTTGATCTAGCTGTTCGCGGCTTACGCTTGGCGTAAAACCAGGATTGTTCTGATTGAAATTTGACATTTTAACCCTTTCAATATTCAATATAAAGTCAATATGGGGTTTTCTGCTTGGTATTGCAAGTGACTAACCCCATTATTAGGCCACTATCCCAATTAATTGTTTGACATGATTAAGTATTTTGTAAAAACGGCCCGGCTTTGCGGCCCAAAATGCGCCACGTGCCAAATAGACCCAATACTAACACTGACAATGTACCCAATATAAGCGTCAGAACCGCGCGCGACATTATGAATTCATAGGGAATACTCATAAAGCCCATTATGGTTTGCGCGGCAATGCTGCCCAGCAATAAGGCGATGAGCGATGCTAACAGACCCAATATGGTGAATTCGGCTACCAACACGCCGAGCAAGCGGTTGCGGGTCGCGCCCAAGGCTTTTAAAATCACCAAATCGTAAGTGCGGGCGCGGTTGCCCGCCGCAATGGCTCCACCTAAAACCAAAAACCCGGTGATTAAAGTTAAACCACCCGCCAAGCGGATAACCATGGTCAATTGTGTGGTTAGTTCGTAAGCGGTTTCTAAGGCACTGCGCATGGCAATGGTGGTGATGGTGGGGAATTTATTGACCAGTTGTTTTTGAATATTGGCTTCGTCCTCTATGCTGGCGGTCTCATCCAAAGTGATGGTTGCCATAAACACATGCGGGGCGTCTTCTAAAGTATTGGGCGAAAATACCATGACAAAATTAATGCCCAACCCCTGCCATTCGACATGGCGGAAACTGGCTATTTTGGCGCGAATCTCGCGGCCAAACAGGTTGATGGTGATGTAATCGCCAATGTTAAGTTCAAACGCATCGGCGATGTCATCGACCAAGGAGACCAGTGGCTCGCCAGAGTAATCCTCATCCCACCATTCGCCTTGTGTCAGGCTGCTATTATCGGGCAATGTGGCCGAATAAGTAAGCCCACGGCTGCCGCGGGTTACCCAGCCTTGACCTTCTGGCACTGTGAGTTTATTGACATCTATATCTTTAAGTTTGACAATTTTGCCGCGCATTAACGGCACGGTTTCGACAGTTTGCACCACGCCAGTTGACGCTAACAATGTATTCAGCGGCTTTACTTGATCTTTCTTTATATCCAGCAAGAAAAACGCTGGCGCGCGTTCGGGCAAATCTTGTTTTAATTGCCGGGCAATATTGCCCTCGACCATTGACAAGGTCACCAATAAGGTCAGGCCCAAACCGAGCGAAATGATAATAGTGGTAAGCGGGCTTTGTGGCCGCGCCATATTGCTAATGGCCAAACGCAGTTCTGGCCGTTTGGTGCGCGGCATTTTGCGCATGATAAAATTAATCGCAAAGCCAACCACGCGCAGCAATATAAAGGCGGTAAATACCGCGCCAACAAACCATTGGGCAATGGGGTGGTAATCGGCCAAAGCCAAAGTAAGCCAAACCAACAGAGCGAGGAAGGCGAGGATGGGAATTACGAATTTTAAACTGGGTCTAAAGCGGCTATTCTCAATATGAGCGCGGTAAAGTGAACGCGGAGATATTCTATATATCGCGGCCAATGGCAGCAGCGAGAAAATGGCCGAAATAAGCAAGCCAGAAAGTCCTGCAGCTAACAAGGGCATAAAATAAACACTGGCAACCAACGGCAGGGGCAATAAATCTTTAAACAACATGATGAAGATATAAGGCATGCCAGCGCCAAATATTATGCCCATAATGATGCCAAACAATGTAATGCCAAATATCTGCAAACTATATAATTTAAACACCAAGCCATCGGTGGCACCGAGGCTTTTGAAAGTGGCAATGGAGGCGCGCTTGCCTTCAATGTATAATTTCACACTATTGGCGATGCCAACGCCGCCAACCACCAAAATGGTCAGGCTGATAAGCGTTAAGAAAATGGTCAGCCGCTCAACAATGCGCTGCAAATTGGGCGCAGCGTTGGTTTTGTCCATCACCCGGTTGACAGATTTGGGAAAATCTTGCTTTAAATTGGTTTTAAAATTTTCCACTGCGGTTTCGGTTTTGTCGAAAAGTTGAATTTTATGATATTGGTCAAATATCGAGCCGGTTTCAATTAAGTCGGCCGCTAGCATAGCCTCGCGGCTTATAATAATGCGCGGGCCAAACGTAAACGGGGCAGATACCCGGTCTGGCTCACTGTGAATTGTGCCGCGAATGTCAAACAATTGTGAGCCAAATTTTAAAATGTCACCAATTTCGATGTCGAGCCGGTAAAGCAAAGCTTGGTCGACCAATACGCCAAAATAATCGGCTTTAAACGCCAGAATGTCGGCGGTTTCTGCCGGGTTTAAGATAAGCCGCGCATCGGCTGTATCAACATCCAAAGTGCCAATGAGTGGGTATAGACTATCGACCGATTTGGCATCGACCAAAATGGCGTTATCTGGGTCATTTTGGCCGCGTGCCATGCCTCTAAAATGCGAAACCTCGGTTAATTGGCCTTGTTTGGCAAAATAGGCGAGCATGTCATCATCGGCAAATTGATTGGTTAGGCGCACGTCGACATCGCCACCGAGTAATATTTGGCCGCTGTCATTTAAACCACTGTTGAGGCTGGCACTAAATGTGCCGACCAAAGCGATGGCAAAAACGCCTAAAAATATGGCGGTTAAAAATATACCAAACCCACGCACGCCGCCCCAAATGCCACCATTTTTGAAATTAGATATGATTTCGCGGCTGGCCCATTTAAATGCCAAACCTTTTTCGTCTTTAACTATAGTGAATTGTGGCATTTACAGCTCCAAATTTTCGGCGTGAGACAGAGCGTGTAATTTGCCATTCTCTAGCCTTAAAATGCGGTCAGCCCGTTGTGCCAGCTCCAAATCATGGGTGATGAGCAACAAGGTGCGGCCTTCTTGTTTGTTCAATTGAAACAATAATTCGGCTATTTCGCGGCCGGTGGCTTCATCTAAATTGCCGGTTGGTTCATCGGCCAAAATTAATTTGGCGTTAGATGACAAAGCCCGGGCAATGGCCACCCGTTGTTGTTCACCGCCCGACAGTTGGGCTGGGTAATGGTCGAGCCTATGCGCCAAACCGACTTTATCTAGCCAGCTTTTGGCCTGATCTAGGGCATCATCTTTTTGTTGTAATTCTAGCGGGATGGCAACATTTTCGATGGCCGTCATGGTGGGTATCAGATGAAAGTTTTGAAAAACAATGCCTATATTTTCTTTGCGAAATAAGGCAAATTCATCTTCGGTGAAATTGCTAACATCTTGGTTTAACAACTTTAAATTGCCGCCTGATATATCTTCTAACCCGGCCAACAACATAAGAATAGAAGATTTGCCCGAGCCAGATGGCCCAACCAAGACAACCGCTTCGCCGTCCATAACCTCTAAATCCACACCTTTGAGCACATCTATTTGGCCGGCGCCTGAGCTATAGGATAGTGAAAGATTGTCAGTGAATATGATTTGGTTTTCAGATGTGGTCATATAGAACTCTTAATTGGACGTTAAACTTATTTATTGTTGGATTGGCCTTGACCAATATATAATGCATTGTCATATATTCAATAAGATATATGTAACAAAAAGGTGATATGGTGAAATATATTGTGAATTTCAAGAGGCTGATTGCCGCCACAGGGTTTTTATTTGCCGCCTCATTTGCCACGCAAAGCTTGGCGATAGAAACACAAGCCAAATTATTTATATTGGGCGATAGCCTCACCGCCGGCTACGGGTTGGACGATTTGGCCGACAGCTTCCCCAATAAATTGGCCAATGAGCTGACAAAAATGGGCAAAAATGTGGTGGTTATCGGCTCTGGAGTTTCGGGCGATACCAGCACGTCGGCCAATGAGAGATTGTTATGGGCATTGGGCGATGTTAAAGCTGAAAACATAAAATATGCAATTATTGAATTGGGCGCAAATGACGCTTTTAGAGGTGTATCGCCGGCTGAAACCAAATTGGCCTTGCAAGCCATAATAGATAAATTGGCCGCCCAAAATATCAAGACCATGCTGGCGGGAATGCTGGCGCCGCCCAATATGGGCGATGAATATGAGGCGGAGTTTTCACAAATATTTATCGATTTAGCGCGTGAAAATGAATTGCTATTTTACCCGTTTTTTTTAAAAGGTGTGGCCGGGCAATTAAATTTGAACCAAAAGGACGGCATCCACCCGACCCCAGAGGGGGTCGATATGATTATCGTTAATATTATGCCGTCTATACTTGAATTAATCGAATAATCTATCTATAAATAGCAGTTCAGCGGTAGAAAATTCTTAAGCCGATTTTGAGACTAACATTTTTTGGGAAATTGTATGGAATATAGAAAACTTGGCCGCAGTGGCATAGATGTGAGCGCAATTTGCCTTGGCACGATGACGTGGGGGCAACAAAATACTCAAGCCGAAGGGTTTGAACAAATGGATTATGCGCTTGAGCAGGGGATTAATTTTTTTGACACCGCTGAGCTTTATTCCATTCCGCCCAAAGCCGATACCCAAGGCAGCACCGAAACCATTATTGGCAATTATTTTGCCGAACGTAAAAACCGCGATAAGGTGATATTAGCCTCCAAAGTAGTTGGCCGTTCTGGGATGAATTGGTTTCGCGCCGATGGCAGCAATACACAGCTTAACCGCGCCAATATGGAAGAAGCTTTGAACAATAGCCTCCGTCGTTTGCAAACCGATTATATCGACCTATATCAACTGCATTGGCCTGACCGGCCAACATTGGCATTTGGTGCGGCAGTGTTTAAAGACATGGGCGGCGAAAAAAATACCATTGCCGAAATTTTGGATGTTTTGGATGGTTTTGTAAAAGCCGGCAAAATTAGACATATTGGCCTGTCCAACGAGAGCAGTTGGGGCACGGCGAAGTTTTTACAATTGTCAGAAGTAAATGGTCAAGCCCGCGTGCAAAGCGTGCAAAATGCTTATAACTTTCTGAACCGGGCTTATGAATATGGTTTGGCCGAATTTGCCCACCGTGAAGATTGTGGTTTGCTGGCTTATTCGCCGCTGGCACAAGGCATATTGTCGGGCAAATACTTAAATGGCGCGAAACCCGCTGGCGCACGCAAAACATTATTTGGCCGTATGGACAGATATGAAACTCCGGGGGCCGTAGAAGCCACCACTAAATATGTGCAGATAGCTAAAGATTTTGGCGTAGATGCCGCCCAAATGGCCAACCAATTTGTAACCACACGTAGTTTTGTAACCTCTAATATTTTTGGGGCAACCACTATGGAGCAGTTAAAATCTGTTATCGATTCAGTGAATTTAGACATTACTGAAGAGATGGAAGCGGCCATAAACGCGGTGCATGCGGTGCATACCAACCCTTGTGTCTAAATATTTGACTTAAAACGATTAAGCCGCCTTAAATTTTTGGGCGGCTTGTTGTTGGGCTTGCTAATTGCGACCGAGCGCTTATATATAAGCCATGCGAATAAACTTTAAAAAAACCAAAAAAATAACCCACACATCAAACCAGCTAACCAAGATGGATGATGAAATGGCGGGCAAATATTTGGCTGTGGCGCAATATAATTACAAAAAACACGGGCGGGTGAAGCTTGGTTTTTGGCCTAAATTCAGGCGGTTTGTCGGCAAAGTTCCGTTTAGTGATGACCTTTTAGCGGCCTATTATTGCGCGTTTGATACCAAAACACCGCGCAAAGTCAGGGGCGTTTTACTGGCTGCATTGGCGTATTTTATAATGCCGATAGATTTTGTACCCGATTTTATCATCGGCTTAGGCTTTAGTGATGATGCCACAGTGTTGATGACGGCGTTTGGTTTGGTGTCGCAATATGTCAAACCAGAGCATAAACAAAAAGCCCGTGAAAAGCTCGCACAAGAACTGGCCAAGGCGGATGAAAAATCGTGAAATTGATTGCTAGGGAAGAGGGGCGAGCCAATTTATTGGCGAACTTGCCGACTGAGGCCGCCCGTTAGGGCGCACACGCGTAGGCCAGCACAAAGTGCGGTGCGGCCGTGAGCTATATGTCGAGCCAAGGCGGATGAAAAATCATAACTTAATCGTCAACTTTAAACCGCCATTTTTTTTCGATATAATGGTTTAAATCTATATTTTGTGTGGCGGCAAAAATCATAATCATGCCCAATATATCTGCGGTTTCAGCAGCTAACATTTGTTTAAGTTCATCCGGCGTTTGGCCTTTGTCGCGCCCACGGCCAGTGTGCATAAGCCACGCCTGAAACAGCTCGCCAACTTCTTCTTGCAATTTCATTATTACCCAGTCGTCATCGCGTTTAATATTATATTTGCTACAATATTTTTGCCCGGCAGTGTCAAATTTTTGTGCCAACTCAGCTAGATTATGCATATGTGGTCATTTCTTATGTTCTTGTTATGTTCCGATTGTTATAGCGGAAATAATTATTTTTGGCTATAAAATATTTATCTTTTACCGATATGTTGGTTAAAAATTACCGGCACTAAAATATGAAACTCACCAAAACCTATCACCAACTTATTGACCAAGAGAATTTGGTTTTTGACCAAGCGCAATTTGCGGTGATGCAGAAATTGCAAAAATTATCGGATAATTTGCTAGAGCTGGCAAACCGCCCCAAGCCTTATTGGCTTAAATTATCGGCAAATTTTGGCATTTATAAAAAACCGCAGCCAGAATTTATGGGGCTGTATATATATGGCGATGTCGGCCGTGGCAAATCGATGCTGATGGATTTATTTTATGAACAAATAGATGTGGTGCACAAGCGCCGGGTGCATTTTCATCAATTTATGCAAGAGATTCATGCTGGCATATTCGCCGCCCGGCAATTAACCGGCAAAGACGCGGTAGATGATCCGTTAGAGCCATTGGCGGCGGGCATTGCCTCTAAAGCTACCTTGTTATGTTTTGACGAATTTCAAGTGAATGACATTGCCGATGCGATGATTTTAAGGCGGTTATTCACCAAATTATTTGATGCCGGAGTGGTGGTGGTGGCGACCTCCAACCGCGCGCCAGATGAATTATATAAACATGGCATTAACCGCCAATTATTCACCCCGTTTATAACATTGCTAAACCAAAAATGCGATGTTGTGAGCTTAGAAGCCCAGCGCGATTACCGGTTAGACAGATTGCTAGGACATGAGGTTTATTTTCATCCGCTTGATGTGAACGCACGCCAACAGATGGATGAAATGTGGAGCGAATTGACCGGTGGTGCCAAGGGCAAGCCAACCAGCCTAGAAATACAGGGACGTGAGCTGGTTATACCCTGCGCGCATAACGGCATAGCACGGTTAGAGTTTAGCGGCATTTGCGCGGATAATTTGGGCGCGGCCGATTATTTGGCCATTGCCGAGACTTACCACACTATATTGATGGACAATATACCGCAATTATCTGCCGAAAATAGAAATGAGGCCAAACGGTTTGTGACATTTGTCGATGCCTTATATGAGCAAAATGTAAATTTCATTTGTTCGGCTGCGGTCGAGGTGACAGATTTATACTTAAAAGGCGATGGCGTATTTGAATTTGACCGTACGGTTTCAAGGTTGATGGAGATGCGCAGTGAGGCCTATATAATGTCGCAAGCTTAGGCCAAAACGAATCAATTTCATCAATTCTGCACAGCTTGTCTAAACTGGTGCGAAACTTCTCGTACATTAGAACCAATTATTAACCAAATATTTCCACCTTTCGATTATTCCATAGGCAATTAATGCATATTTGCCAGCTTGCGCACAAAAAACCCACAAATATCAAGCTGACGCTTGAATTTGTTTCGAAATGGGATTATTCAGCAGGGGTAATTAAGTTCAAATTCACGCAGGCAATGGGCGTTGTCTGCATAGGTATACCAATCTTAAGGAAACTTTTATGGCTCGTAATAAAATAGCACTCATCGGGGCAGGCCAAATTGGCGGCACTTTAGCACATTTAATTGGTTTAAAAGAACTTGGCGATGTTGTCATGTTTGATATTGCCGATGGCATACCGCAAGGCAAATCGTTAGACATTGCCGAAAGCGCGCCAGTTAATGGCTTTAACATTGAGCTTAAAGGCACAACCGAATATAAAGACATTGCTGGCTCTGATGTGGTGATTGTTACCGCCGGTGTGCCACGCAAACCGGGCATGAGCCGTGATGATTTGGTGGCGATAAACCTAAAAGTTATGAAACAAGTGGGCGAGGGCATTGCCAAATATGCGCCAGACGCGTTTGTTATATGCATCACTAACCCGCTAGATGCCATGGTTTGGGCATTGCAAAAATTCTCTGGCTTGCCAACCCAAAAAGTTGTGGGCATGGCCGGTGTGTTAGATAGTTCGCGTTTCCGCTTCTTCTTGTCAGAAGAATTGGGTGTGTCGGTGCAAGATGTATCGGCATTTGTATTGGGCGGCCATGGCGACACAATGGTGCCATCCACTCGCTACTCAACCGTTGGCGGCATTAGCCTCGATGATGTGGTTAAAATGGGCTGGATGAGCCAAGCAAAATTAGACGAAATTGTGCAACGCACGCGTGATGGCGGGGCTGAAATTGTTGGCCTGCTTAAAACCGGCAGTGCATTTTATGCCCCGGCGGCATCGGCTGTGTCTATGGCTGAGGCCTATATTAAGGATCAAAAACGCATTCTACCGTGCGCAGCTTATCTAGATGGTATATATGGCCAGAATGATATTTATGTGGGTGTGCCAACGGTTATCGGCCAGGGCGGTATCGAAAAAATTATTGAAATTAGCTTGAATGATGATGAAAGTTCACAGTTTGAAAAAAGTGTAAATGCAGTAAAAACCCTAATTAAAGCGTGTCAGGATATTGAGCCAAGCCTTAAATAGTTTCGAAACAGTATAATTCTCCATTCCAAATGATAAGGAATAATAATGAATATTCATGAATATCAAGCCAAAGCCGTATTGCGCGAATTTGGCATCGTAACTGGCGAAGGCTTTGCCGCATTCACGGTTGAAGATGCCATCGAAGCAGCGAGCAAACTTGGTGGCCCAATATGGGTGGTCAAATCGCAAATTCACGCAGGTGGCCGCGGCAAGGGCAAGTTTAAAGAAGCGCAAGCTGGCGAACTTGGTGGTGTGCGGTTGGCTAAATCTGAAGCTGAAGTGGCGCAATATGCCAAGGAAATGCTCGGCAATACTTTGGTTACGCACCAAACTGGCCCGGCGGGCAAGCAAGTTAACCGGCTTTATATCGAAGCTGGTTGCGCCATTGCCGAAGAGCTCTATCTATCATTGCTTGTGGACCGCGCGACGAGCCGGGTTTCATTTGTGGCCTCTACCGAAGGTGGCATGGACATTGAAACCGTAGCTTCCGAGACACCCGAAAAAATTATTTCTTTTACCATTGACCCAGCCACCGGCATTTCTGGTTTACATGGCCGGCGTTTGGCAGCTGCCCTTGGCCTTAAAGGCGCAACCGCTAAACAAGCGGGCGCACTGGCTGCAAAACTTTACAAAGCCTTTGTTGAAAAAGACATGGCAATGCTAGAAATTAACCCATTGGTTGTAACGGACACTGGCGACTTGGTGTGTTTGGATGCCAAAGTGAGCTTTGATGGCAACGCTCTATACCGCCAAAAAGACATTTTGGAGCTGCGGGATTTAACTGAAGAAGACGCCAAAGAAGTGAAAGCCGCCGAATATGACCTTAACTATATTGCACTTGATGGCGAAATTGGTTGCATGGTCAATGGCGCTGGCTTGGCCATGGCGACTATGGACATTATCAACCTATATGGTTCATCACCGGCTAACTTTTTAGATGTTGGTGGTGGTGCAACCCGCGAAAAGGTTACAGAAGCTTTTAAAATCATCACCTCTGACGACAATGTAAAAGGCATTTTGGTGAATATATTTGGTGGCATTATGCGCTGCGATATTATAGCCGAAGGGGTGATAGCCGCAGCCAAGGAACTGGATTTGACAGTGCCATTGGTGGTTAGGTTAGAAGGTACAAATGTTAAGTTGGGCAAAGAAATTTTGGCAAATTCAGGCATGGCGATTATTTCTGCCGACAACCTAGATGACGCCGCGCAAAAAATTGTTAAAGCTGTTAAGGAGGCAAATTCATGAGTGTATTAGTCGGAAAAGATACCAGATTAATTTGCCAAGGCTTTACCGGTAGCCAAGGCACTTTTCATAGCGAACAAGCCATTGCTTATGGCACAAATATGGTTGGTGGTGTAACCCCCGGCAAAGGTGGGCAAACCCATTTAAAGCTGCCTGTGTTTGACAGTGTGTTAGATGCCAAAGCCAAAACCGATGCCAATGCGACGGTCATTTATGTGCCGCCGCCATTTGCTGCCGATGCCATTTTAGAAGCTATCGATGCTGAGATTGAACTGGCCATCTGTATCACCGAGGGCATTCCTGTTGCCGATATGATTAAAGTCAAACGGGCGTTAACTGGCTCTAAAACGCGGCTTGTTGGCCCTAACTGCCCGGGTGTTATCACCCCTGGTTCTTGCAAAATCGGCATTATGCCCGGCCACATTCATATGCCGGGTTCAGTTGGCATTGTTTCACGTTCTGGCACGCTAACTTATGAAGCTGTAGCGCAAACCACAGCCGAAGGCCTCGGCCAATCAACCTGCATCGGCATTGGTGGCGACCCGGTTAACGGCACCAGCTTTATCGATTGTCTTGACCTATTTTTACATGATGAAAATACACAATCCATTGTTATGATTGGCGAAATTGGCGGCAGTGCTGAAGAAGAAGCGGCGGAATTCTTAATGCGTCACAAAATTAAAAAACCCGTGGTTGGCTTTATTGCTGGCCGCACGGCGCCTCCGGGCCGCACAATGGGCCACGCTGGCGCCATTATATCTGGTGGCAAAGGCGGCGCAGAAGATAAAATGGCAGCGTTAGAAGAAGCTGGCATTCGGGTTTCGCCTAGCCCAGCCATGTTGGGTAAAACTTTGGTAGAATTGTTAAACGGCTAAACCAAGACAAAAATTTAAAAACCGATCTTTGAACGTCTTTGATCGGTTTTTTTAATCTAATTTTGGGCAAAATATAGACCAGAAATTTAGCGGTTTTATATTAGAAAAATTATTTGATTGATTTTTTTATTAGGAAACCGTTAACTATAAAAAGTTTACTATAAATTGTAAAATGTAACGGTTTATAGTGGGCATTTGAAACTAAGGGATAATTGGTGTTTTCACACCAATTATATGACGAAATTATGCGATTGAGAAAGCTCTAAAGAGTTTTTCTATAGAGTTTTATTGAGCGTTAAACTCAAGGGATTAAGCCAGATGGCTTAGTCGAGAAATATGGCAAAGCAGGCACAGAACGAGGCGTTTGACCGCACTTCGTTCCTCTATGGTGGTAACGCTAGTTTCATCGAAGATCTTTACGCTAAATTTATCCAAAATCCAGATTCAGTAGACCCAGGTTGGCAAGGTTTTTTTGCCGAAATGGCCGATGATGAGCCAGACGTTGCCAATGGTGCTGGGGGCGCTACAGGCGCGATGGGCGCATCTTGGGACAGACCAAATTGGCCACCAGCCGACATTGCCGAAGATACGGCAGCCTTAAGCGGCAATTGGAGCGCATTTGAAGCCAATATTGCCACTAAAATTGCCGCCAATGCCAAAAATGCCGCCAAACAATTAGCCGCCAATACTGGTGTTAAAGCCGCACCTGCCGCACCAAAAGTTACATCTGTTGCAACCCCAGCTGTTGCTGCTCCAGCTGCGGCTTTAGCTCCGGCTGCGGGCGCGGGCGCAAGTGCCGCCGAAATCAAAGCCGCAACATTAGACAGCATCCGCGCGATCATGATGATTAGGGCATTTCGTGCCATTGGCCATTTGGCTGCTGACCTTGACCCGCTTAAAATGGAAAGCCAAGGCCGTGAAAAAATGCTCACCGCCGAAGCTTTTGGTTTTAGCTCTGACGATTTTGACCGGCCGATATTTATCGACCATGTTTTGGGGCTAGAATATGCAACTCTGACCGAAATTTTAGAAATTTTAAAGCGCACCTATTGTTCTAAAATCGGCATAGAATTTATGCACATTACCGATGCCGAACAAAAAGCTTGGTTACAGCAGCGCATCGAAGGCAAAGACAAAGAAATAGAATTTACCGCCAATGGCAAAAAAGCCATTTTGAATAAATTAATCGAAACCCAAGGGCTAGAGAATTTTATTGATAAAAAATACACCGGCACCAAACGTTTTGGTCTAGATGGCGGCGAAGCGCTAATACCGGCGTTAGAGCAAATCATTAAAGTCGGTGGCCAAACTGGGGTCAAAGACATTGTGTTGGGCATGCCGCATCGCGGCAGATTAAACGTATTAACCGCGGTTATGGGCAAGCCGTATCGGGCTTTGTTTCATGAATTTAGAGGTGGCGCATCTACTCCAGAAGAAATTGATGGCTCGGGCGATGTGAAATATCATTTAGGCGCTTCATCTGACCGTAATTTTGATGGCAATAAAGTGCATTTGTCATTAACCGCCAACCCTTCGCATTTAGAAATTGTCAACCCAATTGTATTGGGCAAAGTGCGCGCCAAACAAGATCAACATAGCAAATTTCCGTTTGATACTACCCAAACCAACCGCCACGAAGTGCTGCCATTGTTGTTGCATGGCGATGCGGCTTTTGCTGGCCAAGGTGTTGTGGCCGAATGTTTTGGTCTTTCAGGTCTTAAAGGTCATAGAACTGGCGGCAGCATACATTTTATCGTCAATAACCAAATCGGCTTCACCACCGCGCCGCATTATTCGCGCTCATCGCCTTACCCGTCGGATGTGGCTAAAATGATTGAAGCGCCGATTTTTCATGTCAATGGTGATGACCCTGAAAGTGTGGTTTATGTGGCGCGTATCGCTACCGAATACCGCCAGAAGTTTGGCAAACCAGTGGTGATTGACATGTTCTGCTATCGCCGATTTGGCCATAATGAGGGCGATGACCCCAGCATGACCCAACCGATCATGTATAAAACCATCAAAACTCACAAAACCACGTTAGATTTATATTCCGAGAAATTGGTAAATGACCGTTTGTTAAGTGCTGATGACATTGTCGATATGAAAGATCAGTTCCGTAAATTTTTAGACATTGAATTTGATGAATCGGATGATTTCACCCCCGGCAAAGCCGATTGGTTAGATGGCAAATGGTCGGATAAAAGCATCACCAAAGACGATGGCCAAGCCAGACGCGGCCAAACCGGATATGACATAGATAAACTCAAACAATTGGGTAAAAAACTAGTCGAGATTCCAGATGATTTTAATGCCCATAAAACCTTGAAACGTATTTATAAGCGCCGGGGTGCTTCTATCGAGGCGGGCGTCGGTATAGATTGGGGAACCGGCGAAGCCTTGGCATTTGCCACTTTGTTAGATGAAGGCTTTCCCGTGAGGCTTTCTGGCCAAGATTGCGAACGCGGTACATTTGTGCATCGCCATAGTGTGCTCAATGACCAGATGGATGAAACCACCTATAAACCGCTCAATAATTTGCGTGAAGGCCAAGGCCGTTATGAAGTGATTAACTCGATGTTGTCAGAAGAAGCGGTGTTGGGTTTTGAATATGGCTATTCACTTACCGAGCCTGATTGTTTAACCATTTGGGAAGCCCAATTTGGCGATTTTGCCAATGGCGCACAAGTGTTGTTTGATCAGTTTATTTCATCGGGTGAACAAAAATGGCTGCGCATGTCTGGCCTTGTATGTCTGTTACCGCATGGGTACGAAGGCCAGGGGCCTGAACATTCTAGCGCGCGGCCAGAGCGGTTCTTACAGCTTTGTGCTGAAGATAATATGATCGTTGCCAATGTCACCACACCGGCTAACTTTTTTCACATTTTGCGCCGCCAGTTAAAACGCGATTACCGCAAACCGCTTATCATTATGACGCCAAAAAGCTTGTTGCGCCATAAACGTTGCGTCTCGACCATTGAAGAAATTGGCCCCAATAGCGAGTTTCATCGGGTATTGTGGGATGATGCCGAATATCTAGCCCATAGCGAAATTAGACTGCAAAATGATGACAAGATTCGTAAAGTTATCATATGCAGTGGTAAAGTTTATTATGATCTTTATGAAGACCGCATCGAGCGTGACATAGATGATGTGTATATTTTGCGGGTTGAGCAACTTTACCCCTTCCCTAAATCGGCCATGGCGAAGGAATTGTCGCGGTTTGAAAATGCCGAAATTATCTGGTGTCAGGAAGAACCTAAAAATATGGGTTATTGGACATTTGTTAACGAGCGGCTAGAAGATGCGCTCATTAAAGCTGGTAACTCAGTGAACCGCGCCACCTATGTTGGCCGTAAAGCCGCCGCATCGCCTGCCACCGGCAGTGGCGCAAAACATAGATTTGAGCTAAAAACCTTTTTAGACGAAGCTTTTAAATAAATAAATGAAATAGATTAATGCCGCAAGGTCGAAAATAAAGAAAGACAACAAAATGACAATCGAAATTCGTGTGCCTACAATGGGCGAGTCTGTTTCTGAAGCTGAAGTGGCAACGTGGAACAAACAACCCGGTGACGCTGTATCTGCCGAAGAAGTGTTGGTAGAGCTTGAAACTGACAAAGTGACTTTGGAAGTGCTGGCGCCGGTTAGTGGTGTGTTAAAAGAAATTGTCGCCGCCGATGGCGATGTGGTTGGGCCAGACGCTATATTGGCGATTATGGAAGAGGGCGAAATTGCCGCGCCAAAACCTGTAGCGCCAAAAGCCGCTGCCGAACCAGCACCTGCACCCTCTGCTCCTGCATCAGTAGTACCAACACCCGCTGCACCTCTTGCTGCTAGCCCGGCGGCATCAACCGCTAGCCTTTCTGCCCCAAACGCTAGCCCGGCCGTGGCCAAAATTGCCGCCGAATCCGGTGTTGATGTTGCCTCTGTAGCCCCTACCGGCCCCAAAGGCAATGTGACCAAAGCCGATATGCAAAATGCGGTTGCCAACCCAGCTCCTGTTATTGCCCCGGTTGCCGCGCCAGAAGCAAAAAATAATGAAAGTCGCGAAGAGCGGGTTAAAATGTCTCGTCTGCGCAAAACCATTGCCAAGCGGCTTAAAGATGTGCAAAATACCGCCGCCATGCTGACCACTTTTAACGAGGTGGATATGACGGCGGTTATGGATATGCGCACTCAATATAAAGAGCTATTCCTTAAAAAACATGGCACCAAGCTTGGCTTTATGAGCTTTTTTGTCAAAGCCTGCGTGGCCGCACTTAAAGACATACCAACTGTGAATGCCGAAATTGATGGTGGCGATATTATTTATAAAAATTATTATAATGTGGCAGTGGCCATTGGCACCGATAAAGGCTTATTTGTGCCGGTGTTGCACGATGCTGATGACATGTCATTTGCTGGTGTCGAAGGCGCGATTGTCGACTATGCGGTTAAAGCTCGTAGCGGCAAATTGGGTATGGATGACATGCAAGGTGGCACATTTACCATTACCAATGGCGGTGTATATGGCTCACTTATGAGCACACCTATTTTGAATGCGCCGCAATCTGGCATATTGGGAATGCATAAAATTCAACCACGCCCTATGGCCATCGATGGCAAAATCGAAATTCGCCCGATGATGTATTTGGCACTTTCTTATGACCATAGAATTGTAGATGGCAAAGAAGCGGTGACATTTTTGGTGCGGGTGAAAGAAGCCTTAGAAGACCCACAACGTTTAGTGCTTGATTTATAGAGCTAAATAGGAAATTGAAATGGCAAGAGTTGTAAAACCAATAGCATTAACACCCTACTTAACGGTTAATGACGGTTTGGCTGCGCTTGCCTTTTATACTTCTGCATTTGGGGCTGTGGTGTTAAATGTCCATAGTGATGAAGACGACCAGCGCATTGTGCACGCGCATCTTAAAGTCGGTGATATTGAGTTTATGATGTCAGATTATATACCCGAAATGAATACCAATAAGCACATGCCTACCAAGGATGAGAAAAGAGCCATCGCGATGAATTGGTTTTTCAATACATATGCAGACTTGTGCGATTTTTTAAACAATTGCCTGGTTGCCGGTTGCGACATTATTTTGCCGTTTGATAACATGTATTGGGGCCAGCATTATGGCGAAATAAAAGACCCATTTGGTTATGTCTGGGCGCTTTCTTCGCCAAATAAAAAAAATAATATAGTGAATTTAATGTAGTGGCGGCGCGCGGTTAAGCCCAGCCAAATTAGTTAAGGATAAAAAAATGTCAGATTATGACGTGGTGGTAATTGGTACAGGCCCCGGTGGTTATGTGGGCGCAATTAGAGCGGCACAATTGGGGTTAAAAGTGGCGGTGGTCGAAAAGCGCAAAGCCCATGGCGGCACCTGCCTAAATGTAGGTTGTATACCCTCTAAAGCCTTGCTGCATGCCTCTGAAATGTTTGAAGAAGCTGGCCATAATTTTGCAACATTGGGCATAGATATCGACGCCCCAAAGCTTAACCTTGGCAATATGATGGCGCATAAACAAGCGGTTATCGATGGCAATACTAGCGGCATTGATTATCTGTTTAAGAAAAATAAAATCAACTCTTATCAAGGCATGGGCAAAATTATCTCCGCCGGCAAAGTTTCAGTAACGGCCGATGATGGCAGCGTAACCGAGCTTAGTGCCAAAAACATCATCATCGCCACCGGTAGTGAAGTTATGCCGCTGCCGGGCGTGACGATAGATGAAGATAAAATTGTATCTTCTACCGGCGGCTTAGAGCTAAAAGCTGTGCCAAATAAAATGATTGTTGTTGGCGGCGGGGTTATTGGGCTTGAACTTGGCTCGGTGTGGAGTCGTTTGGGCGCAGAAGTAACGGTGGTCGAATTTTTAGATAATATCTTGCCGGGTATGGATGCTGAAGTGGTGAAAAATTACACCCGCATGTTAAAAAAGCAGGGCTTTAAATTTAAATTAGGCAAAAAAGTTATCGGCACAGAAATAACCGAAACCGGGGTTAATGTGGCGGTCGAACCTGCCAAAGGTGGCGACGCGGAAATGCTAACGGCCGATATTGTGTTGGTGGCCATTGGCCGCCGGCCATTCACCCAAGGCCTAGGGCTCGAAGAGGCTGGGGTTAAATTGGACGCGCGTGGCCGGGTCGAAATTGATGCGCATTTTAAAACCAATGTCGAAGGCATTTATGCCATTGGCGATGTGGTGGTTGGGCCTATGCTGGCGCATAAAGCCGAAGAAGAAGGCGTTGCCTTGGCCGAAATATTGGTTGGCCAAGCTGGCCATGTGAATTATGACGTCATCCCGGGCGTGGTTTACACTATGCCTGAAATTGCCACAGTGGGTAAAACCGAAGAGCAATTAAAAGCCGAAGGCATTGCTTATAATGTCGGCAAATTCCCGTTTAGCGCCAATGGCCGCGCCAAAGCCATGCTAAAATCCGAAGGTTTTGTTAAATTCATTGCCGATAAAACAACCGACAAAGTATTGGGTTGCCATATAGTTGGCGCTAGTGCTGGCGAAATGATTCACGAAGTGGTGCTGTTAATGGAATTTGGCGGTTCAGCCGAAGATTTAGCCCGCTCATGCCATGCCCATCCCACAATGTCCGAAGCCGTTAAAGAAGCGGCCATGGCAGTAGATAACCGGCAGATACACGCATAAGCCCCCCATTCATAAATTCCCCTTGGGGGATTTATGAATGAGTTATGCTTAGCACTGCGTGCGCAAACTCCGTTTGCTTGCTACGGGTTTTTTGCTTAACACTGCGTGCGTTCGCTCCGCTCTCTTGCTAACGCCCTAACGGGCGGGCCTCAATGGCCAAGTTCGCCAATAAATTGGCTCGCCCTTTTTCCCACGAAATGCCTATAAATTACCTCTGAGCTTACCCAACGCACTGGTTTTTATGTCTTCTGTCACCTGTGGGCGGCTGAGGAATTCTGCCCAAGCGAGCAAGTCAACAATTTGCGCAATTTCAGGCCAATTCACGGGCAAGTTTTTGTGGGTTAGGTAATAATTATCGCAAAGATTTTCGGTAAATATTGGGCAATGGCTGTAGGGCGTGCGGGTGAATTTGCCAAAATCTAACGCTGGGTGGCCGCTCAGGGCAAATTCCCAGTCTAATATCGCGCTTATATGGCCATCATAATGCAAGATATTATCTTCATTTAAATCGGCATGGATCAGACAATGATGGTGCGGCCATTGGTCTAAAATCTGTATTTTTTCGGCAAAACTATGCCTATAGGTTTGGGCTAATTTGCCATCTATATGACCATTTTTTGAGGCTTGGCTCAAACAATTGGCGAATATTTCACTCAAGCCATTGGGGCTTATGTCATAATTTTGGTCAAGTTTTAAATCACTGCTAAACGCGCCCGCATGTTTAAAGGTTTGGCTATGAATCAACGCCAAATATTCACCAAGTTCAAACCCCAACTGCGCTTGCTCAGCAACCGGCAAGGCCTCGATATTGGCCAATCTTTGCCCGGGTTTAAACTCCATAAAAGCAAAAAACCGCTTGCCATTAGCTGCTTGAGGTTGCGATAAAAACCGCGGCACTGGTAGTTTTAGCCACAATTTTTGCGCCAAGGCATATTGTTTACCTAGGCTTTGCTGGTTGCCGCTCACCCGCAGCACCACCTGTTGGCCTGAAGCCAAGCTAATGAGGTAATTTTGGTGGGACCGGCCGCCAGCCAATGGTTGTGCCGTTTTATAGTCATCAGCGCCAAAAACCAGTCGGCACATTTGCGATATTAGATTTTTGGACAGCTTTGCCGTTGCGGGATTTTGCCATTTAGAGCGCATGTTAAAATGACCTTGTCACACCAATGCTGACGCTATGGCCGCTGGTGTCATTAGTATTTATATTGCTATCCAATTTTTTATACGAGTATATAATTTCAGGGCTAAACCCCATAAAGTCCAAGTTTTTGTTAGATATTTTTAAGTTAACTTCATAACTCATTATAGTCTCTAAAGCTTTGTATTTTCGGGTGATATTAACGTCCGAATAGGTTATGAATTCGGCAAATTCTTTATAGATTCCAAACCCGGCTCTGAGTGCGGTAAACGATAGATTGGGTTGGCTATATTTGGCTGTGGAAATGCCGCCCATTAATTTGACATAGCTGCTATTGTCTAAAATAAATTGTCCGGTGAGGCTAATCGTTGCTGCCAAATTGCTATAATCATTGTTGGTAAAATTGCTGGTTTTGTCTAAATTTGCTTGCAGGTTTAGCCCCAATGTCGGGCTGAGCCGGTGGTCAAATATGGCGCTAATGCCCATTCGGTTTTGGGTTATGGCAGTTGTGGTTACAGCCAGCGACAAGTTTGTGGCCAAATTTAAACTGGTTTTATCGTCCAATTGTAGGGTCGGGCCGGTGCTAAAGGCCAAACTTAAAACACTCGGAATGGTCGATGGATATTGGGTATAAGTGCCGGTGGCGCGCAATGCCCATGCGCTGTTATCGCTGAGTTTAAACTGGTAACCCAATGTGGCGTGCGCGTTTAACACCAAACCCGATTGGGCTTTTTGAGCCGAGCTTAACGGTATGCCTTGGGTGCAATCTAACCCAAACGAGGCTAACAGGTCGGTCCAATTTGCCACCCCGGCGGCGGTTGCCGCTATATCCTCGCAATAATAGCTGTTTTTGCCGCTGCCGCCATTGAAATTAGACTGCGGCACCACCGACCCACCGACGTTAAAAAACCATTTCTTGCGCACATTTATTTGGGTCAAATAGTGCCGCAGCATTAATTGCACATCATCGTCTTTAGAGCTGGCCAATAACAGCTCAAATTGCCGCTTGGCCGCCATGTCATCTTGGGCGGCAAATAGCAATTGCGCCAGTTTAAATCGGCTGGTGGCAATGGCTGGGTTTAAGGCCAATATATCACGCAATATTTTATAGGCTTCTATGCGCTTTCCCAAGGCAAATAAGGCCTCGGCCAATAGGTTTTGTGCCGCAATAATTTGGTCAACTTTGGTAAATTTTTTAAAGGTGATAACCGCAATGGCTTTGTGAGCCTGCTGATTATTTATTAAATATATTGCCAATTCTAGCCGCTCTGCATCTTGCATTTTAGCAAGGCTGACGCTGGCGGTGGTTAGCGGTTCGGCGTGGCTAATTGTTGGCGCAACGACCAACCAAATTACCAGCGCAAAACTAGCCGCAAAACCAGCCATAAAACATAATGATTTTTGCCGACAAAATACCATTTACAACACATTTATTATTTAACTATATAAGGCGCTAGTTATGGTTAACTATAGCGCCATTGCAGGCATAAAAACAATATAATCTTTAGCTTGACATTAGGCTTATAAAACCATATTTTGCGGCCAAGTTCATAAGAGTCTAAACTCTAAACGGTCATATACATATTGTATTTTGCTTATTTAAGCCGATATAATGGGAGATGTGAAAGTTAACATTCAACAGCGCGCTGCGCCCTTGGATGATATTTTAGCTGTTTTGGTTTGGGTTTTAAAAGGTATTTGGAATGTTTGAAAGTTTATCAGACCGATTAGGTGAAATATTTGACAAGATTACCGGGCGCGGTGCGCTTAGCGAATCCGATGTCAATGCCGCCATGCGCGAAATTAGGCGTGCGCTTATCGAGGCGGATGTAGCTTTAGACGTTGTGAAGGCATTTATTGCCACTGTTAAAAAGCAAGCCATTGGCGCTGCGGTTGTAAAATCGGTCAAGCCCGGGCAGATGGTGGTCAAAATTGTGCATGATGAGCTAGTCGCCATGTTGGGCGAAGAAGCTGTGCCGCTTAATTTAAATGCTGTGCCGCCGGTTGGCATATTATTGGTTGGTTTGCAGGGCAGTGGTAAAACCACTATGACCGCCAAAATTGCCAAACGCTTAACCGAGCGTGACCGCAAAAAAGTGCTGATGGCCTCGTTGGATGTATACCGCCCCGCGGCGCAAGAACAACTAGCTATATTGGGTAAATCTATTGACGTTGACACGTTGCCAATTGTCGAAGGTCAGAAACCATTAGACATTGCCAAACGCGCCCAAACCGCGGCTAAACTTGGCGGTTATGATGTGCTGATGATAGATACAGCCGGCCGCCTGCACATTGATAATGTATTGATGGCCGAAATTGTCGGCATTCGTGACATCATTAAGCCACAAGAAGTTTTATTGGTGGCCGATAGCCTTACAGGCCAAGACGCGGTTAATGTCGCGCGGGTGTTTAACGAGCAAGTTGGCGCCACCGGCATCGCTTTAACCCGTATCGATGGCGATGGCCGCGGCGGTGCAGCTTTGTCTATGCGCGCGGTAACTGGCTGCCCAATTAAATATTTAGGCACTGGCGAAAAACCCGAAGATTTAGACCTGTTTGACCCCAAACGGGTGGCTGGCCGTATTTTGGGCATGGGCGATATTGTGGCATTGGTTGAAAAAGCTGCTGAGGCCATTGATGCCGAAAAAGCCGAAGCCATGGCTAAGAAAATGCGCAAAGGCCAGTTTGACCTTAACGACCTTTCTGACCAGTTAAAACAGATGGAAAAAATGGGCGGCATGGGCGGCGTGATGAGCTTATTGCCGGGCATTGGCAAGATGAAAAAACAGCTAGCTGGCGCTAATTTAGATGATGATATGTTTAAATATCAAATGGCGATTATCTCATCTATGACCAAGCGTGAACGCCGCAACCCCAAAGTGTTGAACGCATCGCGTAAAAAACGCGTGGCTGCCGGTTGTGGCCGTGGCGTGCCCGAAATTAATAAATTGCTTAAAATGCACCGCCAAATGGCCGACATGATGAAAAAAATGGCCAAGGGTGGCCGTGGTGGCATGTTGGGCAATATGTTTGGTGGCGGCGGGCAAGGCATGCCTGAAATCGATACATCTGCACTTACTGGGCAATTGCCAGATGTGAATAAATTAGAAGAAATGCAAAAACAATTAGGTGGTTCATCTGGTGGTTTAAGCGGTTTAGGCGGCGGTTTGCCGGGCTTAGGCGGCGCGAAAAGTTTTGGGGGTTTGCCCGGTTTGGGCGGCTTACCAAGTGGTAAAAAGAAATAAATGTAATTTAATAATAGGGCATAATGCTCTTAATTTAGAAGGTAAAATAAAATGGCAGTTAAAATTCGTTTGGCCCGTGGCGGCTCTAAAAAACGTCCTTATTATCGCATTGTTGTGGCAGATGAACGCGCACCGCGTGATGGCCGTTATATCGAAAAAGTAGGTACATATAACCCAGCTTTGAAAAAAGATGACGAAAAGCGTGTAATCTTAATTGAAGACCGCATTAGACATTGGTTGGCCACTGGCGCACAACCAACAGACCGCGTATTGCGTTTTCTAGACGCTGCTGGCATATTAAAACGTGCACCGCGCAATAACCCAAATAGAGCTAAACCCGGCCGCAAAGCCCAAGAGCGTTTAGAAGAAGCCGCTCAAAAAGCCGCTGATGCTGCCGAAGCCGCTGCTGCCGAAAAAGACACTGCTGCAGCTGAAGCATAGGCAAAAATAATGAGCAAAAACAAAAGTCCCTTTGGTTCTGTAGACAATGGTTCTGTAGGCAATGGTTCGGCAAATAATGGTTCGGTAAATCAAGACCTAATCTGCCTAGGGGCTTTTGCAGGCTCACACGGTGTGCGGGGTGAAACCAAGGTTAAATGTTTCACCCAAAACGCTGCCGATATATGCTCTTATGGCAAATTACAGACCGAAGATGGCAAGACCTTTTATGAGTTAAGCTATGTTCGGGCTAATAAGTTAGGCGCTATATGCCGGGTTAAAGGCATCGATAACCCGGAATTAATGCAAAGCCTCAAAGGCACATTGCTGTACGTTGCCCGCAACTTGTTACCCGAAACCGATGAAGAAGAATTTTACCATGTCGACCTTATCGGCCTTGATGTGCGCGATGATGATGGCAATTCTATAGGCGTGATTAAATCGGTACAAGATTTTGGCGCTGGCGATCTGTTAGAGATTAACCCGTCTATTGCAGATGGCGAAGCTGAACCCAGTTTTTTCATCCCTTTTACTTTGGAAGTTGTGCCGCAAGTGCATATCAAACAAGGTTATGTGGTGTTTGCACGCGATGAATTATTATCGACCGCCGATGATGATTTGGAAAATTATTTAAGCGATATTGGCCATAAAGATGCGCCAAAACAATAATCAAACTACAACTCAAAATACATGGCGCGCCAGCGTGATGACGCTCTACCCCGAAATGTTCCCGGGGTCATTAGGCATGTCCATCGCCGGGCGGGCGCTTGCAGCTGGTACATGGTCGTGCGAGACCACACAAATACGCGATTTTGGCACCGGCAAACATAAAAATGTTGATGATACACCCACGGGCGGCGGCGCGGGCATGGTGCTGCGGCCAGATGTATTGAGCCAATGTATCAAAGCCACCAGACTTGCTGGTGATGTTAGGCCACTAATTTATCTCTCACCCCGTGGCAAGCCCCTAACCCAGCAAAAAGTGCGCGAATTGGCGCAAGGCGATGGGGTTATCTTGCTTTGTGGGCGGTTTGAAGGTGTCGATCAACGCCTGCTGGATGCCGAAGATATCGAAGAAATTAGCCTTGGCGATTATATCTTGTCCGGTGGCGAAGTGGCGGCATTAACTTTGCTCGACGCTTGTGTGCGCTTGTTGCCAGAGGTGATGGGCAGCGAACATTCAGGCGATGATGAAAGCTTTGAAAATGGCTTGCTAGAATATCCGCATTATACCAAACCGCGCGAATGGCAGGGCCAGGTAGCACCAGATGTACTGCGCAGTGGCGACCATGGCAAAATTGCCAAATGGCGGCATGAACAAGCGGTTAAAACCACCCAAAAAAGACGGCCAGACCTGTGGCAAGCTTATCGTGATGATGAAAACTGAGATGTGATTGAATATGAAATCATTGATTAAAGTATTTCTGAGCATTGTGGCCGGTTTTATCGCCATTTTTATCGTGGTTAAATTTTTTGGCTGGCTTAGCATGGCGCAAATCGAAGGCTGGTTTGACGTGGCGAAAGCCGCATCGCCGCTTTATGTGCTGTTGATCGTGGTCGGCTTGTTATATGCTGACCTGATTATTTCTGTGCCGACTCTAACCATCACCCTATTGGCTGGGCATTTGTTAGGGCCAATATATGGCGCTGCGGCAGGCTTGCTAGGGGTTACCTTGGCGGGTGTGACCGGCTATGCCCTCAGCCGGTATTTTAATGGCTCGGTTTTGAAATTTTTGGTTAAAGATGCTGCCGAGCGGCAACAGGTGACAGAGCTGTTTTTAAAGCATGGGTTTGTGACCATTATGTTATCGCGCGCGCTGCCAATGCTGCCCGAAACCTGCGCCTGCCTTGCCGGGCTGACGCGGATGCCATTTATGCGGTTTTTGCTGGCATGGTGGGTAGCATCTGTGCCGTATATGTTAATCGTGGCCTATGCCGGCTCAATCAGCAGTTTGGACAACCCAACCCCGGCGATTATTGTGTGGCTTGGCGTGACGCTGTTTTTGTGGCTTGGCTGGGGCGTTTTTCATCGTAAGACTAGGGCTAAGGCAAAAGCGGAAGGTTGAGTTTGCCCGCATCCAACTACAGCCCTTCGTGGGTAAAACGGGCGAGCCAATTTATTGGCGAACTTGCCGACTGAGGCCGCCCGTTAGGGCGTAGCAAGCACGCGGAGGCGTGCGCCCGCAGGTACCACTAGCCCGCCGATAGGTGGGCGTAAAAATGCAGACTTCCAGAGCGTAGGCAGGAGCGCCGCCCCGGAGTTTGCCGAAAAGTTGTGATGTTGATATTTTGTGCAGGAGTTTCGGCCTGTGAGCCTGCGGTTGACCTTGCTGAGACATAGACATTTGGCGCTCCTGCCTACGCTCTGGAAGTCTGCATTTTTACGTTCTTTCGGCTTCGCCTCTTTCACTGTTGGCACTTGCGTGCGCAGCCACTTGCTCCGCAAGTGTCGGCTAGCCTCCGCGCGTTGGCCTCAAAGTATGCCTTGCGGCTTCTGGGCGCACTCGCCGAATCGCAGGGATTCTTGGTGGCATACGGAAACTCAGCACAAACTTTCCGGAAGTTTCCCCGAACCAACGAAGTTGGTGAGATGGCCATTGAGGCCCGCCCGTTAGGGCGTAGCAAGAGAGCGGAGCGAACGCACGCAGTGTAAGCGCAAAGCGCGTAGCAAGAGAGCGGAGCGAACGCACGCAGTGCTACTAGCTCACCGAAAGGTGGGCGTAAAAAAGGAGATTTTCGGGCAAAAGGCCTATTCCCACTTGCAAAGCCGCCCGTTATATGTCAAAACGCCCTCAACAAAGCTAATGACACGTTTTGTGACGGGCTAGTAATGCCCCGAACGCTTCACCGCCTACCGCAATTTGGGCAAAACCTATGTCATCTGCATTTTTAGGTAAAGATTATGAATCTATTACAAGAAATTGAAAAAGAGCTACAAGACGAGCTTGCTGCAAAACGCCCCATTCCAAAATTTCAGCCCGGCGATACTTTGCGTGTAAACGTGAAGATTAAAGAGGGCAACCGCGAACGTGTACAAGCCTATGAAGGCGTATGTATTGCGCGTACAGGCGGCGGCATTAACGAAAGCTTTAACGTACGTAAAATTTCTTACGGCGAAGGTGTTGAACGTAAATTCCCACTTTATAGCCCGTTAATCGATAGCATCGAAGTTATTCGCCGTGGTAAAGTTAGACGTGCTAAACTATACTATCTACGTGCTCTACGTGGTAAAGCTGCTCGTATCGTTGAAAAAGTTGATCATAAAAGACTTTTGAAAAAGAAATAGTTTCGCCAATTCGGCTTTGAGTTATTTCTAACTTGACCAAATATCAGATAATTGCAGCGACTTTCCTTTATTGGCAGTCGCTGTTGTTGTTTCAGAACCAAATCAATACCGCTAAGGATAAAAAATGGCCAAAACATTATATGACAAAATCTGGGATGCCCATGTAGCGCATGAAGCCGATGACGGCACCTGCTTGCTATATATTGACCGCCATATGGTGCATGAAGTAACCAGCCCCCAAGCGTTTGAAGGTTTGCGCATGTCTGGCCGCACAGTGCGAGCGCCCGAAAAAGTGCTAGCGGTGGCCGATCATAATGTGCCAACCAGCCCGATGATAGGCGGCGTGGCGGCGATTAAAAATAACGAGTCGCGCATTCAAATTCAGGCATTAGAAAAAAACGTTAAAGAATTTGGCATTGAATATTTTGA
Organism: Hyphomicrobiales bacterium; assembly: GCA_013214705.1. GTDB lineage: Bacteria > Pseudomonadota > Alphaproteobacteria > Rhizobiales > OSC116 > OCS116. Next base: position 137,414 of record JABSRZ010000006.1, read on the forward strand.
CATCAATGATGACCGCCGCGGCGTGGTGCATATCATTGGCCCAGAACAAGGTTTTACTTTGCCGGGTATGACCATTGTGTGCGGCGATAGCCACACTGCCACCCATGGCGCATTTGGCGCATTGGCACATGGCATTGGCACATCTGAAGTCGAGCATGTATTGGCCACGCAAACGCTGATTCAATCAAAATCTAAAAATATGCGGGTCACTATTAATGGCAGTTTGCCCAATGGCGTGACTGCTAAAGACATCACCATGGCCATCATTGGCAAAACTGGCACAGCTGGCGGCACTGGTTATGTGATGGAATATGCCGGACAAGCCATACGTGAGCTGAGTATGGAAGGCCGCATGACAGTGTGCAATATGGCCATTGAGGGCGGCGCACGCGCCGGTTTAATAGCCCCAGATGCCACCACATATGCTTATTTAAAAGGCAAACCCCGCGCGCCAAAAGGCGATATGTGGGATCAAGCGGTAGAGAGTTGGAAAGAATTATATTCCGATGATGATGCCATATTTGACCTTGAGGTTGTAATGGATGCGTCAGAGCTTATCCCCAACGCCACATGGGGCACTAGCCCACAAGATGTATTGCCAATAGATGGCACTGTGCCATTCCCGACCGATTTTGCCGACCAAGCCCGCCAAGATGCGACCCAACGCGCGCTCGATTATATGGGCTTAACCCCGGGTATGAAGCTAACGGACATTAAAATAGACCGGGTATTTGTCGGCTCTTGCACCAATGGCCGGATCGAAGATTTGCGCGCCGCAGCCGCCATCCTTAAAGGCCATAAAATTGCCAAAAATGTCGAAGCGATGGTGGTGCCAGGCTCTGGCTTGGTGAAAATGCTGGCCGAGGAAGAAGGCCTAGATAAAATTTTCAAAGATGCCGGTTTCGATTGGCGCGAGCCGGGCTGCTCTATGTGTTTGGCGATGAATGACGACCAGCTAAAACCTGGCGAACGTTGCGCATCTACCTCCAACCGGAATTTCGAAGGCCGCCAAGGCTTTAAAGGCCGCACGCATTTAATGTCACCTGCTATGGCCGCTGCCGCTGCCATTAAAGGCCATTTAACTGACGTACGCGATTTATAGAAAGCATTGATATTATGGATAAATTTAAAACAGTCGAAGGCGTTGCCGCCCCAATGCCACTGATTAATATCGATACCGATATGATCATTCCCAAGCAATTTTTAAAAACCATTAAACGCTCTGGCCTAGGCATGCATGCTTTTGCCGAAATGCGTTATCACGAGGATGGCAGCGAAAACCCAGAGTTTATTTTAAACCAAGCTGGCTATCGCAACGCTAAAATTATCATCGCCGGTGACAATTTTGGCTGTGGCTCTAGCCGCGAACATGCCCCATGGGCGATTGGCGATTTGGGCATAAAAGTCATTATCAGTACGAGTTTTGCCGATATTTTTTATGGCAACTGCTTTAAAAATGGCATTTTGCCAATAAAATTGCCGCAAGATAAAGTTGACTTGTTGATGGATGACGCCAAACGCGGCGCCAACGCCACCATGACGGTGGATTTGGTCAACCAAGAAATTAAAGGCCCAGATGGCGGCACGATTAAATTCGAAATAGAAGCGTTTAAAAAACATTGTTTGCTAGAGGGCTTGGATGACATTGGCCAAACCATGCAGAAAGTTGAGAGTATAGATGCGTTTGAAGCGAAGATGGCCGAGGCTACGCCTTGGGTTTAATGCTGAGTTAGATTGATATGCTGAATTTAAAGCCCGATGCGAAAGCTTCGGGCTTTTTTGTGCGTTGGAGGTTGGTGCGGCGCTGGCGTGGGAATGTTTAGCAGCAAGCTCGGCATTTCTGTCTGCCCCCGAGAATCCCAGCGATTCGGTGAGTGCGCCCAGAAGCCGCAAGGCAAACTATGTGGCCAACGCGCGGAGGCTAGCGTAGCCCACGTTAGTGGGTGGAGCGCACGCAAGTGCTAACAGTGACGAGGCCGTAGGCCGTGGGAACGTATGAATGGGAGTACCCGAGTGTTGGCCGGAGTGCTAAGTGTCTTCAAGTGCTATTAACTTCACCCGGTCAATTGCATTCATGCTCAATAAATTATTTTTTTCTTTTAATAAAACTTTCAGGCAACATGATAGATAGTAAATTGCACTGATACGGTAATCTTCCACTATTTCATATTTAATTTCTCTATTTGAGTGTATGATATCACTTCGAGCGGAATAAATTCTTTTCATTTTTTTAAATATTTTCTCTCGTTCACCAAAGCTGCTGCCTAATAGTCTGGCAACTGAATTTGAAATTGCAAATGCGATCTCCGATCTTATGCCAAATAAATTTTCAAGTCCGATTACTGCGTCGACGAGGCTGTCTTCTGGGATTAAACGCTCATTTATAGCAGATAAATATCGCCTAGTTGCCATTTTAACCTTTGATATATCTTTGTTTCCAATTAAATCAACCCATTCAGTTATCGCCTTGTAATGCTTTTTATCTATTATTAACGACTTTGAAATTGATCTGGATTTGAATTTAGAACTTATTCGGGGGAAATGTAGGGGATTAATAATTACCTCGCCAACATGTCTTGCCTTAACAGGATGTGTGTCACTAGTTGCCAAAATTGTTCCTAATTCTACTCTATTTGCCTTTTCGTACATAGAACTCGTAGTTGAAATTTCACGTAATGACATTCGTTTACCTGATTTTGAACTAGATCTGACGGGTTCGATATTAATTTTAAACTCCGTTGTTGTTTCTAACATCATGCCAGCCAGCCCGTTTGTAAAGTTAGATGGGATAGTATCATGTGGCATATAGGGTAACATATCTTTTGAAATTGGATACAATACTCCATCCTTCAGTTCAATTTTATGACCTTCTTCAATCCCTGTTCCATCAAAAAAAGCAAAAGTTGGGGTAAATACAAGTTCTCCTTTGATTGCTTTTCTTGCTGCAATTATTTGGCTACATGCAATTTCAATAAAATCTTCAAGGGATTGTTTTGATTGTAACTTCATTTGAACCCATGAATTATGGAAGATAATTCTGTGGAAAGTTGCTAACTGTATTCCACCACCAGAATCTAAGGATGTGTAAATACTCCCTGATGTGTTGATTCCATGAGGATCATCACCAACAATGTTGAAAAGTTTTATAAGAACTGGATCATTAATGACGGCATCAAGAAATACCCTCATTTTTGGCATTCCATGAAGACTAGGTGCTTCTCGATTGAAATGTGAAAACCCGTCGATAGGTATGAGTAGGTATGGATAAGCAACTCGACATAACTCTGATAACGATTCTAATACGGGATCGTCGGTTTGCTTAAGCTCTTTTTTTTCGGGGACCGCAATTTTTCTCAAAACGGATGATAGATATTCATTGTCCGGCGTCTTGAGGTTGTGAAAATAATGTGCGCCACCGATGCCTAGTTGGTTTGGTCTCGGATTGCTAAATTTTAACTGCTCAACAATGGGTTTGAGCAGTTGAATAACTTCAGTTTGCGTGTCAGATAAGTCACCACCTCCCTTTTCGAGTATTGGTATTAGTTTTAGATCAAAATTTAGAATGTACGCTAAATAATCCCTGCCAAACAGAGCAGCGAGTGCTGAGAATTCTTTTTTTGAGATAACTGTCATATGTAATTCTTTACGAAAATAAGTAATAACTTGATAGTTTATATCATAGTTTAATATCTGGACATAGACACACCACCAGCCTGCCCAAACTCTGGAAGTTTGCATTCATACGTTCCCACGGCCTACGGCCTCGTCTCTGTTGGCACTTGCGTGCGTTCGCTTGCGCTCTCTAGCCTCCGCGCGTTGGCCTCAGCGTATGCCTTGCGGTTTCTGGGCGCACTCGTCGAATCGCGGGGATTCTTGGGGGCATGCGGATATTCTGGGTTTGCTGTGTTCCTTGCCAAAATTAGGTTTTAATTTTTTGGCCTTTATTGTAAGCTGTAAGTTCATGATTTACCGATAAGATTGACCCAGATGAATAATAAATTTGAAAAATATGCGCCGCACGCCACACCCAAACTGACCGATAGAACTTGGCCGGATAAGGTCATCACCACCGCCCCCATATGGTGCGCGGTCGATCTGCGCGATGGCAATCAGGCATTGGTTAACCCGATGAATCATGAGCGCAAAATGAAAATGTACAATTTGTTGCTTAGCGTTGGGTTTAAAGAAATTGAAATTGGTTTCCCGTCTGCCTCTGAAATCGAGTTTAATTTTGCCCGGCATATTATTGAGAATAATTTAATACCGGATGATGTGGTGCCGCAGGTTTTGGTGCAAGCGCGTGAGCATCTAATCGAAAAAACTTTTGCCGCCATGGAAGGCGCACGCAAGGTTATTGTTCATCTGTACAATTCAACATCTGTCGCCCAACGGCGCGATGTATTTAAAAAATCGGCTAAGGAAATTGCTGAGCTGGCCTGCGAAGGCACGCGTTTGGTGCAAAAATATTGTGCTAAATATCCAGATACCGAGTGGGTGTTTGAATATTCACCCGAAAGCTTTACTGGCACTGAGTTAGAAGTGGCGGCAGATGTTTGCAATGCGGTTATCGAAACTTGGCAGCCAACGCCCGAACATAAAATGATTATCAACCTACCGGCGACAGTCGAGCTTACTTCGCCAAATATTTTTGCCGACCAAATAGAATGGATGGGTAGGCATTTAGCGCGGCGCGATAGCATCGTGTTGAGCGTGCATACGCATAATGACCGTGGCGGCGCCGAAGCCAGTACTGAATTGGCGATATTAGCCGGGGCAGATAGGGTTGAAGGCACGTTGTTGGGCAACGGCGAACGCACTGGTAACGCCGATTTAATCACCTTGGGGCTTAACTTGTTCACTCAGGGCGTTGACCCAAAATTGAATTTCGATAATTTGCCCGAAATTGTGAAGATTGTCGAAGAATGCAACCAGATGGACACCCACCCGCGCCACCCTTATGCTGGCGAGCTGGTGTTTACGGCTTTGTCAGGCTCGCACCAAGATGCGATTAAAAAGGGCTTGCATGCGCACCAAACCGAGCAAAGAAACCATTGGGATGTGCCATATTTACCGCTCGACCCGAATGACATTGGCCGGTCTTACGAAACCACCATCCGCATAAACAGCCAGTCGGGCAAAAGCGGCATTGCCTATATTTTAGAAACCAGATTTGGTTATAAACCACCCAAATCAATGCAAATTGAATTTGCAAGAGTCATCCAAAAAATTGCCGATGAAACCGCGCAGGAAATATTGCCCGAACATGTTTGGAATGCTTTCTCATTAGAATATTTAGACCAAGCTAATGGCTATACGCTAAAATCGTTTAATTATCATTCGGTTGATGAGAGCGGCGAAAAAGTTGGCATTAGCGCCAAAATTGTCAGCCCACAAGGTGACGAGGTCGAGATTATTGCCGAAGGTTCAGGGCCGATAAACGCCTTTGCCAATGGGTTTAGACAACAATTGCAAGTGAAATTTAACCTACGAGACTATGAAGAACATACATTGTCGAGCGGCAGTGGCGCACTTGCAGCGGCCTATATTTCGTTGGTTTCAGATGCTGGCGCAGAATTTTATGGCGTCGGGCAAGATTCAGATGTGATCAAGGCCTCTATCAAAGGCTTGCTGTCTGCCTATAACCGTATGAAGTGAGGCAAAACTAGCGCTTGCTTTCTCAGATGGCGCAATATATAAACCAAAATTACAATTTTGACGCGTTTCATGCGTCACCGGTCGAGAACCACCCGGATAAAACAGGAAACACCCCGATGAAGACACTTGTCATCTGTTCGGGCGGAATGGATAGCATTACGCTCGCACATAAAATAGCCGATCAAGGCCATTTAGCTCACATTTTAACATTCGATTATGGCCAACGCCATGTAAAAGAAGTCGATTTTGCCCGCGATTGCGCACTGCGTTTGGGCGTGCCGTTCACGCTCATCGACATGGCAAATATTGGCCGCGAATTTACCGGCACGGCGCTTACCGACAATGTCGATGTGCCAGATGGCCATTATCAGCAGGCCAATATGGCCATAACCATGGTGCCAAATCGCAACGTTATTATGTTGTCCATCGCTTACGGTTTGGCGGCGACGCATAAGCTTAAGCGGGTGGCGCTGGCGGTGCATGGTGGTGACCATTTCATTTACCCCGATTGCCGACCAGAGTTTATTGAAGCGTTTGCCAAAATGCAAAAACTGGCATTGGCAGGCCATGCCGATATCGACATTTATGCCCCCTATGTGAACGCCTCTAAAGCCGATATTGCCTTAGATGCCAAGCGGTTGGGAGTTGACCATGCACAATCATGGTCGTGCTATAAAGGTGGTGAATTGCATTGCGGGCGGTGCGGCACATGTGTCGAGCGGCGCGAGGCGTTTGACCTAGCTGGCTATGCCGACCCAACCATTTATGCCGACCCAAATTATTGGCAATCTGTGGTTCAAAAGGTGGCAAGTTAATGTACACAATTTCCAAAGAATTCCACTTTTCGGCAGCACATAGGCTGCTGACTTTGGCCGCTGACCACCCGTGTTATCGCCTGCATGGCCATAATTATGTGGTGACGCTTGAGCTGAAATCGGCAGGTGTAAACCCAAATGGTTTTGTGTTAGATTTTCGTGAATTGGCGCCGTTAAAAACCTATATAGACGACAATTTTGACCATCAATATTTAAATGATGTGATGGGCGATGTGCAAACCACATCTGAGCATTTGGCCAAGCATTTTTATGACTGGGCACAAGCCAAATGGCCACAGGTGAGCGCAGTTAGAGTGTCTGAAACCCAAAAAACTTGGGCGGAATATCGACCATGAACAAACTTGAGCGACCCGAAATTGAAATAAGCAAAAGCAAAACTTTGCGGGTGGTCGAAATTTTTGGTCCGACCATTCAGGGCGAAGGCGCTTATATTGGCCGCCCGACGGTGTTTATCCGTTTTGGCGGCTGCGATTACCGCTGTTTGTGGTGCGACAGCATGCATGCGGTTGGCAAACAATATGCCCATCAATGGGCAAAAATGACCGCCGAAGATATTTTGGCAAAAGTTGATATATTAACGGGCGGGCAACCGATATTAATCACCATTTCGGGCGGCAACCCGGCCATTCAGCAGCTAGAAACTATGCTAATTTTGGGCAAAAAACGTGGTCATACATTCTCGATGGAAACCCAAGGCAGTGTGGCCAAACCGTGGTTTAAATTGCTCGACCAGCTAACCATTAGCCCCAAGCCGCCCTCATCGGGCGAAGATACAGATTGGGCAAAATTAGATGCGTCTATTGCGGCCGGTAAAGATGCTGAAACCTCGCTTAAAGTGGTGGTTTTTGACCGTATTGACTATGCCTATGCGCAAGATATTGGCAAAAGATACCCAGATTTGCCGCTATATCTATCGATCGGCAATGACAATTATGACCCAAATATGCCTGTCGACAAAGAAGCGTTGCATGCTAAAATGCGCCAACTTATCGACTGGGTGAATGACGATAAATGGTATGCCGTTACCGTGCTGCCGCAACTCCACGTATTATTGTGGGGCAATGAATTAGGAAAATGATATGAGCAAACAAGACATTTACAAAAATTTGAAAAGCCTTGGTAACCCAACAGAATTACCGACCGACCCAGAGCAAGATATTTTAGAGCGGGTGCAAAATCCACAAGCCGATGTCGATTACGCCATCCGCTTCACAGCGCCCGAATTTACCTCGCTCTGCCCGATGACCGGCCAGCCCGATTTTGCCCATTTGGTGATAGATTATATACCCGGCGATTATTTAGTCGAAAGCAAAAGCCTCAAATTATTTTTAGGCGCATTCCGCAATCACGGCGCGTTTCATGAAGATTGCACAGTGAATATTGCCCGCAAATTGGTAGCCCTATTGGCACCTAAATGGTTGCGTATTGGTGGCTATTGGTATCCAAGAGGTGGCATACCAATTGATGTATTTTACCAAACCGGCGAAAAGCCAAAAGGCGTTTGGGTGCAAGATCAAGACGTGCCAACATATCGTGGCCGTGGTTAAAACTCAGAATTAGGCGATGCAACGTGCCATTCGGTGAGCGCGAATGCGGGCGTTCGAAGCCACACACTGGTGTGCGGCTTTTAGCCTCCGCGCGTTGGCCTCAAATTATGCCTTGCGGCTTCTGGGCGCACTCGTCGAAACACAGGGGTTCATGGAGTGCGCAACAGTTGCTGAGTTTGTGGTTAGGCTTCGGCTTTATAGCCCTCAAAATCAACGTCTTCTATTTTAAGCCCGCGCAGTTGTTTGCCGATGCCAAATAGCACAATCAGCTGAAAATAGGCGCTCATTAATAATGGTTCCCATTTGTCTAGCCCATATTCGCGCACGCTGTTAGTAGCTATTAAGAATAGGCTCATCATAATGCTGGTAAAAACCATAATTCCAACGGTAGATTTTATGCTGGTCATTTGGTCTTCATAAGCTAATAAGTGGTTGGTTTTTTGACCCTTTAGCACGCTATATCCGACGATAAAAAACATAATGTTAACCGCTGATGTGCCGAGCAGGGCGATGTAAACTTCAATCTCCCATGAATTGCCAAAGCCTTCAAAATATAAAAACAAATAGGTACTGATGATAAATAGCAGAACCGCCAGAACCACCCAAATTGGCGATATAAAATTAGATAATTTTCTAGGGGTGAGGTTGGCAAACCTTTTTGAGGTCTTAAACAATGTCCGCAAATGTTTATGATGTCTATATTCATAAATTTCGAGCATTAAATGCGGTATGAATTGCAGAAAAAAATACATCAAAACAAATATTTCTGCGCCGCCTTTTTCATTCAATTCAAACCCGTTGGCAATGCCAACAATGATGATAACAATGCCAACAAGACAGATGGCAAAATTGATATATTTGAAAACCTCTATGCGCTTGCGGGTGATGTCTTCGGGGTGCACATAGATATCACTTGGGTAAAGTTTAGGGTAGGTTTTGGCGGGGTAATTGGCCAACATATATCTCACCCGTTTCACATAAACCATGGGGTAATGGTAAGAGAGTAAAAAGATTTGGCTGGCTAAGATAAGGTAAAATAGGGCTTCCATTTGCGGCATTTTACGCTCCTTCTTTGTTTAGTAATTGAATTAATTTGAGTTCTAATTCATCGGTTTTGGTTTTTAATTTTTTAACTTCGGTGTAAAGCTGCGCGGCTAGTAAAAAGCCGAACAAGCCAAATATTCCTAGATATTCCATTTTGTTGTCCTAAATTTATTTTGTTTCATTCATCACATGAGCAAATGCAATTCGCATTTCGCTGTCTGTCGCACCAGCATCGCGCAAGGTTTTTATGTTTTGGGTGAGTTGTATGATTATCCATTCATTTAAATTAAAATTGCAATTTTTTATAGCGTCTGGGTGCACAAATGTGCCTCTATAACCTTTGGTCACAATCACATTGTCGCGCTCTAGCATTTGGTAGGCTTTGGCCACGGTTTTTTTGTTAATGTCTAAATCGGTCGCGAGTTGCCGTATCGAAGGCAAGGCATCGCCGGCCATTGGTTTTTTGGCCATAATGGCGGTTTTTATTTGTTTAACCAATTGGGCAAATAATGGCGTTTCATCCTCAATGTCGATAATAATTTGCATCAATAATCCATTCGTTTAATGTACCACTTGTACTATGGGTACATCTAATTCATTAGCGAAGCAAGTGTTTTTATTTTTCGCTTTAAATTTACCAGTGGATAGGCTAGAAAAGCCTAAATAAAATAACCAATTATCTTGACGGAGCGTTTATCAATGGCAACAAATCTCTTACTTTTACCTGGTGATGGCATTGGCCCTGAAGTTATGGCGCAAGTCGAACGCATTATTGACTGGTTTAACCAAAATGGTGCCGATTTTGTAACCGAAACCGACCTTGTCGGCGGTTGCGCATATGATGCACACGGCCAAGCGGTATCTGATGCGACCATCGATAAAGCCTTGGCTGCTGATGCTGTATTGCTTGGCGCAGTTGGCGGCGAAAAATGGGCAAATGTAGCCTATGATGTGCGCCCAGAAGCCGGCCTATTGCGGTTGCGTAAAGATTTACAATTATTCGCAAACCTACGCCCGGCAGTGTGTTTTGACCAATTGGCCGATGCCTCATCGTTAAAACGCGAACTTGTTGAAGGCTTGGACATTCTCATTGTGCGCGAGCTAACTGGCGGGGTTTATTTTGGTGAGCCACGCGGCATTACCGATTTGGGCAATGGCCAACAGCGCGGCGTCAATACCCAAGTTTATGAAACTTATGAAATTGAACGCGTATCACGCGTGGCATTTGAATTGGCAAAATTGCGCGATGGCCGCCTCATGTCGGTCGAAAAACATAATGTGATGGAAAGCGGCGTATTGTGGAAACAAGTGGTAACTAAAGTCCATGCCGAAGAATATCCTGATGTTAAGCTAGAACATATGTTGGCAGATAATTGCGCCATGCAATTGGTGCGTACACCCAAACAATTTGATGTCATGGTAACCGACAATTTATTCGGCGATATTTTGTCTGACATTGCGGCTATGCTAACTGGCTCATTGGGCATGTTGCCTTCCGCCTCTTTAGGTGCAGAAGTTGATGGAAAAATTCCCGCAATGTATGAACCTGTGCACGGTTCTGCGCCAGACATTGCCGGCAAAGGCCTAGCTAACCCGATTGCCACCATTTTAAGTTTTGGCATGGCGTTAAAATATAGCTTTAAAATGCAAGATGAAGCTAAATTGCTAGAAGATGCCATCCAAAATGTTTTGGCCTCAGGCATTCGTACAGGCGACATTGCCCGGGGTGATGAAGCCATTTGCTCGACATCAGATATGGGTGATGCCATTTTAGCCGAAATGAATAAGCTAAAATAATTTGCCGCCTTAACGAGCATATTGGTGTTTAATATGCTCGAGAGGTAATTTAGCGCTTGAAATTAACCAAAATATACGATATTTATCGGCCACTTCTTGCCATAAGGGCAGATGAAAGTTTAGGGTTTCTGATGACTGTTTTTGCGATAAAAACGACCATAACAACGACCAAACGCACCACTAAGATGGTTGCGTAACCTTTCTTCTTGTCCTTCCTGCAACGTCTCCCGCAGGGGAGATGAGATGCCAAAATGTTTTTCGGGCATATCAGTGGGCGGCTAGCGGAGTGAAGCTCCAAATAGGATAGATATAATGGGATATAAAGTTGCAATTGTTGGCGCTACAGGTAATGTTGGCCGCGAAATGTTGGCAATATTGGCCGAGCGCCAGTTTCCGGTAGATGAAATATTTGCTTTGGCCTCTAGCCGCAGCCAAGGGCGCGAAATCAGTTTTGGCGATAAGAATATTAAATGCCAAAATCTTGAACATTTCGACCCGAGCCAAGCCGATATAGCTTTGTTCAGTGCTGGCGGTGCTATATCCGAAAAATACGCGCCGATATTTGCTAAAGCTGGTTGCATCGTCATCGATAACAGTTCTTTTTTCCGCTATCACAGCGACATTCCGTTAATCATTCCTGAAGTGAATGCCGACAAAATTGTCGATGTTAAAAACCGCAATATCATTGCCAACCCCAATTGCTCAACCATGCAGCTATTGGTGGCTTTAAAACCTTTGCATGATGCTTTTACCATTAAACGTTTGGTGGTTTCGACCTATCAATCTGTTTCTGGCGGCGGCACAGCGGCGATGGATGAATTGTTTAACCAAACCCGCGGTATTTTTGTAAATGACCCGTTGGAGCAAGAAATATTCACGAAGCAGATTGCGTTTAACGTCATTCCGCATATCGATGTATTTATGGAAGACGGCTACACAAAAGAAGAGTGGAAGCTGATGGCCGAGACCAAAAAAATTCTCGACCCGGCGATTAAAGTTACCGCCACCGCGGTGCGCGTGCCGGTGTTTATCGGCCATAGTGAAGCGGTCAATATAGAATTTGAAAAGCCCGTAACCGCAAAGGAAGCGCGCGAATTAATGCGCGTTGCCCCGGGGCTGTTGGTGATAGATAAACGCGATGATGGCGGCTATATAACCCCGGTAGAAGCCGCCGGTGAAGACGCAACCTATGTCAGCCGCATAAGAGAAGACGCCACGGTTGAGAACGGCCTAAATATATGGGTAGTGGCCGATAATCTGCGCAAAGGTGCGGCTTTAAATACCGTACAAATCGCTGAGTTGTTAGTTAACCGCGGCCTTATTTAAGTTTGCTGAAAGGCTGTGATGTTGATGGTTTGTGCTGGGGTTTCTGGCTGCCCCCGCATCCACACAACGTGCCATCCAGAGAGCGCGTGTTCGGCCGCTCGAAGCCGCTGCCAGCGAACGCGCGGAGGCTAGCGAGACGCAGTCGAGCGCACGCAAGTGTCAACAGTGAGGCTTAAGCCGAACGTATAAATGAGACTTCCAGTGTATCTGCAGGAGCGCTGCCCCGGAGTTTGCTGAAAGGCTGTGATGTTGAAATTTTGTGCTGGAGTTTCAGCGAATGAACCTGCGTTTGAGGTTGTTAAAGACATAGACAGTTGGCGCTCCTGCCTAAGCTCTGGAAGTCTGCATTTATACGTTCGTGCGGCCTATCGGCCTTCTCACTGTTAGCACTTGCGTGCGAACCCACACACTGGCGTGTGCGTCTTCTAGCCTCCGCGCGTCAGTTGGCAGCGGCTTCGAACGGCCGCTTTCGCGCTCACCGAATCACTGGGGTGCTTGGGGGCAGACGGAAACTCACGGCCTACTTAACAACCAAACATTTTCGTTGCCAATGCTTATGCCGCGCACCATGCCGCCCATGTCGCGGCTGTCTACCAAGTTTAGTGCATAATATGGCGCATAATGTTTTCTAATTTCGGCTTCATCAATCGAAAAAGGTGGGCCTTGGGTTAGGCTTTGGTCATATTCAAAACATACCAATAATTGCGCGGCATTGTTGGTTATTTTCATCAAATGCTGGGTATATCGGCTGCGCATGTCTTGCGGCAGGGCAACCAGAGCCGCGCGGTCATATACCGCGTCTATTTTGCCGAGCATTTTGCTCGAAACATCAAATATATCGCCAACAAATATGTCGATATTTGGGGCGCTGAAAAGTTGTAAATTGCCAATGTCGGTAATTTTGGGGGTTAGTTTGAGCGTTTCGAATAATTGCTCGATGGCTAGCGGGCTTAATTCAGCGCCGACTATTTTATAACCTTTTGACAATATCCACGCTATGTCGAGTGTTTTGCCACATAACGGCAAAAAAATGCGGGTATTGTGCGCCAATTTCAACCGGCCAAAATTGCCAGTTAAAAAATCATTGGGTTTTTGTTCATGAAAACCAATATTATTGTCATTCCATTTTTGGTGCCAAAACCGCGCTTCCATCCGCTGCATCCCATCATTTTAATATAAAATTTAATCAGTCTACGCGGGCGCAGCCATATTAGCAATTGCCAAGGTTTGGGTGATTGCGGCCAAAATGCACTATAATGGCCATTAAAACTTGCAAATCAGCTTAAAAATAAGTTATCATCGCCTAACTTTTTATGAGGCAAAATATGAAAAATTTAAGCATTGCAGATAAACTCATTCGGGTGTCATGTGCGCTTATATTCATGTATCTGGCTCATATATATAATGCCCAATTAGGTTATGCCTATTGGGCGGTGGTATTTGTTATTTTCTACCTGTTATTCACCTCGTTTTTGAGTTTTTGTTATATATATTACCCGCTTAACCTGAGTACATATCGCACCAAACCCCGCGTAGATTTATAAAGAGTCGATTTATAAATAATCTTGTAATTCAATAACCGGCAATTGTTGACAATCATGCTGTCGCCAATATTGCGCACATAATTGCAAAAATTCGGTGGCTTTTTCAAGCGCTTTTGGCGCGCTCACCCCATTTAACTGATAGCCAATAAACAGGGCAGCCAACAAATCACCCGCGCCGTTCATATGCACATCAACTGGTGTAAACGCTTGGCTTATTTCATTGCCATTATCGCTAAATATATTGGCAGTGGCGGTTTTGTACAATATCTGCTTATTGCGAAAACTGTCCAAATAATCGGCCTCGAATTGGTTGGGTGTCAGCAAGTCGGCTAACGGCGCTAGGCTGTTCTTTATATATTGCGCCACATCTTCAGCTACATAAAGGCCGTTAGGCACATCGCCCATAACTGGGTCGCAACAATATTTTATGTCGGGGTTTTTGCTTTTTAGTTGGGTTACCAGCCATTTAACGCTGTGAGCTTGGGCTGCGTTAACAAAATATCCGCTCATCACCCAGTCTATTTTTTCTTCTAAACGTAACGATATTAAGGCCGCGCCCATATCGGCCAATTTATCGGCATCGGTCACCTCGCCAATTGGCTTCCCGCTATTTTGGCCAGCGAGTTTGGGGTGAGTTAGCCAATTCACTGTGGGCAGGGCAATTAATTCATGGCCTAATTTTTGTAGCGCAAAGCTATAGGCGCTTAAACCAACCCGGCCATATGCCACTTGCGATGATATTGCTAAAATAACTGCCATATTATGCCTATTTACAGATTGACCTGATTTCTTATAAATTATAATGTTGCAAATGAATAATGATATTTAAAAGGTTTAAAATATGTCGCTTTCTCCAACCGCTGATATGTCTACCACTCAATTAGGCGCCGTGCGTCACGATTGGACGCGAGACGAGATATTAAGCCTATTCAACATGCCGTTTATGGATTTGATGTTCGAAGCCCAATTGATTCATCGCACCCATTTTAACCCCAATAAAGTGCAGTTAAGCCAGCTTTGCAGCATTAAAACTGGTGGCTGTGCCGAAGATTGCAAATATTGCCCACAATCTGCCCGTTATGATACCGGCCTAAAAGCCAGTAAAATGATGGAGGTCGACCGGGTGGTTGAATTGGCCAAACATGCCAAAGACGCGGGCGCAACCCGCTATTGCATGGGCGCCGCGTGGCGTGACCTTAAAGATCGCGATGTCGACCAAATTTGCGCGATGATTGAGGGCGTGAGAGATTTAGGCATGGAAAGCTGCGTGACTTTGGGCATGTTAACCCCAGACCAAATCGGCCGGTTTAAACAATCGGGGTTAGATTATTATAACCATAATGTCGATACATCCGAAGAATATTACAAAGAAATTATCACCACCAGAACTTATCAAGACCGGCTCGACACCATCCAAAATGTGCGTGATGCGGGCATAAATGTCTGCTCAGGTGGCATTATCGGCATGGGTGAAAAAAAGACCGACCGCGCCGGCATGTTGCAAACTTTGGCCAATATGGTCGCGCACCCTGACAGTGTGCCGATTAACAAATTGGTGCAAGTTAAAGGCACGCCGTTATATGATGACAGCATCGAAGAAATTGACGATTTTGACTTTATCCGCACCATTGCGGTGGCGCGCATTATGATGCCAAAAGCCTATGTGCGCCTGTCGGCAGGGCGCGAAAGTATGGATAAAAAAATGCAAGCCTATTGCTTTATGGCCGGCGCAAATAGCATGTTTTATGGCGAGAAATTACTCACCACGCCTAACCCGATTAAAAATGATGACATGGCTCTATTGGCAGAATTGGGCATGACCCCCGAAGGCCACACTCTGAGCCATCAAGATGCCGCGGCTGAAGCCAAATTGACCGATGCCACATTGTCGTTAAAAACCGGTGGCAACCGCGAGTTTGACCCGTCAAAGGCCTATAATAGCCGCGAAAGCGACACTATTTCGCAGTAGGTATGTATGAATAACCGACCGCTACGATCTTTATTATATATGCCAGCGTCTAATGAGCGGGCTTTGGCCAAGGCCGAAAACTTGCCAGCCGATGGGTTGATTCTAGACTTAGAAGACGCGACTGTTGTGGCGCAAAAAGATAATGCCCGCGCTTCGCTAGCCGAAAAGCTGGCAACAAAACCTTATGGCAAAAAACTGGTTATCGTGCGGGTGAATGACACCAGCACGCCGTGGTATAAAGCCGATTTGCAAATGGCAATTAGGGCCAATGTAGATGTGATATTGCTGCCAAAAATAAACACCGCCGCCGAGGTTAAAGCGGTGCTAAATGATATGAAAAACGCGCCCAAACATATCCAATTATGGCTGATGATTGAAACCCCATTGGCGCTGATGAATATTAATGAAATAGCCGCCTTGGCAACAGGTTCGCGCTTAAGTGGCTTGGTTATGGGAACAAATGATTTGGCCAAGGATATGCAAATTCCACTGCCGACATATGAACAGCCAGAGCGGTTGGGCTTTACCAGTTATTTCTCCAGCGTCATATTGGCCGCAAAAGCGTTTGGCTTGGTGGCACTAGACGGCGTGTTTAACAATTTTAATGATGTCGATGGTTTGGCGTTTGAGGCCAACCAAGCCAAGCAATTAGGCTTTGACGGCAAAACCCTAATCCACCCCAAACAGCTAGACGTGGTGAATGAGATATTTGCCGCCAGCGATGCAGAACTAGCGTTTGCACGCAAAGTGGTGGCGGCGTTTGACTTGCCAGAGAATGCCGAGCTTGGCGCTATAACTGTGGACGGCAAAATGGCCGAGCGCCTACATGCCGATATGGCACGGGCACTGTTGGCCAAGGCTGAATATTATGAGTGATGAAATTCAAGTTCGGCCATTCCAAGACACAGACGCTAAAGCTGCGGCACAAATTTTTTATGATGCAGTGCACATAGGTGCCGCCGAATTTTATAACCAAGAGCAACGGGCTGCCTGGGCGGCGGAAGTGCCCAATTCAGATGTTTGGTGCGACCGGTTAAATGCCCAAATTGCCTATGTAGCTGTATCTGACGAGCAGCTTGTTGGTTATATGACCCTCGCTGATGATGGCTATATTGATTTGGCATTCGTGCGACCTGACAAAATCGGCACGGGCGTTGCAAAAGCGCTATATGACGCCGTTGAGGCAAAGGCGATTGAATTTGGTGCTTCACGTCTATATTCCACAGCCAGCTTTTTGGCAAAACGGTTTTTCGAGCGCCAAGGTTGGTCGATGCTTAAACAGCAGACCATCGAACGGCACGGCGTTGAGCTAACAAATTTTGCGATGGAGAAGCGGTTGAGCTAAAGCTGAATTTGCCGCAAATTCAGACAGTCCACATAGTCCTCGGCATCCGACAACCAACCAACTCTGAGCTTCTGTCTACCCCCAAGAATCCCAGCGATTCGGTGAGTGCGCCCAGAAGCCGTGCGGCAAACTGTTCGGCCAACGCGCGGAGGCTAGCGAGACGCAGTCGAGCGCACGCAAGTGTCAACAGTGAGGCGAAGCCGAACGTATAAATGAGACTTCCAGTGTGCCGGCAGGAGCGCCACCCAGAGGTGGCTGAAAAGTTGTGATGTTGAAATTTTGCGCTGGAGTTTCAGCGTCTGAACCTGCGGTTGATGCTGTTAGGCCACAGACACTTAGCGCTCCTGCCATCACAGGGGTGCTTGCATTTATACGTTCCTACGGCCTATCGGCCTACTCACTGTTGGCACTTGCGTGCGAAGCCACACACTGGCGTGTGCGTCTTCTAGCCTCCGCGCGTTGGCCACAGAGTTTGCCTTACAGCTTCTGGGCGCACTCGTCGAATCACTGGGATTTTTGGGGGCAGACGGATATTCAGTGATAATCAACGGTTTTGCCCAGTAAAGTTTGCAATCATTCTAACTTACGGCTAGTAATGGTTAACTGCGCATTTCGGGCGTGTAAGCAGACATTAAAAAGAGGGCAAAGCTCCTATGGCACCTAAAAAATCACAACGGCCTTTATCTCCACATTTATCCATTTACAAATTTCCTTTAACCATGATGTTATCAATTATTCACCGCATAACTGGTTCTGCGCTGTATTTTGGCACAGCGCTGTTGGTTTGGTGGTTGGTGGCTTTGGCCATGGGCGGGCAGGCATTCGCCACCGTCACATGGTTTATGCAATCGCCAATTGGCTTGTTTATATTGGTCGGTTATACCTGGGCTATGTTCCACCATATGTTCGGCGGCATAAAACATTTTATATGGGATTTTGGCAAAGGCTTCGAGCTTGAGTCGGTCGATTTTGTGGCCAAAATAGCGGTCATTATACCCGTCATTCTCACCATCATCGTGTGGGCCGTTGGCCTGTCACTTGTTTAGGGGCATTTTATGAGCAACAATAGCAACCACGATATGCGCACACCGCTTAGCAAAGTGCGTGGTCTTGGCAGCGCTAAAGATGGCACAAGCCATTTTTGGCGGCAACGTTTAACCGGCTTGGCTAACATTCCGTTGGCGTTATTTTTCATCTATTGCATTGCCTCGGTGGCTGGCAAATCCCATGCCGATACCTTGGCATTTGTTGCCAACCCGATCATTGCGATATTGCTGTTATTATTTGTGCTTTCGGGTGTTTATCATATGAAGCTCGGTATGCAGGTGATTATAGAAGACTATATTCATGGCGAAAAGATTAAAATATTAGCGCTGATATTAAACCTATTTTTTGCCGCCTTCATTGGTATGGCATGTGTGTTTTCCATTTTAAAAATTAGCTTCGGAGGGTAAGGCATATGGCCAAGTCGAAGGCAAAAGCAGCAAATCTAAATTTAGATGCTTATGAGATTATCGAACATGAATATGATGTGGTTGTGGTCGGCGCTGGTGGCGCTGGGTTGCGGGCTACCTTGGGCGCTGCCCAAGCGGGCTTGCGCACAGCATGCATATCTAAAGTATTCCCCACCCGCAGCCACACCGTGGCGGCACAAGGCGGGGTTGCGGCATCACTTGGCAATATGAGCCCAGACAATTGGAAGTGGCATATGTATGACACTGTCAAAGGGTCAGATTGGCTTGGCGACCAAGACGCGATTGAATATTTATGTCGCAATGCGCCCAAAGCGGTTTACGAGTTAGAGCATTTTGGCGTTCCCTTCTCGCGCACTGAAGATGGCAAAATTTACCAACGGCCGTTTGGCGGCATGATGCAAAACTTTGGCGAAGGCCCAGAGGCACAGCGCACGTGCGCGGCGGCCGACCGCACTGGCCATGCCATGTTGCACACTTTATATGGCCAAAGCCTGCGTTATGATGCCGAGTTTTTCATCGAATATTTTGCCATTGATTTGATCATGGAAGATGGCGAATGCAAAGGCGTGGTTTGCATTAATATGGATGATGGCAAAATTCACGTTTTCCGCTCACATGTGGCGATGATGGCAACTGGCGGTTATGGCCGCACATTCTTCTCTTGCACATCAGCTCATACCTGCACTGGCGATGGCAATGCCATGGTATTGCGTGCCGGTTTAGGCTTGCAAGATATGGAATTTGTACAATTTCACCCGACTGGTATTTATGGCGCAGGTTGCCTGATTACCGAGGGTAGCCGTGGCGAAGGCGGCATATTAATCAATTCCGAAGGCGAACGTTTTATGGAACGTTATGCGCCATCCGCTAAAGATTTGGCTTCTCGCGATGTGGTTTCGCGCGCGATGACCATTGAGATCAGAGAAGGCCGTGGTGTCGGGCCAGATAAAGACCATATTTACCTACATCTAGACCATTTAGACCCAGCTTTATTGGCCGAGCGCCTGCCGGGTATTTCCGAATCGGCCAAAATCTTTGCCGGTGTGGATGTGAATAAAGAGCCGATACCAGTTTTGCCAACCGTGCATTATAATATGGGCGGCATACCTACCAATTATCATGGTGAGGTGATTAACCCAACCAAAGATGATGCCAATGCAATTGTGCCCGGCCTTATGGCCATTGGCGAAGCGGCTTGTGTTTCGGTTCATGGTGCCAATCGTTTGGGCAGCAACTCACTTATCGACCTAGTGGTGTTTGGCCGCGCGGCGGGTATGCGGGCTGGCGAAACCATTAAACCCAATACCCCACACGCACCGCTTAAAGAGGCTGGGCATGAATATGCACTTGGCCGTTTAGACCATGCAAGGTTTAAAAAAGGCGAATTTACCACCGCCGAAATGCGGTTGCGGATGCAAAAGACTATGCAAACCAATTGCGCGGTGTTTAGAGATGGGCCGATATTAGAAGAAGGCGTCAAGCTGATTAACGAGATTTGGCAAGACGCCAGCGAAATTTCGGTAACCGACAAAAGCTTAATTTGGAATAGCGACCTGCTCGAATGTCTAGAATTTGACAATCTAATTAGCCAAGCGGTGGTGACCATGGAAGGCGCGAATAACCGCAAGGAAAGCCGCGGCGGCCATGCGAGAGAAGATTTTCCGGATAGAAATGACAAACAGTGGATGAAGCATACATTTGTGACCACCGATGATGTTAAGAAAAAAGTAAAAATTAGCTATCGTCCGGTGCATGATTTCACCATGACCGATGAGATAGATTATATCAAACCTAAAAAACGTGTTTATTAAGGGAGAGAAATTATGGTTGAATTAGCTCTGCCTAACAATTCGGTATTAAAAGGCGGCAAAGATTGGGCGCAAGCCGAAGCCGCGGGTAATTATAAAAGTTTTAAAGTTTATCGCTGGAATCCAGATGATGGCAAAAACCCAAGTTTAGACACTTATCATGTCGATCTAGACACTTGTGGCCCCATGGTTTTGGACGCGATTATTAAAATTAAAAGCGAAATTGACCCGACTCTTACCTTTAGGCGCTCGTGCCGAGAAGGCATTTGCGGCTCATGCGCGATGAATATCGATGGCACCAACACTTTGGCCTGCACCAAAGCCATTGCCGATGTCAAAGGCGAGGTTAAAATTTACCCGCTGCCGCATTTGGAAGTTATCAAAGATCTGGTGCCCGATTTAACAAATTTTTACGCCCAACATGCCTCTATCGAACCGTGGCTTAAAACCACAACCGTCGAGCCCGAAAAAGAATGGCTGCAAAGCCCCAAAGAACGGGCAAAATTAGATGGCCTATATGAGTGTATTTTATGCGCTTGTTGCGCCACATCTTGCCCCAGCTATTGGTGGAATGGCGACCGTTATTTAGGCCCAGCTATTTTATTACAAAGCTACAGATGGCTTATCGACAGCCGTGACGAAGCCACCGGCGAACGGTTAGATGATTTGGAAGACCCGTTTAGACTATACCGCTGCCACACCATTATGAATTGCGCCAAAGCGTGCCCCAAAGGCCTAAACCCCGCCAAAGCCATCGCGTCCATCAAACAAATGATGGTCGAAAGAAAATATTAAAAGCGTTAAAAATTAATATGTTTTCAGAGGCGGTGATTATTCCCCGCCTCTTTTTTTATGGAGTGATTATGCAATTTACACAGAGAATAGATGATGAACTGGAATTGGCCTTTTTGCAAATGTCCATGGCCGAAGAGTTTAAGCAACTAGTCGATGACAATCGTGAATATTTGAGCCAATGGATGCCGTGGACTAAAGATGCAAATACATTAGCAGATACTGAAAAATTTATTAAAGACAGTATTGCAGGCTTTAAAGACCAAAAAACCATAAATGTGGTGATAGTTTATAACGGCAAAATAGTTGGCATTACCGGCTATAATAGCATTCTCCCCGAAGTTAAAAAAGTGGCCATCGGCTATTGGCTGGCGGCTGAATGCCAAGGCAAAGGCATCATGACCCGCTGTGTTAAATATCTAATTCAAAACGCGTTTGATAATATGGGCATGGAAAAAGTCGAAATTGAAGCGGCGGTCGAAAATAAACTCAGCCGCGCGGTGATAGAACGTGTCGGCGGCACGTTAGAAGGCATTATCAAGAATGCTGAAAACCTGCACGGCAAAATTGTCGACCACGCGGTTTACGGGGTATATAAGGCCTAAAATTCTGGTCCTACGCATCCACACACCGATTGGCACGTTGCATTGAAACGGGGGGGGGGTAGATAGTTGGGTTGAGTTTTTGGCTACCCACGCACAATTTTGCAGGCGAAGCAGGTGTAGGATGCTGAGCGCAAATGCACATAATCGCAATCATCATCTTGCAATATTTTTGCCACGGCAACTTCTATATCTGCTGTGGCCACGCGCTGGCCTGTGCCGTATATTATGGCTTTGGTGGTTTTGCTGTAGCCGCGCATCATATAATATTCGCGCTGCAAAAAGCTTGGCGGCATGCCGGCTGCTTTAAAGGCTTCACAGGCATTGGCGTGCAAAAATATCGGCCCCACTTCGGCATAGGCATGCTGGGTTTCAAACGGGCTATAGGCGAGGGTAAAAAACTCATCACCTCTGGCGATATCTGCCAAACAATGGCGGCAGGGCATGCCGCCTCCATCGGATATTTGTTTTATCGGCATTCGCTCGTGAGCATCTAAGCCGCCATTGATGAGTTGCTCATATCGCTCGGTCGGTATCGGTGTAAATTTTAGTTTCATAAGGTCCTCCAGTTGATAGAGGCATAAATGATTATTCACACAATACGACCCGATATTGGTTATAAAACCGAAATACCGGTAAAATACGGATGTGCCAAGCCGATGGCGCTATAGGCCACAATGCCCACAATCAGTGCGATGCCATCACTTTTAATTCTATATGCCGTTTCTGGCGGCTGATGGTGGCGTTTAAAAAACAGGCCAATGAATGCATAAATTAAAAACCCGCCGAACAATATCACACTATGCACATCGCCATTGGCCAGCAAATGCCCAAACGCCCAAATGGCCGTGCCAGCTAGGGCAGGGGCCTTGACAATGCGTTTCATATGGCCGTTAAAACCTTCAGATGCCACCAGCCACAGCGCGATTAACATAATGGCTTGGTTAAAATTCGCGGCCCACAAAGCTGGTTGGTAAAGCGGAGCAAAATCACGCTCATAATAGCCGTATATAATCAAAGCTACCGCTAAGCTAGAGCCTATTGCATGCATAGTTATGAAGCCTTTGCGGCCAATTTTGTCTAATATATCACTGCGCCAGCTTGGTTTGGCCGATGCCAAATGGGTGAGGTTAAAAACCACAATCCCGGCGGTTAATATTAGCAGCTTCAAAGTTTCCATAATCGCAGTCATAACATAATTTCAATTGTAATCATGCGGTTTTTGGTTAGGCTACAATTCTATGGCAAATAAGAGGGTGAAAAATGAGCGAATATAAATTATATGGTTTTGGACAGTCTGGCCATAGTTACAAAGTGGCCCTCATGTTAGAGCTTTTAGGCGTTGATTGGACGTTAGAAAAAATAGATTTTTTTAAAGGCGAAACCCGCTCAGATGAATATCGCAGTAATGTCAACGAAATGGGCGAAGCTCCAGTTTTGGTGGCAGATGGCGAAAAAATGACTCAATCCGGCGTGATACTCGATTATTTGGCCGATAAACATGGCAAATTTGGCGGTCAAACCGCGGCAGAAAAACGCGAAATTTGGCGTTGGATATTATATGACAACCATAAAGTAAGTTCACAAGTGGGTGGCTATCGCTTTATGATTGGTATTAAAAAAATGGCCGAAAATGACGTCACTAAATTTCTAAAAAGTAAATATAGTGATGCATTATCTGTAATGAATAAACATTTAGACGGTCAAGATTTCTTTGTCGCCAACCGCCCGACTATCGCCGATTTTTCACTATGTAGTTATTTGTTTTTTGCCGATGAATTTGGCGAGACATTTGAAGATTATCCAAATATCCAAAGATGGCTAAACAATATTAAAGCCCTCAAAGGCTGGCAGCACCCTTATGATTTAATGCCCAAAGCCGAACTTTAACCAAGAGACATAAATGCCTAAATTAGATGCGATATACAGCCAAAACCCATTGGATAGGCTAGACCAAACGCGCGGCAATAAAGCCGATTTTGAAACCCGCCGCGCGCTTAAAAATAGTGTGTTTATATTGGTAAGCGCCAATGAATTGATTGTGCATAATCAGCTCGATTGCGAGTTTTCTAATGCGCAATTGGTGGAGTATGACTTTAATGTCAATGACGCTGTGCTGTTAGGCGCGCTAGATGGGGTTAATTATTTCGCCATTTCGTTGGTCGATGGCGGGGCGGCTAACCCCAACATTGCCACACGAGATGATGAAGGCAACTTTTCAGCCGAGCCGCTGCGCAAATTTCCAACGCGCTTATTTACCGAAAAAGGTCATTATCCGACCGAAAAATTGGGCATTTTGGCGCAAGCGGCGTCGGTGCTTAACTGGCATGCATCACATACCCATTGCGCCAGTTGTGGCGAGTTAACAAACATTGCCCATAGTGGTTGGCGGCGCGATTGCCCGCGCGCCGCCTGTGGCAAGCAGCATTTTCCGCGGGTTGACCCGGTGGTGATTATGTTGGTAACCTATGGCGATCAATGCTTGTTAGGCCGCGGCCATCAATTTTCCACCCACCGCTATAGCTGCCTTGCGGGGTTTGTCGAAAGTGGCGAAACCATAGAAGCAGCCGCGCGGCGCGAATTGTTTGAAGAAGCTGGCATTATTGGCGGCGATACCCATTATTTGCTCAACCAACCATGGCCGTTCCCCTCAACTTTAATGTTTGGCATGCATGTTGAGGCCAAAGGGCAACAGCTGAATATAGATTATAATGAAATAGCCGACGCGATATGGGTCGATAAGTCTGAGGTGATTAAAGTGCTGAATGGCGATGAAAGTTTGCCCTTCCTGCTGCCACCGTCTGTCGCCATTGCCCGCAATTTGCTAGAAATTTGGGTCGGCCAAGCCTAATGTTTCACAAATATGTGATGGGTTGCGACAATAAGTCATTTGGTTTTTGCGCAAAATTCGGGCATATTTGCAGCAATTGCATCTAAGGAGCTTTCATGGGTAATTTTTTAAAATCGGCCTCTCTGTCTATTATTTTACTGTTTAGCGTCGCCACTAGCCAAGCGGCAGAATTGCTGATGTTTGAACATGTTGGCTGTGTGGTGTGCAAAAAGTTTAAAGCCGAAATGTTGCCCAAATATCTAACCAGCAAATATGCCAAAGAAATGCCCATTCGCTCAATTGTTGCGGGCGATGACGCGGCCTATGAAGGCATTACCCTTAAAAGCTACCCGTTTTATTATTCACCAACATTTATTTTGGTAGAAGATAATAAAGAACTGGTGCGCATACGTGGGTTTGGCGGCGAAGAGCTATTCTGGCAACAGATTGCCAATATCTATGCCAACCACAAACATAAATTTAAGAGTTAAATATGCTAACAATTTCCTATTTAGGGGCTTTTTTTGCGGGCTTAATTAGTTTCCTCTCGCCTTGCGTTTTGCCCATAATTCCGCCCTATATGTGCTTTTTGGCCGGCAAAAGCCTTGGCGATCTAACTGCGGAGGTTAATGTCGAAGGCGGTGATGTCGAAGCTGGTGGTGTTGCGGTGGCAAAGGCCGATAACCTAACGCGGCAACTGGCATGGCGCTCATTTGCGTTTGTTTTGGGTTTTTCGACGGTGTTTATATTGCTGGGCGCGACCGCCACAATTTTGGGCCAAATCGTTCAAGATTATTTCGTTATTTTAAGCCAAATTGCTGGCGCGGCCATCATTATAATGGGCATTCACTTTTTGGGCATCATTAGGATACCGTTTTTAATGGCCGAAAAACGCTATTATAGCGACCAAAAACCAACTGGGTTTTTAAGCGCTTATGTCATTGGTTTGGCATTTGCCTTTGGCTGGACACCTTGTGTCGGGCCTATTTTGGCGACCATTTTGGCGATAGCCAGCCAAGAACAA
Source organism: Hyphomicrobiales bacterium (assembly GCA_013214705.1). Taxonomy (GTDB): domain Bacteria; phylum Pseudomonadota; class Alphaproteobacteria; order Rhizobiales; family OSC116; genus OCS116. The sequence goes on from JABSRZ010000006.1 coordinate 163,008, forward strand.
TCGACATTTACCGGCATGGCGTTGCTCGGCACTTATTCGCTGGGTTTGGGCATACCGTTCATGCTTGCCGCTCTGTTCCTAAAACCATTCCTAAATTTCATGCAAAAATTTCGCAAACATTTAGGCATTGTCGAAAAAATCATGGGCGTTCTGCTCATCCTCACCGGCATCATGTTCCTCACCGGCTACATCGCCACCATGTCATATTGGCTGTTGGAGACATTCCCGGTTTTCAATAGTATAGGCTAAAATGCGGTGCATTTTTGCTTAACACTGCGTGCGTTCGCTCCGCTCTCTCGCTACGCCTAATGGCGGCCTCAGTCGGCAAGTTCGCCAATAAATTGGCTCGCCTTTTTTCCCACGAAATTCGGCAATTTTGTGCTGAGTGTTCGTCTGCCCCCAAGCACCCCTGCGATTCGACGAGTGCGCCAGAAGCCGCAAGGTAAACTCTGAGGCCAACGCGCGGAGGCTAGAGAGCGTAGCGAACGCACGCAAGTGTCAACAGTGAAAGAGGCGAAGCCGAAAGAACGTATAAATGCAAACTTCCAGAGCCTCAGCAGGAGCGCTAACTGTCTATGTCTTAGCAGCGTTATAGTCTGGCTCACTGGTCGAAAATCCAGCACAAAATTTCATCATCACTGCTATTCAACAAACTCTGCGGTGGTGCTCCTGAAAATATGGATTATTATTTTTACTTATATTCACCGCTTGCATTTGGGGCATAATCGTTTAATTTTCGAACCAATATTAATCGGAGTTTGGACAAATGAGTTTACTTGAGATTTTGGCGTTATTGCTTGGGCTGTCGGCGTTATTTGGCTATATAAATCATCGGTTTTTTAAATTGCCACATTCCATTGGGTTGATGATAATGGCCTTGTTGGCTTCGGGCATCATTGTCAGTATAGATTATGTTTTGCCGCAATATCACATCAGCGCGACCATCAAATCTGCGCTGGTGCAAATCGATTTTCATGATGTGGTGATGAACGGCATGTTGAGTGTATTGTTATTTGCCGGCGCGGTGCATGTAGACCTGTCAGATTTGGCCGAAAGAAAATACCCAATCGCGCTGATGGCCAGTGTTGGCTTGCTGATATCGACTTTTTTCATCGGCACCAGCGTATTTTATGTGTTGCAATGGGCAGGTTTTGGTATCCCGTATATTTGGGCATTGCTATTTGGCGCGCTGATTAGCCCGACAGATCCGGTCGCGGTGTTGGGGATATTAAAAGCCGTTAGCATTCCCAAAGGGCTTAAGGCCAAAATCACTGGCGAAAGCCTGTTTAATGATGGCATCGGCGTGGTGGTATTTGTTATTCTGCTGTCAATTGCTGCGCCATCAAGTGGCCATAGTGCCGATATTTCGGTGCTGCAAGTGGCCATTGTGTTTGCTCAAGAAGCCATAGGCGGCGCGGTTTTGGGCATCGTTGGCGGCTATATCGCGTTTTACGCCATGCGCAAAATTGATGAGCATAATATAGAGGTGATGATAACCTTGGCTTTGGTCGCCGGCATTTATGCCATCGCCATTCGCTTGCACACCAGCGGGCCGTTGGCTGTGGTTGTGGCTGGCTTGTTTATTGGCAACCACGGTGCGCGTTTTGCCATGAGCGAAAATACCCGCAAACATGTATTTCAGTTTTGGGAACTGTTAGACGAAATTTTCAATTCGATTCTATTCTTGCTCATCGGCCTCGAAATTTTGATCATTGCGGCTTATTACGATTATCTGCTCATCGCGCTCATCACCATTCCGATTGTATTATTGGGGCGGTTTATTGGGGTGGTTGTGCCCATAAATGTGCTAAAACTAAACCTCAAATTCTCCAAAGGTGCAGTGCGTTTTCTCACATGGGGCGGATTGCGCGGGGGCATAAGTGTGGCTTTGGTGCTGTCATTGCCGGACAATGAATATAAACCCATATTGCTGATGCTGACCTATATAACCGTGTTATTTTCGATCATTGTGCAAGGGCTTAGCATTGCCCCACTGGCGCGTTATGTGGCAAAATTAAATGCACCACAAATTGCCGAAATTAAAAATGATGAGCCATCTGGTTCAAACCCTGAGTGATGCAAATTTTTGGGCTAGTCATTAGACCAATTTGTTTTCAATGGCATATTTAATCATATCGGCGGTGTTGTTTAGCCCCAATTTGCTGCGTATATTGCGGCGGTGAGTTTCGACTGTGCGCGGCGATATTTTTATTTCCAAAGCTATTTTTTTGGTGGTTTGGCCAGAGGCAATGCGCTTTAGAATGATCAATTCTTGGGTGGTTATATCCGAATTGAACTGATTTTTTTGGTTTAATGCGGTTTCTGCCACGCTGGACGAATAATAGACCCCGCCTTTATGGATAATTTTAATCGCCATTTCTATTTCTTCGCTCGAAACATCTTTGGTTATATAGCCTTTTGCGCCCAAGGCAGTGCATTTATGTACATATTCGGATGAGCTATGCATGCTTAGCATGAGTGGTTTTACGGCAATTTTTTGTTGTTTTATGGCTTTCAGCAGCCGCAACCCGCCCATTTCTGGCATATTAATGTCGACCAAAATCACGTCTGGAACTTGGTCTTGCATATATTGCAGGGCTTCAATGCCATTGGCCACGTAACTAATTTGCTCAAATGTGGCGTAAAGGCCTAAACACTTGGCCAAGCCTTCTGCCACCACTTCATGATCATCAGCAATTAATAAATGTATCCCACTCATGCGATTTCCTTATTCATTATTAATTTCGATCTACCAAATTGGGTCATCATTGGAATGTTCATATTCAATATTGTTCCGGCTTCAGATGAACTAATGTCCAGCCTTCCTTGATGGCTTTCAATGCGTTGGCGCATATTATATATTCCAATGCCTTCAAAATCGCGCTGGCTAGTGTCGGCGTTAAAACCAACGCCGTCATCCGCAAGTGTCAATATTACAGTTTTAGCATCAACTTCAAGGGCAATCCACACATACTGCGCTCTGGCGTGTTTGATGATGTTGGTGGTTGCCTCTTGAAAAACCCGAAAAAGAGTGTTTGAGATAGGGGTCGGCAGGCGTTCAGCGTCACCTTTATATTCAAACTCAAATATAGTGTCGCCGCAATGGTTAAGTTCGGCAAGGCTGGCTTCTATGGCGGCAAATAGGCCTAATTCATCCAAATCACGCGGTCGCAAATCGTGCGAAATACGCCGAATTTCATTGCCTATACCACTCAATTTGCTAAGCGCACCATCAAGTGAAGATATATTTTTTTCGTCGACCTCGCTCATTTTTAATTTTTTGCGGGCATGTTCGATGTCAAACCGGGTGGCGGTTATAAGTTGGCTTACGCCGTCATGCAATTCTTTGGATACGCGCGAGCGCTCTTCTTCTTGGGTGGTTAAAATTCGTTCATTTAATTTTTGCAGGCGCCTATCTGCCAAGCCTAATTCGCGGGTGTTTAAAGTAAAGGTGAAGAAATAAATCACCACAGTCGAGATGATGGCCAATAGGCCAGTTAACAATAAGCTATTTTCGACTGAATCTTTAACGTTGGCTCTGATGCTTTTGGTTTTTTCAGTCACATCATCCACATATAGGCCGGTGCCAAACACCCAGTCTAAACCCTTAAGTTCGACATTGTAACTAATTTTTGGCGCTGGTTTTAGGGTCGATGGTCGCTCCCAAATATAATGGGTAAAGCCGCCACCATTTAGAGCCGCATCTATCAAATCTCTTATCACCAGATTGCCTTCCACATCTTGCAGGCTGATCCAGTTTTTGCCAATGCGGTATGGCTGTTTGGCATGGGCAATGTTAGTGCCATAAATGTCATAGACATAAAAATATCCATTGTCGCCATATTCCATACTGGTCAAGGTTTCGGCTATGCGTTTAAGAGCGGTTTTATCGCCGGTCAAAGCTTGTTCATAATCTAGTTTTATGGCGGCCAGAGCAAGTGAGATATGGCTTTTTAATGCGCTCTTTTTTTCATCAATGAGGGTTTGTTCAATCAATGCTATCTCGTTGGCGGCCAAAGAGCGGGTCTGTACAAAAAACATAAGCGATATCAAACCAATGACAATGATGAGGGGAATGGTGCCGAGTAACATCATCTTTAAGCGCAGGTTCATAAATGTCTCGAATTTTGGTTTTAAATGGCGGTTTTAGCGGATTAATTAGCAGTTGTAAAAAACTTTGCAGCTCATATACTACATAAATGAATGAATATAAACCATCGAAATAAGCATATTTGCGGCAATCTACGGGTTTTCCGCAAGCCATCTGCGTATTAAATGGGATATATTTATTTAGGCATAAATTGTACAATTGCTACGCTATGGGCTTAATCTATAGCGAGACCCATAATTTGAGGGAGAATTAAATGGATCGTCGTAAATTTTTAAGGGGTGCAGGTGTTGCTGCTGTTGGCGTAACTGCCGCTACCCTAACTACACCAGCTCTAGCTGCTGGCGTTAAAAATCTTAAAATGGTTACCAGTTGGCCAAAAGGTTTCCCAGGGTTGGGCACAGGTGCACAACAATTTGTAGACCGGGTGAATTTAGCTTCTGATGGCGCTATTAACATCAAGCTTTATGGTGGTGGTGAATTGGTTGGCGCGCTAGAATGTCATGACGCTGTACAAGCTGGTACTGCCGATTTATATCATAGTGCCGAATATTATTACCAAGGCAAAAGCAAAGCGTTTAACTTTTTTACTGCGGTGCCATTTGGCTTTACCGCCAACGAAATGGATGCGTGGATTCAGCATGGTGGTGGCCAAGAGCTTTGGGATGAAGTGTCAGGCGGCTTTAACATTAAATGTTTGCCTTGCCTAAATACTGGCGTGCAAATGGGTGGTTGGTTTACCAAAGAAATCAACAGCATTGAAGATTTCAAAGGCCTTAAAATGCGTATTCCCGGTTTGGGCGGCGCTGTGCATGCTAAACTTGGTGGCACACCAGTTACCTTGCCAGGTTCAGAAATTATGCCGGCATTACAAGCTGGTACAATTGATGCTACAGAATGGGTTGGCCCGTGGAATGACCAAGCGTTTGGCTTCTATAAAGTGGCTAAAAATGCTTATTTCCCAGGTTTCCATGAGCCCGGTTCAATGTTGTCTCTTGGCTTTAATAAAGACGTTTGGGAAGCCTTCACACCATCTGAGCAAGCTCTCCTAACCGCTTGTGCATTGGCTGTTAACAATAATGTATCTGCCGAATATAACGCCAAATCAACCGCTGCGCTAGAAAATCTTGTGGCCAATCATGGCGTTATTTATCGTGAGTTTTCAGATGAAATCTTTGTCGCCATGGGCGAAGCTTCTAAAGAAGTTTTGGCCGAAGTTGCTGCGACAGACGCGATCACCAAAAAAGTTCATGATAGCTTTATGGCTTTCCGTAAGGATGCCTTGGTATGGTCTGAATATTCAGACGCTTCGTACATGCGCAAACGGGCATTGGTAGACTTTTAAGTTTTACCAATAATCAATTTATGCTGCCAAAGGCCTAGGCTTTTGGCAGCATGATTTTTATCATATTTACGGCTTGGAGCGCGCAATGCTATTTCTTGACGCCATCAGCAAAAAAATAGATTCCCTAAACGATATTATCGGACGCGGTGTGGCATGGCTCACATTGTTAATGGTGCTTACTCAGTTTTTTGTGGTTATTTTTCGCTATGTTTTTTCGGTTAGTTTCATCCCCATGCAAGAGAGTATATGGTATTTGCACGGCATTATATTTATGCTAGGTGCAGGTTATACATTATTGCATAATGAACATGTCAGGGTGGATGTATTTTACCGCGATGCCAAGCCAAAAAATAAAGCCTTGGTCGATTTGTTGGGCAGTGTTTTATATCTCATACCTATATGTGTTTTAATTTTTTATTACTCCTTTGATTATGTCATGAATAGTTGGGCGGTGTTTGAAGGCTCGACTGAGACCAATGGTCTGGACGCTAAATATTTATTAAAAACGGTTATTTGGGCATTTGCATTGTTAATGTCATTGCAAGGCGCATCTTTGGCCATAAAAGCCATTTTATACCGCGCCGGCAAAGGCGATCATTATGATGATTTAGAGGAAGATGAATTCCTCTCCGAAGAATATCGTGCCGAATTGGCAGAACAGGATCATCTTTCATGATTTCACCAGAAATGTTATTAGGCCTGATGTTTTTCACCGCGTTTGGCTTGTTATTAACCGGGTTTCCGGTGGCGTTTGTGCTTAGTGGTACGGGCGCTGTGTTTGCCTTTATCGGTGCGGCCATGGGCGTGTTTGATTTAAGCCTACTTGGCGCATTCCCACAGCGTATATTTGGCACGATGACCAATGAAGTGCTGGTGGCTGTGCCGCTATTTGTGTTTATGGGCGTGATGCTGGAGCGCTCGCGCGTGGCCGAGGAATTGCTCGACAATATGGGGCGTTTATTTGGCTCTTTGCCCGGCGGTTTGGCGTTTAGCGTATGTATAGTGGGCGCGCTGTTGGCGGCATCTACCGGCATTGTGGGGGCCACCGTGGTCACTATGGGTTTGCTTAGTTTGCCAACCATGTTAAAGCGTGGTTATAGCGTCACATTGGCCACCGGCACCATTGCCGCATCTGGTACATTGGGGCAGATAATTCCGCCGTCTATTGTGCTGGTTTTGCTGGGCGAACAATTGTCTAATAGCTACCAAACGGCTCAGTTTTCTATGGGCATTTTCAGCCCCGATACCATCACTGCCAATGACTTATTTGCCGGTGCGTTATTCCCGGGTTTAATGCTGGTCGGCATGTATATATTGTACCAAATATTTTATGCGGTTATGTGGCCACATAAAGTGCCACCGATCCCACGCGATGAGCTAGAAACGCAAGATAAAGCTGCGTTTATTCGCTCGCTATTGTCGTCACTTTTTGCACCACTGATTCTAATATTAGCGGTTTTAGGCTCTATTTTGGGTGGTTTGGCCTCACCAACAGAAGCCGCAGCGGTGGGTAGTGTTGGTTCGCTATTATTGGCCGGTTACCGCGTCTCGCCCGAAAAAGGCCGGATGATTTTGGTTGGTGGTTTGGCTTTAATTGTGATGCTAACCATCGCCCAATATTATGATTTACGAGTGTCGCGGACGGTGATTCCGTTTGGCGATAAAGTTGCCATTGGCATCTGTTTATTCATGTCAGCTCTGCTGATTTATGCGGTGTGGTTGGGCATATTGCGCACATTTAGCCATTTAGACCGAACCAATAACCCCATTTTGGTCAGCGTTATGCGCTCGACTTTAAAAATATCTTCGATGGTGTTTGTAATTTTGGTTGGCGCGGCGCTATTTTCCTTAGCCTTCCGTGGTTTTGGTGGCGATGATTATATTGCCGACATTTTAGTTGACCTGCCGGGTGGCACGGTTGGGGCTATTTTATTGGTTATGGTGGTTATGTTTGTGATGGGCTTCTTCCTCGATTTCTTGGAAATTGTGTTCATTGTTGTGCCCATTGTGGCGCCGATATTGTTGCAAATGGAAATCGCCCCGGGGGTTTATATGAGCCCGGTATGGTTGGGCGTTATGATGGCGATTAACCTGCAAACCAGCTTTTTAACCCCACCATTTGGGTTTGCATTATTCTATCTGCGGGGTGTGGCGCCGCCAAGCGTAAAAACCACCGATATTTACAAAGGCGTTATCCCATTTGTGTTTATCCAATTATTTGCCTTGGTATTGTTGTGGTTCTTCCCAGAAATATCAACATGGTTGCCAGATTATATTTACTCTTGATATAAACCCCACAATTGTGGGGTTTTGCCTGCTTGTTCGCAACACAAATGTTTCACATTTGCTGGCTCGAAGCATTATAATTTGGCTTGTTCGCAACACAAATGTTTCACATTTGCTGGCTCGAAGCATTATAAATTGGCTTGTTCGCAACACAAATGTTTCACATTTTCTGGCTCGAAGCTATATCACCTGAGCTTGCTGCGACAATTTGGCAGGCGAGCTCTTGCTAATATAAGTTTACGCCCCTATATGTTGCTGATATATAGGTTGGATAAATTATAAAGTTGGGCGTTTAATGCAAACAGATGATGATCATAACAATATGTTGGAATTTGTTAAATCGTCACGTCTGTTGCAAGAAGAGGCACAACAAGCCAGCCGCAATGTCACCGAGTTTATGCCGCAACATCATCTGGCCACACAAGGCGGCAAAATGGGCGTATTATTGGTCAATTTGGGCACGCCAGATAGCACCAGCGTAGCCGATGTCAAAAAATATCTACGCGAGTTTTTATCTGACCCTAAAGTTGTGGAATTGCCGCGCATTTTATGGCTGCCGTTATTATATGGTTTTATCAGTGTTTTCAAAGCCCCAAAATCGGCCGAAAATTATAAGAAAATATGGAATAAATCACTAAATGATTCGCCCCTGCGCATCATCACCAGAGGTCAATTTCACCGGCTAAATGAGCGCATCGGATCTGATGATGTCATCGTGCAATGGGCAATGCGTTATGGCAACCCGTCTATCGAGAGCAAAATTAACAATCTTAAACAACAAGGTTGCGACCGAATATTACTGGTGCCTTTATACCCGCAATATAGCGCTACCACCACCGCAACGGCGGTGGATGAGGTCAACCGAGTGATAAAACATATGCGTTGGCAACCGGCTATATCGGTTTTACCAGCCTATTTCGACCACGCTTATTATATAGATGCCTTGGCAAAAAGCAGTTTGGAGCATTTTTATAAAACCAATTTTAAACCCGATGCTATTTTGGCCAGCTTCCATGGGTTGCCCGCAACCTCATTAACCAATGGCGACCCGTATTATTGCCAAGCCATAAAAACCTCGCGCCTGTTAGCTGAACGTTTGGGCTTGGGCGCCGATGGCGTGGTCACCAGTTTTCAAAGCCGGTTTGGCAAAGCCAAATGGTTGCAGCCGTATACCTTGGCAACAGTTAAAAAATTAGCCAGCCAGGGGGTTAAAAAACTAGCGGTTATAACCCCCGGTTTTAGTGCCGATTGTTTAGAAACACTCGAAGAAATATGTATGGAAATCAAAGCCGATTTCATCAATGCCGGCGGCACAGAGTTTAGTTTTATCCCGTGCTTGAATGACAGCGACATTGGCATAGATATGCTGCACAATTTGGTCAATGATGAGCTGCACGCATTTAACGCCAGATCATCCATCGGTTCAGCCGCAAATGCAAAATCTATTTCTTAACTTGGCTCAATAAATAAATGCCGATAATCACCAATATAGTGCCGGCTAAGTGATAAATGGTAAAGCTTTCACCTAGGCTCAACACCGCAAAAATACTGGTAAATATCGGCCCGATGCCGATGGATATCGAGGTCGGGCCACTGCCAATGCGGCTGACCGCTTCGGCCAATAAATAAGATGGGATAACCGTGCAAATAATGGCGGTTACAAAACTAAGCCAAAATACATAAAGGCTGATATTGGTAAATTCTAACCCGCTCGAAAATGCCCCATGGGTGAATATGGCCAGCGAGGCCGCCACCATAGCGATGGAGGTGAACATGCGGCTGCCCATCACTTTAATGGGCGATTTTTGAAACAACATATAACAGGCAAATGCCAACGCCGCGGCCAACACCCATAGCCCGCCTTTTAGCGCGTCATCACCAACAGTGTTCAGCTCGTTGCCAAACATAATGGCAATGCCGATATAGGCCAATATCATGGCGGCAAATTGTTTTAGCGATATTTTCTCGCGGTAAAAAATATAACCCAAAATGGCCACAAAGGTCGGGTAGGTGAACAGGACAATGCGTTCTAACTGGGCGCTGATATATTGGATGCCGACCAGATCAAAATAGGTGGCAACATAATAGCCCAATATGCCGATTAGGCCGGTCTGTAATAGTAATTTGGCAGTAAATTTAACTTGGCCTACGCGGCTGCGATACACCATATAGCCAATAATTACATATATCGGCAATGATATTATCATCCGCCAAATGATGATGATTTCAGTCTGCACCCCTTCGGCATAGAGTAATTTAATCAATACCGGCTTGAGCGAAAACAAAGCCGCTCCGAGCAATGCGAAAGCGATGCCAACGGGGTCAATTTTGGTAGGTGATTTTAGGATGTTGTTTTCTGACATGGATTGTAATATATGTGTTTTTTTGAGCCTGTCATCTAAATAATGTTGATGGGTTAGATCAAGTTTATTTACCGATCTGAAACCGTGTTTGTTCGCGTAATTCTCCACCTGTTTCTCTATCTGTTTCTGGGGTGCGCCAGTTCATGGATATTGCGTAAATAATCGGCATTCACCTCGGTATATATCTGGGTGGTCGAAAGGCTGGCATGGCCTAATAATTCTTGAATGGTGCGCAAATCACCGCCAGCGGTTAGCAAATGGGTGGCAAAGCTATGGCGCAAGGCGTGGGGGGTGGCGCTTTCGGGGAGCCCAAGCTGATAACGCAATTTCTCGGTTTTTTTCTGTATCGCCCGCGCGCCTAAACGTTTGCCCTGCACGCCGTAAAATAACGGGTCAATCGCGTCACTCACATAAGGGCAGATTTTTTGGTAAGCGGCTATTGCCTCGACGGCAACGGGTAATATGGGCACCAGCCGGGTTTTGTTGCCCTTGCCCAAAATATTCATCACCCCAGAATTCACCCCATATAGGTCTTTGCCATTTAAGCCCAAAGCTTCGGATATGCGCAAACCGCAACCATATAGCAAAATCAACACCGCCATGTCACGGGCATCAACCCAGTCATCATCGGCCGTAATTTTGCCCCGGCTTAAGTTTTTAACCTCGGCAATGAGTTTTTTGCTCATATCCACGCTTAGAGGTTTGGGCAAGCTATGGCCAATTTTGGGCGAGCGGATGGTTTTAATATGGCCGTTAATGAGAATGTTGTTTTTCTCTAAATATCTAAAGAATGACCTTAGGGTCGATAAGTTACGCGCCATCGATCGCGCTTCTAATCCGCTTGATTTTCTATAGGCTAAATAGGCTCTGAAATCTTGCAATTTTAGCTGCTCGAGCGACTTCATGTCGGCATATTGACCCAGATGATAGGTCAAAAATACAAAGAAATTTTTTATGTCAGCCAAATAGGCATCAATGGTTTTGGGGCTGCAACGTTTTTCGCTTATCAGCCAAATAAGCCATTGGCGCAAATATTTGTTGGTCGCACCATCACACTCGGCCAGCACACCATCTGGCTCAGATAATAATTGTTTTAATTTGTCACTATTCGCTATGGCCATGCCTATTCATAACATGAAATTGTTAAATAAAAAGCAGATACACATCTGCATATTTGCTTTGGTTTCCGCTAGCTCGAAGCTTTATGAATGCAGAGGTTCCTCGGCAAGATTTTCTGCCCAAACCTTGGCAACTTGCCCCAAGGGCACAAGATGTAGGTATAGGTCTTTGCCCAATTGGGTAACCGCATAACCTTGCTCGACGCGATGCACCAAACCCGCAGCTTTGAGTTCTTTGAGCCGTTGATTCAAAACCGCGGGTGAGATGGTTTCGCATTTTTCTTGCAAGTGGCGAAATGTTGATGGTCCAATCTCGGCGAGTGTCCATAAAACGCCCATTGCCCATCGGCGGCCGATTAAATCGAACAATGCCATAATTGGTGCGCCACTGCGAGAACCGCGAACGGGCTGGCCGGGTCTTGGTATGTCGGTCATTATGCTATACTTTCCATAGCAGATGTGCTATTTGCTATTAAATCAATAGCATAATTATCGGAGTGTGAAAAGATGATAACCAAAACCAAAAATTATGAGATTAGAGATGATCGCTTTCGCAGAAGCGTAAAACTTGACGAAGCTATTGAGCAGATTTGGACCGGCGGGCGCTGGACAGAAGGTCCGGTTTACTCACCGGCATTCCGCTGCTTAATTTGGAGCGACATACCCAATGATAGGCGGCTCCGATGGGATGAGCTGACGGGTGCTATCGGCGATATTCGCAGCGGTTTAGGCTATTATACCAACGGCGCGACGCTCGATGGCCAAGGGCGGATTATTGCCTGCGAACATGGCACAAGGTCGGTTACCCGCATAGAACATGACGGCTCCGCCACCACTTTAGCCAGCCATTTTGACGGCAAGCGGTTCAATAGCCCAAATGACGTGGTGGTGCATTCAGATGGCTCCATTTGGTTCACTGACCCTAGCTATGGTATTGAATCAGATTATGAGGGGTTTCAGGCCGAACCTGAGCTCGACGGCGAACATGTCTATCGACTAAATCCTGAAACTAGAATCATCACAAAAGTCACTACTGACTTTGCCTGTCCCAACGGCTTGGCCTTTTCGCTTGATCAAAAATTGCTTTATATTGCGGATTCCGGCGGCACCCGTTATCAAAGCGGGGAACGCCATATAAGGGTGTTCGAAGTCGCAGCGGATGGAAGCTTAAGCAGTGGGGAAATATTTGCAGAATGCGAAAACGGCGTTTTTGACGGTTTTCGACTTGACGCGCAAGGCCGTATTTGGACCAGCGCAAAAGATGGTGTGCATTGTTACCACCCGGATGGGACGCTGTTGGGCAAAATATTTATACCTGAAGAGGTATCTAACCTATGTTTTGGCGGGCCGAAGTTGAACCGCCTATTCATCACCGCCTCGACCAGCGTATATTCGGTTCTATTGCCAACAACTGGTCGGAGCTTGGTTTAATGGCCAACACAAAACTAAGTTTGTGTTGGCTCGAAGCTTTATATAATTTTTTGGCCGGTGGCTGCCCAATCGCGTTCAAAGCCAGCAAGGCCTTGGTCGGTCAGCACATGTTTAACCAAGCCTTTGGCTACGTTAGGCGGAATGGTCGAAACATCAGCGCCGGCCAATGCACATTGTTTCACATGGTTAGCCGAGCGGATAGACGCGGCCAGAATTTCAGTTTTAAACGCATAATTGTCAAATATGGTTCTAATGTCTTCAATCAATTCCATGCCATCAATGTTTATGTCATCTAAACGGCCAATAAATGGCGATACAAATGTCGCGCCGGCTTTGGCAGCTAGCAGCGCTTGGTTGGCGCTAAAACACAAAGTTACATTGGTTTGCGTGCCATCGTTAGTTAGCGCCCGGCAAGCCCGTAACCCATCAAATGTTAGTGGCAATTTAACACATACATTGTCAGCCAGTTTGCGCAAAACTTCGGCTTCTTTCATCATTTGCTCATATTCCATAGATGCCACTTCGGCGCTCACGGGGCCATCTATAAAACCACAAATTTCTTTGACAACTTCTTTAAAGTCGCGGCCAGATTTAAAAATAAGCGATGGGTTGGTGGTCACACCGTCTACAAGGCCGGTTTCGTCCAGTTCTTTAATGGCGGCCACATCGGCTGTATCGATAAAAAATTTCATGGTTTTTTCCTTAAATTAGTTACGAGTGCTGTTTTATGCCAATTTTTAGTTTTTGCATAGATAAATATCGACTATAAACTATATATTCTATGTGAAACGGCCGATTCTAACCCAGCGAAAGGCGCAGATAAATGACCATCGTAAAAGTATTGTTGCCGCTTGCGGTTGCCGACGCTTATTCTTATCTGTTGCCCGATGATGTCTATGCAGATGTCGGCGATTTTGTGCAAGTGCCGTTGGGTAGCCGTAAAATAACCGGTGTGGTGTGGATAAATGATGGTTCTGATGATGGGTTTTTAAAAAACACCTCAAAATCTAAGCTAAAGTCGATAATCTCGCGCGTGGATATGAAACCCTTACCACTAGATTTAATGAAATTCATCAACTGGGTTTGCGATTATTACATAAGCCCTAAAGGCATGGGCTTGCGTTTGGTGATGAATGTACCAGAGGCCATCGGCCCCGTGCAACATATCGATGCGGTTAAACTCGGCAGCGGCATAGTTGAACGCGCCACCAAAGCCCGCACAAAAGTGTTAGACATCGCGGAGGTCGGCGAGACAATGCGCAAAACCGAGCTGGCAAAACTGGCCGATGTAAGTGTTGGTGTGGTCGATGGTCTGGTTAAAATGGGTGCGTTATCTACAGCCCAAATGCCAAAATTTGCCAAGTTTAAAACCCCTAAGACCGATCATAACCTAGCTTCGTTGGCCGATGACCAAAATAGCGCCGCTAGCCAAATATGCGAGGCCATTGCGGCCAAAAAATTCGAATGTTTTTTGCTAGATGGCGTAACCGGCAGTGGCAAAACCGAGGTATATTTTGCCGCCATTGCCAAAGTGATGGAGCAAGGCAAACAGGCCTTGGTATTGCTGCCCGAAATCGCGCTTACGGTGGATTTTTTACAAAGGTTCGAAAACCGCTTTGGGGTCGAACCAGCTCCGTGGCATAGCGGCCTGGCCAAAGGCGCGCGTGAGCGGGTGTGGCGGGCGGTGGCATCGGGGCAAGCCAAAATTGTTATCGGCGCGCGGTCGGCGTTGTTTTTGCCGTTCGATAATCTTGGTCTGGTGGTGGTCGATGAAGAGCATGACGGCGCTTATAAGCAAGATAGCGGGGTGATGTATCACGCGCGCGATATGGCGGTGGTCAAGGCCAATATGTGCGGTTTTCCTTTGGTTTTGGCATCAGCCACACCGTCGTTAGAAAGTTTTTTAAACGCCAAAAATGGCCGTTATACCCATTTAACGCTGGATAAACGCCATGGCGGGGCAACCATGCCGCAGGTGCATGCCGTGGATTTGCGCGACCACGCGCTAGAGAGCCAAAAATTCTTATCCGAGCCACTAATTAAAGCCATGCAAGCCAAGCTGGCGTTGGGTGAGCAAAGCTTGTTATTCTTAAATCGCCGTGGCTACGCGCCGCTAACATTATGCCGCGCTTGTGGCCACCGTTTCGCCTGCCCGCAATGCGATGCTTGGCTGGTCGAACACCGTTATAATAACCGCCTTATGTGCCATCATTGCGGCATATCTGTTCAAAAACCGCACAATTGCCCACAATGCAAAGCCGAGGATAAATTGGTCGCTTGCGGCCCCGGTGTTGAGCGGATATTTGAGGAAGCCGAAGCGCAATTTCCCGAGGCAAAAATCGAATTACTATCATCCGACATTCAAATGAATGTAGCCGCATTGCAAAAACGCCTCAACAGCATTGCCAATGGCGATTGCGACATCATCATCGGCACGCAGATGATTGCCAAGGGTCATCATTTTCCGCATTTAACTTTGGTCGGCGTGGTCGATGCCGATTTGGGCTTAGAGAATGGCGACCCACGCGCCGGCGAACGCACTTATCAGTTGCTTAATCAAGTGGCAGGCCGGGCAGGGCGAGAGCAAAAACAAGGCAGTGTATTGCTGCAAACTTATGCGCCGCAAAGCCCGGTTATGCGGGCGATGATCGCGCAAGATAGAGACGCGTTTTACAAAGCCGAAGCCCATGGCCGAGAGCTGGCTGGCCTGCCGCCATTTGGGCGTTTGGCGGCGCTTATAGTGTCATCCAAACAGCAAAAAAAGGCGTTCGATTTTGCCCGCGCGATGATAAGTGAAGCGCCAAAAATAACCGGTGTGGTGATTTTAGGCCCCGCCCCAGCGCCAATGGGTTTTATACGCGGCCGCCACAGAGTGCGCATCCTAGCCCGCGCCCCCAAAGGCTTCAAAATGCAGGATTGGCTTAAAAGCGGCATGCTGACGTTGAAGCCAACGGGTGATTTAAAGGTTCAGGTCGATACTGATCCGTATAGTTTCTTCTGAGCAAAAATAAAAACTCAAAATTTCCGGCTACCTCTACAGTATCCTCAGCATATCTATCTGCCCGCAAGAATCCCTGCGATTCGGCGAGTGCGCCCAGAAGCATCAAGGCAAACTCTGTGGCCAACGCGCGGAGGCTAGCTGACACTTGCGGAGCAAGGGGCTGCGCACGCAAGTGCTAACAGAGAGGCTAAAGCCGAACGTATAAATGCAAACTTCCAGTGTGTTGGCAGGAGCGCTGCCCGGTGGTGGCTGAAAGATTGTGCTGTTGAAATTTTGCGCAAGAGTTTCAGAGGCTGAGCTAGCGGTTGAGGCTGTAAAGACAAAAGACAGTTAGCGCTCCTGCATATACAGGGGTGCTTGCATTTATACGTTCGGCTTTAGCCTCTCTGTTAGCACTTGCGTGCGCTCGGCTTTGCCTCTCTAGCCTCCGCGCGTTAGTTGGCAGCGGCTTCGAACGGCTGCTGTCGCGCTCACTGGATGGCACGTTGTGTGGATGCGGGAGCTGGATGCAAATTCTGAGCCTGTTTCTTGGGATAACTCAGCATACTGACAAATAGTGTCAGCATGCTTCTGCTATTCATATGTCATCATACTTAATTAGAGGGTTATATATATGTCAAAAATTCATAAGGCCAGTTGCGATTGTGGGGCGGTTAGTTTTGAGGTTGAGCTTAAAGATACGGCGGTGACAGCATGCCATTGTGCGTCTTGTCAAAAAATATCGTCATCGTTTTTCACCTGCGTGCATTATAATGGTGAGATAGATTTCAAAGGTGCGGATAATATAAAAATTTACGATAGTTCTGCTTGGGCGCAACGTGGTTTTTGCAACCAATGTGGCAGCAATATTTATTATAAAACAAAATCAGCGCCGCAATATTCATTGGCGGCAGGCCTGTTTGATGACAAAGCCAGTTTTGACCTCAAAACTCAATATTTTATTGACATTAAACCCAACTATATTGAACTCACTGCCAAAACCGATAACATGACCCGCAAAGAATGTTTTGATAAATGGGGGTAATAAAGCTATATCTCAGCTAATTTACTGAGGTATATATGTTATCAGAACTTATCGGCATGGGCTTTTGGCCCGAAATTCTTTCTAGCACTGCCGCCATCACGCTCATCATTTCATCTATGTTCACATCTGCCATCACGGCGGCATTTGGTTTGGGTGGCGGGGTTATCATGCTGGCGCTTTTGGTCAATTTTTTGCCAGTTGCGGTGGTCATTCCGGTGCATGCGGTCGTTCAATTGGGCAGCAATACTGGCCGTACGCTGTTAATGCGCCAGCATATTATTTGGCATATATGCGGTTATTTTTGCATCGGCGCGGTTATCGGCGCGGTTATCGGTGGGCAATTTGTGGTGGCGTTGCCAGAAGGGGTGTTGTTGGGCATTTTAGGCCTGTTTATTTTATACATCACTTGGGGGCCTAAACCCAAAAACCTAAAACTCGGCAAGTTTGGCTATGTGTTGGGCGGGGTTATCACAACTTTTGCCACCATGTTTATTGGCGCCACTGGGCCGTTGGCAATGGCGTTATTGCCGCGCAAAACCATGGAAAAACAACAAATATCTGGCACTCATGGTTCGCTATTAGTGGTGCAGCATGGGCTGAAAATTGTTATTTTTGGGTTTTTGGGGTTTCAGTTTGGCGCGTGGGTGGTTTTTTTGGCGCTCATGGTGGGCGCGGGGTTTGTCGGCACTATGTTTGGCCGCAGAATTTTACAAAGCTTACCGCAAAAATATTTCCAAACTGGCATCACGCTGATTCTCAGCCTGATGGCGCTGCGAATGCTCTATAGCGCGGTCATTTCATTTATATAGTGTAAAACCCTAAAAATTGTTGATTTTTTGTCAAATCTTGGCTTCACTATATTGCGCCGCGCATCTATGTATGTTAGATGAAGCCCAACTTAAGCGGATTAATTATAATGTCATACCAATGGCTGACTTTAATTTAACTGCAATAAATAATAAAACATGTGGTAAACCACTAACACAATAAAAGGCTGGTACGTGTCAAATACTCAATCGATTATTTCTGGTATGCCAGGTCGCTATGCGACCGCCCTTTTTGATTTGGCAAAACAAGCTAAACAATTGGATAAAATTGGCGATGAGCTCTATAGCTTTGGTCAATTAATTGTCGAAAATGCAGAGCTTACACGTTTGGTAAAGTCGCCTGTGTTCACGGCAGAACAACAAAGCGCAGCCATTGCTGCCATTGTTGCAAAAGTAGGCCTTAAGGGTTTAACTGCAAATTTCATTAATTTAATTGCTCAAAATCGTCGTCTATTTGCGATAGATGCAATTATCAAAGCATATCGCGGCTTAGTTTCCCTTGAAAAAGGCGAAGTGACGGCCGAGGTTTTAAGTGCGGTAAAGCTTACTAAAGGCCAAACCGATGCACTCAAGATAGCGTTGAAAGACGCTGTAGGAAAAGAAGTTCAATTAGAATTGTCGGTTGATCCGGCAATTTTGGGCGGGCTTCGCGTAAAGGTGGGTAGTAAATTGGTCGACAATTCATTACGCACTAAACTCAATAATCTTAAACTTGCGATGAAAGAGGTTGGCTAATGGAAATCAAAGCCGCGGAAATCTCCGCAATCCTCAAAGAACAGATTCAAAATTTTGGCGCAGAAGCCGAAGTTTCTGAGGTTGGACAAGTCTTAAGCGTTGGTGATGGTATCGCCCGTGTTTATGGCCTAGATAACGTTCAGGCTGGCGAAATGGTCGAATTCCCTGGTGGTGTTCGCGGCATGGCGCTTAACCTAGAATCTGATAATGTTGGTGTTGTTATCTTTGGTAGTGACCGTGACATTAAAGAGGGTGACACAGTAAAACGTACTGGTGCGATTGTGGAAGTACCAACAGGCAAAGGTCTTCTTGGCCGTGTTGTTGATGCTCTAGGTAACCCAATTGATGGCAAAGGCCCAATTGAAAACGTAACAATGAGCCGTGTGGATGTTAAAGCCCCGGGCATTTTGCCACGTAAATCAGTGCATGAACCAATGCAAACTGGCCTTAAAGCCATTGATGCACTTATCCCGATTGGCCGTGGCCAACGTGAGCTTATCATTGGTGACCGTCAAACCGGTAAAACAGCCATTGCGCTGGATGCCATTTTGAACCAAAAAGCTGATCACGAAGGTGATGATGAATATAAGAAATTATATTGCATCTATGTGGTTATTGGTCAAAAACGCTCAACCGTAGCACAATTCGTTAAAGTTCTTGAAGAACATGGCGCGATGGAATATTCAATCGTTGTTGCTGCAACCGCGTCTGACTCTGCACCATTGCAATATCTAGCGCCATATACCGGCTCTACAATGGGCGAATATTTCCGCGATAATGGCATGCATGCTTTGATCACATTTGATGATCTGTCTAAACATGCTGTGGCTTATCGCCAAATGTCATTATTGCTACGCCGTCCACCTGGACGTGAAGCTTATCCTGGTGACGTGTTCTACCTTCATTCCCGTTTGCTCGAACGTTCAGCTAAGTTGAACGAAGATCACGGCCTAGGCTCAATGACGGCGTTGCCGATCATTGAAACCCAAGCCAATGACGTGGCGGCTTATATTCCGACTAACGTGATTTCAATTACCGATGGTCAGATTTTCTTGGAAACAGATTTATTCTTCCAAGGCATTCGCCCGGCGCTAAACGTTGGTTTGTCAGTGTCTCGTGTGGGTAGTGCCGCACAAGTTAAAGCTATGAAGCAAGTGGCTGGCCCTATTAAGGGTGAGTTGGCTCAATATCGTGACATGGCTGCGTTTGCGCAGTTTGGATCAGATCTTGATGCCTCTACACAACAACTACTTCGCCGTGGTGAACGCTTAACTGAATTGTTGAAACAACCTCAATTCTCGCCTTTGTCGGTGCCAGAACAAGTTGTGTCTATCTTTTCGGGCGTGAACGGTTATTTAGATAAAATAAACACCAAAGATGTTGGACGTTTTGAAGAAGGCCTATTGCGTTTCTTCCACGACAAACATCAAGGTATTTTAGATGCGATTGCCAAAGAGCAAGCACTGTCTAAAGAGCTAACTGCTGACATTAAATCTGCTGTTGAGGCCTTTTCGGCTTCATTCGCGTAACTTAAATTGAAAGGGCGGGCATGGCCAGTCTTAAAGATTTAAAAAATCGAATTGCGGGTGTTACCTCTACGCAGAAGATTACCAGTGCTATGCAAATGGTGGCTTCAGCTAAATTGCGCAAAGCGCGAGAAGCTGCTGAAGCTGCACGTCCTTATGCAGAACGTATGGGTGCCGTTTTAGGCAGCCTTGCGGCCGCGTATAAAGATGATACGGGTGCGCCACAACTTTTATCAGGTAATGGTAAAGATCAAGCGCATTTACTTATAGTTTGCACGGCAGAACGTGGTCTTTGTGGTGGCTTTAACAATAACATCGCAAAATTGGCGCGTAAACATGCTAATGAGCTTATGGCCGATGGCAAAGATGTCAAAATCTTTTACATTGGTAAAAAAGGCTTTGAAGTGATGAAGCGCCAATATGAAGCTAATTATCTCGATAAAATTTTGGTAGACAAACTAACCTATGACATTGCTGACCAAGCTGGTAACAGGATATTGGATATGTTTGCGGCTGGTGACTTTGATGTTTGCTCGTTATTCTACTCAAAATTTGAAAGTGTGCTGACTCAAACGCCAACACGTATAAGCCTTATTCCGGCTGAATTTGAAGATACATCTTCTGATGATGATGGTGGTAACACTGCTTCATATGAGTATGAACCTTCACAAGAAGCCATTTTAGAAAGCCTTCTTCCGACCAATTTGAAAGTACAGATCTTTACAGCTCTACTTGAAAATGGAGCTGGTGAGATGGGATCTAAAATGACAGCTATGGATAATGCGACACGTAATGCGGGTGAGATGATTGACAAGTTAAGACTAACATATAACCGTCAACGTCAAGCACAGATTACAAAAGAGCTTATTGAAATTATTTCCGGCGCAGAAGCGCTTAACTAGAGGTTGGAGACAAAATTATGGCCAACAAAGATGCTAAAGGCATTATAACCCAAATTATTGGCGCGGTTGTTGACGTGCAATTTGAAGGTGACTTGCCAAATATTCTTAACGCGCTAGAAACCGATAACAATGGCAACCGCCTTGTATTAGAAGTGGCGCAACATTTGGGCGAAAACACAGTGCGTACCATTGCCATGGACGCGACTGAAGGTCTGATCCGTGGTCAAGCCGTAACCGATACCGGCGACGCGATTTCTGTACCAGTTGGTGACGCTACATTGGGACGGATCATGAATGTGATTGGTGAGCCGATTGACGAAAAAGGCCCGATTAAAACCACCGAAAGACGTGGCATCCATCAAGAAGCACCGGCGTTTGTTGAGCAATCAACCGAAGCTGAAATGCTGGTTACTGGCATTAAAGTGGTCGACTTGTTAGCGCCTTATGCTAAAGGTGGTAAAGTGGGTCTATTTGGTGGCGCTGGTGTTGGTAAAACCGTTACTATTCAAGAGCTTATTAATAATATCGCACTTGGCCATGGTGGCTATTCAGTGTTTGCTGGTGTGGGCGAGCGTACTCGCGAGGGTAACGATCTATACTGGGAAATGATTGAAAGCGGCGTGAACAAAAAAGATGGCGCTGAAGGTAGTAAATGTGCACTTATTTACGGCCAAATGAACGAGCCTCCAGGTGCGCGTGCGCGTGTGGCTTTGTCAGGTCTAACTGTTGCCGAACATTTCCGCGATGAAGGCCAAGACGTATTATTCTTTATCGACAATATTTTCCGTTTTACACAAGCTGGTTCAGAAATGTCAGCTTTGTTAGGCCGTATTCCTTCTGCTGTTGGCTATCAGCCAACATTGGCAACCGAAATGGGCGCAATGCAAGAGCGCATTACGACCACTCAAAAAGGTTCAATCACTTCAGTGCAAGCTGTGTATGTACCGGCGGATGATCTTACCGATCCAGCGCCTGCGTCATCATTTGCCCATTTGGATGCGACCACTGTGCTTAACCGTTCTATCGCCGAAAAAGGCATTTACCCGGCTGTGGATCCGTTAGATTCTACATCGCGTATTCTTGACCCACGGGTTGTTGGTAAAGAGCATTATGATACCGCTCGTGATGTTCAAGAAACACTACAAAAATACAAATCATTGCAAGACATCATTGCGATTTTGGGTATGGATGAGCTGTCAGAAGAAGACAAAACAACCGTGACCCGCGCTCGTAAGATTGAACGTTTCTTGAGCCAACCTTTCCATGTGGCTGAAGTGTTTACCGGTGTTAAAGGCGTGTTTGTACAAATCGAAGACACCGTAAAAGGCTTTAGAGGCTTGGTTGATGGCGATTATGATCATCTGCCAGAGGCTGCATTCTATATGGTTGGTACCATTGAAGATGCGATTAAAAAAGCCGAGAGAATGGCTGCTGAAGCTGCTTAGTTTGATATTTAGCGGGGGTAAATGCCCGCTATATAATCTTTAAGGAGGCCAATATGGCTGAAAAACTAAATTTTGAACTTGTTTCACCTGCTAAATTGCTAATCTCCGAGTCTGTTGACTCGGTGGTTGTGCCCGGCACAGAAGGCGATTTTGGTGTGTTCATTAATCACGCACCAATGATGTCCACTTTGCGGGTTGGCTTTTTAGAAGTGGTAAATGGCTCAAACACCGAGCGCTTTTTTGTCAAAGGCGGCTTTGCCGAAGTTGGCGATAAAGGCCTGTCAGTGCTTGCCGAACAATCGGTTAAAGTGGAAGATTTGACCAAAGACCTGCTCGATGCCGAGATTAAAAATGTCGAAGCTGCGCTTGAAAATGCGGCCGAAGATACGGCGAAAGCCGCGTTGGCTTATTCGCTCAATCAGTTGAATGAAATATTAGAAACACTCTAAAAATTTGTTACACAAATTTACAAGCCCACATAATTTATGTGGGCTTTTTTCGCTGTTTGCTTAGCACTGCGTGCAATTTTTTGCCTAACACTGCGTGCATTCGCTCCGCTCTCTTGCTACGCCCTAACGGGCGGGCCTCAGTGGCCAAGTTCGCCAATAAATTGGCTCGCCCTTTTTACCATGAGGAAGGTGCTGGTTAGAGATTGTTTATAATTTTGGGCAATTCACGCATATCGCTGAATACTTGTAGCGCGCCTGCATCCAATAATCGCTGTGCGTGGCCATCATTGCAGTGGGAGCCGCCTACAAAGCCGATAGACTTCATCCCCGCGGTGCTGGCAGCCTTTATGCCGTGGGCGCCATCTTCTATTACCACACAGTTTTTGGCACTTACGGCCATTTTTTCGGCGGCGTATAGAAACAAGTCTGGGGCTGGTTTTGGGTTTGCCACCATGTCGGCGCTGAAGGTTTTGTTGGCAAAAATAGCGTCGATATTGGTGGCTTGTTGGTTGGTCTTTAAGCGCTGCATTTTGCTGTTGGAGCCAATGCAAAATTTCAGCTTGGTGGTCTGCAGAAAGCTGAATATATGCGGCATTAATTGCAATTCATTGCGCATTATTTGGGCGTAATTGGCTTCGATGGTGGCGGCGAAGGCGGCGGCTTTGACATCGCCATGTTCAGCCGATATTTTCTGCATCATGCTGGCAAAGTCCAAGCCGGTATAATGTTTGTCGATATCCGCATGGGTTAGCGGCACGCCAATTTGCTGTAATGTTTGGGCATGCACGGCAGATGATAAAGCCTCGCTATCGACAATAACCCCATCAAAATCGAATATTATCAGTTCTATTTTGGGCATTTATAGCCCGGCAATGATGTTGGGCAATTTGCGCATGTCGTCAAAGGTCAAAATAGCCCCGGCTTGGGTCAGGGTTTCGTGGTGGTTTGGCAATTTAAATATTTGGCCGGTAAAGCCAAGTGGTGCCATGCCCAAATGTTTGGCGGCTTGGATGCCATATATGCCGTCTTCAATCACCACGCATTTGTCATAGGCAATTCCGGCTTTGTCGGCGGCCAATTTGAACATATCGGGCGCGGGTTTTGGCTTGGGTACACTGTTGGTGCCAACCAATATATCGCCAAATAAATGCCCAATGTCCAAGAGTTGTATTTTATGCTCGGTCCATTCTGTATGGGCGTTAGAGGCAATATAATATGGCAAATGGGTGGTTTCTAAAAATTCGATGATGTGCGGTATCGCTGCCAATTCTTGGTCTATTAATCGTCTGGATTCCACATCTACATGGTTTTTGTAAAGTAGAGTACGTTCAGCGCCATAATCATTGGTGAACATGTCTAACATACTGCCAAAGTCCATGCCGATAAACCGGGTGTTCACCTCATGGTCTGACATGACTATGCCCGCATGGATGAAGGCGGCTTTGTTGGCTTTATTGTAGATATGTTCGCTATCGACAATAACCCCATCAAAATCAAAAATAATCAGTTCGATATTAGACATGGATGACGACCTAACTGCTGTCAAAAGCTCAAAGAGTGTATTGTTTAAATTGCTTGGTCACATTTATATAAACCTCGCGTTTAAATTCGACAATCAAATCGACCAGTTTATCAACATCTTCCCATCTCCAGGCTTCAAATTCCGCAGGCTCTTCGGTTGGTTGTAAGTTAATTTCACTGTCATCGCCATCAAACCGGTAGCAATACCACATTTGTTTTTGGCCTTTAAACTTGCCACTTAACACTTGGCCAACCAATTCCTTGGGGATGTCATATTTAATCCAACCATCACTTTGGCCGAGTAATGTGACCGATTTTATGCCGGTTTCTTCATATAGCTCACGCAATGCCGCCGCCTGCAAATTTTCGCCCTCATCCACACCGCCCTGCGGCATTTGCCACGCCCGCTTTATCAAATCATGATGTTTAGCCTTAGGTATGCGCTTGCCGAGCCATACCTTGCCGTGTTTGTTAACCACCATCACACCAACATTAGGCCTATATTCCAAATTATCCATGTGGGGCTGCTCCATTTGCTTCAATCTTGGGCGTCATATGCGCGCTCACGAACTTTTTGTTCGCTTCACGCGCCTATTTCTACAATATTTTCGCAACTGAAGCACCGTTCTGCTCCATTTGCTTCAATCTTGGGCGTCATATGCGCGCTCACGAACTTTTTGTTCGCTTCACGCGCCTATTTCTACAATATTTTCGCAGCTGAAGCACCGTTCTGCTCCATTTGCTTCAATCTTGGGCGTCATAAGCGTGTTCACGAACATTCCGTTCGCTTCACCCACTTCTTCCTACAATATTTTTGCAACTGAAGCAGCGTTATGCTTCTTATGCTTTATTCGGTAACCCGGCCTGATTGCCTAATTGTCGATCGTGCTGATATCGGTTTTGAGGTCGTGCTTTACTTTGGCGCTTACTGGTACGAGTTGAAAGCCCTTGGCTTCTAAGGTCTTTACCCATTGTTTGATATGCTCTACCGTGGCTGGTAAATTGCTACCAATGGCAAATGCCATACCGGTCGAGGCGGCTATTTTTTCAATTCGTTCTAGTGAGTTTTCAATATTGGCGATGGTTTTTTTGTCATCAATAATCACATCGACTTTGGCAAAACCAAGATTTATATTTTTGGATAATTCACTAACTTTAGACCGGTGCAAAACCCCATTTTCGACATAATATAAGCCGCGCTTTTTCAATTCACTCAATATAGGGCTAATGGCCTTGGCCTTAGAGGTAAATTTCGCGCCCATAAAATTGGTAATGCCAATATATCCGGTAATGCGTGACATCACCCATTTAAAACGGCTCATATTTAAATCCGGGTCACCATCGGCTAATAATGTCGAAGGCCCGGGGTCATTGTCCGGAAAATCAAATGGTTCCATCGGGGTTTGTAAGATAACTTCATGGCCGTTTTCGCGGGCGCGGTTTATCCAATCTTGTAGGCCTTCGCCATAAGGCGAAAACCCAAAAGTTATTTCGCCGGGCAGGGTGTCGATGGCTTTTTTGGTGGCTTGGTGGTGGATGCCTAGGCCGGTAATCATAATGGCAATGCGCGGGCGGCCATCAAATGCTGGCGTTGGGCGGGCATAAACTTCAGCCGGCTTTGCGCCCAATACACCAATTTTGGGCAATTTGCCATATTTGCTAAATTGCACAACATCTTCTAACGGCGCGCGTAGCAATTTGCCAGTGGTGGCAAAACTATCTGGCAGCGCATCGGCCATTTCATCCGATAGGTGAATGATTTTTGAATTGCCCGACGCTGTGATGCGCGGTAAATCGCTCGGCTCGGTTCTGGCATTAAGGGTTTGAAGGTCGATATTCGCATCAGGGTCAAAGGTTTGAACAATTGTCGGGCTAACCCAATTTATGTTTAAAATGGCTTGGGGCTGCCCGCCCATATCGGTGCCAAATATAGCCGCCCAAATCAGGTGAAAAATAATCAATAAGGAAAAAGAAATACAGGCCGTAACATAGGGCGTTAAATATTTTCTCAACGAAAATCTACGCAACCCATAATCGGCTTTCTTCATTTTCTGGTCCAAATCCACCGGCTTATTATTGGTGGTTTTAGAATTTTCGCTGTCAGCCGTTTCTGCCATTAAATATACCTATGAATGTCCTGTTCATCGGCATAAAATAGCGTAAATATGGTGAACAAACCTTTACCAAAATGTAAATAATTGGTTTATTTTCTATTTTTGGTCAGCTTCATCTTGTGGCTCGGCATCTGGTTGGTCTTGCTTTTCTTGGTTTTCGGCCTTTTTGGCTTGAAGTTCATCCCATTCGGTTTCGACTTGGGCTTTAATATCATCTTCCAAAATCTGGTTTTCATCACCAATTTTCATTTCGCCGTTCAAAAATTTCAAAGCATAAATAAGTTGAATGTCATGGTCTTGGTTGCGTGGCACAAAGGCAGATGAGTTGGTATCTTCTGGTTCGTCGTCACTGTCTTTTTCATTGGCCAAATGGCCTTCTAATGTGGCTTCGCTTTGTTTCACTTCTGCCAATTGTTCAGATATACCATCGGCGATAATCGGCATAACCACCCAATCGGGCAGTATGCCTTGGGCTTGAATCGAGCGGCCCGATGGGGTGTAATATCGGGCAGTGGTTATACGCAGGGCGCTGTTATCGTCGCCCAACGGAATAATGGTTTGCACGCTGCCTTTGCCAAAACTTCTAGTGCCGATTAATGTGGCGCGTTCATAATCTTGCAAAGCACCGGATACGATTTCAGATGAAGAGGCGGTCTCGCCATTTATCAACACCACCAAATTTTGGCCGTCAGTTTGGTCTTTAGTTTCGGCGCTAAATCTGAAGGTTTGGTTTTCATCGCGGCCACGGGTCGAAGTAATTTCGCCTTGTTTTAAAAACAAATCAGACACATAAACCGCTTGGTTCAACAAGCCGCCGCCATTGCCACGTAAATCCAAAATAAAGCCTTTCAAATTTTCACCTTCGGCTTTGGTGATTTTATCAATGGCTTTTTTAAGGTTGGTTTCGGCCAATTCATTAAACGAAGATAAAACCAAATAACCTACATTATCAATAACTTCACTGGTAACTGGGTTAAGTTTAATAATCTCGCGGTTGAGGTTAAATTTTAACAATTCAGTTTCGCCATCGCGTTTTACCATTAGCTCAATGGGTGTGCCCACCTCGCCACGCATCAAATCGACAGCTTCATCTAAGGTTAGGCCCATAACCTCGGTGTCATCTATTTTGGTTATCAAGTCATCATCTTTTAACCCGGCTCTTTCAGCGGGTGTGTCTTCTAACACTTTTACAGCTTTCACTAAGCCATCGTTTAATTGCACGCGTATGCCCAGCCCGCCAAATGAACCGCTGGTCTGCTCCATCAATTGCTTATAGCTTTCGGGGTCTAGATATTCAGAATGCGGGTCGAGTGAGGCCACAACCGCTGCAATGGCTTCATTCATAATTTTATCAATGTCAGGCTGGTCAACATAGGTTTTTTCTATAATGTCTAAAATATTGCCAAACCTTATCAGGTGGTCATAGCTATTTTTGGCTTTTTCGGCCTGGTCCTCGGCATAGTTTACCGGCTTATCTTCACTGCCTTCTGAAAAAACCGGAGCGATAAATATGCCCGAAAACAAACCTACAATGACAAGTAACGCGCCTAACGAAATTGATTTTTTCATATTATACTCATGTTTTGGGTAAACTTGGCCCAGCTGCTAAAATTCACATGTATCTTTTTTAAATGAATTTGGGGTAAATTCCAACATCAAATTATACATGCGCCATAATTTGACCGTTTTAATTTTGGCTCAATTTGGTCTCCCACCATGGGCCAGAATCAATCGGGTCATCTATTTTTCTAAATTCTACATATAAAATTGGTGTGCCATTGCCCGCACCGCTAACGGCATTTTGTGGCATAATGCCAATTGGGTCACCAGTTTCGATAAATTGGTTGGCGGTCACGGCGATTTGCCCCAGGCCGGTGAGCAGAATTTTATAGGTTTGCCCAACATCAATAATTACCAAATTGCCATAATCGCCAAAATTTCGCGCGTATAATATTGTGCCAGCGGCAGGCGAGGTAATTTGAGCAAACGCCCTTGTGGCAATGGTTATACCTTTTGTGGCGCGGCCTTGATTGTCATTTTGGCCAAATTTTCTCAGCAAATTGCCTTGTGCGGGGTAGGGCAATTTATTTTTTAATTTTGTGAACGCGGTCAATTTGTGGGCGGTGCGTAATGGTGGTTTTTTAAGTAGGGTTATGCTGGTTTGAATTTGTGCCACCTGCGCGGCGTCTTTTTCCTGCTGCGCCAAAGTTAGTGCCAAGCGTTTGGTTTCTAAATCGCGCAGTCGTTTGGTTTCTTTTTCGGCGGCTAGCCTGGCGCTTATGGCCAATTCAAGTTGTTTTTGTTTTTCTATGCGGTCAAATAAATCTCGAATATTTTTGGCCTTTTGGCCTAAAGATGCCATTTTTTGTTGTTCGGCGGCAATTTCATCCCGGGTTTTGGTCGAAAGCGCGGTTTTTTGGTCTAGCAATTGGGCTATATAATTTCTTTGTTTTCGTAACTCTTTGGTATTGCTCAATAATTCATCTTGTTGCGCGGTTAACTCTTGCCTGATCTCGGTTAGGTTTTTCAAATTATGGGCAATAATATCGGTTTGGCCTTTAACTTCGGTGACAATTTTGCCCAAAATTATGGCGCTTCGCAAAGCGTTTGAAGCATCATCTGGTTTGGTCAGCAAAGCTGGTGGTGGGTTTTTTTCGAGTTTTAACAGTGCTGAAAGCAGGCGAGACAATATATTTTTTCGGTGGTTATACTGTTGTTTTAATTGGCTTTCTTCATCGCTCAATATGATAAGTTTTTTTTCGCCAGATGACAAATGGGCTTCGCTTTGTTGAATTTGTTTGGCGGCAATTTTTATCTGTTGGTTTAATTCGGCACGTTCGGTGGCAATTTGCGCGGCGGTTTTTTTAAGTTGTTGTTGTTTTACTTTGCCGGTTTGGATGGCGGTTTCGAGGTTTTTTAAGTCAGTATTATTGTCATTTTCGGCCGCAAAAGCCAAAAGAGGCGTCAAAATAAGCCCAGAAATGGCCAAAAAACGCGTAAAAATGCTCAATAAACTCATAAAAACGGCCACAAATTGCTACTTTTTATCGATAAATCTAGCTAAAATTAGCTGATCTCGGTTAAAAATAGGATAATAATGTGGCGATTAAATGAAGTTATCATCACTGATCACAACTTCATTCTCGGTGATAGGGGTGGTTGCTCATAATTGTGATGGCACGGTAAATTTGCTCGAACAACAAGGCGCGGGCGATTTGGTGCGGCCAGGTCATTTTGCTTAAACTTAGTTTTAAATCGGCTTGGTTTAAAACCTGTTGCCCATGGCCATCTGGCCCGCCCAATAAAAACGCGATGCAGCTATGGCCATCGTCGCGATAAGTGGCAATTTTTTGGGAGAAATCGACACTGGTAAATTGTTTGCCAAACTCATCTAACGCCACAATGATGGCGCCTTTAGGCACAGATTTTAGCAGTTTTTCGGCTTCGTTATTTTTACGCGTTTGAACTTGTTGGTGTCTATCTTCATCAAAATCTAGATGATTAAACTGGGTAAAACCAAGTTGCGCACCCGCATTTTTAATGCGGGTTTCGAATTTATTGCACAGGTTTAATTCATCGCTTTTTTTTAACCGACCAATTGCGCCTATAAATATCTGCATTAAATTTCGGCAGTCCACATTTTTTCAAGGTCATAAAATTCGCGCACTTCGGGGCGGAATATATGCACGATGATGTCGCCGCAATCTAGCAACACCCAGTCGGCATGGGCCAGACCTTCGATGGACACATCATCATGGCCATTTTCTTTGAGGGTCTTGCTCAGATAATCGGCCAAAGCAGACACATGGCGGCCGGAACCGCCCGATGCGATGATCATAAAGTCGGCTAAAGAAGTTTTGCCGATGAGGTTGATAGACACAATGTCTTCGGCTTTATTTTGATCTAAACTATCTATAATTAATTGATTTAAGTCGTGTGATGATTGTACATCTGATTTTATCGAGGGGTTTGCCACTTGGCTTATATTCCTATTGTTGGCGCTATGCCGGCTGATTTATTTGCGCCACCATATACCCCAAATTGTTTTATAGCAATGATGAAAATGCTGTCGGGCTGAAAACCTTGCTAATATTGTTTAGGCTTAACTTATGGGCGGGCTATGGGCGGGTTTGGCCGGTGCCGGAAACTACATATTTAAAGCTGGTTAATTGCTCAACACCCACTGGGCCGCGGGCGTGCATTTTGCCGGTGGCGATGCCAATTTCTGCGCCCATGCCAAATTCGCCGCCATCGGCATATTGGGTCGAGGCATTGTGCATGACAATGGCGCTATCGACCTCGTTAAAAAACCGAGCCACATGTTCAGATGTTTCTGAAATGATGGCATCGGTATGGTGTGAGCCTTTGGTGTTAACGTGATCGATGGCTTCACCAACATTGGCGACAATTTTGATCGAGATGATTTTGTCTAAATATTCGGTTGTCCAATCGGCATCGGTCGCTGGCACGATGTTTTTTCCGACCGACTGCACATATTCGTCACCACGTATTTCGCAGCCGCCCGATTGCAGCTTTTCGATGATTGGCAACAGATGGGTGTGTTTGATGTTCTCGTCAATAAGCAAAGTTTCGGCGCTGCCACAAATGCCCGTGCGGCGCAATTTGGCGTTAAAACATATATCTACTGCCATATCTAGTTTGGCCGATTGGTCGATGTAAATATGGCAAATGCCTTCAAGATGTGAGAACACGGGCACTCTTGCCTCGCTTTGTACTCGGGCCACCAAGCTTTTGCCACCGCGGGGCACAATGACATCGATAGTGCCGCCAAGGCCGGTGAGCATATGGCCAACGGCAGCGCGGTCGGTGGTATTAACCATTTGGATGGCACCTATCGGCAGTCCAGCGGCTTTGAGGCCGGTTTGCATGCAGTTTAAGATGGCGGTTGAAGAATTTATACTGTCTGAGCCGCCACGTAAAATGGTGGCATTGCCAGCTTTAAGGCAAAGTGCACCCGCATCGGCAGTTACATTGGGGCGGCTTTCGTAAATAACCCCGATGACGCCCAAGGGCACGCGCTTGCGTTTAATGTTCAGGCCATTTTGCTCAGGCGTCCATTCGGCCAATATTGTGCCAACCGGGTCGGCCAATTTTGCCACCGCTTCGAGGCTGGTGGCAATGGCTTCAATTCTATCTTCATCGAGCATTAACCGGTCGATAAAGGCTGCTGAAATGTTATTATTGTGGGCATTGGCCACATCTTTTTTGTTGGCCGCCAAAATGGTGGGCAGCTCGGCGCGGATGGCTTTGGCGGCGGCAATAAGCGCTTGGTTTTTAATGTCGGTGCTGGCGATTGATAAAGCTGCGGCAGCTTTGCTGGCAGTTTGACCTAAGCTAAGCATTTGTTGGTGTAAATTTGACATATTATAGACTCTTTTTAATCAGCACTAAATTATTGCGATGGACAATGTTGGTGCGCCCAGCATAACCCAATATATCCGCAATTTCATGGCTTTTTTTGCCGATGATGCGGGTCGCGTCATTTGAATTGTAATTGGTCAGGCCGTAAGCAATCACTTTGCCGCCTAGATTTATGACATCTAATGTGTCACCATTGTCAAAACTGCCGGCGACTTTGACCACCCCGGCAGACAACAGACTTTTGCCATTGTATAAAGCCGCTTCTGCGCCTTTATCTATGGTCAGTGAGCCTTTGGCTTTGAGCGTGGCGTTTAGCCATTTTTTGCGTGCCGCGGTTTGGGTTTTTTGCGCCAAAAATAAGCTCGATTTTGCGCCTTTGGCCAACGCATCAATTGGGTGCAGGTTGCGGCCATCGGCTATGATCATGGGGCAGCCCGACTCGGTCGATATTTGGGCGGCTAATATTTTGGTGACCATGCCGCCAGTGCCATAATCTGACCCGCTGCTGCCAGCGGCCAATTGAATGTCTTCGGTGATGGTTTTTATGACCGCTATGTGTTTTGCATTGGCATCTTGTTGTGGGTTGGCGCTATATAGCCCATCAATATCCGACAATAGGATTAGTAAATCGGCATTTATCATCGAGGCCACACGTGCCGCCAAACGGTCATTGTCGCCAAAGCGAATTTCGGTGGTGGCGATGGTGTCATTTTCGTTAATTATTGGCACAAAACCTAGAGATGTGAGGGTATTTAAGGTGTTGGTGGCGTTAATATAGCGTTTGCGGTTTTCGCTATCTTCGAGCGATAACAACACTTGTGCCACCTGAATTTCATGGGTTTTGAACGAATTTTCGTAAGCTCTGGCCAGTGATATTTGGCCGATGGCGGCCGCGGCTTGACTTTGTTCCAACTTTAATTTGCCTTTGGCGAAACCAGCTTGCACCCGGCCTAGCGCAATCGCGCCAGATGAGACCAGAATAACCTGTTTGCCAGCGGCCAATAGATGCTGGACATCTTGGCTCAAGGCATCGAGCCACGCTTGGCGCAACTGGCCATTGGCATCAATAAGCAATGATGAGCCAATTTTAATGACAATTCTATGAGCGGTTTCGAATATATTTTGCGGTGATTGGTTCATAATTTATTCGATTAGCTGGTTTTACGGATAGGAATTTTTAGACAGGAGACCAAGGCTTGTCTGCCGGTTCATCGGCATCCTGCGAAAAGTCATCGCCAGTGGGTAGGGCTTTGTCGCCTTCTATGACTTTTAGCAATTCACGCAAAACATCGGGTACATTTATGTGTGCTACCGCCGACATGGTGAATATTTTTTGCTTGGTCACTTTTTGCAGCGCGGCCACTCTTTCGGCGATTTCTGATTCTGACAGGGCATCGATTTTGTTAATCACCAAAATCTCAGGTTTTTTGGCTAAATCTTCGGCATATTTAGCCAATTCATCACGCAAGATAACATAATTTTCGACAAATTTTTCATCAGTGCCATCGACCAAATGTAGCAAAACCGAGCAGCGTTCGACATGGCCTAGAAACCTATGGCCAAGGCCAGTGCCTTCATGCGCGCCCTCAATGATGCCGGGGATATCGGCCATGACAAATTCTTTATTATCTTGGTTGATAACGCCCAGATTTGGGTGCAATGTGGTGAAGGGATAATCGGCAATTTTGGGTTTAGCCGCGCTTGTAGCGGCTAAAAAGGTAGATTTGCCAGCATTTGGAAAGCCTAGCAAGCCAGCATCGGCGATGAGTTTGAGGCGTAGGTGAATCCACATTTCTTCGCCAACTATGCCGGGGTTGGCACGGCGTGGAGATTGGTTGGTGGCGCTTTTAAAATAGGCATTGCCAAAGCCGCCATTGCCGCCTTGTAGTAAAATATGCTCTTGGCCAACCTCGGTCATATCGACCAACATCGTTTCGTCATCATCATCGAAGATTTGAGTGCCGACCGGTACTTTTAAGGTAACATTATCGCCTTTAGCGCCGTTCATATCGCGTCCCATGCCATGCACGCCGGTTTTGGCTTTGAAATGCTGCATGAAACGATAATCGATTAATGTGTTGAGGCCATCGACGCATTTGATGATAACGTGGCCGCCACGGCCACCATCGCCGCCATCTGGACCGCCAAATTCTAAAAATTTCTCACGCCGAAACGATACGCTACCTGCGCCGCCATTGCCGGATTTTACAAAAATATGTGCTTGGTCTAAAAATTTCATATTCGTCTGCCATTTGGTTGAGCTAAGGCTCATTCATTCAGCCTCATCTAATGCCTTATCTGCCGTTAAAAGTCTAGCGATAATGGTTGATTAACCCTTTGCTAACGTTAAATGAGGGCATTTATATAAAATTTGACCGATTTCATTTATATTCTGCTTACCAATTATAGAAATAACGCTGTGACCCGAACCCGTAAGAACTTAAAGACCTGTTTGTTAAGCTTGGTTTTGCCATGGGTTATGATTGCGCCAGCCAATGCCGAATTATTGGGCAGTAAAATATCGCTGATTGGTGGCACATTAGGCATGGGCGCGGAATATAGTATAGATTTATTAGAAACATTTAGCTTGAAAGCCTCAGCACAAGCGGCGGCACTAGCTTATGACTTTACCGCTTTTAACACAGATTATAAAGCCACAGCCGACCTGAAAAGCATTGGCGTGCAGGCTGATTTTACCCCGTTTGGTGGCGGTATATATGCCACATCTGGGGTGTTTTACAATATGAATGAGTTTCAGCTAAAAACTGAGACTAACCATAGTGGGGCCGGTGGTAGTGGACCATTGATCATAAACAGCATATCTGACGTGACGTTTGCGCCCATTTCGCCGTATTTAGGTGCGGGGTTTAAACTTGGCCTGTTGGGGTTTTTGGATTTTTCGGTCGAAGCGGGAGTGATGAGCCACGGTGTGCCCAATGTGACGACAGAACTAACTGAGGCTAATAACATACTGATTCCGTCGGTGGTTGAGGATGAAGTGGTTGACAAAATACGCGCGAATGTTGAAACTTTTACGCTATATCCAGTAATAAAGATTGCGGCATCGATCAACTTCTGATTATATAGCTTCATAAAGTTTAAGAGGGAGAGGGTGGCGCGAAAACTTGTTAAGAGTTGCGCCACCTTTATTTTTGTTTTCAACCTGTTTTGACTTTATTCACCCAGTCTTGTTTGGTTAAAATATAGTGCTTCACCAGCTCGACATTATTGCGGGCGGGTGCTTCTAGCAATTTTTCGCCGATATAGCTGAAACCCAATTTTGTGATGATGGACGCTGATTGGCTATTGTGTAAAAAATGAGTGACGTGAATTTCTGGCTGTTCAGTGGTTGAGAAAAACTCGGCTATGGCGAGTTTGCAGGCCTCGGTCATATAGCCTTTGCCCCAAAATGGATAACCTAGCCAATAGCCCAACGTGAACATGCCCTCTCTGCCATGAATGCCAACCACGCCCATAAACCTATTATTTTTATCATAGATGCCATTGACGATTTTATCGGTCTCTTGCGTGTTGATGCGGGCGATGAATTGTTTAGCATCATCTAATGAATAAGGGTAGGGCACATGGCTCATCATATGAGCTGTGTCTTTGCGGTTTAGGTATTTTGCCATATCTGGCGCATCGGCCAAAGTGGGCAATTTAAGGTTTAAGCGAGCAGATTGTAACATAAATTTGGCTTATAAAGGCCGCCGCACACAACCGTCTGGTGGTTATGTGGGCGGAGTTAATTTATTGTGCGGCTTTAAGCGGCTGCGCCTGACTTTCTTGCCACATTTTGCGGGTGAGAAAATATTTATCCATCGCGTAGGTTTGGTCTGGCGATTCAAAATAGCGCTCGGTGCGGCCAATATAGACCAAGCCGCAAGAATGTATAATGTTGCGCGGTTTGGCGTTTTCGATGCGGCACGAGCAGTATATTTTCTCATAGTTTAAAAACTCGAACGCATAGGTGAGTATGGCTTGTATGGCCTCTGAGCTATATTGGTTTTCCCAATAATCGACGCCAATCCAAAAGCCAATTTCTGGCTCTTCGGGCGACCAGCGCGGCCCAACGCCAACCGTACCGATAAGCTGGTTTTTATCTGATTTTAGGCAAATGCCGAAAACATGAGTTTGTTTTTTAGCCACCCGCGCCAAAAAGCTGTTTGCGTGGTCCAAAGTATAAGGATGGGGCATGGAGCCAAGCAAATACGCGATGTTAGGGTCGTTAGCTAACTGCACGATGCGCGCGGCGTCACTTGATTTCAGCGGACGTAAATGTAGCCGCTCGGTCTCCAAGGTATCGGGCAGAATTTGTTCTGATCTAATATGTGTCATTTTTATTCCAGACTTTATAAATGGCTTGTTCGCAACACAAAACTAACGTTTTGCTGGCTTGAAGCTTTTAAATGGGCTTGTTCGCAACACGGATGTTACACATCCGCTGGCTCGAAGCTTTTTATACTCACCCAACGAAATTATTGGGCTTTGCATTTCTTTCGCCTAAAATATTGGCAAAAGAAAAACGGGCTATAAAAATATAACCCGTTTTAAAAATCTGGAGTTTGCCTCCGTCGGGTTATATTTAACCGACGAAAACTGAATTCATATTTCGTCGTTATTCTGCGGCTTGCGCGAGTGGCATGACATTCACAAACGTGCGGTCATTACGACCCTTCGTGAAATAAACATTGCCTTCGATGACTGCAAAGATTGTATGATCTTTACCGATGCCAACATTTACACCAGGGTGCCACTTTGTGCCACGCTGGCGAACGATAATGTTGCCAGAGATGACGTTTTCGCCACCAAATTTCTTAACACCAAGACGGCGACCTGCTGAGTCGCGACCGTTACGGGATGAGCCGCCTGCTTTTTTATGTGCCATGGTCTATTCTCCTAAAGGTTGCGCTTAACTAGTAAGGTCTTTGATTTCAGTTGCCCAAACATCGATAGGTAGAGCACCTTTGAATGAATAAGCTTTGTCTAACTTAGCTGCATCATCAGCTGTGATTTGAGCCATTTGTGAATAATGGAAGATACCAATATCATTTAGCTTTTTCTCACCAACTTTGCCGATGGCTGAAAGTTTAGTTAAATTGTCTTTTTTGCCATTTGGTGCTGACAGTAATTCTACTGTTAGGCCTAGGCTTGAAGCGTCTGTACCGGTTGCAGCGGCAGCTTTAGGTGCAGCTTCTGTTTTAGCGGCAGCTTTAGGCGCGTCAACTTTTGGTGCGGCTGCTTTTTTAGCAGGGGCTTTCTTAGGGGCTTTGGCGCCGCCGACAAGAATGTCGATAACCCGTAGCACAGTTTTATGTTGGCGATGGCCAGCTTTACGACGATAGTTTTGACGGCGTTTCTTTTTGAAAACGATGACTTTTTTATCGCGTTTTTGCTCCAAAACTTCGGCAGCTACAGAAGCGCCTTCAACAGTTGGGGTGCCAATTTCAGTTGTTTCGCCACCAAGCATTAGCACGTCGTCTAATGTGATGATGTCGCCAGCTTCTACTTCAAGTTTTTCAACTTGTAGAATATCGTCTTTAACGACTTTATATTGTTTTCCGCCTGTGCGGATGACTGCAAACATATTGCTCGATCTCTTTTATTATGCCCAAATGAATGGGCTTTGATTTAAAATATTCACTCTATCATTGTGGGGGATCTGCAGTATAAAACCCTGACAGAACAGTGATTTCATACAACCCATAACGAGTAGACAGGCGCAAAAAGGCCCTTTGAATGGTCGCAATATACATTCTGGAGGGCGAGTGTCAAGACAATGGTGGTATATATGAACCGAATTATGCGGCGATAACCGGGAAATAATAAGCAGTGTTGCCAAGCTGCCACACCGGTAGTTTTTTAAATATGCATACAAACCGATCTGATGCGATGAAAGCTGCTAACCATTGTTGGGTATTTGGGTAGGGTGTGCTATCCCACCATTGGCGGCCACTATTGGCAAATTGGCGCACAAATGGCGCGATGGCTAAGTCGGCCAAGCTTACATCTTGCCCCATTAAAAACGGCTGCTCGGTTAATAAAAATTCGAGTTTTTGAATGAAAATCTCGGCCTGATTGCGGGCGTTTAAGCCGGTATTTTGGCTATCATCATTACTGGCATCATCGGTATAGCGGGTGGCATATTTATAGCGGTCTAGATGATGTTTAAAATGACTGTTTCGGCTGCCGTCTGTTTGCTCAATAAGCTCAAGCATACTTGCCATGTCGCCGGCCAATAATTGGTTGGGGTCATTTTGCTGTAGCGCCCATAACATAATGTCGAGGCTTTCATCTATCACTTGGCCATTTGGCAATAGCAAAACCGGCACGGTGGCTTTGGGCGAAATCTCTAGCATATGGGCGGGTTTATCGCGCAATAGGATTTCGCGCAGTTCGACTTTTATGCCAGCTTCTAAAATGCCAATGCGGGCGCGCATGGCATAGGGGCAACGGCGGAAACTGTATAAAATTGGCAAATCACTCATAGCCACCATTCATAATTTATGTTATCTGGGCTGTAAATAGAGAAAGATATTTTATGGCACATTTTGATGTGGTGATATTGGGCGCAGGAGCCGCAGGCCTGATGTGCGCCATCGAAGCTGGCAAAAACGGCAGAAGCGTTGTGGTGCTAGAGCGTAACCGCCATGCGGCGCAGAAAATACGCATATCTGGTGGTGGGCGCTGTAATTTTACCAACATCAACACCGATAAAACTAAATTTATTTCTGAAAATAAGAATTTTTGCATTTCGGCCTTAAAACGCTACACCCCGCAAGATTTTATAAAATTGGTAGATGAATATAAAATCGACTATCATGAGAAAACTCTGGGGCAATATTTTTGCGACGACAGTGCGATGCAAATTATTGAGCTGTTGCTTGACCAATGTGAGCAAAATGGCGTTGAAATTGTCAAACAAATTGAAGTGAAGAAAATAGAAAAAAACGACGGCATATTTACGCTGATAACCGATGCTGAAGAATATTCGGGCGATAAATTGGTGTTGGCCACTGGCGGGCCTTCAATTCCGAAAATGGGCGCATCATCTATTGGTTATATTATTGCCAAGCAATTTGGCCACAGCATTATAGACATCCGCCCCGGGCTGGTGCCATTGACTTTTAGCGATGATATGAAAGGCTATATTGCGGTATTGGCCGGCATTTCGATTGATAATGTGGAAGTGAGTGTGGCCGACAAAAAGATTAAACAGAAATTCCGCGAGGCTTTGCTGTTTACCCATAGAGGTTTAAGCGGCCCGGCTATTTTGCAAATTTCATCTTTTTGGCGCGAAGGCAAAGCCATTGTTATAAATATGTTGCCAGATGTGGACATGTTTGAACAATTGCTTAAGGCAAAAAAAGACAACCCGAAACAGTTATTGCACAATATGTTGAGCAAATATTTTGCCAAAAAGCTTGCGGTTTATATTACCGAAGAAACCGATATTGATGGCCAAATGGGCGGCATGAGCGACAAAAAATTGCAAAAAATTGCCGATATGGTCAATAGATGGCATGTAATGCCCAATGGCAGCGAAGGCAACAGAACCGCCGAGGTGACTTTGGGCGGGGTGAATACCAAAGAAATATCCAGCCAAAGCTTTGAAAGCCAGAAAACAGAAGGGCTTTATATTATTGGTGAATTGCTGGACGTTACGGGGTATTTGGGCGGGTATAACTTCCAATGGGCGTGGGCTTCTGGGTATGCAGCAGGGCGTGCTCTTTAGGGGTTTTGTGCTGGAGTTTCAGATGATGAGCCCTGCTTGATCTTGTAAAGATATCGAAAGTTAGCGCTCCTGCCGGCACAGGGGTGCTTGCATTTATACGTTCGTGCGGCCTATCGGCCTTCTCACTGTTAGCACTTGCACCGCGGGAGCACTTTGTCGCTTCGCTCGGCGTGGCCTCGCTAGCCTCCGCGCGGTGGCCTCAAAGTTAATATATGGATTTTTAGAACCGAACGGCCACTTAATGCTATTATTGGTGGCATTAATTGGCCGCGTTATCAAAGCCGTTGGTTAGCTTTTATTTATTTACGAATAATGACCACGGTTGCGGCATCATTGCTAACACGAGTGTTAGTTTTTGTGCCTTCGTCATAGCCTATGTCAAAACGGTGCAATTTAACAATTGTTTCAGTTGTTGCGTGAATGTCGACAACATTCGAAACATAATTGTCAGGAAACATGGTTGGTGCAACCATTGCGAGAATTCGCAACGATGTTGCGTCGGTTTCAAATTCAAAAGTAATGCTGGCACCTGGTTTTAAAAGCACACTTGGCGGTCCGTCGAGACCATGACCAACCGCAACCATATCAGCGCCAATAGACGCAACCACTTTGGCAGGATCACCCGTTAGAATTTGCTCTTCAGCGGCGGGTGTTACGTAGCTGCCATTGAATATAAAACCATCATTCGATGTGCTGGTCACCACAATTGGAGCCAATAGCTCCTCGGCCAAGTTATTTGTTACGGTAATGGAATAGGTATCAGCAAAAGCTGTACCCGATATCATCGCAGCAAAAGCAGCGGCTAGTATAATTTTCTTCATTAACTTTTTCCTATTTAGTTAGTTTGCACAAAAATTAATACAAAATTGTTCTATTATTTTCAAATCACATATGTTCACAAAAAAAATGAAAAAGTTGATAGTAATTTACGAAGGTCGAAAAACTACAGCACTGTCCCTTGATACTAAATTCAGTGCTATTCTCACTTTGGGTGTGCGTCAGCAAGCCTCCGCGCGCTTTGGCCACATAGTTTGCCTTATAGCTTTTGGCCGCGCTCCTGTCATCACGGGGGTACTTGGTGGCATACGGAAACTCAGCACAAAGTTGCGGGATAACTCTTCCCATCTGAAGCTGTAAAGACATAGAAAGTTAGCGCTCCTGCCGACACAGGGGTGCTTGCATTTATACGTTCGTACGGCCTATCGGCCTACTCACTGTTAGCACATTTCGCTTCGCTCAAAGCTCACCTGCGGGCGCACGCCTCCGCGTGCTTGCTACGCCCTAACGGGCGGCCTCAGTCGGCAAGTTCGCCAACAAGTTGGCTCGCCTCTTTCCTAACAAACAGCCTTAAAGCGCGGTTTTGAGCGGCCGCTATAGCGTTCTCGGTGCGGCACGTTGTGTGATGAGCGTGGCAGACATAAACTCAGCACAAAATTTCAGGAGGTTTCCCCGAACCAACGAAGTTGGTGAGATGGCCATTGAGGCCGCCCGTTAGGGCGTAGTAAGCAAACGGAGTTTGCGCACGCAGTGCAAGCACAAAGTGCAAGCAAATAAAGAAAGTTAGCGCACTCGATACTTAAATTCGCGCTATAAAGTTTGGAGAAAAACCGGCTGCTCGAAAAGGGGGGGAGAGAATCAAGCAGCCTGCAAAATCACTTTTAGCAGCTGTTTTGTTTTGTAGATATTCTACTATAGTAGGCAATTACGATAACATTGTGCATAAGTTTGCCGGGGTTTTATAGCCTGCTAAGTGAGTTAGCAGGCTATAAAGATAGTTGGATCTATCTTAGTTTAGATTGGTTTTTTTGCGCAGCATGTTTTGGGTAATTTTTGTGGCGTAAATGCCAACAACTAGAGCGGCACAAAAGGTTAAAACATCGGCATTTAAAGTGCCAACTGCCGGCAATGCGCCGCCCGGGCAAAAACCGGAAATGCCCCAGCCAATGCCAAATAAAGCCGAGCCGCCGATGAGATTAATGTCTAGTGATTTTTTGGTTGGTAGTTGGAACTTTAGGTTAAATAACGGGTTTGGCAGTTTGAGAATGTAGCGATAGCCGATAAAGGCAACCACGAGGCCGCCGCCCATAACAAAGCCTAGGCTCGGATCCCACGTGCCAGCAACGTCAAAGAAATTGATGACTTTGGCCGGGTTTGCCATGCCAGACATGAGAATGCCGATGCCAAAAATAATGCCGGTGATAAATGCGCTGATAAATTTCATCTTCACGCTCCTATAATATGTCTGATGATGTAAACTGTGATGGCCGTAAAAATCATAAAGGTGATGGTGGCGACAATGGAACGCGGTGACAGCCGGGCAATGCCGCAAATGCCATGACCCGATGTGCAGCCGCCGCCTAAAGTAACGCCAACGCCGACAATTAACCCACCGATGATGAGCATGCTCTTGCCTATAGGCACTTGAATGGGTGGAAACTCACCCATTACGGTTTGATATAATAATGGCGATGCTAACATGCCTAATAATAAGAGCGCTCGCCAGCTCCAATCACTCATAGAGGATGGGTATAAAAACCCCGCCAATACGCCGGTTGCGCCCATTATGCGCCCCAATGTCCACATTAAAAATATGGTTGCGAGGCCAATGAGTGCGCCGCCACCTAGAGATTGATAGGGGGTGAAGATTGTTTCCATGGGTTTTGCCCTTTTGATTAGTATATATTAATGGCGATTATTATTAATATCGACATTAATATATAAAATTTGATTTAAAACAAGCTTAATGAACGGCCATGTAAGACCAATTTAGGGCTTGCAATCTATGGCAATCACCTTATATTAGAAACTACTAATGTAGGGGGTGAATTGATGACATATCAAATTGTGGCGTTGGAAGATGTAACAGACGGAATATTATTGGATGTGAGAGAAGCTGCGGAATATGCTGCTGGTTGCTTTGACAATGCGAAAAACATGCCATTGTCTAAACTAAATATCACAATAGATGTGATGCAAGACTATGACAAAAGCCAAACTTATGTGCTTTATTGTGTGCATGGCATGCGGGCCAAAAATGCGGCAAAAATATTGGATGATGCCGGGTTTGAGGATATTCGCCTGCTAGACCGTGGCTATACGTGATTGGGCGTGGTTATAGCTGATTGGGATTTTCGATTTTGAAAAAGCTAAGCTGACTCTCATAGGCGGTTATGTTGCCTTGGCGTTTAAGCCCAGCTTTTTCTAACGATTTTTGGGAGGCTATATTTTCTGGATTGGTGACGCCGACAATATGCGGCAAATTAAGCTGCTCGAACGCATGCTTTACCATTGCAGCAGCCACTTCGGCGGCGATGCCTTGCCCCCAAAATTTGGGTTTGAGCCAATATCCGGTTTCAATATAATTTAGATCATCCTCAGTTGGCAGGGCTTTGAGCAAGGTCAT
The DNA here is from genome assembly GCA_013214705.1 of Hyphomicrobiales bacterium. Taxonomy (GTDB): domain Bacteria; phylum Pseudomonadota; class Alphaproteobacteria; order Rhizobiales; family OSC116; genus OCS116. The sequence goes on from JABSRZ010000006.1 coordinate 205,723, forward strand.
GCCGACACAAATATCTCCTTTATAGACCATCCAATAACCAAGGCCTAGCGGTTTTTGGTTGGTTTTCATACGCTCAAAGGCTTGGCTGACCTCTTCATCATTCAACGCATGTTCAAACACGTATTTTTGCACTTGCTCACTTTGCATCATTTCGGTGATGTGGCGATTAAATTCTGGGCAATCTACCCACGGATAAAGGGAGAATCGTTGGGTTTTTAAAATTGGGTTGTCGGCCATTTTATGCTGTTGATTTTTAATGACAAATGCCGGTAACTTGCGGCCTTCCTCAACCACATCGCCATTGGCTATAAACCCGGTTTTAAGCAATGCGTTTTGCGAAGGTAGGTTTTTGCGTTCGACAATGGCGATAATTTCGGGCAAATTTAGCTGCTCAAAGCCAAACTTGACTGCGGATTTGATGGTTTCTTGGGCAATGCCCAGACCCCAAAAACTTGGCTTTAACCAATAACCTAATTCATAGATATAAGCATCGTCAGCTTGCAAAATTGATTTTAGAAAAATAATGCCGACACAGGTTTGGGTGTCATAAATCATCCACGTGCCAAAACCTCTATATTTCTCAGTTTGGCTGGCCATTATTGGGATTATTTTTTTGATGTCTTCATCGGTATAAGGTTTGCCATTCACATATTTTTGCACCTGTGGGTCTTTGAATAAGTCTACAAAATGCAGGTTGTGCTCGGCGCTATTTTGCCACGGTATCAGGCTAAAACGGTCGGTTTTTAGAATGGTTAGCATTAGATATATTCCGCTTGTTTTAAGGGCTTTAAATAGGTGGCGCTAATTGGCAATTGGTCGCCATTTATAAGTTCCAGAGCGTTTTTGCGGCCATTTTTAACATGAGCTTTTATCGCCGATTTTGCCACCCAATGCGAGCGATGAATTGACATGCCTTCGATATCAGACATTTTTAACTGTTTGATGGCATCGTTTAATTTATACAATATGAGCTTGTTTTCGCTGCTGGTGTGGATGCGGATATAATGATCTTCAGAGGTGATGTATAATAAATCGCCAGAGATGTTGGCTAAAAAATGTGGCCGTGGTGGTTTTGAGGTGGTTGCTGATTGTTTCAGCCGGGTTTTGAAAATGTTAGCCACCACCAAATACACCAAAAAATAGATTGTCTGGCTGGTGACCAGCAACCTTAACCAAAAAACCCCGATGCTGGCGGCTGAATTGGTTTCCTGAAAAAACACGATGTTAATGAATATGATGAGCGCGGTTAGTGGCAGCGTCATACCAATGGTGACCAGTGAGCCAACAAATATATACGGCAATTTTAAAACTGGTTTCAAAATGTTATCTAACATGCCCCACACATACCAACTGCACATGCCAATGGCCCACCAATAAGCAAACCGCCAAGCAAAATTTTCGATAATTCCGGTATTATAAGGCGCAATTTGGGCCAAAATTAAGCCCAGCATAATGATGATGATGATGGGAAAGCGGTTGATGTTTTTTAATTTTTTAAACATAGCAGCAGAATAGTGAAAAACCCGATGAAGGCAACACTAAATCTAGGCTTTAAATATTCAAAGTTAAATATATATTGTTATCAAACCGTGATATAGAGCTAGATATAGTAATTAGTTTTTTAAAAAACCATGACCAAGGACTTGATATGCAGCAACGCAGAAATACCATAGCGGTAAAAGTTGGCAATATTGTTGTTGGCGGTGGTGCGCCCATTGTTGTGCAGTCGATGACCAATACTGACACCGCCGACATAGCCGGCACGGTGAAGCAGGTTATTGAGCTGGCTGAGGCTGGCTCGGAATTGGTGCGGATAACGGTTGACCGGGATGAATCGGCCGCGGCTGTGCCATATATAAGAGAAAAACTAGACGCGGCCGGTTATGATGTGCCGTTGATTGGTGATTTTCATTATATCGGGCATAAATTATTGGCCGACCACCCCGCCTGCGCTGAAGCGTTGGGCAAATACCGCATTAACCCGGGCAATGTTGGGTTTAAAAACCGCCGCGACACGCAATTTGGTTTGATGATAGAAACCGCGATTAAAAATGACAAACCGGTGCGCATCGGCGTAAATATGGGATCGCTTGACCAAGAATTATTGACCAAATTAATGGGCGAAAATAACGCCTCAGAAAACCCGATACCCAATTATGAAGTGGCGCGTGAAGCCATGGTGCAAAGCGCTTTGGCCAGTGCGAAACGCGCCGAAGAAATTGGCTTAAGCGCCGACAAAATTATCATTTCTGGCAAAGTTAGCGTGGTGCAAGAAATGGTGGCAGTTTATGAAACTTTATCTGCCCGCTCAAATTACGCACTGCATTTAGGCCTTACAGAGGCCGGCATGGGTTCTAAAGGCATTGTTTATTCGGCCGCTGCGCTATCTTGCTTGTTGCAACAAGGCATTGGCGACACCATTCGGGTTTCACTAACCCCCGCGCCAAACGCCCCGCGCACCGACGAGGTGGTGGTGGCGCAAGAAATTTTGCAAGGCATGGGCGTGCGCGCTTTTATGCCGATGGTGGTGGCTTGCCCGGGTTGTGGGCGTACAACCAGCACGACTTTTCAATCGCTCGCCGAAGACATTCAGGGTTATATCCGCGAACGGTTGCCAGTGTGGAAGAAGGAATATACCGGGTTTGAAAATTTAACTTTGGCGGTGATGGGTTGCATTGTTAATGGCCCGGGCGAAAGTAAAAACGCCGACATTGGCATTAGCCTGCCCGGCACTGGCGAGAACCCGGCCGCTCCGGTATTTATTGATGGGGTGAAGGCCAAGACTTTACGCGGTAAAAATTTAGACGCCTTGATTGCCGAATTTCAGGGAATTGTCGAAGATTATATCGACACGCGCTATGCTAAAAAATAGCTTGATGCTAAAAAATAGCTAGCTTTTGCGGTTGTTGAGCTTCTCGACCAAACCCTTTAGCATATTTGCCCGATCGCCAAATATGGCCAATTGTTGTTTGGCGGCATTTATGCTGTCAGAGGCGGCTTGTTGGGCGGCTTCTAGGCCAATGAGTGAAACAAAAGTTTCTTTGCCGGCTTGCTCATCTTTATTTAACCGCTTGCCAACCTCGGCCTCGGTGCCAGTTACGTCTAAAATATCATCGGTAATTTGGAACGCCAGACCAAAATGTTCAGCATAGTTTTTTAGCGCCGCTAATTCTGGCGCGGTGGCGCCCGCAATAATAGCACCAGCTTGGCAAGCATATTCGAATAAAGCGCCAGTTTTCTTTTGTTGTAATGAGATTATTTCATCCAATGTCAGGCTTTTTTTCTCGCCTTCAATATCGTCCATTTGCCCGCCAATCATGCCATAACGGCCAGAGGCTACGGTTAGCGCGTGGATTAATTTTAAGCGCGTGGCGGTGGGTAGTTTTTCATCGCCGCTCATGATTTCGAACGCCAAAGACAAGAAAGCATCACCCACCAATATGGCGGTGGCTTCATCGAATTTAATGTGGCAAGTGGGTTGGCCGCGGCGCAAATCATCATCATCCATAGCTGGTAAATCGTCATGAATGAGTGATGAGCAATGAATTAGCTCTAGGGCAACAGCGGTGTCTAAAGCCGGGCTTATATCATCGGTAAATAATTGGGTTGTGGCCAAGATTAAAAACGGGCGTAACCGTTTGCCACCTTCTAATGCGCCATAGCGCAAGGCGTCTTCTAATTGGTTATTTTGCACTTGGCCGCTAAGGATTTGGGCGATTCTAGATTCTATAATCTTTTGGCTTTGAGCCAATTGCTCATTTAATGTTGAAGCCGACAGGTGAAGCGTATTTTTGCTGTCAGAAGCCATATAAAATCCTTAATTTTAAAATTAAATTGTTTATTGCAGAAAAACATTATTGGTGCAATAGCCGGGGTTAACTAATAAATGAATTGTAAAGATTGATTTTTTGGGTGTTTGGCGGTATTTATAGGCATATATTTATAGAAAAATGAAGAAAACGGTAGATTTTTGGATAATTGCGCGTTATAACAGCGCAAATTCTTGATATTTGTCTCGGAAAGTGATTTTTGTGGCATTTTTATAACGGCTCTCATAAGGGCCACATTCGCTCTGCGGATATATTTATTGGAGTCATTAAAATGGCAGTACCTAAGTCCAAAATCACCCGCTCTAAACGCGGTATGCGCCGCTCACATGATGCGCTAAAGCAACCTACATATATTGAAGATAAAGACAGCGGTGAATTGCGCCGCCCACACCATATTGATCTGAAATCTGGTCAATATCGTGGCCGTCAAATATTGGAAGCCAATGAAGAGCTATAATCGCTCTTAAGATAATTGTTATTATAAAAAGAAAGATAGCTTAGCTGTCTTTCTTTTTTTTTGACTTTGGGCTAGGCTTTTTTTTTGACTTTGGGCCAGGCTTTTGCATGGGCGAGCTTTATAGAGCCCAATGACCCTATTGAGAGGAATATAAAATGCGTTATATATTGGCCATACCATCATTGGTATTTGTATTTGCAGTGTTGAATTATTGTATTTTTATGGGCATAGATTTAACCGCTAAACTGACCCAGTTTGACATGATATCTGGCCAGGTTTTAGAGGTTAATTTTGGCGATATACTCATATTGGTGGGATTGCTTTGCTTGTTTGTCGACATTTTGAAATCTGTCCGCACATCTGTTGGGTCGGTGATAGAACACGCGTTTTCGACCATTTTGCTGATTGCGGCGATTGTTGAATTTTTAATGCTAAAACAAGCCGGCACTATGGTGTTTTTAGTGATTACATTTATGATGTTGATTGACGTTGTGGGTGGCTATTCGGTAACCATCGGCACGGCGAGACGCGATTTTTCTATGGTTGATAGATAAACGACATTAAATTAATTAGAGTGATGAGGATTTTATGGATTGGCCACAAATAACCGCTTTATTATTGCCGACATTTGTTACCTTTTTTGTGGTGATTGACCCAGTGGGGTTGGTGCCGTTTTTTATGACCTTAACTGACGGCGAAAGCCGCAAAGCAAAGGCCAGAATTGCACGCCGTTCGGTGTTTATCGCCGTGGTGATTTTGACAATTTTTGCCCTTGTTGGCAAAGATTTGCTGGAATTGTTGGGCATTAGCCTATCGGCATTTAGAATTGCCGGTGGCCTGTTGTTATTTCTGATTGCGGTGGAGATGTTGTTCGAAAAAAGAACTGAACGGCGCAAAAAAGAAGTGGATGGCACGCATAATGTTGACGCCCAGGCCGCTGCAAGCGATAAAAATGCCGCTGCAAGCGATAAAAATGCCGCTGCAGGCGATAAAAATGCCGCTGCCAGCGACAAAAATGAGGCTGCGGGCGACAAAAACGATGATGACGACGAGGAAGACGGCGTGGACGTGGCAGTGTTCCCACTGGCTGTGCCATTTATGGCTGGCCCCGGCTCTATCGCCACCATAATTTTGCTGATGAGTGAATATGAAGACAATTGGGAGGCGCGCGTCGTGGTTTATGCGGTGATGCTCACTTGTCTGTTCACCTGTTTTATTATGTTTAGGCTTAGCGGCAAATTAGACAGAATCATCACCCCCAAAATGACCAAAGTGGCCACCCGTTTATTGGGTGTATTGTTGGCTGCATTGAGTGTCGAGTTTATAATTTCGGGTTTAAAAAGCAGCGTATTATTCGTTTAAAATTCTAGGAGTTGTTGTGGCGAGAGATTTTCATATGCCGACAAGATCGGTAGTTTATGGCACGCAGGCAATGGTGGCGACATCTCACCCTGTAGCTAGTTTGGCGGCCAGAGATTGTTTAGCCGCGGGCGGTAATGCCATCGATGCAGCCATTGTGGCATCGGCTATGTTATGCGTGGTTGAACCGCAATCGACCGGCATTGGCGGCGATTGCTTTGCGTTGATACGCCCAAAAGGTGAAAAAATTATTGGCTTTAATGGCTCTGGTTATGCTGGCAGCAAAGCCAATATTGATGACTTGTTGGCCGCAGGCTTAACAGAAATTGGCATTAATGATGCCAAATCGGTCACTGTGCCGGGCGCGATTGACGCTTGGCACCAATTGCTGCGCGATTATGGCACATTAAGCTTGGGTGAAGCGTTAAAACCAGCCCAAAAAGTTGCCTCAGAGGGTTTTGTGGTTTTGCCGCGTGTGGCCTATGATTGGCAAAGCGTAGAGCCGCGTTTGGTTGGCAGGGCAGGTGCTGAGCAGCATTTGTTGCACGCCGGTAAAGCCCCGCAAGCGGGAGATTTATTTAAATTCCCAGCTTTGGCGCAAACATTACAAACCATAATAGACAAAGGCCGCGACGGTTTTTACCATGGCGATGTGGCGAATGACATTATAGACACACTAGACGCGGGTGATGGTTTTTTGACCTTAGAAGATTTAGCCGACTATAAAGGCCAATATGTTGAGCCAATAAGAGGTCATTATAAAGGCCATGAAGTGGTGGAATTGCCGCCCAATGGACATGGCGTTACGGCTTTGATATTGTTAAATATATTGGCGAAATTTGATATGTCGGCTTATGCTGCCGGCTCGGCTGTTCGTTATCACATCCATATGGAGGCGACACGGTTTGCTTATGCCCTGCGCGATAAATATGTGGCTGACCCAGATTTTTCTGATGTGCCTTTAGCGGGATTATTGAGTGATGAGGTGGCGCAAAAAATTGCCGACCAAATAAATGTGAATGAAAAAGTTGAGCGCCATATATTGCCAGAATTGCCGATGAGCGATACGATTTATTTGGCCATTACCGATAAAGACGGCAACGCCATAAGTTTTATAAACTCAACATTTGAACATTTTGGCAGTGGCATCGTGACGGCAAAAACCGGCATTGCTTTGCAGTGCCGCGGCGCAGGTTTCTCGTTGGTTAAAAACCACCCCAACCAAATTGAACCGCGCAAGCGCCCGTTGCACACAATTATACCAGCAATGTTAGAAAAAGATGGCGAATTGCTGATGAGTTTTGGGGTTATGGGCGGCTCTTACCAACCGTGTGGCCACGCTTTTTTCCTCAGCAATATTTTAGATTATGGCATGGACATTCAACAATCGATTGATTTTCCGCGGATGTTTATGGATGGAGAGCGGCTTGGGGTTGAGAAAACCATAACTGCCAGCTTGCGGGCAGAACTGGCCGAAAAAGGCCATGACATTTTTGAACGAACCACTCCATGGGGCGGCGCTCAGGCGGTTGAGATGACCATTAATAAAAATGGTGAGCGGCTGTTAAAAGGCGCATCTGACCCGCGTAAAGATGGCATTGCGGTGGGGATTTAGGCCAAAGTGGCGGTTTCAAATTGATACAAATATGTGCCAATATGCGCCACTAATGCGCCGGAATGCGCTAGAAATCGAATCTGTATCAGTTTGGGACGTTATTTTGGCGGTCTAGATTTTGGTATCCAGAGCTGTGTTTTGCGACATATTGATGATGTTGGCAGAATTTTGATAAGATATTTTGGCTTGCCAAGCGGCTTTGCGGCCAATAAAAGCCCGGCGTTTTTGGCTTTTTACTTGATGGATATATTGAGCTAAAAATGGATTGTTTACATGCAATCTTTCGCTGTTAAAGCGTTTATATTCAGTGACTTGCGTTGGCACAAGCTGGCGATTTTGGCTGATGGCAGGGCGGGTTATAGCCGCCGTTTCGCTAGATTTTTGCGCACTGGCATAGGTCGCGGTTTTTGGTTTGTCGTTTAAATGACTAAAATTTGTATTTGGGGTTTTGCCTACATTCATATCGATGCCTATTGGTTATTATACCAATTAAGTTGCAAGAATGCGGCCAAGATGGATGATGTGCGAGAATATAGTTGAAATTATATCGATGTTAACCAATGCCTGCAAAACTCCGCACACAGAAATGTTTTGGATAAAACCGGTAAGACCATCATGTCAGACAGTGAAAACCCCATCAATAAAACCACAGATATTCGGCAGAGTGCCGAAACTCAGCCAGCCATTATCGCGGCTGGCAATATAACCGACGCCAATATGGCCGCTGCGAATGGCAATGGCAGCCAATTAAGCTTGTCGGAAAATGCGAAAATATTTAGCGCCATTGGCGACATCACTTATCATTGGAATTTGGCATCTGACGACATTAGTTTTAGTCAAAATATTCAACAAATTGCCGAATTTATAGACATAAGCACAATCACCAGCGCAGCGGGGTTTGCCGCTGTTATGGCGGCCGATAATATCGATGATAGATATAATAGCGTTTGCAAATCTAGACAAAGTGACGATGGCCAAGGGGTTGAATATAAGCTTGAATATAGAATGGTGAACTCCAATAGCGGAAATCAAGGTTGTTGGATAGAAGACAAGGGAAAATGGTTTGCCGGCGCATCTGGCCGCCCAGAAACGGCGTTTGGGGTTATGCGCATTATCGACAAAAGCCGCGCTGAGGCACATGAGCAAGCTCTATATGCCAATCGGGATTTGCTGACCGGCTTTGTGCACCGCGTTCATTTGTGCGAGACATTAAAACAATCTGTTGTCAGCATTGAGAAACAGAATAAACAGGGTGCATTTTTATTAATTGGCATCGATAATTTGGCGATGATTAACCAAGCCTATGGCCTAGATGTTGCCGACGAAGTGATTGCGCTGGTGGCAAAACGCATACAAAGCCTATTGCGCCGCACCGATGTTATTGGCCGTTATGCTGGCAATAAATTTGGCATCATATTGCACAATTGTGGTTTAGACCAAATTAGTGTTGCGGCTCAACGTTTGATTGGCGCCATTGGCGAAGATGTGATTAGAACTGGCACTGAGGCGGTGAGTGTGACTTTATCGGCTGGCGGGGTGTCGATACCCAAACATTCAAATGTGCCGCAAGACATTATGCAATTTGCCGAACAGGCTTTAACGCTGGCCAAAGAGCGACCGGTTGAAAGTTTTTTTGTTTATCAGCCAAATAACCACCGCGAGATTTCAGGCAAAGTGAATGTTACGGTGGCGGGCGAAATTGTCAATGGGTTGAATGACCGGCGGGTGAAAGTGGTGTATCAGCCACTTGTAGCCGCAGCTAACGGCGAAGTTGCAAGTTATGAATGTTTGATCAGGCTTGAGACCAAAGACGGTGAAACGCTAACTGCAGCGCAAATTGTGCCAGTGGCAGAGCGGTTAAACCTGATGCGATTGCTAGACTTGCGAGTGCTGGAAATAGCCCTGCAAAAACTAAAAGATGTGCCGCAGTTGCATTTGGCGGTGAATATATCTGCCGGAACCATTGTAGATTCGAACTGGTTAGACTATTTGACTGCAAGTGTGGGCGGTCAGAAAAGCTTCGGCCATCGCCTGACCATTGAAATTACTGAAACCGCACTGTTAAGCGATGTGCAATATACCGCCGAATTTGTGCATAAAATTCATAAATTGGGTTGTTTGGTGGCGATCGATAATTTTGGTGCGGGCCAGACAAGTTTCCAGAATTTGAAACTATTAAATGTTGATATTGTTAAAATTGATGGCTCGTTTATGCAGAATTTGCGCCATTGCGATGATGATAAATTCTTTGTGCAAACCATGCAAAATATGGCCAAACATTTTGACCTAAAAACCGTGGCTGGATGGGTCGAACATGCCGAAGATGTGGCGACATTGCGCGACATTGGGGTGGATTATTTGCAGGGCTTTTATTTTGGCCAAGGCAAAGCTGAATTGCTTAAAGCCGATAAACATGGCAAGTTGGTTTTGGGCGAGATATACCAACAAAAAACCCGCAAAATCAAAAACACCGAACGCCAAACTAAGCTTAAAATTGGCTAATGTCTAAACGGTTCTGAGCATGACAAAAAAACAAAATGAAGCCAGCTTATTGGGATTGTGTGCGGTGATATTATGGTCATTATTGGCTTTATTTACCACTTTTAACAATTATATACCGGCATTTCAATTGTTGGGGTTTAGTTTTTTTATTGCGACCTTGGTTGGCGTGGGGTTTATGTTGGCAACCCGGCAGAGTTTCAAAATATTATTGCGGTTAAAATGGCAGGCTTGGGTGCTGGGCATTTATGGTTTGTTTGGCTTTCATTTATGCTATTTTTTGGCGCTGCGTTTTGCCCCGCCGATGGAAGCCAATATAATAACCGCCTTGTGGCCATTGCTTATTGTTATGGGTTCGGTGCTGGTGTTAAAAGGCAGCCAACATGATACTGGCCTTAAATGGTGGCACATAATTGGCGCTATATTAGGCCTTGCCGGGGTGCTAAATGTGAGTTTGGCAAATGGCCTATCTGGCTTTATATGGCAATATTTGTGGGGTTATGGCTTTGCGCTCCTTTGCGCCTTTATTTGGTCGAGCTATTCGTTATTATTGCGCAAATTACCCGATGTGCCTACGGCGGCGGTGACCGGTTTTTGTATGGTCACATCTATTTTGGCATTTGGCTTTCATTTTGCGTTTGAAACCACAATATGGCCAGAAACTGGTTTTTCGTGGGTGATGTTGGTGGCCATTGGTTTGGGCCCGGTGGGGGCTAGTTTTTATTTTTGGGACTATGGCATGAAGCATGGCGATTTGCGCGCATTGGGCGCGGCTTCATATTTGTCACCGATATTTGCCACAATGTTATTGGCATTGGCCGGTTATGGCATACTGACCTATACGGTGGTGGTGAGCAGTATTTTGGTGGTTGGTGGCGCATTATTGGCCAGTAAAGATATATTATTTAAGCCCAGAAAAAAGCGCTAAAAATTATCTTTCATCTGCCGCAATTTGGTAAACACTTCAAGCTCAGTGGCATGCGGCATATTTAGATTTTGCCTAATTTCGGCGCTATTGGTACGCAAAAATGGGTTGCTGGCTTGTTCGGCAGCCAAACTAGTGGGTAATGTTGGTTTGCCTTGGTTGCGCAAAGTTTTCACCTCGGCCAATCTGGCTCGTAGCGCCACATTATTCGGCTCGACCGCACGGGCAAATTGGCCATTTGAAGCGGTATATTCGTGCCCGCAATAAAGCATGGTGTCATCTGGCAGGTTTTGGAGTTTTTGGATTGAGTTGAATAATTGTGCAGCACTGCCATCTAACAACCGGCCACAGCCTAATGAAAATATAACATCTGCAACTACCGCCATTTTAAGCTGAGCTACATAAAAACAGATATGATCGGATTTATGGCCGGGCGTGTCGAAAATCTGGATGTCTAAACCGGCGACAGTTAGTTGACCAGTTTCATCAATGGTTTGTAAGGCAAAACCCAAACCAGCAGAATTGATGGCCGAACCATATATAGTGCCGCCAAATTGTGCCATCAGGCTGGACACGCCTTGAATGTGGTCTAAATGATAATGGGTGAGCAATATGGCGGTTAAATTCCAGCCATTGGCGGTTAAAACTTTGGCAATGGCGTCATGTTCTGGGGCATCAAATAATATGGTTTCACCGGTCGCGTCATTATGGATTAATACGGCATAATTATCTTGAAGGCAGGGGATTTGGATGATTTGCATAATTCACTCGGCTTTAATTTTTAATTTATATGATTATATCTTAAACTGGCCTATGTTAAAGCCAAATATTGATTAGTGACCGGCAAGAGTAATACCCCATGGATATAGTTGATCTACAAAGTTTTTATTCGCGTCCATTGGGCCAAGCCGCTTGCAAATTAATCACCCGCACCATTGGCGAATGTTGGCCAGATTTAACCGGCTATAGTATGTTGGGCATCGGCTTTGCCACACCCTATTTAGAACCGTTTAAAGATGAATGTTTGACATCGATGGCTTTTATGCCTGCTCAACAAGGGGTTATGCGCTGGCCACAGTCCGAAAAAAATGCAGTTGCGTTAACCGAAGAGGCGTTATTTCCGTTAGCGGATAGCAGCATTGACCGCATATTAATTGTGCATGGGCTAGAGATGAGCCACAGCCCGCGCGAATATTTGCGTGAAGTGTGGCGGGTGTTAAAACCTGATGGCCGGGCTATATTTGTGGTGCCAAACCGTTCTGGTATTTGGGCGCGGGTGGACAAAACCCCGTTTGGCCATGGCCGGCCTTTTAGCCAACCGCAAATGTTAGAATTGCTAAAATCTAATATGTTTTTGCCGATAAGTTGGTCGGGCGCGTTGTACATTCCGCCGACCAAACGAGATTTTATTTTAAAATCGGCCAATGCCTTTGAAAAATTTGGCCGTTGGGCGCGGGCAGGGCTGGGCGGGGTGACCATTATACAGGCCACTAAGCAAGTTTATGCGTGGCCGCCGGGTAAAATGTTGCGCAAACAAAAACTGCAAGAAGCCATGATGAACCGGCGAGAATGCGGCAGTCATTATAGGCAATTAGATGACTGATTGATTTAGCAGAAGGTTATTTTTTGCTGAGTAAAAAAATAGCTTGGTCGCCAAATAAATTATTCATACCCATCCAGGCTGGTAATTTGAGCTTTTGGCCGCGTTTGTTTAAAATCACCGTGTCGAGAATTTTAATGTCTAAATCGTGACACAGGATTCTGAAATCGGTGATGGTGCAAAAATGCACATTGGGGGTTTCATACCACGTATATTCGAGGTTTTTAGTCACCGGCATTTGGCTTTTAAACGCCAAAGAACTGATCACCCGCCATTGGCCAAAATTAGGAAATGAAACAATGGCATGTTTGCCAATGCGCAACATTTCTTTAAGCACCAAATCTGGCCGCTGGGTGGCCTGAATGGTTTTGCTTAAAATGACATAATCAAAAGCATTATCGGGGTAATAAGCTAAATCGACATCGGCATTGCCTTGCATAACCGATAGGCCATCGGCCACGCAGGCGTTAACTCCGGTTTGGTCAAGCTCAAGACCTCTGGCATCTATATTTTTATTTTTGGTCAGCAGTTTTAACAATCTGCCATCGCCGCAGCCAATGTCCAATACGCGGCTGTTGGGGGCTATCATATCTGCCAATAATAACAGGTCGAAACGTTGTGATTCAAAGCTCATAAATTTTCACCTTTATCGCAAATGTTATATTTTTGCGCCGTGCTGGTGAGGAAGCCCGAAACCGCAGAGAACATTTCTGGCTCATCTAATAAAAATGCATCATGACCTTTGGGCGAGTTGACCTCGACATAAGAAACATTGGCCGCCACCCGGTTGAGCGCTTGGGCGATGAGCTTGCTTTCTTCGGGTGGGAATAGCCAATCTGAGGTGAAAGAAATGATGCAAAAACGAATGTCGGTATCGATAAAAGCGCTCATCAGGCTGTCATCAAATTTTGCCGCCAGATCGAAATAATCCATCGCCCGGGTGAGGTATAAATAGCTATTGGCATCGAACCTGTCGACAAAACTCATGCCTTGGTGGCGCAAATAACTTTCGATTTGAAAATCGGCATCAAAACCAAAGCTTATGCTATCGCGGTCTTGCAAATTGCGGCCAAATTTTTGCTGTAGGCTTTGGTCGGACATATAGGTGATATGGGCGGCCATGCGCGCCACAGCTAAGCCTTTAGCCGGTGATGTATTGAGACTGTGATAATTGCCGCTTTGCCAATTTGGGTCGGCCATTATGGCTTGTCTACCGACCTCGTGAAAGGCAATGTTTTGCGAGGAATGGCGAGAGCCAGTGGCAATGGGGATGGCGCTTAAAATGCGGCTTTTGTAACTTGCCGCCCATTCGAGCACCAACATGCCGCCCATCGAGCCACCAATGACCGAAAATAACCTATCGATGTTAAAATGGTCAATAAGCCGGGCTTGTGCGCGCACCATATCAAATACAGTGACAACCGGAAAATCCAAGCCATATATTTTGCCGGTATCTGGGTTTTGCGAGGCCGGGCCAGTGGAGCCTAAACAGCCGCCCAATACATTGGCACAAATGACAAAATATTTGTCGGTATCTATTGGCAGGCCGGGGCCGACTAAATTTGCCCACCAGCCACTTTTTTGGGTCACTGGGTTGGTGGAGGCAACATATTGGTCGCCAGTTAGGGCATGGCAAATTAAGATGGCATTGGTTTTATTGGGGTTTAATGTGCCATAGGTGTCGTAAGAAAGTTGATAACGAAGCTGTTTGCCGCAATCGAGCTTTATCGGTTGGCTATCAATAAAAATGTCGGACTGATGATTCATAAATGTGTGGCGGCGGTTCTGGTGTGGATATTGATTTTAGTTATCATAGCTTTACTATGGCGTGATGAAAATACAAAATTTATTATGGTTTAATTCAATTTCTTTGATGGAATGCAAGTGAACGTGATATAGAGTGGGAGAAATACCCAAATAAATGATGAAATGTGAAAAAAACTGCCTCTATGACAGATAAAATTAACATATCCTTGCCAATTTCGCTGCTGGAGACGCGCGATAAAATAGATGCGATAGATTCTGAAATTCACCAACTTTTGATGCGGCGCGCCGATTTGGTGCAAAATGTGCAGAAAGCCAAAGAGGCTGAAGGCCCGATTGTAAACGCTATGCATGCCGACCGCGAAATAGAAATGTTTAGGCGCTTTAGTGCCAACCATTCAGGCTGTTTGCCGCTCGCCAGCCTGCAGCGCATGTTTAGAGAAATGATTGCCACATTTAGCCATTTGCAATGCCCGTTTAAAGTGTTTGTGCTTAAGGGCGAGGCGTTGCACCGTGACACCGCGCGCTATTTTTATGGCACGGTGATTGAAATTGTCGAATGCGAAAATGTTGCCAGCCTGTTAAGCCAAGTGCAAGCCCCAACCAGCGACATTGTGTTGTTGCCTGCCTCAGCACAAGCCTTGGATGAATTTGCCAAGATAACCCAACAAGGTTGCCAAATATTCGCCCGTTTGCCATTTTGGGATGACGGTGCGGCCTATGGTTTAGAGCTGCCAGACATGTTTGTGATTGGCCACGCACCGCTAAAAACTGTTGGCAATGATTACACGGTTTTCAAGGCCAATAAAGGCGCTGACATAGTGTTGCCATTGTTAGAAAATGCTGGCTATGAGTTGATGAGCTATTATGAACATGCCGGCAATATATATTGCGTGATTAAGGCATTTGCCATTGTAGAAGGTGATTCTTGGCGAAGCCTCAAAAATAGTTTAGCGCAAAAGGATATTGTGGTGGATTTTCTTGGCATTTATGGCAAAGTGTGAGCCATAGTTTGTAGAGGAATGAATGATGAGTGACGCAGTTAAAACACCACAGCCAAAAGCTGGTATATTAGAGATTAATGCTTATAAAGCTGGCGGTGGTCAGTTTACTGGGGTCGAAAAATTATATCATCTTGCCTCTAACGAAACCCCGCATGGTGCGCCACAGGCTGCCAAAGACGCGGTGGCGAATTTGGTCGCTATGCCCACTATGTCTAATGCGAATGGTGGATTGCAAGATTACCCCACCCCCGGCTCGGACGGTTTGCGTGCTGCCATCGCTGAGCGCCACGATATAGATGCGTCACGCATTGTGTGTGGCAATGGTTCGGACGAATTGTTAAACCTTATTGGCAACGCTTATATTGGCGCTGGCGATGAAGCGATTATCACCGAATATGGATTTTTGGTTTATAAAAATGTCATTCAGGCCAATGGCGGCAATGTGGTGGTGGCCGCCGAAGTCAACCACACCGTAAATGTCGACAATATAATAGCCTGCGTTACCGACAAAACCAAAGTGGTGTTTGTGGCCAACCCCGGCAACCCAACTGGCACCTATATTAGCGGCGCCGAAATTAGCCGTTTGCACAATGGTTTGCCAGCCGATTGCGTATTGGTGGTTGATAGCGCCTATGCTGAATTTTGCCACGAGGATGATTACAGCGCTGGCATTGGCTTGGTGGAAGCGCATGAAAATGTGGTGATGACCCGCACATTTTCGAAAATTTATGGTTTGGCCGGTTTGCGTGTTGGCTGGTGTTATGCCTCGGTAAATATTATAGACGTTTTAAACCGCATCCGCGGCCCGTTTAATGTCAATGAAGCGGCACAAGTGGCTGGCAGCAAGGCGATAGCGGCACAAGAATTTGAAGCCATGTCGGTAGCGCATAATGACAAATGGAAAGCCATTATATTTCAACGGTTGAACGGTTTAGGGCTTAAAGTGACGCCGAGCCAAGCCAATTTTATGCTGGTGCATTTTGATGATAGCGGCAAAACAGCGCTAGAAGCTGACCGATATTTATGCTCCGAGGGCGTTGTGTTGCGCAGGTTAGAGCCGTATAATCTGCCCAATGCCTTAAGATATACGATAGGAAGCGATGAAGCCAATATATTGGTGCTTTCGCTGTTTGAAAAATTTATGAAAATGTAAAAAATATGAATGATTTTAAATTTGAAAAGATTGCTATAATTGGCCTCGGGCTGATGGGCAGTTCACTTGCGTTGGTGATAAAACAACGCGACATTGCCAACTTAGTTATGGGGTTTGACATAAGTGAAGCCGTGCGCAAACGCGCTGCTGAACTTGAATTTTGTGACGCCATTGTGGATGATGTTGCAGAGGCCGTAGAACAAGCCGATTTGGTTATTATGGCGGTGCCCGTAGGGGTGACCGGAGAGGTGGCCGCAAGCTTTATAAGTCATATGAAAAAAGGTGCGATATTGACGGATGTCGGCTCGGTAAAACAGGCGGTTATAGAGCAGGTTTCGCCACTATTGGCTGATAATGATGGCATACATTTTATCGCCTCGCACCCGATTGCAGGTAGTGAATTATCTGGCCCAGATGCTGGGTTTGCCACAATATTTGACAATAAATGGACCATTATCACCCCGCTTGCCGATGTGGATACGCAAAAACTTGATGAGTTAAAGCGTTTTTGGACCGCATGTGGTAGCAATATAGAAATTCTGGATGCCAAACATCATGACAAAGTGTTGGCCGTTACCTCGCACATTCCTCAGCTAATATCGTATAACATGGTGGGCACAGCGGCGGATGTTGAAGAAATTACCCAAACTGAGGTGATAAAATATTCGGCTGGTGGTTTTAGAGATTTCACCCGCTTGGCGGCATCTGACCCGACCATGTGGCGCGATGTATTTTTACACAATAAAGAAGCTGTGTTGGAAATGTTGGCCTGTTTTAATGAAGATTTGGTGATGTTACAACGCGCCATAAGGCGTGGCGATGGCGACATATTATATGAGTTTTTTGCCCGCACACAGAATATGAGAAATGAACTGGTTGACGCAGGGCAAGAAGTTGCTGGCACAAATTTTGGCCGCGATGAAAATGCAAACAAGGCAGATGATGCAAGTTGATTATAGCGACATAGACGAATTATGGGTGTTTGGTTATGGTTCACTAATGTGGCGGCCGGGCTTTGACTATGTCGAAAAAGCACCCGCAAAATGTGTTGGCTTTCAACGTAAATTTTGCATATATTCGACCGTTTACCGTGGTACACCGGAAGATGCCGGGCTGGTATTGGGTTTGGATGTTGGCGGCGAAACTATAGGCATGGCGTTTAAAGTTGCGCCAGAAAATAAAACTCTGGTGATGGATTATTTGCGCGAACGTGAGCAGATAAATGACGTATACCGCGAGATATTACACCCGTTAGATATAGTTGGGCATGGCATTAAAATGGGTATATTTTATGTGGCGATTGATGGCCATGAACAATATGCTGGCGATTTAAGCCCCGACCAACAGGCCGAAATTATCGCCCGGAGTGCGGGTGGTATGGGCAGCAATAAAGATTATTTATTCAACAGCCATGATATTTTACTTGAGCTTAATATACACGATGAATATATGGCTGGGTTGGTGAATAGAGTGAAAGCCAAATTAACGGACTGAAAGTTATGCAGACCTATATAGCGTTGTTACGTGGCATAAATGTTGGCGGCAACCACATTGTTAAAATGGCCGAGCTTAAAATTTTATGCGCCCAATTGGGGTTTGAAAATATCCGCACTTATATACAAAGTGGCAATGTGATATTTGATTCGAATTTAACTGACAAAGCCGAATTTGCCAACCAACTTGGGTTGGTAATTGAACAAAAATATGGGTTTTTGCCGAAGATATTTATATTAGAAAAAGCCCAATTGTTGGCCGTGCTGGCCAAACAAAGCCTAAGTTTTGACGATGAAAAATATGTATATTTGTACTTTTTGCAGCAGCCTGCAAAATTGGCAAAATTGGCTGATATAGAAGCCTTAATGGCCATAGGCGATGAATATAAATTAACCGATGATGTTTTTTACCTACATTGCCCCAATGGCATTGGTAAATCTAAATTATTAGATAAGTTAGAAATTTTGTTGGGGGTTAAAACCACCACCCGAAATTTGCGCAGTGTCAAAAAAATTATTGGGTTATTGGGCTAAATTCATTACAGAATTATCTATATCATTAGATTGAGCTTGCAACAATTGCCAAAAATGGCTGGCCACTGGGCCTAATATCTTATGGGTAATGGCGTAAAAATTAATCAGGATATAATTTTCATTGCCATCGGGTTTTATGGCGATTAATTGATTGTTGGCTAACTCGGCTTCGATTAAATATTTCGGTAATTTGCCCCAGCCCAAATCATTGATAATCATTGTTTTTTTGGTGTTAAAATCATTGACATACCATTTTTTTTGCCCATCCAAAGAGCCATATTCGAAATCTCTAGTGAGGCTGCCGGAGTCTTGCAAAATAATTAAATATTCGGCCTTTATCTGATTAACCGAGACCAAATTAGGGTGGCGGGCGACCAGTGATGGCGATGCGACATTGATCAGCGCGTGGTCATTTAAATACACATAATTGAGGGTTTTATTTTTGCTGGCTCGACCTTGACGTGGGCTGATGGCAATGTCGACCTCGTCATTTAGCAGCGCATCAAACGCGCCAGATAAATATTCTTGGCGGATGATGAAATTGGTATGCGGGTATATTTTTTGCATTTGAGCCAATGTGGGGGTGAGTTGCGAAATGTCAAAAATACCATCGACAGTGAGGCGTATTTCTGATTCGTGGCCTTGCGATAAATGCTGCGTAACTTGCCGTAAAATATCAGTTTCGGCAAGCACGCGTTTGGCGTGGCTATAAATTTGCTTGCCCTCGGTGGTTAATTTTAACCGGTAGCCAGTGCGGTCTATAATGCTGATGTCGAGCTGAGTTTCGAGCTGCTTTAAGCCGCGGCTAATGGCGGGTTGGGTTTTATTTAGCTTTTGGCTAGCGGCTTTTACATTGCCCAAATCAATGACAGTGGTCAGCATTAGCAATTGGTCTAAAGTCATTTTTCTTGGTATCTATATAATTAAAAGTTATCTAGTCTATTAATTATAATTACTATTTATTATAAAAACAACCTATTAAGCTCGACCTATTAAGCTTGAAGAACCAACCAATGGAGTGAAAAATGGAAAATATGAAACCAAAAATAATTTGGGCTGTTATCGGACTTGCAGCGCTGGCCTTTGTGGCAATTGGCACAATGAAATTAATGGGCACCCCGGAAATGCATGCATCCTTCGCCCAAATGGGCCTGCCTTCTTGGTTTGGATATTTTATTGGCGCATGTGAAGTTGCCGGCGGCATTGGCCTGCTAATCCGTAAATTAAGTGCACCAGCCGCCGCTGGTTTGGCATTAATCACACTGGGCGCTGTGGGTTTTCACATAAGCTATACGCCGCTTACCCAAGGCATACCGGCACTGGTTTTGTTTATACTCTCGGTGGTTATATTTTTAGACAGACGCGATGACGCGATGTTTTTATTTGGTAAAAAATAGGCTTTAATAACAACGGTTGAAGCAGCGCTTAAAATTTTAGGCGCTGCTTTTTTACGCCAACTACCAACTATCTTTATAAAGTGGTAGTTTACCAACTTCCAATATGAAATGAAAGTTTACCAACTTCCAATATTTTCATATTTTGCCCATTTTTCGGGCACGGCCATGTTATCGCCATTTTGCAAAATCTCGATGGATATGCCGTCGGGTGATTTTACAAATGCCATATGGCCATCGCGCGGCGGGCGTAAAATTGTGTGGCCCTCAGCTTCACATCTATCGCAGGTTTGCATAATATTTTCGACCCCAATGGCAATGTGGCCAAACGAATTGCCATCGCTATAGGTTTTGGTTTCGCCCCAATTATGGGTAAGCTCGATCAGAAAGTCACTTTTGCCATCACCAAGAAATATAAGCGAAAAACGCCCGGCTTCACTGTCGTGCCGCCGCACTTCTGTTAGGCCAAAAATTTCATAAAATGCCAATGATTTTTCGACATCCAATACGCGCACCATTAAGTGTAATAAGTTCATTTTCATTCCAGTTTGGTTAGGGGGTTGATATGATAAGGTAAATAAAGCGAAAATGGCAATGTTTTATTTTACCGCCCACGCCATAGCGTCTTCTAGCCGGTCATTACCCCAAAATAATTCGCCATCTTGGGTGATGACGCTTGGCGCACCAAATATGCCTTTGGTTTGTGCATCCGCGGTGTTGGCAAATAATTGCTGTTTAATTTCTGCGGCTTGGGTTTGCACCAATATTTCGGCAGCCTGATGACCTAAATTGGCCAATATGTCGGCCAATGTGGCCAGTTCGGCAATGTCTTTGCCGTGCGCAAATTGAGCCCTGTAAACTTGTCTGGTAAAGGCCGCGCGCTGGGCGCCATCATCTAAACACAAGGCCACCCGTGCCGCCAATAAGCTATTTTGTGGCATTTTGACGGTCGAGCTAATAAACGGAATTTTATATATTTTGGCACTGCGTTGGATGTCGCGCCACATATAGTCACGCTTGGGTTTATTGCTGGTAAAGGGCGAGCCTACAAGCCCGTTAGATTTAAAAATAGGCCCTAGCAAAAATGGCTTCCAGGCGATGACTAGTCCGTTGCTTTCGGCCATAGCCTCAATGCGTTCTGCTGTTAGATATGAATATGTAGAAGCAAAATCAAACCAAAATTCAATTATTTTATTGGTCATAAAACCTCCTATTGTTGGTGAAATTAGTTTACATTTAGAGACGCTGAATGCAACTTTAATCGCCTGCATATAGAGGCTTTAGGCTAATTTTATTGGCCGAGAACCAAAACAGCCTCGCCCAGCCTCGCACCGGGAGGGCGGGCGAGGCTGTGGGTAGCAGATGCTAAATTAAATATCTGACTTTAGCAATAAAGTAGGCTCGTGATAGTCATAGCCTAGGCTATCGGCCACCGCTTCATAGGTGATTTTGCCTTTGTAAACATTCAACCCAGCGCGTAGATGTTTGTCATCCAACAACGCCTGTTTATAGCCTTTATCTGCCAAAGTTAAGGCAAAGCCCAAAGTGGCATTGTTGAGCGCAAAAGTAGACGTGCGCGCCACACCGCCGGGCATATTGGCCACGCAATAATGCACCACTTCATCGACTATATAGGTTGGGTCGGCATGGGTTGTGGCTTTTGAGGTTTCAAAACAACCGCCTTGGTCAATGGCCACATCGACCACTACACTGCCGGCACGCATACGGCTAATCATATCTCTGGAAACCAATTTGGGGGCAGCCGCGCCGGGGATAAGCACCGCGCCAATGACCACATCGGCATCTAATACATAAAGTTCTAGATTGTCATGGGTGGAATAAATGCAGTTTATAGTGCCACGGAAAATATCGTCTAACTCGCGCAGTCTATCTAATGACCGGTCGAGCACAGTTACGTTAGCGCCCGTGCCGACAGCCATTTTTATGGCATGTGTGCCGACCACACCGCCGCCAATGACAACGACATTGGCAGGGGCAACGCCGGGCACGCCGCCAAGCAATAGACCACGGCCAAATTGGGCTTTTTCTAAACAATGCGCAGCGGCCTGAATGGACATGCGGCCAGCGACTTCGCTCATTGGCGCAAGCAAAGGCAATGTGCCTTTATCGTCTGTTACGGTTTCGTAAGCGATGGCAACACAACCAGATTCAACTAGTAATTTTGTTTGTTCTGGATCGGGGGCTAAATGCAAATAAGTGTATAATAATTGGCCCGGGCGCAACATTTTACATTCATTTGCTTGCGGTTCTTTTACCTTCACAATCATTTCTGCTGTGGCGAAAATTTCTGCCGCATTGTCGATGATGGTGGCGCCGATGGCGGTATAATCTGCATCGGTAAAGCCAATGCCGATGCCGGCATCTTTTTGCACGATGACCTGATGGCCATGATTGATTAATTCTCTGACGCTGCCGGGGATAAGTCCGACGCGATATTCGTGGTTTTTAATTTCTTTTGGAACGCCGATTAACATAAGTTCCCTCCTATGGATAAACTACAATTTTTGACTGATGAATATATAGTGTCACAATGTTTGCGAAGAAAGTGATTGAAAATATGGCGAGTTTTGAGCTGACTTAGCTGATTTCTTAACCTGTTGCAGAAGATTCTGCTGCAAGCAGGCCAGAGCGGAAATGGGCAAAATAAAACCCCGCATCAAACTTGTTGAGCGGGGCTTTTAATTTACCAGTAGTAAGATGACTTAGTTTTCATCTTTGGATTTGGCATCTTGTGATTTTAGATGGTTTTTAAAATCGGCAAAGTTAGCTTCATCTTTGGCTTGTTTTTGCCAGCTCATATATTCGTTAAACTGTTGTTCTTCAGTTTTGGCATCGGCATCACGCTGCTCGGCTTGGGCTTCATATTCGGCCATTTTTTCGGCTTTATAGGCTTGGTATGCCGCATTGTCACTTGTATCATTTTTGCTGTTAGATTTAAAACCGCTGGTAAAGCCATCGAATTTTTCTCTAGCCAGTGGTGAATATTGGTTATAGGTGCTTTTAAGTGAGCGGCCAATATTAACATCTTTGCCCAATGCCAACCACGCGGCGGTGGCGATGCCAACCGGGGCGGCGATTACAAAACCACCGACCATAAATGCGATGTTTGGTAGGTTCCAATTGCTTTGGCCTTGATATTTTTTAAATTTTTCTTTTTGGTCTGTTGCAGTCATTTTACTGTCCTTAGTAGCTGTTACCATATTAAGATGGGGAGTGTATTTGATTGTTCAAGTGTTTAAATAAAATAATTAAGTTGTTGATATAACTGAGTAAAAAATAACCCGCACTAAGGGATAAAAGTGCGGGTTGGTGCGGCAAAATGTTAATTTAACCAGATGTTTGAGTTAATTAGTCGGTTTCTTCTTCGCTGGTTTTTTGAGCTTTTTCGGCAGTTTTTGCAGCTGCGGTTTGGGCTTTCATAAATTGATCGAACTCAGCTTGATCTTTTGATTTTTGAAGATTAATCACAAATTCGTTGAAATTATTTTCTTCATCTTTCAATTGCGCTTTGCGGCGTTGCATTTCTTCTTCTAAACGGGCGATGCTGTCATGTTTATAAGCATCAAAAGCTGAATTGCCAGTGTGGCCATAATGACGTTTAGACTTGAACTGCTGTTTAAAAGCCGGTGATGAGCTGTTAAATTTGCTTTTTAGCGTGCCCAGAATGTCGACATTTTTGCCGATCACCAGCCATGCCAAAATGCCAAAGCCCACTGGCGGGAATAGCATGAAGCCACCAACCATAAAAGCGACATTTGGTAAACGCCAATTGCTGTTTGAATTATGACATTTATAGTTATTATCTGTAGTTGAGTGGTTCATTTTATTTCCTTATGTTCCTTTTTGCTGTTACCTTATTAAGATGGATAGGGAAATAATATTTACAAGATAATTGTTGAGAAAAATTCGATAAATTAGTTTAACTATTTGATTTATAACTGTAATATAAAATGGTGAGAATCACCTCGTGTGATATATAGTTGTAGTTAGTAAATATATACTTATATATAATGAGTGGATATAACTTTTGAAGTTTAAGGGCATCGCCCAGATTTATGGAGAATAAGATGGATGGACTAACAATTTTTGCAATTGTATTATTGGTTGTGGTGTTAATTATCGTTTTGCGTGCCGTGCGGCTGGTGCCACAAGGTTACCATTATACTGCCGAGAGATTTGGTAGATATTATAAGACACTAAAACCTGGGTTGAACTTGCTTATCCCGGTTATTGATAACGTTGGCCATAAAGTGAATATGATGGAACGGGTGTTTAATGTGCCATCGCAAGAAGTGATTACCAAAGACAACGCCATGGTGGCGGTCGATGGGGTGACATTCTTTCAGGTGCTCGATAGCTCAAAAGCTAGTTATGCGGTCAATGATTTGGAAAATGCATTGTTAAACCTGACCATGACCAACATTCGTAACGTGATGGGCAGTATGGATTTGGATGAATTATTGTCTAAACGCGATGAAATTAACGTGCGTTTGTTAAGCGTGGTAGACACCGCGGCCGAAACTTGGGGCGTTAAAGTGACCCGCATTGAGATTAAAGATATTTTACCACCGGCCGACTTGATCGAATCGATGGGTCGTCAAATGAAAGCCGAGCGTGATAAACGGGCAAATATTCTAGAAGCAGAAGGCCTAAAAGCCGCAGAAATTTTGCGGGCAGAAGGTGAACGAAACGCCACTGTGCTTGAAGCTGAAGGTAAAAAACAGGCCGCTTATTTGGAAGCTGAAGCGCGCGAAAGGCTGGCACAAGCCGAAGCCAAAGCCGTGCAAATGGTGTCTGACTCTATTTCCGCGGGTGATGTGAATGCGATTAACTATTTTGTTGCTGAAAAATATATCGGCGCGTTAACCGCCATTGCTGCATCTGATAACCAAAAAATATTGATGATGCCGATGGAAACTTCTGGAGTTATTGGCTCTATCGCTGGCATTGCCGAGCTTACAAAAGATATGGGTAAAAAATAATGGACCTACAAAATATCATAAGTGAATGGGGGTGGCTGATTGCCGCCGCCGTTTTAATTGGGCTAGAAATATTAGCGCCGGGGGTGTTTTTTCTGTTCTTTGCTTTTGCCGCCTTTATCGTGGCGGGCGTGAGCTGGGTGTTTAATTTTGGCTGGCAAATAGAAGTGTTGATTTTTGCTTCTATTGGCGTTGTGAGCATGGTTTGGGGGCGTAAATATTTTAAAAACAACCAAATTATTGCCGAAGACCACCCGATTAATGACCCGATGGCGGCGTTTTTGGGTGATGTGGTGACATTGCACACGGCCATTGAAA
Organism: Hyphomicrobiales bacterium; assembly: GCA_013214705.1. Lineage (GTDB taxonomy): Bacteria > Pseudomonadota > Alphaproteobacteria > Rhizobiales > OSC116 > OCS116. The sequence goes on from JABSRZ010000006.1 coordinate 230,668, forward strand.
ATGGCACCGGCAAGGCAAATATAAAAGATAGCGTTTGGACGGTGTTAGGCCCCGACGCTGAGGCGGGTGCTCAGGTCAAAATTGTCGACAAACAAGGGCAAAAATTTATTGTCGAACTTGTTTGATTGATGTTTTTGAAAAATTGATGACAATAATAGCCGCGGCATATTATTTGCTGCGGTTTTTAATTGCCGTTATAATGTTCGGCTGGCAATGGTGGGGCTTCGGCCATTATCAATATGCTGACGCGCCTGTTGGCAGCTAATAGGCTGTCGCTGGGGAATAATGGCTCAGTATCGGCTTTGCCTGACACCTGATAAAATTGCTCATGCGGCACACCATTTTCGGATAATATGCGCCTGACGATGGAGGCGCGGTCGGCCGACAATTCCCATTGGCCATACCCACTATCATTACGCGACATAGCGCTATCAGTGTGGCCTGTTATGGATATGCGGTTGGGCAGATTGGCCAAAATAGGCGCCATTTTTGCGATCAATTTGCGGGTGCGGTTATAAGGTTGGGCTGAGCCGGTTCTGAACATGGAGCGGCCATCTTCGTCGATAAGCTGGATGTTCAAGCCTTCGGGGCTTTCTTCCATTTGAATGTTATTTGAAATTTCGGCTAGTTCGGGCATTTCTTGCCACGCTTGGCGCAATGAGGCGGCGGCGAGGGCAAATTGGCGCGGCCGTTCTATTATGGTTTTTTCGATGTCATGGGTGTTGGCCTCAGCGCCTTGTTTGCGCTTTTGACTGTGGTCTTCATCGGCAAAGTCGGTATCTTTTTCGTTTTCGACCAAAGCCGGTTGACGGCTAAATTCATGCACTGGCGTGCCATTGACCTCTATCATACCCGATGTGCGGCGTTCAAATTGCACGCCAAAAGCTTCTTTCATAGAGCCGGCGACCACTTGCAATTTTTTATTATCTTGAATGGAAAACGAAATAATAAGCACAAAAAACACCACCAGCAGGCTCATTAGATCGGCGAATAATACGATCCATTCTGGGGCACCTTCAATTATTTTTTTTTCGGCCATATCTTTTACTTTGCTACGAAATACAGGTTCAAATTAGATGTTGTTCCGCCGTGCGTTCTAGGCCGCAGCTTCTTCTTCGGTTAGGCCAACACGCATGGCATATGGCAAATAAGCGGCTAAAGATTCTTTGATCAAATCCGGGCTGGTATTGTTACGAATGGCCACCACACCATCTATAACCAATGATGTATTGGTTTCTTCGATGAGAAATTTTGAGTCTAATTTATCGGCAACCGGTTGCGCGATGATGTTGGCGATAACCGCACCATAAAGCGTCGTAAGCAAGGCGATGGCCATGGAGGGTCCAATTTTTGAAGGGTCATCCATATTGCCCAACATGGCAACCAAACCAACAAGTGTGCCAATCATGCCAAATGCGGGTGCGGAGTCGGCTAAAGATTTAAACAGCCGTTGGCCTTCGGCAAGCCGGGTTAAATTTTGGTCACGTTCGCGCTCTAAATTATCGCGAATGAAAACGTCATCATAACCATCGGCTATATATTGTACGCCTTTTTTCAGAAAATCGTCTTTAATTTCGATTTCTTCTAAGCCTAGGGGGCCAGATTTACGCATAATGTTTGAAAGTTCGGTAATTTCGTCGACCATATCGCGTGGTCTTAGGGTTTTATCGCCAAAGGCAAGCTTAGCGCCTAACATAAATGCATTCATCACCCCTTTGAGCGGAAAGCGCAATAAAGTTGTGGCTAAAGCACCGCCGATAACGATTAATGCTGACTGGGAATCGGCAAATTGGCCGACGCCACCGCCCAATATCATGGCCGTTACCAGCAGGCCGAAGCCCATTACCATGCCAATAATTGTTGCTAAATCCATTTTATCCTCACTCACTCAATACATATAGTTTGGCAGACTTGGAAAGTCCTAATCGGTTTTACTTAGGCTATAAGGTAAATTTGTTTCCCTAAAAAACTCCTAACATTTTCATTAAAAGTGGAATTAATAGCTGAATGCTTACTTATGGTTAAGTAAGCGTAAACGCCGCTTTGCCCCAAATAGAGGGTGTTTAAATATTTAAACTGCCATGATGGCAATGATTGGCAAAATTATTAGCCATTGGTTTTGCAAACATTTCGCCATTAACGCGATTTTAACGCTGTTTATTTACCATGGCCGTAAATCATTGAAGCTCACATATTTTTGAAAATACGGTTATGGGCGGTTTTAAACTCTTAGGGATGTAGGAAATGTCTGAATTAAAATTCTCGAATTTGGTGAAACTAATTTTGGTCGCTACGGTGTCTATTGGCAGTTTGGTTTATGTCTCTGGTGCGGTTGCTGGCGATATAACTTATCCTGAACCACCAGTTGTGACTCCAAACCCATACCCAGTTCCAGCCACCCCATTGCCACCGATTGCCATGCCTGTACAAACGCAATATCAAGGGCAAGTGCAGAACCAAGTGCAGAACCAATTGCAATATCAGGGCCAGACACAAGGCCAATTCCAAGGCCAAGGCCAACTTCAGGGTCAAGGCCAATTTCAGGGTCAAGGACAGGGGCAAAGCCAAGGACAGGGGCAAAGTCAGGCAAAATTCACTGTAGCTGTTGATGTTTCTGGATCTTACAATATTGTGGAAATTAACGATGGTGTCACCACCACCAAAAGCACGCAAAAATTAATCGAGCTGCGGCCATATTTATCTTATGGCACATTGGTGAATGACATCGAATTTGGCGGCGCGGTTATGACCTCATTAATTTACGAATTGGGCGGCACGCCAGAATATTCTCTCGGCCGCACCGAAGCTGACTTTTTGGTCAAAAAGGCTGGTGATTTTGCCTTAGGCGCTAAAGCTGGCTACAATAGATTAAACTTTAGCTCAACATCGCCAGACCCCGCCGAATTAGGCTCTTATACCGAACTTGATGCCTCGGCCTTTGTCGAAAAACGCTTCGGCCAATTTGGTGTGTCTGTCACTGGCTCTTACGTGCAAGATATACATGATGGCACTTTACAAGGCAATGCAACTACATTTTCTGAAGCCGATAGAGACAAAAGAGAACTCGGCGCGGCTTTGCGGTTAAACTATCATTTTGATGAGGCGATTTCTATATTTGCTGAAGGTAGCTACGGCAACAAAAGATATGTGGTTGTGGCCGTACCGAGCCGAAACCAAACTGAATATGGCCTACGTTTAGGCGGCACATATAACTTTAGCGCCGAAATAGCTGCAGAAATAGCCGGACAATATGCTTATCATCAAGTCGAATGTGGCTGTACAACCCAATTATTTGGCGGTGATGCCAAATTGGTTGCTGCCTTTGGTGGTGGTTTCTCAGGCTATATCTCGGCAAATGCCGAATATGCCACAAGTACCGATGCGGCTTTGAATTCTAAAGGCTTTGGTGTTGCCGCAGAGGCTTCCGTGCTGGTCGCCAATAGCATTCAACTATCTGCCGGTGCTGCCTATGATATGGCGTTTTATGGCCCTAATGAAGGCAACTCCATTTCCGCAAATGCTGACGTAAGAGTTGGCGTGACCGAAAATATAGACATTTTTGCTGGCGTAAACTACGGCTACAAAACCACCGCCAACCCGGGGTGGGCGCGTAACTATGGTGCGACCGTTGGTGTTAGCTTGCATAACTAAATTGCTGACTATTGACGCTAATCTTGGGCGTCAACAGCATCGGGGTGGGCTTTATGTCCACCCTTTCTGCATTTCTACAGCCAGCGTTTGACCAAGAATCTTTAGGTTATGAGATTAATTTTTTTGCCGCTTTGCGAAACGCCTCACCAACTTCTGGGTGGTCGAGCGCATAGCTGAGGTTGGCGGTTAAAAAGCCCAATTTACTGCCGCAATCGAACAATTCGCCAGTGATATTCACCCCGCTGAAATTTTGAAACTCTAACAGCTTAAGCATGGCGTCAGTCAGTTGAATTTCGCCGCCCGCACCGATATTTTGGGTTTCTAGCAGCATCATAATTTCGGGCTGTAATATATAGCGCCCCATTATCATTAAATTAGACGGGGCTTCGGAAATTTTGGGTTTTTCGACCATGTCGATAATTTTAATGGTGCCGTCTGGCCGCACATCGGTTTTAACCACACCATATTGGTCGACCTCTTCATGCGGCACCTCGTACAGGCCAACGACATTGCCACCCGAGCCATTATACTGCTCTATCATCTGTTTTAGCGCGCCGACTTTAGATTTAACCATCATATCTGGCAATAACAGGGCAAATGGCTCTTTGGCGATGAGATGGCGGGCGCACCACACTGCATGGCCCAGGCCTAGAGGCTGCTGCTGGCGGGTAAAACTAGTTTGGCCCGCGCTGGGCAAATCGTTTTCCAATATACTGATTTGCGCTAGTTTGTTTTTTTCTTTGAGAATATTCATCAATTCATATTGGCGATCAAAATGATCTTCGATCATATTTTTATTGCGGCCAGTGATAAATATAAAATGTTCAATGCCGGCTTCTTTGGCTTCTTCGACCGCATATTGAATGAGCGGTTTATCGACCACGGTTAGCATTTCTTTTGGCATGGCTTTGGTTGCCGGCAAAAACCGAGTGCCCAAACCGGCGACAGGAAAAACAGCTGTTTTAACAGGATATGCCATAATAATTCTCATAATGTATAATTATATTAACGATATATATAAGCCAGTTTGGTATGAATTTATACGATTTATAAAAATAACATTTACAAAAAGTTAATGGCAGGAATGGGTTATGACAGTTTTGGTGACAGGCGGCGCGGGATATATTGGCAGCCACATGGTGTTAAACCTTATTGATGCTGGCGAAAAAGTTGTGGTGATAGATAATTTAACCACCGGAAAAGATTGGGCAATTGCAGATGGCGCCGAATTTGTATTGGGCGATGTTGCCGACATATCATTGGTCGAAGCTACGCTTAAAAAATATGCTGTAAATGCGGTCATTCATTTTGCCGGCTCTATCATTGTGCCAGAATCGGTGGAAAACCCGTTATTATATTATAGCAATAATACCGCCAAAACCCGTAACCTGCTGGAAGCGGTGGTGAATTGCGGGGTTAAACATTTTATTTTCTCATCTACCGCCGCGGTTTATGGCGATGTTTTGGTCGACAGAGTGTTTGAAACCACGCCTAAAGACCCGGTATCGCCCTATGGGCGCTCGAAATTAATGACCGAATGGATGTTACAAGACACAGCCTTTGCGCATGATTTTAACTTTGTGGCGTTGCGATATTTTAATGTTGCGGGTGCTGACCCAAAAGGCCGCACCGGCCAATCGACACCCAATGCCACTCATTTGATAAAAGTTGCCAACCAAGTTGCGTTAGGCGACCGCGACTATATGGAAGTTTATGGCACCGATTATGACACCCGCGATGGCACCTGCATTCGCGATTATATCCATGTATCTGACCTGACCAAAGCGCATTATTTGGCACTGGGATATTTGCGCGCTGGTGGGCAATCGGACATTATGAATTGTGGTTATGGCGAAGGATTTACGGTGCGTGAAGTGTTGGCCGCGGTGAAAAAAGTATCGGGTGTTGAGTTTGAAGTGAGGGACGTGCCCAGACGCGCTGGTGACCCACCGGTGGTGGTTGCCAATGCGGAATTGGCAAAAAACAAGCTTAACTGGCATGCCGATTATAATGACCTAGAATTGATTGTGCAAAATGCGTTTGACTGGGAAAAATATCTTAAAACCCGTAATCGATAACAATGCTGGCTAGAAATATGAATATTATGCTCAAGTTAGTGCTCATTTTGGCGGCCATAAATATATTTTTGGCGGCGACATTTGCCAATGCCGACGAAAGCAAGCCCTTAAAATTGGGCGTTGCTGGCGACTTAATGGCATTTGGTTTGGTGCAAGCCATTGACCGACAATTGTTAGAGTTTAAAAATTTAGACCTTGTGCCCCATAGTTTTGCTCAAGGTTCATCTGGTTTTGTGCGCCAAGATTTATACAATTGGAACCAACAATTGCCAGCCTTATTGGCCGCCACGCCGATAGATTATATGATGGTATTTATGGGCGCGAATGACCGCCAAGCGCTGCAAAAAGATGGGTTGAGGGTGGCGCAACGGACATCTGAATGGCGCGAAGAATATACTTATAGAATTGATGAGTTTTTGGAAACTTTGGCCAAAAATAATGTCAAAATAATTTGGATTGGCCTGCCGATTGCACAAAGTGAAGCGGTTGCAGCCGATATGGCGATGCTGAACGACATTTACCGCCAGCGGGTGGAAAATTACCGGGGTATGTTTTTTGACAGTTGGAGCTTGTTTGCCGATGAGAATGGCAAATATGTACAAATTGGCGCAGATTTACAAGGCCAAATTAAACAATTGCGTGCCGGCAATGGGATACATTTTACCGACCGCGGATATGACAAATTGGCTCATCAAATTTTACGAATGTTGAGTGATTTGGAGCTCAGCCTTGAGGTGAACATTGCCGCAACCGACGTTGGTGAGGTGGTCGTGGTGGAAAAATATAAATTAGATGATGTCGATTTGGCCGATGTGCTATTGGTGGGGCGCGTGGATGGCACAAAAGATACCAGCCAAATATTGCCGCCACCCATTACCGCCCGCAAAGTGTTTGAAGTTGGCCAAATAGAGCCCGAAAAACCCGATCTAGCCGACATCATTACCAATAATATAAATGAAGCTGGCAACATACCGGTGTGGAAAAAAGTGCTGCAAGAAGGTTATATTATTGCGCCCGAATTGGGCAGAAGCGATGATTTTTCGTGGCCGCGAAATTAAACTGCCGCATAAAAACTCACTATCAATTAACACTCACAATAACGTGTTTCATTGGTGAAAATTATTGGCAGTTTTGTGATTTGCAAGTGAATGATAAATATTTCAAATTTGTTTCAGGCAATCGATAGAGCCGATTGTTATTTTAAAATCTGGAGAAAATATAATGAAACTACTTAATCCATCAAAACTAATGATTGCTGGCGCAATCGCCGCGGCGGTATCATCTGTTGCTATGTCTACACCGGCATATGCGGCCACTGATGTTAAATGCTACGGCGTTGCATTGGCTGGTGAAAATGATTGCAAAGCCGGTGCAGGCACATCTTGCCAAGGCACAAGTACGGTAGATTATCAGGGCAATGCCTGGAGCTATGTGCCAACTGGTACATGTGAAACTATTGAAAATGCTGATGGCACAATGGGCAGCCTAGCAGAAGTCGTAATGTAATGAATGCTGATTTTTACAGCTAAATTAAACAGCCCATCCATATCCCTCTCTGGATGGGTTGTTTTTTTTATAAAATCTAATTTATACTAGCTAAACGTGATTTAAAGCGGTTAAAAGTGTTTTTGGAATATTTATATGTCTAATTTTGCAGCTCACGACATTCCTAATGGTGCGGGTGTTGGTTTAAAAGCCCGGCATTATAAAACTATTTTGGCCGAAAAACCCAAATTGGGTTGGTTTGAGGTGCACCCAGAAAATTATATGGGCGCTGGTGGCCCACCACATCAATATTTAACTGCGATACGCGAGCTATACCCGTTGTCTTTGCATGGTGTTGGTATGTCATTAGGCTCGCCAACCAAGCGCTTAGACCCCGCGCATTTGGCTAGGTTCAAAGCCCTAATAGAGCGTTATGAGCCGGGTTTGATATCCGAGCATTTAGCTTGGAGCACGCATGAAGGGGTTTATTATAACGATTTATTGCCCTTGCCTTACACTGATGAGACGCTTAACCATGTGGCCAATCATGTGAATGAAATGCAAGATTATTTAGGCCGGCAGGTGCTGATTGAAAACCCATCGACCTATTTGGCCTATGAAGATAGCCCCTATGCTGAGACAGATTTTTTGCGGCAATTGGCGCAAAAAACTGGCTGCGGAATGTTGTTAGATGTGAATAATATATTTGTTTCGGCGCATAACCAAAATTATGACCCCTATGAATATTTGGCAAGCTACCCAGTTGAATTTGTTGGCGAAATACACCTTGGTGGGCATAAGGTCGAAAAAATTGTAGAAGATGATAATGCGATTTCGAGCCTGTTGATTGACGACCATGCCAGCGCAGTGAGTGATGAAGTTTGGGCGATATATAATGCTTTGATTGCAAAAATTGGCCCAAAACCAAGCTTGATGGAATGGGATGGCGACATACCCGAATGGCCAATTTTATATGCTGAAGCGCAAACCGCTAACAAATATATGGCCGGGCTGAATGTCGGAGGCAATGTGTAACCGTGGATTTTGAAACTTTGCATAAACAATTTACCGAGTCGTTGCTGAAACCACGATCGGCGGTGCCAAATGGTCTGGTGGCTTTAGCCGCGCCTAAAATTCAAAAACGCTTTGGGGTCTATCGAAACAATGTGATGGCCAGTTTAATCGAGGCGCTAAAAGCCAATTTTCCGATTGTGTATAAATTGGTAGGTGAGGATTTTTTTAAAGCTTTGGCGGTGGCATTTATTAGCCACAACCCGCCCAATATACCGATGTTGTTTAAATATGGTGCACAATTTCCAGCTTTTATTGCCGATTATAGCGCGGCGGCTGGCTTGCCGTATTTGGCAGATATAGCCAGGTTGGAAATTAACTGGCGGCTGGCTTATCATAGCGAAGATGCCACGGCTTTGGACATTTCGGCGGTGGAGAAAATCGCCCCAGAACGGCATATGGCATTAAAGTTTAAATTTCATCCATCTGTATCTATATTAAAATCTGGCTGGCCGATATTTTCGATTTGGCAAGGCCATGAAAAAGCTGATATGAGCGACATTAACCTTGCGCATAGTGAAAATATAATCATCGCGCGCCCAAATGTAGAGGTGATGATGATTAAATTGAGTGCTGCGGCCTGCAGTTTTTACCGAAACATGATGATTAAAAAAACCTTGGGCATGGCCTATGAGCGGGCGTTAGAAATAGACAATGAATTTGATTTAAGCCAGTGTTTTGGCCAGTTATTTGGTGTCGGGCTGGTGGTTGATTTATACTTGAATGATAACGGGGAAAGTGAGTGAATGATGAATAAATTAGTAAATTTAATAAAGTGGGCCAACAGTTTGATGGCAAAATTCCCACATATGTTATTGGCGTTGATGGCGCGAATATTTGTTGGCATGGTGTTTTTAAAATCCGGGCGGTTAAAATTTGAAGATTGGTTTGTGTTGAAATCCAAAACATTCTCGCTGTTTGAAAACCTCTATTCGGGCGTGCCATTGCCGCCGGTTATGGCCGCTTACATGGCGGCATATGCCGAGGTTATATTGAGCTTTTGTTTAATCATTGGTTTTGCATCACGCCTAAGCGCGCTGGGCCTATTGGGCATAACCGCGACCATACAAATATTTGTATTTCCAGAATCTTATAGTGTGCACGGCTTGTGGGCAGTGGCGTTGTTATATGTGGTCAAATATGGCCCCTGTGCCATATCGGTCGATTATTTTGTGAAAAAGCAATTTGCCAACAAGTAATGGCTGTTCATTTTTATAAATGCCATTAAACTTCGGTTTTAATAACGGGAGTTTTAATGTCTATTGTTAGCAAAAAAATAAAAAAATACGGGTTTTGGCCATCGGGGTTAAGTGCGGCAAATGTGGCGGGTAAAAACCTGAAATTTGCTGGGCTTGCGACCATGAATGGCTGTGTATATTGGACCGAATCTCGCCCTGATGATGGCGGCAGAGCCACCATTGTTAAGCGCGATGTCGATGGGCAATTGAGCGATATGTTTGACGCTCCGTTTAATGCAGCCTCTAAAGTTCACGAATATGGTGGTGGTGAGTTTGGCTTATCTGCCGATTATTTGGTGTTTGTGAATGCCAAAGACCAAGATTTATATAAAATAGATTTAGCCCGTAAAAGCCCACCCCAGCGGCTGACAAATATCTCCAACATGCGGTTTGGCGACATTCAGATATATGGCGATGAGATTGTTGCCGTGGCCGAGCTGCATGACCCAGATGCCGCGGTTAGCAATATGCCAGAAAACTTGCTAGTGCGATTGCCGTTAACGGCCGATATGGCGACGGAAATTGAAATAATTGCCCCCAGCAAGCTGTATGGCGGGCGCGATTTTTATGCTTATCCGCGCGTTAGCCCGTGCGGTAAAAAACTAGTCTATATGGCGTGGGATTTGCCACATATGCCGTGGCAATGTGCCGAATTATTTATGGCAGATATTGGCGCTGACGGCGTAAAAAATGTAGAACTTATTGCAGGTGGCGGCGATGAAGCCATATTTGCACCCATTTGGCATACCGATGGTGGCCAACATGGTGGCGCGCTTTATTATGTTGGCGATGGCACCGGCATTGGCAACTTATATGAACGAAAAAGAGGAAGCTCCACAAACTTATTGCCAATAGAGGCTGAATGCGGCCACCCTAACTGGGTGTTTAACATGCGTTCCTATGATGTATTGGACAATGGGCTCATTGTGCTGCGGCTCATCGAGCAGGGCATATTTAAATTGGTGGTGATTGAACCATGGAGCCAAAAAACTCGTTATCTTGAAACTGATTTTGTGCATATTGAAAAAATAGCTGCTTATGGCGACCATATAGTTATGTTTGCCTCGACCGATGAAGATGCCGAAGTGTTGGTGAGCTTAAACATCGACACAGGTGATTATGAGATTATTCGCAAAACCAGCCAAGTTGAGTTGGCTGAAGGTGATGTTTCTAAAGGCGAAATGATTAAATATAAAGTCGGCGATGACATTGCCTATGCACTATATTACCCACCGGCCAATGGCAGCTTCAAGGCGGCTGATGGCGAGTTGCCGCCGATATTGGTCAAAGCTCATGGTGGGCCAACAAGTTTGGCCGATAGAGGGTTTAAGATTGCCCGACATTATTGGACGACACGCGGCTTTGCCATAGTGGATTTGGATTATAGAGGCAGCTTTGGTTATGGCCGCGATTATATGCAGAAATTAGATGGCAATTGGGGCGTTACTGATGTGGAAGACGCGGTGGCGGCGGTGGAATATCTTAGCTCACGCGGCCAAGCTGATGCCAACAAGGCTTTCATTTCTGGTGGTAGCGCCGGCGGGTTTACGGTGTTGATGGCGTTAGCCAATAGTGAGGCTTTTTTGGCTGGCACAAGCTATTATGGAGTTGCAGATTTGGGTGGCTTGGCCAAAGCCACGCATAAATTTGAACTAAAATATATGGATGAATTGGTAGGGTTGCCCGATGGGCTTACCGATGAGCAAGCGCAAGAATTTTATCTGAGCAAATCGCCATTATCTATGTTGGATGATTATAAAAGCCCGACCCTATTTTTGCAGGGTTTGGACGATAAAGTTGTACCACCGGCACAAAGCCAAGCCATGTATGATGTGCTAAAAGCCAAAAATGTGCGCACCAAATTGATAAAATTTACTGGTGAGGGGCATGGGTTTAAAAAGGCTGAAAATAACATAACCAGCCTCGAAGAAGAGCTGAAATTTTATCAAGATTTAATGGCCTAAATGGCCAAAAACATTACCAAGTTGATGTTGAATTAATGCTAAAATCAAACTAAAAAAGGCCGCGCGGGTGCGCAGCCTTAGGTTGTCAGCCCCCAAGAGGGAGGGAGTGGGGCTGAGAGAAATAAGCAAAGGGAGATGCCTATTTAAACGGTGATTAGTTTTTCGGCCTTGGCAGTTTTATTGCCAATGGGGATGGATTTTGGTTTTTTGGCTTCTGGCACTTCGCGTTTTAAAGCAATGTGAAGTAACCCATTTTCCAAATCAGCGCCGTTAACAATGACATAGTCATCAAGCTCAAACTTACGCTCAAAATTGCGGGTGGCGATGCCACGGTGGAGATATTCTGTTTTGTCATCTTTTTCTACTTTCTGGCCCGAAATGCTAAGTGCATTGCCTTCTATTTCAATATTTAATTCAGCTTCAGTGAAGCCTGCCACTGCCATAGAAATGCGATATTCATCTTCATTTATCCGCTCGATATTATACGGCGGGTAAGCGGGGCTATTGTTGTCGGCGGTTGATAATTCATCAAACAGCGAAGCTAGTCGGTCAAAACCAACTGTGGTTTTATACAGGGGTGAAAAGTCAAAATGACGCATATCTGTCTCCTAATTATAGCGAGTTAATTTAAGCCTCCCATCGGCAAGGCTTTGCGTAGGCGCGAACTGTATATAGTCTTTGCCCTTACACATTAGATATATGCAGCCAAAAAATATTTTCAAGTGGGGCGGCTAATTTAGTTGCCAATAAGTTTATGCACATGATGAACGAAAGATGAATGGACGGTTCGGATTAGGTTCAGTTTGCCTTGGTTATAAATAGAGACAGAAGATATGGGCAATAAAATTTAATTTTACGATGGAGCATAAAATGCAAAATATAAATACAATAGCCAAGACATTATTGATTGTTATGGGTTTGATGATATCTGGACAAGCGCAAGCACATGCGACCAACAACGTGCAGTTTTCATTTCAGTTGCAATTGGGTGGTAATGTCCAACCGCAGCAACTATTAAATGGTTTCCAGTTTATTTGGGGCGGGCAAAACCAGCACCAAAACCAGTTTAAAGTGATTAAAAACAAGAAAAAATTGGTCAAATATCTACAACGAAATAATTTACGTCAAATTCGCAATGTCCGCCGCCATGGTAAGTTTTTTACCGCGCGGGTGACCAATAGGCGCGGGTTTAGAGCCGATGTAAGAGTGAACCGCTTCACTGGCCGTATTTTGATTAAAAACTTCAATCGGTGGAGAATCTACAAATAGAAGCAGGGCTTTATAGAACCAACATCACTGCTTCTAGTTGGAGGGGGAAAGGGCATCTAGTGATTAGATGCCCTTTTTATGTGGGTTTAAAGCTTAATTTTTATTGGCAAATCGCTTGGTTTCCTATTCAATATAGATTGATAGAAAATCAAATTGGTTGGAGACTTTAAGTGAAATTAGCGGTTTTTTGTGGATCAAGTAGTGGCCATTTAGCGGTTTACACCGAGGCCGCCACAGCCTTGGGCATATTATTTGCCAACCAAGGCATTGAGCTTATTTATGGCGGTGGCCATGTGGGGCTTATGGGCGCTATTGCCGATGCCACACTTGGCGCAGGCGGGCGGGTGACCGGGGTTATGCCGACCCAATTGGTCGAGCGAGAAATTGCCCATGAAGGCTTAACCCAGCTGATTGTGGTCAAAGATATGCATGAGCGCAAAGCCACAATCGCCGAGCTTGCCGATGGGTTTATTGCGATGCCGGGCGGGGCAGGCACGTTGGAAGAAATTACCGAACAATGGACCTGGGCGCAGTTGGGCATTCACCAAAAGCCATGTGCATTTCTAAATGTGAATGATTATTACGAACCGCTGAAACTATTAACCACCACCATGGTGCAAAATGGGTTTATGAAAGCCGAATATGCTGACATGTTGATATATGAAAAACAGGTGGACAAAATATTGACCGCCATGAAACAATATATCGCGCCGACCCCAAAATGGCAAAACTAAATGAGTTGGCGAAACTAGATGATGTGGAATGGCGGACATGAATTTTACTGAAATAATTGGCAATGAAATACCTGATGAAGCCCACGCGGGTGAGTTTACGGGTTTTGACGGTTTGACGCTGCGTTATGGGATGTTTAAGGCCGATGCTGGTGCGAGCCGCGGCACAATATGTTTGTTTGGTGGGCGTAGTGAACCGATAGAAAAATATTTTGAGAGCATTAAAAAATGGCAACAACGCGGGTTTTGTGTGGTGATGATGGATTGGCGCGGGCAGGGCTTATCTGACAGGTTGACCACAGACCGCCGCCGTGGACATGTGATTAGTTTTGGCCAATATGTGCAAGATGTCGATGTTTTGCTGCAAAAAATTGTCAAACCAAATTGCCCCGCACCTTATAACGCGGTGGCGCATTCCACTGGTGGTAATATATTGACGCAATATGCAGCGTCGTCGGCTGGCCAAGATATATTTGAAAAAATGGTGCTAATTTCACCTTTTTATGCGTTTGATATTGGCGGCATTAAAGCCACTATTATCAAAATTGTGGCGGGCGCAATGTCGGGTTTGGGCATTGGCACCTTAAAAGCCACGTTTTTGGAGGGTGGGCCTAAAGAGCTTAAGGTTTTTGACCCCAATAACTTAATATCATCTGACCAAAACCGGATGGAGCGAGAACAAGACATCATCAAAGCCAATTTGGATTTGGCTCTAGGCGCGCCGACATTTGGTTGGTTAAACGCCGCATTTAAGGCCATAACCAAGGTTAATAACCCAAAACTTATAGCGGCGGTAAAAACCCCTATTCTGATGGTTGTCGGTTTGAATGACCATTTGGTTTCGCAACCAGCTATGTTGGATGTGGCCGATAAATTACCCGATTGCCACGTGGTAAAAATAGCCGATGGCCGGCATGAATTGCTGATGGAAAATGATGACATAATCGACCAAACATGGGTGGCTATGGATGAGTTTTTATTGGTTGATTAAGCGTTTTCCAGTGGCTTATTAGCGGTTAATAAGTGCCAGGGCTTGTTGGTGTAACTGCTTGTTGGCACAGGCCAAAACGCTGGTTTTTTTATGGCTATTAAACATGATGGGCTCGCCCTGCCAGTTGGTGATGATGCCGCCAGCGCCTTCGACAATGGGGATTAACGCTGCAATGTCATAGCTATTTAACCCGGTTTCAAGTACCAAATCTATAGTGCCTGCGGCCAATAGGCAATAAAAATAGCAATCGCCACCAAAGCGCATTAACCGCACATTCTGGTTTATTATATCGAATGCCGCTTGGTCACTTTTTGTGGTGAATAATTCGGGTGCGGTGGTGGCGGCCAAAGCTTGTGAAAGTTCGGTTTGTTGGCTGGTTACCAATTGGCCATAAGTTTCGCGTGGGCCCTGGTATAGACAGGCGCGGCCATAACCCCAAAAACGCTCGCCAATATGCGGTTGGCTGTTAAGCCCAAAAACCGCTTGGCCTTCGAATGTTAGGGCGATGAGTGTGCCCCATAAAGGCACGCCGGTTATGTAAGCCCGGGTGCCGTCTATCGGGTCTAAAATCCATTCATAGGGGCTATTGGTTTTTTTGTGGCCAAATTCTTCGCCCAAAATTCCATGGTCGGGGAAATGTTCTTCGATCAGCGCTCTAATGGCTTTTTCGGCATTTTGATCGGCAAGGGTGACCGGGTCAAATTCGCCAATTGCGGCTAGTTTATTATCTATGGCGACAGGTTTGCGAAACATCGGTAGGGTAACTGCATCGGCGGCATCGGCCAACATATGTGCAAAACGGGCAAAATCTTCTAGCTCAGCTAACGGGGCATTTGGCAACATAGTATTTCCTTGCAGCTATGAAAAAGGCTCAAGACATTTATACAATATCTTGAGCCTTTTTTTAACTTATTTTATAAGCCGATTAAACGTCTTTTGGTGCACGTTTTCTATCGGTTGGGTTGAGATGAATTTTGCGCAAACGAATGTGGTTTGGTGTCACTTCGACCAATTCATCGGTTTCGATGTATGAAATGGCTTCTTCCAGGCTCATGGCTCTTGGCGTGGTTAGCTTTACAGCTTCGTCTTTACCAGAGGCACGCATATTGGTTAGCTGTTTGGCACGTAAGCAGTTGACAACAAGGTCGTTAGAGCGGTTATGTTCGCCGATGATCATGCCTTCGTAAACTTTAACGCCATTAGTAATGAACATGATGCCGCGGGCTTCTAAGTTAAATAGAGCAAATGGCACTGTGTCGCCATTGCCGTTAGAAATGAGCACACCGTTACGGCGGCCTTCAATTTCACCTTTATGAGGGGCAAAGCTATCGAATACACGGTTCATAACGCCTGTGCCGCGTGTGTCGGTTAAGAATTGGCCATGATAACCAATCAAACCACGTGCAGGCACTTTCATAATGATGCGGGTTTTGCCGCCAGCGCCTTGGCGCATGTCAACCAGCTCGCCTTTGCGAAGTGAAAGCTTTTCGATCACCGCGCCAGAATAGGCTTCATCAACGTCAATGACCACTTCTTCAATTGGCTCTAGGCGTTCGCCATTTTCACCCGTTTGCATGATCACTTTGGGGCGAGAAACTGAAAGTTCAAAACCTTCGCGGCGCATGGTTTCAATTAAGATGCCCAACTGTAATTCGCCACGGCCCGATACAATGAAGCCGTCTTTTTGTTCTGAATCGGTGATTTTAATCGCTACATTGCCTTCCATTTCGGCAAGTAGACGTTCACGAATGATACGGGATTGTACTTTTTTACCGTCACGACCCGCCAATGGTGAATCGTTGATAGAAAAAGTAACTGATAAGGTTGGTGGATCAACAGGCAAAGCCACCAAAGCTTTGGTGATGATTGGGTCTGAAATGGTGTCGGCCACGGTGGTTTTAGACAGGCCAGAAATGGCGATGATGTCACCTGCATGGGCTTCTTCAAGCGGTACACGCTCAAGACCACGATAGGCCAAGATTTTAGACACGCGGCCACGTTCGAGAATTTTGCCATCAGCAGACATGGCGTGAATGTTTTGGTTAACCTTCACAGTGCCGGTTTCGATACGGCCGGTGAGAATACGACCCAAGAATGGGTTGGCTTCAATGGCAGTGACCAACATTGAGAATTCGGGACGGTCTTCAACAATGGTTGGTGATGGGAAATATTCGATGATGCGTTTAAATAACGGGCCAAGGTCGCCAGTTTGTATGCTGGCGTCGGCTTCTAGGTCATCCACTGCCCAGCCATTACGGCCAGAGGCGAGAATGACCGGAAAATCCAATTGTTCATCATTGGCATCAAGGTCAACAAATAGGCCAAATACTTCATCATAAACTTCTAGCACCCGGGCATCGGAGCGATCGGCTTTGTTGATAACCACAATGGGTTTAAGACCAAGTTTCAAAGCTTTAGAAGTTACGAATTTGGTTTGTGGCATCGGGCCTTCGGCGGCATCGACCAATAATACAACGCCATCTACCATAGATAGAATGCGTTCTACTTCGCCACCAAAATCGGCATGGCCGGGGGTGTCAATAATGTTAAGACGGTGGGATTCACCATCATTTTTATAATCGATAGAGGTACATTTGGCCAAAATTGTGATGCCACGTTCGCGCTCTAAATCGTTGCTGTCCATAGCGCGTTCTTCAACCGCTTGGTTTTCGCGAAATGTGCCGGATTGCTTAAGTAATTCGTCCACCAGTGTGGTTTTGCCATGGTCAACATGGGCAATGATGGCTAGGTTGCGCATCTTATCGAGGGGCATGTTCATGATATTAGACCGTTATATATATGTGAAGAGGCCGTTATATTAACTTGTTTGAGAACAGCCTAGATTAAGTTTGCGCGATTAGTAGACCGATTGTTAGCCAAAGGCAATCGAATATTGGCATTCGGGGTGGTTTTTTTGGGCTTTTGGCGGCTATCCGTAACCTAGGCGAGGGTTTTGATTTTATTCTGCCGCCTCATAATGCTGTGGCAATAGAATTTGGCCATCAATATTTATGATGTCACGGGTTAAATTATGCAAGATTTGTTGCAACAAATCAAAGCCTGCGGTTTTTTCGAGGTTGGTCTCATGCATATATAAGCCGCGGTTAATTTCTAACTGCAGCGCATGATAGCCATTTGTGGTGTCGTTATATTTTTGGGTGATGGTGCCACCAGCATAAGGTTGGTTAAATTTCACCCGCAGTCCGGCATTGGTTAGGTTTTCAAAAACTAAACTTGCTACTTCGGCATGGCAAGAAAGGCCATGTAAATTGCCGATGATGATATCTGGCGCTGGTTGATTTGCCGAAAAATAAGCTGGCATGGAATGGGCATCGATTAGCAAGGCATAGCCGAATTTTGCCTGCGCCGATTGCAACAAGCCATTGAGAATATAATGATAAGGCTGATAATGTTGTTTTAAACGTTGTTGGGCTTGGGCTATCGGAATTTTGCCGGAGTAAATATGTTGCCTGTGGCCCGCCACGCGGGCAATGACCCCAATGCCTGCATTTATGAGGTGTTTATTGGCGCGGTTAAAACTTGGTATGGCTTCGATGAATAACTCTGGATCCAAATCGGTTTCATAACGGTTGACATCGACATAAGCGCGCGGAAAAAGCGCGGTTAATTTATTGCCGCCTAGTTTGGCAATATCGGCAAATAATTCATCGACATAGGCGTCTTCAGAACTGCGTAAGTCGATTAAATCTAACCGCGATGATTTGACAAATTCGGCGCTATAGTTGCGGCCGCTATGGGGTGAGCTGAAGGTGAATGGTGATGGATTATCTGCCCATAATTGCGCATTAATTGGGGTTGCTGGCAAAAACGGCAATTGGCCTGCAAGTTGTAATGATATTAAAGAGCTGCTGAACTTGTTCATGGTAATTTTTATGGCATCAAGCTAGTTATTGAGATTTGCTGCTGTTAGGTGAGACAAGACGCTCAAAAGCAGGTCAGGCTGTGGTTAAACTTTGTATAAGTATATGTAGGTGGTCAATAGTTACAACTTAAATCGAATCAAATGTTTTTATGGGTTGAAATACAGGTTTTTTTAATCATTTTGGTTTAAATAATTAGTGAGAGTTCGCTGGGTAATGGGCGATTGGAAACTTAAAGTGATGGATGATTGATATGGCTAAAATTCTTCTGGCCGAAGATGATGACGATATGCGCCGGTTTTTGCACAACGCGCTCAAGAAAGCCAAACATGAAGTGGTGAGCTTCGAAAATGGCGCACTGGCTTACTCACGCCTGCGCGAAGAACCGTTTGATTTATTGTTAAGTGACATTGTTATGCCTGAAATGGACGGCATTGAACTGGCGCGCGTGGCGGCAGAGCATGACCCAGAACTAAAAATAATGTTCATCACCGGCTTTGCGGCGGTGGTGCTAAATAATGGTGGTGAATTGCCGCAAAATGCCAAAGTGTTGTCGAAACCGTTTCATTTGAAAGATTTGGTGATCGAAGTTGAAAAATTATTAGCGGCGTGAGCGACAAATTATAATTCAAATTTATTGAGGCAATGTTAAATGCTGTTAAAATAACAGTTTTTAGCTTGCCTCTTTTTTTGTTTGCACTTATATATCGTGACACTGTTGAGGGCGATTAGCTCAGCGGGAGAGCACTTCGTTGACATCGAAGGGGTCGCTGGTTCGATCCCAGTATCGCCCACCATTTACCAAAACCCCAAACCCATGGCTATAAGATTGCCGGGGTTGGCAGCAGATTTACAAATAGTGATAATTGACCGACAATCACCGCGCCGGCGATGGCGGCCATCAAGACGTTTTTGCCGTTGAAACAATAATGCGCTTGGCCGCCCCAAAGCTGGGTTAGGTGGCTATTGGTTTGGTTTTTATGCTTCACCTGCATAAGCCCGATGGCGCGCATTCGCCAAGATCTATAAAAGTTCGGGTCGGCATTTTTAGTCGGCTTGCTGTGGATTAAATAATAACCCCAAGATTTTATATCTTCTTGCCAAAACTCGGCGGCGAAACTGGGTAGGCTGGTGGCTTGCGCCACGGGTTGGGCGCCAAAATTTCGCAAAAAGCCAAAATTCACTCGGGCCAATATAATCGGGTGAATAATCTCTTGCTGGTCGTTTAAAAAAGACGTGGTTTGTTGTTTGGCGGCGCGGATGTTGCGGCTGAAATAGGTAATGTTATTGCTTCCTGCGGCATTGCCACCTGCAACATTACCACCTACAACATTCGGAGTGCGCAGGCTGGCTTTTTTGCTGGTGCAGGTTGCGCCATCGCTAGATGTGCCATGCAGCATGCTGAAAGTAGGGAAGGCGATTGAAATGGCGGCCATAAACACGGCGTCTATTATGGTTGGCATATTTTGCCCCAATGCCCACATTAACCTTAGTGGGCACAATAGAATGCACCAAAATAAATAGGCTATGCCGGTTGAGTGGCGAATCAATCTGTGATTTGGCCGAAACAGCTGGGTTAAGCTTTTGTTGGCCATAACCCATATATAAATAAAAATATCAAAATATAGGGCGTTAATTATACGCAAGGGTGTGGTGACGATGTAAATCATCAGCTGATAGAGCGGTTTGATGATGAATGTTTGTAGCGCGATGCGTTGCCAATTTTGGCGGTGCACCTGTTGGTTTTTTAGCAAAAATCTCACGGGGTTGTATAAAAACCAAATGAGCTCATCGATGAGAAAAAAAGCTGGCGCGGCGCGCCATAAAACATTGCCAAACAAAGCTGCGCATAAAAATACCAAGGCAAACGCCGCCACTGGCGCGCTGAGAACTAACAGAAGTTCGGCAACATAACCAGCAGACGCAAAATAGGCAGAAGACGTGAAGTTAATGAAATTTTCCACCTAAGTCTTGCCCCCCAACGTTGCCTATGGTTAATAAATTATTAACAATATAGGCAACAAAAAATACCGATCAACCATTGTTAAGATTTATGGTAAACGGCATTTATTAACGGGCATAACTTGGTGAAATATCAATTGCTGGCTGTGTTAGAAGGCATTGCTAGCGGCTGATTTTTTGATCACTCTGGCCATATTTTCAGTTTTAACGGCTTTTTCGAGCTTTAAATTGTTCACCCGGCGCTCTTCGTTATTTTGACCATCATCTTTTCTGCCGCTGCCACGCCGGCCTGCCATACGGCGGCGGTCCGGCCCAAAATAACGCGGTGTGCGAATGAAAGGCCGGGGGTTTTCTATAACTTGGATGATGCGTTGGTGTAAATCTTGCGCGCAAATGGGTTTGCGTAAAAATTCGGTTATGCCCACATCGCGGGCATCAGTAACGCGGAAATGCTCCGAATAGGCACTTAGCATAACAATTGGCACATAGGGGTTGGGCGTGTCATCAGCGGTGCGCACCATGCGGGCAAACTCAATACCATCAAGTGTGTTCATCGCATAATCTAACAGAATAATATCGATGGGCAGGTTGCTAAATTCTTCAAACGCTTCGGCCGCGTCGTGGGCTTCATGGATTTCATGTACACCAAAGCCGCGTAACAGGGTTTTTATGATCGAAAGCATATAATTATTATCATCGATAATTAAAAATGATAAATCCGACAAGTCGTATTTCTTTGCCATAAAACACCCAAATATTGTAAAGTTCTGAAGCATGACCGCAATTTGTAACTTATTTGCGGTAAAATAACTCTATTTTAACTATATATCAGTTTAGGCGTAAATAATTATTTGGGCAATAGATAAGGTACATAATATTAACTAATTTTGAAGGCTGTTAGAGCTGTTTATTTAAGCGATTTTTTTAGCTTTTTGCGGTGGTTTTTTTAACTCATCTACCAACGATTTTATCGAAGCGGGCTTGTGGAAAAAATACCCTTGGCCATAGTCTACGCCCAGTTCTAACAAATATTTAGCTTGTTGTGGGGTTTCAATTTGTTCTGCGATGGTCTTCATATTCATAGATTTACACAGGTTTATCATGGCTTTGAGGATTTTGTCTTCGCGGCCATATTTCATACACTCGCGAATGTAGCTGCCGTCAATTTTAACGATGTCGACATCTAAATGTCTCAAATAATTGAGTGATGCCGCGCCCGCGCCAAAATCATCGATGCAAATTTTAACGCCTTTGGTGCGAATATTTCTGAAGAATTCGTTGACCTTTTTGAACGAGTCGATTTCGGATGATTCGGTGATTTCAATGAGTAGGTTTTTTGGGTTACGCAGTTTGCTATTGACTAATTTTAGCATTTTAAAACAAAAATCGGCCCGCGCAATGGATGCCGCTGAAATATTTACCGCCAAAGAAAAATTTGGTAATTTGTTAGTGTCGTTTAGCCAGTTGATTGCATTTTCTAAAATAACTAAATCTAACTCGTGTATTATGCCTACTTTTTCGGCGAATATCAGCTTCTGGTAGGGGCTGACATTGGGTTCGAAGCGCACAAGCATTTCGTAATGACGCACACGCTTGGTTTTAATGTCTACAATTTGTTGGGCAACATAACCGATTTTGTTTTTGTGGATAACGTTTTTAAACCATTTTATTTGATCTACGGTATTTAAAATTTGAGAGTTAACTTGTTTTTCGAAGCTCTCAGTGCTGCTGCTGCCTGCGGTAAATTGGTTGTCAGATACATATTGGTTTATTGTATATGCCAAGGCGCGGGACATTTCGTCGGCATTAACCTCGGTATCAATTTCAATGGTGGTGGTGCCAATTTTAATGCTTTGGCCATCGGTATTATACTTTTTAGAAATATTCTCAATTTCTTTGGTGATTTGATGGTTTTTTAAATCATGTTTATGAATGACGCTATAACTATTTTCATCGAGGCTTGCGGCGCTGTCATTTAACGACAAAGCCCGTAAAAGTGACGCTGTTTTGGATTTAAACTTTATGGCATTTTCAGCGCCCATCTGCTCATTTAACACAATTTCGCTCGGCATTTCGATGAGCGTTAGGTCAATGTCTCCGCCCTTGTTTTTTGCGTCATTAATGGTCGCTTCGGCCATGGTAAAAAAGGCCTGCTTGGTTAGCAAATTTGATTCGGCATCTCTATTTGGGTCGTTTAAACCTAGTGATAAGGGGTCTAAATTGTTCAACACAACATGCATGCGGCCAGTGTCATTTGGCATTTTGAAAATGGAGAGTTGCACCGGTATTTCTTGGTTATTTTTAAGCGCATGAATTTTTATCGGCCCGCGTCTTTCGCCAATATTTATGCTGTCGAATAAAAACACCAGCATGGTTTTGTCGGTATCAGAAACAAGTTGGTCAAATGGTTGGTGAATGAGTGCATCTACCGGCATGCCAAATATATTTTGGCTGGCGCCCATACAAAACAATATACTGCCTTGCCCATCAAGCTCGATCAATAAGTCGGCGGCGGCAAAAGAGAATCCCATAAATCGGTCTCTTTGTAGTTTTATTTCATTGGTCATTCACACTCCAGACAAACCGATACTAGGGGTGGAGGCCTAATGAAACATTAACAAATAGTGCCAAACCCTTGATGAAGTTGCATTTTTAACGATAAAGTTAAATGTGTGGAGTAAACTGTTGATTTTTATGCAACATTATGATGCTAAATTGTGAGCAATAGCCGGCATGTGGTTGATAAGTGATGCAACTGACGGTTTGCTGTTGATGGGAATAAATAGTGAGTCTTTGCCTGAGTTTATATTGCTGTTGGAAAGTACAGCTTTGTCTTGACAAACCATCGATAGCTAACTATTTTCGCGTCAAATTGATTGTAATGGCATATGGTGACAAATCACTCATATGTTTAAGTGTTTAAGGAAGTTTAAAATGAAGATCAAAAATTCGATCAAATCACTTCGTGGACGCCATCGTGACTGCCGGGTTGTTCGTCGTCGTGGTCGCTTATATGTGATTAACAAAACAAACCCACGTTTTAAAGCGCGCCAAGGCTAATTATTTGGAGGGCTAATTATTTAGCTCGGCAACTATGACGCCATTGCGGTTTAGTAAAATTCAAAGAGAATCGATTTTATCGGTTCTTTTTTTTTGTTTGGGCAATAGACGCAAAAAAAGAGAGTGCAAAACACTCTCTTAATTATTGGGCTTGTTATCAAGGCCTAATCGGCACATTTACCATTTTTGCCAACCGCTGCAATGCGCAACATATTGGTTGTGCCGGGGCGGCCATAAGGCACACCAGCGGTGATAACAATGTGGTCGCCAAAGGTTGCCAACTCGTGGTTATAAGCGGTTAGGCAAGCAAATTCGACCATTTGGCTTTCGGTTGCTGCGTCTTCTACCACCACACTATGAACACCCCAGGTAAGCGTCAAATTTCGTGCTGTAGTGGCTTTTGGAGTGAGGGTTAAAATACGATTTTGCGGGCGTTCGCGGGACACACGGGCGGCGGTGGCGCCAGACTCGGTGTAACAAACAATAGCCGAAAGGTTTAGCGTTGCCGCAACCGCATAAACCGCAGCGCTAATCGCATCGGCGGAGGTTGATTCGGCCTCAGTATTATGCGCATAAATAATTTCTTTATAATGCGGATCTTCTTCAGCTTCATGGGCAATATCGCTCATCATTTGCACGGCTTCAATAGGGTAATCACCCGCCGCAGACTCGGCACTTAGCATCACAGCATCGGCACCTTCATAAACAGCGGTTGCCACGTCAGACACTTCGGCGCGGGTTGGCATGGGGCTTTCAATCATGCTTTCTAGCATTTGAGTGGCCACAATAACTGGCACACCAGCAGTGCGTGATTTGCGAGTGAGAAGCTTTTGAATGCCAGGCAATTGTTGAATAGGCAGTTCGACACCCAAATCGCCACGTGCGACCATAATGACGTCTGATGCGGCGATAATTTCATCTATAGCGGCGACGGCTGCGGGTTTTTCAATTTTAGCCACAACTTTGGCTTTGCCGCCAACAATGGCTTGCACTTCATCCACATCGCTCGCGCGTTGTACAAAGCTTACCGCGATATAATCGATGTCCAATTTTAAGGCGGCTTCTAAATCGGCCTCATCTTTGGGGGTTATGGCGCTCACCGGTAGCATTGTATCTGGCAAGCTGACGCCTTTGCGATTGGAAATAACGCAATTGTTCAACACTTTAGTGGTGATGACATTATTTTCAACATGCGTGGCTTCCAGCATAATGCGGCCATCATCGAGCAATAATTTATGCCCAACTTCAACCGAGATTAGAATTTCTGGATGCGGTAAATAAACCCGGCTGTTGTCACCAGCTTCTGGGTTGTCATCGAGCTTGAAGGTTTGGCCAATTTTCAGTTCTTCTTTGCCATTTTTAAACATGTCAACGCGCAATTTTGGCCCCTGCAAATCGACTAATATGCCGATAGGGTGGTTGATTTTGGCTTCGACATTGCGAATGGCATTATAAAGCTCGGCAAGCATTTCGTGGCTTGTGTGGCTCATATTAATGCGAAAGGCATCTGCGCCTGCATTGCTTAGTTTTTCGATCATTTCTTCGGTGTTGGAAGAAGGGCCTAGTGTAGCAAGAATTTTAATTCTACGATTTCGTTTCATAGTAACCTATTACTTATCTGGTGTTAATTTTAGTTCCCAGTTGGTCCAATCGCCCGTGTCTACCTCGGTAAAGCCTGTGCGCCGGTAACCCCGCAATTCACAATCGGCTATGCCGTTAATGGTAAACTTTTCATTCTTTGTGCACATAACAGCTTCGCCATCCCAATAGCCGCCAGTGCCTTCTTCAATTGCGTAAACATAATAAAAACGCGCAAATAAATCGCCTTCTAAAATGGTTTCGCAACTATTTGGTTCGATAAGCCACCAGCCCTCGGTGGTCCAACCAGATTTTACTTTATAGCCGATTGCAACATTTACATTGCTGCTTACATAATTACATATTTTTAAATCGGCCTGTGCAGGTGTTGTAAAGCTAAAAACCACCATTAAAATAATAGCAACTTTTTTTGATAATGACGCAAAATTAAAAAGCTTAGGTAATATTTGCATCATATTAAATTGTTGTCACTAGTGGTTATTTACATTTACCGGTTGATTATAATTGAAATAATTAACAAATGACATCACAAAATGCAGCTATAAACAAATCATTGCCATAACAGCGCGATAATTTATAGACTAATGGCGGTAGGTAAATTATATAATGAGGCGCTAGATGCAATTATAAGCGGCTCCGTATGAAAAATAATGATAATTTATCTCATGATGCATTTGAAATAATAGATGGCGATTTTGGCCATGGCTTGTTGCTACTTGCCGACCATGCAAGTGCGTTTATGCCCAGCAAATATAAGCAGTTGGGTTTGGATGCCGATCAATTATCGCGCCACATTGCCTATGACATTGGGGTGCAGGAATTTACCATCAAATTAGCCAAAAAACTAAATATACCGGCTATTTTGGGTCGGTTTTCGCGGTTGCTGATAGACCCAAACCGTGGCCTTGCAGACCCAACATTAGTGATGCGGGTGGCTGACGGAAAAATTATACCGGGCAACAAAACCATCGATGAAGCTGGTAAAATGCAACGCATTGCTGAGTTTTACACCCCTTATAATGACGCGGTCGGGCAGATAATTGCTAGTTTTGATGAATTTAAAGTGAAGCCAAGCCTATTTGCGATACATAGTTTTACCCCGTTTTGGCGCGGCCATAAACGCCCAACTGAAGTGGGTTTATTGTGGCATCAAGACCGCGAGCTGACATCGCGTATTGCAGTAGCACTTAAACAAAATACCGATTATGTGGTGCATGAAAACCAACCCTATAGCGGTGGTTTGGTTGGCGACACTATGGATAGGCACGGGCTGGACAAACAGCTTGAACATAGTTTACTAGAATTGCGCCAAGACTATGTGGCCACATCTAGCGGTGTGGATGAATGGGTAGATATATTTGCCAATATATTGCCGCACGCCGTGAAAACTTATAAAAAAAATTAACCAAGGAAAAATTATGGATATTGAAGGATTGAATGATGCTACTGGCGGCACCGGAGTGGCTCGTGACCGGCTAAAAAGTTTCATCGAACGCGCCGAGCGCCTAGAGACAGAAAAAAAGGCCATCACCGATGACATGAAAGAAGTATTCGCCGAAGCCAAAGGCGAAGGTTTCGACATAAAAGTCATCCGCATGATTATAAAAATTCGCAAACAAGACAGCAATGAGCGGGCTGAGCAAGAGGCGATATTAGACTTGTATCTCCACGCTCTCGGCATGGCTGATTCTTGACAGTCAGATTAGGGTTATACTGGGTTAAACGCCCTCGTTGAGCTAGCTGTTCAGCGTCGGTTGTTTGCCTTGTCTAATCTTATCTACGTGCTAATAATAGACTGATTTCATCATCTAAATGGTTGAACGGTCAGGCTTGGGTAAGGGATTTTTTGGAACCCGCCAATGAAGCGATTGCTGTTTTGATTCAACAATCTATGCGCATCATTATTGGTCAAGCCAATGGATATTGGCACTTCATATATCGCCAAATCGGGATAATCGCGAATCGGGTAGAAACTCAAATCTTGCTTGCCAGAAAGTTTGGTTGTCACCTCATCTGGCCATAGGTTTTCGGCTAGGGATAATATATCTCCATCCTCTTCATCGGCGAATATTGACGCCAATAATATTTGTTCATTCAGCAATTCTGGGTCGCTAATGGAAGGTTTAATTTTACCCGAACCGGGTGATGTTAGCGGTTTGGTGGGGGCAAAATCTGGTAGGCCGGGGCGTTTTTCGGGCTTAGGTGCGCTGGCCACAATTATGCGTTGGGTGGCAAAATTATTACCCTGTGGAGTTTTTGAGGTTTTTGACGCAATCGTAGTGCTTTGGCTTTGGGGTGTTACTTTATAACCGCCAAATGGTTTGCCGCGTTTAAATAAAGCCGCCAATTCGGCAGATTTCATGCGTGGCCAATGGCGTACAGTGCCGACATCAATATGCACAAACGGAATGCGAGAGCGCGGGTAATAACCAATGCCGCCGGCGCGTTTTAGCAGGCCAGCCTCACGCAAAGTGCGTATATTCACATCGGGAAATTGCACATCCATCGCCAAGCCCAACATATGGTTGGATTTTTTAGCCACGCCTTTGGATTGTTGTCGCAACATGGCGTTGGTTTTGGGTGAGCGATAACCAGAAATAACTCTGATCTCGCGCTTAGAGCCGAGTTCTCTATGCAATTCCCATATTATATCTATAAGTTTTGGGTCCATACGAATTGATTCTTTGGCTCGCCAATCCCACACCACGCGGTTGATCTGTTGCAATGCAGCTGGCACATAACGACCATCTATTTTATAAGTGACGGTAAGTTTTTGCGCGGTGTTTATCATATAAAATGAAATGGTGCGGGTTTCGGCAATGGCGTGGCTAGCGCCCATTTGCACCAATAGCAAAAGCGCAAACAGGGCGGTTGGCAAAAGCCCAGCCTTGGCGTTAAATTGTAGCTGTTTAAATTTCATTATTGTATAATTGCCTTAACCAACAAATCATTTGCCTCGCCTTAAAACTAAATGATAGTTTTTTCGGAATGGTTAATAATTTATTTTTTTGACAATTATACGCCAACTTTTGTCTATTTTGTGGTGCTAAACCTAATTAGCACTCACCACCATATTTGTTTGTTGTTTTTTCTTGGCGGCGATGTCGAGGATAATTTGGTCGACACCCAATGCGCGTGCCACCTTGCCATCACGATCATACATGTCGCTGAAATAACGGATGTTGTCATCATCATCGGCATAAGCTGTTAGGTAGGTTAGGTATACTGGCACTTTGTTTTTAAGCGCAAAATGGCGGTTTGTGCCTGCAGCCACTAGGCTATCGAATTTCTTTTGCGTCCAGCCCATAAGGTTAAGCGCCAATAGGTTGGGGTTTTGAACCCGGATACAGCCATGGCTATAGGCGCGGCTAGATTTGCTAAATAGGCTTTTTGACGGGGTGTCATGTAAATAAATTGAATGACGGTTGGGGAATAGGAATTTAACCCGGCCCAATGCGTTGCTATTGCCGGGTTTTTGACGAATGCGGAACGGCACATAACGTGGTGTGGCTTTGTCCCAATTTAGGTCGCCAAGCACTTGATAATTGTTACGCGCTAGATAACCCGGGTCATTGTTAATTTGGCTGCGCATTTCGTTATATATAATAGAATTGGGGATGTTCCAATAGGGGTTGACCACCACAGTGGCAATTTTATTGTTAAAAATCGGGGTTTGGAATTTTTTTCTACCGACCACAACCCGGGTGCTAAAGGTAATTTGTTCATCTTCAAAAATGCGCAATCTAAACTCTGGTTGGTTCACAACCACATGTTTTTGACCCATTTTATGCGGTGTCCAACGTTGGCGCTCTAAGTTTACCAATAAGGTTCTTAACCGGTCTGGCTGCTCAAAATTAAGCGCGTTGACGGTTTGGTCGCCGGTGATGCCATCGGCTTGCAGGCCTTCTTCTGTTTGGAATGCCCGGACACTGGCAACGATGATTTTGTTATATTCTCTCGGATAGCCATTATGTAAAGAACTGTCGTAAAAACCAAGTTGTTCTAAACGCTGAGCCAGTTTAACGACTCGGTTTGATTGATTGCCCAGTTTTAGCAATTCGCCAGCCGGCACTCTGATGTTGCTAATTTTGCTCTCATCGGCGGCGCTTTGGCGTTTAAATTCGGCCAATAAAGCTTTAAACTGTTTGCCTTGCGGGTGTTGTGCCTCTAGCCAAGCTTGTAACTCGCCGGGCTGTTTTAGGGTTTTAATGCTGGTCAAAATGCTGATGGCTGAGGTGGCTACTGGCTTTACATCGTTATTTCTATCTATGGCAGAAGGGATAACTTGGCCAGCACTGGCGTGGCGTGAATAGGCCATGGATGCGTGGGTTAACGCCAGCTCTAATTTGGCTTGGTTTAAGGCAAAATTGTTTAACTCTTCATCTTTGCGCATGATGGCCAATTGCTGTTTGGTGCCGGGGATGGCACGCCATGCGGGTTTGATATTGGCGGTTGCAAGATAAATAAGCTGCTGCAATTCATCTAACTTATAGCGGCTCGGGACGAAGGCAAAAGCTTCGGCATTTTGAATGGTGGCAATGACTTCATTGGCTTTATCTAGGTCTAACTGGTTGTTGGTGAACCAAAATGATTTGTAATTGTTGAGCTGCAATTGGCGTTTTAGGGTTTTTTGTTCGGCTTTCCAAATTTTTAAGCCTTTGATAACCGAATTGCCACCAGCAAGTTTTTCCAAATGTAGGCGGGTTAAGCCGTCTATAGCTGGCAGGTTATGGGCGATATTGGCTAATTTATAAACCGTGAGCGGGTTTACAACCGGCTTAATCGGGTTAAAAGCAATTTCAGGAAAATCGACATAAGCCATAATTTCGGGTTTTGGTGCGCGGCTGGCTGCCAACGGGTTGGTGCGAATTTCTTCTAGGACGGCTAGTCTGGCAATTTCGGCAACCCGGGCGGCCTCGCGGGCGACAAGTTCGGCTAGTTTTTTGGCCTGTTTTTCGGCAAGTTGTTCGGCGGCTAGTCTGGCGGCTTCTTCGATAACTAGTCTTTCGGCCTCTTCGGCGGCAAGGCGGGCAGCTTCTTCGGCGGCAAGGCGGGCGGCCTCTTCGGCGGCA
>JABSRZ010000007.1 GCA_013214705.1 Hyphomicrobiales bacterium
TAATTAATCAACAAAGATGGATAAAACACTAGCTTAGTTCAAACATCGATTTGTCTCAAAGCATTCGATGATGGACAGTGTTATTCAAGGTGATTGACCAACCAACAATAGAGACAGTGACCTCCTCAGGCAAGCTTATGTTTGCTGTGTTGGCTGCTATAGCTGAGTTCGAAAATGACATTAGATCCGAGCGCCAAATGGATGGTATTAAGAGGGCTAAAGAGCAGGGTGTGAAGTTTGGTAGGAAGGCTTTGGTTACTGATGATGTGAGGGCTCAGGCGAAGCTTATGAGGGATGAAGGTAAGCTTGTGATAGAGATTATGGTGGATCTAGGGCTGTCTAAGGCGAGTGTCTATAGGGCTCTGAAGTAGTTAATTCAGCCGAATATTTCTGGTAATATCTTAAAGAATGAACCTTGCTCATCCAGTTCATCGGGGGCAAAGCCTTTCTTAAAAATAAAATGCTTCGTCTATCTATCAACTAATAAAAAATACAAATAAGTATCATTTTTAAACCCAGCTCTTTTATATATCCGCTCGGCATCACTGTCTTTTTCAGTAATAATATAAATATGTTTTGCTTGGCTATCACGAGCAAATTCTAATATATGGCCAATAAGAGCAGACGCAAAACCGCGTCCCCTATACGCTTTCAACGTGGCAACAGAACGATATCGATATACTTCACCATGCCAAGCAACACCAGCAATAGCGATTATTTTATCGTCCTCCCATATGGCAAAAAATTTAACACCGTTAAGTTTGTTATTCTGCGTCGATAATTCCAACCAATAGCGGCATTTGTCTAACCAAAAATCTATTTTAGTTGATCTATTGTTATCAGCATAACAATTTGCCATAGACACAATATTCTGTTCAGAAAATTCTATTGGCTTTATGCCTTGATTATTTGCTTGCTTAGGTCGTGATTGAATGTCGAATTTTAGAATCACTTCACAATTATGGTCAATGCCTTTTAAAATAGAGCCATAATTTAATTCATTTTTGTCGCTCCAGATAACTACCTTTTTAACTGCTTTTGTGGCTTTTTCCCCAAGCTGGAAGTCCCATATTTTAATTAGCGCATCACCCTTAATATTCGTCGAGGGTGCTTTTGTAAGCTTGACGGCGTTGCCAATCCAATAATTGGGCAAACTAGGCGCGTGAAAAGCAACCCCTTCAGGGATTTTAAAACATTCCGAGTCATCTGGTAAATCAAAAAAATCTGTGCGACTACCAATATCAAACATACCCATCGCAACAATTTCTTTATACAGTTTAAACATAAATCCCTCAAATCTCAAATTGTCTTTTTTATCTGCACAACAAGACATATACTTGAAACAGCATATAGCCAATGAGTATTCATAAATGTGCCTTCAGATTTCACAAAGCTAACCCTAAGAGCCTCCAAGGCCAACACAAAGTCAACTCAAATGGAAATCGTTAAAGCTCTAAGGCTGCTCCGGCACGAGCTAAAGCAGCAGTTCAGACTAGCTGTAGGCTAAGCTTGTGAGAGAGATTATGGAGGATCTGGGGCTGTCTAAGGCGAGTGTCTATAGGGCTCTGAAGAAATGAGTAGGTTTAAGGAAATCATTACACAGTTGAAATTATCTATATTTACCTCTATTGTTAATATACTCAAAAAGTTATTTCTCTATTTTTTTATTTACAGTAGGAGAGTCTGGTGAGCCATAAGTGTTTTATTTCATACCATAAAGATGACAAGACAGCAGTTGACGATTTTTGTAATAAATTCAGTGGGTCTTTTATTCGTAGGGGACTGAAAATGGAAGACGATCTGATTGATTCGACAAATACCGACTATGTGATGAAGCGGATTAGGCTATTATATCTAGGAGATTCAACTGTTACAATTGTACTAATTGGGAAATGCACGTGGGCAAGAAGGTTTGTCGACTGGGAGGTTCAGTCCTCACTGCGCAACCCTGCAGATGGTCTACCAAATGGTGTTGTAGCGATCCAACTATGGGATTCATACCAAAAACTACCAGAGAGAGTTGCCGAGAATGTCGAAGCAGGATACTCTAAGTTCTATACCTATCCCAAAAATTCTGCTGGATTGTCAAGAATAATTGATGAAGCTTTCGCTGCTCGTACTGGTAAGTCTGATCTAATAGTCAATAAACGAGATCGGTTCAAAAACAATAGGAGCTGTTAAGTGGAGGATATTGATTCTGAAACCTATTTTAAGGAAAGATTGCAGGATCAAATAGATTGGTATGACAAAAAAAGCAGTGCTAATCATTGGTGGTTCAAACGACTACAATTCATATCCATAGTTTCAGCCGCATCAATTCCTTTAATTTTGGGGTACGCTTCGGATGAGGCCATGTATTTGACCTTTATAGCTGGGCTATTGGGAGTAATAGTAGCTGTAATAACGTCAATCATCGGACTATTTAAATTCCAAGAAAATTGGCTGGAGTACAGAACGTCCTGTGAATCACTTAGACACGAAAAGTACCTCTTTTTATCTAAAGCTTTGCCCTATGATGGCGAAGCACCATTTCAATTATTGGTAACGAGGGTAGAGAATTTGATTTCTAAAGAAAATACTAATTGGTCACAATACACTAGCACTCCGGTGAAGAACGATAAGAGCGATTAACCCGATTACCAAACAAGTATTATGACTAAATTTGTGACAGAACTTATAGGAGTTAAAATTGGATTGGTTAACATTTATTTCGAATATAGTAGGCTCACTTGCTTGGCCAATGATGGTGGTTATCATAATCTTTCTATTTAAGACGCAACTTGAACGCGTGTTTTTAAAATTGACAAAATTCAAATATAAAGAAATGACAATCAACTTTGGCAATGATCTTGCTGATGTAAAAGAGCTTGCAAGTGATCTCAATGATGATGACATTGGAACAATACAGACACTTGAAGAAACTGATGAACGTCTGATAGCCAGTGATAATCTCAATACAAAACTATATGAAATAGCTGACGTGTCACCTGAAGCCTCTATCCCTTTTGCTTGGTCAATAGTTGAGGATGAAATCAGAATGAAATTGACCGACCTTGCTATTTCTTTGGGGGTTCGTATCACAAAAAGTCCGGTCAATAACATGAGATTATTGGAAGAACATACCGACATTGACAAAGAGACAGTTAAAACATTAACGAAATTGAGAATAATGCGAAATGAAGTAATACATAAAAGCTATCTCAAAGAGGGTATTTCTATCTCAGATGCATATGATTATATAAAAATAACACAGAAAATTATTGTTAGCTTGAGAAAGTTGGGCTACATCAGCTCTCCAGATACGCCTCAAGATTCATCTCAATAACCTCTAACTTCTCTTTAGCAGCCTCAAAACCTGCCTCTGCAGCTCTCTTATACAGCTCTCTAGCAGCCACAAAACCTGCCTCAGCAGCTCCGCCTATACTGTTCTATCGCAGCCTCACGCCCTAAGCCGCTCTCATGGTAATTAGCCATGTGATACATAGCTGCTCCGTCACCTTCTTTAGCTAGCTCATAGCAGATGTTATAGGCGAGATGATAATCGCGGAGCTTGTGGGCTTCTTTAGCTTTCTCTAGGGACATATTACCTTCTATTTTGATATAGAACAAATCGGATGATTCCATTCAAATCAGGTTGCTATTTATTCCAATACACGTAGTCTCTCAGTCAGTCAGCGTCAATCAAGTAAGAGTGTTCCCTGATTAGACATTCTGTGCTTCGGGGGGACGGCATGGAGTGTCGCCATTAAAAAAGGCACGATTGGCACCCTCGATTGTGGCTGTATATCCTGTTTTGAAGATAGTGATATATTAATTTTCAAAATATCCATCTACTTTATGGGTAATAATTATTAGAATATATCGCCTTAAAGTTGAGGCCTGATTGGTTCTCCAGTATATGATCCATCTCGATAATTTTCAGCATCTCCCTAGCAACCTCGCGATCCATTCTGCTGAGCATCTTTAGCTTTCTCTAGGGGTATATTAAGCAGCTTAACTGTGGTTGTTTCTGTGGATAGGTTATAGGTGCTCTTTAGATGCGTCCAGAGATGATCTGTAGATGCCCTAAATCAACTCATATGATTCCTTTTGGAGTTCTTGAGAGGCTCTTAATTTGCCCTTGGATGCTTTTTCAGAAAAGTTATTAACATTTCATATGTGGTTACCAATGTGGTTACCAGTGAGGATTTTGAGGGTATTTTAAGTTGAAATCTGAAGCCTAGAAACAAAAAAACCCTATGTTTCCATAAGGTTGTAATGGTGCCGGTTAGGGGACTCGAACTCCTGACCTACTGATTACAAATCAGTTGCTCTACCAACTGAGCTAAACCGGCGATACTAGCGACATAGCCACTGTAACATTATGGGTGGTGTATAAAATGATTATGAGATGTTGTCAAAATTAATTTTGAGTTTTCCAACATTTCTGCGCAAATATAATAAACAAAGCATTTATAACCACACCGTATAGATATATTTGCCGGTCATACCGAAACTCATGACGATAATTAGTGGCCGAATGAATTTTGTGCCGCCATTAATAATGGCCATTGAACCCAAATAACCGCCCAATATTTGCCCAAAGATCATGATTGCGCCGATCAACCACACCACATGGCCGGAAAATATAAAAATTATCAGTGCGGCAAGGTTTGAAGCTAAGTTAAGGAATTTAGCGATGGATGTAGATTTGACGAGATTTTGCCCGCGCAAAGCCACCCCAGCGGCGGCAAAAAAAGAGCCAGTACCGGGGCCTAAAATGCCATCATAGAAACCGATAATTGGCACAATGACAAACCGGTATAAAGGCCGGCTGATTTTTGGTTGTCGTTGGCCATCATCTTTAATTTTGGGGGCAAATAAAAAATAAAATGCTATCGACAATAAGATAATAGGAATGATGATTTCAAGTTTTTTTGCATCTACGAATAACAGCACTATTGCCCCAATACACGAACCTGCTAACGAAGCAAAAACCAGCTGAAAAACATCTTGTTTGGTGACTATTTTCTTCCTATATACGGTGATAGACGAGGTGGGCGTGCCAAATACCGCCTGAAATTTATTGGTAGCGATGGCCGCCAAAGGCGACATGCCGGTGAGCAATAATAAAGGCACGGTAATAAGACCGCCTCCACCCGCCAACGCGTCTATAAAGCCAGCAAAACAGCTCGCCATAAATAAGATAAGTATGAGGTCATAACTCAGGTTGATTTCGAACATATATAACCTCTACGCAATTACGAATATCGAGTTGAGATATTTGTCGGTTTTAATTTGTTATATTTTTCGTAAAATATAATGCCCCAAAGCACGCCCAATATTATGTAAAGTAAGCGCCAATGGTCGATGTCGATTATCCACGCCTCAACCGCTAATGATACGAATGTGGCGTAAAATATTAAAAATTGTTTGTGCATGGCAAATTTTGTGAAGCAATATTTAAAGCCAGCAACAAGCGTGAACAGCATGGCCAATAAAAAACTAAACCCCGCAACCCAACCACCGATGAGGAAAGTGGTTAAATAAGTGTTATGTACATCCTCACCAAATTTAACCCCGAACTCTTTGGCCCCAATGCCCCAAGGCTGTTGAATTACAATGCGCAGCGCGTCGCTATGGCGGCTAAAACGGCCACCTTCGGCCACATCATAATCTTGCGAAAGAGACGCGCGTTGCGAAACCAAATCGGCAATGGCGGGTATATTTATGGCCACCACCAAAGCCACGCACATAGCCACAAATGCAATGAGTATATATAGAGTTAATTCGACTCTATAACGGTTGCTAGGCGCTGTGTAATATAGCGATATGAACATTAGAAAAGACGAAAATAAAAACACCCCCCAAGCGCCGCGTGAGAAACTTAGCAGCAAGGCAAATAACAGAATGCTAAATTTCAACACCGCCAAGCTCTTATCTTTGAAGTTCGAATGGACTATTTTTTCTATCAAATACAGCATAGGTGGCACAATGAAGGGGGCGAACACATTGGGGTCTTTAAACCCGCCTTTGGCGCGGCCATATAGGGTGAATAACTCATAAGTGGGGCCGATGTGAAAATAACCCATTATGGCCAATATCGAAGAAATTAATGCCGCCCACAGATAGGCTTTCATAATGATGTCGACAATTTTTTTGGGGTTGTTATAGACCATAATTATGAGGCCGATGCAAAATATAACCATATAAGCGGTAATGATGACATGCATATTGGAATCGCCCAAATTATCGGACATTAACACCCCAAAAAAACTACCCATTAGGTGGACAAAGCCAATAGCCATTATCCACTTTATTTGCCGCGGGATTGCCGCGCCTGAAAACAACACAATTAAGATGGTGCATAAAATTAACGGGTCGAACGGCGCAGGTTCGAACAACACAAACCCACTGGTTAAAATGGCGATATAGAGTAAAAAATGTGACAGTTTAACAATAAACCGTTCATCGTCATTTGTAACAATGTGGTTGTGAACTGTCGAAGTGCTGGGGTAATCTGTCATTTATTTAACGCTTTAAATTAATAAGACAACTCTTTGTTTTTATTGGCAAATATTATTTTTCAATAAGCATTCTTTGTCGAGAATAGTGCAAATGGTGTCATGACTAGAATGTATAGATCGAAGAAGACTGACCATTTTTCGATATAATATAAATCATGCTCGACACGTTGATGTATTTTATTTTCTGTATCGGTTTCACCGCGCCAGCCATTAATTTGCGCCCAACCGGTAATGCCGGGTTTCACTTTATGACGGGCAAAATAACTATCCACCACTTCGCCATAAAGGCGGTTGTCGGCTTTGGCCTGAACAGCGTGTGGGCGGGGCCCCACAAGTGACAATTGACCGGTTAAAACATTAAACAATTGGGGCAGCTCATCCATACTGGTTTTGCGGATGAACCGGCCAACTTTGGTGACTCTTGGGTCGCCCTTGGTTACCAATTTGCTAGCGTTTTTATCTTCCACATCATTTCGCATAGAACGGAATTTATAGACCTCGATCAGTTCATTGTTAAAGCCATAACGCTTTTGCTTAAACAATACGGGGCCGGGGCTATCTAATTTAACCGCAATAGCCACTGCCGCCATGATGGGCGAAAACATGATGATGGCAAAAAACGCGATGATTCTATCTTCGATATTTTTGGCGATAACATCCCAATCAGATAAGGGGCGGTCAAACAAATCTAACACCGGCACAGTGCCAATATAGCTATATGAACGCGGGCGAAACCGCAATTTGCTTTGCAATGCAGATATACGAATGTCGACCGGCAAAACCCAAAGTTTTTTGAGCAATTGCAGCAAGCGGGTTTCGGCTGAAACGGGCAGGGATATAAGCAATAAATCAACATCAGCCTCGCGGGCAAATTTCACCAAATCTTTAACTTCGCCCAATTTGGGCAGGCCAGCCACAAGGTCTGGCGATCGGTCATCAAATCTATCGTCAAAAATTCCAAGAATTTTGACTTCACCTTCGGAACTGTTGTTAATCGCTTCAATAAGCTGCTCGGCGGCTTTGCCACCGCCAACCACAATCGCGCGGCGTTCTAACCGGCCTTTTTTTAACCAGCGATTGATGAAATTGCGGTAAATAAGCCTCGTACCCATGATGACGGCAAAACCAGATATAAACCAACTAACGAACCACACCCGAGAAAATTCAATACCAGATTTGTTTAAAAAGAAATAGGTGGCCAACACACCAAACACAATCGCCCAGGCGCTGATAATGTGCAAACCATGTTTTAACGTGCTGCGGACGTCATGTATGGCGTATATTTCAAATAGCCCAAATGCAAATATTGTGCCGACGGCGGCGGCCATTTCGACCCACAAATATATATCTGCAAACCCCAAAAGCGTGGGGTTGAAATCTGATATATAAAATATATTGGTCAGATAACCGGTTAAGAAAACCGCGAATAGGTCGGTAATTCGTAATGTTACCAACAATGCAGGGCGAGAAATGGGCTTGGGTTTATTATGGTTTGTTTTGGACATTTATTAACTTTTGAAAATAATTACTGTTTAAAATCAATATAATTACAATTGGTTTAGATAGTTTTAAACCCTGCGGAGTGAGACATTATACTTGGTCATAAAACTGGGTGATTTGGGCAGCCATATCCTCAACATTAAAACTTTTTTGGATGCTTTTTTGCAATATATCGACATTTTCTAAGTGAATTGAGCGGCGCTTTGGCACTATTGTGGCGCGCATATAGTCGAATAATTGACCTGTATCTTCTGGCTCGAACAAAAGATCTGTATGCTCGGCATAAATTTCGGGTATGCCGCCAACATTGGCGGCAATTAAAGGCATTTTAGCGGCAATGGTTTCAAGAATCATATAGGGCAGGCCTTCGGCACGCGATGGCATAACTTGAACTTTTGCCAATTTAAACGCCTCGCCAGCCGGCATGGGCGGCATAAACACCACATTGGCGGCAATGTTAAGTTTCGCCACTTGCTGTTTGAATTTTTTGGCATCTGGGCCATAGCCAATGATGATGAGGGTTAACTGGCGTTTTATTACCTTGGCATGGCAAAGCTTGGCGAAGGCATCAATTAGCAAATCGACACCCTTGAGCATACGTAACTCACCAATATATAAGAAGTCGGCAGCATCGACAGCTAATTTGGTTTGATAAAACTCGCTGGCCTTTAGACCATTGTGAATGGTTTTAAATGGCTTATAAAGTTTGTCGATTTTAATTTCAAAAACTTGTTGGGATTTTTTGGATTCGAAAATAAACCCATCGGTATATTTTTGCAGATATTTTTCGAGCTTTAAAAATACAAACCCGACGGGGGATTTGGGGCTGTAGTGCAATGTGCCACCATGCAGGGTGTAAAAAGTTTTTGGCGCAGATGTTGCGGTTTTTAAATGGCGTTTTTTGATAAGCCGCGTGTAGGCGCCGCCCTTGGCGCCGTGCCCATGTATAATGTCAATATCATTGTCTATAACTATCTGGCTAATTGCCGTCAGGTTTTTGAAATCTAATAAGCTGGGCATACGGCTAATGTTTAATTTGTGAATTCCGAATGATAATTTGGGTTCAATATCGGCAAAGGTTTTAGCAACATAAGGGCTATCTGCAGGTATGGCGGTCACAAAACCCACATTGTGGCCCATGGCAACCTGCTGTTCTGCTAAATCTCTAGCATGCCGGAACAGGCCACCAATTGGGGCGCGTAATATATGCAAAATATTCACTCATCCGCTCCTGCTATTTAGGTTTATGGGTTAATTAGGTTTAGGGGCTAATATTGGGTGGTAACCATATTGCCATATACCCGAATAATATCGCCAGCGGCGAGAGGGGTTTCTAGCACCACATTGGCCTCGAATATTCTGCCGGTGTTGCGACGTGTGATTTTTACCATACTGGTCATAGCACCGGTTAAAAACCCGCCAGCACTGGCGATGGCAGCCTCGGCGGTGATGCCGGGTATGTAGGCATATTGACCGGCGTTTTTAACCGCACCAATGACGAAAATGGGCGTGTAAGTAATGACCTCAACCGATACACTGGGGTTGCGAATGAAATTTTGTGCCAATAAGAATGCAATATAATCGGCAAATTGTGCAGGAGTTTTATTAAGCGCCAAAATTGAACCTAATAAAGGCATATTAATTTGGCCCTTATCGTCTATGCGGTAGGCGGCCGATAAATCAGCCTGGCCAAACACCGTAATTTGGATTTGCTCACCAGCCAATAAAGTGTGGGGTTTGCTGGAAATATTTGGGTCTATATATTGGCGCACAATATCAGTTTGTGTTGTACAAGCTGTTAAAAACAGCACTAGCAGCCCGATTAATATATTGAACATCGTTTTTTGCAAATTTTCACCCTCGAAATAGAATCAAATGACGTTATGAATTATTTCTAAACAAACTTGGTTAAAAAAGTTTAAGCATTTTTGATTTGTTAACTTAATTCCAACTTTGTTAGCTTAAAAATTAGCATTAGATAGAATCAGTAACGCGCAATTTGAATGTGTTTATGACCAATAATATTATATATCAAAATGAGTTAAACGACTTTACACCGCAAGAATTTTTTGTGGGATTGTTAAAGAATTGGCTCGTAATTTTCTCGTCCATAACCTTAACACTGGTGTTTACCTTGTTGTTCTACATGTCCAATGTGCCGAGTTTTACCAGCAGCGCGCGGATGTTAATTGAAGATCGAAAATCGGCACTTACAAATTTTTCTAACGCAAATTCTAGCTCAAACCAAAGTATATCCGTTGACGCAACGCGCAATTTAACCAATCAAGTGCAATATTTAAAATCATTGGAAATGGCAAAAAAAGTAGATGAAGTTATTAGATTTTCTAGTCTACTGGAATTTAATGACCGGGTTGCGGCAGGCCAATCGGCAATTTTTCAACATTTCGCGAATAATTTAAAAATCGGCTTATTTGCTGATTCGAATGTGATCGAGGTTTCTTATAGCGCAGAAACGCCGGAATTGG
This sequence comes from Hyphomicrobiales bacterium, assembly GCA_013214705.1. GTDB lineage: Bacteria > Pseudomonadota > Alphaproteobacteria > Rhizobiales > OSC116 > OCS116. Next base: position 10,493 of record JABSRZ010000007.1, read on the forward strand.
CCGCCAGAATGGTGAATGTTATCACTGAAGTTTATAAGCAACAAAAAGCCAACGAAGACACGCTGGTGAATGACACCGCATCCGATTGGCTGGGCGATAAGGTTAAAGAGTTGCAAGATAGCCAGCGTAAAATGGACGCTAAAATTGTGCAATATCGCATAGATAATGGCATTTTTGTGGGTCAAAATAACCAAAAATTACTTTCGGAACAGCTAACAGCGTTGACCAGCAATATTACCATCGCATCGGTTGAACAAGCCGAAACTGTTGCCCGGGCAGATTTAATAGCCAGCTTATTGGGCAGAAACGGCAACTTGGATTCGGCTCGTGATGTACTGAATTCGGCGTTAATACAGCAATATAGGCAGCAAGTGCTTAGTTTGCAGCGGCGCATAGCGGAATTGTCTGAAACCTTGCTGCCATCGCACCCTAAATTATTAAGCCTAAATGCAGAACTCGGCAATGTGAACCAGCAGATCGTGTCGGAAGCGAGAAACTTAATGCTAGCTCTACGCAATGAAGTCGAAATTTCGGCGCAACGCGAAACGAGCTTAAAAGACCAATTAAAACACCTAAAAACCAGAGAAGCTGGCTCATTGTTGCAAGAAGTCGAATTGAATAGCTTGGTCAGAGAATCAGAGGCCAATAGAAGCTTGTTGGAATCTTATCTGGCGAAGTTTAAAGAAGCTGATGTGCGCAGCAATGCTGCGTTAGAATCTTCACAGGTGCATATAATTTCGCAAGCGGTTGTGCCGCTGCGACAATCGGGCATTGCCCGCAACATGATTTTCGCCATCATGGCCGTTGTGGGGTTTATATTGGGCATTGTGATCGCCACTTTTAGAACATTGCGCCAAAGCAATAAACAACAAAGAAAAGCCATCAAAACCGAGCTTAAAGCTGAAACCAAAAAAGAATCTAGTGGTTCGGCGTCTTTTAGCCAGATTAAGAGTGACAAAAATTCGAAAAGTGGCAAAAACCGGCGTGGCACAAACGGTAAAATTGGGTTTGATGATTTGTCATTTATGGCGGCTATCCCGCAATCAGGCGCCAATAACCGTGAGAAAAATATTTTAAAGAATGACATACTTTCGCATTTAGAATCGGACTATGCGCACAGCTTTGTTGACCTGATTGATAATTTGATGGTTCAGTCTGATAATGAATTTCAAAAACATTTTATGATTTCGGGCTTAGATGATGACAGCGAATCATATGAAGCTATTCTAAATCTGGGCCGTATTTTGGATATGAAAGGCGCGAAGACTCTGGTGATGGATTTAGATGTAGAGAGCCAATTATTTTCTAAATCTATGGTTGAGAAAACCAATTTTGGGTTTAGCGATATCTTAGCCAATCGTTGTTATTTTGAAGATTGCATCATTGACGATACAAAATCGGGCTTGAATATATTATTGGCCGGCACCGACGTCGATAAGCTTAGTGACATCATCGTTTCTGATGAAATGGCCGAGTTTTTGGATGACTTAGACCAGATGTATGATGTTATTTTAATTCACTCAAATGACGTGTTGCAAAAACACGTAACTGATTTTATCGACAGCCAAGTGGATCTAACTCTGCTGGTGGCCGATTGGGAAGACAGAGCCAATGAACAGTTGCAAACTGCATTATCTGCCCTGAAGGATTTTCAGGGATCGGATTTCGGCCTGTTATTAATGGGCGCGGATATGAAAGAATTCGACCGCGTCGCTAGCTAACACTTATCAGAGCAGATTTTATGCGTTTATTCAAATCAGGCTTGGTTAAAAATATTCTAGACATTGTTTATTATTCCGGTGTTTCGAAAGTTTTAAAGCCATTTGCACAGGGTGACGGCATAATATTTATGTTGCATCATATATTGCCCGGAGCTGTGGCCGACGACGCAAAATTTCGGCCGAATGGCATACTTGAAGTGACACCTGAGTTTTTAGATGAAACCATCACATATTTAAAGAAAAATAATTATGAGATATTGTCTTTAGATGATGCTTATAAGCGTTTGCAGAGCGGTATACCGCATGCTGGTAAACCGTTTATTGTGTTTACTATAGATGATGGGTATTTGGACAATTTGGAGCATGCTTACCCCATTTTTAAACGCCATAATTGCCCGTTTACTGTCTATGTTACCACTGATTTATGTGACTATAATCTATTTATGTGGTGGCGGGCACTCGAAGCGGTGATTCAGCAAAACACCTGGATAAAAATGGACGATTTTGGCATCAAAATAGACGAAATTAGTGGAAGTGTGGCCGAAAAATACCAAGTTTATAACCAAATTTATTGGCAATTGCGAGATATGGGCGAATTTGAAAAACGCCGTGCCGTGTTGTCTTTGGCACAAAAATATAAAATTGATCCGTTTGAAGAAACCAAAAAGGTGGCCATGAGCTGGGCACAAATTAAACAATTGGAGCGCGATGAATTGGTCACAATTGGTGCCCACACAGTTAGCCATAGCGCCATCGCGAAACTGGATGAAGCAGATGCCAAATATGAAATAGGACAATCTCGCGCCATCATAAAAGCCAAAACCGGCATTGACTGTGAACATTTTTGCTACCCATATGGTAGCGCGGCGGAAGCCAATAAACGTGAGTTTTCATTAACCAAAAAAGCCGGCTATAAAACTGCAGTAACCACCGTTAAGGGCATGCTATATAAAGGGCATAAGGAGCATCTACTGGCGCTACCAAGGGTATCTTTGAATGGTGAATACCAGAAAATAAGATATGTGAAAACCTATTTAACTGGTGTGCCATTTATGCTGTGGAATAAGTTCGCAAAAATTCATAAATATTAGATTTGATTACTTTGCCTCGGCAATTAAGTTGGCCAACTGATTTTGTACGGATAGCAAATCGTCTACTTCTATATTATTATTGGTAGGGCCAACTAGTTTCAGCAATTCTTGTTTTGAGGTGTGGCGCACTATATTGCCAAACTGATCTCGAGGAATATCGGGTATTTTATAGAGCTCCAAAGGTATTTTATGGGTTGCGATAAGTTTGTTTTTAAGAAATTCCACAATCTCGTGATGCAGAATTACCGAACCAACCTTTGGTACGATGGCTAAAACTGGTTTTTGACCTAGTAATTTATCGTCAAATACCAGAATCGCTGCGTCCTCTACGCCATGATAATTTAATAATTCTAATTCTATATCGGCGAAATTTACCAGCATATTACCAACGGTAACATTGGACTCGTTACCAGTGTTTACATTAACGATAATGTCGGTATTTGTTCGATTGTTAACTTTTGCGGTATTGGTGGGTAAAAAACTACACGATATTTGCCAAACTGATTGCTCCGCTGCATTGACATATTCGGTCAGAATTATATTGTCTTTAGTCTCGCCATCAAGCAGGGCATATGAGTGGTTTTTGCACTCGATTTGATTAGTTTGAGATGTCCGCAGGCAAGGTATAAATGCATACTCGTTGAATGTGGTTATATCTATGATGTTTTCATTGGGCGTAACTTGTGCTGATTTTGCGTGTATTTTGTTGATGAGAATAAGTTTAGAAAGGCCTTGATTGAACAAAGCAGAAACCAAATTTGGTTCATCAAATGCGGCTGGTAATAATAATATGGCTTTATTGGTCTCGATGTTTTGAAATTCGGTGGCCATTAGGCCATCAAAACACACGAGTGCAGCCTCTGTAAGCGCCCAACTAACTATGGTTGTGGCGCAGGTGGCAATGCTGGTCGGCGGGAAAGGGTTGGATATGTTGTTGCCGATGCTTGGTTTGGCCAAGCTATTGAATATATTTGCAGCGGCGATAAGTTGGTTATGAGTATGGTAAAACGGGGTATTGCTGCCTTTAACATCTTTTGAAAATGTAATAAGACATGGGCTATCGGCATCAACAGCGCGGTAATCATCTGGTTTTAAAACGATAAGATCGTTGGTAACTTGAGCATTAAAATATTCATCTAGCGCGATACAGCCATCGACATTGCCACCGCCGATGGAAAATAACAGTCTCAACGACGAAATATCGAAACCAATCTGATACATTAATTCGCTATAATTGAAGCCATCATGCAATATTGGGCTGATGAAGGCTTGTGGTGATATGCGGATGAGGGCTTGTTTGATGTCATGCTCGCGCCACAATGTGGGCAAAGGCGCAACCACCATGCCTTGTTGCCAACAGGCTAAATATAGTATTTGGCTCTCGATAGAATTTGGCAACTGAAGTGCCAAAATGTCGCCAGTTTTTAAACCCGAAAACAAAAGTTGCCGGGCAACATTATCTATAATGGTTTGAATTTGGGCGTATTTGAGTTTTATAAATTGGTCTTGGCAAATTGAATAGCCTGAAAGGCCAACATCTGAACGATTGGTTTGGGTTTTTTGGCGGAAGTGGAAATCTATAGATTTTTTGCCCCATATATTTCGGGATATAAAATGTTCTATATCATCAGAATTTTCGATTATGCTCATGAGAAAACCAGCCTTTTATTTTAATTTATCTGATTCTCTAAAAATTGCCTATAAATGAAGAGAATCGGCGGAATTTTATAAATTATACTTATCGTTAAGCAAATTAATGATATTTTTATTTTGCCTTATTATTTACCTATTTATCGTAGTATGATGAGTGCAGTTGAAATTGAATTATATAAAGCGAGTCGAGTGTATGTTTTCGAAATTTATTAAAAATGCAAAATCAGTGGCGGTTATTGGGGCTTTAGTTTTGGGCGCAAGTGTTGGCATTAGTGCCGAAGCGGCTGAGGATACTAAACCTTTGCATTGGTTAAAAAAATGCATAACCAATAAAGATTCCATTCGTACATGTATGATTACGGAAGCCATTATATTAGAAAACAATGCCACCAAAGTTAAAATCCAACTGGCATCCGTGCGCATTCAAACCATTAGCAATTCAAAACGCATGACTATGTTCATTCAAGTGCCAAACAAAATTTTGCTACAATCTGGACTGCGTTTTCAGGTTGATTCGGGCACAACCCGGGTTACGCCCTTTACCATTTGTTTTGACAAGGTATGTGAAGCGCAGGTGAATTTGACAGAAGAATTTGTAACCACCATGAAAAAAGGTAATTTTGTTACCTTGAATTTTTTACGGTTTGACGGCCAACCGCTTAAGTTTCAAATTCCGTTAGCTGGGTTTACAGCAGGGTTTAACAGCAAGGGTGCTGAACTTACCGATGCGCAAAAAGCATCGCTAGCGCCAACGCCAGCTGTTGCGTCAGAGCCTAAGCCATTGCCAGACTCACAATAGAAAATTCACAGACGACAAAGGCCGCAATCATGTTTGCGGCCTTTTTTTATGTCGAAAAGAAAATTAGTTATAATTTTGATTAAGCGACTTTAAGTCACCCTGATTGTTGACCGAAAAATAATCTTCTAAATCGGGATGGTCAAACGGCATAACATCTACATCAGATAGCAAATTTTGCTCTGAAACATAGGCTTTGTATGATTCGTCTTCATTTAATGCCAGTAAATGATAATAGGGTTGCTCTTTTTTGGGCCTGATTTCCGCGGGAATTCCCAGCCACCATTCTTCATCATTATTAAACTCTGGGTCTACGTCTATAATAATACCAGAAAATTTAAACAACCGATGAATTACCCGATCGCCAATTCCAAATTTTGCCGAAGTCATTTTCATGTTCAATACTCAACTTACATATATAATGAGTTTGTATTTTGTCATAAAATGACTCAATCACATATTAAAATATTGAGATTTGAGTATTTATGAACATACTAATTGACATTGTATCTCCGTTTTTTTTCCTAATATTTTTAGGTTTTAGTTTTGGTAAAATATTTAGCGGTGATGATAGTGGGTTGTATTGGTTAAATAAATTCATTGTTTATTTGGCAGTGCCATCGTTATTATTTTCATTATTATCCAAATCGGCTATAGAGGAAATTGCCAATTTTAATTTCATCGCCACCACCACTTTATTAACATTTGTGGTGTTTTCGGTCAGTTTTACCTATTTGGTTTACCTGCGTAAAAAACGAATCGGTGACAGCGCACTCTATGCGGCCAGCAGTAGTTTTAGCAATGGTGGTTATATGGGTGTGCCACTCATGGTCGCTCTATTAGGCGATGAAGCCATTATACCCGCCACTTTGGTTTTGACGTTTGACAATATCTTACATTTTATCATCATACCTTTAATTGTTGGGCGAAATGATGAAGGGTCTAAATTTAGCCGGTTGATGTTTGGCTTGAAAGAATTGATTAAGAACCCGTTTTTAATCGCATCTATTTTGGGGATTTTGGTTTCAGCAATAGATTTTGGCACTCCAGACTTGATCGTTAGTTTGACCGACCAAATGGGTCAAGCAGCTATTCCTACAGCTTTATTTTCATTGGGTCTCTCGCTGGCATTGTCTAAATTCTCGGTGTTGAGTTTAGACAAATTTTTGCTGATATTTATGAAATTATTCATCCATCCGGTTCTGGTGGCTGTGGTGATTATCTCTATGGGCATTTTCGACCCGGTGTGGACAGCATCGGCGATTATTATGGCCAGTCTGCCGACCGCCCTGTCGGTCTATATGATGGCCAGACAATATGGCAAAGATGCGGAAACCGTCTCATCTATAACATTTTTTGGCACTGTAGTTTCAATTGGCACTATTTCGTTGGTTATTTTTCTGGTCGATGCCTATATCTTGAAAATTTAGCGCATGGTGGCCGGGGTTTTACCCAACGGGTGAAGGGCTTTTTTCATTATACTTGTGCGCAAGAATTTTGATGATTGCAACATAAACAAGCCCAGCCCACGGGCAAATTGCACGGGCAATAAATTACTCAGCAAACTGATATTAAGTAGGTCTGTGGCCTTGCCACGGGCGCTGATGTCGGTTTTGCGGTGCTGGTTATATAATTGCATCATTTGGTCTGAGCCAATATCAGCGCCAGAACCCGAATTTTCATTTAGGACATTGCCTATGAGTTCATCGGCAATTGCGGCGTCCTGAAACCCCAAATTCATACCCTGTGCGCCAATGGGCGGCAATATATGAGCCGCTTCGCCAACCAATATGGTGCGGTTTTGTGCGTAGGTTGAACAATTTGTATTGGTGAGCGGGAAGCCAGCGATAAAACCAATTTCGGTCACCTCGCCGACTATGCCATTGGTATATTTCTCAATAAGCACGGCGATTTTTTCTTGCGGATATTGTTTAATTTCAGCGGCCATTTGGTTGGATTCGGACCAAACCAAGCTGGTTTGCGAGCTGTCGGATAAATTTTGCATCGGAATCAGCGTGAAAGGGCCATTTTTACGATGAAATTCGACCGATGTGTCGCCCAAATCGCGGGTGTGTTTGAACGCAAACCCCAAGGCGGTTTGAGGATAGGTTTTGGTGCTGGTGGTTATTTTTGCACTGGTGCGTGCGAAACTATTGCGGCCATCGGCGCCAATTAGCAATTTGGATGTTAGCTTTGTGTTGTCTTTTAACTCGATCTCCAAAGCCTTGGGCCGTTGTTCAATATGCTTTATTTCATTGCCAAAAATAGTGGTAATATTTTTGTGGTTGGGCAATTGCGCGCAAAGAGTTTGCAAAATTTTACCCATAGGTATGTTGAGCGCAAAATAGTCATAACCAACTTCTTGCGCGGTAAACACCACTTCGGGCGCCCGCAATAGTCTATTTGTGGCGTCCACAATATGCAGTTTTCTCAACGGTCTAGAAAGTGACAAAAATTCATCGAATATGCCCAGATATTTTAACACATTAAGTGAGGGCTGCATGAGCGCGATGTTACGTGTGTCATCGACTTTGGTTATTATATTTTCCGGTTTTGGGTCGATAATGGCTATGTTTAAGTCGCGTTTTGCCAATAATAATGCCGTCACCAGGCCAATTGAACCTGCCCCTGATATGACTATGTCAAAATTTAAAATTGGTTTGTTCATGGATTATTTATCTCTGTTACGGGCGGCTGTATAATTGGCTCAAGTGGTTTGAAAAATTCTGGCACATCCATAGTAGGGTTCTGATCGAAAAAATTATACGGTCTTAAAGTCAGTTTCATGAACATCGTCGGCATTATTGGCCAATCTTCAGTCCTTGGTATGTGGTCGAAACCTATAGTTGGCCACAATACAATGTCTTGATTCTGAATGTCTTGCCCGTCCTCGACAAATTTAACAATGCCTTCGCCGCCTTGGCTTTGATTTGGGTAATCTCCTGCTGAATATAATTCTTTGGGGTTATATCGACTTACCCATAACGGATTGAGGGTGAAAAGCGCGCGTTTTTGTGAATCGTCTTCAGTTGATATGCTGGTGCCTTGATGCCCCAAAATAAGTTGATAAGACGGGTTGTGTTTTAGTTTGGTTTTTTTGTTGGGGTTTATCACTCGCCATTGTTTTTCCGATTGGTTGACCGATATGCCGCCTTCTTTGGTGATGTTTAGCTGTTTTCTCACCCATATGCTGCGCCTGACGCTGTCTTTCGGCAATTCTACCAGCTCCACTATATCTGTCACCAGTTGGTTATTGCTGCCATCTACGTCCAAATCCAACCTGAATGAAAAATGATGGCTGTGATTTGGCCCGACTATAGCTGGTGCGATTAGCGACCCGTATTGGGTATCTTCTGCTGCCGACAAATCATCCATAGTGAGGGATTTAGCACCCTTTGCGGCCAATATACCCGACGCGCCAATGCGTATATCTATATTGCCGGTTTGTTGGAATACAAAATCAATTATATAATCGTAATTGCCCAAAACCGGTATGGTTCTGACCACCAGTTCGACTTGGGGACGGGTTTGGTTTGAATATTCGCCAGAGATGCCATGCCGCCATAATGGGTCGCCAATATTGCGTTCAAAAATGCAAACGGCGCGTTCTATTTGGAATACATCACCATCGTCATTGGGTAGGTTTATGGTTAAATACGTGGCAGCAACCGGGCAATCTGCACCCGGGGTTAGGGAGCTTGCTAGCAAGCCTAAGCCAAATTCACCATTGTCTAAAAATGTGCGATAATACCAGTTTTCGCTGGGGTCTTGATAAGGCACAAACATTTCGGCAAGTGACATTTGGTATGCCACATCGCGCAGTCTGCCGGCGTCGTTAAATTTTACCATGGAAATTATCGTGCCAACGCGTTTATCCACCCGCGCATGAAATTGCCAATTTTGCCACTCGATGCTAACGCCATCGGTAATTTTATAATTTGCGCCTTGAGGTGAGATCGAAAACACGGCGTTGAGGGCTGGGCGGTTATTGCTGCCACTCTCATAATCAAATATAGGTGCTGGCGTGGGTATGACGCCAGTGTCGACAATTTCCAACACTTGTTTGGCCTCCACGTCTACCACGGCGAACAAGCCTTCTATCGGTCGGCCATAAAGATGGTTTTTAGAATGACTGCGCTCGTAACATGGGACTTTGAATATACGTTTAAAACCGTAATTTTTCTTCGCAAAATGGCCGGCTGGGTTGGGTGAGCAATAGACATTGTCTAAATTTGCAATGCCACGCTTTTTAAGTGCGGCCAAAAAATCGGCATCTTTTAGGGTTAATTCACGCGCGATGTGCCATTCGCCGGACATGACGCTTGGCTGAACATTTTTAATATGCGTTTGGCTAATGATGCTGGCGGTGCTGAGGTTTAATTCCACCTCATAGGTTCGCTGGTTTTTATACAGCACAATTTTTGCCATGCGGGTGATAGGGTCGCCTTTTTGCCAAGTTTTCAATATTTTTTTGGGCATTTCCAGTAGGCCAATATAGGGGTATTGGGTGGCATCATCGGCGATATTCTGTTGTTTTAGGATGGCAATAGTTTGCACCAATTCATCGGCGGTTAGGGCATCCATCGGGTGGGTGACCACGGCCAAAACGGTGGTTGGCGAGATGCTAAGAATTAATATTGAAATAAATTTAAAAATGTTGTTCATTATTACCTATATGGTTTAGATTTTGGCTCATTATTATTAACTTACATCCGAAAATAATGACATGATTCATTTGTTCTGGAAAAATATTACCAAATGATTTGATTTGCATCAATATAGAATGGATAGATAACATGGCCAATGACTACCCGCTAAAGGGCGTAAAAGTTTTGGATTTAAGCCGCGTGTTAGCTGGCCCTTGGGCAAGCCAAACATTGGCAGATTTAGGCGCTATAGTCCTAAAAATTGAAAAGCCAAATGGTGGCGACGATACAAGAAGTTGGGGACCGCCCTATATTAGCCATGGAGATGAAAAAATATCGGCCTATTTTTGTGCTGCAAATAGAGGTAAAAAATCTATATGTGTAGATATATCTAGCCCAGAGGGTCAACTGAAAATACGCGCATTGCTGGCCGATTGCGATATATTGATCGAAAATTTTAAAGTCGGCGGGCTTAAAAAATATGGATTAGACTATGAAACGCTAAAGGCTGATTTCCCGCGATTGATATATTGTTCCATCACCGGGTTTGGGCAAACCGGACCTGATGCCCATAAGCCTGGCTATGATTTTATGATACAGGCGATGGGCGGGTTGATGAGCATCACCGGCGATGAAGCGAGTGGCCCGATGAAAGTTGGCGTGGCGGTTACGGACTTGTTTACCGGCATGTACGCGGTCACCGCTATCCAAGCCGCGATGATAGAAAGGTTTGGCAGCGGGCTAGGCCAACATATAGATTTGGCTTTGTTTGATTGCCAGTTGGCCATGTTGGCAAACCAAGGCAGCAATAGCCTTAACAGCCAAATAACTCCCAAATTAATGGGCAATAGACACCCAAACATTGTGCCTTATCAAAGTTTTAAAAGCCAAGATGGATATTTTATTTTGGCTATTGGAAATGACATACAGTTTTCGGCCTTTTGCGCCTTATTGGGTGAGACGTGGGCGCAGGATGAGCGGTTTGCCACCAATGAAAATAGGGTGGTTAACCGAGATTTGTTGGCCGATATGATTGGCGCAGCACTGTCGTTAAAGTCGACAAGTTATTGGCTAGAAATATTGGCTGAACAAGGCATACCGGCCGGGCGGATAAATAATGTAGATGAAGCGTTGGCTGAACCACAAGCTATCGCCAGAGATATGGTCATAGACGTAAATGTTGCGGGCATCGGGCAAGTTAGGGTGGTTGGCACGCCGATTAAGATGTCACGCTCTCGCACGGGCGCAGATAGCGCGCCACCACGGCTAAACCAACATGGTGAAGACGTATGAACAGAAAGTTCAAATATTCGCTATATTCAATATTGATTGCCATCACAGTGTTTTTGGCGAGTTATGCAACTTCATATAACTATTTCACCACCCAAGTTTACCAAAATTCGATGAATCAACTGGAGCTATATACGCGGACATTGAAATCAAAATTATTTGAGTTACAGCCATTAAACCGGGTGTTGAGCCACCGGCCTGATATTCTAAAAGCGTTAGACCAGCCAGATAATGCCGCCCAGATTTTATTGGTCAACCAAACGTTGAAAAAAAGTAAAATCATTGCTGCGGCGTCTGAAATTTATTTGATGGACAAAGATGGCCTCACCATTGCTGCCAGTAATTGGCAAGATAACGGCGGCTTTGTTGGTAATAATTATGGCTTTAGGCCATATTTTCAACAAGCCATAAATGGCCAAAGCGGGCAATTTTATGCCGTGGGCATACGCTCGAACATTAGAGGTTATTATTTTTCTGAACCGGTATATGATGGCGAAAAAATACGCGGCGTTTTGGTGCTAAAAGTGGCCATAGACAATTTAGAAAAAATCTTTAAAGACACCGACAATAAACTGATGATATTGGATGATTTGGGCATCGTATTTTTAGCCAGTGATGCCAAGTTTTTATACAATAAAACCCGCATCATATCCGCCAAAGGACTGGCATATTTAGAAGATACGCGCCGATATCGAGATAAAATACTGGGGGTAATTAACATCAAACCCATCGGTTTTTTAAATCAAAAACATATTGTGCAAATGCAGACTGAAGCTGGTTTTGATAATTATGTATATAGCCAGTTGGCAATGCCAAAAATTGGCTGGACAATTATAAATTTTGCGAAAGAAAACAAAACTATAACCGCTTCAATCATCGCAAGTTCTAGTTTTAGTTTTAGCATTGTTTCGCTATATTTACTATTGTTGGTGATGAGCTCAAAACGGCGCTTGCAGGCCGAACAAATGGAATTTAAAAACCGCCAAGCGGCTGAATTGGAGCGCCGGGTGGAAGCTCGAACCGAGGAGTTAAAACAGGCCCAAGACGAGCTGGTGCAAACGGCAAAATTGGCTGCACTTGGCCAAATGTCGGCGGCGATTTCGCACGAACTTAGCCAACCCCTAACATCGATAAGCAATTATGTCGAAAATGCGAAAAAATATATTGATAATGATGAAATTGATCAGGTGAAAACCAATATTGGTTATATCGGCAAATTATCCGAAAAAATGGCGGCAATCATTCATCATACCAAGGTATTTGCCAGCAAAAGGCCATCGGAAATTGAGAAAATATCGTTAAATAAAGTGATCAGAGAAACCGTTTGGTTTATGCAATCCAAATTTAAACGACGAGATGTTCGGTTGAAAATGTCGATACCGCAAAAGGACGTGTCTATTTTGGCCAATAGCATCAGAATAGAGCAGGTATTGATGAATTTGATCTCAAATGCTTTGGAATCTATGCAAAAATCTGCCGTGAAGATATTGAGTATAGAAATGACCCTCGACGCTGACATGGCCGTAATCATTATTAGAGATACGGGTGAGGGTATTGACGAAAAGTCGATAGAAGCGATATTTAAACCATTTTACACCACCAAAGCCGATGAGCAAGGCATGGGCATGGGGCTTTCGATAAGCCGGTCTATTATTGAAGAATATGATGGTATATTAGAGGCTTTTAATCGGCCGTCCGGCGGGGCTAGGTTTGAAATTAAGCTACCAATTGGCACAGAAAGTTAGGCAAATTATGAAACAAGGTAAAGTATTATTTGTCGATGATGACGAGCATATTCGCAATTCAATCTCTCAATCGTTTGATTTGGCGGGTATAGATTACGAATGTTTTGCCAGCCCTAATGACATGCTTGCGCAAATATTTAAAGGGTTTAATGGGGTGGTTATTTCTGACATTAGGATGCAGCCAATGGATGGGATTGAGCTGTTAAATTATGTGCAAAATGTTGAGCCTCAAATTCCAGTTATTTTGATTACCGGGCATGGTGATGTGGAGTTGGCGGTAAATAGCCTGCAAAATGGGGCTTATGATTTTTTTGAAAAACCTTATAATAACAATAGATTACATAATTGTATTGAGAAAGCGCTTGATAAGCGAGCGTTATATTTGAAGGTGCAGGAATTGCTGGTTTCTAACCCTAACGGCGGTTTAGACGCCATCATTGGCGACAGCCGGTTATGTTTGATATTAAAGCAACAGATCAAAACCATAGCCACAGCAAAAGTTGATATATTGATCAATGGCGCGACCGGAACGGGCAAGGAATTGGTGGCAAGAACATTACACAATATGAGCCCCGAAACCAATGGGGCGTTTGTGGCCATAAATTGTGGTGCTTTGCCAAGTTCTATCATTGAAAGTGAGTTATTTGGCCACGAGATAGGCGCATTTACCGGCGCTACAAGTTTGCGCATCGGAAAATTCGAATATGCCAAAGGTGGCACTGTGTTTCTGGATGAAATTGAATCTATGCCTTTGGATTTGCAGGTGAAATTATTGCGGGTTTTGCAAGAACGAAGTTTAGAGCGCTTGGGCAGCAACAAGTTAATTGACCTAGATATTCGCATTATAGCCGCCGCAAAAAAGGATTTGTTTGAAGAGAGCCAAAAGGGCAATTTTCGAGAAGATTTATATTATAGGCTGAATGTTGCCACTATAAACATACCCAGCTTAGACGCCCGAAAAGATGACATCGCCTTATTGGCACAATTTTTTATAGAAAACGCAGTCGCCAAACATAATGTTGAAGGGTTTAACCTAAAACCAACCAAAATTTTGGCTTTAGTAAACAGAAAATGGCCAGGAAATGTGCGGGAATTGCGAAATTATTGTGAGCGCATTGTGTTGGGTCTAGATGACTTGAATGTCGATGAGAATAATAAAGTAAAAGTTGAGAATACGCCGCTTAGCGAACGCATGAAGAATTATGAAAAATTAGAAATCATTGCGTGCTTAACCGAATTTAGCGGCCAAGTGCAGGCCTGCTGTAATGCTTTAGGTTTACCCAGAAAAACATTTTATGACAAGCTCACCCGGTATGGCCTGAACCGAGCGGATTATGAACACTGAACCGGGTGAGCTATAAATGATGTGTGAATTACCGCACAATATTACATGGTTCATTGGCCTTTTGTGCGGGTTATCGCACAGTCAAAATTCCAGTTATTTAGCAATTTGGTAATTTTGTGTGCCAAATCAACCATTTAAGAGATTTGTCGGCAAACGGGACAAAATTGGCACATAGCTTGCTATAAAGGGGATAGCCTTACCAATTAGGGGTAGGGAAAAATTATAAAATTGGGAGATTTTAATGAATAAATTTAAAATGGCGGTTTCTGCTTTGGCCATTGTGGCAGTAACAGGCACAGCAAATGCCGCCGAAATATTGATAAAATTCAGCCATGTTGTTGCTGAAAACACGCCAAAAGGCATTATGGCCAATAAATTTGCCGAGCTGATTGAGCAACGTTTGGCCGGAAAAGTGAAAGTGCAAGTGTTCCCGAATGGGCAATTATTTAGTGACCAAAAAGTGCTAGAAGCCATGTTGTTGGGAGATGTGCAGTTGGCTGCGCCTTCACTTTCTAAATTTGGTAAATATACCAGCGTGTTGCAAGTTTATGACCTACCGTTTTTATTTAAAGATATTGACGCTGTTGGCCGTTTCCAAGCCGGGCCAGAAGGCCAAGCTATGCTTAAATCTTTAGAATCCAAAGGCTTATTGGGTCTGGGTTATATGCATAATGGGTTAAAGCAACTTTCGGCTAACAATGCGTTGTTAAAGCCGTCAGATGCAAAAGGTAATAAATTCCGCATTATGTCATCCAACGTTTTGGTGGCCCAATTTGAATCTGTTGGCGCTGTGCCGCTTAAAAAGCCATATGCCGAAGTGTTTACACTGCTACAAACCCGCGCCATAGATGGACAAGAAAACACTTGGTCTAATATATATTCTAAGAAATTCTTTGAAGTTCAAGACCATATAACCAACTCAAACCATGGTTTGTTGGACTATATGGTGGTTACAAGTTCCGAATTCTGGGAAAGCTTGCCGGATGACATTCGCCCGGTGGTGAAAACTGCGCTTGATGAAGCTATTTTAATTGGCAATGATGTTGCACGTGATAAAGCTCAAAGTGATATGCAAAAAATTATCGATAGTGGGCGCACAACCGTGCATACACTTACTGATGAGCAGCGCGCTATGTGGGTAGAAGCGATGAAACCAGTTTGGGCAGAATTTGCTGACGAAATTGGCCAAGATATTATAGATGCCGCCGTTGCTTCTAATATTGAATAGGTAGTTATACGCAAAAATGGCCAAGTTTAAACTGACTTGGCCATAACATATGACTGGGAGGGCATGTGGCTAAATTTTTTGAAAAATTTGAAGAAGGCATTTTGGCACTGTTATTGGTGGCGATGACTTTGTTGGTATTCACCGAAGTGGTGGCGCGCTTTATGGGGCATGGCGTGCTGTGGGCGCAGGAGCTGACACAGTTATGCAGTGCTTGGATGGTGCTGTTTGGCGCGTCTTATTGCGTTAAAAAGGGTGCGCATATTGGCGTCGACGTGGTCACAAATGCATTGTCGGATGTCAACAAACGCATTGCGGCGGTTATTGCGGCCAGTTTATGCGTTATTTATTGTTTTGCCATCGCATGGGGCGGCTACATCTATTTAGCCAAAGTGTATAAATATCATATAGTTCTGGATGATCTGCCGTTAGAAAAATGGGAAGCTCATATTTTCATCGTGATCGCAACTTTGTTTATGGCTGTGCGTTTCGGAATCATTATACGTGACAATATAACCGGCAAAATGATTGGCATGAAATTGTCCGATGAAGCCGATGAAGCCTTGGAAATACAAGCTATTACCAATGCAGAGCTTCGCAAAGGGGACAAATCATGATCACCACCATCGTTTTATTTGTGTTGTTATTTGCGCTTATGTTTTCGGGGATGCCAATCGCAATATCTTTGGGTTTGTCTTCAATTATAACCATTATGGTGTTTGCCGAAGGCACATCCATGGCCTCTATCTCTTTGAAAATGGTCGGCACACTGACTGAGCATTATACATTATTGGCCATTCCATTTTTTATTCTATCTTCTGCATTTTTGTCTAACGGCGGTGTCGCAGGCAGAATGATTAGATTTGCAGTCGCCTGCATCGGCCATATAAAAGGCGGGCTGGCAATGGCGTCAGTATTGGCGTGTATGTTATTTGCCGCGGTTTCTGGCTCATCACCGGCAACAGTTGCGGCCATCGGCTCTATCGTCATCGTCGGCATGGTGAAATCGGGTTATCCCAAACCATTTGCAGCTGGCGTCATTAGCACTGCTGGCACTTTGGGCATTCTTATACCACCATCTATTGTTATGCTTATTTATGCCGCCGCTACCGAGGTTTCGGCAGCGCGTATGTTTATGGCGGGGTTAATACCGGGCTTGGCAATGGGGGTTATACTGATGATTGCCATTTATGTGATCGCACGGATTAAAAACTTCCCCTCAGAGAAATTCCCCGGATTTGGTGAAATAGGGCGGAGCTTTTTGGGCGCTTTGGGTGGTTTATTCATGATATTGTTCGTGCTGTATATCATATATGGCGGCGTAGCCAGCCCCACAGAGGCGGCCTCAATATCGGCAATTTATGCGTTTTTTATCGCGGTTTATGTTTATCGAGACATTGGGCCATTAAAAAATACAGCTTGGCGCAAAGACAAAGAAAATTTAGCCAAAGCGGCCGTTCGTGGCGTGTCGGATTTGGTGGTTGTGACCTTTAAATCTACATTTGATGCCGACGTAAAAAAGGTGGTGTTGGATGCGGCTAAAGTGAGCATAATGCTGCTATTTATCATCGCCAACGCCATGCTGTTCGCGCATGTGTTGACGTTGGAGCGCATTCCGCACACCATCGCTGCTATGATAGTTGACATGCAATTGCCAGCATGGGGCTTTTTAATTGTGGTCAATATTGTGTTGTTAATTGCGGGTAACTTTATGGAACCTTCGGCCATTATTCTCATCATGGCGCCGATATTGTTTCCGATCGCGTTGGAGCTGGGCATCGACCCGATTCATTTGGGCATTATTATGGTGGTGAATATGGAAATAGGCATGATAACGCCGCCGGTTGGGTTAAACCTATTTGTGACCGCTGGGATAACTGGCGAGTCTATGGGGTGGGTGATCAAATCTGCCGCGCCATGGCTGTTGCTGATGCTAGGCTTCTTGATACTTATAACCTATGTGCCGCAAATATCGCTATTTATACCAGAGCTAGTTGACCATCTTCGAGGCTATAATTAGGGATTGAGCTGAATATAAAACCAAACCACCTGCATCTTTGTGGGTGGTTTTTTATTGTGGTGATGGTTTTTCAGGCAATGAATTGTTGGGTTTTTTATTTTTCACGCTTCTGCCTTTAATCACCGCTTTTCGGCCAAACTTTTCGCGTATTTCATCCATCGCATTTTCTATTTTTTGGTTGGTAATATTTTTCGGTTCTAAAAAATCTAACGGGTCGGCTTTTTGCGGGTCAGTTAAGTTAGACAGGCTAACGCCGACCAATCGATAGCTTAAAGTTGGCCGCATTTTAGCCAAGCTTTGGCATACAATGTCGAACATTATATTGGCCAACATGGTTGGTGAGGGCAGGGTGTGACTACGTGTAAGGGTTTGAAAATCGTTGGTTTTTAGTTTTAGCGTGACGGTGTAGCCGGCTTTATTATGGTGTTTTGCATCTTGATGGACTTGCTCGCAGACATCCCATAATTTGTTTTTTAGTATACTATGTTCATGAATGTCCTTAAAAAATGTCGTCTCGCGGCCGATTGATTTACGGCCGCCTTCACGCGCGGCAGGTTTCACCTGGCGATTGTCTTTTCCAACCGAAAAATATTTTAGGCGGCTGCCCATTTTGCCGTAAGTTTTTAGCAAGGTTTCTTGGTCTAATTTCTGTAAGTCGGCAAATGTTTCAATGCCATTAGCATTTAATTTTTTACCTAGCACTTTGCCCACACCCCATATTTTCGAAACTGAAAAAGGTGCTAAGACTTTCTCTATATTATTCTGCCCCAAAACAGAAAAGCCTTTTGGTTTTTCCAAATCCGAGGCCATTTTGGCCAAGAATTTATTATAACTTAGACCAATGGATATGGTGATGCCAACCTCGCTTTCAATTTCTTTGGCCAGGCGGGCCACAAGTTGCGACGGATATTGCTTGTGCAGTTTTTGGGTGCCAGACAAGTCTAAAAAGGCTTCATCGACAGAAACTTGTTCGACCATTGGGGTCAAATTATTCATTTTTTTGACAATTTCACGGCTGACTTCGGTATATTTTTGCATATTGCCGCGCAATATAACCGCGTGCGGGCAAAGTTTCTTGGCTTTAAACATTGGCATGGCAGATTTAACGCCATAGGTTCGGGCGATGTAACAGGCTGTAGAGACCACGGATCGGTTGCTGTCTCCGCCGATGATAAGCGGTTTATTGCGCAGATCAGGGTTGTCGCGTTTTTCGACAGAAGCGTAAAAACTGTCGCAATCCATATGCACAATCGAAAGTGATTTCAATTCATCGTGGTTTTTAAGCAAGCGAGATTTACAATGGCGGCAAATGTCGAGCGGTGAGGGTGCTGACATTAGTTCAAAGCAATTTAGGCAGAGTGTTTGCAAAACTTTATCCTGGCTTTATCAAAGCGACAATTGAGCATCAATAAAATGTTTCACTTCGTTCCAACATGTCGATTTTAGGGCCACATTATCGACATCAGATACTAGTTTTGCATATTGTTCATCGCCAATAAAATGTATGCAATGAATGTGAGGGTTGGTTGCCATAATCGAGATGTGATGTTCTGGCGAATCATCTATAAAAAATATCGGAGCGTTATGATCTTTGATAATTTCTGTAACGGCGGCCGATTTGTTGCCAATATTGGTGATGATGGGAAAATGAATGCCGTGAGATTTATATATTTCGACTCTTCTATTTCGGTAATCATGTGGGGCGTTGGTCAAAATGATGATTTGGCAATGGTTAGATAGGTGCATCAAATTGTCATAAGCATTTTTCACCATCGGCATATCATCGCCATGATGGGTGAAAAACGCGGTGATTATGCGCAAAAAATCATCTTTATTGATCTGCTTATTGTCATCATGCGAAAATAAATACTCATCAATTTCGAAACCAACCAATGACGTGCCGGTAAATTTATAGCCGTGTTTATCAAAATACTCAAACATATGGGTGAATAGCTCAAATATCACTTCATCCGCATCTGAAATGATCAGCGGGGTATCTGGGTCAATTGTTAACTCATCAATGAGTGACTTAGTTTGCGGTGATGGCATGAAAAAATATCTACAAAGTTCTTGATATGTTCTATTTTAATACTATTATTTTGTATGTACAGAGAATAATTCTAATTATAGCTCTGGTGGCTTAGAAACTGAAACGCATTATAGGGAATTGTGGGGTCTATTTGGGCATGTAGGCAAAAACTTAGCAATAATGGCTCATCTAAGCAGATGAAATCGAGCACAGAAATTTGAAAATTAATTGTATGAATGGCTTCGTTTAGCTGGTCGGGCGTGCTGCCAGTGTAGCCTAAAAAGTTTGCGAAATAACCTTCGTTTGCGCTCAAATATTGCACAGCTGCGATGACGGTGTTTTCAGCTTGATGAAGGTTCATATTTTATATTATTCTGTATAATGGTGATGGTTCGAATATGTGTATTTTATTAAATATTTACAAACATCACAACACAATTTTAAACATATTTATTTATCATGAAGATACGGTGTAAATGATGATGAAGGATGATTTCTTGAGTAAAACTATATTGATCGTCGAAGACAATGAACTGAATATGAAATTATTCAACGATCTGCTCGAATCTAAAGGCTATAATATTGTCCAAACCGACAATGGCCTCAACGCGGTCGAATTGGTAAGAACCCACATGCCTGACCTTATATTGATGGACATTCAGCTGCCCGAGGTTTCAGGCCTTGAAGTGACGAAATGGTTAAAAGCCGATGCGAATTTGGCACATATACCGGTTATTGCTGTGACAGCATTCGCCATGAAAGGCGATGAAGAAAAAATTCTGCAGGGTGGCTGTGAAGCCTATATTTCAAAACCTATATCCATCGGTAAATTTTTAGCGACTATAGAAAGTTTTATTGAAAAGGATAAAGTATGAGCGCCCGCATACTGGTTGTTGATGACATCCTAACAAATGTAAAACTTTTAGAAGCAAAATTGACTGCAGAATATTTTGATGTTTATACAGCGACAAGTGGCCAAGAGGCACTTGATTTGGTGGCATCGACACCGCCGGATATTATTTTGTTAGATGTTATGATGCCGCATATGGACGGGTTTGAGGTCTGTCGCCGCATTAAAAGCAACCCAGACACCCAACACATACCCGTAATTATGGTTACGGCGCTTGACCAAACAGCCGATAAACTAAATGGGCTGGCCGCTGGGGCAGATGACTTTTTAACCAAGCCAGTAAACCATATAGCGTTATTGGCACGGGTGAAGAGTCTCGTGCGGCTTAAAATGGTGGTTGATGAATTGCGCTTGCGCACCACAAATAATGAAGCCATGGGCGTGCCGATGGATGTAGTATTGCAACCGCCTAAAAGTTTGGGCGGCAATATATTGATTGTCGAAGATGATCAAAAAATGGTTGATTTGTTTTCTAACAGTTTAAATAACAACGAGAATCACAGTTTATTTTTTACCAGTGATCCCCAAGAAGGCTTGTATTTAGCTTCATCAGAAAATATAGATTTGATAATTATTTCGCTGAATATGGACGATTTTGACGGCTTGCGGTTATGTTCGCAGCTTAAATCGATGGATAAAACTAGAAATTTACCCATTTTAGTGGTTATAGACGATTCCAACCCCCAGAAATTGGCACGGGCTTTGGATATGGGGGTGAATGATTATATTTCTCATCCGGTTGATTCGCATGAATTATATGCGAGATGTTTATTATCATTAAAACGCAAATGGTATGCCGACCAATTACGCAATAATTTAGAACTTAGTATGGAAATGGTGGTTAGGGACGCCCTTACTGGTATGTTTAACCGCCGATATATAGACAGCAATTTGAAAAAAATATTTATTGATGCAAAAAACAATAACAAACCGCTATCATTATTATTGTTGGACATTGATCGTTTTAAACGTGTGAATGACAATTATGGCCACGACATCGGTGATGAGATTTTGATTGAATTTGCCAGCCGTATACGCGCCGGGGTGCGCGGTATAGACATAGCCGCCAGGTTGGGCGGCGAAGAATTTGTGGTTATTTTGCCCGATACAGACTTAGAGACTGCGATAAATATTGCAGAGCGATTGCGGGTTATCATTTGTGACGAATTATTTGTAAACCTCCCCAATTGTGAAGATTTAACTATTTCGATGAGCGTGGGCATATCGACCTTGAATAACCGTGATAATAAGCCAGAAAACCTGCTTAAACGCGCCGACTTGGCATTGTATAAAGCCAAAGAAGGCGGGCGTAACCGGGTAGATACATACTAAAATCAGTCTCAGGATTATTATACCGAGTGTCATATTTATCAAAACAATTTGGCCAAACGTTTTTGCAAATTCTGGATGAAACCCACACCAACTAAAATTAGCACCACGCCGATAATTTCATTCACTTCCAAGCTTTCGCCGAGCAATATCACACCAATTGCGATGGCGAATATAGGTATGATAAAGGTGGATAAAGATGTATTGCTTGGCCCCGCACGTTTGAGCAATTTGAACAATATCACATAGGCAAGGGCGGTCGATAATAAAGATAAGATGGTTATACTTAGCCAAATATTGTGGCTGTAATCTAGTGTTGGTAAACCTTCGAAGTAAATGGCAATAAAACCGGTTACGAGGCCTGACCACAACAGACAGTATGTTGAAATAACGGTGTTATTTAGGCTATCGGAAACCCAGAGACGGTTGTAGATGCCGCTGATTGCATAGAAGAATGTGGCGCAAATGAGCGACAGTTGGGCGATGTTGGTGACGTCGAATTCAGTGATGACATCGAAACCAATAATGGTCAAAATACCCACAAAACCAATTAACAGGCCAATTATTTTATTGGCGCTTAAACGTTCGGAATGACCCAAAATAAAGTGAGCAAAAATGGCGGTAAAAAATGGCACAGTGCCGTTGAATATGGACGCCACACTGGTGTTAACGAATTGCTGACCCCAAGTGAAAAATGAAAATGGAATGGCGGAGGACGTCATGCCCATGCCGAATAAAATAATATGTTCTTTCAGAGTTAGCTTTAGGCTGCGTTTACTCAAGACACACCATAATAGCAGCGCCAATCCGGCTATGGAGGTGCGTAAAAACACCAATGTAAATGGCTGTAATTCTTGCAGGCTAATTTTGAGATTTATGAAAGATGAACCCCATAATACAGCCAATGCAAGCAGCATGATCCATTCGGCTTTACCCATATTATATGTTGTTTTGTTGGCCATATTAACTCCTCTGAAGGGTCACTAATAACATTGGAACATGAAAATGTTTAATCAAATTTTTTGATCTATTTTAGAAACTATTGAGTGGTGTTTTGGCCGGTATAGATCTAGATTGTGGTATGAGTGAATTGAAAATACGGATGGCTCGTAAGAGCGATATTGCAGAAATTGTAAAACTTTTGGCCGACGATATATTGGGTAAAACCCGAGAAAGTGCCGATGTCGAATTATATGAATCCGGTTTTAATGCCATATTGAACGATGAAAACAATTATTTTTTTGTTGCTGATCTTGATCACAAAATTGTGGGTTGTTTTCAACTGACATTTATACCAAGTTTGTCTCGTGGTGCGGCAATGAGGGGGCAAATAGAATCTGTTCGTGTAAATGTGGCATTAAGAGGCCAGAATATTGGCACAAAAATGATGCAGTGGGCGATTGAATTTTGTAAAAACAATGGCTGCAAATTGGTGCAATTAACCACAGATAAACACCGTGTACAAGCACATGAATTTTATAATAAATTGGGGTTTGAAAGCTCACATATTGGCATGAAATTAGATATTGGAGAATAAAATGACTGCGATAGAAATATATATTTGGCCAACGCCAAATGCACATAAAATTACAATTATGTTAGAAGAAACTGGGCTAGATTATAATGTAAATTATATTGATATTGGTAAAGAGGAGCAGTTTGCGCCAGATTTTTTGAAAATAGCGCCAAACAATAGAATGCCTGCAATTGTTGACCCAGAGGGACCTGATGGCAAGCCGATTTCTGTGTTTGAATCTGGCGCCATATTGCAATATCTGGGCCGCAAAACTGGGCAATTTTACCCCAATGATGAGCGCCAGCGCGTGGCTGTTGAAGAATGGCTCATGTGGCAAATGGGTGGTTTTGGCCCGATGTTGGGACAAGCGCATCATTTTAGATTGTTTGCACCCGAACAAGTGCCCTATGGCATAAAAAGATATACCGAAGAAGCCAACCGGCTCTATGGAGTTTTGGATCGTAAACTAGCAAAAACCGAATTTGTGGCCGGTGATTATTCCATTGCAGACATGGCAATAATTGGTTGGGCGATGTCGCATGAACGTCAAGGGCAGAATTTGGATGATTTTTTGCATGTGAAAAAATGGTATGATGCCATGATGGAGCGGCCAGCGGTACAAAAGGCTATACTTATAAAACCGGCACAAAATTAGGGCGTAAAAAAAGGCGGCTGTTACACCGCCTTTAATCTGTCACTCAAGCCATTATTTTAAATAATCTTCGCAACGAGCTGGCATCTGGGTGCCCCATGGCATAATGGGCACAGTGGAGGTTGAGTTTTTGGGTGAACCTTCTATCACTTTATCTGAATATACTAGATATACCAAGGTGTTGCGTTTGGCGTCGCAACCGCGCACGATGCGCATTTTTTTAAACAATATCGAACGTTTTTTACGATACATCACATCACCTTGTTCAAATTTTTCGGTAAATTCGATAGGGCCGACTTGGCGACAGGCAAGTGATATGTCAGAAACTTCTTCGGCCACGCCAAAGAAACCGGCCACCCCACCTTTCTCTGGCACGGTAAAATGACATGCTACGCCTTTGATGATCGGGTCATCAATGGCATATACCGCCAATTTGTGGTCTGGCGATAAAAATTTCCACACGGTGGATTTTTTAAATATTAGATCCGGCTCATTAGCATTTGAGATGGTGGCTGTACTTAAGGCGATTGTGGCTATTATCATAGCGCTGGCGAGTGTTTTAAAAGTGTTTTTGACCCAGTATTTTATCATTTTTATATCCGAAAATTAAGTGAAATAACTGCCTAATATATGGGTAGCTCTCGAATTTATACAAGCCAAATTTAAATAAAATCCAATTATCTGTTGCCATCACTTTAATAGTGTACTACATAAGTAACACACCAACATACGAAGAAAGGATTAATCTTAAATGTTTGAATGGAATAAAAATCAACCAATATTTTTGCAGATTAGGCAAAAAATCATTGAAATGATTTTAAACAAAAATGTAAGTTCGGGTGAGGCATTACCCTCTGTACGGCAGTTGTCAACAGAGCTATCCGTCAACCCATTAACTGTAACTAAGGCTTATCAATCATTGGTTGATCTGCAAATAATTGAAAAAAAACGTGGGTTAGGAATGTTTGTAATGGAAAATTCGCATGAGCAATTGTTAACTATTGAGCGCGACAAGTTTTTGAAAGAAGAATGGCCGCATATATTAAAACGCTTGGCTTCATTGGGTATAAAACTCAAAGACTTAGCCAAGAAAGAGCAGGTGGCTTAGATGGAAAGTTTAATTAAAGTCAGCAACTTGTCAAAATCTTTCAAAAACATTCAAGTGCTTAAAAATGTAAGTTTTGAAATTGAAAAAGGCCATATTTATGGACTTATTGGCCATAATGGCGCTGGTAAAACCACAATTTTAAACTGTATTTTAGGTTTAATGGATTATGATGGCGAAATTTCTGTATTGGGCAAATCTCCCTATCAAGAGCGCTTTAAATTAATGCAAGATATTGCGTTTATTTCTGACGTTGCCAGCCTACCAAGATTTTTGAAAGTTAAACAATTAATTGAATTGATGAAAGACATTCATCCTAAATTTTCGGAGGATAAAATAAATGAATTTTTACAAAACTCGAATATTAAGCTTCAAGCTAAGGTTAAATCTTTATCAAAAGGTATGCTCGCTCAGCTTCATTTGGCGATAGTTATGTCGATCGACGCCAAAATATTGGTTCTAGATGAACCTACACTTGGTCTTGACATTATCAATCGTAAAAACTTTTTTAAACAATTGATAGACGACTACATGCATGATGGCAGAACGATTTTGGTCACCACACATCAAATTGATGAAATCGAATTTTTACTATCAGACATTATGTTTGTGCGCGATGGTGAGCTTATATTAAATTGTCCAATGGAAGAAGTCGCAGATCGATATACGCAGCTGATTTTAAGCCCTGATAGTTTAGAAGCAGCGCAAGCGCTAAAACCGATTTATGAAGATAAGCAATTTGGCCAAACCATTATGTTATTTGACAATGTCAAACTTGATGAAATAACCAAGTTAGGCACCGTTTCAACTCCAAATATTAGTGACTTATTTGTTGCTTTAATGCAGAAATAGGGGATTTAGATATGAATATTACAGCTGAAAAAGCCATTATTAAAAAAGAACTTCTCGAGCATAAAACCTCATTATTTATCGCACCGGCTATTTTGACCAGCTTGTTTTTTGTGTTGATTAGCATTCAAATGTTTTTTGGTACAGAAGGCGTGCCTCTGGTGCCCGCACATGAAATGTTTGTGGCCGCCTATGTCATGTCGACAGTGTTTTTCGTCATATATATGGTCATTACATTATTTTTCTATTTTGCCGATTCATTCTCGTCTGATCGCAAACATAATGGGCTACTTTTCTGGAAATCGTTGCCAATAAGTGATTTGAAAATACTGGGCTTAAAAACTTTCACCGGCACTATTATCATTCCGTTGATTATTTTGGGCTGGATAATGGTGGCAAGTGTTTCATCTTATATAATTGGGTTGCTAAATTTTGGCGGCTTTACACAATTTATTGCCCCGTGGACAGCTTTGTACACATTGGTAGAATTGTCGGCAAATTTGTTGATTATTTTGGTCATCGTATTTTTGTGGTTAGCTCCATTCTACACATGGGTTGGTGTGCTAAGTGCATTCTTTAAAAAATGGTCGATAGCACTGGCATTTGTCATCCCGCTCGTATTAATCGCGATGGAAGAAATATTTAGTTTTGATGCGTTCCAAACCAGTTATATTGCTGATTTTATAGGCAATCGGTTGGTAGGAATTGTTGACCATTCGGTGGCTGGTAATGCCGAATTTAACCAAACTATGCAGGATATGAGCGTAAAAATGAACTTTGGTGACGATGGTCCGAATAACTTACAAGGCTTTGAAGCCAACTTGTTGTTAAGCAAACTTGAAACCATCACCTGGCATTTTATTACCAATGTAAGGTGGTTGGCATTGTTGAGCGGTTTGCTAGTGTCTGGCGTGTTTGTATATATTGCAAGCGAATATCGCAGACGGTTTATTGAAGCTTAAAATATAGTTTAAAATCTAGAGGAAGAGGAAAGGGCGGTTTATCTGTCCTTTTTTTGACTTGAAATTCCCCAAACATCGACTATATGTTAATGACAAGGCAGTTAAGGATATCGATGTGAGCAAAAGATTACAAAATGCACAATCTGTGACGCCAAGAGTGATGTATTTCTACTCGGTTATTAGACCCTTATCACTATTTGCTATATCTTTAGTGGCTGGCCTATATATGCATTGGGCATTTTACATTGCCGCCTTTATATTGTTGTTAGATGTACAGGCGCGTTTGACTGATTATATCCGATTTCGGCACATACCTTATAATGTAAAAATACTAAATTTGCTCGAAAAGTCGTGGTGTAAACGTGGTGTGGCACAAGCCATTTGGCCGGAGGCTGTTGCTTATTACCGCACCAAAGGCCATAAATTTTACCACATTATGCCAGTTGGGGCGCCGCGTGTATTTTTTAAACTGAGGTTTTGGGAAGCGGTGATAGGCACCAAAACACCTAAAGATTTGATCTAAATAAAGGGCAGATTAACCGCCCTTTATATTGTGTATACATCAACCAGAAATATATTTACGCCAACTATGTTGCTCTTTAAAGCCCAGCATTTCGCGTATTTTGCGGTTAGAAAACAAGGCTTCATATTCGCCTAATTCGCGGGTTATTGGCACATTTGGAAAGAATTTTTCAATCAGATCCTTAGTCGGTAAAATGGCCCCGTTTTCATCATTTCCGGCGTTGAAAACTTCGTAACCTAAACCATCTTTTTCTAAGCACAAGTCCACAATTTGGCCAAGGTCGCGTGCGTCTATATAGCTGAAGGCTACGCGGCGGCGCACCTCTGGGTTTTTGAAATAATTGGGAAACAAAGTTTCATATTCGTGCGGCTCTATAACATTGCCTATGCGCAATGCATAAATATCGTTGCCAAATCGGCGCTGAAAGGAGCGTGCGGTTTTTTCGTTCACCACTTTAGACAAGCCATAGCTGTCCATCGGGTCTACGTCATAATCTTCTTCTAGGGGCAGGGCGCGCGGGTCAACTTGTCCGTCCGAAAAACATACGCCATAGGTGGTTTCAGATGAGGCGATGATAATTTTTTCGATGCCTAACTTACACGCGGCTTCTATAACATTATAAGTGCCCATGGTATTGATGCGGAAGCATTCGTTATCGGCATTGATAAGGATGCGGGGCACGGCCGCGAAGTGAACCACAGCGTCAAATTTAGGCACGCCTGTGCCCGGTTCGAGTTCTTCAAAACTGCCATAGCCGCTTAGGATGTTAAACATTTGGCCAGAATCGGTTATGTCGCCAATCATGGTTTCAACGCCCGGATAATCTAGGGGGGTGAGGTCGAGGTTTATCACCTTATGGCCTTGCGCCACTAAATATGCCACGGCATGCTTGCCAGCTTTGCCAGAACCGCCGGTAAATAATATTCTCTTGTTGGCCATATGAGCCTCCGTAAATTTGACTAAATATGAAATGATATATTCCAGCATTAACGTTAATACGAACAGCACGACAACACAAGACACAATATTTGATGGATATATTAAAGGCGCATAATATATATTATGGAAACTTTTATTAAATAGAGGCCATAGAGCGGCTTATTAAATTATCGCCATCGGATATTCAAGCCAGTAATGTCTGTTGAAGCTGACAACGAGTTATTCAACTGCATGGTGTCAGTTTATTGGGTGAATTTATTGTTAGACGGGAAACCACGTGGTGGTGCGCGACCAGTTTGTGCGCGAGCACCCAACCATTCAGCAAGGTCCGGCTCTGCAACTGTGCGGTTTCGCCCGCCAGTGTCTAGCCAATGCAAACCATCTTCTATGTCAAATGTAATGGCATCCGATATACCGCCATCTTTATAACGTTGCAACATCACACCGCGGCCTTTGGCCAATATGTTGACTTCGGCGGTTTTATAGATCAGTAATTTGCGGTTTTGGCCGATGGCTGCAATATGGTTGCCAGTTGCCACCGTGCAAATTTTGGCGATCACTGGGGCTTTGACATTCAAAACCTGTTTGCCGCGTTTGGCATTGGATAGCAAATCACTTTCATTGACCACAAACCCACGGCCATCTGACGCGACTATAAGCCGTTGCTGATCGGCTTTATAGATGAATATATCAAAAATTTCGACATCTTGAGCCAGATCTAAAAGTAGCCTAATCGGCTCACCATGCCCTCGCCCACCGGGGAATTTATCTGCACCTACAGTATAAATTCGTCCGTCTGTAGAGCATATTAGAATTTTATCGGTGGTTTCGGCATGGAAGGCAAACTTATGTTCGTCGCCAGTTTTGTAGGACAATTTAGACATGTCTGGCTGATGGCCTTTTAACGCGCGAATCCAACCCATGGCAGAACATATTATGGTTATAGACTCTTTTTCAATAAACGCATCGGCGCTATCTAAATCGACATCTGGGGCTTTGGTAAATATAGTGCGGCGTTTGCCAAGCGTGGTTTTTTCGCCAAATTGTTTTTTGAGCTGTTTAATGCTATCGGCAATTTGCGCCCATTGCTGCTCTTCGCTCTGTACCAAGCCTTGTAATTTAGCTTGTTCTAGTAATAATTCGTCATGCTCGCGGCGTAATGCCATTTCTTCTAATTTGCGCAAAGAGCGCAAACGCATGTTTAAAATGGCCTCGGCCTGAATGTCGGTTAGCGTAAAGGTGGAAATTAAAGTAGGTTTCACTTCATCTTCATAGCGGATGATGCGGATGACCTCGTCGAGGTTTAAAAAGGCGACAATAAGCCCAGATAATATCTCTAACCGTCTGGCAATGTTAGTTAATCTGTATTTGCTTTTGCGTATTAAAACCACTTGTCTATGGTCTAACCAGCCTAAAATAATGTCATTTAACGGCAAAACTTTGGGCACTAAGCCATTGGTCAAAACATTCATATTTAGCGATAGGCGGGTTTCTAAATCGCTCACTCTAAACAGAGACTCCATCAATAAAACCGGGTCTATTGTGCGGTTTTTTGGTTCAATAATAAGCCGAATGTCTTCGGCCGATTCGTCAAATATATCGCCAACGAGTGGTATTTTACGCTCAAACAATTGGTCGGCAATGCGCTCGATGAGTTTCGATTTTTGAACTTGATAAGGTATTTCGGTTATGACAATGCGGTAGCCACCACGGCCCAATTCTTCTTTGTGCCATTTCGCCCTCACCCGGATGCTGCCGCGCCCGGTGGTGTAGGCTTTTAAGATGTTGGCATGAGGTTCGATGATAACGCCGCCGGTGGGCAAATCTGGCCCGGGCATGAATTTTAACAAGGTTTCGACTGATGCGCTGCGAAATTTAATTAAATGCAATGCGGCGCTGCAAATTTCGGCCACATTATGCGGTGGTATATTGGTGGCCATACCCACTGCAATGCCCGATGAACCGTTGGCCAATAAGTTAGGGAAGTTAGCTGGCAACACAACTGGTTCGTCTTCTTCGCCATCATATGTGGCTCTAAAGTCGACTGTATCTTGTTCTAAATCTTCCAACAAACGGCTGGCGACTTCGGTCATGCGCGATTCTGTGTAACGCATCGCCGCGGCATTATCGCCATCTACTGAACCAAAATTGCCCTGCCCTTCGACCAGCGGGTAACGCACCGCGAAATCTTGTGCCAAACGCACCAAAGCATCATAAACTGATTGGTCACCATGTGGGTGATATTTGCCGATCACATCGCCAACCACCCGGGCGCATTTTTTAAAGCCCGATTTAGGGTCGAGTTTTAATTTGTGCATGGCAAAAAGCAGCCGTCTATGCACCGGCTTAAGGCCATCCCTTACGTCCGGCAAGGCACGATGCATAATTGTCGATAACGCATAGGCGAGATAGCGTTCTTCCAACGCTTCGCGCAAATTGACACGTGAGGCCAATGATGTGCCTGATTCGTTTGTATTGTCGCTGTCACTCATGGCAAGAATTAAACATTTTTTGGCTTTGTTTTATAGGGGCAAATTAAAAAATGAACAGAATTCTAGCTAAATCGGCTTAAAACGCTGTTGATTGAACAAATATGGGGATTAATCGTTGGTTTTTGTGAGCTGAAATACCCGGTCTGTCAGTAATTTCTGCGCTTCTGGGAACGGAAAATTTTGCACATCATATATATGCTTTTTTAAAAAATATTCGGTGATTTTAAAGCCTTCAAACAAATCAGTGGCCGATATTTGTTCGTCAAAATCGCCGATGATAAACGGCGGAATGTTAAATAATTTGCCTTTATAAGGCAGGCCGACGTCTTCGCATACAGCCCGGCCGGTTTTGGGTGAAATATATTTTAAATTTGTGGTGACACCAGTAACCGCGCATTGGCTCAAATCCAACCCATATCCCATTTGTTGTAAAAAACCGACTTGCCACTTTATCAGCAATGGCAGCCAATTTTCATCTGCAACCAAATGGTTAAGCACAATTTCAAAACCATCGTATAATTGGGGGTAGGCTTGCCTATCGGGTAATCTTTTAAGCAATTCGCATAGGGTCGACAGGCCAAGTGGCGCAAGTTTAGATGATATAATATAGCCGGTATTGAGTTTGATAGGCTCGAGTTGATACTGGCCCAATTGCTCTTCTAGCCGTGCGCGCCAACTCAGTTTTAGATAATTGCCAGGTTGCAAAAGGCTGCGTTTTTTGCGGCCAGTGCCACCGCGCACTAGGCCCTGAAAACGCCCTCTATCGCGGGTGAAAGCGTCTAAAACAACCGAACTTTCACCAAATTTTTTGGTCGAAATTACATAACCATTGTCATGCCACTCCATTATTTACCTCAAACCGGCTATTGGTCAAATTTTTGCAATCTTTTTAACAGGCTAGATGTATCCCACCTATTGCCGCCCATATTTTGCACATCTCTATAATATTCGGTAATGGTGGCGCTCATCGGCATCGCAATGTTAAAACTTTTGGCGGTATTTAACACAATGTCCATGTCTTTGACCATCCAATCGACAGCAAAGCCTAGGTCATAATCGTCTTTATTCATGGTTTTATATCGGTTTTCCATCTGCCAACTTTGAGCGGCGCCTTTGGATATGGTCTCGATAACATCTTCCACATCGAGGCCTACTTTCTGAGCAAAATTTATGCCTTCGGACAAGCCCTGCAATATGCCGGCAATGCAAATTTGGTTGACCATTTTGGTAAGCTGCCCTGCCCCTGATGCACCAAGATATTTAACTTTTTGGGCAAAATTTGCGATGATGGGTTCGGCTTTGGCGAAAGCGTCTTTATTGCCGCCGCACATGACGGTTAGTTTACCATTAATGGCTCCGGCCTCGCCGCCGGACACCGGCGCATCGATAAAGGCTGCGCCTTTAGCCCGCGCAATTACAAATAATTCGCGGGTCACTGCGGCGCTGACTGTGGTATTATCGACAAATATGGCAGCTTCTTTTATGGTTTCAAATGCACCGTTTTCGCCAATGGTTATACTCCGCAAATCATCATCATTGCCCACACAAGCAAATATAAAATCGGCATTTTTCGCTGCCAATGCAGGGGTTTTAACCGCCTTGCCGCCAAATTCTTTTACCCATTTTTCGGCTTTGTCAAAACTGCGATTATATACGGTTACATTGTGTCCAGCTTTGGCCAAATAACCCGCCATATGATAGCCCATTACACCGAGGCCAAGAAAGCTCACATTTATTTCACTCATAATATCATCCATTATTTTAATGTTTAAATAATGGATGATTCATAGCGTTGAGTCGAATGAATAATGTGGCTAAATGAGTGAATAAAATTAACAAGCGCGAAAACATCTTGCTTTTGAACGAAAGATAATTGCACTATATTTAAATTTAAAGGGGTTTATTTGTGACAGTGACATTTGAGGACATCAAACAAGCCAATGAGTTGGTGAAAAATTCTACAATTGTAAAAACACCATTTTTGCATTCGCGGCGTTTATCCAACCAAACTAAAGCCAAAATTCATATAAAATATGAAAATTTGCAGCGGACAAATAGTTTTAAGGCTCGCGGTGCTTTGGTGAAAATTGAAAGCCTAACCGAAGAAGAAAGAAAAAGCGGAATTGTGGCCTTAAGCGCTGGCAACCATGCGCAAGCTGTGGCTTACCATGCAGAACGGCTCGGCATTGCCGCCACAATCGTGATGCCTGCCACCACGCCATTTGTGAAAATTGAACAAACCGAGGCCTATGGCGCACGCGTGGTGTTGGATGGCGAAACATTGGCCGATTGCCAAAAAGTAACCAATGAATTAATCGCTAGCGAAGGCTTAGTATTGGTGCACCCGTTTGATGATGATTTGGTGATTGCCGGCCAAGGCACAATTGGTATAGAAATGCTAGAAGAAGTGCCCGATTTAGACGTATTGGTGGTGCCAATTGGTGGTGGTGGGTTAATCTCAGGCATTGCCATCGCTGCTAAGGCCATCAAACCAGACATAGAAATTATCGGCGTGGAAGCTGGCCTTTACCCGACTATGCGCAATGCCTTAAACGGCATAAAAGTAGATTGCCATGGCCACACTTTGGCCGAAGGCATTGCCGTAAAAAATGTGGTGTCGCGCACCGTGGACATAGTCCGTGAACATGTATCGAGCATTATTGTGGTGGAAGAAGAAGAGATTGAACAGGCGGTAAATCAATTGCTGATAAACTTGAAAAATGTTGCCGAAGGCGCGGGCGCGGTTGGTTTGGCGGCCATCATGCAACAAAAAGAAAGATTTTTCGGCAAAAATGTCGGTCTGGTGATCACGGGCGGCAATATTGACAGCCGTATGTTGGCGTCTATCTTGTTTCGAGAATTAGAGCGTTCGAGCCGGATTATTAACCTACGGATTAAAATAGCTGACCGCCCGGGAGTGCTGGCGGAAATATCTGCCTTAACTGGCGAATTAGGCGCTAATATTTTGGAAGTTATCCATCGTCGTACATTTTTGGATGTGCCAGCCAAAGGCGCGTCATTAGATTTAATGCTCGAAACACGCGATAGAAAGCATGCCAATAGAATCATTTCTGCCATAAGATCGGTCGGGTATGAAGTGGTTCAATTGGAATCGAAAGCCTAAAATGGATAAAAAACACCCGAAGCCACCCAAAAATTATGATATGGGCGGGTTGCGCTATATAATGCGTGCGTTACGAGACCCAATAACTGGATGCGAATGGGATTTACAACAAGATTTTAACAGCATTGGTAGTTATACGATTGAAGAAGCCTATGAAGTCATGGATGCCATCCATAAACGAGATTATAATGAATTGGCCGAAGAATTAGGCGATTTATTATTGCAACCGATATTTCATGCGCAGATTGCCGAAGAATTAGGCCTATTTGATTTTGAAAAAGTGGTCTGGAACATCTGTGATAAAATGATACGCCGACACCCGCACGTATTTACCGACAAAGATGGCAGAGTGACTGTCTTGACGAAAGGCGATTGGCAACGAATCAAGGCAGCAGAAAAAGTCAATAAAGTTAAAGACTCTGAAAAACATACGCATTTGTTAGACGATGTACCGCATTTTCCGGCATTAAAACATGCGCAAAAGCTACAAGAAAAAGCCGCAAAAGTTGGTTTTGATTGGCCACATATTGCCCCGGTGAAAGCCAAAATATTTGAAGAGTTAAATGAATTTTTTACAAAGGTTGAAAACGGAAATTCCGCAAACCAACAGGCAGAGTTTGGCGATTTGCTATTTAGTTTGGTAAATTATGGCCGCCATTTGGGCATTGATAGCGAACAATCTTTGCAGACGACTAATGGTAAATTTATCAATAGATTTAATTATATAGAAGATAAACTTGAATTGGAAAATAAGAGTTTTGAAGATGCTGACCTAGATGGTTTAGAGATATTATGGCAACAAGCAAAAGGCGAGAATTTATGAATTTAATTTTTGATTTGGGCAGCGTATTGGTCGAGTGGAATCCTAAAAAAATGATTGCCGAGTTTGATATATCGGCCGAACAAAAAATATTGATAACCAAGGAATTGTTTGACCATGCCGATTGGCTGGCCCTAGACAAAGGCACCAAAACTGAAAAAGCTGTCATAACGGCGGTGGCAAACCGCACAGGCATGAGCGTGCAACTTATTGGCAAGTTGTTGATCGACACCCGCGAGACCCATACAGAAATTAAACCCACCTCTGCCCTATTGCCAAAATTAAAAGCCAATGGCCATAACTTATATTGTCTGTCTAACATGTCACACGAGACATTTGATTATCTGAAAAGTTTTGAGTTTTTCAAATATTTTGATGACATTATAATTTCAGCACACATTCAGATGATAAAACCAGATGTTGAAATATTCAATTATATGCTAAAAAAATTCGATATATCTGCGCAAGATTCGATTTTTATTGATGATAAGTTGGAAAATATCCAAGCGGCACAGAGTGTTGGCATTAAAGGCATATTGTTTGATCAATCGGATGTTGCCTATAGCCGGGTTGCTGCTTTCACCTGAATATAGCTTGACATTGAGATTTAATTTGGTTATTCGTAAATTAACGAAATAACAAATTGAACTTATGGCCGATACCTTTATGGCGCTTTCGAGCGCAACCCGACGCAGCATACTTGGCATGCTAAAAAAACAAGATATGACCGCAGGTGAAATTGCTGACATTTTGCAAATTAGCAAATCGACATTGTCGGGGCATTTTAACGTGCTTAAAAATGCAAATCTGGTGGAAACCGAACGCAGTGGCACAACCATAACCTATAGTTTAAAAACCAGCGTTGTTGAAGACATGATGAGCGAACTTATGAGCCTGTTTGCGGTCGATAAAAATGGAGATTAAGATGAGTTTTTCTAAAATATCTTGGGCAATATTAGCTGTGGTTTCGGTGGCGAGCCTGTATGCATATACTGTGGCTCCTGCCGATATGCTATTGCCGATGCATTGGGATGTATATGGCGAAGCCGACGGCGAGATGAATGCCAAAATGGTGCTTTTATTATTTCCCGCAGTTATGGGGGGTATTTTATTGCTATTGGGCTTGCTAAAATATATCGATCCACGGCAGGAAAATCTAAAAAAGTCAGACGCGGCTAGACAATGGACAATCCTCGCCTTGACTCTGTTTCTAAGCAGTTTGGCCTTAAACAATGTCGCCATGGTCTTGGGCTATGAATTTTTATCTTATAGAGGCATATTATTTGCTAGCATGTTGATGGTGGTGGTGATTGGTAATTATTTACCAAAAACTCGGTCTAACTTTTTTATCGGCATTAAAACACCTTGGACATTGTCATCCGAAGACAATTGGAAAAAAACTCACCGACTAGGCGGACAAATGTTTATGATATTTGGTTCTCTGGGTATAGTGGCGACTATATTATTGCCAGATCAGATTTTGCTGGGCGCGCTGTTGGGCCTAGTAATCGCCCCCATAATTATAGTGCCGGTTGCCTATAGCTGGTATTTGTGGCGGTCTGAAATAAACTAAATACGCATTATAACCAATCCGGCCAAAACAGTTATGGCGGCAAGTATTTTCCAAATACCTAATTTTTCTTTCAAGAATATTATGCCAATTAAAACCGCGAAAATGACACTGGTCTCACGCACAGATGCGATAAGCGCAATAGGCGCATGAGTGGTGGCCCACAAAAACAAAAAGTAAGATAAAAATGACAATCCCGCGGTTATCAGGCCATTTTTATAATTCAGTTTAATGGCCGGTATCACGCTGCCTTTGCGTTTAATGAGCATGTACATAAAGATGGGCACACCATCGGCAAAGGTAAAATAAGCCATATATTGCAAAGCATTACCGCTAATGCGAGTGCCAATGGAATCGACATAGGTATAGCTTGCTATCGCCATGGCGGTGATGATGGCAAATAATATGCCCTTGCCGTTTGCTAGCAAGCTTTTGAAACCTCGGTTAAAAATCAACAGCAATAAGCCCGAGGTAAGGGTGACAGAGCCAATAATTTCCCAATTGGTGAATTTTACGTCTGCCAAAAATAATAGGCTGGCTAGCAAGAGTAGCAACGGTGCGCCGCCCCGCGCAATGGGGTAAACTTGGCCAAAATCACCATGTTGATAGGCATTGATAAGCATTAATTTATAGATAAAATGAATGACACCTGACGCGATGACGTAAGGCCAAAGTTGCGGTGTGGGCAGGCCAAAATAAAATATGAATGGCAGGCCGATCATGGACATGAAAAACGCCATAAGGGTGATGACCATGAAACGGTCACCCTGCACTTTCATCATGGCGTTCCAACTGGCGTGTAATATAGCCGCGAAAAGAACGACAAGTACGATATCTGTTTGCATTTTTAGCCTATTGAAAAAACCTGTTAAGGGAACGACCTCTTAAGGGAACATTGGCTGTTGGGTTAAGCCTAATGTCTCTTCAAACCCAAACATAATGTTCATATTTTGAATGGCTTGGCCGCTAGAACCTTTAACCAAATTATCGAGGGTCGAAAATAAGATAACCCGGCCATCAATTCTGTCTTGATGGGCGCTCAATAAACAGTGGTTTGAACCACGCACATATTGGGTGCCAATGCCCGCGCCATCGGTTTGCAACCGCACAAATGGTTCATCTAGATAGGCTTGCCTCAAGCAGTTTTTAATGTCGTTAATGTCAACGCCTGCGGCCACATTGGCATAGGTAGAGATGAATTCACCACGGCTCATGGGTATGAGGTGCGGGGTAAAGCTAACCTGCACATCGCTGCCCAACGCTACAGATAATTCTTGCTCGATTTCCGGTGCGTGCCGGTGGCCAGCTACACCATAAACGCTCATGCTCTCTCCGGCTTCGGCAAATAAAGTGTTAAGTTTCAAACCCCTACCCGCGCCGGTTAGGCCAGATTTAGCATCGATGATAAGTGATTTTTCATCTAACAATTTGGCCTTAAGTAGCGGGATTAACAACAATAAAACCGCGGTTGGGTAACAGCCGGGGCAAGCCACTAAGTTAGCGTTTTTTATGTCATCTCTATAATGTTCAGAAAGGCCGTATACAGCGCCTTTTTGCAATTCTGGTGCAAAATGTTGATGGCCATACCATTCATTATAGGTTTCGGTATTGCGCAATCTAAAATCGGCACTTAAATCGATAACTTTTACATGTTTGGGCAATGAGGCCACAATTTTTTGGGTGGTGCCATGCGGCAGGCCACAAAAAATTACATCTAAATCAGCCCAGTTTGCATCTTCGATTTTAATCAAATCGGGTAAATTCATATTGGCCAAATGCGGGTATACATCGGCATATTTTTTGCCAGCGTGGGAGTTCGCGGTGAGCACCGATAGTTGCATATTTGGGTGTGATGCTGCAAGCCGCACAAGGTCGGCGCCAGTGTAACCAGATGCACCTAATATGCCGACTTTTAATTTATTATCCGTCATAACTCACTCTTCAATGGCTAAATGTGTGGCCAATAAAATTAATAATGAACCACCAATCCAATTTAGAAAACGCCCGCTTTCGGCATTCTTTTTAAATTTATTGATGATAAACCCGGCCATGAAAATATAAACCATATCTGCGGTCGAAAATAAAAGGTTGATGATTTGTCCCAACACCAAAAATTGCAACCATACCGGCCACGCTGCTGTGCCATCGACAAATTGTGGCAAAAAGGCGATGTAAAAA
Source organism: Hyphomicrobiales bacterium (assembly GCA_013214705.1). Taxonomy (GTDB): domain Bacteria; phylum Pseudomonadota; class Alphaproteobacteria; order Rhizobiales; family OSC116; genus OCS116. The sequence continues at coordinate 49,023 of JABSRZ010000007.1, forward strand.
ATGGCAGTTTTTGGGTTTAAAATCTCGACCATAGCACTGCTTAATAACGTAGACTCTCGGCTTTTAGTAATTTTGTCGATATTAATTTCGCCATCTGGTTTTGCCATTATCATTTTGACGCCCAGATATAGCAAATAACCAACACCGGCGAATTTTATAAGAAAATACATTTCTGGCACTAAAGTGAAAACAGCGCTAAGGCCAAAAGCTGCGCCAATGATGTGGGCGAAACAACCCAAATGGATGCCCAAAGCAGCGTTTAAACCACCTCTACGGCCACGTACAGCCGTTTGTGCCAATGTGTACATAATGGATGGGCCAGGTACAAAACCAAAAATAAAAGTAGCAATAAAAAATGGAATTAAATAACTAAACTCAGAATTAAATTCGAACAAATTGATTCTCCTTTATAACCAGTTTCAATTTAGCACAAAAAAAGAGCCTGCAAAACTGCAAGCTCTTTCGAAAATGTATAACAGTTTTGTTTAACGTTTTGAGAACTGGAAGCTACGACGGGCTTTAGCACGACCATATTTTTTACGTTCTACAACACGCGCGTCACGTGTTAGGAAGCCAGCTTTTTTAAGTGCAGGGCGTAAGCCCGTTTCAAAGCGGGTTAGCGCCAATGATACACCATGGCGAATTGCGCCGGCTTGGCCAGAAAGGCCACCACCTTTAACAGTACAAACAACATCATAAGCGCCTACACGTTCGGCGACTTCAAAAGCTTGGGCAATGATAAGACGCAACACTGGGCGAGCCAGATATGTTTCTATATCGCGGCCATTTATGGTGATTTTGCCTGAACCAGGTTTAATCCACACACGGGCAACCGCATCTTTACGTTTACCAGTTGCATAGGCACGGCCTTGAGCGTCTAATTTTTGCTCATATTTAGGGCCAGTGTTTTCTGGCGCAGCCACGTCTTGTGCAATGGCAGCATCGGCAACTACGTCTTTAAGATCTTCAAGAGTTTTAGACATTATTTACGATCCTTTACATTTTTAGGATTCATTGCAGCTACGTCTAGTACCACTGGTTGTTGAGCTTCTTGCTCATGTTTCGGGCCAGCATATAGATATAGGTTTTTAAGTTGTTTGCGGCTCAGAGGGCCACCAGGTAACATGCGTTTAACCGCAGCTTCCAAAACACGTGTTGGGAAACGACCATCAAGAAGGTCCTCAGCTGTACGTGATTTAATACCGCCGGGATGACCTGTATGCCAGTAATAAGTTTTGTCTTCGCGTTTTTTGCCAGTAAGATGCACCTTATCAGCATTGACGACGACGATGTTATCGCCTGTATCCATATGCGGAGTGAAAGTAGGTAAATGCTTGCCACGTAGACGAAAAGCAATGATGCTTGCTAAACGACCAAGTACAAGGTCTTCGGCATCGATAAGAATCCATTTCTTATCGATATCTGAAGGCGTTGCTGAAAATGTTTTCATTGTCACAATTCCGTTGTTCTATTCGATTAAAGATGTTGTGGTTATATATCAATATCAAGTGATGTCAAATATTTAATTACAGAAAATACAAGCAAAAACAACGGCTTAATAATTAGGTACTATAATACCCTATTTTTTACAAGCTATTTTAGTTTATTTGGCCAGCCTTGGGCAATAATGCCAATAATTTTTCAATAAACGCAGCGCAAGTGTTTAGCCTGTCTAACTCATGCGGCATGCCCTCTGCGACAAATATACGCTGATCGTTGCGTAATTTTATGCGGCCACGGCTGTGTTGTATCATATCCATCAAGCCTGAAGGGTTGGCAAAATTATTTTTACGAAACCTAATGGTAAGCCCTTTGGGGCCGGCATCAACTTTGTCGATATTGGCCAAACGACAATTGAGTTTAATTTTCATAATTTTTAGCAAATACACCACTTCGGTGGGTTTTTTACCAAATCTATCTGTTAGCTCGACTGAAAAATCATCAATGGCCTTTTTGCTATCAAAACCCGACAAGCGCCGATATAGGCCTAGACGCAAATCTAAATCTGATACATAGTTTTCGGGTATCAATACCGGCACGCCAATGTTGATTTCACTGGTCCATTTTTCATCTATCTCGACATTTAAATCGCCCGATTTCAAGCTGGCAATTGCCTCTTCTAACATGTCTTGATATAGTTCAAAGCCGACTTCTTTAACATGACCTGATTGTTCATCACCCAATAAATTGCCAGCGCCGCGTATATCCAAATCATGGCTAGCGAGGCTGAAGCCCGCGCCCAGACTATCGAGTGATTGCAATACATTTAGGCGTTTTTGCGCATTATCGGATATTTTACCATGCACGGGCAGAGTGAATAACGCATAGGCGCGGGTTTTGCTACGCCCGACACGGCCACGCAATTGGTATAATTGTGCCAAGCCAAACATGTCCGAGCGATGAATGATGAGCGTATTGGCCGTGGGAATATCAATACCACTTTCTATAATGGTGGTGGCAAGCAATAGGTCATATTTGCCGTCATAAAAGGCATTCATAACATTGTCTAAGGCTGATGGCGTCATTTGCCCATGAGCGATGACAAATTTAAGTTCTGGCACAAATTCACGCAGGAATTCGGCACGTTCTTCTAAGTCTGAAACCCGCGGGCAAACATAAAAACTCTGGCCGCCTCGGTAATGCTCGCGCAACAAAGTTTCGCGAATGATGACCGGGTCTAATGGCGAAATAAAAGTGCGAATGGCCAAACGGTCCACTGGCGGTGTGGCGATGATTGAAAGTTCACGCACACCGGTCATGGCCAATTGCATAGTGCGCGGTATCGGTGTGGCGGTGAGGGTTAAAACATGGATGTCAGATTGCAGCTCTTTTAGCTGCTCTTTATGCACCACGCCAAAATGCTGCTCTTCATCTATTATCAGCAAACCAAGCTTATGAAATTTGACTGATTTGGCCAACAAGGCATGCGTGCCGATGACGATATCCACCTCGCCTGCTGCCATGGCCTGTTTGGTTAAGCTCAAATTTTTCTGCCCGACCAGACGCGATGCCTGATCTATGCGTATTGGCAAATTGGCAAATCTATCGGTAAAGGTCTTATAATGCTGGCGTGCCAACAATGTTGTTGGCACCACCAACGCGACTTGCATGCCGGATAATACGGCCAAAAATGCAGCCCGCAGTGCCACTTCGGTTTTGCCAAAGCCAACATCGCCACATATCAACCTATCCATAGGTTTGCCCGACTGCATGTCGGCAACGATATCTTCTATCGCGCTTAACTGATCTTCGGTTTCGTTAAACCCAAATCTGGCAACAAATTCTTGATATAAGTGATCTGGGTCATTGATAATTTTGCCTTTTTTAAGCATCCGCTCGGCGGCGACTTTTATGAGCTTATTGGCAATGTCTTTTATGCGTTCTTTTAGTTTGGCTTTGCGCGCTTGCCAGCCCGAACCGCCTAATTTATCTAAATGTGCGCCAATTTCTTCGCTGCCATACCGGCTTAATAATTCTATATTTTCAACCGGTAAATATAACCGATCGCCACCAGCATATTGCAGCTCTAAACAATCGTGCGGGTTGCCAGATACATCGATGGTTTTAAGGCCGGTAAATTGACCAATGCCATGTTCGATATGCACCACATAATCGTTTAAAGTCAGCGAAGAAGCTTCGGATATAAAATCGGCGGCGCGTTTTTTCTTATGGGCATTTTTTAATATGTCGCCCAATATATCTTGTTCGGCAATATAATTATAATTGTCAACATCAAAACCAGACGCAATAGGTATGTGGGTAAAGGCCACTGCGCCCTGCCCTAGCTTTTGGAATTGCTCAAAATTGTCAATATGGGTGGTATTTTTAAGTCCGTGGTCTATCAGCAAATCGGCCAAGCGTTCCGCACTGCCTATCGATTGGCAACAGATTAAAATCTTTTGTCCTCGGCTCTGCAATCCAGATAAAAAACTGCACACGATGTCATATATATTTTTATCTCGCTCTAGCCGCTCAGCGCTAAATTTGCGGCCAATCTTACCTTTAAAATCAATTAGATTTACGCCATCGCGCGCGCTTGGCAGGTTAAAGCTATTTAAGTCTATGGTTTGTGTTTGGGCAAATAGTTCGGCTAAAGCGGCTTTAGATAAATATAAATCATCGGATTTAACGGGTTTATATAGCGGTGCGCCCATGCCCTGCTGCTGCATTGCGTCTATTCTGGCATTGTAATAATCGGTAATCTGCGCCGCGCGGGCATCTATCGTTTGGTCGATTTGATGGTCGTTTAAGATGGTTGGGTTTTGACAATAATCGAGTAAGGTGTCCAAATTATCGTGGAAATAAGGCATCCAATGTTCCATGCCAACTGCACCGCGGCCAGAGGAGATGGATTCGTATAATAAATCTTCCGATTTAACCGCGCCAAACGCAGCCACATAACGGTTTCTAAATGTGCTTATGGATTTTTCGTTTAAGGTCAGTTCACCGGCTGGCAAAATGGTGATGCCCTTAAGTTTGGCTTGGCTGCGCTGGGTTAAAGGGTCGAAACTTTTAATGCTTTCTAAGGTGTCGCCAAAAAAATCTAACCGCGCGGGAATGGTCATATTGCCGGAAAATACATCGACTATCGAGCCTCTTATGGCAAATTCACCTTTTTCATGTACAGTGGCGACTTTATGGAAGCCATTGCGAATAAAATAAGCCGCAAAATCGGTTAAATTTACCCGGTTACCCAATTTTAAGGTCAAAAAGGCACGGTTGAAATAAGATTGCGGCGCGGTGCGCATCATCATGGCATTTATACTGGTCAATATAATGCGCGAAGTGGCGGGTTTATTGGCCTTAATAGCTTTGTTGCGGTTGGCCAAAATGGCAAAGGCTTTTAACCGTTCACCGACTATATTATAGGATGGCGAAACGCGGTCATAAGGCAAGCAATCCCACGCCGGGATGATGATTGGCTTGATGGCTGGCAAGTAGAATTTTAGGCTTTCGGCCATCGCGCTGAGGCGTGGTTCATCTCGGGCAACAAAAACCAGATCTTGGGCTTTGCCATTAGTCTTGCCACTGGTTTGAACCAGTTTCTGCCAAATCTGCGCCAATAGCAACGCATCAGCGCCTTCTGGCACAGACGTGATGACATTATGGTCTGATAAATTTATAGTTTCGCCGAACATTTATAAATTCTTACCATATTTATCTGGGGTGAAAGTTTGGGCTTTAATGCGCTCGAATACCGTACCCGCCAGCGCCGCTGGCACGGGTTCTTTGCCGTTAAAATAATTCAGCAAATCATTATCTTCGCTGTCTATCAGGCGCTCAAATTGGGTCAGTTCTTCAGCTTGCAAATCTTGTAATTCAGTTTGGGCAAATGTACCCATTAATAAATCTAGCTCTTTCATGCCACGATGCCAAGCTCTGAACATAAGTTTTTTCTTATAATTTTCAATATCTTGCATAAGTTTGACTCGTAAATTCAGATTATTTATAATGAAGTTTATAAGCTTTCTTATTTGTTATGTCCACAATAAATGTTGATTGATGTTCACCTTTTGTCTATAACCTATTTAAGTGTAAAGGTGATGGGTCTATGCGACCAGATATACTAAATTATTTTTTTAAAGCCATAACTTCGTTAAAAGGTGTGGGGCCTAAAGTGGCGCAAAATATCACCCGTTTGGTGGGGCGGCATGTCGAGCCCGCGCAAATAGCCCGTTATGTAGATTTGCTGTTTCATTTGCCTATGGGCTATAAAGACCGCCGCAACCGGCCAAAAGTCGAACAGCTAGAAGCCGAACAATATGCCACATTGAAATTGCAAATCGGCAAGCATATCGTGCCACCTAGGCATAATAAACGCATTCCCTACCGGATAAATTGTTATGATGACACTGGCGAAATTACACTGAGCTTTTTTCGGGCGCGGGGCGATTATTTAAAAACCACATTGCCCGAAGGTGAGTTGCGTTATATTGGCGGCAAAATAGAAGAATATAATGGCAATTTGCAAATTAACCACCCCGATTTTATCGCCACCGAAGATGAGATGAAAACACTGCCAGTGTTTGAACCAATATACCCGATGACCGCAGGGTTAGCGCCCAAAACCTTACGCAAAACCATTGCTCAATTGGTTCAAGAGCTACCTAAACTGCCGGAATGGTTGGACAAACCGTTGATTGACCGCGAAAAATGGCCAACATTTAATGCGTCAATATCGGGCTTACATTTGGCCGATAAACCAGAGATAATTGACGGCAATAGCCCACATAGGCAACGCATCGCGTTTGATGAAATATTTGCCAATCAGCTTGTGCTCGCCCTCACCCGCAAGCATGTGGTCGCGGTTAACGGCAATGCAATTAACGGCACGGCAAAATTAGTTAACCAACTTGTAGATTTATTGCCCTATACCCTGACCAATGCGCAGCAAGACTCATTTGCCGAGATAAAAACCGATATGGCAGCCGTGCAGCGCATGGTGCGGTTGTTGCAGGGCGATGTCGGCAGTGGCAAAACCGTTGTGGCATTGATGGCAATGCTCACCGCTGTTGAGGCGGGTTATCAGGCGGCCATTATGGCACCTACCGAAATACTAGCCCGCCAACATGGCGAGTTTATGCAGCCTTTATGCGCCAGAATGGGTATAGAGGTCGAAATTTTAACCGGCCGTAACAAAGGTAAAAACCGGGCTGAGATTTTGCAACGGTTGGCCAGTGGGCAAATTGACATCCTCATCGGTACCCATGCTTTGTTTCAGGCGGATATTGTGTTTGATAAGTTGGGCTTGGCCATTATTGACGAGCAGCATAGGTTTGGTGTGCATCAGCGTCTGGCGCTGCAAAATAAAGGCCTAAAAACCGATTTGCTGGTGATGACCGCGACGCCAATACCCCGCACTTTGGTATTAACCAATTATGGTGATATGAGTGTGTCAAAATTGACCGAAAAACCGGCAGGCCGCAAACCGATAAAGACGGTTGCCATGCCGCTCGAAAAACTCGGCGACATATTGCTTGCAGCCGCGCGGGCGATAGACACTGGCCAGCGCATATATTGGATTTGCCCTCTGGTGGAAGAAAGCGAGATTTTACCACTGAGCAATGTTGAAGATAGGTTTGCAATGTTAAATAACCAGCACCCTGGCAAAGTGGGTTTGGTGCATGGGCGAATGGCCGCCACAGAAAAAGACGAAGTGATGCAAAAATTTCAGACTGGTGAAATTAGCATATTGGTGGCGACAACTGTGGTTGAGGTGGGGGTTAATGTGCCCGAGGCAACCATTATGATCATTGAACACGCCGAGCGGTTTGGCCTGTCGCAACTACATCAATTGCGGGGGCGTGTGGGGCGCAGCGATGCGCAATCTAGCTGTATATTATTATATGGTGCGCCGCTGGGCGCGACTGCCAGCGAGCGGCTTAAAATTATGCGCCAAACTGAGGACGGGTTTTTAATATCCGAAAAAGATTTGGAACTAAGAGGTGGTGGTGATTTGTTGGGCGCGCAACAAAGTGGTGATATAAAAATGCGTTTGGCCGATGTGGAAAATCAGGCTGATCTGATAGAGATTGCGCATAAACAGGCGCGGTTAATCGTCGAAACCGACCCTAGACTGGAAAAAGATAAGCATAAGAACTTAAGAACTCTGCTATATTTATTCGATAGAGATCAGGCGATAAAATTACTTAGCGCCGGCTGAATCGTCATCTTTGACCGGCAATTTTTCGGGGTTTACCAGACCGGCCGAAATAACCAATTTTGCGCCATCTTCGACAGACATATCCAAAAACTTCACATCTTTTTTTGGCACGAACAGCAAAAATCCACTGGTCGGGTTTGGCGTGGTGGGTAAAAATACACTGACCATATCTTCATCAAAATTGCTACCCACTTCGCCTTTGGTTTCGGTGGCAACAAAAGCGATGGCAAAAATGCCCCGGCGCGGATATTCGACAATAACCACTTGTTTGAAATTTTTCTCGCCTTGGCTGACCACGGTTTCAAATATCTGCTTTAGGGCTTTATACATGGTGCGCACAACCGGCATTTTCTCTAACCATCCCGTGCCTAAATTAACAATATAGCGACCGACAAAATTGGCGGTTACAGCGCCTAACAGCACCAGAGCTACGAAAGCAATTATCAACCCAATGCCGGGGATGGAGAATTGCAAATAGGTTTCAGGCAAATATGATTTAGGTATAAATGGCAGCACCCAAGCGTCTACCAAATCCACCACCCAAAGGGTCGCATAAATGGTGATAGCGATTGGCGCTGCAATGACCAGACCGGTTAAAAAATAGGTGCGAATACGGCCAAAAATACTGATTTTTTTAAGGGAGTCTTTGGTCATATTCTATGCCTAATGAATTGCAGGTTGTTTATCAAATAGAGGCTAATGGATGACATTGCAAGCCTCTAGAAGTTTTATTTAAATTGCCGCACGAAACAGTCGCTTTTTTGCGCCTTAATTAATTTACACAGCGAATCGGCTTGTTTGAAGGATTGAAAATCAGCAATTAGCAGCTGATATTTTAAACCACCATTTTGGGTTTTAAACTCACGAATGATGGGTAATTTGTTGCCCAACAATAATTTATGTTTTTCAACCATGTTTATATAATATAATTCGGCAGTTTTGCGACTAATATTGCTGGATAATTGGATAAAATAACCGACAAATTTTGGCTGTAACAAACTGTCTAAGCGTAAATTATTGTTTGCCGCCTCGATGATAAATGGCGTGTCAGATATTTGTTGATTGGTATTTTTCATTTCCATTTGGTCAGTATGTAAACCATCCACATTCACAGAATTTTCACCATCTATGGATAAATCTGTATTGTCTGAGCTAAGCGTTAGTTTAAAGCTGGTTTGCGCCGCATCGCCATCTTCAGATCTAGCCTTAGCGGCTTTTTCGAGCAGTAGATTAAATATTTCGTTGGCGGTTAATGGCTGTGTTGGTTGGCCATCGGCGCGTATATTGGAGTTTTGCTTTAACACCCCACGCTGGGCTTGGTCATTGTTATTAATGGTCGCCAACAGGCTTATGGCGGGTTCGAAATTTTGGTTGAAATTTAAACTCTTAATCAACTCTTGTTTGGCTGGTTCGAATAGGTTTTGTTGATAATAAACCGAGGCTTTGCCAAAATATGCCAGAAAACGGTTGCTCGCCATGCCTTCTAAGGCTTGATCATATTCGAATAACGCTTGTTTATAATCTAAAATACCTAAATAGGAATTGGCTAAATAATAATGCAACTCTGAATTGCCAGATAGAATAGTCAATGCCTGCTCAAAATCGGCTGCTGCGCTGGCATATTTTTTTTGCGCATAAGCAAGTAAGCCACGGTTTTTATAGGCAGAGGCCTTCAATATCGGGCTTAAAGCCGCATTGTTTAAGGCTATGGTGAAAATTTCCTGCGCATTCTCATTGTCTTTTAAGCGCGCATATATGATGGCCTTAATCAGCTGCAGTTCGGCATTATTTGGTGGCAATAATCCTGATTTTTGAATTATTTGATTAATCGACACGATATAGTCTTGATTCATACTTTCATCTGCTGCGTAATTCTCGGCAAAATTACGCGCGTCTTGCAGGGTAACTTCGGCGAATGCAGACGCAAAATACACGCAGAAAATGGCGGCAAATGATAATTTCTTGGCTATAAATTTAGAATACATTTATTCCACTGTCACTGATTTTGCCAAATTGCGCGGTTGATCGACATCCGTGCCCATATGCACCGCGGTGTGATATGCCAGCAATTGCACCGGTATGGTGTAAACAAATGGCGATAAAAACGAGCTGCAATCGGGCAAGGCGATGGCTTTTAACCCAAGTTTACGAATTTCTGCGGCGCGGCTCTTAGAGGTGAAAACGGTAATGTCACCACCACGGGCGGCTATTTCTTCGATGTTTGAGCGGGTTTTTTCATAAACCTCATTATCTGGTGCGATGATGATAAGCGGCATTTTTTCATCTATAAGCGCGATGGGCCCATGTTTTAACTCGCCCGCGGCATAACCTTCGGCATGTATATAGGTGATTTCTTTGAGCTTAAGCGCACCTTCCATGGCAATCGGGAAACTGGTATGGCGGCCTAAAAACAGCACATGCTCAACTTTCGAAATGTCATGTGCAAGTTTAATAATATCGGCTTCGATCGAAAAGCAATCATTTATCAGCCGCGGCAATTGCGTCAATTCTTTAGTCATGGCAGTGGCTTTTGCTGGGTCTATCCGTCCCAGAGATGTAGCTAGGCCAATTGATAAAGTGGCCAATACGCTAATTTGGCACATAAAGGCTTTGGTTGATGCTACACAAACTTCTGTGCCGGCAAAGGTGGGTAATATTATATCGGCCTCGCGCGCCATGGTCGAGGTTGGCACATTAACAATGGCCACGGTGACAGCACCTTGTTGTTTTGCCAAGCGAAGTGCCGCTAAAGTGTCTGCTGTTTCGCCGCTTTGCGAAACCACAATGAACAAGCATTTGCTATTAAGTGGTGGATTTCTATAACGATATTCAGATGCAACATCTATTTCGACACTTATTTTAACTGTGTTTTCTAGCCAGTATTTTGCCACCATTGCGGCGTAAAATGCGGTGCCACATGACACCATAACGATGCGTTCAAACTTGTTAATGTCTAATTTATCATCAAGTTTAATGGTGTTAGATTTTAAGTCTATATAATGAGCCAGTGTGTGCTGCACCACATCGGGTTGTTCAAAAAACTCTTTGGCCATAAAATGCTTATGTTTGCCTTTGTCCATGGTCGCGGCTTGCAGCTCGACAATGTTGACATCTCGTTCAACGGACTGGCCGTTTTGGTCAAATATTTTGAAACTATCTTTGGTAGCAAAGACAAAATCGCCCTCATCTAGATAGACTATTTGCCGAGAAAAAGGCGATAAAGCGAGCGCGTCCGAACCAATGTAATGGCCTTCAACATCGCCAATGCCAACCACTAACGGGCAGCCTTTGCGCGCACCGATTAGCAGATCATCTTGGCCTTTTATCATAATTGCCAAAGCAAAAGCGCCGGTCAGGCGGCCAATGGCGGTCTGGATTGCGGTCTCGATATTAGATTCAACTTTTAACTGATTGCTTATTAAATGGCCGATAATTTCGGTGTCGGTGTCGCTTTTTATATCTGCCCCATTGGCCAATAATTCATCACGCAATTCGGCATAATTTTCGATAATGCCATTATGGACGATGATAACATTGTCGATGATATGTGGGTGGGCATTTGCCTCGGTTGGCGCGCCATGGGTTGCCCATCTGGTGTGGCCGATGCCTATGCCGCCATCTTTAACGCCATGGTCTTTAATCTTATGCTCCAGATTGGCCAACTTACCTGCCGCTCGTTCGCGCCACACGGTGCCATTTTGCATAGTGGCGATGCCGGCGCTGTCATAACCTCTATATTCTAACAATTTTAACGACGCAATTAGGCCGCCCGCAACCGGTTTACCTGTTACAATACCGATGATTCCGCACATATATTTTCCTTCGGTTTTATATTTTGCCCATAAACTCGATTATAATGGGAATGTTATCTTAACTAAATCATAATTTTGGGGGCAATATGTTCAAAAATAGGTGATTATTTGGTGTTTTTATCTCTAAATCTAGATGCCCAGTCGGTGATTTCGATTTGTTGAGCGCGTGTGAGCGCCAATGCGTTGGCCGATACGTCATTTGTCACCACACTGCCAGAGCCGATATAACTGCCATCGGCAATATTTAGTGGCGCAACCAAAGAGCTGTTAGAGCCAACAAATGCGCCTTTGCCAATGATGGTTTGAAATTTGTTAAAGCCATCATAATTGCAGGTGATGGTGCCCGCGCCAATATTGGCTTTTTCGCCAATTATGGCATCGCCAATATAACTGAGATGGTTAACTTTAGCGCCGTCTTTAATGATGGTTTTTTTGGTTTCGACAAAATTACCAATTTTGGCTTTGTTGCCAATTTCACTGCCTTCCCGCAAACGTGCATAAGGGCCGATATTGGCATTTTGACCGATGGTTATGGGGTTGGATTTTGTGCCTGATATATGCGAGAAAGCCAAAATATTGGCGCCTTGCTTAATGCTAACATAGCCGTTTATCACCACATTGGGTTCGATGGTAACATCGGCTTCAATATGTGCGTGTGCCGATAAATAAACACTTAACGGGTCAATCAACGTCACGCCATCACGCATGGCAGCTTCGCGCAATTGGTTTTGATAAATAGTTTCGGCTTGGGCCAATTGCACACGGTCATTAATGCCTAAAGTTTCTATTTCGGCGCAATGGCTAGCTGTGACTTTTAGGCTTAAAGAATTGGCAATTTCAACACAGTCAGTTAAATAATATTCGCCAGAGGCATTTTTATTATCGATTTTGGTCAGCAAATCCAGCAAATGTTTGGCGCGAAATGCCATTATGCCCGAGTTACAAAGCCTGACTTTGCGCTCGGTATCGGTGGCATCTTTATATTCGCGTATGGCGGTTAAATCGTCATCTTTGTCAGTCAACAATCTGCCATATTGTGCCGGGTCTTTTGGGGTGAAGCCCAGCACCACTAGGTCATCGCCAGCTTTAATTTTGTCGATCATAACATTTAGCGTGTCGGGTTGTACAAACGGCGTATCGGCATATAATACCAATATTATGCCATCAGGTGCCTTGCTAGCGGCTTGCTGAATTTGTGTTTTGGCCATCAAGACTGCATGCCCGGTGCCAAGTTTTTTGGCCTGTTTGGCTAGTTTAGCTGAGCTGTTATCGGCGATATATTGGGTCGTGGCGGCTTCGTCGGGGTCTATAACCACCACAATATTTTTGGCATTCATTTTATTTTGGCATAGATTTAAAACATGACCAACAAGCGGCATACCACCAATTTTATGCATCATTTTATGAATATTTGATTTCATCCGCGTGCCTTTGCCGGCAGCCAAAATAATGCAGGTTAAATCTGTGGTCTCGTGCATGACATTCCTAAAAAATAAATTATATAAATTCTTATCCAATTGGGTAACGTAAAATTAACAATAATATAACTTAAAAATGCTACTGCTATTTTTAGAGCTAATCGATTTACTAATACTCCGAATCCATTTACTTATGGTAAATAAAATTAAATGGTTGTCATAAATAGGCCAAAAACAAAATGAACATAGAAACCGATCAGATAATGCCTAAAACAGCCGATTTAAACTCCAATATTAAATCGCATCCGGCCAATGTCGAATATAAAATGCCTAAAAATAAGCGCACTAAACATAATAAAGTTGGCATGATGTATTTTTTGTCTTGGGGCGCGATGGCGGTTTTTTCTATCGCTAGCCTTTCGGTTATCGTGCTGAATGAGGGCGGGGTCAATAATGCTATGCAAACGGCGGCTTTTAATAAGCTTAACCGCCAAATCACCGAAAATAGATTTTTAGGTGGCGATTCACTACCAACAGCATCCATTACATTAGGCGGTAGGTCCAATTCAGTTAATTCGGTTACTGTACCCAACAAAAATAAATTCATACCCTTTGGTGAAGAGGCAACCGCAACTGTCATAGGCTCTACCTATTTTGCGGTATATTTGGGGCAAAGCGACAGCAAAGCTAAAATATTAGATTTGTGGTATCAGACAAAAAGTAAAAATAGCATGCTGTTTGGCTTGCATGAAGCGGCGTATCATTATGATAAAGCTAGTGGCAAATATAATTTGGTGGTTGGTAAATTTGTAGATTTAAATCAGACGATACAATTTTGTGCCGAATTAAAATTTAATGACATTGCCTGCCAATATGACGAAAAATATGTTAATATGCAAACCACATCAATCAATTAACGCAACGTTTTTGTATTAGTCTTGGGCTTGGTTTGCGGCTAATTTGATATGATCGGCTATCGACAAAGCTTCTATATAGATTCGTTTCACAGCTTTAAAATTGGTTTTGATTTCGCGTTCTAGACTGGCAATGCTTTGTTCCACATCGCCGGCTTTGATTTCATCATCAAAATCTATACTCAACGCCACCAAAATGTCACGCGGCCCCATATGCATTGTGCGCAAATCATTAATGCCGATAATTCTGGGGTCTTGGCTGACAATGTGTTTGATTTTGTCGGTCAATTGAGGTGACGCCGCCTCGCCTATTAACAGGCCTTTGGTTTCACGCGCCAATATCATCGCCGTGCCAGCCAGAATGAGCCCAATAACCACCGAAGCGATGCCATCAAAAACAGGCATGTTCATTTGGTCGGCCATATAAACGCCGATGAGCGCCACCATCAGACCTAATAAAGCCGCGCTATCTTCGAACAGAACCACAAATGTGGTTGGGTCTTTGGAATTTTTTATCGAATTCCACACCCCCATATCGCCGCGCTGCTTGTTAAATTCTTTGAGCGCGATAAACCAGACGATTAATTCAAATACAAAAGATGCCGACAGAACAATATAATTTATATAGGCATTTTCTATCGGATGTGGTGCGTATATTTTGGCAATGCCTTCATATAAAGCTACAGTCGCGCCAAGCCCAAATACCGAAATGGCGACGATGAAGCTCCAAAAATATAGCTCCATGCCATAACCAAATGGATGTTTGTCATCTGCGACCTTTTTTGACTTGTTTAGACCGTATAAAAGCAGAACTTGGTTGCCAGTATCGACCAACGAATGAATGGCTTCTGACAGCATTGCAGAGCTTTTTGTCATGGAGGCAGCGGCGAATTTAATGATTGAAATTAGCAAATTGCCGACAAGCGCGGCATATATGACTTTTTTTGAACCATGTGCAGACATAAAATACCCCTCTAAATAGCTGTATATAGTTATTTATCCGCATGTTTAAATGATTCTGTGCAGAAAATCTAAATTTAAAACAATCAAAGCCTTAATAAGCCATTAATGATTTCTGATATGCGCTAGACTGGCTTATAATTAAGCTTCGAATCATATTAATTGCGATTGGTATTTATAGTGTCAGATAACGAAACTCCATCAGACGAAAATTCTCCACAATTGCCTGCTAGCCTCCCCAGTGATGTTATTTTGGTGAATATTGAAGATGAGATGAAAAAATCCTATCTGGATTACGCGATGAGCGTGATTGTGAGCCGGGCGTTACCTGATGTTAGAGATGGTTTAAAACCCGTTCATCGGCGTATTTTATTCTCGATGCATGAAAATAATTACGATTGGAATAAAGCTTACCGCAAGTCAGCACGGGTGGTGGGCGATGTTATTGGTAAATATCACCCACATGGTGACCAATCTATTTATGACGCTTTGGTGCGTATGGCGCAACATTTTTCGTTGCGCTTGCCGCTGTTGGATGGCCAAGGTAACTTTGGTTCTGTCGATGGCGATAAAGCTGCGGCGATGCGCTATACCGAAGTACGGATGGAAAAAGTTGCCCACGCGCTGATGTCAGACCTGGATAAAGACACGGTTGAGTTTCAAGAAAATTATGACAATAGCGAGAGTGAGCCAACGGTTTTGCCATCGCGGTTTCCAAACCTATTGGTCAACGGCGCAGGCGGCATTGCTGTGGGCATGGCAACCAATATTCCGCCGCATAATTTGGGCGAAATTATCGATGCAACCATAGCCACAGTTAACCAGCCAGATATTTCGCTAGATGAATTGCAAGAGATTATTAAAGGCCCAGATTTTCCGACCGGTGGTTATATATTGGGCACGGCGGGTATTAAATCGGCCTATGAAACTGGCCGTGGCTCGGTGATGATGCGGGCAAAGTTAAGTACCGAAGAAATTCGCAAAGACCGTGAAGCCATTGTGATCACTGAAATTCCGTTTCAGGTCAATAAAACAACATTAATTGAAAAAATTGCTGAATTGGTGAGAGACAAACGAGTCGAAGGCATTTCGGACATTCGGGACGAATCTGACCGCGATGGCATGCGCATTGTTATTGAGGTTAAGCGCGATGGAGTGCCGGATGTGATTATCAACCAATTATACCGGTATAGCCAATTGCAGACTAGCTTTGGCTGCAACATGGTGGCGCTTAATCATGGCCGGCCCGGCCTATTGAATTTGCAAGATTTTTTAACCGCCTTTGTCAGCTTCCGCGAGGAAGTTGTCACGCGCCGGACTAAATTTTTGCTCAACAAAGCCCGTGACCGCGCGCATGTATTGGTTGGTTTGGCGATCGCTGTGGCAAATATCGATGAAATTATTAAACTTATTCGGGCTGCGCCAAATACCCAAGCCGCCCGTGAGCAGCTTATGCAGCGCAATTGGCCAGTTGGTGACATAGAGCCATTAATACAGCTGATTGCCGACCCACGCCATGTTGTGAGTTCAGACGGCACTTATAGGTTATCTGAAGCCCAAGCCCGCGCTATTTTAGAGCTGCGTTTGGCACGTTTGACCGCTATGGGAATGAATGAAATTGGTGATGAGTTAAACAAATTGGGCGAAGAAATAAAAGATTATCTGGATATTTTAGGCTCCCGTGAACGGGTGATGAGTATAATTCGACAAGAATTGACAGAAATTAAAGATGAATTTGCCACCCCTAGACGCACTGAGATATTGGGCAATGTTGGCGATTTCGACGACGAGGATATGATACCTAAAGAAGACATGGTGGTGACTGTGTCGCATAAAGGTTATATCAAACGCGTGGCTCTAAACACCTATCGGGCTCAGCGCCGCGGTGGCAAAGGCCGTAGTGGCATGAACACCCGCGATGAAGATTTTGTGACCAATATTTTTGTGCTCAATACCCACACACCGGTGTTATTCTTCTCCTCTAAAGGCATGGTTTATAAGTTAAAAGTTTGGCGTTTGCCCATCGGCAGCCCGACATCTATCGGCAAAGCGCTGATTAATTTATTGCCGTTAGACCAAGGTGAAAACATCACCACAATTATGCCATTACCAAGTGGCGATGAGGATATTAGCGAGCTTAACATTATGTTTGCGACCAAGCAGGGCAATGTGAGACGCAATGAATTGTCCGATTTTGTTCAGGTCAATAAGGGCGGTAAAATCGCCATGAAACTGAGCGAAGGCGATGAGATTGTATCGGTGCAAATTTGTACCGATGGAAATGATGTATTATTGGCAACTACGGCTGGCCGCTCCATTCGCTTTGCCGTTAGCAATGTGCGGGTATTTGTTGGCCGCTCATCATCTGGTGTGCGCGGCATAAGGCTTGGCGACAATGTCGAGGTTATCTCGATGGCGATATTAAACCATATTGATATCACATCAGCTGATGCCAGAGCCTATGTTAAACATTCCAATGCCTTAAGACGTTTGGCTAATCAAGAAGGTGAAGACGTTGTCGAGGTTGAAGACACCAATGATGATGCAAATGAAGAAGCGGTCATATTGTCAGACGAGCGGATAGAAGAATTGAAAAATGCCGAAGAATATATTTTGACTCTGTCTAAAAACGGCTTTGGCAAGCGCACCAGTGCTTATGAATATCGGGTAACTGGCCGTGGCGGCAAAGGCATTGTAGCCATGGGCATATCAAAACGAAATGGCGATTTAATTGCCTCATTCCCAGTGGCTGAAACTGACCAAATAATGCTGGTGACCGATGGCGGACAATTGATACGCTGCCCACTTGCCGATATAAGAATTGGCGGCCGAAGCACGCAAGGTGTGACTATATTTAAAACCGCGAAACAAGAGCAAGTTGTATCGGTTGGTAGAATTAGTGACTTAGAGGGTGACGATGGCGAGGAAGATGGTGCAGATGCCACTGATGAGGCTGACAATGTTGAAACAGCTACTGATGACGCTGCTGAAACATCGCCAGATAAACAAAGTGATGATTGATTTATGAGCAAACGCATTGGCATTTTTGGTGGTAGTTTCGATCCGTTAACATTCGGGCATATCGACATCATTGAAAGAGGCTTGAAATTGGTCGATGAATTGGTGGTGGCTATTGGCAACCAACATCATAAGTCTGCCATTTTTAGCGCCAAAGAACGCGCAGTGTTGATTGCAGATTGTATAAAATCGGATAAATTGAAAATTGTCACCTTTGATGGTTTGTTAGTAGATGAAGCCAAGCGCTGCGGAGCCAATTTTTTAATGCGATCGTTGAGAAATAGCCAAGATTTCGAATATGAAAAAAGCATGGCGGCATTTAATTTTGATATGGCGGGCATAGAAACCATAAATCTATTTTCAGCGCCGCAATATGCGCATATATCATCGAGTTTGGTGCGCCAAATCGCAAAATTAGATGGCGATATAACCAAATTTGTGCCACAAAACATCATCACCAGCCTAAAAAACAAACTGAATTGAATATGGGGTTATATTGTGAATTTAAACCGTGTTAAAATAGTGTTTGCCATCGCGGCGTTGTTAATTTTATTTGGCATATTTGCCTATTTTAACAATGTGCCCGACCCGTATATTGATGAGGGATTAGCCCCGCCAGCCATTGAAGCTGGGGCATCTGGCAATCAATATCCGGCGCTCAAAATCGAAAATACGCTTTATATCAATGTAAAATCGGGGGTGATAAAAATTCAACTATTGCCTGATGTGGCACCGCAACATGTTAAACGCATTAAAACCTTTGCCACCCAAGGTTTTTATGATGGGGTTGTTTTTCACCGGGTGATTGATGGCTTTATGGCACAAACCGGCGACCCTGACGGCACTGGCCGTGGTGGCTCAGACTTGCCCGATTTAAAAGCCGAATTTACCCAAAAATATGGCTTCGAACGCGGGGTGATTGGCATGGCCAGAGCCCGATCGGATGACAGTGCCAATAGCCAATTTTTTATAATGTTGAATGAAGCGCCGCATCTGAATGGTGGGTATACCATATTTGGGCGGGTGGTCGATGGTATGAACGCGGTTGACAATATTGCCAAGGGCGAGCCACCAGCTAAGCCAGACAAAATGATTAAAATGTATTTAGAACCGTAATTTAGAATAATTGATAACTTAAAATGGAGAGCCAAATGGCCGATTATAAAAACCCAGAAGACACTTTAATTCTGGAAACATCTAAGGGCAATATTGCCATTGAAATGCGTGCTGATGTGGCACCTTTGCATGTTGCGCAAATTAAACGGTTGGTAAAAGAAGGCTTTTACGACGGTATTATTTTTCATCGGGTGATTGATGGATTTATGGCGCAAACCGGTTGCCCAGAAGGCACGGGCACGGGCGGCGCGGATAAAAACATCAAAGCCGAATTTAGCAAAGAGGCACATGTGCGTGGCGCTTGCAGTATGGCGCGTTCCCAAATGCCAGATAGTGCCTCTAGCCAATTCTTTATTTGTTTGGATGATGCAGGCTTTCTTGATGGACAATATACTTATTGGGGCAAAGTGATTGACGGTATGGACAATGTCGATGCGCTAGCAAAAGGCGAGCCACCTCGCAACCCAGATTTGATTAACAAAGCCTATATGGCCTCAGATATCTAGTTAAGCATTTGATTTATAAAGATTAAGGCTTCATTTTGTGGAGCCTTTTTTTTTCGACCTGTTCATAACCATATCGTTTGTTTGATCTAGATCAAACAATTTCGCGACACTTTGATGCTGTGCACTTTTGTCATGTTATTTTTATCGCCTGCATGTTCTAAATTCTATTTGTAATTAAAAACACACTAAGGATAAAAAAATGCGAAGCCTTTTAAAAACCAAAATATCTCAAAAAACACTAGCCGTTAGTTTGGCGATGCTGTTGGCAACAACTACTGCTTATGCTGTAGATGTTTCAAAATTGGAGGTTTTAACCCCTACGCTTTTAGCTCCACCATTGGTGATGGAACATAACCAAGTCGCCCAAGGCGAAGCTAAATTGGTAAAATTCGAATTGACCATCGAAGAAAAATTGATGGAAATTGATGAAGATGGCACAAAAGTTTGGGCGATGACATTTAATGGCACTGTGCCCGGCCCGATGATGGTGGTACATGAAGGTGACTATGTTGAAATACGCCTCATCAACCCTGCCACCAATAGCTTAGAACATAATATTGACTTGCATGCTGCAACTGGTGCACTTGGTGGTGGCGGTTTAACCCATGTTTCACCGGGTGAAGAAGTTACAATTCGCTTTAAAGCCAACAAAGCTGGCGTATATGTCTATCATTGCGCACCCGGCGGCGCGATGATTCCATGGCATGTTGTATCTGGTATGAATGGCGCGATCATGGTTCTACCACGCGAAGGCCTAACTGATAAAGCTGGCGAAGCTATCACTTATGACAAAGCTTATTATATTGGCGAGCAAGATTTCTACATTCCACAAGATGAAGAAGGCGAATATAAAACTTATGACAGCCCGTCTGAAGGTTTTGAAGAAATGATGGAAGTCATGAACACTTTGACCCCCACGCATGAGGTGTTTAACGGCGCAGTTGGTGCCATTACCGGCGACAATGCAATGACAGCAAGTGTTGGTGAAACCGTATTATTCTTACATAGCCAAGCCAACCGCGATACCCGCCCGCATCTAATTGGTGGCCATGGCGATTATGTTTGGGAAAAAGGTAACTTTGGTGATGACCCAATGACCAACCTTGAAACTTGGGCAATACCTGGCGGTGCAGCCGGCGCGGCGTTATACACCTTCCAACAACCGGGCGTATATGCCTATGTGAACCATAACCTGATTGAAGCGGTGCTAAAAGGCGCAACTGCTCATGTGGTGGTAGATGGCGAATGGAATAATGATTTATTAGAACAAATATCTGCCCCGGCAGACATTCAAAACTAATTTATTACAAAGTCAGGAAGTGAAGACATCTCCAAGTTTTCACTTCCTATAAACTGAAAAATTGGAGCGGTCATGAGCCAACGATTTATAAAATATTTAGTTATAATTTTGGTTGCATGCGGCTTTGCTCTTGCTGGCCTAATTATTTGGTCAGACAATCATCAAAATTACAAAAATACCCTCGAAAATTACAAAAACACATTGGCAGATTTGGAATTGATAACCATCCCCAAAGGTGAGATGGATTTGGAAGTGCCTATATATAGCTTTGTGACCACAGATTATGTGAAAAAACATATCGTATTTACCGAGCCATACCAAATTGGCGCCTATGAAATTACCATTAAACAATGGAATGTCTGCCATCAAGCCGGCGGTTGCAACAAACCCGCACGGATGCGCAATGGCGAAACCCCTCAGCACCCAGTGACCCGTGTGAGTTGGCTAGATGCCTATAATTTTACCAATTGGCTGGCCTTTGAAACAGGTCAAAATTTTAGATTGCCAACCGAAGAAGAATGGACTTATGCGGCCTTTGTCGGCAAACATTATAAAGCTGAATATGTAGAATATGAACTTGGAGATGTGGTATCTGCACGGCCAAAAGTGACGCATGAAAAAGGCAAATTTGGCGCAAATGCCTGGGGCATGAATGACATTCAAGGCAATGTTTGGGAATGGACATTAACGTGTTGGACCAGCTCTGTTGAGGGCCAGGCCAAACTTAGTAATGCCGAAGAATTAAACGACCCCAAAGCTTGTGGAACTCGGTTTCTATGGGGCGAAGAACGTGCTCATGTGCCATTTTTTGTCAACACCACCTATAATGGTGGGTGTGCAACCGCACGCCCGGCAAGCAATTTGGGCTTTAGAATTGTTTTGGCGGCGAATTAAGCAGCTAAATGATGACCGATATTCCCATATCGTCTAATTTAGGTGGTTTTCGGGTGAATTTGTTTAAATATATCTTGAAATGCCCGGTAAAAACCCCCATTAAATAAACTAAACCTGCGGCTATTAACTTCATGGAACTTTAGATGACCGACAAACCAACAGATGAACCCCAGAGCTTTGGCAAAGAAATGTGGGACTTAATTAAAGTCGTGGTCGAAGCGCTGCTGATAGCGGTTGTCATAAGAACATTTATTTTTGGCTTGGTTGTCATTCCATCGGCTTCAATGGTGCCAACATTGTTAGTTGGCGATTATTTATATGTGACTAAATATGCCTATGGTTATTCTAAACACTCGTTCCCCTATTCTGCCGCGCCGTTTTCCGGCCGTATTTTTGGCGTCGAGCCAAAGTTGGGCGACATAATTGTGTTCAAAGCCGCCGACAAAAAGACTGACTTTATAAAGCGTTTGATTGGTTTGCCGGGCGATAGAATTCAAATGGTTGACGGCGTTATGCACATTAACGGCAAAGCAGTGCCTAAAGTTAAAGTTGCTGATTTTGCAGAGCCCTTAAGAGGCGGCCGAACCGGTGTGGTTAGCCAATTTGTCGAAACGCTACCCAATGGGGTGAAGTATAATACACTCGATTATGGCATTACTGGCGCGGACAATACAAATATATTTGAAATTCCCAAAGGGCATTATTTTATGGTTGGCGATAGCCGCGATAATTCAAATGATAGCCGCTTTCAAGACAAAGTTCGGATGGTGGCTTTTGAGGATATTATAGGTCGTGCAGATTTTCTGTTATTGTCTATCGCTAACGAAGGTTCTTTTTTGGAATTTTGGAACTGGCCTGACAATTTGAGAATTGACCGTATGTTCCAATCACTCGATAATATCGTAGAATAGCCCGACCTGATTTATGCATGATTTAAATGAATTACAAAATGTTATTAATTATCAGTTTAAAGATTTAGCTCTTTTAACTCAGTCTGTTACCCACAGTAGCAGCTATTTTGACGGGCGCTCTAACCGCACAAAAAATACCTCAAATAAAAATTATGAACGGTTAGAGTTTTTGGGCGATCGGGTTTTAGGCTTGGTGATCTCAGAGTATTTGCTCGAGGCTTTTCCAAATGAAGATGAAGGCGACCTAAATTTACGTTATGCGCAGCTGGTGCGGAAAGAAGCTTGTACGACAGTGGCTCAAAATTTAAAAATTGAAAATTATATTATTTTGGGTGGCAATGAGGTTAAATCGGGCTTGAATAAAAACGCCACCATATTGGGCGATGTATGTGAGGCCATAATTGCTGCGTTATTTTTGGATGGCGGCATGGAAGTTGCAAAACCATTTATATTGAAAAATTGGCAACAGCAATTGCAGGCCAATTTGCCGCATAAACAAGATGCAAAAACGGCTCTGCAGGAATGGGCGCAAAAGTTAAAATTACCACTGCCTGCATATCGGGTTAGCCAAACCACTGGGCCTGCCCATGCGCCCAATTTTACCATAGAAGTAAGTGTTGGCGAATATGCAAAATCTAGCTCGTCGGGTACATCGAAACGCATTGCCGAACAAAAGGCAGCCACCGAATTTTTAATACGAGAAAATATTTGGTCTAACTAGGTTTAAGAATATGGATGAACTCCCAAACTTTGGCGAACAACGATGCGGATTTGCCGCGTTAATTGGTGCGCCTAACGCAGGCAAATCTACTTTGTCTAACCAAATTAGTGGGGGTAAAATATCTATAGTCACCCACAAAGTGCAAACCACCCGCGCGCGCATTAGAGCCATTGCGGTAAAAAATTCAACTCAAATTATACTCATCGATACACCAGGTATTTTTGAGCCGAAGCGAAAATTAGACAAAGCCATGGTGGCCGCGGCTTGGGGCGGGGTGGACGATTGCGACATAACACTGGTGATCATTGATGCAGCAAAAGGGTTGAATGATGAAAACCGCAACATCCTCAAAAAATTAGACAAAAATAATGCCAAAAATATTTGGCTGGTGTTGAATAAAATTGACCTGATTAAGAATGAAAAATTACTGGCCATAAGCGCAGAGTTTAATGAGTTTTTTCCGTTTGAACATAGTTTTATGATCAGCGCAGATCGGGGGCATGGGGTCAAACAATTGGTCTCGAAATTAGAGATGGCGATGCCGCTTTCCGTTTGGCTCTACCCAGAAGACCAGATGGCCGACATCCCCACCCGCTTGTTAGCGGCCGAATTAACACGCGAAAAATTATTCTTGAAATTGCACGATGAATTGCCATATTCTCTGACCGTCGAAACCGAAAAATGGACAGAACAAAAAGATGGTTCGGTGCGGGTGGAACAAGTTATCTATGTGCAGCGCAATAGCCAAAAGAAAATCGTTTTGGGCCATAAAGGCGAGATGATCAAAAATATTGGGCAAAAATCGCGGCTTGAATTGGCCGAAATTTTAGGACAGAAAGTTCATCTGTTTTTATTTGTGAAAGTGCGCGATAATTGGATGAACGACCCAGAAAGGTTGCGCCAAATGGGTTTGGACGTTTAACCGACAGGTTGCTGAAATTTGCCGGTTACAGAAATAAGTTCCGTGGTCATATTATCGGTACGGTCAATAATCGTCTGTTCAGACAAGCTGATGTTGCCGTTCCTGTTTGTAAAATCGTCAGAACAACAGCCGACCTGCATATGAATGACTTGGCCCGATAAAGCGCGTAAAATGGTTCTTAAATGCTCGCATGCCGATTGCCCTGCCCTGACACTGCCGCCAATATTAGCCAATGCGATGGGCTTATTTTTCAATATACTTGGGGGCAAATAATCTAACGCATTTTTAAGCACGCCGGTCAAAGAGCCATGGTAAAGTGGCGTGGCGATGGCGATGCCATCGGCGGCGTGCAATTTATCCAAAAATAATTGGAACTGTTTGCCATAACCGTTTTTGGCTAAATCGGGATTATAAAAAGGCAATGGCCACTCAATAAAATTATGATGGTAAACGCTATGCCCCGCTTGGGTAATTTTGACCTGCATACTGTTTAGCAATGCTGCGCTATGTGAAGTTCTGGACAAGCTACCGTTTAAAAGCAAAAAATTCATATAATTAATCCAAATTTTAGAATATTTTGTTATTTTATTTCACAATTTACCTAAGTTGCCAATATAAATTTAACCCTATTCAATTGAACTGAGTCGAACTTTTAATGATAAACAAATTTCTGAAAATTATTTGCCTAACCATTTTACTTAGCCAGAACCAGATTGCCGTCGCTAACATTAGCCAAAAAGACTTGGCGTTAAGCCAAGCTGCGGCCAGTGATATTGTCAACAAACGTTATGAGCAGGCCAAAAATTCCATTGCCCAAATGCAAAATGATGCCGCCAAACAAGTGGCGTTACACGCGTTGTACCGAAGCAGCGGATATGTCACACATTATAATGAAATAGAAAATTTTATTGCCAATTACCCAAATTGGAAGGGCCTCACCAGTATAAAATCTATTATGGAAAACCGGATTTTTTTTGGTAAATATGATTCAAATTTTGGCTCTGATTGGTTGAATAAATATCCTGCAAAAACCGGGTCTGGCAAATTATTTTTGGCCAACCAGTTATTTTTGAACGGCAATTCAAAACAAGGGCTGAAAATGTTGCGGTCAGTTTGGCGTGGATATGCGCTAAATAAAAAAACTGAGCAGGCCGTACTTGCCAAAATGGGCAGCTATTTTGACGTTTGGGACCACAAAGTTCGAGCCGATTTTTTGATGAATTCTGGCATGACCAGTGCTGCGTTAAGAAATGCATCATATGCTGGTGATGCTTATGTAAGGTTTTACCAAGCCCGTGTGGCGTTAGAAGGGTTTAAGAAAAATGCGTTGGCCTTGGTTAAGCTAGTGCCTGTTTCTTTGTCTGATGATATGGGTTTAAAATATAGTTTGTTAAAATATTACCGCCGCGACCGTGATGAAATTAGTGGCTTGAAATTACTCGAGTCTATCGATGATCGGGATCAAAAAATTGCCAGTTCTTACCTTTTTTGGACAGAAAAATTCTTTATCATACATATGTTATTGGATAAGAAGCATAACAAAAACATCACTATGCGTGCCTATAAAATATTGGCCAACCACAAACAATCACCAAAGTCAGATAGATATGTAAACGCCGAATTTAAAGCCGGTTGGATTGCTTACACAAAATTTGCAGATTATAAAACCGCCAAATATCATTTTGACCGGGCGCAAAAACGGGCCTTTTCTCAAAAACATATATCGCGTATTTATTACTGGCAAGCTCAAACTGCCCGCAAGTTAAATGACATGAATAAATACAAAAGTCAGTTAGAAAAATCCGCGAAATATCCTTATAGTTTTTATGGCCAATTGGCGGGCGAGCGGCTTGGCAGAAACCTATTGCAAATACCAGCCAACCCGGTTGCAAACCCAAATTATCAAGCCAGTATAAATCAAAATATTCATGCTGATTTTATTAAGATTTATAACAATTTGGGTCAGGTAAGATCGTTAGGCTATCATTATGCCAAGCTTCGATCGCCGATCAAAAATGCAGGCGATATGGCCAGCTTAGTGTCATTTGCTTTGGCTCAAAACAACATTCACTTTGCTATGGATACGGCACGAAAGGGGATGACAAAAGGCTGGAATATGCAAAGATATGCTTATCCTCTGGTGGATTTCCCTGCCTATACAGTTCACACCGGCAAAGTAGACAAAGCCTTGTCATTTGGTTTAATTAGGCAAGAAAGCCTGTTTAACCAATTTGCAGTTAGCTCATCTGGCGCGCGTGGTTATATGCAAATCATGCCAAATACCGGCAAATATTTGGCCCAAAAATACAAAATTGATTACAAATTATCTTGGTTGGTCAGCAAGCCATCACTAAATTTGGGCTTAGGCAATAGCTATTTATATGACCTGATTGGCGATTTCGAAGGATCCTATGTACTGGCAGTGGCGGCTTATAATGCTGGTGGTACCTGGGTAAAAAGGTGGATAGCCGCTAATGGAGACCCACGAATTGGCCAATCTAGTTTTGTGAATTGGATAGAATCAATACCCAAAGCTGAAACCAGAAATTACGTGAAAAAAGTTATCAAAAATATGCAAGTGTTTAAATCTAGGTTCAACAATAACAGTGCAAGAACCAATATTATCGGCGCGATGATAACAGGTGAAAAATAACTTAGCTAAATTGGCCTATTCGGCTTGAGCAGCAGCCAGTATTATGGCTTTGGCAACCCATTCTTCTCGTTGCGGGCGACCGCCAAGTTCCAGTTCACGGTCAAAGCGTTCGGCATCTTCATCGCTCCACTTTGCAATATGAGCAAAAGAATTGATGCCGGCTGCATGCAATTTTTTTTCAAAAACCGGGCCAATGCCGTTTATTTTCTTTATATTATCAGTTTTTTTCTTTGGTCTTTTTTTAGCTTTTGATAGCTTTTTTGCCACTGATTTTTTAGTTGGTGATTTTTTTACAGATGGCTTTTTGGCGGGTTTCGGTTTTTCTGTCGAACTAACTTCTATGCTATCATGTGGTGGTATTATCTTTTTTACCGTAACGGATTGATCTGATTCGTCTTGTTTTTCTAGGTCAACATTTACGAGTGAGAAATCTTCTAAATAAGGAATGCATTGTTTTAGTGATTTATCCGGATTTTTAAATTTAGAAATCACCGTGCGTGCTAACAAATAAATCGCAGCTAGCAATATTATCACAAATAGTAATTTCAATATAAACATTTTATTTGGCCTTATTATGTAAGGTATAATTTTAAATTATCAGTTTTATCAAAATGTGTAACCAATCTTTAGACAAAGTAAAAGCACCCAAAGGATGCTTCACTATATAACCTAGAATGGGATGTCATCATCTAAATCTGGTGCTGCACCTTGTGGTGCGCTATACCCGCCGCCGCCGCTAGAGCCAGATTGCGCATAGGGGTCGGTAACTTGTTGTTGCCCACCACCGGCATAACCGCCGGATGATTGGTTGTCATTTCGGCCACCTAACATAGTCAAAGTAGAGTTAAAACCCTGCAGCACTATTTCTGTGGTGTATTTATCTTGACCTTGTTGGTCTTGCCATTTACGCGTTTGCAATTGACCCTCTATATAAACTGTAGAGCCTTTGCGCAAATATTGCTCGGCAATGCGGCATAGGCCTTCGTTAAAAATAACCACACGATGCCATTCGGTTTTTTCACGGCGCTCGCCTGTGCTACGGTCTTTCCAACTTTCAGAAGTTGCAATGCGCAAGTTAGCAATTGGCCGGCCATCTTGAGTGTGCCTAATTTCTGGATCAGCGCCCAAATTACCAACCAAAATTACTTTATTTACACTACCCGCCATTGCGCCATCCTTAAACTTATTGAAACTCAACATGTCAGTAGGTTTCAAATTATTAACATGTATTATTTATTAAGGCAAAAGCAACAGAATCACAATCAGAAAGTTTGCAAATGCCGCATTAAACAATATACTCGTTTTTTTGAGAATTTAATTCTTTTTCCTTGAATGTTCTCTAAATGTTCTTAATATAATCTATAGATTCGTACGCTCAAGTCAAGCGTCAAAAAATAATTGTAAAGAAGTTAAATGAAAAAAAGCCCGAATGACACTGAGCAACTTGATATACGCCATTTTTTGAGTGTAAAAGGGGCGAGAGAGCATAATTTAAAAAATATAAGTATCGATTTGCCGCGTGATAAGCTGATTGTTTTCACGGGCCTTTCTGGTTCTGGCAAATCTTCGCTGGCGTTTGACACCATTTACGCCGAAGGGCAGCGCCGCTATGTAGAGAGCCTTTCGGCTTATGCCCGGCAATTTTTGCAGATGATGCAAAAACCTGATGTTGACCAAATTGATGGGCTCTCGCCGGCCATATCAATTGAACAAAAAACCACTAGTAAAAACCCCCGCTCTACAGTGGGCACAGTTACTGAAATATATGATTATTTGAGGCTTTTATATGCTCGTATCGGCGTACCCTATTCACCAACAACCGGCCTGCCGATTACCAGCCAGTCGGTTAGCCAAATGGTGGACAAAACGCTCGAACTACCAGATAAAACACGACTTTTTTTATTGGCGCCGATTGTGCGTGGGCGTAAAGGTGAATTTAAAGATAAATTTGCCGAATTGCAGAAAAAGGGTTTCTCGCGGCTTAAAATTGATGGCGTTTTTTATGAAATGGATGAGCTGCCCGAATTAAACAAAAAGCTCAAACACGATGTTGACGTGGTGATTGACCGCATTGTGATTAGAGACGGCATTGCAACCCGTTTGGCAGATAGCTTTGAAACCGCGCTTAGTTTAACGGAGGGTTTGGTGGTGTTGGAATACGCTAATTTGGAAGATAACGAAAAACAGGCCAAACGCATTGTTTTCTCCTCTAAATTTGCCTGCCCAGTTTCTGGCTTTACGATTGAAGAAATTGAACCGAGGTTATTTTCATTTAACAACCCATTTGGCGCTTGTCCGTCTTGTGATGGGTTAGGCACAGAGCATATTATAGACCCCAAATTGGTTGTGCCGGATGGTGGTTTAACTTTGGCCGAAGGGGCTATAGCAGCATGGGGCAAGACAAAGTCATTTTATTATGTGCAAACTTTAGAAAATATAGCCCGCCATTACGATTTTTCGATGGATACGCCGTTCAAGGATTTAGCAATTGTAGCGCAAGATGTAATCTTATATGGCACCGGTAAAACCGTGATTAATTTTGTTTTCAAAGATGAGACGCGGCTTTATGAACGTAAGAAAAAATTCGAGGGTGTTATCCCAAATTTGGAACGCCGTTGGCGAGAAACTGATTCTAATTGGTCACGCGAAGAAATCGAGAAATATCAAACGCTTAAACCATGTCAAAAATGTAAAGGATACCGGTTGAAACCCGAGGCCTTGGCGGTAAAAATTGATCATTTGCAAATTTCGGAGATTGCCGAAAAATCGATCAAAGACGCGCTGGTCTGGTTTAATGAAATTGAACAAAAATTAACCACCACTCAATTAGAAATTGGTGTACGGGTGCTTAAAGAAATCCGCGATCGGCTGCATTTCTTGAACAATGTGGGGTTAGATTACCTATCGCTTTCACGCGCATCAGGCACATTGTCGGGCGGCGAATCCCAACGTATACGTTTAGCCAGCCAAATTGGCTCCGGCCTCACAGGTGTGCTCTATGTGCTCGATGAACCCTCTATCGGCCTACACCAACGTGATAATGCCAGACTATTGCAAACCCTGGTTCATTTGCGAGATTTGGGTAACACCGTAATTGTAGTCGAACATGATGAAGACGCCATTATGTCAGCCGATCATGTGGTGGATATCGGCCCCGGCGCAGGTATACATGGTGGCGAAATTGTCGCGCAAGGGACACCAGCGGAGATTCTTAAATCTGAAGACAGTTTAACCGCGAAATATTTGACCGGAAAATTAGTGGTGCGCACACCCACTAAACGGCGCAAAATTTATAAGAAAAAACAAATAACGGTTGTCGGGGCATCGGGCAATAATTTAAAAAATGTAACAGCTTCTATACCTTTACAAAATTTCACCTGCATTACCGGGGTTTCAGGTAGTGGTAAATCTACTTTTTTAATTGAGACATTGTATAAAACCGTTTCTAAAACTCTTAACCGTGGTAGAAAAGTAACCGCGCCACATAAGTCTATCGAAGGCATCGATCAGATCGATAAAATAATTGACATCAACCAGTCTCCCATTGGGCGTACACCTAGGTCTAACCCGGCAACATATACTGGCGCTTTTGGCCCCATTAGAGATTGGTTTGCAGGCCTACCAGAGTCTAAGGCGCGCGGTTATAAACCCGGCCGATTCTCTTTTAATGTTAAAGGTGGCCGCTGCGAAAATTGCCATGGCGATGGCCTGATTAAAATAGAGATGCATTTTTTACCTGATGTATATGTGACTTGTGATGTATGTGATGGCAAGCGATATAATCGCGAAACGTTAGAGATATTATATAAAGGCAATTCGATAGCCGATATATTGGATATGACGGTAGAAAAAGGCGCGGCTTTCTTTCAGGCAGTGCCGAATATTCGCGATAAAATGGTGACGCTAAATAGGGTTGGTTTGGGCTATATTAAAATTGGCCAACAAGCCACCACATTGTCTGGTGGCGAAGCGCAGAGGGTTAAACTTGCCAAAGAGCTTTCAAAACGAGCGACCGGTAAAACGCTTTATATATTGGATGAACCGACTACAGGCTTACATTTTCATGACATTGCTAAACTACTTGAAGTGCTGCATGAACTCGTAGACCAAGGCAATAGCATTGTGGTGATCGAACATAATTTGGATGTAATTAAGACGGCCGATTGGGTGATTGATTTTGGCCCAGAGGGTGGTGATGGTGGTGGTGAAATTATTGCCACTGGGCGACCAGAAGATATAATAAACGTAAAAGAAAGCTATACTGGAAAATATTTGAGGCCTTTTTTGTCAAAATGATAATTTTGCTAACGCCTTATAAATGATACCAAAACTGGTGATTGATTATGGATGATTTCAACATTTCGCTTTATATAGAACAATTGGTTGAGTGGGCTTATTTGTATCTGTTAAACATCAGTTTGTTGGTTCAGTTTGCTGCCATTGTGGTAACTTTTTTGGTTGCTTATGTGCTTAATCGGTATTTTGAACCCAAAATAATGGTCAAATTGGCGGGCGTTGCTAGCAAGGGTAAAAGACGGCGTAAAACCATAGACGTAATAAATATTGTTTCGCTGCCAATTATATGGGTGGTTCTGCAATGGTTTACCAATATTATTTTCTTTCGGCTAGCCATTGAACACGATCTGCTGCGCATAACCGCTAGTTTGTTAAACGCTTGGATTGTTATCAGGGTGTTTGTGAGCCTTGTGCCGACCAATGTTTTCTGGCGGCGTATTGTGGCTTTTATCGCCTGGAGCATCGCGGCTTTGAATTCGGTCAAATTGTTGGCTCCATTGGTGATTTTTTTGCGCGATGTGGCGTTTCAAGTTGGTGATACGCGCATCACCCTATATTCAATTATATCAGGTGTGTTACTGGGCATTATTCTATTTTGGTTGGCCTTGTCGATTTCGAATTTTTTAAAACAAAAACTTGACAAAAATAAAGAACTAACCCCATCAGTTAAAACTCTTTTGTCACAGTTGATCAGGGTTTTACTTATTTTTATATCGATATTATTTACCCTGCATGTGATCGGGTTGGACCTGAGTATATTTACTTTTTTCTCAGGGGCTTTGGGCGTTGGTCTGGGTTTTGGCCTGCAAAAAATTGTATCAAATTTTGTCAGTGGAATTATATTATTGGTCGATCAGTCGGTTAAGCCCGGTAGCGTTATTGAGGTGGGCGGTACATTTGGTAAAGTCAAAAGCCTGGGCGCAAGATATACATCAGTAGAAACCCGCGATGGCCACGAATATCTAATACCCAACGAAAAATTTATAACTCAGGAAGTTGTAAATTGGGATTTTTCGCATTCAGAAGTGAGGCGAAAAGTGAAAATTGGCGTAGCTTATAGCACCGATGTGGAGTTGGCCATGGAACTAATTGTAAGAGCGGCCGAGAGTGTTGATAGGATTTTAACTGACCCGAAACCAGTCGCACGTTTGGTGTCATTTGGTGAAAGTTCGGTGAATATAGAGGCGCGTTTTTGGGTGGCAGACCCGGCAAATGGTGTGGCCAATATCAATAGTGATTTCTTGCTAAAATTGTGGAAATTATTTCGCCAGCATGAAATTGAAATACCTTTCCCGCAGCAAGATATTCACATTAAAGAATTTCCAGATATCACTAAATTCATCTCTTAAATTTGCGATAAATTATTATAAAATATGTTTCTAAAACCCGCTTATAACGTCTGAATAATTTATAGTCGACGGCTAAATATATCAGGCCGAGCGGTAACATCCACAGGCCTAGAATTGGCAGAAACCCAAAAACGCCACCGACTATTAAAAGCGCGCCAAAAAATAGTCGCAATATTCTTGATTTGGGTATAGGTAAAAAGTGGTTTTGTTTTTTGCCGAGACTCATATAGGCTCCATTGTTATAGATATAATATGGGGCTGAATTAATTTATTACAACAAATAACTAGAACTTCCATTTTAAATAAAACATGTCTGCCATGTTTTGCGCTCTATTTAGCTGTTGTTTGGTTAGTTTTGAATTGCCGGTTTTGGTAATAATTTGATCTACCTGTTGTTGCAAATTGGGTGATTTGTTTTTTTTCGCAATCAGCAACCAAGCTAAACCTTCGCGCCTATCTTTGGCATTTCGACCGCGCAAATAAAAAATCTCACCCAGTTTAATTTGGGCCAGAAAATTATTTTTTCGCGCCGAATAAATATAGTATCTGATGGCTCTATTTTTTTGTGGTTTTAAGTAATCGCCGGTAAAATATAGTTGGCCTAATTTATAATTTGCGGTCGCGTGACCAACCGCGGATGCGGCTAATTTTAACAATTTTAAGGCCACTTGCAATTGAGGTTTGAGCTTAGCTGGTTCGCTGCCAAGCGTATAAAAATCGGCCAATTCCACCATGGCATCGGCCGAAATTTGCTTGCGGGTTCTGGATTCGCTGTTTAAGCCATTTTGACTGGCAACCAAACGTAAAAATTTAATGGCTTTTACATCGTTTTTTTGGTTGTCAAATGCGCCCAAATAATAGCGTGCCAGTTGCCAATCGGCATAAAAATTGCCGTCATTAGACGACAGCAGCCAATGTTTTGCGGCACGTTCATAATCGTTATTTTGCGCGGCCTCAACACCTAATGAATAAGCAAAACTGCCTTTTTCAAAATGTGGTGTAAGCGGCAAAATAGAACGCTTTGGGGCGGATTTTTGGGTTTGTTCATACTGATAGGATTTGGCGATGGTGCCGTAACTATCGCTCAATTCGTCTTTAGATATTGTGCGTTTTTGATCGTAAGCAAATGCGGTCACAGGCAGGAGACTCAACGCCATACCAATAACCACAATATTTACAAATTTTGCATCAAATATCCGCATAACAGTTTTCTTCGGCCGCACCACCGGGGTGGGTTAGCGCGCCTTTGCTAGCTGGCCCGACCAATTGTTCGTATTTATATAATGCACCACTATGGCACCCATTGTTTCTCGGTTTCCAATTGGCCCTGCGGCTGGCAAATTCCTCGTCCGATAAATCTACATCCATAAAGCCCGTGTTGGCATTAATGGTGATTATGTCGCCATCTTTTAGCAAACCTATAGGCCCGCCCACGGCAGCTTCTGGGCCGACATGGCCAACGCAAAACCCGCGGGTACCGCCAGAAAAACGTCCATCCGTAATCAACGCCACCGTATCACCTGCGCCTTGGCCATATAATGCTGCTGTGGTCGAAAGCATTTCGCGCATGCCCGGCCCGCCTCTCGGCCCTTCATAGCGAATGACGATGACATCACCATCATTGTAATCTCTTTTTTCTACAGCAGCGAATGCATCTTCTTCGCAATCAAAACATCTTGCAGGGCCGGTAAATTCTAGATTTTTCATGCCCGCTACTTTAACAATTGCGCCTTCGGGGGCTAAGTTGCCTTTTAGGCCAACCACGCCACCTGTTTCGGAAAGTGGCGTAGAAACTGGGTATACAACGCGACTGTCTGGCGCTGCCACGTCGGCATTTTCGATATTTTCGCCTATGGTTTTGCCGGTAACTGTCATGCAATCACCATGCAAATAGCCGCCGCGCAACAATTCTTTTAGCAATACTGGCACGCCGCCAGTTTCATACAGGTCTTTGGCGACAAATTTACCACCTGGTTTAAGGTCGGCAATATAGGGAGTTTTTTTGAATATTTCGGCCACCCGCATTAGATCAAATTCGATGCCAGCTTCATGTGCCATGGCTGGTAAATGCAGCCCAGCATTGGTAGAGCCACCAGTTGCGGCCACAATAACCGCTGCATTTTCAAAGGCTTTTTCGGTGCAAATGTCACGCGGGCGAATGTTTTTCTCAATCAGGTCCATAATGGCTTTGCCACTTTGAACGGCATAACTATCGCGGCTTTCATATTCGGCGGGGCTACCTGCAGAATAGGGCAAAGCCAGGCCAATGGCCTCAGATACACAGGCCATTGTGTTGGCAGTGAATTGACCACCACACGCGCCTGCGCCGGGACATGCGACAATTTCTAAGGCGGTTAATTCTGCCTCAGTCATGTTGCCAGCACTATGTTGGCCAACGCCTTCAAAGACATCAACCACCGTAACATCTTGGCCTTTGTAACGGCCGGGCAAAATCGAACCACCATACATGAACACGCTAGGTATGTTTAGGCGTAACATCGACATCATCATGCCGGGCAGAGATTTATCGCAACCCGCAATGCCGACCAAAGCATCATATGAATGGCCGCGTATGGTCACTTCCACACTGTCGGCGATGATTTCGCGCGAAACCAATGAGCTTTTCATGCCTTGATGCCCCATGGCGATGCCGTCAGTTACGGTGATGGTGCAAAATTCACGCGGTGTGCCACCAGCAGCTTTAACCCCAACTTTAACAGCTTGAGCTTGGCGCATCAACGCTATGTTACAAGGTGCAGCCTCGTTCCAACATGAGCAAACGCCAACCAGTGGTTGATGGATTTCTTGTTCGGTTAAACCCATGGCATAAAGATATGACCGATGTGGCGCGCGTTCTGGCCCCTCGGTAACGTGGCGAGATGGCAGAGAAGATTTGTCGAATTTTCTAGTTGTCATTTATTTTTCTCATCTTTATGGTGTTGAATTCAATACGATAATTATAAGTTTTTGGTCAAATTATCGGTCTCATATATAAATGTTCCAACCATGCCATGCTAGTTGCAAATTAGGTCAACAAAATGGCATAATTGTGAAATCTGAATCATAATTTTTCTAGGCGTTTATAGGCGTCTTGCAGATCTTGTTTAAGCTCTTTTGCAGTTTGCAATCGGCGCTTTTGTTCAGTTATAACTTTTTGAGGCGCTTTGGCGACAAAACTTTGGTTGCCAAGGCGTTTTTCTGTGCCAGAAATGTCTTTTTCGGCTTTGCCAATTTCTTTGGTCAACCGGTTTAATTCGGCTTGAATGTCTATCACACCTGCCAGAGGTAAGGCAACCACAACGCCGTCTAAAACAATTTGTATCGCGCCTTCTGGCACATTATCAGCGATGCTGATGCCGTCCAAGCGTGCCATTTTCTGCAATAGATCTTTGTGAGTTTCGATCTTATTTTTAACATCGGGGTTAGCGCCAACAATAACCACTGGAGTTTTTGCACCCGCAGGTATATTCATTTCGGCTCTTACCGAGCGAATTTCGGTGATGAATTTAATCACCCAGTTAATTTCTTGTTTGGGTGCTGTGTCGGGGTTTATTTTGCTGGTTGGCCAAGGCGATAAAATTAGCATAGTCTCGCGCTCTATGTCATCAAATCTGTGCCATAGCTCTTCGGTCACAAACGGCACGAAAGGGTGCATTAAATGTAACAATTGGTCTATAACATGGGCGGTTACTGCGCGAATTTCAGTTTTTGCGGCTTCATTGTCACCAAATAATATTGGTTTTGTGAGCTCGATATACCAATCGCAAAAAATGTTCCAAGTGAATTTGTAAATGGCGCTAGAGGCTTCGTTAAACTTAAACTCATTTATGCCTTTTTCTACCGCCTGTGCCGTTTCTGCCAACTCAGTCAATAGCCATTTACTCAAGGTTAAATTTACTGTTTCGGCATCAAAACTTTTAATTGGTTTGCATTCATGCATTTCGGCAAACCGGCAGGCATTCCACAATTTTGTTACAAAATTTCGGTTATTTTCGACCGATTTGGTGGCTAGTTTAATGTCTCTGCCCTGCCCAGCCATCGATGATAGTGTGAAGCGAACTGCATCGGCGCCGAATTGCTCTATCAAAACCAATGGGTCAAGTACATTGCCTTTAGATTTCGACATTTTTGCGCCAAATTCATCGCGGACAATGGCATGAATATAGACCGTTTCAAACGGTTCTTCCTGCAAGAAATGGGTGCCCATCATCATCATCCGCGCGACCCAGAAAAAGATAATGTCAAAGGCGGTAACCAACACGTTGGTTTTGTAATATTGCTCTAATTCGGGGGTTTTTTCCGGCCAGCCAAGGGTGGCGAACGGCCATAAAGCCGAGCTAAACCAAGTGTCTAAAACATCCGAGTCGCGTTCTATTGCAACGGTTTTGCCATAATGGGCATTGGCTTTGTCTTGTGCGGACGCCTCATCTTGCGCAACAAAAATTTCGCCATCTGGGCCATACCATACGGGGATTTGATGCCCCCACCACAATTGGCGCGATACGCACCATGGTTCAATATTTTCCATCCAATCAAAATAGGTTTTTTCCCAATTATTTGGCACAAATTTGGTTTTGCCAGCACGCACCGCGTCCATAGCTGGGCCGGCTAATTTTTTGGCGTCAACATACCATTGGTCGGTCAACCATGGCTCGATAACCACGCCCGACCTATCGCCATAAGGCACGGTGTGCGGGTTGTCATCTATTTTTACCAACAAGCCCAGTTGTTCAAATTTTTCGACCACTATTTTGCGGGCAGCGAACCGTTCTAGGCCAACAAATTCTTGCGGTACATTTTCGTTTAAATGGGCATTTTCATCTAATATATTGATCACTTCCAATTTGGCTCTTTTGCCAACTTCAAAGTCATTAAAATCATGCGCAGGGGTTATTTTAACCGCGCCACTGCCTAGTTCTGGGTCGGCATATTCATCGGCAACTATCGGTATTTCGCGGCCCACCAATGGCAATATCACGGTTTTGCCAACAAGGTCTTTATAGCGCTCGTCATCTGGATGAACCGCAATGCCGGTATCGCCAAACATGGTTTCTGGTCGGGTGGTTGCCACGGTTATGAACTGCCCGACTAGGCCTTTAATCGGGTATTTAAAATGCCACAGCTTGCCGTCTTTTTCAATCTGTTCAACTTCTAAATCTGAAATCGCGGTTAGTAATTTAGGGTCCCAATTCACCAATCTTTTGGCGCGGTAAATATAGCCTTGGTCATATAGGTCTACAAATGTTTTAAGTACAGATTTTGACAGGCCTTCATCCATGGTGAAGCGGGAGCGTGTCCAATCACAACTTGCACCCAAGCGGCGTTGTTGAGTTTGGATGATGCCACCAGACTCCTCTTTCCACTGCCAAATTTTTTCGACAAATTTTTCGCGCCCAAGTTGTTTACGCCCCGGTTGTTGAGTTTCCGCCAGTTGGCGCTCTACCACCATTTGGGTGGCGATACCAGCATGGTCCATACCCGGCTGCCAAAGCGTATTTTTGCCGCACATTCTATTATATCTAATCAGAATATCTTGAATGGTGTTGTTAAGCGCGTGCCCCATATGCAACGAGCCTGTAACATTGGGTGGTGGCAACGCGATGCAGTAACTCGGTGCCGATTTTCTTTGTTGTTCGGTTAAGCCAGCACCGGCTTTAAAAGCGCCCTCGTCTTCCCATTTTTTATAATGTCGGGTTTCAATGCCATCTGGCTGGTATGTTTTCTCTAACATGTCTATCTCTACTTGTTCTCAAAATAACTCAAAAAAAAAGGCGGCATATGCCACCTTTAAACCTAATATTGTGACGATTACATTTTGCCGCCGCGTGAGACGCGCTCGATTTCTTCTCTAATAATTTTTTCGACCATGACAGGTAGGTTATCGTCTAACCAGCCTTTTAACATTGGTCGCATCAGCGCCATTACCATAGCTTCAACTGTTTGACCTGCGCCATTTTGGGTTAGCAAAGTGTTGGCCAATAGGTTGAAGTTTTGGTTCACTTGCTCGCCAACTTGGTTAGAAATCAAAGTTTCGGCGACATTCATAGCGGGGAGTTCCTGCGCATCGGCGACAGGTATGGTCTCAATTACAGGCTCAGCTTCGGCAACTGGTTCAGCCTGTGAAAATTCAAGATCATCAATATCATCTGGGGACATAAGATCAACATCGCCATCCAGATCGCCAAGAACATCTAATTCATCTATCGAATCAAACGGGTCTTCTTCGGCCAAAATCTCAGTTAGTTCTAAGACTTCATCATCATCGTCATCTTCTTCAACGATAGCTTCGGCAGATTCATCTGATGATTCGATATCTTCATCGCTATCATCTCCATCAGAAATAATGCGTCTGATTGACGATAGAATTTCTTCCATTGTCGGCTCATCACCATCATTCGGCGCGTCGTCTGCTGCAAATTCTGTTTCACTCATAAGGACCTCAAAATATTACTCTACAAACTATGCAATATTCATCTTTATACTTAACAGATATTTTATTGATTCATAAGCTTTTTATACAACTATTAGCGTCTCAATATGCAGGCAAAGCCTTCGAGCCAATAAACTATTATATATCAAGTGGTTAAACATATTCTTAAGAAGCAACAAATCCACAGATGACTATTAGCTGAACTATTTAACGCCCAAATTGCTGGCGGTTAAGCCACCAATTGCCGATAATAACTGCAATTGCGATACCAACACGCCGCGCTGAGCCACAATGAATTGAACTTTAGCGGTTAGCAAATCTTGCTCCGAATTCAGCACGTCAAAACTGGTTCTGACGCCTTCTTCAGCTTCGGCTTTTACGCCATTCAGCACCGCGGTAGACGCTCTGATTTGGGCTTGGTTTGCGCCCTCGCTGGTTTTGGCAGCTTTTAGCCCCGCCCAACGAGCTTTGACCATAGCTTTGATCTGTGCGCGGGTGATAGACAGGTTCAGCCTAGCTTGAGCCACCTGAATTTTGGCGCTGCGGCTCTGAGAATCTTTCGCGCCGCCATCAAAAATAGGGATGTTAAGCCTAGCGCCAATGGTCAACGAATTGCGCATGGTCGTGCCATCTATAGACAGATCTGATGATGCTGAACCGAAAGCAGAAGCCGTCGGCAAATAAGCAGATTCGGATATATCTACGCCCTTTTCGGCAATTATAACCGATTTTTTAAGCGCTTTAATAGAAGGATGGTTTGATTCGGCTAATTTTAATGCGGCGGTTAGTGAGGTTGGCAGCAAATTCTGCATACGTTTTGGCTGCACAATGTCCGTTGGTTTGTGTCCAACATATTGTTCATAAACCGCGCGGCTAGAATCTAACTGGGCTTTTGCACCAGCTATCGATGACGTCGAGGCGGCTTTTCTGGCTTTGGCTAACGACACATCGGTCGCTGTGGCCTCGCCAACTTCAAAACGCGCTTCTGACGCACGTTGCTGCTCACTTAATACATTGAAGTTTTTAATCTGCACGTTGAGCAAGGCGCTATCACGCAACACATCCACATAAGCGGTAAATACCGAGCTTAGAAAATTTTGTTCGGCACTGGCAAAGCTATCATATTGTGCCATTTCGCCAATTCTGGCTTGAGCGATTCGGGCATCCGTTATGCCATTATCCCATAAAGAATAACCGGCAGATAATGAAGCGCCAACGCCATAAGCAGAGTCAAATGCACCCCAACCACCACTAGATTGTGTGTAATTCTTGGAGAATCCAGCCGAGGTCGACAACTGCCCGCTTAACGTTGGCATGAGCGCAACTCCTGCCAACAAAACCTGCTCACGACTGGCGTTAATTTTCTCTCGTTCGAGCTGCATTAATGGGTTGTTATGATAGGCATAACTCATCGCTTGCTGCACTGTTTCAGCAGTTGCAACTTGCGCTGTTGTTAACATTGAAATAAGGCTTAAACCAACCAACAATTTATGACGCCGCGCGCGAAAAACTTTACCAGACATTACCATTTACCTCTAACAGCCACAAATATCATTTTGATATAGGATATGTACAAATTATTACAATAAGTTTGGTCAAATAAAAACAAAAAAAGTGTAACAAAGTGAGTTAATAAACATAATTAACAGAAGTTTTGGTAAAATACAACAACATAGCTCGGCTTTTTTAAATCAAAAACATAACAATGGTTTATATGGTAAATTGCAGGTTTTAGAGTTGAAAACTTTTAGGTTTATCAAACTCGGTCAATCGGCTGGGGCTGGCGTCAAACACCATGCGTTTGGCAATTTGGTTGCCGGTTTTATGGTATAAATAGGCGTGGCCTAAGGGCGCGTTTATAGACGATTTGTCTGATATTTCTACGGCAATTAAGCGCCCATTATCAGCTAGTTGATCGAATAATTCTTGGCTAACAGTTTCGACCAACCCATTGATGATGATGACATCATAAGGGGCTTCTTTCTTATAGCCATTTGCCAACGGGTCTTGAATAATAACCGCATTGTCAATTTCTTGTTGTTCGATATATTGGCTGGCTAAATTTGCCACTTTTTCATCTGATTCTATACCCACCACCATATTGGCAATTTGGGCGATTAAAGCCGTGGAATAACCGGTAGCACAGGCAATGTCTAAAACAATATCGCTCGAAGTGATGTTAACCGCTTGTACCAATTTGGCTTGCACCATCGGGTCTAAGATAAATCTGTCTTGACCATTGCTGGTGTCGATGTCTATTTTTAAGTCTCTGTCGATATAGGCGTGAGCTTGTTGCCGCTTGGGCACAAAATTTTCGCGTTTTAACTCTCTGAATGCCGCTAATAATTGTTTAGACGTAATGGCATTTGGCAAAAGCTGAGAATTCACCATATTTTCGCGCAGAGTGTTAAAATCAGTCATTTTGGTTCCGTATCGAGTTAATAACATAAGATATATGGCATATTATTTTTTGCTTCGCTAGCATATTATCGTGTTGGCTATATTTACCTCGGTTGGCTATGCAAAACTTGCATACCTACCATCTAAAAATGGCATTTCTCATGGACCGTTTTATAGGGCATAAGCACCTTATTAAATAAATAGGGTCAAACTTAAATCAAAGGACGATTATCATGGGCATTAAATCTATCAAAAAACTATTGGGCAGACGCGCTGCTTATAAAGCGTTCGATCAAATGAGCGAAACTCGGCTGCTAGATTTGGGTTTGGATTTTAACGATGTTAAAAAACGCACCGTAAAATTTGCATAACCGCAAATAACAAATTATTTGAATTAGAGGCCATATATCCTCCCCCGTTTATATGTGCATCTATGAGAGCCCTCTGCAGTTTTGTGGAGGGTTTTTGTTATTCAGCTTGCACAACATTACAAAGCGATTTAATGACTAATATAACCATAACCGTTATGTTGACGATTAGGTTACGCAAATATTTGAATTAAAAGTTAGTAAAATTGATGGCTAAAGAAATACATATTATTGGCGCTGGTTTGGCAGGTTCTGAGGCCGCGTGGCAAATTGCTAATTTGGGTGGCAAAGTTGTGCTGCACGAAATGCGCCCCCAACGCAAAACAGATGCCCACCATACCGATAGTTTTGCCGAGCTTGTTTGTTCGAATTCATTTAGAAGTGATGACAAAGATTTCAACGCCGTTGGCCTCATTCATGAAGAAATGCGCCAGTTAAACTCTATAATTTTGCAATGTGCCGATGGCAATAAAGTGCCTGCAGGTGGGGCGTTGGCTGTCGATAGGCATGAATTTTCTGCCTCGGTTACCAAAGCGTTAGAAGCCCACCCCAATATAAGCATTGTGCGCGAAGAATTTGTCGGTGATATACCTAAAGAGTGGGATGATGTGATTATTGCCTCTGGGCCTTTAACCTCAGACGCACTGTCTAAAAGCATTGCAAAACTCACAGATGAGGACGAATTGGCGTTTTTTGATGCCATCGCGCCCATTGTATATAAAGACAGCATTAATTTTGACAAAGCTTGGTACCAAAGCCGCTATGATAAAATTGGCCCAGATGGAGATGGCAAAGATTATATAAATTGCCCCATGAGCGAAGTGCAATATCATGAATTTATTGACGCGTTGATTGCAGCTGATTCGACAGAATTTAAAGAATGGGAAGGCACACCTTATTTTGATGGCTGTTTGCCAATTGAAATTATGGCCGAACGAGGCCGCGAAACCTTGCGCTGGGGGCCGATGAAACCAGTTGGTCTAACCGACCCTAAAAACCCAACCGTCAAGCCTTATGCCATTGTGCAGTTGCGCCAAGACAATAAATTGGGCACTTTATATAACATTGTGGGATTTCAGACCAAGTTAAAATACGGATCACAAGCCGATGTTTTGAGAATGATTCCCGGCCTCGATAAAGCAGAATTTGCGCGGCTTGGCGGCATTCATAGAAATACATATTTAAATAGCCCTATATTGTTAGATAAAAATCTGTCGCTAAAAAAACACCCTAAAATTAGATTTGCCGGCCAAATTACCGGTGTAGAAGGTTATGTCGAAAGCGCCGCATGCGGTTTGTTAGCAGGGCGTTTTGTGTTTGCCGAAGCCAATGGTGGTGCGGCCTCGTACCCGCCAGAAACAACAGCGTTAGGCGCATTGTTAGACCACATCACCGGCGGGCATCTGGTGCATGAAGACGAAGAATTAGACATACAAAAAGCCGATGAAGCCCCCAAGAAAAAGAAAAAACGTAGTTTCCAGCCGATGAATGTGAATTTTGGACTGTTCCCACCGGTTACCTTGCCTAAAGTCGATGAAGATGGCAACCGCATTAAAGGCAAAGCCAAATCTCGTTATCGCAAACAAATGATGAGCAAACGAGCGCTGATAGATTTGAAAATTTGGATAAAGACTTTGTAAGTTTTGGCGATTCTGGTGATTTTGAGAAAATTGAGTTTTTAGTGACTAAATATGTTTTCCAATAATGTTGACACTATTTTATCAATTGCTTTGTTATTATGAGTGGTTAAAATAAATCTGCACAGCCACATCTAGGATAAGACTATGAGTGATTCGGCGCCTAACGATCTTGACAAAAAGTCATATGGCATGATTATCCCGCCAAATAATTTAAAGAAAAAGGTTAAAATTACCATTGTTACCGATGGCACTGAAACCGAGGCGGTGGATAATGCCGAATTGGCCATGCAAGATATGGCCGGTGAATTCAAGCAATGGTTAGAAGAAGAAGTTTCAAAATTTGACAAATGCCGCATCGATATGTGCGCTGCTCGCAATGCCGAAAATCTAGATCAGTTACATGTTGTGGCGCATGATGTTAAGGGACAAGCAGAAACTATGGGCTTTCCGCTTATCACTCTTGCCGCGGCTTCACTTTGCAAGTTAATAGAAGTGTGGGAGCGGCCAGAAACCTTTCCGCTCGATCAACTGAACAACC
The DNA here is from genome assembly GCA_013214705.1 of Hyphomicrobiales bacterium. Classification (GTDB taxonomy): domain Bacteria; phylum Pseudomonadota; class Alphaproteobacteria; order Rhizobiales; family OSC116; genus OCS116. Next base: position 92,852 of record JABSRZ010000007.1, read on the forward strand.
ATGTCGATGCCATAAAAGTTATGTTGGCGGAGGACATAAGAGCCAACGACCACCCATTAGGTAAAAAACTAACCGACAAATTAATCAACACCGTGTTCGATTATGCTGATGAAGTGGCTGCGAAAAAAACTTTAGATGAATCCACTGACTAAGTGAAGTGGGCGACTAATTTAGGCAGCAATATTGTGGCTAATGTCAATATAATAACAGTCTAGCACCCGTTGCAAATAGGCTTGGTTTTCGCCTTGTTGTTGATGATAATATTCAGCTACGTTTTTGATCATTTTAACTGAAAATTGTTGCTGATCTGAGTTTTGGGTTTGAGCAAATTCTTGTTTAATCACATTATAAATATCGATAGACAAAGCCAAAATCGGGTGGATATCCGCGGGTAATTTAGAGCGGCTAAACAAAGCATTGCGTGTCGATAAATTAGGGTTGTGCAACAAAGAGTGTAGCTTGGTAATGGGTATATTTGCCAAATAGGCCAATGCATGCTCGAAAAAATTCATATAACCGGTGGTGATAGAACGTAATATCAATGACGAGGTCAGGCGCTCTTCTTCACTTAAACGATGTATATAAGCGGCCATATCGGCGTCATTTAATTTGGCGGAAATATCTATGACAGTGATTTCATAAGATTTTTTTGCCACGTTACCGGCTTGTTTTTGGTTCAACCAGTTGGCGTTGATGGCGAAGATTTCCAGTTGTTTTGCTAGGTCAAACGCAATTAGTTCACGCAGGTCGGCGGGCAAATCATTGCGGTTGGTTAGCAATTCGCGAATTTTCGGTTCGGTGTTAAAATTTATATAAAGCTGGCGCAAATTATGCGCATCGAGTTTTGCCGAGCTGTTGCGAATCAAATCTTGAACAACCTCTAGCGAACCATGCTCTATTAACGTTAGCACCACATCATTTGGCAACCTGTAACGGTTGGCAATAGCAAGCTGTTTGTCCTGATCGGCGGTTAAAATATGCTCTATCAGATCGACCGAAGAGAGTTTTTTTGAATAGCATAAAACATATTGAGCATAGCTTGCTGCGCCCTCGGCTAATTTCAGCACCAAATGCCGCGAGAAGTAGTTGTTTTGGCAGACAGATTTGGCAATTTCCACGCGTATTTGAACCAATATATCATTGCAAAACTCATCAAACACTTGATGTACAATTTCCAACTCCGAATCATTAACATTTTCGGTCACAGCCAATTTACACATTTGTTGAACAATGGCCAACCGTGCCTCGCTAGTTTCGAGGTTTTGCTGGCCGAATATATTGGTTAGAGCCTGACTATACACGCATTTACTCACTTGGTTTATCGAATTTCAACATCATATCTGTAGATTTTAAGTTTAGATTTAAACATTTAACAATGTGTGTAGATGTTAATTTTTTTGGTTAACGATTGGTTAGGCTAAAAAAGTTTGAGCCCTTGGAAAGTGAAGCCGTGCCATAGGCCGCCTGCACAGTTTCTGGCAATGGAATTGCCGCGCCACTTGGTGTATTTTGGTTCGACATTTGCGTCAAAAATAAATTGTTGGACTGGGCAGTGCCGATGTTGGGATGGGCAATGGCATTTGTGGGCCTGCCCATAGCCGAAAAGGCGAGTGGTTTGGCGACGCCATCGGCTAGATTTTGCTGACGAAACAAGCTGCCATAAAAGCCATCATTGCCCGGCAGGAACGGCACTAATTTAGAAACTTGCTCAATATTCGCGGGGTCTAAGCCTTTTTCAGTGGCCAACTGAACATGATGTTTTGCCAAATTATCATACACTTGCGCGATAGATCGCGCTTGGCCGTTTTTGTAAAAAATAGATTTATTGGCTTTTGCATGCGCCGGGAAAACCTCGTCGGCTTTGATATCTGGCGCGCGTTTTTCAAGCGCGATAAGCTTTGCCGCCGCGCCCCGGCCCATAAAATGCGCCATGTATATTTCGGCCGCTTGTGGCTCTCTGCCTATTTTGCCTTTTAGATAATTTATATTTTGCTGGCTAAATTCTGCAGCCATCAGCGAAGCAGCTTTAGAATCTTTTCGCAATTCTAAAATTGCAATTTTTGCCTGTTGGTTAGGCACATAATACCTACCGCTTGAATCCTGCTTAATCTGCTCGGCATAATTTTCATAGCCATGTTTGGGGCCAAAATCGTGCAAGGTTTCATACCAAGTTTGGCGCACGAATTGAAATAGGCCTGTGGCCGAAGATGTACCAGCTTTGGCATTGGTATTTAGAGCGCTCTCACGTTGGGCTGTTTGCAATAAATAGTTAAAATCCACGCCGGTTTTGTCGGCCGCGAACCTTATGGCGCGGGTGGCAGATTGTTGGCTATTTATATTTTGGCTGTCTATGTTAATTGGCATGGGCAACTCGTTATGACTATTGATAATTATAGAGCAATATGTGTGCCAATAAATTATTTCTCAATTCATACCTTAATTTAGCCACCAATTTATTGCATTGAATCTGATTAGCGATTATATTCGAAAAAATTAATTGACCCTTTGGGCAATAATTAGCCGCCTCTAGTTTAAAGTTCGTATTTATGAAGAAACACAACTCGTTTATTGCCCGTATATTTATACTGTTTATAGCTATGTTTGTCGTGGTTCAAAGCAGCCAAGCGGCAATTTCCAAATATAGAATGCGGGTTAATTTATCTGCCCATATTATAGACTCCAGCATCGCGAATTTAAAAGAAACGAATTGGACTTTATACAAAACTACGGTTATTTCTGGTGGCGATGATGCCACACAAAATAATATGATTTCTACAAAAATTCAAAGCTTTACCGGCGCAATTAAAAGCCTTACATTACCGGTTGGCCAATATGTCATTAAGGCGAAATATGGTGATGCGGTAAGCGCAAAAATATTTAAAGTCGAAGAAACCGCTGCGCAGAATTTTCTAAATCTTAAAGTGGTTTTTAACTTAGGCGGGTTGCAACTTTCCTCCAGTATTGGCGCTAGTCAAAGCATAATAGAAGATGGCGTTAATTATATCATACGCAATTTGGAAACCAGCAAAATTGTGTTTGAGACTGATGATGTGACCAGAGTGTTTTATTTAAATGAAGGCGAATATAACGTAACGGCCAAGTTTCAAGACATTGTGGTGACTGACGCCAAGTTCAAAATATTGGCAAATAATATAAACAATGTGAACATTCAACATAAAGTAGGTCAGGTAAATCTAAATATCGACAACATCCAAGCAAATATTAGCGACATACCGCCGACATGGCGCATTATTGGCCAGAAAAATGGGTTTAACCAAGAAATAAACACCACAGAGAATGAGTCTTTATTGTTGCTAGCAGATGACTATAAATTATTGATAGAGTGGCAGAACTACACTTATGAACAAGAGTTTAGCCTGAAACCTGCCCAAATTATTGAATTTAAAATACCTAAACAGCTGGTTGATTGAATTTATGAACTCACCATTAGGCCAAAAACCAAAATTAAATAACCATCATCTTATCGCCATATTGGGCGGGGTTTTGATATTGGCATCCGTGGTGTTTATGAGTTCGACTGAAGATTTATTGCCAAAAGATGCCAACATTCAGGCTTGGTATATAGGCGCGGTTATAACCACTTTAAGTGGTTGGGTTTTACTGTTTGTCGGCATTTTGGGCGCACGCAAAAAATTACTAGAAAAATAAAGGCCACTCAAACAAGCGGCCTTTAAATATTGTATATATTAGATTTTAAACTTCATCGGGTGCTCTGGCTTCAAGAACTATACTGGTGACAGCCTCGGCCAATGGCAATATAGTCTGGGCTTTGGAGCCAAATCGCCTAATGGCCACTGTGCCATTTTCTTTTTCGCGCCCGCCGACCACAAATATTGCTGGTATTTTTTGCAAACTATGTTCACGCACTTTATAGTTTATCTTCTCGTTGCGCAGATCGACCTCGGCACTAATGCCCGCAGCCAACAAGGCATCGCGAACTTCTATTGCATAGTCATCCATATCCGATACAATTGGGCACACCACCACTTGTTGCGGCGCTAACCATAGCGGGAAGGCCCCGGCATGATGTTCGATCAAAATCCCAACAAATCGCTCTAATGAACCAAACATGGCTCTGTGCAACATAACCGGGGTTTTCTTCTCGCCGTCTTTGTCTATATAAAATGCACCAAATCGCTCAGGTAGATTTAAATCGACCTGCAAAGTGCCACATTGCCAGTCGCGGCCGATGGCATCACGCAATACATATTCCAATTTAGGGCCATAAAATGCACCCTCACCTTCATTAAGCTCCCAATCTACACCGGCTTTGGTAATGGCATTTTTAAGCGCAGCTTCAGATTTGTCCCACACCTCATCGCTGCCAATGCGTTTTTCTGGCCGGTCAGAAAATTTAACTCTAATGTCGGTAAAGCCAAAATCCTTATAGATGGATAATATAAGCTCATTGGTTTTGATAACCTCTTCAGTCACTTGTTCATTGGTGCAGAAAACATGGGCATCATCTTGTGTGAATGAACGCACCCGCATAAGGCCATGCAACGCACCAGATGGTTCATAACGGTGGACTTTGCCAAATTCACCTAAGCGTATGGGCAATTCTTTGTAAGACCGCAAACCGTTTTTGAAAATTTGCACATGGCCGGGGCAATTCATCGGTTTTAACGCAAACACCCGTTCGTCAGGAGTGGTTGTGGTGAACATATTCTCACCATATTTTTCCCAATGGCCAGATTGTTCCCACAAACCCTTGTCGAGCATGTCAGGTGTGTTCACTTCCAAATAACCGCCAGCAGTTTGTTTGCGGCGCATATAACCTATGAGGCTGCTAAACAAGCTCCAGCCTTTGGGGTGCCAAAATACACTGCCGGGCGCTTCGGATTGAAAATGAAACAAGTTCATTTCAGCGCCTAATTTACGATGGTCGCGCTTTTCAGCTTCTTCGAGCATAAATAAATATTGCTTAAGTTGTTTTTCACTCGCCCAAGCTGTGCCATAAATACGTTGCAACATGGCATTGTCGCTATTGCCGCGCCAATAAGCACCGGCTAGCTTCATCAGTTTAAAATTATTACCAATTTTGCCGGTCGATGGTAAATGTGGGCCACGGCAAAGGTCTAGCCATTCGCCTTGTTTATAAATTTTTACATCTTCATCTTCTGGGATGGCATCAACCAGCTCTACTTTATAATCTTCACCCTTGGCGGCAAAATATTGTTTGGCTTGATCGCGGGTCCAGACTTCTTTTTCAAATTTTGCATCTCGGCCAATTATTTGCCGCATTCTGGCTTCTATTTTTTGCAAATCATCGGCATGAAACGGCTCATCACGGGCAAAATCGTAATAAAATCCATTTTCGATCACTGGCCCAATGGTCACTTGGGTATTGGGGAATAATTCTTGCACTGCTTCGGCCATCACATGCGCTGCATCATGGCGGATAAGCTCTAACGCGGCCGTATCATCGCGCAGCACAAGGGCAATATTTGCATCGGCATTTATCGGTTCGGCCAAATCTTGCATTTCGCCATTAAGCGTTACCGCCACAGCTTTTTTGGATAAGGATTTGGATATAGAGGCCGCAATGTCAAAGCCGGTTATGCCTTGTTCATATTCACGTATTGCGCCATCAGGGAAGGTAATATTGATCATTTTTGTCTCCGCTCAATTCCACCAACAAAGTGGATAAGCCATTATATTATAAAGATCGGCCTATGAGTCACCCTCATAAAAACCATGCTTGATGTGTTTACCAGTCCAGCGGCCATATTTCCAGAATTTTATTCCATGTTCTGCTAATTTTTCGGGCACAGGGTCTAAGCCGTGGCTGCCAAACGGTTGGCAGCGCATTAACCGCGAAAATGCCAACATGCCGCCTTTATAGCCGCCAAAGCGTTTAATCGATGTATCGGCATATTCGGAACAGGTGGGCAAATGGCGGCATGAAGCCGATGTAAATGGCGATATGCCCCATTTATAAATAAATATAGGTATGCGAACCAGCAAGCTGACAAGGAATTTTAAAAAAATTATCATAGCTTTATTATAGGTATTAAATTATAGGAATACTATGTTTATATATGCCCCACCCCAAGAGCCAAATTACGAAATTGTTTATGAAGATGAAGATATGTTGGTGCTCAACAAGCAACCCGGTTTGTTATCTGTGCCCGGCCGGTTGGCCGAGCATAAAGACAGCCTTTACAACCGTATTTTAGTTGATTACCCCACAGCACAAGTGGTGCATCGGTTAGATATGGATACGTCTGGCATCATCATCATGCCGCTCAACAAACCTGCTTTGAGCCATATATCTAAGCAGTTTCAGGCGCGGACAATTGGCAAAACCTATTTTGCAGATGTATATGGACGGCCAGAAAACCCAACCGGAAGTGTGGATTTGCCGTTGATTTTTGACCCGCCAAACAGACCCAAGCAAAAAGTATGTTTTGAAACTGGCAAGCCTTCTCTCACGCATTATGAGGTTGTTAGTTCGACCGGTTCTTATAGCCGGGTGAAATTAAAACCGGTTACTGGGCGGTCGCACCAACTGCGGGTTCATATGCAAGCAATTGGCCATCCAATCGTCGGTGACTCACTTTATGCACAGAAAGAGCATAACTATAAAGATGAGCGTTTACACCTACATGCCTATGATATAAGCCTGCTCCACCCTCGCACAGAAGAAGTTTTATATTTTTCATCTCCCGTAGAATTTGAAAAAAAATGAAAAATTAACTTTGCCAAAATCAAAATTTAGGCATAGGCTTCTACAATCGGGCAACAATAAAAGTGTCATAAACTACTTTTATACTTACGGTTGCTCTGATATTCACAAGGGAGAGTTAAATGATAAAAAATTTCAAACGGCATATATTAATGCCTCTAGCGATTGCGTCTATGGCCATATTGCCATTCGCCAGCGCGCAAGCTGCAGACCATCAGGTAACGGTTAACGTTACTTTGCTGACAGCCAGTGATATGGACACCATGACAGACAATGGCGTACGCGGGGGCGCAGCGCGCCTTGCTGCGGTTATTAAAGCCGAACGTGCTGCCAATGCAAACACAATATATGCCTATCCAGGCGATCTATTGTCACCATCCATAATGGGTGGGTTTGACAAAGGCGCACATATGGTTGAGCTGCTGAATATGGCAGCACCAGACGTGTTGACACCGGGCAATCATGAGTTTGATTTTGGCCACGAAAATTTCTTAGCGCGTATGGGCGAAGGCAAGTTTACCAAACTTGGCTCTAACATCAGATGGAAAGATGGCAGCAAAATTGACGGCTTCGAAGACAATATAATGTTCGAATTCGAAGGCATTAAAATTGGTTATATGGGCATGACCACCCAAGACACAATTGATATTTCTAGCCCCGGCGATGTTATATTCACCAATACGTTAGAAGCCGCTAAAGCCAATGCAAAAGCCTTGCGCGATGCTGGTGCTGACATGGTTGTGGCCGTGGTGCATGAATCACAAGCGATTGATTTTGATCTGATCAACCGTGCGGGTATTGATGTGGTTCAATCTGGCCATGATCATAATTTGCATATTTTCTATGATGGCCGTCGGGTGATTGTTGAATCTAAAGAAGAAGCCGAATATGTGGTGGCTATGGACATCGAATTTACTATTGGCAAAAACCGTGATGGCTCGCGCCGCGTAAGATGGTGGCCTAATTTCCGCATTATCGACACAGCAACAGTGACACCTGATGCCAAAGTTGCAGCGGTGGTGGCTAAATATGAAGCTACTTTGTCTGAAGAATTGGACATTGTTATTGGCACAACAGAAGTAGAGCTAGACACCCGCCGTATAAGTGTACGTACTGGCGAAAATGCGTTTGGTAACTTTATTGCCGATAGTTTGCGTAAAGCGGTAAACTCTGACATCGCATTTACCAATGGTGGTGGCATCCGTGCCAATAAACTCTACACCCCGGGTGTAGAGCTTACCCGTCGTGATATTTTAAGCGAATTGCCATTTGGCAATACCAACGTCAAGTTAGAGCTAACCGGCGCGATTATCATCGAAGTGTTAGAACATTCAGTGCGCGCTGTGCCAGAAGCATCTGGTGGCTTTATGCACGTATCTGGCATGACATTTGATGTTGATTCAAATGCCGCAGTTGGCAGCCGTGTGAGCAATGTGATGATTGGTGGCAACGCCATTGACCTTGGCAAAATTTACACAGCTTCAACCAACAACTTTGTTGCTGGTGGTGGTGATGGTTACAGCATGTTACGTGGTGCTAACAACCTAATCGACCCGATGAGTGCTAAATTTATGGCAAGCGATGTTATGGATAATGTACGTGCCATTGGCGCCATTAGCCCAAGCATTGAAGGCCGTATTAACATTAAATAAAGTTGATATAAATACACAGAATATAAAAGCACCGAGATTAATCTCGGTGCTTTTTTTGGGCTTGCATCCAGCGTTATCACGATAATTATCCGGCTTGACACTGCACGGCGACCACACCTAATAAAGCCGAGATAACCAAGGTGATGATGATATTGGTGTGAAATTTCAGCAATAATATAGCGCTGACCGCTGCCAGCATTATCACTCGATAATCGAGGGTTGAAAAATCTGGTACATATAGCGTTAGTAGGCTATATTTTTGCACTTTTACAGTGGCAAATAATATATGTAAACCGAACCATATGGATAGATTTAATATCACACCCACCACTGCTGCGGTTATGGCACTTAACGCGGTTTTAAGGCGTGGTTGGTTGCTAATCCAATCTATATATGGCGCGCCGACAAATATCCACAAAAAGCACGGTATAAACGTAACCCACAAGGTTAGCAGCGCGGCCGCAATGCCCAACCAAATTCCGCCGTCTTTATAGGCGGCCAAAAATCCGACAAATTCTGTCACTAAAATCAACGGTCCGGGTGTGGTTTCGGCTAGGCCGAGGCCGTCCATCATCTCGCCGGCGGTTAACCAATTAAATTTGTCGACTACGTCCTGCCCCATATAGGCCAATACTGCGTAGGCGCCGCCAAAGGTAACCACAGCCAATTTAGAGAAAAAATCACTTATCTGGGTTAATATTGCAATGTCAAAAAATATCTGAACCATCAATATGGGCAGCCACCAGATGACGAGCCAGATGATGATTTGCTTTATCGTCGCTAAGGTGGATGGCGTGGCCGGTGTGCCCGGCTGGGTTTTGATATTTGGGTTAGATTTTATAAAAAGACCCAAAACCGCTGCAGCTAACACAATAAGCGGGTAAGGTATGGCCAAAAAAAAGATGCCGACAAATGATGCCAAGGCGATAGCCCAATATATTTTGCCGTTAAGCGCCCGCTTTGAAACCCGCAGTAATGCCTCGATCACGATGATGAGAACGGTGGCTTTAACCCCCAAAAACAAGGCGTCAATAATGGTGATTTCACCCCAAAAGGCGTATATTATCGCCAGCGCGAGCATGATAATTGCCCCCGGCAATACAAATAATAACCCACCAATTAAGCCACCAGCCACGCCTTTCAAGCGCCATCCAGAATAGGTGGCAAGCTGCATGGCTTCGGGGCCGGGTAAAAACATACAAAAGCTCAACGCATTTAAATATTGAGTTTCGCTAAGCCATTTTTTTTCGTCAACTAACATTTTATGCATCAGCGCAATTTGAGCCGCCGGTCCGCCAAACGAAAGCAAACCGATTTTCAGAAAAACTCTAAATAATTCCGCATATTTTGGTGAGAAATTTTCGCTCATAAATCGCCTCCGCTGCTGGCAGAATTATGCTGTTCATTAACCGCATCCCTCGCCCATCTATACAGCGCGTCATATATAGCCATACCCGCTTCCAACTGTTGCAAATCATCTTTATATTGGCGCGATAGTCCAAGAGATATTGCCAATAATCCCACCACTTGTGGCGCCAATTCGGGCTTGTTGGTGTCTGCGCCGCGTATAATGGTTGCCATGCGTCTTAGCGCTTCAGTGTCCAAGGAAAAATCTTCTAACAGGCTGTCAAATGTGCATCCTGAACCTTTATGACTGTATCTTTCACCAGCAATATCAAAGGCGATGGCATCAAATTTTTCGGCGACATTGGCTATTTCAGATTTTTCCACAAATAAAAACTTTGCTTTCGGGTTTATGAACCGCCTTATCAACCAAGGACAAGCTATACGGTCGATTTTTGGCCGTTGTTTCGAAACCCATAAGTCAGATTTTTTCAAAGGAATTAGCGGCAATCCGGCCTGCTGCCAAGCCAATATGCCACCCTGTAAAAATTCTGCATTAACCCCACAATCTCTTAATATTGCCGCCGCGCCCTGGCTTAATTTTTTGCCCTTTTGGCACACGATTACCACTTTTTGGGTTGTTAACTCTGCGGCCAATTCGGCAATGTTTTTAAACGAATGCCTGAACGATGAGGGAATTAATCTAGGCAATAATTTAAAATCTTCATCAATACAGACATCGACGATTATGGGTTGATCGGGCAAGCCGATTAGCCGGTTTAATTGGGATATGGTGATTTCATTTGGAGACGGCATAGCGTCCTTCCTTCCATACGGATAAGTAAGTTGGCGTGCGGATAAGTAAGTTGGACGCGAGATTTTGGCCAAAGCCTCACGGGGCATTCGCAATCCCCATGTCGGCAAATTTGCATATTAAAGCAAATATGTCAATTATCGACAGGTGATTTGTTCAAATTTTTCAAATTCTATATTGCGTCCGCAAATGATGATGGCTATGTTTTTCCCTTGATAATGCTGTGGTTTTTCGGCAATGCATTTTAGCGCGCCTGCCACAGCAACCCCGGCAGCGCCTTCTATAATTTGGCGCTCACTGGTGGCTATCAATCGCATGGCATCAGCGATTTCGGCTTCACTCACCAAAATTTTCGTATCAATGACTTTTTGGCAAAGCTCCAAGGTGATGGTGTCGGGCTCTACCCCACCCGCTGTGCCGTCAGATAAAGTATATGCCTCGGCCACTTCAAACACTTTGCCAGCCTTAAGCGCTTCGTAAAAACTTCTCGCCACTTCAGGCCAACAGCCGACAATTTCAATTTTTGGGTTAATGTGTTTGGCAAAACTAGCAAGGCCACCAATAAGCCCACCACCTCCAACGGCGGTAAAAATAACGTCTAACTCAGGCATTTGCTGCATCAGCTCTACACCCACACTAGCCTGCCCGCATATAACTTCGATGTCATTATAAGGTGAGATGTATATTTTTCCGGTCGTTGTCGCCTGATGTTTGGCGGTGGTTTCGGCTACATATCCGTCACCTTCTACAAAAACCAATTCACCACCCAATTGTTTGATGGCATCGGTTTTGGTTTTGGATGCCGCTTTTGGCACATAGATGGTTGCGGCAACGCCGAGCAATTTACAGGCCATAACCACGCCTAGGCCATGGTTACCAGTGCTGGCAGTTATCACGCCCTGTTGGCGCTGAGTTTCAGTCAATTGTGCCAGTTTATTTGTCGCGCCGCGCAATTTGAAAGAGCCCGTAAGCTGCAGGCTTTCATATTTTAAAAATATATTGGCGCTGGTTTGCTGGCTTAACAGCAAAGATTTTTCAAGTGGCGTGGTGCGCACTGCATTTGGCGGGGTTTTGATTAATTTGTTAGCGGCTATAATTTTATCTATCATTATTTTGTTCCATTTGCTTGATGGCATCGACCAATGCATCCAATATAAGCATGGTAGAGGCATGCCGGTTGGGCATGTCTTTGACCGAATTTAAAATGCCAAGTTCTGCAAACCGGCCGCTGGGTGGCTCGGCGGCAAAGGCCAGCATATTTTTTGTCTCTATTTGAGTTTGGATGATTTCGTCAATGGTTGCGCCAATAATATATTCACAAACAATTGCCGAAGCGGCACTGCCCAACGCACAAGCGTCTATGGTTTGGCCAAATTTTACCACCTTACCTTGGCTAAAATTTACAAATATCTTAATGTGGCTGCCACAAAAATTACTGCGTCTGCTGGCGAAGGCATCTGGTGCATCTAATGGGGTTTGAAACGGTATATTTGCAGCGTATTTTACAATCTTATCGCTGTATATTTTACTCATCATGCCAATGGCCACGCATATTTAATATGGGATATGAAATTCAAAACTTGAAAACTTGATTATTTCATCTTATACCCTAGTTGTTTTTAGAAATAAAACAAATTTGAGGGCTCTCCTGTCGCAATATTGTGACAAAATACGAAAGGTATGACCCGATGAATGTAGTTGAAAAACCAAGCCGTGAACAAGCTGAACAAGCCGTAAGAACATTATTAGCTTGGGCTGGTGACGACCCAGACCGCGAAGGCCTAAAAGACACGCCAAACCGTGTGGTCAATGCCTATACAGAATATTTTAGCGGTTATGACCAAGACCCTATCGAAGCGCTTGGCCGCAAGTTTGATGATGTGGGCGGCTATGATGAAATTGTATTGCTACGAAATATAGATTTTAATTCACATTGCGAACACCATATTGCACCATTTATTGGCAAGGCTCATATTGCGTATATTCCCAATAAAGCGGTGGTAGGCATTTCTAAAATTGCGCGGGTGGTGGATATTTTCTCACGCCGTTTGCAAACTCAAGAAACCATGACTGCACAAATTGCCAACGCATTAGAGCAATCTATGCAACCACGCGGCATTGCTGTGTTTATTGAAGCAGAACATCAATGTATGAGCATGCGGGGGGTGATGAAATCGAATGTCGACACCATCACCACTCAATTCCGTGGCGAGTATAATACACCTGAGATGAAAGCGTCGTTTATGTCGATGATTAGAAGCCCAAGATAGGTATGATGATGACCAAAAATAATGCCCCCTTTGCAGAACGTGTGACTATTGAACAAGTCGAAGAAGCTCATGACCTTGCGCCTAAATTCGATGACAAGGGTTTGATCACCTGCGTCACCACCGACAATGAAACTGGCGACGTTTTGATGCTGGGCTATATGAATAGAGACGCACTTATCAAAACCATCGAGACTGGCGAAGCCCATTATTGGAGCCGCTCGCGCCAAGTGTTGTGGCATAAAGGCGCGACATCTGGATTGGTGCAAAAAATTGTCGACTTGCGTATAGATGATGATCAGGATGCGGTTTGGTTAAAAGTAGATGTTTCTGGCTCTGGCGCGAGTTGCCATGTGGGTTATATGAGCTGTTTTTACAGGTCGGTTCCTACGGGTCAATCGCCAACAAAAAACTTAAAGTTAATTTATAAAGAAACCGCAAAAACCTTTGATCCTAAAGATGTTTATGGCGATGCACCCAACCCAACAATCGTTTGATTAATAGCCAACACTAAATTTAAGCCGCAATTTTGTTGCGGCTTTTTTAATGGCTTATTCGTAAAGTTTGCGTAATATAAACTTATGTTAGCAAACCAGAAACCAGAAAAACCATTTATAGCTTTTGCGCTTGGCGGCGGTGCGGCCAAAGGCTGGGCGCATATCGGCATGTTAACTTTTTTGCAAGAGGCTGGCATTCATCCCGATTTTATATGCGGCACATCTATGGGCAGCGTGGCGGGTGGCTGTTTTGCCGCAGGCCGATTAGATGAGCTAAAAGAATTCGCTTTTTCGATGACCAAACGGCGGATGTTTTCGTTTATTGATGTGCGCCTCGGTGGCGGCATTATCAAAGGCAATCACTTGGTGGCAGAGCTTACCAAATATTTAGGCGATACGCAGTTTAGCGATTTAAAAATTCCGTTCGTTTCGATCGCCACTGAATTGGCAACCGGCCATGAAATTTGGCTGCGTGATGGTGAAATTGTGCCGGCAATGCGCGCGAGTTTTGCCATACCGGGGGTTATTTCACCGTTAAATATCGAGGGTAGATGGCTTACAGATGGCGCTTTGGTTAACCCGATACCAGTGTCGGTATGTCGGGCTTTTGGCGCGCGCATTGTCATCGCATTTGGCCTCACATCGGCGGTTTATTTGGCCCGAAACCAAACTGAAGATTATCACGACCAAAATGTCATGAAAAATAAACATGAAATGGTTGAACTGGTTAAATCCATTCGCTCGGGCTTACACAAGGTGAAAACCCCAGAACCGAGCATAGGCAGCGTAACTTTGGCATCTTTTAACATTATGCAAGATAGAATTGCCCGCACCCGCCTAGCCGGTGACCCGCCTGATGCCATGATCACGCCCAATGTCGCGCATATCGGGTCGTTTGATTTCCACAAGGCAGAAGAGCTTTACGATTTGGGCTATGACGCCGCGCGCAAAGCTCTGCCATCGATATTAAATGCCATTAAGACAGTGGGTTTATAGGCCTAACTTTTGCTAGTCTAACTACAGATAAGCTGCCTCAACAATGGCAAAAAAGTCATCTGCCTTCAGGCTTGCGCCGCCGACCAAAGCTCCATTTACATTGTCCACATTCATAAGCTCTGCGGCGTTAGAACCTTTGACACTGCCGCCGTAAAGAATGCGCATTTTATCGCCATCATTTTCGAACATGCCTTTCAGCAAATCTCTTATATGGGCGTGCATTTCGGCAACATCAGCCACCGAAGGCACAAGGCCAGTACCAATTGCCCACACCGGCTCATAAGCCACAACAATGTTATCTGCATGGGTGCCATCCAAAGGGATTGATCCGGCTATTTGTTCTGAAACCACACCCAAAGCTTGGCCACTTTTTCGTTCAGCTTCAGTTTCACCAACACAAATTATTGAGACCAATCCAGCGCGTTGCGCTGCCACCACTTTTTCGGCAACTTGAGCCGAGGTTTCGCCATGGTCAGCACGTCGTTCGCTATGGCCTAAAATCACCGCAGTGACACCCAAATCGGTCAACATTTCTGTAGACACATCACCCGTATGCGCGCCGCCCAAGGCAGCGTGGCAATCTTGTGCACCAATTTCTAAATTTTCAGCCCGCAAAACAGCGGTTGCTAAAATTGTGGCTGGTGGGCATATCATCAATTCGCAAGCCATATTAGGGTGGTTGGCAATTTTATGATTCAGCGAATCAATTTCGGTAATGGCCGCGGTTAAACCATTCATTTTCCAGTTACCAGCCACAAGGGCTTTGGGTTGGTTTGTCATAATTTGCCTTTCAATTTACCTTGGTAAATAGCTATTAGTCACATTTTGGGGCTAACCTAGGTTATTTAATCTGCCAAAACAATTAATTATTTTCATTGGTATTAAGCATAAGGTCGATTATTGCCATTAAATGCATTTTTTTAACGCTTTTTTAGCTCCAGGGGCTTGTGGTTATAGGGCAGCCTACTTATGATGCCCAAATAAATTATAATTTGGTCATTGAATTAAGGAATTTTAGAATGTTAACAGCCCTTCGCAACGGATCTGACAATTGGTTTGTCAAAGCTTTTCTTGGCATAGTGGTGTTGGGGTTTATCGCCACTGGCGGCTTGCTTTCATATTCCAGCGTTCAATCTAACAATCATGTTGCAAATATTGGTGAAATCAGCGTCACTGCCGATGAATTTTACGCCGATTATTCGCGTGAAGTGAACCGATATTCCCAGCAGTTAGGCCAGAATTTAGAAAGCCCGTTTTTAAAATTTATCGAGCAAAGTGTGGTCGATAAACTAATCAGCTCTGCCACGTTAGAAAATGCCGGCAAAATGCTAAACTTGGCGATTGACGATGCGGAAGCGGTTAAAGTAATCACCGCAGACAATAATTTTAAAGCTACCAATGGCGAATTTAACAAAGCTATTTTTGAAGGCCTGCTCAGAAGCAATAATTTGACCGAAAAAAACTATGTTGCGCTCATAAAACAACAGCAATTATTGGTTCAGTTGACCCAAAGCATATCTAACATTGCCGCTAGCCCAACTGTTTATGCAGATATTATTAATGAGTTTAACAATGAACAACGCGCGGCTGAGTTTTTCTACCTTAAACCTAGCCATGTTAAAATAGGCGATGTGCCAACTGGCGCTGATCTAAACACCTATTACCAAACCGTTATCGCTCAATTTGATGCACCGGAATATCGCGAAGTTGAATTGCTAACTCTCGACCCAGTGGAGCTAGCCAAATCGTTGGATGTTGATGCTGTAGAGGTTAAACAGTTATATGAGCTTTCTAAAAGTGCTTTTAACAGCCCCGAGAGTCGTGCTATTTCACAACTAATTTATAATAATATGGACGAAGCTAATGCGGCTTATGAGCAAGCCCAAAATGGCACTAGCTTTGCCGCATTAGCCGTAGCAAAAGGCGTTATAAATGAGGGCTATAAATTAGGCACATTTGCCAAATCTGGCTTGCCGAACAAAAAAATGGCCGAAATTGCGTTTTTACTTGAAACAGATGAGATTAGTGCGCCAGTAGATTTAGGCGTCAGTGTGGCCCTGTTGCAAGTGACCCAAATTAACCCCGCCATCAACAAGAGCTTTGAAGATGTAAGACAACAGCTAGAAGAGCAAGAAGCGCTTCGGTTGGCCATCGACAAAGCCTATGATTTGCGCGACGCGGTTGAAGATGAAATTGCCGGCGGCGCGACATTTGCCGAAATTGCCAAAAAGCTGCAATTGGATGCCCGGTTTATCTCGTCTATAAACAATCTATCGCAAAATTTGGCGAAATCTAAAGTGGATTTACCCGATGTACCGGGCATTCTAGGCGCCATTCTTAGCACTGATGAATTGCTAGACAATGAGCCGTTGGACACAGCAAATGGTGGCTTGATCTGGTATAAAGTGAATAAAATTACCGCCCGCAAAAATCTACCTCTCGCAGATGTAGCGGCCGATGTCATAGAGCTTTGGCGAAATACCGAAACCTCAAAAGCTCTATTGGCCAAAGCCGAACAATTGGTTGGACTTGGTGGCGAATTAGAAGCTTTGTCTAAAGGCATAAGCGATGAGATACAAACCGCTTTGCCGGTTACGCGTACCACACAATCTATGCAGCTTTCTGCCAATGCCATTGCCGCGTTGTTTGACACCAAAATAAATGGCTTTGTTTATGTGGCTGGGCGTTTAAATGGTGAAGCGGTATATTTAATTATGCAACTGAAAGATATAATCGCGCCTGCAACCACAGCGATGAGCGAGGCAGACAATAATATTCTGCTCTCCATCGCGCCAGATTTGCAAACTGCGCTTATTGAAAGCTATATAGAGAATGATAAAACACTCTATGGCATCTCAGTTAACCAACCTTTGATTGACCGCTTAACCGGCAGCCAGACAACAGGCCAATAATTTAAGGCTATTTTTGATGAAAATAACCCCAAACTTAGATCAGTTTACCAGCCTATATAACCAAGAAAAGTCACAAATAGTTTATACCCGCCATATTGCCGATTTAGAAACTCCGATATCTGCTTTGCAAAAACTAACTGCCGGCAAAACCAATTGCATATTGTTAGAATCGGTAAATGATGGCACATCCAAGGGGCGTTATTCTATGGTTGGCATGGAGCCAGACATCATTTGGCGCGCCAATGGTGACAAATCTGAAATCAATTTAAACGCCCATAAAAACTCTAAGCAATTTGTGCCCCAAGCTGGCGACACTTTGTCTAATTTACGGGCTTTATTGGATATGTCACGCATAGACATGCCCGAAGACATCCCGCCGATGATGGGCGTATATGGTTATATGGGGTTTGACACGGTTAAATTGGTCGAAAACATAGATGCCGATTTGCCAGACCCGCTCGACCTGCCCGATATGTATATGATTAGGCCGACCATTATTGCCATTTTCGACAATGTCAAAGAAGAGATTATTCTGGTCACCTCGGTGTGGCCGGACAAAGCCACCAGTGCTAAAACTGCGCATGCAAAAGCTGTCGAACGCCTAACAACGGCAATTGACCTGTTAAATGGCCCAAGGCCAAAATCTGACATTGGCGAGCAGCAATATACCTATGTTGAGCCGGTGTCTAATTTAACCGCAGACGAATATAAAGATATGGTCAGAAAAGCCAAACAATATATTTTATCTGGCGATATTTTTCAGGTGGTTTTGAGCCAACGCTTTACCACAGATTTCACTCTGTCTCCGTTTGCCTTATACCGCGCATTGCGGCGCATAAACCCCTCACCTTTTTTATATTATCTAGATTTTGATGGTTTATCAGTGGTTGGCTCCAGCCCCGAAATCTTGGTTAGAGTGCGCGACAATGAGGTGTCTATTCGCCCCATTGCAGGCACACGACCGCGCGGCAAAACCTTGGCTGAAACCAAAAAATATAGTGAAGAATTGTTAGCCGACCCCAAAGAACTGGCCGAACATTTAATGCTGCTTGACCTTGGCCGCAATGACGTTGGCCATGTCGCAAAACTTGGAAGTGTGGAGATTACCGATAGTTTTTTCCTCGAATATTACAGTGAGGTGATGCATATTGTGTCTAACGTCACCGGGCAATTAGACGAAAAATATGACGCTATAGATGCCTTGTTGGCTGGGTTTCCGGCGGGTACAGTGTCGGGTGCGCCCAAAGTGCGGGCGATGGAAATTATTGAAGAGCTAGAAAATATAAAACGCGGGCCTTACGCAGGCTGTGTTGGCTATTTTGGCGCCGATGGCAATATGGATACCTGCATTGTATTGCGCACCGCGATTATTAAAGATGGCAAAATGCACGTTCAGGCCGGCGCTGGCATCGTGGCAGACAGCGACCCAGAGAGCGAACAGCAAGAATGCGTCAACAAAGCCAAAGCGTTGTTCCGCAGCGCTGAGGAAGCTATAAAGCTGGCCAATGCATCAAAATATGGCCAGTGAATGAGGATAAAAATATGATTATACTTATCGATAATTATGACAGTTTTACCTATAATTTATACCATTATATTGGCAAGTTCACCCCAGATATCGAAGTTTGGCGTAACGACAAAATTTCTGTCGCCGAGATTATCGCCAAACAGCCCGAAGCCATTATATTGTCACCGGGGCCTAAAACACCCGATGATGCTGGCATTTGTTTAGATCTTATCGCCAAAACAAATGGTGACATCCCGATATTTGGGGTATGTTTGGGGCATCAATCTATTGCGCAAATTTTTGGCGGTACAGTTGTGCGGGCAGATGAAATTCGCCATGGCAAAACCAGCACCATCAGCCATATCGATGATATATTGTTCGAAAATATCCCCAATAAGTTCGAAGCCACGCGCTATCACTCTTTAACTGTAGACCCGAAAACTTTGCCCGATTGCTTAAAAGTAACCGCCAAAACAGATGATGGGGTGATAATGGCATTGGCGCATAAAACCAAGCCAATTTACGGTGTGCAGTTTCACCCCGAATCGATCGCGTCTGAATATGGGCATGAAATTATCGGTAATTTCTTACGCAGTGCCGGGGTAAAATTGCGTAACAGCGCGCCTGTTACCGCACAAAAACCCAAAATTATGCCCACAGCCGCCAGCGCCGAACCGGCGAAAACTTTTGCTGGGTTAAAACCATTCATTGCCCGCGCGGTTAAAGGCGAAACTTTTAGCCAAACCGAAGCCGCTGAGGTGTTTGAAATCATCATGTCTGGCGATGCATCGGATGCACAGATCGGCTCATTGCTCACTGCCATTAGAATGCGCGGCGAAACCATAGATGAAATCACCGGAGCGGCCACCATTATGCGCCGCAAGGCCTCTAAAGTTCGTGCGCCTGCCCATGCCATAGACACCTGCGGCACAGGCGGTGACGGTTCTGGGAGCTATAATATTTCAACCGCGGCGTCATTTGTCATCGCGGGCTGCGGCGTGACCATAGCCAAACATGGCAACCGCGCGCTGTCATCTTTATCTGGCACCGCCCAAGTGTTAGAAACTTTGGGTGTAGATGTAACCATTGATGCCGAAAAAGTCTCAAAATGCATTGATGAGGCTGGCATCGGGTTTTTATATGCTATAAAACATCATTCGGCGATGCGCTTTGTTGGCCCTGCCCGTGTGCAAATGGGCATTCAAACCATATTTAATCTGCTCGGCCCGCTGTCTAACCCGGCTGGGGTTAAACGCCAAGTTTTGGGGGTTTTTGCCAAAGAGTGGGTAGAGCCTATCGCCAATGTGCTCAAAAAATTGGGCAGCGAACATGTATGGGTCGTGCATGGCTGCGATGGCTTAGATGAACTAACCGTAACCGGCAAAAGTTTTGTCGCCGAGCTTAAAGACGGCAAAGTGACAACATTTGAAATAGACCCGACCGATTATGGGTTTAACCTTAGCCCCGGTGCAGAACTAAAAGGTGGCGACCCAGAGTATAATGCAGCAGCATTGCGCGAGATATTGGCCGGTAAAAAATGTGCTTATCGTGACATTACAATACTAAACGCGGCGGCCGGCTTAATTGTAGCAGGCAAAGTCAGTGGTTTACATCAAGGTATTGAATTGGCATCTAAATCTATAGATAGCGGCGCGGCGCTAAATAGCCTAAATAAGCTGGTGGAGCTTTCAAACGGATGAATATATTAGATAAAATTGCCGCCTATAAGCGTGAGGAAATTGCGCTGGCCAAACAAATAATATCGGTCGAACAATTGGCCGATGAAATTGCTCAGCAAAAAGTAAAATGTGGATTTTACCATGCCATCAGAAATAAGCTAGATTTGGGCGAATATGCACTTATTGCCGAAATTAAAAAAGCCAGCCCCTCAAAAGGCCTTATACGAGCGGATTTTCACCCAGCCGAACTAGCAACAGCCTATAAAGCCGGCGGTGCGACCTGCCTATCTATCCTCACCGACACCCCTTCGTTTCAAGGTTCACCCGCATATTTAAAACAAGTGCGTAAAATTGTAGATTTGCCGATTTTGCGCAAAGATTTTATGTTAGACCCTTATCAATTGTTAGAAGCCCGGGCGTGGGGCGCAGATTGCATATTGCTGATTATGGCGATGATAGATGATGATTTGGCGCGTGAATTAGAAAATATCGCTGTAGAACTGGGTTTAGATGTGCTGGCCGAAGTGCATGATAAAGCCGAACTAGACCGCGCTTTGAAGCTAAAAACGCCGCTGATCGGCATCAACAACCGTAATCTCAAAACATTTGAAACCTCGCTCAGCGTGTCCGAAAATTTGGCTCAATATATTGATGATGACCGAATCATTGTGGGCGAAAGTGGCATTTACACCGCCGATGATTTAAACCAACTTAGCCAAAAAAACATAAATTGCTTTTTAATCGGAGAAAGCTTAATGCGCCAAGAAAACGTAGAGAAAGCGACGTTTAACCTGCTAAATCGCTAATCCAAAAAGAGAACAAAAGCGGCCTAAAACCAATTTTCACTTGTAAAACAAAATGAGAACATGTATAAAGTTCTTGTTTTGTACTAATTGATTCTAATCATCAAGGTGAAGATATGTTAACCCGCAAACAGTTCGAATTGCTTATGTTTATTAATGAGCGCATTAAAGAGACAGGTGTGTCGCCGTCCTTTGATGAAATGAAAGTGGCACTTTTCTTAAAATCTAAATCTGGCATTCATCGGCTGATAACGGCCTTAGAAGAGCGCGGGTTTATACGCAGGTTGCCGCATCGAGCGCGGGCACTCGAAATTATTAAATTGCCCGAGTCTGCATCGCCAAGCTTGGCGCGACAAAAAGGCTTCCAGCCAGTGGTTATTGAAAACTCTACCCCAGCCGCCAAAATTCCCAATGCGATTATACAAGATGATAACCCGCTGAGTGCCACAATTCCGATTATGGGCACGATTGCCGCTGGTGTGCCGATTGAGGCCATTCAAGACCATAGTAATGATGTAACCGTGCCGATGGAAATGTTGGGCAATGGCGAGCATTTTGCTTTAGAAGTTAGTGGCGAATCAATGATTGAAGCTGGCATATTAGATGGTGATACAGTTATTATAAAACAACAGAATAGCGCTAATAATGGCGATATTATTGTGGCGCTTATCGACAATGAAGAAGCCACGCTAAAACGTTTACGTAAAAAAGGCGATAGCGTTGCGCTAGAAGCCGCTAACCCCGCGTTTGAAACCCGTATATTCGGCCCAGATAGAGTGGCTATACAAGGCAAACTTGTCGGGCTTATTAGGCGTTATTAATTTTTTGCTTTGGTGTTATCTAGGGTCGAATGAAAATTCGATCCGATTGCCAGAAGGTTCATTAATCATAAAATGAATTTTGGGGCCTTGGCCAGATAGTTCCGGCGCAAATTCTACTTTTACCCGCGGCCAGTTTTTAAGCCTGTCATACACTATATTTAAATCTGCTTCTGTCGCCAATTTTAGTGCAACATGGTGCAAGCCGACATTTTGATGGCGGTCAAATTGTTTCGGCGTGTTCGATTTTGTTTGCCACAAAGTTAGTTTAGATATGCCATCAGTAACGTAAATTGATGGATAATTGGAGTTGCCGCCAAATTCCTGCCAGCCCAAACAATTCACAAAAAAATCTACACTTTGCGCAAGGTCTCTTACAGAAAGGCCTAAATGATCAATGCCCAAGGTTAAGCAGTTGGCATTTGGCATTTATTTTTCCCATTCTTCCCGCAAATCTAAATTTAATTCCACATGAAATTTATTCCTAAATTGCTCATGATGTTTTGCATCGACCAAAATATTTAAATCCATCATGCCATCTTCCAAGTCAGTTCTTTGCTTCACTTGGCAATGTCTATATATCCATGCAAGTTCTGCACCTCTGGCTGGCGATAGCGACATTTGATAAAAATGATGGTCTTTTTGCAAAACATTTTCGATGCGCCTAGACAATTCTTCCAAACCAATAGATTTTAGCGCCGACACCGGAATTATGTCTTTGTCTTCAGCCGCTATGTTGGTTTTTGCCGATTTTTCATCTTCAGATAATAAGTCAATTTTATTCCACACGCGGACAATCGGAATCCGATATTCCTCACCGATGCCCAAATCTTTCAAAATCAGTTTAACATCCATTTCCTGCGCTGCCTGATCTTCAGAAGCGATGTCTTCGACATGTAAAATAATGTCAGCGCTTAACACTTCTTCCAAAGTTGCGCGAAATGCCGACACTAATTCATGCGGTAAATTAGAAATAAACCCAACGGTGTCAGACATTATCACTGTCATGCCGGTGGGCAATTCAACTTGGCGCATGGTTGGGTCAAGCGTCGCGAACAACATGTCTTTTACCATCACTTCGGCGCCAGACAAGGTGTTAAATAAGCTAGATTTACCGGCATTGGTATAGCCAACTAAGGCCACGATGGGGTATGGTACTTTTTCGCGCGCGGTTCGGTGCAAACCACGTGTGCGTTTCACTTGGGCTAATTGTTTTTCCAATTTTGTTATGCGCATTTGTATGCCACGACGGTCGGACTCTAGCTGGGTTTCGCCTGGGCCACCAGTAAAACCAGTGCCACCTCTTTGCCGCTCCAAATGGGTCCAACTGCGCACCAAACGGCCACGTTGGTAATTTAAATTCGCCAGCGAAACCTGCAATTGGCCTTCTTTAGTTTGTGCGCGGGCGCCAAAAATTTCCAAAATCAACCCGGTGCGATCCAAAACTTTGACCCCCCAAGCTTCTTCTAAATTTCTTTGTTGCACTGGGGTTAACACCGTATTGACCACCACCAATTGTGCCTGATATTGGCTCAACATTTTACCCAATTCTTCTACTTTACCTTTGCCAAATAGGGTGGCGGGGGTGAATTTGTTAACCCGGGTAATACTGGTCGATACAATTTTTAACTCGATAGCCTCGGCCAAACCCACGGCTTCTGCCAGTTGAGCTTGCATTGAGCGCATGTCCGCATGGTCGGATTGACCGGTTATTTTAACCGATTTAACCCGCGAAAAATCAAGTTGCATGACAAAGCAGTAATCGCCCGCTGAGGTTTCAATATCATGAACATCAACGTTTGCATCTAGTGCTGGTCTATCTAGCTTTTCAGCTAGAGACTCGGGAATATTATCAATTTGGTCTTCTGGAAACATTTATTATTATTTTACTTCTGGTTCTTCAAAATCATAGAGTTGAATCGGTGTGGCAGGCATTATGGTAGATATGGCGTGCTTATAAACGAGTTGCGAATGACCATCCCGGCGCAACAATACGCTAAAATTATCAAACCAAGTTACAATGCCTTGTAGCTTAACCCCATTTACCAAAAACACGGTTACAGGGTTTTTTTCTTTGCGTACATTGTTTAAAAATACATCTTGTAAATTATTCGAGCGCTCCGATGCCATAATGTCCTCATTCTTATTCAAACTAGAGTTTGGTGAGCTTTATAACTGGTAGCACCAAGCATATAAACAAAGTGAAAAGAAAGCAATCAAAACACCATATTCTCGGGTCTATATTTGGTTTATGCATTGATAACCCCTAGATAGTGGTTTTTTGCGCATAATTATAGTATTTTTCAAATAGCAATTTGGCTATTTGGCCAACTTTTCCGCCAGCTATGAGGTGGTTGTCAATTTTAACCACTGGCATCACTATGGTTGTGGCCGATGAGATAAACGCTTCTTTGGCCAAAATGGCTTCGCGCAAACTAAACGGCCTTTCGATAAGCCTATATTCAGACTTGTCGATCTGGTTAAAAATTGCCTCACGGGTGATGCCCTTTAATATGCTGCCATCGGCTTTTCGGGTGATAATCTCATTATCTTGGTTGATTATCCACGCGTTGGATGAGCCGCCTTCAACCACAAGCCCATCTTCGTCGATAAACCAAGCCTCAAACGCGCCTTGTTCTTTAGCCTCTTGTTTGGCCAAACAATTGGGCAATAGGCCAATGGTTTTAATGTCTGGCCGGCTCCATCTGTTTTCGGCCACAGAAATCACCGCCACGCCCTTTTCATATTGCGCGGTTTTGCTGGCAGGAGACACAGATTTTGCCGTCATGACTATTGACGATTTTGTATTTTGCGGGAACACATGGTTTCTTGGTGCAACGCCGCGGGTGACTTGTAAATAAATCAAGCCATCTTTAACCCGATTTTTGGCCACCAATTGCTTCATCTTTACCACCAATGGTTGGTCCTTCATGGCTGGTATAATTTGAAGTTCCGACAGTGAATAACTTAATCGTTTCAAATGCCTATCTATATCAATAATCTGTCCATCTTTAATTTCACAGACTTCATACACGCCGTCTGCAAATTGATAGCCACGGTCCTCAATATGCACATACGCCGCCATGTGTGGCACAAATTGGCCGTTTACGAATGCTATTCTTGACATAAGTTTTCCTTTATCTGTTTTTCCAATAGGCAAAATTTAAGAGGCCCAATACCGATATAACTTCTAACCGACCCAATATCATACCAACGCTTAATATCGCCTGTAAATTGGTTTCTAACTCCGAAAATGGCACCACGGCTTGGCCTTTTGCGCGTACAAAGTCGGCAAATTGTCCGATATTTGCCACCGCGCCAATGGCGTTTACTAGGCTGGTGTTTAAATCATAATTATAGCTGGCAATCGCGGTTGCCAATATCACCACTAAAAACATATAAGCGATGAAAAAGCTCCAAATTAGGCGCATAAATTTAACATCTAAACGCATATCCAAAAATTTATTTGAGGTGACCGAATTGGGAAATATCAGTTGGTTTATTTCGATTTTTGAATATTTTAACAAAATCACCATTCTAAATAACTTCATACCGCCAGCGGTGGTGAAGGACGCCCCGCCAATAAATGCCAATATGTAATAAAAATTAATCGGTTGAGGGTCTGTGTTAATGATCAACCCGGTGGTGGATAATATGGATACGGCGTCAAACAATGCATAAAAATAATATGCGGCGGCATCCACAAGGCTTAATTGTTTTTCGAAATAGCTAAAAGCGGCGACTGCGAAAGCGAAGAATGTGGTTATAATGATGAATAATTTGACTTCAACATTAAAACTCAACCGGGTTTTGGCGTTGATAAATTGCCTGAAAAATATAACGATTAACGCCGCGCCGATAAACATGGTTAGCATGATGATGAAGGCGGTATAAGGCGTGTATTGACTGGCGTAATCGCCATTATTTAGGTTGTAACCGGTGGTGGATATTGTGTGTAATATCAAATTAAAGGCATCAAATAAATTGGCACCACCAAACATAAGCGCGACCACTAGAATAATTGTGATGATAGAATAAGCGCCGCCAACAAGTTTTATAATTGGGAAGAAATTTTCGGTCTGGTTAAATTTTGAACCCAAAAATTTAGAGCTTTTATCTTGCAATCCCCCAACGCCAAAAGGTGCCAAAATTAATATCACCATGGTGATGGATAATAGACCGCCGCTCCAAGCCAATAGGCTGCGCCACAAATATAACGCTTCAGGTATATAGCGGTTATTGTCGATAACCGTCGCGCCGGTGGTGGTCAATGCCGACACCGTTTCTATATATGCCTCGGCATAGCTGCCCATAAAACTATAAAAAGGTATGGCCGAAAATATCGGTATTATGACCCAAAAATAGACCAGCAATAATATTGAGTCGAGGCGGCCAAGCGCTTTAAATTTGCCTTTGGTTGCCAGAATTAACGCGCTTCCACAAAATAGTGAAAGAATCACCCCGCCAGAAAAAGCGTAAGTGGTGGGTTGATCGCCCATTAATAAGGCGAAAAGCATCAATATCAGTTCAGCCAAGCCGACCAACAATATGCCCACGCCCAAATAATATAAACTACCGTTTTTGTTCATACAATCTGCCTATTTATTCATACAATTTGCCTATTGGATAAAATTGCATTCATCCAAATACCGTTCTGCTAAAAATAATCTATGCTAACTCTGAACAATTGTTCGACTTGCTTAACCGCACCGGCTTTGGCAAACATAACCACCCGGTCACCAGCTTGAATGATAGAGCCACCATTGGGCATAATGATTTTATCACCCCGCACGATGGCGCCCAAACGCACACCATCTGGCAAATGAACATCGCGCAATGGTTTTTTGACCAAGGGTGAGGTGCTTAAAGCCTCGGCTTCTATTATCTCGCCTTGGCCGTTGAGTATAGAATGCACGCCGCGTATACGCCCACGCCGTACATATTGTAATATTTTAGAAATCGTGGTCGATTTAGGGTTGATGTAAGCATCAATGCCCAATGAGGGAATGAGAGATGTGTATTTATCACTGCTTAACAAACAGGCTGTGGTTGTCGCACCTTCATTTTTTGCCATCACCGAGGCTAACATATTCACCTGGTCATTATTGGTCAAAGATACAAATGTGCCGGCATGTGCAACCCCGGCTTCGCGCAATATTTCGGCGTCCAGAGCGCTGCCATGCAATACCAATGTATTGCTCAATTCATCGGCGATAAATTCGGCGCGTTCATGCTGGTTTTCGATAATTTTAACTTTGACGCTTCGGTTCAAACTTTCTAAACGTTTGGCAACATATAGGCCAATGTTACCACCTCCAGCAATGACCACATGGTTGGTGGTTTCGGTGTTTTTGCCAAAAATTCCTAAAAGTCGAGACACTTGGCTATAATCTGCAATTAGATAGACATTATCGCCCTCAACCAGCATTTCGGAGCTGTTCACAACGATAAGTTCACCTTGGCGTTCAATGGCGACAATGACCGAAAATAAATCCGGGAATAATTCGGTCAATTGTTTAATCGGGGTGTCGATGATGGGGCAATTTTCGTCGCAATTAATGCCAACAAGGGCAATTTTATCTTCGACAAACCCGACCATTTCAAACGCGCCGGGCAATGAAAGCCGGGTCACCACAGTTTCGCCAACCTCAATTTCTGGCGAAATAATAACATCAATGGGTGAGTGATCACGCGAAAATAAGTCGCCCCATTGTTTGTCTAAATAAGCCTGAGAGCGGATTCGCGCCACTTTGGTTGGCACGTTAAAGATGCTGTGCGCCACTTGGCAGGCGGCCATATTCACTTCATCATATAAGGTCACGCCAATGATCATATCGGCAATGTCACAACCAGCCTGTTTTAAAACTTCCGGGTGTGCTCCATGACCGATGACCGTCTGCACATCCAATTGGTCAGAAATCGCTTTGACCAATACCGGGTTTCTATCAATAACCGTAACGTCATTTTGCTCTCTTGATAGCACTTCGGCAATGCCAAACCCAACCTGCCCTGCACCACATATAACAATTTTCATGTTAAGCCTTATTTATAACTAAGTTGCCCCTTAATAACTGTCATATTATATAATGCGCATCAAAATGAAAAGCCATATTATCGAAACCATATATTTGCTACATAAATTAATTGTAGAGCTGGTGGTCACAATAATTAACTAATGATTTCAACAGATGTAAATTGCCCAATATAAAATGTTGCAAATATGTTACACTTAGCTAATGTGTTAAAAACCACCGATTCTACTGAGTTCTTACATGAGCCAAAACATCGATAACGTATTTGTTGAGCCAAAAGTACGGCCCTATAAAATATTAAGCCTGACATCAATCGGCTTTGTATGCGTATTCGCCATGATTGGCCTAGCCATCACGACTTATTCTATCATCGCTGGGCTGACTGATATGGCACTTACTGAAGATGTGATCTATATTTTAATCGGGGTGAACATTTTTGCCATTGTGGTGCTGACATTGCTCATCAGTTTCCAAATTTTTAGGCTTTCAAAAGCCCGCAAATCCAACGTA
This sequence comes from Hyphomicrobiales bacterium, assembly GCA_013214705.1. Lineage (GTDB taxonomy): Bacteria > Pseudomonadota > Alphaproteobacteria > Rhizobiales > OSC116 > OCS116. The sequence goes on from JABSRZ010000007.1 coordinate 121,392, forward strand.
GCGGGGGCAAATTTACATTCTCGTCTGGTGTTTTATTTCTCGGTAATGTCGGCAATTCCGGCTATTTTGGTGGCGGTGTTTTCATCATTAACGCTTAGCCAAGGTTTAGATAATTATTTTTCTGAACGCACCAAAAAGGTTATAGATAATTCACAAATTGTGGCCGAATTATATAATGATTCGCACGCAACCAGTGTTTGGAGCAGCGCGGAAGCTTTGGCACAGGTGATAAACCGCATCTATCCACTATATCAAGGCACCATTGAAACCAACCCAACAACCCGCAAAAATCTTGAGATTGAACTCGAAGTTCAAGTGCTGTTCAAACAGTTAGATGGTGCGCTTATTTGGAACGCCAATAAAGACCAAGTCCTAGCCAAATACGACAATTATCCAGACAATAAATTTCCCCGCCCGTGGGATAGTTCGATACGTGAGGCGACCGATGAGGGCATCACCAAACTCAAAACACCCAGCAAATCTCTGATTCTAATATATCTAGAGAATTTCGATTTATTTTTATATGTATACCGCAATATTGACCCGATTATCACCCAACAAATATTGAGCGCCAACCGCTCCCGGCAGGAATATCTGAATTTAGAAAAACAAACCGATGATGTGCAAATTGTTTTTGCACTCATGTATATTGGGATAGGTTTGGCGTTGGTGTTATCGGCTATTTGGATTGGTTTTCGGGTGGCAGATCAATTGATCACGCCGATTCGAAGGCTGATAAACGCCGCCCAAATGGTATCGGCTGGGCATTATCAAGTTGCGCTGCCCATCAACAGAAATGAGGGCGATTTAGCCGATCTAAGCCTCACTTTTAATGAGATGACCCAGCGATTAACTGACCAAAGGCAAGATTTAATCACCGCCAATGAAGATGTTGACACCCGTCGTAGGTTTAATGAAGCCATGTTGTCAGGCGTATCTGCTGGCGTCATTGGCTTAGATATAGATCATAATATCACATTGTTAAATGGCCCTGCCGAATTGCTGTTAAACAAAACCAACATAAACGCCATTGGCAAAAAATTAGACGAAATATCACCCGAACTTGGTGAGGCTTTGGCCAATTTATTTATCGGCGGTCTAAAAGTGCCAAATGGGCAGATTAGTTTAGGTTTAGAAAATGAAGAACGGATTTTAAATTACCGCATTACCGAAGAAATTTCCGGCGATCATAATGAAGGCTTTGTGATAACGTTAGATGACATTACAGACTTAGTCACCGCGCAGCGCACATCCGCTTGGTCAGACATTGCCCGTAGGATCGCGCATGAGATTAAAAACCCACTCACGCCCATTCAATTGTCGGCCGAGCGCTTAAGGCGGCGGTATCGCAAAAAAGTGCCCGAGGATGATACGGTGTTTGACCAATGTATTGATACCATTGTCAGGCAGGTCGGTGACATTGGCAATATGGTCGATGAGTTTGCGTCATTTGCCAAAATGCCGAGCGCCACGCTTAAACGCGGCGACATTGTAAAATCGATTAAAGAAGCTATTTTTCTGCAAAAAGTCGGCAACCCGAACATAGATATCTTTACCGATTTGCCAGATGATGCCATCGAATTGAATATCGACAGACGGTTGGTCACTCAAGTGATAACCAACATTGTCAAGAATGCCACAGAATCAATTGAAACCGCATTTTCTGACAAAATATTAAAGCGAGAAAGTGACGTTGGCAAAATCTACATTGCCATCGAACAAAAGCATGATTGTTACAATATAACCATTAGCGACAATGGCATTGGGCTACCAAAAACTGGCCGCCACAAATTGCTCGAACCTTATATGACCACACGTAGCAAGGGCACTGGGCTTGGGCTTGCCATCGTAAAACATATTATGGAAGAGCATCTAGGCTCAATCTATTTGGGCGATGCAGCCCCAACAATTGGCTATGATCACGGGGCGAAAATTACGCTTAGTTTCCCCGTATTGGCAGAAGACACGAATGAAGTTACAGGAGTAGAAGATGGCGGCTGATATACTTATAATTGACGATGAAGTCGATATACGTGAGCTAATTGCAGGCATTTTGGAGGATGAAGGGTATGAGACCCGAACCGCCGATAGTGCCGATGGAGCGTTGTTGGCCATTAAAGATAGGCGGCCATCGCTCATTGTTTTGGATATTTGGCTAGAGGGCAGCCGCCTAGACGGGCTTGAATTGTTAGAGCTGGTTAAGCAATCTCACCCCAATTTACCGGTGGTTATCATCAGCGGTCATGGCAATGTAGAAACCGCAGTTTCGGCCATTCGCAAGGGTGCCTATGATTATATCGAAAAGCCATTCAAAGTAGATAGGCTGATATTATTGGTCGAACGGGCGCTAGAAAATTCTAGCCTTAAACGCGAAAATACCGAGCTAAAACAAAAATCCGGTGAAGATAAAATCATCGGCAATTCGCCACTGACCAGACAGTTGATTCACAACATTGAAAAGATTGCCCCTACAAATAGCCGTATTTACATCACTGGTTTACCGGGCACAGGCAAAGAGCTAGCAGCGCGCGCCATCCACCAAGCCTCCCACCGTGCAGATAGGCCGTTTATAACCATAAATAGCGCGGCACTGGTTGCCGAAAAAATGGAAGAAGAGTTATTTGGCATCGAAGACGCCAATGGTGACGTGACCAAAATTGGCGCGTTTGAAGAAGGCCATGGCGGCACGTTGATGATTGATGAAGTAGGCGATATGCCGACTGATACCCAAGCCAAAATACTGCGTGTGCTGGTAAACCAACAGTTTGAGCGGGTTGGCGGGCATAAGAAAGTTAGGGTTGATGTGCGCATTATCACCACCTCTAGCCGCGATTTAACCATGGCCATTGCCAAAGGCCAGTTTAGAGAGGATTTATACCATCGCTTGGCGGTCGTGCCCCTGCACGTGCCAACGCTAGAAGAACGACGCGAGGACATCCCGAGTTTGATCGCCGAATTTGCTAACAATTATTGTCAGGTTTCGGGCCTGATAGAAAAAGATTTTGACATCAGCGCCATTGCTATGCTGCAAACCAAAACTTGGCAAGGCAATGCCCGCGAATTGCGCAACCATATTGAACGTCTGATTATTTTAAAAGGCGAGGATAGTGATAACATCATTTCGGTAGATGACATCCAAAATGTCGAAAACAGTATAGACAGCCAGATGGCCGGATTTTCCAATACCGAGATTATGTCATTGCCGCTACGTGAGGCACGCGAATTGTTTGAAAAAGAATATTTAACCACCCAAATCAGTCGGTTTAGCGGAAATATTTCTAAAACTGCAAACTTCATCGGTATGGAAAGATCGGCTCTGCATCGTAAGCTAAAAAGCTTAGAAGTGAAAACCGAAAAATGAGCGGTGCAAAAATAATGCGGACAAAAAATAAAGGGGCGAAAGCCCCCAAATTATCTATCTAATTCAATCTAAACCCAGTTTGCTTTTCACCAGATCACTAACCGCTTGCGGGTTAGCTTTGCCACCAGTGGCTTGCATAACTTGGCCAACAAACCAGCCGGCCATTTTGGGTTTGGCGATGGCTTGCTCAACTTTATCTGGATTGGCTGCTATCACTTGGTCAACCGCTTTTTCAATCGCGCCAGTATCTGTAACTTGTTTCAGGCCTTGATCTTCGACAATTTTGGCAGCGCCCTCGCCGGTCTTCAGCATTATTTCAAACACTTGTTTGGCGATTTTGTTCGAAACCGTTTTGTCAGTCACCAAACCGACCAATTCGCCCAACGCTTCGGCGTTAATCGGCGATGTGGCAATGGTGTAACCTTGCTTATTCAGCATACCAAACAGGTCTCCGGTAACCCAGTTAACCGCCAGTTTTGCATCTACACCTTTGGCAACGATTTCAAAATAGTCGGCATTTTCTGGCGCGGCGACAAGAATATTGGCATCATATGAATTCAAACCATATTGGCTCATAAGGCGCTCATGTTTTTGGTCTGGCAATTCAGGTATTGTTGCCTTAATGGCATCAACAAAAGACTGTTCCAGCACCACTGGCAACAAATCCGGGTCCGGGAAATAGCGGTAATCATGGGCTTCTTCTTTAGAGCGCATCGACCTAGTTTCGCCTTTGGCGACGTCCCATAAGCGGGTTTCTTGGGTAATCACCCCGCCATCTTCAATGAGATCTACTTGGCGCCGGGCTTCATATTCGATCGCCATCCCAATGTTACGAATTGAATTCATGTTTTTGATTTCACAGCGTGTGCCCAATTCAGCACCTGGGCGGCGCACGGATACATTTACGTCAGCGCGCAGTGAACCCTGCTCCATATTGCCATCACAAGTGCCGAGATAACGCAAAATGGTTCTAATTTTAGTCACATATAATTTGGCTTGTTCGGCTGTGCGCATGTCAGGGTCAGATACGATCTCCATCAACGCCACGCCAGAACGGTTTAAATCCACACAAGATTGGTTGGGGTATAAATCATGGATAGATTTGCCCGCATCTTGCTCTAAATGCAAACGCTCAATGCCAATGTCGTGGGTCGAACCATCGGCCAGCTCTATGGTCACTATGCCTTTGCCGACAATCGGGTCAGTAAATTGCGAAATTTGGTAACCTTGAGGCAAATCGGGGTAAAAATAGTTTTTACGGTCAAATATTGAGACCAAATTAATTTCGGCATTCAAGCCCAAGCCGGTCAATACCGCTTGTCTGTAACAAAATTCATTCACCACTGGCAACATGCCGGGCATGGCAGCGTCTACCAAACTCACTTGGCTATTTGGCTCAGCGCCAAAAGTGGTGGCCGCGCCAGACATTAATTTAGAATTAGATGATATCTGAGCGTGAATTTCCAAACCCATGACGATTTCCCAATCGCCCGTTGCACCTTGAATGTAAGACATTAAGCGTCCTTTTCTTTGTTTTTATCGCCACCATACATTTTGCGAAATTCGTCCTGCTCAAATTTAATATGTTGATCAATCAATGCCCGCCAAATGTTTTCGGCAAGTTTTTGGTTCAACCCATAATTGGCAGCTTCATCACGCATTCTAAAAGCTATTTCATCTATGCGCTTCTGTACGATGACATCTTCGATTGTTGATTTAAATTTAGGCGCTTGCGCCACATAACCGGCTCGTTCAGCCATTAACGGCAGAATGAGATCATCCATACGGTCAATTTCGGCGCGAATTTCGGCCATTGAATTGCAATTTTTAGCGGCGTTTTCCATTAGTTTCTAAACCTATTTGGCCATTAATTGTGGGCGTGCGGTAAAATTGGCTGCAGTTTCCATAACATCGGCAGTTCTAAACAGTGTTTCTTCATCAAACGGTTTGCCAATAAGCTGCAAACCCAGCGGCAAACCATCGGCAGATAACCCAGCCGGAATGGAAATTGCTGGCAAGCCGGCCATGTTCACTGACACGGTGAAAATATCGTTCAAATACATGGTCAGTGGGTCGCCAATATTTTCACCAATGCCAAAAGCGGCGGTTGGTGTGGTCGGCGTTAGCAACAAGTCTATTTTTTCATAAGCGCGGTCAAAATCTTGCTTAATCAGAGTGCGCACACGTTGGGCTTTTTTATAATAAGCATCGTAATATCCGGCTGACAACACATAAGTGCCAATTAAAATGCGCCGTTGCACCTCTGCGCCAAAGCCTTCTGCACGGCTGTTGGCATATTGCTCATCAATGTTATCACCAGCCACACGTAAGCCATATCTAACCCCATCATAACGCGCAAGGTTGGATGAAGCTTCGGCAGGCGCGACTATGTAATAAGTCGGCAAGGCATATTTGGTATGCGGCAGGCTAACGTCGTAAATTTCTGCGCCAGCAGCTTTTAACCATTCAATGCCTTGTTGCCAAAGCTGCTGAATTTCGGCGGGCATGCCATCGACTTTAAATTCTTTGGGAATTCCAATTTTTAAACCGCGAATGTCACCGGTTAGGGCTTTTTCATAAGCAGGCACAGCTACATTAACGCTGGTGCTGTCTTTATTGTCATAACTGGCCATAGATTGCAGCATAATGGCCGCATCACGCACAGTGCGGGTTATTGGCCCGGCTTGGTCGAGGCTGGAGGCAAAAGCCACAGTGCCCCAGCGCGAGCAACGGCCATAAGTGGGTTTCATGCCCACTGTGCCGGTAAAGGCGGCAGGTTGGCGAATAGAGCCACCAGTGTCGGTTGCGGTGGCTGCAAGGCAAGCCCGCGCGGCCACTGCCGCGGCACTACCGCCAGATGAACCACCGGGCACAAGTTTAGTGTCATCAGTTTTATTGTCATCACCACGGCGTTGCCAAGGGTTTACCACATCGCCAAAATAGCTGGTTTCGTTAGATGAGCCCATAGCAAATTCATCACAATTTAATTTTCCCAACAACACAGCGCCATCCGTCCACATATTGGCGGTTACTGTGCTTTCATAAGTGGGTATAAAATTGCCTAAAATTTTGCTAGATGCAGTGGTGCGCACATCTTTGGTGCAAAATAAATCTTTCACCCCAACCGGGATGCCTTCCAATATACCAGCTTGGCCTTTGGCCAATTTGGCGTCAGAGGCTGCGGCCATCTCTAAGGCTTTATCTTCGGTGGTTAATATATAGGCATTTAGCGGCTCTATTTGCTTGATCGCAGCAAAATGCGCGGTGGCAAGTTCGGTGGCTGTAATGTCTTTATTGAGTAATTTGTTGCGGGCTTCGCTCAAACTCAAATCTGTTAATTCGCTCATAAGTTTATTCCAACACTCTATTCGACCACACGGGGCACTAAAAAATAACCATCATCGGTAACCGGCGCGTTTTTAACAATCTGGTCTGCATAACCGCCATCATTTATAACGTCGGCCCGCAAAGGTTGGGTCATGGCGACAGCGCTGGTTAACGGCGCAACGCCATCGGTATTAACCTCGGCCAATTGTTCGACAAATTCTATAATTTGGTTTAATTCGCCTTCCAAATTAGCGACTTGCTGATCGGTTACTTTTATCCGCGCTAGATTGGCGACTTTGCGCACTGTGGCTTGGTCTATGGCCATCTTTCCTCACATTTCAAATTGTCGTTTGCTGCCTATTTCGGTTAGAATAGACTTAAGGTTTACATAATTTACACTCTACATAGCAAAGCTTTGAAAACTTAGCAAAACAATAAACCTGTTATGGGCAGTGATGTTATGCTCAGGGGGGCTGTTTTATCACCCGATTTTGAGTTTTTCGCCCACTTCACAAACCACCACTTTTGTAGAACTTTCTTTCATCGCATTTACAAATTTGTCGGCGCTTTGTTCCAAAACTGGGAAAGTCTTATAGTGGCAAGGTATAACCATCTCAAAATTAAAGTATTTTTTCACTGCGAAGGCCGCATTTTGTGCGCCCATTGTGTAAACATCGCCAATCGGCACGATGCCAATATTGGGGTGGTATAAGCGGTTGATTAATTCCATGTCACCAAATATATCGGTGTCGCCCATATGATATATGGTCGCGCCCTTGGCGTTAATGATAAACCCATTCGGGTTGCCCAAATATACAATTGTGCCATCAGCTTCGGTATATGATGAAGAATGAACGGCTTGGACAAAGGTCAGAGTGAATTCGCCTAAATCTACAGTTCCGCCACTATTGCCGGCGCAGGTTTTAATATCTTTTGTGGCTTTGCCAGATAAATATTGGCAAATTTCAGGGTTGGCAATTAAAGTCGCGCCAGTATTTTCTATAATTTTTAGCGCATCACCGACATGGTCGTTATGCCCGTGGGTTATGGCCACATGTGTACAACCCTCGGTGGCTTTGGCTAAATCGCCCGCATATTGGCTGTCTGCAAAGCATTTATTACCATTTAAGAATGGGTCAATAATCAACACAGTGTCACCAAATTCTATCCGAAATGCGCTATGGCCTAACCAAAAAAATTTCATCTTGTATCCTTGTAGAATTTGTTACATTCATATCAGTAAATTTGATTGGTATTTTTTCCAATCTTAAAGCAATAATGACACAATTGTAGGAATGGTCAATTTTCGAATTGAGATAAAAGAAAATATACATGACAAACATAATAGAAATAGAAGATTTAGCCGCCCAGTTGGATATTGGCAGGCGCTTATTGGGCATAGATTTGGGCAGCAAAACCATCGGGTTGGCGACATCAGATGTTGGCAATAGCATTGCCACCCCATTAACCACATTAAAACGCAAAAAATTTGGCGAAAATGTAGTAGAACTTGCCGATATTATTGCCGAATATAGCGTTTACGCCATTATTATTGGGTTGCCAAAAAATATGGACAATAGTGAAGGCCCGCGTTGCCAAGCCACAAGAGCGTTTGTGCGGAACATGGCCAATGCCCCGGCGTTGGCAAATGTAAAAGTATGTTTTTGGGATGAAAGAGGCTCAACCCTTGCGGTTACCAATACGCTTATTGAAGCCGATGTAAGCCGTGCCAAACGCAAACAGGTGGTCGATAAATTGGCTGCAAGTTTTATATTGCAAGGCGCTGTTGACCGCATTTATGATGTGCGGGTTAAACTTGGCAAAATTATAGAAGATGATTATGACTATTGAAGCTTTGCTACTGATGATTCCCGCCTGTTTTGCCATTAATATGATTCCTGGCCCGAACATTATATTGTCCATTCGCAATGGCATTCAAACCGGCTATGTGAGCAGCATGGTTGGTGTTTTTGGCCGGTTTACCGCATTTATATTTTATGCCATTCTGACGGTGGTGGGGCTTGGCATCATCATTGCCAACAGCCTTTGGGCGTTCACCGCGATTAAAATTGTGGGCGCTATTTACCTGATTTACATAGGGGTTATGAGCATAAAAAATGGCATGAATTTAGGTGATTTTGAGCAAGATATTGGCACCCAACGCAGTTATTATGTTATTTTTAAAGAAGAAGCTTTAGTTGGCTTCACCAACCCTAAAATTGTGCTGATTTTCACCGCCTTACTGCCGCAATTCATTAGTTCCACGCAAGATTTTACGTCCCAGTTTTTTTGGCTAACCGCTATGTTCTGCGCGTTAGAGCTGGTTTCGACCTCAATATATGTCGGCGGGGTGTTATTATTTGCCGAAAAATTTAAATCCCACAAAGGCCAAACCATATTATCGCGGTTAATTGGCAGTTTTCTCATCGGGTTTGGTGTGTTAATGGCCGCCTCCAACAAATAATAAGAAGATATTTCCATATGCTCAACATTGTATATACATTAATGCCCATTTTCTTTTTGATAAGCCTGGGTTATTATTTCCATCGCCAACAAATGTTTGATGAAGGCTTTTGGTCAGGCATTGAGCATTTATGTTATTATGTTTTGTTTCCCTCACTTATCATTCGTACTTTGGCTATTACCGACTTTAACCAGTTTCCGGCATTGGACATCGCTTTCACCATGGGTGCTGCGGTTACAACTATGATATTCATAGTCAGCTTGGGCTATTTTATTGCCAAACCAATGGGCATGTCTGGCTATTCATATTCGTCGATATTCCAAGGGTCAACAAGGTGGAATACTTTTGCAGTGGTGGCCATAATATATGGTTTTTACGGCGATGTGGGCGTGTCGATCGCCTCCATCGGCATTGCGGTAATGATACCGATATTAAACGTAGCCAATGTCACTGCACTGGCATTAATGGTTGGCAAAGAGCCACCATCTTTTGGCAAAGTTGCTATGATGTTGGTCAAAAACCCGTTTATCATCGCTTGCTTTGTCGGCTTGCTACTGAATGCAATTGGCCTTGGCCTGTGGGAACCGCTGGCCAACACCATGAATTTATTAGGTCGTTCGGCATTGGCTTTGTCCTTGCTCGCGGTGGGTGTCGGGGTTAACCTTTCTGGCATTAAAACCGCTGGTGTTGGCGTGTTTGTGGCGACATTTTTAAAACTAGCGGTTATGCCATTGCTTATGTATTTTTACAGCTTGGTATTTAACGTCACCGGCGTGGCCTTTACAGTGGCTATGTTATGCAGTGCCGTTTCAACGGCGTCTGCTAGCTATATTTTATCCCGCAAAATGGGCGGCGATTCGACTTTAATGGCCAATATTATCACCGTTCAAACTCTGATATCTATCATAACCATTCCGGCCATTCTGTTCTATTTCGGCGTATAAATTGGAGCAAGAATGAATCTACACTTGTTCAAAACGCTAAAGCTGTTTATAGCTTAGTTTTAATGAAAAATTTTGAAGACATGATGAATCCGCATTTTACCCAAAAGCATTTATTGGGTATTGAGGGGCTGAAAGAAGCCAACATCACCGCATTGCTAAATCTGGCTGAAGAGAAGATTGAGCAATCCCGCCAAGACATTAAAAAAACCGACAGCCTCAAAGGCCGCACTCTCATTAACCTGTTTTTCGAAAGCTCGACCCGGACTCAAGCTTCGTTCGAACTTGCTGGCAAACGCTTGGGCGCAGATGTTATGAATATGGCGGTGGCGCATTCATCGGTTAAAAAAGGCGAAACCCTCATCGATACAGCCGCGACCTTAAACGCCATGCGGCCAGATGTTTTGGTGATCAGGCATAGTGCCGCAGGCGCAGTTGAGCTGCTGGCTCAAAAGGTCAATTGCGCGGTTATCAATGCTGGCGATGGCCGGCACGAACACCCTACCCAAGCTTTGCTAGACGCCCTCACCATTAGGCGCAATAAAGGCCGGATAGCGCGGCTTACCGTGGCTATATGTGGTGATATTTTGCATAGCCGGGTGGCACGCTCAAACATTATATTGCTGAACATTATGGGCGCACGGGTGCGGTTAATTGCGCCACCGACATTGTTACCGGCCGGCGCGGCCGAAATGGGCTGCGAAGTTTATCATGATATGAAACAAGGCCTCAAAGGCGTAGATATTGTGATGATGCTGCGGCTGCAAACAGAACGCATGCAAGGCGCGTTTATTCCCTCAACTCGCGAATATTACCATTTTTATGGCTTGGATGAAGAAAAACTAAATTACGCCAATGATGATGCCTTGGTTATGCATCCCGGGCCGATGAATAGAGGTGTCGAAATTGATAGCGTGGTGGCAGATAGCGCGCGTTCGTTAATTCGCGAACAGGTAGAAATGGGTGTGGCTGTGCGTATGGCGGTGCTCGAGGCCTTGTCAAACAACTGGTTGTCGTCGGCAAAGGAGGCAAAATAATGGATATGCAAATTTATTATAATGCCCGGCTAATCGACCCGGTTAACCTGACCGACGAAATTGGCGGCTGTGTGGTGCAAGCCGGTAAAATTTTGGCAATCGGCAAACATATCGACGCAAATTATGCGACGGATGGCATCAAAATTGATGTTGAAGGCCATATTTTGGCACCGGGTTTGGTCGACATGCGGGTATTTTTACAAGGTGTGGGCAACCAGACGCTTAAAAATATTGGCAAAACGGCCGTGGCTGGCGGTGTCACCTCATTATTGTCGATGCCAAACTCAGACCCGGTCATCGAAGACATCGCGTTGGTGGAATATATTAACGGCCGTTCAAAAGCCATATCAGGCATTAATTTACATGTTAGCGCGGCCATCACCAAAAAACTAGAAGGGCTTGAGTTGGCCGAAATCGGCCTGCTTAAAAAAGCCGGAGCCATCGCGTTTACAGATGGCCGAAAAGGCATACAAAACTCGCTACTATTCAGGCGCTTGCTCGATTATTCAACCTGCCATGATGCCCTCATCATCCATGATGTCGAAGACCAATCATTGGCCGGCGATGGAGTGATGAATGAAGGCTTATTTGCCTCGCGCTTGGGGCTGCCTAGCAAGCCCAAAATTGCCGAAACCATTATGCTCGATCGCGATTTATCATTGGTGGCATTCACTGGCGCGCGCTATCATGTGGCGCAAATTTCTTGCGCCGAATCGGTAGCCTCAGTGCGCCGGGCTAAGAATGACCATGTAAAAATCACCGCTGGGGTGTCCATTAACAACCTGACGTTAAATGAGTTTGACATTGGCGAATACCGTTCATTTTTGCATTTAGAGCCACCTTTGCGCAGCGAACAAGACCGTCTGGCGATGGTCGAAGGCATAAAAAATGGCGATATCGACGTGATTGTATCGTCTCACGACCCGCAAGATGCGGATGGCAAACGCCACCCGTTTGCCGACAGCGCAGTTGGCGCAGTGGGCCTTGAGACCACGCTTAGCGCAGCTTTAAGGCTATATCATAATGAAGAGATTAGCCTGCCCGCATTGTGGCGGGTGTTGAGCTATAACCCCGCCCAAATATTGGGGCTAGATGTTGGCTGCCTACACATTGGCAAGGCGGCAGATTTTATCATTGTTGACCCCAATTACAGTTGGAAAGTCGAGCGTTCGGCGCTTTTTTCTAAACATACAAATACACCATTTGAGAATCGGGTGTTACAGGGTAAAGTTCTGGCAACCTATGTCGATGGTCAACAAGTTTTTAAATTGGAGATGTAAATTATGCGTGAGTTTTTAATCGCTTATCATGGCTACGGCTTAGCATTTATCATCGGTTATTTTTTGGGATCAATCCCATTTGGGCTGATTATTACCAAATTGGCTGGCCAAGGCGATGTGCGTGACATTGGCTCGGGCAGCATTGGCGCCACCAATGTATTGCGCACAGGCAGTAAAAAACTTGCCGCCGCCACGTTAATTGCCGATGTGGCAAAAGGCGCCATCGCGGTTTCAATTACTTTGTATTTTGCGGCCACAATGAATTTCGATATGTTTTATGTCTATTTAACCGCTTTTTTTGCCCTGACCGGACACATGTTCCCGGTTTGGTTAAAATTTAAAGGTGGCAAAGGCGTTGCCACATATATTGGCATCTTTTTGGTCGCCGCGCCTTGGGCGGTGTTGGTATTTGCCATCACTTGGTTATCAACCGCCTATCTCACTCGTTATTCATCTCTGGCTGCGCTGCTCGCCTGTTCGGCAACCACAATTTATTTGTGGCTGGGTTTTACAAATGCCGATTGGGCGGTACCTGCGACCATTCTTACCGCCACGGTCATTTTAAAACATCACGAGAATATAAAACGCCTGCTAAACGGCGAGGAAAGCAAAATTGGAGATAAAAGCTAAATGAATGAGGCTTTAAAATTGGCACTTACAGACGAGCAGAAACTAGATTGGTTGCAGCTTATTCGTTCCCGTCAAATTGGCCCCAAAATATTTCATATGCTGATTAATAAATATGGCGGCGCGGCCAATGCCATTGCTGCTTTGCCAGAATTTATTGCCCAAACCAACAATAAAAAAATAAAATTGGCGGCGCGTGATTCTGTTTTACGAGAATGGGATGCCCTGCATAAATTTGGCGCCACAATCATCGCTTTGGGCGAAGATAATTACCCAGAAACCTTAAAATTTTCTAACAACCCACCACCTCTGCTAACCGTGAGGGGCGATGTCTCACAATTGAAAAAACCAGCACTTAGCATTGTTGGCACACGCAATTGCTCGGCCTTGGGGCTAAAGTTAACCCATAAATTGGCTTCAGATGTGGGCGCAGAAGGGTTTTGCATCGTCTCTGGTTTTGCCAAGGGAATAGATAGCAAAGCCCATATTGCGGCGTTAAAAACCGGCACGATAGCCTGTTTGGCTGGCGGCATTAATATCATCTACCCGCCCGAGAATGAAAACTTATACCAAGAGTTTTTAACCCATAAAGGCCTATTTGTTACCGAAATGCCGTTTAACCTAACCCCAAAAGCCGTGCATTTCCCACGCCGAAACCGCATTATAGCTGGCATTACACACGCCACATTGGTTATCGAGGCGGCGATAAAATCTGGTTCACTTATTACCGCGACCATGGCCGGCGAGTTAGGCCGAGATGTATTGGCTGTGCCCGGCAGCCCACTCGACCCACGGGCAGCAGGGCCAAATAGTTTAATTAAAGATGGCGCCATAATGGTGCGGCATAAAGATGATATTTTAGAAAAACTGGCTTTTTCCAAAATCCAACCACAAATAGCCGAAATTGAATCCACGCAGAATGATTTATTCGATGCGCCAGTGCCGATTGATGAACCAACTAAAAGCATCATGAAACCTATTGCAGACTCCAAAAACCAGCAAACCGCCGAACAGGTGATTTTGCAATTACTCACCACTTCACCCATTGATCCAGATTATTTATTAAGAGAATCGAAATTAACGACAGAAAATTTTCACACTGCCATAATGATGCTGGAACTGGATGATAAAATTGAACAAATTTACGGACAAGGCATACAATTATCGTAGAATTTAGCGTGTTTAGGCGCAAAAAATAAATTAAATTATTAAAAGTTTTTTGACAAATCTAGATTAGATGCGTATTAGCATAAAAATAATAGAGCCATATTAAAGCCAGTAGTCGGAACAAATTATGAAGATAGTGATCGTAGAATCCCCAGCAAAAGCCAAAACCATCAACAAGTATTTGGGCTCTGACTATAAAGTATTTGCCTCTTACGGCCATGTGCGAGATCTGCCATCAAAAGACGGTTCGGTAGATACTGAAAATGATTTTGAGATGAATTGGCTGGTCGACACCGACAGCAAAAAACGTTTGAACGAAATTGCCAAAGAGCTAAAAACCGCCGATAAACTCATTCTCGCGACCGACCCTGACCGCGAAGGTGAAGCCATTAGCTGGCATGTATTAGAAGTGCTTAACGCCAAACGCGGCCTGATGAAGGGCATCGAGGTCGAACGTGTGGTATTTAACGCCATCACCAAAAAATCTATTTTAGAAGCCATGGATCAACCGCGCGAAATAGACATGCCATTGGTCGAAGCTTATTTGGCGCGCCGAGCGTTGGATTATTTGGTTGGTTTTTCACTGTCACCAATATTGTGGCGTAAATTACCGGGTTCACGTAGCGCCGGTCGAGTGCAATCTGTTTCATTGCGGCTAATTTGCGAACGCGAAGCCGAAATCGAAAAATTCATACGCGAAGAGTTTTGGACCATTGACGGCAAACAAAAATCTACCGATGGTATAACCTTCACCACAAAATTATGGGCGATCGACAGCCAACGGTTAGAAAAATTCTCCATCACCAATGATGTCGATGCCAAAGCGATTGAAACCACGCTACATAATGGCGATTTAAAAGTTACAGATATTAAAAGCACGCCTGCCCGCCGCCGGCCATATGCGCCGTTTACCACCTCCACCATGCAACAAGAAGCTTCGTCTAAACTTGGGTTTGGCGCTGCCCGCACCATGCAAGTGGCACAACGCCTGTATGAAGGTGTCAATTTAAATGGCGAAACCACCGGCCTCATAACCTATATGCGTACCGACGGCGTCACCATGACCCAAGAAGCCATTGTAGAAGCCCGCCAAGTGGTTAAAAAAATGCTTGGTGATAAATATTTACCCGCCAAACAGCGGCATTATACCGCTAAAGCTAAAAACGCTCAAGAGGCGCATGAGGCCATCCGCCCGACTTCATTAGCCCGCCACCCAAATCAGGTGCGCAGCATATTAAATGACGAACAATTTAAACTTTATAATTTGGTCTGGTGTCGCGCCTTAGGCTCGCAAATGGAAGACGCCCTATTTGAACGCACCGCGGTCACGCTAGAAACCACAGGCAATGACGGCAAGACTTATGAGTTTCGCGCCACTGGTTCAGTGATGATATTTGATGGCTTTCTCAACCTTTATCAATCTTCATTTGATGACAAATCACATGATGAAGATGCCAAACGTTTGCCCAAGCTGGCTGAAGGCGAAACCGTAAAAACCTTAGAGATTTTGCCAATACAACATTTTACTGAGCCACCGGCGCGTTTTTCAGAAGCCTCACTTATTCGCAGAATGGAAGAACTCGGCATTGGCCGCCCGTCTACCTACACATCGACCATGTCGACTTTGCGCGATAGAGATTATATCAGATTAGAGAAAAAACGCCTTTACCCCGAAGATAAAGGCCGACTTGTAACCGCATTTTTAGAAAATTTCTTCAGCAAATATGTGCAATATGATTTTACCGCCCATCTAGAACAGGATTTAGATGAAATTTCGAATGGTAAAGCCGAATGGAAAGACGTATTGCGCGAATTTTGGACTCCATTTAACGAGTTGATTCAAGAAACCAAAGGCTTGAGAATCACCCAAGTGCTTGACGCACTTAATATTTCGCTAGGGCCGCTGGTATTTCCAGAACGTGAAGATGGCACTCACCCGCGCGCTTGCACAAAATGTGATGATGGTCAGTTAAGCTTAAAAGTTGGCCGTTATGGCGCATTTATTGGCTGCTCTAACTATCCGGACTGCAACTTTACCCGCCAACTTGGCCAAGGTAATGAAGATGCTGCCGGTGACGAACCTAAAGTATTGGGCATAGACCCCGAAACAAAAATGGAAGTTTCATTGCGCAAAGGTCGGTTTGGTTTCTATGTGCAACTCGGCGAAGCGGTGGAAAAAGAAAAACCAAAACGCTCGACCATCCCTAAAGATGTTGACCCCTTTGCTTTAGATTTAGCTTTAGCCCTTGGCTTATTACAATTGCCGCGCTCCATAGGCATGCATCCCGAAGATGGATTGGTGGTAAAAGCTGGGCTTGGCCGTTTTGGCCCGTATATTTTGCACAATAAAATTTTTGCCAGCTTAACACCAGGCGATGATGTGTTGAGCGTGGGTCTAAACCGTGCAGTCACACTGTTGGCCGAAAAACGCGCCAAACAACGGGCGCAATCTATCCCGATTAAGATTTTGGGCGAACACCCTAAATTGGGTGGCGAAGTTGGGCTATATAATGGCCGCTACGGACCTTATGTAAAGTTCGAAAAAACCAACGCCACCATTGGCAAGGCCAACGACCCTGATTCGATAACCATGGAAATGGCAGTTGAACTGATTGCAGCCAAACAAGCCAAGGACGACAAGAAAAAACCCGGCAAAAAGAAGGCTGCACCCAAGAAAAAAGCTGCTGCTAAAAAAACCACCACCAAAAAGAAAGCCGCGCCTAAAAAGAAAAAAGCTGCAGCCAAAAAAACCACGGCTAAAAAGACTGCGGAAGCATGAGCAAATCTTTTTTCCCTAGCAAAGCCGAAATTATAGACTATATCAATAGTGGCGTAGGACGCATTGGCAAGCGCGATATTGCCAAGGCATTTGGCATAAAAGGCGATAACCGCACAAAATTAAAACATTTGTTGCGCGAATTAATCAATAGCGGCGATGTGGTGTATGAACACCGGGTTTTCCAAAATTCAAAAGGCTTGCCGCCAGTGATCACCTGCGCGATTGATGAGTTGACCGAAGACGGCGATTATACGTTAGCGCCACTCAGCAGCGAAGTGATAAATCGCAACAATTTGCGCATTATTTTGCCAAATAAAGAAGCCAAAAATCTGAAACCGGGCGATAAAGCCTTGGTGCGAGTGAAAAAAACTGGCGCCGAAAACGGCATCGAAATTTACACCGCCAAACTGATTAAAAAAATTGGGTCTAGCGCAAATGGCCAGGTTTTGGGCATTTTTTATATTGATGAAGATGCCGCACCGCACGAAAAACATATTAAATTAGGCTTCATAGAACCGGTAGATAAAAAGGACCATAATCAATATCGGGTTACTTCTATCGCCAGTGGGCTAGAAGTTGAAGATGGTGATCTGGTCAGTTTCGAGCTGCCAAAATCCCGGTCACGTTATAAAGGCGCGTCTATAACCCAACGGCACGGCTCACCAAAGGGCGAAAAAGCGTTGAGCTTAATCGCGCTACATGCCCATGAAATACCACATATATTTCCCGATGAAGTAATTGCCGAAGCTGAAGCTTGCCAAGATGTTGGCAACTCGGCCGTTGAGCGCAACAGGCGCGAAGATTTGACCGATTTGCCGTTTGTGACCATCGACCCGGCTGATGCAAAGGACCATGATGACGCGCTTTATGCCGAGCTGGATACCGCCAAAGACAACCCAAACGGCTATAAAATCTATGTCGCCATTGCCGATGTATCGACTTATATAAAACCTTTTTCGGCCATGGATAAAGAAGCGTTTAAACGTGGCAATAGTGTTTATTTTCCCGATCAAGTGGTGCCGATGCTGCCTGAACGAATTTCAAACAACCTATGTTCGTTGATCGAGAACCAAGTGCGGCCATCAATGGTTGCCATCATCCGGGTTAGCGCCAAAGGCAAACGATTGGGGCAAAAATTTGTGCGCGCGCTCATTCGTTCGCATGCCAAACTAAGCTATCAGCAAGCCCAACAGGCGTTTGATGGCGACTTGGGCGAAGTAGACGCGGATATATATAATTACAGCCTAGCGCCGCTACTAAAGGCCTATAAATGCCTGTGTATTGCCAGAGACAACCGCCAACCTTTGGCACTAGATTTGCCTGAGCGCAAAATTATACTCGATGAAAATGGTTTGGTTAAAGATGTCATCATTCCAAAACGGCTCGAAGCTCATAAATTGGTCGAGGAATGCATGGTGTTGGCCAATGTTGCCGCAGCAGAAGTGTTAGAAAAACGCAAACAGCCGCTTATTTACCGCATTCATGAACAACCGAATTTAACCAAAGTCGAAGCGTTGAACGAATTTTTGCGGGATTTGAGCATCCAAATGACTCAAAAGGGCGAATTGGCGCCGCATATGTTCAACAGTATATTGGCACATGCCAAAAATCATTCAAATTCTGAGATGATAAACATCAGTGTATTGCGGGCTCAAATGCAGGCGGTTTATAGTCCCAATAATGTTGGCCATTTTGGTTTGAACTTGCGTAAATATGCACATTTCACTTCGCCTATAAGGCGCTATGCCGACCTAATTGTACACCGCGCGCTGATTGCGGCTCTTGGTATCGGTGATGATGGCTTAACCGACACAGAAGTTGAGCGGCTAGATGACATTGCCGAACATATTTCGACCACCGAACGGCGGGCAATGAAAGCTGAGCGCGATACCAAAGATCGACTTATTGCCGAATTTTTGTCCGAAAAAATCGGCGCGACTTTTGCGGCGCGAATTTCTGGGGTTATACACGCCGGGTTGTTTTTAGAACTTTCGGAAACCGGTGCAGATGGTTTTGTGCCAAAATCTAGCTTACAAGGCTTATTTATTTTTGATGAAGCCAGCAAGACTTTGTTCGACCGCAAGCACCGGAGCGGTTACCGTATGGGTGACAATGTAGAGGTCGAATTAAAAGAGGCCAATGCGTCCAATGGTTCATTGCTATTTAAAATGTTATCTCCATCGGCCAAAATTGCCAATCTGCCATCTGGAAATGGCGAACGGTCTGGGTATCGGCAGCGCAATGACAGCCGTAGCAAACCACCAAGGCGGTCAAAACCCGGTGTTAACGAACCACGTCGCAAAAAGCCGAAGAAAACCACACCCAAACATAAAAGAAAACTGGCCACCAAAACATAACGGCGCGGCAATTTGTCCTATATCAAATTTATATGACATAATGCTATAGGTTGTTTTTTAAAACTAGGTATTATGCATGAGCCAAATAGACAATGAAAAAATCACCGCTGAGTCGTTGCAAGTTGCCAAAGAACGCAACGTTTGGCAGGCCATACGCAGGGGCTTAAGTTGCAAATGCCCGCGGTGTAACATCGGCAAAACTTATCGCAAATACCTTAAAGTCGCCGATGAATGCAACCATTGCGGCCAAGAATTTCATCACCACCGTGCAGATGATTTTCCACCGTATATCGTCATCACCATTGTCGGCCATATTGTGTTAAGCGCCGCAACCAGTTTGCAAATAATATATGGCCCACCAATGTGGGTGCATATGGCGCTGTGGCTGCCCTTGATACTCATATTGTCGCTGAGCATGCTGCCACCGGTTAAAGCGGCTTTAGTCGGCCTACAATGGGCGCATTATATGCATGGGTTTGATACCGATGATCATAGTCCAAAATGGGATGAGCCAAATCTTTAAACCTGAGTTGAGCAAGTATGACCACACCAGACAACGAGTTAATTGACATTTTGGCACAAGAGGCCAAACAGCGGCATCAGCCAGCCAGCCGCAATCTCAAACAAAATGCGATCAATTTACGACCTAAAGATTCGTCGACATTGATAATTTTACGGCGCAATGGCCCAAAAACCGAAATGCTTATGGGCAAACGCCATGCCAGCCACACTTTTATGCCCAACTTATATGTGTTCCCCGGTGGTGGGGTTGATATTGCCGATGGGCGGGTTATTTTGCCAAAAGGTGTTGATTCACAAATTTCAAAAACCACCCAAAAACAACTATTAATTCAAATGAGAGGTCGTAAAACCGTTTCTAAAGCCCGCGCCCTCGTGTTGGCAGCCATTAGAGAAACTTTCGAAGAAACCGGCTATATTATCGGCTATCCTAATGGCCACATTCAAAAAACCAAATCTACGGCTTGGCAAAGCTTTTTTAACACCGGATACGCGCCCACTTGCGCGCAGTGCAAATTTATTGGCCGTGCCATCACCCCGCCCTACCATGTAAGGCGATATGACACGCGGTTTTTTGCCCTGTGGGCAGATGAATTGCCAAATGGCTTGCAGCAGCACGGGTTAGGCAGCGACGAGCTGGAACAGCTTATTTGGCTGCCGATAGATGATTTTGGGTCTGTTGAACTCCCCTCAATTACCCAAGCGATGATTTTAGAACTGAAAAAGCAGATTAAAAATCAGGCTTTTATTGATGACGCACCCATTCCTTTCTATCATTTCAGGCACAATAAAATGCAACGCGAGGAAATACTTGTTCGCGACTAACAGTTTTGCCAAATAAACTAGATTGAAGGCTTGACTTTGGTAAAAATAAACGTAAATTGCCCTCAATATTGTAAATATTTGAAACCTATTGCCGATTTTTTGACTTCAGTAAGACAAAACGGTTTCAAACATTGGAAAAGAGAAAGCTATGGCTAAACCTACAACGATTAAAATTAAACTACAAAGCACTGCAGATACTGGTTTCTTTTATGTGACCAAAAAAAATGCACGTACAATGACTGAAAAAATGGTCAAAAGAAAATATGACCCAGTGGTTCGTAAACATGTAGATTTTAAAGAAACTAAAATTAAGTAATTTTGGTTTGAACAGAATATTTAGGCGCTTTTCGGAGCGCCTTTTTTTGTCAAATTTTGGCTAAATTAATTGTATAATTTGCCAAATGTACAATTTACATTGTGAATTAAGCAATTATGATGCGAATCAATTCATTGGATTTGGAAATTAGACAAAAAAAGAGGTCGGTCAAGAATAATATCATCGAGGAGGCCACTCTAACTATTCATCGACCGACCGACCTACGAACCCAGGAGATGCGGCGGACCTGAGCAAACCGTAGGAATCTGTCTTAACATAGAAAATTGAAATAAGTTAACAATTTCCTAACATGTGCACATATTTTGTATCAAATTGATTCATAATGCAACTCATTGATGCCCACATGGTTAATAAATGTGCATATGATGCCTAAAAAAACACCACATTTAGTGGGTAAAGTGGTTTAGGCATACTAGTTGCCCCCGAATCGAATAAAATACAACCTAATTTTTTAACCATCTTGGGCTAATTTTTGGGAATCGAATAGGTGACAGTGGCATGTGCCACCATTTCATCACCTATATTTTTGTCATTTACGCTATAAATCGCCACCTCGCCCATGGCCAGCGTTTTGCCGATTTTTAACACATTGGCTTTTGCCAGGATGGGCGCATTGGCCTTTGGTTTGCGCAAAAAATTAATATTCAAATTGGTGGTAACAGTATGTAATTTAGGGCCGATTTCATTTAATATCGCGCAATACATGCTGACATCGGCTAAAGCCATCATGGTTGGGCCAGATATAGTACCGCCCGGGCGCAGATGGCTCTCATCCACAGCTAACAACATTTCGGCATAATGATTGCCCAATTTTACAATTTTGCCCATTATATCGCTTTGTGGAAAATGTTGATCTAGAAATATTTGCATGGTATTTAAGTTAAATTGACCCATCATAAACCCTTTATACTATGTTGTTTTAATAACTAAATTTGCTATTATTGTTGCAAGGATTTTAATAAACCCAACCGTTCACGCATTATGAATCTAGCGCCTAAAAATATGGCCGCTATGGTTAGCCCTGCGGCTAAACCTATCCAAATGCCGACGCCTCGCATTTCAAAAGTAAAGCCCAATAAATATGAGATGGGCAAGCCAAATACCCAATAGCCAATTATCGCGATGACCATGGGGGTTTTGGTGTCACTTAGGCCTCTTAAAGCCGAGGCCGTTACCACCTGCACACCATCAGATAATTGGAAAACCCCGGCAATGGCTAAATAGGAAATGGCGAAGGCGATGGAGCTGGTGTTGTTGATGTTATTCTCGGCCAAAAACAAATGAACAAATATTTCAGGGGCAAAAATAAATAATGAACAAGTCACACTCATTATCATTAGCGCAAGCAAAATAGACACCCAGCCGGCATATTTTACGCCCGCAAAATCTCCCGCACCATAGGCAAGCCCCACCCGCACAGTGGTTGCCATGCTCAAGCCATATGGTATCATAAAGGTAATAGAGGCTATTTGTAGCGCCACGGCGTGTGCCGCTGTCTCTTCTATCGACAGCATGCCAAAAAGAAATATCGCAGCGCTAAATAGCCCTACTTCGGCCATTATTGTCAACCCTATAGGCACGCCAACTCGTAATATCTCTTTGAATTTGGCCCAATCTGGCCGCCAGAACCGCACAAAAATTTCATAATGTCGGTATTTTTTATTGGCCAAGATGTAAATAATCACCAACCCAGTGGTGATGAATTGCACACTAGCGGTCGCGATGCCTGCTCCTTCAAGTTCTAGGCGCGGCATGCCCCAATTGCCAAACATCAGCGCATAATTGCCAGCAAAATTTAAAAAGAAACCAAGCATGGTGATAAAAAGAATCACTTTGGTGTCATTATGGCCAGATAAAAACGACCTAAACGCAATCAAAACCAGCACCGGCAGCACCGACCAGCTTGCATAGTCTAAATAACCAGTTGATAATATAATAGATTTTTCACTTTGTCCCAAATAACCAAAGATATATTTGGATTGAAACAAGAATAGAATAATGATGACTGACAAGACCAAAGCCACCCATAGACCTTGGCGCAATGAGCGCCTAACCTCGGTTTCATTGCGCGCACCGATGGCTTGGGCTACTAACGGCGCAACTGCGCCAACCACGCCCATGCCAAACACGTTAAAGGTAAAATAATAGGATGTCGCGGTGGCGCCAGCAGCCAGAAATTCCGGCCCTAACCAACCCATCATCACAACATCGGTAGCACCAAGCGAAGTGTGCAATAATTGGGTTAATACAATCGGCCAAGCTAATTTATAGGTGGCAGCTAATTCATTGAACCATATTTGTTTTGTTGCCTGAGCAAACATAATTGAACCATTGTCTTTGGAGGTCAGAACATCAAAACATAAGGAAAAGTTTATACTTGTCAAATCAATAAGATTAATCAATAGTCAGAAAAAGGCTCAATAAAATTCATGTAACAGATTATAATTATGACTATTTTACCCCAAAATGATACCGGATGCGGTTGGCTTAACCTTCTGAAAAAAAGAGATGTTTCGCCTTCACTTAAACAAAATATAAATGCAAAATGGGTGGTCATTGGTGCAGGTTATACTGGCCTTTGTGCGGCGCTCAGTTTGGCCGAAATGTTGCCAAATGATGAAATAATTCTGTTGGATGCAGAGCATGCCGGCGAAGGCGCCAGCGCTCGTAACTCAGGCTATTTGGTTGATAGCACGTTAAATGACGGCCATTTGTCAGATACCGGATTGAGCCAATATAAACAAAAATATGAATTGAACCTAGTGGCGGTTAATTTTGTTAAAAGTCTGATAAAAAAGCATAATATCGAATGCGATTGGAATGAATGCGGTAAATATTATGCGTCTTCAACCTCAGACAATAAAGCAAAATTAGATAATTTTATGAAATTATTGGATGAATTGGGCTTGCAGAATGAATTTTTTGACCCTAAAAATCTGGCTCATCAATTGGGCACCGATTTCTATAAAATGGCAGTTAAAGTTTTTGGTGGGGCGATGCTACAACCGGCGGCGTTGGCAAGAGGGTTGATAAATGCCCTGCCCGCCAATGTCAGCCTGTATGAAAATACACCAGTGTTGAACATTAGCCACGACAAAAAACACCACATTAGCTGCCAGAATGCACAAATCAATACCGAAAATCTCATTATAGCGGTTAATGGTTTTATGCCCAATATTGGTGTAAAAGCGGACCGCGCGTTTCCCCTATTGCTTACGGCCAGCCTCACCCGCCGCTTGTCTGATGCTGAGCAGAAATCTATAAATAATGTTGGCGAGTGGGGAGTATTGTCGGCAAACCCTATGGGGGCCACCCTTCGATATACCGCCGACAACAGGCTGATGATTCGAAATACGGTCGAAGTTAGCAAATCGCTGGTTCTTAGTGAGGCTGATTTGCTAAACCGCAAAAGCCAGCATTTGAAAGGCCTCAAGATTAGATTTCCGTTTTTATCAGATGATGTTATTGACCATACTTGGTCTGGCATCACCTGTATCAGTGCAAATAACGCCAATATTTTTGAACAAATTAAACCTAAATGCTGGGTGGTAGGCTGCTATAATGGCGGGGGCATTGGTCTTGCGGCCTTATTTGGCCACCAAGTGGCTCTGGCGGCAAATGATAAAACCAGCGACATTCAGCGGCTTATTGCGGCGCGTCCGCAGCCGAAATGGTTGCCGCCGCAGCCTTTTTTACGGTGGGGTGTGGGGGCAAAACTCGCCATTGATCGTAGAAAAGCTACCCAAGAAGTTTGATTTGAATAAATAAAGCTAAGCTTTCACCACAAACGCCTGTTTTAATTGAAAATAAACCTTTTTTTAAGGCTCTGTGGCATAACATGAATCAATTCGATATATACCCCCACTCGGCGATCCATGATTAACAAAGCAACACAGATAAAATTTATACTTACCGCTGCTATGAGTGCTGTCATTGTGTTCGTGCATTTCTACGCCGACTTTAGTGGCAATACCCAAAACGCGATCATTCAAAACTTCAAACAAATGAACACCCCAGCTTCAAGTGAATTGGTGATAATTGAGATTGATGATGCAAGTATAAGGCATTTTAGTGAATGGCCTTGGCCACGCAGCCGCTACACTGCATTGCTAGAAAAACTAGACCCAGTGAAGCCCAAAAAGGTGGCTTTTTATATCGATTTTAGTGCCAAAACCACGCAAATAGACGATTTCGAGTTTTCCCGCGCGCTAAAACGAGTCGATTTTCCTGTCATATTGTCCACACATTTACATTCTGCCTCTCATGCCAATATAACCCCTATCGCCCAAAATACCGCCACTTCAGGTTCTGACCATAATGACGAGGCAATGGGTATTGAAAGCCCAGATATAGCCACATTCGATGAACAAACGCCATTAACTGAATTTGCAAAATATGCTTTATTGGCAAATATGAATATAGACATCGATGAGTCTGGGTTGATATTTGAATATTTAACATTTGCCGACAATGGCCGGCCTTCTTTGGGTGCTTTGTTGGCCAACAAACCCAATACACCACCAGAATCCATTCAAATCGATTACTCGATCGACCCAAAGTCTATTCCGAGAATTTCGTTTAAAGATATTTTGTCCGGCAATTTCGAAGCCGCACAAATATCAAATAAAAATGTTTTAATTGGCATAACAGCCCCAGAGTTGGCAGATATGTATGCATTGCCAAAACATGGCCGCGCGCCTGGCGTTTTGGTTCATGCCTTTGGGTTCGAAACGTTAGTGGCCGAAACAAATTTTGCGCCGATAGATGATGACCTAATTCTGCTATTTGCACTATTATTGTTTGTGGTTTTGACCTTGTTACAACGAGACAAAAACTTGGTTCTGCCGATAGCGGTCGCGAGTTTGGCGTTTGGCGCCATCCAAGGTTTATGTGTCTACGTCCACCATAATTTTCATTTAATCTTGCCAGTCACCTTGTTCAACATAGCTATAGCTGCCTTCATATTCGTTCAGGTTGTTCAGAATATTAATTATAGAAGCTTAAGTTTTTTTAAAGAATATAACCGCAATAATTATAACCAAGCGCTGGTAAGTCAGGTGATTACCGAGAGTTTTGAAGGCATAATAATTACCGATGCCGATGGTCAGATATTGGTGGCCAACAATAAGGCTAGGCAATTATTCTCGATTGATAAAATACCCAAAAGTATTTTTGATTATATTGTTGGCAGCGACGAATTATTCGATAAAATTAAAAAAGCAAATATAACGGATAATGCAAGTGTCGAAATTATTGAACGAGAAATAACTAACAAATATGCTCAAAAATATACCGTAGAAATTATCTTGAGAAAATCTGAAATTTTACAATATTCAGACTCACGTCGGGCTAACAAATCACATGAAATTTTTAATTTCAACATCAGCGATGTGTCCGAAAAGAAAAACCTAATTGCGGCACAAAAACAATCCGAAGAAGCATTGGATACACTCAAAAATAGCGACGCGCTCAGCCACCTGCCAAACCGTAACAGTTTTAACCATCATCTAGACACGGTATATGCCCATCAATATAACAACCAGTCTAGTTTGGTATTGCTAGTGAATCTGGATTCGCTTAAAGAGATAAACGAAGTTTTTGGGATTAATGTTGGCGATGAAATCATCTACCAAACTGGGCAAAATTTAAACAAGTTGGTCGGTGAATATGGTTTTGTTGCGCGTTTTTCAGACAAGGTGTTTGGCATAATATATAGGCACGAAAGTTTCGATTGCGACCTCGTTTACAAAGACCTCATACACCATATCTACGCGCTATTTGACGCACCAGTAAAACTAAAACAACACGAGATAATGATGGACGTGTCGATCGGTGCGGTGCTAGCGCCGCATCATGGCAATACTACTGAGGCATTGCTGACCAACGCCACACTGGCGCTTGATTATGCAAAATTGCTAGATATGACGAAATGCTTTGTATATGAAGAAGGCCTGACCCAGAAAATGCGCGCAAAGCGCAAGGTACGGTTGGACATTGTGCGCGGGCTAAAGAATGATGAATTTGTTTTATTCTATCAACCACAATACGACATTATCGCGGGTAAATTAATCGGGTTTGAATCTTTAGTGCGTTGGCTCGACCCGGTAAAAGGTATGCGTTTCCCCGATGAATTTATACCCGTTGCCGAAGAATTTGGCCTGATTGATGAATTAGGTGAATTGGTTCTAAATATCGGTTGTCGCGACGCAGCCGCTTGGCCAAGCCATTTAACCGTGGCGATCAATGTATCGGCTATGCAATTTAAAAATAGTGATATGACGGCTTTGTGTAGCAAATATCTATTGCAATATGACATGCCAGCTAACCGCTTAGAATTGGAAATTACCGAAAGTGCAATGGTGGATAATATGGCACATGTGGTGAAAACACTGGCCGCCATTCAAAAATTGGGCGTAAAAATAGCCATGGATGACTTTGGAACCGGATATTCGAGTTTGCAATATTTAACCGAATTGCCCATTGATAAAATTAAAATAGATAGAAGTTTTATCAAAAATATTGGGCAATCTAAACAATCAGACGCGCTTATTTCTACCATCATTGCCCTTGGCCATTCGCTAGACAAACAAGTGCTTGCAGAAGGCATAGAGACCGAAGACATGGCGCTATTGCTCAAAGCTGCGGGCTGTCATTTTGGCCAAGGTTATTATTATGGCCGGCCCATGCCGATAGAAAAAGTTAAAAATCATATAGCAGATATTGATAGCTTCCGTAAAACTGGTTAGGTTGGGTTATAACACTTATTATTGAGCCATTATGTTAAAACCATCCGAATTAGAAATGCTGAACCATTTTCGCCAAAATTTGCATCGCAAACCAGAAATATCTGGACAAGAAATTAGCACTGCAAAATCTGTGTCAGAATTTATAGAGCAGTTTAAACCCGATGAGATATTTCCTAACCTCGCGGGCAACAGTTTTGCCATTGTGTATAATGGCCAGCATGAAGGCCCTACACTGCTGATAAGGTGCGAATTGGATGCGCTGCCCATTCAAGAAACTGGTACCGTCAAATATCGCTCTCAATATGCAAAAGTCGCTCACGCCTGCGGGCATGATGGTCATATGGCAATTGTGGCATCAATGGCGTTAAAATTGCACCAACAAAGGCCACATAGTGGTCGGGTCATACTGGTATTTCAAGCGGCAGAAGAAACTGGCAAAGGTGCAAAACCCTTGGTCGAAGCGTTGAAGTTTAATAAGCTTGCGCCCAAATATAGTTTTGCTTTACACAATATGCCAAAAATGAAAAAACACCGGATTGGAGTTAAAAATGGCTATTTTAACTGCGCATCTAAAGGCATGAAAATTGAGTTGATTGGCAAAACATCTCACGCCTCTCACCCGGAAAATGGCATAAACCCCAGCGATGCTTTATGCGATATACTGCGTGAAGTGGCCGTTATAAATGCTGACTTCTCAGAATATGAAGAATTTACTCTGACCTCAATATCGCATGCCGCTTTGGGTGAGGAATCATTTGGCATTACCGCCGGTTATGCCAAAATTATGCTAACTCTGCGCTCAGAAAGCGATGGGCTGCTAACTAAATTGACTCATCGCTTAGATGTATTTACCCAAAAAATCAGCCAAAAATATAATTTAGGCTATGACGTTAGTTATGATGAGATATTTGAGGCTTCTATAAATGATGAGATCGCCACCGACTTAATTCGCACCGCTTGTTTAGATGAGAATGCCGATATGATCGAACTAAGCCAATCGTGGCGCGCGTCTGAAGATTTTGGCCAGTTTGCCAGTGTAAGCCATTCGGCCATGTTTTTGCTCGGTTCTGGTGAAGATCAACCGCAATTGCATAATTCGGATTTCAATTTCCCCGACGAGATTATAGCCACTGGCCACAATATATTTTCTCGGCTGATTAAGAATATTCTCGGCTATTCTTCAAATTCGGGATGAGGCAAAATTTCGTTATAAATACCTATTAAATCAACTTGTTCAATACCAGTTTCTTTTTCCAATTTACGCAAAAAGGAGATTCGGCGTATGTCGCGTTTTTGCACAGGTTGACCCAACACTTTGCCAATAATTTCAAGTTTGGGCAACGGCACAAACGCGCCACGCTCAAGTTGTAAATATTGTTTTTCGGTCATTTTGAGTTTTTTGCCAATATCTCTTGGCCCCAACTTTAAATGGTCGCGCCAACGCCATATATTTTTACCCAATACAATTTCATGTTCAAACGGGGTGCGTTTTTGTTTTTTCATAACGTGCCTAAATCAAATTCAATAATGCGGGGGTGGTGCGTCATCTTGTGGTTGGTTTATATTCGACTCAGTGTCCATCGCCGCCTGAAATTTGGCTTCGACAATTTTGATATATTGTTTCAGCGCAGAAATTTCTTTATGTTGACTATACACTTCGTCACCCAATTCGGCAATTTCGATGCCCAGATGCGCTACAGTTTCTTGTAATTTTATGATTTCTTTTTCCATAAGCTTGAATTACAGCAATTCCCATAGTTGCGCAAGCGGCAAAAAAAGCGCCTCATAAATGAAGCGCCTTAAAGTCATAAAGTACATTAAAATTAAAATATTTAGATAGCCAAATACTCTTCTCTCAACTCTTTATTATCGAGCACTTCTTTCGCGGTGCCCCTGAATGCCACTTCTCCAGTGTCCAATATAATGGCGCTATCGGCCAATTTAAGTGCAGCTACGGCATTTTGTTCAACAATAATGGTGGTGATGCCAATTTTTTTCACTTCTTGCAAAATAGATTCAATTTCATGAACAATGATAGGGGCTAAACCCTCATATGGTTCATCAAGTAGCAATAGTTTCACATCCCTCGCCAAGGCGCGCGCCACAGCTAGCATTTGTTGTTCACCGCCAGACATCGAAGTCGCGTCTTGTTTGCGACGTTCTGCCAACCGAGGGAAATGCTCATAAATGCGGTCAATTTCCCAACCTTTAGTGGGCGCAACTTGCGCGATGATGAGGTTTTCTTCAACCGTTAAGCCGGGTATAATGCGCCTGTCTTCAGGCACCAATTGCACCCCAGCTTGCGCCGCTTCATGGGCTTTCAGCTCGTGTAATTTCACCCCGCCAAGGTAAATTTCACCCTGTTTAAGTTTAGGGTCAAGCGCCCGTGCCAAGGTTTTTAAAGTTGTGGTTTTGCCCGCACCGTTACGGCCAAGCAATGCCACAATTTCACCCTCAGCCACATCAAATGATATGCCCTGCACAATATAGCTTTCGCCATAATAAGAATGAATATTTTTAACCGAGAGAAAGCTCTTATTTTCTGACATGCTCATTCTTGCTCCTCACCTAAATAGGCTTCAATAACTTTAGGGTTACCCTTCACTTCGTCAGGTGTACCTTCGGCAATAACTGCTCCTTGTGCCAATACAGTGATTGTATCGGACAATGCAAACACGACATTCATGTCATGTTCGACAATCACTTTTGTCATACCACGCTTTGAAATTTCACGTAATAACTCAATGGTTTGTTCTGTTTCATGACGTGCCATGCCGGCAGTCGGTTCATCCAACAATAGTATTTTAGGCCGATGAGCCAAACAAATTGCAAGTTCTAAACGTCGCTTGTCGCCACGAGATAAAAAGCGAGCCTCCTTGTGCATTACACCTTGAAGCCCAACTTCAACCAAGGTTTCCTCGGCAAAACTTTCGATCTGGCCACCCTTGCTTAAAAGCTGAAACATATTTAGTTTAAAAGCGCCATCACGCGCGGCAAGAGCTGGAATACACACATTTTGCAGCAAAGTCATTTCTGGGAAAATGGCAGGTGTTTGAAACACTTTTGCCATGCCCAGTTGGTTGATTTCGTGCGGCGATATATTGCCCAATGGCTTGCCGTTGAATGAAACACTACCCTTTGTTGGGGTGATCATGCCGGTAATTACATTTAACAATGTTGTTTTACCAGCACCATTTGGCCCAATTAAAGAATGAATTGTACCTTCTTTGACACGAAAACTCACATTATCCAGCGCCTGAAGGCCACCAAAATTTTTGGAAACTTGATAACAATCAAGCATCACATCTGACATAGGCTCTTGAGACATATTATTTACCCTCCACATCAGCAGAATTTTTTGTCAACTTATTGTATAATTTCTTAACGCCGTCTACAAATCCACCCGGCAGGAAGATAACCACGGCCATAAAGATTAGGCCAAGTACCAACAACCATTCTTCGCCCAAAGGCACGGAAAGTACGTTTTCAAAATAAAGCATAAACCATGCGCCAATTATTGGCCCAATAAGGGTGCCTAAACCGCCCATAACTGACATAATTACCAATTCACCCGATGTAGACCAATGAAGGTATTCAGTGCCCACATAGGGTTCATATACCACCATAAGAGAACCCGCTACGGATGCATAAACTGCAGAAAGAACAAACGCACCTAACTTATATTTTTGCACGTCAATGCCGGTATATTCTAGCCTCTGAGAATTGGATTTTATCGCCCGCAATATCAATCCAAACGGCGATTTGCTGATGCGCATGGCGATATAATAACCAACGATTAAGAAAAATGCGGTCACGAAATACATGGTAAGACCGTCCATTCTAATGCCGAACAATACGGGGCGCAGATCTGGCAAAGTTAAACCGTTTTCACCACCAGTGAACCAACCAAAGGTCGATAGCGCGGATGAATGTAACATTTCGCCAAAGGCTAAAGTCAAGATCGAGAAATAAATACCCGATCGCTTCATGGTCAGATACCCAACCGCCACCGATGCCAATGTACCTACAATGACTGCAATGATCATGGCCGGAATAATTTCAGCAGAGAAATGCTTAAACATTAAACCAGTTGTATAAGCCGACATACCAAAGAATATAGCGTGGCCAAATGACAAGTAGCCGGTGAAACCAAGCAATAAGTCAAAGCCCAGAGCAAACAATGCCCAAATGGTCATTTTGGTGGCGAGGCCAACATAGCCGCCAATATAAGGAAACCAGAACGGTAGGCTTAATACCACTAACGCAAATATGGTGAGTGGAAATCTTTTAAGAATCGAAACTAGACTAATCATTATTCCATCAATCCTTTTTTACCCATTAAGCCACGTGGTCTGACCAGCAGAATCACTACAGCAATGAGATAAATTATTATCTGTTGTATTGGCGCGTATTCAGCGGTGAAGCTAATCGCCATGCCAAAAATTAAGCTCGCCAGCACGGCGCCGGGCAATGAGCCCATACCACCAACAACCACAACCAGAAATGACGGAATGAGCAATTTCATACCCAGTTCTGGCTCCACCTGAGTGATTGGCCCGCCAAAAATTCCGGCTATAGCGGCGATAATCGAGCCGATGCCAAACACAATGGTAAAGCGGCGGGTGATGTTGACACCTAAGAAAGCGATCATTTGGCTGTCACGCATACCAGCGCGAACGATAAGGCCAAATTTTGTAAATTGTAGTAAGATAAACAGAGCCGCGACAGTCGAAAAGCTCACAACCACAAGAATTAAACGCCATTTCGGGTAATAAACCGCCCCATCTAAGAAGGGTAGATATTCGTCCAGC
The DNA here is from genome assembly GCA_013214705.1 of Hyphomicrobiales bacterium. Lineage (GTDB taxonomy): Bacteria > Pseudomonadota > Alphaproteobacteria > Rhizobiales > OSC116 > OCS116. The sequence continues at coordinate 153,970 of JABSRZ010000007.1, forward strand.
CTCAAAATGCCTGTGCCCCAAGTTGGTTTTGCAAACGGTATGTTATTGGCACCGTAAATGGTTTTTAAAACTTCACCAATGACAATGGCAAGGCCAAATGTTACCAAAATCTGATCGGTATGGGAGCGTTCGTAAAAATGCCTAATCAGGCCACGCTCTAATGCCACGCCGACTATAAATAATAAAATGGGAACCGCTACTATTGCGACTTCGAAGCCAAATTGGCTCGCAATTTCAACCGCAAAATATGCACCCAACATGAAAAGCGCGCCATGGGCAAAATTAACCACACCCAATGTGCCAAAAACAAGAGTCAGACCTAGCGCAATGAGCATATATAAGGCGCTAATCTGCAGTCCTGTTAATGTTTGTAAGAAAAAATTATTCACTGTCCACCTCAATCATTAAACGAAAACCAGTTTACATTACTATAAATAGTTAAATTACGCGAATGCGCTTCGTTGCAATGAGAATATGTAAGAAAAAAGCGGCAACTAAACCTTTAACAGTGGAGTTGCCGCTACGTCTATTAAACCCTATACAGGTTCGTAAGGGCCAAGTTCGCCACCAAAGATGCTTGCATCATAAGTAACAACATCGCGAGGTGTTGTGCCCACAATTTCAAGCAGGTCAAACTCACCTGTTTTGTCTGTAGGTGATTTACCTTTAACAACCAAAATGTCTTTAAAGCACTGATGATCTTCAGCACGGTAAAGAGTTGGGCCGTTACCCATGCCGTCAAATTCAAAGCCTTCAAGTGCTTTGATAACTTCAGGTGGGTAGAATGTACCCGCAACTTCACAAGCGTTAGCATATAGAAGAGTTTGGCAATAACATGTGTGAGCCGCCATTGAAGGAGGGAAGCCATATTCAGCTTGGAACGCTTCAACAAAAGCTTTAGAACCAGCATCTTGCAATGTCCAGTTCCAGTTAGTTGTGCCCAGCACACCTTGAATGGCAGACGAACCAGCACCTTGCGCCATCAGACGAGAGAATAACGGAACCACAACTTCCATGGTTTTGCCATTCTTTTGCAATTCGCGCATACCAAACTCAACAGCTTGAGTTAGTGAGTTGACCATGTCTTTACCATAATGGTTAAGCACAAGTACGTCAGCGTCAGATGCCAAAACAGCGGTTAGATATTGGCTAAAGTCAGGGCCACCAACTGGTGTCATAAGGTTGTTTACAGTTGTCCAGCCTTGGGCTTCTGTGCCACGTTTCATAGCGTCATGTTGTGTATGACCCCAGCTATAATCAGCTGTTAGATGGAAAGCACGACGGTCTTTGCCATATGTATCAGCCAAAATTGGTGAAAGCGCAATACCAGTCATTTCAGCATTAAAGAAATGGCGGAAACCATAACGGCGTTTGTCTTTACCAGTTGTGTCATTACTATGCGTAAGACCAGCCATAAAGATAATGCCCATTTCTGAAGCCAGATATTGCTGAGCAATCGCGATGCCTGATGATGAACCACCAGTAAGCATGATAATTTTATCACGTTCAATCATCCGACGAGCAGATGTACGAGCGGCGTCAGCTTTGGTTTGGGTATCGCCCACAACAAAGTCAACTTTTTTGCCTAGAATGCCAGCACCAGTTAGTTTATTTGGTGTCATAGTCTCTAGCATGCCACCACCATTATTAAGATGTTGTACAGCTAATTTATAAGCACGTAATTCGTCAGCACCCTCATCGGCATAAGCGCCGGTTTGTGGTACGTTAAAACCAAGCATTACGGTGTCGCCTTCAATTGGGTAGTTACCAATTTGAGACTCTGCCCATGCATTTTTTGCATAAAACATTGGTGCGCTCATTGCAGCTGTACCTAAGGCACCAGCTTTCAATATAGAACGACGAGATACAGTTTTTGAAATATCAGACTTCTTTGTCACGATAAATTCTCCCTCTTGTGATTTTTGATTATTGGCCAAAACGCGCACCAAATAACAATATCAAAAAAATCAAATTCTGTGTATTGCTTTTATTTTTCAGAAATAATTTTTCTAACGGCCAAACTTTCGGGCTATTCTGAACAAAAAGTTATTGGACGTTGGTCTTATGTATTCTTATGAAATCATCTAACTCATTGATTTAAATCAATTTTATAACAATTTCCTAGTCCTAAATTAGGAGATTGCGTAAGACCATGGTATGAGGTTACTTATTGGGTAAAATACCTTATCTCATATCCTAGGTTGTTTTATTACGTTGATTCAAATTGTAAAGAGGCCGCATGGTTAAGAAAGTTGTCATTGTAGATGATCACCCTTTATTTAGGGCAGCGCTCAAACAAGCCATCCGCAAAATTTCTACAAATGCCAAAATTATGGAAGTTAGCTCACTTGCTGAGGCCTCTACCATCTTGGCTCAAGAAGACCATGTGAACTTATTATTGCTCGACATTCATATGTCCGATAGCGATGGTTTTGCCGGTCTAATTATGTATAAACAGGCCTATCCACTTACGCCCATCGTCATAGTATCGGCCAGTGAAGAGCCAGACATGGTTAAGAATGCCATCGATTTTGGGGCTTCTGGTTTCATACCTAAATCAGCCGATTTATCAATTATACGTGAGGCAATAAATAATGTGTTTGAGGGGCAATCTTGGTGGCCAGATATAGACGCCAATGCCATTCGCAACTCCGACAGACCAACTAATTTTAATGAATTTTCGAAGCTGTTTTCAACCCTCACGCCGACACAATCCAAAGTGTTTATGGCGATAAGTGAAGGCCTGTTAAATAAACAAATTGCTTTTAAAATGGATATTTCCGAATCAACCATAAAAACTCATATTACCGCGATATTTAAAAAGCTGAACATTAGTTCACGGACTCAGGCGGTTATTTTTGCCCAAAATTTAGAAAAAAATACCAAATAGCTCAGGCTTTGCGCCATTATTCTACGCTCATTAGGTTTTACGCATTAAGCATTGCGCAATTGTTTTGCACTCAACAGCGCGGACCGTAAGATGGCAGGGTCCACCGGTTTTTGAATAATTTTAAACCCAGCCTCCGAAATTTTGGCATGCACTTCTTTGGTTTTGTCAGCGGTCACTATATACCCGCTAAAATCGATGCGGTATTCATCTCGCAAATGCAATAATAATTCTAGCCCGGTTTCGTCATTATCCAGTTGGTAATCGGCAAAAATGACATCTATTTTTTCTTTTTGATCTACCAATTCAATGGTTTGGTTAAAATTAGTAGCGGTGGAGATGTCACATTGCCAGCGGGTGAGAAGTTTTTTCATGCCGTCTAAAATTATCTGCTCATTGTCTACGGCTATGACGTTTATGCCTTTCAAAATTTCTTCTTGCCTCGGGGTCACAATATTTTCTTGATGTTTATAAGCAATGCCCGAAATGGGCACAGCCACCCTAAATACCGAACCTTTACCAACAACCGAACTGACGCTAATTTTGCAATTTATTACACTTGCTATGCGTTCGGTAATGGCCAGACCCAAACCAAGACCTTTTTCTTGCCGGGTCGCCCAATTGTCTAGGCGTTTAAATTCTTGGAAAACTTCACTAATATTGTCGGCATCAATGCCGATGCCGGTGTCCCAAACTTCAATTAAAATATGCTCGTTTTGCCGCCTACAGCCCAATAATATTTTGCCCGTTGCGGTATATCTAACGGCGTTGGATACAAAATTCTGCAATATCGAGTAAAGCAGGCCAATGTCGCAATGGATGGTTGCATTACTCTGTACGGTTCTAAGGGTGATGCCTTTTTGCGCCGCCACTACAGAAAATTCAACACTGAGTGAGTTTAGCAACTTACTGACCGGAAACACTGTATTGTCGGCTTCAACACCGCCACCATCTAATTTAGAAATATCCAGCAAAGCGTTTAACAACCGCTCAGATGATTTTAGCGATTCAGATATATTTTTAATAATTTCCTTGGTTTCACTCTCGTCATCATTGGCAAAATCTTCTTCTAATACCGAGGTGAATAGGCGTGCGGCATTTAAGGGTTGCAACAAATCGTGGCTAGCAGCGGCTAAAAACCGGGTTTTACTTTTGGTAGCGGTTTCTGCCAGTTGTTTGGCATCACGTAATTGCTCTTCTATTTCTACCCGATGTTCTATTTCTTGCACTAGGTTGGCGTTCAATTCAGACAATTCTTCGGTTCGAACGGCCACCCGTCGCTCGAGGTTTTCATGGCTGTCTTTTAATTCTAATTCGACTTTTCGCCGGTCAGTAATGTCTTGGTAAATGGCAAAAAAGCCGCCGACTTCGCCATTATCATCTATTTGAGGGGCGTAGGACACTTGGGTATAGCGGGTGCCAATTTTGGGCCTAAAAATCTCGACATCAAAAGTTTGTTTCCGGCCTTGCAATACTTTGGTTATATGTGGCTGTTGCACATGGTAACTGGCCGCCCCCAATACATCTTTAATATGTTGACCAATAATTTCTTCTTTTAAAAAATTCCAAGTGGCATGAAACGCTTTGTTGGCAAATACGAGCTTTTCATTTTTATCTACAAACGAAATAATTTCCGGCACATTGTCGGTATAGAATTGAATATTCTCATCTTTTTCTTTTAGCGCATTTTCAAAATCGACCAATTTGGTGATGTCGGTAAAACTCACCACCGTGCCGCCACCCGGCATCGGGTTGGATAGAATTTGCAATATTGTGCCATCAGGTCGGGTGCGGGTGACATTTCTGGGTATATTCTTTTTCCAGCTTTCTTTACGTTGGGTGACCACCGCTTCCACATCTATATCGCCATATTCGCCATTTTGGGCGTTAAATCGTATCAGGTCAGATGCCGGCCTGCCCACATACATATATTCTTCGGCATAACCCGCCATATCGACATATTTTTTGTTCCACGCAATGATATTTTGCGAGCTGTCCATCACATAAATTGCATGGCCAATATATTCCAATGTTGAGCGCAGAATTTCTCGGTTAAAGGCTATTTCCTTGCTGGTATCGCCCAATAAATGAATGATGTCATCTATTTGCAACTTCGTGCCTTTAAGCGCACCCGCCATCACTTTATGGGCAGATGAAACGCCGATGGCCCGGGCGATCATTTCTTCGGTATACTGCACCACATCAAAATCTATTTTGTCATTCAGGTGGAATATTTTGTTATATTTTTTCTGTAGACCGATAATGTAATCTTGTTTTTGGTTAAAACCCAATATTTTTGTGGCCAAATTTTTCAAATCCCACACCCGTAGCATCGTGTCTTGGTCGTCTATATGCGGGGTTAGAGACGGTGCATCGCGATTGTCGACAAAAGCCGCCGCCTGCATACTGTCCAACAGACTGGGCACTGATTTTATGGAAAAATAGACGTAACAGCCAATGTTGACGATGAGGCTCATCACCACGCCATGGGTTAATGGGTCGCCAAAATCAAACCCAAATAGGGCATGCGGCTTAAACCAACCGCCGCCAAATAAGCCATTTTCGGCCACCACTTCATTGATAAATCCGATGTCTAAACTTGGCAGCAACAGAGTGTAAAACCAAGTTAAAAAGCCCAAGCTAAGGCCAATTTTTACGCCATTTCTATGCCCGCGCCGCCAGGTAATAGCGCCAATAATCGCCGGCGCAAATTGGATGGCCGCCGCAAACGATATGAGGCCAATGCTGGCTAACATTTCGGTGCTAGAGGCGCGGTAATAAGCATAGGCCATCAGCATCATCACCACAATCGCGCCACGGCGGATGTTAATTAACCAGCGGCTGAAATCATTGTCATCCATATTTATGAATTTAAACCGCACAATGAGTGGCATAATAATGTCATTGCTGACCATGGTGCTCAACGTAATAGACGCCACAATCACCATGCCCGTTGCCGCCGAAAAACCACCCAAAAATACCAAAATCGCCAAGGTGTTTTCATTGTTGAATAACGGAATGTTCAAAATAAACTGCTCAGGATTTTGCATATCGGCAGGCAGTGTATTGATGCCACCAACAATAATTGGCACCAGCACCAAACTCACCAAAAGTAAATATATAGGCAATATATAACGCGCATGTTTCACATCGCCAACATCGTTATTTTCCACCACTGCCACATGAAATTGGCGCGGTAAAAATATGATGGCCGACATGCTCAATACGACCATGGTCACAAACCTTGTGTCTATCTGATTGACAGAAAACAAGTCTTGTTTCAGGTTTAGCGCTTCGACCTGTAGCCATAAGTCGTCAAACCCGCTCATCACGTAGTAAATTATAAATAGCCCAACCGTTAAAAACGCCACCAATTTAATGATCGATTCAAACGCAACTGCGGTCATCAGACCACGGTGATGTTCGGTGGCATCTATATGGCGGGTGCCAAACATAATGGCAAAAAACGCCAACATAAGCGCGATGACAAGTTCATTTGCCCATTCGGCCAAGTTAGGCCCGACGATAAAGGCTTCGCTGCCGCCAATAATCGGCGCTGATATAATTTGATAGCTGGTGTTAATGGATTTTAACTGCAACGCAATATAAGGCAGGCTACCAATAACCGCAAAACAGGCAATCATCAGCGCTAAATTTTGGCTTTTGCCATAACGGGCGGCGATAAAATCGGCAATAGAAGAGCTATGCTGTTTGGTGCCGACAAATACCAATTTTTGGATAAACCGACCACAGAATACAAAGGTTAAAACCGGCCCAAGATAAATAGCAAAATAATGCCAACCAGACGATGTGGCGGTGGCGGCAGCGCCATAATATGTCCAAGATGAACAATATACTGCCAAGGAAATGCTATAAGTAACGGCGCGCACAAACCCATGTTGAGGTTTGTCCCTATTTCTGTCGCCCCACCAGGCGACAAAAAACAGCGCCCCAATATAAGCCAAACTAATGGTGACAATGAGCCAGCCGTCTAACATTTATAATTCCCTCTTTGAGGTTATTAAATAGGCTCAGCTCATCAGAATCAAGTTTTATCTATCAATCCAGCGTATATGAAAGCCGAAACGCGCCCCAATGTTTGCCGTTCACATAGATAGGCGCAGACACATGTTTGAGGATGACGAATTTGCCGCCGCCCATATCACGGTTATAGGTTTGGAACAAAAACTCATTTGTATCTTGAGCGCTCGATAAGCCAACGGCATCGTTAAATATGCGTTTATTACGGCAATTGGCAGCGTTCCACAATGGGTCATTGGATAATGGTTTGGAATATTGCTTATTGTGCATGGGTATATAGCCATTAATGTCAGTCGATATGGCCAATATATATTGGCTATCGGCGGCCAACACTTGTTCTTGCAAATCCACCAATACACGCTCGGCAAAGCGGGTAAAACCGGTCTCATGTTGCAGTGGCTCAGATTGTTTGATTTCTGTATAGCTAAAATCGAACAAATCAGCCATAGAAATACTGGCTTTTGCCACTTCTTGTTCAAATAGCTGGCCCACTTTTTTGGCGCTATCAATGGTTAAATATATAGATTTTGAGTCAAATGTTTCTATGCCAGACGTGGCCACTCGGCCAACCAAATTATCTGAAATCGTGGCAGTTTTTTGCATTTCTTGGGTGGCGTGCATCAGCTGCTTGCTGTTATCCTCAACATGTTCTTTAATGTCGATAATAACATTGGAGAAGTTTTTCATATCGGCATTATTGCTCTCTACATTTTTAGAAATGGTTTTAGAGCTGGCGTTAATTTCATCAAACGCATCCCCTAAACCGGATATTTCATTTTTAAGCTCGCCTGTGCTCTGGTGCACATGGTCAATATGTTCCATAGCGCTGTCACTAAGCTCAATTAAAGTGACGGATTCATCACGCAAAGCATTCAACGTGCTGTCAATTTGGGCAGTGGCTGTGCTGGTTTGGTCTGCAAGGTTTTTCACTTCGGCTGCCACCACGGCAAATCCTTTGCCCGCTTCGCCGGCACGCGCAGCTTCAATCGTGGCATTTAACGCCAATAAATTGGTTTGTCTGGCAATGGTTTGAATGGCTTCAGCCACCGCGGTCACACTGCCTAAAGATTGCTGCAAACCGGTCAGATGTGTCGTGATGTTTTTCACAATGGTCACAAGCTCAGCAATTTCTGTCACAGACTCATCTAGTTTTTGGCCTGATTCGTTAACTTTAGAGCCTAAATTTTGGGTGGTTTGTTCGGCTATTTTAACCGCATCGGATATTTTTTGATTTGCAGACAAGGTTAAAGTCACCGCCGTGGACAAATCATCGAATCGGTCTTCTAATACTAATTGTGATTGGTTGGTGGTCATAATTACTTGCGAAACCTCGGCAATATTCACGCCAACATAATTTAATTCTTCAGAGATATCTTTTAATATCTCTTTACTATCAATGGTTTCCGGCTGTTCGATTTCATCTGATTCCGCTGTTTGAGAAACTGTCTTTTTGATTTTTATTTTTAGTAATGACATTGCTTCTAAACCTCCCCATGCCATCATCTATACTGAATATAATTAACAACATATTAACAGCCAACATCACCCTTGACTTTCCAGTCGCTGGAATGTTTAGTGAAAGGCACATCATTTAATTAAGGAGTTTCAAATGGCAAATTCAACTCAAGCATCAAATGCGGCCACCGAAAAGCCAACCGATAAAATATTCGCCATCGACCCGGTGTGCGGCATGAAAGTCGACACAGCCAACGAAACCAAAAAGCGCCATACTCACGATGGCGAGATATATTATTTTTGCAACCCCAAATGCCACGATAAATTTGTGCCAAAACCCGAATATTATTTATCTGGTCAACATAAAATAGACGCGGCAAAAGCCAGTGAAAACGCGCCTAAAGGCACCCGCTACACCTGTTCCTGTCATCCAGAAATTATAGAATACGCACCGGGCATTTGCCCCATTTGCGGCATGGCATTAGAGGTTATGGATATGCCTTCAGATCAAGTGAACCCAGAATTAATAAACTTTACCCGGCGCTTATGGGTGGCCGCGCCGTTGGCTTTCATATTATTAGTCATTGAAATGAGCGACCATATCTTTGGTGTCAACCTAGTGCCAAGCCTCAGCGGGTTGGAACGTCAATGGCTTGGCTTGGCCATGGCCACACCAGTTATGTGGGCAGGTAAACCGTTTTTCGAGCGCGCCATTAATTCGTTCAAATCTATGAATTTAAATATGTTCACACTCATTGGTGTTGGTACATTTTCGGCCTATGCCTATTCGATCACGGCTACATTCCTGCCAGATATCTTCCCCGATTCGATGTTAAATGACATGCAAGTGATACCGGTTTATTTTGAGACCGCCGGGGTGATCATCGCCTTGGTGTTGCTCGGTCAAATTATGGAAATCAGATCAAAAGAAAAGACTGGCAACGCGATTAAACAATTAATGAACTTAACACCCGATTTTGCCCACGTGATCGCCAAAGACGGTAAGGAGAGTGATGTGCCAGTGGCTCAAATTGTTAAAGGGGCTATATTAAGGGTGCGGGCGGGAGAAAAAATCCCGCTAGATGGTGTGATCACCAATGGTAAAAGTTATGTCGATGAATCAATGGTCACCGGTGAGCCAACTCAGATCGCCAAACAAGTGGGCGATGCGGTTATTGGCGGCACTATAAATGGGTCTGGCGGGTTTGATTTAAAAACCACAAAATTAGGCAATGAAACCATTTTAGCTCAAATCATCAAAATGGTGGGTGAAGCCCAGCGGTCACGTGCGCCGATCCAATCTTTGGCCGATAAAGTGTCTAACTATTTTGTGCCCATCGTTTTTGCAGCGGCTGCCTTGGCGTTTTTAGCGTGGATGTATTTTGGCCCTGACCCAAAATTAAGTTATGCCGTGGTCGCGGCAGTTAGTGTGCTTATCATCGCCTGCCCTTGTGCTTTGGGCTTGGCCACTCCGATGTCTATTATGGTGGCTATGGGCAAAGGCGCTAAGAACGGGGTGCTGATTAAAAATGCCGCACAGCTAGAAAAAATGGCCAAGGTGGACATTCTCATCGTCGATAAAACCGGTACAATAACCCATGGCAAACCAGAAGTGATTGATATTTTCTGCATGCATGATGAATATTCTACGCAAGATATTATAAAATTTGTCAATTCCGCTGAACAATTTAGCGACCATCCACTGGCCTTTGCAGTGCAAGATTATGCCAATCAATATAATATTGGGTTTGCCGAAACAGAGCAGTTCGAAACGGTGACCGGTCTGGGCATTAAGGCGCAAATTGATGGCAAAAATATACGGGTTGGTAATCTGAAGTTTATGCAAAATCTATCGGTAGATTTCAACGCCATATCCGGCGAGGCTCAAAACAAACTCGACAGTGGCAATACGCCACTTTACTTGGCTATAGACGGTGCGGCAGTGGGCATAATATTTGTGGCAGATGCGGTCAAACCCGATAGCAAATTCGCCATCGAGAAATTACATAAATTAGGTGTAAAAGTCATTATGGCGACAGGCGACATCGCCCAAAGTGCCAATAACATTGCGGCAGCGGTTAACATTGATGAGGTCAAATTCTCTATGCTACCTTCGGATAAAATTGCCTTGGTAAAACAATTGCAAGCCGATGGACATGTGGTGGCTATGGCTGGCGATGGCATTAATGATGCCCCGGCTCTGGCGCAAGCTAATGTCGGCATCGCCATGGGGACTGGCGCAGGCGTGGCCATAGAAAGTGCTGGCATTACTTTGGTGGGTGGCAATTTAATGGGCATTGTTAAAGCTAAACATCTGTCCGATGCCACGATGAGCAATATCAAACAAAACTTGTTTTTCGCCTTTATATATAATGTTGCCGGTGTCCCAATTGCGGCAGGGATATTATTCCCATTTGTGGGCATATTATTGTCACCAATATTTGCCGCTGCGGCCATGAGCTTGTCATCTGTGTCAGTCATTTTCAACGCGCTTCGGCTCAGAAAAATAAATTTGGAGGGTAACAAATGAACATTGGTAACGCAGCCAAAATAACCGGCCTAAATGCCAAAACCATCAGATATTATGAAGATATAGATCTGATTCATCCCGACCGCAGACATAATGGCTATCGGGATTATAGTGATGGCCATGTAAACACTTTAAGTTTTTTAAAGATGGCGCGGGGTTTAAGCTTTTCGATAGAAGATTGCCGCGCATTGTTAGGCATGTATCAGAACGAAAAAAGAGCCAGTAAGGATGTGAAGGAGTTGGTGTCAAAACAAATCACCCAATTGGATGAATTGATTGTAAATAGCCAAAAAATGAAAGCCACTTTGCAACATTTATCTGACAATTGCCATGGCGATAATAAGCCAGAATGTGCGATATTGGACGCTTTTTCGCATAAATACAGCTAAATTGAGCCTAATATCCATTAATAAGTTGACATTAAAAACGAACAAGCTTATTGGACGGCTTATCACTTTGATCTGCGTCTTACTATCTTATAGATGTAGATAAAAGGATGCAGGAAATTCTACTCGATCAGATTCTCTTAAGTTTGGTTATATAGAGATGAATTTTTAGCACTCTATTAACCTCTATAAGAGAGAGAAAATCGATGTCAAACTATAGCGATCTGGATCTTCCAGAGGCGCTGCAACACACGCTTGCAGCCATGGAATTCACAAAAATGACCCCCATTCAAGAAAGCGCCATACCGGTTGCACTTGAGGGCCAAGATATTTTGGGCAGTGCCCAAACAGGTACAGGTAAAACCGCCGCGTTTTTAGTGCCGCTGATTACCAACATATTATTAAACCCAAAGGCAACCGCCTTGGTTGTATTGCCAACCCGTGAGCTTGCAAAGCAAGTGTATGAAGTTGCCAATAAATTACTGGGCCGTAAATCTAAAATCGGTAGCGTCTGCATTATTGGCGGCGAAAGCATGGATAAACAGCTTAAAACATTGCGCCAAAACCCGCGCATCATCATTGGCACACCTGGCCGTATTAACGACCATTTGAACCGTCGTACATTAAGCTTTTACCATTGTAACTTTGTGGTGTTGGACGAAACTGACCGTATGCTCGATATGGGCTTCGGCATTCAGATCGATGAAATATTCGAACATATGAGCGCAGAACGCCAGGTGCTTATGTTCAGTGCGACAATCCCTAAAAATATTGTTAAACTTTCTAGAAAATATCTTACCGACCCGAAACGCATCGACATTGAAGCTTCGCCAGAACAAGCGTTAAAAATAGAACATACCGCTTTGCGTCTGACTGAAAAAGGCAAATTCGATGCCTTGGTAGAAGAAATTAATAACCGCGAAGGCACGATCATTATTTTCGGCAAAACCCGTATGATGACTCAAAAAGCTGCTGATAGGTTGCGCAAACTTGGCATTGATGCCGAAGCCATTCATGGCGATTTACGCCAACATAAGCGCGAGCGCATCATTCGTAACTTCCGTGCCAACAAATTCCGCATTCTAGTGGCAACAGATGTTGCCGCCCGTGGTTTGGACATTCCGCATATCGAACATGTTATCATTAACGATTTGCCACAAGTGCCTGAAGATTATATCCATCGGATTGGTCGTACTGGCCGTAATGGCAAATCAGGCAAAGCCATCGTGTTTTTAACACCGCGCGATAATAAACAATGGCGGCTTATTCAACGCATATTGCCTGAAGGGCTAGCGGCGAACGAAACTTATGGTAGCTATGAAGCCGAAATGGCTGCTGAAGCTGACAACAAACGTGGTTTCTCACAAGATAATGACCGTTCACGCGGCAAACGCGGCGACAAAAAAGATAGCTTCCGTACCAATAAAAAACGCAAAGATAATAAGCGTAAAAAATTGTATGGCGAAGGTGGTGAAGGTTATGATCCATCAAAAGAATCTGGTGCTGCTCGACGTATATCAGAACGCAGTGGTAGCGATGAAACCCGTTCATCACGCCCACCACGCCGTAGCCAAGATGGCGAACGTAGTTATGGCCGCAAAGCCGAAGGCGACAGAAATGACCGCCCACGCCGCAGCCGCAATACAGAATATTCTGATCAACGCTCGTTCCAAGGTGATGACCGCTCAAGCGCCCGCGCTGATAGCCACAAAACTGGTGGCCGCAAAAAACGTGGTGATACATGGTCAGATGCTGACAATAGCACTAACATAAGCCGCCGCGATGCTCGCAGTTCTGGTGAACATAAACCAGATCATAAGCCAAGCAGCAAACGTTCTGAAGGTTGGGCAAAGGCTAAACCTAAAAACAAAGGCACTGGCGCTAGAAATGGTGGCGCAACCCGCACCGGCGAAGGCCATGCGTATAAGCCAAAAGCCAAAAAAGGCCCAAATAAACGCGCTATTAAACGCCAAATGGCTAGCTAATAAACATTAGCAACAAAGTTATAAGACTCACAAATTAATTTTTGTGGGTCTTTTTTATGGCAATAAGTGCCAATCCGCCTAACCCAAATGGATATGAAAATTATTTTTAAAATAAATGTCGAAACTGGCTATTGCCAATCGTCTAGTATATGAGCCACAATGTTGTGGAGTTTTAAAAAGGAAATAATCATGCAATATATGCTTTTAATTTACGGTAGCGAATCCCTTGGCCCCACCCCTGGCAGTGATGCTTTCACTCAATATATTGCGGCTTACACTGCGTTTACCGCCGAAATAAAAGAGTCTGGCGCGATGATTGCTGGCGACGGCCTCCAAGGTGTTGCAACCGCCACAACCGTTAGCGTTCGCAATGGCAAAACCGAAATTGTAGATGGTCCTTTTGCCGAAACCAAAGAACAATTTGGCGGTTATTATCTTATCGAAGCTAAGGATCTGGATGAAGCCACTCTCATTGCTGCCAAAATACCAACGGCCAAGCACGGTCGCATCGAAATTCGCCCAGTGATGGTATTTAATTAAGCTTAGATTTAGCATATGGCGGCATCCCCCCAATGCCGCCACCAAATTTCGCCACCTATCAATTATGCCAAATGTGAAACAAAAAATACACGATATTGCCAAATTAGATTCTGGTTATGTCATCGCATCACTCATGAGTAAGTTGCACGATTTGCAGTTGTGCGAAGATTGCTATCAAGATGCCATTTTAGCTGCCTTACAATATTGGCCTAAAAATGGCGTCCCAAGCCATACAAAAGCTTGGCTCATCACCACGGCACATCGCAAAGCGTTAGACATATTGCGCCGCGGGCAGAATTTTCGCAGCAAGCAAGATTTGATCATTTATGAAGCGCAACTCACCGCCGGTGAAAATACGCTAAAATGGCAGGCGGATGAGATAACGCATCGGGGCAACGTGCCCAGCCCACATATTCCGGCAGCCAATATTATGGATGATGAACAATTAAAACTTATATTCATGTGCTGCCACCCGGCGCTTAACCGTCAAGCGCAAATTGCTTTGTCGTTAAAAATCATCGGCGGCCTAACCACGCAAGAAATCGCCTCGGCCTTTTTAACCAGTGAAACCACGATGGCGCAGCGGTTGGTGCGGGCAAAACAAAAAATAAAAGCCGCCGGCATCAGTTTTAAACTGCCGCATTTAGACCAATTAGTCTCCCGGGTGGATGTAATATTATCGACCATTTATTTCATCTATAACGAAAGTTATGTGGCCACAAAAAGTGACGCACTCACCAATGTCAATTTGGCCAATGAGGCCATGGCTTTGTGTCGAAATGTTTGCCATTTCATGCCAAATAATGCCGAGGCCAAAGGCCTGTTGGCGCTAATATTGCTGCAAATATCACGCATCGATGCGCGGGTGAATGAAGCGGGCGAATTTGTGACATTAGCGCAGCAAGATCGTCGGCTTTGGCGTGTCGAACAGGTATCAGAAGGCAAAGCGTTGTTAATAGCCGCCCTCACGCAGCAAAATATCGGCAAATACCAGCTTTTGGCCGCCATCAATTGCTGCCATGCCGATGCGAAACACTATAAAAATACCGATTGGCCACAAATTAAACTGTTATATGAGCAGCTTTATAAACTCGAGCCGAGCCCGATTATTCTGATGAATGTCATCATTTCTGATGCGCAAACCAATTTAGCAGATATGGATTTGCAGTATAAATTACTAGGGCAATTGGTTTTAATTGAACGCGAAAACGAATTGGCAAATTACCAGCCATTTTATGCCGTCAAAGCCGATTTTCAAATACGGTTAGCACAAATTTCAGCAGCAATAATTACGCTCGACAAAGCCATTCAACTCACGCAAAATACCATTGAAATCGCCTATTTAACCAAAAAACGAGATCAATTATGCCTGCATTAGCGATAATTTTGACACCCGAATATGCCGATTGGGAATTCGCACCGATTGCAGCTCTTGGCAAAGAGTTTTATGGTTATAATATACAAATATCATCGCCAAATGCCGAGCCAGTGACCAGCATAGCTGGGTTAATTTCAACACCATTATACAAATTAGAAAATGTCAAAGCCGAGAATTTTGATGCATTGGTCATCATTGGTGGTAAAATTTGGGAGAGCGATAATTGCCCAGATATGACGCCGTTAATTTTGAGTTTTTTAAGTGCCAATAAAATTGTTGCTGGCATTTGTGGTGCCACCTTGGCACTCGCCCGCGCCGGCATATTAAATGAGCGTCAACATACCAGCAATAACGCCAACTTTATCGAAGATTATGTCAGCAAATATAGTGGCTCAAATTTATATATAGATACCGATAAAGCGGTCAATGACCATAATATCATAAGTGCTAGCGGGTTTTCGCCGCATCAATTTGCCGCGGAGATATTTAGAGCGACGGGCATGGTTGAAGCTGATGTGGTTGATTATTTGAGATCATTAAGTGCCGAATTCAAGTGAGCACAAACAGATGATAAGGGTCATCTGAAAGGTCATTGTTATTTTCAACATTGGCTTGTTCAACCACCCAACCATTTGCGGTATAAAAACCACAGGCATTGGTATTTTTAACTGTGCATTTTAGCCGGGCAGGCTTTTTCAAGCCATGAGCAAAAGCATAATTTATCAGCGACTTACCAATATTTCCACCTTGTGAATTCGGCGCAACAAACAGGTTATGGATAAAATTTTCAATCAGCCAAATAGAACAAAAACCGGCAATTTCACCATCTATTATGGCCACAAAAACCCACTCACCCTCAATCGATTTTTGCAAATCCTCAAGCTTAAACAGCTTTGGTGGCAGCCAATCAAAAGTCGCGATGCGCGCCGCCATATATAGCTGTTGCAGCGCGTCTACATCATCTGCCACCATGTCACGAATTGCAATCAGAGCGAAACTCCCGGTAAAACCAAATCATGTTTTACATCCAATTTGGCACCGGCAGGCCTTTGCCGCGTAAAAATTCAGGATTAAATAATTTGCTTTGGTAGCGGTTGCCATAATCGCCTAATACCGTCACAATTCTGTGCCCCGGGCCCATTTCCTTGGCAAGTTTAACCGCACCAGCCAAGTTTATGCCACTAGAGCCACCTAAAGTCAGGCCTTCTTCGACCACCAAATCAAATATAATGTCCAATGCCTCGCTATCGGGCACGCTATAAGAATGGTCTGGCGTAAAGCCTTCTAAATTGGCGGTAACCCGGCCTTGGCCAATGCCTTCGGTGATGGAATCTCCGCTCGAGGCTAATGTGCCGGTGGTATAAAATGAATGCAGCGCCGCGCCATGTGGGTCGGCTAAGGCTATTTGAATGTTTTTGTCATGCTCTTTGAGGCCGATGGAAACGCCCGCCAAAGTGCCACCAGTGCCAATTGCCGCCACGAAACCATCAACTTTGCCATCTAAGTCGTTCCAAATTTCTTGGGCTGTGGTTTCAATATGCGCTTGGCGGTTGGCAACATTGTCAAATTGGTTGGCCCATATGGCGCCATTAGGGTCTGTTGCAGCCAGTTCTTCGGCCAATCGGCCTGAATATCTAACATAATTGTCGGGGTTTTTGTAAGGCACTGCCGGCACTTCAATTAGCTTTGCGCCGCCCAAACGCAAGGCATCCTTTTTTTCTTGGCTTTGGGTTTCGGGTATAACAATTACGGTGTTAAAGCCCATGGCCTTGGCCACCATAGTGAGGCCAATGCCAGTATTGCCGGCAGTGCCTTCAACAATTGTGCCGCCTTTGCGCAGCTTGCCTGAGTTAATGGCATCTAATATTATATATAACGCAGCCCGGTCTTTAATCGATTGCCCGGGGTTTAAAAACTCAGCTTTACCCAGTATCTCACAACCAGTTTGCTCAGACAATTTGCCTAATTTAATAAGCGGTGTGTTACCGATAAGATCAATAACATTATTGCTAAAATGTACGGACATATTTCACCTTATTTACATTGTAAAAATGTGTTTTAATTTAAATACCCACTATATAGTGTAATTTATAATAATGACAAGTGAATTCATCTATTATAACATATTAGCCAGCAATAGACCCACTCTTTATGGTCATTTTTTTGGCCGCATTGCCGGTCCTTCATTCACTTGTTAGCAAGCAATAATATTTGCTCGTTAAGTATGTTTTTAAGCCAAGCAGTAATTGGTAAATTTTTCAACACTTTATGGTTAACGCAAACTTAGTGTATTTTTTGCCAGATGGCAATTGGTTGCCAATGCTCTGGTCAAGAACCCAAAATTATTTACAACTCAATTTTTTTACGCTCAAACCAAGCAATCATTTGGGCGGCATTGGCCACACCTATTTGCTGCATAATTTTGGCTCTGTGCATTTCTACGGTGCGAGGAGACCGGTTTATTTCTAGGGCAATTTCGCGGTTTTTTTTGCCTTGCGCCACTAAAGTTATTATTTGCAATTGCCGGTCAGTCAGTTGGTGATGTTTCGGTTCGACTATGCGGTTCATCGGTTCAAAATTGTATAAGGCGGCGGCAAATGGGTCATCCGCATGGCTAGATTGCCCCCGAACCCTACACCAAAACTCGGTTTGGTTATAGTGGCGCATAATGCGTTCATCATAATAGGTTTTATGGTGGCTCATATGGGTTTGCCACATTTCACCAGTGCGCAAAAAATCGGCAAATCTTGGATATAGCAGATGAAACCCACTGCCTAACAATTCTTGGCGCTTATAACCAAATAGGCTGGCAAAACTTAAATTGCAATCCTCAATAACCCGATGTTTTGCATACACAAATGGCACAGGCAACTCTTCTAAAGTGAATTGCATAGATTTACCTCAGTTAGATATTGTCAACCTAACTAGTATAAATACTAGTTTCACAATAATTTGTCAAAGCTATACTGATGGCTATATAATATATTTGGAGGACATATGAGCCAGTTAAAACACGATCCAGTGGTTATTGTTAGTTACGCCCGCACAGCTTTAGGCGCTTTTCAGGGTGGCCTCTCAAGCCTTAGCGCCACCGAGCTTGGCAGCGCCGCCATCAAATCCGCGGTTGCAAATAGCGGCCTTAAAAATTCAGATATTGACGAAGTTTATATGGGCAATGTGCTGTCGGCCGGGCTAAAACAAGCCCCTGCCCGCCAAGCCACTTTGGGCGCTGGATTGCCGAAATCAGTGGTCGCCACAACGGTTAACAAGGTTTGTGGCTCTGGTCTTAAAACCGTTATGATGGCCTATGATGGCCTGCATGTGCGCCCCGAACAAATCATCATTGCCGGCGGTATGGAAAGCATGTCAAACGCGCCTTATTTATTACCAACAGCCCGCAAGGGTATGCGTTTCGGCCATGGCCAAGTGCTCGATCATATGACTTATGACGGGTTAGAAAATGCCTATGATGGCCAATCGATGGGTATATTCGCCGAGGCGACTTGCGATAAATATGAATTCACCCGCGAAGCGCAGGATGCTTTTGCACTGCGGTCTTTATCACGCGCCAAAAACGCCACAGAGAATGGCGACTTTAAAGGCGAAATTACGCCGGTAACCGTTTCCACCCGCAAGGGCGATGTGGTGATCGATAAGGACGAGGGGCCACTCAACGCCCGGCCAGATAAGATACCTTCGTTGCGGCCAGTTTTTAGAAAAGGCGGCACAGTAACTGCGGCCAATTCTAGCTCTATAAATGATGGCGCAGCCGCACTTGTGCTGATGCGCGCTTCAACCGCAGCAAAACATGGCCTTACGCCAATATGCGAAATATTGGCCACCCAAAGTTATGCGCACGAACCAGAATGGTTCACCACAGCGCCTGTATCTGCCATCCAACTTTTGTTGAAAACACTCAATTGGTCGGCGCAAGATGTTGATTTATTTGAAATCAACGAAGCCTTCGCGTCAGTGACCATGGCGGCGATAGAAGATCTGGGTTTAGATGACGAAAAGGTCAATGTGAATGGCGGAGCTTGCGCCTTGGGTCACCCGATTGGGGCGTCAGGTGCACGCATTTTAGTCACGCTTATTCATGCGCTTAAAGTGCGCAAAAAATTTACCGGCATTGCCTCATTATGTATAGGTGGCGGCGAAGCGGTCGCCCTCGCCGTCAGGATGGTTTAATATGAAAAAAATATATTCCAACGCCGATGACGCCTTGGCCGAAACACTGTTTGATGGCATGACCATCGCGGTCGGCGGTTTTGGCCTTTGTGGCATACCCGAAAATCTGATCACCGCCATTAGCCGTACCGGGGTTAAAAATCTTATTGTTGCCTCTAACAATGCGGGTGTCGATGATTTTGGCTTGGGTGAATTGCTGGCCACCAAACAAATAGCCAAAATGATATCATCCTATGTTGGTGAAAATGCGGAGTTTATGCGCCAATATTTATCTGGCGAATTGGAAATAGAATTTAACCCGCAAGGCACATTGGCCGAGCGCATGCGTGCCGGTGGCGCCGGCATTGCTGGGTTTTACACCAAAACTGGGGTGGGCACTGTTATTGCCGAGGGCAAAGAACATAAAGATTTTAACGGTCAAACCCATATTTTAGAGACCGGGCTCGTGGCCGACCTAGCGCTGGTAAAAGCGTGGAAGGCAGATGGTTTTGGCAATTTAATTTATCGCAAAACCGCGCGTAATTTTAACCCACTTGTCGCCACCTGTGGCAAAATATGTATTGCCGAAGTCGAGGAGATTGTCGCTGATGGCGCTCTTATCCCTGATGCCATCCACACGCCTAGCATATATGTGCACCGGCTGATTAAAGGCAAGCACGAGAAACGCATCGAACAACGCACAGTTATAAACTGAGCCACTTAAACCAACCACGCCAAAGGATTATTATGACTTGGGACCGGAATCAAATGGCTGAACGAGCCGCAAAAGAGCTTAAAGATGGCATGTATGTGAATCTAGGCATTGGCATACCTACATTGGTTTCAAACTATATACCAGACGGTGTGGATGTCACTTTGCAATCAGAAAACGGTATGTTGGGCATGGGACCATTCCCCACCGATGAAACCATAGATGCCGACCTAATTAATGCCGGCAAACAAACCATAACCGAACTTGACCGCACGGCCTATTTTGACAGTGCCGATAGTTTTGCCATGATACGCGGCGGAAAAATAAATATGGCCATTTTGGGCGCTATGGAAGTGAGCGAAACTGGCGATTTGGCCAATTGGATGATACCCAATAAATTGATAAAAGGCATGGGCGGCGCAATGGATTTGGTGGCCGGCGTGGGCCGCGTGGTGGTGATTATGGACCATGTCAATAAAAAAGGTGAAGCCAAATTGCTGAAGAGCTGCACCCTGCCCCTAACCGGTAAAAATGTGGTCGACCGCATTATAACCAATTATGGGGTGTTTGACGTCGTAAAAGATGGCTTGAAAGTTATAGAGCTAGCCGACAATGTGAGTCGCGACGACTTGGCCGCAATCACCCAAGCTAATTTGGTCTGAAGGGGCGTTTAGGTTTGGTTAACGCTGATTCCGCATATTTATAGATAATCAATCTGGGCATGGTAAAATCGGGTTAATTATGTAAATATTTTGATGCTGTCAATGCCGATTTATCTGAAATCTAAATTATTAAAAATGTTTTTATGCTCGACACTTTTGGTGGCGAGCGTTGTCACGCCGGCATTTGCCGATCTAGCAAAAGGCAAGAAGGCTTTGGAGTCAAACGATTACCCAACTGCCTATTTGGAATTTTTGGAATCTGCACGGCGCGGTGACCCAGAGGCGAGGCTGTATATTGCAGGGCTTTATTTCGAAGGCAAAGGCACAACGCGCAATTATGTAAAATCTTCATATTGGTATGAGAAATTAGCCCGAGACAAAAACAGCGTTGCCTATTTACACCTTGGCATTATGGCAGAGGGTGGCTTAGGACGGAGAAGAAATTACCAAGATGCCATTCAATGGTATGAAAAAGCCGCCAACCTGGGCAATATGCAGGCCACCTTTAGCCTCGCTGAATTATTTCATTACGGCAAAGGTGTCGAGCAAGATTATGACAAAGCTGCCAAATGGTACACTAAGGCCGCAGAGAATGGCAATTTGGATGCCCAATTGGCCTTGGCTTCGCTAAATAAAAACGGCACGGGCATCAATCAAGATTATCAAAAATCGGCAAAATGGTATGAACAAGCCGCAAAAACCGGCGATGTCAGCGCCCAATTTAATTTGGGTTTGTTATACCGCCACGGCTTGGGCGTTGAGCAGAATTTCAAACTTAGCATCAAATGGTATAAACAAGCTGCCGAACAGGGCAATTCCGACGCACAAAATAATTTAGGCGCTATGTATGACCAAGGCCTAGGTGTGAAGCAAAGCTATAAAAATGCCATTGAATGGTATCAGAAAGCTGCCATTTTGGGCAATGCAAGCGCCCAAGCCAACTTGGCCAGTTTACGCCAACACGGTTTGGGGTTTAAACAAAATTATGAACAAGCCATAAAGCTGTATAAAATCGCCGCCAATAATGGCAATGCACCGGCGCAATTCGCTTTGGGCAAAATGTATAAACAAGGCCAAGGCGTCGCCATTAACATCGTATTGGCGCATATGTTTTTTAATCTGGCGGCGACAAAGGGTTATTTGGATTCAAAAGCCCAACTAGATGAAGCCGAAATTTGGATGACCAGTTCACAAATCAACCAAGCCAAACAAATGGCCGAGAAATGGATCATTAAAGCTAAGTAACTTACTGATGAAGGTTGATATTACCTGTCGCCATGCCAAAATGATGCGGCTGATGGTGCGCGCCGGTTGCCATAAGGCCAAAGAAACCCAGTGCGTTTATTTTCACCAATTCAATTTCGTTGGTTGAGGTAATTTTTAATATTACGCCATCTTTAATTGTTTCAGTTGCCACTTCCCAATTCGGTATTTTATCCAATTCTAAAGCATGGCGCGGCACCATGGCTTGAATGGCACGCAACACTCCGCCCCTGCCCGTAACAATATAAATAGCCGTTACGCCTTCTATTTTTTGCTCTACTATTGCTCCCAAAGTTAAGTTGCTCATATCAACTAAATGTTCACGCAATGAGTTGATATTAACTTTAGACCAATCGGTATTTGGGTCATTTTGTAACAACTCAACAATTTCGGATATAACCGCAAATGCATCTTGCCCTGCCTCCGTTGGCAATGCCAATGGCAATAGCAAAATAGTTGATGTTGATTGTGAAATGCCCGTTGCCATCATTTTTTCATGGTCACCTGTCATCATTGTGACATGGTTCATTTCAGTAGTTACATTAGGCGTTATGGCGTTTGTTTCTGCATAAACGGGCATAATAGAAAGAGTTAGAAAGCTCGCGGTCAATAGATAATTTTTAAATAAATTTGTCATCTTAGGTCCTTTATTTTTGCTCATCATATAATCATATTTCTTGACCAAATATGATTTCAATCATATGTATATTATATGTTACCAAAATTATTTCATGATCTTCCTGCCAACGCCCTCAAAAACATTAATTTCCAAAAATCAGAAACTATATTCCGTCAATATGATGAAACTTGTGGATTATATTTTGTTATATCTGGCAAAGTGTCGCTAAAAAGGCATTCACCAAATGGCGATGAAATTATCATTCACAACGCAGGTAAGAATGAAACTTTTGCAGAGGCAGCTTTGTTTTCAAAGGAATATCATTGCGACGCCACGGCCATAGAAACCACACAACTTGTCCTTATAAATAAGGCAGCGGTGCTAGCTCAAATGGCAAGCAACCCAATTTTTGCAATGAATCTATCTGCACAATTTGCGCGCCAAATACAAATATATCGACGAAGGTTAGAGATTCAAGCCATACAAAGTGCAGATGAGCGCGTATATGCCGCTATTGGCGACGGCATGTTACAAGGAAATATTATTAAAGAATTAGCCGCACATATCGGCCTTAGCCACGAGGCCACCTATCGCTCGTTAGCGAATTTGGTAAAACGTAATAAGCTCACCAAATTCGCCCGAGGCAAATATATAATTAAATAGATTATTTAGGGTCTAGCGCGTCGCGCAAACCGTCGCCAATGAACAAGAAGCAATAAAGGCCAACCACAAAAAAGCCGATCGGGAAGCCGAGCTGCCACGGCGTGCCATATTGAATTTGGCCAGCACCTTCATTAATTAACGCGCCCCAAGAAGTTAGTGGTTCTTGAATGCCAAGTCCTAAAAATGAGATAAAGCTTTCGGTCAATATCAAACCCGGAATGAGCAATGAAGTGTAGATAACCACAATGCCCAGCAGGTTGGGTATGATGTGACGGGTGATGATGCGTATATTGCCCACACCTGCCGAACGCGCGGCTTCGACATATTCTTTATTCTTAATCGCCAAGGTTTGGCCACGTACAATACGCGCCATGTCCATCCAAGCAAATAAACCGATTGCCAAAAATAGCAAAAATATCGAACGGCCAAACACCACCATCGCGATGATGATGATAAACATGGTCGGAATGGACATCAAAATGTCGACAAATCGCATCATCACATTGTCTAACCGGCCGCCAAAATAGCCCGCAATAGCGCCATAAAACAAGCCGATTACCACCGCCACTGCGGTGCCCAAAAGCCCAACCAATAATGATATTTGTGTGCCTTGCAAGGTGCGGGCAAAAATATCGCGGCCCAAATTATCAGTGCCAAAATAATGGCCATTTTCTATATTCGGTTGGCCGGCGGCTCTGGCATCGCCAATTAGGTTCCAGTCAATGGTCTCATAATCCCATGGTGCAAAAAACGGGGCAATGAAAGATACCAACACCATAATTGTCAAAATTACCACACTCGTGACCGCGGCTTTGTTTTTTCTAAACCGCACATAGGCGTCTTGCCACAATGAGCGGCCTTTGATGTTTTGCTGGTCGAGCAGCCTATCGGCCACATCTGCCA
Organism: Hyphomicrobiales bacterium; assembly: GCA_013214705.1. Taxonomy (GTDB): domain Bacteria; phylum Pseudomonadota; class Alphaproteobacteria; order Rhizobiales; family OSC116; genus OCS116. The sequence goes on from JABSRZ010000007.1 coordinate 178,161, forward strand.
ATTTTTTTCTATTCATAAAAAACATATCGGCCTCCTACAATTTAATCTTGGGGTCGAGCCAAGCGTATAAAATATCAACAACAGCGCTAAATATAATGGTCAAAACGCCAAACAAAATGGTCACGCCCATCAGCAGAGAATAATCTCGGCTTAAAGCCGCTTCCACAAAAAACTGGCCCATACCACCAGTGCTGAAATATATATCAATAACCACTGAACCAGAAATCATACCCACAAATGCTGGGCCTAAATATGACATTATTGGCAATAATGCTGGTTTTATGGCATGCCTAAAAATAATGGTTCGGGCAGGTAAGCCTTTGGCTTTTGCCGTGCGGATGAAGTTAGAGTTTAAAACCTCGAGCATAGAGCCGCGGGTTAAACGGGCAATCGATGCCATAAAGCTGGTTGATAAAGCGATAACCGGCAATATGATGTTTTGCCATGCGCCATTATTCCAACCACCACCGGGTAGCAAATCTAACCATAGGGTGAATATGATAATCAAAATAGGTGCCATGATAAAGTTAGGCAGCACTTGTGCTCCGATAGATACACCAACAGCAAAATAATCTATCCAGGTGTTGTGTTTTACAGCTGCAGTAATGCCCAGAGCAATGCCAACAGTTGTGGCAACAAAAAATGACCATAGGCCATATGTCATGGTTATAGGGAAGCCCTGCGCGATGATGTCATTTACCGATATATCTTTATATTTAAATGAAGGACCAAAATCGAAATGGAATATAATGCTGGTTATATAATTCCATAATTGTTCTGGCCACGATTTGTCTAAGCCGTATTTGGCATTAATATTTGCCAAAACTTCGGGCGGTAATTCTTTTTCTGATGTGAAAGGGCCACCAGGAGCTAGATGCATGAGCACGAAAGATACAATGATCAGCAGGAGCAGCGTCGGTATCGATGACAAAAACCGCACTATAATAAATTTTAACATTTTTAAATGCCTTTATCCGATATTTTGATGTTAGGTAAAATATCAAATGAACCAATGAGGATAAATATCCGTCAAAAAATAAAAGCACCGCGCCTTAATGAAAAGGTGCGATGCTCCCAATTTTTATGCTTACTTCACTTCGATTTTATACATATCTTTTGAGTAAGTTTTCAACATTACATTCTCAATAGGATAACCTTTAAGAGAAGGTTTCAACATCACAACACCTGTATAATGATATACCGGAATTAGAGGCATCTCATCAGCCAGAATTTGCTCAGCTGTTGTGTAATGCGCGTTGGCATTTGCACTAGATGATGCAGCACGAACTTCTTTGTCATATGCAGGGTTGCTGTATAGACCGTCGTTGTTACCATGCTTAGAATCAAACAGATCTAGGAATGTAGAGGCTTCGTTATAATCACCACACCAACCACTACGGGCGATTGAGAATGATTGTGTGTTACGTGTTTCGAGGAATGTTTTCCATTCTTCGTTAGCCAATGTAGCTTCAACACCCAATTTTTGTTTCCACATAGCGGCAACAGCGATCGCAATTTTCTTGTGACCTTCTGAAGTGTTATATAGCAATTCAAATGTTAGTGGGTTGTCGCTGCCATAACCAGCTTCAGCTAGTAATTCTACAGCTTTGGCATCACGTTCAGCTTGTGACCATTCACCATATGGCACTGATGGCACTTTAAAGCCAGCAGTCGCGCCCGGTGTATATGTGTAAGCCGGAATTTGGCCACCTTTAGTCACTTTTTCAACAATCACGTCACGGTCCATAGCGTATGATAGCGCTTTACGTACACGAACATCTTTAAAGGCTTCTGGAGCGCTATCAGATACGTTAAATACATAATAATAAGTACACAGACGTGGGAATTTGAAAGTTTCATCAGGCATAGAAATGGCTAGATCAGGATATTGACCTGTAGGCACAGCAGTTCTGTCCATTTCACCAGCTTTATAACGCGTAAACGCAACGTTTTCATCGCTAATCACTAAAGTCACAACTTTGTCTAGAATTGTGTTGGCGTCATCCCAATATAGTGGGTTACGTACACGAGTTGTTGTTTCTTTAAGCTTCCACTCGGTAAGTGTGTAAGCGCCGTTACCAACCATATTTTCAGGCTTAGTCCACTCAGAACCATGCTTTTCAATAGTCGCTTGATGAGTTGGGAATGTTGTGGCATGAGCCGTCATATCAGCAAAATATGGTAGAGCTTTAGTCAAAGTCACTTGAAGTGTGAAATCGTCAAGAGCTACAACACCAAGTTCAGATGGTTCTTTGTCGCCAGCAATAATATCAGCACCATTCACGATAGACATAATGTCCATATACCATGAATATGGTGAACCAGTTGCAGGGTCAACAGCACGACGCCAAGCATAAACAAAGTCACCAGCAGTTACAGTTTCGCCGTTTGACCATTTAGAATCTTTACGCAGGTTAAATGTATAAACTGTGTTGCCTTCAGAAGCTTCCCAGCTCATCGCAACGCCGGGTATTAAGTTACCTTTAGCATCTTGATTGGTTAGGCCTTCAAAAAGGTCACGGATAATTTCTGAACCCGTTACATCTTCTACTATTTGTGGGTCAAGTGATGGAATGCCATCAAGCATACGATAAGTGTATGTTTGGTCAGCAGCCAAAGTTTCGCCAGCCATTGGTGTAGCCGCTTGTGCGCTAACCGATGAAAGCGCCGTAGCACCTGCAAGCAGCGCAATTGTTGCACCCTTGGTAAATGTAGTTTTTAGTAATGTCATATTATTCTCTCCCTAGTTTTTACTAAATTGAACAGAAAATTGTCTATAAAAACAATTAACTTCAATCCCAAAATGTAAGTTTTCTCCTCATTACATTTTAGTGATATCGAACGGTAACGGATTAATTAAGGTTGCACAATAAGTTTGAATGCATGAGCAATGCTTAACAAGTGTTAATTGACGCTAACGTCACATTGCCTGAACCATCTAAGACACGGAAAAATTAGCGAAAATAGGTTTAAAACGGACTAATTTTAATCACCTTACGAAGGGTAATATATGTATAATTTTTAACTGTGTACAACCTCAATATTAACCATGAGCTGGCAATTTCTTGCGTTTCAAGAGGCAATTTCTGTCAGTTCAAAAGCCGCATCAATTAAGGTCCGACAATACTCCGTTTGCGGATTTTCGAATATCTCGGTAGCTGTGCCCTGTTCTACAATCACGCCATCTTTCATCACCAACACAAAATCTGACATGGCTTTAACCACGGCTAAATCGTGGCTGATGAACAGATATGAAATCGAATATTTTTTCTGAATTTTGCGCAATAGTTCAATCACCGTCACCTGAACAGACCTATCAAGGGCCGATGTGGGCTCGTCTAACAAAATAAACTTGGGTTCTAAAATAATAGCCCGGGCGATGGCGATTCTTTGGCGTTGGCCGCCCGAAAACTCATGCGGATAACGGTTAATTGCCAAATGCGGGTCTATTTCAACCTCACGCAGCACTTCTTCTACCCGCTTCAGGCGCTGCTTTTTGTTCATTTCTGGTCTGTGTACATAAAGTGATTCTGACACAATCTCACCGACGGTTAAGCGGGGTGACAAAGACCCATATGGGTCTTGAAACACAATCTGCATGTCGGCGCGCAAGGGGCGCAAATTATCGACAGACATACCATTTATGTTGTTGCCATCAAACTCTATGGTTCCTTCTGCATCTATTAATTGCACCAATGCACGGCCTAAAGTCGATTTTCCAGAGCCAGACTCACCCACAATGCCAATGGTTTGCCCGGGTTTAATTTGAATTGAAACACCTTTAACCGCATCAAATGTTTTGGTCACTCGGCCAAACATATTGGTTTTTATTGGGTACCTTACCCAAATATCTTCGCCCAACACCAAGTTATCGTCATTTGCAGAGCTTAAATCTGTCTTCATACCCCGGGGAATGCTGTCTAAAAGCTGTTTGGTATAAGCATGTTTTGGCGCGGTAAATACATCATCAATTTTGCCGCTTTCAACGATTTCGCCTTCTTTCATCACGCATACATTGTCACAAAAATGCTTGGCAACCCCCAAATCATGGGTGATGAATAAAATCGACATATGCATTTTTTCTTGCAACGATTTCAGCAAATCCAGCACTTCGGCTTGAATGGTCACATCCAAAGCGGTTGTTGGCTCGTCAGCAATCAGCAAATCTGGCTCATTCGCCAGCGCCATGGCTATCATTATACGTTGCAATTGCCCGCCCGAAAATTCATGCGGGTAGGTTTTAATGCGCTGGGCGGCGTCTTTAATGCCAACCAATTCTAACAATTCTATGGTGCGTTTTTTGGCGTTAGATTTAGACATGTTCTTGTGCAATACGAGAACTTCTATAATTTGCAGGCCAATGGTTAAGTAGGGGTTTAACGAGGTCATCGGTTCTTGAAAAATCATCGCGACGCGGTTGCCACGTTGGGTGCTCAAAAAACTTTCTTTGGCATGCAGCATTTCTTGGCCTTCAAACAAAACCGAAGATTTTTCACCATAGACGGTAATTTTGTCGGGCAATAATTGCATAATCGCCATAGATGTAACTGACTTGCCAGAGCCAGATTCGCCGACAATAGCCAGAGTTTCATTTCTTTTTATGTCAAATGATATATTTCTAACGGCCTTGATTTCGCCAGCTTCGGTGAAAAAACTAACCGATAGATTTTTCACTTCTAGAATTTTGTCGTTTTTGATATTGCTCATGTCCGGCCCTACTATACGTTTATTAAATCACAATTAATCGACTATAGGAGAAAAATGCAAATTGTAAAACCAAATCGAAAGTCAAAATCAAGTGCATCCAGCTTTTTCTCTTATCTGACTGATTCATGGGCATAAAAATCGGGTGATAACCCCTGGGCTAATTTGAAATTAAATTTTATTGGACTGGTTCGAATTGACTAAGTTATGACTTTCATAGTTAACCTGATGACGGGTTTGGCGAGTGTTAAACTATCGATTTGCTAAACAGCGACCATCCTATGGTGTTTACTTGTATTAATTATTATGCAACTGTTAGTTTGTAATTAACTTTTGTATAGTTCAGTAAATATCATGAAAAACCTACTTTATTTCGCACTTTTGATATGCATGGCTAGTGTTCAAACCGCTTTTGGGAACTCATCTCCCCCAAAAGAAATCATCTTGTTAGATTGGAAGCAGACTGTAGCTTTGGAGCACGAAGATAGAAAAAATAGGATATTAGAAAATTTCAAGAAATACGTCATCGGGGAACCCAAATTTTATACTTATCTCATAAAAGCCGATGAAATGCCACAATATGATATCGATATTCCTGTGTTGAGGATTGAACTGGTTGTCGATACTTTTTTTGATACAGATAAGGATATAGTCAAACCCTCGGCTTCCAGAGCGCTGGAGTTTCTGGCCAATAATTTCCGTGCAGATGTCCCCGATTTATCACTATTTATTACCGGACATGCTGATTCTCGCGGCAGCAACAAATATAATTTGGACCTCTCAAATCGGCGAGCCAGAAATGTTGCAAAATATCTGCACGGTCTTGGGGTTGGTTTTGCAAATATTTGGAGCATCGGATTTGGCGAAATGGTTCCACTTGTGACCAATAACAGCCAAATAAATATGGCGCGAAATAGAAGAGTCGAATTTATTATTGCCGCAAAACCCGAAGCCATCGCGGTGTTTTTGGCAAAACAGAATGATGCGATTTGTGATGTATTGAAACATTGCGACCAATATTTGAGCGTGAGCAACAGTTTTATCGCCATTCCCGTTCAACGATCGGCCGAGGAAATTAACCTGGCTAAACCCGAAGATACGGTGATTGTTAGCAAACCAAAAATGGACATTAAGATTGATAAAGAAATTCAAAATGTGAATTTCACGACAAATGAGAAAACCATCCAGCTGGATTCTAAAATTATGGAAATCGAAGTTGAGAGTAAACTGAAGCAAATAGACATCGGCAAAAAAAGCAAAATTATAGAAATAAAACCAAAAGATTTTATAGTTATTTACATCAAAAGCAGATCAAAATAGGGGTTAAAAATGGACAATAAATCATTAGATGCATATCTTGATTTAGATATTTCGATAGATGGCAAGATGGCAGAAAAACTATTTGTCTTAGTAGCTAATGATTTGAAAAGAGAAAAAATTTCAATCACTTCTTTGCAATATGATGATCTGGATACACCAGCAGGTTTCACACCTGCTATGATGGTTTGGTTTAAAGCAAATATTGCCTCTGCCAGAAGGAAGGCCATCTCTGAACTGACAAATAAATATGCCAAAATTAAAATAGGATCATCTGAAAATGGTTTTATACCCGAGGCTAGACAGCAAAAAATAGAAAAAACAAAATACGACAGCATAAGAACAGATCGGGAACTATATTTCACTTTGGATGTTGTAAAGCGACAGATAGGAAAAGTAAACAAAGCTTTTGATGCATATCAAAAAAGAGAAAATGAAAATGGTGGCGAAGCCCCGAATGAGTGGCCACGCTTGCCATATTTTTTGTTGTTAATGTCTATTGGCGTTGCGGAAGCTTTCTTAAATTACAGTGCGCTGTTAACACAATTTAAAACCATTCCTTTGGTGGCAATTGGCCTAACATTGTTGGTTGCCTTCGCAATTGCTTGGGGTGGGCATCAAATCGGCACCACCATTAAACAATGGAATCTACGCCTTGGCAAATCTGTAAAACCGGCAGATCGAACGACAAACAAGAGATGGTTCTCATTGGCTAATGTGCTGATTGTTCTGGCTTTGGTCGTGGTCGCTTGGTCTCGGGGTTCGCTATTGTTGACTTTAAATTCTGAGAAAATATTATTCGGCGAACAGCTTGCCGTTTTAGACTATGTATCTGCTTCTTTTTCAGTTGTAGGCAACCTAATTGTTCTTTCTTTGGGCGTGTTATTTGCTATGAGCGCGCATTGTAAAGTTCCCGGTTTGGCCATGGCAGAAAGTGTCTTAAAAACTGAAGAAGCCAAAATGAGCAAAATATATAAGAGAGAACTTGAGGATAAAAAAGGTGAACATATTGAGAAAGCCAAATTGGCTCATGAAAATTTGAATAACCTTGTGAAACTAAAAATGGATAATATATTTGAATTTGACTCATTGAATTCTGAACTGCATGACCTAAAAGCTCAAGACAACGCAGTCATCGCGGTTCTTACCGATTATAAATCAAAATTATTGACTGATTGTGATGTAAAAACAACAAAAGATATATTTTATACCAACAATATTGAATTATATGACAATAATTCCGTAGAAAAATTAAGCAACATTGCATTCGATACACAACACATTCAACTAATGTTACTATTGGAGTGAGCATGAAATATTATCCCGCCATATTAGGCTTTTTATATAGCCTCACATTTTTCTATTCTGCCCACGCTGCTGTTAGTATTAGCCAAAATTGTGGCAAACCGGCCCCTATCCGTCAAACAATCATTTTGTTAGATTCGGCTGTTGCGACGGCTGAAAATAAAAAACAATGGCTAAATACAATTCTCGACATAGCCGATGCGCTCAAAAAGCCATCGACAAGTTTACTGCCCTATGAACGGCTCAACTTATTTGTATTAGATCGACAAAGCGAGGATATTGCCTCATATTTCACCGGTTGTTCTGCAAATATCTCAGATGAATCTTTGTCTGAATTAAAACAACAAGATAGCTTTATAGACACATTATTGGGCACGGATAGCCAATCCATTGTCGATGGCTATAAAGAAAAATTTTATAAAGGCATGGTGCTGGCACTGGGGCAAGTTAACCAGCAGATCAAAACATTTGATCATAATGAAGGTAGCTTTGAAAACTCGTTGCTGAGATTAAGAAATTCGGTAAAATTATCGGATGGCATCCCACGGGTGTTCTTAATCACCGATCTTAACAAAATCACCAACAAAAAATTCAATAACAAAGAAGATGCGGGCAGAGCCGGCATTGAATTGGGCAAAACCGTTGGTATCGATTTTTCCAGAGCTGAGATGTATGTCATTAACCTCGGCCAACCAAACCCAATATTACAGACCTATTTAGATGGTTTTTTGCTGGCTTCTAAAGCCTATACACATGGCGCACGCAACAATGGCATTCCAAAGGTTGACGATGCCCCCGTTCAAAAAATAATTCTAAGTGGTCGGGTACAGTATGGAGATAAAACATTGTGGCCGGTGCAAATTCGCGTCGCAATCGATTCGGGCGGTAATTTGGTGAATAGTTGGATCTCGATAGCTATTCATAAATCCGAAGACAGTCCATTTCGGGGGAAATATTTGTGTAATAAGCTAAAAACTGAATGCACAATCGAAGGGGACGGCACTCTATTGGGTCAAGCTTGGAATCCCAGCACCAACAAAGAAATGTTTTCCGATGAGTTCCCGTGGGCGGGTTTTAGATATATCCAAATCGGCATTAAAAATGACACCGGTAATGTTAAAATTTTTCAACCGGGTTTGTTCACCGTTAATTCTAACGAAAAAAATAATGGTGATGGAAAAAAGACCACTTTCAATTGGGATTTTGAGGTGAATATTTTGGAAAATACTGACTTTTAACGCACATAAATGAGGAAACTTATGCAAATATTTAGAACAAAACTAATAATCCCCCTATTGCTTACCGCTTCTCTTGCGGCTTGTACAACAACTGGCATCAGTACGAATTACGCAAGTTCTGGGTTGAAACCTGCTGGTTGGCAAGTAGATTCTGTGGTTGCAAAATGCGTGGCTAGTGTAATTGGTGGTACCATTTTGGGTGGTATTTTGGGGGCAATTACTGGCCGAGGCAACCAAGCAGCTATTGCGAAAGGTGCTGTTGTCGGTCTCGCTATTGGTGGCTCAGCCTGCGCAATTATGACTTTGCTTGATGCACAAGATAAAGCCCAAATTAAAAATGCGCAAATTCTAGCTGCCAAATCAGGCAAAACAAAAGTCATCGGCTATATCGGCAAAAACGGAATAAAAAGAAAAATCACCGTAAAATCAACGCCATATACCGTAAAGCAAATAAACAAATTAGAGAATTCAAATTTAAAAGCCAATGCTGACAGAATTCTCAAATCGGCTGGGGGCAAATTAATCTGTAGGAAGATGACGACAAATATTAGCTATGAAGGAAAAGGCACCACTAAAGTTACTGAAACTATGTGCCGCACTCCATTCGGAGGCTGGGTGCCTTATAAAGCCAACTAACCAACAGCCAAACAAAGCTGTTTAGTTCATTCACCAGGCTTGCTGATATATTGCTAGCGCATCCGCTTGGCTTACAGGCCGGGGGTTATTGACCAATAAACGCGACTGGTTCATGGCGTCACTTGCCAGTTTTGGCAAAATTTCTTGGGGTATATCCAGCTCACGTAATGTTTGCTGCAAACCACATTTTTCCGATAAGTTTTCCATTGAATCGCAAAAGGCTTCGGCACGCTCAATTTCGGGTATATCTGCAAGCTCCGAAAACGCATAAACTGCCATTTGCGCATAAGCCTGTGGCGCCACCGCGACATTAAACCTCAATACATGAGGTAAAACCAGTGCATTAGATAGGCCATGCGGAATGTGAAAATGCCCACCCAATGGGTAAGCCAGTGCATGCACCGCCGCCACGGGCGAATTGGCAAATGCTTGCCCCGCCAATAGAGACCCTAGCAACATATTTGAGCGAGCTTTAATGTCATCCCCTTGGTGAACCGCAATTTGCAGCGAACTGCCTATTAATCGCAAGGCTTCTAGCGCCATATTACGCGACAAGGGGTTATTATTGGGGCTAGCAGAAGCGTATGATTCTATAGCATGAACCATAGCGTCGATGCCAGTTGCCGCAGTGATATGAGCTGGCAACCCCAAGGTTAATTCTGGGTCAAGCAAAGCTATGTCTGGCAATAAAATAGGCGACACAACCGCCATTTTTTCGTGGCTGCCGGTAGTGATGATAGATATTGGCGTCACTTCTGAACCTGTGCCAGCCGTCGTAGGCACTAAAATTAACGGCAGGCGCGGGCCTTTTACATTACCCACACCGTAAATATCAGCTAGTTTTTCCTTACCAACGCCTAGCAAAGCCACCAATTTAGCAACATCCAAGGATGAGCCACCGCCTAGGCCGATTACGGCTTTTGCTCCACATTTCACCAGCGTTTTTAGGGCTGATTGTATCACCGCCTCAGGCGGGTCCGCGCGGACATCGGCAAACAAGCTGACTTGTACTCCAGCGGCACGTAACACATTAATGGCTCTGTCAACAATACCCGTATCCATCAAACCATGGTCGGTGATTAAAAGCACATTTGCGCCTATTTGCTGTTTAACAATATCTCCCAAGCTAGATAGAATGCCTACACCAAATTGAACACTCGCTGATGTATTGAATATAAATGGATTCATTCTACCCTCGTTGGTTGTTCAAACAGTAACCGGTTTTATATGACCATTTGCACCCTATCACAGCTCCATAATCAACAGTGGCTAATCTCATTCAGAATGCAGCAGGTTAGCCAACAAACGAAACGCCCCGGGCACCAAATATTCAACCTGATGATGCAATATAAGGCTGGTATGGGTGTGTCTGCCCTTGCCAATATTGGCGCTTAACAAAATACCTTGATGTGGCTCTTCACCGGGGTCGGCCATTTGTAGCAACGGGGTATATTTAGCATCCCATTTAGAGGCAAAATATAAGCCGCGTTCTTTATTCCAGTCTTGCCAATCCGCAGCTCCTATCTTATTCGGCACGTTCAACAATTTATGGGCGGGCTGCAAATGTGTCACCACCGCATTTTGGTCAGTCACCCGCCATCGTAGCGACGGCTTGCCAATTTGCAAAAATGCCGGCGCGGTATGGTCAACGTCCCAATTGTCCCACGGTCTATGGTAAAGCGTTACCAAATTGCCGCCAGTTTCAACCCATTGATGTAGCTCATCAAGTCGTGCCTCCAAAGCGGCACAAGTGCGAAACGCAAATATGCCGATAAGGATGGAATCATATAGGCTAAAATCAACTTTGCTGACATCGGCCGATGTAAGGCTATCTACCTCAACCCCCATTTTCCTGAGCCAAAAATCCGTCCGGTCGCTGCCGCCACCAATATAAGCAATGCGGCCTTTGGGTAATTCAACGCTCATCACCCGCACTTTTATCTGAGCCGGAATGCACCGATTGGTCGGGCCGGTATGGGCATAATGGGTATGTTTGATAATTTGCGCAGCCTCTCCATCTAACAAAAGAGGCAATTCATACAGGCCTTCAGGCAAATCTTTTTTCGCATTTATCGTCATCTGTCCGTCTTGTTGGGCGACATCCCATCCCTCGCCAACAACGAATGCAGCTTTGGCATTGCTTGGGTAAATATCACTGGTTTTTACACTAATTTCGGTAGGGTTGGCCAAATTCACAATCGCTTCTGTTTGGCTTAAACTTGCCGAATGTGTTGGCAATATCAACAGCCTCTCTTCAGGTTCAATATTCTTAGATAGCGTTTGTTCGCCCTCTTTCCACGTCAAAACCACTTGCAACGGCTCATTGGCACGGTCAGGATAATATGTATCCGGATAAGGGTCACTTGGGGCAGCGTCATGAGCCACTCTAATTTCGCAAGATCCGTCATCCCAAGCGCTAGCTGCCCACCCATCTGGTAATTTCATATCTAGGTTTAAGGCCAAATCAGGCGTGGTATTATGAACTGTCAGCCTAAATTTATCGCCTGCATTCACTTGGTTTTCAGACAATGAAACCCGCACTTGTATTTGATGCGCCAATGCCAAAACATTGGTGAGTTGCAAGGTTTTGACTTCCAATCTATGCATAATTTCACCCATCGCATTGGCTGGGCACTGAGCTTTGGCTTGGTTAATCTCAACCAATGCGATGGCGGCATATCTGCCTATTTCAGCATAATTTGGCCATGCATCAATTGCATTGTCAATGGCCGCTTGCGCGTCTTTTAACGCTGCGCTTATGTTGGTGGCATCGGCAAATTCGCCAAGCTCAGCAAGTGTGCGGGGCAAATTATCAAATATAGACATCTCGTCAGCATTCTTACCATCTGCCGACCATGCCAAATTTAGCGGCCAGACATTCTCCTGCCCGGCCTCAACCCAACGTCCCATGCCTTGGGTGGCATGGAAATGGCGCGAATATTGGGCAATTTGCGTATAATCAAAACCTGTGACAGGATCTGCGCCGGTGGCGTTAATTTCAACCGTTTTAGGTGGTGGTGGTACATCATCATCATAGGCATCGCCCGCCCCCGACCATGCGGGTAGGTATAACTTTTTCACTTGCCACGGTTGCAAGTCTACGCCCAAATGTTGGCTGTGGTAGGCGTTAGGGTCAGCCGCCAAAATCACAGCTTTAAATGCCGCGCGGGTCATGGCCTGATGATGGCCATGTTGGCCAGAAATATCTAAAAAAGTGGGGCAAACAATGTCAGGCCGTTCTCGGCGGATGATATGCACAAACCGCTCTAATGTCCTCTCTTCGCCCCAAATGTCGAGCGTTTCTTTGCCTGATTTCGAGAAACCAAAGTCAAATATCGAATCATCTGGCGACTCTGATAACCAATAATGCGTCATATTAATTTCTTTGGCACTGCGCTCCATTTCGCGGGTTCGCACCACACCCAAATCTTTGGTAATTTCACTGCCAATGTTATTCTGCCCGCCCTCACCGCGGGTTGAGCAAGCTTGCGATAATTTAACGCCGTCACGCAAGCCAATGGCCGCTAACATGCTGGTGGTTTCATCATCTGGGTGGGCGCCGGTATTCATAAAGGAGACCACCGACCGCAAGGGCTGCAGCGCTTTCCACATTTCGACCGCGCGCGGAATTTTTTGTTGGTTAAGTAGACGATCAATATCAGATAAAGTCATATTTTCACTCGGTTTTGTTTAAGAATATACGGCGATGGAAGGCGTTGTGGTTTGGTGGATAATCAGCGATGCGCCGCCAATAGCCGCCGTAAAATGCCCTGATGAACCGCGCAATACGCGCTTTATTGTCCGGTGTTTGCGGTTGGCAACAGAGCCTTGCGGCAGCTCCAATCGCTCAATGAGGGCATCAATCACCGCGTCAGGCATCGCCCCGCCAAATACAATGGTTTCGGGGTCAAATATATTTTCTAATATGCCAATGGCTTGGCTTAAATGTTTAGCAGCGATGTCAATCCATTCGATAAAATCTGGGTTGTTTTGTTCTAACAAAGTGGCCATTTCTGCGCCGCTGCTTACATCGATACCACGCACAGCCAAAAATTTACGCGCCGATATGCGGCTGGCATAGGTTTCTAAACATCCATAATTGCCGCAGCTACATTCATTGCCACCCACTTGGGTGATGACATGGCCAATTTCACCAAAATTACCAAATGCACCACGCTGTGCATGGCCATTTGTCATCACACCTAGGCCAAGCCCGGCGCCAAAATATACAAAGCAATAAGTATCAATCGCCGATGCCACCCCTGCCACACGTTCCGAAATGGCGGCAGCTGTGGCATCATTCTCGGCAATCACCGGGCATTTTAGAGCCTCCTCAAATACCTTTTGAACGTCAACATCATCCCAATCAGGTACAATGGCTGCCTCCAAATCACTCATTTCAGACGCACCAAACGGCCCCGGCATCACCACACCAACGCCTAACAATTGTTCGCGGCTACGTTTTATCTTAACTATTGCGCGGTCGACCATATCACATATTTCCGGTATAGCTTTGGCAGGTGAAGTGTCCGAAATGGCTAGTCTTTCGCGGTAAATGCAATCACCTTTTAGGTTTAAGGTGGCGCAAATCAAAGCGTCTGGTCGCAATTCTATGCCCACAGAAAATGCGCTTTCGGGGTTGAATTTATACTGGGCTGCAGGTTGGCCACGCTCACCAGTTTTATGCCCCACCGCCACCAATAAGCCCTCATTTTGCAGAGCCTCAATAATGTTAGACACCGCCTGAAAGCTCAAGCCACAGCTTTTGGATATCTCGGCTCTGCCCGTGGGTTCGTTAGCCCGCACATAGTCTAACACCACACGCCTGTTGTGGGTGCGGTTGCGCCCTGCATTGCCGCCAATGGAGTGAGTTTTTATATCTTTCACATTGTTTGCCTACATATTGTTTGCCAAAATCGGCACGAAAATATTTATTCAAGTTATTTGAATTAAGTATTGATTAATTTGTGCGTTTGGTCAACACTATGTTTTGCAGACCCTAAAAATATTCAGCAAATGAAACCAACGGGGTCTAATGAATTTGTAAAAAAACCAAGTTAAACAAATACATAGTGGAGGATATAAAATGAAATCATGGAAAAAATCAATCATGGGTGCAACCGCAGGGGCTGTTTTGGCTCTCAGCGCTGGCGTCGCTCAAGCTGTCGAAATTGAATATTGGCAGTATTTTTACGACGCACGGGTAAAAGCTATCGATATTTTGATCGAAAAATTCGAAGCTGCCAACCCCGACATTACCGTAAAACACACCAACTTTCCTTATGCTGACTATCGCACAAAAGTAGCCGCATCTATTCCTGCCGGCCAAGGCCCAGATGTTGTGCAATTATTCTATGGTTGGTTAAACGACTATGTGGATGCTAAACTTATCACGCCGCTACCGACCGATATGTTCCCACCAGCGATGATAGAAAAAGAATTCTTCCCGATGGTGCAAGCCATGAAAAAAGACGGCGCTTATATGGCATTGCCAACCGCTGTGCGTTCTTTGGCGCTATTTTACAATACAGATCTATTTGCAGAAGCGGGCATTGAAAACCCACCAACCAACTTAGACGAACTTATTGAAATCGCTAAAAAACTAACCAAAAGAGACGCCGCTGGTAACATTACGCAAGTGGGCATCACCACAGGTATGACCGCACAGGATCATCATTGGTGGCGTGAAGTGTTGACTCGTCAATTTGGCGGCGACCCGTATAAAGATGGTTATCAAACCGTCAATTATAACGATGATGCTGGCGCAGCTGCGCTAAAATGGTATTCAGAACTTGAAACATTGCACGGTGTAACACTTGCTGGCTTTATGGATCAAGGCCAAGCTGCCTTTAAAGCTGGTCGTGCTGGTATGCATATTGATGGTTCGTTCCGCATTGGTTCACTCAAAAGCACACGTGGCTTAAAATGGGCGGTTGCAGAACTACCTGCTGGTCCAACTGGTTTGAAATCTAACTATTCTAGTTATTGGGTTAACGGCATCACATCTAAAGCCACTGGCGAAAAACGTGAAGCTGCGCTTAAATTCTTGGAATTTGTCACATCAGATGAAGCGATGCAAATCTGGTTGGATACTGTTGGCGAATTACCAGCCAAACCATCTGCTGGTTTAACTGATGCTAACAAATCTGATCCGGTATTTGGGCCATTTATTAACGGTCTTGGTTATGCAAAAACAACTATATTTGCAAACGAGTCTGGCCAACGTCAAGTTATTGTCGATGCTATGCAGCGCATATTGCTTGAAGGTCAATCACCTGCCGATGCAATTGCAGTGGCAGCTGAAGCCGAACAAAAAATCCTAAATAAATATTACAAATAGGAAATAACCCCCAAAGGCGATACTCTTAACCCAGTATCGCCTTTTTTATTGTGGAATATCGTTATGAATTTGTATCGCAGGCTTTCGATTAAGCAAAAGCAAGTTGTCTGGGCATGGGCATTTCTTGCACTCCCGGTTTTATTTTACGTAGTGATACGTTTTTACCCCACTTTTGGCTCGGTGCTGTTATCGTTTCAGGAATGGAATTTGTTGGGCAGCCGAACATGGATTGGGCTGGACAATTATACCCTATTGTTTAACGATCCGGTATTTTGGAAAGTGTTTAACAACACCTTCATTTACTTGCTTTTAGGCACGCCAGTTAGCTTGCTAATATCCTTCATCATTGCCTATAATCTTGATAAAGTTAATTTCCTGCACGCCACAATTCGAGCTTTGTATTTCATCCCGTTTATGACTTCGGCGGTTGCCATGGCTTGGCTTTGGCGCTGGTTTTATCAACCGGTACCCGTAGGTCTGTTTAATAATTTTTTATCCAGCGCTGGCATACCGCAATTGCCGTTTTTAAAATCTACATTTTCGGCATTGCCATCGGTATTGGCTCCTGCCATCTGGGCTGGTTTAGGTTTTCAAATCATCATTTTTATGGCCGGTTTACGCGCTATACCGCAGTCCTATTACGAAGCCGCGCAGATAGATGGCGTCGGCCCCTGGACTGTGCTTAAAGAGATTACCATCCCATTACTCAAACCAACCATAGTGTTTTTGGTGGTATTTTCATCCATCGGGTTTTTAAGAATTTTCGATCATGTCTTCAATATGACGACCAATGATCCGGGTGGGCCATTAAACTCGACAAAACCCATGGTTTTGATGATTTACGACACTGCGTTTAACGCGTTCGATATGGGGTATGCAGCGGCGCAAACCGTTGTTTTATTTACTATATTGCTCCTCGTGAGCTTGCTACAGTTATGGATTATGAGGGAACGGACATGAGCCAAACAGAAATAAAAGCATCTTCGGCTACGCTCGATCGAGCTGCGCCTTATGCATTTAAAAAAACCATGAAACCGTCGACCATCATTCGTTGGACATTGCTATTCATGGGCGGGATTTTGATGATCATGCCGATTGTTTATTTGCTTTCGACATCATTCAAATGGTCGCACGAGATTTATAATTTGCAGATTATTCCTGATGAGCCAACGCTCGATAACTATAGTTTTGTGTTAGAAGATGGGCGGTTTTACAATTGGTTCTTTAACAGCTTAATTGTCGCGGTTTCTACCACCGTTTCAGCGGTTATTTTCGATAGCTTGGTTGGCTACACATTGTGTAAGTTCAAGTTTAAAGGCAAGACGTTTGTGTTTATCGCCATCCTGTCTACTCTGATGATTCCAACAGAAATGCTGATTATTCCATGGTACACTATGGCAGTCGAATTTGGCTGGATCAATAGCTATTGGGGCATCATGTTCCCCGGTATGATGACCGCGTTCGGCACATTTTTAATGAAGCAGTTTTTCGAAAGTGTACCCGATGAATTCCTTGAGGCCGCGCGTATTGATGGGCTGAACGAATTCCAGATTTGGTGGAGCGTTGCCATGCCGATGGTCACGCCAGCCTTGTCAGCATTGGCTATCTTTATTTTCCTTGGCAATTGGACAGCTTTTATCTGGCCGCTTATCGTCACCAACGACCCGCAGCTTTATACGTTACCTGTTGGTCTTACCACGTTTAGCGTCGAGCAATCTGTGGAGTGGGAATTAATCATGACTGGTGCCGCTCTTGCCACCATACCAACGCTCATCGTATTTTTGGTATTCCAACGTTATATCATCCGTGGTGTGGTGATGACTGGGCTTAAAGGTTAGGTATACCAGATGATAGACAATGTGAAGACAGACCAAACGGTTTTTCCAGACCCTGCCTATAAAGACACTGTGCTCGCCCCCTTATTCGAAGGGGCGAAGACACATTTTGTTGCGGCGGTGCGGTCAATCAATCAGGCGCATTTGGTTATGCTGCATGAGACCAAAATTATAACCACAAACCAAGCCAAAACCATTGCCGAAGCTTTGATTGACATCGATCAGAATTTGGATATTTCGCAGCTGGAATATACTGGCGAATATGAAGATTATTTCTTTTTGGTTGAAGCCGAACTGATAAAACGTGTTGGTGTCGATGTGGCTGGGGTGCTGCACACAGCCCGCAGCCGCAACGATATGGACCACACTGTGTTTAAAACCGTGCTGACCACAAGATTAGATGAATTGTTAGAGCTAATGCATAGCCTTGCAGACGCGATGATTATTACCGCCGATCGGGAAAAAGCCACCCTCATTGTGGCTTACACACACGGACAACCGGCGCAACCAAGCACATTTGGGCATTATTTGGCAGCGGCTATAGAAGTGTTGCTACGCGATATTGAGCGTTTACATGCCGCCCGCACAGGTCTGGAAAAATGCCCGATGGGCGCTGCCGCCATCACCACCTCTGGTTTTCCGATTGATCGCCATAGAATGGCAGAATTACTTGGCTTTAAAGCCCCATTGCAAAATTCTTACTCCTGCATTGCGGCGGTCGATTATGTCACCAGCCTTTATTCATCGATGAAGCTTACATTTCTGCATTTAGGTCGTTTGGTACAAGATTTTCAATTTTGGTCAAGTTTTGAAGTGGCGCAGCTTTATGTGCCCAATAGCTTTGTGCAAATTTCATCTATCATGCCACAAAAGCGCAACCCCGTGCCGATAGAGCATTTGCGGCTATTGTCATCTATCACCGTTGGGCGGTGCGATACCATGGTCAATATAATGCACAATACGCCGTTTACAGATATGAATGATAGCGAAGGCGAAGTGCAACAAGCGGGCTATGGTGCGTTCGAAACCGGGGGTCGGGTGCTAAAATTATTGGCAGCATTTATCCCCGCATTGTCGATAAATGCCGAGGCCGTACGAGCTAACACCGACAAAAGCTGCATCACAGTTACTGAACTTGCCGATGCCTTGGTGCGCGGCGAAGGGCTTTCATTTCGTCAAGCGCATGAAATAGCGGCCCTCACCGCCCAAGCGGTTATCGCGGCAAAACAGCCGCTCGGCTTAGGCTATGCGGCGTTTGTCGAGGCTTTTAAAACCGAAGTTGGTCAGGCACCAAAATTAACCCAGTCTGCCTATGAAATTACCGTATCCGCGGAAAATTTCATTGCGGTGCGCGCACGGTTTGGTGGCCCTGCCGCCGCGCCCATGGCCAATGCATTAAACGGCTATCGCGAAGAACTGGCAAAATGGCAACAGCAAGCGACAGGTAATTTGAATTTTAAAAATGAATCTGAAAACAATCGTTATGCGTTGTTTTTAAATCTAAAGAATGAGCAAGGAAATCTCTAATGGCAAATGTAATACTTAAAAAACTCACCAAAGCCTATGGCAAAACAGAAGTGCTACATGGCATTGATTTGGACGTAAAAGACGGTGAGTTTGTGGTTTTTGTTGGCCCATCGGGCTGCGGCAAATCCACCACATTGCGTTTACTTGCCGGGCTAGAAGAAGTCACATCGGGCGAAATTTACATTGGCGATAATATGGTCAATAATTTAGAACCGAAAGAACGCAACATTGCTATGGTGTTCCAAAATTACGCCATTTACCCGCATATGAGCGTCCGTAAAAATATTGGTTTTGGTTTGCGTACTTCTAAACTTTCGAAAGCCGATAGAGAGAAGCGCATTGATGAAGTTGCCGAAATTTTAAGCATGACCGATTTGCTAGAACGCCGCCCTTCGCAATTATCGGGCGGTCAACGCCAGCGGGTTGCCATTGGCCGCGCCATGGTGCGTGACCCATCGGTATTTTTATTCGATGAGCCATTGTCTAATCTAGATGCCCAATTGCGCACTCAAATGCGGTTAGAAATAAAAAAATTGCATCAAGATATCGGCACCACCATTATTTTCGTGACTCATGATCAGGTCGAAGCCATGACTTTGGCCGACAGAATTGTGATTATGAAAGATGGCCATATTCAACAAGTTGGCACACCCAACGAGGTTTACCAAACGCCAAAAAACATGTTTGTGGCGCAATTTATTGGTGCACCATCAATGAATATGCTGGCTGGCCAATTGGATGGCGACGGCATTAAATTAAACCAAAGCGTCAAAATATTAGCCCGGCCAAAATCCGACACAAAAGACGTCAGCATTGGCATCAGACCAAACGCCTTAAGAATAGCCGAAGAGGGTGACGAAGTGCTGTTTGAAGGCACAGTATCAATTATCGAACCATTGGGCGCAGAGGCGCTTATTTATGTGAATTTGGGCTATGCCGAAGTCATCGCCACTGTGCATGGTTATGTTCACCCAAAACCTGGTGAAAAAGTTAAACTTACCGCCGTAAAAGAAGAAATTCATTTCTTCGATAGTCACTCTGGTGATGCAATCTATTAAATGCATTGCGGCTATGTTTTAATGCGGGTTAACAGAATAAACTGCGCGCCAGCCGCCAGCATAGAGACCGCAAAAACCACTTGCAAACCTATATAGGTAGCCATGACGCCCGCCAGCAGAGGCAATAAAAATGCCGGGGCGGTGATGGCGTTAAAATAACCACTATAAGCTGGGCGTTGGTCGTTGGGCGATATTTCCATTAAAAACCCGATGACCGCAATCGTCAGCCCATTGGCAAGTGCGCCACTCACAAAAAACAACATCGTGAAGATGAAAAGCAACGGCATGCCCTGCACCGCCCCACTATACCCTAACACCAGCATTATAAGCGGCGGTATAACCCTGCCCAAAGCAATCGCCCTGAGCAAGCTTACTTTGCCAAGCCCATCGCCCCACCAGCCCCACAAAGGGTTTGACGCCAGCGCGCCGATGGTTTGTGCGGCTAATAATAATGCAATATTCTCCAGAGAAAAACCCAGCTTACTGGCTTGCACCACATAAAATGGCATGGCCATTAGCACCGCACCGCCGCACCATTGCGCGTAAGTGAATAAAGCAAACAGCCGGTCTGTTTTGAACACGCCAATGCCGTTGCGTAAATATTGGAAAAAACCATCCCGGCTTTTGCGGCTAGTCTGTTCTGGCTCGCCCATAGCCGAAAATACGGTTGATGATAGCAACATTAACACAGCCGCCATGGCAAAAATGGCCGCGTAAGACAGCGGGAAAGTCATATTTCCGACAAACCTGTCGGCAATCGCCACCACGCCGAGCGCCAATACACCGCCACCAAAAAAACGTATCGCCATCAGGCGGCTGCGCAGGTTTGAGGGCACGGCGCGCGCCACAATGTCATTATAAGGCACAGCCACTATGCCGCTGATGAAGGCGTAGGCGGTCCACAAGGCCATCACCAACACGGCTAAGGTTAAACGGCTCCAATCGGCCCCAACAAACAGCACCACGGCCAATAAAAGCATACATATGGCACGGCCAAACGCCCCAATGGCATAATAGCCCATGCTAGAGCCAGAGCGTTGCGCCAAAAACCCGACAAACAATTGCGGAAACAGCCAACCAAACCGTAATATCGCGGTGACAGCCCCGACCCATATGGAACTGCCGGTGAGTTGAAATACCAGCGCCGACATAATGGTGGCAGAATCGACCGCGGTCGAACCGGCCTGAAAAGTGATTCCTGCGGCCGCTACACTGGTAAAACGTTTCTTATCTTTCATGTGCCAGACCAATCTTTAGGGTCTACATATAACCCAAACCAAATAGACCACAGGCCAAGCCCGATAAATACCAGAGCAATAATCCATCGCATTTGGATTAATTTTTGGGCAAATCTGTCTAGATGACGTGCCAAAGACGGGATTAAGGCAAACGGCAGCAATGGCAGCGATAAAAACAACCCGAACAGGAACATCATGCCAAAGCCAGCCATAACCGAACCGGTTGTGGCCGCCAAGCCCAATAAGCCGAACAATATAGGCGCGGCACATGCTGGAATGTTAAACCCGAAGGCCAAGCCAAGCACAAATGGACTTTTTGCGGTTTTCCATTTCGCCGGTGCAAAATCGATGCGGCGCTTTACCCACCCGGCTTTGCCACTCAGGAAAAAAAGCCCTATAGCCACGTAAAACAAACCAAAAAACAACCAAATACCAGTCTGAACCGAAATCAATTTTTGCCCCAGCAGGGTAATTAGCGCCCCAAATAGACCAGCCATAAGCGACCGCGTAACCAAAAACACCAAAACCGCTTGGCTTTTCTCCGCCGTTGAACGTTGTTTCTGAGTGTCCAAAAACAGCAAATGCCCACCAATAGTGCAAGGCTCAATAAAGCCCAACAAGCCCAACGCAATCGGAAAAATAACCAAAGTCTCAACCGAAAATTCCATACACCATACCTTCCAGTTCACAATCTAACGCTTTCAGCAACAAGAAGGTCAACAAAAAACTAACGCAAAAAGCAGCAAACAAAAAGGATACCGATAACAGATTAATGACAAAGTGGGAGCTTTGGCTCTCCAGACAATGGATGATCGTGAATATAGTGTTATATTTCAAAGATTTAGATAAATTTTATTTAAATAAAATGTTGAAAAATTAATAAAAACTCAATTTTATCTTTCAGTAAACTAATTTATGGTGCTTTGTCATACTGTTTGACTTAAAATATTTGTAAAAATCTAATCCAACCTAAGAACTTCAAAAACGATATTCCGCAAAATTAAATGAGTTTTTCATTCACCAAAGAGTATATTTATGATGCAAAAGAGGACCATATATTTAGACGCAAATATCATTTCCTATCGTAGAAACTGGATGCAAATAGAAGAGTTAATATCGAACCACAATTTTGAGTTGATATTGTCACTCTGGAATTTATATGAACTGTCCAAAAAGCCTCATTCTTATCAATCACAAATTGTTGAAACAATTCATTTTTTAGAGAAACAAAATCCACGGTTTGTTTCTGAACATGGGCATTTGGGACGGACGGAATTAACAAAATATATTGCTGAAAATTTTCTTGGCTATGAAGATGTAAAGAGCAACCAATTTCTGAATACAGTAACAGAACTTGAAATACAGCTTATTGGTGGGCGAGATTTACCAAAAGGGTATGTGTATCCAAAAAGTATGTTCGATCTCGTCACCATTTTGCAGTCGAGCATTGGTTATATTGAGGCTATAACATGCAAAAATCAATCCATAATACAATCAACAATTGGCCATGACATAAAGTTAAATCAGGATTTAGTAGCTGTAATTAACAAATCATTTTTGATGACATATTTACCCTACTATTTGCCTGACAATGAAAAACTTAGCAAAGTATCTAGAAAAGTTTTTTTGGAGTTGTGTTTGTCCAAAATTAACGACATTTTTGATTATTGTCCTTCGATAGCAATTGACCTTGAGCTGTTCAAATTACTATACAAAAATAAGGCAGCAAAAGTAAAACAATCTGACACGGTCGACATTATTCACGCAAAAACTGGGCTAGCTTACTGCAATTTTTTTGTATCCAATGATGGGCATTTACTCAACAACATCAAAATTGTTAAAAAAAGACTTCCAAATGTGGAAACAGCTGAACCGTTCAGATCACTTGACGACCTTTTTAATCATCTAAACATCATTTGCTGAATCAATATTAATTCAAATTTTTGATTCCAAAAAGCTTTGCATTTTTAGCCAAAACTATTGAAAAGGTATTGAAGAAAGTATTGAAATTATGCGATATCAAAAGATATTGGGTATTTAGAGGATGAAAAGTAGAAAAAACCGTTATATATCAACGCGTTAGCCACTGTGAGTGGCTCCCCAGACAGGACTCGAACCTGTGACAAAACGATTAACAGTCGTTTGCTCTACCAACTGAGCTACTGGGGATCAATCATATCAACTTAAGCTGATGAAGGGATGTATAGCTAATTTTATAAGCACTGCAAACCAAAAATATGATTTTTTTCAAATTTTATGTGAACAAATCACTTTTCTATTTTGCTTGTATATAATAAAACCGTTTAGCATAAGCTAAATTCTAACTTTTAATCGAACCGAGGCACATCATGGCCACAATCAAAACCTTAGTGACCTCGCTGGAAATGTGCCAACAAAGCGCCGATTTGCTGCCTTTACTGCCACAAAATGTCGAGTTGAAACTGATAGCAAATATCGATATTTCCGACTATAAAGCTCTCTATGCCGAAATTGGGCAAAACTATTGTTGGACCAGCCGGCTGTTGATTACTGATGATGAGTTACTAAAAATTATTCACAACCCAAATGTACAAATATATCAATTGATCGAAAATGATAGGCCAATCGGCTTTTTTGAGCTGAGCCAAAAAAATATGCCGCGCTCGGTCGAAATATCATTCATTGGGTTGGTGGATAGCGCGATTGGCAGAGGTTTGGGCCGATTGCTTGCGCAATATGCCATCGCTCACGCCTGGGCGGCAAAGCCCAATCGCATTATCATCCAAACCTGCACGTTAGATCATAAACGTGCCTTGCCATTATATCAGAAACTGGGGTTTAAAGCCTATAACCGCCATGTCACAGAATTTAAAATATCTAATGATTGACCGAAATTAGCAGATGTCTAATTAAGTTTTAAAAACCATGCCATCATAAGCCGGTATGATGTTTTTATTGGTCAAAGCCAATTGGTCTTTTAAGGTTTTATAATCTAATTCACCGGTCATATTGGTCAAAATGGCGCGAGCTGGGCGTAATTTGTCGATCCACTCCATGCTGTCATCCAAACCAAAATGGCTCACATGCGGGCGTGGCCTTAAACAATCTATCAGCCAAATGTCTAAATTTTCAAATGCATATAGGCTGTTTTCAGGTATGTCACTGACATCAGCGCTATACATAACCCCATCAATTAAAAACGCCGCCACGTCTATGGCGCCATGGGTAACCTTCACCGGCAAAACATGTATGCTGCCGCCTGCGCCGTCAATGTCAAACGCTTGGTCATAATTCATCTCGATACGTTTTAATATGGCCGGGTAATAGCTGCCTTCAAGTTGGGTAAAGCAATAGCTGAATTTTTGCCCGACATCGGCAAAAGTTTGGTCGGTCATGTAAAGTGGTATTTGCTGGCGGCTATCTTGGGCAAAGGCGCGCAAATCATCAATGCCGTGGGTATGGTCGGCATGTTCGTGGGTTAACAATACAGCATCTAGCATCGGCAATGCCAAACCTAGCAATTGCGCGTGTATATCCGCGCCGACATCTATCAAAATTGTGGTGGTGCCATTGTCGTTAGTTTTTTGCACCAATATGGCGCATCTGCGACGGCGGTTTTTAGGTTCATCAGGGTCGCATGCGCCCCAATCACCAGTAATTCTAGGCACGCCAGACGATGAACCACAACCTAATATGGTGAATTTCAAACCCATTAAACTTCCCAACCCGCATATTTTTCGCTTGGCACTTTGCTGAACAAGTCAAAAAACGCCTGTGTGGTGGCATTATGAACTTTTTTTATGTCAATTTGTTTAACATTCGCCAAGGCCTCGGCGGTATGAGTTACAAACGCAGGCTCGTTGCGTTTGCCCCGGTGCGGCGTCGGCGCTAAATATGGCGCATCGGTTTCGACCAATATGCGCTCAATCGGCACCAATTTGGCCGCCTCATGCACATTTGCCGCATTTTTAAAGCTGACAATGCCCGAAAAGCTCACAAATGCACCCAAATCTAAACCAGTTTTGCACAGCTCGATGCCGCTGCTAAAACAATGCAGCAATAGTTTGAATTCGCCGCGTTGCATTTCTTCATTTAAAATAGCCGCCATGGCATCATCACTATTTCTAGAATGAATAATCAGCGGCAATCCGGTTTGCCGCGCCGCTTCAATATGGTTTCTAAATACCAAATCTTGCTCGGCTTTAAACGATTGATCGTGAAAATAATCTAAGCCGGCCTCGCCGATGCCAATCACTTTGGGATTGCTCGTATATTCTATAATTTGTTCGACGCTAATGTCAGTTTCATCTTGCGCATTGCAAGGGTGCGTGCCCACAGTGCAATAAATATGCTCATGCTCAAGGGCAATATTATGAATTTTGTCAAACTGCTTAATGCGGGTGCTGATGGATGTCATAATGCCCACACCCGCATCATGCGCGCGTTGGATAACCTGTGGAAGTTCGTGTTCAAAATCCGGGAAATCTAAATGACAATGGCTATCTACGAGCATTTTATACCCTTTATACACATATTGTGGATAGCTTATCCACAATGTTAATTCATTAGATTAATAAAACTACATAAACGATTGTATTTATTGTTATTTATCAGACACATATCTAGGATAAATCGGCGATGGCTTGTTAATTTCAAGGCCTTTTTGCAACCAATTTGGTTTAGATAGGTGGGCAAAGTCACGCTTATCAACAGCTACGCCTAACATGTCTAAAAACTTGGCCGCGCCTAGCGGAATATACGGCTGTGCCATAATCGCCACTTGGCGGATAATCTCCGCAGTTAGCGCCAACACAACGCCCATTCTTTCGGGGTTGGTTTTCTTTAAAGCCCATGGTTCTTGGCCAGCAAAATATTTATTGGTTTCGCCAACCACCTCCCAAACGGCGGCAATGGCCAAGTGAATTTGTTGGGTTTGCATGGCTTTTCTGGCTTTTTCTATGGCGTTTTCAGCCAAGGCAATTAACGCGTTGTCGGCATCATTCAAATTTTCAATGGCGGGTAATTTGCCATCGCAATTTTTCGCAATCATCGATAATGAACGCGAGGCCAAATTGCCCAAATCATTGGCTAAGTCGGCGTTTGTGCGGTTTACCAAACCGGTATGGCTAAAGCTGCCATCGCGGCCATAAGGCACTTCACGCATCAAGAAATATCGCACTTGGTCAACGCCATATTCTTGCATCAATTGGTGTGGGTCGACCACATTACCAACCGATTTGCTCATTTTCTCACCGTCATTATTAATAAAACCGTGGCCAAATACGCGTTTTGGCACTTCAATGTCGGCTGACATTAGAAATGCCGGCCAATAGATGGCATGAAAACGCAATATATCTTTGCCAATAATGTGCAAATCACATGGCCAATATTTGGCAAACTTTTCATCGTCAGTTAAAAAACCAGCGCCGGTCAGATAATTGGTTAAAGCGTCAACCCATACATACATCACATGGCCGTCCACATCCGGCACGTTCACACCCCAATCAAACGCAGTACGTGATACCGATAAATCGCGCAGCCCACCTTTCACAAAATTTACCACCTCGTTGCGACGGCTATCCGGGCCCACAAATTCTGGGTGATTTTCATATAATGCCAATAAATTGTCTTCATAAGCCGAAAGTTTAAAGAAATAACTATCTTCTTCCATCCATTCAACCGGCGTGCCGGTCGGCGCAATAAATGACCCATTTTCTTGTTTAGTCAGTTCTTTTTCATCATAATAAGCTTCATCACGAACCGAGTACCAACCCGAATATTTCTCTAAATATATATCGCCTTTGGCCACCATGCGGCGCCACACTTCAGCTGCCACAGCCTTGTGCCGCGGCTCTGTGGTGCGTACAAAATCATTGTTAGAACAATTTAACGCGATAGACAGGTCTTCAAACGCTTTAGAGTTAGCCGCGGCTAGTTCTTGCACGCTGATGCCAGCTTTCTCAGCGGTTTGCAGCATTTTCTGCCCATGTTCGTCTGCACCAGTGACATAAAGCACATCAAACCCATCCAAGGCTTTAAAACGAGCCAGAGCGTCGGTAGTCATCATTTCATAGGCATGGCCGATATGCGGAACACCATTAGCGTAAGGTATTGAGGTGGTTATATAAAATGCTGTTTTGTTACTCATATTGGCTTCCAAGTTTTCATGCGGCTTATTTTGCAATTTTTTCAAAATTCAAAAATTCGGTTATTATTGTTTGTTTTTTATCCATATTAAACGCGCTATTAAGGCGAAATTTTTGCTCGCTACCTTCCCACAGGTTAAACAATGCATCAAGGCTGAAATGGGCCGATAAATGGTTAAACAGTTTAATTTCAACATGTGGCAGCGCCAAATGCTGGTCGGCATCATCTCCAAGTGACAAAAATTTAATCAACCGGCTTAAAATGGCTAGATATTGCTCGGTAAAAAACAAATATTTGGTCTCGGCGGCTTTTAAGGCCAATTCGCTGGCAAATTTATGTGTGTCAGTGCGCGATATTCTCGGTATTTGATATAGCAGAGCTAACATTTTTTTGTATATATCCAAGCCTTCGACATCGATAACTTCTAAGGTGCGGGCAAAACTTCCTTGGCCTAAAAACAATATAATTGGCAATTCATCTTTGTCAATTTCAACATTATAATGTTGCAATAATCCCATTATATGTTGGTCGGATAAATCATTTACTTTCAGCATCCGGCAGCGCGAGCGAATGGTTGGTAATAATTTCGCTGGCAAGGAGCTAACAATTAAAAATATGGTGTTTTTGGGCGGCTCTTCCAGCGATTTTAGCAAAGCATTGGCTGAATTGTTGTTCAGATCATCGGCACTATCGATAATGATAACGCGCCAACCGCCCTTTTCGACGGTTTTGTTAATAAATTGTTCGGCCTTGCGGACATTTTCAATGTTAATATTCTGACCATATTTTTTGGTTTTGTCGTTATAAGCCCGGTTTAAAATATATAAGGATGGGTGGCTGCGCGCCCTCACCTGTTGGGCGGAAATGGCGTCAAAATTGGGTGTTAAATTCAAAATACCAGCCGCACGTACATTTTCTGGAGTTTTAAATTCCAGCACAAATTGGGCAAATTTATAGGCCAAACTCGCCTTGCCAATGCCTTTTTGGCCAGCAATCACCCAAGCATGATGCATTTTGCCCGACATAAAGGCATCAAACAGAGCTTTTTCGGCAGTCTCCAAACCACGCAAATTATCATTATCCCGCGGGTGTGGAAAATTTTCTAGCTTGTCAATCTCTAGTATGTCAGTCATGCTTTTTCGGCTAGCTGGTTTAGCAGTTGTTGTGCGTCGGCCCATATGTCAGCGTGAATTTCCGCAACGGATTGCTCTGCATTTATCAAGCTGCACCTTGCCGGTTCATTGGCCGCAATGTCTAAATAACATTGGCGCAAATCTAAATGAAATTGCATCTGCATATTCTCAAATCTGTCTTCGGCCATATGGGCTTGGCTGGCCTTAATTTCCGCCATCCGGGCGTTGGCACGGCCAAGGCCAATTTCGGGGTCCAAATCTAATATATAGGTTCTATTTGGCAGGTTTTGCGCCACCACATATTTTTCTATGACGGTGATTAATTCTTGCGGCACATTGCCGGCAACGCCTTGGTAAGCACGGGTTGAATCCAAAAACCTATCGCATAATACCCATGTGCCTTGGGCCAGTTTGGGCAAAATTAATTTATCTAAATGGTCAGCCCGGCCGGCGGCAAATAACAAAGCTTCAGATATAGGCGACCACGCCGCAACATCGCCGGTTAGCAACAGTTTGCGCAACTGCTCAGCGGCTTCGCTGCCACCGGGTTCGCGGGTTTGAACAACGTCAATGCCAAGGGCGGTTAGTTTTTCGGCCAATAACTTAATCTGAGTGGTTTTGCCACCACCCTCGCCGCCTTCAAAACTAATAAATTGACCCCGTGGTTTTGCTATTTGTTGCATACCTACCCTAAATTAACGTTTAAAATAAAGATTCTAGATATTTATCCGCCCAAGACCATAAAATGTCAACGGATTGATCGATAGGATCACTTTTAGCAACATGTTTTTCGGCCAATAATGGCACGCTATACTGGTAGCCGTCTTGACCTTTGACATTTAACTGCCCGATAATTTGGTTGCGGCTAATCGGCGCTACAATTGGTTTCACATAGATAATTTCACCGGTCATTTGCTCGGTTTTATCAATGTTGAGCAGCGCGATAATTTTTTCGCTGACTATCAGCCCAATTTCAGGTTGCTTGCCTAGCGCCACTTTGGCTTGGCCAACAATGGTTCGATTTTCGTATATCACATATTTCTTGAACGATTTATAGCCCCAATCCAACAATTTCTGGGCTTCTAAAGAGCGTTTTCTCGAGCTGGTCAAACCATGGATGGCCACAATAATCCGCCTGCCATCTCGCATGGCCGAGGTCACAATGCCATAACCGCTTTCCTTGGTGTACCCAGTTTTCAAGCCATCTACGCCAATATTTTCCTCTAGCAGAATGTTTCGATTGGGTTGTATCACAGTTCCCCATTTAAGACTGGTTTCGCCAAAATAATGGTAATATTGCGGGAATTCCGTTATCAGTAAGTTGGCCAAATGGCCCAAATCTCGCATGGTCATTTTTTGGTTTTCGTGTGGCCAACCGGTTGCATTGCCAAAAGTAGATTTGGTTAGCCCAATCTCGCGGGCTTTTTGCTGCATTTGTAGCGCAAATTCTTCCTCAGACCCAGCCAAGCCTTCGGCAATGGCAATGGCGGCATCATTGCCCGAAACCACAATTAAACCTCTTATCAGGTTATGAATTGTAATTTTGCTCTTTAATTGAGCAAACATGCTAGAGCCACGCCGGTCATAAGCGCGTTTCGATATTCTAAACTTATCGTCAAATGCCACTTTGCCGTCACGCAAGGCCTCAAAAATCATGTAAACCGTCATTAATTTACTCAGGCTTGCAGGTGGTATTAATATCTCGGAATTTTTTTGATATAAAATAGTGTCATTGGTGACGTCATATATATAGGCATATTTGGCAGTGGTTTTTAGTTCAGCCGCTTGGGTGATGTTTTGCGCGCAAATAACCAGCAATGTTAACATTGCCAATGCCATTATTTTTGCATTTTTGATATGTATATTGTTAGGCTGTAAATTCAACATGGCACCATGCGCTTTAAAATGTTCACATTTATTGGCCACATTAGGCCTGCACCATTACCAAATATAATGTATTGGAATTTTGGGTTCTAATGTCTATTTTGCTAAAAACAGAATCACCCAATTGCTTTTTATATTCTATGGCCTGTTTAATGTCTTTGAACATGGCCACCTGAATAAATTCACCACCAATTGTGGCTAATGGTAGGTTTGAATCTAAACTTAACAATCTACCTTGGTTTTTAGACAATGTGCCAGCGCCAGATAGGGCAACCGAACCAGATGGGGTGATGGCCGAAGCGATATCAGTATCAAATTCTGCCATATCGCCAGAGTTCAAGCTGCCTTTGGCCACAGCATCTACACTATTGCTGCCCAAAACTGCGTTATCGGCAACAAATTTTGGTTGGTTCCAGCCAAATATCCAATCAATAAAATTGCGGTCGGGGTTGCTATTGCTGTTGCTGGCGGTGCTGGCAACGCTGGTTCCGCCATTGGTTTTGCCGCCCAAAGCAGCAATTTTGGCGTTATCACCATCTGGGTGCGCGGCGGCTTTGCCAAAATATTCCACCCGTACATCCGCCAAGCCTTTGTTTTTATAGCCCAAAGCTTCGGCTGCAGCGCGCGATAAATCAATCAGCCTATTGTTATGGTAAGGGCCACGGTCATTCACCCGCACGATGATAGATTTATTGTTGGCCAAATTGGTAACTTTAACCAACGATGGCAAAGGCAAAGTTTTATGCGCTGCCGTAAACGCATGCATGTCAAATATTTCGCTATTGGCGGTTTTGCGGCCGTGGAACTCATCGCCATACCAAGACGCTTTACCGGTTTTATTGTAACTGGTGTCCTCGCGCGGATAATACCATTTGCCAGCCACTTTATAAGGCTTGCCAACTTTATAATAACCAGCTTTTTTGGGTAATTTGCCTTTATCAGTGTAAACGCGTTCAGAGGTTTTAACCCCATATTTGTTAAGCCCGATGCCAGCGCAACCAGATAAACTAAGCAGACCAAATGTGATGGCGCACAGGCCAAGCTTGCGCAGCATACCCAAAGGTTTAACACCCACTGATTTGATATTCAGGGGCATAGCCGCTTTTTTAGTTTTTTCACGTGTGGACGCTGTAACCCAAACCATATTCATCACTAATCATCTATTTTAATAAATATTTACCATCTTGATTTACCAAAATACATGAAAATGGCCATAAAAGCTGCCCTTTTTGACCCGCATGTTTAACGCATGCTTACCATCTATGGTTAATAATGCGACACCCCGGCCAACATGGTGAAATATATAAAGTTATTCGCACCAAATATTGTACAAAACGCGGCATATTTACAATTTGCAAAAAAATATCTGTAAAACCCATAATATAACTTGCAAATGGTGCACGCAAAATATATTTACTGGCTTGTACAAACCGTATGGCACACTTTTGGATGGGTGGCAGAGTCCGGTTTAATGCATCGGTCTTGAAAACCGACGAGGGTGCGAGCCCTCCGGGGGTTCGAATCCCTCCCCATCCGCCATTACTTGCCTCTTAAGTTATTGATTTTATTAGTAAATTTTGTTGTTTGCCTTGCAAATCCACAGTAATCCTACAATCTGGGCAACAAACAGCGCAACATTCTCCTAATTCAAACCTTTTGTCTGCTGGCGGCGATCAGTCTATATGTATGCTAATTTGGCTCTGCCTTTTTACCACTCGTTTTTACTTTTTACTTGATATTGTAAAATTTTCAAAATTGGTTTGTTTCTGTCCAAATAGAAATTAGTTACAACCTAAACTGACATTTTTGTTTCAACTATGCTTCGAATTGTTTCGAGAGAAAATAATTATCATTCTATTATGTTATCAATTACACTGTCATCGTATCAGGACAACTAATAAAAGGTCTATTATGAGTATAAATGAAGAGACTGTGCTATTTCGAAATATTTTTAGTCCCGGTTCATTGGAGAATATTCAAAATATTATCGATACTGAACAAAAATTCGTTTACTACACATCAGCTGATACAGTCTTGAAAATACTGCGTAAAAAAGAACTTTGGTTTCGAAATGCTAGAACTATGAATGATTTTTCTGAAATCACTTATGGGTTAGAATTGGTTCAATCCATTTTTGAAGGAAAAGCTGGTGAAAAATTTCGGCAGGCCGTCGATGAAATATTTGCCGGAACCATCGAGAAAACCAATGCGCTACTTTTAGGCTGGATTCATGATTGGCAAATCGAAACGTACATTGCATGCATTTCATTGCATAACCCCGAGGAAGACGGACAAGGAAGGCTTTCAATGTGGCGCGCTTATGGTGACACCGCACTAGTTGTTAATAACACACCTATGACGCAATTCTCGGACCTTTCTGCAGTGTTATCATTTCAAGTTCGTTATATGTCTGCAGAAGGATTGTTTGATCACCTCACAAAGATTACCGCGGCCATTATAAATAATTCGGACTACCTCAAAGGATTGGGTCAAAACACACTTGTTTCCTATATCCACAGTATGATTTTCGAAATCTCGATTGGAACGAAACATCCTGGCTTTAAAGAAGAAAATGAATGGCGATTATATTATCGTCCTTCTGAACGAAAAAGCGCTATTATGAATGAGGAAATAGTAGTTCTTGGAGGTATTCCACAAAAAATATTTAAACTACAATTAGGAGACTATCCGGAACATGGACTAGTAAATGCCGACATTCCGTCGCTCCTGGATCACATTATTATTGGGCCGACAAAATTCCCGTCCGTGATCTACTCTGCATTTGTCGCCGAACTTGAAAGTATGGGTATTCAAAATGCTGTTACCAAAGTTGTTGTATCAGATATCCCTCTTCGTTTGGGCTGATTATAACTTTCCGCCAGACGGCTCAACAAACAGCGCAACAACAGCGCAGCATTTAAATCAACAAATCATGTAATTATTTGTTATAAAACATTTTTTAAGAACTAAATAGCCCCTCCCCATCCGCCATTACTTGCCTCTTATGTTATTGATTTTATTAGCAAATTTGGTTTCTTGCCTTCCAAATCCGCAGTAATCCTACAATCTGGGCAACAAACAGCACAGCATTCTCCTAATTCAAACCTTTAGTCTGCTGGTGTAGAGCGGCGTTTTGGTTGATACCGTTGCGGCGTTTTGCTTGATACAAGTTTAAGTTATTTATATTCATTTATGGGGTTATTTCGGAACATTCCAATTGTCGCATTGATATCAAATCAAATGTTGCGCTACAATTAAGCCAAGCACGGTTTGTGCATCTTGCTGGGCTTAAGCTAATGTCTTACCTTCGGCTATTCGGGATATATCGAGGTGAAACGGCCTGCGATGTGGAGCTGATGAATGCCATCATATGAAATGACTTCTTTATCATACATGTATGTCTGAAATTAAGGTGGTTGAGCCATCTATTTTAAACTGGATGCGTTTCATATATATGGCGCTATTTGTAATGATAATATAGATGCCATCGTCTGATACTTCATTAATAGAATTTTCCACCATTAGAATATCACCACTTTTTATCGTTGGGTTCACGCTGTCAGCATTATATTTTGACAAAGGTTCATTAATTATACTAACATTACGAAAAGAAATACAAATACTCTAATAAAAGAGAACCGATTATGAAGAAACTTGTTATTATTATATTTTATATCATTTTTAATACGATACCGCCCGCGTATGCTGCGCCACTCTTTCCCAATTCAATAGTTTCAAATAATCTTGAATTTATTACAACAAAAGATGAAAGTTCTTTTAGTTGTATTACATATACCGGTGTAATTCGAGCAGAAATGCCCGATAAAAGAAAAGATGAACTTTTTGCAAATGGTGTATTTTCGTATATTTCAAAATTCAACGACGGGACTACAGTAATTTTATGGGTTCACCCGGATGTAGGAACAAAAGGAGCTGCCGAACCGTATGTAAATCAGGTTGCACAAGCAATTGGTAAGCTTCCAACCATCATGCGCCGTGGGTTAGACTATGTGGTCATATTGGTTGGTGATGAAGGTGCATATGCTGAAGATGAAGGGCACTTTTTTGTACTTTACACGGATAATATAAATACACGTATAAAAGGCCATGACCTAGAAGAAACAGTATTTCATGAATCAGTGCATGCAACATTAGATTATAAATATGCCAAGAGCCAGTCATGGATAAAAGCACAAAAAGCTGATCATAATTTTATTACTAAATATGCAGCTCAAAAACCTCAAAAGGAAGATATGGCAGAGTCTGCTTTATTTGCTTGGACAATATTAATTCACCCAAAACGATTGCCGGATAAAGTTGAAAAACGTGCTATAGAAATAATGCCTAATAGAATAAAGTTTTTTGAAAAAATATTTAAAAGTCAGCCTATTTTCTTTTCAATTGGTAAAGCATCTAGTTGTTAATAGCTGTCAGTTCTTTGTTATCAGAGTAAAACCAATTTATATAATTTTTGAAGAAAAAAAGCAGCCAAGGTGTTAACCTTGGCTGCATGTTATTTTTTCCACCCAAAAAGGGCAAATATAAGCCATCTTCATAGTCCGGTGTTCCTTGCATTGCTATATCCACCATATGATATTCGAAATCTCGATTGGAACAAAACACCCTGGATTTAAGGAGGAAAAAGAATGGCGATTATATCATCGACCTTCTGACGGAAAGAGTGCAATTATGAACGACGAAATAATAGTTCTTGAGGGTGTCCCACAAAAAATATTCAAACTACAATTAGGGAACAACCCAGAACACAGGTTATTTAATGAGGATATTCCGTCGCTCTTGGACCACATTATTATTGGACCAACAGAATATCCA
>JABSRZ010000008.1 GCA_013214705.1 Hyphomicrobiales bacterium
TGGTGCGCCATCTGGCTTGCTGGCATCAAAGCTAATTCTGCCCGCATAGCCGGTAATTTTTGCTACGGTTTCGACCAGCTGTCTGATGCTGCATTCAATACCCGTGCCAACATTAATGTGGCTCAACATAGGTTGCGTATTATTTTGATAGGTCTCGGCATCCAAATTCATCACAAATATCGAGGCAGCTGCCATATCATCTACATGTAAAAACTCTCGCATCGGCGTGCCCGACCCCCAAGCCACAACTTCTTCTGAACTATTTAATTTGGCCTCGTGAAAGCGCCGAATGAGCGCCGGGATGACATGCGAATGTTCAGGATGGAAATTATCGTGTGGGCCATAAAGATTTGTTGGCATAACCGAGCGATAATTGCGGCCATATTGACGGTTATAAGACTCGCAAAGCTTTATGCCAGCAATTTTTGCAACCGCATATGGCTCGTTGGTTGGCTCTAGCGTAGCGGTCAACAACGCGGTTTCGGCCATAGGCTGCGGCGCAAGCTTGGGATAAATACAAGATGAGCCTAAAAACAATAGGTCTTGCACATCATTTATATGTGCCGCGTGAATGACATTGCATTCAATCAACAGGTTTTGATAAATAAAATCGGCTGGCAATGTGTTATTGGCTAAAATGCCACCAACCTTGGCGGCGGCTAAATAGACTTGGTCAATCTGCTGAACGGCAAAAAAATCTGCAACCTGTTGCTGATTGGTTAAATCTAGCTCTGCATGGCTGCTGGTGACGATTTTTACATCGGCCAAATCTTGCAATTGCCGCACAATCGCACGCCCAACCATGCCCCGATGACCTGCTACATATATATTTTTCATCACCATAACTCCACAATTGCAGCTTATTCAACCGACAAGCTAATGTCATAGCCATGCTGTTTTAATATCGCCACTTGTTTGGCTTTGTCTAAATCTTTAGCCACCATTTCGGCACACATTTCTTCTACAGTGATCTCCGGCACCCATCCGAGTTTTTCCCTGGCCTTAGTAGGGTCTCCAAGCAAAGTTTCAACCTCGGCCGGGCGGAAGTAACGCGGGTCAACCTTAACAACGACATCGCCGACTTCTAAAGCATGAGCATTCTCACCAGTGATTTTACTCACCTGGCCAACTTCATCTAAACCTTTACCGCCAAATTCTAATTCAATGCCCAATTCTTTGGCCGACAGATCTACAAATTCGCGCACTGAGATTTGTTTGCCAGTGGCGATGACAAAATCATCTGGCTCAGTTTGTTGCAACATCATCCATTGCATACGCACATAGTCTTTGGCATGGCCCCAATCGCGCAACGCGTCCATATTGCCCAAATACAAGCATTTTTCCAAACCTTGCGATATATTGCTTAACGCTCGGGTAATCTTGCGGGTCACAAATGTCTCACCACGCCTAGGTGATTCATGGTTAAACAGGATGCCATTACAAGCGAACATATTATAAGATTCACGATAATTCACCGTTATCCAATAAGCATACATTTTTGCTACGGCATAAGGTGAGCGCGGATAAAATGGAGTTGTCTCCGTTTGAGGTGTTTCTCTTACTTCTCCATAAAGCTCAGATGTAGAAGCCTGATAAAAACGTGTCTTTTTTTCGAAACCCAAAAAGCGAATAGCTTCCAAAATTCGCAACGTGCCTAGTGCGTCCACATCAGCAGTATATTCGGGAACTTCAAACGAAACTGCAACATGCGATTGCGCGGCTAAATTATATATTTCATCCGGTTCAATTTCTTTGATCAAACGAATAAGATTTGAGCTGTCAGTCAAATCACCATAATGTAACAATAATTGGGGGTTTTTAAAATGTGGATCTTGATAAATATGGTCAATCCGCTCGGTATTAAACGACGAGGAACGACGTTTTATGCCATGCACCTCATAACCCTTTTCGAGTAACAATTCGGCTAAATATGAGCCATCTTGCCCAGTTATGCCGGTTATTAATGCTATTTTTTTTGTCATGATTTAGTCGCTCCCGTACAAATCGCGCGTATATACTTTTTCAGCCACATCACGCAATAATTCATCAAACCGATTGGTTAGAATGACATTAGAAATGTTTTTGAATTCATCTAGATCCGTCACAACTCGAGAACTGAAAAAATGAGCTTGTTTTAAGTTAGGTTCGTAAACCACAACCTCTATGCCTTTTGCCTTAATTCGTTTCATGATGCCTTGAACAGAAGACGATCTAAAATTATCTGATCCGGCTTTCATCGCTAGCCTAAACACCCCAACAATTGTCGGATTTTTTGAGATAATAGAATCAGCAATAAAATCCTTGCGTGTGCTGTTTGAGTCCACAATCGAGCGAATTATATTATTCGGTATATCCTGATAGTTGGCACGTAATTGTTTGGTATCTTTTGGCAAACAATAGCCGCCATATCCAAACGATGGATTGTTATAATGTGTTCCAATTCTTGGGTCTAAACAAACCCCATCAATTATTTGTTTGCTTTGTAGCCCGTGCGCTTCTGCATAGCTATCTAACTCATTAAAAAAGGCGATACGCATCGCCAAATAGGTGTTTGAAAATAGTTTTATCGACTCAGCTTCAGTGGATTCGACAAATAAAACCGGAATGTCTTTTTTTCGTGCACCTTGCTTGAGAAAATTGGCGAAATCCGTGGCGCGCTGACTTATTTCCCCCACAACGATTCTCGATGGGTACAGGTTGTCATATAATGCTTTGCCCTCACGTAGAAATTCGGGTGAAAAAATAATATTGTCGGTTTTAAATTTTGTACGAATAGACTCAATATAACCAACAGGAACAGTTGATCTAATAACTATGAGGGCTTGAGGGCAATATTTTAGCGCTTTTTCAATAGAAACTTCAACTGAGCTAGTGTCAAAATAATTTGTATTAACATCATAATCAGTTGGTGTCGCTATTATGATATAATCAGAATTATTATATGCTTTTTCTTCGTTTGCAGTTGCGGTATATATTATTTTTTCATTACTTAAAAAATCACTGACTTCCAAATCTTCTATGGGCGATATTCTATTATTTAAATTAATTATTTTTGTTTTATCTATATCAAAGAATACAACCTCATTGAATTGGGCTAACAACATACCAACAGACATTCCAACATACCCAATGCCGACAATTGTAAATTTCATTGTTTTAGTGACCTTATAGTTTAAAATACCTAATTAGGAGCTTTAGCACTATTCTGTCAAGGTGTTCGAATTTATTTGGCAAGCCCCCTGAAATTCGGGGCGTGTTTCAGTGGAATTTTCTATTAATTTGGGATGTTTTACATGAAGAAATCTAGATATTCAGATAGCCAAATCATTGATATTTAACGCACGCCGATCTCGGAACTCGTATTCCAGAACTCTGCCATCAACAGAGCAATAGCAGCACTAGTTTTTATAAATGGCAATCCAATTGTGGAGGCCTGTATGCTTCTAAGGTAATGCACGTGAAAAAACTTGAAACTGGGAATACAAAAATTAGAAAATATACACCGATGACGAACTTCAAAATGGTGTTTAAAAGGAATTCTAAAACCATTAGCTGTGATAATAGCCATGAATATATTCATATTTAACAATCAATATGGCGCCAAATCCACAATATGCGTCTACTGTTCATTCAACTAGGTTATCCACATGAAATCGCCTTCGATGAAAGTCATAAAAGAACAATCAGATATGATTAGTTAGCACAGGATATATTTACAGCTGTTACGGAGGTTCAATTACTCATAACCAATTGCTCTATGGCCAAGAGGCCTACCCTTGCGCCAGACAGGGAAGAACGAGCGGCCTAAAATGGCATAGGCGGAGTAAGCCAATACAGAAATTTGTTTTGGCTCAGGACAAAGCTGCATAAACTGTTCTACTCTCAGAACCCATTGAAAACTGACGCATTAGCAATATAATCAATTATATTTAGTTTTTCAACAAGCACGGAAAAAAACATGCTAACAACAGCATGTTGTCACAAATAGATTTTGAACCACAATTACTATGATCGCTCTGTAGAGTCTATCAAATTGGCGGTAATTCAGACTTCGGCAAACTTGAAGCGGTTCAATTTACACAAAAGAGAGAAATAGCAGCTATGAAAATTTTGATAACAGGTACTGCCGGATTTATTGGTTATCATCTGGCCAAAAAGCTACTACAACGCGGTGATGATGTTGTAGGATTAGACAATATAAATGACTATTATGATGTAAAATTAAAATTGGCAAGATTAAGTGAATTAGGAATTCAAATTCCAGAATTGGAACTAGAAAATAAATTAGTTCAAAGTTCAAAATATCCTAAGCATAAATTTATAAAAGCGAATATTGACGATTCAGGGAGTTTGAACAAGATTTTTGAAATCGAAAAATTTGATAAGGTTTGTCATTTGGCGGCGCAGGCGGGGGTTCGGTATTCTATAGAAAATCCTAATGTATATATTCAAAGTAATGTCGTTGGTTTTTTGAACATATTAGAGGCTTGTAGAAATTATAATGTTAAAGATCTCTGTTATGCGAGTAGTAGTTCTGTATACGGGCTGAACAAATCACAACCATTTAAGACCTCCGATACAACAGATACGCCCATATCTCTTTATGCAGCGACAAAAAAATCAAACGAGTTGATGGCACATACATATTCTCATCTTTATAAAATAAAAACAACTGGCTTGCGCTTTTTTACTGTTTATGGCCCCTGGGGCAGACCTGATAT
This sequence comes from Hyphomicrobiales bacterium, assembly GCA_013214705.1. Lineage (GTDB taxonomy): Bacteria > Pseudomonadota > Alphaproteobacteria > Rhizobiales > OSC116 > OCS116. The sequence goes on from JABSRZ010000008.1 coordinate 4,722, forward strand.
GGCACCATTTTTATTTACAGATGCTATATCTAAGGGAAAACCAATTAAGGTATTCAACAACGGGAATATGAGCCGAGATTTCACATATATTGATGACATTGTTGATGGCCTTATGAAGGTTATTGACGGTTCAAAAAACACTCTAGAAATTTCAAAAGCTGAAACAACAGATACAGCTTCCACCGATTCATTCTATAAAATATACAATATTGGAAATAGCGCACCATTAAAGTTAATGGATTTTATAAATACACTGGAACAGTCTTTGGGCAAAACAGCAGAAAAGATCTACTTGCCGATGCAGGATGGTGATGTGGAATCTACTTTTGCAGATGTGAGTGATCTTATGAAAGATTTCAATTTCAAGCCCAATACAAAAATTTCGTATGGTGTTAGTGAATTTGTTAAATGGTATAAGGCCTTTTATGAGAAATAAATTAAAATCGCTTAAAAACAACTATACCTTTATGAAATATTTCAAAAATACGTCATGGCTTTTTGGCGCACGAATATTCAGAATGGGCGTTGGATTTTTCGTTATCATACTTATGACGAGGTATCTGGGTCCGGATAACTTTGGGCTTTTATCTTATTCTCAAAGTTTTGTTGCTTTATTTGTAGCCATGTCAACGCTCGGGCTAGAGGTTATTTTAACCAGGGAACTTACAAAAAACAAATCCGAAACAGATCTAATCTTAGGCACTGCAATTGTATTAAAGCTTGTCGCCTCGGTATTGGCTTTTTTATGTATTGTCGGCGCAAACATTTATATTGATGACGATAAAGCCAGCCGGTTGACAAACATCATTGCCTTTACGATCTTCTTTCAAAGTATTAATTTGGGTATAGACACCTATTTTCAGGCTAATATTATATCTAAATATAGTTCAATTTCTAAAACAGTTGTTTATATACTGTCGACTATATTAAAGCTAAGCTTAATATATTTCGAAGCTGAATTAATTTATTTTGCTTATGTATTGGTGTTTGACGCAATAATTACATTTATTGGATATTTGTATATATATAGCCTACAGAAAAAAAATATTTTATCGCTTCGCTTTAGCACCGAAAAAGCCTTGTTCTTGCTTAAAAGCGGGCTGCCAATGTTATTGGTATCAATGGCAGTGTTTTTTTATACCAAAATTGATCAAATTATGATCAAGTTCTTGCTCGACAATGAAGCTGTTGGACATTACGCCGCTGCCATCAAGGTCAGCGAATTGTTTTATTTCATTCCGTTGCTCATCACCCAGTCGGTATTTCCAAAAATTATTCAAGAAAAAGAATCAGGAAACAATGAAAGTTATTTCAAATTATTGTTGAATATATATAAGATAGTTCTTTGGATATCTTTAGCTATTGTTGTCATTATTGTAAGCTTTAGTGATTTGATTGTTGATATACTATTTGGTGCCGCTTTTGCTCCTTCAGCCGGTATTCTATCTGTATTAACTTACTCCTTAATATTGGTTTCAATTGGGAGCGTAAATACAAAAATCTTATATGCTGAACACCTAGAAAAAAAATATTTGTATAGAAGCATTTTTGGCATCGTTGTTAATATAGGGCTGAATTATCTATTAATCCCCATTTATGGGGCGGTAGGAGCGGCTATAGCAACTTTAGCAACTCTTATTACCATTCATTATATCTACGACCTGTTTGACCGAGACTTGTGGAAATTTTACCATCTGAAATTATGGTGTTTCATTCCCATAAATTTAGCTCCAAAGAAAACTAATAAAAAGGGGAATTAATGTGTTACGCATTGAAATTAATCTTCTTTGAAAAGCATTGTATGATTGTGTAGGCAATTGTAATGCCCCCTACAATTCATCATAAGAGTTGTTCTTAGTATCTAAATATCATATGTTTTATTAGGGGACTATTATAACACCGATAGAGTAAATTAAACAAAATAGAATTTGGAATAATAACCGATGAAAACAGTTTCATTTGTTGCTGAGAAATCATTTCACGGCAATGCAATCTTTGATAATACACAAACAAAACTTAAAAACGGAGGTTTTGATAAATATTATCAGCTTTATGAGGAATTTAAAAAGAACGGTTATAAGATTGCTACAAACGACATCCATAAACCAGAAGATTCCGAAATTATCCTGTATTTTGATATGCCAAAATTAAAATTAAAACTTGAAGATCGAAATAAGTCATTTCTTTTGGCAATAGAGAGTTCCATAATCAGGCCCGAAAACTTTGATAAAAGCTTGCATCAATATTTTCAAAACATTTTTACATGGAATGATGATCTTGTAGACAATAAAAAATATATTAAAATGAATTACTCATTTGCATTTCCAACAACAATTTATAAAAGCCCTCAGCGAAAAAAGTTATGTTGTCTTATTGTTGGCAATAAAAGTTCTAAGTTTTCGCATGAACTGTATAGCGAAAGAAAAAATCTAATCCGCTGGTTTGAAAAAGAACAACCAGAGGATTTTGATTTATATGGGGTTGGTTGGAATGAATATACTTTTGTGGGTAACCGATTGATTAGGGGATTAAATAGGCTACAAATATTTAAAAAAATTGGAATGTACTTTTGGGGTGAAACATTTGTTTCGTACAAAGGTAAAATAGACAGTAAAACAGAAACTCTAAGAAATTATAGGTTTTCAATTGCATATGAAAATGCCCATGGCGATGCTGGGTATATAACAGAAAAAATATTTGATATCTTTGTAGCAGGCTGTGTCCCCGTTTACTTGGGGGCACGAAATATAACCGATTACATTCCGCCAAATTGCTTTATTGATAGAAGAAATTTTGAAAACCATCAAGATTTATATGTTTTTTTAAAAAATATGAAAGATGACGTTTATACTGACTATCTAAATAATATAGAAAAATACCTAAATTCCGAACAATCCTATCAATTTAGCTCCCAAAATTTCGCAAAATTAATTGTTGGAACCTGTATTGGTAAGAAATTAAAATGAACAATAAGTATGTAAAGAAATTCATTGAACCACATTTTCATAAAGATCTAAATTTAGAAGATTATGAAATTGAAACCGTAGAATCGATTGACCTTTTAACACACACCCGCTTTGACCTTGCTTTCAAATTGTTATATTTGGATATGAAAAACGAAAATGTAAAATTCTCTGACAATTTATATAAAACCCATATAAAGGCTTTTAGCCTTGGAAATTATACCGAACCAGGCAATAAAGACAAAAATAGTATTGAAAAATATATTGCTGAATTTGAGACCATTTTTAAAGATATAGAGAAAAACGGGTTTGATAACAATAAATCATTGTTGCCTCTTTCTACAAACGGAGCCATTGCAAATGGCGCACATAGGGTTGCCTGCGCCATTTATCTAAATAAACAAGTTGAGTGTGCGCATATTAAAACTGGAGACCATATTTACGATTACAAGTTTTTTTATGGTCGGAATGTTTCACGCGGAGCACTAGACGCTGCTGCAACAACATTTGTTGAATATGCAAATAATCTTCATATAGCCTTCGTTTGGCCTTCCGCCGAAGCTAATGATAAACAGGTTGAACAAATCATCCCGAACATTGTTTATCAAAAGCACATCCAACTTAATCCGAATGGTGCTCATAATTTGCTGTCGCAAATTTATTTTGGAGAAGATTGGTTAGGAAATGTAGAAAATGATTTTAACGGTGTGAATGGAAAGTTTGTAGAGTGTTTTAAATCATTTGGTCCCATTCGCGTCATAGCTTTTCAGGCAAACGGTTTAGAAGAGGTGCTAGAAATAAAAGATAAAATTCGGGCGGTATTTAATGTCGGAAAACATTCTATTCACATTACTGATACAAAAAAGGAAGCGGTGAGAGCCGCTAGGCTTGTCTTTAATGATAATTCCATTCATTTTTTAAATCACGCTAAACCTAATAAATATCTTTCAACTCACAATAAGATGATATTTTTCAAAAAGTTTATTGAAAAAAATAATATTGACCAGAATAAAGTAGTTTTAGATTGCGGAATAATTTTATCTGCCTATGGAGTGCGAGAATGTAGTGATACCGATTATTTCATAGCTAATAATGAAAAGTTGGACTTTCAACCAGATGGACTTGAAATTCATGATGAAGAATTAAAATATCACACTAAAAGTAAATTGGAAATGATATTTAATCCAGAATATTATTTCTACTTTAATGATTTAAAATTCGTTTCATTTCCCTTACTTTATAGTATGAAAAAAAACAGAGCTGAGCAAAAAGACATTAATGATTGCAATATGATGGATGGCTTAATTGAAAATAATTCATTTAAAAAAAATGTTGCTGCGACAAAACAATATATTAATTATAAGAGAATTAAAGCAAAACGTTCTGGCCTTATATTTCTTAAAAAATACCAGTTATATGAAACGATAAGGTATATTTATAGAAAAATTAGGGGGAAGAAATGAGAAAACATCCTATGCTATCGGTTGTAATGCCCGTTTACGACGCCGAAAAATACCTTGACGAAGCAATTAAAAGCATTTTGGTTCAAACGTTTGAGAACTTTGAATTCATAATTGTAAATGATGGATCCAAGGATCAAAGCTTGGATATTATTAAAAAATATAAAAACCAGGACGACAGAATTGTTTTGGTCGACAGACAAAACTCCGGAATTGTTGATGCACTAAATGAAGGGATTTCCAAAGCAAATGGCAAATTTATCGCAAGAATGGATGCCGATGACATAGCATTTAGTAATAGGTTTCAAAAACAAGTTGATATTCTTGTTGCTGATGATAGCTTGGATTTAATTTATACGAATACAGTGCTGCTAGACAAAAACAGTAGTGTTATATGTACAAGTTGGAGGCCAAACTTGGAGATAACTCTTCGAAACCTTGAAATTCACACCTATATCCCTCATCCAACTGTTATATTTAAAAAGGCAACATTCGAAAAACTAGGTGGATACACCAAAGAAAGAATGCATGCCGAAGACTTGAGTTTGTGGTTGAAAATGGTGCAAAATAAATGTAATTTTCATTATCTTGATGAAGCGTTATTATATTATAGACTTAACCCACAATCAGTTAGGCTAGGAATGTATGATAACTATTGGTATAAAGTGGCAAACAGATGTATATACAGTGGATCCAGGTTACAGGTTTTTAAATATTTCAAATATTTAAATGCAAAAGAAAAAGCGATTTTATTTGTGAAAATGTTTTTCCCAAAAAGTTTTTTTCATAGAAATATTAGATGAAAAAAATATTAATATTCTCTCATGAATTCCCTCCATTTGGTGGCGGGGCAGGTGTTGTAGCCAAACACTATGCGAAAAAACTTTCAGACGAAGGCAACGAAATAACAGTTCTTACAAAACAGATTGAAAATATTGATTTAAACGTTAAGTATAAAATAAGACTCGTAAAAAATTTGAAAAAAATTTGGATCCTAGCCTATATTAAGGCGGTTGATTTCGATGAGTACGATCAAATTATTCTGAATGACCATTCTTCCGTTTATTTTGCTGGATTATTCTTCAGCCAAAACCAGTTATCAAATTCAGTCGCTTTTTTACATGGTTCTGAGCCGGAAAATATTTTTGAGAAACCAAATATAATTAAAAAATTATTTGCTTATAAATACTTTTATGTGAGTGCATTAAATCGGATCAGTAGTATAAACGCAGTAAGTTCTTACATGAAAGAAAAATTTATGAAAAGAACCGAAATGTATCATCTTGAAAGTAAAATAAAAATAGTATATACTTCGGCTGACCCTGATATATTTTATCCTGACTTTAATGAAGACTTCAATAAGAATTTGAACATACCGATTGATGCAACAATATTATTATCTGTTAGTCGAATTGTTAAAGACAAAGGCTATTTCGAAATGTTCGAAATATTTAGAAAACTAAGTCTTAATAATGAACGGTTATTCTGGATAATTATCGGTACTGGAAATTACTTACAAACATTGAAAAATTTCGCAAAAAACTCCAATTTGGAATCCAAAATTATTTTTACTGGTGCCGTAAAAAGAGAGAAATTGAGAACTTATTACTCCAACGCTAGCGTTTTTTGGCTTTTATCAAATCTTGATGAATCATTTGGTCTCGTATATTTAGAGGCTCAGACTTGTGCCTGCCCAGTAATCGGGCGAAATAGAGCGGGTGTGAAAGAAGTAATTGAAAATAGGAAAAGCGGGTTTTTGGTTGAAAATCGGGAAGCGGTCATAGATATTTTAAAAAACAGAAAATATATGGAGCTCAAAAGGGAAGATATATTGAAATTTTCAAATAACTTTTGTTTAGTAGATAAGAAACAAAATATTTTATCCAAATGAAATTAGTCATGCAATATTAACTTCGTTATCAGCTAAAATTCAGGTTAATAATCGCACAGACCAACCCTTAAATCTAAATTGGCAATATTTTTTTCTTTAAATCTGTTGAAGCATTTTTGGATGCTCTTTGATACACTTCCTCGATACTATGGTAATGCCTCCTAAATTCCAGGGTATTTTTAAGTAAAATTTTCTAATAAGTTAATTTGTGAGATTTCACATGAAGAAGTCGAAATTTTCAGATAACCAAATCATTGGTATTTTGAAACAAGCTGAGTCCGGTACTCCGGTCCCAGAACTCTGCCGTCAACATGGTATGAGCAGCGCGAGTTTCTATAAATGACGATCCAAATATGGTGGCATGGATGCGTCCATGGTGACACGGATGAAAGAGCTTTAATCAGAGAATGCACGGCTTAAAAAAATGTGCGCAGATGTTCAACTCCAAAATGATGTAATAAAGGAAGTTCTAGAAAAAAGTGGTGAAGCCGTCCCTTTGGCGCACTTTAGCCAAAGCTGCTGTATGCAAGGGGATATTAAGCATACGGGCGGCTTGTCAAGCCTTCCCGATCAGTGAGAGCTGTTATCGGTATAAACCAAAGTTAAGTGATGGGAATGCAATTATTGCTCATTTTTTGATTGGTCTTACAGATAGCCAACGTAATTGGGGCTTTAAATTATGCTTCCTGCATTTGCGTAATGTAAAGGGTTTTGGATGGAAACATAAACGAGTTTACCGCATTTATTGTGAATTAGAGCTTAATCTACCTATCAGGCCGAAGAAGCGACTGTGCAGAGATAAACCTGATAGGTATAATCACCTTCATTCTCCAACACCATCCGTACCGCACGTGCGCGCACCTCAAGTGAAAATTTATTTCTTGTTTTGCTCATAATTACTCCTTTTACTGCAGAATAGGAGCCTTCCGCAAGCTTGGAGCGGTCCAGGTCAGTGAAAAGTGTAGCTTAAATCAATACAAAATATGTTGCAGATTTGGGGAGCACCTCATTAATAGGGGTTTTTATGAATTAACTTGGGTTAACAACATAATTAACGAACTTGGAAACAATATTGTTGGTGTGATCAACATAATATATAAAGTTACTCTTACAAACATTTTTTGTTTATAATTATCTTCTATTGCTTTAACTACTGGGACCAAAATAATCATTAGCGCAAACATGCCTACTCGTTTTGATTGAGCAGATCCCATTAATAATGCTGCTAATGAAGTTAGTGAAATTAAATATATAAAATAATACAAAAACTTTGCTGATATATCGTTAAGTCTATTTCTATAAGATAATATATAAAATATAAGCAACATTAACATTACAAACAAATAGACACCAACGCCTAACATTCCCGAATCACTATATGATTTTGTTCCCAAAACAAAAGGCAAAAGAGTTAATACACACAAGTATGAAAATACACTTTTGATACTAATATGTCTTTTCTCATTGAATGTGAAAAATAAAGGTGAAAACAGTGCACCTACATTATGCGTAAGAATTGATATTAAAATAAAAAATGACTTTTTAATAAAACCAGAACCAACTAATAATAATGAAGTGAAATATAGGAATATTGTGTATGATAAATATTGTCTGAACACATTATTCATCCCCATTACCGCTGGAAAAAATAATAGAAAAAGATAGGGAAAATATTGAGGTAGTTTCATATTGGTTCTTGCTTTTAATACAAAAATAAAAGACAAAATATCAAAAATTATAAATGTTATTTCTTCTGATTGAGTTATTTTATATATATATCGTGAAGTCATCCAATAGACTGGTTCTTTTAAGTAATAAAGTGAAAACGATTCGGATTTTAATGCGACTTCATATGCGTTCATATCGCCATCAAAGCCAGAATACCGTATGATAGAAGAGTAAATACAGAGAAGGAAAAGTGTTATAAAAAAATAAAGCCTTTCCGAAGGTATTTTGATAATACAAAATAGCGCTCCAATCAAAACCATAAATAGATAATAAACAAGTTCATACGTCATAAAAACCCAAAAAACCACATTTAAGCGGCTGCAAACTAAACAAATTTATGGCAGGGGTAGCTAGACTTGAACTCGTACACTTTTCGATACTTGATTTTGAATCAAGCAGGTCTACCGATTCCACCACACTCCCAATTTTATACAACTTTTCCAAATAGAGTGATAGCTAATTAAGGCATTGATTTAAAGGTACATTGGCACAATTATGCTGATAACTCAACGCCTTTTGAACTACAAAGTGAAATCTGCAAGTTCGCCGCACAGGTAGCTCGTAATGGAGGGTGCAAAATTATTCTCTCCAAGTAGCTATTGCGACCGCTTCTTTCATACCTAGCCTCGGGATAATGTGAGCTGACCGAAGGAACCTTACAAAAAATCCAATACTTAAAAGGGAAACCGAAGCAAACCCGGAGCGGCTCATGCCTCCAAAATTTCAGAGTGTTTTAAGGTAGAATTTTCTATTAAGTTAATTTAAGGGATTTTACATGAAGAAGTCTAGATATTCAGATAGCCAAATCATTGGTATTTTAAAACAAGCTGAGGCTGGAACGCCAGTTCCAGAACTTTGCCGTCAACGCGGTATGAGTAGGGTTAGTTTTTATAAATGCGACCCAAATATGGTGGGTTGGATGCATCGATGGTCAAGCGGGTGAAAGATCTTGAGAGCGGCAACGTCAGTCTGCTATTCCTTCAACCTGGTAATCCACAACAAAATGCCTGCGTTGAGTGTTACAAGCCAACCGTCAAATATGATTGGCCAGCACAGCATATCTTTACAATAATTGAGAAATTCAGTCTTCAGTGATGAACTGGGTATGGACTTATAATAATGAGAGGCCTAACGTGGCCAAAAGCGGCATGACGCCAATTCAAAAACTAGGTATGGCTCAAGCCAAGGCTGCGTAATCGGATCTACTTTTGAAGCCCGTTAAGAATGGGAGCATTTCCATAGGATTTAAATATAAATGAAAAATATACTCTTTCTGGTTAGCACGTTGCGCAATACTGGACCAACGAATCAATTGTCATATATTTTAAAATATATGGATAAAGAACTTTTTAAGCCACATATACTAACATTATCAGAAGAACCGAAAGACAGCCGAAAAAACTATTTTGAGGATGAGTTGAAGCTAAATATAATATCTCTGAGACTTTCGAGAATCAAAGGCTTTTTTAAAGCAAAAGCAAAAATTAGAAACTTTATTATTGAGAATAATATAGACCTAATTCACAGCCAGGGCTTAAGAGCCGATAGTTTATTATCCAAATTAAATGTGAACACCCCTCGAATATCAACAATAAGAAATTATCCTCAATCAGACTATCCAATGATGTTTGGGAAATTGTTAGGGAACTTTCTTGCTGTTAAACACATATCTGCCCTAAGAAATTTGGATAATGTGTTTGGTGTTTCTGATAGTGTTTCTAATAACCTAAAAAATGAATACGGATTAACAAATATTCAAACAGTGCGAAATGGTGTCGATATTTCTAAATATAAGCCTTGTATCGACAAAATTCAATTGAAGAAAGAACTTTCAATTCCATTGAAGAAAACAATTTGGATCTCATCAATTGGTAAAGGAAGCCGTAAAGATTCAACTATTATCGCTAGAGCGTTCAAAAAAATACATGAAGCAGACAATAGTAATTTTTTGATATTTGTCGGTGATGGGGAGCTTAAAATCCAATGCCAAAAAATATTGGAGGGCATAAACAACACGTTATTCACAGGAAATATATCCAATATATCGAAATATCTTCAAATTGCCAACTTTTTCATTTCATCGTCAAAAGCAGAGGGCTTTCCTAATGCTGTACTTGAAGCAATGGCCTGTGGTCTTCCTGCCATTCTATCAAATATTGCTCCTCATACTGAAATTATTAGTTTAAACAAGAAATCTGCTATTTCTTTTAAACTCGGTTCTACGCAAAGCTTGGTAGATGCCATGGAGAATATAGTAGATATAAATTCTAATATTTCTACTGAAGAAGCTATAAACCTAATAGATACTCAATTAACTGCAGATAAAATGTCCAGAAATTATCAGGCTGTGTACCAAGAATTAATTCACTAAGGCGAGAGATATACTAAAATGGTAATGCCTCCTAAAATTCGGGGTGATGGATCCAACTGGTCATCGCAACATATGAGTGGCAATGCCCCTAAATTTGGTAATCCTCCCATTTTTCATGGGGATGGATTCAACGGGTCACCGCAACATCTCCTGTAGTTTATATGCTGGTGTTTTGAAGTCCAGAGTTTTTCTTGGGCGAGAATTCAGTTGTTCAGCAATGGTATCCAGTTCAATTTGTGAATATACAGATAAGCAACTTCCTTTTGGAAAAATATTGCCTTAACAATCCATTGGTATTTTCATTTGTACCACTTTGCCATGGACTGCTGGGGTCGCAGAAATAGACGCCCATGTTGGTTGCAAGCGAGAAGTTCTTATGAGCCGCTAATTCTGTTCCGCTATTCCAAGTAAGGCTTTTCTTTAATGAGAGAGGGGATTTACTCATTTGATCAATCAAAGCCGAGACAACCGATTCAGTCTTTTTGCTTTCCACTTTAATTAGAATAGTAAAGCGGGATTGACGCTCTACAACAGTTGCAATATAGCTATTTTTAGTGACCTTGCCCCAATTTGGATCCATTTAAGCATAGAGTCTTGGGTTGATATTTTTGTTCAGTTTTTGTTGATTTGCAATGTCTTTATTCCTTTCTGTGTTTAATGCCATGTATGGGCTTAATCTGTTTAATGTTGAATATGGCCTGACATGATTATAATCATGTCGCCAATCTGCCAATATCCTACGGACATTGTGGGTCTTCAAAGGTAGTGCCCCCTAAATTCCAGGGTATTTTTAAGTAGAATTTTCTAATAAGTTAATTTAGGAGATTTTACATGAAGAAGTCGAGATATTCAGATAGCCAAATCATTGGTATTTGGGGTGCTCCGCAATAATGACACAATGACTTAAGTTCTAATTTTTGCTTGACTGGTTTTAACCAGACGAGGAAATCTAAAATGTCTAAACGTAAGAACCATAATTCAGCTTTTAAAGCTCGTGTTGCTTTAGAAGCCCCATAAAAGGCGGGCAAACGGTCACGGAACTGGCCGGTCGTTTTGGTGTTCACCCCTCTCAAATTCATCTGTGGAAACGTTCACCGCTTGACGGTTCTGCCGAAGTTTTTGAACGTGGTCAGAAGACAAAGTCATCCGATGATACCTAAGATATTTAACACCGGTCAAGGTAGTCAATTCACATCTTGGTAGTGGATTAATCGGCTTAAGTCTGCCAACACTAAAATATCGATGGATGGCAAAGGCCGGTATCTGGACAATATATTTATCGAACGGCAGTGGCGATCACTCAAATATGAATGTGTTTATTTATATGCCTGGAGTGGCGGCAGTGAAGCCAGAGAAGGCGTTGGCAACTGGATCAGCTTTTATAATACGGAACGACCTCAGAGCCTGCCCCTTTCTCTGGGTATAAAGCCCATTGTGGTTTAACCCCAGATGTGATTTATTGGAACAAATTGAACAATCAACTCGACGACTGGTCAGTGAAAAGTGTAGCTTAAATCAATGCAAAATCTGTCGCAGATTTGGGGAGAACCTCAACGTATTCTCAAAATGAACTCGATATTATCGCTGAACAGCCAAATTCTCGTCCAAGAAAAACTCTGAACTTCAAAACACTAGCATTATAAACTACAGGAGGTGTTGCGGTGACCCGTTGAATCCATCACCATTAAAAGAAAAATGTTAAGACATTTAAATGCTTTGAACTTGAATAAATCGATTGGACATAATAGCCGCGCAATGCTAACTTAAATTAAACTATAACAACGTTAATTGAGTATTAAAGTTATGAAATATAAAATTTGGGGAAAAGGAATTTTTGATTATTCTTTAGCAATAATTCTTGTTATTCCTTTTAGTGTTTTAATTATTGTTTTTGGAACTCTAAATTTCTTGTCAGTCGGCTTACCGGTTTTTTTCAACCAACCAAGAGTAGGTAGAAATGGAAAAATATTCAAGATATATAAACTAAGAACGATGGTGGGGACCAACATTAATTCTGAATTTGCTTCATCAGAAACTCATAGAATTACTCAATTTGGAAATTTTCTACGAAAAACTAGAATAGACGAATTGCCGCAAATTATCAATGTTCTAAAAGGCGAAATGTCCTTTATTGGCCCTCGCCCAGAACAGCCTGATTTTGTTAAACGATACTGTGAAATCATTGATGATTATAACCACAGGCATTTTGTAAAACCTGGAATCACAGGGTTAGCACAAGTAGAAAATGGGTACACAGATAGTGATGAAGGTACAAAACAAAAATTAAAATTTGATCTGTTATATATACAAAAACTAGACTTAAAAACCGACTTAAAAATTATTTATAAGACTTTCTTTGAAGTTGTGCGGATGACAGGATAATAATTTCCCATTGATCCAGATTGTATTTTGAATAGCCCCTGATTTAGTAGACACAACTGGTCTTCCATAATTGTTGTTGTTCAATATATATTGGCGACAACATCTCTTTGTTACCATGTTTTCTTCTGGTGTTGTCGTTGGATTAGTGGCCAGTAAATTTGGAACATGTCCAATTAATCCAATGACGTATATGCTCTAAGGCGCATCAATTTATTATTGCGAGTAAAAAAACGCGAGAAGGAGCTAAAATGTCTAATGATTTCAATAAAATCGAGATGAAAATTGCAAAAATACTTCGTCAGTTTCCCTTCATAAAAAGAGGCGCAAAAAAAATTTATTCCCGCATTATGTATTGTATTAACTTTTCTACGAAAACTTATACCGTGAAAACAAATATAGAACAAATTGGCCCTTCAAATAAATCCAATTTTTACGGTTATTACGATAAACCTCCAATTAACAATAAAAATTTAATCCTGTCTCACGTGACAGAATTTGATACAATGAAAAAACCTAACCGTTACAATAACTTAAACATTGAAGTTTATAATCAATCTAATCTGAAGCAATCTATCGCTCAGGTTTCCACCAGCAGCTTTAATTGGCAACAAGGTGCTCGTGCAATGTGGGTTTCAGATTCATCCTTTATATTTAATGATTATTGTGAAAACGAAAAAAAGTTTATTTCAAAAATTTATAATGTTGAATCTCAAGAAATTGAATTTATCTATAGTATGCCAGTACAAGACGCATTTAAAAATGAATATTTTTTATCTATTAATTATCGAAGGTTACAAACTTTAAGGCCCGATTATGGTTATAATAACATGTCTGACATGGATCAAATTGAACTTGAGGAATGTAATTTTGATGGAATCTGGCGGACAGAATTCGATAGCTCGGAGAATAATTTGATTTTATCTCTAAATGATATTATCAAAATAAATCCTCATGAGTATTTCAAGCATGGTTTACATAAAGTAAACCATGTCATGATTTCGCCTGATGGAGAAAGTTTTATATTTCTTCATAGAATTTTTATTAGTTCACGAAGATTTGATAGGTTACTAATTGCAAATTCGGATGGTACAGGTTTGCGCCTGCTTAGCGACAATGAAATGGTTAGTCATTGTGCATGGATTGATAATAACCATATAGTGTCATTTATGAGGGGCCCGAATAATAATGATGGATATTTTAAAATTAACGTGAAAACGGCTGAAATTTCGTCACTATTGAACGGTAAATTGGATCATTTTAATGATGGGCATCCTCATGTTCGTGGAGATATTATGGTAATTGATACTTATCCTAATAAAGCAAGAAATCAAAAATTAATAAAAGTGAATCTGAAAAGTGGAGATGTTGTTGAACTTGCACAATTTAAGCATAATTTCAAATTCAAAGGTGAGACCCGATGTGATTTACACCCGCGAATTTCATTGGATGGTAGATTTGCCTACATAGATTCTGTATATACAGGTAGGCGACAGTTATATCGAGTTGAAATTTAATATTTGAATGGCCACCTAGTTCAGTATACAGTTCAGGTCGTCCATAATTGTTGTTGTTCAAAATCGATTGGCGACAACATCCCGTTGTTACCATGTTTTCTTTTTGGGTTGTAGAAAAACTCAATATAATCGAATATATCCTGCCGAGCCACTTTGCGGTTTACATAGGTTTTGCGCCTTACCCTTTCTCTTTTTAGCAATTGAAAGAAACTTTCTGCAACAGCATTATCGTAGCAATTACCTCGGCGGCTCATGCTGGCTTCCAAATTATTATTCTGCAGGAAGTTTTGCCACTCATGACCGGTATATTGGCTACCCCGATCAGAATGGATGATAACCTTTGACTTTGGTTTGCATCGCCAGACTGCCATTAAAAGAGCGCTTAGCACAAGATCCATTTGCATCCGTGACTGCACCCCCAAGAGGGCATTTCCTCGCTTCGCTCAAGGCACACGACCAGCCAATAACTCTGCGGGAATATAAATCAATGACTACAGCTAAATATAACCATCCTTCATAGGTTTTTATATATATAATATCAGTCACCCAAATCTGATCTGGTGTCTGCGTTTCAAACTTCTGGTTTAATTGATTTGGCGCTACTACAGCAGGTTTACCGCCATACAAGCCTTTCTTGCGTTTATATCCTATTTGCGCTCTGATACTCGCTTCACGGGTGATACGTGCAACCTTGTTGGGGCTACACACTTGACCAATTGAACGCAAATCAGCATGAAGTTTGCGATAGCCGTAAACACAGCCACTTTCCAACCAAGCTTGTTTTAATAAACCAGCCAAACGCCTATCTTCTTTTGTTTTATTGCTAAGCGGATTTTTAAGCCAAACGTAGAAACCACTAGAATGTATTTTGAAGATACGACACATTGATCGAACCCTAAAAACACCCAAATGTTGCTTTATAAAGGTGTACTTCATTTGGCATTTTTGGCGAAGTACACCGTTGCCTTTTTTAGTATGTCACGCTCTTCAGTAACTCGTACAAGTTCGGCTTTTAGTCTCTGAATCTCTGAACTCTGGGCAGCATCTTTTTTAATCTTTGGCTCTGATTGGCTATAAAGTCTGCGCCAATCATAAAGTGATTTGGTGCAAACCCCCAACCTCTCAGAAACTTCCTGAACTGAATATCCTCGATCCGTGATTTGAACCACGGCATCACGCTTAAATTCCTCAGTGTAACGGCCGTATGACATACGTATTCTCCTTGCTTCCATTGTGACCTGCAAGGTGTCCAGTAAATCAGGGGCGATTCATTACGATGACTCAAAAATCTATCTTATGCAACTACTCCAATCTGGTCCATAGAATCTGACGATTTACAATGCACGCCTTATAATCTAAAAGACCTTAACAAACCATACACTTGCTTAAGCACTATTGTAGGTAGTACACGTGGCAAACACCTTATGATCAAGAAGCGGATTTTTTCCAAACCTTTTAGATGACCAATTTTTGAAAGCTTTTGAAACAATGACCATTCAATCTTAATATATTTCAACCCCGAACGTTTGGTTAGAAAATTGTCCGCCATTCTGAATTTCAATATAACATCTTCAATATTTCCAACTTCAAAATTGAGTTGTATCAACCGACACCATAATTCATAATCTTGGGCATAGTACAGTTCTTCGTCATATCCACCAACTCCAATGATATCTTGTTTTTTAAACACTACTGTGGGATGATTAAAAGGGCTTCTAAGTTTCGAATATTGAGTAATATTTTCCATTACTGCATATTTGATCTGTGACAGAGTATTATCCGCATAAAACTCTTCGAGACTACCACCTAAGAGAGTTAGGCTCGGGTTCATTTCAAACCGCGCAATCTGCTTTTCAAATCTATCCAATGAACAGATATCATCAGCGTCCATTCTAGCAATAAGGTTATACCTGCATTTTTGAAGACCTTTGTTTAATGCTGTTGGAAGACCTTTGTTTTCGTCAAGTCTTTCAATGACTATTTGAATGCAAGAATTTTTTTGATATGAAATCAAATAATTTTCGATTTCTATTTTAACTGGCCCATCAAGAACAATAATTATTTCATTTGGGAGTAATGTCTGGTTTACTAAACTATCAATACAATCCTGAACATTAATTAATTTATCATTAATATAAATTGACATTAGGACACTAAATTTTAGGCTATTCATTTAATTAACCATCTTGTTTTCAATAAATTTTATTCATTTTGATCTATAACTTAACATTTAGATTTTAGGACAACAATATTGTTTTTACTAACAATCAATAAGGGCTAATAACCATAGATCAAATGGTACGATCTTGACTATATTGAGGTTCTCCCCAAATCTGCGACAGATTTTGCATTGATTTAAGCTATACTTTTCACTGACCAGTCGTTGGGTTGATCGTTCAATTTGTTCCAATAAATCACATTTGGGGTTAAACCACAATGGGCTTTATACCCAAAGAAAGGGGCAGGCTCTGAGGTCGTTCCGTATTATAAAAGCTGATCCAGTTGCCAACTCCTTGGTAATGCCTCCTAAATTCCAGGGTATTTTGAAACAAGCTGAGTCCGGTACTCCGGTCCCAGAACTCCGCCGTCAACATGGTATGAGCAGCGCGAGTTTCTATAAATGACGATCCAAATATGGTGGCATGGATGCGTCCATGGTGACACGGATGAAAGAGCTTTAATCAGAGAATGCACGGCTTAAAAAAATGTGCGCAGATGTTCAACTCCAAAATGATGTAATAGAGGAAGCTCTAGAAAAAAAGTGGTGAAGCCGTCCCTTCGGCGCACTTTAGCCAAAGCTGCTGTAGGCAAGGGGATATTAAGCATACGGGCGGCTTGTCAAGCCTTACGCTAAAGAAGCAAAGCTAGAATATTCAAATAATTTAGTAAAAAAAATTGTAGAAATTAATAATTTTGCAAAATATCATCGTATTGATCTCAAATTTATTACACCAGTTTCAAACGATATATATTTTAAAACAATTAACTTTGATAAACTACAGCAATTCTATGCAAAGTTGTTAGAATTTGGCCTTCGCAATATTAATTTGCATTATTTTATTGATGGGTACAGTAATCTAAAAAATTCTGATGGAGAATACATTGCATATGTAGACGAAGATCATTTAAATCAAAAATTTGTCAACAAATGGTTACATAGTTTTATTCTAAAAAATACCCGTTTTACAATTAATAATCTTTCTGAGTTAAAGTCTTATATTTCAAAAAGTAAAAGCTTACAGAACCGTCTACAATAATTGAGCAGGTTCAACCTTCAACAATCAACCGGTTATAGACATATAATAATCGGACGCCTAAATTGGCCGTAGGCGGGATAACACCGATACAAAGGCTGGTTTTGGCTAAGGTCGCGGCTATTCAGTCCGGGAAGTTTCTGAAAGGTTGACTCTCTTTAAAAAGAGGTGTTATGAATAAAAATAACACTTAAGGTTGAACCCGAAAAAAACTTTATAAATGAATTCTTACTCATTTGTATATGTAGAATAATATAAACTCTGTTTC
Organism: Hyphomicrobiales bacterium; assembly: GCA_013214705.1. Lineage (GTDB taxonomy): Bacteria > Pseudomonadota > Alphaproteobacteria > Rhizobiales > OSC116 > OCS116. Next base: position 22,553 of record JABSRZ010000008.1, read on the forward strand.
TGACAGTAACCAATTATTTACCTGGTAGACACTTCCGACATCAAAATCTCTTTTAATCATTTCTTCTAGCTTTTTATAGTCATTAGTCTCGCGCGACTTATTTGATAGCTCGGCAAGCATATCAATATTGTCATGAAGCGTTTTATTGAAAATTGGATTATTAAGTAATGGCTCAACTAACTCAAAATGCCCACTATACTTTTCATGGTCACTATATTCTTCATAGACACCGAAATTAAAACCAAAATAACCAACTAGTCCCCCTATAGTTATTAGGCTTCCGGCACGAACAATAAATTTTCGACGAGTGATTTTCATAATGTCATACTTCCTTTAAGAAAATCAGCTAACCTGATACTGAATGCCATAATTGTAAGAGTAGGGTTGGCTTGGCTGGGTGTCGGGAAAATTGAAGAACTCGATATATAAAGATTGTGCATTCCATGTACTTTTAGATTTGAATCAACCACACCCTCATCTGTGGTACTGGACATTCTGGTTGTGCCAGTATGATGCGATTTTCCTATTACCTCTGTTTCAAAACATGATTCCGCACTTTTATAAGCCAAGCGGCCTAACCCAAGTGAACCAAATGTTTTGGCTAACTGGAAATAGGTCATATTTATAGATTTAACATCGGATTCTGATATTTGATGTTCTAATGTTATACGCTTCAGACCAATATCATCGCGATTACTATTTAAATATATTTTACTATCATAATTAGGGGACTGATCAAAAGCAGTATTAAGATTATAAACATTAACGTTAGACAGTCTATTTTTATTAGCTATAAACTTTAGAACGTTGTCGAAATTCCTAGCCTTTTCATCCAACGAACTAACAGATTCAAATGTGGTTTTGAAATTTAATAATTTGTTTTCTTTTAAATGCTTTTCACTAAATGATATAAACGCTCTTTCCCTTATTTTATCCGTAACCGGAAAATAGTCATTCTTAATTTCAATACCATTTTCAGGAACAAATAAACCATTATAAAGATTAATATGAGGGGAGTAGTAATGTCCTAAGCTTTTTTTCAAACCTAAAAATAATTCTGGCGATGACTCAGTCCAATTTAGCATAAGCCTTGTTGTTTCCAATCCACCGCAACATAAAATAAATTTCTTACCAGTCAATTTAGTCTTTATAGAATCCAAACCTTGGACACCTAAAGAATTAATAATATTACTACCATTTTGCATATTCAAACTAATGACGTTAGCATTAAGATAGACATCAATATTTTTTGAATTAATAAGAGTATCATGGAAGTTGTCTCTGAAATTTCGCTTGCTATTGTTAACTCTCCAGTGTTTTTGCAATAGAATATCTTGGTTTTCAATTTCAGGAAAAATTGGTATTCTCTTGTTTGCACCAGAGAAATTTCCATCGAAAGTTTCTGTTCCCGTATATTTAGCTGCGCGGTCATAGAAAGGTAAAATCTCATCGTATTCAATTGGCCATTTAGGTAAGCCTAGCTCTTCTCTGCCTTCAAAATCAATACGGTCAAAGGGTAAGCACCCGCCTCCCCAGCAATTTGTTGACCCACCAAGATGTCTCTGTCTATACACGTCCAGATCCGCATGAATCAAACCTGAACCGATAGTACCATTATAAATAGCCTGGCTTTTTGCAGTATAATCGTATTCACCACCTTCGAGCAATGCGACGGACAGTTTCGAATCTTTAAACTCATTAGCAATCGTATATCCTGCGGCACCTGCTCCAACAATTACAATATCATATTGTCTATCAGACATTTGATTAACGTGTAATAATACCAAGTCACATCCCCTAAATTAATAATAAATATTGTTAATGATACAGCATTTAATAATATCAATCTATTTTAAATTAGAGCCATGTAATATCACATTTTATTTTCTCATTATCTTGGATTTTGTAATCTTTAGTCACGAATTACAGGCACATCCTAAGGGGCGCGAACCTGACAGAAGCTAAACTGAGTGGTGCAACTTGGTGGGATGGCACTATATGTGCCGAGGATTCCATCGGGTTCTGCCCTTAATCTTGGTCCAATGCGAGTCTAGGTGGATGGATCGGGATTGTGACGTTCGAATGAGCCAACCTATTTATCGATTTAAGTTTTTACACAACCATATACAGGATCCTACTAGGACCCTAGCTAAAAGATGAGAAATGTAAAACTAAGCTAAATCTTTGAAATAATGGTGCCCGAACCTGGATTTGAACCAGGGACACACGGATTTTCAATCCGTTGCTCTACCAACTGAGCTATTCGGGCATTTACGCATCGCGTTAATAGGGCGGTTTATAAGCAATCTACTTTGGCTTGTCTAGCAAACAATGACAAAACCCACATATATTTTTTCACAAATCAAATTGAGTTGGGCTTCGCGTTTCAGGGACAATGGGTTAAATTCAATAATTGGATCTGATGAATATTAATTTCTTCTTTTTGGCCGTTTTGGCTCATAACATTGTTTTCGAAAAACCGACTTCTTCGGCAATATATACAAAACTCACTAATACATTTCATGTTCTCCTGATAATCAAGACATTTTGATTTCTGACACAAGTGGCTTATTCAACTTGTACTCTTCTAAATGTGTTCAAACTATTGATCCAATAAGCTCTCTGGGCTTTTTAAGCGGTAACATCAAATATGGAGATTTTGGCCCTATAATTTGTTATACTTTTTGTATGAATTTAAAGAATAGAATGTATGAAGAGATCACTCTCACAGCTTTCAAATTAAAAACTAAAGGAAAAATCGTCGAATTTATGATGGCAAAAAGCTTTAGAAATATGTGTTTTTTATAGCGTTGAAAGGCGCTAAAAACGTGCATTCTAAGGGCTGGTCTCGAAGGTGGTCTGAAAAAATACGACCCGAAAATCCTATGTAAATCAAGTAGTTATGAGAGGTAATGGTGTGATGCAGCCGAAAAGATTCAAACGATTTATTCGAAGTTTTTGAGGACTGGGCATCAATCTTATCTGATGTTAAAATTACTGATTTCGAAAGAAATTTTAACAATTCAAATGAGGAAATGGAAGAAGATTTTGTGGAGCCGCAGCCATGAAATATTCCTCAAAACATATCTCGAAAACGTCTTTAAAACAGTCCTTTTTGGAGCGTTCTACATCAACTATGATGAAGGCGAAAGCAAAGCGCTTGTCACCATTGTCGTTGCGCCTTTCCGAAACAGAGCGTTCGGAACTTGAAACCTTGGCAAATGGCCAGTCACTAGGCTTATATATCAAAAAACAGCTATTTAAGAATTCGAAGCATATTCCCCCAATTCAAAAACCAATAATCCATGATCAAAAGTCTGTGGCTCGTATTTTAAGAGCGTTGGCTAATTCCGATACCATCAAAGCAATGTCTGCCTTAGCTGCAAAACACAATGCTGAAAACCTATTACTGAGCGATGAAGCCGAATGTGCGCTTAGACAAGCTTGTTCTGATATTTCGTCTGCGCGTAAATCTATCCGCCGTGATGTGTTGGAAGATGAATTCTTAGTGTTTTTGCGCTCATTAAAGCCCACACAGGGACTTTTGACCTTGGTTAAAGCAATGTTCAAAGACGCGTGGGAACAACGTCAGGATCAAGCCAATGACGCTCTGGCCTATATAAAAATTGAGAAGCGTAAGATCGATAAGAAGATTGAGATTTTGTTGGATCGTATTGTCGAAAGAAATAACGATACTGTGGTCTCTGCCTATGAAAAGCACATTGACAAATTGGAGCGTGAAAAGATGATATTGGCCGAAAATCTAGTAAATAACAGCAAACCAAGGCACACCTTCGATGAGATGTTCGAACTATCTTTCAGATTTCTTTCAAATCCGTGTGTACTATGGGATACAGGGCATATTGCACTGCGAAGATTGGTACTGAAATTGGCATTTTCAGAGCGTATCACCTACTGCCGAAAAACGGGGCTTCGAACGCCTGAAATATCGTTACCTTTCAAGGCGTTAGGTAGATTTCAAAGTGGCGAAAGTAGAATGGTGCGGCCGAGAAGACTCGAACTTCCACGGGTGTTACCCCACAGCGACCTCAACGCTGCGCGTCTACCAGTTCCGCCACGGCCGCAAAAGATCTAACGTCATATAACAATAGATGAGACACGATTCAAGCTAAAAATATATCTACCATTGAAATATTCATTTAGAACGATGCGTCTGCGATATTAAACTTAGATTATACATTATATAGAGGTTTCATTTTTACATTCGAGCTATCAGGTTGTGTGACGCTGGTGTGGGGATATGCGTGTGGAAAAAAATCTTTTCTTCATTACACCAATTTTTTAAGGGTAAAAATAGCATTAGCGGTAATTAGGAACTAGACACTATAAAGACTTCACGTATCGAAAACCATATTTATACAGAAAAGTGGATTTTTCACGAGCTAAAAAGTGGATGCGCCGTCTGGAATTACGTTGTGTAATTGAACGCTAAATAGAATTGAACTATATTATATTATTTGAATTTATTTTGTAACAGTTTTTGTAACAGTTTTTGTGTAGGAATTTAGCAAAAAACACTCAAAAAACACGATATGTGGTGAATCTTGGTTTTTTAATGTGCTCCTAGGGCGTACCAGTTGAGATGTTCACTTATGTTTATTAAATTGGCAATTGTTTGATTTTTGTGTCGGTTTTTGTGGCCTAAACTGTAACAGTTTTGTGTACTATACGCACCAAAAATTGTTGAGGTATCTATTTTTTGAACGATGAAAAACGCTTTATTGCTGAGAAATGTAGTGTGTGGTATCAATGTGATTTGCCAAAAACATTGTATAGACAATATGGCAAAATCCGTCGCTAGGTGAGTTTAAAAACAAAAGACCCGGCAATAGCAATGATCAGGCGCGATGTGATAGCGAGAGCTGATGATGAATACTGGAACGACCCGTTGGGCGGAATAGATCGTAACAGCACCGAGGCCAATTATGACCGTGTGATTTCGCGTGCTAGGCACATGAATATAAGGTACAGGTCACAAACTGGCATGCTGCCAAGTTTTACACCAGATGAGTTGCTTAAACGCTTGGAAATGCTTGAAGGCAATGTTGGTAAATCCAAAATCGCTACCGGTGCGGTATTGGGCGCTGCTACGGCACCAAGCCACAAATGCTCAGATATTTTAGACATATATGTTAAAGACATAGTGGCCACGCAGATTAGGAATAAAAACAATGCCCAGCGGCAGAGGTGGATCGTTAGCCATAGGCGCATATTAAACAATTTTATGGCGGTTTGTGGTGACGTGGTTTTTACTGAAATTAATCGAGAAAACACGCCTAAATACTATGATTATTTGAAAAATAAGGTATTGAGTAATAATACAGGTAATGGGCTTTCTGCGGGGCGGCAAACCGCGAAATTGGTACCATTTAGACTATTTTCAAACGCTACCACGAGCATTTCGCCCTTGAGCAGTTAAACAACCCATTCGCTGAGCTCAAATTTGCCAACGAACGTGCAAAACCGCGGCCGCTGTTTGTACGGAATGGGTTGAGAAAAACCTCGCTAAGCCTGAAACTATATTTCTTTATGTTGCTACGCCTTATATATCGATAGAGCCGAAGAATTCATCGGTTGATGAGCCTGAAGGGTATGGGCTTAAAACAGCATCATCCGTGTGGAAAATACCGCTTTTGGGGTGTCGTTAGAGGCATTTAAGGAGATAAAAAGCAGACTTGGGCAATATGAAAGTAACAGCAATTCACTATCTTCAGAGGAAAATAAACTTTTAAGACAATGGCTTAATGGAAAGTGATGCCATACGATTTGTTCGTTTAGGCATGGCTTTAAAAAACGGATGGTTGAAGCTGGGATAGATGAAGAATTGCGCAATATATTGATGAGCCATGCGGATGAGAAGCCCGAATATGGTGATGGCGGCTCGATAGGATTTAGGGCAGAGATGTTGGGGCGAATGGTGTTGAGTACATGATAAATGTATTTTCAACAAATCTATATATTTTCATGTAATGTATATATTATCGTATACTATATATATGGTTAAGCCAATTTATTGACGTGGGAATAAAATGGATTTTTTTGCAAATATACTGGAATACTCAAACTTGCTAGATATTATGTCTGAGCCTGAATATATTAGCTTATTAATTCTTCCTTTCGTAATTTTAGACAAAATTACTGGTGTTGAACGTAAACTGAAGGTTGGCGCATTTATATTCAACGATGATGGCTCCAATTATAAAGAGTTTGATAAAATAATTATCAGGCAACTAACTTTGTATTTTTATAAATTGGGTAGGTTGGATTATTTCAAAATTTTAAAATACTTTGGATTGATTGCAGTTGCTGTAGTGATTGGAATAGAATTATTATCTGAAGGCACTTTTCTAATATCTGCATTGTCTCTAGTGACATATTTTAGCGAATACATAGGCCAATCTGGATTCGTAATATTTCTAATGAAAGGTTTTTCTGCCTTAATTGTCGGATTGGGTGTTGGGGTTCTGAGTTTCTTGATAATTTTTATTCTTAGGATCAATTTCGTGAAAGATGTGTCTTTCAGTGTTGTTATGGCAATAATTAAAACGGCGCTAGCATTGTCCATATGCTCATTTGTTATTTTTTTTGGTACTAAGTTTGGTTTTGATATTGTAAGGGATTTTGCAAATTTATCCCCTATATCTGGGCTTGCACCTTTGATTTTTACGACTGTGTTTCTGATTATTTGTGTTCTCATAATTGGTCAAATTACGCTAGTGGTTATTAAATTTTTCTTTGATATATTAATAAATGTGGTTGGTGTGGGTAAATATTTGCCTAAAGATGCACCACTTCGAAAAATCCCATTTACTACGATTGGGTTTTTAACAATTACTACATTCTTTCTAATTCTATTTTTAGTCCAATTCACTGCATTGAAATTATTATAAGATCCTAGATATAGATTTTATTTTGACTCTGTGTGCGCTCTAACGCTGCTTTCAGGCGATATTACCGTTTCCGATATGCAAATAAACCTTTGAAATTAAACGATAAAAATTCATTTTTTTATTTTCATAGATGAACACTGCAGAATATATGTTAACAGCCGAATGGGTGGTCTATGCGGGCTAATTATGGTGAGTAAACAAATTTTGGTGCAGTTAAAAGTCAAAGCTTTAATGGCAGGAAATTTTTGTGACGGGCTGTGATTCAGGGTTGCGGAAAAATAACCGTTTCTCGAGGAAATGAAATTAATGTTCCAGCTAGAAATACCAATAGGCAGCACATAGGAATAAGTTGAGGAAGCTTTGATGTGTTTATCAAATTAGGGACTATTCATATTTTCCTTGCAAAGCCTCAATAACTCTAGGTTAAGTTCAATGGCTGGCCTGACAAAACTATTAGAAAAGTAATATTTCTGTCGATATTCAATCACCTGTTTGAACAGGGTTGAATTCCCCTACAGCCAAACTTTCGGCAGCTGGCGCTGTGGTATATCGCTATTTATACCCAGCCGAGCCGCTTCTTCGCGGCGCTGTTTGGTAAATCTCTTTCGGGCATTATATCCTCCAAAAAACTGTTATATTCTTTGAAGGTTGTGTCTACTTTTATTATATAAGTCCGCAATGGCAGTTGCAGGGAGGTGCACAAGAACGGGCATGCCGGCATTTCTTGGGCAACTATGCTTTGGTTCATTTGTAGGCGGCCAAAGGGGGCGTGTTCTGTGTCCAAATAAACCAAGGACAAATCGGACAAACCCAGCACTTCAGATGTCAGATGAGCGGGCGTATTAAGTCACGTTCCGATCGGTCAATCGCCTGCAATTGACTTATCTCCATATATTGCTGTGCGTCAGCCGAATTAATTATACTCGTATGAAATATTTGGGAGGTAAATGTTTTCACCGAATATCAGAATTTTTGCATATTTTGAACTAATTTTATTGAAATATATCCGTGGCGAAAAACGTTAGAACGCCTGCGTTCAGGATTTGCGATTGCCGCGAATATTTATTACTACCCATGATGAGTAATTAATTGACTCCGCCGCCGGCTGTCCGTAATCTTCTTACAAATAATATTTGGAGGGAGTGGGTTGTAATGGAAGAGTTTTATATTAATCCTTTGGCAAACAAGCACGGTTTGCAGGATGATAGTTTGCGTCAAGAAGCTAAGCTTGTGCGCCTTTGCGAAGACTTAGAGGCCAAGATTTTAACTCCAATTGGGGGCGGTTTAGACTGGCATTATCGCACCGCTGAAATTACTGAAGCTGAGGCATTGGGAGCGGACTGGCGTCAATGGGATAAATTTACACAGCAAACCGTTTGGAGTAAAAAACAAGGGCACACTTGGTTTGCAGCGGAAATTACAATTCCCGAAGATGCTGATGGTAAAGTATTTTTGCTACATTTCACCTCGCAATGGCAAGATAGATTGGGCTCGACCGACCCGCAATGTTTGGCATATTTAAATGGCAAAATTGTACAAGCTTTAGATGGCAACCACACGGAATTAGTGGTCGCCCGCGATGCGGTTGCTGGTAAAAAATATACTTTAATGGTTAACGCTTTTACATTTTTTGATCGGGCTCTAATAGGTTTTAAAGTTGATTTTTTTACGCGATTTGAAAGGGTGGAACAACTTTATTATGACCTGCAAATTCCACTCGATGTGGCAATATTATTGCCACAACATGATGGCCGCCGTCATGCCATTTTGAATGTCATCGAAAGGTCATTACGCGCTTTGGACCGACGCGGGGAGGTGAGTGATAAATTTGTAGATAGTTTGGACAATGCTGAGCTGATTGCTAGTGAAATTTACCAATTGCAAGACACCGTCTCTAAACCAACTATTTCCGCGGTTGGACATACACATATTGATGTGGCTTGGTTGTGGCGGGTATTGCATACGCGTGACAAAACTGGGCGTAGTTTTGCGACCGCTTTAACGCTTATGGAGGAATATCCTGAATTTGTGTTCATGTATAATCAGTCGGTATTGCTCGATTTTTTAAAAGATGATTACCCGGAAATATGGAGCCGCGTGCAGGAAAAAGTAGCTTCTGGGCAGTTTGAAATAGAAGGTGCGATGTGGGTAGAACCTGATGTAAATATTATTTCTGGCGAATCATTGGTGCGCCAATTTATGCGCGGGCGACAGTTTCACCAACAGCAATTTGGAGTCACGCCCAAAGTGGCTTGGTTGCCAGATACGTTTGGTTATTCAGCCAACTTGCCGCAAATAATGCAAAAATCTGGCTTGGAATATTTTGTCACCTCGAAATTGAGTTGGAATGATTCTGACCGTCTGCCTTATGATACATTTTTTTGGCGGGGGATTGACGGTACGACCACCAAGGCGCAGCTAATCACCACACAAGATTTTGCCAGTGATCAGGTTTTTACTACTTATAATTCGAATCTTTCGGCCAGCGAAGTTATGGGCAGCTGGAAGCGATATGAACCCAAAGCCTTGAATGATGAAGTGTTGATTTGCTATGGATATGGCGATGGGGGAGGTGGACCAACCCGCCGGATGATTGAAAGCGGCCGGCGGTTTGAGCGTGGCATTCCCGGCGCGCCAAAGGTGAAGTTTGAAGGCATTTTGCCATTTTTGAACCGTCTCGGCAAACGTATGGATGAAAATATTGAAAATTTCCCGGTGTGGAATGGCGAGTTATATCTGCAATTTCATCGGGGTACATTGACCTCGGTGGCCAAAAATAAAACCAATAACCGAAAAGCCGAGCGTGCCATACGAGAGTTAGAATTTTTGAGCAGCGTGGCTGTGATTTTTGACCCGACATACAGTTACCCGGTTGAAGAAATTGATAAGTTTTGGAAAATTATTCTGATCAATCAGTTTCATGATATTTTGCCGGGCACATCTATTGCCGAGGTTTATGATGATTCAGATGTTGAATATGCTAGTTTATTTACTGCCTTGGAAGCGCCAAGAGGATTGCTTGCTGAAACCGTGAATAGGATTGTAAAACCTTGCGATGGTGAGGTGAAATTATTTAACATCACCAGCCAAAACCGTAACGGTGAACTGGTGCAAATTGCCAATGATGTCGGTGCGGCAACAGCATTGGCAACGGGCGGTGTAGCCAATGTCTTGCAAAAAATTACCAAGGCAAATGGCCACACAGGTTATATAGCGCCCGCTGCTGATATACCTTCATTGGGCTGGGCGACGGCTCAATTATTGGCAATCACGCCAGTTATACCACTCTCAAATTTGCAGGTTTCGGTAAGCCATTTAGAGAATGAATTATTACGGGTGGAGTTAGACCAAAATGGAGAAATTACCTCTATTTTTGATAAGCTGGTGCGCCGTGAGCTACTGCAAGCTGGCAAAACAGCCAATGCTTTGGTGGTTTATGAAGACAAACCGCTGAACTGGAGCGCATGGGATATTGACCGTTCATTTGTCGAGCAATCTTGGCCCTTATCAGCTGTCAAAACGCAGATAGAGGTGGTTGAAACCGGCCCGTATCGTGCGGCTATCCGCGTGGAAAAAACCTATGAAAACTCAAAAATTGTGCAGATAATATCTTTACAAGATAATCAACAGCAAATTGAATTTGATATTTTTGTCGATTGGCAGGAACGAGAAAGCCTGCTTAAAACATCGTTTCCGTTTGATTTAAACACCACAGATTTGCGCTCTGAAATTCAATTTGGACATGTGAAACGTGACACCCATAGCAACACAAGTTGGGACCAAGCCCAATATGAAGCCAGCATGCACCGCTGGGTGGATATGAGTGAAGCAAATTTTGGCGTGGCACTGTTGAATGACTGTAAATATGGATATGACGCGGTTGAGCAAACGGTGCGCCTCACGCTGCTACGCGGGTCTATCTTCCCAGACCCTTTGGCAGATATAGGCGAGCATAATTTTCGATATGCACTGAAGTTGCATGGCGGTATTGCCGACTTGGAGCAGGTTGTGCGCGCGGCGGAGCGGTTTAACAACCCGATAAAATTATTTGGTGACGTGACAAAACCTGCCAGTGAAATAAGTCAAACATCTGGCCGCTTTAGTTTTGCGCGCGTTGATGCCGATAATGTGACCATTGAAACCCTGAAGAAAGCCGAAAAGGGTGATGATTTTATTTTGCGCATCTTTGAACACGCCAATAAACGGGCTGAGGTAAATATTGATTTCGGTTTGCCGGTTAAAACTATAACTTTGGTCAATTTGATGGAGGAGGGCGATGAAGCTGTGGAGATTGAAGATAACAGGATTAGCTTGAAATTGCGGCCGTTTGAGATTGTCACTTTAAAGGTTAGATTTTGAAGCTTAGGCTTAAGTGAGGACGCAATCCTTTAGCGGTAGTAAAGCCGCGCCTATGGTCGACGGGTCGCCGGGCAGGTCGCTGGCAATATAAGCTGGCAAAGTGATTTCACGGCCATAGCGGTCGAGATCGAGCTCATCACAAGCCGCAATAAGCAGCCGTTTTAACACCGGTGGGGCTTCGCCGCCAAATACTATGGCAGTGGGGTCAACTGTGGCACGCAGAGCGCGGATGGCTAAATTGAGTTGCGGTTTAACTTCGGCAATCCACTCATCAACTCCGTGCCAATTGGGGTTGAAATTGGTGTATAATTTATCGATGCTTTCAATATGAATTCCAGATTTTCCCAAACGTAGCAATAATTCACCTAATGCCGGGCGATGCAGCATTTGATCGGGTGTGTAAAGCCGCCCCATTTCACCTGAATTGTTGAACCCACCGCAAAATGGTTTGCCTTCATAAATCACGCCACAGCCAAACCCAGAATTAAACGACAAATAAGCAAAACAAGAATGCGCAAACCCAGCACCTTTAAGTGATTCGCCGATGGCACCAGCGGTGGCATTATTTTCCACCCAGACCGGCATTTGAAAAGCCGTCTCGAATAATTCAATGAGCGGGGTATTTGACCAAGTTTCGAGCGGTTCTGGGGTCACAAATACATCTTTAGCGCCCATTCGATAACCGGAGATTGCCACACCAACGCCAAGAACCCGATCTTTGCGAATGTCATTGGTCTCTAAGCATTCATATATTGCATCACGCAATATTGGCAGGGCTGAGTCTCTATTGGCTGGGTCTACATCAACTTTGAGATTGGTGATTTCTTGGCAGTTCAAATCGGCAATGCTAAGCCTTACGGAGTCAGTATTTATGGAAACACCTACACCATAAACTGCCTCGGCATTAATGTTAATAAGCGGGCTGGGTTGCCCGCGGCCATTAATAACAGAATCGCCAATATGCAGAAAATTTCGTGAAACCAACCCATCGACCAGCCGATGAACAGATTGTTGACTTAAATGAGTATTGGCAGTTATGTAGCGGCGGGTTGTGCCACCCTCGCGCCGCACCATGTCAATGATAAGGCGTTCATTCCAATTGGCTACTGTTGCGTCACTGCTTCTCACAAGGCTGTGAGATATTACAGGTTTTATTGTCATGTGACCAATATATACTCCACAATTAATTAAGTTTTTGTACCATGCATTGTGAGCTGGCGCAATAGTATTGGGTTTTTGCTGTCATTCTAATGTCATAAAATTTATGTTGAATGTGTTTAATTTTTAGTATACAACTTTAATAACCACACTTTGTGTGTAGAAATAAAACCCCTAGTTTTATCAAAAAAAGTTGCAATGGGGCGGGGAGTAGAATGTATGAATACAGTTAGTGTTCAAAATGTTTCGATGCGTTTTGGTGATTTTACAGCGGTAAATGATGTGTCATTTACGGTGGCTAAGGGTGAGTTTGTAACTTTGCTTGGCCCGTCTGGATGCGGCAAAACAACTTTGTTAAATATGGTGTCGGGCTTTTTACAACCTAGTTCGGGTAAAATTGAAATTGGCGGCAATGACGTTACATTTGTACCTCCTGAGCGACGTGATACGGCAATGTGTTTTCAGTCATATGCTTTGTTTCCGCATTTATCAGTGGCTGAAAACCTGCAATTTGGTTTGAAACAGAAAAAAATGCTGCCAGCGGATCGCAAGCGGCGACTTGATGATGTGGCTGAAAAACTAGATTTGGTGGCACAGCTCGACAAGTTACCCAATCAATTATCTGGTGGCCAACAACAGCGCGTGGCGCTGGGCCGTGCTTTGACCATGCGGCCAAGTGTGGTGTTGTTTGATGAGCCGCTGTCTAATCTCGACGCTAAATTACGTGAATCGGTGCGGTTGGAAATTCGAAAAATTCAGGCCGATTATAACCTTGCGGCGATATATGTGACGCATGACCAAGGTGAGGCGTTGGCGATGTCGGATCGGATTTTAATTATGCGCAGTGGCCAGATAGAACAGTCAGGCACACCGACGGATATTTATAATTTTCCTAAAAGTAGTTTTGTCGCTGATTTTATCGGCAATGCCAATATATTAGACGCGACAATTATAAAAGAAGAGAGCCGAAATAGCTGGCTTGTTAGCACAGAAATTGGCGAATTTTTGGTAAAAAGTGACACAGCACCAGTCGCCAAACAACTCAAAATATGTTGGCGGCCAGAAAATGCCCAACATGGCGGAGCCGAGTTGAATTCTATTGAAGCGCGGGTAACTCACCGTGCATTCCAGGGCAATTATACTGACTTATTTATCGAAATTAATGGGGTTGCGCAACGGGTTCAATGGCGTGAAGGGCGGCTTGAAGACTTGACCAACCTGTCGATGCATATTCGGCCTGAAGATTTCACTTTTCTTGAGGCCATTACATGAAACAATGGCTGAAAATTGGCTTGTTATTGGCGCCGGGGCTTGGCCTTATCTTGATTTTTATCGGGTCAGTGGTCTACATCGCGATTGCCCAATCATTTGGCTATTATAATTTGTCTGGTGAGAGTGGCTTTTCGCTAGAACATTGGTCTAAAATGTTTGATCGTCTGAGTTATACGCGGGCCATTGGCTATTCGCTATATATAGGTGTTGCCAGTGCTTTTTTAGCGGTTGCTTTTGCCTACCCATTGGCCATTTGGTTGCGCCGGCCATTTGCTGGGTCATTATTCATTAGCGCGGTTTTAAAAGCCCCGTTATTGGTTCATGGTTTGGTGGCAGCCTTTTTATATATAAATATCATTTCATATAATGGCATATTAAACCAATTGATGCAGGCACTTGGCTTTTGGGACGGCCCGCGCCGTTTGCAAAATGACAATGGCGCTATTGGTGTGCTTATCCTCCAGACGTGGAAAAACATGCCGTTCGCCTTATTATTACTGGCGGGCGCGGTGCAGGCCATTGGTGATGATCTTTTAGATGCGGCAGCAGATTTAGGCGCTGGCCCATTCGATCGGTTTAGACGCATCATCGCGCCACTTGCAGTTTCGGCCACACAGGCGGCTTTGGTGATTATATTTGTTGGCGCTTTGGCAGATTTCTCGTTTCAGGTGATTGCAGGGCCAGTTAATAAACAATCGTTGTCCCAACTTATGGTATTTTTTAAAGGCTATGGACGATGGAATGATGCCGCTGTGATTGCCGTCACCCTGATGGGGCTGGGTATTACCGGTTCAGGTATTTTGGCCTTATTCAGTCGTTTCGTAATGCGCGGGGGTCGTTTGTCATGAAAAAATTCAGCCTTAATAAAATATTGGTGTGGTCATTATTTGGCATATGTGTGTTGTGGCTGGTTATCCCCTTCACCTTGGCTATTTTATGGTCATTTGTTGACCCCTCTGAACCGTGGACACCGGATCACTTATTACCACCAGTAATGTCTTTTGCCAGATGGTCATATTTATGGGAGCATTCTTCACTTAAAGTTGCGATGTTTAATTCCTATTTATTAGCACCTAGCGCGGCGTTGCTAACGCTAACACTGGCTATGCCCACGGCCTATGCACTTGGCCGGGTGAAGTTTAAAGGCAAAGAAGTGGTCAAATTATTGGTCTTATTGCCGCTGGTGGTGCCAGGTTTTGTGACTGCCATCTTTTTCACCGCCATTCTGTTTCAAATGGGCTTGCATGCTTGGCGGTTTGGGGCCATTTTGTTCGCCCACTCTATTTTATTCTTACCCTATGCAATACGCATTATGTCTGTGAGTTTTGAGCAAGTTCGCCAAAACCATATTGATGCCGCACGCGATTTAGGTGCATCGCCGTTCGCCAGATGGAAAGTGGCTTATTTTCCGGCGCTGAAACCCGGCGTTATGGCAACATTGCTGATTGTATTCATTTATTCGATTGAAGAATTTGCGATTGCTTTTATTGTAGGCTCGCCAAACTTCACCACCATTCCGACGCTGTTATTTACCAATTTGGGAGCTAATTTTATACGCCCGAATGCCGCAGTGATCTCACTCATTCTCGTTGTCCCTAACGTAGTGCTCATGTTGTTTTTGGAACGATTGTTAAAATCGGCCAACCCAGCATTGAGTTCTGGCAAGGGCTAGCGAGAATAATACCCAACTCAATTATTATATAATATTCAAAAAAGGGAGATAAAAATGATTAAGAAAATAATAGCAACCGCCATGGCGACCGCCATGAGCGTCACCGGGGCATTTGCTGCCGAACTTTCGTCTATGTCATGGGATGAAGTGGTTGCGCAGGCAAAATCTGAAGGCGAACTAACATGGTTTGTTTGGTATTTTCAGGATGATTTCAGAGCGGCGACCAAAACATTTGAAAAATTGTACGGCATTAAAGTCACCATTCCTGAAGGAAATTATGGTGGCAACCTAGATAAATTGATTGCTGAAAAAGGCCGTGATGTTGGTGATATTGACGTGATGTCACATGGTTGGAATGCGTTGTTTGAAATGGATATGGAAGGCACGTATGAAAACTTAACTGGCTTAATACCCAATGCTGAAGGCAAAACCAGCAATATGAATGGGCTAGACAGCAATGGTTACGCGCTTGCTTATTGGGGTAACCAATCTGGTATAGCTTATGACCCAGCCAAAATTGACAGTGCAGATTTACCGCAAACAACTGCCGAATTTGCAGCTTATTGGGCTTCAAATCCAAATGCTATGGGCTTTAACTATGAAAATGGTGGCTCTGGTCCGTCTTTCTATCAAAACGTGTTGCGCAATTTATCGGACGTTGATTTTTCCGATGGTAGTGTTGATGACGCTAAACTTGCCGGTTTAAGCAAGGGTATTGAATTGTTCAAATCTAACGCTCAGAATTATGTGATCACCGCTGGCAATACCGATAGCCTAACGCGCCTTAGTGATGGTGAATTGACTTTGGTGCCTGCGTGGGAAGACCATTTGGCCGGTTTGCAGAAAAAAGGTGAAGTGCGTAAAGATCTTAAATTCTACATTCCGACAATGGGCATGAATGGTGGTGGTAATAGTGCCGCTATCCCTCAAAATGCGCCACATCCTGCGGCGGCTCTGTTGTTTATCGATTGGTTGACTTCTGCCGAAACACAAACTGGGTTTAATGTCACATTTGGTGCGGCACCCACTCATGCAGACTCTGATGATTCTCATGCATTGGTTTCATCTGAGCAACGCAAGAACCGCGTTGGTGAAGCTGCGCAACCATTCCGCGGTAAGATGGAAGAATATTTCATTGAAAACGTAATCCTAGCGCGCTAAACACCCAAATTATATGATCAGCGGATTTTTTTCGCTGATCATATTCTCTACTTACATGAATGTTGTGGTTATTTTAATTGCGAAGCTTGCCTTTGTTCGCCAGTGGTTATTTATCGGCGGTCAACATATCAACTATAGGAATAATAAGAATGTCTATTAAGCATCCCATTGTCAATTCCCCACTTGTTGCTCACCGAGGCGCTTCATTGGTCACGCCCGAAAATACATTGGTATCGGTTCGTAAAACGGCTGAGTTGGGCGCCACTTGGATTGAAACCGACGTTAGGCTGACAGCAGATATGAAATTGGTGATGATTCATGATGAAACCGTAAACCGGACGAGTGATGGCAACGGAACCGTATTGTCCAAAACACTGGCAGAAATTCAACGACTGGATTCAGGAAGTTGGTTCGCTGAAGAATTTAAAGGTGAAGTTGCGCCGTCCTTGGAAGAATATTTAGACTGTATTTTGGAATGTGGTCTTAACCTGCAATTAGAAGTTAAAGAAGTGCCGGGTCTTGAACGTGATTTGGTGGAACGAGTGGCCAAAGTGCTGGAACGGAAGTGGCCACTGGGCAAGCAGGGGATTTATATTTCAGCTTTTTCCGAACGCTGTTTGCGATATGCCGCAGAATTTATGCCCGATATCCCACGTTGTTTGGCGTTGGTTGCCGCCCCGAGTGACCCTGTTGCACTGATGCAAGAAGTTGGTGCAAATATTTTACACATTCAAGACATGCCTTTTAATTCCAAAGCACGGTATGATGTTTTAAAAGCCAGCGGTGTTGAATTTGCGATTGCCACCATAAACGATGCTGAACGCGCATTAGAATTGTTAGAATGGGGTGCACAATCGGTATTGAGTGATGACGCTTCACTGTTTAGGTGACATTGAATAATATGAATTTTGACTCATTTTCTCATTCTAAATATAAGAATAATCCGTTTGGTGGGGATGATGTTGTTTTGCACATTCCCGGTAGGCTATATGCCGTATTTGACGGCGCGACTGACGCCCACAATAACACGGTTAATGGCGTTTCAGTGGGGCGGGTCGCAGCCTCAACCGTTGCGGCTGAGATGTCAAACCTTGTTGGCAATGATGTGATGCACGAACGAACCCCATCGATATTGATATTGGAAAAATTACGTCGCTCGTTGGCAGACAAATTTAGTCGAAATAAAATTCTCTCACTGCCATCCACAACGGCGGCCATGGTTTTTGAATTTCCCAATTGTTATAGATTGCTGGTGATAGGCGACTCTTCTATTAGAATCAATGGATTGACTGTATATTCCAAAAAAAAACTTATCGATATAGTGTCAACTTATGCGCGGGTCTGGGTGTTTAAACATCTTCGAGATAGACTTGATTTGGAAAATGATAAAGTTGAAGCATTGGTGCGAAGGGTTAGTTTTTTAGGCCTGGATCTTGCGGCGGAAGAAGCTGTTTTGACAGCAGAAAATGTACAACAAATAATAACAGCAGTGGTTGGTTATTCCGGGCTGGTAAATGATGAAAATGAAGTTGCGGGTTTCTTAAAAGCGGGCATCCAAAGTCAATATATTTATGCCAATAATGCAGAAAGTGTATTGGGTTATGGATGTTTGAACTCAACCGAATTTTTAGCGCGAGATGCGATAGATATTTACCTGCCTAAATCAGAAGTTCGAATGATTGAAATTTTTTCTGATGGTTATCTGAGCGAACCGCAAAACTGCACCAATATAGCCAATTGGGAAGATGAATTTAACATGGTGGAAAATCTGGATTATCACAAATTGGATATGTTTCCGTCCATCAAGGGTTCAACTTTGGAACAATTTTCTGATGATCGATCCATTATAATATTATCTGAGTAAAATAGTATTTTCTGAAATCTCTAGAAATAAGCTAATAAACAGCTTCTAATTTGATCGACGCTTTGGGGTTTTCAAAATCCAAATTGTCAATTTCCATGGATTAGATTGATGAGGCTTTATAGGCTGACGAACGCTTTAGAATGTTATGCATTACCGAGCTGCACGAATTATCGGTTTTACTCCCCCATATTTTGGTTCATTTTTTAATGACGTTTATATTATTTCCTGAAAATATCACCTGCCAATACGCTACTGACAAATATTGTCAGTATGCTTCCTTTATAGCTATTCCAACTTACGAACCAAATTTAAGGAAATTTTCATGATTGAACTGACTATTTTTCCATCCTTCTTCAATTGCCGAAGCGCCAGCCCCTTCAGCATGAAAGCTGAATTGCTGTTTCGGATGGGCAATGTGGCTTATAAAACCATTGCTGGTAGCAACCCAGCAAAAGCACCCAATGGCAAATTTCCGTTCATTTTAGACGATGGCCAAGTGATTGCAGATACGCATTTTATTTATCAACACATTGGCAACAAATATGGTGTGGATTTGGATGCTGGCCTAACCTCGCAACAACGGGCAATTGCCACCGCATTCACCAAGTTGGCAGAAGATCATTTATATTGGATTATGGTTTATTCAAGATGGATGGATGCTGATTTTAACGAAGCTGTTGGTGAATTTTTTAACCATTTACCGTTTGGCATTCGCCAGTTGGTGTTGAAAAGTGTCAAAAACACTGTTAAAAAGGCCGTATATCATCACGGCATTGGGCGACATGAAAAGCAAAAAATTTATCAATTTGGCTGTGATGATATCGACGCGATTGCTGCTCAACTCGGCGATGGGTCATATTTTCTAGGCGATAGGTTGGCTTCTGTTGATGCCATTATTTATGGAATTTTAGCCGCCATCGCGTACCCGCCTATGGATACAAAAATTAAAGCCCGAATTTTAAATCATGAAAATTTATCAACATATATGAAACGCATTGAAAATGAATTTGATTATGCACCACCCACGCATGGTTGAGCCGACATCTAATTGTGCGGCCTGTCAATAAACCTAAAAATGACTGCTCATTGGCGTTTTAAACTAATCCACTTGATTTGTTGAATAAGGCCCATTACTCACTAGCCATACATTAGCCTGAATTTATTCGAAGTGATGGCGTTAAAATGCAGTTAGTTTGTAGCTAAGTATGGAGACTAGAGAATGGAAGATGTAATTTTTTTCAAGAAACCGGAGGAGTTTCACGATTGGTTGGAAGAAAATGCTGAAGCTAATGAACTTTGGGTGGGCTTTTTCAGAAAAAGTACAGGACGTGCAAGCCTGACGTGGTCTGTATCGGTAGATGTAGCACTTTGTTTTGGATGGATTGACGGTATACGAAAAACCATCGATAAACAAAGCTATAAGATTCGCTTCACCCCGCGCAAAAAAACCAGTGTATGGAGTGCTGTGAACGTAAATAAGGTAAAAGCACTCATGCAAGTTGGAAAGATGAAACCAGCAGGAATGCAGCTTTTTAACAGTAGAGCTGATGAACAAGGCTATTCTTCCGAACATAGAAATGTGCCACTGGCCAAGGAATATGAAGTGCAAATCAGGGCAAATCAACCAGCCTGGTTATTCTTAACTAATTTAGCACCATCCTATAAAAGAGATTCTATCTGGTGGGTAATGAGTGCCAAGAAAGAAGAAACACGTATAAAAAGGCTTGGTATCTTGATTGCTTCATCTGAAGCAGGGCTTAAAATTCCATCATTGCGAAGGAAATAATATTTTTTCAAAATAGGGAAAAATATCATATTAACCAAATCGTTAAAAGCACTTTGGAGTCTCACCTGGTGGATACCAGCCAGCTCAGAAATGGTTAAAAATCGAAAAACGGGCGATCTTTAATGTGTTACGTCTGTCATTGCCAGAATGAGAGTATATCTTTGGCTGAAACCCTCCGTAAAATGCGTGGCAGTGTTTAGAATAACACTTCTATTGTCCATCGATTTCTAAGGTTAGTTTGGTATTTTTGGTAATAATGCCACCTCGTTCGCCTATCTCAATAGACCCATAGCGTTGCTTAAAAACTTCGGGCAAAGCACGGTCATTCTCAAGTGATAACCACAATCTAAATAAATGCCGTCTATCGTCCAATTCTGGCCAGTCGGTAAAGCCTTCACGGTCGTGTAATTGTGAATGATTATAGACAAATTGCATATCACCGACCTGTAACTGCATACCAAAATTAAGTCTTTTATCATTTGCCAAGCTATCGAAATAATCTAGGGCCTCAACATGTTTGGCGGTTAACCTTTTGGCTGTTTCAAACCTTTGCGCGCTGTCAATATATTGCCGCTGATACATGCCAGTTAATTTGCCCTCAAACCAATTGAGCACTGGTATTTCAAAATATGGTTTTTCACCCTCAGGCACTTCGCCGCGCCGGTCTGTGGCAATGGGTTCAAATAATATTTCGAGTAAATCTGGTCTTGTGGCCTGCATTTCATTATAAATGCTTTCAATACTAACCAGCAGTGATTTACCACCAATTTTAGCCGTTTTTAGGCACATAAGCCCCACTAAGTCAGCTGAATCGGTATGGAATGTTTGCCGGTCCGCGGTTTGATAAATTCGCGTATTGGTATCTTTTGCATTGACGCCAATATCTCGCACATGGCCTAAAATATGTCCCTTGGCGTTTTGCGAACGAGCTTTGCCTAAATGCGCACCAATGCCGCAAAAAATAGTCGCCGACAATTCCTGACTATAACCTGTAACAGGCAAGCCCCTAATGACTTCAAAACCAATGCCGTCAATCAAAGTTTTGCGCAATTTTGCAAATCGTATGGCCAATGTCGGCAACGGAAAATCCGATTTTGATATTTCACCTATGTTTTTTGACGAGTCAATGAAATTATTGGCGGCGGTTTCTAGTTCATGAATGTCTTGCTCGGTTAATTTGGTTAACCAAACATCGGAGTTTGTGGCCATGTCTTCACCAATCCAAGCCGAAGGCCCTACAATCACTTGTGGTGGTTTATCAAAATTTTCAATCATTTAATTCCCTCAAAAATGGCATCAATTAAACCTAATGTCTTCGATTCTGCACAATATGTAAACGTTGATGTTGTTCGAAATCCGAAATTTCAGATTCAACACCGCCAGCGCTCATAACCCTTAGGCATAGCCAAACTGCCACACCCGCAAATAGCAAACCGCCAAAGGCTTGACCTAGCAATACACCCTCGGCACCCCAAAAACTGCCGCCGATGATGATGAATGGCAACGTGCCCAATGTATTTTTGCCCCAATTGACGTAGGTGGAATAAATAGGATGACCCAAATTGTTAAAACAAGCATTGGTAATATATATGACACCGTTGAAAAAGAACGCCATAGACAGCACGCCGCAAAATAACATCACCAGCGCCGCGGCTTCTCCTGTCGCGCCAAACAACGTAATGATGTAATCACGTATGAAAAATAATATGAGGCTGACCAAAATTATATAACCAATGGTGAATTTGATGGCGTCAAAAAATGCCGTGCGCACCCGCTCCATTTTACCTGCGCCGAAATTTTGCCCGACGATTGGCCCAATTGCCCCTGAAAGTGCAAACACCACCGAAAAAGCCACCGGGGTCATACGGCCAATGATGGCCATGCCCGCCACGGCGTCGGTGCCATATTTTGCCATTTCGCGCATAACGATGGCGCTGCCAACAGGTGTTGCCACATTGGCAAGCACAGCGGGTATTAGTATAGTGGTTATGGGTTTGAGATGGTTGGAAATAGATTTTAAGCTTGGCAAAGCCACGGCATTATGGGTTTTAATGAGCAAGAAAAGTGTGATGCCGATCATGGTTAACCGCGACAATACAGAAGCCATTGCCGCACCTTCGAGGCCAAAATCTAGCGTGAAAATTAGCAAGGGGTCGAAAATAGCATTCACCACACCACCAGCCAAAGTAGCATACATTGAACGTTTGGCATCGCCGTGTGAGCGCAACACCGCCATGCCAATAAAAGCAATTGAGGTAATGGGCATGGTTGGCAAGATAATGCTTATATAATCTATCGATAACGCTTTCACCTCTCCTGTCGCGCCTAAAGTGGTTAGAATCGGGTCTAGAAAATAAAAAGTTGCCACCACAATAATGATGCATATTAAAAACCCTATCGCCATAACGCTCGAGGCATATTCTCGCGCTTCGGATTTCTGCTCTGCCCCTAAAGCTTTGGCTACCAAGGTGCCAGCCGCTATCGACAGGCCCATATTGATGCTGTTGGTAAAAAACAATACGATGCCGGCATAACCAACTGCCGCCGCCAATGCAGCATTGCCCAGCATCGAAATAAATAACAAATCGACAAGATCCACGATAAATATAGCCATAATGCCGACACTGGAGGTGAGGGACATAACGACCACATGCTTTAAAAGGCTGCCGGTTACAAATTTAGCTGATGTTTGATTTTTCATTATATTGCCCTATTTTTAGTCTTAAATGACAATGAGTTAAACTTTGTAAATTGGAGGTCTTAGCAAAATAGTTTAATTTCTTTATAGCCCATCTCCGAACGCTTCATAAGGAGTTTTTCTATTGTGTGCTCGATAAGGCATGAGCAAGTGGTAAAATTTTCCCATTCATCTATTATTGTGGCAAGATCCACATCATCTTTATAGCTTAGCAATCGGTATAATTCTTGCTGAACAGTGGTTAAGCCGTCTTCGCATCAATCAAAATAACATCCAAAAACTCTTGCCCATAGCGTTTTAGCTTGGTTTCGCCGATGCCGTTAATGGCTAGCATATCGTCCAGAGATTGTGGTTTGTGGGTGGCTAATTCTATCAGGGTTTTGTCGTGAAAAATCACGTAGGCTGGTAGTTTTTTGAGCTTTGCTAGTTCGGCTCTGATGGTTTTTAGAGCTTGGTACAGGTCTTTATCTTGCTCAGTTTTAAGCGCTGTATTCGTGGTTTTAATTTTTCGCTTTAGTTTTTCTGTTGTGGTTTGTTTTTGTGGTTTTCGCAGCTCAATAGTTTGTTTTTCGTTAAGGAAATTTCTGCCTTTCTCTGTGATGCTTAACCCACCGTGACCGGCGATGTCTACCTCTAAAAAATTCTGTGCGACCAACTGCCGAAAGATGCTTTGCCAGTCTTTTTTGCTGTGTTCGGTGCCAATTCCGAAGGTGGATTGCTGATCGTGTTTGAAGCGTTTTATGCGCTCATCATCGGCTCCAAGCAACACATCTATTAGGTAACCAACACCGAATCTTTGCTCTGTTCTGTGGGCGCATGATAGGGCTTTTTGGGTGGTGACAGTGCCGTCAAAAACTTCAGGTTTTGTCTGGCATGTGTCACAATTTTTGCAAGGCTCGGAAGCGTCTCCAAAATATTTCAGCAGTATTTGACGGCGACAATTTACCGCTTCGCAAAGCCCGAGTAGGGCATCTAGTTTTTGGTGTTCTATGCGTTTTTGTTTGTCATTGGCATCGCCGCCATTTATCCAACCTCGTTGCATGGCTGCATCGTCCATACCGTAGATCATATAGGCATTTGCGGGCAATCCATCACGCCCGGCACGGCCGGTTTCCTGGTAATATGCCTCAATATTTTTGGGGATATTCATATGCACCACAAAGCGCACATCTGGCTTATCAATGCCCATGCCAAAGGCGATGGTGGCAACCATAACCACTTTTTCACCTCGCAAAAAATGGGTCTGATTTTTATTGCGAATTTCAGCCGAAAGCCCAGCATGATATGGCAGTGCATCCAGCCCTTGTTCGCGCAGCCAAGTGGCCAATTGCTCAACTTTTTTGCGGGAAATACAATAGATTATGCCGCTGTCATTCTCATGATTATCGGTAATAAACTTCCACAATTGGCGCTTGGGATTATCACGGTTTACAATGCTATAATGAATATTTGGGCGGTCAAAACCGCTGATAAATTCTCGGCCATTTTGCAAACCCAATCGCTGCACAATATCCTTGCGTGTTGGCTCATCAGCGGTGGCAGTTAAAGCAATCCGAGGAACGTTGGCAAATCGTTCCGCCAACATCGAAAGTGCCGCATAATCAGGGCGGAAATCATGCCCCCATTGAGATACACAATGCGCCTCATCAATGGCAAAAAGGGAAATTTTACATGAGTCAAGAAATTCCAAAAACTCAGGCATCATCAACCGTTCAGGCGCAACATATAGCAAATCTAACGATCCATCACGCGCCTGCTGGCGTATAGTTTTGACCTCCGCAAAAGCCATAGAAGAATTAATCGCACCCGCCGAAATACCAAGATTTTCCAGCGCCATAATTTGGTCATGCATCAGCGCAATGAGCGGCGATATAACAATCGTTAGCCCCTCGCGACACAGTGCAGGTATCTGATAACAAAGCGATTTTCCACTACCAGTTGGCATCAGAACAAATGCATCACCACCCGCAATAACATGATCAATCACCTCCGCCTGCTGCCCACGAAAAGCATCATAACCATAGGTTTGCTGCAATATCTCTAACGGTTGAATGGTCAATATAACTCCGATTTTAATGAGCTTAAACTTCTATCCGTATTTGCTAAAAATAACAATCCGAAACAGGAAAATAACAATTGCCTAAATTAATGGTTTTTCTGTGCATACTGTTATACCGGACGGGTGACAAAAACAACCCATATCGGAACTAGTGACGCAGGGTCATTGTCAATCCAATATCTGAAAACAAGATTTATCATTGTCTTTTTTGCCGCTATAAAGAGTTCAATCAATTCACATTTTGAATAGCAATTGACCGCAAGTTCTGCACTGTGATATAGGTTTTAGGCGGGTTCGATATTACTAAGGTCATAGGCAGAGCTGGCGTGCAAAATTTGTGCAGAGAGGCAATTTTCGTGGATAAATATTCTGATTTATTTCCAGTTTCCAAGCAAACTGTTTATCTGAAGAACGCGGCACAGGCGCCGTTGAATGCACGCAGTGAGCGCGCGCTGCTCAACTATATTCAGTTGGAATCCACCGATATAAACGCCCGCCCGTCCACCCGCGAACCCATAAGGGCATTATTGGCCGAATTGCTTGGCGGCGCGCCTGCAGATTATGCGCTGACGTCAAGCACAGGTGCCGGCATCAGTTTGGTGGCCGCTGGCTTGTCATTGCAACCGGGCGACAATGTTGTTCTGCCATCGGGCGAGCATTGGAATAATAGTTTTCCTTGGTTAAGGTTGCAGGAGTTTGGGGTCGAGGTTCGGCTTGTCGCGCCAGATCAAAATAACCGCGTATCCATCGAGGCAATGGCTCAGCAAGTCGACAATAAAACACGAGTTGTTGGCACGACGGCAGTTCGGTTCGACACCGGCTATCGGGCAAATCTAAAGGCACTTTCGAAACTAGCCCACAGTGTTGACGCGCTGTTGGTTGTTGACGGCATCCAATGTGCGGGTGCCAATAGTTTAAACGTGGTCGATGATGGCGTAGATATTTTGGCATGTGGCGGCTTTAAATGGTTGCTTGGCATGGCCGGAACCGGATTTTTATACCTTAACAAACGCGCCCGCGCACGGGTTAGGCCGTTAGCGCCGGGTATGTTTGCCGCCGCGCATAATTTCGAAACGTTGACCTATCACGATGACGCGCGCCAATATGAAACTGGTTCGCTTGCACATGCATTGTTTCACAGCTGGGCAGAAGGGCTGCTTTTGTTAAATGAAATTGGCATCCCGGCGATACAAGCCAAGAATTTCATCTTAACCGACCGTATTTTAAGTGGATTTAAAAATTTGCCTGTTCAGGTGCTTTCTCCGCACCAAAACCAACAAGAACGTTCGGCCATCTTAGCCTTTACAGCTGGCAAAATAAATATCAACAAAGCGATTTCCGAGATGCTTGAACAGCAGAATATTTTGCTTTCGTTTCGAGGGGATAGCCTACGTGTAAGCCCAAATTTCTACAATACTGAGGCTGAAATCGATCGTTTTTTGGACGCTTTAGAGCATGCATTTCATCAGAGCGAATGATGGCAGTGCTTGGATGGTTCGCATATTGGGTGGTTTACATGTTTTATACGCAAAATGCAGCGATAATCAAATATTAGAGGATATTATGAATATAAATATTAACGACATATATGCAGCGCAGGCAACCATAAGCCCCTATGCAGTCAAAACTCCGTTACTTGAATCTCCCTTGCTTAACAAACGGTTGGGAGGCAGGCTTTTGATCAAAGCCGAACCGTTGCAAATCACCGGGTCATTTAAATTACGCGGCGCTATTAACCGCATCGCAAATTTAAACCAAGATGAAAAAGCCAAAGGCATTATTGCTTATTCATCGGGCAATCATGCTCAAGCCGTTGCCTATGCGGCAGGGCTTTTTGGCACCAGCGCGGTGATCGTTATGCCCAAAGATGCACCAAAAGTGAAAATAGAAAAAACCAAGGCCTATGGCGGCGAAGTGGTTTTATATGACCGATATACTGAAGACAGAACAAAGGTTTGCGCCCGCATATCCGAAAAAAGAGGCCTCATACTCATTCCACCATTTGACGATGCATATGTAATTGCTGGGCAGGGCACACTTGGTCTGGAAGTCGCTGAACAGGCAGAAGGCATGGGATTGCAATTAGATGCCTTTTTGGTGTGCTGTTCTGGCGGCGGCTTAACTGCCGGTTGCGCCATCGCGTTAAATTCAAAATCACCGTCTACAGCTGTTTATGCCGTTGAACCAATTGGATTTGATGATACCAACCGCTCACTCATCGCGGGCAAGATTGTCGAAAATGTAGCCGGTGCAAATTCTATATGCGATGCGATTTTGGTCAACAGGCCGGGCGAATTGACATTTCCCATCAACAAAAAATTATTAAAAGGTGGCTTAGTCGTTTCAGATGATGAAGCCCTAAACGCCATTGCCGTCGCCCATGATGAATTTAAACTAACCGTTGAACCGGGCGGTGCTGTGGCGCTTGCGGCTGTGCTCAGTGGAAAAATAGACATTAAAGGCAAAATCATTGCGGTTGTATGTACCGGTGGCAATGTCGATCAAGACATTTTTAGAAAAGCCATCTAATCGCTCAGTTTTCCTTTTAACCCCATTTATACGATTCTTGAGCCCGGTTATTGGCAAAATATTCCAACAAGTCAAATGCCTGCCGATTTGCTAGACTATAAGCCAAGATAAAATGTCAGAAAACATAGCCAACGAGGTTGCAACCGCAATTTAATGCTGCATAATCAAAACCCTAAAGGTGAATAAAACTCTATCACCCAAATTGACGGCAAGTTAAAAGCGGTGCAATTGCTTATGCTTGCGCCAAGATAGCAGACATTAAAAATACAAATCGTTGTGGAATTTAGTAACGATTCAAGGAATTTACGGTTCAGGGAATTTTATGACAAATTTGGTAATGAATAATGTGAGAATTTTAGATGTGGAGGCCGGGAAATTGACGCCGCTTACATCTGTTTTGGTAGTAGCAGGCCAGATAAAAGCCATTGGCAGCAACATCACTCTGCCTAAAAAATGTCAGAAAATAGATGGGCAAGGCCAATGTTTGATGCCCGGCATGATTGATTGTCATGTGCATATTTGTGCCGATGGGATGATTAACTACCCGGCAGAATATGAAACCATGACCGCGCTTAAGGCCGGTAACGAGCTTAAATCTATGCTGCTGCGGGGTTTTACCACAATACGTGATGCAGGCGGTGCGGATGCTGGTTTTCGCGTGGCGGTGGAAAACGGCATCGTTGAAGGGCCGCGTATCTACGTCTCTGGGCAACCCATTAGCCAAACCGGCGGCCATGGCGACAATCGCCATCCGGCCGAAAAAGCCGATCTGTGCGGCTGCGCGGTTAAGTCTGGCTTTGGCCGCATTGCCGATGGCGTATCCGCCGTCCGCCATGCTGTGCGTGATGAATTGCGGCGTGGCGCAGATCAGATAAAGATTATGGGCTCAGGCGGCATTTCTAGTAAAGCCGACCCTATAGATTATGAACAATATTCAATGGAAGAGCTAGAGGCGGCGGTGGACGAGGCAACAAGACGCGGCACTTATGTTTTGGCCCATGCCTACACTGCAGGGGCGATTAAACGCTTGGTTACAGCGGGGGTAAAATCTATCGAGCATGGCAATTTATTGGATCAAGAAACCGCCAAGCTGATGGCCGAAAAAGGCGCATTTTTAGTGCCGACTTTGGTGGTTTATTACAAAATAATCGAACAGGCCGAACAGCTTGGCGTAAGTGGTGACCATTTGGAAAAAACCAAAATAGTGATGGCTCAAGGCTTAGACAGCCTTAAATTTGCCATGGCCGCCGGGGTCGAAATTGCCTTTGGAACCGATTTATTTCGGCCATCTAACAAGTATCAAACCGAAGAATTAATCATTAGAACTCAAGTGCAAACACCTGCGCAAGTGATAAAAAGTGCAACTTTGGTTTCGGCTAAATTATTGGGCGAAGCTGGCAAATTAGGTATCATTGCCGAAGGCGCGCATGCCGACCTGTTGCTGGTTGATGGCAACCCGCTAGAAGACATTAGTTGTTTGCATAATGACGGCGAAAAACTCTCGTTGATTATGAAAGCCGGAAAAATTGTCAAAAATACTTTATAGATAAAATTTAGCGCCAAAATATGAGTGAAACCATGAATAACCGAAACCTCAGTACCCATGATGCAGAAAATGACCCCCGAAACCAGAACATAAAAATATATGTGAATGGCGACATTGTGCCGCGAGATCAGGCCAAGGTTTCGGTGTATGATTCTGGCTTTATGCTGGGCGATGGCATGTGGGAAGGCATGCGGCTCTACAATGGTAAATGGGCTTTTTTCGATCAGCACATGGACCGGTTATTTAACAGTTGCAAAGCCATTTCGCTTGATATCGGCATGGATAGAGACGGTATTTTGGCGGCGTTAACCCAAACCGCTAAGGCCAACGGCATGACAGGTGATGCCCATTGCCGGTTGATGGTGACAAGAGGGGTGAAAGACAAGCCTTTCCAACATCCTGCGCTCTCACAATCTGGCCCCACAATTGTGATCATCATGGAACATTCAAAAGCCGTGGCCAGCTTAAAATCTAGCGGCTTACGTTTGGCAACTGTACCACAAGTGCGCGGCATGCCGATGGCGCAAGACCCTAAATTTAACTCGCATTCAAAACTTAATTGTGTAATTGCGTGTTTGCAAGCCGAACAAGCCGGCGCAGATGAAGGTTTGATGCTTGACCCCAATGGGTTTGTGAACACCACAAATGCCTGCAACTTTTTTATTGTCCGTAAAGGGGCTGTGTGGACTTCGACCGGCGACTATTGCATGAATGGGGTGACGCGGCAAAATGTCATTAATCTTTGCCACGCCAATGACATTCCGGTGTTTGAAAAAAATTACTCATTATATGAAGTATACGGCGCAGATGAGGCTTTTTTAACCGGCACTTTCGGCGCTCAGACTTATGTTTCGGAAATTGATGGCAAAACCATTGGCACTGGTGACAACCCGGTTACCAACCGCATCCGCAAGTTATATGCCGAACTTATTGTGCAAAATGTCGGGGGTTGATAAGCGTTTCCCCCCGGCTTTTTTTGTCGTAGATAATACTGGCATATCTATACAGATTTTATCGCGCCACCATCTATTCTGATTTTTGATCCCGTCACATAAGACGCGGCTTCGCTGGCCAAAAACACGGCCACATTGGCAAATTCTTCAGGTGTGCCATAACGTGCAGCCGGTATGGTCGCCATAGATGCCTTGGCAACATCTTCGATAGATTTGCCCGTGCGTTCGGCGGCGTTGGAGTCTAATTGGTCAAGCCTTTTGGTTTTAATGCGCCCGGGCATGATGACATTCACAGTCACGCCATCTGCCGCCACTTCGGCAGATAATGTTTTTGACCAGCCAACAATTGCCGATCTTATGGCGTTAGATATGGCCAATCTGGGAATGGGTTGCTCGACACCAGATGAGGTGAGAGAAATTATTCTGCCCCAGTTTTTCTGGCGCATATTGGGCAATAATTTTTGGGTGATGTGGAATATGTTGGCCGCCATCACTTCGAAATTACCTATCCAATTGTCGCGTGGGGTTTCATGCGCCAAAGACGGTGGGGGGCCGCCGGTATTGTTGACCAAAATATCCACCCCACCATTTTCAAGAATAGACTCAATGGTTTTGTTGATGGCGTCAATGTCGGTTAAATCCAAACTGATTGCGGTCACATGGTCCGTGATATTTAACTCTTTTGCCCATTGTTCAATTTGCTCATGGCTGCGGGCAGCGGCATAAACTTTGACGCCTTCTTTGGCTAACCCTTGCGCGATGGCAGCGCCTAGGCCGCGGCTTGCGCCCAATACCAAAGCGGTTTTTCCGTTTAATCCAAAATCCATTTTTTGCTCCTAAATATGGTTCAATTTTTCTGTTTGACGTATAATTAATGTTTCTATTTCAGCTATATCTTGCTGCGATAATTGGGGCGCAGGCGCACGTAATGTCGGGGTCGCAATGCAGCCACGTTTGGCCAAAATATATTTGCGAATGGCAAGGCCCAAAACCGGCTGGGCTTCATATCTGACCAAGGGTAAGTAGGCATCAAAAATCTCTCTGGCTTTTTCTGGTTCATTGGCTTGGTGAGCATTGACCAGTTTAACCATCATTTCTGGGTATGAAAAGCCGGTCATCGCGCCATCAGCGCCGCGATGCATTTCCTCGGGTAAATATAGGCCGCCATTGCCGCATAATATAGAGATTTCTCGCAATTTATTGGCTGTGGTTTTGTGCTTAAATTCGGTTATTTTTGCCAATCCCGGCCAATCTTCATGTTTTAAACATACACAATTTGGCACGTCTGCGACAATTTTTAAAATGACAGACACCGGTATGACAACCCCGGTAGCTAACGGAAAATCTTGCAATACAAAGGGCGTGGTGTGGCCAATAATATTGGCGGCATTCACATAATATTTGTAAATTTGGTCATCGGTTTTTAAATTGCCGGGCGGAGCAATCATCACCCCGTCAGCGCCTTCATTCATCACCCAATCACTAAGTTCTTTCATCTGCGCAAATCCCGGCGCTGAAACGCCGACAATAATCGGCACGCGGCCAGCAACCCGCTTGATAACCCGCTTGACAAAGGTCTGCGATTCCTCAGTGGTTAATTTGGGCGCTTCGCCCATCATGCCCAATATTGTCATGCCGTTGACACCAGTATTCAAATAAAAATCGACCATATTGTCGGTGCTGGCTAAATCTAGCTCACCTTGGGCGGTGAAGGGAGTGACGGCGATGACATAAACACCAGCCGCAGTTTCGTCAAAAATGGCCATAATAAGCTCCTAAATAGTTTATAATGCAATTGCGCCCATGGCCAAAGCGGTGGCAGCACGGCAGGGTTCGATAACCGGAATGCCCAGTTCGGCCTCTAATAATTTTGGATATTGCGCCATGCCTGCACAGCCCAATATTAGGCAATTTGCAGAATTTTTATCGCGCAATTGCTTGCCAACGTTTAACATTTTGTCGAAAGTCTGATCGGCATTGCTCAATTCGCCAACGCCTAAATTAAGCGGTAAATCGCCTGCTAACCTATCCAACACACCCATAGAGCCGAAATATCTATAATGCCGCGCAACAGATGAGCTGGAAATCGAGATGATGCCAAACCTCTGCCCCAATCGCATGGCGGTTAACACCGCGCTTTCGGCGATGCCAAGCACCGGCACGGCAGATTGTTCTCTGAGCGCATATAAGCCCGGGTCGCTAAAACAGGCGACAATAAATGCCGCGGCTTTGGCTTCATATTGGGCTGCATAGGCCAGCATTGGCGTCACCACCCCATCGACATGGGCTTGGGTTTCGATATATTCTGGCCCAGCCACTAAGCGGTGGCAGCTAATGTCAGCCACAGAAAAGCCGCGCATGTCATTGATAGCGTCATCTATACCATCGGTCACCTTCTGGCTGCTATTGGGGTTTATGATGATGATTTGTTGAGGCTTTTGCATAACCATTATCCTAATAAATTTCTGCGCCAAAATTTAACTCTGGGTTCATCTCGGAGACCAAATTTCCAGTTGGCCGCATGCTCTCGCCCATAGCTCTATTGATAAATTTGCCTGAGCCGGGCTTGGCTTTTAATTCACCATTGTGGATGATGATGTTGCCACCTAGCAGCACTGTTTCTGGCCAGCCTTTGATGGTTCTGCCAACAAATGGGTTATATCCGGTATTGTCATGCAAGTCATTTTCACCCAGCGTCACTTGTTTTTCGCCGTCCCAAATCGCTATATCGGCATCTGCGCCGATGCATATAGAGCCTTTGCCAGCTAAATTATAAATTTGCGCCGGGGCGGTGGCGGTTAATTCGACAAACTTTTTTATCCCCAATTTGCCCCGGCTGACCATGGCATCAAACATTAGTGGCAACCTAAGTTCTAGCCCCGGCATGCCGTTGGCAATGGCATTAAAAGGCGCGTTGGCTCCATTGGATAATTTACCCGTTTCATCAAACCGATAAGGCGCATGGTCAGATGAGATGATTTGCAAATCACCACGCTCGAGCGCGTCCCATAAAGCATGTTGGTCGGCTTTCCTACGTTGCGGCGGGCTGCATAATTTCTTAGCGGTTTCAATTTTGGGGCTGGCCAATTCATCCGCGTCCATAAATAAATAATGCGGGCAAGTTTCGGCAAAAACCTTTATGCCCTCTGTTTGGGCTGCGCGAATAAGCTCAATGCCTTCAATGGTCGATACATGAAATATTACAATGGGTTGGTCAATAAATTTAGAGAATTGAATCATCCGATTTATCGCTTCAATCTCGGCAATTCTGGGATGGCTTTGGACATGAAAATTCGGCGTGGAATAGCCCTTTTGCAATAGTTTTTTGCTCATCCATCTCAGCAGGCCATCATTTTCGGCATGAAAACACACCAAGGCACCATTCTCTCGCGCGCATAACAGCGTGTCCAATATTTGCTCGTCTTGCAGCCTTACTTTGTCATAAGTGGTGAATATTTTTATCGAGCGATGGCCTTGCGATATTAATTTTGGTAAATCTTCCGATAGGTTTTTATCGCTTATATCTGCAACAATGATGTGAAAGGCATAGTCGATGATCGCGCCTTGTTGGGCAAGTTTGGCATAATCGGCCACCACCTTGTTAAGCCGCATGCCAACATGTTGAGCGGCAAAAGATATGACGCTGGTGGTGCCGCCATAAGCTGCTGATCTGGTTGCGGTTTCAAAACTATCGGCATTCATAATGCCTGCGCCAGATAATTGCTCGATGTGGCAATGGCTATCCACCCCACCGGGTAAAACCCATTTTCCATGGGCATTAATTTCTTGCTTTGCAGAGCTTAAATTAGCCCCAATGGCAACAATTTTACCCGCCGATATGCCAATGTCAGCTGTAAATATATCGCTTTGGGTTGCAATTTTGCCGCCTTTTATGACCAATTCATACTGCATGATTTATCCCATTAATAATTAGTATTCAAATGGTATACCAGTGTTATACTGTTGGCAATGTCTAATATTTTGTCTATATATGTTATCAATATCTAGGAGCGCAGGTGACAATTTCCAAATTAATTTCCAAACCAGTTACGGTTGGCCAGTCGACATATATTATTTTGAAACAAATGATAATTGATGGCGAGTTAAAGGCTGGGGCAACTTTACAAGAAACTCAGCTTGCCAAAAAAATTGGCGTCTCCCGCACGCCGGTGCGTGAAGCTTTGGGGCAATTGGTGCATGATGGCTTTATCGTTCGGGGCGAGGGGGTTACTTCATTTGTCAAAACGCTAACGGTTTCTGAATTTGTAGAAATATTGCACATTAGGCGGTTGCTCGAAGTTGAAACTGCCGGGCTTGCGGCGATAAATAATGACCAACAAAATTTAATAGACATAAGAAAAACCATCGCCGCGCTTAGTGATGCGGATAAAATAAAAAGCCATGAACATTTTGCGATTGATGATTTGCTGCACGAAACCATCGGCACTATGGCAGGCTCTAACTGTTTGACCGAATTAATTATTTCTCAGCGAAACAAAACCCGGGTGTTTGATCATCAGTTGCTGCCCAACCGGTTTGAGCCGGGCAAGGAGGAGCATCTCATCATAATAGATGCAATATTAGCCCATGACGTAGCGGCGGCAAGAACGGCCATGCGCACCCATATCGAGAATGTGCAAAAAGGCATAATATCCCACTTAATGAGGTTGTGATGAAAATTACCGACGACATCACACTTGCCGATTGGGAGCTGACAGAGCAGTTTACCCGTGCCAGTGGCCCCGGCGGGCAGAATGTGAACAAGGTTAGCACGGCGGTTGAATTGCGCTTTGAGGCAGAGCGATCGGGCAATCTGCCCGCTGCTGTAAAATGGCGGCTAAAAAAGTTAGCCGGTCGGCGGTGGACGCTAGATGGCGCAATCGTGATTTTTGTGCAAGAGACCCGATCGCAGGCCCGCAACCGTCAAATCGCGCGCGATAGGTTGGCGGAATTGATCCGAAAAGCCGCCAAGAAACCAAAACGCCGGGTTAGAACCAAGCCACCCTATGGCTCGGTTATGAAGCGCTTAAAGGTGAAAAAAGTGCGCGGCGAGGTGAAAAAATTACGTGGAAAAATTGACGATTAACCACCAAAGCGCGCACTAGATTGGTTGCAGATCAGACAAAAAAGCGGCTGCCCATTTGGCAACTATGTGGCTATCTGCGCCTTGATCGATTTGTTTTCGAGCGATGGTAACAAGTTCTGGGTCGGCTTTGTGTGCGATGCCATCAATATAATGATGCATATATTCGGCACTAAGCTCTGGGTGAAATTGCGAAGTTAAGATATGATCGGCTTTTGCAGCCATTACAATTGGACATAGCGGGTTTTTGGCTAATATTTGCATATCAATTGGTAAATTTGTTACCTGCTGAAAATTGCCAGTGGGCAACTTAAGCGAACTAGCCTGAGGTTGCATCCATGATTTTTGCGTCATAATATCAAATTTGGCAACACCCAATAATAGCGGCCGATAATTAACGCTACCACCCAAAGCCACTGCGACCGCATGATGGCCAAAACATACAGCAAAAATTTTAACTTTGGCGGTATCTAATATCCGAATATGATCGAATAATTTTTGCATCCAAGGCTCATCATCGGTTACATTTTCTATTGAACCAGTGATCACCACCCCATCATAACCGGTTGGGTCAGATGGATAGTTACCTTGCATGACATTAAAATGTTCAAATTTTGTATTTGGCATATGCGGCGACAACATACATTCAAATTTTTGAGCATAGTCATCAAATTTATCGAGCTCACTTTCGGCTCGAATCTCGGTTAAATATATGGCAATTTTTCTGGTCATGTTGCACCTAATCAGATATTTATTGAAACCACAATTCAAAACCCAAATATTAATACATGTTTTTTTTGGATTATTTTTTTTTAGGGTTTCGTGAAATTAATTCCACTCGGGGTGGGTAGCCAAAATTGCCTTAAATTATACTAATGTCGTAGATCAATAGTATAACATTATGTAATTTCATCAACTTTTTAAATGAGTATCTTGAAAAATTTTGAAACTACATAATTTATGGGAATTAACCACCTACATATAGTTCTCGCTATAGTTGCAACTAGTTGGAAGTTATTTCCGCTTAATTATAAATTATTAAGTGAATTCGACTTTAGTCTAATATACCAATTTGACCTTAAGGTCTAAAATTTAATTACCGTTAATTCGGACATTAGGTCGATGATGAGTCTTTGTCCCCCATTGTGCTCGTTGTCGACTTGTGCATTTAGCTGTTGTGTTCAGCTTGTGCGTTCAGTCCGGTAAAATTTACCTCAAATTTTAACTATATATGCCAGTTTCACTGTCTTTGCCGCTCCAAACGCGTTAATGTTTTGTTAATGTTTGGTCGCAAATAGAGGCTTTGTAATGCGTATAGAAAAAAACAGCTTAAATTATATTGTTAAAACAGCCGCAATATTAGCATTGATGCTAACCGCCTTTGTTGGGCAAACTTTTGCTTATGGCAAAAATGGTGGCAGTGCAAATAGTTGTTTGGCGCTGAGCCAATATTATGGCCCAGATGGTGGCAGGTCGTGGGCGCGCAGCCATGGCATAGCCATTTGTTCTGAAATTTATGGCGGCCAATATCAAAACCAAATGCAGACTCAATATCAGGCACAAATGCAGGCTCAAGCGCAAGCGCAATATCAGGCGCAAATGCAGGCACAGGCGCAATATCAGGCCCAGGCGCAATATCAGGCCCAGGCCCAATATCAATCGCAAATGCAATTTCAGTCACAATATCAAGCCCAAAGAAGCTATAGCGTGCAAAATAGCTTTCTTTCTGGTGGCCGGCTATTTGGCAGCCTAACCATTGGTGGCACTTATCGTAGCGGTTGCGTCTGTAATGGTGGTGGTGGCAAAAATGGTGGTGGCAAAAACGGCGGCGGCAAAAATGGTGGCGGCAAAAACGGTAACTGGTAGGTTATTTACGGTCTAGCTGGTATTGCGTCGGGTATGGCGCGGCCGCACATTCGGCAATTAACTGAGCGATATCGGTTAGTGGCAGATTGTTATAATCGGCAAAATTTATGCAGCCTTTTTGAAACTTGCCAGACTTGATGATTTTATTGAATTTTTTATGTATGTCGGCATAGCAATAAATCGGCATTAAATGCAGGCTAATGTGTTTGTTATGGCAGGTTATGGCATATTTCATAAGGTCTTGTTGTTTATACATTAGCGCGTGATTGCTCATCAAACTACTAGCTGAGCGGTTAACATTGGAGTCGTTTTCTGCCAATATGATGACCAATTGGTCAACCGCCATATTATATCTACTGTCTATTTTGCTTTTGAATTCAGCAACCTCATTGGCCATGAATTTTTTCCCCTAAAGCTCAAACGTGGCCATTATCGGCACATGGTCTGAAGGTTTTTCCCAATCTCTGGTGTAGCTGGCAATTTCGACCTGTTGCAAGCAATCTGCCAATTGTGCAGATGCCAGTAAATGATCTATCCTGACGCCATGATTTTTTGGCCATGCGCCAGCCTGATAATCCCAAAATGTATATTGGTGGTCTTCGGCAACGGCAGTGTCAAAGCAATCGGTAAAGCCCAAATTTTGCAAACTGCGGTATTTTGCCCGGGTTTCCGGCAATATTAAGGCATCACCTCGCCATTTTTCGGCATCCCATACATCGCCATCGGTTGGTATGGTGTTATAATCGCCGCCCAATAGCAGTTTTTCTTCATAACCCAAAAGAGTTTCGGCGTGGGCAATGAGCCGGTCGAACCAACGCAGTTTATAGGGGTATTTTTCAGTATCCACGGGGTTGCCATTGGGCAGATATATCGAGGCCACTCGTATCGCCTCGTCACCCACGCTAATCACCGCTTCTATATAACGGCTTTGCTCATCTTCATCGCCTTCTATTAAAAATGGCAGCCCAGTTGTGACTTCGTCTATCGGGTGTTTGGACAATATGGCCACGCCATTATAGGTTTTTTGTCCATGGGTGGCGATGTTATAGCCTAAATCCTCAAATACCTCTCGGGGAAATTTTTCATCGGTCATCTTTAGCTCTTGCATAAGTAAGATATCAGGCTCGACCTGTTTTAAAAATTTTGCGACATTTGGGTGGCGTACATTTATTGAATTTACATTCCAGCTAACTATTTTCATGCCTGACCTTCATATTTATAAAATCTTACAGAGTAACCCGGTTCATGCTCGGTTTCGCCAGCTATGTCAAACCCCAAAGCATGGTGAAAAGCGTGCGATTGCGGGTTGTCAGGCACGGTGTTTACTTCGGCGGTTAGCGGCACATGCATGTCGTCGGCCAAGCCAAAGGCATGCTGGTATAACTTGCGACCAACGCCCATGCCGCGGGCTTGTTCGGCCACAATGATGCGGTCGACATATAAATGTTTGGAATTATGTGCGCTGTGCCAGTTATAATTTTTGCTGTTATATTTTTCGCCTTCACGCATTAACAACGCCGCGCCCAAGGCTACGCCATCTTTAATGGCGATTATTGTGTGGCGCGTGTGGTTTAGGTTGTTTTGCATGCTTGCATTTGTATGTGGGTCAACATTTGGCACGCATAAATTGTTTAATTTCACCAACCAATCTAAATCGGTGTCACTGTATTTTCTTATTTTAATCATTATCTTATAGCCATTACTTGAATCTATAGATTATCTCATTACATAGAGAATGAAACCCCACAACCACATTCGGCAGCGGTGTTTGGGTTGGTAATTTTAAAGCTGGCGCCGGCTATGTCACTCACATAATCGATGGTTGCATCTGCTAAAAAAGGCAAAGATATTGGATCGATCAACACGTGTGCTGTGCTGCGGCCTAAAATTAAATCATCTTCATTCTGTTCATCAACAATGTCATATTTATACTGAAAACCAGAGCAACCCCCACCTAAGATGCTGATTCTAAGTTTTGAGTTAACGCGTTCTTTTTGCATTATTTTTTCTATTTGCGTCAACGCGGTGTCTGTAACTATCGGATTTGCCATAAAAACTATCTATTTCGCTGTGTTTTAACCAAAAATATAGTCAGTGCACTATTTTTAGGTTATTGCCTAGTTAAATGAATATAAGGCATTTTGTTGTGAATTTTAAGCCCCAAAATTATGAATCTTATTTATCTGACTATGCACAAAAGGGTAGCATGAGCCGTGGCCGCTTGTTTGACGAGCAAGAAAGCGCCCATAGAAGCCCGTTTCAGCGCGATAGAGACCGTATAATTCACACCACAGCGTTTAGGCGATTGCAGTTTAAAACTCAAGTTTTTGTCAATCATGAGGGCGATCATTTTCGCAACCGCCTAACCCACACCATCGAAGTGGCGCAAATTGCCCGCACCATATCAAAAGCTTTGGGGCTAAATGAAGAGCTGGCCGAAAGTTTGGCTTTATCGCATGATTTGGGGCACACGCCGTTTGGCCATTGCGGCGAAGATGTTTTAAACCAATGTTTGAGCGACATTGGCGGGTTTGAACATAACGCCCAAAGCTTAAAAATTGTCACCAAATTAGAACATAGATATGCCGATTTTGATGGCCTAAACCTAACCTGGGAAGCGCTAGAAGGTTTGGTAAAACATAATGGCCCATTGTTAGATGCAGCTGGCAAACCGACAAAAAAATACCAGAAAAATGGCGTGCCAAGCTATGTGAATGAATTTTGCCAAAAATTTGATTTGGAAATCGACAAATATTCAAATTTAGAAGCTCAACTAGCCGCTTGTGCCGATGACGTGGCCTATAATAATCATGATATTGACGATGGTTTGCGCGCAGGCCTGTTTGTGTTTGAAGACCTGTTTGAACTGCCCGTCATTGGCGATGTTATGCGCGACGTGAAGGCGCGGTTTGGGCATATTTCGGCCAAGCGCCAAATGCATGAAGCTTACCGGATTATTATTGGCTTAATGGTCGAAGATATATTGCAAAATACCCAAACCAATATTGCCAAATATAACATTAAAACCACGGCTGATATACATAATGCCGCAGTTGCCATTGGTAACTTTTCACCCAAAATATTGGCGGTAATCAAGACATTACAAGAATTTTTAATGCAAAATATGTACCGAGCAGACTCAGTGATAAAAGAACGTGTGGCGGCGGCAAAAATATTAGAAGATTTGTTTGATATTTATATGAAAAAACCCGAAAACTTACCGCCAGATTGGCAGCATGACTTGGGGGCAGACAGCGCCGAAGTGTCACAGCGAAAAATTGGCGATTTTATGGCCGGCATGACCGATAGATTTGCCATTATGGAACATCAACGATTGTTTGATTTTACCCCGCAAATGCGTTAAAACAACCCAAATTAAAAATTCGGCTTAGCTTTAAGCCTTTCAGAGAGACTTTTATGGATATTTTTGTTCATTTCAAATCAATTATTGTCGATATATTGACCGATATGGGGCATGCCGATTTAGACTTTTCGCGGATCAATACCGAGCCACCACGCGACAAAAGCCATGGTGACATTGCTACCAATGCAGCTATGGTTTTGGCCAAGCCGTTAGGGTTAAAACCACGCGATTTGGCGCTAAAAATTGCCGAGAGTTTACAAACCAATGCCGATATAGAAAAAGTTGATGTGGCCGGGCCGGGGTTTATCAATATCAGCGTGGCTGACGGGTTTTATACCAGCAGATTTGCTGAAATTGTGGCCCGTAAAGAACAATTTGGCAAACCGGAAGCTAATGGCAAAAAATTAATTTTAGAATTTACCTCTGCCAACCCAACAGGGCCAGTGCATATTGGCCATGTGCGCGGCACAGTGTTTGGCGATAGTTTGGCAAACCTGTTGCAATGGTCGGGCTATGATGTGTTTCGTGAATATTATGTCAATGATGCCGGCGGGCAGATTGTCACTTTAGCGCGCAGTGCATTTTTGCGCTATCGTGAGTGTTTGGGCGATGACATTGGCCAAATACCTCAGGGCTATTACCCGGGTGAATATTTAAAACCTGTGGGGCAGGATATTGTTGACAAATTTGGCGATAAGCTAAAAAGCATGCCCGAAGCCGAATGGTTGCCGTTGATTAGAGACCTAGTCATGAGCAGTATGATGAAAATGATTAAGCAAGACTTAGAATTATTGGATGTCAAATTTGATAATTATTTTTCTGAAAGCGAATTGCATGCGAGTGGCGCAATCGACAAATCCTTGGCCGATATGCGCGCCAGAGGTTTGGTTTATGAAGGTGTTTTGCCACCGCCAAAAGGCCAATTGCCAGACGATTATGAAGAGCGCGAACAAACGCTGTTTAGAGCCACCGATTGGGGCGATGATATAGACCGGCCGTTGATAAAATCGGACGGTAGTTATACCTATTTTGCTGCCGACATTGCGTATCATCGTGATAAATATATGCGTGGGTTTAACGAGCAGATTGATGTTTTGGGCGCTGATCATGGTGGTTATGTAAAACGCTTAAAAGCGATTGTGCGGGCGGTCAGCAATGATGAAGCCGAGCTAGATGTGAAAATTTGCCAAATTGTGAAATTGGTTAAAAATGGCGAAGTTCAGACCATGTCCAAACGCTCTGGCAATTTTATCACGCTAAAGGAATTGCATTCTGAAGTTGGCAAAGACCCTATACGGTTTATGATGCTTTACCGCAAAAATGAAGCGCCGCTAGATTTTGATTATGACAAAGTTACCGAGAAAAGCCGCGATAACCCGGTGTTTTATGTGCAATATGCCCATGCTCGGGTGCATTCCATCATGCGCCAAGCCAAAGAGACTTTGGCCAATTTTGATATGGATGAATTTGACTTTACCAAAGCAAATTTGGCACTGCTCACCGACAGTTCTGAAATTGGGGTGATAAAATCTCTACTCAATTGGCCAAAAACCGCCAATGTGGCGGCAGAATTTCATGAACCGCATAGAATTAGCTTTTATCTATATGAATTGGCTGCACAATTTCATTCACTGTGGAATAAGGGCAAAGAGATGCCACAATTGCGCTTTATAGTTAGTGAAGATGAAGAATTGACCCATGCAAGGTTGGCTTTGGTGCGTAGTGTGGCATATATTTTAAAAGCCGGGTTGGATATATTGGGTGTTAACACGCCAAAAGAGATGAGATAACCGAATTAGTGTTGCATGTTAGCCATTTAGCAACAATAATGATAAGGTTAAGGTGAAACTATGCTGCGTTTAGGCTGGAGAATGTTGTGAGCAATAATGATAGTGGTTCAGATGGTGAGTTTGAATATGACGAAGAGGGCAACATTGTTCGTCAAAATTCTAACACCCCCTATACCGAACCTAATGTTTATTTAGAGCCTGAAAATTATAGTCAGCCGGCGCAAGATGACGGCGTATATTCGACTGAATTGCCGAGTTATAACACCCAAAATGAATTTACGGCTAACCCGCAGACAACGGCTTATGACAATAGCCAATATACCGAGCCACAATTTGCCGACAATAACCAATATGCTGCGCCCAATGCTCAACCGACCGACCAAGAGGGCTATGTGGCGGCAGATGATTATTTGGAAACCCCGGCAACTCATTCTGTTGCCGAACAAGGCTATTATGCTGACCAGCAAACTGAGCCAAATTTAAACCTGTCTTCGGAGCAAGCCTTTAACAATCTAACCCAAGATATGCAGTCTTCATTGTCGGGCGAGCCAGCGCCGCAATATTCATCATTAGATGAAAATAACCCAGAATATGGAACGGCTGAAAATAACCAGCAGGGCTATGTCCAAGGCGAATATGCAACTGACCCGGTTTTTGGCGATGAAGGCTATAGCGAGCCTAATTTTTCGGCGGCGCCGCAATTTAATGAATCTTATAATGAGAGTCATTCACTTAATGCAGATGGGCAATCGCCCAATGCAGCAGGCCAACCGCCTGAGTTTGACCCGGGCTATGACCCTTTGGTTAGCCAGTTAAATGCCGATCATTCACAAGCCGAAAACGATATGTATGATAGCCAATATACCCAGCAGCCCGCTGATGGCTATATACAAGAAGATTTCCGGCAAGATTTCACCCAAGAATATTCACCAGAGCCTTATATAGTGGCGCGTTCGTTCCCCTATGGGGCGATATTATCGGTCATCGCGATTGTATTATTTGGTACCGCATCTTATTTTCTATATAGCAATTTTTTCAAAATTCAAGTCGAGGGCGATGTGCCGGTGTTATTGGCCGATAAATCTGCGGTTAAACTTCTGCCCGAATCCAGCGTGGACGCTGGCACAAGTGCCGATAATTTGGCCTTAAGTGGCGACGCCGATAGCGGCCAACCCACATTGTCCAACAGCCGTGAGGATGTAGTTGAGCAACCGATTAAATCTGAAGACCGCATCGAGACATCTAACACTATAGTGGCCGATAATATAGATAGAGACATTCAAAATGTGCTGACCCTCATTAATAGCAGTGCCAATAATGTCGAAATTTTATTGCAACCAGATGAAGTCAGTGTCATCGATCAGAACCAAATTGGTATCACTGGTCTTGAAACTATTTTGGTGAATGCCAAACCGGT
Source organism: Hyphomicrobiales bacterium (assembly GCA_013214705.1). GTDB lineage: Bacteria > Pseudomonadota > Alphaproteobacteria > Rhizobiales > OSC116 > OCS116. The sequence goes on from JABSRZ010000008.1 coordinate 66,041, forward strand.
GACTTTAAAACAATTGGCGGCACAAAATAACCCGCAATTGGCGCAAAATAACACTCTATTGGCGCAAAATAGCGCGGTGAATATTGAAGATTTACCCGTGGTGTCAGAAGGCGCGGTGGTTTCAGAAGGCAGAGAAGACCCGTTTAAGGAATTGTTAGAAGCAGATGACGATGCTTCAACCGCCATCAGTACAGATGCAGTCACAATTAATGAAAGCGCCGCCGCCATTGCCGATAATAGCAGCGCAGACACTGAAATTACTGCTGCCGATTTAACCCTAATCGCCAGCACCCAATTGCCGGAAAACCTAGCCCAACCTTTACCTGAACCAAGCGCAAGTGCGCCGCAGTTAAACCCGGTGCCGTTGCCGGCTGATGATGTGGCTGAAGCCGCCACCAGTGTGGTGTCTTTGGCTGTGACCTCGACAGATGGCGCTTATGGGGTGCAGTTAACCTCATTGCCAGACGAGGTGAGCGCACGCCTAGCCTATGCAAAAATTTCGGCTAATTTTGCTGACATTCTATCGCCCTATGAGCCGATCATAAAGCGTGCCGATGTGCCGGGTAAGGGCATATTCTACCGGGTATTTGCCGGGCCAATAAATAGCTATGCAGACGCCAATGACCTATGTGCAAGGCTAAGGTCTGCGGGCATTAGCGGCTGTTTCGCGCGTAAAATGTAACGGCTATTTTGGCGGCAAAAAACCTTCAAACGTAATTTGGTCAGCATATTTTGCGCTTATTTCTGCATCAGACGGTGATTTAATGGTCCAACTGATGACAGGAATGCCAAGTTTACGGGCTAGGGTGATGCTCAGACTTGGTAAATCATGCAAGTGATAGGATATAAAATTTGGTCTGGTGAGTGGCCAATGGACAAAGTTTTTGATGAAAAACCGCCCCAAAGCGTTTATGCCGCGCCAATCAGTTGGGCTCATAATATATTCGGCCACAATACCGCGGATGATGTGGGGCGCAATTTGTCTAAATTTCCGCACGGTGAGTGGGTTGAACGACATTATGCAAATATCACCATCATAACCATCCATCATTTTGGCTATATAAGCTTCTAGCGGGCCGACGTTATCAAACCGGCTTTTGACCTCTATTATAAGCGGCACTTGGCCATCAACCAATTCTAGTAATTCGCCGAAACTAATGATGGTTTCATCACCGGCGTTATAGCGAATTTGTTGCAATTCAGCCAGCGTATAATCTATCACTTTGCCGTTAAGGCCAGTCACCCGATCTAACGTTTCATCATGGAACACAATGGCTTTTTGGTCTTTGGTGAGCTGAACGTCAATCTCTATCGCATAGCCATGTTTTATGGCGGCACGTATAGCGCCGCCACTATTTTCGACAATATTTTTAGCCTGGTTATGCAAACCTCTATGCGCAATTGGCAGCCGGGTTAAAAAGCTTAAATCTGTCATTATATTATTTATTCAATTTCAAAAATAGCGTCAATTTCTACCGACACACCCAGTGGTAAACTATTTACGCCGACAGCTGCACGTGCGTGTTTGCCAGCATCGCCAAGCACCGCCACCATAAAGTCAGATGCGCCGTTAATCACCGCTGGTTGTTGCGTAAAATCGGCTGTGGCATTGACAAACCCGCCCAAACGAACCAAGCGTTTAATGCGCGATAAATCACCACCCAAAGCCACATTCACTTGTGCCAAAATATTTATAGCGCATAATTTGGCCGAGGCTTGTGCTTGTTCTATGCTAATGTCATCGCCAACTTTACCAACATATTCAAGGCCATCTGGGCCAAATGGTAAATTGCCCGAAACTATCAATTGATTGCCGGTTATGACATAAGGTACATAATTGGCGGCAGGGGCGGCAGGGGATGGCAAAGTGACGCCGAGTTCAGTTAAACGCTTGGTGATTTTGTTCGACATTTTATACCTCATTGTGTTTAAAAATATGACTATATTTGGTTCAAAAATATAATTTTTATTGTTTAATTTTATATTGCAAGCTTATCTATAATTTGACAACGCTAATCGGTGGTTTGCCATCAAAATAGTGTATTAGATTTTCGGCCGCACGGTTGCCCATGGCATCCCGGGTTTCAAAAGTTGCGCTGCCGACATGCGGCAGTAAAAATACATTGTTCAATTTTGTATATTCGGGGTTTATATCTGGCTCATTGGTAAATACGTCCAAACCTGCGGCAAATAATTTGCCCGATTTAAGCGCTGCAATGACCGCGTCATCAACCACCAAATCTCCGCGCGAAGTGTTAATGAGCACCGCGCCATCTGGCAATACGGCAATGGCTTTTTCATCTATCATGTGTTTAGTGGCGGCACTGAGTCCGGCATGGATAGATAGAAATTGTGCATGCGGTAACAATTCGGCCAAACTTGCATGATATATAGCACCATGTTCTAAATCGGCAGATAATTTGGAGCGGTTATGATAATGCACTTCCATGCTGAGGCCACGGCAAAGTTTGGCAAATGTGCGGCCGATGCGGCCCATGCCCACGATGGCGATTTTTTTACCAATGACATCTATACCTAGTGGCGCACTATCGCCAAGTTGGCCCCAGTCGCCGGCTTCAATTTGTTGTTGCCCATATTTGACACCGCGCGCAGCGCCTAACATGCATAAAAGTGCAATTTCGGCGGTGGCGTTATCTAATACGCTGGGCGTGTTGCAGACAATAATGCCACGTGCGTTGGCGGCTGCCACATCAATATGGTCAAACCCAACTGACATGGTTGAGGCTATTTTTATGCTTTCGGGCAGGGCATCTATAAGCGGTTGGTCTAATCTATCGCCAACTAGAATGGCGTGGCAACCCTGTGCCGCTTTCATCATCTGTTCATTGGTTTGTTCAGTTTGGCTAATGTCGACAACGTCAAAATAATCATATATTTTTTTCATCGGTGTTTTGGGCAATTGTCTAGCGACTAATAGTTTTGGTTTTGTCATTTCTAATCCGATATAATAAATTGGGCTATTTATCTGTAGCTGGGTTTGGTGACTAGTCAATAAAAACCATACCAATATGTATTTATTCTAAATTTATCATTGCTTTTGCGCGCAGTTTTCCTTATGTCTAGGGCGAAATTTGCTTATTAATAATTTTGAAAAGGATGCTGCAATGGCCGCAATTATTGATATATTAGGACGTGAGATTTTAGATTCTCGCGGCAACCCCACCGTAGAAGTAGAAGTGATATTAGATGATGGCTCAATGGGCCGTGCTGCTGTGCCATCTGGCGCATCTACTGGTGCACACGAAGCTGTAGAATTACGCGATGGCGGCGCGCGCTATTTAGGCAAAGGCGTAGAACAAGCCGTTGCCAACGTGAATGGCGAAATATTTGAAGCTTTAGCCGGCACAGAAGCCGAAGAACAGCGCGAAATTGACCGCATTCTTATAGAATTAGATGGCACACCAAACAAAAGCCGTCTGGGTGCTAACGCGTTATTGGGGGTATCTTTGGCCTGTGCCAAAGCCGCTGCCGATAGCCTCGGCATGCCTTTATACCGTTATATTGGCGGCACAAATGCATGTACATTGCCAGTGCCGATGATGAACATCATTAATGGCGGCGAACATGCTGATAACCCGATCGACATTCAAGAATTTATGATTATGCCGGTAAGTGCAAAAAATATTCGCGAAGCTGTGCGTATGGGTGCTGAGATTTTCCATCATCTGCAAAAGAAACTTAAAGCCGCTGGCCACAATACAAATGTTGGCGACGAGGGTGGTTTTGCACCTGATATTGGTTCATCGCGTTTGGCGTTAGATTTCATCATCGAATCAATTGAAGCGGCCGGTTATAAAGCTGGCGAAGATATTGTATTGGCGCTAGATTCAGCTTCATCTGAATTTTATGTAGATGGCAAATATGAGCTAAAAGGCGAAGGCAAATCACTAACATCTGCGCAAATGGTAGATTATTATGCAGATTTGGTGAATGATTACCCTATTTTCTCTATCGAAGATGGCATGGACGAAGATGACTGGGATGGCTGGGCACTATTGACCGAAAGACTTGGCGATAAAGTGCAATTGGTCGGTGATGATTTGTTTGTGACCAACACAAAACGCTTAAGCGACGGCATCGACAAAGGTGTTGGCAACAGCATTTTGGTGAAAGTGAACCAAATTGGTACTTTAACAGAAACCATTGAAGCTGTAGATATGGCGCACCGCGCTGGCTATACATCGGTTATGTCGCATCGTAGCGGCGAAACAGAAGATGTGACGATTGCCGATTTGGCAGTGGCGCTTAACTGTGGCCAGATTAAAACCGGCTCGCTATCTCGCTCAGACAGAGTGGCGAAATATAACCAACTAATCAGAATTTCTGAAGAGCTTGGCGACAGCGCAATTTATGCAGGTAAATCTATTTTGAAAAAATAGTTGCAGTGATATTCAGATTAAAAGGAGGCTTCGGCCTCCTTTTTTTGTGCCGAAAATTTGTGCTGAGTTTTTGGCTGCCTCCATATCCACAAAACGTGCGATTCAGCGAGTGCGAGTTCAGATGTTAGAAGCCGCTGCCGTCTAACGCGCGGAGGCTAGAGAGCGCAGCGAACGCACGCAAGTGTCAACAGAGAGGCTTAAGCCGAACGCATAAATGCAGACTTCCAGAGTTTGGGCAGGAGCGCCACCCAAGAGTATGCTGAAAAGCTGTGGTTTGGATATTTTGCGCAGGAGATTCGGGTGCTGAGCCAGCCTTAAACGCTGTAAAGACGCAGACAGTTAGCGCTCCTGCCTAGGCTCTGGAAGTTTGCATTTATATCGCTCACTGCCGCACCGCGCTTTGCGCTGGCCTACGCGGGTGCGCCACATAAGTGGCGGCCTCCAGTCCGGCTGGTTCAAAAAACACATGAGTTTTTTGAACGGGAGTTATACGGCAAGTTTGTGCTGAGTCAGCCCTTCACAATCACACTGTCAGCATCGGCTGCATATTCTGTCCAGCTGCCATCGTATAATGCTAAATTCTCTGCACCAATATAATCTAGTGCGAACCACAGGTTAGCGGCGGTGATGCCTGAGCCGCAGGTGGTGACAATCGGTTCTTGGGTATCAACGCCCGATTCGGCTAACAATGCAGTTATTTGGTCTTGGCTTTTAAGCGTGCCGTCGGCATTTGCCAAACTAGTGAATGGTAGGTTAAAACCATTGGGCATATGGCCAGATGATAGGCCAGCGCGGGGTTCTGGGTCTTTGCCGCTAAACCTGCCAGCCGAGCGCGCATCTAAAGTCTGTATATCATTGTTATTTAGGTGTGTGTGCATTTGGTCGATGTTTTTAACCGCAGCTTGGTTGATGATGGCTTTATAGCCTTTGGTGCTAACTATTTTGGTGGTTGTTGATGTGGTCTTGCGCCACTCGGCCACCCATTTTTTAAGCCCACCATTTAAAATCGAGACTTTTTCATGCCCCATGGTTTTAAATGTCCACCAAGCGCGGGCGCTGCTGAAAAAGCCGTATGCGTCATAAATAATTATATGATGCTCATGGCTTATGCCCATTTTATTCATAGTTGCGCTAAAAAAATCGGCTTTTGGTAGCATATGCGGCAGGTTAATGCTGGTATCTGCTATTTTATCGGTGTCAAAAAATAAGGCGTTCAAAATATGCGCCTCGGCATAATCCCTTGCGGCGTTTTTAGCCATGTTTGGCATATGCCAAGTGGCATCTATAATCTTGATGTTTGGGCTGTCTAAATTCTCAGATAACCATTTTGTTTCGACTAGATGCATTTTACACTCCGCAGTAGATTCTGCTTTTTTATAAGCGGTGGACAACAGAAACTAACAGATAGATAGAAAGAATATTATCATTTATAATGTAGTTTAGCCCAGCCTATCAAAAGGCGCAAAGCTGAATTAAATTTTATTTTTCACACCAACCCTGAAAGGACGTGTTATGAGCGAGGAATTCCATCGTATTAAACGATTGCCACCTTATGTATTTGCAGAATTAAACAGACTAAAAAGCAACGCACGTGCGGCAGGGCGAGACATTATAGATTTTGGCATGGGCAACCCAGACCAGCCACCAGCGCAATATATTATCGATAAATTAATAGAGACCGCACAAAACCCAAAAGTGCATGGCTATTCGGCCTCAAAAGGCATTAAGGGCCTGCTCAAAGCCCAAGCCGATTATTATGAACGCCGTTTTGGGGTGTTGCTAGACCCGGATACTGAGGTCATTGCGACATTGGGTTCTAAAGAAGGTTTTGCCAATATGGCGCAAGCCATCACCGCCCCGGGTGATGTGGTTTTGGTGCCAAATCCTACCTATCCCATCCATTCATTTGGGTTTTTAATTTCGGGCGCGGCGTTGCGCCATGTGTCTGCCAAACCAGACGAAACTATGCTGCGCGATATTGACAGCGCGATACGCCATTCGATTCCCAAACCATCGGTATTGGTGCTTAATTTTCCCTCCAACCCCACCGCTTATGTGGCAGACCGCAACTTTTATGAAGAAGTGGTCAAACTTTGCCGCAAACATAATATCCTCATTCTGTCTGACTTGGCCTATGCCGAACTTTATTATGATGGAAACCCGACCATTTCGATATTGGAAATCGAGGGTGCAAAAGACATTGCGGTCGAATTTACCTCGATGAGCAAAACTCATATGATGGCTGGGTGGCGGGTTGGCTTTGCGGTTGGCAATCAACGGCTTATATCTGCCTTAACGCGGATGAAATCTTACCTAGATTATGGCGCATTCACCCCAGTGCAAGTGGCGGCAGCGACCGCGATAAATGGCCCAGACGGCAATGGCTCGGAAGGTTATATAGAAGATGTGCGCAACTTATATAAAGAGCGGCGCGATGTTCTGGTGAAAAGCATGAGCCGCGCCGGTTGGGTCTTTGAGCCAACTAAAGCCACTATGTTTTCTTGGGTCGAGATACCAGATAAATTCAAACATATGGGGTCGCTCGAATTTTCGAAACTATTGCTCGAAAAAGCCGATATGGCTGTCGCGCCCGGCATTGGCTTTGGCGAATATGGCGAAGGCTTTATCCGCATTGGCATGGTGGAAAATGTCCACCGCATTAAACAAGCTGCCAAAAATGTGAAAAAAATGTTCGCAGAATACTAATCGAGATTTTACAAAAATTATAGACGCTCCTGTTTTGGGAGCGTTTTGTGTATGTAACTTTTTGATAGCGGTTGCGCCACATACTAGTTTAGTGGAATATGGCAGTGTATATTTAAAACGAGGATGAAAATGTGAGTGATTTAAGACTTGGTGTTGCAGGCCTAGGGACTGTTGGTGTTGGCGTATTAAAATTGGTGAATTCTCGCCAAACGGCTTATAACCATATGTTCGGCATGACCATGTCTATCACCGCTGTCAGCGCGCGCACAAAAAATGCCGAGCGCGGCGTTAGTTTAGATGGCTATACATGGTTTGATGACGCGCGTGAACTTGCCAAATCGGCCGAAATAGATGTATTTGTGGAGCTTATTGGCGGCGATGAAGGCATTGCAAAGCAAGCGGTTATCAACGCACTTGAAGCTGGTAAACATGTGGTTACGGCCAATAAAGCACTGATCGCCAAACACGGTATTATGCTGGCAAAACTAGCTGAAGCCAACAAAGTCGCGCTGATGTTTGAAGCGGCTGTTGCGGGCGGCATTCCTATAATTCGGGTGATGAGCCAGAGTGTTGTGGCCAATGAAATTACTCATATTGCCGGCATTATGAACGGCACATGCAATTACATTTTAACCACTATGGAAAAAGACGGTACGGACTTTGGCGATGTATTGGCCGACGCGCAAGCCAAAGGCTATGCCGAGGCAGACCCAACATTTGACGTTGGCGGCATAGACACAGCGCATAAATTGGCCATTCTCACCAGTTTGGCATTCGGCACAGAGGTGGATTTTGAGTCTATCTATATAGAGGGCATCGAGCAAATTACCGCCGCAGACATTCGCAATGCGGGGGAAATGGGTTATTGCATTAAGCTATTGGGCATGGCGCTTAAAACCGATAGCGGCATCGAACAACGGGTTCACCCGGCCTTGGTAAGTAAAAAATCGCCCATCGCGGCGGTGGATGACGTGAACAACGCGGTTTATATTGAAAGCAAAGCGCTGGACGGCATTATGTTAGAAGGCAAAGGCGCGGGCGAAGGCCCTACCGCTAGCAGTGTGGTGAGCGATATATTGCAAATATTGCGCGGTTTTATAGAACCAGCGTTTATCTTGCCAACTGCCAATTTAAAACCTTATGAAAAAGCCCGGATGAACCGCCACGAAGGCGGCTATTATGTGGCTTTGAGCGTTAAGGACAAAGTCGGCGCACTTGCGGCAATATCAGAACGAATGGCCGAGGCCAGTATTTCTATTGATAGCTTGATCCAGCAAAAAGATCAGAGTGACGCAGGTGTGATACCGGTGACGCTTATCACCGCCGAAACTTCAGAACGAGAAATTCGCCAAGTGTTGAAAAAAATGGCCAGCGACGGTTATTTAACTGCCGAATCTAGAGTCATCCGCATCGAGAATTTCTCTTAGCCTAGATTTTAGACTTGAAGTAGCCTGTGTGAATTAACGTTCATACGGGCTAATTTGTTGAAGTAAGGGCAATAAACATAGACCCAACTTAAAATATGAGCTATCAGAATTTATACATCTATTTAAACCGTTGGGCGATGGTTTAGATGAGTAAAATTGGGCAATTCGATCGGATCGCGAGGTAGAACTCGGCTGGTTGAATAATAGTTAAGGGCTATTTTAAATATGACAGATATGAACCCCGCGTTAGACAGAATTCTAACGCTAGAACTTGCACGCGTTACCGAGCGCGCAGCGGTTGCCGCCACCATTATGCGTGGCAAAGGCAACGAAAAAGCTGCCGATCAGCTAGCGGTGGATGCCATGCGGCGTGAGCTAAATGAATTAGATGTCGATGGCACAGTGGTGATAGGCGAGGGCGAGCGAGACAAAGCGCCCATGTTATATATTGGCGAGAAGGTCGGCACAAAAAATGGCCCTAAAGTGGATATAGCGCTCGACCCGCTAGAAGGCACAACTTTATGCGCCAAAGCCAAACCCAACAGCCTTGCGGTGTTAGCTATGGCCGTTGGTGGCACATTATTACATGCGCCAGATGTGTATATGGATAAAATTGCCATTGGTGGGCAGTATGATGACGGTATTATTGATCTCGATTTCAGCCCGACAAAAAATTTAGAAAATTTAGCCAAAGCCAAAAATTGCAAAATTTCAGATCTAGGGGTTTGTATATTAGACAGAGAACGCCATGCAGAGTTGATAGCTGAAGTGCGCGAAACTGGTGCGTCTATTATGCTGATCGAAGATGGTGACATTGCCGGTGTCATTGCCACGGTCGACCCCGATAAAACCGGTGTGGATATTTATATGGGCATAGGCGGCGCGCCAGAGGGCGTGTTAGCGGCCGCTGCATTGCGCTGCATTGGCGGGTTTATGCAAACTCGCTTGGTGACAGATAGCGCCAGCCAAAAACAACGTGCCACAGAAATGGGCGTGACAGAGTTTGATAAAAAACTCAACATACGCGACATGGCAAGCGGCGATGTGATATTTTCGGCCACCGGAGTTACAGATGGTGACATGCTGTTTGGGGTGCGCCATAAAGGTAATAAAATAGAAACCGAAACCTTGGTTATGCGTTCATCAACCGGCACAGTGCGGCGGATTATCGGCGAGCATTATAAGTTAGATAAATTCTCTGTCGATTAAATTGGGTAATTTATGAAGCCGTAATCATTGGGGCAGTTAATTTTCAACTGCGACATTATTGTACTTTAAAACTGGTGCAATAATGTCTATATAGAGCGCAACTATTAGGAAATTGCGACCATGAATTACCAAGAATTTATAAAAAATTCTATCCAACAGCTTAAAGATGAAGGCCGTTATCGGGCATTTGCCGAACTCAAAAGACATCGGGGCCATTTTCCCAATGCGTCTTACCGGGGCGATGACGGCAATTTGATTGACATTACAATTTGGTGTTCAAACGATTATTTGGGCATGGGGCAACATCCCAAAGTTTTAGCCGCTATGCATGAGGCCATCGATGCTGTGGGCGCGGGCGCGGGCGGCACACGCAATATATCTGGCACCACGGTTTATCATGTGGCGTTAGAGCAAGAGCTCGCCTCACTACATCAAAAACAAGCGGCATTGCTGTTCACATCCGGTTATAATTCAAACCAAACCACATTAAGCACATTATATAAATTATTGCCCGGCCTCACGGTGTTTTCGGATGAAATGAACCACGCATCGATGATTGAAGGCATCAAAGCGGGTAGGGGCGGCGATAAAAAAATATTTAAACATAATGACCTCGCCGATTTGGAAAAAAAATTACAACGGGTGGACATTAATGCGCCCAAATTGATTGCCTTTGAAAGCATATATTCTATGGATGGCGACATCGCGCCGATTGCCGCCTTGTGCGATTTGGCCGATAAATATAACGCCATGACCTATATTGATGAAGTGCATGCGGTTGGCATGTATGGCGCGCATGGTGGCGGTATAACCGAGCGAGAGGGCTTGACCGACCGCTTAGACATTATCGAGGGCACTTTGGCCAAAGCCTTTGGGCTTATGGGCGGTTATATTACCGGCAGCGCAGATCTGGTCGATGCCATACGCTCATACGCCCCGGGTTTTATTTTCACCAGCTCACTTGCCCCGGCCATAGTGGCGGGCGCTAATGCCTCTATTAAGCATTTAAAGCAAAGCAAAGCCGAGCGCGAAGGGCAGCGCCAGAATGTGGCCAAATTAAAGGCCATGCTAACCCAAAAGCATTTGCCATTGATCGACAATGATACCCATATTGTGCCTATTTTGGTAGGTGATGCGGTCAAATGTAAAAGCCTGACCGATTTATTGCTGAGTGAATATAAAATATATGCCCAGCCGATTAATTACCCCACCGTGCCACGTGGTACAGAACGCATTCGGCTCACACCTGGGCCGATGCATAGTGACAAACATCTGGCCGACATTGTTTTGGCGTTAGATGAGTGTTGGAAAAAATTGGGGCTTAACAGAAGCTAATTGCGCCAGACGAAAATATATTCTATTATTTTGCAAAATCTAATAGTAGGCAAACCATGTCAGAGATATATTTTGAACATCATCAAATTGGCAAATATTTTAAAACCGTCGCTATAGATGGCAGAACCGGAGTCGAAGTGTCGATATCCGGCCCCATCATTACCCCGCAAGGGCGGCGCGAAGAATTGGCTTATCGAAAATTGTTATATGTATTGCAAAAAGCCACTCAGTAGATATTTAGCCAAGCAATAGATAATTAGCTAAGCAAAAGATGTTTAGCCAGATTTCGACGAAATAGGCACCATAAATTTTTCATCAATATTTAAGCGGCGCTCATCACCTTTGAACGGCTTGTGAGTGCGCCGGCGGCACGGGCCAAAATAATTGGGTGTGTTCACAAATGGGCGTGGACGTTCGATAACACTTAATATTCGTTTCATCAATTGGTCGGATGACACCGGTTTTGCCAAAAACTCGTTAGCCCCTGCATTGCGAGCTGCCATTATTTTATCGGCTTCTAAATGGGCCGAGATAACAATAATCGGAATAAACGCATGTTCATTTGTCGGGCTGCGAATCAGGTTTAAAAATTCTAACCCATCAAAAATAGGCATCATCATATCGAGTATAACAATGTCAGGGCTGTAATGGGTCATGGCTTCAAAACCAGACGCACCATCCTCAGCTTCAAACACATTGCGCACCCCTACGCCGTGCAAAATAGACCTAATGATGCGCCGCATATAGGCATTGTCATCAATTACCAAAAAACTTAGCCGGTCTAGATGATAATTTAAATACATGATAATTGTCGATTTCAGATAAACAGATTCGGTGTGGGTTAATTGTATAAAAATAAAACTTTTTATCCAGTGTTATTTTTTCGACATTTTAATATCATCACGATGGTTGAAAACTTATCGGTTTTGCATTTATCTTTTGGCTTCTTTGAAAATATGTGTATCCTGCAATTCCATGGCGCAATTTATTTTTATAACAGGCGGTGTGGTTTCCTCACTAGGTAAAGGGCTGGCTTCAGCGGCCCTTGGAGCACTACTCCAGTCTCGCGGATTTTCTGTAAAATTCCGCAAATTAGACCCTTATTTGAATGTAGACCCAGGCACTATGTCTCCCTACCAGCATGGTGAGGTATATGTAACTGACGATGGCGCAGAGACCGATTTGGATCTTGGCCATTATGAACGGTTTACCGGCGTAAAGCTTACCCGAAAAGCCAACGTAACGGCGGGGCGCATTTACCAACAAGTGTTGGCCAAAGAGCGGCGCGGCGAATATAATGGCGGCACAGTGCAGGTTATACCGCATGTTACCAATGCCATTAAAGAATTTACCTTAGACAATGTCGAAGATGCAGATTTTATATTGTGCGAAATTGGCGGCACCGTTGGTGACATAGAGGGCTTGCCGTTTTTCGAAGCCATCAGACAGCTAAAGCATGACCTGCCAGCAGGCGATGCTATATTTATTCATTTAACCCTATTGCCTTATATACCCACAGCTGGTGAGCTTAAAACCAAGCCCACCCAGCATAGCGTTAAAGAATTGCGCTCTATTGGCATTCAGCCAGATATATTGCTGTGCCGGTCAGACCGCGAAATACCCAAAAATGAACTGGCTAAAATAGCGCTATTTTGCAACGTGCGCGAAGATTCGGTTATTCAGGCGTTAGATTTAAGCAGCATATACGAAGTGCCGTTGGCCTATCATGCCGAAGGTTTGGATGATGCGGTGCTCAGGGCATTTGGCATAAAAGACGCGCCAGAACCAGATTTAAGCCGTTGGCATGAAATTGCCGAAATTGTGGCTAACCCAGATGGCCATGTGAACATCACGGTGGTGGGTAAATATGTTGAGCTAGAAGATGCTTATAAATCGCTCAAAGAAGCGCTGATGCATGGTGGCATATCCAACCGGGTTAAAGTGAATTTGAAATGGGTGAATAGTGAGAATTTAACCGCCGAAAATGTTGATGAAATGCTCAGAAAAACCAATGCAATATTGGTGGCCGGCGGCTTTGGCCAACGTGGCACCGAGGGTAAAATACAGGCGGTTAAGTATGCCCGCGAGAAAAAAGTGCCTTTCTTTGGCATATGTTTAGGCATGCAAATGGCGGTGGTGGAAGCCGCGCGCAATTTGGCAGGCATTCCAAACGCATCAAGCAGTGAATTTGGGCCAACAGAGCACCCAGTTATTGGCCTGATGACAGAATGGACCAAGGGCAACGAAAAAGTAGAACGCGGTGACAAGGATGATTTAGGCGGCACTTTGCGCCTAGGTGCGTATGACTGCGTGTTTGACAAAACCAGCAAAATAGCTGGCATATATGGTTCGACCAATATTTCTGAACGCCATCGCCATCGTTATGAGGTGAATATCAATTATAAATCTCAACTCGAAGCTACTGGCTTGCGGTTTAGCGGCATGTCACCCGACGGTGTGCTACCCGAAACCATAGAATATGACGATCATCCATGGTTTATCGGCGTGCAATATCACCCCGAATTAAAATCTCAAATATTTAAGCCGCACCCGTTATTTGTTTCATTCGTGGCGGCCGCTGCCGAGCAAAGCCGGCTGGTTTGAGCATGCGCTCTCACCAATATGTGTTGGGCTTAATAGCTGACTATCAGAATGTTTATAAAGCTGAGGATGCCAATGTGTCCTCAACTTTATTTGACCAACTTAACGCTGATGGAGATGTTTTTGATCGTAAGAATTTTAGCGGCCATATAACTTCGAGCGGATTGGTGCTCAACCAAAGTTTCGATAAAATATTGCTGATAAACCATAAATTCTTACAAATGTGGCTGCAACCGGGTGGGCATGTCGAAGGCGAGGGCGAGATTTATAAAGAGGCAATGCGCGAAGTAACCGAAGAAACCGCGCTGAGCGCGCTTAAATTGCACCGTTGGCACCAAAATAACCCACGCCCAGACATTCCTTTTTCCATCGACAGCCATAACATTCCAAAATCAGATAAAAAACATGAAGATGCGCATATTCATCATGATTTTACTTATCTTTTTGTCGGCGATTCGAGCCAAAAACTCACCCGCCAAATTGAAGAGGTTGAAGCCGCTAGATGGTTTGCATTGGATGATGTGAAAAACCTCAAAACCGACATTCATAAATTTATCGAAAGAGTGCAAAAATATATCATTTAATAATTTGTGTACATAGTGTCAGCAAACCGATCTTTGGTTGACATATAGCGCCAATCGAATATAAATCTCACCTAGAATACACCACCTTGGTTCTCTTTTATGCTTAAGGCCTCATGGCGGAGTGGTGACGCAGCGGATTGCAAATCCGCGTACTCCGGTTCGATTCCGGATGAGGCCTCCATAGCTTTACTTATGTGCCATTAAGCAACACTAAGCATAACCTATACTTATGTATTATATGCTTTTGACTATATCTATATATATTTGAGTTCAATTGTTTGGGTTATTATCAACAGGGGCTGTTGTGGACCGATCGCTTGTCATTGCGCAATATATAAAAATTTCATTCAATATGCAGATTGATGATTATCATGATGTTTTGACGGATGATTTTTATTTTCGAAATCCGCGGATAGAAATTTTCGGCAAAAATAATTATATAAAATATGCCTGTGATAGTCAGGGACTTTGCATTGGCGAAACCGTCAAACTCACCAAGGTGAATGAAGATAAATATATTCATGTTTTTAATGTGCCAATGTTCGAAAAGTCATCTGTTAATCCAGATAAATTTTGCGTTATTCAGGAAATATCGCTTAAAAATGGGCTCATTAGCTCGTCGATATACACTTATGATTTAAGTGAACTATCCGATACGACCAATGAATTCCTTGAAAATATAGCTCAAAAACACGGAAAACCTATCTAATAGATAGATTTTTATCGCAATAATTGTTATGTCTGGCCAACTGTTTCTATCGGAAGGTCAAGATTATGAGCGTTAGCCAAATGGTGAACGACAGAGCTGGTGCACAATGCGAATTATGCAGCGGCCAAAGCAATTTACAGCTATTTAAAGTCGCACCAAAAGCCGGCTTATCGGTAGATGAAAATATATTGACCTGTGATATTTGTGCAAACCAAATCACTCAAAAGGCAGATTTAGCTGCCAATCATTGGCGGTGTTTAAACCAAAGCATGTGGAGCGAGGTTAGCGCGGTTAAGGTTGTGGCTTGGCGCATGCTCAACAACTTATCGGATGAAGCCTGGGCGCGTGATGCATTGGGCATGATTTATCTGGATGATGCAGAGCTTAAATGGGCGCAAGATGGCTTCGTGGCGGCAAATGACGAGCATGCGATTGTTCATAAAGATAGCAATGGCACCAAGCTTGCAGGCGGCGACACGGTTAGCCTGATAAAAAG
This sequence comes from Hyphomicrobiales bacterium, assembly GCA_013214705.1. Taxonomy (GTDB): domain Bacteria; phylum Pseudomonadota; class Alphaproteobacteria; order Rhizobiales; family OSC116; genus OCS116. The sequence continues at coordinate 81,508 of JABSRZ010000008.1, forward strand.
CTTAGATGTAAAAGGCACAACTTTCACCGCCAAACGCGGCACAGCAGTGCGCAATATATCATTAGTGCCAGACAGTGCAGAACATATCGAAGGCCGAGTGAACGGCCAAAAAATCATCATCCTAACCAAATTCGTCAAAAAATCTTAGCCATGAAAAGACGGATTCGTCGCCAAAAAAATTGAAATTGTATCTAATTGTCACAAATATTTGTATGTAGATATTTTGATACAATTTGCATTAATTCGACCATTTTTTTGCCCGATTTGAACGCCAGTCTATGGGCAGAGCTTATATTATGTGAGCAAAAACAATAGATTGGACATGACATGAATATCAATAAAACTATATTGGCTACCATCGTAATTCTTGGTATATCGGCCGGCGCGGCTTATGCACATGGTGCAAACCGAAATGCACCCCCACCACCACCGCCGGTTAATGGAGCTGGCACTAATGGCGGCGGCACTGCTGGCGGCGGCAATAACGGCGGTGGTTTCCAACGCCCGGTAGATTTAATCGGCCCAGAATTGGGCGTAACCGGTGCGCAATTTGCCAAATGCTTTGAAGCGGTGAATCCTGCACCACGGGGCACCGCGCCAACCAAAGCCCGTGAGCAAGCTAACAAAGCCGTATTGCTGCCTTGCTTGCAAGCCATTAACCCGGCCATAACCAATGATTTGTTGGATAGTGTATCAAATAAATACCGGCCAAATTAAGTAACAATTCATGCCAAATCTAAAAATGCAGCCTCGAATTTGTGGCTGCATTTCTTTGTGAGCATGGCTTATGATTGTTCAACTTGCAGCCAGCGTTTGCGCGTAGTTTTCTAACTCAGCTTTCACACTCACTAGTGTCTCGCTAAAGTTTCTTTTTAAAGCGCTGTTCGGGTGGCTTAAAGTTTGAGCCTATAAAGGTGTTTTTCCATGCCATTGTCTCTGACAATCAGCCTATCGAAATTGAATTTCAACTTCTTGGCTAGCCTCACAGAAGCCACATTTTCTGGTTCAACAATGGCAATTAGTTCTGTTAGGTTCAGGGTGTTTCTTGCGTGACATATCAATGCTGCCGAAATTTCAAATCCATAGCCGTTGTGGCAATGATTTTTATCGATTAGATAGATTAATTCTATCATTTCTACGCCATCTACCAGCTTGGGAATGATGCCAGAATAACCTACCACATTGCCAGATTGCCTTGAGCAAACTGGCCAAAGCTCATATTTGTCCATGTTTCCAATGTCTTCGGCAAATGATTTCTTAAGATCATCCACTTTACGCGGCCCGCCCATAAATTTGGTGTTCATGTCATCTGTCCACATAGCCACCAAAGCTGGCACGTGTTTTTGCTGCAAAATCTCCAGTCTCAGCCTAGCGGTCTTTAATATTATCACGCGCTCAATCCACAAATTTATAAGTCTATTCGATTATATATATTTTGTCACAACATGCAGGTTAAAATTAAAAACCAGAACCAAGGGTAAGTTGGCTCTGGCGTTAGATTTGGTCAAGACTGTGTTGTCTTTATTTACGTTCAAAATATTAGAAAGATATTTTCAAACCAGATGCAGCACCATAACCTGTGCTGTCATGGCCGATACCAGCACCAATTGTTATATTGCTGCTTATAGCATAATCTACGCCGACTGACGCCTTATTGATTGAACCGCTGGTAAAGTGCGCCACCACCGCGCCCAAAGTGAATTTATCAATGGACTGTGCGATGCTGAGGGCGGCAAATGAATTGCCTGACCCAAGATCATGCCATGCCCTTCCGCCAATTTTGAGGTTTTCTGCGGTTTTATATTTAATTTCGGCCTCCACAAAGCCTTGGTCATAAAAAGCCATTTCGGACCAATAATAAATTTGGGCTGCAAATGGAGACAATTCACTTTCTTCCTCCATGTTATAGCCAATGCCCAATTCCAAAAATGAACCACCAGTTGCCATGTAATTTGTAAATTCCGCAGCGTAGGTGATACCAGAATTTACCACATTCGCCCCTATATTTGTTACACCGTTACTAGTAAAATTGTTGGCAGCAGCCCACAAGCTCGCACCAATATTCAATTTATAATCGTCCATATCCATTTCACTGGCCACCGCAACGTTCCAAGATTGATTTTCGTTTATACCAGCGCCCAATTGAAATCCGCCCACTTGGGGGCTCGCATATGTAACAGCCACTGGCGGAACATCATAATTCACTGAAGTTTTCCGGTATTGATTCAAATCAGGATCTGCGAATGTTAGCCCGTCTTTACCAATTCCAAGTGGATTCTCCAGATCTGGTGCTTTTGGAACTTCAACACCATGTGCTTGTATGAGTTGGAAACCTACTGATATTTCACCTAAAGACGATTTATAAAACACAGCCAATTCTTTTTCAGCACTCGACTCTTCAAATTTTATGCGAACACCAGCACTATCGCCATTATCTAAAGCTTTTTCTACATCCGCTTCACCTTTAAAGCTAGCGGTTGTTCCTGCTAGACCGGTCGTATCATTATAGTAGCCGTAATATGTGGCCTCACCAGTGGCTGTCACTGTCCAGCCAGATGCATCGATTTCAGGCACATCGCTTATATCACTTACATCACTTATATCACCGGCATAAACTATACCCGACATCGCAACGATAGCGGTTGCGCTTAATAAAAAAGTCTTCATCACTTTATCTCCATAATTGTTAAGGCAACAACGCCCACATCTTGGGTGTCAATTTTTGGCGCATCAAATATAAAGTCTAGTTAGGTTATAATATTGGGTAGTACAAAATCTGACTTTTATAGTATTTAATAAATAGATCAGTTAATCTAGCCATGCTGATATTATATGTTTGTTTACCATTAACGTTCACCAATGTATTTAATAAACACCCCGATTTATGCTGGTTTTTCAATAGAACATCTAGGTTTTGGAATTTGCGTTAACCAATTAAGGTTGTTTAATCCACAATATGTGCCAATATGGGATAAGTATTGTTTAGTTAGTGTAGTATATAGATTAGTTTTACTTATTTTAAGTCGCCAATTGCCAAATTTCACCTGTATTAATGCCGACAATATTACCGAATAGCGAAAATGACGACAGCGTGAGTGACTAGAACATAAATATAAATATTGCCGAGCGAGCGGGTTTTAACCGCCGCCCTCTGCCCCCTCGACCCGCTAATGTTTGGTCGGTGCTGGCGGCATGGCTTTTCTTAAAGTAACGGCATAAACTGTGGCTTTGTTATTTGTGTGTTTTGAAGTTTCGCCGCCCTTGCCTTGTCGATTTGAGAGTTTGGGCTTATACTTAGATTTTATGGGAGAATATAATGCATATTGATTATACGAAACCATTGTTTGAACATTTGGGCAAACCGTTTATTGACGATATTACCGCCATTGTTCAACATTTGAACCCAGATTTGCCACCCCCAACGATTGACGTTGATACGGCTGACGGAAGAAATTCTATAGTGACATTTCTACCCATCTCTTCTCGGGTGAGGTCGGTTACACTTTACTTTAGCGACTTAATTTTTAAATATAATATTGATCCAAGCCTGTTGCAGGAAGATATTATCCTTAAACTGTCAGGCTACACTAGGGATGATGGAGACGGTTGTGAACCAGATACCTTGGCCTTCAACGTTTACTTTTAAACTGAGTTAGTTCATTTGCATTAGAAGTTGATCTTGGGTTAATTAACGGAGATTGATGGAAATGTTTATGATGGTTCCAGAAAAATTATTAATTGGGTGATGGAATAACCGCAGGCTAAAACTTTAATTTCAACTGAACAGCATAAGCTTAAATTGATGGCAGGGTGAATAAACAGCATGAACAAAGCTCAACGATATTGTGAGAGAGCTATTGCCTAGCCGATTCTGCATAGACGTTAAGCATTGCTCGGTAATCATTGTTGAAAAGAAACCCATTTGAAGCCCATTAAAAATGGGAGCATTACCTCATCTTGAAATGTAGTTTGATAAAATGAAACTACGATCATCGGATGAAATAGCATCCTTTACGCAGGAATAGTTATACCATATTGGCCCCCTTGGGTTGATCTAAATCAATAATGATGATCTGAATCTAAATCAGATTAAAAAATATAATAATTTTAAACATTTATCTTATGTCGATTCTGAAATGGTAGTGGAGTGGTTCAACCAAGCGCTCGCTGCGATGCGGAAAACGCTATCATATTGATTTATTTGTCTAAATTAAACTTCTCACCAGCTAGGTTTAAACTATTTTTGAAGATAGTTTAAAGTTTAGCGCTCCATATTTGCCTTTTATTTTGCCTTCAAGTTACCTAGGACTTATGGCTAATAGACCATTTACTAAGTTGACTGTCGGTCGGTAAGTTACTAAGGAAAGACAGTCTTCGCATCCGTCCCCCGGATTGCAAGATAGGGCGCTCTTGAGGGGACAAAAGAGCGTCCGCTTCAAAACATATCACTTTACATTCACAGATCTAATTTTATAATTTGTTAGTTATTGGTCAAAAATTTATAGCGATTTTTTATGGTCGCGTCACGGTTTGCTGCCGTTCCCTGTATTCATTTAAGCAGCGATTTGTTCAAATGCCAAGCACAGGCTGGCGGGTTTAAAGTTTCGCGATATTACGCTGCACTTATTTATAGGGCAGGGCGATTTAACCGATTGCCAAAAGTTTGAGCAAAACCCTGCCATGGCAACCATTAACGCCATGAACCTAATGCGCGATAGGCCACTTAAAAACTCTTTTGGGTAAAACAAAAGCGCCCAAGGTTTACGCCTTGGCTGCTTTGTTTGCGATCAAATTATTTGCAGACAATTTCAAAAATTGGAGCTGGATATCTTAAAAATCCATCACCGCCTGCTCGCCTTGCAGATACCGTGAAGAAAGTACGATCATTTCCACCCACGCCAATTGGTCTCGCTAGGCCGTGTTTTGTTACTATTTGTGCATCCCAATCGCTATGACCATACAATATGCAGATTTGACAAAATTGTATCTAAGTTGGCTAGTCTTTTATCCAAAGTCTTGTCGATATTTTTTACGAATTCCTTTATTTTGATTATTTGTGCCTTTTGGAGATTAATCTCACATACAATCGTCTTATTTGAGTTTAAATATATACCCGAATTTTTACAAAGTTTTGATTTAGGCGGCTTCGGAACTGCCAGATTTTCTTCTGCGTAAGTTATTGTTGTTGAAAGCCCTTTCACTACAAGGCTAGACATGATTTTAAATATATTATTCATAACATCCTCTTTAATTGGTAATTCATGAAACAAAACCAGTATATTTAGGCATGAAATTGTAATTCAAACAAATTAGCATTTTGTATTTGATAGGACTCAAAATCAATTTATTGGTTTCTATTGATGAAATGCCGCGGAAGAAGATTTAGCTGGTATATCGAGCCTGAAATTGCTAGAAAATTTGCCAAAATATTGACTGAGCTTATTCCAAACTTTTAACAAATTTATGATTATACGAGTGCGCGTGTGCCTGAGCTTTTGCTCAGACCAATATGTTGTGCCGCGAAATGTTAATTGATTTCATAAATAAAAATATCATTTAGAATTGGCGTTTATGCCATAATATTAAGTATAACCACTTGAATTTATTATATAAAAATAGAATTATAAACAATAAACACAACTATATTGCAATTCATAAAAAGTTAGTTATACTAACTAAAAATAAATATATTAAATTTAGTAAACTTTATAAATTACTACTTGGGCACTTCGCAAACTGTTAATTACACCTAATAACCGCGAGTATTCGTGCGACTACTAATACTAGTTGCCCATCAATAAAGGGGAGAGTATGAAAGAGTTCGAAATTAAGGGGATCAACACAGAATGGTTCCGTGACGGTGATCTTGGAGTTAACGTCACAAGCTGGATGCCGGGTAAGGAGGAAGTACCTGGATATTATTCCTCTGGCCCCGAAGTTCACATGCTGAAACAGATCCACGCGATGGGAAATACCTACGAATTTGGCATTGTATGTGAGAAGGGTACCAACCTTTGCATATCCGTTGTACGTGATGGAAAACATTGGGGTTATAAGTTGAATGTTCATGACTCGGAGGAGCTAATTGATGAGAGTTATTGGACCTCCGGAACGAATGACCCATACAAATCGTGGCATTCCAAGATTTTTGCATACTCAAGTGACGATAGAACCCTACTGGTCGACAATATGAAGGGCTTAGCAGAGTATGTAAATAATTGGCAGCAGAGTTTTCAAATTGTTGTGACCTTAAACCCTATTACCCAATACACCCAAAACGGGCAATCTTTTGGCCCGAGGCTGCCAGATGACCCAACAGCAGAAGCGCAATATGTGTCGCCACTGAGAGCAATGGTTTCGAGTGATTCAGACACCAATTGGACAACAATTGAAGCCAATGCCGGTGGGGTGCGACATGGTCAACAGCTTACTCATGTGGAACTGGGCTCAGGTGACTTTACTGTTGATGAATCAACTTCTAAAAGGAAATCAATCTCCTTCAACATATTCGTATTGCCCGACAGGCAGACTATCGAAGCGCATCTTAGCGCTCTTACCCAAGATGCAGGAGTATTCGAATGAGTGAAACAACAGTAAAAGGAATAGCCCTTGACATCGTCATTGGTGAAACCAGAACAGCGACCTATTTTTCTGGTGGTAGCGGATCATCGAAACTTACCGATTTACGCACATTTTTAGCCGGTAGGAACTATCTTAAAAGCTCGGATATGTTTATGAGCAAAAACGGTTCGGCGATTGATCTACGCGATGAAAGTCACTTTACTTTGGAGAATATTGCCGAACATGGCAAGGAGGAGAGTGCGTCATGGATGATTACAATTGAGCGTGAATCGGCGACTGAGAAAACTTATAAGACCCCGGATGCGCCAGAATATGGCGACGAACCTGATACAGATCCTATCGATAAGAAATTACTCCCCACTGATGACCACACAAAAGGTATTATGCCTCGCGATACAACGACTTCTGGTCCGCAAGATAACTGGGAGACGATGGAAGACAGCCGAAAACATGTCTATAAAATCACGAGTCTTTTCAGAGGGTTTTTACCTGTTGCGAAAGGAATTTGGCACGCACCAAAAGCCGCTGTCAAATTGAAAGTAAAGGGTGAGGAACCTGAATCGACATTTTTTGATGAGACATACAAGGAATATCATTCTGTAACATACAGTAGTTGGGAGCATGAAGTTGACAAACGAGTTGCGAACAGTGCGAGTGTTTCTGCAAGTGGTTGGGGTGTCTCGGCAAAAGCTGAAGGGTCACACACATCGCAAAGTCACTATGTAAAGTCTGAAACTTACATGTATCTTTATTCCGATTATATCGATCGTAAGGTTAGGTTAACACTGGAGCCTAAGAAGATAGAGCTGGTAATTGATCTCAAAAATGCCATGGAGGCCTTCATTGAAGGCGGCGACTTTTCTACTTGGGTTGCTCTGGTTAAAGAATGGGGAGCCTATGTACAAACTGAAATGACTGTTGGAGGCAAGCTCTATCTTAAAGACGCAAGAAAACTGTCTGCCAGTGTTGACCAAACATCAGTGGAGAATAAGTTCAAAGCTGCGGCAAGCGGCGCGTTCGCGAGTTTCTCTGCATCTGCTAGCGTTAGCCATAGCGATAAAACAGATACCTCTATGGTGACAGTTGACCAAGGACGAAAAATTCAACTTGGTGCTTTTGGTGGGCAGTCAAACCTAGTGCATAATCCCTCTGCTTGGCTTGCCAGCCTCGGGCCATCAATCGACTGGCGAAACTGCAAAACGACCAAGATGATACCCATATACTCGCTGGCTTCGGTTGAAGCTCAAATTGCGATCAGAAACCTTATGGTGGGTCGTATACACCAATGGGAGAAAGAGTTTTACATCGACTATTATGCTTACATGCAGCCAATGAACGATGTCGCAGCAGACGTGTTCGAGTGACTTTAGACGGAGCCGCATGGCCCAAATAATGTTTTCTTACAAAAAAGGACAATAAATAATGACCAAAGTCGCCAAAATAGCCGCCTTAGGATTTGGAACTTGGAGCATCGGAAAATCAGATGGTGGAACCGCAACTTTCCAAGATTTAGGACAACAATTGGGTTTGAACTTGAACAGAGTTGGGAAGGATATCAAGGGGCGTCACGTCGCTTCTGAATTTGGTTTTGGAACGTTATTTTCGAGTTGGCCGCAAAATAAACACATTGTTGATGACAAGCGCGGAGACACCATTAAAATTGTGGCCGGTACAAAGAAAATAACGGCCATTGTAGACCAAATCTCGATCCACAAAGCTGGTGGTCATGCTCGAATAATGATTTCAGAAAAAAGTATTAGAGGAATATAACGTTTCAATTGTCAGTTTCTTTAGGAATAGATGACGTAATTATCTTCTCTAGTGTTTGTGTACAAGGTAACGCACTTTATAGCAAAATTGAATAAAGATTGATTCGGTTGCGAAATGCACCCAGAACAAACCCGGCCAATGACGGACTTTCGACGGACTTTTATGGATTTATGGGCATATAAGGGCGTTTATGTTCGCTAAACCTACCCTGATATGTAAAATTATATAGTTTTAAGTATTTGAAATATATAAGAAATTATGGTCGGAACGAAAGGATTTGAACCTTCGACCCCTTGACCCCCAGTTAACGGGGTGTAGGTCTATTATCTAACAAAATCCAAATACTTATGTGATAGGATGTGTAAATCATACTGGATATGACGGACTTTAAGGGCGTTTTTTGCGTCCATTTTTGTTTTTGAAGGCTTGTGCTTCCATTAAAATTTTTGTGAAACTTTGAGGTAAGAGCTCATCCAGTGACTTTTAATGGTTAAGAAACAACTACAAAAATATTTGAAATTTAATATAGTTTTTCATCGCAACATTTAATGAGTTTTAACCGCGGTTCCAACTATCTGCTCGGTTCAATTGCTTGTTAATATTTGGCATCTAGGGTGAACCCCATATTTGGTAACGGGAGTAAAACCTATGTTCAAACCTATTAAACTATTAATCGTCATCCTTGCCAGCCTATGGGCAACCAATGGCTTTGCTAACACCAACGGAGAATCTTGGGTTTTAAGCAATGTCTCAGGAAAAGTTATGCTTACCAAAGCTGGCAGCAAATCAAAATTGGCCAAGTTAGGCGATTTATTTGCGCCAGGTGATAGGTTAAACACTCCATTAGATGGCGCCGCCGCTGTGACACGTGATGCCGAGGCGATGATTATTTCTGGCGATAGTGAACTTGAATTACCGGTAGCTGGCAATACAAAGGCTTTCACCACGGTGGTGCAAAATAAAGGCACTATATTGTTTTCGGCCAAAAAGAAAGCCAACAAGCATTTTGAAATTAAAACCCCGTTTGCTGCCGCTTTAGTTAAAGGCACAACATTTGTTATTTCAGTAGGTGACGAGGATTCTCAAATCCAAGTGTTTGAAGGCGTTGTGGGTTTAAAAGGCATTGGTCGCAAACTCAGCTATGACATTACCACGGGGTTAAAATCTTTTATTCCCAAAGACATTAGCAAGAAAATCATCATTAGTAAGGTTTTAAATGCCCCGAAGTTTAACCCGCATTTAGGTAGTGATATTAAAAAACTAATAGAAACTTACCTTGGTGAAATTAAACTACTCAACCAAGAAAAACAGGTATTTAAATTAGAAATAAAAATTGCCAAAGTGGAAATGAAATTAAAATCAAAATTTGCCAAAAAACTGGCCAAGCTTGACATTAAGACGGTTCTTAAAAAACTTAGATTAGAAAAAGTACCGGAGCAAAAGGAAAAAGTAATCAAGGCACAAAAGCCTAAAGTGATCAAAAAAGTCGCAAAAGTCGCAAAAAGCAGTAAAGCGAAAAAAAGCAAATAACATTAATAGCGATAAAAGCTATGATTAACTGAATTATGTTGGCCACCCAAACGGGCGGTCAGCATTTTTTGCGCCTGTTTTTGTTCTTGAACGCTTGTTTTTGTTTTTTGTCTGTCCATTTACTTGTGGCTTGCATTGCGTCTAGCACGTCTTGGTTGTCGACGTGGGCATAGTGTTTTTCGGTTGTTTTAATGCTTGCATGGCCCAGTAGTTTTTGCGCCATTAATATGCCTGATGTTCGGGTTGTGCGGCTACCGACGGTATGGCGCCAATTGTGCCGGGTTATCTTTATGCCTGAATCTCTGCTGGCTTTATCGGTTTGAAAGCGCAGGCCATCCATAACAATTGGGTAGCGTTGGCCTCTTAATCTAATCTCTTTTTTTGTTCTGCTGGCCACATATGTAAAAACATATTCGGGGTGGTTGCCCATTTGCGCCAAAAATATCCGCTCTATTTCGGGCGTTATAGGGATGCTATGCACTTTTTGGTTTTTTGAAATGAATGTCATTAAGCCAACCGACAGGTCGATATTTTCCCATTTGATAATCGCATTCATCCGTCTAACACCGGACAAGCTCATAAACTTCACTATGGGGCGGTAGTCTTCGCGCAGATGTTGAAAGTAGATGGCTTCTTCCTGCGGTGAGACCTCGCGGATTGGTTTGCTATGCTCTGTAAGCCGATGGTGTGACCAGTTCGGCTCAATGGCAGATTTAAGCTTCCACCTGTTTTTGGCATGGGTGAAAATTTCGCGCAATAGAATTACGGTTTGTAAATTTACAGTGCGGTTTGATGGATATTTATTGTGTTTGCTTATTTGGCCGCGACGAATTGAAATAAAGGCGGCTAGGTCGGCATCATCTATATTTACAAACAAAGTGTGCTTGCCATGCTTGTTGGCTGATAGGTGGTTTTTAATGCGATTTAAATCGGTAAGTTTTTGCTTTGGGTCGGCGCAATGTTGGCCTTTTTGCTCGTAATATTTATCTAACACGTCGGCAAGGGTTAAAACGCTTAGTTCTTTTGTGTCTCTGGCGGCCTGCAATTTGACTTGCAGAATAATTTCTTGTCTTAAACTAGTGACGTGGCGTTCAGCGTCGCCTTTCCTTTCGCACCCTGTTGAGCCTCTATACGCAACTTTATTATATTGGAATTCGAAAGAATAGTAGGGTGATTTGGCGCGTTTTCTAAGCCCGAATTTTGATTTTGACATGGTGTGCAACTGTTATGTAAGTGGTTAAAATAGAAGCTTTTTATATCATCGATCGAATAAAAACGCCGCACGCGCGCCGTGCCAACGCCTTTATTTATGTAGCCAATATGGCCATGATTTACATGTTTTGCCAAGGTTTTTATATTCATGCAAAGTAAGTTGGCAACCTGTGGATGCGAAATAAATGGCGTTTCGGCAAATGCATTGACTATGTGGGTTGGCAATTCAGTCATATTGATAAACCATGGTTTGCTTTTGGGTTGGGTTGGCTACTATGCGTGCGGCATTACGCATTACTTTGGCATAACAGCCAAGGAGTGTGCGCTATTCGTCTGCCATGCCTAGGGCGTGCAGGTATAGGTCTAAAATGGCTTCTTGTTCGCTGCGTTCGTTTGAATCTTGTTTTCTAATGGCTATGATCATTCGAATGACCTTCACGTCAAAACCTTCGCCTTTGGCTTCGGCGAAAACTTCTTTGATATCATCGGTGATTGCCTTTTTTTCTTGTTCTAGGCGTTCTACGCGCTCGATAAAGCTTTTGAGCCTATCGCGTGCTACGCCGCTGCTGTCTACGCCATCATTTAATCCATCTACGTCCATAATATTGCCTTTGTTTGGTGGGTGTATTTTCATAAAGTGTACATTAAGTATACAAATAGTCAACATAATAAATTATATTAAATATATACATAACTATCAGCATTATCGGAATAGTAGATAAAACTGGCGAATCGCTTTGATATTGAGAGTGTTTTTGTGGGATTTTGAGGAAAAAAAACCACCAATTAAGGTGGTTTTTGTTGAGTTTTATGCCCTTAGCATTATGGGGATTGGTTCCGGAATTTTAAGGCCGTTCTTAAAGAACATTATCTCAGCACCTTGTGTGCGATAATGGGCGCTATATTTTAAATCAAAATCTAAAAAGTTGTATTGCCCATATAACTCGGAAATTTCCGGTACGTTGTCATATGAGACCAACCATTGTTGTTTTATTTTTGCAACTAAATTTGCAATTCGTTCGTGGTCGTTATGTGAAAAATGATTTTGATATAAGCCTTTACCTTTGACGTAATATGGCGGGTCCAGATAAACAAAAGTCTTAGGACTAAGATTTGGCACGACTTCAGTAAGTAGGGCGGCAGCGTCTAAATTATAAATTTGAACACGTTCACCATACGACGCTATGTTTTGAATCCTGTTGATTAGATCCGCTTTATTAAAGCGTGCATCTATTTTCCAGATGCCGTTTTGTGCCTTTCCTCCGATAACCCCAGCATCGATAATACCAGACCTATTCGTTCTGTTTAGAAAGAAGGTTGCAAATCCTACGCGCAACAAAGAATGATCATCTGGATTGTTTTTAATCTGTTGTTGGGCATTCCAATTTTCCATATCAACAGGGGTGTCATTAATCAATCTGCATAAATCGTCTGTTTGATTTATTACTGAGTGCCAAAAGGCGTAAATAAGTGGGTTGAGGTCGTTGATATGAACAGTGTGTACTAGTTCGTTGGCCAACATGGAAAATGCGATGCCGGCGCCGCCTGCGAATGGCTCCACATAATTTTCTGTATGCAAATTATTTTGTTCAATAATATTTTCTAAAAATTTGTAGAAACGGCCTTTACCGCCGGGATAACGAAGTGGAGTATAGTTGGCCATGTGGGTTTTCCGCTAAATTTCATTTCGATTGTTCAGAAAATATACACCAAAATAATATGTTTGGCCAGTGTTATCCTATTTGATCTATTTGGTCGAATATTTTTCGATAATACGGGTAATAAGCGTCAAAATTATTTTTTGTTTCTAAACTACTCACTTTTGCATCAGTGTCATGAATATATTCGTTTAAATTTCTTATATCATGAGAAAAATATGTGTCTTGATTGGACATAGATACTCGCCATATCTTTTTTAATTCACCCGTGAAATCATCAAATTTAACAATATTTTTGTATTCTGGATCAATATGAATGAGTACTAATCTCATTTTATCTCTTAAAGTTTTATTTTCCATCTTTTGTTTATTTGGGCTTTTAATATCAAATTTTTCTATGGCATGCTCGGTTACTAAATCCAAAAAAACTCGGTTCATAACTGATCCGACTTCTTCAAAGCATGTGCCTCTCTTGGATGAAACTTGTAGTTTGCATAGTTCACTATAAAGCTTGTATAGCCTTTCATTTTTGATGTTTAGCGGGTGGAACTCCTTTTTAGCAAAAGTTGTCCTATTTTCAGGAAGTTTTGGAGACGTTGACCTTGGGTTGTTTTTTGTTGGCTTCTCATTTGCATTTACTTCGTCGACTAATAAGTAGCTCGCCTCTTCCTCAGGAGTAAGAAGAGAAGTCGGAATGATTTTAATTTCTGGATCTTGGTCTGGAAATAACTGGGCAAACTTCTGGAGCCAATTTTCTTGCTCCTGAGCTTTTTCTACATCTTTGTAGGAAAACGGATTTTCGACGATATGATTGATTATTGTTGCTAGCAATTTATCACCGTCACATTGGTTGCCAAAGTTGTAATAAAGTTTTCTCCCTTTGACAGAGATGCCAGTTAGTTCGATGAATTTTGCTTGCGAGAACAATCTGTCCATAGCCGTGGTTTTTTGATCAAGGTCGACGTTAATATTGTGGTTAAAAATTCCTCGTTTTGATAAATATTCGACGATTACAAGCCAAGGATAGGCTGTTGAATGGTCAATATGTGCTTGAATCGCTTTTTCAATGGTTCCCCAATCAACCATACCTGTACCCAAAGACTCACCGCTATGCTCGTCTCGTCTCCTGTTTCGGGCATCCTCGGCATTGTCATAAATGACCACATGTATTTTACTAAAATATTGTTTGTCGAATTGATCGGACAAAGTTTTAAATTGTTTGAACAGCTTTGTGTGTTTGATTTTTTCTGGTTGAGCGAGTGCTTTTAGGCAAAACAACCTCCTGTTGCCCTCCACAATTATTGTTTTATTGTTTTGTTTGTAACCATAAATGAATTTTCCCGCATGTAGGTTTTCTTCACTAATGTTCTTGGCCAATCTCGTCAATTTGCCTTTTAATTTTTGAGCAAGAAATTCATAGGCTTGTTTTTGGTTTTTTGCATGACCAATCCGTGGGTTTTGTTGATCTAGAAATAGTGAATTTATAGATAGCTTTCTAATTCGGTAGTTTTCAATCATCAAACAATCTCAAAAGTAATTAAATGTTATTTTGATTATATTGGTGCAGGACTTAATTGCAAGGCAAAGCATATCGTCATCAAAGTGTTGACGAATACTACATAAGAGAATCTTGTTGATTAGAAAAGTGGGTTTGTCCAAAAGATCGAATTTTTTATAGTCCCAAAACTTCATTGTAGGTTAACATCTTGTGCATGAACTCAATATTTTTTTTGTCGAAACTTATATCAAAAACCGGGTTGAGTTGCCTTAAAACCACCAATTCTTGCCCTCCTTTGGATAGTTCTATACTTTCGAACTTTTTAATATAACAGGTTTTTTGACCAGTTTTTCCATCGAAGACAACGCATATAACCGTGTCGCCAGAGCGGCAGGGTATATGGGGTGTGACCACCCTTAGATCGCCTGCCTCATGTACTGGGGACATGCCACTATCCGACACATAGACTGCATATAGACCTTTATGGTTAGATAATGCGGACGGCTTTGCGATGTGCCCAATAGGTGATTTTGTAATTTTGCCAAAATCTGTGCCATTGCTTTTGGCGATATCGAGTATTGGTATTAATTCACCCTGTTTGATCGAAGTGCCGGGTAGATTATTTGCTTTAGCTTTTTGAGGTTTTTCATATTGGATGGACTCTCGAACATCCCCGCTTTCGTCGATTAGGTCGCCCAATCCTATGCCAAATATTTTTACTAGTTTCTGCATATTGGAAACAGTCGGATTTTGCCTGTCTTTCTCCCATGACGCGATAGCTCCCTTCGTTAGGTCGAGCTTGTTGGCCAGCGCCTCTAGAGTAAGATTGCTTTGAATTCTATATTTTTTAATTTGTGTACCAATTGTCATCGTCAAATAATACCAAATATATACAATCAATGCTCGTGTATAATAAATACACATTTCATATTGACAATATGTGTATACTAGGTATACCTTTCAATTCATGGATTCTTCTTTAAAAAAAGCAATTTCTGTTTCGGGCAGTGGGGCAGCCCTTGCGAGAAAATTAGACCTTGGAAAATGCGCTGTGAATAGATGGCGGGTTATCCCTTGGGGTCGATTACCGTGTGTTGCCGATGCAACAGGGTTATCGATATTGACCCTTAGGCCTGAGTTACGCGATGCCCTTTTAAAGCATGACGCGGGGCGTTTGCGGCAATGGGAGGCTGAAAATAAATAATTCTGGTGGTTAAGCGCATCCCCCTCGCGTGTTTCCGCCAGTATGGCAGGCTTGTTTTTACCCCCGAATTTTGAACAAGCCTGCCGCTTTTATTGAAATTGAACGAGTAAATATTTGAAGTTTGAATTTTAAACATAACCACAATTTGGCGAGTATCGCCAACATTGGCAACAAGACAATTATTAGAGGTGTCGCATGGTTTACAGCCCCAATTATATAGAACGCAGCCAAAAAAACAGTCTGCTAACTGCGGTCGATGCGCAAATTCGCTTGGTTGGAAACCAAACCGATGCGGCGCGGATTATTGGGGTTACAAAGCAAACCGTTGCCAAATGGGCCAGCCGCACGGCCGAAAACGAAGCCCATTGGATGCACCTAGCCGCAATTGCAGATTTGCAACTTGTTGGCGGTTACCCGCACATAGCCGAGGCATTGGCGCGGTTTAGTGGCTATTGCCTTTATAAAGACCCCGACTTATTGGGCAGTTTTAAAGATTGGAAAATGACCTCGAACTTTTTGCTGACATCCACCGAGGTGGTGCGCGATATGGCCGAATGTTTGGCTGATGACAACCAGATTAGCGCCAAAGAAATACGCGATAAAAATATGATTGAGGATTTATCTAAACACATAACCGTGGCGATAACGATTTTGGAATTGCTAAACGAAAAGGTGGCTGCTGATGAGTGATGACTATAAATGGATATGGAGAAAGCGACAGTTAAAAGCTGAAGGCCAAACTTTGCGCTTTACCCGCAAAGCTGCTGACCTTGTTGATGTATTTATTCATAGAGATGACCAATTTTACTCGTTCAACGAGGTTGGGCGGTTGGTTTGGGGTGAGGATAATTTGGCCAATTTATCGTTGGCAAATATTCAGAACCTAATTTGCAAAGCTAACAGGATATTAGAAGCCATTGGCTGGCGAATAGTGAACTTTGGCACTCGCGGGCTTTACCTTTACAAAGGTGATGAGCTGCCATGAACTTAGTCGCCACGGCTTTAAACAATGCGGGTAGGGCGCCAAGTGATGCGCCGAATGATGGCACTGAGTTTTTGGGCTTATTATCTAACGGTAGATATGTGGTTTTAAGCCACCCAGAAAACCTAACCGGCTGGCATGACATGTGGGTGAATGACGCAGGCTATGGTGTGCCGTTTCCCGAAACTATTTGCCCCGATAGCCGGCCTGAATTTTTCCACCTAGTGGAATGGTGGGAGTTTCCGAAAGATGTGGCTGAAACCTCCAACGCCAAGGGTATGCGCGATAGCCGATATGCTAGCGGCGCAGGTGAGGGGGATTTGTGATGTTAGGTTTTTTGTTAGCCGCGAATTGGTTCCAGTTCTGCTCTAAGAATATTGAGGTTATTAGTCGTGCGCGCTTGTCTATGCGTGAGTTGAAGCACTACGGTAGCGTGCTTACTAATACTCTGATAATCGTTTGTTTTGGAAGCGGGTTTAAATATCAGTACGTAACAAAACACCAACCAAAAGGCGACATAACAAACAAGTATTTGATTTTGGAAAATGGGGGGATTGAACAAGGAAATGATTGTAAGCACAGAAATGGTAGCCAAAATGAAGGCTGCCCTTCTTTGTTTAGAGATTCCTTTATAGCTGGCATCGATAGCAGCGCGGCGAATCCCGTTGATTTCACTCATAAAAGATTCGAATTCACTTTGTACTTCTTCGATGTCCTTATAGGTCTCGGTCTCTTTATCCGCGTCGAATTTCGCATCAAATTTAAGGGTGTTCAAGTTGTTTTCAGCATTTTGGCGCTTATCGTCAACGTCCGCAGAATTACCAGCCTGCACCCCGATTGCATGGAAATAGACAAGCAAAGCTATGACCAAAGTGACAGCAGCCGCCATAACATCAAAGAATGGCCGCGCACCGTCGAACATTTTAATGAACATGAATTTTCTGAACTGTTCATTAGTATAGTTATAATAAATAAAAGCCCCCGCAAGGGCGATTATCAGAAGAAATACAATAGCTTTAAAAACTTTGTTAGTTCGTGTTTTCATATTTTATCCCCGATTATACTTGCTAAACATTTGCACGACTATGCAGTATTTCTTACCAATATTCAAGGGGGTGTGCTAGATGACCTTTGAAGTGGTGCAAATTGGTGATGCAACCTTAATATTTGGCGATAACTTGGCTTATATGCGTGCCGAAAAGCCGCGCATTGATGCTTTGATTGCTGATATTCCCTATAAAATGAAAACATCGGGCGGGGGCGAGTTTCGGAAATCTCGAACTTATTTAGATGAAATTAAAGCCAATGGCACGGCTGATGGTTTTGATATTGAGGTGTTTCATTATGCCATGCGGCTTGGCTGCAATTCGCTTGTGACATTTTACAGCCTAGACCAAGAACCTTCTATTTTGCGGTTTTTTCATCAGGGTTTATTCGACAAGCAAAAGCCGCTTTATTTTGAGCATCAACAGCCGATACCGTGGCAGAAAACCAACCCAACACCCTTTTGTAACAGGGCATATAATGCCGATGTCGAATATATACGCCACGGCTGGCGCGCGCCTTTCAAACTGAAACAACGGCCACTTAAAGATATGAAAACTTGGTGGAGTAATGGCAATGGTAAGAGTGAATTTGACCATCCATCAGTTAAGCCGATTTTGCTAATGCGCAAGCTGGTTAGAAACGCCAGCCATAGAGGGCAGTTGGTTATTGACCCTTGCATGGGTACTGGAAGCACAGGCGTGGCCTGCATTCAGCTAGGGCGCAAGTTTATTGGCATTGAGCATAATAGGGCTTATTTCGATATTGCGGTTGAGAGGTTACAAGCGGCTTATGCCGAAATGAGCGGGGTGGTGGCATGAGCAGCTGTCTAACTTTGATTGGTTTCCATTCTTACAGCGTAACTGATTACTTGGCGCGGTGCAGGATCATTTTGCCATTTAGCAAAGTCAGAGTAGTTAAGAGGTTTGATGTGGCGGGCTTTTTCAGAGCCAAAAATAGCAATAACTGTGTCTGGATCGACAACACCTTCCTCCAATGGCCACATATAGCAGCTTCTAATCTTAACGGTATCCTGATTATACCCACCAACACCTCCAAAGGAAAAATTACCAAGCAAACTACGATGAATGTTGAAATTGCAATCTCCCAACAACACAGTGTCATAAAAGTTGCAAAGCGTAAAATCAATGCCAAGAAAATTGCAATCCGAAAACATAAAGCCTTCAAAATAGCCATTTGCAATTTGATGTTTGCTGCCCTTGCTTTTCGGATGAACAGTATAATTTTCAAACATAATATTTGGTGCATTTTCATTTTCGTTTACGAAAAAGGCATGAAGAAGCTGAATGTTATCCAAAATTTCAGCTATAAAATCGTTGTGTTCTGGATTGTCAAGGGTGTTGAGTTCATCCCATTCATTGGTAACTTGGCCATGAACATTCGTCATAGTGTTCATTTTGCTGAACGTCTCACCTATTTTTATCAACTGTGTGATCCCGAATTCAGCAAAAGATTCTGGCGAATGTTTTATCAAACCTACTATTCGGCTAAGTCCTCTCTGCCAAGAGATTGGAGTGGCTTCTGGCGACAGCGAGTCGAGCGCTTCATCAAGTTGTTTTTCGTATTCAGTTGTTTTATCAAAATCGTGGCTTATTCGTGCGAGTTCGTATTGGTTTTCATTGGCTTTTGTTCTTCGGTTCAACAAGTAAATCCCAAACGCGCCCCCAATGGGGATTATTACTGCTACAATCATAGACGGACCAGCTTCGGGGTTTTCAAACATACTGGAGAAAATGAACTTGAAAACATTTTCATTCGAAGTGAACAACGTAAAAAAGCCAACTGCATAAATGGTCCAGCATATAAGCCAAAAAGGCACACTATATTTGTCGAGCCAAGGCTTGAAAGAATTCACCCAAATTTTAAATTGTTGAAATTTCACGATAAATTGCCTCAAATAAGTCGTTTTAAGTATTCGAATGATAATGGGCGATTCTTTACTGTTTCACAAGTGGAGGTTGCAGCATGAGCTTATTCAGTGGCAACAACCATGGCCTTGGCACCGTCCCCCGGAATATTGAAAGTGCGGAATATGTTGTATTCTCTCCTATACCTATGTCACCAATGTTCTATCTATCGGCGCGCGCGATTTGCTGTTTAATTCGCCATAATTTTTCGGCTAGTCTCTTTTCTTCTTTGGTACGCCTAACTGCACCGCCATTTCTCTGGCCTTCGGCGCGCTCGATCTGCTGCATAATTTTTTGTATTTTTTCGGCTCCTATTTTGTCCTTTTCTGCTGACATAATTGCCCTCTCTATGACATCAAAATTAATTAAGTTATATTTGTATCTTCAATATTTCTACCGAAGAGTCAACCTGTCGTTTTGTGCAATCGGGCGAATAAAACTTGGAATAAGTGAGGTGATTGCATGACATGGCCATGATATAGCGCCTTAAATGGTGCGGAAAATATGAATATTTAGGCGAGTATTTGATGAATATTTGCGGGTTTTTAATGCGCTGTTTTTTCAGCATGGGATTTTATTGCCAAAAATTAGATGGAATTTAGACATGGTGGCATTGAGATATGAGAGTGAAATATGCTTGCAAGTTGGAGCTGGTGCGGCGACGGTTTACCAAAATATTTTATATTGGTGTGAGCGGAATGAAGCCAATGAGGTGAATTATTTTGAGGGCAAATACTGGACTTACAACAGTCGGGTTGCTTTTACTAGATTGTTTAAATGCTTCTCGGAAAGACAGGTTAGAAGCTTCTTGGATAAGCTTGTGGAGGCAAATTTAGTATTGGTTGGTGAATTTAACAAATCGAAAAGTGATAGAACAAAATGGTACGCTGTAAACCCCGCTCAGCCTCATGTGACAGAAATGTCCAATGGGGTGACCAAAATGTCCAATGGAAGTGACCAAAATGTCCAATGTCATACAGATATAAAACCAAATACTAAAATTAATAATAAAAAGGTGAATTCCACTTACCAAAATCAGGGTGCGGAATATTACAAGAAACAGCTTGCCGATAGACGGATCAAAGCCAAACACAACCCAAATGGATTGTTTGCAAGGCAAATTGCCGTGTACGACAAATATTGCCTTTTGACCAACATTACAGCCCGTGCCAAACGCCTTGGGCTGCTGAATGAATTTAAGTTCTGTTTCAACTCGGTTTCCTACGAATACGCAGCACACGACAGGCCAATTGACGTTGCCGCCATTGATAAAAAGGTCTGTGGCGTTATGGGGTTTGCCACCCGAATGGACGAGGTTGAGCAAGCTTTAACGCACTAGGCTTGGCAATGGAATGAAGCGGAAAGCTTGAATATTATTTTTTAAGATTGAGAATATTTTTTATGGTTGAAATGGTTAGCGATGCTGGCGTTAAAGTCAAAGCGGAAAAGGAATTAATATCTATCCAAGATTTGTTGGTGTGGGCAGTGAGAGACCAATGCGTGATGAAATGGCTTGATGCCGAACATGACCGAATTGGCGGTTTGCGCAGCCAGCTTGGTGCCTTGATTTTGCAGTGTGAGCTGGGTGGCAAAGTCGACGGTGGTGGCAGTTCTCCCAACGAAAGAATGCCTGATGATGCTATGCGTGTTGGGTTTGCGATTGATGGCCTTGGCCGTGATGATAAGCGGTTGATTATCGAGCATGCTTGGCATGGTGATCAGCCCTTGCGACCCACTGGCAGGCTGGTTTATGTGAACTCTGAGGGCAGGCGAATTGGTGTTGCTGATGGCAAAGTTATCGATAGGGAATATCGAACCATCGGTGGTGTTCGGACGCGTGTGAGGCTGAAATATTGCCGGGTTGAGCCGGTGCTTAGCCAAGCTGAAATGTTCTATTACAAACCGATTTATAACCAGTGGGTGAAGGCGCTAGAAAAATGTATCGATCAACTTACTGATCTGACTCAGCATTTTATAGATGTCAACAAGCGGCCGAAAATAGTGGCTTGACTTTTGTCCCGTTTGCATTGACATTCGGGGCAGCAGAAAAACCGTCTGATGCAAGGCGAAACAAAAATAGATATGAGTGTTACTGATTTGGTAGCGCTCTTTTTTTGTGTCTGAAACTCTGACAAATTTGGTGATTGATTATGCTGGCCTCACCAACGCGGTGCAAGAAACGCGGCTGCCCGTGGAAGGTTCGAGGTTGCGTGCATCATATTCATTGCCAAACGCCTGATGTTGACCTGTCTAAGCTAAGCAAGCAAACGCCGGCAAGGAAATTATATGATGACCGGCGAGGTTCATCTACGGCGCGGGGTTATGACAGTCATTGGCAGAAATCGCGCATTGGGTTTTTAAGCAACAATCCGCTTTGCGTATTCTGCAAGCGTGTTGGCATTGTGACTGCGGCGGTATTGGTTGACCATATCAAGCCGCATAAAGACGATAAGAAACTGTTTTGGAAGCGCGATAATTGGCAGGCGTTATGCGCCCATCATCACAACGCAGACAAGGCCAGCATTGAATCCAAATGGCTCAAGGGCTTGCTGCCTGATGAAGCTTTGCAGGGTATTGGCGTGCAGTTGTCGATGCCGGACTGAATTGACGAAATTATAGCCGAAGGGGGGCGGGGGTAAAAGTCTAAAGGCCCATCGCCGCTAGACCGTCGGGGTAGTCAAGCACATGTGAAACTGAGAAATCAGAAATTAAAAACCCATTGATAATAGATAGATAAAGAGATTAGCGAGGTGAAAAAATGAGTAGAAAACCAAATTTGACACCCGATAAATCTAATGTTTATTTTTTTAAACCGGGCTTAAAAGGTGATGTGGTTGAGCCACAGGATGAAGCCAAAATTGTCGAAACCAATATTGATTTGGTCAAAACCCTTATGCCTAGTTTTGATGAATTTGAAATTGATAAGATTGCCTACATGCAGGCCATTTGGGTTGAAGTGGCGGGCATCGTAAATAAGGCGGGTTTTCTATCTGAAATTACTGTTTTGGCGGTTCGGGAAATTATACCGATTTATTATTACTATCGAACTGGCAATGCAAAAATATTGACAGACGGCACAACCTATATCGCCTATGGGCGTAACGGCAAACAGGTTAAGGCTCATGCGTTGATTGGTGCAACTACGGCTTGGAAAAAAGAGATTAACAGCTTTATTGGTGATTTTGGATTAACGCCGGTTAGCAAAAAACGCTTAGAAGATGTTGCAGAGCAAGGCGACCTTTTCAGAGAATTTGAAGGTAATGGGCAATTTAAATCATAAAGTTTTTGAAGTTACCGACTATGCCGGTGATGTTTTTGATTATGCGGTCGGGGTTGTAAATCATAAAGCGGGTGAACAATATGGCAAGTTTGAAAGGCTTGCCTGTCAAAGATTTTTAGATGATTTGGAGCGGCAAAAGCTTGCTGTATGTGCATTCTATTTTGATGTGGATCGGTTTAACGATGCCGCCAATTTTATTGAGAAATTGCCGCATGTGAAAGCCTTTAAAGGTTCGAAAAAAATTAAGCTGCACATAACGCAGTTATTTATTTTGGCCAATATTTTTGGTTTCAGATTAAAAGAAGATTCTTCAATAAGGCGGTTTTCAACCGTATACATTGAGGTTGGCCGTAAAAATGGCAAATCGACCTTTGCGGCTTGTATTGCTTTGTATTGCATGGTTTGTGAAAGTGAGTTGGCCCCCGAAATTATCACGGCGGCGACTACAAAAGACCAAGCTAAAATTGTTCTTAATCTGATGAAAAAGATGATTGAGAAAACGCCATCTTTAAGGCGCGAATTTGGTTTTAAGGTGCAGGCCTATGACATACTTTGCAAATATATGGACGGTGAGGCCAAGGCAATTAGTGCCGATGGCGGCACGAATGATGGCTGGAATCCACATTGTGCGATTGTTGATGAATTGCATGCCCATAAAAACAGGGATGTGCTTGACGTTATTGAAAGTGCAGATGGTGCAAGGACTAACCCGCTGCTAATGATGATTACCACTGCCGGTAAAAACTTGATCGGCGTTTGTTTTGATGAGCGCGATATTTTAATTAAGATTTTAACCGGTGTGCATGATGATTATGACCATTATTTTGGTATCATTTATACAGTTGATAAGGATGACGACACATTATTAGAAAAAAACTGGAGAAAAGCCAACCCATTATTGGGCGTTTCAGTAAACGTAAAATCTATGAGAAAAGCGGCGCGTGCTGCAAAAGCATCGGGTGCAAAAAAAGCAAACTTTGACACCAAGCGGATGAATGTTTGGCGGCATAGTGCTGATGTTTGGCTAGATATGATGGCATATAACAAATGCGCCGTGCCGAATTTAATGGATAATTTAAACCAGCATACTGAAAGTGGCGGTTTAGTTGAGATTGGTGTTGATCTAAGCGAATTTAACGACATCACGTCGATTGTGATTGCTTGGATAGATTCGATAGATCAGCTTTGTTGGATTGCTTATCATTTCTTGCCTGAAATGACAATTAATGACACGGAGCATAAAAACTACCACCATTATCAGAAATGGTATGAAGCCGGACAGCTAAACATGATGCCCGGCGGGCGCATAGATTTGCGCGAGGTTAAAAAATTTATTGTTGGTCTAAATCTGGGCGTAAATATTCTTGAAGTTGTTTTTGATAGCGCGACTGGTGCAAGTGCAACGGCTGCTGAATTAGAAGAAGATGAGAATATAACCGCAATTATGATGAATAAAAATGCGGCAAATATTTCGCCTGCTGCATTGGACTTTGAGGCTCGGATTGGCGAAGGGTCATTTTTACATGATGGCGACCCAGTTTTACGGTGGATGGCAAGTAATGTTTTTGTTGACCGGCGCATTGGCGGCTCAATTCTGCCGAAAAAAGAAACAGCAAATAGTCAAAATAAAATAGATGGCATCGATGCGGGTTTGCATGCATCGGCGCGGTTGAGAGTGATTAAACCCGAAGCACCACGCGAAACAATTGGTGAAATTATTTAGGAGTTAACATGCTTTGGTTTGGTAATAAAAACAAAAATAAAGCTGATCCGGTTCGGAATAGTATTTCTGGTGGTTTTGCCTCGATGCACAGCGAAAGTTTAAATGACTTTTTGAACATGGCAGATGGTGAAAGTGTTGCACCAAGCAAGGCAATGCAACATGCCGCAGTTTTTGGTTGTGTGCAGGCTATTTCTAGAACCATAGGCGCTTTGCCAATTGAGATTATTGACAGAAAAACCAAGCACGTTATTGCTGACCATAAATATGATTATATGCTCAATGTTGAGCCAAATGATTTCTTTTCTGCGCGTGACATGTGGGAGCAGATTTTAATTGATATGCTTTTACGAGGCAATGGTTATGCCGTGCTTAATACAAATGACAATGGCGATTTATTGTCTTTATTCAGAGTTTCGCCGGACCGCATGACCGTGCGAATTTCTGATAATGAAAAAGATGGTTTGCTTTATGAGGTGAAGCAAAAAGACGGTAAAAACGTCAGATACCAACAGGAAAATATTCTGCATTTTAAGTGTTTTGGCTCTGATAATTTTATCGGTCAAACGCCGTTGAAATATGCGGCGGGAACTATTGGTTCGGCTTTGCGCGAGAATGAATTTGTAAGTAAATATTATAAAACAGGTGGATTTGTTCGGAATGTATTGAAGCTTGGTAAAGGTGTTTCGGATGAGGCCAAAGCGGCTTTTAAGACCTTGTTTAAAAATCGTCACAAAGGTGGTGGCGAAAATGAACTGATGATTTTGGATAAAGATGATGACTATGAGCAATTATCCATGAGCCTTACGGATGCCCAGACTTTAGAAGCCCGCAAATATAGCGTTACAGAAATTTGCCGCTTTTATGATGTGCCGCCAATGATAATTGGGGAAATGCAAAACCAAGCCACATTTAAGTTTGTGAGCGATATTTTCATCTACTTTTTTAGAAAAACATTAAAGCCATATGTCGAAAAAATGGAAGCGGAAATGACCCGCAAGATTTTTGGCAAAAATAGACTGTTTAACGTGAGGTTCAATTTAAGCGAATTGACACGGGGCGACCCAAAATCACGTGCCGAATTTTTAAAAGCTGCATTGGGTGGCAACGGAATACCCGGTTATATGAAAATTGATGAAGCCCGAAAAATGGAAAACTTGCCGCCGCTTGGTGATGAACAGGGCGATAAGGTCTATTACCCACCGGATAATTTAAGCCTGTCACCAGATGGTGATGACGAAACCAAACCTGATGATGAAAGTGATGATGATGACGAAAATAAAGATGATGAATAAAGAGCAAGTTGCCAAAAATATCGCATTCAAAAACACCGCCGAATATTTTAATGACATAATTGCAGCGGGTGGCGATAAGCCAAAGTTGCGGGTGTTAAATTCGGATGATGAAGCGCATATTTATTTATATGACACAATATCGAGTTGGTGGGGCATTACTGCCAAAGATATTATTGATGCGCTAGCCGATGCCAATGGCAAAGATGTTGTATTGCACATAAATTGTTATGGTGGTGAGGTGTTTGAAGCCCGCGCCATGTACAGCGCTATTAAAGATTATTCTGGCACGGTGCGTGCCCAAATTGATGGCGTTTGTGCCAGTGCTGCAACATATGTTGCCATTGCATGTGAAAATATCTCAATGATTGATGGCGGTATTTTTATGATACACAACGCATCGGGAATTTGTTGGGGTGACCATAACGATATGATTAAGCAATCGGAAATTTTGCTAAAAATCAGTGAAGGTATTGCTGATGATTATGTTGCCCAAACCGGAAAATCTAAAGATGACATTTTGCAATTGATGGATGATGAAACCTATATGACCGCAGATGAAGCGCTCGAAGATGGTTTTATTGACGAAATTAAAGATTTAAAGGCATCTGAATCAGATGATGATGAAAATGA
This sequence comes from Hyphomicrobiales bacterium, assembly GCA_013214705.1. Classification (GTDB taxonomy): domain Bacteria; phylum Pseudomonadota; class Alphaproteobacteria; order Rhizobiales; family OSC116; genus OCS116. Next base: position 107,841 of record JABSRZ010000008.1, read on the forward strand.
AACATCTAATGATGGCGAAATTGCTGATGAACCCGAAAATTCGGATGAAAACTTACACCAATTGCAGGCCAAAGCCCGCATGACGGTTTTTGATTTAAGCGCGCATAACGCTTAATAAAACGCGGTTTTGCCGCACTTAACTGGGCGTTATGCTCGAACTCAAATATACCGTGCCATTTTGGTGCGGTTTTTTTATGGATAGGTTTTAAAGATGCCAACTCAACTACAAGACTCTCGCAACGAGTTATCAACTTCAATGCACGCGCTTGCAAACGCTGCTACATACACCAACGAAGATCATGCCAAGTTTCAAGATATGGCAAATGAACTAGATTTGATTGACAATCAAATCTCGGCGCAACAAACGTCTGCAAATGCTGAAAAATCACAAAACACAATTATTGCTAATCATGGTGAATTGCATGGTTTGTCTGCTGATGAAGTGGCTGCTAATGTCACTAACCATGAGCGCGTGTTTAAAGCGTGGATGGTGGATGGTTTTGAAAATATGTCATCTGATGACCGCACCATTATGAATAATCTTAAACGTGTCCAAAATGCACAAACATCTGGTGATGATGCCAAGGGCGGGTATTCGGTTGCGCCAATTTTTGACAAAATGCTCATCCAAAAAGTGACAGAATTGTGCCCAATGCTGCAAGTAGCTGATATTATGACCACTGCTAATGGTGCAGAAATTAGCATGACCACTGCTGATGATAGCAATAATGAAGGCGAAATTGTCGGTGAAAATACACAAGTTGGTGCAGCTTTAGACTTTGCCACAGGCCAAGTTAAAATCAGCTCTGTGATTTTCTCTAGTCGGCCCGTGGAAGTCTCTAACGTATTGCTACAAGATTCATCAATCAACTTGTTTGATTATGTAACTGGACTACTGGCGGCGAGAATTGCCAAAACACAGGGTAAATTATACACCACAGGCGTAGGCGCTGGCGGCCTACCAAAAGGCATTGTGCCATCTGCAACACTTGGTAAAGAAACTGCTGCGGGCGTGGTCGATACGATGGACTTTGATTTGTTCACTGATCTTGAACACAGCCTTGTGCGGGCATTACGTACAGGTGCAAGCTACATGTTTAACGATGCTACATTACGTGTGTTACGTGGCATTAAAGATGGTGACTTGCGCCCAATTTGGCAACCTAGCCTGCCTGATGGCACGCCTGCTAAAATCGGCACATATGGTTATGAAATTAATGATGAAATGGATGATATTGCGGCGACAAATACGCCAGTAATATTTGGTAATTTCAAAAATTACAAAATCCGTATTGTTGAAGGTGCGGAAATGTTGCGCTTTACGGACAGTAAATATGCTGAAAAGTATATGACTGCTTTCTTAGCATTCCAACGTGGTTTTGGTGCATTGGTTGATTTTGAAGGTCAATCAATCAAGCGTTTAAAAATGGCTGATGTATAATCATTGGTATATTTGAATGAAGGTTTAGAGCGGGGTTTTTAACCTCGCTCTTTTTTTTGAAAGTGAAATAATGGCCAACAAAACATTAAAAATAAAAATTATTAAGCCTTGCTCTGGAATTGGCTTTAACTACCAATTAAACCAAGTTGTGACGTTATCGGCAAAAACCGCTAAACGTTATATTAAAACCAAACATGCCAAACCATTTGTTGCAGATGAACATCAAGAATTGATTATTGATGAACTGACCGCAGAAGTTGAAAAGCTGACTGATGCAAATTCCGCATTGATTGAAAAGAATGATGATCTGGCGACCAAGGTTGAAGCGGTCGAGGGTGAGCTTGTTAAAACTGGTGAAGCTTTGACGGTGGCGAATGATGAACTTGCCAAACTACGGAATATCCCAGTTGATGATGAAAATTCGGTTGGTGGTGAAAATGCCGAATCTGATGCGGTAGATGATGACGCAGCGCCCGATGAAAACACGGCGGCGGTTGATGAGGTTGATGAGTCTAGCGCGCCTGTGACACCAGCTGTAGAAACTGGCAAAGGCGGCAAAAAAACCAAAGCTATGCCAAATAAAAATGGCAAATAGCTAATTTTTCAAAATTACCAAACCAACCAAATAAACTGTTTTTAGAATTGGGTCTAATATGTCCGAATATGCAACATTGCGGGTGCAGGGTGAGCCGGCAACGGCTGTTAGTTTGAAGCTACCAGCCGTTAAGGCAAATTTGCACATTTTTCATAATACTGATGATGCGCAACTTGAAGGTTTGTTATCGGCTGCGATTGGTTTGCTTGAAAAACAATATGCTGTTCGTATTTATCGGACGGTAATTTGGTTGAACAGTGAAAAGTTTTGGCCACGTTTGGTGCTTAGACAGGCCACAAATTGCACAGTTGACAGTGTTAATTATTTTGATGCTACTGGCGCAGAAAAAACGGTTGATTTGGCAAATGTTCGAAAATGCCAAAATGTACCAAGTTTTGAATATTTGACTATGCGGGCTGGCAATGTTTGGCCTGATCATTATCCCGAATTTGGTGATGTAGTGGTTAAATATACATCGGGTTGGGCAGAAGAAATCGCCTTGCCTAAATGTATTTGCCATGCCGTGCATTTGATTGTTGGGCATTGGTTTAAGCAAGGGGCTGCGGCAACTGAAAAAAAATTGCACATTTTGCCGATGGGTGTTGATGCTTTGATGGGCGAGTATAAAACAATATGACTTTTAACGATATAATTATGCTGCGCCGCAAGGCGGTTTCGACCGATAGCATGGGCGGGCAGGATGGTGAATATGCCGATTTGCAATTGGCTCATGCCACCATTACGCCAATTCGTGCGAAAAGTGGATTGATGGAAGGTGGCAAAAAAGCCATTGGAACATACAAGCTTGTGACATGGGCGGCGGCATTTGCTGATGCTGGTGTTGATGGTGTGCAGCAGGGTGACCAATTTATTTGGCAAACCAATGGCGATAAGGTGCTTAATTTTGAAGTGCAGCACCATAAACCATTTGGCGATGCGTTTGCCGAATATGAGGTGACTTTGACCGAAGGGTAGGGCTGCAATATGGCAAAAACATTTATACCAATTAAGACATTGCGCCGCAAACTTATGGCCATGCCTGATGAGATTAAAAATGATGTTCAAAAAGCCATAGATGTTGGCGCGCTAGAATTTGCCAATGCTGCCAGATCGGCAACACCGCATGGGCAAACCGGTCAATTGGCCAAAGGCATTAAGGTATTGGATGCTGACGCTGTAAAGCGTGGTGCGGCAATTGAAGGTGCTAAACATGATGCCATGCGGGTGCGGGTTGAAAACCAAACTTTTTACGCGCCAATGGTTGAGCATGGACATGACATGGTAAACCCAAAAACGGGCGATCTCATTGGCAGAGTTGCCAAAAGAGACACGTTTTACCCAACATGGAAAAGCATGAAGCGGCGGGTAAATAGCCGCATTACACGGTCGATAACCAAGGCCATTAAGCGCGTTTGGTTTTAAATTAATTTGGAAATTTAACATGAGTTTATTCACTGTGCCATTGGCAGAGGCAGTTATTGCTGCGCTCAAAGCTAAACCAATATGCGCGGGGCGGGTGCATAGTTTTGTGCCAAAAAAAGAGACAAAACCATATGTATTGGTGACAGATTTTAACGGCCGATATGACCATGCGCAGGGCGTGTATGTGGTGAATGAGCAATTTAGTATTAAGATTTTTGACGATGCCGAAACGTTAAAAAAAGGTATGGAAATTCGGCAAGAAATTACTGAAATTCTAACTGATGAAGCATTTGAGGTGGCAGGCGCTGGCTTGGTGTTAATGAGTGTAATTTCGGAAATAGCAGGCTTTGACCATGATGGTGATGGCAGTGAAACTTTTGCGCGATTTAACGCGCTTTTACATAAGGAATTAGACAATGGGTGAAAAAGCACGGAGCATGGGTTTTAAAATGGAAGACCCCGGACTTCCTGGCACATTTATTTTTGCGTTTGGTATTAAGTCCACCAGTTTTGAACGTTCAACAAATATGGTTGATACAACTGTGCCTGATGCCGATGACCCTTCATTGCCAATTAACAAAACGGTGCGCCCCGGCATGAAGGAATTAAGCATCGAAGGTGATGGCTTATTCCAAGACCATATAACGTATCAAACTATTAACGCGGCATATGAAGGTCAAAATGCGCTTGTTGGTAAATTGCTGGTGCCGGGTTTGGGCGAGTTTACCTGTGCAGCTGGTTGGCATATCAATAAATTGAGCCTTAGTGGTGATATGGAAGATGATTTGGCCATGAGCATTGGTTTTGAACCTGCTGGGCAATATGTATTTACGGCCGAAGCGTAAGCAACCTGTAATTTAAACATTTTTGAAACGGAAAATTATGGACGATTTACAACAAGGCGAAGTGCCTTTTATTGTGGGTGGTAAAGCCTTCACAGCCACTATGAATATTGGTGCGATTGAAGCAATTCAAGAAGAATTTGAGCAAGATGCTTTTCATTTAATTGACGAAATTAAGGCAAATTTTGCCTTTCATAGATTTGGGAAATTGATTGAGGTTATTTTAATCTCAAATGGGCTGGAAAAAGAAAAGCACCCAGATTTTACCAAAGCCTCTGTGCAAGGATTAATCGGTTTGGTGGATAAATTGACTATTGGCACGCTTGGTGGTGGGGAAGTGGATGCGCCTGAAAAAAAGCCACCAAAAAAGACGGCCAAGAAAGCCAAGGTGGATTGACGGACTATTATGAATTGCTGGGGTTTGCGATTGCAAACCTTGGCATTTCGGCGCGCGAGTTTTGGCGCATGACCATGCGTGAATATGCAGCCGCTCACAAAGCTTGGCTGCGCATGAATGGTTTTGATGAAGCTGCACCGCAACAAATGAGCAGGGATGAAATGGCTGAGTTGGCCAATCTCTAATAAGGATTTTTTACCGTGAATGACAATTCAAACATTGTTGCAATTGACATAACTGCTGACCCTAGTAAAGCCGAAAAAGGTTTTGCAAGGGTTTTAAAGGGCGTTGATAAACTTGATGGCGCGGCTGACCAAGCCAAAAGAGCCATGAGGGGCATGTTTGATATAAAATCATCATCGGGCAATTATCGTGGGTTGGTGAATGCGGCGGCTGCCACAACTAGAAAATATGCAACGGCTACTGAACTCGCCAGACATGAAATGAAAAGCCTTGAAAACCAATTTAAAAACACAACTTTGGATGCCAAAATATATAACCGCGCAATGGCAGCACAAAGAAAAATACTAGCATCTAGCGCCGTTGCCACAAAAACGCAAGCCAGCGCTATAGGTAGGTTGACTGCAAAAGTCAGAGGTCTAAGTTTGGGTTATTACGCGCTTGGCGCTGCTATGGCTGTGGCTTTTGCCGCCCGGGGTGTGAAGGTGCATTTAGACAGCTATTCCAGCCTACAAAGCCAATTAAAACTAATTGTTGGTGAGCATGGCAATGTGAATGCCGCCATGCAAAAGAATTTTGAATTAAGCAAAAAAACCTTTGGTAGTTTTGATGGCACGGTTAACGCTTATGCCCGTATAAGCCGAAGTGTAAAACAGCTTAACAAAAGCGAGGCTGCTCGCTTACAAGTTGTTAGCAATATTAATAAAGCCATGGCAATTGGCGGCACGACTGCGCAGGAAGCCAAAAGCGCCATTACACAATTGGGGCAGGGTTTGGCCTCTGACCGGTTGGCGGGTGATGAGCTAAAATCTATTTTGGAAAATGCACCACGCTTGGCTGAAGCCATTGCCAATGGTATGGATGTTAGCATTGGTAAATTGCGCGAAATGGGTGCGGCTGGTGAACTAACCAGCCAAAAAGTTTTTGAAGCTTTGTTAAGCCAAACTCAAAAATTAGATAAAGAATTTGAAAGCGTTGCCAAAAAGATTGACCAAAGCATGATTGGTGTTGCTGGCAGCATGACCATGACCATTGGCAAACTTGATGCAATGTATGACATAAGTGGCAAAGTGGTTGCTGGGTTTGATGGCATGGCATCTGCAATTGAGGCTATTCCAGAATATATGAGTTATATTGAAGTTGGCGCGGTTGCGGCGGCGGCGGCAGTGACAGCAAGCCTTTTGCCAGCATTGGGGGCGGCTGTGGCTGTGGCTGCGGCATTTGCAATTAGCCCATTTGGATTGTTTGTTATTGGTGCTGCTGCGGCGGCAACTTCACTTATGGCCATAAATGCCGCGTTTGGTGATGTGATACCATTGGCAGAGCGTTTATCTGATGTTGATGTAAGTCTTGCCAACACAACAGATATTGCCACAAAAGCGCAATATGGTTTAACCCAAGCGTTGCGGGCTAGAGGCCGAGAAATGGCAAGTTTGGATGTAACTAACGCTCTGGGCATAAGGAATGATGCGACCACAAAAGTTAGTGCGCTAGATATTGAAATGGGCGCGGCTACGAACGCAACTACGGCTTATGGGCATTTTTCAACCGCTGAGATAGAAGAATGGCGTGCCGATGTAAAATCAAAATTATCTAGTGCCAATACTGAACTTACAAAAGCCACAACACAATATGAGTTGTCTATGGACAATCTTGCGAAAATTAGTGATGCGGAAATTATTGATTATTCTGGCCAAGGTGGTGGCGGTGTTGCGGCGCTGGCTAAAAAACAAGCCGGTGACATAAAGACTGCTTTGAAAACTCTTGAGCGGCCCATTGACCGACTTGCCAACAAGGGCAAAGAATTAAAAAAATGGTTGAATGAAGGGCATATTGATCAAAAGACACATGATAAATTATTTAGCAAAGCAAGGGATGCATATAAACAAGAATTAGATACCCTTGAAAAAAGATCAGCCGGCTACAAACTTCAAGATGAGGCAAACCGACTTTTGGACAGCCATTTAACCACGCAGCAACAGGTTGAAAAAAGTATTGCCAATATAAACCGTTTGAAAAAAGCGGGTGTTTTGAGCGATGCGCAGGCCATAGCCATGATTGCGCAGGAACGGGAAAAAGCCGCCAAAGTTGGCGCAGGCGGCAGAAAATCTACCCTTAAAGCCGCAGATGCCAGCGCCATAAGCCTTATTGAAAAATATGGTTCTGCTGCTGATAAGGCGCAGGCTGCGGCCAATGCTTATGGTGTTGAAATGGGCAAGGTGAATGTGCTTTTGGCAAAGGGCAAAATTGACCAAGAAACCTATAATAATGCAGTTGATGGCGTTAAAAGCGTTTATGAGCGCGCCAAAGGTGCGGCCGCTGATTATGCCAGTGTTGTTGGCACTATTATGGATGGTGTTAAATCGACCTTAAAAGGCGTGTTTAGCGAAATATTCAAAAATGGCAAACTAACCATGAAAAGCCTTGCTGACATGGTTGGCAATATGATGAACCGCATATTTGACAAAGTTATGGGGCTGGCAATTGATGGCATTTTTGCCTCATTTGGTGTGCCTACAATGGGCAAAAAAGACGGTGGTTATATTCAAGCGTTTGCGAGTGGCGGCGGTGTAAGGGGTGCTGGCACGGGGCGTAGTGACAGCATCCACGCCATGTTGTCGGATGGTGAATTTGTTGTTAATGCCCCCGCCACGGCCAAGAATAGAGCCATACTTGAACAAATTAATAGTGGCTCAAAGCTTGCGATTGCAAAAGGTGGTGGCGGGGCTATGCGTGCGGCCAATATGAATGTGGCGGCGCTGCAACCGATAATCAATTTTAAAGTGATTAATCATGTTGCTCACGATACGCAAGTGACTGGCAGCCAAAATAGTAAAGGTGATTTGGTGGTTGAAATAACCCGCGCTGTTGAAGGTCAGATTGCGCAGAATGTAAGTGATGGAATCAGCCCGATTACACCGGCAATTAAATCGCAATTAGGTTAGGAAAAAATGCAATGATTCAGTGGCCAGATGTTTTAAGTGGTAAATCGCAAAGTCTGCTTAGCAAAAACAGTATGACACCTGTCGATACCAATATTCGCACCAAAATGGCGGCGGGGGCTGACCGTGTGCGGCGTGGTACGGGCGTTTTGCGTTATGAGGTGAATTGGGGCGCTATTTTAACCCAAGATGAATTTGATGTTTTTATGTTTTTTTATGACGTGGTGTTGGGCCACGGGAGTAAATTTTTTGAAATGGATAATATTATTCATGCCAAGGGAAATGAAAAACTTAAATATAGATTTATTGGCCCCTATAACATGCCCACACGCTTGGACAGCAAAACTTACACCGTGAATGCCAAATTTGAAGTACAAAGCGTGAGCTTGATAACCAGCAATGATTTATTCTTGCTAGAAGAATGGGGCATTAACGGCGTTGGGGATATGGCGGCGGCCATTGACCCGATTGACCTACGTCCGGCGCTTGATATTTATGGAGCGATGATATGAGTTTTAGTGCTGATGATGCCTATAAAGACAGCTTGGCGCAAGTGACAGATGTTTATGAAGTGTTTAGCGTGTTGAGCTTGTATTATGATGGCATGGTTGATGAGCTAGGCAACCCAACCGAAGCTTATATTTATAGCGGCGTGGTAACGCCAGATGAATATGATGATGAAGCCATTGCCTATAAAGATATTATGATCGAGGCGGGGGCGGTTGTGAAAGCTGGGCAAGTGGTCAAGGCGGTGCAAATGCCGTTTGAATATGAAGGTGCGCCAACCCATGATGCGGGTTATTTTAGTTTCAAAATTAAGATTGCCAATATTAACCGGGTGATTGCCAAATATAGCCGGGCGGCAATGGAAGCCGGGCAGGAAGTTTATGCGCATTTTAGAGTTTATAAAAGTGATGACCCGCTGGGCAGTTTGGTTGAACGGCCAGTTTCGCTTGCTTTAAAATTTGTGAGTTTGGCCAATGGCGTTGCCACGGCCGAAGTGACAATGAAAGCGGCTAATCTAGCCAATACAAAATGGCCAATGCGCGAATTTGATATGCAGAATTTTGGGGCGCTATACAGCCGAAACGGCAGTTAAATGAATCAGATAATTTATGATTATATCGGCATGCCTTGGCAACTTGGCGGGCACGGCGATGGTGCGTTTGATTGTTGGGGTTTATGCCGACATGTTTGGAAAACACATTTTAAAATAGATGTGCCATTAATGCCGGTAGAGGCAACCAGCCGCCAACATTATGCTTTGAAATTTCGGCATGAAATGAACCGGATGAAGCAAAGTTTTGCTGCATGGATTCAAGTGTATGAACCACAAAATGGCGATGCTGTTTTGATGGCAATGTTTGATGGCCATATTTGCCATATTGGGGTTTATTTTGATTTAAATGATGGCGGTGTTTTGCATGCCATTGAAGGCGGCGGCACGCAATTCAGCAGTTTTAAACAGTTAGAAAATTTAGGCTTTAAGCCAAAGGTGATTTTGAGATATGAGCGAAACATATAACAATATATCAGTATCTTATGACCCATTATTGATGTTTAAGATCAACAAAATTTCTAGCCGAAATTTCGAAACCATTGTTGATGTTTTTAAACGGGCTGATTATGTAAAAGCGGGTGGCGTGCATTATACTAAACGAGTGGTGACGGTGTGCATTAACGGGGCTTGGCTGCCATTTAAAGAGTGGGCCACTCGGCTGATTATGCCCAACGATAATGTGCTGTTTAACATGATGCCATATGGGCATGGCGGGGGCGGCGGTTCTAGCAGTGAAGCTGCGGCAGCGGCGGGCGCTAGTGGCGGCGGCAATAAAGATATATTGCGTATTGTGGCGCAGATTGCGGTTGTGGCAGCGGCTACTTTTTTTGCCCCTATGATTGGTGGTGCAATGGTTGGGCTTGGAATTAGTGCGGCATTGGGTAGCCAAATTGCTTTTGCTGGCATTATGTTTGTTGGGCAATTGGCGGTGAATGCATTATTGCCTGCGACTCAAATTAGCCAGCAAGAAAAAGATGAAGTTTACAGCTTGTCGGCGGCGGGTAACCGCGCCAAAATTGGCAGCGCATTGCCGCATGTTTACGGTGAGCTAAAAGTGTTTCCTGAATTTTGCTCAAAGCCTTATTGGAGTTTTGAGAATAACGAGCAATTTTTGTATCATTGGATGTATGTGACAATTGGCGATGCCGATTTGAGCCAGTTTAAACTTGGTGACAGTTTGGTTGGCAATTTTTTGGGTGCTGAAATTTATGTGTTTAACAAAGGCCGCCATAAATATGTTGGTGATGGGGTGGGCGGTTTAGCCTATACCGCACTAGCTGGCCTAAACAATGGTGATGAACACCATTTAAATGATGGCAGCGTGCCTGCCTATAACAATGTTTGGACTGCGCCAGAGGTGAGTGGCAGTTTGGAGCTTATCGCGCCCAATGAGCTTGAAAATGGCCACGATGGTTGGTATGGCGGTTTTGCGGCCAACCCGCCCGATACGGCACTGCAAAAAATTGAGCTGGATTTTGTTTTCCCGCGTGGGCTTAGTAACAATGGTGAAACGAGTAGCAATATAAATGTGAATATTGATGCCGAATATAGGCTGATTGATGCGCATGGTGGCAGCATTGGGGTGTGGAATAACCTTTATACGGCTGCCAGTGTAATTACGCTATCTGGTGCATCAACCGAAATGATACGTTTGACGCGCACATTTACTGTGCCGAATGGCACGACATGGCAAGGGCAACGGGTTGAGGTGCGTGTCAAGCGAACCAGCAATGCTGCCACTGATAATAACATTAGTGACCAAGTTAATTGGACAGGCATGCGCGGGTTTTTGCCGAACTTTAAATATGCAGATGACCGCACGATAGTTTGTCTGAAGCTGAAAGCGGCAAAAGAGATTTCTAGCCTTGCTACCCGCAACTTTAGTTGCCTAACACAGACCAAATTGAATGCATTGAGCTTAAGCGGGTTAAATGATGTGGCCGTGGCTGGGGCTACCAGTACCACTAACAAGCCTGCTGATATTATTTTTGATGCATTGGTGCAAATTATTTGCCCTGATGAAACTGTATTGGCCAATAAATTAGCCAAAGTATTGGCCTTGGTTGATTTGCCGACCTTGGTAAAACACAGCGAAACCGCCATAGGCGAGGGCGCTAGGCTTGATATAAAAATTGATAACAAAAAACCGTTTTGGCATTGGCTTGAACAATTATGCCTTTGTATGAGGGTTAAGCCTTATATGAGCGGCACGCAAATTAGCTTTTGGCGCGACCAAGAGGTTGATGTGCCGAGCTTTGGCGTAACGCCTTTGCCTGCCGGTGAAAATGTTAGATACAGCCTTAACCAGTTTCATTTGGTTGAAAACGGCATGAGCGCAAGAATTGATTTTAAGCATGTTGGTGATTTAACCGAGGGGTTTGAAATACGGTTTTTAAACCGTAATACGTGGCGGCCTGACTATGTGATTATGGGTGTTGATGGTGAGATTTACCCTAGCATTGGTAAAAAACCAATTGTGATTAATGCCGATGGTGTGACGGATATTGACCAAGCCCGCGCCATTGGACAACATTTAGCGCGGGCCAAAGAATACAGAAATATGACGGTGTCTATTACCACCGAATTAACCGGCAAACTGGTTGATTATGGCAATGTGCTGCATTTGCCCGATGGCATTGTTTGCGCCGTGGCAACCCTTGAAATTGAAAGCCATATTGATGATGTGGTTACATTTATTGGTGATATTGGCAGTGCGAGCGTTAATAAAATAGTATTTAGCCATGACCAAGCGCGGGCCACAAAAACCATTGATTGCGTGGTGCTGGAAACCAATAAGGTGCGTTTGCTGAGTGTGCCAACAATTGATGATGTGGTGGTGAATTTTAGCCCGAAAACACAGGGCAGTACATTTAGCGCCAGCTTGTTTGATGAGCTGGATGGCACGCCAATTGATGTGATTGTGACCAACATGCAGCCTAAGAGTAATAACCAAGTGCTGATTAATGCCGTGATTGCGGATAGCCGTGTTTTTGCTGCATAAAAAATAACAGAAAAGGAAAATAACTATGGCCACAAGTGTAAGCCAAGTGGAGGCCGCTGCCGCTAAAATTGTTACTGACCAAGCGGTGTTTGAAACCGATGTTGCCACACTTAATGCCGTGGTAAATGGTGCTGAAAATGATGTTGTGTTGGACACTGGCGGCGGGCAAATACCTACATTGCGTAAAGCGCTGACCGACAATGAAGCCATAGCGCTTGGGCATGCCAATGCTGCTTTGGGGTTTAGGGATGGCGCAGAAACTGAAAAAGATGAAGCTGTCGTCGCAAAAAATGCCGCGGGTCAATTCGCCACTGATGCTGATGGCTCTAAAATTACGGCGGCGGGCAGTGCAAGCGCGGCTGATGGCTCTAAAACTGCGGCGGCGGGCAGTGCGACAGCCTCCGAGGGGTTTAAAAATGATGCGGAAGCGGCGGCAACAACATTAACCAGTAGCGTGCTTGCTATATCTGACAACACTGATGACATTGTGACCAATGCGGATGCAATTGCCGCAGGCGCATTGATAATGAATAGATACCGGCTTGACCAAAACGGGATTGCATCGACATCGACGCAGCCGGCCAGTGATACAATTTATGCTGTAACCTTAAACAGCGTGGCCGCTACGCTTGCCGATTTGCGTAACTTTGTATTTATACCTAATGTTGACAATGTTGGTGCAGGCCAAATTAATATAACTGGCAATGGTGGTGCTGCATTAGGCGCTAAAAATATTGTCGATAGCGCGGGCGCGAATATTGGCGATGGTGATTTGGTTGCTGGTTCATTGGCTAGTGCAATTTATTTGCCTATTGCTGATGTGGTTATGATGCTTGGTGGTGGTTCACCAGCCGTCCCTGATGTAGGTACGTTCACCGCAACCCTAAAGAATGACGCAGGTCAGTCAGCTAATAATGTTACTTACGATGATGGGTCCTATCTAAAATCTAATGGATTTATGGAGATATGGTGTTCGCATCAAGCAGTGGGCGAGACAGCTTTAACAGGATCATCTGCGGTATACATTGATCTGTCACTCCTTGGCGAGGTGGCAGCAAGTGATGTTCGTAAATATGGTGGCACTATAGGTGGTGGTATGGGTGGCCATGCTGGTGCCAATACCACAGGATCACTTGGTTGTGAGATTACTGCTGGTGAGGACAAACTACGCCTTACACGCTCTAGCTCTACAGGTGGTAGTGTTGGCTATGTAACGGGGGATGAACTCAATGTAAACCCTAGACATGATGGCATTCACATTAGATTCCCAATTGCATAACAGAAAGATAATTTATGGCTTATGTAGCTTTAATAAGAGAAAATATGGTTGTTAGAACGTGGATAAATTCAACTAAAGCCCGCGTTCTAAAAACCAGTAAATTCAATGAAGATGAACTTTTTGAAAGTGAAGAAGAAGTCAAGTCGGGTATGCAGTATGAAGATGGTGAATTTACCACTATTGTCCGTGAACCAATTGAACCAAACGAGCAAGAAGTTACCGATGCAGATAGACGACAAAAATTAGCTGCAACTGACTGGCGCATGAGGCGAGGCATTGAACAAATATTAAGAAAAATGCCTGAATTCCAGCCGCTGTATATTGAAATGGACGAACGGCAAGGCTGGCGGGATGAAGTGAGTGATGATTAGCTGGCGCGAAAACTAAACGCATTTTATGGGTGGCCTGTGGCTGCCTTTTTTATTGGTGAGGTTATATGGATGATTTTTATAAAGCCATGATTGGTTTTGTGGTTTTTATAATTGGCTTGGTGACTTTTGTTATGAAAATAAACCAAAATAACGCTGCCAAGTTTAAAGAGTTGCACCAACGCATAGAAAACGTGAAAGACGATTATGTGCGGCGTGACGACTTAGACAACCGGTTGCGGCTTATTGAAAAAGGCCAAGATAAATTGACGGTGAAAATAGATAGGTTGCTGGAGCGCAATTAAACCAGATTGAATGCCACAACTAGCCCATTTACAAAAGTAATGAACTAGGCTTCATCATATTAAAGTAGCACTGTTGGGCTTGTTTTCAATAGGGTTAGAAATTCCTCATATTCTTCTGCATTCTGGCTGTAATCAACAAACACCTTGGAAATAAAATCGCCTAAAATAACAACTTGTACAAGACCGATTGCTTTTTGATCTTGGTTTGGTGGTGCTAAAACGAGTTCAAAATTGAAATAAAAATGAACATCATCTTCGCTAGAAATATCACTAAAGACAGCCTCGGAAGATGTTTGAAACAGCGACATTCTTTCCAAAAACTGTTTGAAATTTAAAGGTTCTCCCAAATTGACATAATATTTAAAGTCTGACGAAACAAATATTTCCAATTGTTTGCTGTCAGAATCTATATATTTTTGAAGAAAATATTTAGCTAGTTTGAGATTATTAGACAAAAAATAGACCCCCCTATTTATGCTCAACTATACCAACTATTAGTTTCTTAACTACTAATATTTGTACTACCCCAACCCCGAACACAAACCTCGCTTTTAGCGGGGTTTTTTTATGACCAAAAAAGGAGAAATAACATGCAAATTAGTGACGCAGGCTTAGACATTATTAGAATTTACGAAGGGTTGCGGCTTAAGGCATATTTATGCCCGGCGAGGGTTTGGACCATTGGTTTTGGCCACACCTACCAAGTTAAAAAAGGTGATGAAATAACCGAAGCTATGGCAACAGAGTATTTGAAAAAAGACGTGCGCCACGCGCAAGTGACTGTTGATAGCCATGTGAAAGTGCCGTTAGAGCAGAACCAATTTGATGCCTTGGTGAGCCTTATATTTAACATTGGGGCGGGTGCTTTTAAGGCATCTACCCTGTCGCGAATGTTGAACAAAGGCAACTATGCAGGTGCAGAAGACCAGTTTAGACGCTGGAACAAAGCCCGGGTGGATGGCGTGTTGAAACCATTGCGCGGCTTAACCCGCCGCCGTGCAGATGAAGCCAACTTGTTTGGTAGCCACCAATATGCCGGTATTGCGCAGGCTGTGGCCGCGCCAAGCGTGAAAACCAAGCTAAATAGCAAAACCAACATAACCGCTGTGGGTGGTGGCTTGGGTGTGCTGTTGAGCCAAGGCGAAAACCTTGGCGGCATTGTTGATGATTTAAAAGCCATTGGCGCCAAGGGTGGCGATTTGGCCGACCAGATGGGAGCGATATTTAGCGCAGACAATGCGCCATTAATTGCCATGGCGGCGGTTATTGGGGTGTTTGCTTATATAATTTATGAACGTAGCAAAAAGGTGGATGAACATGGCGTATAGCATGGTGTTGATGCGGATATGGAAGCTTGTGCCGAAATGGCTGCTGGTGGCACTGGCGACCTATGTTTTTGGTTATTACACAGGTGTTGGCCACGGCCGTGCGCCGTTTGAGACTGCGCAAAAGGTGAGGGATGCGCAGCAAGTGCTGATTGTGCGGCATAGCAAGACTGACATTTCGACCATTAAACAACAGAGTGAGCAAGCCAATGAGACAACTAAAAATAATGAGTGTATGCTTGGTGCCGATGATGCTGACGGCTTGTCAGACATTCGCACCAATTAAGGTGGATGCTGCGCTGCTGGTGCCATGTGCAGAGATTAACTTTGTGGCAGGCAAGTTTATGCCGCAGGTGATAACGCTAAAAACAGAATATGAAATTTGCAAAGTGCGAAATGCCGCGCTGGTTGCCGTTTTGGGTGGGTGACATACATTTCTTTTCTTTTATTTTTTGGCATTATTCGGGAATAAACCCTTAATAACACTATTTACTAAGCCAATTGCTGAGGCAGCAGTTGATCCGACAAGCACCATTACGACATTTTCACCAATAATTTCTCGGTGGTAAAAATAATTGATGGCAGAATTAGCGATGATTAATAACCCTACAAACACGGCATATGATACTAGAAACCAATATACTCTAGATGCGTATTTGTCCCGCATATTAATGTTTTGGCTCTTACCTAGAACTTCAACAATTCCATTCCATTTGGATATTTCTTCATAGGAGTGAACGACTTCATCGCTATTCTCTGTTTTAGCTAAATTTGTTGACTTAGTTTTTGCCTCATATTTTTTAAGTAATTTTAAGTTAACTTTACTAGAGAAATCAAATTTGTCTTCATCGTTCATAATTCACCACTAAATTAAGAATTTCTTATAATGTTTCTCTATCACTTCGTTAGGAATAGTGGCGTTGAAATGAAAATCATCAGGCTCTGACTCAAAATATTCTCCATCCCACGGCGAATTTTTCTGATGGGTCAAAGCGGAAAGTTCAACCCCACTCTTATTACCATACCGAGAAAAAACCCAATCTAACATGTTTTCGATTTTCTCTGGTAGACTGGTTTCCGGAATATCAATTTTATCTAGTGGAATTATTTGATTGCCATATTGTTTGTAGGTTTGGTACAAACTACTAATGACCGGGCCATATTTCCATGCTTCAATTGGCTCAATAATTAGTTTTTCGCCGTACGCGCCTAAATTAAAGCCATGTGCGATATATACCAATTTTATCAATTTCATTGGCGTCATGTTTGTGGAAGAGTCGGGATTTTTCTTTTGGCGCGTTAAAAATTCATTTGCAATTACATTTGCGTCATACATTTCAAGCTCCCTTTGTTTAGAATTGGCTGCCCTACAAATGGCACAGGGTTTATAAGACAGTTATGGCATTTCTATATTATAGGTAACACTGAATCCAATAATGTCAAGTTAACCGTCTTTTGCATTTTTTTTCAATTAATTATAATTATTACGAAATCATGTGAATAGTTTAAGTATGCTAATTAATAATTCTTTCAAAACAACTGAAAAACCCGCACTAACAGCCTTGTCCTTAATTTTGTTTTTTCTCAGGCCTTCGTCGATTGTATCTACCGCTGATTTTAGGTAGGCAATCAACCTCTTAAATCCAGTGTTTAGATTTTTTCCTTTGCGATCAATTTTTTCTTCAGTAAATGCATGTGTTTTGATAGCGTTTTCAATTAAATCTAGGTTTGATTGTAATTCGCCAATTGATGATGTTTCAAATGTTTTTTCTATGTTTTTGTCATTTAATATTTTATTAGCTTTAATTGTAATATCATCAATTAGCGGGGAGGTTATATAGGCTGTCTCTAAGTTGATTTCCTTTGTTTTTATTCGTTGTATCTGTTTGTGTTGGACATGTGGTAACAAATCAGTTCGTGTATTATTTATTAGATCGGTAATTTGCGCGTAAGTTCCTGGCGGGAAGGAATTCTTGTCTTCTTCTTCCAATAAATTTTCAATTGATTGAAGAGCGTATTTAATAGGAAACCATTTAGTTGTTTCAGCTTTGTATGCCCTAATTATTTTTTTAATATTTTCATTTGCAGAAATAGATACGTTAGTCTTTGTTTTTGTCAGAATTCTTGAAATAGTTTTACCTTCTTCAATTAGACCATGTAGTATTTCTTTTTTTTCTTCATGGTCGTTTTTAACCGGTAAGGTATTGAACGGTTTATCTTCGCTACTTATTTTTCCATTCTTAATTTTTGAGCCCGAAATGGCTTCATCAACGATGTCATTTACAAGCGTTGAGTTAACACGAAGTTTTTGAGAAATTGGTTTTAATGATAGGTCGTGTTTTTCAAATCCCGGTGGCATGTCATCATCTATTAACAACGGTGCAGACTTGGCAACTTCTGCGAACGTGAAAAATTCTTTAATTTGGCTAACTATTTGGTCAAAACTCTCCCTATCGCTAACTGTCGTATCACCATCTATATGCAAACCACTAAAGTTTATTGTCGAGACAACTTTGTATTTTGTAGGGATTTGGTTTTTCTCTAGGCTAGCATTTATTAATTTATTGCTTGCTAGTCCGAAAGATGATTCTTGAAGTACATTGGATGAACGCGCGCTATGATTTGACCATAAAGTTACTATCGCCGCCGAGTTTGCTAACGCCGTGTCTGGAGATTCATTTATCATTTGAAGCGCAGATATACTTCTGTTTGAAACAGTAAATATGTCATGTTCTAAAAGTCGAGTAACGATGTAGTTTGCTTTGTCAATGTCGGTTGAATCGAAAGATAAATACACAAAATTTCGATTATCTGGCGAGAATTTATTTAAATTTTGCCACGAAAATGGGTCGTCTTTTAGGTCGTTTGTATGTTTCTCATCTTTGACAATTTTACTACTGTTTTCTACTACATCATCGGCTAAGATATCCGCCACACCGGAACTATCCGAACCCTCTTGTGTAACAGTTATTTCTGATTTATTCGTATTAATGTTAAACCTGTTGTTGATTTCATCAACCACAAGCTGGTATTCGGTTTCCTCATTTTTGTGGGCTAGACCAATTTCGAAATGATTATCAATTATGTAGGTTGATAAATTGTCTTCATATCGAGAAACAATGGTCAACCCGTTATCTTTCATATCTGTTACATTTGCTGCCTCTAGAAAATGTGATCCCACACCGGGGCCTTGGGAATAAATTGAGATTATCAATTTAGCTTTACTCAGATAATCGCGTTCGAGCAAATGGGGTTGATAATTTACCTCTACCAAATCGGTATCTTCTGGGTTTTCAGGATTGGCCAATGTGATAATGCGATCACCATCATAGTGGTAAAATATTAGCCCGCTTTTGCGAAAAAGCCCGTTTAATTTCAGAGCAATTACTTGCGCATAAACAAACCCATTGTGAACTATAAATATAAATGGTTTTTCGGTGTTGGTCGAAAAACTCTTTAATAAATTGGAAGAAAAATCGCCACTTTCGGAGAATGGAGATTGCGCCATTGCATCCATCAGTAAATCCGGTTCATCCTGAGTAAAACTAGACTCAATTTCAACTTTTTTATCCTTAGCATATTCAGGCCAACTGGTTGGGCGGGTAAGGTGTTCGGGGATTAAGGTGTCGGAATCGCCTAACATATTCTCTAATTGATATTGAGTTAGGTTTTTGGTTTCTGATAGGACTGTTACTATTATTTCACTATACTCCGATTTGGCAACAGTATTTTCAAAGAGAGTGTCGAGTAGATCAGCGCGGGTTAGGTCAGCACCGCTTAGATCAGCACGGGTTAGGTCAGCACCGCTTAGATCAGCACCGAGGAGGCTAGCATCGCTTAGAGTAGCTCCGATTAGTTTAGCTCTTGTTAGATTAGCTCCGATTAGCATAGCTCTGTTTAGCATAGCACCGTGTAGATTAGCATCGAGTAGATTAGCACCGGCTAGATCAGCATGGCCTAGAATAGCACCGGTTAGATCAGCATCGTGTAGATTAGCATTGCGTAAATTAGCATCGAGTAGATTAGCATCTTGCAGATTAGCACCGGTTAGGTCAGCATGGCTTAGAATAGCACCGATTAGTTTAGCTCTGGTTATATTCGCACCGGTTAGTTTAGCTCTGGTTAGATTAGCACCGGTTAGATCAGCATGGCTTAGATCAACACGGAAACCAGGATTGTTTTTTCGATACTCGTTCCATTGACTAACAGATTTCAATATCAGTTTTACTTGTTGTAGCCTATTCATACCCCACCCTTATAGTTACTACTATAGGGATGAGGTAGAACAATACTAGTATATAATTGAATTTGACAATTTGAAATGAATAGTGCAGAATCGGTGGGTGTTGCGATAGTGGCACCGGGTTTAGTCGCTCGTTCCTGAAAGCGTCCTACACGCTTAATTTGCGTGTTTTTTTATGCCTTGGTGGGTGTAATCTATGGTCGGACGTAGACTTGACACCTTCGGGTGTGCAGTTGCTTTTGGGACTGTCGACTAACTCGTTTACGTTCGATCACCCTATTTTTTAGTCGGAATAGTGTGGTTTTAATCAAACCAAAGGATTGAAGCTATGAAGGTTCACACCGTTTCAAAATACAAAGAAATAAATATTTTACAGCAAAACAAGGATGGGTATATCCACGCCACGGCCATGTGCAAAGCATTCGGCAAAAAAATAGGCCAATATAACCTCACAAAAAGCGTAAAAGCCTTTCTGGAAGCGCTTTCTACCGATGTTGGAATTCCAACATCGAAGCTGATGAAAGTGATTAAAGGTGGCAGTGGTAGCAAGTACGTTCAAGGGACATGGGTTCACCCGTTGGTGGCTATTCATTTGGCACAATGGCTAAGCCCGGAGTTTTCTGTTCACGTATCTAAAATGGTTTTTGACTGGCAAAGCCACAAAACCGAAATTGCAGCTCGAGAGCGTCCAGTGCCTCAAATCGCCTTAAAGCCCGAAACATTAAGCGCCATACAGATAGCAGATTTGCAATTTACCATACATATAGCTGTCGAGAATAGTTGGCCTGGGGGCGGGGTGGTGCGCACATTGGCCGAATATTGCCAAGCACTGGCTGCTGAGTTTAAAGTTTTCAGCTATACCGAGATATTATCGGCCGATATACAAAAGGCGATTGGCTTTGTGAACGCATATGCAGGCGTAAAACCGTATGAAAACCGCGATATTACGCTGCGGTTGTTTGTGGGGCAGGGCGATTTAACCGATTGCCAAAAGTTCGAGAAAAACCTTGCCATGGTTGCCATTAACGCCATGAACCTAGTGCGCGATAGACCACTTAAAAACTCTTTTAGGTAGGGTGGGAGCGGCCAAGGTTTGCGCCTTGGCTGCTATTTTGTGAGAGGAATTACTGTATATTTTGTAGTTGCTGTTCAAGCCTATTCAATTCGTTTTTAAAATAGTCAATTTTGTATCTTTCGTCTGAAATTAAATCCAATATTATTTTGTATTTATTGGGATTATCCCTCTCATTGAGCGGCGCTAATTCAATCAAATATTCTGTTATTTGGAAGTTGGCACTAGATTTTCCGTCTTCAAGCCTTGACATATCAGTTATTGTTTCTGATTTTATTTCTTGAAGGAATTTATAATATTTTTCCCATCTGCCTTGTACTTTTTCGTCGGACATATAAGAAAAATATTCGGCGGTCCTAATACGCACATCGATATTGCTATTTATTGCAGTGTTTATATATTTGTCTACATATAGTCTGTGTTCATTTGTTTGAACTCTATATGTCCCGATAAACTCAATTACAAACGGCAGGAAAACGCCGACTACGCCTACAATCAATGTGCCAAAAATAACTTTATAAAGGCTATATTTGATTGACATTTGTTCGGTTTCTAATTTTTTCAGTTCTAAATTTTGGCTTTCAGCGTCCGTTTCGCTCATGATTATCTCCCTTTTTTATTAACACTCTAAACCAAGTTTGAAAATTATTGACTAATTTTAGTTTGTTCTTTTATGACAAATGATGAAAAAACCTCTTTATATTGGTCGGATATGAAAATGGACAGGGTGCTCTTGCGGGGGCAAGAGAGCGCCCACCCTCCCAATTGATCTGTATTCAGAAATATAAGTTTTTAGGCCATTAGTAATTGGTCAATAACTTCCTGCTATTTTGCTTTCAGGGGACGGTTTATAGTTGGAGATTCAATTGGAACAAAGTTTAGATTCAGTTAGTTTGAAACAAAATCATAAATTGGTATATTATTTCATCAGCAATTTTTACACGAGTGAAAAATCTCGGCTTGATAACTTGGTGTCAACAAGTTTTAAGTATTCAGTTGATAACGGTCCAGAAATGGATTTTGAAAAATATGCTAAACGCAAAAATTTTATGCAGGAACATATACAATTCTGTTTTGATAAGCCCACAACAGAAGACGACATATTTTTCACCGCTGGGTTTAGTGTTGTAGTCCCTCGCGTTGATCAGCCTGTTTTGTATTGCGGCGGCAAGATGACGTTTCTAGTCGTTAGAAATCTGATAGAGCGTATTACGACTAATTACGAAGGTGCAGGCGGGGATAATTCGTCCGTTCAAGATGCGATCAGGAAAATTGAGATACTAAATAAATCTGTTAAATTCGTTTAATTAGCACAATAGAGACCATTGAAACTTTGCAGATATTGGGGGCATGTAAGGGCGCTTGTGTTCCCTAAAGGTGCGCTGTTATCGAGAATGGAAAACGCCAAGTCTATTGGATATATTTTCAATTATATGTTTAGATTTTGCCAATATTTTAATGTGAAAATGGGTGTCCAATATATACGGATGTTTTGTTTTTGTTCATGGTATTTGGATGAAATGTTGGACACCTACATATTAAGTAAACGGCCAAAAACTGCAAAATACGCAACACTTAAAATCTTGTTTCCGTATGAAAGTGGAGGTCAATTCACCCATTCGCACCAGAAATAAATCTAAGTAATTGAAATGTAAATTGTCTTTGAAACAATAAGAATATAATTCACCTATAAATCACGTGAATCCCGGCACAAAAGATTTAGCTGGTGCATTGAGACTCATAACGAAATTGAATAAATATTGATTCGGTCGAAAACTAGCCCGGAACAAACCCAGCCCATGACGGACTTTTGACGGACTTTTATGGTTTTATGGGCATATAGGGGCGCTTATGTTCCCTAAATGTACACTGGCACTGAAAATATTATGGCTTTTAAGTATTTGAAAAATATAAGAAATTATGGTCGGAACGAAAGGATTTGAACCTTCGACCCCTTGACCCCCAGTCAAGTGCGCTACCAGACTGCGCTACGCTCCGCCATGTGCTTGTTGTAAGTAGAAAGCGCGGTAAAATCAACTATATTTTAGCCTATTTCCAAAATAACAAAAGCTTGTGCATATTGTTTTTCATCGCTCAAACTAATGTGTATTTTTAGCCTGTTGCCCGCGTTATTTTGCTCAATGCGCGCAACGCTGGCTGCGGCGGCACCGGTAAGCAAAATATAGGGCGCACCAAGTTCATTATTTAACGTTGTTATGTCTTTAAAAGCCGCGTTTTCGCCAATGCCAGTGCCCAATGCTTTGGCAAAGGCTTCTTTGGCTGCAAAGCGTTTGGCAAAATAAGCTGTGGCATCGGCCAGTTCTTGAGCGGCGGTAATTTCGGCATGGCTAAAATTGCGGGTCAAAAATCTTTCACCATGTTTTGCGATGGATTTTCTAATTCTGTCGATGTCGACAATGTCGGTGCCAATGCCTATTATCATGTCAATTCACATATAATTATGAGGTTGCCGCGCGGGCTTTATTCATTAATCTGCGTATTTCTTTTATGCTGGCCTCTAAGCCAATAAATATGGCTTCACCAATTAAAAAATGGCCGATATTCAGCTCAACAATTTGAGGTATTGCGGCAACTGCCGACACGGTGTCAAAACCCAAGCCATGGCCAGCGTGAACCTCTAACCCAAGCGAATGCCCAATTTCTGCACCAATGCGCAATTTCTCTAACTCGTGGCTTATGCGCTTTTGATCGCCGGAAATAAACGCTTCACTATAAGCGCCAGCATGAAGTTCTATAATGTCAGCCCCCACATTGGCCGAGGCCTGAATTTGCGCCTCCACCGGGTCGATAAATAGCGATACACGGATTTTTTTTTCTTGCA
Source organism: Hyphomicrobiales bacterium (assembly GCA_013214705.1). GTDB lineage: Bacteria > Pseudomonadota > Alphaproteobacteria > Rhizobiales > OSC116 > OCS116. The sequence continues at coordinate 131,155 of JABSRZ010000008.1, forward strand.
ACATCAACGAGAAGTCATTAATTCGGTTATTATTGCCAGCAATATCTAACCCGCCTTCGGTGGTAATTTCTTGGCGTTTTTCTGGCACTAGGCAGCAGGCATTTGGCTTGTGCCGCAGGGCAATTTTGCCCATCTCTTCGGTTATCGCCATTTCTAAATTTAACGGCAGGTCAATTTCGGCTCGCAACCTTGCAATGTCGCTGTCGCTAATGTGGCGCCTGTCTTCTCTTAAATGTGCGGTGATGCCGTCTGCCCCGGCGGCAGAAGCCAGATGAGCCGCTTTTATCGGGTCGGGATGAGCGCCGCCACGGGCGTTCCGTATGGTGGCAACATGGTCTATATTTACGCCTAATCTTAAAAATTCAGTCATTCACTCAGCCTTAAATTGATAGGCCGAGTATAGGTAATAACTGCGCAATAACAAGCCAGAAGCGTGGCTTATATGGTGAATATATTTAGGCAATCCATCAATTATTATGATTTAAATTTATTGGCTCTGGCATGTTGGTATATTTTTACCGCTCGATAGACGATAAAATACATAATTGCCCCAACCAGCAACCCCACGGGTATAGAGCCGATAATCATTGGTTTTAGGGTGAGCCACATGTCGTGCCAGCCATTTCTAAACAGATGTCTGGGAATGCGCACGGTTTGGTCGATAACTTCCGGGTTGCCCAAAATAAAATCACCAACCTTTTTTATGGTTATCCAAATGAACGGGAAGGATAATGGGTTGCCGATAGCGGTACCAAGCGCAGAGGCTAGTAAATTGGCGCTAAATATATAAGCGATGAGCGCCGCAATAACAAAATGCAGGCCTAAAAACGGTGTGCAAGACGCAAAACCGCCAGCTGCGACACCAAATGCGATTGCATATGGTGATGCTTTTATGCGCCAAACACGCTGCCATATATATTTAAAGCTCCGCCTCAGCCCTTTTGTGGGGGCAAAGAAGTTGCGAATTTTATGCTTTAAATGAAGCTTATTTTGCCGTTTAAACAGCATTTTACACCTTACATTAGCTAACTTTACACTCGAGATTATATTATATGATTTTAGTTAAAATATGGCTATTTATGCAGGTTATTCAAATAAATTTAAAAATATTTTTAAAATTAACCTATTTCACCATATTTTTTGCCGGCTACACGCTTTATTTCACTGACAATAGATAGGGTCTGAAGCGAATTCTTCATCTGGTTAAAATGTTGAATGTTGCGCACTTCCACTTCTAAATATAAATGGTAATAATCGACCTCACGAGAAATAATAAAAGTGTTCCAAATGTTGCAATTTTGCTCGGCGATTACGCTCGACACGCTGGCCAACGCCCCGATTTCATTAAGCAAAGTAATTTCGATGGGTGCGGTAAACCACTGATTTTCATTTTCATCTATGTCCCAAACCATGTCTATCCATAATTCAGGGTGGGCGTGGTAAGCTTCTAGCTCTTCACTATGAATTGGGTATATGACCATGCCATCGCCGGGTTTCAAAATGCCGACAATGCGCTCACCGGCAATGGGCGGATGCTTTTTAGAAAAACGGATGACACCAACATCCTCGGTGGCGCCACGCACCGGCATGGGGCTGGTTGCATTGCTAGCGCCAATTTCAAAATGGGTTTGATGGTTAAATTTGTCGGCATGATTCTCGAGCAATAACGGCACCATTGCCACCGCCACATCGCGTAATTTAATTTCATTGCGGGCGATGGCTACATAAACGTCCTGCATATTTTTAAACGCCAATTTAGGCAAAGCAGCGATTAACTTTTCTTCGGTAAATTCGACTTTTATTTTTTTGAATATACGGGTCAGCATTTCTTGACCCAACCGGCTATATTGCCGCCGGCGTTCCTCGCGGCTGGCGCGCCGAATGGCCGATTTGGCTTTGCCGGTCATCACAAAGCTTTCCCATATAGGCTGCGGTTTGCTGGCCTTAGAGGTGGCAATTTCAACTTCATCACCATTGTTTAATTTAGACCTTAGCGGCGCAGTCACGCCGTTAATTTTGCAGCCGACGCACGTATTGCCGATGTCGGTGTGTACGGCATAAGCAAAATCTATCGGGGTGGCGTGTTTGGGCAAGGCGATAAGCCGACCCTTTGGGGTGAAACAAAAGGCTTGGTCGGCAAATAATTCTAATTTTGTATGTTCTAAATATTCCTCGGGTGTGTCGCCATCTTCCAAAGAGTCAATTACATGCCTTAACCATTTGAAAGCACTGGTTTTTTCTGATAGCGGCACACTACCAGGATTTAGCTCGCCATTAGCATTTTGGTCTGACCCATTGGTTTCATCGCCTGGAATTTGACTGGTTTGCGGATTGTTAATGTAAGACTGGTCTTTATATAATGCGTGAGAGGCAATGCCAAATTCGTTGACTTCTTCCATCTCCTCGGTGCGAATTTGCAATTCGATGCGTTTTCTGGTCGGGCCAATTATGGTGGTGTGTACTGATCGATAATCATTGCTCTTGGGAATGGAGATAAAATCTTTAAATCTCTCGGGTACCATTGGCCATTCTGTGTGAATAAGGCCAAGTGCGCGGTAACAATCATCTTCGGTTTTGGTGATGATTCGAAACGCGTAAATATCCGATATTGTCTCTAATGATATACTTTGGCGTTCCATTTTTCTAAAAATAGAATAGGGGCGTTTTTCGCGGCCATAAACCCGGGCTTTTATATTGGCCTGTTTTAATTTTCGGTTTAATATCTCGGCAATGTCATGCAATAAATATTTTTCCTCGGCATGCATTTCTTTGAGGCGTTTTATAATGGTTTCTCGTGCCTCAGGGTTGAGTACGGCAAAACAATTATCTTCTAATTCTTCTCTAAAAAAATGTATGCCCATGCGGCCGGCCAACGGTGCATAAATGTCCATAGTTTCTTGGGCGATGCGCATTCTTTTTTCGGGCTTTACATGCATGATGGTGCGCATATTGTGCAGCCGGTCGGCTAGTTTGACCAATAACACCCGGATGTCTTTCGAAATGGCAAAAAATAGTTTGCGCAAATTTTCCGATTGTGCGGTTTCGCGCGAAATGAGCTTTAACTCACTAATTTTTGTGAGTCCTTCAACCAATGAGCCAATGTCTGGCCCAAACATTTTGTCGATTTCTTCACGCGTGGCGTCAGTGTCTTCTATGGTGTCGTGCAGCAGCCCGGTTGCCACCACTGTGGCATCCAGTTTTAAATCGGCTAAAATAGCAGCAACTTCAATGGGATGAGAAAAATAAGGGTCGCCAGACGCGCGTTTTTGTGTGCCGTGTTTTTTATAGCCGTATACATATGCACGGTTTAGCAGGTTTTCGTCAGCATCCGGGTCGTAGCTAAGCACTTTTTCGACTAATTCATATTGTCTCATCATAATTTGGCGGCTCCAACTGGTATAATATAATTATACTTATGAGGTAAAATTTCAATGATTTAATAAAAAAAAACCCCCAAGAAAACTTGAGGGCCTAAATTCAAATAAAGTCGATCATTTTGGCTTTGGCAGCGCTTCGATGGCTTTTAACAAATCATCTTCGCCCATTTGGTCAAAAGTTGTTTTGTCTGGGTTTTCGCCCAAATTGCTAACTTCGCCAGTGGCCGAAATCATCGGCACAATTTCTGTTTCGGGTTCATCGACTTCAACATATCTTTGCATGGAGTGAATGAATTCTTCTTCTAAATCTGCTGCAGAAATCATATTATCGCCAATTTCGCGCAGTGCAATCACTGGGTTTTTATCATTATCACGTTCGACTGTTGGTTCAGCACCACCAGCAAGCATTCTTGCGCGGTGTCCTGAAAGCAAAACAAGTTCAAAACGATTGTTGATTTTTTCAATACAATCTTCTACGGTTACGCGTGCCATTAAGCGTTCTCCAAAAATGTTTAAGTACGGTTTCCTAGGGGTTAATCCGTGTAATTGCAAGCGTTATTTTTAAATATAACGACCATTTAATTTATTTAAGCTCATTTAACATTTGTCTAGCGGTTTTGCCGGTTTTAGGGTGGTGCCAAAAGGGCGCAATTTCGGCCATCGGCTCTAATACAAATGCGCGGGTGGCCAGCCCAGGGTGTGGCAAGGTGAGGGGTATAAAACCAGTGTCTAATTTTTGGTTATACTGGCGCGTACCGCCCAGGGCTATCTGTTTATAATCGATGATGTCAATATCAAGCGGGCGGCTTGCCCAGCGCTGGCCATGTTTTCGGCCGGCCATTTTTTCTATCTGCTTTAATCCATAAAGCAGTTGCGATGCCGGTTTTTGCGACCTTACACATAGGGCAATGTTAATATAATGTTGGTTTGGCAGGTTGAAATCATTTTGGATACTGGCGTTATTTGTGGTTGTCTTGTAAGTTTTGATATTTTTACCGTGGCGCAAACCCATGGGCGGACTAAAGTAAAATGTAGAGCAAGATATGACCGAAATAGATAGGTCTTTCAGTAAATTTACTGCAAAATTGAGAGTTTCGGCTCGGTTGCCCCATTTTGATGGTAAATTAGAACCAAATGATAGTATAATCATATTTAACCTAGGTTAACTATTTAATGAATGCAATAATTTCATGTTGGTATTGGTCTAAATTAGTTTGTTTCCCCGAACTCATAATTTTGAGTTAACTATAAAATTCAACCACTACTAATGGATAATGTGCAAAAACACCAAATGGTTGTATACGAGTTCGTAAAGCAGAAAATGTAAGTTCTGTTTAATCACACTTGGCAAACATTAACAATATTTATGTCCAGTATTTATAACTTATTTTTGAACGAGAAATTATTATGCACATTTACCCCGCGCAAAAAATCGCGATATTTATTGACGGCGCGAATTTATACGCAACTGCTAAAGCCCTAGATTTTGAAATAGATTATAGTCAGCTGCTTAGTTTGTTCAAAAACAAGGGCCAATTTGTGCGCGCTTATTACTATACAGCCTTGGTCGAAGAGCAAGAATTTTCGCCCATTCGCCCGCTTATCGATTGGCTAGATTATAACGGCTATACCATGGTCACCAAGCCCACCAAAGAGTTTACCGATGCTTCTGGCCGTAAAAAAATCAAAGGCAATATGGACATAGAACTAACAGTTGATGTGTTGGAAATCGCCGAAAGTGTCGATCATATTGTGTTATTCTCTGGCGATGGTGATTTTAGACGTTTGGTCGAAGCGGTGCAGCGCAAGGGCAAAGTTGTCAGCGTTGTATCCACGGTTAAAAGCCGCCCGTCAATGGTGGCCGATGAATTGCGCCGCCAAGCAGACCAATTTATAGACTTACAAGATTTGAAACAATTAATTGGCCGTAAAGATGCTAATGGCAATGTGAAACCGAGCCAAGTTGAACGCTCTTAATTGATAATGGTTTAGTTAGTTTTAGCCGCGGTCCCGCATAAGCCGGGCCTTGTCTCTATTCCAATCTTTTAGCTTTTGGGTTTGGCGTTTGTCGTGGTTTTTCTTACCCTTAGCAACACCCAACAGCAATTTCACTTTACCACGGTCGTTAAAATACATTTTTAATGGCACAATGGTCATGCCGTCACGCTGTATATTCGCCTGTAATTTATTTATTTGTTTGCGGTGCAACAGCAACTTACGCTCGCGGCGTAATTTGTGGTTTTCGCGGTTGGCTTTGGTATATTCCGCAATGTGGCTGTTGAGCAGATATAGCTCATCGCCTTCCATCGATGCGTAGGCTTCGGCGATGTTAGAGCCGCCATAGCGCAAGCTTTTCACTTCAGAACCCAGCAGCATAATGCCAGCTTCTAAGGTGTCGACAATTTCGTAATTATAGCGCGCTTTTCTATTTTCGGCGATGGTCTTAGCGCCGGTTATAAAATCCTTGCCCTTGTCTTTTTTCTTTTTGGCCATGGCCGTCTACCAATGTCTGTCTGCTAATTTAAAACGCCAGCTATGCTCATAGCTTGCCTAACTTGGGCTTTCACATTATCGGGTAAAGTTAATATTGGCAACCTAACTTCTTCTTCACATTTGCCCAATAGGCTTAAGGCATATTTTGCCGGCGCGGGGCTTGGCACTAAGAACATTGCCATATGCAATGGCATTAATTTATCTTGAATTTCTCGCGCTTTGGCAAAATTATTGGCCTGCATTGCCTCAAAAAGGTCGGCACATTGGCGCGGGGCAACGTTGGCGGTAACCGATATACAACCGGCGCCACCGCTGGCAAAATGCCCAACAGATGACATGTCATCGCCAGACAGTTGAATGTAATCTAAACCAACTTCTATACGTTGTTGGGTTACACGCGACATGTCACTAGTGGCATCTTTAACCCCGACAATATTTGGCAAGGCAAACAACCGCTTCATGGTGTCTACATCGCAGTCGATGATGCTTCTGCCGGGGATGTTATATATATAAACCGGCAGGTCCGCCGCGTCGTTAATGGCTTTGAAATGCGCATATAGCCCAGCTTGGTTGGGCTTGTTATAATAAGGCGTCACCACCAATGCGGCATCTGCGCCAGTTTGCAATGCGTGCCGCACAAATTCTACCGAGGCTAATGTGTTGTTAGACCCAGCGCCCGCCATAACCGGCACTCGTTTTGCGGCCACCTCGACAGTGATGTCGACAACCCGTTTATGTTCATCATGGCTCAGCGTCGGCGATTCTCCAGTCGTGCCCACAGGCACTAGGCCAGATGAGCCTTGCTGAATCTGCCATTCTATAAAATCGGCTAGCTTTATTTCGTCGATTTTCCCGTCTTTCATCGGCGTGATCATAGCGGGTATAGAATTCTTGAACATGTCTTTCTCCTTATACACCGATAATTTGGTGTAATTTCATACAAACTAGCCGATATGGCCCTTATGTTTCAATTGATTTCAACAATTTATGCAATAAAAACACATATATATAAATTATATTGATGATTAAAATAAAGGCACTTGCCGCAATATAATAAAATATGCTAAATATTTAGGCAATTAATCGGGTTTTTAATCAAAAATGATTCAAATTGGCGACATTACACTAAAGAATAACGCACTATTGGCACCTATGTCAGGGGTCACAGACGCACCTTTTCGGCGTTTGGCGGCCGAGGCAGGCGCGGGCATGGTGATTTCTGAAATGGTTGCCTCGCAGCAATTGGCCGAAGCCAATGCTGAAACGTTGCGCAAAGCCGAAGGTGGTGAATTTCTATCGCCATTTGTCATTCAACTGGCTGGCCGCGAAGAAAAATGGATGGCCGAAGGCGCGCGCATTGCCGAAGATATGGGAGCAGATATTATCGACATTAATATGGGCTGCCCGGCGCGAAAAGTCATTAGCGGCATGTCAGGCTCGGCGTTAATGCGGGACCCTGATTTGGCCTTACGGTTAATCGAGGCCACGGTGGCGGCAACCACAAAACCGGTGACACTCAAAATGCGTTTGGGCTGGGATGATGACATGCTCAATGCGCCGCAAATTGGCCAACGTGCCGAACAGGCGGGGGTAAAAATGCTGACCATACACGGCCGCACCCGTAACCAATTTTATAAGGGCAGTGCCGATTGGCAAAAAATAGCCGATACCGCCAAAATGGTCACAATACCGGTTGTTGCCAATGGTGACTTGGGCGCAGTTGCCGATGCTGATAAAATGATGAAATTGGCCGGCGCACAAGGGGTTATGTTAGGCCGAGGCGCTTATGGCATGCCTTGGTTGGTTGGCGATGTTGGGCGATATTTGGCCAATAAAACCTTGCCAATCAGCAGAAGTTTACAATGGAAACTAGATTTTGTATTGCGTCATTTTGAACTGATGTTGGCACATTATGGAGAGTTTATGGGGTTGCGCATCGCGCGCAAACATTTGGGTTGGTATTTAGAACAAAATGTGGTGCAAAAAGCCGATTTAAAACAATGGCGTGTGAAAGTTTTTTCGCAAGAAGATTCAACCGATGTTGGGCGTGTGATAAGCAATTTTTTTAATGAACAAATGGCCAAGCAAAACTTAGAAACTGAGTTATGAGATAATTTTATGAATGCAATCGTCGAAAAAAACCTATATCCAGCTTTGCTCAACGCCATTGCCCATCCGCTGCTTATTATCTCTGAAACTGGGCAAATAGAATATGTAAATAGTGCCACAGAAAATTTCTTCGAAATGAGTGCACCGATATTATTACGCCGAAATATCAACCAATTGGTGCTGTTTGGCAGCCCGTTATTGGCGCTTATCGCCCAAGTGTTTGAAAAACATATCGCGGTCAATGAATATGAAATCCAGTTCGAAATTCCACGTCTGCATGTCACCAAAATAGTCGACATTCAAGCCAGTTTATTAGACAAAACATCGACCGATGATGACGGCCGGTTGATGAGTTTAATGTTCATCGAGCGCGGTGTGGCGAATATGATTGAATCGCACATTCTAAGCCGTAATGCGACAAAATCCATCGCCAGCATGGCCGAAATATTGGCGCACGAAATCAAAAATCCACTTTCGGGCATACGTGGTGCGGCGCAATTGTTAAGCGCAACCGCCAATTCCGATGACAAATCTCTAACCACTTTAATTTGCACTGAGACTGATAGAATATGTAATTTAATAGACCAAATGGAGCAATTTTCGGATGGCCGCTTGCCTGAATTCACGCCGATCAATGTTCATTTGCTCATCGACCATGTGAAACAATTGGCTCAAAATGGCTTTGGCAAACATGTTAAATTTGTCGAGCATTATGACCCTAGTTTGCCACAAATTAGCGGCAATAGAGACCAAATCATCCAAATATTATTAAACCTGATAAAAAATGCCTGCGAAGCGTTAAAAGACCTGCCAAATGCCAGCATCAAAATCACCACGGCTTATAAAACCGGGCTTAAATTAAAAGTTCCAAACCGCGATAAGCTCCTAAGCCTGCCATTTGAGTTGACCATTGAAGATAATGGTGCGGGCATTGAAGCTAATTTATTGCCACATATTTACGATGCATTTGTGACCAATAAAAAAGGCGGCAAGGGCCTAGGGCTGGCGCTTGTGGCCAAATTGGTGGCCGATCATAGCGCGGTGATAGATTATGTTGGCGATAAATCTGGGGCAAAGTTTCGGATTTTATTCCCGTTTTTGACTGAAGAGAAAGCCTAAACAAAGGATTGGTTATGGACGAAATTTTAATTGCAGATGATGACGCCGCCATTCGCACCGTGATAACCCACGCTTTAACCCGCGCGGGCTACAGGGTGAGGGCGGCTAGCAATGCCAGCACTTTATGGTCTTGGGTCGAAAATGGCTTTGGAGATTTGGTAATTTCTGACGTGGTGATGCCTGATGAAAGCGGCTTTGACTTGTTGCCGCGGATTAAGAAAAGACGACCGGAATTGCCGGTCATCATCATGAGCGCACAAAATACGGTGCTAACCGCCATCACTGCGGCCGAAAAAGGCGCTTATGAATATTTGGCAAAACCATTTGATTTAAACGAATTGGTGGCCATCTCCCAGCGGGCGATCCAAAGTTCAAAAACTGGGGCTAAGAAAACCAACAATATGGCCAGCCAAAATGATGACCTGCCGCTGATTGGCCGCAGCCGCGCCATGCAGGACATTTATCGCATCATCGCGCGGCTAACGCAGATAGATTTAACCGCCATGATTACTGGCGAGTCTGGCACCGGCAAAGAGCTAGTCGCGCGGGTATTGCATGATTTTGGCAAACGAAAAAACCGGCCATTTGTGGCGGTAAATATGGCGGCCATTCCCAAAGATTTGATAGAATCTGAGCTGTTTGGCTATGAAAAAGGCGCATTTACCGGCGCTAATAGCCGCAATTCCGGCCGGTTTGAGCAAGCCGAAGGTGGCACTTTGTTTTTGGACGAAATTGGCGACATGCCGATGTCGGCGCAAACCCGTTTGCTGCGGGTGTTGCAAGAAGGCGAATTCAACATGGTCGGCGGGGTGAAACCCATTAAAACCAACATTCGCATTGTTGCGGCAACCCATCAAGATTTAACCCAGCTCATCCGGCTTGGCCAATTTCGAGAAGATTTATATTATCGTTTAAACGTTGTACCGATTAATTTACCACCACTGCGGGCGCGTAAAGATGACATTGCCGATTTGGTAAACCACTTTTTAGTGCAAGCCGAAAAACAAGGTTTGGGAAATAAAATATTTAACGCCGGGGCGCTGAGCAAATTGCGCGAATTAGACTGGCCGGGCAACATTCGGCAGCTTGAAAACCTAGTTAAGCGGGTGGTGGCGCTATACCCGCAAGATGAAGTGACCGAAGACATTATTGAGGCCGAAATAGCCCATGAGCAGCCAATCCATGAGCCACGCGGCGATGCCAGTGCGCTGAGCCTCGATAAATCGACACGCATGTGGTTGGAAAATTGCTTTGATAGCCAAGAAATTCTAGAAAATGATGATTTATATCGGCAATTTTTGGCCGAAATTGAGCCTAGCTTGCTAAGATATGTTTTGGAACAAACCGCCGGCAACCAAATTCGGGCATCCAAAATATTGGGGTTAAACCGCAATACATTGCGCAAAAAACTCAAAGAGTATGATATAGAAATTATAAAAGTATCGGTGTAATGGTGGACTGGATGTTATATGAGCTCAACAATTAAAAATGCCGCTTTAATCGTTGCCAGTGGGCGCGGTAGCCGCGTGGGTGGTGACTTACCGAAGCAATATCAAACCATTGGTGACAAACCAATTTTGTGGCATACACTGAAGAATTTTATCGACCACCGGCAAATTGATGCCATTATTGTGGTCATCCACCCGAGTGATGTTGCGCTTTATGAAGATGTCATTGCCAAACTGGATGATGCAAAAATATTGCCTCATTGTTTTGGCGGCACGCAGCGCCAATTTAGCGTTACCCATGGGCTAAAAGCCATATCGCATTTGCAACCACAGAATATATTGATTCATGATGGCGCGCGGCCATTTGTGGCGGCAAAATTGGTCGATGATTTGTTGCTGGCATGCGAGAGCTATTTGGGCGCCATAGCCGCAGTAAGGCTAACAGATACCATAAAACAGGTTAGAAATAGTGCTGATGAAACCATTGAAAAAACCTTAGATAGACAATTTTTATGGTCGGCGCAAACGCCGCAAGCTTTTGATTTTAATGCCATTATCAAGGCTCATGCCGACATTTCGCAAATGGGCGAAAATAAATTATTTACCGATGATGCGGCTATATTTGAACATTTTGACATCGCGGTTAAATTGGTTGAAGCGAGCCAACAGAACATTAAAATTACCGTGGCGGAAGATTTTGAGTTTGCCAACTTAATATTAGCCAACTTAAAACTAGCTAAGCAGAATGGTGACATATGATTGAATTTAGAACAGGTTTTGGCTTTGACGTGCATGCGTTTGAGCCCGGTGATTTTGCCATTTTATGTGGTATAAAAGTGCCGCACACCCAAAAATTAAAAGGCCATAGTGATGCCGATGTCGGGCTACATGCCTTAACAGACGCCATTTTGGGCGCAATTGCCGATGGCGATATTGGCTCACATTTTCCACCTTCCGATAATAAATGGAAAGGCGCAAAATCTGACCAATTTTTAGCCCATGCGGTTAAATTGGTAACCGAAAAAGGCGGGCGTTTGGTAAATGTCGATGTGACATTGGTATGTGAATACCCTAAAATTGGCCCAATACGCGATGAAATGCGCAAAAGCGTGGCGGCTATATTGGGTTTAGACATAAGCCGGGTGGCGGTTAAAGCCACAACCAGCGAGCGTTTGGGCTTTACTGGGCGCGAAGAAGGCATTGCAGCTTATGCCACGGCAACAGTGGCAATAAAATCAGATTATCTGGATGATTTATAGGACAGGTTCGGTATGGAGATATCTGATTTAATATATCAACAAGCTGCTGAAGTTATTGATAAATGCGCAACTTATGGCAATAAGATTATCATCGCAGAAAGCTGTACTGGTGGCTTGATTACCGCGGCCTTGACCGAAATTTCGGGCAGTAGCCTCGTGGTCGAGGGTGGGTTTTTGGTCTATAGTCATGAAATGAAACGGGAAATTTTAGGTGTTTCGGCCGAAAAATCGGTTAAATATGGCGCGGTTTCGGCAGAAATTGCGTTTGAAATGGCGCAAGGCGCGTTAAAAAAAACCAATGCAAACATAGCATTAGGGGTAACGGGCATTGCCGGCCCGACAGGCGGTACGATAGAAAAACCAGTGGGCTTGGTGCATATATGTGCTTTGACTGATAAAGGCGATAAGTTGGAAATGAAATTTTGTTTTACCGGGCAGGATAGGGCGGGAGTTCGCACACTGACCGTAAAACAGTCGCTTGAAATTCTATTAAAAATTATTAAATAAATTCAAATAGATATGCTTGTTAATTGACTCTATATATTAAGTTGAATATAGCTCATCGGCACGGGTTTTGAATGCCTCGACAACTTCATTTACCGCGAATTTAAACGCCGCGGCGAGGGCGATTTTTAGGGCAAAATTTTTCATTTCGATTTCGATTTTAAAATGCGCTAAGCTGCCATTATCGTGTTTTTCAATGCGCCAATGATTGTTGAGTTTTTTAATTGGCCCGCTGTTTAACCCCACAATTATGGAATGGTTTTTGGCATCTAATTCAACATTTGAGCTGAAATTTTCGCTAAAAATGCCGTATTTTACGCCCATTTCGGCCAAAATATGCTCATTTTTAACCGTTTTATGGCGTTTTTTGACGGTTAATTGCACACAATTTGGTAAAAAAAGCGGATATTTTTCTATATCTGCGACCAAATTATAGATATTTTCCACCGTGTAAGGAAAGAAAATTTCGAGCTCTTGTGTGGGCAATTATATGCCCAACTTGGCGTATCTATTTTTCTTCAATTCGGCAAAATCGTCACCAGCATGGAAGCTAGAGCGGGTTAATGGGCTAGATGAAACCATCAAAAAGCCTTTTACCTTGGCCATGCGTTCAAAACTCTTAAATTCATCCGGGGTGACAAACCGATCGATCTGATAATGTTTTTTGGTTGGCTGTAAATATTGGCCAATGGTGATAAAATCTATATTTGCGGCGCGCATATCATCCATAACTTGCAGCACTTCGTAGCGTTCCTCACCCAAACCGACCATGATGCCGGATTTGGTGAACATATTGGGGTCGATTTCTTTGACCTGCTGCAAGATGCGCAAAGAATGAAAATAGCGTGCGCCGGGGCGGACTTTTAGATATTTTGACGGCACGGTTTCGAGATTATGATTAAATACATCTGGTTTAGCGGCAACAACGGCTTCAACAGCGCCTTCTTTACGCAAAAAATCGGGGGTTAAAACTTCGATTGTGGTATGGGGGCTGGCTTCGCGTATCGCCTGAATAACCTCGACAAAATGTTGAGCGCCGCCATCGGCCAAATCATCTCTATCGACTGATGTTATGACCACATGGTTGAGGCCGAGCTGCTTAACAGATTGGCCGACATTATAGGGTTCTTGTTTATCTAATGGATTTGGCATGCCGGTTTTAATGTTGCAAAACGCACAAGCGCGGGTGCAGGTGTCGCCCATAATCATCATGGTTGCGTGTTTTTTGCTCCAACACTCGCCAATGTTTGGGCAACCGGCTTCCTCGCACACTGTAACTAGATTGTTATCGCGCATGATTCTGTTGGTTTCTTTAAACATGGCCGAACCGGGGGCTTTGACCCGAATCCAACTTGGTTTGCGCAAAATTTGGCCATCTGGCCGGTTGGCTTTTTCAGGATGGCGCTGTTGAGAACGATCGGTGGCGCCAGCTTTAATGACTTCTGACCGACTTAACTCGGCAGTGTTGTCTAGTAATGTAGCCATAAAAAATACCTTAAATCTATTGCCCTCTTTACAGCAATATAACCTATTAATGAGTTGAGGCAAATATTAATTTGGGAAATTATTTATGTTTAACCTATTGATCTTAAACATTAAATAAATAGTAACCGAATTATAATTGAACTTTATATTTAAACATGGAATAAAATACGCCTTTAGGTGTCTTACTCTATAGGGGCAATTTATTGTGCCTTTTAACCTTTTGGGAGAAGATAATGAAAAAACTATTATTAGCAACCACAATATTTATGGCAATGGCATCGAGCGCAATGGCGGTGATGCCGACATTTGTTAGCTCGGGTTTAGGCAATATATTGGCCGATGAAAACGGCATGACTTTATATATATTCACCAAAGACACCGACGGTGTATCTAACTGTTATGGCGGTTGCGCGGTGAAGTGGCCACCTTTGTTTGCAGAAGCTGATGATGATGTTTCTGGCGATTTTAGCCTTATAGAGCGCAAAGATGGTAAATTGCAATGGGCACATAATGGCATGCCGCTATATTTGTGGATTAACGACAAAGCCGTAGGCGATACCACTGGCCATGAAGTTGGCGGTGTGTGGTATGTTATTTCTGAATAATCTGTATAGTGTAAGTTGATTACAATGAATAAGGGGGGTATATGAAATTATACCCCGTTTACTATGGACGACTTTGAACAAAGAGTGCTTAAAATAATGCCCAACTTGCGTAGATATGCGTTGAGCCTGTCTGTTTCTGCGGCTGATGCCGAAGATTTATTGCATGATTGTTTGGAAAAATTATTTGCCAAAAAAACCCAATGGCGCGGCGGCAACTTTAAAAGCTGGTCGATGACCATTATGACCAATTTGTTTAAAAATAAACTAAGAAAAAAATCTAACCGGCCTCCGACAATAGCCATTGATGACGTGCAAATAGCTGACAAAAGCCAAATGAGTGACGTGTTGGTTACCGATAAAATAAAAGCTGCCATTGACCAATTGCCGGAAAAAAACCGAACGGTGCTGATGTTGGTGGTGATAGAAAATTACAAATATAGTGAAATAGCTGAAATGTTAGAAATACCTATTGGGACTGTTATGTCGCGTTTGTCGCGTGCGCGCAAAGCGATTTCGGAAATCCTTACCGGGCAAAATATAGTATCGTTTAGGAGGCCGAAATGAGTGATGTAACTGAGTTCAACATTACCGAAGATGATTTACACGCCTTTGTAGACGGTGACCTTAGCCGTGCCAAATATGCACATATATTGGTGTGGTTTAAAACCCACCCAGAAGCCGAAGAACAAGTACAGCAGTGGCTTTTGCAAAATGCGGCGTTAGAACATTTATTTGTTGAAAATAGCAAAGAAAATACACACCATAATGAGAAATCTGATGCAGAATTGCTAACCAAACTGACCCGCAAAACCAATCTAGGTAGGTTTAAAGTCAATCGGCTCAGGCTTGCATCATTTGTGCCGACTTTGTTATTTGGTGCGATTGTTGGTGCCATGTTGACTCTGCAATTTGCCCCAAATTTAAGCGTAAATAACATTGCATATGCGCAGAATTTACCGGCAATATCTCGCGCGAGTTATACGATTTATTCAGCTGAGAAAAAGCACCCGGTTGAAGTGGGAATAGATGAGAAACAACATTTAATCGCCTGGCTTGGCAAACGTATAGACCGAGAATTAACCCCTCCAGATTTAACCAGTATGGGGTTTGACCTATTTGGTGGACGCATATTGCCATTGGCCGGCAAACCCAGTGCTATGCTGATGTATGAAGATGATGCAGGTGAGCGATTGACGCTGATTATTGGCCAAAATGATGACAATGAGCAAACTGGGTTTAGCTTTGTTGAGCAGGACAATGTGCAGACCTTTTTTTGGGTTGATCGAGATTTTGGCTATGCGATATCTGGCAAGATCAGCCGGGCGAAAATGGAATCGATTGCCAATATGGTTTATAAGCAATTGTAATTTCTACTAAAAATCCAATCTTAATTTTGTCTAATTTATATTTAAAGATGGCATATAATTTTGATTGGAGATTTTTTATGAAAAATATAAATATGATGGCGGTAGTGCTGGCGGCTGGTCTGCTTGGCGCTGGTATTGCGACTTCGGGTTATTTTATCTCGAGCACTATATATAAATCTAACATCGGGATAAATACCGCCGAGGCCAAGGGTTTGGCCGAACGCCGGGTGACCTCTAACCGCGCCAATTGGGAAATATCGTTTAATGTAAATGCCGGGGCTAATGTGGTGATTAAAAACCTATATGCCCGCTTTGAAGACCACCAAAAAATAATTATAGACGAGCTTAAAAAAGCTGGGTTTAGTGATGATGAAATAACCATTGGCGCGGCGGATTATTATGGTCGGGTGTTTAGGGATGATAACCAACAGATTGTTGACCGCAGCTATTCGCTGACTGGATTGGTGAGCATTGCCACCACCAACGTGCCGCTGGTGGCCAAAGCGCGGGTGAATGTGGGCAAATTGATAGCCCAAGGTATTAGCCTAGACAATAGAAGCCCGACTTACCAGTTTACCAATTTAAACGCCATAAAACCTGAAATGTTAAAAGAAGCGACCGAAAATGCCCGCATAGCCGCCGCAACCTTTGCCGAAAATGTTGGCGCTAAAGTCGGCGGCATTAGAAGCGCCAGACAGGGTGGTTTTAACATAACCGATGCAGGTGCTGAATATGGCGACCGCAACAAGATAGAGAAAAATGTACGGGTGGTGACGACGGTGACTTTCTATATTGAGAATTGAAGTTTATAAGCTGTTAATTTATAGATTATTATAGAATGAATCTGCCGTTAACGCTTACGGAATTTGAAGCAAACAACCTATTTGAACTAAAAATAATGCACTTAATTGGCAATTGATTTGTTAAGTTGGGTTTGATATAAGGCTGGATATACTCAACCTGCTCTGGATTTACGTTTCAGACCGCATAAGGAAGCCACGCATGACTAATGCCACTGAGCGCAGCGAAACTGCGCCCATTACCGTTACCGCCCTATACCATTTTACAAAATTGCCGGATTATAAACAGCTGCGTGACCCGTTGCTTAAATTTATGAAATCGCAAAATATCAAAGGTACATTGCTGTTGGCCGCCGAGGGCATAAATGGCACTGTGGCTGGTACAGCCAAAGCGGTGCAAAAATTACACGATTATTTACGCGCGGATGAGCGGTTTGCGGGTTTGGTGACCAAAGAGTCATTTGATGAGAAAATGCCGTTTTACCGCACGAAAGTGAAACTTAAAAAAGAAATTGTCACCATGGGCGTCGAAAATATCGACCCGAACCACATTGTTGGAACTTATGTGAAGCCCGAAGATTGGAATGATTTGATTGCCGACCCAGACGTGTTGGTGGTTGACACAAGAAACGATTATGAAGTCGGCATTGGCACATTTAAAAATGCGCTGAACCCACAAACAGATACGTTTAGAGAGTTCCCAGCCTATGTGAAAGAAAATTTAGGCAATGCTAAGGGCAAGAAAATTGCTATGTTTTGCACTGGCGGCATTAGATGTGAAAAATCAACCGCTTATTTGAAGCAACAAGGCTTTGAAGATGTGTATCATTTACAGGGTGGTATACTGAAATATCTGGAAAATGTGCCGGAAGAAGAAAGCCTATGGGAAGGCGAATGTTTTGTATTTGACAGCCGGGTGGCGGTAAAACATAAGTTAGAAATTGGCCAATATGACCAATGTTATGCCTGCCGCATGCCGATTACTGAGGCCGATAAAGACAGTGAACATTATATAAAAGGCATTAGTTGCCACCATTGCCATGACCAGAAAACCCGCGCCCAAACAGCACGTTACACACAACGCGAACTGCAAATTGCGTTAAGCGGTAAGCATGGTGAACAGCATATTGGTGGTGATGTGTTTGGCACTATTGAAGCGCGACGAGAGGCAAAAAAGTTACAACGACAAGCCGATAGAAAACGAAATTCAGCCTCGTCTATCTAAAAACCCATGCCATTTAAGCACGATTGGTAGAAACCATGGTGAGCCATTGTAAAATGGTTTGCTTTGGAAGTTCAGATCGTCAAAACTGGTTTGGGAATCTTCTTGTCCTAAAATTTGCATCGACAATTTTTTGCCCAAATATACCGACCTAGTGACGCCGCTGCCGCAATAGCCCATGGCGTAATATATGCCATCTTGCTTGCCAATATGCGGCACATGATCGAACGTGTAGGCGACTTTTCCTGACCACGAATAATCTATTTTGATGGGCTGTAATTCGGGGAATATTTTATCGAGCAATGATTTTAGGTTTTTGCCATTGATATTGGCTCTGTCGAAAAAATCGACCCCGCGGGCGCCAAACAACACCCGTTTGCCATCGGGGCTGGGGCGGTAATATTGCACCAAACGGTGGTTGCCGCCATGCATGCGGCGCTTGGGAAATAATTTATTGATGACGGCTTCGGGCAAGGTTTCGGTTGCGATCATTGCGGAGGTTATGGGCAGTAATTTGTTGTAAAAGGCGGAAAATTTGGGCTTTTGGGCTCCGGTGCTGAATTTTTTGGTGTAGCCATTTGTGGCCATGACCAATTCGCCAGCCTGTAAATTGCCTTTTGCGGTTTCTACATGGTGAATAAGCTTGGTTTGACTGATGTTTGTAACTCGGGATTGCTCGAAAATATAACCGCCTAAATCTAGGATTTTTTTGGCGAGGGCGGCGACTAATTTTTGCGGGTGCAAGCCGCCATCGAGACCGTAAACAACACCGCTGTGATAATGGTCTGAGCCGATTTCGGTGTGTATATCTTGATGGGATACGACTTTATATTGAAATCCGATTAATTTGCTGAGGGTTTCGCATTCGCTGGCTAAATTGTCTAAATCTTGCTGGTTGTTGACTCCGCGAAAACGGCCGGTCATGGCCAAATCGCAATCGATATTTTCTTGCTCAATAAATTTTTTAAAATACTCGATGGCATGGATGCCCTCTTGCAAAATATCATGCGCTTTGGCTTGGCCGTATATTTTTGTTAAGCCTGTAAGCCCCAGTTTATGTAGGCTAGGGCCTATCATACCGCCATTTTTACCACTGGCGCCGTGGCCTAATTTCATCGCATCGAATATGGCGACAGATTTGCCCGCGCGCAATAATTCTAGGCCAATTGTGAGGCCGGTATAGCCCGCGCCGATGATGCAAATGTCAACCGATTTTGGCGGTTTGCCTGCTGAAGTGCGGGGCATTTTTACGCCATCATGCCAGTAGGGAATGGGCTGGAAATTGGTAGAAAATGGCGAATGCATAAAGCTTGACTCCCGCAGGTGCTTTGTTGTTTTCAACATTATACACCATTAATAAACCAAATATCATTTGAATTTACATAAACCATTTTACCCACTAAAAATTTGTGCTATACGCGGCTTATCTTTGCTGCGGATGTGGTGGAACTGGTAGACACGCAAGACTTAAAATCTTGTTTCCGTATGGAAGTGGGGGTTCGATTCCCCCCATCCGCACCAGAGATAGTTCTAAGTTGTTGAAATATAACATATTTTATAAATTGGTTATAACTGAACCACCTTCCAGTCCACCTTTTAAAATGTATTTTTTAGCTCCTTTCAATGCTGTGTAAAACACAGGGTTCGGAAGCTTTTCAGCCACTATAAATCCAAAATTCCTTGCTGGCAAACAGTCAAATCTGATGATAAGGTTTAATTCCCTAGGGATTGTCGAAACCTTGGGCATCGCGATGCTCTGCATTTATGGAGAGTTAGTGATGAGGATTATTTCAAAACGCCAACTAAAGGAGTTGGTCTTATATTCACCGCAGCATGTCGCCAGACTGGAAAAGGCAGGGAAGTTCCCCAAGCGGGTACAGATCGGCCCGAACAGAGTGGGATGGGTTGAGGATGAGATATTAGAGTGGCTTCAAGAACGGTTGGACCGTCGAGAGTGACCAAACCGACGCTCCTTAACCGGAGCTGGGTGGCTGGATGTGCATAATTCGGCTGCCCTTTTATCATTCCACCTGTATCCCTATATTTAAAAAATTCCTATCCCCATACATAGGTGAAAATAACCGATGATAGCGAAACAACATTCACATGAATAATTTCGCGACTTCATACTATTTATCATTAAATATATAGTATGAATACAGACCGACATAAGAAAATCTAATGTTGTTACCAATAACCTTGACAAGCTTAACTATAATGTAGTTTTATAAGCCATCTTTTTTTGGGAGGGACAATGAATATATTATTTAAAAGAACTCAAACCACTGGGAAAATGGCACGTGTACATTTTAAACTTTGGGGCAAAATAGAATTTGATGCAGAAGAGCAGAAAATAGTTAATCGATATCGATTTGATAACGCCATATTGATTGTCGCCGATCAACCAAAATTAATTCGAAAATCTTCATACGTTGGTTTTGGCGTTTTTCTCTTACTATATAGTATTATATCGGCCGGTTTCGGAATGAGTGCTGGTTTTTTTCTTGGCTTACTAGGTGGTGGTGCCGGAGCCTATTGGTATTTCAACGAAAATCGCGAGACAATATTGGTCAAAGATCTAATTTTTGGGCGGTTTTTCAGTTGCGACAGCGTTGTAGATTTGGCACGAAAAGAAGCATGGCTATCGACCGTTGTGTCATATTTGAGACAAGTTATGGAAAGCGCCAAACATTGGGACGGCACTGAAACCATTAAAGTCGACCCATTGCCCAAAGATCAAGCCAAGTTGGTGATTTTAAGGGGAATTTAAGTTGGCTTTACACTTGGCGGCTCGACTTCATGCCTTTGTCCATGGATTGTTTCGTTCAAGCGATGAATTAGAAACTCGCGAGCTTTTCGACAAGGTCAATGCTCTATTTCGGCAAAATAAATTGAGCAATAAAGAGGCTCGACTTGATTTAGTTTATAATATTGTTTCTGTTGTTCTGGTTGAGTTCCAAATTGACCCGCAGCACCCTCAGGCAAAAGTTATAATTGAACTTATATTGGACATATTCAATTACGAGGGGTTTTTTATACTGCCAAATATAGATTGGCGTGAGCGTAAATCTGTCTCTGCGTATTGGGAGCTTCGAGACCAGATAAACGTCCAACTCAATCTAATTGAAGATTTTTATAAAACTAAAACAATAATCACTTTGGCAATTATTGGTTTTCTTGAGCCAATTTATTCTGCCTGCCCTTCGTTGCTGTCTTCAGTATCATCAGACACAGATATTACTGTATCAACTGATTTGGTGCGGAACTTTGGCGATATTGGCGAAGTGACTGAAGCAGTCCTGATAAATGCATTTGATTTGGCGTTGGAAGATGCGGGTTTGTTTGCGCGTTTATCGACACGACTTGAGCAAAATCTAGTCATCGCCTCGGGGGGTAATCCTGCTGATCCAAGAGCCCATGCGAAGGCCTTTAAAACACCGACAAAATCTGATATTAAAGATGCGAAAAATCTGGCTACCACCTACCTTAACGGCACACCACTGCTTAGGCTATTTCTACAAAAAGTTGATTTTTCGATTCCAACGGAGTCACGGTTCGAGCATCATCATATCATTGCAGGCAGTGGTCATGGTAAAACCCAAACATTACAATATCTCATAGCAAAGGATTTGAAAGCCGTTGCCAAAGGCCAACGCAGTGTCATTGTGCTTGATAGCCAAGGTGATCTTATCCGCAACATATCTAATATGGCAGAATTTGCCGAAGGTGGCCCGTTGCACGATAAAGTGATTATCATTGACCCTACCGATGTCGAATGGCCGGTATCACTCAATTTATTCGACGTAGGCATTGAACGATTGCAAAACTATGCTCCGTTGGAGCGTGAACGGCTTACAAATTCAATTCTTGAGTTATATGATTTTGTATTAGGCACATTATTGTCGGCAGAAATGACTCAAAAACAAAATGTTATTTTCCGATATGTCACTCGTTTGATGCTGCACATTCCAAATGCAACCATTCATACGCTTCGGGAATTAATGGAACCAAACAGCCAAATCAAATTTGCAAAAGACATTGCAAAATTGTCTGGTACGGCAAAACGGTTTTTTGAAACGGAATTTGCTTCCAAGGAATTTGAGCAAACCAAGAAGCAAGTGCTACGTCGTTTATGGGGCATATTGGAAAACCAAACATTTGAACGGATGTTTTCCCATCCGAAAACCAAGCTTGATTTGTTTACTGCAATGAATACAGGCAAGGTTATTTTAATCAATACCGCAAAGGACCTATTGAAGGAACAAGGCTCGCAAATATTTGGGCGTTTTTTTATAGCTATGATTTCGCAAGCCGCACAAGAAAGGGCGATTTTACCAGAGAATAAAAGAATGCCCACATTTGTGTATATTGATGAGGCTTCTGATTATTTTGACCGCAATATTGGCATCATTTTAAGCCAGGCCCGGAAATACAATGTCGGAATGATACTCGCCCATCAATATCTTGGTCAGTTAGATGTGAAGTTGCAAGAAGCGTTTGCAGCCAATACGTCGATTAAATTTGCCGGAGGCGTTTCGGCAAGAGACGCTCGCACACTGTCACAAATGCTTTATTGTGATCCGAATCTAATCGAAAGTCAGCCCAAAGGTAGTTTTGCAGCCTATATTCGTGGGGTGACCAAAAGTGCTTTGCCATTGTCGTTCCCATTTGGTTATTTAGAAAACCAGCCGTCAATGACCAGTGAACAACGAAAAGCACTCCAAAAAGTCATGAGGCGACGGCATGCAGTTTACTATACAGAATTGGATATCGCCAACGGCGATATTAAATCAGGCGAGGCAGAGGAATTGGATACGACTAAGAAACCAGATGACGTTTCGACCGATGCAGGTAGTGAGTGGTGACGGATGGTTGACAATGATTTTGATGCTATACAGCGCCGAAGCAGAACTCGGCCAACCACAACCAACAAACGAGTGACTGCTCAACCGCGCGACATTTTGTGGTTTGAAAAAATTCATCAACACGGCCCACTTTCAACATCTTTTTTGCATGGTTTTTCGAAGCACAATCATCACAGCGAAAAAAGCACCAACCAAAGGCTCACTGATCTTTTTAATGAAGACAATACTCCACAGCATGGAACATTTCTGCAACGGCCACACCAGCAATTGAGAACCATAGACAGTCGATACAATGAACTTGTCTATGATTTAACGCCAGCTTCAATTTCTATGTTAAAAAAGGCAGAACTTTGGAAAAAGCAATCAACAAAAAGATCCGGCCCATGGCTTCATAATTATATGGTTAGTTGTATTACGGCATCTATCGAACTAGCTACTTCGGAGCGTGAGGAAATTACTTTTATTCCACAATCTAAAATCTTGGCTCGTGCAAATACTGAATTAAAATATTCAACCCAATTTGTTGAACCAAATAATGGCAAGACGATAACCAAGGACATAATTCCTGATGCGTTATTTGGGTTGGAATATAAACATTCAGGGAAAAGTTATTTTCGGTTCTTTCTGGTCGAAGCCGACCGAGGAACAGAACCATCCACCACGAAAAACTTCAATCGAAAAAGTCACTTGCGAAATCTATTGCAATATGAAGATTATATTGGCAATGGCCGATATAAAAACCATCTCAATTTAACTGCGCCCTTGCTAGTTTTGAATGTGTTTTCTGACAGGATAAAACTAAAAAAAATGATAGATTTGATTGAGACAGCATCATCTTCAAGAGGCAACCCCTATATGTTGTTTCAATATTTTGAGGAATTTGATGAAAGTTTCAAGCCACCCAAACCAAATTTCAGTTTACTAAACTCTGGATGGCAAAGAGCAGGAAAATCGGATTTTAATATTGGTGAAATATAACAGTCACGAACGAATACATAAATTTTTATATACATACCAATTTATTGGTGGCAAGAATATCTTGTATTTACTCTTCCCTAAACGCCCTATTAATTTGATCTAAAAGCGGTTTCAATAAATAGTTCATTGTGGTTCTGTCTTTGGTTTTTATAAACACTTCGGCTGGCATACCAGGAATGAGCTTTAACTGCCCAAGCTTTGACATTTCTTCCTGGTTAATTTTAATGATGAGTTGATAGAATACTCCGCCGGTTACTCTATCTTGAATTACATTTGCTGATATATTGTCGACCACACCATCTAACTCTGGTGTGGTTTTTTGGTTAAATGCCGAAAGGCGAACGGATGCCAACTGGCCGATAAACACCTGATCGATATTCACTGGATCGAGCTTTGTTTCGATTATCAGGTTTGTATCTTGCGGTATGATTTGCATTAATTCAGTAGCGGAGGTAATGACACCCCCAACCGTATGCAGTTGAGAATTATGCACGATGCCGGAGATAGGGCTGACAATGTCTATACGCCCCAATTGGTTGAGCGAAGATATCTTTTGTTGTTCAAGTTCCTGAATTTGGCCATCCATTTGCTTTAATTCTGATAGCACTCTTTCGAGATGATCTTGTTTTATCTGCACCATTTTAATTTCAGTTTCGCCATTGGAGGCCTTAATGCGGGCTATTTCAAACAATCGTTCGGCCATTTCGCCCTCAATTTGCAGGCTTTCACGTTGCTTGATTTGCAATTGAATCTTTGTTGAGTGACCGTTTCTTTCGAGTTTTTTTACTGAGTTGAGTTCATCATTTACGATATCAAACTGTTGTTGTTTGGTTTTCTGAATGGCAACTAGGCCATTAATTTGTTCGCCGTTTTGTTGTATTTTTTTATTCAACAGAGATATTTGTGAGTTTAGCATTTCGCGCCGTGTCGCGAATAGGCGTTTTTGCGAGGCAACCATTTGCTTTACGTTTTCGTGAGTTATTTGATTGCTTAGACCTTCTGGGATCATCAATTCAGCTGAACCATCGCGTTCAGCGATTAAACTCACCCGATTAATTCGATATTCAATCAATCGGTTTTCTATTATCGCTAAATTTGCCCTTAAGGACGTATCATCTAACCGCACCAAAACATCAGACGCTTTAACCACATCGCCATCTTGCACATAAATCTGGGCAATAAGCCCGCCATCTAGATGCTGAACAGATTTTGGCTTGCCTTCTACCACCACTTGGCCTTGCGCTATTACTGCACCAGATATTTTGGCAATTGTCGCCCAGCCACCAATGCCGAATATTAACAAAATAATGGCAATTAAGCCGCTGAATATATAAGGCATAAAGCTTGATGTGTTTTTTGTATCCGAAGCTTGAGAGATTTGAATATCAGACATTATTTCACACCTGCAATTTTTTTATTTTTAGGCTGAGTGACTTGCTTGAGGACTTTGTCTTTTGGCCCAAATGCGCTTTGGCGGCCATCTTTTATCATCAATAACATATCTACCGATGCAATGGCGCTGGGCCGATGAGTTAGCACGATGGCAATGTTGCCGCGTTCTCTAATGCCCTTAATTGCTTTTGTAAGGGCTATGTCGCCTTCGGAATCCAAATTGGCATTTGGCTCATCCAGCACGATAATCTTTGGGTCTCTAAACAAGGCTCTGGCAAGTGCCACACGTTGTTTTTGCCCACCCGATATAAACGCACCAGCTTCGCCAATTTCGGTCTCATAACCGTTTGGCATGGATTTGATGACATCGTGAACATATGCGTTTTTGGCGGCTGCAACAATTTCCTCATCTGTGGCGCTTGGGTCAAACCGAGCAATATTTTGTTTTACAGTTCCGTTTAACAATTCTATATTTTGTGGCAAATAACCAAGATATTTACCCAGCTCATCCATATCCCATTGGTTTAATGTACTACCATCTATGCGAATGCTGCCGTTACTTAGCTCTACAATGCCGACAATGGCCTTTGCCAAGGTGGATTTTCCCGAAGCACTCGCGCCTATAATGCCCAGCGCTTGCCCGGGGTTTAAACTGAAATTTATGTTTTCTAACAACGCTATATTTTGTGGTTGCAACCTCACATATAGTTCAGAGACTTCTAACTTTGCAACAGGTACAGGCAGCTCTAGCTTCTGCATTTGCATAGGCGTTTGCGCAAATAATAGTTTTAGTTGTTTGTACGAATTTCTGGCGGTTACAAAACCTTTCCATTGGCCTATCGCTTGGTCTATAGGCGTTAGGGCTCGCCCCATAATAATCGAAGCCGCAATCATCGTGCCGGGAGTAATTTCTTGTTCGATAGCCAGCCATGCGCCAACGGCTAAAACGGCAGATTGCAGAAACATTCTAAACATCTTCGAAACTGAGGTCAAAGCACCCGATTTGTCACTGGCCATTGTTTGTAGTGACAAAGTTTTTTTGTGCTTCTCATACCAGTAGGATTCGATGTTATTCTGCATGCCCATGGCGGTGATGCTTTGTGCGTTTCTATGAGCCAGATTAGCGAAAGCAGATGCCTCGTTATCCATAATATTTGCGTCAGAGATTTTGGTTTTGGTCGAAAATTCATTTATCAGCGCCAGTGAAAATACAATAATCGCCCCGGCGGTGGCCAGAAGACCTAAATAGAAATGAAACATGAATATTATGAATAAATAAATCGGCACCCATGGCATATCAAATAAGGACACAGGTCCAGGACCAGACAAAAACTGACGCAAAAACTTCAAATCGTTAAGCGGCAGTTTTTTTTGAGAGTGGCCAATCTTGATAGATTGACTAAGCCATTCCTTAAAACTGATACGGCTTAACTTATCGTCCAATCGCAACCCAATTCTCACCAATAAGCGGGAACGAATAAACTCTAAACCGCCCATAAAACTATAAAGCACAATAATTAAAATGGTGAGTGCGATAAGCGTGGGTACAGATTTGCTTGGCAAAACCCTATCGTAAATTTGCAACATGAATAATGAGCCAGTTAACATGAGCAAATTAATGACTAAGCTAAATAACAAGATGGATGTAAATGCACTTTTACAGCTATGCAACGCTTGTTGAACAACTTTTGTCAATTGGCGCGAACCAAAGTCCGCGCCATTAGATTCACCTGGAGATAACATATATTGGTATTAGCTCACTCTATACAAAATTGAAATCATCAGCATTGAGACTTGCCATAGTCACTCCCTCCAATGTAATTGAATTATTGGCATCAAAGTCTATGTAAGTAGTGCCTGCCCATTCGCTCATATATGTTTGCAATTGCGAGTATGAAGATACACCTAGCCCTTCAAGTTTGACAATGTCGCCAAAGGCAGAGCCAGCATTAAAATCACCGATAATATCATGCCCTAAATTGGTGCGGAATATGAATGTGTCATCACCTATACCACCCATAGCAAAGTCGTCACCATTGCCCAGATCGATTTGGTCATCTCCACCATAACCAAACACTGTGTCATCACCGGCTTGGCTGGTAATAATATCATCACCAGTTGTGCCGTAGATCTGGTCATCACCAGCGGTTCCGTCTATCACGTTAGTGCCGCCACCGGCAGGAGTATTTGTGAAAGTAAAGTTCGTTTCCGTTAAGTTAGCAATGTCAATATTTTCAAGCATGATGTAGTTATTCGCATCAAACACAATCGCTGCATTAGTTCCCCATTGTTGTAAATCTAAACCTGCAAATGAAGTCTCACCAATAACATCAATTTCTAACTTATCATCACTAACATTAAAATCACCAATCATGTCAGCACCATCATTATCGGCAAACAAAAATACATCAGCGCCACCATTGCCAATGAGGAAATCATCTCCTGCACCACCGTTAAACAATTCATCGCTTGTAGTACCATAAAGGCTATCGTCAGCCGTTGTGCCGTTAACTTCAATCGGTGTGCCGCCCACTGGTGGCGCGTTTACAAATGTAAAGTTTGCTTCTGTTAAATTCGCAACATCAACACTTTCAAGCATTATATAATTATTGGCATCAAATACGATTGCAGCATTTGTGCCCCACTGTTGCAAATCTAAGCCTGCAAAGGATGTAGCACCAACAACATCAATCTCCAATTTGTCATTACTAACATCAAAATCACCAATTAAGTCGGCACCATCATTATCAGCAAACATAAATACATCTGCACCACCATTACCAACAATAAAGTCATCACCAGTCCCAGCGTTGATTATATCATCACCAGTGGTTCCGTACAGCGTATCATCGCCTGTCGTACCGGTTATTTGTCCTGCGCCAGCGCTATTGTCTATTGCCAACAACTCACTTTTAGTTAATACATCACCGTTCGCAAATTGATATTCTTCTATTTGTTTATATGAATATGAAAACTGATCTTTTATCGTTAGACTGCCAGCTTCACCAATAAATGTAATAATAATATCTTTACTTGTCGTCGAGATAACTAAATCACTTTGGCTAATACCTGCACCGAAAACAACTTTATCTAGATTGCTGTACGATACCACCTGCACTTTTTCTTCAACAGTGTCGTTACCATCTCCTAGATTATAGATATAGGTGTCGTCACCATCACGGCCAACCAGCGTATCATCACCAAGCCCGCCCGAAATTGTATCATCAGTATGAAAGCCAAGTAAATTATCGTCCCCATCTGAAGATTCTAGTAGTTTGGAGCGGATATCCGCTGCTGTCCAAATGGTACCATCAGAAAATTCATAGGTTTCAATAATGTCGTATGAACCATAACCTAGACCACCATAATTAAACTGGTTTTGAACCACAAGAGTGTCACTTGCGCCCACAAAACTAATAGTTAAATCTGTACCATCATGTTCTAAAACAACATCAGCAGGTGCAATTAAATTTCCGAATATAACTTTATCTACATTACTGTAGCTGACAATTTTAACATCATCGTCAATTGAGTCATTGCCATCACCAATGTTAAAGTGATAAACATCATCGCCATCACGGCCGGAGAAGTGGTCGTTCCCTAAACTATTTACGAAAACATCATCTGTATGGAATCCGGTAATAACATCGTCACCATCTGTTTCCACTAAAAGCTTCAAGCGGATGTCATCTGCTGTCCAAACTGTGCCATCATCAAATTCAAATTTTTCAATCTGTTTTGCACCAGAGGTCAAACCACCCCAGGTGAAATGATCAATAACTGTAATTTTATCGGTCGAATTTACAAACGTAATTTCAAGATTGTCACCCACCATGGTTAAAATTAAATCTGCCGAGGAGATGTTATTAATAAACTTGATTTTATCAGTTTCCCCAGTAAATCCATTAGACACATTTTCTGAAATAGTGTCTTGGCCATCACCAGCACCAAATATATAAGTGTCCGACCCATCATTTCCGTGTAATTCATCATTACCTAGGCCACCATAAATTACATCATTAGATGCGCCAGGGTTAATCAAATCATCCCCATCTGTGCCAATTTCGAATCTCTCAGCCGAAGCAATAACACCAACAAAGTCAATATCACCAGCAGAAAAACCTTTTGCAAGCATAATAGCTGCGACGGCTTGTAGAGCAGTTTCTCCATTTTCAGGAACAAATATGTTCTTCACCATGCCGGCCAACATCGCGATATCAAGTAAAGATTCGTTATATTCGGCAGTGCCTTGTGCCAAAAAGCTCGCATTTGCCAAAACGTTAAACAAACCATCAAAATCACCAACAATTCCATTATTGTTGATATTATAGCCCAGTAACAGCATCTCCGGGGCTGGAATAACAAACGGAACTTCGATGCCGTCAGCGTGCCATATTTTAATTCCAGACAATGGAAGCTGAACTAAAAACCTTAGGCTCATCGATGAAATAATTTTATTGTAATACACTTCTAGTGCTGCACCTGCATCGGGACCTGGGTCGTTCGACGCACCTTCGGCGGTTACAAACGTTTGCCCATGCAATGCCTCTAAGAAGCCTAAATGTTGCGCATCAATATTATTGCCCCTGCTATCACTCACCACAGTGTTAACATTCGCCCAATCTAATATAAGCGCCTCAACCTCCAATATTAATTCACTATATGATTTGGTTGTTGCATTTCGTACAAAAGTTTCAACGCTGGCTCGCAGAGTTTCATCATTTGTCATGGCTGTATGTAAACCTGTCAATGTTCCATAACCAACTAGCTCGGGTAACATTGTAACATTATCGGCATGCACAACATTATCACCATAAGCAAATATAGTTTGCACTTGGTCATTTTCAAACCAAATATCAACAATAGAACCAGATCCATTTGCACTTTCAAACGTACTTTCGTGGCTTAGCCAATTGCCATCTTCCCATTTGTCAATATAGCTGGCTTCCAGATCAATTGATGTAATACCTTGGCTGGCTAAACTGCTTAACTCGCTTGCTTCACTTATGCCATTTCCGTTTGCGTCTTGCCAAAGCAATAAATCGGAATAAACCGAATCGTTAGCGTCTATAACACCGTCAGCGTTGTCATCATGCTGTGCAAGGCTGGTAAAGCCATTGACATATTGCCCTCCAAATAGTTCTGACAAATCATCTATCTGGCCGTTGCCATTTATATCTAATGCCAAAAATGCATCATCCGGTGCAATCCAAGCGGTTTTTTCAGCAAAACCATTTTCGTTCAAATCAAAATACGCATTGCTATTTTCTAACGAGATAATGTCGAGGCCGTCGCCATCTAAGTCCAACACCAGAGGGCTAATAACAGGGTTAGTAAATGGGTTATTTGGGTTCAACCAGTCTGGTAAAGGTGAACCTTCTTCAGCAAACAGGCCGCCTTCGCCAAACAAAATGCCATTTTTTCCGAACAATCCATCATCGCCAAATAATTGGCCATTTTTTCCGTATAATCCATCATCTCCAAATATCGGGCCATTTGGCCCATATGCACCTAAACCTATAGCACCGCCTCCTGCTTCAATGCGATCCATTAAACCAGTTCCACCACCCATAGTAGGATCATAATCCCCCATTCCAGTTTGGTCTAGTGGATTGCTAAACTCTTCATCAAAGCCCGGTGCCGTATGGGTTAATGGGGGTATTGTAAGACCAGCCGCTTCCAGCGCACCTCTTGCAAAAGTATTACTATTTTGGGTAAGTGGTCTATATTCATACCCCTCCGAATTAATAAGATCTTTATAGGCCTGTATAGCTTCCCATTCCTGACTAAGATCATTCCCACTAGCAATTTCTTGACGAGGCAACAAAGCATCCGCAGCATTATCCACCCGTTCAGTCGCGTCAACTGCACCAAATTGCGAGTCCTCATTATTGCTAGATAGCAGTTCTTCAGAAATGGCTGCGGACGCCGCATCGATACCTTCTTTTTCATCAAATGGATGCGCATCGATTACCGAATGGTTGCCGTCGTTATCTATGTAGTGAATAGCAATATGGTATCTATTAAGCGCCACGTAAGTATATGTTATATAGATCTCAGACATTTGATTATTCCTTTTTAAAAAATCGTTTAGTGATATTTATTTATAAATTTTTTGGTTACTTAGAATTGCAAGAAGCCGGGACGCGTTGGCACAACAGAAACCAGTTTAAAAGTTCCGTCACTCTTGATAAAAAAACTGAATGTATGGGGACCAAGATTAAAATACAGCCCTGCACCAGTAGTATTTTTATTTGTATGTGTGGTTTCTACAAAATATTCATGCAAATCAACGACACATGCTGGAGGAATTGACTTTGGAAGAGTTCTTTCGACATATTCTAACTTATACCCCAAGCCTGATTTCTTTTTCGGAAGCTTTGGCAATTGATGGCTAATTTCAATAATTTTAGCTGCAAGATCGTCAAAAACAGCTTCGCAATCACTGTTTTGACGGTTTACATAACTACTTTTCTTTATGTCTTCAATTTTTAAAATGATGGGTTTCAGTGGTGCTGGTATGATGATTACTAATATAATAATCACTATCAAAACCGCTGCAACTATCACCCCACTTCCCCACAAATAAACTTTTAATACGATACCCATATATTTTGCTACGCTACCCATACATTTAGCCTTAATCTTAAAAAAATAGAAGATAGTTTAATCAGCTTACTTCGCAAATTTCCATATTTTTTCTATCTCGCATTAGTATTTATCACAAAATGAAACTGTTTTTTGATCACCAGTATTTAAGACTGCGCCCTTAATAAAAACACCCTTCAGTTCGGCAAGCATTCTGTTGGGACTGGCGTAAGAAACGTCTGTTTGATAAATTCATCTAATTCCAGAAACAGCATCAAACCGCCTATTACGCTTCAACACACTCTTCCTTGATGTAATAACAAGAAAAATTAAAAACCAAAACTAAATATAAATATTAGTATCAGATAGTATTAACGATAACTTAGTATTTTATCTACAAAGTGCAAATTCCACTCCCCATATTCTATATTCGTATTGCAAATAATAAATATCTCTAGAAAACCAACCTATTTATTCATTTCGCCAATAAAATTAGATATACTTACTATCCAACCAACAATCAATTATTGATTCATCTTATACCCAAAAATTTTAGTCATACGTCGTTAAAATATAACGCTTATTTATTTTGACTAAAGCTATTGCGATTTCCGCTCTTGTCGAGTTCCTACAATATAATTACAACACCGATATAAAAGTTTTCACTAAAAACTAGCGTATATGTACTTTACAGGAGTTTTACAACCTGCATTTTTCAAATGTAGAAACAGCCATTATCGCCCGAAATATCTAATATTCTTCGCATAATCGTTGAACAATAAATAAAAAATGTAGTGAATTATAGTCTAGTTATGACTAATTAATTCTGCTAATAAATAAAAAAATTGATTTTAACTGTTGACAAATCGATTTTATATAGAATTTTATTTACTATACTTAAATAAACAGCGAGTAAGATTAAATTTGCAGATCCATTTTTAATTGCCATCTGAAATGGCTAGTTTTTGTATTTGTGAACTTCAATCTCATTGCAATATTGGCAACAATACTCTTGATAGCGGTTCGGGCGTTGACCAGATGACAGGTGGTCTAGGCGACGACATTTATTTTGTCGACAACTTAGTGGATATTCTCTGTTTCGCCATGAATTAGTACCACTTCAATGAAGCAGTTTTGCTGGTAGTCAGGAAGATGGATTTGACTATTTGAATTTTGTTTACCCGTTATGTGGCAAGGTCTAAGTGTTTTCCGATATTACAGGCTTTGATTCTAGAATAGTCGTCGTTGCAGAAAATACTTTGCTTTGTGTGCCATCGATCATCAGTTTAATGAACATTTCATAGTTGGGTAAGTTCAATAAATTGATGCCCGAAAACTCTCCGAACTGCTTTGCGATGAGTGGCGTATCAAACGCGCCTATACGAAAAGATATAACCGTACCTACATTGCCCAAAATGGCCTCTAGAATGGCTTTTTTGACCTGACCCGTGTGCTGGTGTGCCAATATCAATCCTAGCCGGTATTTGCGCAATTCTGAGAGAATTCCAGCAAAAGCAGATGAGGTGAAAGAATGAAATTCATCCGCATAAAGAAAATAAGGTTTTCTATCAGTTTCGGGTATATTTTGACGGCTGTAGGCAGCGTGGCCAATACTAGAAACAATCAGACCACCAAGGATGTTAGAAATGTCTGAACCAAGTTTGCCTTTCGATAGGTTCACAATGAGAAACTTTCCTTCATCCATCAGCTTTCTGAATTTCAATGGAATTTCGGGTTCACAAATGGCCTTGCGCACTAAAGGGTGTGACAGAAACCCGCCAAGTTTGTTGGCGATCGGTGCAACTCCATCGGCGGCCCCTTTGTAATTCATCGATGGGAATTCTTTGGTCCAAAATTCCTTTACATGCGGATCTTTGATTTTGGATAATTTCGCGAGACGGAATTCCTTGTTGAGGAACATTGGCATAATGCCTCGGATATTTGAATTCGGGCTTTCAAGCAACGCTAAAATGGCAAATCGCAACAAATGTTCCATGCGTGCACCCCATGCATCTGACCATTGCTGTTTTAAAGTGTCGATGAGACCTGAAGCGATGAGGGGACGATATTCTGCTGAAACATAGGGCAAAGGATTGTAGCCATAGGGACAATCTGGATCAGCAACATTCCAGTAAATTTGATCAGGTCCTGCAATTGCAGATACTTGCTCAGCCAAGTCACCATGCGGGTCAATCAGGCAAAATCCCTGGCCGCGTGCAATATCTTGTTTAATCATATTAAAAAGTAAAGTGGTCTTGCCTGTCCCGGTTTGACCAATCACATACATATGTAGAAATCGATCCGTCAGACGAATGCCAAAAACACGTTGGCGGTACCGTCCCAGTGATGTTCCAATTCCGGATAAGCTATTGTCTGAAAAATGCATGTATCAATTTTCCAACATTTTCAGAATAATTAAAGGACCCCGCAAAACAGAAAACCAACGTTTGATTTTATCGGAAAATAACCAAAATATTACAAAAGAAAAGCCCGCCAATATTTGGCGGGCTTTATTGGTTTGGAATGGTGATGTTCTGGCCATCAATATTCACTGGCCAACATTATAGTCAGCACACGATGGGTGATCTTTGGATTTGCCGGATCCGGTGAAAGCATGCTCATCGACTGATCATATGTATCGATTTTCCAAAACAGTTTTTCGCCTTGGAGATCAATAGCCCCGAAATCATGTTCCTGGTAAGGATCATTATCTTCGGAAAATTGATCAAAAGTGGCAACAGCGAAGCAGGCGGCTTCAATAAACTTGTCGCCTAATGCCTTTAGACCGGATGTAATGAGAACAGTTGAATTATCCCTTTCACCGCTGCGCAAAGCATCATTTAAAAAACGAATGCATTTCTTGCGGAATTCCAAATCCAGTTCCCAAACTACTTCAGTATCTTTGCCACATTTATCGCAGATATAATGTTTCAAGACAGGTTTGGGTTTTTTGCTCTTGATCGCAATATTCCACTCTGCCCAAGCGTCCCAGACCGCATTTCGCGATCCACAGGCGTTGCATGTTGGATATGCGCCGACAACATTGGAAACATTTTTTTTATTCTTACCCATGACACTCTCCTTCAGCTGGGTGGCCGCCCGAAACCATTTCAGGCGCACCCAATTAAAGGGGAGATAGCAATGTACTGACTAATGCCACTGTATCACGCCGTGGTTTTGAAAATAGGAGCCCCGAATTCCGGATTTTAAAACAAAGCCGATATGCAAGTTTGCCAGTCCCCTCTCGACAATCATTTAATCGATAATCACAAACGATCTTCGCCCTTGGCGATCAACGCCATGGAAAGAGCTTCGAAATAAATAGTGTTGCGCGGTTCTGGCTGCCAAGATTTTCGTGCTTGTGGCACCCAATTCTTTATTTGTGGAAAGCGATCAGACAAGGCTTCGGCTTCCAGATATTTGTTTTTATAATTTTGTTGTCGAACTATGGCGATATCAACAACGTCTGCATTTTTGGCGACAAGTGCAATCGCATGGATGCGGCGTATAGTTTTTTGACTTTTGCGAGAGCGCATCCCGACATTTTCGGTCACTATGACATTGGGTTCCAAATCGGTGATCCAATCGGATATTTTTTCGCGGGCATTCTTGGGACTGTCGCTGGCTTTTTTCGAAAGTTGCCAATCCTTCAAATCATCACCAACCATCAAAACGTACCCCAACCGACCGTAGGCCACAGCAACAGCCAATAACCGCAGTCGATCAGGTCTCATAATCCTCGTCATTATAGGATTGCAGGCGCTCAAACAAATCGTTCAGTGTGTGTGACCGGTTGAAATTCTCCAACTCGCTGTCTTTTCCTTCAGGCAGACTGTTCAGGCGATCGCAAAGTTCAACTTTCACTTCATCAAAAATACTATCAAACAAGCTTTCAAATGATTTCCCATAGATAAACGACAGTGTGCAGACTTCTCTGACTGAAGGAACGAGCTTTCCAGTTTCCATCATTGACATTTTGGTTGGGCTTATACCCAACAGATAGGCACAGTCCTGTTGTTTGAGTCCCGACTCTCGGCGCGCCACTTTGAGATCCAATGCAAATATCTTTTCCATAATAATTTTGTTAAAGAACTGCTAAATGTCTGGTCATATTAGTGCGCGTACATGTCTTAAAAAAGAAGCCCCGACATTTGGATAATATAAGTTATCCAGACACACCTCCCACCATCTCTATATTATGTTAATCTGAAGGAAAACGGAATGGTAAAACCATTCCGATCAACACAATACAGACATGGTGGTTTATCTAAACTACAATACCAAAGGCCTGTTTTAGCCTACCCTCGCAATAAGTCAGCACAAGAAGTCCCCAATTTATGAATAAATGCTAGGGTTCCTAGCGTTGCGCCATGGGCCGGATAAACTGCGCCGATGGATAAAGATAAACATCTGGAGACACACCTGCGTCACTGTGCAAGAAACCACAAGCGTTTGTTGCGTGAAGGCCTTTGGCTTTGGGAAGATTCGCCAAATACTGAGGATTTGCTAGAGTCCGATGATATCCCAGATGTTTTATGAAATATTTCGTTTATTGCCGAAAATCACAGGAATCCGATGATCGACAAACCCTGTCTTTGGAAAGCCAACAGCAGGAAGTTGATCAGTTGATTGCCAGCGAATCTGTTGAAATTGTAGACACCTATGTTGAAGCCTTCAGCGCCAAATCACCCGGCAGGCCATTGTTTAATGAAATGCTTGACCGTATTGAGCGTGGTGAAGCTGACGGCATCATTGCCTGGCATCCAGACCGTTTGGCACGCAATTCAATGGATGGCGGACGAATTATTTATTTATTGGATCAAGGCAAGCTCAACGACATGAAATTCTGTTCCTATAGTTTTGAAAATAGCTCGCAGGGAAAATTCATGCTCAATATTATTTTTGGTTATTCCAAATATTACGTCGACAGCCTTTCAGAAAACGTCAAACGTGGGCTGCGCACAAAACTCAAAAAAGGTTGGCTGCCAAACCGACCACCATTGGGTTATTTAAATTGCAAAAATACCGGAGAGATTATTGTTGATTTCGAACATTTCAAAGCCGTACGTGGGATGTTCGAGCTGCTGCTAAGCGGTAAACACTCGGTAGCTTCAATTCACCGCATTGTTAGTCTTGATTGGGCATATAAAACGCCTGTACGCAAAAGGATTGGCGGAAAATCTCCGTCATTTTCGGGCATTCACCGTATTCTTGCAAATCCGTTTTACACTGGGTATATCAAATGGAAGGGAAAAATTTACGATGGCGCTCATACACCCGTCATCAGTAAATCAGAATTCAAACAGGTCCAAGTTATTTTGGGCCTCGCCCCAAAAACTCGTCCCCAAAAATACGAATTCACCTATGCAGGCCTGTTAACCTGTGGCTCGTGCGGAAAAGCCATCACCGCCGAACGAAAACGCAAGCCCAGCGGATTGGAATACATCTATTATCATTGCACACGAGTTCATACGTCGCCCAAATGCACTCAACCATCAATTGAGGAGAAACAGCTGACGGTGCAAATCAAAGCCATTTTAAAACAAATATATTTGCCCAAGAAAATTGCTGATTGGCTACTACATCAAATCGAAAATTCCTTTAAAGGGTTCGATCAAGGTCAGGAAAATAATCTGAAACGTCATGATCGTGCAGTTGCGCAGTTAGAACAGCAAATTTCAACTCTGACTGATCTGCGTGTTCGCGATATGCTTACCGATCAGGAATTTGAAACCAAACGCAATCTTCTTCGTTTGGAATTTGATGCGGCGGTCGAAAAACGTGATAAAATTCAGTCTCAGAAAATTACGTTCGAACCCGTCAGATTTCTCATATTACTGTGCAACAAAGCCGAATCTTGGTTTTCTATAGCAGATCAACCGACCAAGCAAAAACTGCTCAGAATCATATGTTCGAACCTGCAGTTAGTTGACAAAAAAGTCATATTTGAAGCCGCGAAACCATTCATGGAGATTCATGATTTGGGCGAATCTCTAATTCAGCGGGGTGAAGTAGACGTTGTTCGAACCCAAATCTATATTTCTGATGATGAAATCGAAAAAATGGAGAATCTTCTAGACAATTTGGCACACCAGGGTATGTGGCCGGATGTATAATCACATTAATTAGGAACTGGCATTAAAAAAACCCCGACACTAATCGCATCGAGGTTTATGTTTATGGAATTCTCTTACCGCCACACTCTTCCTAGTTCCTCATACTTTTTGTAGCTTAACGTTTGCACGCAGCCACCAGTCGTTTGAACTCCGTCGAATTCATCGTTACTGGGAGAGACCCAAGGTAGTACCACCGAGCGACAAACTCGAGGTATTCACAACGTCACAATGACGTGAAGAGGTGACCACAAGCTTCGGATGTGTTTCCGCATGTGATAGCGGTGTACTTAAACAATCTTTGACAAGTGGAAAACTAAACTCTTTCCTTATTACTTGATCACATTTTCCTTAGCTATGTGTGAGGGTTTATTAACCCATTAAGCGCATATACCGGTCCGGGGTCGCCGTTCCAAGAACTCCTACCTCTAACCTTACAGTAAAGTTGAGCATTATCAATTACCTAACAGATTAAAAGCGGGTGTTCTAGTTAGTTCCAAAATTGTATGTTGCGGGGAGACGTGAACGTTGTTCGAACCCATTCGCCCATTTCTGATGGCAAAAGCAGTCCATCGGAAGTTTCTAAGCTTTTCAATTTTTGTTCGGATACTGATATTCAAAAACTTTCAATGAAAATCAAAGACATTTCGATTGACCTAGGCTGTTAGAATACGCAATTGAATTCTAAAATATAGGAGGCACGAGTTTATATATAGAATCAGATTTGTTCTATATTTGCTAAATATAACAATGTGTTGTATAATATGAACAGATTTCCCGAGTTGAATTTGGGAGTAGTAATTGTGCTACCTCAAACACAACTTAGGAGAAAATTATGTTGAAAATTCCAAAGACTTTGGAGAAGTGGTTATACAGTTATACAGCTTTATGTATATTTTTTACGGTTATCGTAGCCTGTATTCTCACACTTTTTAGACCTCTGTTTCCGCATGGATGGTCTCAATATTTCCCTCTAGTCATTGCATGGCTGACGGTATTTATTTTATCGACAGGGGTTCTTCCGCTCTTTGTTATTGGCGCAGGACATCTATTCTTTTGTGACGACGAAAACATCTGATGTTTTTCGACAAAAACACCAAAACACCCACTTTGTTGACTCGAGGAGGGTGTTTTCTTATATTGGAAACACAACCATTGGAGGTAAAATGACTGAACACATTGAGAAAGTAGCGCAACTAGACAATGTTCTAAAGTTCATCATTAGCGAAAAGATGGATCAGTTTGCCATGGTTACAAACACCTCCATTTTGTGGTGGGCAACTGTAATAGTACTGGAAGCATCATTTATTGCTGGATTTGTCTTGAAAAGGG
Source organism: Hyphomicrobiales bacterium (assembly GCA_013214705.1). Lineage (GTDB taxonomy): Bacteria > Pseudomonadota > Alphaproteobacteria > Rhizobiales > OSC116 > OCS116. The sequence goes on from JABSRZ010000008.1 coordinate 170,211, forward strand.
AGGAAATCAAACCGAGCAAATTTTTCACAACCGCCATTTCTTTGGGCGTTGTGTTTATTCTTTTGAGTGTCATATACGGCTTAAATATCCTGTGTTTTTTTATTAAGTTTCAAGACGAAATGCATGAATTGCTAAGAAGCGCAAAAATTGATGATACGATTTTTGACTCAGTTTTCGAACTTTCAATGTGGGCTATTTCACTAGGCGATCTTTCATTGGTAGTATTCTTAGTTTGTTTGGGATATGTCATTCGTTTTAAACTATCTAGGCATGCACCTACCAAAATGTTGCCTAATAAATAGATCCCTTCCAGATTTTTTTCAGGAGTACCACCGTCTAAAGTAAAAGAAGAGGCGTTCCCCTCTTCTTTTACAAGGCTAAATGCACAAATTTAAAAATCCGTCTGGTGGCCTAAGACCAGGGGTGATAAATCTTAGATTTATTCCTGTTCTAAAGTCCACTGGCGCGCACCATATTTTTCACTTTGACCTTGTAAAATTCATCTCCCCATCTCGCCGATTGGCAAGCTTTCAAACAGGCGCGACTTTTGAAAGTTGCGTTAATTGGCAATTAAATATTATGGGTGAGAATATGACTTTATCAGATGAGAAATTATTTAACGGTGTTATCGAATGGCAAGACATTACAATTGAAATCGATCAGCACGTTATTCATGCAGATGTAGGCATAACAGGTATTTCGGTTAAGTCTTTAATACCAAAGAATGAGCCGCTACCAATAACCGAAACTGGTTTTAGGTCTATATTTCCATCACTCGAATCAGTGGAATATTACGGAGGTGTCGAAAATTATGTTGTTTCATATCTCAACCATGAAGCCTCAAAACCAGAATGGGAACGTACAAAAAAACGGTTACAGCATGAGCAAATAGAGCAGTCCAAAATTGACGATGCTTCAAAACAAATCGATATGTTTGGTGGTGTGTTATGAGCAATACTAAAGTAAATTATAGTGAGTTCATAAGTGACAATTCTTGGACGGTAAAATGATATACCTAATATAAAACAGATTTTACAAAAATATTTAACCAGTTAGCGCGACATAAGGGACGTTAACCCAGCTCAAAAATTGTTTGTGCAAGCGGTTGATATTAATAAAATGGTCGCGTTAATGTGTTTTATTCAATTGACGTTATGGGATGTTTCAGCAGAGGTAATTATCGGCAATACCCTTATTATGGAATTTAGGAAGTTCTCATAATGGTGTTCTTAAGGATTGTATCCGAAACCCAATCCCCTACATCTGATTTAGGTTAGCTGTTGCAGGACGTTGAAAATCTGGTCGTTGGTCTCGACCAGATACATATCGCTAATAAACTACTGACATATTCAGGGATATAGTCACAGCGAATAGCTTTGGGTTTGCCACAAAAAAGTCGATGATAATGTATGCACCATTAATTTTTAGCAGAATCAGTTAATGCTTCATTTGCGCTTTAAGAACCCATAACCATAACCTACCATAAAAGCCGTGGCCAATTTTACTGGAGAAATATCAATACCTTGACTTACTAAGAATATTGTTGCTGCTTCAGTTATTGTGCTATGGACAAATTTAAGATCAATTCCATTCTGATTTGCATAATTTATTCGTTCAATCTGTCTTTTGAATGCCAAAACAACACTTGAAACAGGAGACGGGACTCCATTTATTGTCAGCACTGCTTTGATTGCTTCGTTCTCAAGCAAGCGTGTAAATTCACTATTCCTATCCAATGCATATTCCAAACCAAGGGCATGTCTTTTGGCAAAAAATCCTGGTTCAGAAACAGGAGCGTTAAATGTCGCAACTACCCCCTGCCCACCACCAGCAAACGACACGCTAGCAAACCCTATTGAAACAACGAAAATAATCGGAATTAAAAAAATCTTTATGAAACTCATTGGTTCCTCCAAATTGAAATTGACTAATCCAAGCTACCCATCACGCTTTGTGAATCTCGGACAATTATTTTGTTTTGCTTTTTGAAAAGCACGTTATCTGGTGGCATCGTTTGGCACAATCACTTTGCGCCGCACAAGTTTGCGCCCGTTCATTCTTAGTTCATACACAAAGTCACCCTTGAACACCGAGAAGGTTCCATCGATGATAATCAGTGGGTTAGTGTGTGTCCCAGATTGTACCGTCTGTTCAAAACGCTCTGTGAACGCCCGATCACTTGGTTTGCTGGCCACCGAGGAAGTGGAACGAGTGTAGGTATAGGAAGTCTGGATTACTGTTCCTTCTGCAACCTCACCCGGAATGTAATATATAACTGACTGCATTCGATCCCTTGCGGTTAGAGTACCCGTATCGTTAGCGCCAATTCTATATATTTCTTCTAGGACAGCCCGTCGATCAGACTGGGAAAATCTTCGTGCCAATGACTTTGGGTCTTCACTCGACACAAATATTTTTGATTTCCCGTCGAATATTTTACTTAGCTTTTCAACAAAACCCGTTCCTGTGGCAACTTCTGTAGGCACGCCGGAAATACGCCCGTTGATGGCGCAAGATGACAACAACAGACCCGCTGCCAATGCAATTACTAGTTTCTTTACAGAATTAAAATTCATTGATTGCATATCACTTCCCCGTATTGCTAGTTGGATTTTTCCCCAATTCGATTTTACCCGAAGCGTTAAGTCTTATGGCAATAATCGGCAATGCGAGAATCACAATCACAAATGCGACTCCAACACTACCTAAACCATAAATTGCCACCCACATGAGAGGGCTAAAGATGAATATGCTCACAGCCCCTACGATTGTTGTTATTATTGCAAATGTGCGGTCACCCGCTAAAGCACCAATTGAAGCAAGAACCATAGCAATAGCAACTCCTATATGTCCAATTACTGGTATGAAGAAGGAAATAATGACAACCACAATCGCTGATATTCCAAAACCTTTATCCATTTATACGCTCCTTTTTAAAATTAAATATTAGTTGTAAACTAACCCCTAAATCCAAATTTAGCATTGATTCCAGCTTTCACTGCACAAGCATTCGCTTTCTTTACTTCACTTTTAATTTCTAGTTTTTTCAAACTAAGTGCCGTTATAAAAGTTCTTTCACCATTCTTAACCTGCATTTCGGATAGAAAGTCATCGCGTTTAAATCCACTATCTTTCATACATTTTTCAAAGATTTGTTTGTTTTTATCAAGCACCGTTTTTTTCGGCGCTGGCGTAGTACTACAACTAGCAAGGGCTGTTGCAGTAAAAACTACTGCAAGTATCATTAAAATCTTCTTCATAGTTTCTTCTCCTTTTTTGCTCCCAAAATTGGGGGTTAATACAAATGAAAACACGATCTAATCTTGCCGTACCCTCAAATATTTTGTTCATATTCTTTTCCTTTATGGACAATTGAAGTTTTAAGTACTTTCAAAAAATAACTTCAATTGAAATAGGTGAACAATATTGGTAATATTGTACATACCAAGCTTAGGTACTGTAAAAAAAGGATTTTATCATTGAAAATTTTGATAAATTCGTATATTAAGAATACATACAGGGACGCAAAAGCCTTGTTTTACCGCTCGAAGGGGAGGGGTAAACAGAATTACCAATATTGTTTATATTCGCATTGTACCGCCGAGACCTTAAGAGGGAAAATTCAGTCCCCTACACTATGTCTCTCGTGCCTTATTAATTAAGTCGAAAAACATAACATATGACTAGTAAATCCATCTTACACTCGGCTATGAGCCTATACACGCGCAGAGGTGAGCGCTTGTATATCAATAAGGATGAACGCTTTCGATCTATTGACTCGGCTATCACATACGACCCCTACACCAAGTTGCTGTGTTTGATATTGATTTACACAGGGTGTCGCATTTCAGAATCTTTGTTAGTTTCCTTTCACGATGTTCAAAAAGGAGGCGAAGATGGGAGTCGTTTATCACTCTGCACACTTAAAAAGCGCACAAACGTAGTAGTTATGCGTGAAGTACCTATCCCTAAAGTTCTCGTTACAGCGATTGAAGAGGTACACCAATTAAACTGTTTAAATCAACTCGGATATACCAAACATTCGCCGTTGTTAAATTGGTGTCGTACAACAGCATGGAAGCGGGTGAAGCAAGTAATGCGTACTGCTTCGATTTCTGATGGCGCTCACGCTTCGCCTAAAGGTTGGAGACATGGTTTTGGTGTGTGGGCGGTGCAATGCAACATACCCTTATCTTTTATTCAACGCTGGCTTGGTCACGCAAAAATATCAACAACCGCCATCTATACGCACGCGGTTGGGCGTGATGAATATATGATAGCGGAGAGAATGTGGAAATAATGCCTTGTTTAAATGTGCCATTTTTCTGGGAAATCTATCACTAATAGTGTTGTTCGCGTGCTTGGTATATGTGGTTGTTTTGAAACTACTAAGTCACAATCGTATCGCTTGAATTGACTTATTCTCACCAGTTTATATACCCAATTTTGACCTAAAAGATAGGACACCCCAATTTATATATGCGGGGAGAAGTGAACGTTGTTCGAACCCGATTACCCACTCCTGATGGTAAAGGCAGTATATTGGAGTCTTCGAGACTTTTCAATTTCTGCTCGGATTCAGACGTGCAACTTCTTTCTCGAAAAATTAAAGACATTTCTGTTGATTTGGGCTGCTAACGGCATCCTTTAGCTGACTACTTTCAAAATCAGGATGATGAGCTAACTGCGTGAGAATGTTGCTAAGACCATACAATTGAAAAGACATCTTCCGTGCATCTTCAGTTGTTATATTTGTATCGTAGATTTGCTCACAAATGATTCTCAGATCTTCAATCTGATTGTCATCGAATTCATGGTCCATGCCGTTAGAATACGCAATTGTATTTAGAAATATAGGAGGCAGGAATTTACAGATACCGAACTGCGCAAGGAGGCACTTTGGGCGCTCGACTTCATGTTTTGGTTTTAGTGTGCTATCACCGCTTCGATGCAAACTGGTCCTGTCACGGTTTGATGCCGCTTCTTTAACCGCATATACTGCATTGAAGGAGAATAATAATGGGAACCAAAACCACACCCGAATTTAGACAAGAGGCTGTGCGTGTTGCACTTACTAGTGGGCTACCACGTAGGCAGGTCGCGTCAGACTTTAAAATTGCTTTATCAACATTGTGTCGTTGGATTAGAGAAGAACGGGACACTATTATTCCAGATGAGCCACAGGTTGATTTAATTCAAGAGGTCGAACGTCTGCGCAAAGAAAACCGTTTGTTGCGTGAGGAGAGGGAAATCTTAAAAAAAGCAACCCAGTTCTTCGCCAAGCAAAAATCATAAGGTTTAGGTTTATCGAAGAACAGCTTGGCAAATTACCAATTAAACGTTTGTGCCAAATTATGAATGTTAGCAGCCGTGGTTATCGAGCTTACCGTACACGGCCCATGAGCCAAAGCCAACGGACAGATATGGTTTTACTAGCCCATATACGTGAACAATTTGCATTAAGTCTAAACAGTTACGGTAGGCCAAGAATGACTGAAGAGTTAAAAGAACTTGGTTTGCAAGTTGGGCATCGTCGTGTTGGTAGGTTAATACCCAAAGAAAGGGGCAGGCCCTGCGTCAGAACAATATATCTGTGATTAGAACTCGTAAATATAAGGCAACAACTGACAGCAACCACAAGTTCAACATTGCCGCCAATCTTTTGGAACAAGGTTTTGAAGCCAATAAACCCAATCCGAAATGGGTGGTTGATATTAGCTATATTTGGACACGTGAAGGTTGGTTATATCTTGCTGCGGTGCTGGATTTACATTCCCGCCGCGTGATTGGTTGGTCAGTCAGCAATCGTATGCACCGCAGGCATTCCCGTTGGTCAAGAAGGATTTAGCGATACGTGCGTTAGATATGGCGATTGCTTTACGCAAGCCACCTAAAGGCTGTGTTCATCACAGCGATCGTGGCAGCCAATATTGCTCACATGATTATCAAAAACGACTGCGTGAAATGGGTTTTAAAATATCCATGTCAGGTAAGGGTAATTGCTATGATAATGCAGTTATGGAAACATTCTTCAAGACCATCAAGGCTGAACTAATATGGAGACATACATGGCAAACTAGACGCCAAGCAGAAATAGCTATATTCGAATATATCAATGGGTTCTATAATCCTAGGCGGCGACATTCTGCATTAGGTTGGAAAAGCCCCTTGGCTTTTGAACTAATCGCTGCTTAAATGAATACACGGAGCGGCACGAAAACGGGACATGACCACTGCTACCTTATTGATAATAATTGAATTTCCTGTAACATTAGGTGCAGGAGTTCTTGGAACGGCGACGCCGGACCGGTATACGCGCCTAAAGGGATAACCAAACCCTCACACATAGCTAAGGCAAACGTGGTCAGGTATGGACAGTGAAGCATCATGCTAAGCTTAGTCATGCCTAATAGGGATCAATTGTGCAGCCGCTACCACCTGCGGTAATTGAGCCGAAGCTTGTGGCCATTTCTTCACATCTGAATGATGTTGTGAATGACTCGGGTTTGTCGCCCGGCCTCACTACCTTGGGTCTCTCCCAGAACCGATGTACCCGAAGGGGTTCAAACGACTGGTGGCCGCGCATCGAGCGTTTGGCCGTTAAAAGTATGAGGAACTAGGAAGAATGTGGCGGTAAGAGAATTCCACTAACATTAGTCTCGATGCAACAAGCATCGAGGCTTTTTCCTTAACCTATTTTGAGCATTGAGCAAAAAAAGTTGACTTTGGCAATGCGGCGTATCACACTCATCCTTAAGTTGAATGGAAGAAGGCCACCGGTCGTGCTGATTGTTTAGTGTATTCAGAGCGTTTAGACAGAGGCCTCTGATGTGTTTTGAAGAGAAACGGAAGCGGTTGGATTACTATTTGAGGTTGAATTAGATGAACGTAAATCCCATTACGGTGAGTGTGGCGTGTATCGCTATTGGATTTATCAACGTGCTTCTAAACATCTTCATAAAGCGAGCGGCCGACCAACCGGGGGGCTTTTGGAGCAATATATCATCTATAACATTCGTAATGGCTTTCCTAGTTGGAACGCTTTCTCTAGTTTCCATTTTTTCTCTTTACAGTTTAAAAGTTGATTTAGGTCGAGCGATATTGTTGATGGGAGCGGCTTCTATTGTTGGGGGCTCCGTAATAGCGATCATTTTGTTTGACGCGGATTTTTCTAGTCTTGAGTTTGTGATTTTGGCATTAATAGCCGTTTTCTATATAATTAGATTGTTCAACGCTTAATAAAAAGGAAGAGTGATGGCAAGCAGAAAAGGCGTTTTGATAGTCCCAGTGAATCATCCACTTCAGCCATCGGGCACAGCAGTAGAAATTCAACAAACTGCCCAGAACGTAATTGGAAAAATTCAAGATATTTTTCAAATTAGTGAAAAGTCACTGAACTTTGAGATAAAGTCGTATTCGAACTCTTCAAATCCAGTTGTTAGCATACTGGAGTCCGTAACAGATGGTCATTCAGACAAAGATGAAATCCGTGTCATTTATAGCAATACCAATATTCCGAACGAAACAGTAAAGCGGTTTCTTGCAAAAAACACGCTTGTCGTCGTCGTGGAAGAGACACGTAGTTTTTCTAAAATCACCGCTCTAGTTGGCGCAACAGGTTGTCGAGTTTCGCTCCCGTCACGTCGTGCGACACGTTTCGTTGAAGACATCTTTATAGATATCTTTGTCGGCAGATTGTTGACACAAAACGATATGTTCTCAGGGTTGATAGTACGTCAAGGCGGTCTACCTGGATTGTTCCGAGAAAAAGCGCGTTTCTTTAAAAAGAACTCCACGGAAGCGTACATAAGTCAAATTGCAAAAGACGCTGGATACGCGCCACTGTCTGCCCTCAATAATTGCCCTGACAACGACATAGAGTGCCGGGCCAAGTCCACGATAGACGCCTGGAACAGGTTCAACTACAGCCTGTCTGAGGCAACAATCTCAAAACACCCAAGAGTCATTGAGCTTGATAAAAAGAGTCAAAAAAGAGGACATTTTTTGCAATCCGTTCCTGGATTTGGCAAGCAACTTCCAATGGCGAGGATAGCTAGAAGCGCATCGAAATTGCCTGACGGGAGCTATACAATACTGGTATTGCGTCGCTCCAGCTCTGTAAGAAAGAATCCTAAGACCAGAAACAAAATTCGTAGCCTGTTTGGAACGAATGCCAGAATCAACAGTTTTCGGTTTGTATCAAAAGGCGCATTTTCTACAGAGAGGAAAACCATAGGTGAGCTGCTGGATAACAAGTACATCGCTGGACTAAACGTCGATGTTAACGGTTCCGACGTTTCACTTACACCAGATCCAATAAAGAAAAACAAATGAAATATTGTGGATATATAGACATCCTGGGAACAAAATCCCTGGCAGACCACGCGATTGATGATTTACGCACTCAAATGGAGTGGTTTCACAACTCCCTGCAGGACTTTTTCTCAGAATACGATAGTGGTCGCTGCATTGCCGCTAGCGACGGTGCGTTCTACGAAAACGAGAATGTTGATGACTTTTATCCGTACTACAAGAGAGTAAGAAACTTTCTTTTCGATAAAGATGTATTTTTCAAATGTTCCTACATTCCGGGATCAATTGGCTTTCGTCCCCGGCAAATTGATAGTGATAACCCTGATGAGAATCCCCGTTTTTTATCTCTCAATTTCTCCAATCAATCCTCTCAAGCTTATCGGGCAGAAGCTCGCCTTAAAGGCATTGGTTGTTCTGTTGAAGGATTTGGTAAACCTCCTAACGAGGAACCGAAACATACCGTTTCAAATTTCTTCCTGGAAAAGGATGGCAACAAGTTTAAACCGATAGCATTTCGCGATTTTGCATTTTCTAAGTTCGAGATGTCTGGACCAGACGAGGAACAACCGGATTGGCCCGAAGCACAACGTCTAATCGAAAAGATCTTTTTCAATATTAGTTTAACGTCAATGGAATCGAACTATATTGCTTCAAAGTACGTCCCACTTCTGATCAACGCTATTCGCTCATCCGATTTTGGAAACATCAGAGCTAACGATCGGGAATGGGAAGAAGCTCCCTACGTGTTGAAGCGTATTGTTAGCTCACGATCTCCGATTTCTGGATTCACGCGTTTGCCTGGCATTAAATTCGTCATATTGACTATATATGACAAAATGTTTTCTGACAATGTTGATGGGATTCAAGGAGAGGCAGAGAACAAGCTTATTCGCTTCATCGCAAGAAGAAAAGATTGCCAGACCAACCTGGGCGCAGTTCCGAATTTTGTACTGAAACCCGATGCAAAAAAACGGCTAATACGGAAACTTACAGAGTATCGAGGCATATCGGTCGGAGGCGTCTAGTTTTTGATAAACACCCGATCCTAGATTGCTGTTCTCCGCACCGAATTTACGGATGGCCGATGGCAATTTCGCAAATTTTGAGTGAACGAGCATTTGGAAAAAAACCTAAGTCAAAAAGTGGGTGCATTTGATAGGAATGAACACGAACCTTAGAAGAATCGAACCGACAAATGGCTAGTTATATAGTTATTTTTTAAAGTTCAGGATTTTAAAACTTTAACTCGAACGCTCCAGTAAACAAAAAACCGCTGATTAAAGCGGTGTTTTTGTTGGCAAGAAATTATCTTGCTCGATGTGAACCATCTCGACCCACTAATCGAACCAGCCACTTGTACCAGAATTCAGAATATTCTGAATTCCAGGAGGTTATGCAGCATATAAATGAGTTTTCTGAAACTAACGGCTGAATTTTTGGCTTAAGCATTCTTTTACATCCATCTGACGTGAAAATATGATGTACTAACACTAAGAAATAATGTGTAATTGCTCATCAGAGAATAAACCGTACTCTATCAGTTCTTTTTTTGCACTGACGTGTGAATTGGCATACAAATTTGACCCGCCATTGGCGTTTGAAACTACCCCGCCCCAATCGAAGAAAAAGGCCAACTGACAAGCAGCTCTCCGTATATAAATGCGTGGATCATGACATAAATAGGCGGATCAAATTTAAAAGCCAATTACCCATCTAAGTGGGCCCAGTGCCCGCATAACCGTTTATTTTGGCCATAATTCAGAACATATTATGAACATTTAATTATTTGGAACAATTTTTAACAAGAAAAAGATTTATTTTGGTTAATGACTTTAATAGCGTGATTATTTTATGACTATTTTGGAGTATTAAATACCCACCTAAGTGGGTCACTTTTGCATGCCAATTCACACTGAACACCCTTAGGTGTTGAATTTTTCTCATACTCAACGGAGCTTGGCTCACTCGTTGCCTGACAGAGTTCCTTTCGTCTTTCTATCATAGTTTGACCGCCCTTCAAGCATTTGAACGAAGGCTTCATTTCGATTGCTAGCACGGTCAACTAAACGATCAAATGCCACCACCTCCAACATGAGGTTGAGTGTGTTGTAGTAGCGATAGGCCATTTGCCCACCGAATTTGGTAATTGTGAAGTCTTCATTCTCTAGATAGCTTTGCAGGCTGTCATTCCAGTCCGCCAATACGTATCCCCGCACCATCGAATCAGGCGAAATTGCTACTTCCCGTGCACCCGAAGTGATAATTTTTTTCTTTTTTCGAATGTCAGCTATTTGCTTTTTGAGTTGGTCCACAGGGTTGTTGGTGCTGCCTTCCTTTGTCGCGTTATAGCCTTTCTTTTGCGGTCGCTTCATCTCAACAATCATCAACTCATTGTCGTTATTGATCAGAAGATCATGGGCAAATTCTCCCTTGCCACGGGCGCTGCCATGTGGTGTGCGGTCACTGGAGATGTAACGTGCATATGCAAGATCATCGTCCAAGAGCCAAAGGTTGTGGGACGAATAGTCAATCTCATCACTGTCCTTGTAGCGGGGATAGATTAGCTGATGTACCCGGTCCTCGGTAGCAACGCCGTCATCGTGCTTTTTTAGCAATTCCCGAAAAATCTGAATCACGTGATTGCGGTAAGCGACGTAGACGGCCAATGCCTCTTTCGCATCTTCTGGTATTTTAGTTCTGACAATATCAACAAGCTGTTCAATGCTGGCGTTCTCGTCTAGTTTGGTAAAGTCAAATTTCCTACGAAAGCGCTCAACAAAAAGATCTGAGGCGAGCTGTTCCCGTGTTTCTGTAATGGATCGTTTCTTAACAAAGTCTGCAGCGGTCCCACCACCCAAACCGCGTCGCAATAGTGGATCAATAGCTATGAGATGGTCCACCTGTGATTGCATTTTAGCTCTACGGCTGGTGGTATAAGTCGCTTCAATTTCTAGAATATGCTGCTTTGCAATGGCAATCAGGTGATCCTTAATAGACTTGTTTTTGCCGCCAAAATTGACTTTACTATGTAGATTCGTAATCCTATCGCGTGATTGCGACGAACGGAAAAAGTCACTTGATACCGCAACAAGATAGTAATACTTCTTCTCGTTTGGTCCAACCGTTTCTATAAATGGTTTGTCATTCAAACCGGACGAAATATTTTCAAGATCGCTGGCGGCACGATTATTGGCGTAAAAATACAAACGGTGTTTTTTCGCCTGATCTTCTCCAACTTTAAAGTAATTGAAATCAAATTTTATTTGTTCTGTTCCAATGGGAAGAACCTCCGTTTTAGATCCACCAATAGACAAAGATTCGTGAAAGTAGTCGTAAAGGTTGAATGTTGCGCCCATGATATCAAGACTAAAATGCTTTGGTACTTTTCGTTGAATGAACTCGATTAGAAAATGGTCCATTACAGCTGTCACAATGTCTTCGGCAGTGTGATTGTACCGCCGATCTTTACCATCAAGGATAAAGTATTCTTTAAAATCGGCCAGTGGCTTTTGCATCAACACCGTGATGCCACAGTCAAAGCGGTGCGCACCCGAACCAGCAGCTTCGCCAACACTAACCAGATTGTCGTCCTTGGAAAACGGATCATAGCAATAGCAGCCTTTTGTAGCCTTACCATTGGCCTGCGTATGTGCAGATGAATAAAAGACTTGGTGAAACACTTTAAATGACATGAAACGCCCAAATCCCTTTCCACCTCTTTCGTATTTATTCCCGGTCAATGGTGTCAGAAACGCCGACAGGTTTTTGTCATTAAAACCACTTCCGTTGTCTGCAACGGCAATTAACTGCTTGTCCGTATCGAATTGGATTTCTAAGCGGCCTTTATCTTCAAGGGTGTCTTCCCAACGATCTTCAATAGAATGAAATGAATTTGAAATTGACTCATAAAGTGGAAATAGAAATCCATGCAATCCGTCGGGCAAAACTGCCCGTTTCACCTCTGCCAACAAATCTATCGTTTTGTGCTTCATGAGAACCCCCTCTGGTAATGCAAACAGTGGCCTCTTGAACAACTCCGCACATCCGCTCGTACCACTTTAAGGGAAAATTCTGCGAAGTAAAGTGGACATGTTTGATAAAAGGTGATGCAATTTGTCTCTAATTAAGTTTAATATACCTTATCCATAATCATAGCGTCTATTCAATTTTCAAAACTCTTTAGAACAAAACCAAGGACTTTGAGATAATGCGATGTACATAGTTCTTTTCCAACCGTTTAAAAGGTATTTATTATCGTGCCCGGTACCCGCTAATTGGTCTCGAAAGTCCTCATTTGAACAATTCATCATTATTCCTTTTCGCATGTCCACAATCGTTGAAATTTCAGCGCCCGCTGCTTTACTAAATCTAGCCGCAAGGCCATATTCGTAGAAGTGATTTCCTACTCGCTGCTTATAACAATCATCCCAATTTAGTGGTGCTGCAATACTAAATGAAATCGAGACTGGGTCTGTTGGGACTATTGTGGCAGTTAGCCAACGTTCGGTAAAGTATCTATCGTTATCTAAATATGGATGAATACATTGTTTTTCAGGTATTGTTGCATATGTTGTGCTTTTTTCAGTATTGCAGTCACGGCAGCAAGGGACAAGATTTGCTGGGGTTACAGAATAGATAGGAAAGTTTGTTTTTGGTAAAAAATGATCTAAAGTTTTAGCTGTTCCAATTCCAGCACAAAAAGGACAGACGCCGTTTACCGCCACAAATATTTCATCGTAATATTCTCGTGCAGATTTTACTTTTGGAACCAGATATTGATCGTAAAGCTTAGTTAGATCAGATTTCAGGACATTGCCGGCTACAATTGGATTTTGATTTTTATTTATAGCCGCTATTTCACAAATCAATTCGAGATCTGCTTTTTGTAAATACACTGTTTCTGCGGCCTCAATTTCATTTTCAATTTGCTGAAGTTTCAACCTTAAAGCGTCATCGGCTATGCCCTTGATGCATTCCGTATACAGATATTTTGCATTAATGTCGGGAAGCGTTAGCTTAATCATGTTTCTGAACTACTTTTTCACGATCAGCAATCATAGAGCGCAAGACTGCTTTGGCTTCATACCCGAGCTGTTCATTGTATTGATCTAATGTTTCGTCATATGACCAACCATTTGACACAGCACTTTCTAATAATGTATGAAAGCCAGATTTCGTTACTTCAAGCCCAAATACCTCGCGAGTCAAAACACCAACATTTTCACCAAATGTTTCTACGCTTGGTCTTGTTTTTGACCAAGCAAGTCTGGACCTGGTAATCTTCCAGACGCATGAACAGGGTATTTCCTGTAACACTACAGGCGAATGAGTAGCAATAATTGCTACACCATTCCGGCTGTACAAGAGTTGACTCAGGGCTCGCGTAAAAGCTGATAAAAGAGGTGGGTGTAAGTGACTTTCTGGCTCATCCAATAGAACTAAGGTTTTTTCACCGACTCGCGCAACTAATTTAGAAATTGTTAATAGAACGACAGCATGACCTGAACTCATACGTCGCATAAGTTCTAACGCGTTATTCTTTAAGCCCTTCTTTTCAAGGTCACATAAAGTCAACAGTTGCATTTCGGCAAAATTTTCATCCGACTCCAAAGTTAATATGGCCTTCTCCCATTGTCTTTTTTTCTCTTTATCATTTAGACATTCGACAAGGCTATCTACACATTCATTGTGTAAATCTGAGAGTTCTTTCAAACGAATGCCGGAATCATCTAAACAATCCTTCAAGCCGACATAATAATAACAAGTCCCCAACTCAGGATTTGGTTGGTCTACTGGCGGGCTGAATGGATCAAAAGCGCTAAATGAGATTGAGATTAGGCTGCTGAAATAATCATTTCCAATTTTTCTTTTTCCCAACTTTCCTGCCTTTAAGAACTTTCCTCCGGCGTTTTTAGGATTGGTAATTGTATTTATCATTTCATTTAAGATTGTTGTTTTACCTATACCGTTTCTACCAATAATAGCGTGAATATTTGTGCTTGGTTTGGAATTAGCCTCAACAAAAAAGTCCAACTCCATAGGAGCTATTTTTTCACCGCCTTCGTGTTCAAAAAAGAAGTCAAAATCTGTAAGCACAACGTCGCCTGATAAATATCGTTTAAATTGTCCCTTAATTTCAGAAAGGCTATTAGTTCTGAGTAGTGACGTCTTGAATACTGACTCTGACATAGCAATATCCAAATTTATTTCATCAAATACAATATCACGCATGGCAACAAGGAACTTTAATTTGAAATCATCAGTAAATTTTGTTCCAAGGTCGGCATAATATTGGTTTCCCGTGCCGAGAGAAAAACATCCTTTTGGAAGTTTTTTAAATGAATCTCCAATTTGACTATATGTTGGTTCGCCTTTAATCTGTCCCATGAAGCCTATTTTAACAGTATCCAAATCAAAACTATTTCCATTTTCATCAAAAACATAGACATCGAACATTGTTACAAATGAAAAATCATTCCAATGATCTATAATTAAATAAACTTCACTCTCCCCAGTTTTAGGTCTTTTTGAATCTCTTTTTAGCACGTGAAATTTCATAAATAAGCCAATCAATTATTTCCACTTACCAGTATAATCATGTGAATTTAGAGGTGCAACACACAATGTTAAACAACGAGTAAAAACTAATGGGTGCACATTGTAAACTCATGATGGATAGTGAATTTCCCTATAGACGCTTGAATATCAGAAATAAATTCATACAATGGGCTATCAATCTGAGGATGCTCGGTGCAAATCGTCAGCTTCTATGGAAGAGATTGGGTTATTTGCCTAAGATAGGGCTTTGGTTCATCGTAACACACTCAAGGAGTGAAGATGACAACAAGACCAACAACCAAGCACACTGAACCGCCCCGGGTTTGCCGGAGCCGTTCAGACCATAATCAAAATACATTTTATACGTCGCGCAACAAAAGATTGATGTCGACGATAGAATTTGAACAATAACAATTATAGAAGATTTGAAGTGTCTACTAAATCTGGGGAGATTCACACATAATCGCTCATCTTGTGTCGATATTTGTGTGAAACCCAGATAGTTTGAACTTTTGATGTTAAACAAATTTTCTACACGTAGTAAGTTGATACTCGACAAAGAACACGAAATTCATACCCTAAGGAGAGGCCATGACGATCACGACCCAAGCGGTCAAGATGCTATGGGGGCGAGCAGCGGCTCGTTGTTCGATGACTAATTGCAAAAAGACTTTAGTTCTGGATGAAACTGAGACCGACAACCCTGCGCTCATTGGCGAAATGGCACACATGGTTGCTTACAGCGTGGACGGTCCCAGAGGTGTCTCCCCCCTCACGTTGCAGGAGCGGGATCACTACGATAATTTGATTTTATTGTGCCGCAACCACCACCGCGAAATTGACACTCAGCCAGAAACCTGGCCAATAAATCGCCTTGAGAAGCTCAAGATCGAGCATGAGGAATGGGTCAAGCAATCGTTGCCTGAGTATGACACGCAAAAGCAACGTGATGACGAGGTCTTTGCCTCTTACATTGACCAGTGGGTTCAACGAAGCCACCTCCAACAATGGCAACATTGTATGCAACGATTGTTTATCTTCGGTCAACCTAGTCTAGATGAAGAAGTGATTCATGATCTTGACGGTATTCCTGGATGGACGATTAAGCGCGTATGGCCAGAACAATATCCAACCATCATAGCTTCCCTGCAAAATTTTGCGCTCATCGCCCGAGATTTATTAAATACCTTTCAAGAACACGCGATAAAGCCATATGCGAATGCAACATTTCATGAAACAAAGAAATTCTACAAAATTGATGAATGGAATAAGCCACGGTATAGTCAACTCTTTAAGCAATTCGAATACCATGTAAATTTAGTTCAAGATCTTGGCCTAGAGCTAACTCGCGCTGGAAATCTGGTATGTGACGAGGTTCGCGCTAACTTTCTTCCGACCTTTTTTCTTGAGGAAGGCCGGCTCTCAGTACTCTCTGGCCCATACGAAGACATGAGCTGGAAGCAAAGGGTCGTGCAGTATAGTGGTAGCGAAAAAGCATCCACTCCCCCTTACCCTGGTCTAAATGAGTTCCTAGTTTATCGAACGAACCGTGACTGGCACTATGGTGAGGGTTTGTTTTCGCATGACTAATCACGCGGCAAATTTCATTCTATACACGGCATTTTGCTGGTTGATCGACTATAAGATGTCATTGGCCTTGGAACCATGAATAGACTAGAATGGAGCCAACAGTTTAGTCGGAGGGTATATTGGAACAGGAAATTGCGCAGTTCATGATTGTCGCGTCCAAGTTCGAGTTTTTTATTGTCAATTATTTGAGAGCTATGAATTTATTTGATTTTTCAAATTTTGCAAATAGTAAAAATAAGGACTTTTTTTGAATTGGTTTCATTTGAAATTTTCATCGATATGTAATGTTATTAAGAATGACAATTTCTGCATTCGAGCGAGGATATTGTACTTTAAATTGAGTTGATTGTTTATTTTTACTGCTAGGATTTGGGGGTATAATTGGCCCAGATTCATTAGTCATAAGGAACTCAGAATTGGGGTGTGTTGTAAGTTCGCGCGTTCCTGCATCGATGATGGCGTCAAAATCTGTTCCGAGCCTGATGTGATCTTCTTCAGTAATGGTTTCAATGCGTAGGTCGGAACCTTGCTTCTGGGCATTCCGTTGGGATATCTTTTGGATTGTTGGAGGGATAACTTTTGGCATATGCACTTAGTGAAGACAATGATCCTAATAATTTTTATAAGAAACTTTGATGGTAATGCCGAAGAAAATAAACCTAAATAAAACATTGAAAAAAATCTTCACTTGCGTGTTCGCCATCAATGAATAACTCAACTCATATCTTGTGAATAGTTGGGGGGGTATCGCAAACTTTAATCGCAATATCGACCACATGTTGGTGATGGGTGAGGTAGATGGCTTGCCCTCTATGTCCGATTTGTTCCATGACACGACAAGCAGCGCTAGTACGATCTTCATCAAAGGTTTCGAAAATATCATCACAGAAAAAAGGTAGGCTATTACCTTGAGAAACCATTTGCTCATGAGCGGCTGCGCGAAGAGCTAAGTAAAGTTGAAAACGTGTTCCTTTGGACAGCTCGTCCACACGCTTGGATATACCATCTCCATTGACTGCCAATAGAATTTCACTTGTACCATCCGGTTGGGTCGTTAAGTGTGTATAAGCATCTTTAGTCAGCATAGCGAAGCAGCGTTCAGTCGCTGCCATCATCCCACTACGGTGGGTGTCTCGGTAGCGACGAATTGCTTCATCAGCTAGTCTGTGGCCGAGCGACAATTCTAAATGCTTTAGAGCCAATTCTTCTAGTTCCAGCTCAAGTGTGGCTTTACGTTCAGTGAGGGTCGCAATTTCAGAATTCCCTGTGACTTGGGACAGTTCTTGAGCGGATTTTACTCTCATTTCTGTCGCTTCGGTCAGTTGGTTTTCTGCGAAAAGGAGATCCGCTTTGACCATTTCTCCTTCAGTTTGTAGCGTACTTTTCGTGGCTCCATCAAGAATTTCATGGGAAACTATCATGTCTGAGGATCCCAAATCCATGAGAATCGCGCGTTCTAATTTGGCTTTTTCATTACGGTCGATAATGACCTGTTTTGCTTGTGATGTAGCAAGGTATAATGCATTTGCTGTGTCACTTAACACGTTATTAGGAAAAATTTGGCTCTTGGCATCTACTTCTTGGTTAATTTCATTTAAACGCCTTTGCTTGGCTGTCTGATCATTTCTGGCTTTTTCAATTTCTATAGATAAGTTTGACACCAGGTTTAAAGCGTCTTTGGCTGCTTCAGAGTGTCCACTAAGCAAGGAGAATGTTTCCGCAGGGCTGCCCGCCAATATTATATCGTGGGCCGTCGCGAGAGCAGTAACTCTTTCGGAAAATTGTGTTTGGTCAGCTTCCATCGTTGCCACGCGTTGTGCAGATTCTACGCGCTTCTTATCATGCTCGCGTAGGTCTCGCAGAGGCTCGAGCGATGCAAGTAATGTTTTTTGTTGAACAGCATCTCCTAGAAATTCA
Organism: Hyphomicrobiales bacterium; assembly: GCA_013214705.1. Taxonomy (GTDB): domain Bacteria; phylum Pseudomonadota; class Alphaproteobacteria; order Rhizobiales; family OSC116; genus OCS116. The sequence goes on from JABSRZ010000008.1 coordinate 188,589, forward strand.
GTCACTAAATTGCACCATGCTCCTTTAGCCTGTTTTGCGTGCTTCTGCGCCAACGCTTCTTTTTTCTGACGACGGCTGAGATCATCTTTGAGCGTAACAAGCGCATCTAGTGCATTGCTGGAGGCGGCAATAGCTTCACGCTCGGTTTTTGCTAGAATGCGCGCTGCGGTCAATGCACTGTCGAAATTTGGGTTTTCAAGGTTAAGGTGAGGATGTAGAGCTTGAAGTAGTTTTTGTCCTCGATCCAAATCAGTTTTATGTTTGTTTTGGAGTTTTACGAATTTATTTGTGGCTTCAACAGCTGAATTGTACCGCTGCACCCAATCTTGCCATTCTGGAGCAGATATCGGAACAGAAAGGCCGGAGCCTTCTGCTGCTTTATTAATTTCAACCTCTAGCTCCATTTGTTTACTCGAAAGCTCATCCAAACGGATCTTGGCTTGTTCTGCACGTGCCCTTGACTCGGCTAATTCCAATTCAACTTGACGTAATTGTCCAAGACCACTTGCGTGAGAGACTCGGGATTGCATCGCCATATCGAGCGCGTACATTGAGGTCTCGAAAAGATGGGCAGTTTCTTTCCTCATTTCTTTTCGATGGGCCACCCAATAACGGTCTCTTTCATCTTGGTTGGCCTTAGTTTCAGCATCAGTCGTAAGGTCTCCGCGTGAAATTAACTGATCTATCTGAGCGTTGCGAGCTGCAATGCCCTCTACATGTTGCAACAATTCATTCTTAACGCGATCAATTTTATTGTCGAGATCTAGTTGGTACTTCGACCATTCCTTCGCTTTAATTAGGCTGGTCGAACAATTAGGAAGAACTTCGAACTGGATATTCCCTATTGCCAAATCATTTAGTGCAGCACGCTCTTCCTCTTGCGCTGTGATAGTGGCTAGTTGAGCATTGCCCACGGCTGGTGCCAGACGATCCACGTCATAGCGAGTAAGGATGTTATTTATCCCCAATTTAACAGGCATTTTAGTTTCCGCGAGGTCGTACTTCGCCTTCGTTTCGTCATGCCGCAAAGTCAGGTCGGCAACTTCGCGGGCTTCCGCTTCTGTTGCAGCCTCCGTGTCGCGCAGCACTTCTCGTGCCTTTTCGAGCTGAGCAATTTTAGCCGATGAGAGGACAAGGTTGCTAAGAATGGTTATATCTTTAGGATTAAGCTCTTGAGAAGCAAGTTCCATAGCGGTATGAGCGTCACTAACCTGAAGACGACGACGGTCAAGATCCAATCCAGCCGTTACATCTCGCGCACGCAATTCATCCAGTACATCAAGTTTCTCTGACAAGGCAACTAACTTCGGCATTAAATGAACACTGTCACGGGTTTTGGTCTTCTCTTCGATTTCCTCTCCTAAGCGTTGTATGTCAGATTTTGCGTGATTTTCTTCAGTAATTAGGTTAACTAAGCTTTCTGGGTCAAAATCCAACCGCTCTGGGTAGGTCGAATATGGTGCAATACGTTCAGCAAGTTCTTCGATATCTAAAAGTAACGGTAGTGCACGGCATTTCGCCCCAATATATAGGTCTTTTGCATGCAACGCATCACGTGTATCACGAGCTTCATTTTCGGTGACTTGCGCATCGGCAAAATCTTTCTTCATAATGCGCCATGAATTGGCCGATATATCGCTTTCCCGAATATCTTTTTCTACCTGAGTTAAAATATGCTTCAACTCCGCTATGTTTGTCTTGCTAGCCCTTTTGCGCCAAATGATATCGGCTTCTTCCCTGACCCCTTTTAACACGTTGCTCAAATCTGTAATGCCTGCGGCGGCCGAAAATAACAACCGCCCAATATCGCCTTGAGCCTGAGCTATTTCATCACCACCCTGTTCTAAGGTTTCATCATCAAGACAGAGTAACTTACGATAATCTTCCTCGGAAAGCCCTGCTAAATGAGCCGAGATTGCCGTCTCTGGTAAAATCATGCCGTTGTCATCAACAAGTGATCCAGCACGTTTGGCCAGGCGTGAAAATCTATACAACTTCCCATCTACCTCCAGTTGACCAGACACCTGTAAATTTTTGCGCTGATGCTTGAAACCATACTGTTCACGAATAGGAATGCCATAAAAAAGACGTAGTGCGGCCTCCATAGTGGTAGTCTTGCCTGCTTCGTTCGGGCCATAAATGATATGAAAATCAGGTGTTCCGTTAACCTCGCCGAAGTCAAAATGTTGATCTGTAAAATGACCGAAGCGGTCTAGTGATAGATTTCGCAATCGCATCAGCTTGTTGCTCCTTTCATACGGGCTAACATTTGCTGGGAACCAGTTTTAGTAAGTTTGTGTATCAACATTTTAGCTGCCGCTTCATCTGGCAAGAGCCGTGCCCTGATTGTTGATGGGAGATCCATTAACATAAGGTCAACTTCAGTTTGGGCAGCAATGACAAAACCTGGTTCTCCTCGGATAGTTTCCATCGTTTTGGATAGTTCTTCGGTGGCTGTAGATACACCATTATTGGTTGTCGAAGGAACACTAATGTCGAAAATTAGTTTATCCATCCAGAGACAGTCCATTTCTCGTGCTAATTCAGCAACCTGCTCTCTCCAATATTCTTGATCACGAAGGATTTGCCAATGCCGTATCGGGGTCCCAGTCAATGTCAGTCGTAAGACACCAGCTGTTGAAGCCAAAGTACTAGCTGTGGTACGTAAATGCCCTCTAATTAAAGCCCGAAGGGCGTCATTATTCTCCGCAGTTGTTATATCTAACGCAGAGGTGGAAAATTCAACAACAGAGGTTTGCACCTCCTCAACATGAATTTTCCCGTCAGTGATGGTAAGAAGACTTGCTGATTTAGTACCAGTCTCGCCAATGTCCCGCCCTTGCGGCATCCCGGGCATGACTACCCAAGGAACCTCCGCATGGACATGTCGTTTGTGGATATGGCCAAGCGCCCAGTAGTCGAAGTTCATACTAAGCAAATCGCTAAGCGAACATGGGGCATAAACATCGTGACCTACAGCTCCTGTGAGAGATGTATGAAGTACAGCTATATTTATGGCGCCTTCCACGGGGGCAGAAAAGCGTGGCAAAAGACTTTCCGGTGCATGTCGGTCGGCAAAGCTGACGCCATGAATCCAGATATCCTCGGTTAATTTCACTTTCCCTCCGCGGGCATCGAAGGTGTGCACATTATCTGGTAAATCTAAAGTGCCAATGATTGGGTTTTCTGCATCGTGATTGCCTTTGATATAAAAGACACGGATATCAGCGGTTCGTAGGCGGTCTAGCTGTCCGATTAGAAAAGCGCCAGTTCGTGCGCTGCGTTGTTTTCCATCGAAGAGATCTCCCGCGATTAGTAGTGCTGTAACGCGCTCCGACAATGCAATATCGATAATCCGCGTAAAAGCAGCCCGAGTGGCAGCCTCGACTGTTTCACGTAGTGACTCGTCCCGTAGCGCTAATGATTTGAGAGGCGAGTCAAGGTGAACATCAGCGGTATGTAATATTCTAATCAAAAAATTTACTCCAACTGGTATCTTAATAATTCTAGGCGTTGATTATTAGCCTAACTCATGAAACTTTGTATCAATAGATCAAAAAACACAAGAATAAAATGAACTTTGATTATGCATGTTTTCATGCCGCAGTAAGGGGGGCAAACCAGATGTTGAATGATTTCTATATGGATTATAGACCCTAAATAACTTATCCTACCAATAAATACATATGTTATAATAATTATAGAGAATTGGGCAAACTTATTTGCGTTTTGTAATCCGCAACCTGATATTTATTTACAAGGGTTCTAATTAGAATTTTTTCGAAAATGCGTCAATTTTTCAAATATCCTGTTTCACTAGTCAAAATGAAATGTATAGCAAAACGATAATAATTTAATAGGAGGTGGCGGAATTGAAAAAAACAACTAACACACTACAAACAAATCTAAGTTCAACATGACAGACTTTCAAATTACTATAGAAAATTGTAATAGCATCAATCAAGCTGAAATCAATATTAAGAAGAATAGCCTTAACATCAAATATGGGCCCAATGGACTTGGAAAAAGCACTATTGCCAAAGCCATTGTCAGTCAAGCACGGGACGACGGGACGTTAATTGGGCTAATGCCATTTAAAAATCGAGATAAAGATGGGGCAGGTCAACCAAAGGTTAGTGGTGTGCAAGATTTTAATTCAGCAATGGTTTTTGATGAGGATTTTGTAAATCAATTTGCCTTTCAGCAAGATGAAGTTGTTAAAAACAGTTTTGATATTTTCATAAAAACTCGTGAGTATGACGCTTCAATGCAAGAAATTGAAACTCTATTCGTCGGAATTAAGAAAGCTTTTTTAGACAACCCAGAGATTGAACAAACCACAAAAGACCTTAAAGATTTGCGTGACGCGTTCGGAAAGTCCAATAAAGACGGATCAATTTCTAAGTCCAGTAAGGTGATGAAAGCGTTCGGATCAGGCAATAAAGTCGACAATATTCCGGCTATATTGAAACCATTTGAAATGTTTATTAAAAGTGCAAATCCATCAAAATGGATAGGGTGGCAGATAAAAGGTAAAGAATTCTTCGAACTTGGAGATACCTGTCCATATTGTTCAACTAATTTGCATAAAGACGAACAAAAGGAAACAGCACTTGCTGTTGCTAATGAGTACAACGCAGCTGCCGTTAATAACCTTAACGTACTGAAGGCAGTTATTGAGCGTTTAGGAAAGTATTTCAGTGATGCATGTCAAAAAAATCTAGACACAATCACCAAAGCAAAAACAGAACTAACCGCACCCCAAAAAAGCTTTTTAATCAGCCTGAAAAATGATATTGAAGCACTTATTGAATCACTAGAAGGGTTAAAAACCATTTCGTTTTATTCATTACGGGACGTTGATGAAATTGATAAAAAATTACCTCTTCTAAAGATTGATATTGGAATGATAGACAAGCTTGATTCAGCTGAAACGAGGGCGGTTACCAATCCAATTAATTCTCAACTAGAAAAGGTTATTGAGCACGTTGGCGCCATTAAAGGTCAAATCAACAAGCACAAAGCAAGAATTAAAAAAACCATTGATGAGAACCAGGAAAGCATTAATGGATTTTTGAAGTCGGCTGGATACAAATACTCAGTAAAAATAATTTCAGAACCAAATTCATATAAAATGAAGCTAATTCATGAGGATTTGTCAGGTTTTATTGATGCAGCTTCAAATCATTTAAGCTACGGTGAAAAAAATGCATTCGCTTTAGTTTTATTTATGCACCAAGTGTTAAGTGAAGATCCTGACATTGTTATCCTCGATGATCCCATTTCATCTTTTGATAAGAATAAAAAATTCGCTATTTTACACGAACTTTTTCGTGGTAAAGGCAGCCTTCGCGACCGAACAACATTGATGCTAACTCATGACATAGAACCAGCAATCGATATGATTAAAAGTACAGCTGGAATATTTCAAGGCTCTCATCCGTCAGCAACATTTTTATCCAGTATGCAAGGTGTAGTTAGTGAGGTAGAAATCACAAATACGGATATACGCACTTTCGCTAATATATGTTTGGATATTCTTGGTGGAGAGGTGGATAATATTATCAAAGCTATCTATCTACGCCGACACTTTGAAATAATAGACAACGTAAGCTTTGAATACAATTTACTTGCGAGTTTATTCAAAAAAAGACGTGTTCCAACATTCGTATCAGCGACAGAAAATCGTAACATGACCACTCAAGAAAAAACGGATGCAGAAGCTAAAATCAAAACTATGATTCCAACATTTGACTATGATTTACTAATTGAACAAATTAATGATGATGATCAGATGATGGCTAAGTATCATGAAACTGATGTTGGGTATGAAAAAATACAGATTTTTAGAATCATCAAAGGCAAACACGAAGATAATATTATTACAAAATTTATCAACGAATCTTATCATATTGAGAACGAGTATGTAATGCAACTCAACCCGCATAAATTTGAAAGTATACCTGAGTATGTGATTGTAGAATGCGATAGATTGCTGCAACTACCCGAACAACAGCCCTAGATGAACTTATAGTCGACCGTTTGAAATTGGCTTAAAAAGTAACAATTTTCACCATGATGCAACATAATATGCATTATGTGAGCTCAATTATAAGGTCCACACAAAGCGCATTGTGGTTTAACGCCTGATGTGATTTATTGGATAAAACTAAACAATCAAACCAAGGGTTGGTCAGCAAAAATGTAACTTAAATCAATACAAATTCTGTCGCAAATTTGGGAATATCCTATTCACCGTCCCGTGATCCGGTTGAGTACACGCAGACGATTTGGCCAAGATACGCAAGAATTCATTTGAATTCACGAACTGAGACATAATATCAATTAACTAGCAATTTTTCATGATGCGTGTGAACAATATTTACCTAGTATTGAAACGGGTCGTTCCGCGCTAAAGAGGTTGACCAAGTAATTATATATAATCCCAACTACCTCATGTCTAATTTGTGACAAATCCTGCCCATTTGTTCATCAGTAAGCGACGCTTGTCCAAGACGTCTGAGCGCTGATAGGCTCGTTCAGTGGATGAACCTACAACATGTCCTAAAGCCGATTCTTTTACCTCGTAGGCGGTGTCAGTTTGTTCTTCCACCCATGTGCGGAAGGAAGCTCTAAAACCATGTGGGCGCTCTACATAGCCTGCTCTGTCCATAAAACGAGACATAGTTGCATCAGACAGTGGTTCACCTATTGGTGAAGAAAATATATAGTCTCCAGTGCTCAATGATTTTGCTAGTTTCAATACTGTGATACATTCTGCGGTGAGGGGGATTCTGTGAATTCGATTTGTCTTGGTTCGTTCAGCCGGAATAGTCCAAATTTCATTTTCAATTTCTGACATTTTTGCGAAACGAATTTCACCAGATCTAGCAGCGGTGAGTATAAGCATCCGCAGTGAAAGTGTCGTCATGGTTTTTTGTTTGCAAATCCATTCATAAAATTTTGGCACATCAACATAGGGTAAGGAAGGGATATGTTTTTTTTCATGTCGTTGTTTGCCTAACAATGCCTTTGCCTTCATGGTGGCTTGAAGATCAACATCTAACCCTAAAGCAGCGGCGTGTTTTAACGTCAAATTTAGTCTGCTGAGAGCTTTTTGGGCGGTATCTGACTTCGTATGCCATATTGGTTTCATTGCACGGCATATTTGATGTTGGTCAATTTCCTCTATTGGTACTTTTCCGATTTTCGGAATGACGTGAATTTTCATTGGAGACATCCAGCGCCCCGCTTTGCCATCATTTTTTAGTTCAGCTTGACGAGCAATAAAACAGGACTTGATGACTTCTGCAAGGGTTAAGCTGTTCCGCTTTATCTTTTGTTTTGCGCGCTCTACTATCGGGTCAACGCCAGTCCTCAATAATCGGCGGGCATTTCCGGCATGCTCACGTGCTTCAGCGATAGAAACTTCTGGCCATGGCCCCAATCCCATTTCACGACGGCGGCTATGAACCGTCAGTCGTAATACCCATTTTCCCGCTGAACTGTTGTATTTGCAAAGCCAAAGTCCTTGACCATCACAATATTTTCCTGATTCTAGATTTTTGGCCTTAAACTGAGATAAAATATGTTTGTGTGCCAAGGTGTGTCCCCCTGTTAGTCCACCTTTATAGTTGAGATAGTATGCTCTGTAATGTTCAGCAATGTAAAGAACAATCTGAAATAGATTTGATTATCAAAGGGTTATGTTCATCTATAGAGAACTATGTGACACCTAATCTATTCCCCCCATCCGCACCAAAGATATTCCAATAAAAACAACTGGTTACATTTTTATTTTTAAATTTGTAACATTTTAAAAACTGTCTAGGGTGTCCAATTTTCCCTATAGGGTGTCCATTACATCTATTTTTTGTTCTTATAATCTTCTATTTTTGCGATGGCTGATTTGGCCTGTTTGCGCTGATTTACGCCCTTGCCATAGTGGTCAATCATGGCGGTTGTTTCGTGGCCGGTTATGGCTTTTACCTCATCGGCTGTGTAGCCAGATTCCAACAAATTAACCACGGCGTTTTTTCGTAAACCATGAAAAACAAAGCCCTGATCTTTAAACCATTTCATCTCGGGCTTGTTCTTTTCTTTATTCCATGCCGATTTAAAGCTGTTTATTGTCCATGGATCACCATTGAAATTTGTTAGGCACCACAGGCTATCGACAGGGATTTTATTAATCACCTTATCTAACTCACTGTGAATGGGGATCCACATAGATTTTTTGGCTTTGTTTTGCCTAAGTACAAAAACATCGTCTTTGCGATCTGACCTCAGTAATTTCAGAATGTCGGCCTGCCGTTGGCCTAAATACAATGCGTATTCCATAGCGTAAACCAGTTTAGGGTCGGCATTTGCGCGCCAAAACTCAATGGCTTCGATTGTCCATGGTGCGAAACCTTCGCCTTTTTTATAGGGTGAGATGTTATCGCACGGGTTAAAATCGGCATATTCTCTTGGCACGCCCCATGAGATGAGTGTTTTAAGGGTGGTTAAAAATTGTTAGAACTGGACGGGCCAAATTTAGTGGCCATCTATTCTTGTGCATCTAAAATATGCAGTGGCCGAACTGCGGAAACTTCTAACTTGCCCCACATATCATTAATTCGGTTTAGATAAGTTTTGTAGAATTTCTTGTGGCTAGGTTCGTAACTGTTCCACAATTGTGAGGCTTGAAACTTGACGATTAAGCCGGAAAAGGACAGATCAAACACTTCATCTAGCCCCATATATTCGCGCCATTTTGATAAAAATTCTATGCTGTCTGGGTCATCGGGTAGGGGCTTGGCTTTTTCTGCGAAATTTGTGCCACGGTGTTTAATAAAATAGTATTTGTCTTTTTTGCCTTTGCGCAATGACCTTTTGACTTGTTTTTTTAGCTTAGGTGGTGGAATTTTTTGTACCTGTTAAAAACGGGTCGTTGGGGGCTTCATCGGTTTTATTGTTCCGAATGGTGGCAAAAACAGCTTCTTTGTCCCAAACCTTAGCAGATCTGGCGTTATTTGGGTTTAAATATATGCCTTTGGGCAAATCATCTGCTGCATAGTGTTTCATTGTCTAACCCCTTTTAATGGCGTTTTGGGAGGGTGCGCTATTCGTCTGCCATGCCTAGAGCGTGCAGGTATAGGTCTAAAATGGCTTCTTGTTCGCTGCGTTCGTTTGAATCTTGTTTTCTAATGGCTATGATCATTCGAATGACCTTCAGGTCAAAACCTTCGCCTTTGGCTTCGGCGAATACTTCTTTGATGTCATCGGTGATTTCTTTTTTCTCATGTTCGAGGCGCTCTACGCGCTCGATAAAGCTTTTGAGCCCTATCGCGGGCTACGCCGCTGCTGCCTACGCCGTCATTTAGTCCATCTACGTCCATAATATTACCTTTGGTGGTGGGGTGGTTTATTCGGATTTTAAATAAACTGTTTTAGTACCAGCTGAATAAACAAATTCGTCGTATCCTTTGTACCCGCAAAAACTATTTTTTGCGTTGATAGACCCGCAGTAATATAAAAAAGTTTCATCACTAACTGTTTGATAGCCCGCGTTGCTCACAAAATTTTTGAATTCAACAGAGCTGATGTCTTTCATCATTGCCGCAACGGTTCTTTTTGCTTCTGCTTGGTCACCGCCTCCAAAGCAACTGGCTAGAATAAATGCAGACATAATAATTAGAAACTTTTTCACATCCACCCCCTCAAGCACGTCTCCCACTAACAAATACTGAAATATCAACGGTCGCCATACGGTGGCTTTTTTTTATGGAGAAAGAAATATGCAAATTTCGGACAATAGCAATATGCGAATATCAGGCAGCGGCCTCAAGATTATAAAAAATCACGAAGGAGTAAAACTGCAAGCCTATAAATGCCGGGGTTAAAGGCAAGCTCACACCGTTGCGCGGTTTAACCCGCTGCCGTGATGAATCGGAATTATTCGGCAATCATTCATTTGCCGCATGGTTCTTAACCCATTCGGAGGCCATTTGTTGTGCTTTGTTGATTTGAGATGGGGTCATCTTTTTAGTCAAATCGTCCCTCGCGTCGCTTGCTTCCTTGTCGCCCGAACCTGCCAAAATATTAAAATACATATGCGCAGTGACATAATCTTGCACCACGCCTTCACCTTCTTGATACATTAAACCCAGGTTGTATTGCGCATCTTCAAAGCCTTGCTCGGCTGCTTTTATGTACCACTTTGCGGCTTCTTTGTAGTTCTGCTTTACCCCATCACCATAATCGTACATGTTGCCCAAATTGTATTGTGCCTTAGCATAGCCTTGCTCAGCTGCTTTGGTATACCACTTGAGGGCTTCTTGGTAATCCTGTTCTACCCCATCACCATGATCATACATGTTGCCCAAATTATATTGTGCACTTGCATAGCCCTGCTCAGCTGATTTGGTATACAATTTAGCAGCTTCTGAGTGGCTCTGCACCACGCCATAGCCAAAATCATACATTACACCCAAACTGTTTTGCCCATTTGCATAGCCTTGCTCAGCTGCTTTGGCATACCACTTGAAGGCTTCTTGGTAATTCTGCATCACCCCATAACCATAATAATGCATGTTGCCCAAACTGTATTGTGCATTTGCATGGCCCTGTTCCGCTGCTTTGGTATACCACCTAACAGCTTCTGAGTAACTCTGCACTATTCCCAAGCCATAATCATACATTGCACCCAAATTGTATTGTGCACTTGCATAGCCTTGCGCAGCTGCTTTGGAATACCACCTAATGGCTTCATGGTAATTCTGTTCTACACCGTAACCCATGTCATACATATAGCCGAAACGTGTTTGGTCAAGTACGTCCATCTCATTTTTAGAAATCGAGTATTCGTAAAAAGCCGTTTCATAATTATTTATGACATAGGCTTGCCGTGCCTTTTTGACATCGGCGCTTACAAGCGTAATTGAACCAAGTACAACCAGTATCGCTATAAATATTTTTTGCGAAAATATGTACATGCCTTACCCATGGTAAATTATAATACAACCTATCAATAATAACATAATTATGGCTCTGTGCCAAGGCTAAACTGGTCGTGTCACGGTTTGATGCCGCTCCTCTAACCGCATATACTGCGCACAAGGAGAATATAAATGGGACACAAAGTTACATCAGAATTTAAACAAGAGGCTGTTCGTGTTGCACTGACCAGTGGTCTCACACGAAAGCAAGTTGTATCAGACTTTAAAATTGCTTTTTCAACGCTGAGCCGTTGGATTAGGGGGAACGTAATAACGTCATTGAATCAGAACCACGGAGTGATTTAATTCAAGAAAATGAACGGCTACGTAAAGAAATCCGTCTACTGCGTGAGGAAAGGGAGGTGTTAAAAAAGGCTACCCAGTTCTTCGCGAGGCTAAAGTCATGAGATTTAAGTTTATTGAAGAACAGCTTGGCAAATTACCGATTAAGCGTTTGTGCCAAATTATGGATGTAAGCCCCCGTGGTTATCGTGCTTACCGTACGCGTCCTATGAGCCGAAGCCAGCGAACTGATATGGTTTTATTGGCCCATATACGTGACCAGTTTGAGTTAAGTGGCAACAGTTACGGCAGACCAAGAATGACCGAAGAATTAAAAGAACTTGGCTTGGAAGTTGGGCATAGACGCGTTGGCAGGTTGATGCGTCAAAATAATATATCTGTGATTAGAACCCGCAAACACAAGGTTACAACAGATAGTAATCATAAGTTCAATATTGCACCTAACCTGCTAAAACAAAACTTCACTGCGGATAAACCCAATCAGAAATGGGTGGTTGATATTAGCTATATTTGGACACGTGAAGGCTGGCTGTATTTTGCTGCCGTGCTGGATTTGCATTCACGTGGAGTGATTGGTTGGTCAGTTAGTAATCGGATGCACCACAGGCATTCCCGTTGGTCAAGAAGGATTTGGCGATACGTGCGTTAGATATGGCGATTGCTTTGCCTAGACCGCCGAAAGGCTGCATTCATCACTCTGATCGTGGTAGCCAATATTGCTCACATGATTATCAAAAACGATTGCGTGAATTGGGTTTTAAAATATCTATGTCAGGAAAGGGTAATTGTTATACCCAAAGACAGGGGCAGGGCTATGGAAACATTCTTCAAGACTATCAAAGCTGAGCTAATATGGAGACGCACATGGCAAACTAGACTTCAGGTAGAAATAGCGATATTTGAATATATCAATGGCTTCTATAATCCTAGGCGGCGACATTCTGCATTAGGTTGGAAAAGCCCCTTGGCTTTTGAGCAAATCGCTGCTTAAATGAATACACGGAGCGGCACGAAAGCGGGACATGACCAGTTTCCACAAATCACGCTTAATGAGTGCTTGTGATTTATAAAATCAGGGAAATTGCTAATCGAAACAGATTTTGACATTCAAGAACGAATAAAGAACAACCATAAGGGAGTCAAATCTAATTGTAGACACAAAAAAACGGCCAAGGCGTTAACCTCGACCGCTTGCTTTAATTAATAACACAGATCTTTTCAGCCAATAACGCAGATTTTTTTTAGCCAATGACCGTCTCGGGTCATAGTGTGAATGTGTAATGTTTTTCCATCTCTCTCAGCCTGGCAAATATTTAATCTTATGGCTTCGGGTACATAAATGTCTTGATTGTCGGGTCCGCAATTTACAGTCACCCTTATACAGGCCAGTTTCCTTACAGCAGAACAATCATAAGCTGACTTCCAGCCTCTTTAACTTGTTCCTCCTACAGCGATATCAAATGGCGCTGCATTAGTCGCGTGGCTAGCGTATGGCGCTGTTGCAGAACTCGCAATAATCGCAATTGCGCTCAAAACTGAAATTAGTTTTGAAGTTTTATTGCATAAATTTAAACAATTCCGTGCAGTTCCCCTTTTGTTTTAATTTACGCCAGAATATCACAATATTAAATATTCTCATTACGCAAAAGTGCGTATAACCGCCAATTGTTAGTTCTTTGTTTTGAGCCATTCCCTCACTACATCGTTGTCAATATTTCGATCTGGCACCTTGTTTTGAATGTGAACTTCGGGAATGTCTTTCGCTTCATGCGGCGTATTTTCTTCGTCCACAATTTCAATCGTGTGTTTTTCTATCACTTTACGCGCTTTAAATTGGTATGAATATTTATGCTGGTCACCAAATATCGATTTGCTACCAAACCAAAATGCAATAATTGTGCCCATTATCATCCAAAGCTCTTGTGGAACGAATTTTAATGCACCCATAGGGCAAAGATGAAACGCGACATTAAAACTGGTTATTCTAATTCAGCCGTAAAGCCACAACTCAAAAAAATGGCTCAAGGTGGTGGATTGGGTCAACAAAGCCTGAATACGGTTCACAAACCTTTAAGGCTACCAATTAGTACCCTAGGAATTGCAATTAATATCGCTCGTAAAAAGGCTGGTAACTTGGCAAAGAATGTCCGGGTTGATAACACTGCTATCGGCGCTTTAATCGGCAAAAATTCAACAGGTTTAATGAGCAAAGAACGAGCCTTAATGATTCAAATATTGTTGGGTATGCATGCTAACCATGGGTATCAAAATAATGAGCAAGGCCAAAACCCGTTGGCAAAATTACTAATGCAGCAACAATAACACCATATTCAGTGCCTAGAAAAACACTAAATACTCCAAAATGATATGTCGCCGTCAACACAATGGTAGTGATTATTGCGAGCAATGGGAGTTTGCGAAGCATTTTGGTTATCTTGATAGGCATACTCAGAATATAATAAGAAATTGCAGAAAATACTGCCCATTTACAAAAGCAATGAATCAAGCGGAGCGGCCATTCAAAGCAACACAGTTGGGCTTTTTTTCATCATGTTTTGGAATTCTTCAAATTTATCCGCATCTTCCCGGTAATCGACAAATACTTTTGAGATCAATTTGTTTTTCACGACAAATTGTGCAAGCCCGATAGCTTGTTTGTTATCATTTGGAGCAGGCAATGTAAGTTTGAACTCACTATAAAAATGTATGTCATCTTCACTAGATAATTCTCCAAAAACAACATCAGATGAAGACTGCAAGAACCACATCCTGTCCGTAAATTCTTTAAAGCTAAGAGGCTCGCCGAAGTTGATGTAATAAGAAAAATCCTGCGCCACAACGAGCTTCATCTGCTTGGCGCTGCTTGCCAGATATTGTTTGATAAAAAATTCAACGAGTTTGAAACTATCTGTCATTTTGAATCGGCCTCCGGGCCAAATTAACAACACCATACACAAGTTCAAGTTTCAGATCAATATGGTCACGATTTCAGTCCAGTTTTCCACTGGGTTTTTTTATGCCAACATTTAGAAAGGAAACACTATGCCCGACGAAGGTGCAAAGCCAAACTAGACATATGAAAGGTCAGACGGCGCGCGATCTGGCGATGATGTATTTAAGCTGCAAGATAATGCCAGTATTGGTGTTGAGCCTGAATTGCTTGATGGTGCTGCAAATGATATGTCAACCGCCATTGGTGACCGTATCATGCGAAATGGTGGTAATAAACCAACAAGCGACTTGCCGAAGGGCGTGTTTAAACACACTGGGCTTGGAGACGGTGTTGATGATGGCGATAGTTCCAATATGCTTCTGGTCTTCCGCCTTTATCTTTTTCGGTCATTTTAACCTCTTCTAACATTCACCATATGCGGTGTTTAAATTATGGTTTGTCGCCGCAAAGTACCAACTAAATACCGGCTATTTAGCAAGGTTCGGTGTATTGCCGTTATATTTACCCCACACAAACCGCTCTCTTGCCCGATAGGGGTTATTGCGCCACGATAAATCCATGAATCTACTGTATTTTGTGAAGCCAGCCTTGTAGCTTATGGCCGAATTCTCGATATATTTTAAGTTCGCTGGGCTAATCAAACGCATAATATTCTGTTGCCGGGCGCTTTTAACCTCACGGTTTACGCGGATGTGCGGTAAATGGTGAATATGAGCCAAATTGCGGCTATGATTATAGCTATTTGAATATAAATCATGATCTATCTCCTCACTAAGATTTAAAAAACGCTCCGTTACCATCTTGGGCGGAGCGTTCTAAAATATTAGTCTGAGTTAGTTAGGCTTTTTTGCCTGCGAAGAAGCCCCTTAAAGTACAAAACTCAAATTTTAATTGTTTGTTTAGATTGTTGAACTAACAATCTCGTGTTTTTGTGTTTTTAATGGGGGAGTTTGAATAATGGATCCGAATCTTCGGTTAGTAGAGTATTTTATGGGTGAGTTTTACCAAAAAAAAAAACCGAGAAACTTGCTCACATTGCGTCACCAGCATTCATATTCAGCCTAAATGATGGTGAATCAATGGATTTTGATCAATATGTGGGAAGTATGAAGTTCATGTATTCTCTTGCCACAATTGAGTTTGATAAATTAAAAACCACAGATAACAGAAAATTCATTTCCAATTGGGTACTGTCATTGAAAACAGATAGATCTGATTTGGAGAGTGGACCGGGGCATACCGAGTTTACAGTTGAGCGCGGCTTGCTTCAAAAAGTTGCAGTATATTATGATGTCAATCAATATGTTTTTGAGTATTACTGCGCGCTACGATCCGCAGAGCTCAAGCAAAAATCCGATTACCTAGAAATTATTTAGTACATGTTTTCTTAAATTGTTGATTTGATTGTCTTCACGAAATAAGCCCGCGCGGCAGCACGGACCCTTAGCATTTTGGAAAATTTGCGAACTGTTTAAATCATGTTGGCCTTTATGGTTAACCTAGATCAAAAATAGTGATTTTAACTTGAATCAAATTGACAAAACTTACTTTGATTTGGATAGGTGTTTCAGCCAATAATTGCATGTAGCAAAGCGTTTTGGCTAGGCGAATTCAATGGAGGGGACAACTTGAGGTCGTCGACTTATTCAAAAAATATGAATTCCTTATGATTTTCAGGCTTATAGTATTTTGAAAACTGTTTGAAGCTGGTTAAATCATATTGACCTCCCTCGTAATTTCAGAAAAAAGGCGAAAAAAAGCGCCAAGCCTACATAATTTTTCAGTATGCTCAATATACTCAGCCTTAAAGGCCACAGGCCGTCGGGCCCCTTTGTCTGGTCGACTCATTACTTTGTGCCTGTAAATCGTCAGCTTCTTTGGAACAGATTGGTATGTTTGCATAAGATAGTGTTTTGGTTCGTCGTAACGCTCTGAAGTAGTGAAAAAGACAACAAGATCAGTACCAACGCGACAAGAGGCAAAAAGCGGAGCAAACAATTGATAGAAATATAATTTGAAACTTGGTTGCAAATTGGTGGTCAGCACAAAGTAGAGAATTACATATATTAAAAAAATATTTGACTTCATTATTTTCGCTAAGTACGATTTGGGGCGGTTCTTTATATAATGGCAATTTTATTTTTTCGGTACCCAGTCTGAAGCCCAATCAAAATTAAGGACGTCTCAGATCGTGAAATTGTTTTTGTTATTTAGATAATTAACCTACCATCAAGCTAAGGAATTTTTATATGAAAATCATTCGCCCAAAAAAAGCTTATGCAGGCTTGCCAAATGATAAGTTGACCGTTGGGGTCTGCCAAATTGCACCAATTTGGTTTAGGCGCACCGAAACACTGGAGAAGATAACAGGCGTGATAGAAACAGCTGCCGATGAAGGGTGCCAACTCGTTGCATTCGGTGAAGCGCTCGTACCAGGGTACCCTTTTTGGCTTGAACGTACCGATGGAGCAAAATTCAACGATGCCAAACAAAAAGCTATGTATGCTCGATATTTGGAAGAGGGCGTCATCATTGAACGCGGAGATCTTGACAAATTATGTGCGATCGCGAAGCAACGCGCCATATCTGTTTATTTAGGCGTGATGGAACGCGCGCCAGACCGTGGCGGCCATAGCCTTTATTGCAGTCTTGTATTTATTAACAAATATGGTGTTATTAAATCAATCCATCGTAAATTGCACCCGACCTACGAAGAGCGCCTCGTATGGGCGCAAGGCGATGGGCATGGCCTTGTGGTGCATGATGTGGGTGCTTTTACGGTAGGCGGACTGAACTGTTATGAAAACTGGATGCCACTCGCGAGGTCTGCGCTTTATGCCCAAGGTGAAAACCTACATGTCAGTGTTTGGCCAGGCGGGTTGCATAACACTAAAGACTTGCCGATATTTATTGCCAAAGAAAGCCGTTCTTATGTTATTGCGGCTTGCGGTTTGATGCGCACCAGCGACTTGCCAAGCGATACACCAAATCGCGACGAAATAGTAGCGGCCGGAGCTGAAATTATTTCAAACGGTGGCAGCACAATTGTTGCACCTGATGGAAGTTTTTTGGTTGACCCAGTTACAGATGAAGAAGCTTTAATTGTTGCTGAGATCGACCATGCCCAAGTGCGCGGCGAGAGACAAAACCTTGACCTATTTGGCCATTACGCCCGACCAGATGTTTTGAAATTACATATTGACCGCACCAGGCAAACAGGCGCTGTTTTTAAAGACAATTAATATGAGTTTTTCAGATGTAGTAAGCAGCATATACTTATATTTTAATCCCCTAAAGTAATTTTTTTTTGGTTGATCTTTCTCCCTATCCCTGTGAATTGGCATGCAAATTTGGACCACCATGCGTCTAAAGTCACCCCACATACATTGAAGAATAGGGACAACTGACGAGCAGCTCTCAGTACATAAATGCGCGGATTATAACATAAACAGGTGGATCAATTTTTAACACCAATTACCCATCTAAGTGGGTCACTTTTGCATGCCAATCCACATTACCATGCAAGAGTGTCTTAAAAACGGTAGACGATTCATATGTATAGGTGTTTTCTTTCTAGTTTTTCCCTAGAAAAAGGAGGCCGAAGCCTCCTTGAATGTGTTTGATGTGGGTGTAAAAAAAGCGTCCAAAACAAGAGGCTTCATATTGTTAAAACTTAGTTTATTAAGCTAGCTCCTGGGATGGTAGGTACTATTGTTCTGGTTTTAGTTTGAGTATATAACTAGCCCAAAAATGAAAAATTGTAGCCACTATCCAGATTGGTAAGATGAATGCAATAAAATTAAAAATCAGTATTAGCACAGGCACAGGTTCTTTGGCTGATATTTCGGTTATCCATGCCAATTCAACTAATAAGTTGGCAGTTGCCCAATACAGACCAATCATGGCGACGGAATAAAGAATTCTAAACAAATTCACTTTAACACCGACTTTGGTCTTACTCCGTACAAAAAACAAATACAGTAACCATGCAATTATTATCGCCACCCAAACCAAGGCTAGGCCATCAAATAAATATGTTAGCAAGATCAAACAAAAAATAATAATTTCGGTTATATTGGTTTTACGATAATTTTCGCCATAAAGTTTTGTGTGACACCAACCCAAAAAAGCAAATGTCATAGCAAATATCAGTAACACAAACCAGAAATTGCCCTCTATTTTAGAAATTGGAAAAGCTATTTGTAGGTATATAATCTCAATAAGAAAAATCACCACCAATATGTAATAACTGTTGATTTTTGTTCGCGTTGTTAGGAATTTTCCTATTGCCTCATTATTCATACTAATCACCTTTGTGCCATATATTCAGCATTATACTAAAGCTTAATTCATTACTTTTGTAAATGGGTTGTATTAGATGCGCTGTTGGTTAGCGCCGCAATCAAGGACACAAGCGGTGAATTGGTGAATTCCGATTTTTGGGCAGGGTTTGATTGCCTTAAAATACGTGAGAGGGCATTTATTTTTCGCTTAGTCATAGTTTTGGCTAGTTTTCTTGCGCCTAGAAATATACCGGCTGCACCTGCGGCTGTAAATCGTCAGTTTCTATGGAACAGATTGGGTTATTTGCATAAGACAGGTTTTGGTTCATCGTAACTCTCTGAAGGA
>JABSRZ010000009.1 GCA_013214705.1 Hyphomicrobiales bacterium
AACGCCCGGCCACCACCAAGTGAACCAGTAAAGCCAACCGCATTAATCAGCGGATGTTGCACCAAGGCTTGGCCAACATCGCGGCTATTGGCCTGAATGAGGCTAAACACTCCCGGGTGAATGCCGCAGATTTTAACCGCTGCATGTACCGCTTCGGCCATAATTTCGCAAGTGCCAGGATGGGCATTATGAGCTTTAACCACCACCGGGCAACCAGCGGCTAACGCAGATGCGGTATCACCACCCAAAGCGCTAAACGCCAACGGAAAATTAGACGCACCAAACACCGCCACCGGACCAATGGGTCGCTGCATCATGCGTAAATCTGGGCGCGGCAATGGCGTTCTATCTGGCAGAGCTTTATCAAACCGTTTGTCTAGATAATCGCCAGACTCTATATGAGTTGCAAATAAACGTAACTGCGCCATTGTACGGCCACGTTCGCCTTGCAAGCGCGCTGTTGGCAGGCCAGTTTCGCGTGAGCCAATGTCGGTAATCGCATCGGCACGTTTTTCGATCTCATCGGCAATGGTGTTTAGAAATTTGGCGCGGTCAGCGCGGCTAGAATAACCATAAGTTAGAAATGCTTCTTCGGCAGCTTCAACCGCGTCATTCACCAAATCTGGCGTGCCAGCAGAATAACTATCGGCCGCGCCACTTGCAGGTGTGGATGTGAACTGAGCCTCACTCGCCACCCATTGGCCAGCAATTAGATGTTTGCCATGTGGCTGAAAACTTGTTTCGGTCATGTTTTTAAATCCTTCGAATGTCTGTAAATGGGTCTTAACTTAAGGTTGAAATCAGCTTACACATTTATATTTTTAACTCAATAATCATATCTGATGAATTTTGCAAATTTGAACTATTTTGCTTATAACTCAACTTCCGCTCATTGAACCATTGCCAATCGCCATCCACAGGATTAACGTTAATAAGACCACCAATTTGCTGATGTGAGGATTTTATGAAATCAATTAATATAGGCGTAATTGGCTGCGGGAATATATCTGACGTATATTTAAAAACCGCGTCTCAATTTCCTGTGCTCAACATGCTAGCCGTTGCCGACATCAACCCGGCCGCGGCCGAGGCCAAGGCTAAAACCTATGGCTTAAAAGCTCTAAGCGTGGATAAATTATTAGCCAGTTCACAAATCGACATTGTGTTAAACCTAACCACACCGCAATATCACGTGCAAGTCGGCTTAGATATTCTGGCCGCCAACAAACATGTTTATAGCGAAAAACCACTGGCCTTAAACATGGCCGAGGCGCTTAAATTTGCCGCAGCTGCCAAAGCCAAAAACCTACGCATCGGCTGTGCGCCCGATACATTTTTAAGCGGCGCGCACCAAACCGCACGTAAAATCGTCGACAATGCAACCGTAGGTAACATTATAGCCGGCACGGCTTTTATGATGTGCCCCGGCCATGAAAAATGGCACCCCAACCCTGATTTTTATTACCAAGCTGGTGGTGGGCCATTGCTCGACATGGGGCCCTATTACATCACCGCGCTGATAAATATGCTCGGCCCGGTAGACTCTGTGGTTGGCATGGCCAAAGCCACCTATGCCCAACGCAGCATAAAATCTGGCGACAGAGAGGGTGAAAGCTTTGAAGTGAATGTCGATACCCACTTTTCGGCAATCATGCAATTTGCCTCTGGCGCCACCATAACCATGACGCAAAGTTTTGATGTACATAAACACGAGCATACGCATATTGAATTATATGGCACAGACGGCTCTATTTTGGTGCCAGACCCCAACCAATTTGAAGGCGTGGTCAAAACCTCAATTGGCTCTGATGATTGGCAGGAGGTCAAACAGACCCACATATATGGCGATGGCAATTATCGGATTTTAGGCCTTGCTGACATGGCCCAAGCCATAATTTCTGACCGCCCGCACCGCGCTAGCTTAGAATTATCGCTGCATGTTTTAGAAGTTATGCAGGCCATTCAAACTTCGGCAGATGAACACAAAACAATTCAATTAAAACACCAATGCCAACGCCCATCGGCACTAGATGATGGTTTGAAACTTGGACAATTAGGAGAATGATATGACCCAGAAGACAGCATTAATTGCATGGGGTGGCTGGGAAGGCCACACCCCAGAAGCCTCGGCCAATGTGGTTAAAAATATGTTAGAGAAACATAATTTTAAGGTGACAGTTGAAGCTGGTACTCAGGCATTTGCCAAACCAAACTTAGGTGAATTTGACCTAATTGTGCCCATGTTCACCCAAATTAGCATCAAACCCGACGAGGTGAAAAACCTAATTGCCGCCATTGAAGCGGGCACAGGCCTAGCCGGTTGCCATGGCGCGATGGCCGATAGTTTTCGTGATGAGCCAAACTACCAATTTATGACCGGCGGCCAATGGGTGGCGCATCCGGGTAATATTATTGATTATTCAATTCAAATCACCCAACCAGACGACCCAATCGTAAACGGAATTGGCGATTTTAACTACCGCAGTGAGCAATATTATTTGCATGTTGACCCGGCAATAGAAGTGTTGGCCACCACCACATTTACCGGCCAATATGCACCGCATATTGACGGCGTGGTTATGCCGGTTGTGTGGAAGCATAAATATTATAAAGCCCGGGTGTTTTACAGCGCATTAGGCCATACAGCCGATGAATTTAAAGTGCCGCAAATGCACGAAATATTAGAGCGCGGCCTGCTGTGGGCAGCGAGGTAATTAGCCACCTCATTACGTGCATTTCAGTGAGTGCGCCTGCAGGTGTTCGAAGCCGCTGCCGTCTAACGCGCGGAGGCTAGAAGACACACACGCCAGTGGGTGGCTTCGCACGCAAGTGCCAACAGCCCGCCGATAGGTGGGCGTATAAATGCAGACTTCCAGAGTGTTGGCAGGAGCGATACCCAAGAGGTTGCTGAAAAGTTGTGATGTTGATGTTTTGTGCAGGAGTTTCCGCCACGGAACTAACGGTTGGCGCTGTAAAGACAATAGTAAGTTGGCACTCCTGCCAGCACTCTGGAAGTCTGCATTTATACGTTCTCTCGGCTTCGCCTCCTTCACTGTTAGCACTTGCGTGCGCAGCCCCTTGCTCCGCAAGTGTCAGCTAGCCTCCGCGCGTTGGCCGCAGAGTCTGCCTTACGGCTTCTGGGCGCACTCGCCGAATCGCAGGGGTGCTTGCGGGCAGATAGAAACTCAGCACAAACTGTCATAACTTTCCAGCTGTTACCTTTATATTCATAATTACGCGTTATATATAATGCATTAATAAAACAGTCAGAATTTAATTATACGCGCAACAAATATATAAAGGGAAATGATAATGGCAACGAAACAAGGCCGTAAACCTCGCAGTTTGGCACAGGTTGAGGCCGTACGTGCTAATATTGTCATGCACGCGTTACAATTATTTCAAACGGAGGGCTATAGCGCCATATCTATGCGCCGTTTGGCCAAAGAGGTAGGCTGCGCCCCCATGACAATCTATGCCCATTTTGACGGCAAAATTAACATATTGCAGCATTTATGGGCGGTGGTATTAGACGCGGTATTTGACGATATTAAATTTAAATTGGACCATATAGGCGCCCCAAATGAACGTTTAAAAATAGCCTCTCAAAGCTTTGTCGATTATTGGGTTAACTACCCAGACCATTTTAGATTGGTATTTATGTCGAGCGATAAAAGCCGGCCAGATGTCGATAGTTTTATAAAAAACAAAAGCACCTTGGCGCATTTCAAATATTTTTCGGGTCTGGTGATGACGGTGTTAAACCAACGCCACAGCCCAACCATTTCGCAAATAAAAATACAATCCGATATGCTCATCGGCGGGCTAATTGGCATGGCGTTTTGCCGCAACACAATTGGCGATTACCCTTGGGCAGATGTCAACCAGCTTATAGATAGTTTGTTGTTTGCTTTTGGGGTTAAGCCGAAGATAAAAACCATAGCCAAAAGCTAAGGCTGAAAAACGCCATTATGGTGCTGATTAAAATGGCATTTGATGCCACATTCACCCCCCGGTCATAATAGGTTGAGAAAATATAAGCATTAACCCCTATCGGCATGGCGGCCAGCAAAATAAAAACCCGCGCGGTATCATACGGCAAACCCAAAAAGATGATGAGTATAAGCCAAACCAAAAACGGCAAGGCCAATAATTTCATGCCAGATATAACACTGGCCAAAAACCAAACCGACGACAATTTGTACTGCACCAACGCCCCGCCAATGCCAAACAACGCACAAGGCAATACGGCCAAAGTGAAGGTTTTGGTGACATCGTCCATTATATCTGGCTGTTCGAAATTTAAATAATTGCCCAAAAACCCCAATGCAATGCCAATTAACAATGGCTGGGTGATGATGTTTTTACCGGCGATAACCAACGTATCACTCAGCGGTTCGGCATTGCGGCGCGACATTTCCATGGTGATCATGCCAATGGAGTAAAGCACCGGCGCATGCAACGCAACAATGGTAAACATTAACGCCGCGCCGGTATCGCCATAAGCCAGTTGAATGATTGGAAAACCAATGAGAATGCTATTGCCAAAGCAGCCAGCAAACCCGATAGACACTGATTCGCCCGGCCTGCGTTTAAACAAAAACCGTGCAATGAAAATGGATGCGGCAAACACCAACAGCGCCGCAATATAATATGGCAGCACATATTCCATTTTAAATACGCGGTTAAAATCCATCTCCAACATGGCCCGAAACAGCAATATCGGCGCGCCAATATTATGCACAAAAACCGTGAGGCCGCGCACCCCATCTTGCGGAAAATACTTAACTTTAACCGCCAGATAGCCGATAAAGATGAGCATAAAAACCGGGGCAATTATGGAGAAAATAAAAGACATAAGCCAACATAACCGCATTTTTGCCTAAGCCAGTAAACAATTTGTCGAAATTGGGGTTTTATCAAAAGAATATTGACGTTAATACAGAATAACGATAATTAGCTAGGTTAATAATTCAATTCCGGCCTGATGGATTAGGCGGTAGACCTATATTTAAAAAATAAAAGAGAACTAGCATGTTTAAAGTAGAGCGCAGCCAATTTGGCAAAGATTTTGTATTTGGTGCAGCCACAGCCGCTTACCAAATTGAAGGCGGGCAAACAGATGGCCGCGGCACTTCTATTTGGGATAGCTTTTCGCGCACACCGGGCAACGTGCATAATTTTGAATCTGGTGCTAAGGCCTGTGACCATTATAACTTGTGGCCGCAAGATTTGGATTTGATAAAAGATGCCGGGTTTGACGCTTACCGGTTTTCATTGTCTTGGCCGCGGCTTATACCCGAAGGCACCGGCGCAGTGAATGAAAAAGGCTTAGATTTTTATGACCGGCTTATCGATGGCATGTTAGAGCGTGGCATCAAGCCGTTTGCGACTTTATACCATTGGGATTTGCCATCTGAATTGCAAGACAAAGGCGGCTGGATGAACAGAGACGTTGCCAGCTGGTTTGCCGATTATGCAGCCTTGGTGCAACAACGTTATGGCGACCGCATTGCCACAACTGCCACTATAAACGAGCCTTGGTGCGTGGCATTTTTATCGCATTATAAGGGTGACCATGCCCCCGGTTATAAGGACATTCGTGCCACCGCCCGCGCCATGCATCATGTGTTATTTGCCCACGGCAAAGCGGTTGAAGCCATGCGTGCCGAAGGCGGCGGCAATATGGGCATTGTGCTAAATTTCGAATGGGACATGCCAGCATCTGACAAGCTAGAAGACAAACAGGCTGCGCATATTGCCGATGGTATTTTTAACCGTTGGTTTTTAGATGGCATATTTAAAGGCCAATATCCCGACGATATGTTAGCCGCTTTTGGCAGCCATATGCCGAAAGGTTTTGAAAATGACATGAAAACCGTATCGACACCGATAGATTGGTTGGGGGTGAATTATTACACCCGTCAAGTGTTGCAATATGACGCCACTGACCCGGTGTTTCCGCGCAAAGAAGTGCCGGGCGGTTTAGAAACCACCGAAATGGGCTGGGAAATTTACCCAAAAGGTTTAGAAAACATTTTGACCCGTATATCTGACGATTATACCAAATTGCCACTATATGTGACCGAAAATGGCATGGCCGAAGTTGAAGGCTTGGACGACCCGCGCCGAGTTAACTATTATAACGACCATTTACAAGCCGTGCTGAATGCCAAAGCCAAAGGCGTGAATATGCAGGGTTATTTTGCGTGGTCGCTATTGGATAATTTTGAATGGGCAGAAGGCTATAATAAACGTTTTGGCTTGGTGCATGTAGATTATGAAACCCAAGTCAGAACCCCAAAAGCCAGCTACCGGGCGTTTCAAGGTATGTTGCACAATAGGTGAGTAGACTCTGAGTTTCTGGCTGGCACCTATATTCCGGGTTTCGTCAACACTCCCACCCAAAAAACTCATGTGTTTTTTGGGTTAGCCGGACTGGAGGCTGCCACTTATGTGGCGCACCCGCGTAGGCCAGCACGAAGTGCGGTATGGCCGTGAGCGAAATAAATGCAAGCACCCCTGTGTCGGCAGGAATGCTAACTTTCTTTGTCTTTACAGCCTTAAACGCTGGTTCAGTGGCTGAAACTCCTGTGCAAAATATCTACATCACAGCTTTTCGGCAAGCTCTTGGGTGGCGCTCATGCCTAAACTCTGGAAGTCTGCATTTATACGTTCGGCTTAAGCCTCTCTGTTGACACTTACGTGCGCTCGGCTTGGCCTCGCTAGCCTCCGCGCGTTAGTAGGCAGCGTTTGCCTCAAGGCTTCTGGGCGCACTCACCGAAATACTGGGGTGCTTGGGGGTAGACGGAAAATCTGAGTCTGCTTAATCATCAAAATATTTTATCACGCGGGCGGGGTTGCCGACTGCTACGCAGCGGGCAGGTATATCTTTGGTCACCACGCTGCCAGCGCCGATGGTTGTGCCATCGCCGATAGTCACGCCGCCCATAATAATGGCGCCGCCGCCTATCCAACATTTCTTGCCAATTGAAATGGGTTTGCAAATGTTTGTGTTAAAATCATCTTGGTCTGCATTGCCGGAAAAAAGATCTTCAAAATTATCGGGTATGCGCTCCTCAGGGTCGGCCGGATGGCTAGACGCCAGCAATTGTACGTGCGGGCCAATTAACGTATAATCGCCAATGGTTATTTTATTGCCATCTAAAAACGTGCAGCCGATATTGATAAAGCAATTGCCAATATGCGTATGGATGCCAAAATCTATGTAAAATGGCTCAGCAACGATTGTATTCTCACCGATTGAACCGAATATCTTGGCCAAGGCTGCATGTTTAGCCGCTTTATCTGCATCATCCACCGCCCGATAGGCCTTTAAACGGGTTTGAGCTTCCGCCGCCATAGCCATCAACTCTTCATCAATGCCGCAATAATACTTGCCCGCCAGCATTTTTTCATACTCCGATGGTTTTTTTGTCATTTTCATAATCTCCCCAACTTACATTCTTATAGATGTATTCAGAGTGTCTAGCTAGCACTCGTTTCCAAGCAACGTGGCCATCCAGTGAGCGCGAATGCGGCCGTTCGAAGCCGCTGCCAGCCAACGCGCGGAGGCTAGAAGACGCACACGCCAGTGTGCGGATTCGCACGCAAGTGCCAACAGAGAAGGAGGCGAAGCCGAGAGAACGTATAAATGCGAGCACCCCTGTGCCGGCAGGAGCGCTAACTGTCTATTGTCTTTACAGCATCAACCGCTTGCACACCGCCAGAAACCCCTACACAAAATTTCAACCACACAGCTTTTCAGCAACCTCTTTGCTCGCCCCTTTTACCCATGACCAGCGTTAAGCGGCGGCTTCTGGGCGCACTCGTCGAATCACCGGGGTGCATGGTGGCAGATAGAAACTCGGCACCGGCTGTTAGGCATTTTATTATGCGGTGATTTGTGTAATTGTAGGCATAACAGATATTAAAGAGGCGAAAAATGAAAAAAGTTAGCAACATTCTTGCCTCTGGCCTTTACCTGTTAGCTGGCGGCCAAGCCTATGCAAGTTGCAATTTAACCGATGGTGGCAGTTTTAAAATTGTCGAAGTGGTGGATGGCGATACGGTTATATTATCCTCTGGCAAACAGGTGCGCATGGTCGGCACGCAAGCGCCAAAACTGGCGTTAAACCGCAAAAACTTCATCGACTGGCCATTGGCCGACATCGCCAAGCAACAACTAGAAACCATAGCTTTGGGCAAAACCGCCAAGCTGAAATATGGCGGCCGCAAACTAGACCGGCATAACCGCATATTGGCGCATTTATATATTGATAATGCCGAGGGTGAAGAGGTCTGGCTGCAGGAATATATGCTAAAAACTGGCTTGGCGCGCACTTATAGTTTTAAAGACAACCGCTCTTGCATCGCGCAATTATTGGCCGCCGAAACAGTTGCCCGTAGCGCCCAAAAAAATATTTGGGGACATGAATATTACCAAATTATTGCCGCCACCGATTTGAAAAAACTGGTTGAAAAACATGGCACTTATCAGGTTGTCGAAGGCGAATTGCTAAAATTCGAGCATCTATATGGGCAGTTATATTTTAATTTTGGTGCCAATTACCGTACCGATTTCACCATCAATGTCGGCAAAGCTAACCGCATGGCCTTTGCGCAAACTGGCATAGATTTTAAAAGTCTAATCGGCAAGAAAATAAGAGTCAGAGGCTGGTTGGAAAAAAGGGGCGGCCCGATGATTGAAGCCACCCACCCCGAACAGCTAGAGTTTTTAGATTAAGCCACATTATGCGCTTTAAAAGTGGCGCGTAAGGCCTCATCTAGCGGTGTGGATGGCACGCTGCCTAGCAACGCTTGTAATTTATTTTGGTTTAAGCTTTGTGCCACATCTGACATAAATCTCAATTCCATCATCTCGCCCAATGCCTTGTTAAAAATGCCAATGATGCGGATCATGCCCCATGGCATTTTGCCAATTTTAAGTGGTTTGTCGGCCGCTTTTTCGACCGCGTTGACCAATTCTTGGCCAGTTAAATCAAAACCCTGATGGTGAAACACTTCAAATAAGCCTAGCTCGGCGCGATGGGCGATCAATTTAGCCCCAATCCGCCCCAAATCGGGCAAATAAGCCCACGTGTGTTTTTTGTCATTGCGGCCTGCCAGTAATATTTTGCCTTTGGCCAAATTATCCAGCACCAGATATTTAAACATGCTGCTATCTGAAGAGTCTGGGCCTAAATAATCGCCCGCTCTAAGCACGATGATTTGCACCCCTTGGGTTTGGGCAAAATGCGCCATATCTTGCTCTAATTGTTTGCGAAATGCACCTTTTTTGGTAATCGGTTGTTGAGGCGATTGCTCATCATATAGCGGCCCATCTGCGGGTGAAAAATTGTAAATATTGCCCGCAAATAAAATGGTCGCGTTTAAGGTTTTGGCAGCCTGCATGATATTTTGGCTGACTTTTGGCATTAAATCCGCCCATTTGTCATACGGCATATTAACCCCGTGGACGATAACTTGGCAATCTTGACCAGCCATTAATAAATCATCCATATTCAGCGCATCACCAGTAAATATAGTGACGTTTTTATGCCCCAGCATAAGCTTATCGGTAAATTTATCGGGGTTACGCATAAGCAAGTTTAAATGGTAACCATCTTGCAACAATGCCCGGGCTTGAGCTTTGCCAAAATTTCCTGTTGCGCCTAAAATAAGTGCTTTTTTCATGTCTATCTCCGGTTAAAGTTAATAAGCCAATTTAACTCATGCAAAAACATATGCACAGCCGCTATTATTGTTGAACCCGTATGCAAAATTGAATAGGCTGTATTTATGAAAAATATGGATTGGAATTTACTGAATAGTTTTTTGGCCGTCGCTTCTATGGGCAGCTTGTCCAAAGCCGCGGCATTTTTGGGCAGCACCCAGCCCACCATTGGGCGGCACATAGAGCAGCTCGAAACCCAATTGAATGTGCGTTTGTTTGACCGCACCCAAAAAGGTTATAAAATTACCGAACTTGGCATGCAATTGGCCGAACAAGCCAAAAGTATGAAGCAATATGCCGATAACATTTCGCTGATTGCGGCCGGCAAACAACAGCAAGTGGCCGGGGTCATTCGCATCACTGCAAGCGAGATGGTGGCGGTTAACCATCTGCCCAAGGCCATCCGCCAGATACGCAACCAACACCCCGAAATTCATTTTGAAATTGTCGCCAATAACCGCACCGATAACCTGTTAGAGCGCGAGGCCGACATCGCCATACGCATGTATCAACCCAACCAAGATGATTTGATTATTCGCAAAGTTAATGAGCTACAAATGGGCATATATGTTAGTGACAAATACCCCAGATTTGCCGAAGCGCTAAAATTAACCTCGCAAAATCTGGATGAATTTTTTAGCCATGATTTTATCGGTTATGACCGCGACACATTGATTTTGGATGGGTTTAAACAGGTGGGCATAAAACACAATGGCAAAGATGTAACCAAACATATTTTTACCACCCGGTCTGACAATCATGAAGTTGTGTGGCAAAGCCTGCTAGCTGGCTTGGGGATTGGTTTTCAGGTGGTCAGCAGCTGCCAAAACCAGGCAGATTTGAAGCAAATATTAACCGAGTTTGAACTCGGCACCATGCCGATATGGGTAACTGCCCACAAAGAAGTCAAAACCTCGCGCCGAATTAGGCTTGTTTATGATAGGCTTTGCGACTATTTTGCCAGCATATAGTTTTATCTGCCATGCTGAAGTTAAGTCTGCCATTTTATAGTCTGTCTGAAAGTTAAATATGCTGTTTATTAGGTCACTCATTTTCAATGTTGTTTTCTACTTTCATATGTTTTTATGGCTGATAGTTTGCGTCATCGCGCTGCCGTTTCCCAAGGCCATGACCCGTTATGCCATGGTCACATGGGCGCACCAAGTGCCGTATTTGTTAAAATGGATCGCTGGCATAGAAATAGAAGTGCGTGGGTTAGAAAACATACCCGAAGGCAAAGTGATTGTGGCTTGTAACCATCAGTCTTTTTTAGAAATTATCCTATTGGCTAAATATCTGAAATTCCCGCTCATGATGTTTAAAGTTAGCCTTGGCCGCATACCCGCATTTGGCTGGTCGCTGTACAAATTGCGCTTTATACCCATTGTACGTGGTGGCCGCGCCAAAACCATTAAATTCATCGTGCAGGCCTCTAAATCGCGCATTTTAGACAATGGTCAGGTGATGATATTTCCCGAAGGCACCCGCGTATCACCGGGTCAAGTGTTGAAGTTAAAACAAGGGGTTATCGCCATATACGAGGCTTTGCATTTAGATTGCATGCCGGTGGCGCAAAATGCCGGGCTGTTTTGGGCGCGAAATTCATTTTATCGTTATCCGGGCAAAGTGGTTATCGAATTCATGCCGGTTATTCAAAAAGACCTGGAGCGCGAGGATTTTACCGAGCAGTTACACAGCGCCATGATGACCAAAAAACTGGCGCTTGAATTGGAAGCGTTTAACGCCCCAAACCCGCCGCCAGCACCAGAAACAGCCAAATGGTTAGAGCAAGACAAACATAAATTATTTACCGTTAAAAATGGCGAAGTGACCTGTGAATAGGCATTTCCAAATCAAGCTATTAGCGCAAAGAGGTAGTCAATGGCACATTTAAAAATGGATCGTATTTTCATCAAAATACTGTCGATATTGCAAAAAAATGGCCGCATATCTAATGCCGACCTGTCCGAACAAATTAACCTGAGCGCTAGCCCGTGCCATCAGCGTATGCGCAAACTCGAAAAATCTGGCATCATTAAAGGTTATTTGGCGCGCATAGATTTGGGCAAATTACGCCACCATGACACGGTGATAGCCGAGGTGACATTAAATTCGCATAATATGGAAAGCTTTGCCCAATTTGAGCAATTTGCCCGCAGCCATTCGCGCATTGTCGAATGTTTTAAAGTCTCTGGCGCGTTTGACTATTTTGTACGGTTTGTGTGCAAAGATATGGAAGAATATACCAATTTAAGCGACGAAATATTAAGCCAAACCAACGCCGCCACCGTAAAAAGCTTCGTAGTGCTGCAACATGTCAAAGAGTTTAATGGCTACCCCCTCGATGAGCTAGTTGAAGACCAGCCTGAATATATAGAGTAACCGTCTGCCCCCGCATCCACACAACGTGCCATTCAGTGAGCGCGACGCATGCGCAGATCTTCGCGAGGAAAGGGGCGAGCCAACTTGTTGGCGAACTTGGCCATTGAGGCCCGCCCGTTAGGGCGAGCAAGCACGCCGGAGGCGTGCGCCCGCAGGGGCCACTAGCCCGCCGAAAGGTGGGCGTAAAAATGCAGACTTCCATAGCTTCAGCAGGAGCGCCGCCCCAGAGATTGCTGAAAAGCTGTGATGTTGAAAGTTTGCGCAGGAGTTTCAGACAACGAACCACCGGTTGATGCTGTAAAGACATCGACAGTTAGCGCTCCTGCCGATTGTACGGGTACTCCCATTTATACGTTCTTTCGGCTTCGCCTCCTTCACTGTTGGCACTTGCGTGCGCAGCCCCTTGCTCCGCAAGTGTCAGCTAGCCTCCGCGCGTTGGCCGCAGAGTTTGCCTTACGGCTTCTGGGCGCACTCGTCGAATCACCGGGGTGCTTGGGGGCAGACGGAAACTCGGCACAAGGGAGTTTAGTCATTGCAATTGCTCGCAATTCCGGTTATACCTCCCTGCAAAAATGTAGGAGCGGTTATGGCACGGATAGTCATGAAATTTGGTGGCACAAGCGTTGCAGATATAGATTGCATCAAAAATGTGGCCAAACATGTAAAGCGCGAAATTGATGCCGGTAACCAAGTGGCTGTGGTATTAAGCGCCATGTCTGGCACCACCAACCAGCTGGTAAATTGGACATCAGAAGCCAGCCCCATGCATGACGCACGCGAATATGATGCCATCGTGGCATCTGGCGAACAAATCACCATTGGTTTATTGGCCGTTATTTTGCAGTCTATGGGAGTTAACGCCCGCTCTTGGCTGGGCTGGCAAATTCCCATTAAAACCTCATCTGTGCATGGTGCGGCGCGCATAGAAGACATTAATGGCGATGAAATTATCAAACGTATGGAAGCCGAAAGCCAAGTGGCGGTTATCGCTGGCTTTCAAGGCATTGCTCAAGATGGCAGGATCACCACATTAGGCCGTGGCGGCTCTGATACCACCGCTGTTGCCATCGCGGCGGCGATAAATGCCGACATTTGCGACATATATACCGATGTTGACGGCGTTTACACCACCGACCCACGCATTGTGCCAAATGCCAAAAAACTCGCCCGCGTGTCATATGAAGAAATGCTCGAAATGGCCTCTTTAGGCGCCAAAGTATTGCTCACCCGTTCGGTCGAATTGGCGATGATTCATAAAGTGCGTTTGGCTGTGCGCTCTAGCTTTGAAGACCCAGAAACCGCCCGCCCCACCCGCGATAGCGATTTTACAAATTTAGCAACCGGTATCAGCAACCACCCTGGTACACTGGTATGTGATGAGGATGAAATTATGGAACAAGAACTTGTAAGCGGTATAACCTATTCAAAAGATGAAGCCAAATTGACTTTGGTCAATATTTCTGACCGCCCCGGTATATCAGCCAGAATTTTCACCCCCTTGGCTGAAGCCAATGTCAATGTCGATATGATTGTGCAAAATGTATCTGAAGATGGCAAGTTTACCAATATGACATTCACCGTGCCCTCAGATAGTTTGAAAAAAGCCCAAGCGGTGATCGAAGAAAATTCCGAATATATTGGTTATGAAAAAATATTATCATCCACTAATATTGTGAAAATATCGGTCATTGGCGTTGGCATGCGCTCACATGCAGGCGTAGCCGCCAAAATGTTCGAAACTTTGGCCCAAAAAGGCATAAACATCATCGCCATCACCACCAGCGAAATTAAAGTGAGCGTGCTGATTGATGCCGAATATATAGAATTGGCCGTGCGCGCCTTGCACACCGCTTATGATTTAGATGTAAATTAAGTTTCATAGGTATATTTTACAAATCGGTTTTTAATCCATATAGTGTATTTGGCAAACCGGCGAATCGATTATTGTGAAAATAAATACGAGATAATTGGGTATTAACTCAATTTAAAGGGTCAAAATTTGAGTGATGATATCCAACATAACCAACCCAATTTGGTGAGCATTGACCTAACCAAAGGCAATGCGCCCGAGCGTATTGGCCCGTTGCAAATATTGCGTGATTTACGCGAAATTATGGCCAATGACCAAAGTGACCAAGCCCGGTTAGACAAGGTTACCATGCTGGTCGCCAACAATATGCAAGCCGAAGTTAGCTCTATCTATTTGGTTTTAGGCTCTGGCGAATTAGAATTATTTGCCACCGAAGGTTTAAAAAAATCGGCGGTTCACACCACCAAAATGCCCGCTGGCAAAGGTTTGGTGAGTTATATTGCCAAATCTGCCACCCATTTAAATTTACCCAATGCCCGCTCGCATCCTAATTTTTTATATCTGCCCGAAACCGGCGAAGACCTGTATCATAGCTTTTTGGGCGTGCCCATTTTAAAGCATGGCATTTCCATCGGGGTTTTGACCGTGCAAAATAAAAGCATGCGCATATATTCCGAAGAAGAATGTGAGGTGCTGTATACGGTGTCTATGTTGCTGGCCGAAGTTATCACCACCAGCAAAAGCATCCGCTTGTCAGGCTTGGTGGGTGGCAAAGATAATGACACCCCAGAAATTGTCGATGCCAGCCATTCAATGCCGGTAAATTTAAGCGGCATCTCTTTTTCTAACGGCATTGCCATCGGCCATGTTGTGCTGCATGAACCACGCATCATCATTGCCAATTTAATTGCCGATGATGTCGAAGCTGAACATAAACGTTTAAGCCTCGCGGTGAGAGAATTGCGCAAATCAATCAGCAATATGCTCGAACATCTGGACCTTTCGCGCACTGGCGAACATCGGGATATTTTGGAAACTTATTTGATGTTTGCCAATGACCGTGGTTGGAAGCGCAAAATGCACGAAGCTTTAACCGAAGGCATCACCGCCGAAATTGCGGTGGAAAAAGTGCAAATCGCCACCCGCGCGCGTATGTTGCGCCAGCCCGACCCTTATTTGCGCGAAAGATTGCATGATTTAGACGATTTGGGCAACCGCCTGTTGCGCATATTGACCAATAATCAAGCGACATCGGTAAATACCGAATTGCCTGAAGACACCATTTTAGTGGCGCGGAATTTAGGCCCGGCTGAACTGTTAGATTATGATAAAAACAAGCTAAAAGGCCTGATATTAGAAGAAGGCGCGGCCAACAGCCATGCGGGCATTGTGGCGCGGGCTATGGGCATACCGGCGGTCGGCAGCGTGACCGATATTTTCAACTATATCGAACAAGACGACCCGGTTATTGTCGATGGTGAGGCGGCCGAAGTGTATTTACGCCCGGCAAAAGATGTTTCGGAAACGTTTATCGACAAAATCGCCTTATTTGCCGAAAAACAACAAGAATACGCAAAAATACGTGAACTGCCAGCAATGTCTAAAGACCAGCAAAATATCAATTTAATGATAAATGCCGGTTTGGATGCTGATTTAGAACATTTTAATGCCAGTGGCGCGACCGGCATTGGCCTTTACCGTACCGAAGTGCAACTTATGTTATTGTCTAAATACCCCGGCAAAGACGCATTGCAAGCCAATTATAAAAAAGTATTCGATCATTTGGGCGACAAATCGGTTACGTTTAGAACTTTTGATGTCGGCGGTGACAAAGTGTTGCCCTACATTCGGCGTACCAAAGAAGAAAATCCCGCCCTTGGCTGGCGTGCCATTAGAATGGCGTTAGACCGCCCCGGCCTATTTAAGCACCAATTGCGGGCATTGTTACTTGCCGCGCGCGGGCAAGAATTGAACATTATGTTCCCGATGATAGCTGACATTTCGGAGTTTCGCGCTGCCAAACAACATGTGATGGACGAAAAAGCCATATTGGAAGCCAAAAATATTGGTGTGCCCAAAAAAGTCAATTTGGGCCTGATGATTGAAGTGCCGGCGCTGTTATGGCAATTGCCAGCATTGTTTAAAGAGGCCGATTTTGCCTCGGTCGGTAGCAATGATTTGCTGCAATTCACCTATGCCGCAGACCGAGACAACCCTTTATTGCACGGGCGTTACCACAGTTTAACCACTCCAGTGTTGACCATGTTACGCACCATTGTTGTGGCCGCCAATGAGGCTGGCATACCGTTGTCATTATGTGGCGAAATAGCTGGCAAACCAAAATTAGCCGCAGCCTTGTTGGGCATCGGGTTTAAAAACCTATCAATGAATAGCGCCACCGTTGGCCCAGTTAAAATGATGATACGCTCATTAGACATTGAAAAATTTGCTGCATTTTTAAATAAACATCTTGATGAGGCGAGCGAAGGCATAAATGACCTTATTTCTGACTATATTTCGGAAAATAATGTAAAAATAGGAATTTAGCCGGATTCATTCACCATAATTCACAAAAAAATACTGGTTTAAATCTGCTATATAATTTAATAATGAGTTGACGATACCTATTAGGTGAGTTTGATGGCCTAAAGCCTCGTTTTAAAAAGTAATTACATGTCCGAAAATAATAAATTCAGTAAACCCAAAAACATGCAATCTGCATTTAAAAATATTTCTGCGGCGGTTAAAGGTTTTTTACCCTCAACTGCCAAACGCAGTGAAGCTGTTAAAGCTGAGCGGAAACAAACCATACAAATTTCGGCCACCGCCACAACCACCAGCGACACAACCAACAGCATAATGGCCGGCAACAAAGTGGGAGGTTCAACTATGAGTGATGAAACTTCTACCAATGCCAATTTATTGGGCGAAGAATTTAGAGCTGCGCGTGAAGAACTTGGTTATAAATTTGAAGATTTAACCGAGCACACCGGTTTGTCGGCTGATGAAATCGAAGCGTTAGAGCTTGGCGATTATCAAAAAATTGAGCAGCAAGATTATATAGAATATTACGTGCATAATTATGCCACTCTGCTGGGGCTAGATTCTGACCTGGCATTAGAGCATTACCAGCAATATATTGTGCCCGAAACCGCGGCTCTACAAACCGGTGAAGCGGCATCAAAATTTGACATTCATGATGAAGACCAATATGAAGACGCGTTTGCTGATGAGGCCAAGAAAACCATAGAGGCGCTCGAAGTTTCAGAGCTAACCACTTTGGAAAATTATGGCCATGTTGAACCTGAGATAGATTTCTCAGCCAACCGAACGGCAGATTATCCGACTGACACCACACCAGAAATGGGCGACTCAGGTTCGGCTTATGTGGTTGGTTCGATTAATGTCAGCAATCTAAACGACAAACAAAAAGCCGCAGCGGCGCGGGCCAATCAGGCAACCACTACAGCCAACCCATTAAATTCATTAGATGGCGACAATCAATATTTAGGCCATTCTGCCACTGCTGGCCAAAAGCCATTTCCGTGGTTGCGCATTGTGGCAGCCGCTATATTTGCAGCGGCGCTGGCTGGCTCGATTTATTTTATGGTCACGCTGCAACAATCGGCTGACCCGACCAATTTAGCCAGTGTCGATGTCGCCACAGACGATGGCCAGCAAACGCCGCCAGTTATAACCCCGGTGGTGAAGATAATTGGCACATTAGAAACCACAATTATTGCCAAAGGCAATGATGATTTAACCGCCCCGACCGCAACAATGGTGCAAAAACCGTTGATTATGCGCAGCCAAACTGCGGTGGCTAAAAACCCCAGTGCCGCAGAAGCCAGCCAAGCCACAACCACTGACGAAACCGCAGCGCTATCCGGCGCCAGCAGCGCGGTCAAACAAAATGGCGCAACATCTAGCAGTGTTGAGCAATCTGTCGCTACCTCCAGCACTGAGCAAGTGGCCACAACCAGCATTGCCAAAACTGCCGCCACCACTACAGAGGGTATAGTGGCTGTAAATGCCAGCGATGCCCAATCTCCCTTAGACGCTTTGCCGAACGATGAAAGCCAATTTAGCTTACACGCCACCCAAAATAATTGGTTATTGATCGAAGATGATACCTCACAAATATTATTTTCTGGCGAGCTAACGCCGGAAAAAATATTCACTCTGCCCAAAATTAAAGGCGTTATAATTTCGCTGGGCAATGCTGGCATTATAGACGTCTACCAAGGTAAAACCCTGTTGGGAAAATTGGGCAAAGATGATGAGTCTCTTGATTTGGCTTCCATTGAAACCCGGCTTAATTTAATTGCCGAAACTGCAAATAATTCTAACTAACTATTTATTTAAATGCGTGCGTGTCAAACCATCGCAGTGCTGAGTGATGATATATTATGATTAAACAACAAAAAATCGACCAGTTGCTCAACCGTTTTGAGGCCATTGAATCTGAGCTTTCATCTGGCCCAGACTCTGCTAAATTAATCAGCCTGTCGAAAGAGCATTCAGACCTTGCACCGGTGGTGGAAATGCTGCGCAATATCATAAGCGTCCGCGATGAGATTGCCGATTTAAAAGAAATATTAGATGATAAAGAGTCAGACGCTGAAATGCTTGAAATGGCAAAAGATGAAGTTTCTACGCTCGAAAAAATGATCCCCAAGCAAGAGCATGACTTGCAAATATTGCTGTTGCCAAAAGACATGGCAGATGAAAAAAATGCCATATTAGAAATTCGGGCCGGCACCGGTGGTGATGAAGCGGCTTTATTTGCCGGCGATTTATTTCGCATGTATCAACGCTATGCAGCGCTAAACGGTTGGAAAGTAGAAACCATGTCGGCCAGTGCCTCTGAACGCGGCGGGTTTAAAGAAATTATTGCCACGGTTAATGGCAAAGGCGTATTTGCCAAGCTTAAATATGAATCCGGCGTCCACCGGGTGCAGCGGGTGCCGAGCACCGAGTCTGGCGGGCGGGTGCATACATCTGCCGCCACGGTTGCGGTGCTGCCCGAGGCCGAGGAAGTTGATATAAAAATTGAAGATAAAGATTTGCGGATTGATATTTTTCGTGCCTCTGGCCCGGGCGGTCAATCGGTCAATACCACCGATAGTGCCGTACGCATCACCCATTTGCCCAGTGGGACTGTGGTCATTCAGCAAGATGAAAAAAGCCAACATAAAAACCGTGCCAAAGCCATGATGGTGATGCGCTCACGGGTTTATGAGGCCGAGCGCCAGCGTTTGCATGACATCAGAGCCGGGGACCGCAAAGAGCAGGTTGGTTCGGGTGACCGCTCAGAACGCATTCGCACTTATAATTTTCCGCAAGGCCGGGTGAGCGATCATCGCATTAACTTGACCTTGTATAAATTGGATAAATTAATAGCCGGCGATGGCCTGCATGAGATGGTTGACGCACTGATAAATGACGACCAAGCGCGTAAATTGTCTGCCTTACAAGAAGAAATATAAGCCCATGCAAATTGCGGCCTACCATCGGCAATTGACGCAAAAATTGACTGACATTGGCAACCCAAATGCCGAACTAGATGCGCGTCTGCTGATTTGCCATGTTTTGAAGTTAGATTTCACTAATTATATATTGCAACAAAATGACCTCATCTGCGCCGCTGACTTAGACAGGTTGGCGACATTGAGCCAATTGGCTTTATCAGATATGCCGATATCGCGGATATTGCAAAATCGTGAATTTTGGGGGTTAGATTTTATCGTCAATGCGGCGGTGTTAGACCCACGTGCCGATAGCGAAGTGATGATAGAGGTATTGCTGCATTTTTTACCGCCATCACACCAAAAATTGCGCATATTAGACCTTGGCACTGGCACGGCTTGTTTGCTGCTTAGCTTGTTAACCGAATATCCAAACGCCAGCGGTGTGGGGCTAGACGTTTCTAACCAAGCGCTTAAAGTGGCACAAAAAAATGCCGAAAATTTGGGGTTAAGCCACCGGGCAGAATTCATCCAATCTGACTGGTTTGCAGATATTGGCAAGCAAAAATTCGACATTATATTGTCCAACCCGCCCTATATACCCAGCCAAGATATTGAAAACCTAGCCAACAATGTGAAATTATTCGACCCGCTTGCGGCTTTAGACGGTGGTCAAGATGGCTTAGACCCTTACCGCATCATTGCCCAACAAGCGCCGCTTTATATGAATGAAAATGCACTGCTTATTTTTGAAATGGGGCACAATCAGGCCGATGGTTTATTTGTCATATTGCAGCAATATGGGTTTGATTGTGCAGAATTTGATATGCAAAAATTCACCCCTAAAAACCCCAATGGTCAAATTAGACCGCGTGACGGCTTGGCTTATGATTTGGGGCAAAACCCGCGGGTTATAATTGCCAAATATAGAGTTAAGCAAAATTAAGCTTAAATGCGGCATTTAGCACACAGTTTTGGGGATAAATGCCGTCATATCACCCCGCATTTATACATTTTCGCCAATTTCTATTGGAATGATCTGAAAATCACTATACAGTTAGGTTGAAATATAGCTGCGTTTGCACAATATTTTTCATCATAACATGCTGAACAAGATACCAGTGAATGTATATTTACTAATCATTTGAATTTTTCATGATTAGTCCAATTTATCAAATCTAAATCAAAAAGTGAGATCCTAGTGAGATCCCCAAACGAAAATAATCGCGCTCGACAAAATCAACAGAATAACCGCCGTGGCCGCCATAATAATAACAGCCGACGCTATAACAATAGCAGTGGTGGTGGTGGTGGTGGTAACAAACCGCAAAATATGTTGACTAGAAATTTCGACAGCAATGGACCTGATGTAAAAATTAGGGGCAATGCCCAAACCATTGCCGATAAATATACCTCGATGGCTCAAGATGCCATTTCATCTGGCAGCCGCATAAATGCCGAGAATTATTTTCAACATGCCGAACATTATAAACGCATAGTGGCCACCGCCCAAGAATTAGTTGCCGAGCAAAAAGCCGCGCAACAAGCCAAACATGAGGCCCAACAAGCGGCGCATCGTGAGCAGCAAGAAGCCCAACGCGAACAGCAAGAAGCCCAACGCGAATTGCGCGAGCAACAAGCGGCTGATGAGCCCAACCAAAACGAACCAAGCCTTAACGCACCAAATCAAGACGCCCCAAGCATGCAAAATAATGACAATGCACCAGTGAGCATTTTGGCTGATAGCGGCGAAACCACCGCCCAAATACCGGCCACTGAAGATGACAAACCCAAGCGAACCCGCCGCCCGAAGCGCAAACCCGTTAAGAGCAGCTCTGAAAAATCAGATGCTTCCGCTGGCAGCCAAACCGCCGCCCTCACCGAAGCCTTAGCACCAGATAGCCCAGAACCAGATAGCCAAGCGCCATCTAAACAAGCTTCCCCGGCCGAAGAGACTTGATAATTTATTCATCATCTTAATGACAACTTACCCACATAAAGAGACCTAACATGGACGAAAGTAAGATTCCTGCTGGCAAAGATGTGCCAAACGACATTAATGTCATCATCGAAATACCTCAAGGCAGCTCGATTAAATATGAGGTGGACAAAGCCTCTGGCGCCATATTTGTCGATCGGTTTTTGTTCACTCCGATGTATTACCCGTGCAATTATGGCTATATTCCGGCCACACTTTCTGACGATGGTGACCCGGTCGATGTACTGGTTATATCGCCGCAACCGGTTGTGCCTGGCAGCGTCATCCGCGCCCGTCCCATTGGTGTATTTTTGATGGAAGATGAAAGTGGTGGTGATGA
The DNA here is from genome assembly GCA_013214705.1 of Hyphomicrobiales bacterium. GTDB lineage: Bacteria > Pseudomonadota > Alphaproteobacteria > Rhizobiales > OSC116 > OCS116. Next base: position 21,715 of record JABSRZ010000009.1, read on the forward strand.
AAAAATCATCGCTGTGCCACATGACAAAGTGACAACCGAATTTACCAACGTAAATTCATTGGACGATTTGCCCAAGTTAACTGTCGATAAAATTCAACATTTCTTTGAACGATATAAAGACCTAGAACCCGGTAAATGGGTTAAAGTGGTTGGGTTTGAAGGGGCTGATGTGGCGCGCCAAAAAATTATCGAAGGTTTTGACCGCGCTTAAGCTAAGCCATAGTTAAATTATAGCCGCATATACAAATAGGCCAGCGTCATACATTTATTATGACACTGGCTTTTTTTTTGATTCCAAGCAAACTACCGATTAGCTCTTGGCTATTTGGGCATCGACCACACTTAAAGCCGTCAAATTCATCAACCCACGTGACGTCACAGTGTCAGTTACAATATGCACCGGTTGTTTCATACCCAATAATATCGGCCCTACATTCAGCCCATTGCCAAGTGATTTAAGCAAATTAAAGCATGAGTTAGCTGCGTCTAAACTAGGGAATACCAACAGGTTTGCCCGGCCGGTTAAACGCGAGTCCGGAAATAAGTTCGCCCTAATTTCGGGGTCCATCGCCGCGTCAGCATGCATCTCGCCATCCACTTCAAGCTCGGGCGCAATTTGGTTTAAAACCTCCACCGCTTTGCGCATCTTAACTGCAGATTTTGTCGGCGCATTGCCAAAATTACTATGGCTAACCAGAGCTATTTTAGGCGTTATACCAAAACGTTGTAGCTCTTCTGCCGCCATTAATGTTGTCTCCACAATTTCATCTATTGTCGGGTCTGGTGTCACATAGGTATCGCAGAAAAATAGCGCGCCTGAATCTAGCACTAAACCACTCATTGCCGACACTTGTTTTACATTTTCGCGTTTGCCAATAATGCTCAATACATATTTTAAATGCCAAAAATATTCGCCATATGAACCGCATATCATGGTATCCACTTCGCCACGTTTTAACATTATGGCGGCAATGGCCGTGCTATTTGTGCGGATAATGGTGCGCGCTTCAGCTGGGGTAATGCCATCACGCTTCATTATATTGTGAAATTCTTTCCAATAATCGACATAACGTTCGTCATTTTCGGGGTTACAAATTTCGAAATCTTCATGCGGGCGAATGTGCAAGCCCAGCTGTTCGCAGCGGTTGGCAATCACATCTGGCCGGCCAATTAATATTGGTATGGCAATGCCTTCATCTATCACCGTTTGCACAGTGCGCAATACGCGTCTATCTTCACCCTCGGCATAAACAATGCGTTTGGGTGCGGTTTTGGCTTTGTCCAAAACTGGTTTCATCAGCATTTGCGAGCGGTAAACAAATTGTTCGAGTTGGTTTTTATAGGCGTCAAAATCTTCTATCGGCCGGGTGGCAACGCCACTATCCATAGCCGCTTTGGCCACGGCTGGGGCAATTTCTACCAATAAACGTTGGTCAAATGGCTTGGGGATGACATATTCGCGCCCAAAAGTTAGCCGCTCACCTCTATAGGCATTGGCCACCACTTCTGAAGCCTCCACCATGGCCAAATCGGCAATGGCAACCACGCAGGCGCGTTTCATTTCTTCATTAATGGTGGTTGCGCCAACATCCAATGCGCCCCTAAAAATAAACGGGAAGCACAATACGTTATTCACCTGATTGGCCGAATCACTCCGGCCAGTGGCGATGATGGCATCTGGCCGGGCCGCCAGCGCAACTTCTGGCATAATTTCCGGTGTTGGGTTTGCCAGCGCCAAAATAATCGGGTCACGCGCCATTGGTTTTATCATTTCTGCCGATAGTAAATTAGGCGCAGACAGGCCTAAAAATATATCCGCACCGACCAAAGCGTCATTCAGTTCGATTTTTATATCTTGCGCGAAGGCCATTTTTTGCGGCGATGCCGAATTATGACCGGTATGGATGTGGCCGCTATGGTCGTATAAATATATATTTTTTTTCTGAGCGCCAAGGGTCAGCAACAAGTTAAGACAAGCAATACCGGCAGCACCGCCACCAGTGGTGACTATTTTCACATCTTCGATATTCTTTTTCACCAGCCGCAAAGCGTTAAACACCGCCGCGCCCGCCACAATGGCCGTGCCATGTTGGTCATCATGAAAAACCGGAATATTCATCCGTTCTCTTAAGTCTGTTTCAACTTCAAAACACTCTGGCGCTTTGATGTCTTCTAGGTTAATGGCGCCAAAAGTTGGTTCTAACGACGCGATGATGTCGGCTAATTTTTTAGGGTCGGTTTCGTCAATCTCAATGTCAAAAACATCAATATCTGCGAATTTTTTAAACAATACCGCCTTGCCCTCCATAACGGGTTTTGATGCCAATGGCCCAATATTGCCCAAGCCCAAAACCGCTGTGCCGTTGGTGATCACGCCGACCAAATTGCCTTTTATGGTATAATCACGTACAGTTTGAGGGTCATCAACAATCTCTAAACAAGCCTCGGCCACACCCGGCGAATAAGCCAAAGATAAATCCTGCGCGTTGCCCAGCGGTTTGGTGGCCGTGATGGTCAATTTTCCGGGGCGGGGGTATTTATGATAATGCAAAGCGCGTTTTTTTAGATTTTCATCAGACATTCAATTGACCTTAATAATTAGTGGCTTAATAATTGAGCCTAATTCACTCGCTTCATATGTAAAGCCTTTTTTGGCTTAAGCTTGGCAATATACCGGAGCTATTATAACATTTGGCTGGCTTTAACCGACTTTATCGCCATTAAAGGCGGCTCTCGTTTACCAAAACCAACAAAAATTAAGCCACGCCCTTGCGTTAGCGGATATTTCGCTTATATCTACTATGAAACCAACAGATTGAGGCTTAAAATATGCTTGCGTTATATAATTTATTCGGAACCGTTATTGACATCGTACTTTTTGTGCTCATTGCCAATGCGATTATTTCTTGGCTTATGGCTTTCGGCATCATTAACATGGAAAACAAATTTGTCGGCACCATATATTCTATTTTGCAACGCTTTACCGAGCCGATGTTGCGCCCCATCCGCAAGCTTATCCCCAATTTGGGTGGCTTGGATATTTCGCCCATCGTGTTGATATTGGCTTTATTCTTCCTGCGCGATTTGGTCTATCAATATCGTCTTTTTGGCTAAAATAGTTTAAATAAATACTGAGTATGCTTTCATATGACGCCACATATTGCCAAAAAGATAGACGGCCGCGCCATTGCCCAAAAACTGCGCAATAATTTAGCCCAAAGTGTGGCAAAAATTAAAGCTGAAACCGGCAAAACACCCACTCTGGCGGTGGTATTGGTGGGGCAGGACCCGGCGTCTGAAGTTTATGTGCGCATGAAACGCAAACAAACTCAAGAAATAGGCATGACCTCGATAGAGCATAAACTGCCAGCTGACACCAGCCAACAAGCTGTGCTGGATTTGGTAAAAACCTTAAATGACGATGACGATGTGAACGGCATATTGGTACAGTTTCCGGTGCCAGACCACATTAGCCAACAAAAAATTATCGAACTTATATCGCCTGAAAAAGATGTCGATGGCTTACACCCGTTAAATGCTGGCAAGCTTGCCGCTGGGGTTGAGGCTTTGGTATCTTGCACCCCGATGGGTTGCGTGCTGTTGGCCAAAGACCAATTGGGCGACTTAACGGGTTTAAATGCGGTTATCATTGGCCGCTCAAACCTTGTCGGCAAACCAGTTGCACAATTATTATTAAAACAAAACGCCACCGTCACCATTTGCCATTCGCGCAGCAAAGACATTGCCAAAATATGCGCCAATGCCGATTTGCTGATCGCCGCAGTTGGCCGCCCCAATATGGTAAAAGCCGATTGGGTCAAACCAGGCGCGTGTGTTATAGATGTCGGCATAAACCGCATTGCCCAAGCTGGCAAAAAAGACAGGTTGGTTGGTGATGTTGATGCAGCAGAGGTGAGCCAAGTGGCCGGCAGCCTAAGCCCTGTGCCGGGTGGCGTCGGGCCGATGACCATTGCCTGCTTATTGCGCAATACATTGCAGGCTTTTTGCGCCCAAAATAACCTTGAAATGAAATTATAAATATATTTGCAAATTATCAAACTGGTGTCACTAAGTGGCCATCATAAATTTGCCCATAATTTTAGCCAATAATCCACGTGGCATTAGCCGGGTGAATATCGGTATAATTTTATTAACGCCGCCGGTAATCACTATGGTTTTGCCGCGCATATAGCCGTTAAAACCCAATATTGCCACTTGTTGAGCGCTCATCATCGCCGAATTTTCTAACATTTCTGAGCGTTGGTATTTTGCACGTTTGCCAAATTCAGTTTTGGTCGAGCCCGGGCAAAGCGCGCATATTTTAACCTCCAAATCCTGACATTCCACGGCCAATGCCTCGGTAAATGACAACACATAGGCCTTGCTCGCGCCATAAACCGCCATATAGGGTGTCGGCAGAAATGACAAAACTGACGCCACATTTAGCACCCCACCCTTATGCTTAATCACCTGATCTAGCATTAACCTAGTTAGCTCGGTCAATGACCTTACATTGAGGTCGAGCATATTTAATTGTTCTTCCGTCGAGAGTTTTTGCACCGCATCATTTAAGCCAAAACCGGCATTATTGACCAGATGTTTCACCTCTAATTTCTCATCGCCTAAAAATGTTAGTAATGTTTTTGCAGCATCTATTGCCGATAAATCAAGCGCCAAGACCGCCACTTCTACCTTATATTGTGCGCGCAATTTGGCCGCCACAGTTTCGAGCTTGTCGCCGCTGCGTGCCACCAATAATAGATTTTCACCTTGGTTGGCAAATTGCTGGGCTAATTCTGCCCCAATGCCACCTGATGCGCCGGTGATAAGCGTAATTAATTGGCTCACATGCTTGCCCTCACAATTTCTCGAAGCGCGATGCGGTCATTGGTCGAAACCCCTAACAATTCGGACACCCGCCAAACTAAATTATCTTCAAACGGGGTAATCTCATTGTCAGCTAGCACTATTTTCCACAATAATTTTACGATTTCTTTGCGGCCATCATTGTCCAACTGCTCATTTAGTTTTTTGGTAAACTGATACAGGTCAATAGCTTCGCGCTCGGCTATGTCGGCATCTTTAACCAATAATGTCGCATCATCTTCGGATATATCGAAATATTTTTGAATTTGCCGATGCATAACTTTGGCTTCTTCGGGGCTATAAAACCCATCTATGCGCGCCGCATGTACCATTAAGGCCACCGCAGAAAGTTTAAAATCATCGTCATTTAAATCGGCACCACTTAGTTTTGGGCCGGTAATTTTTTCGGCAAATGCCTTAAGTTTATTCCACATCATAACCTCACTTTAAAAATCTGCATTGTCATTTTCATCTAACGGGCCCGGGTCATCTGGGCGGCGCGGCATAATTATTTCTTTGCCACCAGCTTTAACTTTAATCGCCGGGCGGCTTCTATACGGGCCGTTATTGCCGACTGATTTTTTAACTGCAGTTTTGCTTGAAGTTTTCCTTCCCACAACCTTTGCGCCGGAAGCCTTTTTAGCTCTGTCTTTAGGAGCCACTTTCGCCGGTTTTTTGGGTTTATCGCCAGATTTTTCAACACTTACTGATTTTTGGGCATTTATCGGCTTTTTCACACTTAAAGCCTGTTGGTTGCCGTTTTGCAGTCCAGCCGATTTGGCATCGCCAGATTTTTGCGGGCTAGCATCGGCAGGCTGAAACTCGGCATCAGCAATGAGAGCAATTTTATCGTCAGCTTTTTCTGCTTTTTCTATGTTGATGGCTTTTTCCACAGCTGGTTTCATCGCTACACTTACCGCCTTGGCTTCAACTTCTTGCGCCACAACCAATTTCTGCTGGCTTTCTTTTACCTGTTCTGCGGCAATCGCCACCGCCTGCTGAGCCGATTTTTGGGCTAGCTTGGCGCTGCTTTTGGCTTCGACGATGATTTTTTCTTGGGCTTCAAACGTCTCAAATTCATTCACTTGGTGTTCGAGCAAAATGTTAACTGCCAAATCGGCTTCAACTTGCGCCAAATTATAATCTGGCATTTTCCACTCATAGGCATCTAACTCGCCGCTGAGTGCCGACACCGGCAACCATGTCACTGCTATATGGCCATCGGCAAGCCACATCGGGTCAGCCGGGGCTTTTTGCGCCCGCGCCAACCATTCTGCAACCAAGCCTTTATTGCCAAGCTCGCCTTGCTCTATTTTGGCCATCAATGTGCACACCCGGGCGCTTGGGTCATCTGCCACAATGCTGCCCAACGCGTTACGTGCCACTGTCCAATCTTGCTGCTCTATCGCCACGCGCGCCACCACAACGCCGGCCTCAACCGCCGCCTGATGTTTTACCGCAACATTGCCAACGCCGGCTTTTTCGGCAAATATTTGCACGCGTTTCAATCTCGCTTTGGGTTTTTCTAAATCTCTGCTTAGCGCAAATAACGCCCCAAGCTCGGGATGAGGTGCCAAGCGCCAGCATCTTTCTAACAATTTGTGAGCTTTACGCACACTGCCTTTGTTTAACAATAATTGCGCCGCCAATAAAGTGGCGGGCACCAAGTCTGGGGCGTTATTGCGCGCCTCCAAAGTGAGCTCTAGCGCCCGTTCGGCTTGGCCATCTGCCAGCCTTTGTGCCTCGGCGGTTTGAAGCACTGCGCGTTTGCGCTTTATGTCAGCTTGTTTTGCCATTGGCAAACGCCCCAGCATAAGTAAGCTGTTTAATGCCCCTGCCCAATCGCCTTCGTTGGTTTGCAAATCAAATAATCCATTGAGCGCCCATTTGCTTTGGTCATCGGCCGCCACCGCGTCCAACGCGATAAGTTTAGCCGCGCCGCCATCGTCATTACGCTGCGCCTCGACAAATAAACCGCGCAAACCCAACATTTTTGTCGCGGTTTTATCGGCCATTTTTTCAAACGCTTTATGCGCCAATTGCTTATTGCCTTCTAACTGTGCGGTTTGTGCTTGCAGCAATAAAGTTAGCGGTTCTTGATCTAGTTTTTCATCCGCTATGCGGGCAAATTTACGCGCCGCTTTGGCATCGCCAGTGCCAACAGCAATGATGCCTTTGGACAAAGCCTCATAACCTTTGCGGCGGCGGCGGCTAGAGAAAAACAGGCCAAACGCATCGGGCGCGCCCAAAATGCTATGCGCCAAACGCCACAAGATAACCGATACAAATACCAGAATAATAATGGCGGCAATGAATAAGCCGATAGATGATTTAATGTGATAGTTAAACCAGTTAAACTCAACAATGCCGGGATTGTCATTCAGCCACACAATGGCGGTTACAAAAGCCGCAAAAGCTACAAAATATGTAATTAGTCTGATCATTTCATCACCTGCTTAATTTGCTATTTGCAATGATTTTAATATATCGCCGCTCACCTGACGCATTAATTGTTTGGCCAACAGCCGGGTTTTAACCGAAGCAACCCATGGGGCAAAAACCTGCTGCGCTGGCCCGGCCAAACCTTGGCTTTGCGCTAGCGCAGTTGGCAAATCTTTAGCCAACACCGCCACTTCCATCCGCGCCAACACCGCTTCCGCATCATCGCCTTCAACATTGCCGGTACGGCGGATCGAGATGATCGATTTAGCGTTGCCGATAAATTTATCCAATACCGATTTGCCTTCACCTTTTAAATCGGCAATCAATGCCGCTTCTAATAAATCATCAAATTGGCCATATAGGTTTATTTCGCTGGCAATGCCGCTGGCGGCAAAAGCTTGTAATTGGGTTAGTGCCGCGTTCTCGCCAGCTAAAGCTAGCAATATATCTAATTCGGCCACAAATGGTTTTTCATCTTGCAAAGCCCGCTCTAAAGCTGCAACGGCTAAGGCCGAAGCCATATTGCCCGCGCCTTGTACCACCGTAGTTTTACTAATCCGCTCCGCATTCTTGGCATTATCTTCTATATCTTGTTGTAGCGAGATGAGCTTTTCATCCAAGATGCTGATTTGTAGCTTTATTTCTGCCACCACCGCATCTTGCTGGCCATCGACATTGGTTTGGCTGGCTAATAGTGCCGCCACATCGGTTGAGCCACCGGTTTCTGCCAGCCTAATGGGAGCAGATGCTTGGGTTTCGGCATTTGCCAATTTTGCTTTTAATTCATCTATTATCGCCGCAATTGTGGCTAATTCTGTGGATTGGCTATTCATATTTTCATCTGCCGCAAGCCGTTGGCGGCCATCTTGCTCGGCCAAATTATCGATCTCGGTTTGGGCTAGGCTCATTTCACCTTCCAATGCCAATATGCGGGTTGATATATTGGTATATCTTTCCTCCAGCACATTTGTATCATCTGCGCCGTTTAGCAATTGGTTCAACCCGCCTAAACTGCTAGAGGTAACCAGATAATAACCCAGTCCAAACAATATGGCGATGCTGGCTATGCCGCCAAACACCGCTGCGATGATGAGTGACCCCAATGGGTTAGATTTACTGACAATTGGCGGTAGCAAATCATCGAGCTGAGCGTCAAGCGCCTCGATAGACTCTTGTTCATCAGCAGACTCCTGTGCATCGGCCCCCACAACCACCTCTTCGACTTCAATAACTTCAATAGTTTCAACATCATCTGAAATATTTGAGTTTTTATCATTCAATTTTTTATCATCACTCATTTTGTCATCACTCATCATGTCGACCTATAAAGTCGGGGCTATTTATAACTTTTTTTGCAACAATGCCAATAAATCATCTTCATTGGCCTGCGCAGCAGAATATATATGTTTAAGATAGGGTGTGCAGACCCGCTGTGCAATGGTTTTTGACAAACAAAATGTGGGTATTTCTGCAATTGCCGACATCAGCCCCAAATTGCCAATGTTATTCAGAAATATTTTGGCACTGCGTTGCGAATAAAACAACATTGCATCGAGTTTTTGGCTTTTGATCAGCTCTATTATATCTGCCGGCAAATGCTCTATCTCATCCATAATATAGGCCTGAATGCGCTCAGTCACTATGCCAACATCAGCTAATTTTTGGCTTAAATTACCGGCTTGATGCACACCCGATATATGCAATAAAGGTTTGGTCAGCTGTCTCGTTTTATAATCGGCCTCGATGGCTTGGCACAACGTTTCAACATCGCCATCGCCTTGCGCCAAAACTTCAAACCCGCACGCCAGCGCCATTTGTTTGGTTTGCGCGCCCACCACATAACAGCCTAAATTACGCAGGTCTCTGTGGTTTTCTACCGCTCTTATGCCATTAGCAGAGGTGAAAATCAGAGCCGATATGGCATTTGTTTTGGGTGGCTTAAAATCTAGCGGTCTATATTTCATCATCGGCGCGTGCAGAGCTTTATAACCCATTTGCGCGAGTTTTTTGGCGGTGCGGCTAAAGTCTGCCTTGGGGCGGGTGACAAGAATTTGGCGCATAAATGTTCACAATCCTTCACTCTATCTATATAAACTAGATCTCACATAATGGCTCAAAAAAATCTGGCCCGGCTTTTTCTAACAATTCTAGGCCTAGGTTACGCCCAAACACTTCGGCTTGGTTTAGCGGCGCGGTTATGGCCGCATCATGCACAATTTTGCCATCTGGGGTTAATATTTTGCCTTTAAACTCTATTTGTTGGCCAAACACTTGGGCTAAGGCAGCTATCGGTGTGCGGCAGGAGCCATCTAATGCCCGCAAAAAAGCCCGTTCCATATTTATTTCGGCTTGTGATTCGCCGCAATTAATTGCCGACAATAATCTTATCATCGGTATATCATCATCGCGCACTTCTAGGCCAATAGCCCCCTGCGCCACCGCTGGCAGCATGTCTTTGGCCGAAATGGCATGAGTCATCACTTCATTTATGCCCAGCCGATTCAAGCCCGCCACCGCCAAAATAGTCGCATCGACATCACCATTGGCAAGTTTTTCAAGCCGCGTATTGACGCTGCCCCGAAAATTTACAATTTTCAAATCTGGCCGTTTGGCCAGCAAAATAGCCGCACGGCGTAACGATGAACTGCCCACCACTGCGCCTATAGGCAATTCTTGTAACGCGCTATATTTAATAGATATAAAGGCATCTCGCACATCTTCACGTGGTAAAATGGCTGCCATTACAAGCCCTTGCGGCAATATAGTCGGCACATCTTTCATGCTATGCACCGCTATGTCTATGCCGCCATTAATAAGCTGGTTTTCAATCTCTTTGGTAAACAGGCCTTTGCCGCCAAACTCGCGCAATGGCTTGTCTTGGATCTGGTCACCCTTGGTGGAGATGGCTATAATTTCAAAATCATCTTCTTGCAGCTTAAACGCCGATTTTATCCGGTCGCGGGTCTGGTAAGCCTGCGCCAAAGCCAAAGGGCTACCCCTTGTGCCTATTTTAATCGGTAATGTTAAATTTTGCGGAATCATATTCACAGCTTGCCTCATGGTGGCGTTTATTATAAAAGCGTCTCATATATGTATATATATCGCATTTAGGTCAAGTGGGTTTAATCAATTGTCACATAAAGAAATTATATGTTTGGGCCTTGAGTCTAGTTGCGATGACACCGCTGCGGCCATTGTAAAGCGCCACGCCGATGGCAGTGCTGAAATTTTGGCCAATATAATCCACACTCAGACCGATGTGCATGCCCCGTTTGGCGGCGTCGTGCCTGAATTAGCGGCGCGCGCCCATATCGAATATATGGACAGGATGGTAAAGCAAGCGCTAACCACCGCCGCGCTTGGCTATGATGATTTAGATTTGGTCGCCGCCACCTCTGGCCCCGGCTTGCTAGGCGGGCTGATTGTCGGTTTAATGAGCGGCAAAGCCATTAGTTTAGCACATGATCTACCCTTTGTGGCAGTCAACCATTTAGAAGGCCACGCGCTCACCGCAGGCCTTTCTGACGGCATCAAGCCGCCTTATTTACTATTACTCATTTCTGGCGGTCATACCCAAATTTTGCAAGTCAACGCTGTTGGCAATTATCAGCTTTTGGGCACTACCATCGATGATGCCATTGGTGAAGCGTTTGACAAAGTGGCCAAATTGCTCGGCCTTGGCTACCCCGGCGGGCCATTTGTTGAAGCCTATGCCACCAAGGGCGACGCCACACGCTTTAAACTGCCACGGCCAATGAAAGGCCGCGACAATTGCGATTTTTCATTCTCAGGCTTGAAAACCGCTGTATTGCATGCAGCAAAGGCCATAGAGCCGGTTAATGAACAAGATAAATATGACATATGTGCCGCATTTCAGGCCGCAGCCGCAGATGTTTTGGCCGACCGCGTAGGGCGCGCCATGCTGAAATTTAGACAAAATTTGGCCGCTGCGGATGATCAAAATTTTCCACTCATCATCGCTGGCGGCGTTGCTTCCAATAAAGCCATTGCCCAGAAGCTCGATATATTGGCGCAAAACCACAATTTTAAACTAATAGTGCCACCCGCAAAATTATGCACAGACAATGGCGCGATGATAGCCTGGGCAGGCATTGAACAGTATTTACTGGGTAATATATCCGACCTAACCGCCCCACCCCGCGCCAGATGGCCGCTTTATGAATAAATAGTACGGGTGCTAAGTAAACCTCGGCATATTCGGCGAGTGCGTCCAACTACAGCTCTTCGTGGGAAAAAGGGGCGAGCCAATTTATTGGCGAACTTGCCGACTGAGGCCGCCCGTTAGGGCGTAGCAAGCACGCGGAGGCGTGCGCCCGCAGGGGCCACTAGCCCGCCGAAAGGTGGGCGTAAAAATGCAGACTTCCAGTGTGTGGGCAGGAGCGCCACCCAAGAATTTGCCGAAAAGCTGTGATGTTGATATTTTGTGCAGGACGTTCAAGCACCGAGCCTGCATCTGAGGCTGTCGAAGACACAGACAGTTGGCACTCCTGCCGATTTTACGGGTACTCCCATTTATACGTTCGGCTCCGCCTCACTGTTGACACTTGCGTGCGCAACCACTTGCTCCGCAATTGTCAGCTAGCCTCCGCGCGTTGGCCTCTGAGTTTGCCTTTCGGTTTCTGGGCGCACTCGTCGAAACACAGGGATGCTTGGGGGAAGTCGGAAATTCAGCACATGCTTGTTAACACTTACATTAAGTTAACAGAGGTTAACAGTTGGAATTGTGCCATAAACGGCAATTGACGGTGGTTACAGCCAGCAAACCTAACCGCTTGCTAACAATATAATTTGGTTAATTGGTTAACACCAAATCGTTAACAGTTATTAACTATGCCCAACAATTAGCCAGCAAGAGCTATACTTTAACCGCCAAATCAGTTACAGCTTAAAGCCTATAATTAACAAATATGGGCGCAGTTGGTGACGATAAAAATTAACAAAGTGGGCATTATGGGTGGCGGTGCTTGGGGCACAGCATTGGCGACAGTGGCGGCAAAATCTGGGCACCAAACGCTTATTTGGGCATATGAGCCAGAGGTGGCAGCAGCCATTAACCAAACCCATGAAAATAGCGTATTTCTAAAAAATGTCGCGTTACAAGCAAATATCAAAGCTACCAATAATCTGGCCGATATGGCCGATATGGACGTGATCTTATGGGTCACACCAGCGCAGGTTTTGCGGCCAGTGGCAAAAGCCTTTGCTGAATTTTTGCTCAAACCAATGCCGATCTTAATCTGCGCCAAAGGCATTGAGCAAAGCACCCGCATGTTAATGACCGAGGTGATGCAAGAAAACTTGCCATTAGCGCAAGCGGGTATATTGTCTGGCCCCAGTTTTGCCATCGATGTCGCCAAAGGCTTGCCCACCGCCATAACTTTAGCGATGGAGGATGCGGCTTTAGGTTTAGATTTGGCCAAAGCATTATCTATATCGACGTTTCGGCTCTACCCTTCTACTGACATTATCGGCGCACAGATAGGCGGCGCGGTTAAAAATGTGTTGGCCATTGCCACCGGCATTGCCGATGGCAAAGGCTTTGGCGATAGCGCCCGCGCCGCACTGACCACACGCGGTTTTGCTGAGTTAACCCGGTTTGGCAAGGCTTTGGGCGCAAAACCCGAAACGCTATTTGGCCTTTCGGGTCTGGGTGATTTAACTTTAACGTGTAACAGTATATTATCGCGCAACATGTCGCTCGGCATGGCATTGGGCCAAGGCCAAACTCTGGCGGAAATAATGCAAACCCGCCAGAGCGTTAGCGAAGGTGTACACACATCGACCATATTGGCCAAATGGGCAGATGAATTAAAAGTCGACATGCCCATTTGCCGAACCGTGGCGCAGATTGTGGCCGGCAATTTAGACGTCGACACCGCCATAGAAAACCTACTCAACCGACCATTACGACCACAAGAATAAAGGGATATACATGTATTTTGCAGTTTCGTGTTACGACAAAGACGACAGCCTAGCGCTGAGAATGGCAACCAGAGAGGCGCATTTGGCTTTTGTGGCCAAAAACCGCAGCCAATTTATTTTGGTTGGCCCATTATTGAGTGATGACGAGCAAATGATTGGCTCTCACCTGATTATTGAAGCCAATGACCGCACCGCGCTGGACAATTTACTGGCCAGTGACCCCTATAGTGAGGCAAAACTTTTTGCCAAAACCACAGTGAAAGCCATGAAAATCGCTTTTTCGACTGAATTATAACCTTCGAGCTATATCTTATGAATTATTGGTTATTTAAATCCGAACCCGAAGCTTGGGGCTGGCAAGACCAAAAAAACCGTGGTGCCAAAGGCGAGCATTGGGATGGAGTGCGCAATTACCAAGCCAATAACCACATGAAGCTCATGAAAATTGGCGATTATGGGTTTTTCTACCATTCTGTAAAACAAAAATCCATCGTCGGCATCGTTAAAATTATCAAACAACATTACCCAGACCACACCGACCCCAAGGGGCGCTTTGGCATGGTCGACATTATGGCCATAGCCGATGTACCCAACCCGGTTAGCCTGGATGCCATTAAAGCCAATTCGGCATTGGCCGACATTATATTGGTTAAAAACAGCCGACTTTCGGTACAGCCTGTTTTGCCCGCAGAGTGGGATATCATCTGCCTTATGGGAGGTGTCAGCCCCTCCGATTGGCAAAATAAATAGCAATTTGATTTTTTGCGCTATTTATTGTTAACTATAAACTCAATCAAAACAGGGAATAAATTATGGAAATGGTTAGCTTAAATTATTGGGGTATTTTGGCCGGCGCTATTGCCGCCTTTGTCGTTGGCGCTGTTTGGTATGGCGCTTTGGGCAAACAATGGCAAGAAGGTTTGGAAAAAACCATCGATGTCGATGGCCCTTCGCCGATGCAAATGATTGTTAGCGGCATAACCTCTTTGGTTGGCATTGTGGGCATCGCCTATATATACGGCCTCAACGGCGGTGCTGGCATTGTCGATGGCTTATCGACCGGCCTATTGGTGACCCTATTATTCACCATGATGCCCATCGCAAACAATTATAGCTGGGCGGGGCGTAAATTTAAACTGACATTGATAGACGTTGGCCATTACATCGCCAGCTTTGCCGTTGGCGGCGCGGTTTATGGTTTTGTGGCAGCATTTTAAAACTTAAATATCATGGTTAAAATTGGCACGAATGGACGACTCCCATTTGTGTCACTTTATTGATAGGTTCTGCACAAGAATTTAAAAGATATTGGGCGCATTCATTAACCTCCACGCCTTCGAGCTAGCAAATGTGCAACATTTGGTTGCGAACAAGGTAAGACAAAAAGCCTTCGAGCCCGCAACTGGCTCGAACAGGGCAAGACATTAAAAGGGATATTCATGTCTGTAGAAAAGATTACACATTCACAAGCAAGTTTTACAAACAAAAACACGGTTGATCAGGCAAGATACCAACAATTGCACAATCGTTCTGTGCAAACTCCCGATGCTTTTTGGGGCTATCATGGCCAACGCATCGACTGGATAAAACCCTTTACCAAAGTTAAAAACACCAGTTTTGAAGGCGATGTGTCGATCAAATGGTTTGAAGATGGCACTTTAAATGTCTCGGCCAATTGCATCGACCGTCATCTGGCAACCCGCGGCGACAAAACCGCGATATTGTGGGAAGGCGATAACCCAGATGAATCGCAATCCATTTCTTATAAAGAATTACACAAACAAGTCTGTTTATTTGCCAATATGTTAAAAGCCCATGGCGTAAAAAAAGGCGATGTGGTGACGCTATATATGCCGATGATACCCGAAGCGGCTTATGCCATGCTGGCCTGCACCCGCATTGGTGCGCCGCATAGTGTGGTATTTGGTGGCTTTTCGCCCGAAGCTTTGGCCGGCCGCATTAACGCCTGCAAATCTAAATTCATTGTCACGGCAGACCAAGGTTTTCGCGCTGGTAAAACCGTGCCGCTTAAAGTCAATGTCGATGCCGCGCTAGAAAAAACCAATGGCGGCGAAAAAGTATTTGTGGTCAACCGCACAAATGCGGATGTGGCGTTTGATGCCAGCCGCGACATTTGGCACCATGAAGCCATTAAAGGCCTATCGACAACCTGCATACCCGAAGAAATGAAAGCCGAAGACCCACTATTTATTCTCTACACCTCTGGCTCGACTGGCACGCCAAAAGGTGTATTACACACAACTGGTGGCTATTTGGTTTATGCCAGCATGACCCATAAATATGTTTTCGACCTAGCCGAAGATGATGTTTTTTGGTGCACTGCCGATGTCGGCTGGATAACCGGCCATTCCTACATTGTTTATGGCCCGCTAGCCAATGGCGCCACCACTTTAATGTTTGAAGGCGTGCCGACATATCCAGACGCATCGCGGTTTTGGAATGTGATTGATAAACATCAGGTCAGCATTTTTTACACCGCCCCCACCGCCATCCGCGCACTTATGGCACAAGGCGATGAATTTGTTATCAAAACTGACCGTTCTTCATTACGTTTGCTGGGCAGCGTCGGCGAACCGATTAACCCCGAAGCTTGGGAATGGTATTATAACGTCATCGGCAAAGGCAAATGCCCCATTGTCGACACATGGTGGCAAACCGAAACTGGTGGCATATTAATTTCGCCATTGCCCGGCGGTGCGCCGCTCAAACCCGGCAGCGCCACCCAGCCATTTTTTGGCGTGCAGCCACAAATTGTCGATAATGAAGGTTATGTATTAGAAGGCGAAACCGAAGGCCTACTTTGCATTACCGATAGTTGGCCCGGCCAAATGCGCAGCATTTATGGCGACCATGAACGCTTCATCCAAACTTATTTCAGCACGTTTAAAGGCAAATATTTTACTGGTGATGGCGCAAAACGTGACAAAGATGGCAATTATTGGATAACCGGCCGGGTTGATGATGTCTTAAACGTATCTGGCCACAGAATGGGCACAGCCGAAATTGAAAGCGCGCTAGTGGCGCATCCTGCTGTGTCTGAGGCGGCGGTGGTTGGCTACCCGCACGACATTAAAGGCCAAGGCATCTACACCTATGTCACCTTAATGCATGACGGCATACCATCTGCAGAGCTAAAAATTGACTTGGTTAAATGGGTGCGCAAGCAAATTGGCCCGATTGCCACCATCGACAAATTGCAATTTGCGCCCGGCCTACCAAAAACCCGCTCGGGCAAAATTATGCGGCGTATTTTGCGCAAAATTGCCGAAGATGAATATGGCAATTTAGGTGATATATCCACCCTAGCCGACCCAAGCGTAGTGGATGAACTGATTAAAAACCACGAAAATATGTGATAAGTTTCGGGGAACTTCTGACAGTGAGGTAACAAGGGTAAAAGGGGCGAGCCAACTTGTTGGCGAACTTGGCCATTGAGGCCCGCCCGTTAGGGCGTAGCAAGCTTTCGGAGAAAGCGCACGCAGTGTTAGGTACAAAAAGAGGCGAGCCAACTTGTTGGCGAACTTGCCGACTGAGGCCGCCCGTTAGGGCGTAGCAAGCTTAACGAAGTTAAGCGCACGCAGTGCCAAGCAAAAATGAGCGGGGCAACACCACCATTATCCCGGCCGCATTTTACCGCTCAAAAATCACTAGTAATGCCCTTATTTTCCCAATCCGCATAGCGCGTTGGCTCCAAACCTTTTTCGCGCCCATTATATTCTCTATCCATATTGTTGGCGACATCATCTATTTTTTGCCGACGCGCCGCCGCTTCTCTAATGGCTTCTTCGGCCGCTACCGACAATTTTTTACCCTTGGCCGCGCCAAGTTTTTCTAGTTCTGTTCGGTTGTGAGGGGCTTTAACCTCACTATAATGTAATTTGTCGCTCATTTTTTCAACATAGTCTTAAAAACTTGACTTAGGCAATAAAAAAGCGTTTTTGGCTTGCAACATCAAAACCGAAAGCCCGATTGTGAATAAACCTGATACGCCCACAGCCGAAACGCCCAATGCCGAAACCCCCAAAGCCAAAACGCTCGATGCCAAAGCCCCGAGAGCCAAATCCTCGAACGGCAAAATTTCTGGCCTAGCCGCGCGGCAAATTGCTTTGCAATTTCTCGGATTTGTGGTGCACAATCGGCTGACCTTTGATGACGCTTTGCTAAAAATTCAAACCCAAACCAATTGGGCAAAATTGTCAGATCGTGACCAAGCCTTTGTCCGCAATCTGATCATCACCTCATTGCGCCATTACACAAAAATAGAATATTTCATAAAATTATATATGAAAAAAACTTTGCCACGCAAAGCCTATTTAGCGCACTATATTTTGGTTTTAGGCGCAGCCCAGCTGCTTTATTTAGAAACCCCACCGCACGCCGCCATTAGCCTCAGCCTGCATTTGGCCGATACCAATGACGCCAAACATTTTAAAAAATTAATCAACGCCATATTGGGCAAGGTTAACCGCGAGCAAGATAAATTACGATTTTTAACCCTAACCGCGCACCAAATGCTGCCCAATTGGCTGGCCGATAAATGGACTGATTATTACGGCGAAACCATAACTTTACAATTGGCGCACGCCATGAGCGAGCCACCAAAAATGGATTTGACGGTAAAATCAAACGCCGCAGAATGGGCCAAAAAATTAGACGCCACCCAGATAGGCGATGCCACCATTAGGCTGAACCAACGCCAAAGCTTTACCAAATTAGACGGCTATGAAGACGGCGAATTTTGGGCGCAAGATGCCGCCGCCGCCATTGCCACCCAGCTGTTTGACGATGTCAAAGGTCAACCGGTGCTAGATTTTTGTGCGGCCCCCGGCGGTAAAACCATGCAATTGGCAAATTTAGGCGCAGAAGTTACCGCTGTTGACATCAACAAAAACCGACTCAAACGCTTGACCGAAAATTTAGCCCGCACCAAGCTTAAAGCCGAAATAGTTCAAACCGACATTAGAAAATATGCGCCAGACACCCCGCCAACCCATATATTGTTAGACGCGCCGTGTAGCGCCACCGGCACATTGCGCAAACATCCCGATATTTTATTGCTCAAAAACTTAGAAGACATTAAGAAACTCACCCTTATCCAAGCAGATCTGCTGAACAAAACCATAGATATGGCCGCTCCAAATGCCGAAATTATCTATGCGGTATGTTCGCTCGAGCCAGAAGAAGGCGAAAAACAAATAGACGCCATATTGGGCCGCCGCAATGATGTAAAAATTGAACCCATCACTATGGATCAATTGGGTCTTATTGGCCAAACTGCCGACTTAAAAATAGCCCCAAAAGGCTGGTTGCGCATATTGCCGAATATAGCGGATGCTGTCGGTGGCATTGATGGGTTTTTTATGGCAAAATTGCGTAAGCTTTAAGCTTGCAATGCCTAGTTTAGCTAGTTATGTTGTAAATTAAGTATAACAGGGTATCGTGGCGTATAATATGGTACATTTTTCATTTTCTGAAAAATTTAAGCTAATCTATTTAGCTTTTATATATTATATTCGGTATATAAAACAAAAGCTTATATGCATTTATATACTCAGATGGCGCAAAGCCACCAACTTGCCCAACGCCGTTATATTTCAGCCAGCCAATTTCAGCATTGCCGACCCAACCATAGCCGAAGACATTTATGACGGCCATATCAGTTTGGCGGGCATAAGTTTTAACATTGGCGCAAATTCGCCATTTGATGTCATCCCGCCCAATCAAGATTGGTATAATGAACTGGTTTCATTTGCTTGGTTGCGGCATTTTAAGGCGCTAAACAGCCACATCGCCTTGCTGCAAGCCAAAGCCTTGTTTATGGATTGGCGGCGTAGCGACAATTATTATAGCAGCAAGAACTGGCAATTGTCAGTGACCGCCAAGCGGCTCATTGCGTTGCTCGCGCATAGCTCGATTTTGCTCGATAAAGACAGTGAAATATCTGAAAGCCTGTTTTTTAAAACCATCGACCAACATGTGCAAATTTTAAACCGCAGTTTCAAATATGTAAAATATAGCCGCGATAAATTAGACATTGCCATCGCACTGTGTTTTGCCCAAACCTGCCTTAATAAAAATTATAGCTTTAAACATAGCGGCGATGAAATAGAAACCATATTGAATAAGCAATTGGCCATTCAAATTTTGCCCGATGGCGGGCATATTAGCCGCAACCCCGACATTCTGCTGGATATTATGTTGGAACTTGTGCCGCTAAAAATTGCCTATACGGAACAAAAGTTATCGCCGCCAGCCGCGTTGCAAAATGCCATTGACCGCATCATCCCGGTGTTGCATTTCTTTTGCCACCCAGATGGCAATTTTATTCAATTTAACGGCGCTGGCCCTACCGATTGGGCGGCATTCTTAAGCATATTCGATGCCGAGGGCGAAGGCTTTAACCCACCCACACAAGCCCCACATAGCGGCTATTATCGGCTATATTCGCCAGATATTTTAATCACCATTGATGCTGGCGAAACCCCCGAAGCTGAATTTAGCACCACTGCCCATGCCGGGCCGTTGGCGATAGAAATATCTAGCCTTGGCCAGCGTATGGTGGTCAATTGCGGCGCTGTGCCAAGCTTTGACTATAACTGGTTTAACCTCACCCGCTCGACTGCAGCCCATTCGACCTTAAACATAAATAACGAATCGACCGCCATTTTAGACCTGCCAAATTGGCTGAGCCAGCTGATTGGCAATCAAATTTTTCATGGCCATAAAAAGCAAGAGGTTAACATTGGCGAAACCGATAAAGGATCACAAATCATCGCCAGTCATGATGGCTATCTAAGCAGTTTTGGGGTCATTCACCAACGGCAAATAAACTTGAATAAAACCGGCGACATCATCACCGGCATCGATAGTTTACAGCCGCAAAAAGTCAAAAAACGCAACAAAGGCCATAAATATCCGTTCGACATCCGTTTTCATCTACACCCAAGTGTGCAAACTCAGGCATCCCCGGATGGCCATAGTATATTGCTGACCATGCCCAACCATGATATGTGGCAATTTGTTTCGACCTTTGCCTCTTTTAGGCTCGAAGACAGCGTGTATTTGGGCGAAAGCCACGAAAAAAAGAAAACCCAGCAAATTGTCATATCCGGCGAATTGGATGGCACTGCTGAAGCCAAATGGCAGTTTAGAAAACTGTAGGTGAAAGCAATTACCAGTGGCGCACAAAGCCACTATATGTTAAATCAGCGTCAACCCACTATAGACCAATTTGTTACGGCATAAAGGAATAGTCATGACCGCCAAAAACCCACCCATTTTACGCGCCTTAATTTCATTATCAGACAAAACTGGGCTGATAGAGTTTGCCCAAAAATTGCACGATTTAGGCGTCGAATTGCTCTCGACTGGCGGCACAGCTAAAGCCATTGCCGATGCCGGAATACCGGTTAAAGATGTGGCCGACATTACCAAATTTCCAGAAATGATGGACGGACGGGTTAAAACCTTACACCCCGCCGTGCATGGCGGTCTGCTGTCACTGCGCGACAATGAACAACATGTCAAAGCCCAAGCCGAATATAATATACCCAATATCGACTTATTGGTGGTTAACCTATACCCATTTGAAGCCACCGTCGCCAAGGGCGGCGATTATGAAGACTGTGTCGAAAATATCGACATTGGTGGCCCAGCAATGATCAGAGCCGCGGCTAAAAACCATGGTTTTGTGACCGTGATTTTGGAAAATAAAGATTACGACTTGGTGCTTGGTGAAATGGCCGAAAATGCTGGCGCAACCAAGTTAGACACCCGTAAAAAACTGGCTGCCAAGGCCTATGCCCGCACCGCAGCATATGATGCCGCCATTGCCAACTGGTTCGCCAAAACTTTAGACCTATCCACCCCCGATTATCGTGCCTTTGGTGGCAATTTAAAACAAAGCCTACGTTATGGCGAAAACCCGCACCAAACTGCCGCCTTTTATGTGAATGGTGACAACCGCCCCGGCGTCGCCACCGCCCAACAATTGCAAGGCAAAGAGCTGAGTTTTAACAATATTAACGACACAGATGCGGCGTTTGAACTGGTGGCAGAATTTGACCCCAGCCACACCAAAGCCGTGGCCATCATCAAACATGCCAACCCGTGCGGCGTGGCAACTGGTAGCGATTTGGTCGCCATCTATAAAGCCGCGCTAAAATGTGACCCAACATCGGCATTCGGTGGCATTGTGGCCGTAAACGACACCATTGATGCGGCATTGGCGACAGAAATTGTCAAAGTGTTTACCGAGGTCATCATCGCACCAGACGTGACTGATGAAGCCCGCAGCATTATTGCCGCCAAAAAGAATTTGCGCCTGCTTATAACTGGCGCTTTGCCAGATACCAAAGCCCAAGGCCTTAACATTCGCTCGGTTTCTGGCGGCATGTTGGTGCAATCGCGCGACAATGGCTGTGTCGATGATTTAGAGCTTAAAGTGGTGACCAAAAAAGCCCCAACTGAGCAAGAAATGGCCGATATGAAATTGGCGTTTAAAATTTGCAAACATGTGAAATCTAACGCAATTATCTATGTCAAAAACGGCGCAACCGTTGGCATTGGCGCTGGCCAAATGAGCCGGATAGATTCGACCCGGGTGGCCGCACAAAAATCTATCGACGCAGCCGCAACCGCAGGTGAAACCGGCAAATTAGTCGAGGGCAGTGTGGTGGCTTCCGACGCTTTCTTCCCATTTGCCGATGGCCTATTGGCCGCCGCCGAAGCCGGCGCGACCGCCATCATCCAACCCGGCGGCAGCATGCGCGACGATGAGGTTATCGCCGCCGCTGATAAAGCCGGCCTAGCCATGGTATTCACCGGCATGCGGCATTTTAAGCATTAATGAATCAATATCGCTCACGGCTATTCTTCGCTTTGCTCAGGCCTACATGGGTGCGCCACATAAGTGGCGGCCTCCAGTCCGGCTGGTTCAAAAAACACATGAGTTTTTTGAACGGGAGTTGTCCGGCAACTTTGTGCTGAATTTCGGAAAACCGCCGACACTGATTCCATGTGGGAAAAAGGGGCGAGCCAACTTGTTGGCGAACTTGGCCATTGAGGCCCGCCCGTTAGGGCGTAGCAAGCACGCGGAGGCGTGCGCCCGCAGGTAAGCTTTGAGCGCAGCGAAATGCGCTAACAGTGACAAGGCCGACAGGCCGCAGGAACGTATAAATGCAAACTTCCAGAGCACCGGCAGGAGCGCTAACTGTCAATGTCTTCACTGCATCAACCACAGGCTCAGAGCCCGAAACTCCGGGAAGTTTGTGCTGAGTTAATCGCCTTGTTCTTTGACACTTAAAAATAGAACCAAGCCGACCACTAAAAAGCCAATAATGGTCACAATGCTCATGCGTTGGTCGTTAAATGCCAAGGTTAAAATGCCAATTAGCAGCGGTGCCAAAAACGCTGTGGCTTTGCCGGACAGAGCAAACAGGCCAAAATATTTGGTGATTTCCTGCGCCGGCACAATTTTAACCAACATGGTGCGGCTGGCGGCTTGTGCAGGCCCCATAAAAAAGCCAATGCCAATGCCCGATACTAATATAAATTGCTCGCCCAAATTGCTAAACATGCCGGCATTTTCGACAAATTCTGGCAGCTCAATAAACCACAATGCCGACACTTTATTAACCGATAAAATGCCCAAGGCCGATAATATCAAGCCCACTAGAGAAACTATTATGGTCTTTTTAGGCCCAAACCAGTCATCGCACCAGCCACCAATATAAGCCCCCACCGCCGCAGCTACCGACAATATAATGCCAAATATGCCTAACGTCGTGATGTCCCAATTAAACACAAATGAAGCGTAGATACCGCCAAATGCCGCAAGCGCCGCTATGCCATCATAATATATCATCCGCGCCAAAAAATATTTAAGCACATTTTTTTGCTGGGTCAGGCTTTTCAGCAATATCCACGTATCTTTTAGCCCGGCTCTGGCACTGGCTAATATTGAGGCCTTTTTCACTTGGGTTGGCATGTCGTCGGGGGTGAATAAAAATAGTGGAATGACAAAAACCAGCCCCCAAATGGCCGACATCGGCCCCACAAAACGATCTGCCTCAAATAGATTTGGGTCAAAATCGAATATCGGGCTTAAGCCCAGCATGGTCAGCCCGGTGTCTTTAGACGCGCTTAGCAAACCCAGCACAATCACCAAACTAATCAAGCCGCCCACATAACCCAATGCCCAGCCAAAGCCAGACAATTTGCCTATTTTACCCGGCGTTGCGACCCTTGGTAACATGGCATTGTTAAACACCCCGGCAAATTCGATGCCGACACCCGCCACAATGATGCCAATGACCACAAAGCTGAACATATGTGTTGCGCCGGGGGCGGCAAACCACAGCATAGATGCGCCGCCAACATACATTAGCATAAACACCATTATCCACGGTTTCCGAGGGCCAGTGCGGTCGGCGATAGAGCCTAATATTGGCGCGGTTATGGCCAATATCAAGCCCGAAACCGTTTGGGTAAACGACCAAGCCGCCTGCCCTTGCACGCCATTTTCGGCAAAATGATTGACAAAATAAGGCGCAAATATAAAGGTAAGTATAAGCGTAAAATACGGTTGTGCGGCCCAATCAAACATCATCCAGCCAAATCGGCCTTTAAAATCAGCACCTGTTTTGCTGGCTGGTTGCGTCGCTGCATCTTTCATAAACTCTCCCGGTTTTATATCTCAAATAAAGCCTTAAACCTATAATTCAAACCAGATTTAAGCTTCGACCACGTCAGCGATGTGGGCTGAAGCCACAGCCAATTTGGCCAAGCTCATCTCACCCGAGGCATTGACATTGGTGATGGCAATATTGGCGCGGCCAATCTCTTCGGCATTTTTTTGTTTCCACATCACCAAGGCTTGCTCTTTGTCTGCATCTTGCGACAAAATATTCAGCACAATGCGCCGATGGGTGGCCTGCAAACCATCTATAGTGCGGTTAATCGCCAACCGGTCATAATGGTCGTTAACCGGCATTTTGCGCGCGCCAGATACCAGCCATTGAATGCCCATAAAGTCACCAACCGAGAAATATAGCTTGGCCACAGTTTCAAGCTCGGCATTGGCACGTTCTGCCACCCGCACAATGTCTGATGCATTGTCTAAATAACGTGTTGAAGCCATAATTTCGGCAAACGCTGCGGGCACACCCGCTGCGGTTAATTCGGCGGTTTGATTTTTAACAAATTCATAGCTTTCGGCCGGTAAATGTTCGGAGAAATTATTAACCAGCGCATGTATGCCACCTTTATAACGGTCGATAATCTTGGCCAAATCGGTTTTATCATCACCCACATAACGCAAAAACCACAGGGTTTGGCGGCGCAATAGGTTTTGCACTTTTAGGTAAAGTCTGGTTTGCACATCCGAGTCAATTTTATTGTCCAAATCATCAATTTGGTTGTTAAGTGACTGCATTTCAAAACTGTCATAAGCCATGGCAAAAGCGCTGGCTATTTGCTCAGGCTCAGCCCCAGATTGGTCGGCAACACTGCGCACAAAGGCAGGACCACCGCGGTTTACCATCAGGTTAGACAGCCGAGTGGCGATAATTTCACGGCGCAATTTATGGCTGTTAATTTCATCCATATAACCGTCATGCATGGTTGTGGGGAAATAACGCAATAATTCTTTGCCCAAATAAGCATCATCCACCACATCTGATTTTAACAATAATTGATATAGCGAAATTTTGGCGTAAGACAATAAAACACTAAGCTCAGGTCGGGTGAGGCCTTTGCCATTGGCCTCTCTTGTGGCCATTTCGGTGCTCGATGGCAAAAATTCAATGTCTCTATCTAGCTCGCCCATCTCCTCCAGCCTCAGCATGAGGCGTTCATAAAAGCCCATATCATCTTTATTGCGAATGTCTGCCAAAGTTATCGACAATGTTTGCAAATAATTGTTACGCAACACCAAAACCGCCACTTCGTCGGTCATACTGGCCAATAATTCATTGCGGCTTGCATAATTTAATTTGCCATTTTGCACGGCACGGCCGAGCGCAATCTTAATATTCACTTCCATATCCGAGCTATTCACCCCGGCACTATTGTCAATGGCATCGGTATTAATGCTGCCGCCCAATTTGGCAAATTCAACCCGCGCATTATGGGTGATGCCCAAATTAGCGCCCTCGCCCAAAACTTTGGCTTTTAATTGCGCGGCGGTGATGCGAATGGCATCATTGGCGCGGTCGCCAGCCTCGGCATTACTTTCTTTAGACGCGCGGATATAAGTGCCAATGCCGCCAAACCACAATAAGTCGGTCTCGGCGCATAACAGCGCCCGCATCAATTCATTCGGGGTGGCGGTTTTGCCAGATAGGCCGGTCATTTGGCGAATTTCATCGCTCAACTTGATGGATTTTAGCGAACGGCTGAAAACCCCGCCGCCTTTAGAGATTAATTCGGCATTATACTCGACCCAAGATGACCTTGGCAGTTCGAACAAGCGCCTGCGTTCGGCAAAACTTGTGGCCACATCTGGTGTGGGGTCGATGAAAATATCCCGATGGTCAAACGCCGCGATAAGTTGCGTTTGTTCTGACAATAACATGCCATTGCCAAACACATCGCCAGACATGTCGCCCACGCCGATGGCTTTAAACGGAACGGTTTGAATGTCATGGTTTTTCTCGCGGAAATGGCGTTTCACGGCCTCCCAACCACCACGGGCGGTGATGCCCATTTTTTTATGGTCATAACCAACACTGCCGCCTGAAGCAAAAGCATCGCCCAACCAAAAATCTCGGTCTTCAGACAGGCCATTGGCAATGTCCGAAAACGTGGCTGTGCCTTTGTCTGCCGCCACCACCAAATAAGGGTCATCCTTATCCAGACGTATCACATCGGTCGGCGGAATCACTGTTTCACCATCTAAATTATCGGTAATGTCGAGCAGGCTGCCCACAAATAGCTTGTAACATGCAATGCCCTCGGCCATAAATTCTTCGCGCGTGCCGCCCACTGGCAGGTTTTTAGGCACAAACCCACCTTTTGAACCCACCGGCACAATCACTGCATTTTTAACCTGTTGCGCTTTCACCAAGCCCAATACCTCCGTGCGGAAATCTTCTAACCTATCGGACCATCTTAAACCGCCACGGGCAATCTCGCCGCCGCGCAAATGCACACCTTCCACCCGTGGTGAATATACAAAAATTTCGGCAAATGGTTTGGGGTCTGGCAGGCTATCGACCTGTTTAGAGCGTATTTTTATCGAAATGGTGGGTTTTTCAAGCCCTTCTTCGGTGGTTTGATAAAAATTTGTCCGTAGGGTGGCCTTCATCACATTTAATAGCGCTTGGATGATGCGGTCTTCATCTAAACTGGTCACATTTTCAAGCGCCGCTTCAATTTTGTCTGAAATGGCATCTTGTTCGGCATAATCATCTGCCGGTGTATCTAAGCCAAATTTAATGTGGAATAAGCTGACAAAATCCAGTGTAATTTGGCCATGCTTAAGCAATGTGTCCCAAATATAACGTTGCGAAAATGACAAGCCGGTTTGTTTTAGATAACGCCCATAGGTGCGCAACATCGCCACATCGCGCCACGCCAAACCTTCACTTAAGGTCAATTTGTTAAAGCCATCATCCTCGGCGCGTTTGTTCCAAATGGCCAAAAAGGCTTGTTGCAATATTTCAGATTTTTCAGCCACATCAATGTTGTTGCCATTTTGGCTTTGTAGCACAATGTCATGAATCCAAATGTCTTGCTGGCCGCCATTGGCCGTTCTGATGACACAAAATGACCGTTCATTAATGGCTCTAAAGCCCATATTTTCAATAATTGGCATGCGGTCACTCAGCGCAATCGGCGCACCATAATGATATAGCTTCAGTGAAACCTGATCATCATTTGCTTCATTTCTATCGACCAATTTGGCGGCTATATCACCATTTTGCTTAAGGCCGCGCATCACCACAATGTCTTCAATCGCCACACTTGGTGAGAAAGTGTCTTGATAGGCGCCACTAAACCCATCGCCATATTGGTTAAGCAATTTACGCGAAATTAGGCTCAAATTGCTATAATTTAATTCGGCAAAAAACTTGTCTTTCCAGGTGCGGATAATGTCATGCACCTCTGCTTCAACCTCTAAATCGTCAAAGCTAGGCAGTGGGTTTTCATTGCGGCCAATGATGAAATGCACCCGGGTCATTAACCCTTCGGGAAAATACGGATAGACAGCCGACACCCGGCCATCAAATTTATCGGCAAAATATTCGCCAACTCTTTGCGAGGTTTCTGAGCGGTAATGATCGCGCTCGATATAAACCAAAATAGACACAAATCTATCGAATTTATCTGGCCGGATAAAAGTGCGGGTAACCGGGCGTTCATCTAATCTTTGGATGGCGGTGGCGAATTTAAGCAGCAAATCGCTTTCTATTTGAAACAATTCATCGCGTGGGTAATTTTCCAATACGTTAATGAGCGCTTTACTGCTATGGCTGCCAGCTTGCAGGCCACTGCATTGGACAACATGCTCTAACTTGCGGCGCAGCAACGGTATTTGCATCGGGCTGCAGGTATAAGCGCCAGATGTAAACAGACCAACCACTTTTAGTTCGCCAGATATATTACCGTCGGAATCATATAATTTAAGCCCGATATAATCCATATATGTACGGCGATGCACCACCGATTTTATATTGGCTTTGGCCACAAATATAGGTTCGGGGCGTAAGATAAAGTCTAATATCTCGGGGGTTATGGTCAGGTTTTTGCCATCACGTTGCAGCACTTCAACTTGGTCATCACGCAACACACCAAGGCCAGTGTCTTTGACATGAACAAAGCTGCCATCGAAACTTTGGCTTTCAAAACAATATTCGCGTACACCCAAAAAGGTGAAATTATCATCAAGCAGCCATTGCAAAAAATCCATAGATTCTTGCAATTCGGCCGGCGGAACATTTGGCGTATTTTTGTTATAATCTTCGAGCACTTGTCCAATGCGGGTGCCCATTGGCTTCCAGTCACTCACCGCGTAACGCACATTAATCAGTGTATTTTCTAAACCTTTGTGCAAATTGTCTAATTCATCGGCATTTAGTTTTTCAATCACGATGTGAATGTGGCTTTCATAGGCAACGCCACTTAACGAGCCACTAAATTCATCATCACCAACCACTTCGATTAACTCAGCATCGGCATCGCGTTTTACAAACATTAGCGGGTGAAGCACAAATTTGGGCATAAAGCCCTGGTCTGAAATTTCATTCAGCACCGAGTCGAGTAAAAATGGCGTATCATCATTAATAATGTGGATATAGGTTTGAGCGGTCGCGCCATCCTGCTCGTCAGCCCTAATGGTAATTTTATAATTGCCAAGTTGGTGGCTTTGCGCCAAATCCCAACAGGCTGAAACTTGTTCACAAAGTTGATCTACACCGGTGCGTTGATAATCTTCTATATTGCCGCGCTTTAAGAAGGCACCTATAAAAGTTTCAAAGCCTTTTTCTGAATTTCCGTGGGACTTATCAGACGTTAATACATCGACAATTTGGTCGATCATTTCATCTTTTTGTTGACTCGTTAGTTCCATTTGGCCCTCCCTTGCAATTTCCCCAAAAAAATTGCTTAACCTCAAATTATATCATTAGTTTCACATTCATCATTAAGTCATAATAAATCGTTAATCATAGATCAGAATACCGTTAACTATAAATACATCAGATTACGAATATCTTGTCAATTTGCAAATAATTGTATTCGGGTGAAACTAGATTTAGGCTGTAGATAGACCTAAACCAATATTCCGAACTAGAATTAAACTCACTCACCAACTGCCGGAAGCGCCACCGCCACCGAAGTTGCCACCGCCGGTGGAACTGGCCCCAGACCCGCGCTTTGAAGCAAGCACAACATATAAAGCAAATAAAAGTAATCCGCTGACAATTTTAATAATCGTAATTAACATAATATCAGTGGCGTTTAATTTGCCTTTTTCGCCTGTGCGTACATTTGTGCGCGCCAACGCACGGTTTGTAATTTTATCGATCATATAAGAACGCATGCCCAGAATAAGCCCCCAAACAAATAAAAACCCAAACACAAATGAGGTAACTTTTATGCCCTGCCACACATTAATTTTTTGCGACAACTTCTTATTTGCATAGTCACCATTTAGGGTTTTAATAATGAGGCTGACGCCTTTTTCGACCGCTTCGCTGAGTTTATTGCGTTTTAATTTAGGTTTCATATATTCTTGAATGATTATAGAACTTAGAGCGTCGGTTAACTCGCCCTCTAACCCGTAGCCAACTTCAATTGAAACTTGTTTTTCAACGGGCGCTAGCAATAAAAGCACGCCATTATTCACATTTTTTTGCCCAATAGCCCATTCTCTGGCCAGTTCAACCCCATATTCGCGAATTTCATAGCCTTCTAGCGATTTCACCACCGCCACAACAACTTGTATGGATGATGATTCTTCGAATTCTTTAAGATCTGCAATGAGTTTTTGTTTCACATCGAGTGGCAATACCCCCACTTGATCGACGACTCTACTGGTAAAAGTTGGAAAGTTTGGCGCGGCAAAAGGCGCGCTAACCGATAAAACTGGAATCAAAAACAGAATCAACCAAGTTAAATAACGCATCAATCAAGGATGATTAAGTGGTTTGCCAGTTCATCTTCATTAACCTTGCCATCATCAGGGAAATGGGTTGCTAGTAATATGCCGATTTGTTCGATGGCCGATATAATGCCTTCACTCATTTGGCCTTGCTTCACATTGGTGATTAAATCATCAACAATATTTTGCCAAATTTCGCCATCAAGTTTTTTATGGATGCCGCTATCGGCAACCACTTCGACATAATGTTCGGCCAAAGATATAAATAATAAAACCCCAGTATGATCGGTGGTTACATGAACGCCTTGGGTTACAAATTGCAATGCAGCCAACCGCCCGGCGCGCCGATGTTTGATATATTTAGGTATGAGCGCTAGTTTAATGGGCCGCCAGCGCAGCGCCAAAAACGCCAAAATAAACACCAATAATTGCCCAATATATACATATTCGAGGCTTAAACCATCATTGGCGTAAGAGCCGCTATCGGGGTTAAATACCCCCAGTAAAATAACCACCAATGGCAGAGCTAACGAAAACAGCGCTGCCCATAAAGCCGGTATATAGTGATAATCATCACTTTGTTTGGCCAATACCACCACAATTTCACCTTTGGTTTTGCTTTCGGCCACGCCGACAGTTTCGGCTATTTTATTTAATTGTTGTTTTGAAATCATAACATCACCCTAATTTACCAGCCACCCGAAGCACCACCGCCACCAAAACTACCGCCACCACCGGTAAACCCGGATGACGAACCGCTACCACCCAATGAGCCACCCCAACTGGATGACCTGGTGCTAGATCTGCCCGAAGAAAATAAACTATCCCGGCCAAACCCGATAACCGAATTAAAGATTAAAAAGATAACGACTATGAAAAATATAATTGCAAAAATAAATTCTTGCGGCTCGGTCGAGGCGGTTTGTTCGGCCAAGCTTTGCTCGGTAATTTCGCCGGATATCGCTTGCAAAATTAAATCGACACCGATGCGAATGCCTTTGGACATTTCGCCATTTTTAAAATTCGGCAAAATATAATCTTGAATGATCTGATGGCTAGTGGCATCAGTTAGGCTGCCTTCTAAGCCATAGCCAACCTCAATTGACACTTTGCGCTCATTGG
Source organism: Hyphomicrobiales bacterium (assembly GCA_013214705.1). Taxonomy (GTDB): domain Bacteria; phylum Pseudomonadota; class Alphaproteobacteria; order Rhizobiales; family OSC116; genus OCS116. Next base: position 52,712 of record JABSRZ010000009.1, read on the forward strand.
GCGCGACCAATAACAACACCCCGTTATTTTTGTCTTTTTGGCCAATTTCCCAGTGGCGGCCAAGCTGGTAACCATAATCTCTAATTTCATAATCTTGCAGCGAACTCACCACCGCCACCACCACCTGAATGCCAGATTGTTGTTCTAATTCGGCCAATTTACTTATCATTGCGGCTTTTGTGGCCGGCAAAATAATGCCCACCTCATCGACCACCCGGCCAGATAATGGCGGAAAATCCGGCGCGGCAGCGGCCGTGTTGGTAATAAATAGGCCGATTAGCAATATCGATAATTTAACAAAACGCATTGGCACGACTTTCGCTATATTAAAATTTTATTTTGCCCGGTTTAGAACTTAACCTTGGGCGGTTTAAAAACTAACGCTGGGTGCGGTTTCCGCCGCGGCGGTAATTTCAAACTGTTGCATATATTCACTGTCAGAATACATTAAGCTATGCCATAAGCGACCGGGAAAAGTTTTAATCTCGGTGTTAAACTCTTGTACGGCAATGATATAATCGCGCCGTGCCACAGCAATTCGGTTCTCTGTGCCTTCTAGCTGCGATTGCAAAGTCAAAAAGTTTTTATCGGCTTTCAGGTCTGGATATCTCTCGACCACCACCATTAATTTGCCCAAGGCTGCGCCCAAACCATCCTGATTGGCCTGAAAAGCGCTAAATGCCGCTGGGTTGGTTAAAATGTCTTTGGGTATGGTCAGCTGCGTGGCTTTGGCACGGGCTTCGACCACCGCAGTTAAGGTTTCTTGCTCGTGCGCGGCATAGGCTTTTACCGTTTCGACCAAATTGGGTATTAAATCTGTCCGCCGTTGATATTGGTTAAGCACCTGACTCCATTGCGCTTTGGCAGCTTCTTCAAAAGTTGGAATGCTGTTAATTCCACAGCTCGAAACCGTCATTGCCATCAAAACCAATAATATTATTTTTATTTGCTTCATCATTCAAAATCTCCCGATTGCCTTGATATTATCGTGGTTAACAAAAAAAACAAGTGGTCGCGTTTGATAAAATTTTATAACTAAAATTTAAGCCGTATTCCGGCCTCAGCACCCAGGTTTAAACTGGTGCGTGAAAGCTCGCCGCTGGCCGCTAATGACGCGGTTACAGACTGGCTCAAGGCCATAGTGGCCATCGCCTTAATCGCCACGCTGTTGCGCGCCACAGAGGCGGTCTGCGCAGCAAATAAAGTCGGTGAATTTTGCAGCTGATAATTATGGCTCACATTGACATCGCCAAATTCATGTTTCCATGCCACTGAGAAACTCGTATCAAGTGTGACATTGGTGTCAAAAACTATTTCGGCTAATTTGTTTTGGCCAGCCCATTCGAGCCCAATGAGGCTGCTAAATTGATTATAAACCGCCGATGAAGCGCTAATGTTAAGCCCACCTGCCCCGGTTTCGGTAAACGCGTCATTTGCCAACCGCGAAAAGCTCAGCCCAACCAATGGTGATATGACCGAATTTTTGTTGATTAAGTCGGTTTCAAACCCATATCTGGCTTTTAAGCTACCGCCCCAACTTTGGCCACTATAATTTGCCACGGCGGTTTTGGTTAACCCGCCAATGTCAATTTGCCGGCTGCTGCTATAGGCCGATAGGTTATAATCTAACGCTGAAACCAAGCCCAAACCAATCTGGTCGGCTTGCTGCGCGCCCCAACCGGCATAAGCCGCCAAGTGCCCCACCAGTGAACTGGCTTTAGAGGCAGCATTATAAGTGCTGAAATTGACCGCGCTCGTACCCGCGCCGGCGCCTATTGTCCAGCCATTGCCTAAATCTACATCTGCACCCGCCACCAAAGTTAAGCCAATGCTGCTTATATCTGTCGCTCCACTGCCTTTGGCCACAGAAGAACGCGATACGAGGCTTTTTGCCCATATGTTTGGCAATAATATCTGCGGTTCGGCTTCAATATTACCGTTGGTATAACCTATAGCGCCAAGCTGGCCAGTTGTTGGCTTGGCCAAGCGGTTTAACAATGCATCGCGGAATATAGCCGAATAACCACCGCCCAAAGCGTTTACGGCGGCTAAATCTTCGCCGGACAATTGAATGATGACATCTTTGGCCGCATCATTGCTTAAGCCGTATAAGGCTTTTAGCAATTCTGTACCTTCAGCACCGCTATAAGTGTAATTGTTGATGGCCGTGGCGGCCGCAGATTGGTTGGGGTTAAAACTAAACGGAGTAAAATCCGGGTCACCGCTGTCAATCAGAGTTATCGAAACGTCATTGCCATCACCGCTCGTGGTATCGACCACATAGCTTAAAAATGCATAATCTTCAACAATCGGGTCGAAACTTCCGGCCACCACATCTACACCATCATTGTCTATAAGGCCATATACTATGCCGGTGACCAGTTGGTAATCAAACACATCAGTATTGGCTTTCACCTCTAATGTACCGTCCAAAGTTACCGTTCCAGCCACCACAAACGCATCGGCAAGGCTAACATTATCTACATCTATTTTTACAATAGAGCCGCTATTAAAGATCAAATCGCCGGTATATATAACGTCGGTCACCAGATCATTTTGCAAATCTATAATCTGGCTATTGTTTAGCGCACCTGCAAAGTAAGAGCTGCCGCCATAAGCATTCCACAAGCCAGTATTGGCAAAAACTGAGGTCGCAAAGACAGAATTGGTTATGTCTAACAAGCCGTTTATGGTGCCGATATTATTGAGCGTTACAATTCCAGATGTTACGCCGTTGATACCGCCGTCTAATGTGGCAGAGGCGACAATGTCAATATCCACATTGCCGCTAGTGACAGTAAACTCAATCGCCGCATCACCGCCATAAATATCGGCATTCACATTTAAATCCACATTGCCGGTATCGGCCTTTATGTCTATGCCATTGCCATTAGCACCGCTACCGCCAGTTAGTTTGGCATTGTTGGTAATGGTTATATTACCTAAGCCATTGGCCACAGCATCTATCGCGTCATTTGTGTCTGAAATAACTACATTATTGGTGGTGATATTGGTGTCGCCGTCTGCCAATTCGGTTCTGATGCCATTTCGGTGTATGGCCTCAACACTGCCAATGGCGGCGTTGGTAATAATTGTAACACTGCCTAGGTCATAATCATAGGCTTCAATGCCATTATAACCACCATCTATGATGCCATTTGCGGTGATGAAAGTATCTGACCCGCCGCTCGCTTGTGTCCAAATACCGATGCCATAATCGCCGATTAAACGTATTATGTTGGCATTAATGGTGGTATCGCCTGTGCCCACATAGCGCGACGCAAAAATTCCCACGCTTATACCGACGGTATTTTCTGATGAATCGACATAGATTTCGCCGGTGGTGGTGATGTTGGTGACCCCAGTGGTATTACCAGAATTATTTGTCACAATGCCAGCTTTCGGATCACTTTTTGAACCGGTAAACCATATATTACCAGCTTGTTCGATGTTAATATCGGCTTCAGTATTGTTGTATATGGCCGCATAAATGCCCATGCTTCCGCAATCACATCCAGCATCTACTTTCACTTCGCCACTGCCAATAATGTTAATATTGCCTTCATTTGATTCGGCATAAACACCCATATCAACGCCCGACACATCGCCATTATTATTTATATCAATATCACCATCGGCAGTTATGGCCACAACAGCAGCGGTAGACACACTGCTGACTGTGGAGCCGGTGCTTAAATTAATGGTTATACCACCGCCAACTGAAGTGGCGTAAACGCCCACTTGAGCAGCGGTTATATCATCATTGACGGTGATGCTAGTCACGCCATCCACCGTATCGGTATTAATACCATCAATATTTGATATGGTGGAAATTTCGGCATTATTGGTAATTGTAATGCTGCCTGCACTGCTATTGTTAGCTTCTATGCCGGTCGCGTCATTATTTACAATGTTGCCACCGGGGGCTGAGGCCTCATAATCTGCCGCATAAACCGGGCAAACGCTGGCAAGCACAATCGCTAAGCTTAACAGCCAGCTTTTATGGTTTAAGGGCAATATATGTGTTGGCAATATTATTTTAACCCCGTCTCCAAAAATCGAAAATATAGTCTATTCGATAGGTGATTCTTGACGTTAAGTAAAGCTTATACTTAACAAAAGGTTAACGCAATTGATACAATTTTAACCACTTGAAAAAATCCATAAAAAAAGCAGCCGTTAAGCTGCTTATTTTAAACCGAATGGAGCGGGCGATGAGATTCGAACTCACGACCCTAACCTTGGCAAGGTTATGCTCTACCCCTGAGCTACGCCCGCGCTTCATTCGTGTTGTGGTTTATAATATGTTTTAAAAATAAAGCAATAGGCATCAGCTAGTTTTTCAAGGGTTTATTCACACTATAATCATATTTGTTTATAACTTCCCAAAATCATCAATTGGCGCTAAAATACACCCATGACAATGTTCGAAAAACAAAAATCTTGTGCGCAATTGTCGCAAATTGTAAAGTTGTTTCCGTTGCCGGAGGTTATGCTGTTGCCGCAAACCCAATTGCCACTCAATATATTTGAAGATAAATATATAGCCATGGTCGATGAAGCCTTGGCCACAGACCGCTTAATTGCGATGATTCAACCGATGCAAGAAACCAATGACAATATATTGCACCGAATCGGCTGTATTGGGCGCATAGCCTCGTTTCAAGAAACCACAAAAGGCAAATATCACATCACATTATTGGGGCTTTGCCGGTTTGAATTGGTCGAAGAAATTATCGACGAAACCGAAACACCAGACCCCAATGCCATCCGCCGCGCTTCGGTAGATTATCGCAAATTTGCCAATGATTTTGACAGGCCTAGCGCTGAACGACAAAAATTAATTGACCGTGAAAAACTGATCAATTCCATCAAAGATATGCTGCATAATATGGATTTGGATGTAGATTGGAATGATTTGGCCAACACCCCAAATGAAATGTTGGTTAACGCCATCAGCATGACCAGCCCGTTTCAGATAGCCGAAAAACAAGCTTTGTTAGAAGCGCCCACCGCAGCCGACCGCGCCGAACTGCTGATCGCCCTGTCTAAAATATCGCTGGGCAACACATCCAATAATAACGATTTGATCCAATGATACCGATCTAACACAATGATAAAGTTGAACTAAAATTATGAACAAAACCCCAGAAACCACTTCGGTAAACCCCAAATTGTTAGAAATATTGGTATGCCCGCTGACCAAAAACACGTTGACCTATGATGCCGAGGCGCAAGAATTAATCAGCGAAAAAGCCAAACTGGCCTACCCCATACGTGATGGCATACCCATTATGTTAATCGAAGAAGCCCGCCAGCTTGAGTGATAACAACTTTATGCACACATAATGCGACTTTTTGGCACATGGGAGGCTAGGTTAAACCGGCTATATTGACCAGAAATCAATTATAAGGTCGATATGTCAGCTCCCATCACCGCAAAACTGTTGCAAAAGTATAGCCACCCGATACCGCGCTATACCAGCTACCCGACCGCCCCGCATTTTAGCGATAAAGTGGATGCGCAACAATTTGAAGCCTCGCTTTTGGCCTTGCCAAATGGCCAAGCTTTGTCATTATATTTTCACATTCCTTATTGCGATACGCTGTGCTGGTTTTGCGGTTGTCACACCAAAATAACCCAAAAATACCAACCCATTGCCGAATATTTACTAGCTTTAAAAGCCGAAATTACCAGCATTGCCAAGCTTTTAAGCCAGCAAGGTAAAAATTATCTAGTTAGCCACATACATTTTGGTGGGGGTTCACCAACCATATTGTCACCGCGCGATTTTGCCGATTTAATGGCGCATGTAAAAACCAATTTTAACCTCGCTGATGCCGCCGAAATCGCCGTCGAAATAGACCCGCGCGGCATCGAAGATGAAATGCTCAAAGCGTTGGCGGTTTCTGGCGTTAACCGAATCAGTGTTGGCGTGCAAGATTTCGACCCCGAAGTGCAAAAAGCCATCAACCGCATTCAAACTTTTGCCGAAACCCAACAAGTCATCGACAGGTTGGCAAATTTAGGCGTCAACAAAGTCAATATCGACATTATTTATGGCCTGCCAAAACAAACCAAGGCCAAAATTATCGACACTGTGCGACAATCGTTGGCGCTAAATATTGACCGCATTGCCTTATTTGGTTATGCCCATGTGCCATGGATGAAAACCCACCAAAAACTAATTTTGCCTGAGGATTTGCCGCAGATAGAGCAACGGTTTGAACAAGCCGAAGCGGTTTCGCAATATTTACAGGCCCGCGGTTTTCGCCATATTGGCCTCGACCATTTTGCCAAAGCCGATGACCCTATGGCCATCGCCGATAAAACCGGGCAATTAAAGCGCAATTTCCAAGGCTACACCACCGACAGCGCCCCAGCGTTAATCGGTTTTGGCGCTTCGTCAATTTCTAGCCTTCCAGATGGTTATTTTCAAAATCAACCGTCATTGCCATCTTATATGCAGGCAGCAAATGACGGCGCTCTGCCAACAGTAAAAGGCATAATATTAACCAATGAAGACCATGTCAGGCGCGACATTATTGAAAAAATCATGTGCCAATTGGCCATTTCCAAACCAGAAATTACCGCCATTTGTCATAAATATAACCAGCCAACCAATCAATTAGTGGCCGAGTTTGAACAATTAGAAAAATTCGCAGTTGATGGCCTGGTGAACAGACATGCCGATAAATTTGTTATTCCACCGCACATGCGGGCGTTTTTGCGGGTTATCGCCGCGCATTTTGACGCCAATTTGACCCCCACATCTACAGTCCAGCTGCAAAATAACCAACAAACCGACACTTCGCCGAGCCATAAAGGCCGCCATAGTTTGGCAATATAGGTCTAATTTTGGCTGGTTTTCCGGCCAAATTGCCAGCTATACACCGCCACCATGGCCAATAATAACACGCCCATAAATAACATTAGGTTGGGCATTTTTACCTGACCGCCGACAACTTGCATGGGGGCTATAAACTCTAAATAATAACCCACAAGCGGCATGCTAAGTGGCACCAGCAATTGCCGCAACCCAGCATAAGCCGCAAACACCCTGCCGCGTAAATTTTTGGGCACATGGCGCTGCAAATAAGTGGCCTCTAACGGGCCAGAATAGCCCAAAAATAGCCCAACAAACCAGATTATGGGCGCAAAAAGCCATAGATTATTGGCAAAATTAAGCGTCATAATTGCCACCGCCAAACCAGCATAACCAATTGATAATAAAGCCTGATAGCTTATTCTATCGCCCAAAAAACTATAAAGCAGCGTCGCCGACATTGTGCCGGTGGCAAAAAACACCATTATTATGCCCTGATCGATCGGCGATCGTAAAATCTGGTTGGCGAAAATAGGCAAATAGATGAATATTAACACCGATATCGCCATCGAAATGACCGCGCTTAAGCCCACAATAAGCCGCATTTCTCTGTGCCGGTAAATAAATTCAAAGCCCTGCCAAAAATGTTTGAAATTGGCTTTTTGCGCCGGCATATCGGCGGTTTTTGACAGGTGTTTTTGCAGGTATATCAGCCCGATTAACGGGATCAAAAAGCTAAACGCATCGAACCACAATAGGTTCACCACGCCATAAAGGCTTATCAACACCCCCGCCAATAAGGGGCCTAATAAATCCATCAGGCTTTCGACTAAAGAATTAAACCCATTTAGTTTTTCTTTAGCTAAATTTTTACTGTCTAACTCATTGGCAAATAACACATCTTTGGCGCTGCGCCCCGGTGCATCTAGCAGCGAGCTTAAAAATATCAACAGCAATAATAATGTCATATCCAACTGGTCATAGACAAATAATAACGGTATCGCCGCCACGGCTGCAAAGTTAAGCAAGTCAGAATATTTTGAGGTTTTCACCCCGCCAAAACGGTCAATCATCCCGCCGCCAACGACTGAGGAAATAAAGATTGGGACGAATTTAAACCCTAATAATATGCCAACATAGGTCGGGCTGCCGGTCATTTGCAATATAAGCCACGGGATGGCAAATTCGGTCAACGCATTGCCCAATATCGACACACCATTAAGGCCAATAAGGCCATAAACCACTAGGTTTTTATGAGGTTTGGACTCCATTATGATGGAAATTCACCCTTTAAATAGGTCGGCAATTCACCACTTTGCGCCGCCGCCTCATCGCTAAAAAACTTCTTAACCGGCGCCATACCATCTATCAATTTTAACCCCAAATCGCGCACAAACCGCACCGGCGCGAGGTCATTAGAAAATAATCTATTGATCACATCGGCAAACGCGGCATGGGTCAATACGTCAAACCGCCGCCATTGTTGGTATTTATTCAGCACTGTGTGGCTGGCAAAATCTAAGCCCAAATTGCGCGCCTCTACCATCACCTCGGCCAACACCGCAATGTCGCGCAAGCCCATATTTAGCCCTTGGCCAGCAATCGGGTGGATGCCATGCGCCGCATCGCCAATGAGCACCGCCCGCGGCCTCATATATTCATGTGCCACCTGCAACCCCAGCGGATAACTAAATTTTTCGCCACAAAGTGCCACCTCGCCCAAATGCAGGCCAAATCTTTTGACCATTTCGGCGTTAAATTCATCATCATTAGCGGCCATAAGCTTTGCCGCCAATTTAGGATTTTCTGCCCACACCAAACTCGATTGATGCTGGCCATTTCTATCATCCGCGCCTGCCCTGTCAGGTAAAGGCAAGCTGGCGAATGGGCCAGCCGGGTAAAAATGCTCATAAGCCGCGCCATGATGCGGTTTTTGGTGGCTTACCGGGCAAACAATGGCGGTTTGGCCATATCCCCAGCCAAAGGTTTGAATGCCCAACTGCTGGCGCACAAATGAGCCCCGCCCATCCGCCGCGATCAACAGGCCAGCGGTTAGTTTTTGGCCATCATCTAGTTGAACCGTCACAAAATGGTTTTCAACCGCAAAACTTGTCAGTTTTCGGCCAATTTTGAAATCAATATTGTCTTCCGCCTGCGCGCCATCCCACATAGCGCCCAATAAATGTCCACTTTCGACCACATGCGCCACGGCTAAGTTGTCATCATTTTGTGTGCTGTCAAATTCTAGCAATGCATCTTGCAAAATATTGCCGGGTTTGCCATCCAGTATATGCACGCTATGCATCGGTTGATATTTGCCCAAAAGCCGTGGCCAAATGCCCAATAAATCTAACATTTTACGCGGCGCTTCAGATATAGCCAAGGCGCGGCCATCGCCTTTATCGGTCACTTTTGCGGTCACTTTAATTGGTGATATAATGGCCAATTTAAAGCCCAATTTGGCCAAAGCCACAGCCATAGTGAGGCCAGCATGGCCACCACCAACAATCACAGCATCATAATCTAATTTATTATTAAACATTGGCATCGGCTCTATTTCAACGGGTCGTAAGGTCAAACCATTTAGAATTTTTATATCCATATCAATGACGTGTTTTTTGCTTGTTGTCAAAATCAAATGGCGTAATATAAATCAATAATACAATTTCAGAGCGCCCCTTAAGCTCACTAATTAGGCCATCGTGACACATGAATCCAGCACTTGAAACCCTCATCAACACCACCTTAAAACTAGAAAAAATAGAGCATTTAATTTTTAGAGGCATCAGCCCACAAAATGGCTGGCAACGGGTATTTGGCGGGCAAGTTATTGGCCAAGCCTTAGTGGCAGCGCGCCACACAGTCAAAGCCATGCAGTTCGAGAATGACCGCTTAACCCACTCGTTGCACGGTTATTTTTTACGCGCTGGCGACCCCAGCGTGCCGATTGTTTATGAAGTTGACCCGGTGCGAGATGGCAAAAGCTTTTCGACCCGCCGCGTGGTGGCCATTCAGCACGGCAAGGCCATATTTTCGATGATTGCTTCGTTTCAAAAACATGAACACGGCTTAACCCACCAAATTGACATGCCAGACGTGCCCCTGCCCGACACCTTGCCGAGCGAGGCCGAGCTTAAGGCCAAATATTTAGATAAATTACCCAAAAATATGCAGATTTATTGGAGCCGTGAGCGGCCGATAGAAATGCGCCATGTCGAATCCCGCTATATCTCCGCCAATGCCTCTAAAAAACCGGCGCAAAATGTCTGGTTTCGTGCGTCTTCCAAATTGCCTGACGATGTCGACATTCACCAAGCGGTATTGGCCTTCGCCTCTGATTTTTCATTGCTCGACACTTCGCTCATTGCGCATGGTACGTCTATTTTCGACCCCAAAATGCAAGTCGCAAGCTTAGACCATGCCATATGGTTTCACCGGCCGTTTAAGGCCGATGATTGGTTATTATATAGCCAAGACAGCCCTAGCAGCAGCGGCGCACGGGGCTTTAACCGTGGTTCTATTTTTAATTTAAACGGTGAATTGGTGGCCTCAACTGCCCAAGAAGGCCTGATTAGAGACCATAGCTGAACAAAGCATCCGCGCTAACATTTAAGCCTAAACTTGGCTAACAAATGAGCCAAGGCGGGCGGCAATATTTCTTTGGATTTTATGGCCAATTTCTGGGTATTCTTGCATTAAATGTAAGAAATCCTCGCGGAAAAAATGCACCACAGAAATCGCTTCCATCGCCTCTATGCTATAATCATATTGTTTGTCGCTAAATAATGACAATTCATTAATTAAACTGCCACGCCGGGCTAAAATGTCGGGTTTGTTAACGTCTTCAAACCGTATCATCGCCCGCCCGGCGGTTATCAATATGGCATCTAGGCTGGGTTCATAAGCGCGGTATAAATCATCCTCGACGGTATAATCATAGCGTTTGCCAATGAATGCCAATATGCGGTATTCATCATCATCTAAATGATGAAAAATCGGCAAATCTACCAATAGTTTTTTCAGCAAGCTATTATTCATATCTATTTATAGATTATCGGCTTAAAAGTTCAAATCTTATTTATCTTATAGCCAGTGCTATCGGTCACTATAATTTTTAAACCGCGTTCTTTGGGTTCAATTTTTTGGCGCAGGCGGTAAATATGGGTTTCTAATGTGTGGGTGGTAATGCCCGAATTATAACCCCAAACTTCGCACAATAATTCATCTCGGCCAATCGAGCTGCCATCGGCTTTATAAAGATATTTCAAGATGGCGGTTTCTTTTTCGGTCAGTCGAATTTCGGAGCCATCAGCTTCTGTAAGCCGCTTAATAGATGGCTTAAACACATATGGCCCCAAGTTAAACACCGCGTCTTCGCTTTGTTCAAACTGCCTAAATTGCGCCCGCATGCGCGCCAATAATTCACCCACCCGAAATGGTTTTAGCACGTAATCATTGGCACCACTGTCTAAACCCAAAATCACATCTGCTTCGCTACTTTGTGCGGTTAGCATAATAATCGGGCCTTTAAAGCCATTTCGCCTTATTAATTTTACCGCTTCGCGGCCGTCCATATCCGGCAGGCCTATATCCATTAAAATAAGGTCGAGATATTGTTTATCGGCAATTTTAATCGCCTCATAGGCGTTGGCGCAAGATTTTAGCTCAAACTCATTATACAGGCTTAATTGCTCCGTTAATTCATCGCGCAATAAATCATCGTCTTCGACAATTAGTATTTTTTTGTCTACATTCATAATCGGCCTGCTTTATAATTTTAAGCGTATTTGCTATAGTTTATTTAACCACCAAACCTAGGCTTCGCCAATAACAATATTTCACTTTGTTGTGAACCAGAAACATACAGAGCTTAACCACGTTGGCCAAAAATGGCGCTGCCGACGCGTATATGCGTTGCGCCCAAGCGTATTGCGGTTTTAAAATCGGCGCTCATGCCCATGCTTAGGCCCTTTAAGCCAAAGGTTTTGGCACGTTTTTGCAACAAAGCAAAATAAGGCGCAGCATCATGCTGTGCTGGCGGAATGCACATGAGCCCAACGATATTTAGGCCTTTTTGGTGGCGGCAATAATGGCAAAATTCATCTAATTCAGCCAGTGATATGCCAGCTTTTTGCGCTTCATCACCAATGTTAACCTGAATGAATAAGTCTAGCTCTCGGCCCTGTTTTTGTTGCTCTTTGGCCACATAATCAGCTATTTTTTTTCGGTCAATTGTGTGTATCGCGTCAAATAATGCCACAGCTTCGGCGGTTTTATTGCTTTGTAAGGGGCCAATGAGGTGCAATTCTACATCAGCATATATTGCTTTTAAGTCTGGCCATTTAGTTTGCGCCTCTTGCACTCTATTTTCACCAAATATACGCGCGCCTTGTTGCAACACCGGTTCGATATCCTTGGCCGCAAAAGTTTTGCTTACCACCATTAAATTCACATCACCGGGCTGGCGTGATTCTTTAATCTCCGCCCGCTCAACTTCATCTAAAATGTTTAGATACATAAAATCTCTAATCCCTACCGGCTAGAATTTCAACTTAACCCCAGCCGCGCCGCTAACCGCCGCCGCATGATCGTAAGAAACACCGGCGCCAACCGTTATATTCTCTGTGGCTTTATAATCCATGCCGCTATTGATCGCAAATGTCGACGTATCTAATTTATATTCCGCCCAGCTGCCCATCGAGAACGCACCCAATGTATATTTAGCGCCCAAATTGGCCGTGGTTTTGGCCGATATTAGCGCCGGACTATTGTCATATTTCAGCCCCGCTCCGACCGAAATATAGCCTTGGCTAAATTTAACCCCGGCAAGCGCAATGCCTCTATCTAACTGGTTAAAATCTGTCACTTGATATTGTATGCCAATTTTTACCGGCCCAGTATTCACTTGCCCGCCAAAATCACCACCAAGCGTCAATGATTGCAAATTATAGGTGAATTTTGAGCCAACTTCGAACCCGGTAAATCCGGAAGTTACCCCAGCCGAAATTATGCCTTTGTCGCTAGCCGCATAGGTGGCGGCATAATTAACGCCTAATTTTATTTGCGCCATGTCATTGGCAAAAGCGGTAGAAAATGCGGTGTCAAATTTGCCCATATCCGAACCAAAGCCGAGCTTTAGCCCTGCAATTACGGGGGTTGCATAGGTAAATGCCGGGGTTAATGTGGGTATGCTAAGGCCGCCAAAGGCAATTTTATCGACATCTGAAAAACTGGTTTTGGCAAAATCTATGTCTGTCGGGTCGGTAAATTCTGGCACTTCAACCCCATGCTCGCTAAGTTCCAAGCTACCCACTTTGGCCGTGCCGATCGATGAGGCATAATATAAATAAGCTGACATTTCATTGGGTATGGCTAAGTTTATTTTCACCCCAAGCTGTGCGCCATCATCTAAATATTGGCTGCCATCTACGCTTAAACTGCCATCAAAGCCTAGGCCAAAAGCACCCGCTGCATCATAAAACCCATAAAGGCTTATATCGCCAGTGGTGGTAACGGTCATCGGTTCGGCCTGAACCATAATGGTTGGAGAGAGAATTAAAGATGCGCTTAACAAATACTTTTTCATGTTGGTCCTTAAACGAGAAGTTAAGGCAAATTAACATAAAATGATTACTAAAAAATTTACACTTTATTCATTATTCAAAGTTATTCCGTTTCAAACACTTTACTTAGTTTCAAACACTTCGCTTAATTTCAAAACAAAGACGAAAAAAAGGCGGATCATAAAGACCCGCCTTAATTTGTATAAATATTATTCTAAAGATTAGAATGATACTTTCACACCAGCAGCAACTAGAGTTGCAGCAGCAGAGTAGCTTACGCCAGCACCAACAGTTACGTTGCTGTTTAGAGCATAATCAACACCAGCTGTACCAGTTAAAGTAGCAGCAACTGAGTTATGTACAATAGTTGCACCAGCAGTTACACCACCAGCTAAAGCAGCAGAGATGCCGATTTCAGAAAGAAGGTTACCACCAGTTATAGTGTATGTTTCACGAATGTTTACACTTGCGATGCCCATTGATGCAGTTGCACCAGCAGTCACTGTAGTGAAAGCAGATGTACCTGTGTCATAAGCAGCAGCTAGAACAGCAGTTGTACCATCAGCATCATAGGCAACGCCCATGTTAGCAGTTGTACCGTCGAAGTCAGCACCAACTGTGAATGGAGCCATTGTATAAGAAGCACCAACACTATAAGAGTTTGCACCAGCAATTATGTTCTGATATGAACCGCCAACTGAGAAACCGTTTGATTCTACGGCAACAGCAGCATCAATAGTACCAGTTGTACCCATTGTTGTATAATCAGCACCAGTGTAACTAACACCAGCAGAAACAGTTGCACCACCAGCAGAAGTTGAACCAGCTACAGCAATGTCATAGGCATTAGTTGAATCAACAGCTAGACCAAGTTTAAAGCCACCAAATTCAGGTGAAACATAAGCGATAGCCACTGTACCAGCACCGAAAACAGGAGCGGCAAGAGCTACAGGAGTAGCAGCAAATTCAGCAAATGTCATTGCATCGTCTTCGTCTTGTAGACCAGGAGCACCAGGTACGTCTGGTAGGTCAACATCATAATCGTCCATGTCAATGTGGCCAGCGTCTACTGTACCCATTGATGAACCATAATGTAGAACAGCAGAAATGTTGTTTGTTGCTGTGCTGTCTAGTGTTAGAGCCAAAGATACATCAGCACCATTGTCTAGAGTTTTAGCAGCAGTTAGTGTGCCGTTATATTGTCCACCGATACCGCCAGTAGAAGTAGTGATGTTAGAATAACCGTAAACAACAACTTCACCAGTTGCAGTTACTGTGAAACCTGCAGGAACAGGAGCCATTGGAGCAGCAGGGATATCGCCAGCTACTGCAACAGTTGACATAGCTACTAGAGCAGATGTCGCAAGAAGAATTTTTTTCATAATATTTTCTCTCAGCTAAATATAAGCGTGATTGCCTATATTTTTTATTAGTTCGGCTTTTAAATTCAATTTTAAAACCAGCGGGTCCGAAAATTTCATTTTCATATCTGATAAGAATATACAAATGAAATTCCATCTAGATACGAACCTAAACTCGTTTTTCCATACGAATCTAAAATCGATATCCATTAATCGCTAATTTTAACGAATAAATCAAGCCAGCTAACCACCCACTAGATGGCTTTCTACCCAATTGTGACAAAATTGCACCAGTTTCGCCACATATATGGTTAACTTATTAAGAAATAAAGCATTTATTAACCATTTCGCCGCCATTTCCCACAATTTGGTTAAATTTTAATTGCGCTAATTCGCTCAAATATAGCGCTCAAGTTAAGTATGTTTAGATCGTTTCGGGGGCAAAAACCGCGCAAAGGTTAATATTATACAATTTAGGATAAACAAAGTTGCACCATTTTGCAGTTGCCGTTAAAAACAAATAAACCAATTATTAGCCCGAAAATAGACGCTATATATATAAAGAGAGATAAACGTGAGCGAAATTAGATATAACGCCCCAGAAAAAGAGAAATATTGGCAAAAAATATGGGCGGATAAAAAACTGTTTAATGCGCCTAACGATTTCACCAAGCCTAAATATTATGTTTTAGAGATGTTTCCCTACCCATCTGGCAACTTGCATATGGGCCATGTGCGCAATTACACCATGGGCGATGTGATTGCCCGCTATAAACGCGCCAAGGGCTTTAACGTATTGCACCCAATGGGTTGGGATGCGTTTGGCATGCCGGCCGAAAACGCCGCACAGCAACATAATGTACACCCCGGCGAATGGACCTATCAGAACATTGCCAAAATGCGTACCCAGCTGCAAAGCATGGGATTTTCGTTAGATTGGGAGCGTGAGTTCGCCACTTGCGATGTTGAATATTATGGCAAACAACAAGCTTTGTTTTTAGAGTTTTTGGCCGCAGGACTGGTAGACCGTAAAAAATCACGGGTCAATTGGGACCCGGTGGACAACACTGTGCTGGCCAATGAACAGGTGATAGATGGCAAAGGCTGGCGCTCTGGCGCTCTGGTTGAACAACGCGATTTAACCCAATGGTTCTTTAAAATTACCGACTATGCCGAGGAACTTATTTCGGCTTTAAATGATATGGATGGCTGGCCCGACAAAGTGAAGCTTATGCAGGCCAATTGGATTGGCCGATCCGAAGGCATGGAGCTAAACTTTAAACTTGATAACGTAGCCGAATCAGTGCCTGATATAGCTGTCGAACATGAGAGTTTGAAAGTCTATACTACCCGACCCGACACTTTGTTTGGTGCCAGCTTTATGGCCATAAGCGCTGGTCACCCATTGGCCATAGCTGTGGCACAAACCAATGCCAAAGCCTCCGCGTTTATAACCGAATGCAACAAAATTGGCACGACCGAAGAAGCCATAGAAACCGCCGAGAAAAAAGGTTTTGACACCGGGTTAACCGCCGTAAACCCGCTAGATCAAAATCATAAACTACCAGTATACATCGCCAATTTTGTACTTATGGGTTATGGCACTGGCGCAGTATTTGGCTGCCCCGCGCATGACCAACGCGATTTAGATTTTGCCCGTAAATATAAATTATCTGTAACCGCAGTGATTGCCCCAGAAGGTATGGATTTAGAAGATTTTAATGCCAATAGCCAACAAGCCTATACAGATGATGGCCTGCACATGAATTCCGGCTTTATGAATGGCATGAACAAAACCGAAGCCATAGAAGCTGTGGCGCAGAAACTAGAAACTCAACTGCTAGACGGCCAACCGCAAGGCGTGCGCAAGGTTAATTATCGCTTGCGAGATTGGGGCATTAGCCGCCAACGCTATTGGGGTTGCCCCATTCCGGTGGTGCATTGCGATGCTTGCGGCACAGTGCCGGTCAACAAAGCCGATTTGCCGGTTAAATTACCAGATGATGTGACCTTCGACAAGCCGGGCAACCCGCTTGATCACCACCCGACATGGAAACAGGTGGCCTGCCCAGTTTGCGGCAAAGAGGCCACCCGTGAAACCGATACATTTGATACCTTCGTCGATTCTAGCTGGTATTATGCCCGCTTTGCCGATAGCCATGCCGATAAAGCGGTGAATAGACAAGCCGCAGATTACTGGTTGGGTGTCGACCAATATATTGGCGGGGTTGAACATGCCATTTTGCATTTGCTTTATTCGCGCTTTTTCAACCGCGCCATGCAAAAATGTGGCTATACCGGCCTAAGTGAACCCATCACCAACCTGTTCACTCAAGGCATGATTACCCACGAAACTTATAAAGATAAAAATGGCCAATGGCTAAACCCCGAAATGGTGCTGTTTGGCACTGAAGGCGAAGATAGAATCGCCAAACATTTTGAAACCGGTGAAAATGTGGCTATTGGTTCGGTCGAGAAAATGTCGAAGTCTAAAAAGAATGTGGTCGACCCGACCGACTTTGTCACCAATTTCGGCGCCGACACGGCCCGCTGGTTTACAATTTCTGATAGCCCACCCGAAAGAGATTTTTTATGGACAGATGCCGGGGTTGATGGCTCCTACCGTTTCACCCAAAGAATTTGGCGTTTGGTTGCCGAAAATGCCGATGGCAATATTTTGGATCTAGAAAATATACCCGAAAATTTGGGCGCTCAGGCGGCTTCATTGCGTATAATGACCCATAAGTCGATTAAAAACGTTTCACAGGCGATAGAAAACCTGCATTTTAACGTCGCCATTGCCCAATTATACCAGCTAACCAACGCTATATCTAGCTTTGCGGCCAAGGCCGACAAAAAAGACGCTGTGGCCAAATTTGTGTTATTTGAGGCTTTGACCCGATTGGTTCAGCTATTTGGGCCGATAATGCCACATTTGGCGGAGGAATGTTGGCAAAAACTCGGATTTGATAATTTGGCCGCCGAACAAGCTTGGCCAGATTTTGATGAAGCGTTGACCATTGATGACACGGTTAGCATTGCCGTTCAGATTAATGGCAAAAAACGTGACATCCTCACCATTTCCAAAGACGCGACAAAAGATGAAATTGAAGCCGCGGCGTTTAAACTAGATGGTGTGTTGCGGAACATTAAAGACAAAACCATTGTCAAAAAAATCATTGTGCCGGGTCGCATCGTCAATATAGTTGTCAAATAATGGAAATTAAACCGGCTGGCATCGATAATTTTATAAAATCGCCGACAGCTGGCTTACGGGTTATATTAATCTACGGCCCAGACCGAGGCCTGGTGGCCGAGCGCACCCGGGCGTTGGTAAAGCATTTTGCTGGCAGTTTAGACGATGCATTTAACATTTCGCGGATGAATGGCAGCGATGTCACCAGCGATGACAGCCCGTTATTTGACGAATATTTTTCCATCCCGATGTTTGGCGGCAACAAAACATTATGGCTGTTCGATGATGGCACGCAGATCCAAAAACCAATAAAAAACCTGTTGGATGAAAAACAAGATGGCAATGTGGTGCTCATTGAGGGTCGTGATCTGAAAAAAACCTCAGCCTTGGTCAAATTATGCATCAAACATAAATTGGCCGTGTCTTTGCCATGCTATCAAGACAATATGCGCGATGTGAGCCAGCTGATTCAACAAATACTGGCCGCCGACAAGCTTAAAATATCACCCGACAATCTACAATATTTGCAATCATTATTGGGCAATGACCGGGCGTTATCGCGCAGTGAAATCAACAAGTTGGCGCTTTATTGCCTAAAACAGGACAAAGTTACATTTGACGACATTACCCAATGCCTAACCGGCGATGCCGCCAAATTCTCGTTCGATAAATTACTCGATGCCGTGGCCAGTGGGCAGGCAAAAGCCGCCGATCACGAACTTAGCCATTTTCTCGCCACTGGCAGTCATCCAGTTATGATATTAGCCATTATACGCAATCATTTCAATATGTTACATTTGGCCGCCGCCGGCATGGCAGCAGGCAAATCGGCCGATAATATGGTGCAAAATATGCGGCCACCGGTGTTTTTCAACCGCAAAAACGCAATCGTTTCGCAGGTGAATCGGTGGAATTTGCGCAAAACCGACATGGCACAAAACCTCATAGCCGAAGCCGACATCAGCGCCCGTATGACCGCCGCATTGTCCAAAGACATTCTCAACCGCCTAGTCACCCGGCTCAGCCTGATGGCTGGCCGTTAGTCCAGTCGGCGCTCCTGCTAACACTCTGGAAGTCTGCATTATTACGCTCGGCTTTAGCCTCGCTGTTGGCCACTGCGTGCGAGATACTCCGTATCTCTTGCTACGCCCTAACGGGCGGCCTCAGTCGGCAAGTTCGCCAATAAATTGGCTCGCCCCCTTTTTTAAATATACATTCTGAATTTTTATCTGCCCCTCGCATCGGCACAATGTGCCATTCGGTGAGTGCGAGTACGGGTGTTCGAAGCCGCTGCCGTCTGACGCGCGGAGGCTAGCGAGACGCAGTCGAGCGCACGCAAGTGCCAACAGTGACAGAGGCGAAGCCGAAAGAACGTATAAATGCAGACTTCCAGAGCACCAACAGGAGCGCCAACTGTCTGTGTCTTTTCAAAATCAACCACTAGCTCAATCGCTGAACCGCCAGCACAAACTTCTCATTTACAAACACCATCAAAATCAAATCAAACCTGTGCTCCAAATCTGTATGAATATGGTGACAATATCGAGCAATGGGCAGAAAATGCACTCACTCAAACCAAATCAAAAAAGCTTATAGTTGTTGGGTGTTCAGTAGGCGGCTCCTGTGCATTAGAAGTTGCCAAACAAGCACCAGACCGAATTGCCGCATTGGTTCTGATCGGCACTAATGCAAACCACAATCCCAACCGCCAAAACCATAGGAAATATGTGGATTTTGCTGACAATCACGGTGTTCAAGCAGCTTGGAGACATTATTGGGAGCCACTCTTAATAAAAGATAACAACAAAGAGGCTGCATTGGAGGCAGAAAGAATAGCTTTACGCCAGTCCGTCGAACATCTCACCAACGGCTTAAAAGCATTCCACCTTAGACCCAACCTAATAGACATAGTCGCAGAAGCTAATTTTCCGATTCACGTTGTCATGACTGTTAAGCGGCATTATAGATGCGTATATTTAGTAGGAAAGTTAGCGCTCCTGCCAACTCTCTGGAAGTTTGCATTTATACGTTCGGCTTAAGCCTCACTGTTGACACTTGCGTGCGCTCCAATCGCTACGCTCAATACGCTAGCCACCGCGCGTTTGTTGGCAGCGGCTTCAAATGGCCGCATTCGCGCTCACCGAATCACCGGAGTTTGGAGAAGCTAAGAACCTAATTTGTCTAACAAAAATTCGAATTGGTCTAATGTTTTGAAAGCTAATTTGATTGAGCCTTTTGCTCCGCCAGTATCGGAGTCTTTATAATCTATCGCGACTTTTGCGCCTAGAATATCTGACAATTTACGTTCTAGCTCTAGCGTCTGAGCCGATTTAACTTTTGTCGTTTTGGGCTCGGTCATTTCACGTGAAGCTAATGATTTATCTGAGCGGCCCTCTTGTTCTCGGACAATTTCTTCAATATCGCGCACTGACAATTCTTCATCTACAATGCGTTTGGCGAGGTCGACAGCATTTTTACGCCCCAAAAGCGCCCGCGCATGGCCGGCGGATATTTTGCCCGTTTCAACCAATTGTTTAATTTCATTGGGCAATTTTAACAGTCGCAATATATTGGTTACATAAGAGCGGCTTTTACCAATCACTTTGGCCACATCATCTTGCGTGTAGCTGAACTGCTCAATAAGTTGCCCAAGGCCAACCGCCTCCTCAATCGCCGATAGGTTTTCGCGTTGCACATTTTCAATAATCGCGACTTCAAGCGCTTCTTTGTCGTTTAAATCGACAATAATGGTCGGGATGGTATTTTTGCCGGCTTTGATAGAAGCCCGCCAACGCCGTTCGCCCGCCACAATTTCGTAGACAAATTCTCTGTCGGCCACCACACGCACCAAAATAGGCTGCAAAACGCCTTTTTCAATAATGCTATTGGTCAAATCTAACAAATCATCTGGGTTAAAATAACGACGTGGATTATATCTATTGGCGCCGATTTGCTCAACATTCAGAGTTTTCTGGTCATTGCTGTCATTCTCGTGCCGCAAAAACGATTGACTATCGCCCATCAATGCATCCAAACCACGTCCTAAACGGCGGGTTTTCGGTTTATCTGTGCCCATTTCATTTGCCATAATACTACCTTAAGCCGCTGTTTTTATTTTCTTTTCTCGTTTAATCAATTCCGCTGCCAAGGCCACATATGCCCGGCTGCCGGTACAATTTAGATCATACAGTAAAACCGGTTTACCGTGTGATGGCGCTTCTGAAACCCGGACATTGCGCGGTATCACCGTTTTGAACACCCGCTCGCCCATAAAACCACGTACATTTTCTTCCACTTGCAGGCATAATTTGTTGCGTCTATCGGCCATGGTCAGCACAATACCCTGAACATCCAAGCGTGGGTTTAGGCTATCGCGAACTTTTTCGACGGTTTTTAACAGCTGGCTTAACCCTTCCAAGGCAAAAAACTCACATTGCATCGGCACAATAAGCGCATGCGCGGCCGACATGGCGTTAATGGTCAATAGGTTCAGACTTGGCGGGCAATCTATCAAAATATAGCTAAATTGGACGCTCTCGCCTAAATTGGCCATTTTATTTTGCGCCCAGATGGCATCTCGTAATTTAAAGTTTCGGTTGCTAATATTGGCCAATTCTAATTCTGCACCCAGCAAGTCCATAGAGGCTGGCACCACAAACAAGCGCGGAACCGCGGTTTTTACCAAACATTCAGACATTATTGCATCACCCAGTAAAACATCATAACTAGTTTGGCTTGCTTTGTTTTTATCGATGCCCAAACCAGTGCTAGCATTGCCCTGTGGGTCTATATCTAACACCAAAACCGTTTCGCCAATGGCGGCCAAGGCGGTAGCTAAATTTATCGCCGTGGTGGTTTTGCCCACGCCGCCTTTTTGGTTGGCAACGGTTAAAATTCTAGGGGCAGCGTTTAGCGATGTTTGTGCGCGCATGTTGGCCTCGAAACTGATTATGATTTGGCATAAAAATTAGTAATTTTAATAATTTTGCCAAATTCATGGGTTTGACTATCCGTCAATTCATAATCAATATGCCAACATTTAGTGGCTTGGGTCAATTCTTTATCTATATCTTGTCCTTTTAGAAAATAAATTGTGGATACCTTGTCGGCAAAAAAAGCCGCGCTATAACCCAATAGATTGTCTAAACTCGCCAATGCCCGGGCGGTTATATAGTCAAATTTATGGGCCTCATTTAGCCCATATGTTTCACGTGAAGCATTATGGTTAACCGATGATGATTCGGAGTCCAAAATCTTAGAAAACGCCTCTATACGCATATTTTCGACATTAACCCCCAAACCTAAGCGCCGAGATACATCTTTAAGGAATGCACATTTCTTTTGCGCCGACTCAACACAAGTCACTTTTATGTTGCCTACATTCGAATCGGCATATTTATCCAATATCGCAATCACTAGCGCCGGAAACCCGCCGCCTGAGCCTAAATCCAACAGTGAACAGGGTTTGTCTCGGTCTAATAAAGAGAATAATTGCGCGCTGTCAATTATGTGCCGCATCCAAATGTCGGTAATGGTCGAAGGCGCAATTAAGTTAATGCTTTTTTGCCATTTAAGCAGCAATTGCTCATATTCATTAAGGGCTGCAATTTGGTTTTTATTCAGCCCAAGCTGTCTAATATGCATTTTGGCTTGTTTGTTGATCACGCGCTTAATTTCCTAAAATTATTTTTCTTCACATGGTTGAGCAATATCATAACCGCCGCTGGGGTGATGCCATCCATACGCAAAGCTTGCCCCAAAGTTGCTGGCCGCAAATCGCTCAGTTTATGTCTTACCTCGTTTGACAACCCACCAATGGATGAGTAATCAATCCGGCTTGGCAGTGCCAAATTTTCGTCTTTTCTAAATGCCACAATATCGGCTTGCTGGCGCGCGGTATAGCGGTCATACAGCGCCTCTATTTCGGCTTGTTTTTTTGTTAAGCCATCGAATCGACCCAGCTCTGGCCAAATTTGTTGCAGATCCGTAATATTTATATCTGGGTAAGACAACAATTCAAAACCACTGCGTTTCACCCCATCTTGGTTAACCTTTAACCCAAGTTTGGCATATTGGTTGGGGGTTTTTACCGCCTGTTTTAAAAAGCCCAATAGCGCATTTAACTTGGCTTGTTTTGCCGCAAAGCTGGCTTGCCGCTGCGGCGAAACCACGCCCATATTTATTGCCTTTTGGGTTAGCCTTTGGTCGGCATTGTCGGCGCGCATCAACAAGCGATATTCGGCGCGCGAGGTGAACATTCGATACGGCTCATTCACGCCTTTTGTCACCAAATCATCAATCAACACCCCTATATAGGCGTCGGCTCTGTCCAATATTAATGGTTGTTTTTCGTCGGCTTTTAGCGCGGCGTTAAAGCCGGCCATCATACCCAATGCGCCAGCTTCTTCATATCCTGTAGTGCCATTTATTTGCCCGGCGCAATAAAGCCCCGTAACTCTTTTGCACTCTAATGTTGGCAACAATTCACGCGGGTCGATATAATCATATTCCACCGCGTAACCCGGTTGAGTGATTTTGACATTTTCCAACCCCGGAATGGTCACCATAAATTCTTCTTGCACCGATTTTGGCAAACTGGTTGAAATGCCATTGGGGTAAATCGTCTGCTCATTCAAACCTTCTGGTTCTAAGAAAATTTGATGCTCATCGCGCTCGCTAAACCTATGTATTTTATCTTCGATAGACGGGCAATAACGCGGGCCGGCACTTTCGATCTGGCCATTAAATATAGCCGATAATTTGATGTTTTTTTCAATGACTTTTTTGGTTTCAGCCGTGGTGGTGGTGATGTAACAACTCACCTGTTCGGCATAAGTCTCGCCATCTTTTAACTCATCAAAAGTTAAAAAAGACATATAGGTTTTTTCTTCATCACCTTTTTGTTCGGTCAGAACCTGCCAATTAATACTGTCTTTATCCAACCGCGCGGGCGTGCCAGTTTTTAGCCGCCCCATATCCAAACCCATGGCATATAGTTGCTCAGATAATTTAATTGCCGGCGCATCGCCCACCCTGCCCGCCGCGTGAGTTTCTTCGCCAATATATATAATGCCGTTCAAAAATGTGCCGGTTGTCAATACAATCTGCCCGGTCATAATCTGCTCGCCAGTGTCGAGCACCAGACCTGTTATCACTTTATGCTCGGCGTCCTCATCTTCAAATATAAACGCATCTGCGCCGGCCTCGACCACGCGTAAATTGTCTATCGCCGCCATTTCACGTTGCATTTCGTCGCGGTATAATTGTCTATCGGCTTGCACCCGTGGCCCTTGCACGGCTGGGCCTTTGCGTAGGTTTAACATCCGATATTGGATGGCGGCTTTGTCGGCCACCCGCGCCATCAAGCCATCCATGGCGTCAATTTCGCGCATAAGGTGACCTTTGCCCAGTCCGCCAAAAGCTGGGTTGCACGACATTTCGCCAATTTTATTAATTTTATGGGTCACCAAAATTGTGTCGACACCCAGTCGCGCCGATGCAGAAGCCGCTTCGCAACCGGCGTGTCCACCGCCAATAATCACCACTTTTGCGGTTAAATTTTGCATTTTTATACCTGCTTGGTAAATCTATGATTCACGTGAAACATGTCACCAGCGATTCAAATGAGCATGTCACCAATGATTCACGTGAAACAATTTGATAAAAGTTGACTAGTCATAATGAAAAGCCTAGCAAAATACAAGCTGAATCGGCTTATTTGCCAATGCAAAAGCCCGAGAATATTTCACCCAATATTTCTTCGACATCCACATGACCAGTAATTTTACCGACTATATTAATCGCCCGGCGTAAATATTCGGCGGTTATCTCTTCCGGCAAATGCCGGCTTTGCAAAAATTCTCTGATATTCACCTGCGCTTCGCTGAGCAATAACCGGTGTCGTTCGCGGGTCACAATGTCATCTTCCACATGGTCAAAATATTCGCCAAGATAAAGCCCAATCTGCTGCGTCACCCGGTCTATATTTTTACCGGTTTTAACCGAAACCACTATGTCAGCGCGCAAACCTTCATCCACATCCAAATCAGATTTATTGCGGATAAATATAGCTTTGCCCAAATTAAGTTGTTCGAGCGCCCTTAAACTGACTTTGTCATCAAACAACGCCAACACCAGATCGGCTTTTTCAATGAGGTTCTCAGCGCGCTTTACCCCTTCGGCTTCAATCAAATTGTCGGTTTTGCGAATGCCAGCGCTGTCCAGCAAATTCACCATATAGCCATCTATATCCAACCGAGCGCGTATAATGTCGCGGGTTGTGCCAGCTTGATCACTCACAATCGCCACATCAGAATTTACCAATAAATTCATCAAACTAGACTTGCCGACATTTGGCGCGCCGATAATGGCAACATTAAAGCCTTCATTAAGTTTAGCGCTGCGGCCAAAATTTTTCAATTGCCGCTCTATATAAACCTCAACATCAGCTATCTGCAGGTAAATTTTGTCCATCAAATCATCGGGTATATCTTCTTCCGAAAAGTCGATGGTGGCTTCTAACAATGATATGGCTTTTAGCAATTCTGCCCGCATATGCCCAAATGCCTGCGCCGCACTGCCACCCAATTGCCGCAAGGCTTGGCGTTTTTGGGCTAAGGTTTCAGCGTCCAATATGGCGGCGATCGCCTCGACCCGGGTTAAATCTAACTTGTCATTAACAAATGCCCGGCGTGAAAACTCACCGGCTTCGGCCAAACGGCAAAGCTTGGTTTCATTTAATATTTTGAACAAATGCTCCAGCACCGCTTTGCTGCCATGCAGATGAAACTCAACCACATGCTCGCCGGTGAAACTATGCGGCGCGGCAAAATATAGCAGCAGACATTGGTCCACTTCTTCTTGGCCAATGGGGTCAATTATGGTGGTCAATTTGGCATAACGCGGGGTTAAATTATCTTGCCCAATCTGCCGCATTATCTGCGGCACATCTGGCCCACTTAAACGCACCACCGCCACCCCAGCTTTGCCCGCACCAGAGGATAATGCATAGATATTATTTAACACCGGTATATGTTCCATATCCGAATCCATCGCCCAAAAGCGGCTTTATAACAGTACCGAATCGAATTTATGTATTCATACTATCGAAAAACTCATCATTATCTTTAGTTTGTTCAAGCTTGTCGATTAAAAATTCGATGGAATCTATGGTGTTCATTGGGTTTAAAATACGCCGTAAAACAAATGATTTTTTGAGCGTAACCGGGTCGGTTAACAATTCTTCTTTACGCGTGCTAGATTTGGTAATGTCAATCGCTGGGTAAGTGCGTTTTTCGGATATTTTACGATCCAGCACAATCTCACTATTGCCCGTGCCTTTGAACTCTTCAAAAATAACTTCGTCCATCCGGCTGCCAGTGTCGATAAGCGCCGTGGCAATAATGGTTAAACTACCGCCATGTTCGATGTTACGCGCCGCACCAAAAAACCGTTTTGGCCGTTGCAAGGCGTTGGCATCGACACCACCAGTAAGCACTTTACCAGATGACGGCACAACCGTGTTATAAGCGCGGCCAAGCCGGGTGATGCTGTCTAACAAAATAACCACATCGCGGCCATGTTCCACCAAACGTTTGGCTTTTTCTATCACCATTTCGGCCACTTGCACATGGCGTGAGGCGGGTTCATCAAAGGTTGAGCTAATCACTTCGCCTTTAACCGAGCGTTTCATATCGGTCACTTCCTCTGGCCGCTCATCAATTAACAACACAATTAAAAAACATTCTGGATGGTTATGGGTAATGCTATGCGCAATATTTTGCAACAACATGGTTTTGCCGGTAAATGGCGGCGCCACAATCAACCCACGTTGGCCTTTACCCATGGGGGCAACAATGTCAATAACCCTTGCACTAATGTCATTTTTCTTGGGTTTTTCGCCAGCTGGGGTTTTAATTTCCATGTTGAATCGCTGCTCTGGATATAGCGGCGTTAAATTATCAAAATGGGTTTTTTGCTGGGCTTTTTCTGGCGATTCAAAATTAATGCTATTAACTTTAAGCAAGGCAAAATACCGTTCGCCCTCACTCGGTGAGCGAATAACCCCCTCGACCGTATCACCAGTTTTAAAACCAAATTTACGCACTTGGCTGGGACTAACATAAATGTCATCTGGCCCGGGCAAATAATTAGCATCGGGCGAGCGCAAAAAGCCAAACCCATCTGGCAACACTTCGACCACGCCTTCACCAATAATCGTGGTGCCATTTTCGGCCATCGATTTTAAGATGGCAAACATCAATTCTTGTTTGCGCATCGCACTGGCAGATTCAATATCAAACTCGACAGAAATTTCTATCAATTCCTTGGGCATTTTTTTCTTCAAATCTTGAAGTTTGATAATGTCTATAAATTCAGTTTCACTCATGGCGTAACCTTGGTCAGACCCATTATTAAAAATATGGGGGAAATTTTGAAAAATATCTAATATAGATAGAAATATCTAAACAGATAAAAGGTAAGACTTGTACAAATAATGGATTTTTATAAATATGTAAACTAGATTCTAAACCAGTTAATTTTAGCCAGTAAATGTCAAAATGGCCTTACAATCACCATTACCACAATTATAATCATCAATATAGTTGGTATCTCGTTGATTAACCTATAAAATTTATGAGTTTTTATGCCTTCGCCAGTGATAAATTTTTCGACCTCTATGGCCAAATATACATGATATACCGACAACAAGACGACACATAAAAACTTCACATGAAACCAAAAATCAATTTTAAAATCTATCAAATTAGGCATTAAAACCAACAATATTCCGCAAATCCAAGTTAATGACATGGCTGGAATCATAATTAATTTCATCAACTTACGCTCCATGGGCCTAAAAACTGCGCAAATGGCTTGATTGTCAATATTCATCGCATGGTTGACAAATAAACGCGGCAAATATAACAAACCCGCCATCCAACTAATCACCGCAATCACATGGATGGCTTTGATGATTTCATAATAGTCCGCAATAAAATCAAACATATATGCCTACCGATTTCTAATGGTTTGAATGACTTGATGCACATGCGCCTGCGGGGTTTCAGGTATAATGCCATGGCCAAGATTGAATATAAATTTACGCCCCGCCATAACATCGCAAATATGGTTGACCCGCGTGTCGAGCCGCTCTCCGCCAGCGACCAGCAATAGAGGGTCCAGATTACCCTGCAAGCAGATATCAGCGTCTATATGGTCTCTAATCCACTCTAAACCCACACTGGTGTCAAATGCCAAACCATCTATGTCAACATTTTTGGCATAATAAGGGTATTTTTCGCCCGCACCGCGTGGGAAGGCCAATATTTTAACCTCATCTAAGCCTTCAGCTTTTAATTTGGCTTTTAACTTTTTCACCAAATAATGGGTTGGCTGTACCACCAATCTGTCAAATTCATCATCGGCCAAATTGCCAGCCCAGCTATCAAATATTTTAAGCACTTGCGCGCCGTTTTTAGCCTGCATAAATAAATAGTCAGCTAACACATTGGATAATAGGTCTAATAACCGGTCCATCAATTCTGGTTCATTATATGAAAATAACCGGGCTATTTTTTGGTCAACACTGCCAACGCCGCCAAGCATATAAGTTAACAACGTCCAGGGAGCGCCACAAAAGCCAATTAAATCTTTATCATTTGGCAAAGCTTTGCGGATAGACGCCACCGCTTGGTAGACTTTATCTATTTGCTGATGGAAATCAGTTAAATTCAGCGCTTCAATGTCTTTTAAACCCGTTAAAGGCACTAATTTAGGCCCCTCACCTTTGACAAAACTCACTTGCATACCTAGTGCATCTGGTACCACCAAGATATCTGAAAATAAGATGGCAGCATCAAAATCGAATTTGTCTATCGGTTGCATTGTCACTATCGTGGCAAATTCTGGGTTATAACATAAATCTAAAAAACTGCCCGCATGTTCACGTACTTTTAAATATTCAGGCAGATACCTACCGGCTTGTCGCATAAACCAAATAGGTGGATGAGATAGTGAGTTGTTATTAAATGCGTCTCTAATCATAATATATATATAAAGGTTGTTGTTGTTGTTGGGGGGTGAATTACGGGTAAAACTTTGCTTAATTGATTCGTTAACATGAAATACACAATGTCATTTTTTTTATAAATTGTATGAATAATTCACAGATATTTCCATGGTTAATTTTGGTTTCGGTTAGGCGTTAACTATTTGTTAATAAATTGGCGGAAACCTTAACAAAAAGTTAACAAGACATTTATTTAAAAATATATTAACTATGTTGATAAAGCCGGTAAAAAAACTTATAATTTTATTAAGTCTTATCCACTCCAATTAACAGTCAATTTATCCAATTTTATACAAATGTGGAAAAGATTGCATAAATAAAGCTACACTTGGATAACATCAGGTCTCGAATCATTTTATCCCATTTCATCCACAAGCAATCCCATTTTGTAAACAGGCGGCAATATGATTGATAACCAGAAATTGGATTTAATCTTAGCGTCAAACAGCCAAGGCCGCAAAGCCTTGCTAACCGGGGCTGATATTAAGTTTAAAGCCCATGCCGCTAACATAGATGAAGCCATAATCAAAACCAGAAATCAATCATTAGGCTTTCCGCCCGCCCAAACCGCGCAAGATTTGGCCGATGCCAAAGCTTTATTTGTTTCAAAGCAATATCCCAGCAAATTGACCTTAGGCAGCGATCAGGTCTGTCATTTAAACGGCGACATCATTGACAAACCCGGCTCGACCGACAGATTATTTGCTCATATTGAAAAGCTAAACGGCAAAACTCATATTTTAACTTCGGCCATCAGCATTGCCCAAAATGGCAAAATTATTTTCAGATATAGTGATGATGCCCATCTCACCATGTATAATTTATCGGCAGACGAGATCAAAAATTATGTCAATCGGGCTTCCGAGCAAGTGGTGAATGCCGCGGGCGGCTATCATTTAGAAGCTATTGGCGTGCAGTTGTTTAAGAACATTGACGGCAGTTATTTTACCATATTGGGGTTGCCTCTATTGCCGTTAATTGAGTTTTTAAGAGGTTCAAAGGCAAATTAATGCAGCAATTATATGTAATCGGCTGGCCAATTGGCCATTCAAAATCGCCAATAATCCACAATCATTGGATAAAAAAATATGGCTTAGATGCCAATTATGCGCAAAAAGCCATTGCCCCGCAAGATATCGCCAAGTTTATTTCAGGCCTGACGCCGCAAAATTGTTGGGGCTTCAACATCACCATTCCGCACAAACAAGCGGTGTTTGCCAACATTAATAACCGCCAGAATTTGGCCAAAATATTGGGCGCAACCAATACAATATCATGGCAAGATAATCAATTATATGCAAGTAATACAGATGGTTATGGGTTTAACACAAACCTATCTGAACTTAGTGATTGGTCGGCGGTTGACCAGCCGGTCATCATTTATGGGGCAGGCGGCGCTGCCCGTGCCATTTTGCAATCTATGCAAGATGCTGGCGCAAAACACCTATATATATATAACCGCACCACCGCCCGCGCCGAAAAATTGCTTGCAGATTTAAAAATCGAGGCTAATATTTTGAACAATAAGGCTGAATTGCAAGCGTGCTTGGCCACTGCCGGGTTGTTTATCAACACCACCAGCTTAGGCATGAATGGCGAAACAGAGTTGGACATTGATTTATCTGCCATGCCAAAAACCGGCATCGTTAGCGACATTGTTTATACGCCGTTGCAAACTGGCCTGTTAAAACAAGCCGAGCTGCAAGGCCTGGTGAGCGTCGATGGTTTGGGCATGCTGTTACATCAGGCGGCCAAAGCTTTTGAAATTTGGTTTGGCATTTTGCCAAAGGTCGACCAACAATTGCGCGACCTGGTGCTAAATGATTCGTAATTACTGGCCTAGGCCCGAAACAGAAAGTGGTTCAGCATGCTTAAAATTGGCCTGACAGGCTCTATCGGAATGGGCAAAACCACCACTGCAAATATGTTTGGTCAATTGGGTGCGCCCATTTTTGATGCCGATGAGATGGTGCATACGCTTTATCAAAAAGGCTATCAAGGTTTTGACATTATAAAAGAAATTTGTGCACCCGCCACCATGGGCGACAAGGTCGATAGAGACATACTTTCGGCATTTATTTTAAAAAACCCACATGCGCTGAATGCCATCGAAGCCGGGCTACACCCACTCATTCAAGCCATAGAAGACCAATTTTTTACCGATTCGCAAAATTCTGGCGCCAATTATATTATATTTGTAATACCGCTATTATTTGAAACCAAAACCAGCGATAAAATGGATAAAATTATTGTGGTGACGGCAGATGAAGCCGACCAAAAACAACGGGTTATGGCTCGGGGTGGCATGTCTACCGAAAAATTTGATATGATCATTGCCAAACAATTGCCAGATGCCGAAAAACGCCAATTGGCCGATTATATTGTCGACACCAGTGACGGCATCGATGTGGCTAAACAGCAAGTTGAGCTTATCGACACCATCCTGTCGCAACTCGCGCAAACCGCATAAAGTGATAAGCCCCTAACCTGATAATGTGACGGCGCACAAACCTCATAAAGTGAAAATATGGCCATAGACATCCCCGAAAGATCGATAGTTTTGGACACCGAAACCACAGGTTTTAAAACCAGTGAAGGCCACCGCTTGGTCGAGATTGGCTGCTTAGAATTGCACAATCTCATCCCGACTGGCAAAGAGTTTCATGTTTATATAAACCCCGAACGCGACATGCCAGACGGGGCGTTTAAAGTCCATGGCCTGAGCATCGAATTTTTATCCGATAAGCCGTTATTTGAACAAGTGGCAGAAGATTTTTTAAAATTTTGCGGCGATGACGTATTGGTCATTCACAACGCCCCGTTTGACATGAGTTTTTTAAACTTTGAATTGCAAAAAATTGGCCGCAAGCGGATGCAACAAACCACGGTCAATGGCGGCATTATCGACACGTTAACCGTGGCGCGCCAACGCTACCCGACCGGGCCCAATTCTTTAGACGCGTTGTGCCGCCGGTTTAACATCGACAATAGCAACCGCACATTACATGGTGCGTTGTTAGATAGTGAATTGCTGGCCGAAGTTTATATGGAACTTATGGGTGGCCGGCAAACCAGTTTTATGGGCGCTACCGGCAATCATATGTCAGCTAACGGCGGCTTGACGGGCGGGGCAATGGTGGCAGCCAAGCAAGCCCAGCGACCAAAAAAACTAGCTAGTCTTCTAACTGCCGATGAGCTGAGCGCGCATAAAAAATTT
Source organism: Hyphomicrobiales bacterium (assembly GCA_013214705.1). Taxonomy (GTDB): domain Bacteria; phylum Pseudomonadota; class Alphaproteobacteria; order Rhizobiales; family OSC116; genus OCS116. The sequence continues at coordinate 84,947 of JABSRZ010000009.1, forward strand.
ATTGATGATGAAATTGGCCAACAAGCCCTTTGGCATAAATTGGCCGACAAATAAAAAACGCTGCCGAAGCAGCGCTTTAAATATTCTATAAAACCAGTTAGCTTATTGCTTGGTTTCTGATTCAACTTTAGCTTTTGCGGCTTCTTGAGCTTTATGCTGGTCGACATTTGCCAACACACTATCGCGGTAAAGCTGGGTGAAATCGACCGGGTCGATCATCAGCGCAGGGAAACCACCATCACGCACAGAATCTGAAATGATGCGGCGCGCAAATGGGAATAAAATACGTGGGCATTCTATCATCACCATCGGGTGAATCGATTCTTTGGGTACATTTAAGATTTGGAACACGCCACCAAAATACAATTCGGCACTAAATATAACCGTATCTTTGTCTTTTGCCGAAGCGTTAACCTGCAAAATAACTTCAAACTCAGTGTCTGTAAGCGGCTTGGCTTCGACATTAATAGTGATGTTAATTTTGCTATCTTTTTGCACTTCGCCAGACAGCGACATAGGTGCGTTGGGGTTTTCAAAAGAAAAATCCTTAATATATTGCACCAAAACACGAATGCTAGGCTCTACCGGCGCTTTATTTTCTTTTGAGTTTGCATTTGTGTTTGCAGCCGCGGCGTTAGTCGCTTGTTTCTTATTGGTTTCTTCAGCCATTATCATACCTTATATTCGGCGTTAACTCCGCCATTTTATCCAAAAATCTGCGTTAAGTTAATATGTAAATCCACAAACAGCAAGCCAATTCTGTGGTTGTTGGTTTAACTATGGTTAACTTGTTGGCGGTTTTTTGTCTTTCGGCTCAGATTGCTTAACATCAATCTCAATTATGTCTTCGACCACACTAAACTCACCTTCAATGTCATCTTCATTGGTACGGTTAAACTCATAATTTTGCTGGCTATGAAATTCAAAACTTGCGCCAGCTTTGTGGGTACGGGCGCGCTTAAACTGTTGGCCAATAAACTGCCCCAATGCCAACCTAACTTGCGGAATAAACAAGCTAAAACCAATAAAATCGGTAAAAAGTCCGGGGGTTAGCAACAATAGGCCAGCCACCACAATAAACGCACCATGTATTAAATCTTGCACCGGCATTTGGCCACTTTGCAATTGGCTTTGCACTTTCATAACTATGTTAAGCCCCTGCAAGCGCAACAAATAAGTGCCGATAACCGCGGTCACCACCACCACTGCCAGTGTGGCCAGCAAGCCAATGGCACCACCGACCTGAATAAACAAACCAATTTCAATAACCGGCACGGCAATGAATATAAATAATAATAAAAGCGCCATATCTACGTTCCTCAAAGCTTATTGGTCAATTTTCTGTGAATTTGCTAAAATATTGTCTAAAAACCAGCAGAATATTTGATAATAATATATATAATGACTATATGTATATGAAATAAGCAAAAAACAAGACAGACTTTTACAAATTAAATCATCAGATTTATATAAGGATAATGAAATGAGCGGTTTTCTTAATATTATAGTGCCATTAGTGGCGATTTTTCTGGTTTATCGCTTGTTCACCACATTGGGCAAAAGTGGTGACGATAACCAAGATATGGATTCGAAAAATGACCAACAGTTTAATGGCCGTAAAAATATAAATTCAGCCGAAGACAATGTCATTCGGCTGCCAACCGCCGCTAAAAAACCACCGAGGAATAAGTCAAACCGGGCAGACCCAGTCGAAGTTTTAGCCAACGCGATGGACACAGAAAATTTTGCCAGTGCTGATGAAGTGGCCAAACAAGGCTTAAAAGACATTATCATGGCGCATCCGGAGTTTGATTATCGCGAATTTATGAATGGCGCCGAAGTGGCTTATGAGATGATAAACCTTGGTTTTGCCCAAAATGACCGCGATATATTAAAAAGATTGCTCACCGAGGCGGTTTATGACAGCTTTGACGGGGTGATTACCGCACGTGAAGCGGCTGGCCACCGGGTGCATGCCCGCTTTGTTGGCTATGAACGCGTGCAGCTAAAAACCGCGATGTTAGATGGCCACACAGTGCGGTTAAGCGTGCATTTTGTCGGCAAATTGGTTTCATCGACCTATGACAAAAATGACAAACTTATTGACGGCGATGAAAAACATATTTTCAACACCAATGATGTGTGGACATTTGAGACCGACATGAATAATGAAAATGTATCATGGAAATTGGCCGCCACTGCAAAAGGTGAGTGACAATTGTTGGCTTAGAAAATGGCAAAATCGCGCAAATTAACCGCAAATGAATTGTCACTTTGGAAAAAAGTGACCAAAGATGTGGATGATTTTAAACCCAACCGACTTATGCCAGGCGCCAATGCTATGCCCGGCACAAAGACCAGCCAAAATCATAAAGTTTCAGTTCGCAAAAAGCTCAAATCTACCACGTCGAATGTAAAGCCAGAAAAACCCTTCGAAATTGGCACATTGGCCAAATTATTGCTTAAATATGACGCTTCGGCACGCCCCGTGCCCAGCAGAAAACCGCAAAAACCAGCTTATTATGCCCAATATAATTTAGCTGAAAAACCCCAAAACCAGCCATTAGAGCGCAATGTAAGGCAAAAATTACAGCGCGGCCGTGCCGATATTGATGCCCGGTTAGACCTACATGGTTCTAATCGGATCGAAGCCCAAGACCGATTGATGGGGTTTTTAAAATCGGCTTTTGGCCAAGGCCATAAAACCGTTATTGTGGTCACTGGCAAAGGCGATGGCTCGGTGAGTCGCCATAATTTGCATAGTGCCGATTTTTATCAAATGCCTGAACATCGTGCGGTTCTACGCGGCTCAATTGGCGAGTGGCTAAATTCTGCCGAGGCCAGCCCCTATGTAATAGGCTGGCAGCCGGCTCACCCAAAACATGGCGGCGGCGGCGCGGTTTATGTGCGCATTCGCAGCAAAGGCAAAAACCGAACATGACCCCATTTGGCCTAAAATTGCGCCAATTGCGCAGCCAACGCGGCATTAGCCAAAAACAAATGGCCAGCGATTTGAATGTATCGGCGGCTTATCTATCGGCGCTTGAACATGGCAAAAAAGGCGTGCCCTCATGGCAAATGCTGCAACGCATCATCCATTATTTTAATATAATTTGGGATGAAGCCGAGGAATTGGTGGGCATAGCCGGCCTGTCACGCACCAAAACCACTATAAATACCATAGGTTTAACCACCAAAGCTAATATTGTTGCCAATCGTATCGCCGCAGAAATTCACCAGCTAAATGATGATGCGCTGGGCAAAATACTGACAATATTAGACGATCAATCCAGCAAAAACGAGCCTTAGATTTGCCGATAAAGACACTTGGTTTCTTCAATAATGACACTTGGTTTAGCCCCTTGATTATTGTCCCAACAACTCCCATACTCACTAACATAGGGAGATAATTATGAACAAAGACGATTTTTTTGGCGCCATTAAAATATGCATGAGCAAATACTTAAACTTGAATGGCCGCGCCAGCCGCAGCGAATACTGGTATTTTTTTCTATTCACATTTTTATTAACCGGGGTTTTAAACGGCTTTGGTAGTGGAGGTGGCACAGCCATTGGCAGTTTTGCCAGCCTGGTTCTGTTTTTGCCATCATTAATGGTGGCCATCCGCCGCATGCATGACATTAATCGGTCTGGTTATTGGTTGTTGTGGGTGCTGTTACCGGTTGTTGGCTGGATTTATGTGATTTACAACTTAGCTCAACCCGGCACAGTCGGCGAGAATGACTATGGCAGCCCATCGGATGATTTCGCACCAACAGGTCATGGCTCAAATGATGACATCTCGTTGCATTACGAGGATTTACCCCAAACTGAAGCGGCTGCTGATGCTGCCGATGAACCACAAACAACAGACCGATATGGCCGTGAGATAAAAGATGATGGCTCCAAGCCAAAAGGCAAAGGTAAATCTGACTTTTTGAAGGGGTGAGCTGCACATTCAGAATTTCCATCTGCCACCCATATCCACACAACGTGCCACTCAGTGAGCGCGAAAGCGGCCGTTCGAAGCCGCTGCCAGCGAACGCGCGGAGGCTAGCGAGGCCACGCCGAGCGCACGCAAGTGTCAACAGAGAGGCTTAAGCCGAACGTATAAATGGGAGTACCTGTAAAGTCGGCAGGAGTGCTAACTTTCTATGTCTTAACAACATCAAACGCCGGCTCAGCACCTGAAACTCCTGCGCAAAATTTCAACATCATAACTTTTCAGCAAATTCAGGGTAGCGCTCCTGCCATCACTGGGGTGCTTGCATTTATACGTTCGCTACGCTCACTGTTGGCACTTGCGTGCGTTCGCTGCGCTCTCTAGCCTCCGCGCGTTAGACGGCAGCGGCTTCGAACGGCCGCTTTCGCGCTCACGGGATGGCACGTTGTGTGGATGCGGTGATTTAAGTAAATTTATAATATAAATTTACTTAAATCCGTATTCCGGGATAGGTCGCCGATATTGTCTTCGACATATTGTGCGTCAATGGTCAGCGTATCGCCGCCTTTGTCGGTCGCAGTGAAGCTAATGTCGTCTAGCACGCGCTCCATAACGGTTTGCAAACGCCGCGCGCCAATATTTTCTACATGTTCATTCACCGTCACCGCAATGTCGGCCAAGGCATTTATGCCATTTTCGGTGAATTCAAGCGTCACATTTTCGGTTTTCATCAGCGCTTTATATTGTTTAATCAGGCTGGCTTCCGGCTCGGTTAAAATGCGGATAAAATCTTCCTTGGTCAGCGCTTGTAATTCCACCCGTATCGGCAACCGGCCTTGTAACTCGGGTAATAAGTCAGATGGTTTGGCAGTGTGGAACGCGCCTGAGGCGATGAATAAAATATGGTCGGTTTTCACATTGCCATATTTGGTCGAAACATTTGTGCCTTCGATCAGCGGTAATAAATCGCGTTGCACACCTTCGCGGCTCACATCGCCGCCTTTTTGGTCACTGCGCACGCAGATTTTGTCTATTTCATCCAAAAACACAATGCCGTCATTTTCAACTTTTTCAATGGCTTCTTGCACTATCGCGTCATTATCGAGCAGTTTTTCGCCTTCTTCGGCAAGCAATATTTCATAACTGTCTTTGACTGACAAAGTCCGGCTTTTGGTTCTCTCGCCAAAGGCTTTGCCCAGCATGTCACCAATGTTAATCATGCCCATTTGTGCACCCGGCATGCCAGGTATATCCATGGTTGGCATGCCGCCGCCACTATCTGCCACTTGAATTTCAATTTCTTTGTCATCCATGATGCCATCGCGTAATTTTTTCCGAAAGCTATCGCGGGTCGTCGATGACGCATCCTTACCGACCAATGCATCCAACACGCGCCGTTCTGCATGTTGATGGGCTTGGGTTTCGACATATTTACGCTTTTCGGCTTTAATCATCACAATGCCGCATTCTATTAAATCGCGGATAATTTGCTCAACATCGCGGCCGACATAACCAACTTCGGTAAATTTTGTGGCTTCAACTTTAATAAATGGCGCGTTGGCCAGCTTTGCCAAACGGCGCGAAATTTCGGTTTTGCCAACCCCGGTGGGGCCAATCATCAAAATATTTTTGGGCATCACTTCTTCGCGCAAATCATCATCCAATTGGTGGCGACGCCAGCGGTTGCGCAAGGCGATAGCCACCGCCCGTTTGGCATCATTTTGGCCTATAATATAACGGTCAAGTTCTGACACTATTTCGCGCGGTGTAAAATTTGTCGCTGGGGAATAATCTAGTTTATTCATTTGTTTTTCCGTAATCACAGAGAGGGAAGGGCGGTAAATTAGGTTTTAGACCTAATCAACACTATCCAAAATTTGAATGGTAAAATTATTATTGGTGTAAACACAAATGTCGGCAGCAATTTGCATCGAAATGCGGCAAATTTCCTCGGCCGATTTGTCACTATCCATTAACGCGCGGGCGGCTGCCACGGCAAAATTGCCGCCACTACCAATGGCGATCACCCCATTTTCTGGTTCCAAAACATCGCCTGTGCCGGTGATGACCAAGCTTACATTTTTATCGGCCACAATCATCATGGCTTCTAATTTGCGCAAATAACGGTCGGTTCGCCAGTCTTTGGCCATTTCGACACAGGCGCGGGTTAACTGCCCGGGATATTGCTCTAACCGGCTTTCGAGCCGCTCAAATAAAGTCATCGCGTCGGCGGTAGAGCCAGCAAAACCGCCCATCACCTCGCCGCCTTGCAGCGGGCGCACTTTGCGGGCATTGCCCTTTAATATGGTGTCGCCAAGGCTCACTTGGCCATCGCCAATAACCGCCACTTTGCCATCTTTTCTAACGGTTAAAATGGTCGTGCCATAAATTTTACTTTTGTCACTATGGTCAATCATATCTGCATCCTAAATAGTTCACCCTCCAGATATAAAACTTATAAATCAAATTTCAATATTTAAATGTCAAAAACTATTTTATCTCAGCCAGCTTGCGCGTTTCCAGCTGCATATTGGTTATTTTAACTGGCAATTTACCTAGCATGCTGATAATAAGAGATATATTCAAAATCAGCTCGTTAAAATGAGAAAAAACGGAGACGATTATGCGACAAGCCGCTATTTCCCGCCAAACCAATGAAACCAATGTATCTGTGTCTTTAAACATAGATGGCAGCGGCCAATATGACATCAATACCGGGGTGGGTTTTTTAGACCATATGCTTGAGCAACTCTCCAAACATAGCCTGATAGATTTAACCATTAAAGCCCAGGGCGACACCCATATTGATGACCATCACATCACCGAAGATGTGGCCATAACCATCGGCCAAGCCTTGCGCAAAGCCATGGGCGACCTTAAAGGCATTCGGCGTTATGCCAGCCAAACCTTACCGATGGACGAGGCGTTAAGCCGTGTTAGTCTTGATGTTTCGGGCCGGCCATATTTAATTTGGAATGTAAATTTCAGCCAACCCAAAGTCGGCGGGTTTGATACCGAATTATTCCGTGAATGGTTTCAGGCCTTTGCGATGAATAGCGGCATCACCTTGCATGTCGAAAATATCTATGGCGAAAATAATCATCATATCATTGAGATATGTTTCAAAGCCCTAGCGCGTGCGTTGCGCGAAGCGTTGGAAATTGACCCCAGACAAAAAGATGAATTGCCAACCACCAAAGGCAAGTTAGGCTGATATTTTATGGCGTTTTTTGAAGCCCTTCAAAACCAAACCAAATCTCATAATGGCGATTATGCTTGCCCAGCATTTTCAGCAAAAGTGTATGCGGTTTTGCGGTTCGAAAATGCGCTAAACATAAAAGTGAGCTTATGACCATGGCGTTTTTTGAAGCCCTACAAAACCAGACTAAAGCCCATAATGGTGATTACGCGAACGGCAATATTGTGTTGGTTAAAGATGGTTTTTGCTGGCCAGCGTTATTTTTCACCCCGTTATGGCTTATTTTTAGCGGCATGTGGTTGGTTTTAATCATTTATATTGGCTTGTGGTTGGTTTTTGCCGGCTTGGCAAATGCCGGTTTTATATCTGATGACATGGCTTTTTGGGCCGAAATTGGCATCAGTCTGCTATTCGCTTACGAGGCCAACTTTTTAAGGAAATGGACTTTGCAACGCGGCAATTACCGGCCGATTGGGGTAAGCTTAGGCCGCAATTTACTAGAAGCTGAGGTTAACTTTTTCGGCCAGTTTATTGCCCCCAATAACGCCCCAAATAATGCGCCAACAAATGACGTTCCAACTGGCGATGTGAATCCAACGGCTCACACGGCCACATCCTCCGCCGATATAATTGTCAACCCAATCAGCACGGCGCAAACCACGCAACATCAAAAATCTCATTGGAAAATCGGCGGGAAACGTAAATCAGATAGCGTTGTTGGCATGTTTTCAGACGATTAACCGCGCAACCACCCACCCAATAATTCAAAACTTTAATTGGCAGTATAATGAAAACAGTGATTATCGATTATGGCTCAGGAAATTTGCGCTCTGCCCACCGCGCCTTTGAGCGCGCCGCCATCGATTATAAACTTAACCACCAAATTGTGATTTCTGCTGACCCAAAAGACATAGAAAATGCCGATTATATTGTGTTGCCCGGCGTCGGCGCGTTTAAAGATTGTTATGATGGTTTAAAATCTCGCACCGGCGTGTTTGAGGCTTTGCACCAAGCCGTGCAAGTGCAAAAAAAGCCGTTTTTAGGCATTTGTGTTGGCATGCAGCTATTGGCCACCGAGGGGATTGAGTATAAAGGTTCGCAAGGCTTAGATTGGATAGAGGGACGGGTTAAAATCATCACCCCCAATGCCAAAATTGATTTAGGCCTAAAAGTGCCGCATATGGGGTGGAATAAATTATCGCTCAACCAAAGCGGCCAAAGCCACGCTATTTTGGATGGCATCGAAATTGGCGAAGCTGGCCTGCACGCCTATTTTGTGCATAGCTACCAATTTTCGCCCCAAAATGCCGACGAATGCATTTTAACCACCCGATATGGCCAACAAATAACCGCCATGGTGGCCAAAGACAATATGGTTGGTACCCAATTTCACCCCGAAAAAAGCCAAAAACTGGGTTTAGACTTTATCGCCAATTTTTTAACATGGAAACCGTAACATGAGCCATAAATTCACCCTATATCCGGCGATTGACCTTAAAGATGGCAATTGCGTGCGTCTGATAAAAGGCGACATGTCCGCCGCCACCATTTTTAATGACAGCCCGGCCGATCAAGCTCGCCAATTCGCCGATATGGGGTTTGATTATTTGCATTTGGTCGATTTAAATGGCGCATTTGCCGGTGAGCCAGTTAATGAAAGCGCGGTCGAACAAATTTTGAAAACCGTTTCCATGCCAGTGCAATTGGGCGGTGGCATCCGCGAATTGGCGACCATTGAGCGCTGGTTAAGCCTCGGCATTAGCCGGGTTATATTGGGCACGGTGGCGGTTAAAAACCCAGCTTTGGTCATAGAGGCTTGCAAAAAATTCCCCAACCAAGTGGTGGTCGGTTTAGATGCCCGCAATGGCTATATCGCCACCGAAGGTTGGGCCGAACAAAGTGAATTACATATGTTTGACATGGCCGCACGGTTTGAGGATGTTGGCGTTGCCGCCATAATTTACACCGACATTGCGCGCGATGGCATTTTAACCGGGGTTAATGTTAAGCAAACCCGGGCGTTGGCACATAAAACCACCATTCCGGTGATTGCCTCGGGTGGTTTGGCATCGATTGATGACGTAAAAACCCTGCTTGAAGATGAGAATAGCCTCATTTCTGGCGCTATTTCTGGCCGGGCATTATATGACAAACGCCTCGACCCGGCCGAGGCCATAAAAATCATTTCTGCGGCGAATCAATTAAGAAAGGCTATTTAATGTCTCAGTTTATTCAAGCCGTTCAGCAAGATAGCGATTTAAAAGCCCGCATCATTCCTTGTTTAGATGTACGCGATGGCCGCGTGGTCAAAGGGGTTAATTTTGTCGGGCTTAAAGACGCGGGTGACCCAGTCGAATGCGCCAAAATTTATGACGCAGCCGGTGCTGATGAATTGTGTTTTTTAGACATCACCGCCTCAGTCGAAGGCCGCGGCACATTGCTAAACATGGTGTCGCAAACCGCCGAACAATGTTTTATGCCACTCACCGTTGGCGGTGGCGTGCGCGCGGTGGATGATGTGCGGGCGTTGCTGTTGGCCGGGGCAGATAAAGTTGGCATCAATACATCGGCGGTTAAACGCCCAGAATTGGTTGGCGAATGCGCCGAAAAATTCGGCAATCAATGCATTGTGGTGGCGATAGATGCCAAACGCGTGTCTAAAGTTGGCGAGGCTTTGCGCTGGGAAATATTCACCCATGGCGGGCGCACCGCAACCGGCATAGACGCCGTAGAATTTGCCATAAAGGTTGCAGATTTGGGCGCCGGCGAAATTTTACTGACTTCGATGGATAGAGACGGTACAAAATCGGGTTTTAACTTACCACTCACCCGCGCCGTTGCCGACGCGGTCAGCATTCCGGTGATCGCATCGGGCGGTGTTGGCAATCTTGACCATTTGGTAGAAGGCATAATCGAAGGCCATGCCAGCGCGGTTTTGGCGGCATCAATTTTTCACTTTGGCGACTATACGGTAGAACAAGCCAAAAAATATATGGCATCTAAAGGCATCTCAATGCGCTTAGATGGCTATGCCAATTAGGAGGCTAACATGCACACTCTTGATATGTTGAATCAAACCATTAGTACGCGTGCTAATGAATCGGCGGATACAAGTTACACCGCCAGCTTGCTGGCGAAAGGCACGCAGAAATGCGCGCAAAAGCTGGGCGAAGAGGCGGTAGAGTTGGTCATTGGCGCGGTGGCCAACAACCATGATGAGATCGTATCAGAATCGGCCGATTTGCTATATCATTGGCTGGTATTGCTCAAATCTTGCGGCATATCACCCGATGAGGTTTACCAAAAATTAGCCGAGCGGCAAAATATTTCAGGTCTGGTTGAAAAGGCATCGAGAAAATAATATGCTACCAACAACGCCTCCCCATATTTCAGGTGATTTAATGCCGTTTCTCGAATTTAACAGCACAGCATGGGCAAAATTACGTGCCGACACGCCGATGACCTTAAGCGCCCAAGACATCGGGCATTTGCGCGGCATTAATGAGCAAGTGAATTTAAAAGAAGTCGAGCAGATTTACCTGCCAGTTTCGCGTTTGTTGAACTTATATGTCGGCGCCCGGCGCGAATTATACAAAGCCACCAGCAAGTTTTTAACCAATAGCGCGCCCGATGCCGAAAGCAAACGCGTGCCGTTTATCATTGGCATTGCCGGTAGTGTGGCGGTTGGCAAAAGCACGACAGCGCGTATATTGCACGCGCTTTTGGCAGCTTGGGATAAAGATTTAAAAGTAGAATTGCTCAACACAGATGGATTTTTGCACCCCAATTCATGGTTAGATGAACATGGTTTGATGGAAAAAAAGGGCTTTCCCGAAAGCTATAATCGCGGTGGATTGCTCAAATTTTTATCCGACATTAAAGCTGGCAAGGCCAATGTCAAAGCCCCAGTTTATTCGCATCTGTCTTATGACATTGTGCCCGATGAATTTACCAATTTTGACCAACCAGATATATTAATTGTCGAAGGCATTAATGTTTTGCAATCTGGCAGCTTGCCAAAACACGGCCAAGCCATACCCTATGTGTCAGATTTTTTTGATTTTTCCATTTTTATCGATGCCGAAGAAGACATGGTTGGCAAATGGTATATCGACCGATTTTTGGGCTTTAGAAAAACCGCTTTTGCCGCCAAAGATTCCTATTTTCATAAATATTCATTGTTGGATGATGCCCAAGCAGTGGCAACGGCCACCCAAATTTGGCAAAATATCAACCGCAAAAACCTGCGCGAAAATATATTGCCCACCCGGCCGCGTGCCGACTTAATCCTCACCAAAGGCAGCGATCATCTAATCGAAAAAATCCTATTGCGGAAAATTTGACCGAGTCATATTAAAATCACAACAAACCAGCGGCTTTTGCCACTTGCACCATGTCAACTCTGGTATGCGAGCCAACGGTTTGAATCACCTCGCGCGCGGCCACACAGCCTAATGATGCGCAATCTTCGAGGCTTAAACCCTTATCAAGGCCAAATAACGCACCTGCGGCAAATATATCACCGCCGCCAGATAGATCTACAATATGAGCCACCGGTTCGACATCTACGGCTTTATAATAATCGCCTTTTTGCACCACGGCACCCTTGTCACCACGGGTGATAAAACTCAAAACGCCGGTTTTAGCGTTAGCACGCATGGCTTCATCAAAATCTTTGGTCTCGTAAAGTGCGTTTATCTCATCTTCGTTGCCAAATATAATTTCTATCGTGCCATCAGCAATCAATGCGGTGAAATCATCTCTAAAATTATCGACACAAAATTGATCGGCCAGTGAAACCGAAATTTTAATGTCAGTATTTTTTACCAGATCGGCAATATAGCCAAATGCCGCGCGGGCAGGCGGCTGATACCATAGATAACCTTCAAAATAAATGACCTTTGCATCCAATATTTGCGCATCGACAATATGTTCTGGTGCTAAATCTAACGACGCACCCAAATAGGTGTTCATCGTGCGTTCGCCATCGGGTGTGACCAAAATAATAGATTGTGAGGTCGGTTTTCCGCTCACGTATACTGGGTTATAATCTACATTTGCGGCGTGCATATCATGGGTAAATATAGTACCGAATTGGTCTTTTGCAATGCTGCCTATATAACTTGTAGACCCGCCAAATTTGCCAAAAGCCACCGCCGTATTGGCCGCGCTGCCGCCAGAAATTTCGGTCGCACCGCTAACTTTGGCGTATAGGTTTTTATTTTGCTCGGCATCGATCAATAGCATGGCGCTTTTGTCTAGTTTTTGCTGCACCAAAAACTCTTCTTCAACATTCACCAAAATGTCGATAATGGCGTTACCGACGGTCAACAGGCTGTATTTTTTTGTCATAGGTCTCTCATTTCCATTCTCGGGGTTGAAAACCCCCAAAAATGGCTTATTTAAATGATATTCAATAATTTAACGTATCGATAACAGATGATAGACACAATTTCCACCTCCATTTCTGATTTAATGTCAAAACCGTTTAGAAGCGTGGTTTTAAAGTCGCTTGGCCTGACCATCATCTTACTCGCCGCCGCCTTGTTTGCCATTCCGCTCATGGCCGCCAATACCGGGTTCAGCCCGTTTCCTTATTCGGATGTGATATTTGCTTGGATAGCTGGCATCGGCACGTTTTTTGCCATGAGCTACCTCATCGTGCCGATTACCGCCCTGTTTGCCGGCCTGTTTTTAGACCAAATTGCCGATGTGGTGGAAAAGCAGCATTACCCCCACCGGCCCAAAGGTGTGGCCATGCCGTTTGCCAGCTCGCTATGGGTCGGGGTTAAATTTACGCTCATTGTATTGGTAAGCAATATTGTGCTGCTGCCATTTATATTTTTGGGCGGTCTAGGCTTAGTGCTGATTTATCTGGTGAATGGCTATTTGTTGGGGCGCGAATATTTCGAGCTAGCGGCGTTGCGCCATCATAATGTCGAAGATGTAAAACATCTACGCGCCCAAAACCAAATGTTGATTTATGGCGCAGGTCTGCTCATCGCTTTTTGCGCCACAATCCCTTATTTAAACCTATTTGTGCCGGTTTTTGCCACCAGTCTATTGGTGCATATATACCATAAAACCGCACCAAACGCTTAGGTTTTGGGGTAATAACTCGGCAGGTATTTTCGGCCAAAATAAGCCGATAACAAGCCGATGGTTAACCACAATACCAACAAGCTAAAGCCGGTCATCAGCACAAAATCAGCCGATAAATTGGTCAACGCTGCCACCGCAACCGGGTCGGTATTGGCAAAACCATGATGTTCGGGCTGTGGTGCGCCAATTATATGCGGTATGGCCAGCAAACCCACGCCAATGATTTTATAAATAACAGGCGAAAACGCAATTGTTGCCAACCCAGCGGCGGTTAACCCCACGGTCAATGCCCACCATGTCTGGCGCATGTCCAAATCGGCGGCCAAAGTGCCGGGTATTTCGGGCAGCAAGCCCAGCGCCGGCGCCACAAAAAAGCTTATATAACCCGCCAAGCCAAATAACAGACCCGATATAAGGCTAGTTTGGTTGGTCAGCGCCATAAAAGCTAGGGTGATCATCGCAAAGCCAACGGCACTCAACATGGCGGTTATCAGCGTGTAAATTATCCGCTCAAAGCCATCAGCGGGTGCCCAAGCGTCATCATCTGCATGGCTATGGACGGTTTCATCGCCATGGCTATGGGTATCGGTGGCCTCAGGCTCTACCAATTCGTAAACTTCGGCCGCCAGAATAATCGGCGAGGTGGTGAATATTTGTAAAACGCCCCAAATGGCGCCAGCGATTGCGCCCACAATGAGCGCATTTATAACTATGTGTTTAAACATGTTGTATCCTAATGATATTATTGTGGTGCTAAACCCTAATGGCAGGGAAAACTAGTGGCATGACGGGTGTCATGCGCGGCGTTGTGCAATATTTGCATCGGCGAAAAGCCGGCAAATAAAAATATCATCATGCCCAATAAAGCGGCGGCGATAATTTGGCCGCGCATAGAAATGGCGGCGGAAGTTCTGGTATCATCATTCGTAACTTGCATTTTTCAATCCCGAAAATAAGTGTTAAAATTCTGGTATCGGACTTATTGTTCATCAAAACAAAATACCGTTGCGGGTGCAGTGTTGGATTCGCGCCAACTTCCCAATGAATATTAAAATATAGTTATCTGCCCATTTGTCAAACGCTCAAATGGGCATAGAGACTAAATAACTTTGTCTGAGCTGTTGCACAAATCGGCAATGATACAATTGTTGCATAATGGCTTGCGGGCCTTGCAGACGTAACGGCCATGCAAAATGAGCCAATGGTGGCTGTGGCGTTTATAGCGTGCGGGAATAGCTTTTTCTAACTTTCGCTCGGTTTCAACCACATTTTTAGCCGGCGCTAATTTTAACCGGTTAGACAACCTAAAAATATGCGTATCCACCGCAATGGTTGGCTGGCCAAAATATAGGTTTAGCACAACATTGGCGGTTTTGCGGCCCACCCCGGCAAGGCTCTCTAAATCCTCGCGCCTATCTGGCACTTGGCTGTTAAATACCTCTATTAACCGCAGCGATAATGCCAAAACATTTTTGGCTTTGTTGCGGTATAAGCCAATGGTGCGCACATGTTTGGTGATGGCCTCTAAACCCAACGCGGCCATTTTTTCAGGGCTATCGGCCAGCGCAAATAGGGCTTTCGTGGCTTTATTCACACCGACATCAGTGGCCTGAGCGCTGAGCACCACCGCCACCAATAAGGTGAAAACATTGACATAATCTAACTCGCCTTTTGGCTCGGGTTCGCGCGCTTCAAACCGGCGGAACATTTCTTGGATATTTTTTTTCAGCATCAAACCAATTTCGGGTGTCTATTTTTTAACCACATGATAGCTTATTGTTATGAAAAAATATACCGATTATGAAATAGTGGTGCAGGTGATAGATTATCTATGTGAACACCAATTAGACCAACCCAAATTATCTGACATTGCCAGCCATCTCGGCTTAACAACCGGCCATGTGCAAAAAACCTTCACCCAATGGGCGGGGGTTTCGCCTAAAGATTTTCAGCATTATCTAACCATTCACCATGCCCGTAAAATGCTCGATGAACGCGAGAGCATACTCAACACCAGCTATGATTTGGGGCTAAGTTCGCCAGCGCGTTTGCATGACTTGTTCACCAAAGTCGAAGCCATGCCGCCCGGCACTTATAAAAATGGCGGCAAGGGGTTGGACATTATTTATGGTTTTGCCGAAACCCCGTTTGGCCGTACGTTAATTATGAAGACCCAAAGCTCAAACCAAACTATCGGAATTTGCGGCATCGGCTTTGTCGATACATCCGACGAGCTGGCGTTTGAAGATTTAAAACGCCGCTGGCCAGATGCCAATTATAAATTGGCCAATGATGAAATACAACAAGATGCCAAACTGGTATTTGCACCGGACAAATGGGCACAAGATAAACCCATGACCATCATCTTAATAGGTTCAGATTTTGATGTGCAAATTTGGCAAACCTTGCTTAAAATACCCATGGGCAAAGCTGTAAGTTATGGTGATATTGCGCTGCATATCGGCAAAAAAACCGGCGCGGCGCGGGCGGTAGGCAGCGCGGTCGGGCGTAATCCGATATCGTTTTTAGTGCCATGCCACCGGGTGCTGCGGGCCAATGGTGAGCTTGGCGGCTATCATTGGGGGCTAAGTCGCAAGCGCGCTTTAATTGGCTGGGAAGCTAAACAATAACGCGTTATGGCTATCTAATTGATTTGACTCGTGTATTTGTTCCACTATCGAATCGATACAGGCGCAAATTCTATTGTTTCGGAATCGGAGTCTGTAACATTAAATAAATAGATGCCGTGCTATTAAATGTTAATTAGATCAAGTTCCATATATAAATGCGCAAAAAAACGCCACCCAAAACCATTGGATGGCGCTGATATTCATTGATTTATTTAAAACTAATTGTCTAGTTTTTTGACACTATTCACGCTGCCATCTTCATTCAAAACATAAATCATCGGAATGCCCGTGCCCAAATTCAGGCTGGTAATGTCTTCACGCGAAATATTTTCAATTTGCATAATTAACGCCCGCAATGAATTGCCGTGTGCTGCCACAATAATATTGTCACCAGCTTTGTAACGTGGCAAAATATCACTGTTAAAATACGGCAAAACTCTGTCGGCAGTGCCCTTTAAACTTTCGCCGCCTGGCGGTGGTATGTCAAATGATCGACGCCAAATATGCACCTGCTCATCACCCCATTTGGCGCGGGCATCATCTTTATTTAGGCCAGTTAAATCACCATAGTCGCGTTCGTTTAACCGTTGATCTTCGATAATTTCTAAGTCTTGTTGGCCAAGCACTTCTAAAATAATGTCCAATGTTTTTTGCGCGCGTATTAGTTTAGAGGTGTATGCCACATCAAATTTAATATTTTCTAGCTTTATGCGCGCGCCGGCTTCTTTGGCTTCTTCTATGCCCAATTCGGTCAGGTCAACATCTTTCCAGCCAGTGAAAAGATTCTTTAAATTCCAGTCGCTTTGTCCGTGGCGGACAAGCACCATTACATTGCTCATATAGGTCTCCTTCGTGTTAATTTTGACATATCTAAATGTCTTCTATGCCCAATACGTCAAACATTGTGAACAAGCCCGGCCCGCGGCTCATCACTTTGCTTTTATCTTCGTCTCCACCAGTTGCGCCCCAAATGGCGGCTTTTAGCGCTCCGTTGGCAAACATCGCGCGGTCGTTGGCAATATGGCTTAATTCTATCCGCTCATCTGGCCCGGCGAATATAACGCTATGCTCGCCAATTACCGTGCCACCGCGCAAAGTGGCAAAACCAATGTCGCCCACAGGCCTAACGCCAGTTATGCCGTCGCGGCCGCGGATGGACCGTTCGGCAAGGTCTATTTTACGGCCATCTGCTGCAGCTTGGCCTAACATTAATGCAGTGCCAGAAGGCGCATCAATTTTGTTGCGGTGGTGCATTTCGACCACTTCAATGTCAAAATCCTCGCCCAAAGCGGCGGCGGTTTTTTTCACCATGGCCATCAGCAGGTTCACGCCTAAGCTCATATTGCCAGATTTTATAATGGTTGCATGTTGCGCCGCAGCTTCAATTTGCGCGTCTTGCTCTTCGGAAAAGCCGGTGGACCCAATCACATGGGTGATGCGCAACTGCGCTGCCAATTCGGCAAAAAACACCGAAGCCGATGGGATGGTGAAATCTAAAATCACATCGGATTTGGTGAATAATTCAAGCGCGTCATCGCTAATGGTCACACCCAGCTCGCCAATGCCAGCCAACATGCCCATATCTTGGCCAATAAATTCAGAGCCATTGGGCTCGATGCCACCCACCACAACACAGCCAGCTAATTGGTGCGCAACCCGGGTTAATGTCCGCCCCATACGCCCGCCAGCACCCATAATTGCAATTTTAATATCCGCCATATTTGCCTCTAATTATGTTTGTTGCATTTCGATAATATCATTTGCGCGCATTGTTCTACGCTAAATTTACCTGTATCGACCGTCAAGTCATATTCAATGCCGTTATGCACGCGCTGATATTGTTCAATCGCAGTGCCTAATTTTCTGTTGCCACGTTGTATTTCGCGGGCTTTTAAGGTTTCTACATCACAAAACACACCGATATAAACGATTTTATATGGTTTTAGCAATTTTTTCCATAATTGCAATTCTTCATTTCCATTGGTCACATCGTCAACAATAAGTTTTAAGCCCATTTGCGCCAAATTGGCCACGGTTTTGCGGTAAGCATTGTTGATTTTTTTGCCATATTCGCCAACGGCGATTTTAAACGCCGGCGCGCCGTTTGCTAATGCAATCTTTTGCCAATAAAACCCATCTGTTGGCGTTTCGCCCACCCAGTCATTGGATTTTTCGGGCATCATTCCCAAAAATTTATCGATGCCGATATGTAAATAATTATTTCCCAAAGTTGCCTGCAACTGCTTCACAATGGAAGTTTTGCCTGCACTGCTTGCGCCATTTAAAAAAATGATATCCATCACTTCTCCTAAAACTTATCGATATCAATTTTTAACTGCATGCAAACGCGCAATTCTGGGTCAAAATGTTGAGCATCTTGTTGCCATAAGGTTAAAAACTGCTCAGATAACCGTTCAACGGGCATGGCAATATAGCCTTTGCGGGCGTAATAAGGCTGGTTCCACGCCACATTGTTAAAGGTGATCAGGTTGATAGACGGAATGCGCTTAATTTCGGCCAGCATTTTTATATAGGCCAGCAAAGCATTGCCAACGCCTTGGCGTTGGGCATGTTCAACCACGCTCAGCTCCTCGATATACCAACTATTGGCATAGGCCGATATGGCGATAAACCCGACCGCTTGCTGGTTTATTTCGCTGACGAAACATAGCTCATCATTCACCGAACTTATCAGCATTTCTGTGCCTAACAGCTCACCACCGGCAACGGCGCGAATGGGCTCATCTTCCGAATCCAAAAACCGTTTAGCGGCGCTTTTTTCTATCTGTTGGCAGCTATCTATATCGCTTAGTAGGGCGTTTCGGATGATGATGGAAGCCATATATTTACCTTTGTTTTGTGGTATTTATGCCCGATTTGCATCAACAATTCAAGTTAAACCCGCCCTGTCCAGCTAACTTAAACCGCCTATACGCCTACCAAATAAGGTCCTGTTGTTCGGCAAAAATAATTTCGATATTTGTCAGCAAATGGTCGGCATCTTGTTGGTTAAAAACCAACGGCGCGCGCAGCTTTAGTATATTATGCTGTGGCCCATCTGTGCCAATAAGTATGCGCTGTTCGGCCATGCGGTTTAATATATAATCTGCTCTGGCTTGGCTTGGCGAACCGTCTGGCTCAATCATTTCTATGCCCATAAATAGCCCCAAACCACGCACTTCACCAATGGCCGGTATTTTGCTTTGCATGGCTTTGAAAGCATCTAACATATAGTCGCCAATGAGCTCGGCATTTTTCTGCAATTTTTCTTCTTCCACTATTTTTAACACTTCAAGCCCGATGACGCAGGACAATGTAGAGCCACCAAAGGTTGAAAAAAATTCCATTCCGTTGGCGAATCGATTGGCAATATTGCGGCTTGTCGCCAATATGCCAATCGGGTGGCCATTGCCGATGGGTTTGCCCAAAATGATCATATCGGGTGTGGCATCTTGTTGCTCAAAGCCCCAAAAATATTTGCCCAGCCGCCCCATGCCGGTCTGCACTTCATCGGCGATGGCAATGCCGCCAGCTTTGCGCGTATACTCAAATACGGCTTTCAAATAACCTTGTGGTGGAATAATTTGGCCACCAACACTCGGAAAACTCTCGGTGATGAAGGCCGCTAATTTTTCGCCTTTGGCTTGTAATTTGGCAATAATATCATGGGTATATTGGGCATATTTTAGCCCGGCATCTGGGTCAGAATTTTTAAACTCACCTCTATATCCATCCGGTATTGGCGCGACATGCACCCAGTCTTTTGCGCCATGGCCTCCAGCGCTGTCAAATTTGTAATGGCTAAGGTCTATGGCGGTTAGCGTATTGCCATGATAGCCCGCCGCACACACGATGGTATGTTGGCTGCCGCTATATTCACGCGCCATCCGCATTGCCAATTCATTGGCTTCACTGGCAGAGTTTAAAAAGAAAATACAATCTATATGCGCCGGCATTTTGGCCAGCATGGCCTCGGCATAGTCCGACTGCGCTTGGTGCAAATAGCGGGTATTGGTGTTGAGCATTTGCATTTGCCGCATGGCCTTTTTGGCAATTCGTGGGTTGGCATGACCGACATGCGGCACATTGTTAAACGCATCTAAATAAGTGCGGCCCCATTGGTCATACATTTGGCATTCATAACCGCGTTGCAACAATAAGGGCTCAGCATAAGTCAGGCTTAAATTAGCGCCCGACCAAGCTTGTCTTCGGCTAAGCTCGCGCTGTTGATTTGGCACCAAGCTGGTGGCGTGGCCGGGGTTTAAGTTTAGCATAGGCGCCGGGTCGGGGAATATAGAGGTCCAAATAGCCAGATCATCTGGGTTCACCACCCCCGGCCAATCAGCGCCATGCCAGTCATATAGGCCAAGTTGAAAATGCACATGTGGTGGCCAGCGGCCATTTTCATCATAATCGCCGAGTTTGGCAAATGGTTCGCCTTTGGCAATTTTTTGCCCAGGGGTTAATTGCTTAACTTCATCCCATGCCAAATGGCCGTATAAAGTGTAAAATTCCTGCCCTTCATCGGTTTTATGTTTAAGCGTCACCAAGCCACCATAATCAAAATCGGCATCTTGGATGGAGGCCGAATGCACAATGGCATCTAATGGCGCGTATACAACGCTTCCAGCGGGCAAGAACACATCTATGGCAATATGGACAGTTCGCCGGTCACTTGCTTGATGGGGTTGATGGGCCTGATGAGCGCCGTCAAAAAACGCCGCGCTGGCATAAACCAACCGTGGCTCGGCATAACAGCCGAGTGACGGTTTTCCGGCCGGGGCAATGTCATCAATGCTGGTTTGCAATTCGACCATATCGGGATATTTGGCATTGCTTGGCGCATCAGCCCCAGCAACAGACAGGTCAAGAATTGGCGCGTCAGACAGGTCTTGGTCAAACAGCGGAAAAAACTGATTCTGGTTTTTAAGCAGCCATTGGTTTAACCGCTGGGCTTGGCCATCATAGGTTAGCCCGCAAGCGCGCAACAATCTTGCCGCTACAAATTCAGCCGCATAATTTTGAGATTTATCGATAAGCCGCCATGCCGCAAGCTGGCTGACTGCCACATAGGCGTCATCTGGCCGCGCCTGCTTTTCTACGGCGCTATTGACCACGCTGACCGCCAACCGCATACGGGCAAGCTGCCAGATGAGTCTAATTTCAGCCGCGCTTAACGGGTTATGCTGGTGATAGGCGCTGACAAATTGTTGTAAATAGTCGAGCGGCCTATCCACATCCAGCATCAGATAAGCTGCTGCAATGGCCACATTACAGACCCGTGGCGCAAATGTCGCATCGCCAAAATCTATAATGCCAGCCAGATCTTGTTGGCCGCCAGTGGTTTTTTTAACCAGTATATTATGGTCATTTAAATCATTATGAATGGCCTGTTTTGGCAGCTCATTCAATTGCGGCAACAAAGCCTCGAAATCGGCAATGATTTTTGCCAATTCATCTTGTCGCTTGCCGTCATAAAGAGCTTTATATTGGGGTTTTATCCAATTGGCCTCTAACAAATTCCATTTAAGTGACTTGTGCAATTGTTGATGCTCGAAATTCTGCAATGTCAAATCTAATTTGGCCAAATTTTCGCCAAATTGTTTGGCCAGCTTCAAAGGCTTTGCCTTGCAATTCACATATAATTCGCCATCAAACGCGGTCATCAACCAGGCGAAACGCTCAACGTCGTTTTCATCGGTAATTTTTACAAAATTCTGCCCGTCATGACTGGGTATAATTTCGGGCAGATACGCCGAACTGCCGTTAAAATGCGCAAATATTTCCGCCTGAAAATCCATAAAGGCTGGGCTGCAATCTGGCCGCATAATTTTGAGAATATAGGCATTATTACCGCTCGTAATCTTAAAATTCAGGTCATATTCACCAACTAGGGTTTGAATATTCGCATCAATGCCCCAATTTTTTTTAACCTTATCTGCCCAAAATGAATTTGCCATATTTCCCCGCCCTCACAGCCTGATATTTCACTACATTAATTTTTGCCACCACAGCTCTAATTTTGGCAATGAATTCAAATTAATTTCACTACCCATTTGTGGCACTAGCAAGCTAACATCTTGATCTTGCGCATATTTTAACACCTGTTCTAACGGGTGGTACCAAGCATGAACCGATAAATCAAATGTGCTATTATGTATCGGCACCAACACCCCGCCATTTAAGTCTATAAAAGCTTTTACGGTTTCGTCTGGCATCATATGTACATCTGGCCACAGCGTGTTATACGCTCCAGATTCTATAAAGCTAATGTCAAACGGGCCATATTTTTCGCCAATTTGTTTAAAGCCATCAAAATAACCGCTATCGCCACTAAAAAATATTTTATGTTGGCTTGAAGCAATCACCCAACTCGCCCATAGGCTCTGATTCCGATCCGACAAGCCACGGCCCGAAAAATGTTGAGATGGCGTGGCTGTAAGGCTGATATTGCCAATTTGTAAACTGTCATACCAATCAAATTCGCGGATCCGATTGCTGTCAACGCCCCATTGCACGAGGGTTGCGCCAACGCCCAATGGCGCAATAAACAATTCAGTTTTGCCGATTAGCTGCTTAATCGAGGCCTCATCTAGATGGTCATAATGATTATGAGACAGGATGACGCCTTTAATGTCGGGCAGGGCATCAATGTCAATGGGCGTTGGGTGGAAGCGCTTGGGGCCGATGAAAGTAAACGGCGAAGCCCGCTCTGAAAACACCGGGTCAATCAGCCAAAATTCATTTTCTATCCACAATAAAAGGCTCGAATGGCCAAGCTTGAATATAATGGTTTCATTTTCTGGCAAATTAGCCAATCGCTCGGGGGTAATTTTGTTAACCGGAATAGGTTTTTGCGGCGTAGAGGGTTGCTGTTTGTCAAATAGCATTTGGCTGATAATTTTAGGCAATACACCAATGCCTTGCGGCTGCAAAGCCGCAGGGTTGACAAATGACTTGCCATTATGCTGCGCCGAACGTTTCAGGTCATTCAAATTCATCGGCGCGGCACTCCTAACATATAGATCGATACCAAAGCCGGCAATTACGGCCAAAATGACAATGCCTAATAAAATATAGGCGGAAACTTTTAATTTTCTCATGCAGCTATATGTAAGCCAGAATAAAAAAACTTCAAGGGGTTTGTGCCCACTGACAGGTGGGCCAAAAATGAAACTCAGCACAAACTTAGCCGTACAACTCCTGTTCAAAAAACTCATGTGTTTTTTGAACCAGCCGGACTGGAGGCCGCCACTTATGTGTCGCACCCGCGTAGGCCAGCGCAAAGCGCGGTATGGCCGTGAGCGACATAAATGCAAGCCCCCCTGTGTTGGCAGGAGTGCCACCCAAGAGTTTGCTGAAAAGCTATGATGTTGAAAGTTTGTGCTGGAGTTGCAGCCACTGAACCAGCGGTTGAGGCTGCAAAGACATAGACAGTTAGCGCTCCTGCCGAAGCTCTGGAAGTCTGCATTTATACGTTCGTGCGGCCTGTCGGCCTTCTCACTGTTTAACACTGCGTGTGCGAACATCCGTTCGCTTGCTACGCCCTAACGGGCGGGCCTCAATGGCCAAGTTCGCCAACAAGTTGGCTCGCCCTTTTTACCCACGATCAGCATTAAGCAGCGGCTTCGAATGGCCGCTTTCGCACTCACTGAAAATCACGTTGCGTGGATGCGGGGGGCAGACAGAAATTCAGAATGTATATGGAACAAGGGGCGAGCCAATTTCTTGGCGAAATTGCCGACTGAGGCCGCCCGTTAGGGCGTAGCAAGAGAGCGGAGCGAACGCAGTGTTAAACAGCGAGCCTTCAGGCGAGCGTAACAGAGATTACTTCCCGATCATATCTTTCATCCGGGCGAAAAAGCCGAAGGTTTCGGGGTTGGTATTTTTGGCGTTCTCAACAGATATATCGGCGAATTCACGCAACAATTCGCGTTGGCGTTTGTTTAAATTTTGTGGGGTTTCGACGCTCACCAAAATATACAGGTCACCGCAGTTTTTACTACGCAACACTGGCATGCCCTTGGCTTTTAGCCTAAATTGTTTGCCGGTCTGAGTGCCAGCCGGCACTTTAACTTTGGCCAATGAGCCAGAAAGTATCGGCACTTCAATTTCGCCGCCCAATGTCGCCTCGGTAAAGGTAATCGGCACCCGGCAATAAAGGTTTGCGCCTTCGCGTTGATAAAATTCGTGGGTGGCAATGGAGATGAAAATATAGAGGTCGCCATTTGGGCCGCCCTTGGTGCCGCCTTCGCCTTCGCCAGTTAAGCGAATGCGGGTGCCATCTTCAACCCCTTCAGGTATGGTCACATCTAAATGTCTAATGTCATCAATTTTGCCTTCACCACGACAGCTGCCGCAGGGTGTTTTGATAATTTCGCCACGGCCACTACAGGCATGACATGTGCGCTCCATGGTAAAGAAACCTTGTTGAACCCGCACTTTGCCGTGGCCAGCACAAGTTGTGCAAGTTTCTGGTTCAGTGCCAGCTTCTGCGCCACTGCCGTGGCAATCATCGCAAGTCGCCGCCACCGGCACTTCAATTTCAACTTTTTTGCCATCAAAGGCTTCTTGCAGGTTAATTTCCATATTATAACGCAAATCAGAGCCACGCTCTGGCCCACGTTGACGGGTGCGTCCACCGCCCATAAAATCGCCAAATATATCTTCGAAAATATCGCCCATGCCGCCCATGCCGCCAAAACCACCGCGTGCACCGCCAGCGCCCTGTTCAAACGCGGCGTGGCCATATTGGTCATAAGCGGCGCGTTTTTGTGGGTCTTTTAAGGCATCATAAGCCTCTGAGGCTTCTCTAAATTTCTCTGCCGAAGCTTCGTCATCTGGGTTGCGGTCGGGGTGATATTGCATGGCTTTTTTACGATATGCGCCTTTAAGGGCTTTATCATCTGCGCCGTTATCGACACCAAGCACTTCATAAAAATCACGTTTCGACATTTAACATTCCATCTGTTTGGCAGCCTAAGCAAAGCTAAAAACGTCAAGCCGATAGGCAATCCCATCGGCTCAAATTCATATACAAATCGTTATAGCGTAACCATTATTTTTTGTCGTCAACTTCTTCAAAGTCAGCATCAACCACATCGTCATCGGCGCTGGCATCAGCAGCTGCATCACCTTCGGCAGTGGCTTGTTCTGCGGCATAAGCCGCTTCACCAATTTTCATAGCCGCTTGGGCTAATTCTTCAGTGCGGCTTTTAATGTCATCGACATTGTCAGCTTCTAATGCGTCTTTTAACAATACAATGGCTTTTTCGGCAGCGTCTTTATCTTCATCAGACACTTTATCACCCAAGTCAGTGATCGATTTTTCTGAGCTATGTATCATCGATTCGGCTTGGTTCTTAGCTTCGACCATTTCGCGGCGGGTTTTATCACCCTCTGCATTGGCTTCAGCATCTTTCACCATTTGGTCGATGTCTTCATCAGACAGGCCACCAGAAGCGGCGATTTGAATTTCATGCTCTTTGCCTGTGCCTTGATCTTTAGCCGATACCCGCACAATGCCGTTGGCATCAATGTCAAACGAAACTTCGATTTGTGGCACACCGCGTGGTGCATTTGGGATGCCCACTAGGTCAAATTGGCCAAGCAATTTATTGTCTGCTGCCATTTCACGTTCGCCTTGTGCCACCCGAATGGTCACAGCGCTTTGGTTATCTTCAGCGGTCGAGAAAGTTTGGCTTTTCTTGGTCGGAATGGTTGTATTGCGGTCGATCAAGCGGGTAAAAATACCGCCCATAGTTTCGATACCTAGTGACAATGGCGTCACATCTAGTAGCAATACGTCTTTCACATCACCTTGCAACACACCACCTTGAATGGCAGCGCCCATGGCCACAACTTCATCTGGGTTCACACTATGGTTAAGCTCTTTGCCAAAGAATTTTTCGACAACTTCGCGAATTTTAGGCATCCGTGTTTGACCACCAACCACAATCACTTCGTCAATGTCAGCAGCGGTAACGCCAGCATCTTTAAGCGCCGCAGCACAAGGTTTAATGGTGCGTTGCACCAAGTCATCAACCAAGCTTTCTAGTTTTGCGCGGGTAAGTTTAACATTAAAATGCTTAGGGCCAGAGGCGTCAGCAGTGATAAATGGTAAGTTCACATCGGTTTGAGCCGCAGAAGATAGCTCAATTTTAGCTTTTTCAGCAGCTTCTTTAAGCCGTTGTAGCGCCATTGTGTCTTTGGTTAAATCTATGCCATTTTCTTTTCTAAATTCTTCGGCAAAATATTCGACCAAACGCATGTCGAAATCTTCACCACCAAGGAATGTATCGCCATTGGTAGATTTAACTTCAAACACACCATCGCCAATTTCAAGGATAGATACGTCAAATGTACCGCCACCCAAGTCATAAACCGCAATGGTTGCGCCGTCTTTTTTATCGAGGCCATAAGCCAAAGCAGCGGCAGTTGGTTCGTTAATAATACGCAGCACTTCAAGCCCGGCAATTTTGCCAGCGTCTTTGGTGGCTTGGCGTTGTGCATCGTTAAAATAAGCCGGTACTGTGATAACCGCTTGGGTCACTTTTGCGCCCAAATAGTTTTCGGCAGTTTCTTTCATTTTTTGTAGTGTGAAAGCCGAGATTTGAGACGGCGAATATTTTTCACCATTCACTTCTACCCAAGCGTCACCATTGTCAGCTTTGACAATGTTATATGGCACCATTTCCATATCTTTTTTGGTCGCAGGATCTTCAAAAGACCGGCCGATAAGACGTTTAATGGCGAATAATGTGTTTTCTGCATTGGTAACAGCTTGGCGTTTGGCAGGCATGCCCACTAATTTTTCGCCATCATCTGCAAAAGCTACAATAGATGGCGTTGTGCGGCCACCTTCTTGGTTTTCTATTACTTTTGCTTCCTTGCCGTCCATAACAGCAACACATGAATTTGTTGTACCTAAGTCAATTCCGATTACTTTTGACATAGTTTACCTCGTTATTTGTGGCGGACAAAATTGACCTTTTACAAAGCATCATTTAAGCCCCCAAGTTTAAGCGCATATTGCACTTTTAAAAGGGACGAATAATCTAAGGCTTGGTTAAAAAACACTCCAAAAGCTAGGCAATTGTTTTTAAGCTCAAATTCAAATTATTCGTTACATGAATTTTATATAGGAAGCTGTTTATGCGCTCACAAGGGCGGGGTCAATTTTTTTTGCGTTTTTTTACAATTAATCCCCCAATTCGCCATACAGATGGCGAGTTTTACCCGATTAAGGTAAAAACAAGGCAGGGTTTCGTTTATGGGTTTTATTAACAGCAAAACTGTGCTAAAAACCCCGCCTTAATTGTTAGAAACAATTAAGGCTACGAATCCCAGTGATTCGGTGAGCGCGAATTCGGCCGCTCGAAGCCGCTGCCGTCTAACGCGCGGAGGCTAGAAGGCGCACACGCCAGTGTGTGGCTTCGCACGCAAGTGCCAACAGTGAGAAGGCCGATAGGCCGCACGAACGTATAAATGAGAGCACCCGAGTATCGGCAGGAGCGCCGCCCAAGAGTTTGCCGAAAAACTGTGAGGTTGATATTTTGTGCAGGAGTTTCAAGCGCTTAACTTGCTGTTGACCTTGCTAAGACAAAGAAAGTTAGCACTCCTGCCGATACTCGGGTACTTGCATTTAATACGTTCGCTACGCTCACTGTTGACACTTGCGTGCGCTCGGCTTTGCCTCGCTAGCCTCCGCGCGTTAGACGGCAGCGGCTTCGAACGGCCGCTTTCGCGCTCACTGGATGGCACGTTGTGTGGATACGGGAGGCAGACCTCCAAAAACAATGTTTCACGGGAAACAGCTTAACAATTTTAACTATTTGGCATCAGCTCTGCTCTCACCAAGCCGCGGACGCTATTGCCGAGCCATAGGCTGTCGGCTTGTTCCAAATCCGCAAGCTTCAAATTCTTCACTTTGAACGCATCAGGCAGAGTTTCCAACAAGTAGCGCCGCAAAACGCCGTTTAACAAGCCGGCATTTAGCGGCGGCGTATAGTGAATGCCGTTTATTTCGGCAAATATAGTGGTAAAACTGCCTTCGGTGATATAACCATCTTGGTTGGCAAATAACACTTCATCTATAGGGGTTTGGCGGGCGGCAAGCTTCGCTCGCTCGCGAGCCGCGTCAATAAGCTGGCGTTTGGTGGTTTTATGTCGGGCAAATATGCTATTTTTATCCAATATTATATCGGCCATTGTAACGCGATACAATTTATTGCTGGCGGCAGATGGTATTGCTATATGTGAGAGGTGAGTGTTACCAGCCCTATCAAGTAAGAATTTAACCTTAAAACTGGTCTGACCGCCTAATTGGTGACAATAGGCAGTTATCTGAGCCGAAACTTTTTGGCGGTCAAAATTAAAGCCAAAATATTTGGCGCTGTTGCACATCCGGTCTAGATGCATATCTAAATAAGCAATATCGCCATCATATAACAGGCTTTCAATCAGTTCAAAGTCGCCCAGCGCTTGGTTTAAAAATTTCATTTTTAGCAAGCATTCGTCATATTCTTGTTGTGGCTGGCTATCGGTCACTATGCCGCTGCCAATGCCCAAATGTAATTTATCCGCTTGGTTTTTTAACCAGGTCAGGGTGCGGATGGCGACGTTAAAATTGGCATCGCCATTTGGGGTTAAAAAGCCAATAGACCCGCAATATACCCCGCGTGGTTTATCTTCCAGTTCGGCGATAATCTCCATAGCGCGTATTTTGGGCGCGCCGGTAACCGAGCCGCAAGGGAATAATGATTTTATCAGGGTCGGAAAGCCAATATTCGGGCGTTTTAAGGCGTTTATGCTGGTGGTCATCTGAAACAGGCTGTCATAGGTCTCAATGTCATAAAGCCTTGCCACATTCACACTGCCAATTTCGGCCACGCGTGATAAATCATTACGCAGCAAGTCGACAATCATTAAATTCTCTGCCCGGTTTTTCGGGTCATTATGCAGCCATGTTTTTAATTCGGCATCTTGTGCGGGGGTTTGGCCGCGCGGCGCAGTGCCTTTCATCGGTCTGGCGGTGAGATCATTTTGGCTAAGGTTAAAAAACAATTCAGGCGATAGCGACAATATGGTTTCATCATCAAATTGCAAAAATCCGCCCAATTGGGTCGGTTGCGCCTGCTTTAATGCCGCATATAGGCCAAGCAAATCGCCTTCAAACTGCATATCGACGCCAAAAGTATAATTGGCTTGGTATATATCTCCGGCGGCAATATATTGTTTTAACCGCTCTATTTTGGCGATATAATCGGCTTTGCTTTCACTGATATTTATGTCCGTAAGCGCAAATTCGCCATGTATATTATGTTTATAATATTGCGCCACCTCGTCGGGGTTTAACAATTGCGGCGCGTCAAACAGGCCAAATTTTAGCAATGCCACCGTTCGGTTTGCTGGCATCAGCGGCTCTAAACCAGTTTCAAAATATAGCCCCGCCTCGTAAGATATATAACCCGCGGCAAATAAATTTTCGGTTTGGCAAATCTGCTCAATTTGGCGCAAGCAATTTGTCAGCTGATCTGGCTCATAACAGGCGATAACCTGCTTAGGGTGGCTAAACAGATAGCAAGAATTGTTGATATAAGGGTGGTCAATAAGGATTGTGGTCATAAACCCGCCTTAATAATCTCTGCCGGGTCGGCTTTTATAAGCTGGAAAATGCCAGTTATATTTTAGTGCCAAACCTCGGGTGAAAAGGCAAGCTAAAAACCCAATGATGGCCGCAATATTTTTATCGAGCGACAATTCAATCAGGCCGATATAACTTGCCGCGCCAATTAATATAGCGGTCAAGTAAATTTCTTGGCGCAATAATATGCTTTTGTCATCGGCCAATACATCGCGAATTATGCCGCCAAAACTTGCGGTTATCACCGCCATTAATATCGCCGAAGCGTGCGATATACCTGCGTCAATGGCAATCTGCGCGCCCAATACACTAAATGTAGATATGCCGATGGCATCGGCCCATAATAACAATCTAAACCGCGATTGCGGAATGTGGGCGGTAAAAAACACCAACACCCCGATTAAGCTGGCAACAATAATATACAGCGTATCGGCAACCCAAAATACCGGGGTGAGGCCGAGCATCATATCGCGCACCGTGCCGCCACCAATGGCGGTGATACAGGCGAAAATAACAAAGCCGATAATGTCCATTTGTTTACGCGAGGCCGCCAACGCGCCAGATATGGCAAATACCACAATGCCAAACCAATTGAGCACACTAAAAATAGTTGGTACGGTGGTTAACAATGTGGTTTCAACGGCCATAAATAACCTTATGAAAAATTAGGCGCTGGTGTCAACACTGCCGCCCATTTTGGGGTCGGCGTCGGTTTTGGGTTGCGCTTCTGGCACCACGCCAAATTTTGGCCCGCCTTTGGCAACGCCTACAAGTGCAGGGCGCAATACGCGGTCACCAATGGCATAGCCCACTTGCACCACTTCGGTCACTGTGCCGTTGGCAATGTCAGGGTTTGGCACTTCAAACATCGCCTGATGAAAATTCGGGTCAAATTTTTCGCCAACCGGGCTAATTTGTTTAATGCCGTTGCGCTCAAAAATATTCAACATTTCTTGGTTGGTCATTTCGACCCCGGTGAATAGGTTTTTAATTTCATCGGCAGCGTTTTCGCGTATATCCACTGGCAAGGCCTGTAGGGCGCGGTCTAAATTGTCACCAACGCTAATCATCTCGCGGGCAAAACCAGTGATGGCAAATTTGCTGGCATCAACTCTTTCTTTGGCGGCGCGGCGGCGCAGATTTTCCATCTCGGCCATTTCGCGCAACAACCGGTCTTTTAACGTCGCCACTTCTTGGGTTAACGTTTCTATCTGCGTGGCGGCAGCTTGCAAGGCTTCGGCCGCGGCTTCGGCTTCACTTGGCGCCATTCTAGGCGCTGTTTGGCGTGCTAATTCATCATTAGCAGCAGATGCGGCTTCAAAATCTTCATTATCGCCAAATTCATCTGCGTCAGCAATGTCTTCGTTAGCTTGGTCGCGTTCGGCATCTTTGCGGGCTTGTTCTTCGGCATCAAATTCAATAGTCATTCTTAGTCCTATAGTCACGCGCTGTGTTTAAAAACAGCAGAAATCTTTGTTTTTGCATATCAGTCTTTATTGATAAAAAATCAAGTAAAAACTGCACTTTCTTACCAATTTTGTACAAAATGGCTCAATTTTTAGTAATTTTTGCCAATCACTTGGCCCAGCATTTTTGCGGTATAATCCACAACTGGTATAATGCGGCCATAGTTTAACCGCGTGGGGCCAATAACCCCCAAAACCCCCACTACATTTTTTTCTTTGTCATGAAATGGCGACACCACCAATGACGAGCCCGACATCGAGAATAAATTATTCTCTGCGCCAATGAATATCCGCACGCCTTCGGCATTGTCGGCCAGATCTAACAAGTTGACCAATTCTTTTTTGGTCTCCAAATCGTCAAACAACCGGCGGACTAAATCTAAATTTTCAAAATCGGCAGCGTTTTCGATAAGGTTGGAGCGACCGCGGACAATTAAATTTCTCTCATCAACATTATCGCTCGACCATGTCGCCATGCCAGAGGCGATTAATTCGCTGGTTAACTTGTCTAAACTTTGTTTCGCGGCCTGCATATCGTGGCGAATGGCTTGTTCGGCTTCTGCCATGGTCAGGCCAACAATATGGGCGTTTAAATAGTTGCTAGCCTGCTCCAAAACCGAGGCCGGCAGCCCCGCAGGCACTTGCAGAATGCGGTTTTCTACCTCATTATCTTGGTAAACCAAAATCAGCAACGCCTTGACATTGTCTAGGCGCACAAATTGAATATGTTGAATTGGCCGGCTTTGCTTTGAGGTCAATACTATGCCAGCACATTGGCTCATGCCCGATAATATGCTGCTGGCCTCGCCCAAAATATCATCGATACTCTGCACATGCTCGGCATTGGCATTTTGCACGATGTGCTTTTCGATATAACGTTGGTCGGCTTGTTGTATATTGCCCACTTCTAGCATGGCATCGACAAACATCCGCAGGCCCGTTTGGGTCGGTATGCGGCCAGCGCTGGTGTGCGGCGAGGCGATGAGACCCAAATGCTCTAAATCGCTCATCACATTGCGGATAGAGGCGGGCGACAACTTGTTGGGCAAGCTGCGGCTTAAGGTGCGCGATCCAACCGGCGCGCCATCTTCTAAAAAACACTCGACTAAATGTCTAAAAATGTCTTTAGAACGGGTGTTCATCTGGTTTATAGGGGCAAAATCATCAGTCATTATGGCTTAATATGGGTGCGGTATGGCTTGCGGTCAAGATAAATGTTGCTTATCAAACTTAACCTGTTTAAGGGTAGAAAAATACTATATTAATGCGTGGCTCATTTCAACAGGATAAAATATGACAGATCAACCACACCGCCCTTCGGGTCGTAGCTTAAGCGACATTCGCGCCATCTCGTTAGAGCGCGGCTTCTCAAAACATGCCGAAGGCTCGTGTTTGGTTAAATTTGGCGACACCCATGTGCTTTGCACCGCCTCGGTCGAAACCCGTATGCCGCCTTGGTTGCGCGGCAAAGGTTCTGGCTGGGTAACCGCCGAATATGGCATGTTGCCCCGCTCAACCGGCTCGCGCATGCGCCGCGAGGCTGCGGCTGGCAAACAAGGTGGCCGCACCCAAGAAATTCAACGCCTCATTGGCCGTTCATTGCGCGCCGTGGTCGATTTGAAAGTGTTGGGCGAGCGCCAAATCACCATCGATTGCGATGTGATTCAAGCCGATGGTGGCACTAGAACCGCCGCCATAACCGGCGCATGGGTGGCATTATATGACGCGATAGCTTGGATTCAAAACAATACCGACCTGACAGAAAACCCGCTAAAAGACCATGTGGCAGCGGTTAGCTGCGGCATTTATAAAGGCCAATTGGTAGCGGATTTAGATTATGCCGAAGACAGCAAAGCAGAAACCGACGCCAATTTTGTGCTCACCGGCAGTGGCGGCATTGTAGAAATTCAAGGCACAGCCGAAGCCGACCCGTTCACTGAACAACAATTCATCGGCCTGCTTGGCCTAGCCAAAAATAGCGTAAAAGAGCTGGTCGAACTGCAAAAACTAGCCGTTCGCTAGCCCCTCGCATCCACACAACGTGCAATCCAGTGAGCGCGATAGCGGCCGTTCGAAGCCGCTGCCAACTAACGCGGGGAGGCTAGCGAGGCAAAGCCGAGCGCACGCAAGTGCCAACAGTGAGCGGAGCGAACGTATAAATGAGACTTCCAGAGCGTTGGCAGGAGTGCTGCCCTGAGTTTGCGGAAAGGCTGTGATGTTGAGAGTTTGCGCTTGAGTTTCAGACGCTGAACCAGCGGTTTAGGCTGCAAAGACATAGCCAGTTAGCGCTCCTGCATAAGCTCTGGAAGTTTGCATTTATACGTTCTTTCGGCTTCGCCTCATTCACTGTTGACACTTGCGTGCGAATCCACTCACTGGCGTGCGTGTCTTCTAGCCTCCGCGCGTTCGCTGGCAGCGGCTTCGAGCGGCCGCTATCGCGCTCACTGGATTGCACGTTGTGTGGATGCGTGGGGCAGACGGAAACTCAGCATAAAATCAGTCTTCCCTAAATTCAAACGTGAACACTTTATCTAACGGAACCTCGAACGCCCGGGCGATTAAAAATGCCACTTCGAGCGATGGCGAATAATGTGCTTTTTCTATCGCCACGATGGTTTGGCGGGTGATGCCGACTTTTTCCGCTAGCTGTTTTTGGGTCATTTCGTCGGCATTAAAACGTAACCGCCTAATTTCATTGCTCACATTATGCTTGGCTTTGGCCATTATAGCCCCCTGCGATAAAAATAAAGTTTCACCAAATCGCCGACCACCGAACTTGCAAACATGAAGCATATGGTAAGAAAAATAGTAAATATGGTATTTTGCCCCCAAGCCAATGCGAACATGTTTGATATATAACAACTGGCAAAAAATATGAATGACACTTGTAAGCCACGTAATGAGATGACTTTGTCTCGCTCATCAGAAAGGTCTTTTTCATTTTCGCCAGTGACGGCAGCGTTAACAATGGCCACCAATATAGAAGCTAATATGGAGACGATGATGCTTAACCCAATGAGGTAAAATACGCTTTGGCCCAGCAATGCGCCCGCACCGGCGCCGCTAAAATCGCCCGCTATATACATATCATTCATGTAATATAGATAAATTGCAAAGCAGATAAGTGCCGAAATAAGCGACACGACTATGGTTCTTTCTTGAGATGACATTATATTCTCCTGTCTTGTTTGTTTGACTGTTTGTCAGCATTATGTGACACTGTGTAATGCATTAAATACACAGTGTCAAATATTATATACATATAGTCAGATATTTTATACACAGATAAAAGCCGGCGTCTGGCAACCCCGTTCCACATAACGTGACATCTAGTGAGCGCGAAAGCAGCCGTTCGAAGCCGCTGCCATCTAACGCGCGGAGGCTAGCTGACACTTGCGGAGCAAGGGGCTGCGCACGCAAGTGCTAACAGTGAGGCTCAAGCCGAACGTATAAATGGGAGTACCCGTAAAGTCGGCGGGAGCGCTAACTGCCGATGTCTTAGCGCCGTTAACTTATGGCTCAGTGCTTGAAACTCAACTAGCCACATGCGCTCTCCGATTACCCGGCCACGAAGTTTCAGAATCATCAGCAATTGTCAAACATGCTGATCGATTAGTATCGAATTACCATCGGGGTCAACCAAGGTGATGCTGGCGGCACCTTTGCTATCTGGGTCTGCCTGCGTGGTTAGTTCAACGCCGGCGGCTTTCAATGCGGCTTGCACATCTCGCACATCCGTAAAATTATCTAATTCATTGCAAAATGCATCCCAACCGGGGTTAAATGTTAATATATTATGCTCAAACATACCCTGAAATAGACCAATATTGGTCGAGCCGTTGCGCATAATTAGATAATTATATTCCAAATTTCCACCAGCTTGCTCAAAGCCCAATTTTTCGTAAAACGTCTTAGAGGCAACAATGTCTTTAACTGCCAAACTTATTGAAAATGTACCTAATTCCATCTTATGTCTCTCCCACAAATAAACGACTGCCAATAGCCTAGCACAGATGTGGTGATTGACTGTATTTACTGAGAAGCTGTGATGTTGAAATTTTGTGTTGGAGTCTCAACCGCTGAACCTGCATTTGAGGCTGTTAAGAACTAGAAAGTTGGCACTCCCGCCGACTTTACGGATACTCCCATTCATACGTTCTTTCGGCTTCGCCTCTTTCACTGTTGGCACTTGCGTGCGTTCGCTGCGCTCTCTAGCCTCCGCGCGTCCGCAGGCAGCGGCTTCGAGCGGCTGCATTCGCACTCACCGAATGTCACGTTGTGTGGATGCGAAGGGCACGCGGAAATTCAGCACACAAAAAAAGCCCCCAAGCGCAAGCTTGGAGGCTTAAATATGTATCAAGCGTTAAAAACACTAGTCTTCGCTAGCTTCTTCGCCAGCGCCGTCTTGGTCGACATCGCGTAGAGACAAGCTCATTTTGCCGCGGTCATCGATTTTAACCAATTTAACTTTGATTTTTTGACCTTCAGACAAATGGTCAGCTACATTTTCAACACGTTCGTTAGAGATTTGAGACTTATGCACCAAACCATCTTTAGAGCCGTAGAAGTTAACAAATGCGCCATATTCCATCACTTTAACCACAGTGCCATCGAATATTGTGCCAACTTCTGGGTCAACGGCAATGCCTTTAATCCAGTCCATAGCCGCTTCGATAGATGCCGCGTCAGATGAAGCCACTTTTACAACGCCATCATCATCAATGTTAATTTTAGCACCGGTTTTTTCAACAATTTCGCGGATAACTTTACCGCCAGCGCCAATCACTTCCCGAATTTTATCGGTTGGGATTTGAATGGTCTCAATGCGTGGTGCAAATTCGCCCATTTCTTCGCGAGTTGTGTCCAAAGCTTTGGCCATTTCATCAAGGATATGATGACGGCCGCCTTTGGCTTGGTCTAGCGCTTTGCCCATAATTTCTTCGGTAATGCCACCGATTTTTATGTCCATTTGCAAAGATGTCAGGCCTTTAATTGTGCCTGCCACTTTAAAGTCCATATCACCTAGATGATCTTCATCACCCAAAATGTCAGAAAGCACGGCATAATCGTCGCCTTCTTTAATCAGACCCATTGCAATGCCGGCTACCGGGCGTGCTAGCGGCACACCGGCATCCATAAGCGCAAGTGATGTACCACATACAGACGCCATAGATGATGAACCGTTAGACTCAGTGATTTCAGAAACCACACGAATTGTGTATGGAAATTCTTCTTGTGTTGGCAATAGAGGATGGATTGCACGCCATGCCAATTTACCATGGCCAATTTCGCGGCGGCTCGTGCCACCCATGCGGCCAGCTTCACCCACAGAATAAGGAGGGAAGTTATAATGCAGCATAAAGCTTTCTTTGCGTGTACCAGTTAGCTCATCAACATATTGCACATCATCGCCAGTGCCCAATGTGGCCACCACAATCGCTTGGGTTTCCCCGCGCGTAAACAATGCCGTACCATGGGTACGTGGCAAAATGCCAACTTTAGCTTCAATCGCACGCACAGTGTCTAAATCGCGGCCATCAATACGTTTGCCGGTCGATAAAATGTTACCACGAACAATCTTTTTCTCTAGGCCTTTAAACGCTTCAGCCACGGTTAGCTTGCGGTCTGCATCGCCATCGATAAAGTCGGCAAATTCGGCCATAGCAATGGCTTTAGCTTCGCCAACAGCTGCATAACGTTCAGCTTTGGTTTGAATTGTGTAAGCTTCGCGCAAAGCGGCTTCGCTTAATGTCGTGATTTTGGCAATAATTTCACTATTGTCAACTTCAACCATTTCGCGTGGGGCTTTTGCACAGTCTTCGGCCAATTTTACAATGGCTTCTAGCACAGGTTGGAAGGCTTTATGACCGGCCATAACCGCACCAAGCATAATGTCTTCTGGCAATTCTTTGGCTTCAGATTCAACCATAAGCACCGCATCATGAGTACCAGCAACCACAAGCTCAAGCTCGCCTTCGCCAATTTCGTCAAATGTTGGGTTGATGACATATTCGCCATCTTTATAGCCAACTTTAGTGGCGCCAATAGGGCCCATAAATGGTATGCCACTTATGGTTAGAGCCGCAGATGCACCAATAAGCGCAGGGATATCGGGGTCATTTTCTAAGTCATGGCTTAAAACCGTAATCACCACTTGGGTTTCGTTTTTAAAACCATCTACAAATAGCGGGCGGATCGGGCGGTCAATAAGGCGGCAAATAAGCGTTTCGCGCTCTGTTGGGCGGCCTTCGCGTTTAAAATAACCACCAGGAATTTTACCAGCCGCATAGGCTTTTTCTTGATAATTCACAGTGAGTGGGAAGAAATCTTGCCCAGCTTTTGGCGATTTTGCAGCCACTACAGTTGCCAAGATAGTTGTATCACCATATGTGACCACAACCGCGCCATCAGCTTGGCGGGCAATATTACCTGTTTCGATGGTAAGCGTACGGCCTGCCCATTCTATTTCTTGTTTATATATATCAAACATTTTGTTTTCCATTTCATATCGTTAGCCAACCAATTCGGCCAACGCTTTTATTTAAAAACCCCCTCAAACACTTGTTTGAAGGGGCTATTTTTTAACGGCGTATGTCTAAACGCTTAAGTAGGCTCTGATAACGTGCTTCGTCTTTTGAACGGGCATAATCAAGAAGCTTACGGCGTGTAGCCACCATTACCAACAAACCACGACGTGAGTGATTGTCTTTTTTATTTGCACGAAAATGATCTGTAAGATTCTTAATTCTTTCAGAAAGAATGGCAATTTGTACTTCTGGTGAACCAGTGTCACCGTCTTTAATTGCAAATTCTTTAATCAATTCAGCTTTACGCTCGGCAGTAATCGACATCGTTTTCTCCTTAAAAAGATGGGTTGTTTAAACGATGTTAAACACCCGTTTTGGCTTTAAGCTAACTCCATCACATTCACAAATGGCAATAAGCACACCTTCGAAAAGGCAGGCAACTTCGCCAGAATATTCAGAAATTGAATTGTAAGGTATAAGCTCACGACCCATTTTTAGCTCGTCTTTTTCATGTCGGTCTATGGCCAGCGCCGGGATGTCGTCCAGGGCGGTTTCAACCGAAATGAGATTTTGAGATAATTCCGCAAAATCCGCCGCACTATGACTTATTTCGCGCAATTTATCTAGCGAAATCATCTGATTCTGGCCGAAATGCCCGACTTTTGTGCGTTTTAAGTGGGTAACATGCGCCACACTGCCCAATTCTAACGCCATATCCCGAGCGATCGAGCGAATATATGTGCCCTTGCCGCAAGTTATTTTAAATTTGGCATGCTCAGCATCGATAATTTTGACCAATTCGAGGCTATCTACCTGTATATCCCGCGCCTTAAGCACCACTTTTTCGCCAGCACGCGCTAAATCATAAGCCCGCTCACCATTAATTTTTATCGCCGAAAATTTCGGCGGCACTTGGCTAATTAAGCCGGTAAATTTTGGCAATATAGCCACTATGTCTGCCTCTGTCGGGCGGTGGTCAGAAGTCGCAATCACATCCCCTTCGACATCGTCAGTGTCAGTCGCTTCGCCCCACCTTACGCTAAATTCATACTGTTTTTCGCCATCCATAACATAAGGCACAGTTTTGGTGGCCTCGCCCAAAGCGATCGGCAATAAACCAGTCGCCAACGGGTCTAACGTCCCACCATGTCCCGCCTTTTGCGCATTAAATATCGCCCGCACAATGTTAACCGCTTGGGTCGACCCCAAGTCGTAAGGCTTGTCCAATATCACCCAACCATGAACAGGATTACCCCGTTTGCGTCTTGCCATTTTTGCCTGTCCCTGCGGGCGCTCGCTCCGCACTTTGTGCTCACACTGCGTGCGCAAACTCCGTTTGCTTGCTACGCCCTAACGGGCGGGCCTCAATGGCCATCTCACCAACTTCGTTGGTTCGGGGGAGTTATACTGCATGTTCCATAATATGTCCAAAGTTTCGTTTGCCGCCAAGCACCCCAGTGATTCGACGAGTGCGCCCAGAAGACGCAAGGCAAACACTGAGGCCAACGCGCGGAGGCTAGCCGACACTTGCAAAGCAAGTGGCTGCGCACGCAAGTGCCAACAGTGAAAGAGGCAAAGCCGAGAGAACGTATAAATGCAGACTTCAGCGGCTTCGAAAGGCCGCATTCGCACTCGCTGAATGGCACGTTGTTTGGATATGAGGGGCAGACGCAAACTCTGAGTTTGCGTCATTTCGGCGGCGAATCTATTATTCGGCTTCGGGCGCTTTTGGCGTTTCGTCAGCATCGCCCTTATCACCCAGCAGGTCTTGCAGAACATGTGGGTTGCTTAGCACTTCGTCAATATGGCTGCTATTGTCATAGGCGCTGTCTTTTTGGAAATTCAGGGTTGGCACATGTTTCAAATTCATGGTTTTGGCCAATAGGCCACGTATAAACGGTATGTGGCTGCGTGCGGCTTTCACCACAATTTTGCTATCCTTACCGCCCAATGGCAATATATAAGCCACTGCACTGCGCAAATCTGGGGTGACGGTCACCTCAGTAACCGTTATCACATGCGCTTCTAGCACTTCATCCTGAATTTTTTGGCGGCTGAATATATCGGCCAATTCATGGCGTAACAATTCACCCACACGCAATTGGCGTTGGCTTGGACCCGCAGAACGTTTAGAGCCAGATTTACTATATTTTGCCATTTTTTCTACCTTAAGAAAAAAAGCGTGCAAAGTGTTTAACCCGGCACGCTCTTTAAATGTTTTGGTGGCCTTATGCTTCCAATTTGTTTTGGATCACTTCAATTTCAAAGCATTCAATCACATCATTAACCTTAAGGTCATGATAATTCTCAAAGCCCATACCACATTCT
The DNA here is from genome assembly GCA_013214705.1 of Hyphomicrobiales bacterium. Taxonomy (GTDB): domain Bacteria; phylum Pseudomonadota; class Alphaproteobacteria; order Rhizobiales; family OSC116; genus OCS116. The sequence goes on from JABSRZ010000009.1 coordinate 124,787, forward strand.
TGGCCAACGGCGGCTTCTTTCACTTCATCTTTAAAGCGGCGCAATGTAGATAATTTACCTTCGTGAATAACCACATTGTCACGCAACAAGCGAACAGAAGAGCCACGGCGCACAACGCCCTCAGTGACATTACAGCCACCAATTTTGCCCAATTTGCTAATGTCAAATATCTCAAGAATTTTGGCATAACCAATAAAGTTTTCTTTAAGTGTTGGGTCTAGCATACCGCTCATGGCATCGCGTACATCATCAATTAAGTTATAGATAATTGAATAATAGCGAATTTCATTGCCATGCTGTGCGGCTTGTTCTTTGGCTTGCGGGTTTGCCCGCACGTTAAAGGCCATAATAATCGCGTTAGATGCCGCAGCAAGCTGCACATCTGTTTCGTTAATCGCGCCAACACCACTATGAATGATACGGGCTTTCACCTCATCATTACCAAGCTTGCCCAAAGCGCCCAAAATAGCTTCCACACTACCTTGCACATCACCTTTGAGCAGAATGTTAAACTCTTTCATCTCTGAAGCTTTTAAGCTCGCCATCATGGTTTCTAGGCTGGTAATGCCGCTATTGTCCACAATGCTCGTAAGATCACGGGCTTTGTTAATACGATAATCGACCAATTCACGCGCGCGCGCTTCGGTGGCAACCACAGCAAATGGTTCACCTGCATTTGGCGCAGTGTCCAAGCCTAAAACCTCAACCGGCATAGATGGGCCAGCTTTGGCGATGTTTTTATCATGGTCATCAATCAATGCCCGCACTTTACCATAGGTCGTACCAGCCACAATAATGTTACCAATTTTAATCGTACCATTTTGCACCAGCATAGTGGCCACAGGGCCACGGCCACGGTCTAGTTTGGCTTCCACCACCACACCATCTGCTGGGCGGTCGGGGTTGGCTTTCATGTCTACCAATTCGGCTTGCAGCAAAATAGCTTCGAGCAATTTATCTAGGTTGGTGCGTTCGGTAGCCGAAACTTCGACTTCCAAAATATCACCACCCAGGCTTTCAACAAACACTTCATGTTGCAACAATTCATTGCGCACACGGCTTGGGTCAGCCGTTGGTTTGTCCATTTTATTAATCGCCACAATAATTGGCACACCAGCCGCTTTGGCATGGTTGATGGCTTCAATGGTTTGTGGCATCACGCCGTCATCAGCCGCCACAACCAAAATAACAATGTCGGTGGCATTGGCACCACGTGCCCGCATTTCGGTAAACGCGGCATGGCCAGGTGTGTCTAAGAAAGTGATTAATTCACCATCATCTGTGGTCACTTGGTAAGCGCCAATATGTTGGGTAATGCCGCCGGCTTCACCGTCGACCACATCCGCATTGCGGAAGGCATCTAGCAATGAAGTTTTACCATGGTCAACATGGCCCATAACCGTCACAATTGGGGCGCGTTTTACCAACAAGTCTTCATTTTCTTCAGCAGTGATAAAGTCTTCTTCAACATCAGCTTCCGATACACGTTTGGCAGTGTGACCCATTTCTTCAACAATCAATTCCGCCATTTCGGTATCGATATTGTCAGATGCCTTGACCATTTGGCCTTGTTGCATCAAAATTTTAATCACATCGACCGCACGTTCAGACATACGGTTAGCTAGCTCTTGCACGGTAATTACGTCAGGTATAGTCACCTCGCGAGATACTTTTTCACGCGGGGTTTGAATGCCACGTTGTTGCGCAAGCACCCGTTTTTGGCGGCGTTTCATCGACGCTAAAGAACGTTCACGTGGTGAATCACTGGTCAGCGCGTTAGATAATGTTAGGCGGCCACGGTTACGTTCGGGCGTCATGCCTTTGCGAGATGGCGCGTTGCGGTTTTGGTCTGGCCGGGTGGCTTTTTTCGCGTCCGCTCCAAATGTACGCCTTGGTGTTTTGCTGGTTTCTGTCGATTCGGCAGCACCAGTTACCGAGCGGGCAGGGCGCGCGGCTTGTGGCCGTGCAGATCTGTCGCCTGGCCGTGGGGTCGGGCGTGCGCCGGGGCGTGCTGTTGGGCGCGCATCAGGGCGGCTGCCATCACGGCGCTGTGGTGAACGTGTACGTTCTTCGCCTTTGCGGGTGGCATTTGGACCAGCTTGGCGCTCGGTTGGGCGGGCATCATCTGTGCGTGCGGCAGCTGTTGGTGCGGCTGCGGCTGCAGTAATGGCCGCTTCTTTTTCGGCTTTTGCGGTCGAGCGAGCCAGTGTATCAGCTTCTTCAGCAGCGCGTTTTGCACGCTTAGCAGCGGTGTCAGCAGCTCGTCTTTCTTCATCGGCTTTGCGGCGGGCATCATCTTTAGCCGCGTTGGCACGGGCAAAAGCTAAGGCACGGTTACGGGCTTCCTGTTCGGATGTGGACAAGCCGCCAGATGGCGCGCCTTTACCCGAACCTTGTCGGCCTCTATTGTTACTACCACTTGGCTTGTTGCTAGTGGGTTTATTGAATGTACGCGCGGCAGGTTTATTAGGCACAAATATTTTTTTACGCTTTTTAACCACTTCCACGGTGCGGCCAGCAGCCCCAGCGCCGCGTGATGCTCCCGCATCGCCGCCCACTTTTAGGCTCAACTTTTTGCGGCCACCGTCATCAAAATTACTGTTGTCTCTATCCGTCATGGGATCTATCTCATTTAACTGTTAAACGCACATTTCGCGTTCAGATACATATAGTTTGCATACCTATATTCCTTTATCGCTCAAAAAGCGACTATTTTATGCGTATTTATTCGCCAATAATTTTTATCATGTTTTGCTTGCCATTATATCGATCCCATTTTTCTATTTTGGCCAATAAAGACATTGCCAACGGCCCCGTCTTAATGGCAACATGAATGACTTTTTCTTGTCCTAAACATTTGATCAATTCAGCGCTGCTAAAATGGTCAATTATGTAACATTTCTTGCCTTTTTTCTCGGCAATGGTGCGCATTTTTGCGGTCAGTTTTTTGCGGGTGTCTGTGCCGGCATCATTGGCCACCACATATATACGGGTGCGACCAGATAATATGCTTTCTTCGGCTTTTAAATGCCCCATTTGCAAATCACCGCTTTTGCGGCATAGGCTTAAACCATCAAATACCGCTTTTTTAAGCAGGCTTTCAATTATATCAGTCAAGCCTTCCATCGGTTTGACTTTTTGCTTAAAAGCCCGGTTGAACGCGCCTTTATCTACAGCTTGCTCAACCATTTTCCGGTCTGCCGTCACCCACGCCCCGCGACCGGGTAAATTATTCTTAACATCCGGGGTTATCAATTTGTCGGGCGAAACCACAAACCGCAACATGGCGGTTTTTTCAAACACATCTTGGCTGACAATACACTTGCGGGTATCATCAGTTTTAGCTGGCTTAAAATTTTGCACTTTAGGGTTGGTTTCGGTTTCGCTCATCAATATTAAGCCTCGTCTGTGGTTGAAACTTCGGCTTCAGTTTCCGCATCAGCTTCTGCCTCTACATCGGCTTCTGCCTCTACATCAGCTTCTGCCTCTACATCGGCTTCAGCGTCTTCAACTTCTGGTTCGGCTTCAATCCACCCAGCTTGTATGCGGGCCTCAATAATCATCGCTTCGGCCGTTGGGCGGTCAACATTCAAGCCATCAAAATAACCAGCTTCTTTAACCGTTTCGCCGCCAACACGCTCTACCCAACCCACAAGGTCGTCAGAGGCACAGCCGGCAAAATCGTCAACCGATACAATTTTTTCTTCACCCAAACGCACCAACATTTCTGTGGTCATGCTGGTGATGCCAATTAAATCTGGCTCAATGCCCAATTCACCGCAACGCGCTTCTAGCTCGGCTTGGCGTTTTTCCAAATATTCTACGGCGCGGGTTTGAATTTCCGCAGCTGTATCGGCATCAAAGCCTTCAATGGCCGAAACTTCTTCTGGCGCGACATAAGCCACTTCTTCCAGTGTTGTAAAGCCTTCGGTTGCCAACAATTGCGAAATGGTTTCATCCACATCCAAAGCTTCAGTGAAGCGGTCAGAAATGAGTTTAAATTCAGCTTGATGGCGCTCGCTTTCTTGCTCTTCTGTTAGAATTTCGATATTCCAACCGGTCAATTGCGTGGCCAAACGTACATTTTGGCCACGGCGGCCAATGGCCAATGACAATTGATGATCTGGCACAACCACTTCAATGCGGTCTAGCTCTTCATCGAGTAAAACTTTTGCCACTTCAGCAGGCGCCAGAGCGTTGACAATAAAGGCTGCCAAATCTTCTGTCCATGGCACAATGTCAATTTTTTCGCCGCCAAGTTCATTGACCACGGCTTGCACCCGCGCACCGCGCATGCCGACGCAAGCGCCAACCGGGTCGATAGATGAGTCAGATGAAATAACCGCAATTTTAGCCCGGCTACCAGGGTCACGTGCAACTGATTTAATCTCAATCACACCGTCAAAAATTTCCGGCACTTCTTGGGCAAATAATTTGGTCATAAATTCTGGGCGGGAACGAGATAAAAAGATTTGTGGGCCTTTTTGCTCGTTATTGACATCATATACATAGGCCCGAACCCGGTCACCATTGCGGAGGTTTTCGCGCGGCAGCGCCTCATCACGGCGGATGATGGCCTCACCACGGCCAAGGTCAACAATTACGTTGCCATATTCAACACGTTTTACAACCCCATGCACAATTTCGCCAACCCGGTCTTTATATTCGTCATACATACGTTCGCGTTCGGCATCACGCACCCGTTGCATAATGACCTGTTTGGCGCTTTGGGCAGCGATGCGGCCAAATTCAATTGGCGGCAGCACTTCGGCCAAAATGTCACCATAATTAGCATTTGGGTTACGCTTATGGGCTTCGGCTAAAGTTATTTGTTGGCTGTCATTTTCTATTTCTTGCGCCACTTCTAATAGGCGGCGGATAATTGTTTCGCCAGTATTAGGGTCGATGGTCACTTGAATGTTGTTTTCTGCGCCATAACGGGCAGAGGCGGCTTTTTCAATAGCGTCTGACATGGCGCCCAAAACAACCAATTTATCAATTTGTTTTTCTTGCGCAACGGCATTGGCAATTTGCAATAATTCCAAACGGTTCGCGCTTACAGCAGCATCAGTCATTTTTCTCTCCATCTATTTGGGTCGCATTTTTGTTGGCAGGGGCTTTTTGAGCCTTTTTGCCGGCCTTTAACAGCGCGTCATTAATCACCAAACGCGCCTCTTCTATATTGTTAAAATCTAAACCGATAATCTGTGGTTCACTAAAACCTTCTAGCTCCACAAACATCCGAACTTCATCTGTTTCTACGTCATAACCTTCAATAGCGCCTCTAAAGCGGCGGCGGCCATCAATCATATTGCTAAGTTCTAGCTTAATTTCTAACCCGACATGGCGTTCAAAATCAACCGGGCGCACTAGAGGGCGGCCCATACCGGGCGATGAAACTTCAAGCCTATATTCGTTACTAATCGGGTCTTCAACTTCCAAAATCGGCGATATCGCGCGGCTGATAATGGCGCAATCGTCAATGCCCAATGTGCCATCAGTGGTATTTTCGGCCATAATTTGCACAGTCACACCGCCGTCGTCGCCCAAAATACGCACACGCACCAGCTGAAAACCAGCATCTTCGATAACCGGTTCGATAATGTCTGCGACCACTTTCGCCAGGCCAGATTCCTTGGCCAGTCTTTTATTCATGTCTACCATTGCGGTATAATTTCCAATTTTGGCAATAAAAAAAGCGGGTCACTTGTGCGGCCCACTCATATTATTTATGAATTTTATTAGTATGTACTCCGATTTCCCGCAGAATGCAAGGATTAATCTCGGCAATTTCTGAGCATTCGTCTGCCACCCTGAGTTTGCTGAAAAGCTGTGTTGTGGAAATTTTGTGCAGGAGTTTCAGCCACGGAACTGGCCGTTGATGTTGTTAAGACATTGACAGTTGGCGCTCCTGCCTAAGCTCTGGAAGTCTGCATTTATACGTTCACTCTGCTTATGCAGCGTAGCGTAGCTACTCGCACTGCGCTTCGCTCACTGTTGGCACTTGCGTGCGAACCCGCACACTGGCGTGTGCGTCTTCTAGCCTCCGCGCGGTGGCCTCAAAGCACGCCTTACGGCTTCTGGGCGCACTCGCCGAATCGCAGGGATTCTTGGGGGCAGATGGAAATTCTGCACAAGTTTGCCGAGTATCATGGAAAATGGGGCGAGCCAATTTATTGGCGAACTTGCCGATTGAGGCCGCCACTTATGTGGCGCGCCCGTGTAGGCCTGAGCAAAGCGAAGAATAGCCGTGAACGATATTAAAGTCTTCGAAAAAACAGATAAGCGCTTTTGCGCCCATGCCGCTGGGCTTTGGCCTCATACCGAGTAGCCTGCCAACCCTTCGGCGGCTGCAGCCAGTCGGTGTCTTGCTCGGCCAACCATTCAAAATTTTCGTCATTTTGCAGGTGGCGCAATGTCCAGCTCACATAATCTGGTATGTCGGAGGCGACAAAAAACACCGCTCCCGGTTTCAGTACGCGGGCTATCTGCACCATATTTTCGGCGCATATAAACCGCCTTTTGTGGTGTTTGCTTTTGTGCCACGGGTCAGGATAGAGCAAAAATAACTTGTCTAAACTGGCATCGGGCAGGGCATCTAACACGGTACGCGCGTCATCGCTATGCACGGCAATATTGCCAATATTGTCATCTTCAACCTCTATCAACAGCTTGGCAACGCCGTTTTGAAATGGTTCACAACCGATAAAACCAACATCTGGGTGTTCGCGCGCTAGGCGGGCTAAATGTTCGCCACCACCAAAGCCAACTTCCATCCAATATTCACCTTTTTGGGTGTCAAACAGGCTTTGTACGCCATCGACTTTCAGCGCCCCCACATCCAAAGCCACTTTGGGCAAGAAATCCGCCAACAAATCAAACTGCCGTTGGCTCATGCCCTTCACAAAAGTGCGGCCATGCACTTTGCGTTTTTTATGCAAGGGATTATCAGGGTCGTATTTATCTTCGTTCATTGTTAGTTCGCTTCGCTCACTGTTGGCCCCTGCGGGCGCGGTACATCCGTACCGCTTGCTACGCCCTAACGGCGGCCTCAGTCGGCAAGTTCGCCAATAAATTGGCTCGCCCCTTTTATCCTTTTGAATTCTGCATCGCAAGAAAAATAACTCGGAATTTAAAACTCGCACCGAAATCCAGCCTGGCGCCATGTTTCCGCCACCCAAGCTTGGTGTGCTAAGATTGGGTGGTGAATTTGCGTCCGATTAGCGGCTGAGTGGCTTAGCAAGCGCGCGGAGGCGTGCGCCCGCGCCCGAGCGGAGCGACAAAGTGCCCTTGGGGTGCAGGTAAGCGAACAAAGTGAGCGCTAACAATAAACTCTTGAGTGTCTACGCCACTCAAGGAAGCTATAAAAGCGCCGCTTTTAAAGATTCTACTAAATCGGTTTTTTCCCAGCTAAAGCCACCATCGGCCTCAGGCTCGCGGCCAAAGTGGCCATAGGCCGCTGTGCGCGCATAAATGGGCTTGTTTAAACCCAGATGAGTCCGAATGCCTCTTGGCGACAGGTCCATCACTTCGGTCACTGCCACCTCTAGCTTGGCGTTGTCAATATCTGATGTGCCATGGGTATCGACATAAACCGAAAGCGGTTTTGCCACGCCAATCGCGTAGGATAGCTGAATGGTGCATCTATGTGCCAAACCGGCGGCCACAACATTTTTGGCCAAATAACGCGCCGCATAAGCCGCACTGCGGTCTACTTTGGTGGGGTCTTTGCCCGAAAACGCACCGCCGCCATGCGGGGCTGCGCCACCATAGGTGTCAACAATAATTTTGCGCCCAGTTAGGCCGGCATCACCATCGGGGCCACCAATGATAAATTGGCCAGTGGGGTTAATATAGGTTTCAGTTTCTGAGCTGATCCAACCATCTGGCAGAGCCGATTTTATATAAGGCATGACAATGGCGGCCACATCCTCTTGAGTGAGGCCTTCATCATGCTGGGTCGAAAGCACCAAAGTTTCAACGCCAACAGGTTTGTCATTCTCATAACGCACACTTAGTTGGGTTTTCATATCTGGGCGCAAACCCGGCACTTTACCGGCATGGCGGGCTTCGGCCAAAACCCGCAATATCGCATGGCTATAATGTATCGGGGCTGGCATCAGGCTTTTAGTCTCATTGACCGCATAACCAAACATAATGCCTTGGTCACCCGCACCTTCTTCTTTGCCATCGCTCTGGTCTACACCTTGGGCAATGTCGGCCGATTGCGCATGCACCAGCACGTCAACGCTCATCTTTTCCCAATGAAAACCATCTTGCTCATAACCAATTTTTTTAACCGCTTGGCGTGCCAAAGCTTCCATTTGGGCGCTTGACGGGGCGTTTTTTCCGCGCACTTCGCCAGCCAACACCACTTTATTCGTGGTGGCTAAGGTTTCAACGGCAATCCGCGCTTCGGGGTCGGCGGTTAAAAACGCGTCGACAATGGTGTCAGATATATAATCGCAGATTTTATCGGGGTGGCCTTCAGACACAGATTCACTGGTAAATAAGTAATTTTTTCGGCTCATTGTTAGTCCTTTTATTTGAAGAGTCAGTAACACTACTCGGAGTCTTTATTTTCGATACAAGCATATGTAGAATTCTTTATATCCTTATGTCAGCTATTATATAAGTTATATATAAATTAATTCAACAAAAAAACAAAAAAAAACAGGCATCCAATAAGGAAACCTGTTTAATCAAATTATAATGTAAGGCTAATTATTTATTGCCAACGGAATAATCTTTATTGTCTGATAATGAGCGCACCAAATCAATAATTCTGCGCCTTATACGCACATCCTTAATCATCGAAAACGCTTGCCCAAGCTGGAAGCCTTCGGCACTATTCATAAAATCATAGGCAAAGTTGTCACTGCTATTTTCGGCAAAACCAAATTTATTGGCTACACCTTCATCATCCGGTATATTTTCAAAGAAAAAATTTACCGGAACAGATAATATTTGCGAAATATTATAAAGTCTACTAGCACCAATTCTATTGGTACCTTTTTCGTATTTCTGCACTTGCTGAAAAGTCAGGCCCAGGCTTTCGCCCAGTTTTTCCTGACTCATGCCAACAAGCATGCGTCGCATTCTCAGTCGACCACCGACATGTATGTCGACAGGATTTGGTTGTCTTTTATTCATTTAGATTGGTCCCAATCAACGGATTAAAATCAGAATAAGTTTTATAAACTAAGTATCGAAATTTATATTATATTTGGTTGTTCCCTCAAAAACAGGTTTATTTTTCGCATAGGAATTGACAAGAATCAAGTCTCTTCGGTGAATTTGTGCCTCAACCCATTTTGAGCAATTTACACCTTAAGTTGTTTTCAATCAAAAAAATGCAGTCATTTTCACAAATAAAGTAGGCTCTAATTTCAATGGCAAAGGGCTGTCTAAAATAGCTGTTTTTCCTAGCTTAAGCTGTGCAATTTCTCGACCCAATGGGTCAAATATAGCGCTCACTCCAGTGTTCGCAATCCGCACGAGTGGTAAACCTTCCTCTATCGCTCTCATTCTTGCTTGCGCCAAATGTTGGTATGGCCCGATGGTTTCGCCAAACCATGCATCATTGGTTAAGTTTAATATCCATTCAGGCCTATTTTTGCGGTCGACAATTTGGCCAGAAAATATAATTTCAAAACATATAACTGGGGCAAATGCCGGAGTGTTTTTAAGGTATATATTGGTCGGTTGTATTCCTGCAGAAAAGCTTCCATCAAGCGAAATTAATTTATTTATACCCAATGTTTTCAACAGCCTCTTGAACGGCAGATATTCACCAAACGGCACTAAATGATGCTTATCATATTTTGCCAAGCGGTTTCCATCAGCATCAAATGCCAAAACCGAGTTAAAAAACAGGTCTTTTTCAACGCCTTTTTGCTTGCGAATGGCGCCGGTTATCAAATAAGCATCATCGCCCAGTATGCGGCTGGTCTCACGCATGAAACCACTGCCAACATTCAGCAAAAATGGCACGGCCGATTCGGGCCAAATTAAATGTGTAAACTCGGCTTTATCTAGTGTATCTGCACTGGTTTTTCGGCCGCTTAATTCCAAATATCGGTTGGCGATGACGCTGCGCATTTCTGGCCGCCATTTATCGGTTTGGGCTATGTTGGCCTGCACCAAACGCATCACCATATCATCATGATATTGGGTCGGGTTTAAGCTCAGCCGGGTTGCGCCCGCGCCCCAAAAAACTGCAAAAAAGCAGCCAATGGCAATAATTACATAACGAATCTTCAGCCGTTCACTGACCAATAATGAGCCACTGAGGCTGACTAAAAACGCCCAAAAAGTCAGGCCGTAAATGCCCCAGATAGACGCCGATTGCAACATAGCGGTCGAAAAATCAAAGGCAAAACCCAACAAGTTCCAAGGCAGGCCGGTTAAGATATTGCCACGTAAATATTCAAATACCGTAAGGCTTAGGCTTAAAATGAAGACATTCTTAATTTGACCAGCCCAGAAATAGCGTGCCACCAAGCAAGCCATGGCCCAAAACAATGCCAAAAACGCCGGCAATAGCGTCACCGCCACTGGTAATAAATATACATATTGCTGGGCATCGACCAAAAAGGCTTCGCCAATCCACAACAGACCAACAAAAAAATAACCAAAACCGAAGCCAAACCCAACCCCAAAGGCCGAGCGAATGGCGTAAATATTTGACAATATTCGTTTAAAACCGATTTTTTTTGGGTTTGATTGCTGTGCTAACGAGGTCTCAAACGCCCCATCTAACATCCACACCAAGCTGGGCATGGTAAAAAACAGCATAAAAAACCAGCCAATCGGTGGCAAAGCCAACACCGAGAGGCCACCAAGGCAAAAACTTAAGACAAATTTGCGCCAGCCCCAACTGGTGATGCAATAGCTGGACCATGAAAGCAAAAACGGCTGAAAAATGTTTGAATCCCGGTTAGGCATAGGCTTATTCTGCAGCTTTTGGCTGGCTTTTTAAGGTTATTTTTACGCGTTTTATCCGCCTCGAATCGGCGTCTATAATTTTGAATATGGTACCAGAACTATGGTTGATAAGCTCGCCGCGCGCTGGTATACGGCCGGCCAAACTAAATACCAAGCCGCCCAAAGTCTCGACATCTTCATCGCGGTCATCCGACAGAAAATCAACTTTTAAATAGTCTTCCAATTCTTCCATTGGCAACCGCGCATCGGCTTCAAAATTATGCTCATCTAATTCCACAATAGACGGCAAATCAGCATCGTCATGCTCATCTTCTATTTCACCCACAATTTCTTCAACCAAATCTTCAATGGTTAGCAAACCGTCAGTGCCACCATATTCATCAATCACCAAAGCCATATGAACGCGATTTTTTTGCATTTTTATCAGCAAATCGGCCGCCAACATCGAGTGTGGCACATATAAAAGATCACGTATAATGTTAAGCTCGCCAATCGGTTGGGTAAAATCTATCCGGCTTAGCTGTAATATCGAGTCTTCGGAGCCTTTGGTCGGTTTGGAGGCAGAGTTACTCACCATCCAATTCATAATGTCTTTAAAATGCACCATGCCGACAGGTTGGTCTAAATTTCCATCAAATATCGGGCAGCGCGAAAAGCCAGCTTGAGAGAATATCAAAAATATTTCCGATATTTTTGTCGATTTATCGGCAGCAATAATGTCTGCCCGCGGCACCATAATGTCTTCAACATCGACATCCGAAAATTCTAATACATTTCTGATCATGCTTTTTTCTTCTGGCGAAAAAGCATGTTGAACTTCATCATCATTGTCGATGACATCTTCTAAACTTTCGCGCAGTGAAGCGCCTTTGGCTTTAGAAATTAAATCGGCAAATGGGCGGAATAGCTTTTTAAAAAAGGAGCTATCTGCGTCTATATGGGGTTTGGTATGGTTGTTTTGGGACATTTTTCTTTAAGAGTTTTTAAAACGTTTCGTTAATAATATTATATCAGTCATATGGGTTTTCAATATCTAACATTGCCAATAGCTTTATTTCTAGGCTTTCCATATGTTCTGCATCTGTGGCAATAATGTGATCATAGCCTAATAAATGTAAAATACTATGAATAAGCAAATGGCTAAAATGCTCTGCAATCGGTTTGTTTTGGCTTAAAGCCTCTTGCTGCAAGCTTTCAAAGGCCATGGCAATGTCACCTAAATAAACCTCCGCATTGTCAAATAGCTCATCATAATCATCTATTTGCGCCGGAAAAGACAATACATTGGTCGCTTGGTCTTTTTGCCTAAATTGCTGGTTTAATTCTTGAATCTTGGCATCATCACACAACATCAAGCCAAATTCACCATGTGGCTTGGTTTTCAACTGGTCTTGCTGGGCAATCACGCCACAGGCTTGTTTTACCAATATATCCAAATCAGTTATGTCGGCAAATTGTTTGGCAACCAGGTTAATTTCGGCAGTCAGCTCATTCACTTGCCGCGCCTTCTACTGGGTTATTAGGCTTCTCTTGCGGCTTTTCTTGAGGTTTATCCTGAGGCTTATTTCGGGCTTTGTCTCGATTTCTGTCTTGATGGTTATAAGCGGTCACAATTTTGCCAACTAATGGGTGGCGAATCACGTCACCTTCGGTAAACCGAATTTGCTTAATTTCGGGCAAATGCCGTAATACGTCCAGCGAGTCCACTAAGCCAGATTTCGTACCTCTGGGCAAATCTATCTGGCTGGGGTCACCGGTTATCACCATGCGGCTTTCTTCGCCAAGCCGGGTGAGCAGCATTTTCATTTGCATGGTGGTGGTATTTTGTGCTTCGTCCAAAATCACAAAACTGTGCGACAATGTCCGCCCACGCATAAACGCTAAGGGGGCAATTTCTATCACCCCATCTTCAATCAGTTTTTCAACAATCGCCGGGTCCATCATGTCATAAAGCGCGTCATATAATGGCCGCAAATAGGGGTCGACTTTTTCTTTCAGGTCGCCCGGCAAAAAGCCGAGTTTTTCGCCAGCTTCTACCGCTGGACGCGACAATACAATGCGTTGCACATTGCCAGCCTCAAGCATAGCGCAGGCCATGGCCACCGCTAAATAGGTTTTGCCAGTGCCAGCAGGGCCAATGCCAAACACCAATTCGTTTTTTTTCAGCGCCTGCATATATTGGTCTTGCATCGGGGTGCGCGGGCTTAAACTTTTGCGCCGGGTGATGATAAATTGGTCGTTATGCTTGTCATTACCGGCTTTGTGGCTTTGGCTTTCCATCCGTATAGCCGCGTCAACATCGGCTTTGGCTAGGCTAAGGCCGCCTTCGCCGCGGGCGTATAATTTTCTCAATATCATTATGGTTTGTTTGCAATTGGCTTTGCGGCCTTGCACCAATAATTTATTGCCTTTTGCCGCCAATTCGACATCCATTCGGCTTTCTAAAATCGCCAGATGTAAATTATTTTGGCCATATAATACGGCAGCTAGGGCATTGTCATCAAATTCTATGGTTTCAGAATATGTATTGTGCGATTTTTTATGGCCGCTGGTTTTGGTTTTTGTGGCTTTGGCATGTAACGGTTTGTTCAAGGCAGCTCCGCTTTGGGTAAGAAAATAATTACCCGACTTTAGCAGGTTTATGACATTGTGAAAGCCCTAACTGGTGCTAAGAAAGCCGATTTAAAATATTAACTAGCTAAATTGCCTTTTAGCGCAAAATTGCCCAGACTTTCTATATATACCGGCCTAATTTGGCCAATCATTTCGGTTGGGGCATCGACATATACTGGCTGCAAATAAGGTGAGCGGCCAATTAATTGCCCGTCTTCGCGGCCCGAGCGCTCAAATAATATATCCAGCGTGGCGCCAACGGTATTTTGGTTAAATTGCCGTTGTTGTTGGTTCAACAAAACTTGCAATATGGCCAAGCGTTTGGTTTTCACCTCATCATCTACTTGGTTGGTCAGGTTGGCGGCCGATGTGCCCGGCCGAGATGAATATTTAAAACTATAGGCTTGGCTATAAGTCACTTGGCGCACCAAATCTAACGTGGCTTCAAAATCATCATCAGTCTCGCCGGGGAAGCCGATGATAAAATCGCCAGACAACGCAATGTCGGGGCGCGATGCCCGCAACCGCTCAATAACTTTAATATAGCTTTCGCGGCTATGCCGGCGGTTCATGGCGGTTAATATGGCGTTAGAGCCAGATTGAACCGGCAGATGCAAATACGGCATGGCCGATTTTTGGTTGGCATGAATGTCAATTAACGCTTGGTCCATATCATTAGGGTGGCTGGTGGTATAGCGGATGCGCGCCAAGCCTTCAATAGTGTCCAAAGCGGTCATTAAACCGGCCAAATTTACCGCATTGCCGGCATCATCTTGGCCATGATAGGCATTGACATTTTGGCCAAGCAACGTGATTTCTCGTACGCCATTATTAACCAAATTTTGCGCTTCATTTAATATCCGGGCGATAGAGCGGCTATATTCTGCCCCGCGTGTGTAAGGCACAACACAAAATGTACAAAATTTGTCACAGCCTTCTTGAATGGTCAAAAACGCAGTCACCCCACGGGCGATGATGTTAGTTGGGTTGGCAGCAGGTAGGCTGTCAAATTTGTCTTCGGTCGGGAAGTCGGTGTCTAAAACCTTGCGTTGGCCATTGGCAATTTTGCCCAACATTTCGGGCAATTTATGGTAGCTTTGTGGTCCAAATACCATGTCAACAATTGGCGCACGGCGCATAATTTCGCGCCCTTCGGCTTGGGCGACACAGCCAGCCACGGCTATAATGGGCTTGGTTTCTTGACCTTCGGCTACATTTTTGTTGTTTTTATCGACCATTAAGCGTATCCGGCCAAGTTCCGAATAAATTTTTTCGGCAGCTTTTTCGCGTATATGGCAAGTGTTTAAAATCACCATATCCGCGCCATCGGCTTGCTCGACATGCACATAACCTTCTGGCGCTAAAGCGTCTGCCATGCGCTGGGTGTCATACACGTTCATTTGGCAGCCATAGGTTTTAATGTAAAGTTTTTTGGTGCCTTTAGTGTGTGGTGTCGGGCGCAACATGGGTTTTTTGTTAGATTTTTGCTTATGTTCAAACAAATGTTTAGGTAATGTCGCCATGGCGCGCGTCTCGCTAATTGAAAAAGATCGCCTTCAATAACATATCTTATGCAAAAAATCTTATGATTTTTTAAATTAGAATTTTATTCTCTAATTCGCCTTGTCTATCGGCACGGCATAAAGCTCCATGCGGTGGTCAACCAATTTATAGCCCAAATCTTCGGCAATTTTGCGTTGCAATTGCTCAATTTCTTCATTTTGAAACTCGACAACTTTGCCACTATTCACATCAATTAAATGGTCGTGATGCTCATCAGATATAGTTTCATAACGCGAGCGGCCATCTCTAAAATCATGGCGTTCTAAAATGCCGGCTTCTTCAAACAGCCGCACTGTGCGGTATATAGTGGCGATGGAAATTTTATTGTCAACCTTGGCCGCGCGGCGGTATAGTTCTTCTACATCTGGGTGGTCGAATGATTCAGATAAAACACGAGCAATCACACGGCGTTGTTCAGTCATCCGCATGCCTTTGTCTAGGCATTGGCGTTCCAATTGGCTGATACCGTCACTCATATTATGTCTCCCTATTGCCACACTATTATTCTACTAATTTATAACAGATATAATACGCATTCTCAACAAAGTAAAACCAATTGGCCAATATGTTTATAACCATTCTAAATTATAAATCGCAGCTTAAAACCAAGGCATCGGCAAATGTCCCATCTGGCTGTTTATAATAGTTGTTGCGTTTGGCCAAGCGCTGAAACCCCATACTCGTATATAGTTTTTGCGCGGCACTATTATGTTCACTAACCTCTAAAAATAGCCTTTTCACCGCCAATTTGTTCAGTGTCTCTATTTCATATGCCAATAACAACCGCCCATAACCATTTTGCTGAAACGCTTTTTCAATAGCCATGCTGATAATCTCAGCTTCATCTAGCACTATAGAGCAGATGATGAAGCCAATGATTTTATCATCATCCAAAACCAAACTGCCTCTATAAGCAGTTTTTGGCTCAAACATGGCGGCAATGCTGGCTGCCGACCAAGCCACATCAAATAATTGCCGGTGTATACCAGCCATTTGGGTAAATTGATCATTTTGGTTCAGAATGGGGCTAAATGAAATGGTCATTTAAAATTCATTCATTCATTGGGTGAAGCTGATCGGGTGGCTTGATGGCAATTTTGCGTCTGCCGCGCGCAAATATAATGGCGAAGGTGGCGAAGTTTCCGCTGGCCGGTATTTTACATAATTTCCAAAAACTTCACTATGCGGAAAATGCATATTGTCGCCAATCTCAAATCGGTCGGTTTGGCCACCTGCTTCGGCTAACAATAAGTCTCGCCCTGTGCCCAAAACCAGTGAGCCAGCCGTTAGTTTTTGCACCGCTGCCTCAATATCAATGGCTTTGGGGGCAAACAATTCTCTGCCTTCAAAATCATAGCTGGCAAAATAAACCTGCCCGCGCCGCGCATCAATGGCGGTGTGGACAATGTCACCAGCGGTTAAATTTAATTTTGCAACCGCGTTAAACGCAATGGCTTCTAATGAGTTTACGGCAATGAGCGGGATGTCGCGCGCCGCACCAAACATCCGCGCAAAGGCCAAGGCAATGCGCGCACCGGTAAAAGTGCCCGGGCCAATGGTCACCGCAATTTGGCTAATATCTGATGCTTTTATGTCAATTTCTTGCATCAACATATGGGCTTTGTCGGCCAAAATCTCGGCATGGCCTCGGTCTAAAATCTCAAACCAAGCGGCACTTTGCGGACCATCAAGCGAAATGAGAGCCACGCTGCAAGCTTTGGTGCAGCTGTCCAAACTTAATTGATAAGCCATAAATTAACCTAAACAGACTGCTCGACCGATAACACTTCTGGGATGAAATGCCGAAGCAGGTTTTCTATGCCGCTTTTTAAGGTCATGGTTGAACTTGGGCAACCGGCGCAAGCGCCTTTCATGCGCAGATAAACCACGCCAGCTTTAAAGCCTTTAAACACAATGTCACCACCATCTTGCGCCACAGCTGGCCTAATGCGGGTGTCGATTAAGTCTTTAATGGCCAAAACTAAATCTTGGTCACCGTCTTCAAAAAACTCTTCTTCGCTATAATCTGCCGCCGGGTCATCAAGCAATATCGGCATATTGGCCATAAAATGGTCCATAATGGCGCTGATCAAGGCCGGGGTTAAATCTTGCCAATTTTGGTCAGCAGTTTTGGTTATGGTGATAAAATCACTGCCCAAAAACACGGTCTTAACCCCGCTAATCACAAATAAACGTTGTGCAATCGGCGCAAATTCAGCTTCGGCATCGCTGTTAAACTCTAGCGGTTCAAGCGGCGAAATGGGCTTGCCGGGCAAGAATTTTAGGGTTTCTGGGTTGGGCGTTTCTTCGGTGTGAATATACATGTTTTTACCATTCTTGACTATTTAACTAGGGTATAACATAAATTCTGGTCAAACCAATGACTTATTTGCCAATTATCTAGCATTTATATGGCCATTATATGGCATCTAGCTTAAATCGGCAATGCGGGCATCGGTCAAATTGCCAGGCACCAAGGTCACCGGTATCGGAAAAGTCTCTGCCGATTGGCTAGCCAATGAGGCCACCAGCGGGCCGGGGCCACTCCCATCAACAGCGCTGCCCAACACCAAAATAGATATGGCTGGGTCATTTTTAATCAGCTCTAATATTTGTTCGCGCTTGTCGCCTTGCTTGACAATTATTTCGGGCATCAGTTCAGCGGCCGATCCGACATCATCCAAAATAGACGACATTAAACCCTCGGCATTGGCATAGGCTTCATCGCGCATAATGGCTTCAACCCCCAACCAATGTTGAAAATCGGCATTGTCTATAACGTGTAAAATGGTTAGCAAACCACCGATGGATATCGCCCGGGACGCGGCCCATTTTAGCGCCACGCGGCACTCATCTGTATCATCAATCACCACTAAAAATTTCAGTTTATTGTGCATATTAGCCCCCGCCCCTACCCAAATCGATTATTTATGCTGGCATTAATCTGGCCAAAGCGCAAGTTATACCATAAAGCCAATAATTTTCTTAACGTCTTGAACCAGCGGTTCGGCCAAAGCCCGGGCGCGGTCAGCACCATCTTTTAACACTTGATCAATATAAGCTTCTTCTTTCATCAAGCGGTTAATTTCATCCCCAATCGGGCTAATTTCGGCCACGGCTAAGTCAATCAACGCGGCTTTAAATTCCCTAAATTGTTGCCCGCCAAATTGGTTCAGTACGCTTTGGCTGTCTGTGTCATCAAGTGCTGCAAAAATACTAATAAGGTTGCGGGCTTCTGGTCTGCCTTCCAAACCCGCCATTTCGCTTGGCAAGGCATCTTGGTCGGTTTTGGCTTTTTTCAATTTTTTAGCCAGCATTTCGCTGTCATCATTCATATTAATGCGCGTCATATCCGATTCCGCACTAGAGCTCATTTTCTTGCTGCCATCGCGCAAGCTCATCACCCGCACTGGCTTATTGCCAAAATTAATAAGTGGTTCGGTGAGGCAAAAAAACTGGTCGCCAAACCCATGCTGTTTAATCTCATCGGCATAATCATTGTTAAATTTTTGCGCAATGTCGCGGCACAGCTCCAAATGTTGTTTTTGGTCGTCGCCCACTGGCACATGAGTGGCATTATACAGCAAAATATCTGCCGCCATCAGGCTAGGGTAGGCGAGTAGGCCCAAAGATACATTTTCAGAATTTTTCCCGGCTTTGTCTTTAAATTGGGTCATCCGGTTCATCCAACCCACACGGGCGATACAATTAAATATCCAGCCTAGTTCAGCATGTTGTGCCACGCGTGATTGGTTAAAAATAATGCTCTGTTCGGGGTCAACACCCGATGCTAAGTAAGTTGCCGTAAGCTCCAAAGTACGCTTCCGCAATATTTTAGGGTCTTGTTTAACGGTAATGGCATGCATGTCGACCACGCAATAAATATTTTCAAAGCTCTTATCTTCTTGGAGCTTAACAAATTTTTGTATAGCGCCTAAATAATTGCCTAAATGTATTTTTCCCGATGGCTTGATGCCCGAAAATACGCGTTTTGTGAATTGGGTCATACCAATTTTCCTAATTATTTATCTGTTGAGATTTTATCGCTTGAATCTGCGGCGGTTTCAAGTGGTTTCTTGCGCTTCACAAAGCCTTTCATTTCGCTCCATGTCAAAGCCCCGGTATAATGCAAAAACAAACCATAGGTCAGCCCACCTTCCATCACCACACAGAGCATTAAGCCAGCCCGCACCCATTCTGGGTTATCGGCACTTAGCCAGGGGGCTAAATATTGGCAGGTATAAAATATAACTCCGCCCATTAACCCACTTGCCACGCATATCATCGGCAATGTTTTGGCGCATTTTATATCCAAATGAAATTTACCGCGTGCATAAAGCGTGAATGCGAGTAAAAATACATTCATCCACGCGGCGATGGATGTGGCCACCGCAATGCCCACATGTTGCCAATATTGGGCAAATATCAACGCCATGACGGTGTTGGCAATGATGGCAAACGCGCCGTAATACATTGGGGTTTTGGTGTCATGATTGGCAAAAAACCCCGGCGAAAATACTTTAACCGCCACAAATGCTGGCAAGCCCACGGCAAATGCCCGCAAAACGACGGCGGTTTCTATGGTCGCATCGACGTTAAACCGCCCACGTTCAAACAACACCGATACCACGGTTTCGGCAATTAATAAAAACGCCACCATCGCCGGAATCGTCAACATCATCGAAAATTCCAAAGCTCTGTTTTGCAAATCATTGGCCTCGGTTTGGTTGTCGCTGGTAAATGCCCTAGTTAGGCTTGGCAACAATACCACCCCCACAGCCACACCAACCACACCAAGTGGCAATTGGTATAACCTATCGGCATAGTATATATAGCCAACGGCGCCAGCATAAGATGTAGCAATGCCAGTGCCAATGACAATGTTAATTTGGGTGATGCCACCGGCAATGATGCCGGGCACGCCCAAGCGCAATAACTCGCGCATATCTTTATTTAAAGTTGGTTTGGTAAACCATGGCAAATGGCCTTGTTTTTTGCAATAAAACCACAAGGCCAGCATTTGAGCCAAACCGGCTATGGTCACGGCATATGACAATACCCGCGCCACACTTTCTTGCTCGATAATGCCAAACAAGATCAGCAATAACATGCAAGCCACCAGTATGACGTTCAGCAATACCGGCACTAGGGCGGCGATGGCGAATTTTCGAAAACTATTTAAAATGCCGGCCAATAACGCCATCACCGATAAAAATATTAAATACGGAAACATGATGCGGGTCAGCTCAACCGCCACGCTATATTTATGCGCATCATCTTTAAGCCCCCAGGCAATACCGCCCAATAAAAACGGCATAAAGATTTCAAATATAGCGGTTAAAATAAGCAAAATAAGCACCAAGCCGGACATGGCTTCGGCGGCAAATTGGGTGGCAGCCGGCTCGCCTTTTTGCTCTAGCTTTTTATTGTATAGCGGTACAAATGCCGAGTTAAACGCCCCTTCGGCAAATATCCGCCTAAATAAATTAGGTATGCGCAAGGCCACAATAAACGCCGCCGCAATAGGGCCTGTGCCCAAAATGGCGGCCAGCAACATATCACGTACAAAGCCCAAAACGCGGCTTAACATGGTCATCATGCCAACTGTAAATGCGTCTTTGGCAAATTTCATCTTGGTTTAATCCCTTTTAAACTAGGCTTAGTTCCCATAAAAATTTCCAACAACATTTTACAAGATATCCAATAATGTGGCTTTAATAATCTCTTGGCGCTCTTCATTGACAATTTTTTGCAACAATAGATCGCGCACATAAAACACGTCCACCGCCCGCTCGCCAATGGTCGAAATATGTGCGGAGCCAATGCTGAGTTTTAATTGATATAAGACCCGAGTTAAATCATAAAGTAATTTGGGTCGGTCAAGGCCATTAATTTCAATTATGGTGAATTTTTCAGATAGATCATTGGCAATCGACACAATTGGTTTGACCTGAAAAGTATCTACATTTGGCCGCAACGCCCGTTCTTCTAGCATCGATGGCAAATGAATTTCACCCCGCAAAGCTTGCTCAATGGTGGTGGTGATGGATTTGGAGCGGCGCTTTTCATCGCGGTCATGCTCAAATTGGCGCTTTATTTGCACCTTATCGATCGCCATGCCATCGCGGGTGGTGAATATATTGGCGCCGACTATATTTGCGCCCATTGCCGCACAAGATCCGGTGATGATCGATAGCAATCGCGGGTGATCGGCAGCGATGACGTTAATTTCGGTCATTTCCAAAAATGCATCGGTCGATGTGCTGGTGGCCAGCCCGTCTTTGTCGGCTTTCTGAATCAATGAAGCGTGTTTTACCTGAGTTGCGAGCGGCACATGAACTAAATATGCCGGATAATGTCGATGCACAAATTGGTCGCGCTGTTTTTTTGAAACTTTTTGCGCAGGCAGTTTTTCAAGTTCATCATTCAGCAGCTTTTTGGCCATATTCACCCGCTCTTCGAGCTTTTCGAGCGAGCCACCGCCAGTTAAATGCCGTTCGGTTTGGTAATATAGCTCGCGCAATAGCTGGCCTTTCCAGCCATTCCACACCCCCGGGCCAACCGCCCGAATGTCGACCACCGTCAACACCAATAACAGGCGTAACCGCTCTAAAGTTTGTACATGTTCAGCAAAATCTTCAATGGTTTTTGGGTCCATTAAATCGCGCATTTGTGCCACCTCGCTCATCACCAAATGGTCCCGTATTAACCACACCACCAGCTCAGTTTCGGCCGCGCTCAAGCCTAATTTGGGGCATAATGTTTCGGCTTCGCGCGCGCCGGCAATGGCATGGGCTTCCTTCCGGCCTTTGGCAATGTCATGCATAAACACCGCCACATATAACGCCCGCCGGTTGCTAATATCACCAATAATACCATGCGCAGTTGGGTGGTTTTCTTGCTCTAGCCCGGCGTCAATATTGGCCAATACACCCACAGCGCGCAGCAAATGTTCATCCACCGTATAATGGTGATACATGTTAAATTGCATCAGTGAAACAATTTTGCCAAACGGTTTAATATAACGTCCCAACACCCCGGCTTCATTCATTTTGCGCAGGTTTTTTTCTGGCTCATTGCGCGAGCATAATAATTTTAAAAACAACTTGCTGGCTTTGGGGTCAGAGCGTAATTTGTTGTCAATTAACCGCAACGACCTGGTGACTAATTTCAAAGTTTCGGGGTGGATCAGCAATTCATATTTATCAATTAAATAAAATAAGCCGATTAAATGCGTTGGTTGTTTAATGAATATCTGGTCGTTTAGCGCCACAATCCTCCCACGTTCAACTTTAAAGGCTTTGGTTTTGCTAATCTCTTGGATGTTTTTATGCCGCAACCGGCTGATCAGCCGCATCGCGATGTTTTCTTGTTTAATTTCTTGTTGCTCTAACACCGCACAAAATACCCGGGTTAAATCTCCCACCTGTTTGGCGATGATGAAATAATGCTTCATAAACCGCTCGACGGCACGCAAACCAGCATGTGAAGAATAACCCAACTGTTCCGCAAGCGCCTCCTGCACATCAAACGAAACCCGCTCTTCGGCACGGCCAATTAAAAAATGCAAATGGCAGCGCACCGACCATAAAAAATCTTCGCATTTTCGAAACCGTCTATATTCAGTTTCGGTAAACACCCCGGCTTCCACCAATTGGCTGGCGCGTTGCAGCTGGTATATATATTTGCCGATCCAAAACAAGGTTTGCAAGTCGCGCAATCCGCCTTTGCCATCTTTAATATTGGGTTCGACCAAATAACGCGATTTACCGGCTTTTTCGTGGCGTATATCACGCTCTTTTAGTTTGGCTTCGGTAAATTCACGCGCATGACCTTTGACTATTTTATTGGCAAATTCCATACCAAGTTTGACAAATAACTGGTTATTGCCACATATATAGCGGGCTTCTAAAATAGATGTGCGTATGGTCATATCGGTTTTAGACAGGCTGACAGATTGCTCCACATTGCGCACCGCATGGCCAACTTTAAAGTTCAAATCCCACAAAAAATATAATATATATTCAATGATATTTTCAGACCGCACGCTAGGTTTGCTGGGCAGCAACATCAATAAATCTATGTCCGAATGCGGCGCCAACGCATCGCGGCCATATCCACCCACTGCCACCACCGCAATGCGCTGCGCTTTTTGCGCTGTTTGGTCTGTAAATATATGGGTTTCAGCCAATTGCAAAATGGCCGATATTAACCCATCCTGATAAGCCGAAAGATACCGAGCGCATTGTGTGCCCTTGCCGGTTTCCAACAGTTTTTGATGTTGAGCTTCGCGCATGGCATCCAGCGAACCGCGCATTTTAGAGATTAATGCGGCGCGGGTTTTCACGGCATTATTTGCATAAGACCCACCGTTAGTAGCAATAACTTGTTCAAAATCCTTCTCAATATCTCGCCGAAATTCCCGCGCCATTTTACGGCTAGATTTTCGGTAATTAATACGTTTGCTAAGCTGGTATGTCTTGGTCATGTTGTCAAAGTCATTTCAATCTATACATCGGTCGAGGCTATTTTTTTCAATTGGTAAATCAGTTCCAGCGCCACCCTAGGGGTTAATTCGTCGGGCAAAATATCCAACACCCTTTGTTTTAATTTTTCGGCCTGCGGGTCGGTGGATTTTATCCCGCCAGATTTTGGCCGCGCGTGGCTAAAAAGTGGCAAATCATCAATGATATTTTGCCGCATTTCACTGGTTTCATTTTTTTCCAAATATTCCAACACTTCGGTGGCGCGCTCTATCACCACTTGCGGCAAGCCGGCAAGTTTTGCCACATGTATGCCGTAGGAGCGCTCGGCAACGCCTTTGCGCACCTCGTGTAAAAACCGCACTTCGCCATTCCATTCGGCCACCCGCATGGTGGCATTGGTTAGGTTTTGCAATTTTTCTTTTAACGCGGTTAACTCGTGGTAATGGGTGGCAAAAAGTGAACGGCAAACGTTATGTTCGTGCAAATGTTCAATGGTTGCCCAGGCGATGGATAGCCCGTCATAAGTGGCTGTACCGCGGCCAATTTCATCTAATATCACCAAGGATTTTTCGGTCGCTTGGTTTAATATAGCGGCGGTTTCCACCATCTCGACCATAAATGTTGAGCGGC
Organism: Hyphomicrobiales bacterium; assembly: GCA_013214705.1. Taxonomy (GTDB): domain Bacteria; phylum Pseudomonadota; class Alphaproteobacteria; order Rhizobiales; family OSC116; genus OCS116. The sequence continues at coordinate 149,026 of JABSRZ010000009.1, forward strand.
CACGCGCCAAATCATCGGCCGCACCAACCCGGCTAAACAGCTTATCGACAATGCCAATATGGGCTTTTTGGGCGGGCACATAGCAGCCCATTTGCGCTAAGATGGCGATCAGCGCATTCTGCCGCAAATAAGTCGATTTACCGGCCATATTAGGGCCAGTGAGCAACAATATGCGGGCTGACCGGTCTTTTGTCGCCCCATTTAACACACATGAATTGGCAATAAACGCCGCTTCATTGCGGGTCTTTAACGCTTGTTCGACCACAATATGGCGGCCATTTTCAATGTCAAATATAGTGCTGTTGTCTATTTTGGGGCGGCAGAAGTTTTCTTCTCCGCTTAACAAAGCTAGCGAGGCGGCGACATCTAATGCCGCTAGCGAAGCCGCCAACTGGCCAATGCTGGTGGCAAATTCAATGGTGGCTTTGACCAATTTTTCAAATTCTTCAAACTCTATGTCGAGCGCGCGGTTGGCGGCGGTCGATATTTTAACTTCAAGTTCGCTCAGTTCAACGCTGCTAAACCGCACGACGTTTTTCATGGTTTGGCGGTGGATGAAATCGGCTTTAAATTGGTTAAGCAGAACATCGCCATTGGCGGCGGTCACTTCGATAAAATAGCCCAACATATTATTATGTTTAATGCGTAAGTTTTTAATCTGGGTCAATTGGCTATATTTTTGTTCCAGCCCGACAATAAATTGCCGCCCTTGTTTTGACAATAGCTGCGCTTCATCAAGGTCGGGGCGCAACTGGGCGCGGATAAACCCACCATCGCGGGTCATCATTGGCACGTCATCATTTAAATTATCTATCAATTTTTGGTTAAGCGTGCAATGCGCTAAGTTTAAAGTTTCGATGGCGGTTTTTAACGGTTTCGGCCAGCTTTCTGGCGCGGTGTTTAAAAACAAAGCTTCGGCCTGTTGGGCTTTTAAAAACCCGGTTCTAAGCGCCACCAAATCTCGCGGGCCAGAGCGGCCAATGGCGATGCGGGCCAACGCCCGTTCCATATCTGGCAGGTTTTTTAATATATCTCTAAAATCATGCACAACGTGGCTATTGGTTAAAAACCAGGCAATCATGTCTAGCCGGGCTTCAATTTGGTATCTATCGGTCAAGGGCGATGCCAAACGGTTGGCCAATAACCGCGCCGCTTGGCCAGTTATGGTGCGGTCAATGGCATGCAGCAAACTACCCTTTTTGTCACCAGTTTGGGTTTTTAAAATTTCCAGCGATGTGCGGGTCGCGGCGTCTATCAGCATGTTGCTGCCCATTTCATGCTGGTCAGGGCGCTTTAAAATCGGCATTTGGCCTTTTTGGGTGTCTTGAATATAGCTATATAGGCCGCCCAATGCGCTTAATTCGCTACGGTTAAACCCACCAAGGTCGGCAATATCGGCCAGTTTAAAATAATCCGAAAAATTCACACTGGCTTGTTGGCTGTCAAAATCTTTGGCCTCAAGTGGCGATAATATCGCGCCATTTTCGATCCATAAATCCAAATAATCTATCGAATTTTTGTGCTTTTTATAAGGCTCAACCAAACGCACCAAATTCGGTGCATAAATAATTTCTTTGGCCTCTAAGCGGGCAATGGTGGCGTTAACATGGTTTAACGCCATGGTTTCGCAAGCAAAATTACCGGTCGATATATCCACCCAGGCCACCGCCAACATCGGCTCACCAGTTTGTGATAAGTCAATATTCGGCACGATGGATAAAAGATAATTGTTGAGCCGCGCATTGAGCAAACTATCTTCGGTCAATGTGCCAGCGGTGACTATGCGCACAACACCGCGTTTTACCACGGCTTTTGGGCCGCGTTTTTTGGCTTCTTTAGGGTCTTCTAATTGGTCAACAATGGCAACTTTAAAGCCTTTTCTTGCCAGTTTTTGCAAATATTGGGTCGATGCATGTACCGGCACGCCGCACATGGGTATATCTTCGCCATTATGTTTGCCGCGTTTTGTGAGGGTTATATTTAATGCCATTGAGGCGGCGACCGCGTCATCAAAAAACAATTCATAAAAATCACCCATCCGAAAAAACAGCAATTTCCCCGGGTTGGCAATTTTAATCTCCATAAATTGTTGCATCATCGGCGTGGTTTTTGGCGCAGTGCTTTTGGCGCTAGGTTTTGTAGCAGTTTTTATCGGCATTTTTGCAGTCACTTATATTCGATGAGTTCGGCAAAGTGTAGAAAAACTAAGGCCAAAAAGCAAATACAAAGCAAAATTTGCCAAGATTTATGCCGGTATTTCAACAAAGGCTGTGATAATTTCTTCAAACAGCGGCCGGTCGAGCGGTTTCATCAAATATTCGCTCATACCCGCACTTAAACACATTTTTTTATCTTCTTCAAATGCGTTGGCGGTTAAGGCGATAATCGGTATGTTGGCTTTTTTCGGGTCGTCAAACTGTCTAATTATTCTGGTCGCTTCCAAGCCATCCATTAATGGCATATGCACATCCATCAATATAAGTTTAAAAAACCCAGCTTCATGCTGTTCCAACATGTCCACCGCTTGCTTGCCGTTTTCGGCGTGGTGGCAATTATAACCCATTTTAGCCAGTAACGATTTGGCCAGCAAAACGTTAATCTCGTTGTCCTCGGCCAGCAAAATGTTAGGCTTAGCTTCGGCTTTAACAGCTTGTTCTAACGCCAGCAAATTGGCATCATCAAGCGTTACATCCGGCGTTACATTGCGTGTTACATCAGGCGTTTCATCAGGCGTTTCATCAGGCGCAGCAACAATTTGTTTAATGTCATCCTTGTGCGGCAAAGGCGGCAATATCAGTTGTTCATTTTCCGCCAATTCACTGGGTTGGGAAATATCTTCAAATGTCTTTTGGGCCGCCATTTGCTTATATATTTCACGTCGGTTGCTATGGGGCGCAGGTATACCGGCGATCGAAATTTTCAAATGGGCGCAAAGAATAATGTTAAATAATGAGGCGCGGCGTATAGGCTTGATGAGGTAAAAATCAAAGCCATATTTTTGTTTATAGTCTTGCACCATGCGCCGTTGTTTTGGCGCTAATAATATAATGGTCCGCATGGCGGCGCCCTGCCAATGTTTTTCACACTGTTCTAATTCTTTCAAATAGGTCAAGTCGGCCAATTCGGCATCGGCAATAATGGTCACATGGCGGGCTTGGGCTTCGTTGGCGGCATGAATATAAGCTAACATTTTTTGGCTGTCTTCGACCATCATGGTTATGGCCTTGGCTTGGTTTAATTGCTGCTGAATTAACCCAACTTCAATTCCATGTTTTGATAGAATGATGAAATGATGGCCTTCAAGTTGGTTGTCTTCGGGGGCGACAATTTCCTTTTCGTCAGTGCGCAATAACAGATTGTACGTGAAGCGTGAGCCCTCATTAATGACGCTTTCAACCTGAATATCACCGCCCATCATTTTGATGATTTTTTTCGATATTGATAGGCCGAGCCCGGTGCCTTCGAATTTTCTCGAATGGGTGTTATCGGCTTGTTCAAATTCATTAAATATTTTGTCGCAATCAACCGCATTTATGCCAATGCCGGTGTCTTTAATAACAAATTTTAAGTCACAAATCATTTCGCCAGCATTGTCAATCGCTTCATTGTCGGCCATCACCTCCACAGACACACCACCATATTCGGTGAATTTAATGGCATTGCCGACAAGGTTCATCAACACTTGGCGAATGCGTTTTTCATCGCCCACCAAATGTAGGGGCACGCTGGGGTCAATACGCGAGGCAATTTCAATATTTTTGGTCAAAGCCCGAGACGATAATAATTCGGTGACATTTTGCACCAATTTATGCAGGTTAAATTTTTGCGGGTGCAGGCTTAATTTTCCTGCCTCTATTTTAGAATAATCCAAAATCTCGTTAATCAACGACAGCAAACTTTCGCCAGATGTTTTTATTGCATCGGCATAATTTTGCTGCTCGGGTGTCAAATCTGTGTCCATAAGCAAATTCACCATACCCAAAACGCCATTCATCGGGGTTCTAATTTCATGGCTCATGGTGGCCAAAAATATAGATTTTGCACTGTTGGCGGCTTCTGCATTGTCGCGCGCCACCGCAATTTCGCGTTCTGCCACTTTATAAGCCGTTATGTCGCGCCCGACAGATTGAATTTCAGTGATGCGCTTGTTTTTGTCAAAAATAGCTTGTTCCACCCAGCTATACCATTTCAAGCCATATCTGGTTTGTATCAATTGCACGCGCTGTACTTTATAAGGCGGCTGCGTCACCTCAGGAAATATCGGCGTCCGGTCACCATCAACCACGGGTATAATTTTGGGTCGATCAAGAACTTCTTGGCTTTGGGTGTCAAAAATTTCGCAAAAAACTCCATTCACATAAGTGTATTTACCTTGGATATTTTGCCGGATGATAATGTCACTCTGGCTATTAACCAAACCTCTGTATCGTTTTTCGCTTTGCTCCAACTCCCATTTCTCTAGGCTTAAATGGCCAACATCATGCTCTAGATTAACCGCAATTTCGGCCATTTTTTGAGTGGATATTCTATCAATTTGGCTGCGTTTAAGCACATCTTCCCAGCCCGATATATTCAAACACATGAATATAAACCCATGCAGTAGGCCAGTTATAAATAGCCAGCGGGCAGATTGTTGCAAAACAAACTCGCCATATACACCCGCGCCCAAAATACACACTAGAACAAATAAGTTCAGCATTAAAAAACGCCGCGATGTGACGACATTGATAAATTTTACAAACCAAGTATCTTCGGCAAACCCTATAGACGCATCCGGCACAGCATCATTTGTGGTATTTTCAAAACCCAGTAAATTTTCATTTTCAAATTGAGCGACGTCAGAATTAACCAATAACCGGTCCAGATTGTCAAAATCATTCTGATCGATTAGGGATTTAAGTTCATCATTATGCGTCGGCTTAGCGGCCAGATTGTCCTGTCTAAAAAAAAGGCTTCGCATAATTAAATTTCAACTAGTTTATAGCAATGCCAAAACGGCATTATTTACAGGGTTAAATATAGCTAAAGTCTAATTCAAATTAGTTATTAAAGTCTTTCCATCGGCCTAATAATTTGGCTAATATGCCGGCCAATTCTGTTGGCTAGGCAGCTTGGGCTTTATAATCGACCAAACTTCTATAATTTAAGGCTTCGGCAATATGTGCGAGGCACACATCTTCACTGGCTTCTATGTCGGCAATGGTGCGCGATAGGCGGATCACCCGGTGATAAGCCCGGGCGCTGAGCTTCAATTTGTCGGCAGCGGTCAATAATAATTTTCTGGCAGCGGCTTCGATAATAACAATATCATCAATATATTGCGGCGAAATTTCGCTATTGGTCAAAAATTCCAACCCATGCTGCTTAAAACGATTGGTTTGAATTTGGCGTGCATCTGCCACCCGTTTGGCGACTTCTAAACTGCCCTCTTCTGCCGCCGGTAAGCTTAGATCTTGCGGGCTAACGGCTGGCACATGAATGTGGATGTCAATGCGGTCAAGCAAGGGGCCAGATAGCCGTGCCTGATAATCATCGGCGCATCTCGCGCCGCGTTTGCACACATGCCCCACTTGCCCGGCCATGCCACATTTGCAGGGGTTCATCGCCGCAATTAGCTGAAACTTAGCCGGGTAATTAACATGGTAATTGGCCCGCGATATCAAAACTTCACCGGTTTCGAGCGGTTGGCGCAGCGAGTCAAGCACTCGTGGCGCAAATTCGGGCAATTCATCTAAAAACAGCACACCTCTATGCGCCAGTGAAATTTCACCGGGTTTGGGCTTGCTACCACCACCAATTAAAGCCGCCATGCTGGCACTATGATGCGGCGCTCGAAACGGTCTAGTTTGGCTCAATTGGCCGTTCATTAAATTTCCGGCAACGCTGGAAATTATGCTAGTTTCCAACATCTCGCTGGTTTCAAGCACTGGCAAAATACCGCTTAACCGAGATGCGAGCATAGATTTGCCAGCCCCAGGCGGGCCAACCATAAGCATATTATGCCCGCCAGCGGCGGTAATTTCCAGCGCACGTTTGGCGGTTTCTTGGCCGCGAATGTCCCTTAAATCTGGCATATTAGTGGCGGTTTTTTGCACGCTAGCCACCGGTCTGGTTAACACCTGCTCGCCTTTAATATGGTTCATCAGGCTAATTAAATTATGTGGCGCCAAAATTTCAAAATCATCGCCAGCCCATGCCGCTTCTGGCCCACATTCGGCTGGGCAAATTAGGCTTAAATTGTGGCTATGGGCAAACATCGCGGTGGGTAAGCTGCCACCAACTTTGGCGATAGAGCCATCAAGTGACAATTCACCAATGGCAATGAAACGCGCAATATAATCTATCGGTATTATGCCGGCTGCGGCCATCAAGCCTAGGGCAATTGGCAGGTCAAAATGGCTGCCTTCTTTGGGCAAATCGCCCGGCGCTAAATTGATGGTTATTCTTTTGGGCGGCAAAGCCAAGCCAACAGCGCCCAATGCGGCACGCACCCGCTCGCGGCTTTCGGCCACGGCTTTGTCTGGCAAACCCACAATGTTAAACGCCGGCATGCCGGAGCTTATTTGCACTTGTACATCTACCGCCAGCGCTTCTGTGCCTAGAAATGTCACTGTCTTTATATGCGCAACCATAAGATTCCATTGGGTTTAATTAACTAGGTTTAAAGAAAGAAATTCAAACAAAACTTATAGTAGCTTATGAGCCAAGTCAAGAACAAAAAGAGAACAAATTTACTTTCCTATGGTTCAAAATAGACAATTCACTTTTTCATTGTATCTAACTGTCTCTGGGTTTTATTGGCTTCACCGCGCAACCAAACCACAAATTTCTTGAGCTGAGATTGCTTTTCAGCACCCCGGCGAAGCGTCAGCCGATAAGGGTGCGGCGAGACAATATGCTGCGCGTAGGGAAACGGATGCACGATGCTACCGTCTTTAAGATCTTGCAGCATAAATGATAGGCCACAGACCAAAAACCCGACATTCTGCTTAACCGCATCCAAGGCTAGGCGCGCATTATTATACTTGACGCCGCGTTCAGTCCCGCTTTGGCGATGGCCGAAGGTTTTAAACCAGTCGTCCCAGCCCGGGCAGGCATCATCGTCAATCTGCTGTTTCAAATGCAAAAGTGGCATGCCCTCCATTTGGTTTACACTATCAAACTCGGCCAAGCGGCGCGTATTGTCCGGCCCGGTGACCGGCACTAAAAGGTCTAGAAACAGGAGTTCACCTTCATCGCCGTCATCACTAATCCACAAATCGGGCGAACTGAGCCGTACTGGAACATCCCCTAAACCATTGATGCAAAACTCAATGTTTGGGTGTTCTAGTTGAAACTTGGTTAATCTGGGCAATAGCCAAAGTTCTGCCCAATCGGTATTTGCGACGATGTGAATTTCGCTAGTTCGTTGAAAATCTAAGGTTTCAGTCACCCGATTTAAGGCGCTAAAGGCCATATGCAAATCGGCCAGTGCAAAACCAAGCTCTCTGCTGGGTTGCACCCCAGAGGGGCTGCGGTGTAATAATTCCGTGCCGAGAAAATCCTCCAATGAACGTATGCGCTGGCCAACGGCTGCGGGTGTAATGCCCAAAGCATCGGCGGCACTTTTGAACGAGCCCTTACGCACAGCGAGTTCAAGCGCTTGGAGTGATTTGAGGTGGCTGGTCACGGTCATGTGCTAAAGGTTACCTATGTTTATAAAATAATCAAGCCTGAATGGTAAAGCTTACCTTTACACGCAAAAAGAAAATTGAATTTGGAAATATCCTAAACCTATTGCATATTGGTGGCGTCACAACAAACGGAGGAAAAACCATGAAACGTTATGTAATCGAACGCGATATCCCCGGCATTGGTGAATTTTCACCAACTGAATTATGTGGTGCTGCCCGGGCGTCCAACCAAGCATTAGCCAATATAGGCCCGTCAATTCAATGGCAACATTCTTATGTCGCTGGCGAGAAAACCTTTTGCGTCTATCTGGCCGAAAGCGAAGCTGAAATCCGCAGACATTCGGAAGAAAGCGGAATTCCGGTTTCAAAAATTACCGAAATCTCGCAAATAATTGACCCACTTACCGCCAATCATTGACGCCAACGAATGACCGCAATAAAATTCTAAGCAGATGCCTAACCAGTTTAGACCTCTGCTTTTTTAGTTTGGGTTAAGCTTGTTAGGCGCGGTATTTTAATGGCCATTGCCAGCAAATATTATGGACATTGGGTTATAATTCAGCTCTACTTAAAACTGAACCGCCCATCTGACAACAAGGTATTTGACCATGGCCAAAACACAACTGCCGATCCTAGATCAAAGACGCATCGAAGCTAACATCATCAAACCGATATATGATGAGATGGTAAAACGCCTAGGCCAGCCTGAAGCTGCCGCTATTCTCAGCGCCGCCATTACCAAAGACTCGGTTGCACAAGGCCGAGCCTATGCCGCCAGCGAAGATGGCGCGCCGACGCTAGAAACTTTTCATCATTTATTGCCGCAATGGACAGCCAATGGTGCGCTCGAAATTGACATGTTAAAAGAGACAGAATTAGCCGTGCATTATAATGTAACTCGTTGCAAATATGCCGAAATGTACAAGCAAATGGGGTTGGCCGAGATTGGTCACATCCTGTCTTGCGGGCGCGATGGCACATTTTGCACCGGCTATAATTCAGACATTAAGTTAGACCGCAGCCAGACAATTATGCAAGGCGCAAGCCATTGCGACTTTCGTTATCGCTTAGAAGCCGCCGACTAAACTTGCCAGACATATAACGCTTATTTGTTGCTGAGTTTTTTCTCAACCACATCCATAATCATCTCGGCTATATTGACCCCGTCAAACCGCTCAACTTCTCTGATGCCAGTGGGTGAGGTGACGTTAATTTCGGTCAAATAATCGCCGATCACATCAATGCCGACAAATATCAGCCCACGCGCTTTTAACTCGGGCTTTAAGGCTTCACAAATCTCCCGGTCTCTAGCGGTAATCGCCACCGGTTCGGGCTTGCCGCCGACATGCATGTTAGAGCGCACTTGGCCCTCCATTGGCACCCGGTTTATCGCCCCAGCTATTTCGCCATCGACCAATATTATGCGTTTGTCGCCAAATTTCACTTCTTTTAAAAACGGTTGTATCATCAACGGTTCGCGGTTTTTCTCAAAAAACATTTCCAGCAATGAGGCCAAGTTAGAATCATCTTTTTTGAGCCTAAATACCCCCGCGCCACCATTGCCGTATAACGGTTTTACAATTATATCGCCATGTTTTTCCCTAAACCGAGCAATTTCTTGTTCCGAGCGGGTGATCAGCGTTTCAGGCATTAAATCTGGAAATTTAAGCACAAATATTTTTTCGGGCGCGTTGCGCACTTCGCTGGCATTGTTAACAATTAATACGTCATCGCTAATTTGGTCTAATATATGCGTCGCGGTTATATATGCCATGTCAAATGGTGGGTCTTGGCGCATAAATAAGGCGTCAAATTGGCGCAAATCTTCACGCGCCAATTCACCCTTGCTCACATGGTTGCCAATTTCGTCGCGCAAGGTTACCCAATGGCCATAGGCCGTCACTTGGTTGCTCTGGGTGGCCAAATCATCCACATGATAGCAGAAAATATCGGCATTGCGGGCTTGTGCGGCCAGCATTATGGCAAAACTAGAATCGCCTTTAATGTCAATATTTTCGATAGGGTCCATCTGAACCGCAATTTTTAACGCCATAATTTATCACCTTTAATCTCATTCAAAATAGGCAACATTGTCTTTAATGATAAGCCGTTCAGAAACATTATTTTTATCATTAAATGTGCCAATTGAGAAATCAATTTTTTTGTTCAATTTAATTTCATAGACGCCTTGGCCATATAGAAATTTTTCAAATTTTTGGGTATTTCCCGCTTCAATAGAGCCTTTAAACAGCGTATTTTCTGTGTCGGTGGTTTTGGCCACCATAAGAATATGAATAGAATAAGGCTCTTCATTTACAATTTCAAACTCACCTTTGGCAAATGCGCCTTGGGTTAAAAATAGCCAAATATACAAAACCGCAAATACCACCACGCTGCTGGTTAGAAAATAATAAAAATAGCGGTAATATTTATCCATAATTGGCTTTCTAATCAAATAGGTTAGGCTAAAACGCAGCCTTTATATGGGTTGGCTTTTGCCACAATGTCAAACCAATAAAATCAAACCGGGCATTTAGCTGCACAGCTTTATTTTGTGCCATCCAAAACCCTGCGGCTTTGACAATGCGGTTTTTTTGGCTCTGCGTAACGCTGTATAGCAAATTACTGGCGTCCCGCCGTAGTTTAACCTCGCAAAAAACAATCTGTTTGCCTTGCTTAAAAATTAAATCTATTTCACCGGCTGTGCATTTGTAGCGATGCCGCAACAGCCGATAGCCCTTAAGCGTCATATAGACAATGACAAACCATTCGGCAAAACGCCCCAAACGCTCATTATATCGCCTTTTGCCTCTGTGTTTTTGTTCGGTAACCGAGCGTTTTTGCCGGCTGATCAAGTTTTTTTGCCATTTGACGGCGTTTTTCTGCCGGTTGGTTAAAGTTTTAGCGGTTGGTTTCATTTAAGCTCCTCTGGTTTAACTAAAGCCCACAGGGGTCATTTAAGTTCTAACGCCCGTTGATAAAGTTGTTTTTTCGGCAGGCCAAATTGCTCGGCGACAAAATTGGCCGCTTCCTTCACCCGCATTTTGGCCAAAGCCTCAACCAATGCCTTGTCGATGCTCTCTTGGCTCACTTCTTCTTGGCTGGTGGCGGGGGCTATCAACAATACAATTTCTCCACGTACCCGTTCGCGGGCTTTAAATTCGGCATATATTTCCGGCGCGGGCAGGCTAATCACCTCTTCGTAAATTTTGGTCAGCTCACGCGCCACTGTCACTTGTCGGTCGGGCAACATTTCGGCAATCAGCTCTAGGCTGGCCACCAAGCGCTTGGGCGATTCAAAAAACACCAATGTGGCATTTATATTTTTTAACTCGTCCAAAATGGCGATTTTTTTCATTTTTTTGGTCGGTAAAAAACCTTCAAATAAAAATCTGTTGGTCGCCAACCCGGCCACAGATAAAGCCGCAATCGGTGCGCTACACCCGGGTATCGGTATCAGCGGCAATTGTTTTTCGCGGCATTCCTGGACCAATTTCATGCCCGGGTCAGAAATAAGCGGCGTGCCAGCGTCAGAGATAAGCGCAGCGCTACAACCTTGTTCTAATTTGGCAATTATATGCGGCATTTCAGCGGCTGCATTATGTTCATGATAGGCAAATAATTTGGTTTTAATGCCATAGGCTTGCAATAACCGCACCGATATGCGCTTGTCTTCACACCAGATATAATCGACCGAGGCCAAAGTCTCTAGGCCGCGCAGGGTGATGTCTTTGAGGTTGCCAAGCGGCGTTGCCACTATATAAAGCCCAGGCGGCAGCTTTTGTTGGTCGATGTTTATTTGCACAAAAAATCCTTAAAACCCGGTTCATAATTATGTGGGCAACCCACATTTGGCTCATTATTGCCATATTTGCAGCTTAAAAAGCAATGGCTATTCTGCGTCGATATTTTACAATTGTAAAATTCAAGTTCAAATTAATCAAAAACCTTGGCATAATTGGCATAATTGGCATAACCAGCGTTTTACGGGTAGAATTTGGGTATTTTACATTTTATATTTATGGTATCTTGAATTATATTTAGCAATTTAGCGACTAAAATGAATAGGCAAAGAGAATTATATGAAAAATTTTAGCATTTTAAGAATGGGCTTTGTGGCTGTTTTGGCTCTGGGTCTCGCTGCTTGTAGTGGCGCTCGCTTTAACGTTCAAGACACCACAACCGCAGGCCTGTTAACTGATGATGTGCCTAACCAGCTTATACAAGATGGCAATATCCGCGTTGGCGTTGTGCTGCCATTGGGCACTAAATATGGTAAAATTGTTAAAAATGCTCTTGAGTTAGCGGTTATCGACAATAAAGGCGCCAAAATTCTGATGTTCATCGAAAATAGCAGCACCATCGGCGCCCGTAGCGCTGCACGTAAAGTTATTGCTAAAGGTGCCGAAGTTATATTAGGCCCTATCACCAGCACCGCAGTGCGTAATGTAGGTGTCGAAGCCAGAGCCGCAGGCATTCCGGTTATTGCCTTTTCACAAGATGTTAAAGTGGCTGGCAATGGGATTTATTTACAGAGCTTCTTGCGTGAAAAAGAAATTCAAAAAGTTGTCGCCTTTGCCGCAAGCCGTGGCTTAAAGCGGTTTGCCTCTCTAACCCCAAAAAGTGGCTTTGGCCAAGTGGTTGCCGCCGCATTTCAACAAGCTGCCAGCCAATATGGCTCGCTAGTCGCCGCTGGCACCTATACGCCGCTTAAATCTGCTGCGTCTAAAACCTTGTTTATTAATGACATTAAAAACTTTGCCGCTCAGGCCAAATCGGCCAATGCCGATGCCATCTTGTTGCCAGAAGGGCCGAGCAAAAATAAAAACATCATTAAAGTTATGGAATCCGTTGGCTTTAAAACTTCGGGCATTAAATTCTTGGGCACCAGCTTGTGGAACAAAACTGACACCAATGCCATACCGCAATTAGCCGGTAGCTGGTTTGCCACTGCCAATGCCACCAAGTTAAATAGGTTTAACTCACGCTATGCATCTCTATTTGGTGCGACCCCGTCGACCGAGCGGGCAGCTTTGGCCTATGATGCCTTAAGCTTAGTGGCAACACTTGGCCGCTTGGGCGCTGCTGGCAACCGTTTCAGCCCCGAGGCAATAGCCCGTGCGGGCGGTTTTGGCGGCGTGCTTGGCCATTACAGCTATAATTATGGCGGCGTATCCAACTACAGCCTAAACGTCATGCAAGTGGGCGGCAGCGGTTTCAAAACCGTCAGCAGCGGCGATGTTGCCGGTAATTAAAAATACCAACTTAGCGTGGAAAAAAGGGCGAGCCAACTTGTTGGCGAACTTGCCGATTGAGGCCGCCCGTTAGGGCGTAGCAAGCTTTCGGAGAAAGCGCACGCAGTGCTAAGCGAAAAACGCGAGCCAATTTATTGGCGAACTTGGCCATTGAGGCCCGCCCGTTAGGGCGTAGCTAGAGAGCGGAGCGAACGCACGCAGTGCCACTAGCCCGCCGATAGGTGGGCGTAAAAATGCAAACTTCCAGAGCTCAGGCAGGAGCGCCACCCATGAGATTGCTGAAAAGTTGTGATGTTGAAATTTTGCGCTGGAGTTTCAACTTATGAGCCAACCTTTGAGGCTGTAAAGACACAACCAGTTAGCACTCCTGCCGACTTTACGGGTACTCCCATTTATACGTTCGGCTTAAGCCTCACTGTTAGCACTTGCGTGCGAATCCACACACTGGCGTGTGCGTCTTCTAGCCTCCGCGCGTTGGCCACATATTTTGCCTTGCGGCTTCTGGGCGCACTCGCGGAATCGCAGGGATTCTTGGGGGCAGACTGAAGCTCCGAATTTGTTAACTAAGTAATTTGCCGATGATATAATCGGTCAGGCGTAAGCCTTCTTCGGTGGTGGTTATGCGGGCGAGTTTTTCATCATGTACCAACAATTCGGCTTCTACCATGTCGGCAATATTTTGCGCACTAAGTGCCACCCCTGCCAGATATTTATAACGCTCAAGGCTCACACCTTCGCGTAGGCGCAAACACATTAGCAAATATTCTGTGGCTTGCGCGCTTTGGCTTAAGGTTTCTACATCGGCAAAGGCATGGCCTTGTGCCTCCACCAGTTCTAGCCATTTTTCTGGTTGGCGGTGGTCCATACGGGCGTAACGCAGGTTTTGATTGTCAGATTTTAACCGGCTGTGCGCCCCCGCACCGATGGCAGCATATTCTTCATAGCGCCAGTAAATCAAATTATGTCGGCATTCTTCGCCGGCTTTGGCATAATTAGATATTTCATAATTATATAGGCCATATTGGGCGCAAATCTCTTCGGTCGCGTCATATAATTTTCGCGCATGGTCATCATCTGGCATGTTTATTTTGCCCATTTTATACAGGTCGGCAAAGCGTGTGCCGCTTTCAATGGTCAGTTGATAAAGTGACAAATGATCGGTGCCCAATTCAATGGCTTGCTTTAATTCATCTTGCCATTGCGCCAATGTTTGTTGAGGCCGTGCATATATCAAATCAAACGATATCCGCTCAAATATACCTTGTGCAAGTTTAATGGCCGCTTTGGCTTCTTCAATCGTGTGCATCCGGCCTAATTTGCGCAAATCAACATCATTCATCGCCTGCACACCAATAGATATACGGTTGACCCCGGCCAATTTATAGGCGGCAAAATTTTGGCTATCTATCGAGGTCGGGTTGGCTTCAAGGCTAATTTCCACATCGGGCTTATAACCCCATAAACCGTCTATTTTGTCGATAATCGCGGCCACAGCTTGGCCAGACATTAGCGAAGGAGTGCCGCCGCCAAAAAATACCGATGATACCTTACGGTTGGGGGCTAAATTATGCATATAATCTAGTTCTTTTAAATAGGCTTTGACAAAGCGAGGCTCATCTATACCAGCGCGGCGCACATGCGAGTTAAAATCGCAATAGGGGCATTTGGCGGCGCAAAACGGCCAATGCACATAAATGCCAAAATCTTCTTGTTGTGGGTTGGATATAAGCATTATGCCGCTTTAAAGCAGGCATTGACCAGCTGTTTAAACGCATCAGCCCGGTGAGATATTTTTTGCTTTTCACAGCCATCCATTTCGGCAAATGTGCGGTCGTGGCCTTTGGCTCTAAATATCGGGTCATAACCAAAGCCATTATTGCCTTTTGGCGGCCAAATGCTAGTGCCATCTACGCGGCCTTCAAAGGTTTCCACATGGCCATCTGGCCAAGCTAAAGTTAGCGCGCAAATAAACGCTGCGGCGCGTTCATCATCTTCTTGCGCATCTTTATCTTGTAATTTACATTCAACCATTTGCATGGCCAAGGCAAAATCTTTATGGTCACCTGCCCAGCGGGCGCTGAATATACCGGGGTCACCATTTAACGCCTCTACACTATAGCCGCTGTCATCTGCCAAACATGGCAAGCCGGAGGCTTTAGCAGCGGTTAGGGCTTTTAATTCGGCGTTTTCGGCAAATGTTTCGCCAGTTTCTTCCGGCTCTTCGAGGTTAAGTTCGGCGGCCGATTTGGCAACGATGCCAAACGGTTCAAGCAAGGCATTAATTTCACGAACCTTGCCCTTGTTATGGCTGGCAACAATAATGGTTTTATCGGTAAATTTACGGAATGATTTGGGCATGACGAACAACTTTTACAACTGATACTGATCTTATTGTAATACAGATATTTTAAAAATATATAAACAATTTTAATTATATTGTCACCAGCTCAAAAACATCAATTCATGGTTTTTTTGAGAATCTACATAATCGACCTTTTAGAGCAAACATAATATTGACATAATCTTAATCGATATTAACCACGTGGATTAAGAAAAATTACATTAATAATTTTTTATGGAGAAAAATATGCCAGATATTAACAACATACCCAATAAAATGATTACCGAACACCAGAATTGGCACAATTTTCCGGGCAAGCCTAACCGAGGCGGTCGTATTATCGACCCATGGTCGAACAATCGACCAGAGCCAGCACCGGGTTCTGGCGAAGAATTTTTGATTTGGCATGAAGGATTTATAGAAAGGTTTAACAATTGGGTGGTTAAACAACCAGCAAATGAACAACCAAAAGCCTCATCGATTAAACCTTGGGTGGAAGTACCAATTGGTTTCAAAATGGGCATGGTAGGTTGGAACTCATCAACTGCCGCAGATGCCCTACGCTTGGCCGATATGAAGAATTTTTCAAGTCTTGATGAACTAGGAAGATTTCTAGAAAGCGGCATACATGGCTGGTTACATTTTGCCGCAGCTTCTATGTTTAGTGAACCAGTGTTAATGTCCTTTGCCGGTCCAAGGAGTACCTATTTTTGGCAATTACATGGGTTAATAGATTATTGGCGTCAACAATGGGTTAATCACGCAGAAAGTCTGCAACCGGTAGATGCGAGCGCTATGATAGCAAATGTAGAAATGCCAATGGTGTTGACGGCGAAAGAAATAAAAATAATCGAAGCTATCAGAGCCATTTAAATAATGGCGAGAATCTGTCTTGATCTCAAAGCCATGGAGGTGGCTGCTAACCGCAAATTAGGAATTTGTAGCCACCTGCAATATAGCCTTGGTTTGAGCCGACAAATTGTGGCCAACAGGTTGGGTTAAAAACTGGTCTCGATCAGACATTTAACCCTGCATAAATCTTGCTAATTTCAGCTTGCCACTGTTTTTGCAGCGCAGGTTTTTGGTGCTTTGGCTTGCGAGCCAAATCAGATTCTAACAAAGTTTCTAATTCTAGCACGCGTTCTAATAATGAATCTTCATCATTAACCAATTGCTCTTCTGCTATTTGTTCTGCCGCCGTGTTAAGTGCGCTCACTATAGGCGCATCGCCTTTAAGGCTGTTATAAAACACCCCCGCATCATCTATTTCCACCAGCTTATCACGCTCAATCATAAAAAACCGGTTGCCAACAATGTTGCAAAATTTTCTATCATGGCCGATGATTAACAAAGTCGCGCCAGATGAGGTGAGTTGCTTAATCAGCTCCTCACGCCCATAAAGGTCAATATGGTTGGTCGGCTCATCCAATATAATAAAATTTGGCTGTTGCAAATTCAATTTGGTAAACAATATCCGGGCTTTTTCACCACCAGATAATATTGATATTTTTTTGTCCATCTCGTCATAACCAAACCCGGCTTGCAATATGGCGCGTTGAATGGTCAAGTCTGGCAGGTCGAACAAATCATTCAAAAAGTTGAATATGGTTTTTGAGCCATCTAATTGTTCTTGTTCTTGGTCATAATAACCCAGCGAAACTTGGGGGTTAAAGCGCATGTCAACCACATTATCTTGGCCAAACCCTTGCCCAAATTTAGCAACAAGATTTTTCACAAAGGTCGATTTGCCGACCCCATTGGCGCCAAATAATATAATCCGGTCGCCATTGTTAATGTAAAACCCATCGATTTTATACAGGTTGCGCGCGCCATCCAAAGTTTTCACTTGGTAATTTTGCACTTCAAGCAGGGTTTTGACCCGCAGTTTGTCGGTTTTTACATCTAATTTATACTTGTTTTTGTTAAAGGTTTCAGTTTTGGCATCATCCAATTTGACTATTTTTTTTTCGATAGATTTTGCCTTGCGGGCAAATTTTTCATTATCATGTTCGCGCCCCCAAATGGCTAAACGCTTGGCAGTGGCGCTTAAGCGGTCTATTTCTTTTTCTTCTAACGCCCGTTGTTTTTTTAAATTATCTTCAAACGCCAAAAACTCAACCCGCGCGGCGCTGTAGGCCAAACCATATTGGTAGGCTTTACCATCTTTGATAAAAATAGTTTTATTAGTAATTTTATCCAGCAGCTCGACATCATGTGATATAATCAAGAATGCATTTTTATAATGGTCGATAAAAAATTCTTCAAGTTTAACAATGGCTTCAACGTCCAAATGGTTAGATGGTTCATCCATTAACAATAGATCTGGCTCGTTAATCATCGCCCGCGCCATCAGCACCAAATTCACTTGGCCGCCGGATATCTCATTAATATTCTTGCCAAAATCGACCTCGGCAAAACCCATATCTTTTAAAATTATATCGACCAAATAGGCGCTGTCATCGCGCAGTTCTGCGGGCAATTGCGCCAATATAATGTCGTATATATTCTGTTCGGCTAACTCAGTAGGCACAAATTGGTCAACGACCGACATAACCATGCGGTTGTTGTTGATAATTTCACCACTCGAAATGTCCAATGTTTTGGATAATATTTTCAGCAAGGTAGATTTGCCGCAACCATTTGTGCCCACCAACCCAACCCGGTCGTTAGCGCCGATATGCAGGGTTAAGTCGTTAAACATTTTTTCGTGGCCATAGCCAAAATCTATATTTTGGGCGGCAAGTAAAGGCTTACTCATTTATTTTGCTTCTTTTTAATTATTTTGCCAGTATCAAATTCTTCATCATATTCAACTTCATCTTGGCGGTTATATCTAATAAAATGGCCGTGTTTTTGATTATTTTCAAAATGCCCTATTTGCCAAAGCTGCCCTGTTTCGCGGTAAAATGTCCATTTTCCGCACATTTTTTCGTCTATAAAGTCGCCAAACGCTTTCAACTCGCCGGTCTTAAAAAAATAGGTAAGCCTATCACCTGATAATTTATAAACATCTTGCCCATTGGCATATTTTCTCTTTTCCAGCATCATATTTCCCCACAATTGTCAGCAATGATTGCAATTCCCAATTTTTTCCTCAGTTTTTAATAATGCTGTTAATTCCATTAGATTTCCGTATGTTTTAGATAATCAACAAATGAGCCAAAAATGCAATATGAAAAAGACCTAATATCACCACATAAAGACCTGTTCCTGACTGCACAGGCTTATTTAATGTCATTTGATGGCATGGTGGAAACCAAAAAACCACGCATAACCACCTATTCAAATGCGAATGGAGGTATTTGCCACCTGCGCACCATGCCCCACGGCATAGATTTTGGTTTTTTGAAAGGCGCTAAAATGCAAGATGATTTGGGCAAATTAACCGGCAATGGAAAGGTCATGCGGGTTTTACCCATGATCGAATTCGACAAACAAATGGCAGATTATTATTTGCATCAAGCCATTGAATTAATTGCAAAATAATTAGCGTTTTGCGTATATCTGGGGCTAATTCGCTTTGTCGATGCTGGGTTCGCAGCCAGGCTGTCATCGGCGCGATGCGCAACATTCGGCCTAATTTCAAACAGGTTTATTTAATCCATTTTATCGGGGTGCGGCGTCGAGGTGATGTTATAACCAGCATCAACAAAATGCACATCACCAGTGATGCCAGATGATAGGTCAGACAGCATATATAACGCACTGCCCCCAACATCTTCGAGCGAAACCACCCGCTCTAACGGCGCATGTTTTTGCTGAAATTTAAACATTTCGCGTGCGCCAGTTATGCCATTGCCAGCCAAAGTGCGCATCGGCCCGGGGGACAGCGCATTGACACGGATGTTTTCAGGCCCAAAATCGACCGCTAAATAACGCACACTGGCTTCGAGCGCGGCTTTGGCCACACCCATCACATTATAATTTGGCATCACCCGGGTCGAGCCGCCATAAGTCAGCGTAATCATGCTGCCACCGTCAGTCATCAACGCGGCGGCACGTTTAGCGGCTTCGGTAAATGAAAACGCGCTGATAATCATCGTGCGGGTAAAATTATCGCGGCTGGTATTGGCATATTGGCCGTCTAGCTCGTCTTTGTCGCTAAACCCAATGGCATGCACCAAAAAGTCTATCTTGCCCCATTTTTCCTTCAACACTGCAAATACATTGTCGACCGAGGCAATGTCTTCGACATCACAATCGATAAATATTTCAGACCCTATGCCTGCGCCGAGTTTTTTAACCCGGTCACCAAAGCCGTCACCTTGGTAGGTAAAAGCAATTTCAGCGCCATGTGCGGCCAGCTTGGTGGCAATGCCCCACGCGATAGAGCGGTTGTTGGCAACCCCCATAATCAAGCCGCGCTTGCCTTGCATCAGTCCGTCCATTTTTATCTCCATTAATTTTCGTAAATGATTATTGGCAAATGAGTGCAATAAAAGCTACAGATTTTCTCTGCTAAATATCACACTGCCATTGGTGCCACCAAACCCAAAACTGTTAGACAACACGGTCACAACCTCTTGTTCGGTGCGTTTGCGGGCAATTGGCATATCAGCCACTCTAGGGTCAATTTCGGTGATGTTGGCACTTTCGCAAATAAACCCATCGCGCATCATGATTAGCGAATAAATAGACTCTTGCACGCCCGCCGCGCCCAAACTATGGCCGGTCAAGGCTTTGGTGGCTGAAATTATCGGCGCTTTGTCTGCACCCCAAACATTTCTAATGCCATCAATTTCAGGTATATCACCTACAGGTGTAGATGTGCCATGCGGGTTGATATAATCAACTTTGCCTTTATGCGTGCTTAACGCCAACTCCATCGCCCGTTGCCCACCTTCGCCACTTGGTGCCACCATGTCATAACCGTCAGATGTCGCACCATAGCCGGTCACTTCGGCAATAATGTTAGCGCCGCGCGCCTTGGCACGCTCATATTCTTCAAGCACCAATACACCTGCGCCACCAGCAATGATAAAGCCATCCCGGGCAATGTCATAGGTACGGCTAGCGGTGGTTGGCGCGTCGTTAAATTTACTGCTCATCGCGCCCATGGCGTCAAATAAGCAAGACATGCCCCAGAATAATTCTTCGCCGCCGCCAGCAAACATCACATCTTGCTTGCCCCATTGTATCATTTCGACCGCGTTGCCAATGCAATGCAGGCTAGTGGTGCAAGCCGATGAGATAGAATAGCTCATGCCTTTGATTTTAAACGGTGTGGCCAAGGTGGCACTATTGGTGCTGCTCATGGCCTTTGGCACGGCCAATGGCCCAATGCGCTTGGTGCTACCTTTTTCGCGCACAATATTCATCGCGTCATGCAAAGTTTTGGTCGATGGCCCACCAGAGCCCATAATCAAACCCGTGCGAATGTTAGAAATGTCATGATCTTCAAGCCCGCTCATCGCCAAGGCTTCTTTCATGGCAATATAATTCCATGCCGCGCCAGCGCCCATAAAACGGCGTTCTTTGCGGTCTAAAACCGTTTCCCAGTCCAATTTGGGTGCGCCCGAAACTTGGCTTCTAAAGCCGTGGTCTATCATGTCTTGGTCGGCCGCAATGCCCGATGTTCCGTCCCATAAAGCTTGTTTCACTTGCTCTACATTGTCACCAATGCTTGAGACCACGCCCATTCCAGTTACAACAACACGCCGCATAATCAGCTCCTTCACTTTGTCCATTCCCCAATTTATCGGGGCCCTAAATCATCAGGGTAAATTCAATATAGGGTTTATTTGTCGTCTTTAAATAGACCGACTTTTAAATCTGTGGCGGTAAAGCCGGGTTCACCATCTATCAATACGGTTGCATTGGCAGTGGCCAATATTAGCCGCCGCATTATCACCCGTTTAATGTTAATTTTATAGGTAATTTTTTTAGATGTCGGCAACACCATGTTGGCAAATTTCACTTCACCGACGCCAAACGCACGTCCCTTGCCTTCGCCGCCCATCCAACCTAGGTAAAAGCCAAGCAATTGCCACATACCATCTAGGCCGAGGCAACCGGGCATAACTGGGTCATTTACGAAATGGCAATCAAAAAACCAACGGTCGGGATTAATGTCGTATTCAGCAATAATCTCACCTTTGTCAAATTCACCACCGGTTTCTGATATATGGGTTATTCTATCCATCATCAACATTGGTGGCACCGGCAACTGAGGAAAATCAGCACCGAATTTTTTGTTTCCGCAGTTTAATAAATCTTCAAAGCTGTAGCTAGATTTGCGCTCAAACAATATTTTCTCCTTAGTTTTTTAGGGTCTTTCTAAGACCATAGCCTCGATAAGTTTTAGCATGGTTAATTAATGCTGCCTAGCTTCAATAAGTTTTTGCCAGCGGTTTTAGCCACAATTCTGGGATAACTTTGACTAATAAACCAGTATATTAAGCATTTTAACCAGGTTTTTTTGACAAATATTAAAACCGTTCTAAACTAGGTTAGTTATTTTTAGGAAACATTTGCAAAAACATAATACGCATGTAATAACAGGCTTAAACAAAACCTAAGTAAAACAGTTGGAATTAAAAAAATGGTTAATATGCATCTTTCTACCAATGATGGTAGTCAAAATTCTTCGCCACAAAGCGATGCCACTGCGCAACAAAATGATGCAGATTGCCCAATGCAAAATCTATCGCGCGAAGAAGTGACCAAATATTTACGCCGCTCTGGTTTGCGCCCAACCCGCCAACGCATCGCCCTGTCCGATTTGCTATTTGGCCAAGGTGGCCGCCACATAACTGCCGAAGCGTTGCTCGAAGAAGCCGTACAGGCCAAAGTACCGGTTTCAATGGCCACAATTTACAACACTTTGCACCATTTCACCCAAGCTGGCCTGCTGCGTGAGGTTGCGGTGGATGGCGCCAAGACCTATTTTGATACCAATACCAGCAATCACCACCATTTCTATCATGAAGACACTGGCCACATTTACGACATCGAAACCAACGATATGGAAGTCATCGGCATCCCCACACCGCCCGCAGATCAAGAAATTTGGCGCATTGACGTTATCGTCCGCCTCAAAGACAAATAAAAGCTTAAATTGCGGCGATCTTGGGCGTCGAATGGCTTTTCATGGGCGCTCCGCCCACTTCAAAACCAATCTCCTACAATATCTTTGCAATTGAAGCTTTTGATGCGGGTCAAAATACAAATAAACCCATAAACAACATAGCGTTTGCTCGGCATTTGTATATGTTGCAGGCATAAACAAAATTAAATATACTAAACTTCAAACATACTCACCATCGAGGCCAAAAAAATGAAAGATTTTTACCATAAATATTCCATAAGAATCATCACTGGCACGTTGGCCATTATTTTGGTTGTTATGTATATTTGGCTTTCAATTTTCACCCAAAATGCGCATTTGAGCAACCCCATTTACACTCGCAATAATGTCACCAAAATTGAAATTCAAAATTTTATTGGTACGGTTGAGCTGGTTACGCATGATGATGCTGGCTTTAAGCTCGAATTTACCAACCGCAAATCATCCGACCCGGCGGGTTATTACCCCTTGTTTAAAATGGGCACCGATACGATAGCCACCATAAATGGCCGTTTCGAGCCTATTGCGTCTTGTGCATTGAATATAGACGATGAAAATATGGCGCTGATGGATGCCACCATTAATGAAACCAAAGATAAGCAGTTTAACCTTAAAGATTATCCAATTCTAAAAATCACCGCCTCAAAAGATGTGATTTTGGCGGTTGAGCGTAGCAGCATTTTTGGCACAGCACAAAATATCGGCGGCATCGAATTTGAAAACATCATTTGCAGCCATTTTGTGTTGGATAATGTTGCCAACAATGCCGCATTTGAGTTGAAAGGCTTAAATTTCATCAGCGCCAACCAAATTGGCGGCAATCTCGATCTTGCGGGCGCGACCAATTTTGTAACCGTCAAAACCGTCGGCGGCGCTACAACTTATCATTAAAAATATGCGCCACCTTTAACATTAATGGCGAAAATTCCTCATGGCCATCTGCCCAAATAGCCGCCAATATGGCTTGGCAAAACGCCCATTTTCTAACCCGTTGCAAGTCATAACCTAGCTGCATGGCCATATGCTCAACCCGCAAATTCATCGCCTGCTTGCTGAGCTGCGTGGCCAATAACGCCGATTTTTCCAATATAGGGTTGCGCAAATAAGCCGCCAAATCATATTCGGCTTCGCCCCAATAGCCTTTAGGGTCTATCGCCAGCCACTGGCCATCATTTGCCTGCAAAATATTATAATGATGCAAATCACCATGTAAATTTACCTTCTGCCCTTGGCTAGCGGCCAATACGGCAAAAATATGCCGGGCTTTTTCAACCAATTCACGTTCAACATTTTTATGCTTGGCCAAATAAGCGTCAAAATCGACGATAAATTCATCAATATGTTTCAGGCCTATATTTACTGGTGGCGCAGCATGCAGTTTTTGCACCACATCACAATATATATCTAACGCCTCTATATCGCGTCCGTCGCGCACCAACTCAACCAGCTCTTTGCCATCACCCACCTGTTCCAGCAAACAAGCATGGCCGTCGGCGGCTAATAATTTCACCGCGCCTTTGCCGCCATAATGGCGCAATAATTCTGCCGCCGCCGCTTCATCCGAATGGGCTTTATATATTTTCAATACGCAATTTTGGTCATTTTGTTGGCACCAATATAAACAACTCGAATGGGTTTCCAACCTCTTTGAGCGTGGCGTTAACCGCCATTTGTCGATATAAATTTGAAAAACGCTTGAATTCATCTAAAATCACCCCACTTTAAAATAATATACGGTTTAGCAAATAGAGACACAATATGATTGATAAAAAAGATGATTGATAAAAAGAATATTCTAATTGGCGGCGCGATATTGGTCGGCTTATATTTACTTAATCCATTTTCAGGCAATGCAGCGTTAGATGACCGAAATTTCAGTTATAAAACCGATACATTGTCGATAAATAATTTTGTCGGCCGCATTAACATCAGCCCGTCGCCGGATGCTGAACTGCATATAAATATTTCCAACATTAGTGAAAATTCTAACCCAAAAATCGACAATATTGTCGGTAAATTAGAAATTAATGGCAGCGAGACCATTGCCCGCAGTAGTTGCAATGATTTTTCACTATTTTCGTGGAATCTTTTTGGCCATGCAGAGCACGACAACCCCAACATTTCCATCAATGGCGGTACAGGTCAAAAATTATCAGAATATCCAATTCTACACATTAAACTGCCCGAAACCACTAAACTAAAATTAAACAATAACATCATTACCGGCTCTATATCCAATGTTCAAAGCCTAGACCTTAAAGCCAGCTCCTGCACAAGTTTGAAATTTGCCAACATTGCTGGCGATGCCGACATCAGCCTGCGCGGCAGCGGCGATATAGTGGTCAATGACATTGGTGGCAGCGCTAAAGTTACGGTGCGCGGCAGTGGCGATGTGAGCGTCCACAATGTGGCACAGGACAGCCAAACCCTAGTACAGGGCAGTGGCGACATTCAGTATAATCAATTAAATGGCATTAACCGCATGCAAGTGCATGGCAGTGGCGATATTGACGTTGGCTATATAAATGGCGACGCCGAGCTAAGCGTGCGCGGCAGCGGCGATATAGACATAAGGGGCGGCGATGTAAATTGGTTGATTGCCAAAATTCAAGGCAGTGGCGATATAGATTATGACGGCAAAGCCAACAACACCCGTTTTATCACCCAAGGCAGCGGCGATATAACCACAAATTACAATTGAGCTTGGCCAACCATGCCCTTGACAAATTCCATATACGAGATATATTCCCGTATATGGAACAGAATTTAACTGAACGCATCGCCCAGCGGCTTAAAAGCCTGCGCCTCTCGCATAATTTTTCACTCGACCAATTGTCGGCATTGAGCGGCCACAGCCGTGCCACCTTATCGCGCATCGAAAATGGCGATACCAGCCCAACCGCCGCCATGCTGGGCAGCTTGTGTGCTGCCTATAAAATCAGCCTATCTCGGCTTATGGCCATGGTCGAGGCCGATTTTGCACCCCAAATTACCAAAGCCCAACAGCAAATTTGGTTAGACCCCGAAACCGGGTTAGAGCGAATACTAATTTCGCCGCCGTCAAATATGCTCAGCGCCGAAATGCTGAAATGCACTTTGCCGGCGGGCAAAAGCATTCACTATGCCCAGCCAACTAAACAAGGCATGGAGCATCATTTATACATGTTGAGCGGCTTACTAGAATTAGAAGTCGATGGCCAACAATATAGCCTAAAGCCGGGCGATTGTTTGCGCTATCGCCTGTTTGGAGCCAGCCAATTCAAAACCCCAAAAACCCAAAGCGCAACCTATATTATAACTCTTATTTAGATGAAATCATGCCGCAAAAACCACATAAAATTGACCAATTATCCGCCGAGCAGCTAGACGAAAATCTAGACCAATTGGCCATTTTGCTGCACGCCAATGTGTTAGCTGGCGCGAGTGTCAGCTTCGTCATGCCATTTGATTTGCCCCAAAGCAGCCGTTTTTGGCAACATAAAATCCGCCCTTTGGTGGCCGCTGGCGACACCTTATTATTGGTCGCAACGTTAAATGGCCGCATAGTTGGCAGTGTGCAGCTCGAATGCGATATGCCGCCCAACCAACCCCACCGTGCCGCCATTGCCAAACTATTGGTGCACCCCGACTATAGACGCAAAGGCATAGCGCGGGCGCTGATGGTGGCGGCAGAGCAGGCGGCAAAGCAAAAAAACCGCAATCTGCTAACCTTAGATACCGCCAGTGACGAGGCAATGGCTTTGTATAAACAGCTAGGCTATGTGCAAGTCGGCATTATACCAGGCTATGCTTTAACCGCCCAAGCCACCCAGCTAGAAGCCACCACCATCATGTACAAAACACTTTAAACATTTGAGTTGATTTGGGTTTTATCAATATCCACCCTGCGGCAAATTGCGCCATTTGATTTATATCAAAAGCTGTTTACACTGACAGACATCAAAACAGGTGATTCAAAATGAACAATATTACATCTCTTTACAGTGGCAATGGCTTTGGTGGCCTCGATAAATGCAACAATTGCCCGGTCAGAGGCCTGTCTTTTTGCAGCGCGCTCGACACTCTGGCATTGGAAGAATTTTCTGCCCTGTCAAAAACCCGTTCATTTACCGATGGCCAGCTCATTCTTACCGAGGGCGAGGTTAATGAATATATTGGCTCTATCACCGAAGGCATTGTTAAAGTTTACAAATTGCTAAATGATGGCCGCCAGCAAATTATCTCATTGGGCTTTCCGGGTGACATGTTGGGCAACATTATCGACGCCGAATATAATTATTTTGTCGAGGCGGTGGGCAAGGTTAAAATCTGCCTTTACCGGGTATCACGCATCGCTTCATTTGCCGCCACCAACCCCGAAATTTACCTATCCATTTTGGGCAAGACCAACCAGCAACTAAGCCACGCGCGCGATTGGCTGGTGCTTCTCGGCCGCAAAACCGCCAAAGAAAAAATCGCCTCTTTTTTGCTGTTATTGTCCGAGCATCATCTAGGCAGCGAGACCGATCAGGCGTTTAAAATACCGCTAAAACGCCAAGAAATTGCCGATTTTTTGGGCCTGACCATCGAAACCGTTAGCCGTAATTTTTCGAGCCTTAAAAACCAACAACTCATCCGCGAGCAAGCCGGGCATATGTTAATCATTGTCGATTATTCGGCGCTTAAAAACATTTCTTAGCCAAATCTTGCCGCCAGCATTTGGCTTTCATTAGCTAATATCTCCCGCCCCCCTAAACCCGAACAAGTTTATTTGGATAAATAACTGTTTGTGCAGAATATTGACCTAAGTCAAAGATTCTAGATTGATCAAATTCTAATATCACTATATACAGTGAAATTTTATAAATTTCATCTTTTCCACGGGGTTAAATATGAGCATTTTCTTTATAATTTTTCTGAGCCTTACGGCGGTTTCGGGGCTTATCGGCGCGGCATTTGCGGTCGATAACATATTTGCTTTTCATTCTTGGCTCACCGTGTTTGTCAGTCTGGCATTTTTGTTTTGGGGCATTAAAAACTATTCCAACAAACCAGCAAATCAAAAACGCTATCTCGATGGCGTGGTTAGATATGGCATCATCGCCACCATAATTTGGGGCATAGTTGGGTTTTTGGTTGGCATTGTCATCGCCACCGAGCTGGCATTTCCCGAGGCCAACCTGTTTAAAGAAATGAATTTTGGCCGGTTGCGGCCGTTGCACACCTCGGCGGTTATTTTTGCTTTTTGTGGCAACGCGCTTATCGCCTCTAGCTTTTTTGTGGTGCAGCGCACCACCGGCGCGCGTTTGGCGCTTGGCAACCTGTCGTGGTTTGTATTTTGGGGCTATCAATATTTCATCCTATTGGCCGCAACCTCATATGTTTTGGGCTCGACCCAAGCGCGCGAATATGCCGAGCCAGAATGGTATATAGACATTTGGCTAACCATTGTCTGGGTGGCTTATCTTTTCGTATTTCTGGGCACGTTATTCAAACGCAAAGAGCCGCATATTTTTGTCGCCAACTGGTTCTATTTAAGCTTCATTGTCACCGTGGCCATGTTGCATGTGGTCAACAATTTGGCAGTGCCAGTGTCGTTTTTTGGGGTCAAAAGCTATTCGTTATTTTCGGGCGTGCAAGACGCGCTTACCCAGTGGTGGTACGGCCATAATGCGGTTGGCTTTTTCTTAACCGCGGCCTTTTTGGGCATCATGTATTATTTTGTGCCCAAACGCGCCAACCGGCCTATTTTTTCCTATCGTTTGTCCATCGTGCATTTTTGGTCGCTTATTTTCTTATATATTTGGGCCGGGCCGCATCATTTACTATACACCGCTTTGCCCGATTGGGCGCAAACATTGGGCATGGTTTTCTCAATAATGTTGTGGATGCCAAGTTGGGGTGGCATGATTAATGGCCTGATGACACTCCAAGGCGCATGGGATAAAATCCGCACCGACCCGATCATCCGCATGTTTGTTTTGTCACTAGCTTTTTACGGCATGAGCACATTCGAAGGCCCGCTTATGGCCATCAAAGAAGTGAACTCACTCAGCCATTATACCGATTGGACCATCGGCCATGTGCATAGTGCAGCTTTGGGTTGGAACGGCATGGTCACCTTTGCGATGATTTATTATATCGTGCCAAAACTTTGGGGCAAAAAAGAAATTTATTCACTTAAATGGGTCGGCTGGCATTTCTGGTTAGCCACCATTGGCATCGTATTTTACATCAGTGCCATGTGGGTGTCTGGCATCATGCAAGGGGTTATGTGGAAATCATATAATGCCGCTGGTTTCCTAGAATATAGCTTTGCCGAAACTGTGGCCGCCATGTTCCCTTATTATGTCATTCGCACCATTGGCGGTATATTATTCTTGTTAGGCTCATTGCTGATGGCTTACAATGTTTACCGCACCATTCGTATGACCGAGGAAGAAGAAGCCAATATAGAAACGGTTGCTGAAACCAATATGCCGGCAACCAATGTATCGGCAACCAACGCGGCTGAACCGGTTGTTGCTACAACCAATGCTACTAAGCCGGGATCTTAATTATGTTTAAACATGAAATAATCGAAAAAAATGCAACCTTGCTTTTGGTCGGCTCTTTATTTGTGGTTTCCATTGGTGGCATCATCGAAATAGCGCCGCTTTTCTACCTAGAAACCACCATCGAAAAAGTAGAAGGCATGCGGCCTTACACGCCGCTAGAACTTAAAGGCCGCGAAATTTATATGCGCGAAGGCTGCTATAATTGCCATAGCCAGATGATTAGGCCATTGCGCGATGAAGTTGAGCGTTATGGCCATTATAGCTTGGCGGCCGAAAGCATGTTTGACCACCCATTCCAATGGGGTTCAAAACGCACCGGGCCAGATTTGGCTAGGGTTGGTGGCCGCTATAGCGATGAATGGCAGGTCGATCATCTAAAAGACCCAAAAGCCTTAGTGCCCGAAACCGTCATGCCTAAATATGGGTTTCTATCGGCCACAAATTTAAATTATACACTGATTGAAGACACACTTAAAACCAACCGCATTGTCGGCGTGCCTTATACCGATGCGCAAATCGCCAATGCCAAACAAGATTTAGAAACCCAAGCCACATTAGATGGCGATGAGTTAGATGGGTTTGAAGCGCGGTATCAAAAAGCTTCCGCGCGCGATTTTGATGGCAATCCAAACGCCATCACCGAAATGGATGCCTTGGTGGCATATCTGCAAATGTTGGGCACATTGGTCGATTTCGATCTTTATGACGCCAGCGCCAATAGACGATAGGGGGCGATTATGGATTATGAAGCTTTCAGGCAATTTGCCGACAGTTGGGGTTTGCTCTACTTAACCGTGGTATTTTTATTGGTTGTGGCGTTTGTCTTTCGCCCCGGTTCTAAAAAAACCTATGATAAACTAAGCCAACTTCCGCTAAGGGATGATGATCATGTCAGATAAAAATGATAAATTCAAAACCCAGGAAACCATTTTAGATCATCTGCCCGAACATGAAAAATCGCGGGTCGAAGCCAATGAACATTCAACCACTGGCCATGAGTGGGATGGCATTAAAGAATTTGACAAACCAATCCCTAGATGGTGGATGTGGACTTATATATTGTCGATTGTTTTTGCCATCGGTTATATGATTGCCTACCCGGCCATCCCGTTGGTTAACGATTATACCAAAGGCCTACTGAATTGGTCCAGCCGCGATGCGGTCGAGCAGCAAATATCCGAAGCTAAACTGGCGCAATCGGTCTATATTGATGCGCTTAATATTACCGCGCTAGACGATGTCGCTGGCAATGAAGAGCTGATGATTTTCGCGGTCGAGGGCGGCAAATCGGCCTATGCGGTTAATTGTGTGCAATGTCATGGCAGTGGCGCCATTGGCTCAAAAGGCTACCCAAACCTAAATGATGACGAATGGTTATGGGGCGGCACGTTAGAAGAAATTTACACCACAATTTCGCATGGCATCCGTTTTGATGAAGATGAAGACAGCCGCTATAGTGAAATGCCGGCTTTTTTAACCGATGAAATGTTGGCCAAAGATGAAATTGCCCAAGTGGCTCATTTTGTCAGGTCGTTCACCGGTCTAGAGCATAATGCCGCGGATGCAGCATTAGGCGCAGTTATTTTTGAAGACAATTGCGCCGGTTGCCATGGCGACACTGGCGCGGGCGATAAAGATCAAGGCGCGCCAAACCTTGCCGATGCAGTGTGGCTATATGGGGCAGATCAACAAACTTTGGTGAACACAATTTCAACCGGCCGCAAAGGCGTTATGCCAGCTTGGGCGCACCGCTTGGATGACACGGTGTTAAAACAGCTTACCTTATTCGTTCATTCTCGCGGTGGTGGGCTGTAATTTTGAATATTATACCATACTAATGTTTATGCTGTGGCTTATAACCAAGTCGCAGCATGACTTCGCCATTGCCCTCTGATAAAGTCAAATATATGGCCAATTTGATAGACAATACAAAATCTAAATCAACAGATACTGCGCCTCACCCGATAGCGCCTGATGCCAAGGCGGTCAACGGCCCGTTAAATCGTGAGCTATTTGAAGCCAAAAAAAAGCTATACCCCAAACGGGTTGCCGGCAATTTCCGCAACTTTAAATGGGTCAGCATGTTGCTGCTATTGGGTTTTTATTACATCGGCCCGTGGATAAGATGGGACAGAGGCCCGACATCGCCTAACCAAGCCATATTGGTCGATTTCGAACATGGCCGTTTCTATTTCTTTTTCATCGAAATTTGGCCTCAAGAATTATATTACATCGCTGGCTTGCTGATAATGTCGGCATTTGCCTTGTTTCTGGTCACCGCCTCGGTCGGGCGGGCATGGTGCGGCTATGCGTGTCCGCAAACCGTGTGGGTAGATCTATTCATCGCGGTCGAACATTTCATCGAAGGCGGCAGAAATGCCCGCATCAGGCTCGACCGCGCCCCATGGTCGGTTCGAAAATTATTTTTACGTCTGGTTAAACACAGCATTTGGTTGCTCATTGCCCTGCTCACTGGCGGCGCGTGGATATTCTATTTCATGGATGCGCCAACCTTATTTAGCCAGCTTATTCATTTTGAAGCGGCCACTGTGGCCTATGGCACCATTATATTCTTTGTCCTCACCACCTATACATTTGGCGGCCATCTACGCGAGCAAGTGTGCACCTATATGTGCCCGTGGCCACGCATACAAGCGGTGATGATGGATGTCGATAGCTTAGTGGTGACCTATCATGAGCAGCGTGGCGAGCCACGTATGAGCGTCAAGAAACGTCAAAAAGCCATCGCCGCGGGCGAAGCCTATGGCGATTGTGTAGATTGCAATATGTGCGTGGTGGTCTGCCCCATGGGCATAGACATACGCGATGGCATCCAGCTTGAATGCATAACCTGCGGCCTATGCATCGACGCCTGCAACGACGTGTCAGACAAACTCAAACAACCACGCGGGCTAATTTCTTACGACACCATAAATAACGAAAATATTCGCCAGCAAAACCCCACTGCCACTCACGCCCAAGGCATTAGATGGCCGTGGCACAATTATCGTAATTATGTTTATCTTGGCCTGTTTTTGCTGGTGGGCTTCATTATGGTTTATAGCCTCAACACCCGCGATAGGTTTGCCATCAATGCATTGCACGACAGAAACCCGCTCTATGTGCAATTGGCCGATGGCAGCATCCGCAATAGTTTCGAAATTAAATTGCTAAACATGCAAGGCAAATCACGGCAATTTGTTATATATACCCAAGGGTTAGAAAATTCTAGCCTCACCACCAGCAATTCAAAACCCGGCGAAACCCGGTTAATCGTCTCGATAGACCCAGACCGGGTTAAGGCTTTTCGGGCGTTTGTAAATGTGCCAAAAGCCAATTTGCCCAACAGCCGACAAACCGATTTTAAAATCATTGCCGAAGAAATAAATGGCGATGAAACCGCTGTTTATGAAGCCAAATTCCACACGCCACAGAAAGTGAAATAATGTCACATTCAGATGTTAAACCAACTAAAGGCAAAAAACCATTCAAGCTTACAGGTTGGCATTTTTTGGCCATTATGCTGGGTTTTTTTGCGGTCATTATTGCAGTGAATATTGTATTCGTCACCAGCGCTTTGAACGCATTTTCTGGCTTGGTGGTAAAAAATTCCTATGTCGCCAGCCAGTTTTATAATGCCAAAATCCGCCAAGCTGAAACCCAGAAAAAACTAGGTTGGCAGCTAGATTTGCTGGTCAATAAACAAGGCATCGATTTTATTTTAGTGACCAAGGACAATCAACCAGTGGCCAATAAATTGGTCACTTTATCTTTGCGCAGCACCAATAATGACAATAATGACATCGCGGTGGTTTTAAATGAGCTCAAACCCGGCCATTATTTTGCCAACCTACCCAATGATGTCGCCACCCCCAATGGCAGTTATTTGATCGAATTGGACATCGTGCAAAATAACCAATTATTTTATCATTATGAAGAATCTCGTTTTATCAAATTTAACCCATAGGCAATGCCATGTTAGCCTGTTGCCCGGTCGATTATGCCCTAAATGACATCACCGAAATGCGCCAATCTAAAGGTTTAGACTGGGCGTCAGAACTGGTCGCCGACCCTAGCCCATGGGTAACCTATGACGATAATGGCTTGGCGCAATTAGACATTTTAGTGCCAGAGGTCTATTGCGCGGCTTGCATCGGGGCGCTAGAAAGTAATTTCAAAAAACTAAAATCGGTAAAATATGCGCGCTTAAACCTAACCCGCAAACGCTTGTCTATCAGGTGGGATGAGCGCTTAAACACAGCTCACGATATGATGGTGGTGCTAGAATGGCTCGGCTATCATGGCCAACCATTTGATGCCAGCCAGTTTAACCATAGCCTAATCGATAACCAGCAAAAGAAACTACTCACCTCATTAGGTGTGGCGGGCTTTGCCGCCGCTAATGTCATGCTGTTGTCGGTGTCAATTTGGTCAGGGGCGGACGAGGCGACCCGTAATTTTTTCCACTGGATTTCCGCCTTAATTGCCTTGCCGGCTTTGGCCTATAGCGGTCAGGTATTTTTTAAATCGGCATTTAGGGCGCTGCGGGTCGGAAGCCTAAATATGGATGTGCCGATAAGTTTGGCCATTATTCTGGCGCTTTATATCAGCCTTAGCGAAACCATTGCCGGCGGCGCCCATGCTTATTTTGATGCCGCCATCACCTTGGTATTTTTCTTACTTGTCGGACGTTATTTAGACATTTCGATGCGCCAACGCGCCCAGAGCGCGGCCGAGCAATTGATGAGCATGCTGGCCACCGCCGCCACGCTTATTTTGCCCGATGGCAGCCGCAAATCGATCAATTTAAACGATGTGAAATTAGCCGATCATATATTTGTCGCCATTGGCGAAAAAATCCCGGTTGATGGAAAAATTATCGGCGGCAAAAGCGACCTCGACAATGCGTTTTTAACCGGCGAATCCATACCCGAAACCGTTTCTATCGGTCAGGTCATCCATGCTGGCGGCATTAATTTAACCGGCGCGTTGACCTTAGAAGTTACCGCAGTCGGCAAAGATACTTTGCTAGCCGACATCATTCGGTTGATGGAACAATCCGAGCGCACCGCCGCCAAATATGTGCGTTTGGCCGACAGAGTGGCCAAATTATACGCCCCCATTGTGCATATATTGGCCGCAGTCACTTTGTTGGGGTGGATGTTGGTTGGCAAAAATTTTGATGATAGCCTATTCATCGCCACCTCGGTGCTCATCATCACCTGCCCTTGCGCATTGGGGTTGGCCGTACCGGCGGTGCAAGTGGTGGCATCGGGCATATTGTTGCGCTTGGGCATATTGCTAAAAAATGGTGAAGCGTTGGAAAAATTGGCCGATATTGACATAGTGATATTTGATAAAACCGGCACACTCACCATGGGGCAACCCAAATTGACCAATGGCCAGCACATAACCGATGCCGATATAAAAATTGCCGCCTCAATGGCGGTTAACAGCCAGCATCCGCTGTCGCAAGCCATTGTCAAAGCCGCCACCAACCGCGGTTTAAAATTCAGCACCAATGACAATGTGCAAGAGCTGGTCGGGCAGGGGCTGATCGATAAACGGTCAAACATAAAGCTTGGCAACCAACAATTTGCCGCCGCAGCTTTAACCAATGAAGCTTCCAATACCAGTGGTGAATTTTACCTTTCAGTTCCGGGTAAATTACCCATACGGTTTAAATTCGAAGATGCCCTACGCCCAGATGCCAAACAAGTTGTAGATGGTTTTAAACAAGCTGGTATAGACACGATGATCCTATCTGGCGACCACCCAGCGGCAGTTAAAAACATTGCAGATAAGTTGCAAATCAAAAACTGGCAGGCCAGTTGCACCCCACAAGACAAATTAAACTGGGTCGAGCAATGCCACAAAAACGGCAAAAAAACCTTTGTCATTGGCGATGGTACCAATGATGCCCCAGCGCTAACCGCCGCCTATGTGTCTATGTCGCCGGGCAGCGCCAATGATGTCAGTCAATTATCTGCCGACCTAATTTTCCAAAGCCAAAGCCTCAAAGCCGTATATAAAGTCTGGCAAGTGGCCAAATTTTCACGCGGGCTCATCAAACAAAATATCGGCTTGGCGCTAGGCTATAACGCCATCGCCGTGCCGTTTGCCATTTTAGGTTTCGCCACCCCATTTTTCGCCGCAATCGCCATGTCAACCTCGTCAATGATCGTAACCCTAAACGCTCTCCGCCTGCGCCTAAAGGAAAATAGCCTAAAATAATCCTAGTTGCGTTAAAAATATCTTGCGGCTTCAACACAGAGTAATATATTAAAGGGATAAAAAGGGCGAGCCAACCCGTTGGCGAACTTGGCCATTGAGGCCCGCCCGTTAGGGCGTAGCAAGCAAACGGAGTTTGCGCACGCAGTGTTGGTAAAAAAGGCGAGCCAACTCGTTGGCGAACTTGCCGACTGAGGCCGCCCGTTAGGGCGTAGCAAGTAAACGGAGTTTGCGCCCGCGCCGTGAGCGAAGCGAGGAAGTGCCCTCGGGGTGCAGGGTTAAACATTATGAGCGTAGCGAGTAAAAAATGAGCGGATTATTATTTCTAATTCCAGTGGCACTATTTCTAGGCGCAATCGGCCTCGTTGGCTTTTTGTGGACATTGCGCAATGGCCAATATGATGACATTGAGGGCGCGTCGATGCGCATATTAGACACCCAATATGATGATAAACCCGACGATTCAGATGCAACAGATGACTAACCTATGCATAAGATTAAAATCACACCAAAGGTAGCAGATTATGGAACTCAAATGGCTAGAAGATTTCCTGAGTTTGGTCGAAACCGGTAATTTTTCTAAATCTGCAGAAATTCGCCATGTCACTCAACCGGCTTTTTCGCGGCGGATAAAATCGCTCGAATTTTGGCTTGGCACTGACCTTGTTGACCGCAATAAATTCCCCATAACCATGACCCCAGCGGGCAGGGCGTTTCGCGGCACGGCGATAGAAATTTTGCGCCTGCTCTACAGCACTAGAGATGAAATTAAAAACGGCCAACGGGCGCATAAATCCAGTTTAAACATTGCCGCATTGCACTCTCTGGCTATATGTTTTTTCCCCCAATGGCTAACAGAAATCAAACCCAGTTTGGGCGATATCAGTATAAAAATCCTCGCGCGTGATCTGGCCGAATGCATGTCAGCATTAACCGAGGGAAGTTGCGATTTTTTCCTGAGCTTTGGCCATCCCAAAGTCCCGGTTTTGTTAGACAGCAGCGAATACCCACATATTGTATTGTCTAAAGACCAATTGGTGCCAGTGTCTAAATTAAACGACAAAGGCAAACCATTGCATAAATGGCCGGGCACGGCTAAAAAACCGGCCACATTGTTGGCCTATACGCCGGGCAGCATGCTGGCCAAAATTGTCGAGCAAGTCTGGCATATTAATGAAATGCCAGAATATAACATTGTTTATGAAAATTCGATGGCCGAGGCATTAAAAGGCATGGTCGAAGAAGGCCATGGCATCGCTTGGTTGCCATTGTCCAACATTCAAAATGAGTTAGAAAGTGGCAAATTAGGCTTGGCGATAGATGTGAAATTGCCCAAACATAAATCCTGGGAAACCGAGCTAGAAGTGCGGCTATACCGCCTAAAACGCCCCAACCGCGCCTCGGTCGAAAACCTGTGGAAGTTGGCTAGTGAGCGGGCAAGTTAGCGTGTGCACTAGTAGAAGCGCTACCCTTGAGTTTGTTGAAAGGCCGTGATGTTGAAATTTTGTGCAGCAGTTTCTGACACTAAGCCAGCATTTGATGCTGTATAAACATAGACAATTGGCGTTCCTGCCAGCTCAGGGGTGCTCGTATTTATACGTTCCCACTGCCTGTCGGCATTGTCACTTTTAGCTCTCGCGCTCACGATATGGCACATTATGTGCGCGCGGCGTTTGTGGCCTGTAATTAAAACACCTACCAGCCTGCCGACGCGGCGGGTTCTACCAACAACGGTTTACTTTATATTAACCATTTTTGGTTAAAAATTTTAATGTATTCAATCCCTTGGGTATAATTATAAGGAAGTTGTAAATGTCACTAAAATTTAAATTTCTCAGCATTGGCGCTATATCATCGCTCTTGGCCATCATACTTGCCGTAATGGGCATAGTAGGCGAGGTGCAGTTTACCAGATTGATTGCCGAAAGCGAGACTGCATCGGTAGGACTGCGTAACCATATGTTTGGTGACATGATGCATGACGGGCTACGCAGCGATGTTTACCGTGCACTCTACGCTGCCGAGGCTGCGCCTGAAACAAGCGCCGAGGTTATTGCAGCAACGCAAGAACATGCCGAGTTGTTTCGCAGCAGCGTGGCTGCCAACAAGAAACTTCCACTTTCTCAGCCAATTAAAAATGCGCTCCTCCAACTTGATAAACCACTGTATCTCTATATCAGCACATCTGAGGCTATTGTTGCCGCAGCGTTTAATGATCGGGTAAAAGCCCTAGAGCTTTTGCCTAAATTTAACCAAGATTTTTCAGATCTTGAAGTAGCAATGGAAAATGCTTCTGACGTCATCGGTGGCGAAGTAACTTCAGTCACCAAACAAGCCTACTCTCTTTCAAGTGTCGCACGACTGGCCATGATCACAGCTCTTACTTTCGCCGTATTCATCGGCGCAGGCATCACAATTTATATGTGGCGCGCGCTATCAGTACCTCTTATCAGTTTGGCCGAAATCATTCGCCGCCTTGGCAATGGTGAAACCGACCTAACACTGCCGGAATCAAATCGGAAAGACGAAATCGGCGATATGATGCGCACAGTGGTGGTGTTCAGGGACAATGCTATCAGGAACACAGAACTTATTGCTGAGC
The DNA here is from genome assembly GCA_013214705.1 of Hyphomicrobiales bacterium. Lineage (GTDB taxonomy): Bacteria > Pseudomonadota > Alphaproteobacteria > Rhizobiales > OSC116 > OCS116. The sequence goes on from JABSRZ010000009.1 coordinate 186,730, forward strand.
AGAAAGCCCAAGAACTCAGAGCAGAAGAAGAGAATAAACGTTTGCTTGAAGAGGTTGCTAGCCAGTTTGAAGAGAGTGTCAGCGAGATCATTGAAGCTGTGTCCAGTTCATCAAGGGAGCTTAGTATGACGGCTCAGTCTATGTCTAGTATCGCAGAGAAAACGAGTATTCAGGCTGCCGCTGTTGCGACCGCATCAGAGGAATCTTCGACCAATGTGCAAACAGTCGCGTCTGCAACCGAAGAAATGTCCAGCACAATCCTTGAAATTAACCAACAGGTTATAGATGCCTCTGAAGCCTCTAAAAAAGCGGTGGCAGAAGTTGAGACAACCGCTAAACAAATGAAAGCTCTCGTTGCAACGGGCAATGAAATCGATAAGGTTGTTTCTCTGATTTCTGACATAGCCGAACAAACCAATCTTTTGGCTCTAAATGCCACTATCGAATCGGCTCGTGCTGGCGATGCTGGCAAAGGGTTTGCTGTTGTCGCAAGCGAAGTTAAAACATTGGCTAGCCAAACCGCAACGGCTACAGAGAGCATTTCTAGTCATATCGCAGAAATACAGTCAGCTAGTGGAATTGCTGTAGTTTCGATTGATGGCATCGGTAAGGTGATTAGGCATATTGAGCAATCCTCAACTGCTATTGCAGCCGCAATGGAAGAACAAGGTGCTACGACCCAAGAAGTCGCTCGAAATATTCAGCAAGCTTCCTCAGGAGCTGAAGAAGTTGCCGAAAATATTTCCGGCGTAACTAAGGCATCGCAAGAAGCCGGCGCTGCCTCAGTGCAGGTTTCGACCGCCGCCGATGAGTTGTCAAAACATGCAGAAGCGTTAAAAGACAAAATCGCTAGTTTTCTCCAAAGTTTACGTAAGGAGCCTGAAAACAGCAGCTCTACAGACGATTCGACTTACAAAAACACCAGTCGGCGCTCACGCCAGGAGAAAAATGCCGCTTAGTTGATTAGACCCAGCATTTGCGCGTAAAAGTTGTCGTTCGACTTTAAAATGATAACCTAACGACAATTAGCATTACGTAAATGCTGCGGTGACATCAACCTAACGGACACGTTTTACAATTGTAATTCAATTTCGACACCAATATGGTTAGCATATTTGGTGTCGAAATTTGACTCGGATCAATAACCAAATTTTCCGATCGTTGTATTGGTTAATTATTACCCTATTTGTTGTGGCGCGACATTTCAAAGTCAGAGCGATCAAACAGCCCTCCGCCATTAAAGCCACTTACCTGCCCGCCCAAACTCCTGTACTCCATTTATACGCTCTCTTAGCTTATGCAGCGTTGTACAGCCACTTGCTCCGCAAGTGTCGCCAATCTTGGTGCTTGGCCATCGAGTCCCGCCCGTTAGGGCGTAGCAAGAGAGCGGAGCGAACGCATGCAGTGTAAGCACAAATTTACCGTATAACTCCCGTTCAAAAAACTCATGTATTTTTTGAACCAGCCGGACTGAGGGCCGCCACTTATGTGGCGCACCCGCGTAGGCCAGCGCGAAGCGCGGAATGGCCGTGAGCGATATAAAAGGCAAAAATAAACCGCGCCAAACATTCTGTTAAGAATGAAATGGAGCGGTTAAAGGGCCAACCAAAGGTCAGAATATGTATAATCTTAAGACATTATCAAGCCAAAGCTTGACTTTCACTCATAACAAAAATTGGGCGTATGTTATATTATCAGATGTAAATTGGGCGTGTGCATAAAGCACTCTGACAGAAAACATGTTCAACAAAATACATATGATTCTTATAAATGAAACCCCAACCAATTCAATACCTTTCACACAATAAATTCAAAATGGTATTACAAATGGCACCATTTACAATCAAAATAATTATCAAAAATTCGCATAACTATTTGGTTTATATCAACTATATGCAAATATCCACAGCACAATACCATAATGACCAATGGTATTATAATGGTATTGCATGTGTCCGGGTTTTCATTTATTATATAGGTAATGTTAATCAGGGGTTTGCCCCTTCCAACCGCTTAAAATCATATGTCCAGATCAGAAAATTCCATATTCTCAAACTTTTCGCTTAAAGAAAATAGCCCCACGCCGCTTTATCGGCAATTGCAGCAGCTGATAAAAGACGCCATGGAAATTGGCACCATTCAGGTCGATGATGCCATACCTGCCGAGCGCGATATAGCCGCCGATTTAGGCATATCGCGGGTGACAGTGCGCAAAGCGGTGCGTGAATTGGTCGATGAAGGCCTGCTCATTCAACGCCAAGGCGCGGGCACATTTGTCAAAGGCCGTATGGAGCAACCCATATCGACCTTAACCGGCTTCACCGAAGAAATGGCCAAACGCGGCATGACGCCGGGGGTCAAATGGTTAGACAGGTCGGTTGGCGTTGCCAGCCCCGAGGAAGCCATGGCGCTAAATATTTCGCCCAATACCGAAGTGTCGCGGTTGGCCCGAATTCGTTTCGGTGCCGATATCCCGGTGGCGATCGAATATACCACTGTGCCACGCATATTTCTCCCATCGCCAGAATTGGTCAGCTTGTCGTTATATGATGTACTTACCACCACCAATTACCGCCCGCATCGGGCTTTGCAACGTTTGCGCGCCGAGTTATTCAGCGCCGAAATGGCCGGCTTGTTAGGCATAGAAAAAAACAGCGTGGCTTTATATATGGAGCGACGCTCTTATTTAAAAGATGGCCGCGCGGTCGAATTCACCAGGTCATATTATCGCGGCGATAGTTATGATTTTGTCACCGAATTGCAATTGGATTTGCATCCAAACCGTTTTTCCAACAAATCAAAACAATAGCCATTTGGCGCGGCTGTGTTTATGAGCTAAATTAAACCTAAAATAAACTTGAAAGAGGTAATAAAATGGGCACTAATTCACTAAAACCTGGTGTGGTCACCGGCAAAGCATATTTCGAATTGGTCGATGCATGTAAATCTGGCGGTTATGCACTCCCAGCGGTAAATATCACCAGCACCAGCACAGCCAATGCCGCGCTTGAAGCCGCTGCCAATGCCGGTTCAGATATCATCATTCAATTGTCAAATGGCGGCGCAGCCTTTTGGGGCGGGCCTTCGCTGGCCGACCCCCATACCGCCCGCGTAAAAGGCGCTGTTTCGGCTTGTCATCATATCCATTTGATGGCCGAACATTATGGCGTGGCTGTGGTGCTGCATACCGATCATGCAAACCGCAAATTCCTACCATGGATAGATGGATTGTTGGACTTTGGCGAAGATTATTACAAACTTCATGGCCGGCCACTATTTTCTAGCCATATGCTCGACCTGTCAGAAGAAACTTTGAGCGATAACATCAATACATCGGCGCGTTATTTAGAGCGCATGGCCAAAATTGACATGTCTGTCGAAATTGAATTGGGCATTACCGGCGGCGAAGAAGATGGCGTTGGCCACGATTTGGAAGAAGGTGCAAATACTGATCATCTTTACACCCAACCATCGGATGTTTTGGCCGCTTACGACCTTCTCACTCCCTTGGGTCATTTCTCGGTCGCCGCTAGTTTTGGCAATGTGCATGGGGTTTACAAACCCGGCAATGTCGAGCTTCGCCCTGAAATTCTTAAAAACTCGCAGTCTCTAGTGCAATCAACTCATGGTTTGGCCGACAACCCACTGCATTTGGTTTTCCATGGTGGTTCAGGCTCAGAAAAAGCCAAAATCGCCGAGGCTTTGACCTATGGCGTGTTTAAAATGAACATCGATACCGACACCCAATATGCCTATGCCAAACCAATTGGCGATTATGTCGATGCCCATGCCGTGGCTTTTAAACATCAAATCGACCCAGCAGATGGCACACCATATAAAAAATTCTATGACCCACGCAAATGGGTGCGCGCCTGCGAAATTGGCTTTGCCGAACGTTTGGTCGAAGCGTTTAAAGACCTTGAATCATATGGCAAATCTATCGCCAAATAATCTACCCGCTGCAAGGCTAGCGCCTTGCAGCTTTTCTTCGACTTAGCCTTAAATAAATCGGGTTTATTTAAGTGTGAGCCAAACAAATAAACAGAGTGAGACAAATTATGAAAGCTTTAACCATTGGCGGTGCGACCAACGACTTTATCGCCATCATAGAAGATGAACTCATAGAACGAATGACCATGCATAATGCCACCTCTTCTTATTTGTTGTTCGAAGAAGGCCACAAGGTCGAAGCCAAAAGCATTGATGTATTTGTCGGTGGCGGCGCGGCAAATGGCGCGGTATCAATGGCGCGTTTGGGCTTTGATGTGGCTTCAATTGTTAAAATTGGCAACGATTATGCGGGCAAAAATGTCACCGACGTCTTCGCCACGGAAGGCATAGATGCCAGCCGGGTCATCATCACCGAAAATGATTCAACTGGCCGCGCGGTTATGGTGTCATCGCATGTTAAAAACCCCACCATATTTGTCTATCGTGGGGCCAACACCAGGTTGCGCACCCATGAAATTTCGCATGACCATTTTGCCGGTATGGATTTAATCTACATCACCGGTTTAAGTGGCGATTCCAGCGCGGCTTTTCCGCACATCGTGTCGCTGGCCAAAAATTCTGGTGCCAAAGTGGCCGCCAACCCCGGCATTCGCCAGCTTTCATCACGCAGTGAAGATTTTTACCACAGCCTCAACTCGATTGACATATTGTCATTAAATGCCGCCGAGTCTGCCCAATTGGTACCGTTTATGACCAAAGATGCCAAACATGGCGAATTGGTGATATCCCAAACCAACAATAATGACGATGAATCTTTAGGCACCCCTGAATTGGTTGCAAATGGCTTGACTTGCGCTGGCATTAACATGACCTTGGGCGATTTTTTTGCCACCATCATAAATTTGGGTCTCGATACATTTGTGCTGACCAATGGCAAAGAAGGCGCTTATATAGGCAATAAAGATGGCGTATATTTTTGCAACTCGCGGCAGGTTGAGGTCAAGGGCACAGCCGGCGCTGGCGATGCTTTCTTTTCAACCTTTGCCTCGCTATATGTCGATGGCGCTTCGGTCGAAGACGCGGTGCACGCCGCCACCTTAAATTCAGCTTCAGTGGTCGGTCAGGTAGACACCCAATCGGGTCTGCTAAAACGCAGCACACTTAAACAGCAGCTTAAAGACTTCGATAACTCAGCCTGCGTCACTTATAAATTTCGCCCATAGCACCTCACATAAAAAGCCATGCTGCATTTTCTGCGGCATGGCTTTTGTTATTTTATCAATGGTTTGGCGTAACTAGCCTATGCGGCATTGGCACTTTTCTGCAAGGTGTCAATCACTTCATTCATCCGCTCACCCAACTCACCAATTTGGCCAGATGTCTTATCGGCCTCACTCATCACTGTCGATGATATATCACCCACTGTGTTGGTCTGGTCAGATACCGATTGCAAAATGGTGGTAAATTCATCCGTGCTTTGCGCCGCCTCTTGTACATTGCGGCTAATCTCGCTGGTCGCTGCCGATTGTTGCTCAACCGCCATCTGTATCTGGCTGGTAATTTCGCCCATATCACGCACCGTGTCGCTAATCTCACCAATCGCCGTCACCGTCACATTGGTCACCTCTTGAATGGTGTTAATCTGGTTAGATATCTCCACCGTGGCTTGGGCGGTTTGGCTGGCAAGGTTTTTCACCTCCGA